>CBDDHB010000001.1:0-62053 GCA_965228165.1 Rhodospirillaceae bacterium
GGTGATCGTGCCGGACGAGATGAGGCCGTTGCTGATGCCTACGCCGCTGACCATAAGGTTACCGTCATAAACGATAATGGTCCCACTGTTGAGGACCGAGGCAACATATCCGCCGGGGTTGCTATACTGGGTGCAGGAGCTCCCCGCGGCGATGGTGGTTCCGCAAGTGTCTGCCTTGGCCGGCGGCTGGGACAGGGCCATGGCGATGACCAGGGTGGAAACCCCCGACAGAGCAAAACGGCGAACCCCGGACTGCGTCATGATACCCCCTGAGACGGCAACGGAAAGCGCCGCCACCCATGCGGATGGGGCCGTTCTGCGAACCAGGGCATTGTAAACGGGGCGCGTTAGCGGGGTGAACTCGTAGGAATACTGGGTTTTGCGGGTTTCCGCGTGTTTTTCGTCATGGCCAAGCCTTGAGGCCGCAAAATCGCCGGACCCATGGATCCATGGAATATCCACGCATCCTTTCCGGCGCGCGCCGCGTCGGCCGTCATGCCGGTTCGACCGGCAGGCGCAGGGAGACGACGGTCCCCCGCCCTGGCGCTGAGCGGATGTCGAGGCTTGCCCCCAGTTCGGCGGCGCGTTGGCGCAGGTTGTTCAGGCCCCGGCCTTTGCGGGCATGGACGAGGTCGAAACCGGCGCCGTCGTCGGCGATGGTGACGAGAACCGTCGCTCGTCCGGTCGCGTCGGCGTCCGGCAGCGCGCCGATGGCGATGCTGCGGGCGGAGGCATGCTTGACGACGTTGGTCAACGCCTCCTGCACGATGCGCAGCACCTGCAACGCCCGCGAGGGGTCGAGCCAGGGCAGCGGCGGCAGATCGCCCATCTCCCAGACGATCCTAATCCCCGCTTCCTCGATCCTCGGGCCGAAGCGGTAGCGCAGGCTGGCCAGCAGAGTGGCCACGTCTTCGCCGATGGGTTCCAGCGAGTCGATGACCATCTTCAACTCGTCCAGCGCATCGCGCAGTAGCGCGGCGGTACGCTCCGGGCTCAAGGCGCCGCGCTCGGCCAGGGCCAGCGACGACATCAGCGCCGTGCCGATGCCGTCGTGCATGTCGCGCATGATGCGCTGGCGTTCCTCCTGCACGATGCGGTCCTGTTCGATCGACATCAGCCTGCGGTGCTGCTCGGCCAGCTCCGTCTCGCGCTGGCGCAGGCGGCGGTCGAGGGTGATGTTGGAATCCTCCAGCGCCTGCCGGGTGATCAGATAGCGCCGCTGCATGACGTACAGAAACGCCCCGAAGACGACGAAGGCGGAATAGGGGTAGAGGTCGATGGCGTCGGGGTCGTGCTGGGTGGTGATGCAATAGGCGGTGCGCAGGGCCATCAGCGGCAAAACCGACACCGCGGCCATGATGATCCGGGCATCGCGCCCGCCCCCGCTGAAGGCGCGCCAGGTGAACAGGCCGAGAATCGCCACGCCCAGCAGGGCATTGGCGTAATACTGAAGAGCGGCCGCACCGGACGCCCACGGCCACACCGGCAGGGTCAGCACGGTGGCCGCCGCCGCGTAGACGACGGTGCCGACCTCGAGACGGGGCCAGCGTTCGCGGTCGAACGGCGTGACGAACAGGGTGATCGCGGGCACCAGCCAACTGGTGGCGGCATTGACCAGGGTGGCGAGCCACAGCGAGGCGTCGTCGTCGAGAAAATCGCCGAGATACATGACGTTGCCGAGCCCCCACACGATGGCGGCGAACGCCAGCCGCAGATAGGTGCGGTCATCGCGGTCGCCCAGCCCGTATTGCAGCGCGATGAGGCCGAGCAGCAGGGTGACGAGGACGGAGGCCTGGGGCAGGACGCACTGCCAAAACCGCCGCGTTTCGGCCAGACGGCCAAGCGCGGCGGCGTCGCCGACGAACAGCGAACCGAAGGCGTAGCCCTCACCGGCTTTGAAGGGCACGGCGATGTCGATCGCCACGGTCCGTCCCGGCGCGATGCTGCCCAGAGGCAGCTTGAGATAAAGCGGCTCGTTCCATTGCATGCGCCAGTCTTCGAGATTGGCCGCGACGAGACGCCCGTCGAGCCACACGCTCCAGGCGCCCCCCATGACGCGCGTGGCATGGATCGCCAACGGCGCGGAAGCGGGACGGTCGGACGGCGGCGTGTAGAGCGCGCGCACCCACACCCGCGCCGCCGCCGCGCCGTCGCCGGAGATCAGGGCGCTCGGCATGGCATCCGGCAGCG
The DNA here is from genome assembly GCA_965228165.1 of Rhodospirillaceae bacterium. GTDB lineage: Bacteria > Pseudomonadota > Alphaproteobacteria > Rhodospirillales > Rhodospirillaceae > Oleispirillum. Next base: position 2,191 of record CBDDHB010000001.1, read on the forward strand.
TTGCGGGGGTCCACCGGACGGCGGAGAGGTCCGGCCCCCGCCGGGCCAGGGCGGCGAAACCGGCGGTGTCGAACCGCACGTCGGCAAGCGGCTCGATCCAGCGCGCGACGGTGGCAACCGGCGCGGGCGCGGCGGTGTCGAGCGCGCGCCACCAGAACAGCGCGAAGGTCAGCAGCAGCGGCAGATCGACGAACAGCACGGCAAGCCGCAAGGCGCGATCGCCCGGCGACTCAATCCCTGACCAGCCCCAACCGGCGCGCTTCATAAAGGGCTTCCGTCTTCGAATGGACCTGAAGCTTCAGGTAACTGCGTTTGACGTAGGATTGCACGGTATGGCGGGTCACGCCCATCATTTTGGCGACTTCGTCGTAGCTGTATCCGCGCGAGGCGTATTGCAGCACCGCCCGCTCGCTTTCCGCCAGGGCGACGGTCTCTTCCTGCGCTAGGCTTCCGGTTTTCTCTTGAGGCGGAACGCCCAGGCGGGCCAGCAGCTTGCGCGCGATGACCGGGCTGACCGGGCTGCCCCCGGCGTGCAGTTCGCGGATTTGCTGAGTGAAACTGGCGGGCGAACTGTCCTTGAGCAGGTAGCCGGACGCCCCCGCCTCGATCGCCGCCATCACATGCGCCTCGTCGGCGAACACCGACACCACCATGACTTCGCAGCTTTCGCGCCAGGGCGGACGGCGGGCGACTTCGCGGATAAGGTCGAGGCCGCTGCCGTCGGGCAGCCCCAGGTCGACCAGAAGCACATCCGTCGGCGGGCCGTCGAGCAGCGCCAGCCCTCCGGCCAGCGTCTCGGCGGTTCCGGTCAGGCTCAGATCCTCGGCGGCCTCCACCATGCGCGCGAAATCCTCGCGGAATTCCGCCTTGTCCTCGACGATCAGAACGGAAATCGCCGCGCTCACGGCGTCACCAGACCGAGCGCCATGGCGCGGGCCACCGCTTGAATGCGGGAGGAGGCATTCAATTTGGTCATGGCGTTGGCGATGTGAAACTCCACCGTGCGGTGCGACAGGTTCATCCGCGTCGCCGCCTCCTTGCTGGACAGACCGCGCGAGGCCCAGGCCAGGCAATCGCGCTCCCGCATGCTCAGATCGGCGGCGTGCCGGTCCTCCGTGCGCGGTTGAAGCTGCATCTGCATGCGGGTATGGGCATGCAGCGCCGCCAACTGCGCCACGGCGCCCCAGTCCGCCAGGAACCGTTCGAACTCGTCCGGGGCCATGGCGTTGGACAGCGACATGCCCGCCATCGGATGGCTCCCCACGGACCGCAGCGGCAGGGCAATGCCGCTGCGCATGCCGCAGTCTCCGGCCTCTTCGACGATGCGGCGCTGAATCGGCGATAGAGTTCCCCCCTCCTTATCCGGCCGGAGGCGGATGGCGTCGCGGCCGACCCGCACCGGCGTCAGATGCGCGATGCAATGATGCACCACGGGGTCATGGAGGTAGTACCGCTCCCGGCTGTAACGGCTCTGGTAACTGGTGGGGAAGTTGGACAGGGTCTTCACCCCGGTTTCCGATGCCGCCGGATCGCCGCAGGCGTAGCCGTACATCATCAGGTCGAAGCCCAGGGATTTCTGGAAGGCGAGCAATTCTTCCCAAGTGCGGTGCGCCGAACTCACCGCATCGAGACGGGACAAAAAACCGTCGAGACACGCATTCATTTTCATGGCCTCTTCTGCCTTAAATGAATCGGCTCTCCCTCCCTCTGAACAAGAGGCAGTATCTCAAATCGGATGCAACCTGTATGCCCCCCAAACAAGGGGCGAACCTACGGATCGATCGTACCCCTTGGATTGGCGTAACGGCGCCGTCGCCGGTCACGTTTCACCGACGAAGAACGCGCAATTCTGATCGAAGGAGCGGCGGAAGAGGGGATTCGGATCTGGCGCGGATTTGCCGCCGCGATGAGTGCTTGCGGAGATTGTTGTTCCTATTTTCCGCATAAAACGCGGAGGATATTTCTTGCGCGTGCGGAGATAAAGCGTCATATTTTCCGCACATAGAGCGGAGAATATGCATGCCCGTCTACATCCACAATCACCAGGATTGGCCGGAATTCCGTTGGAATATGGAGGCGCTTGCGGAAAAGCTTGCCGCCGTTCGGCATCGCCAGGGGCGTCTGATCGGTCGAATGGAGGCGATGGGCTTTTCCCTGAGGTTGGAGGCCGTTCTCCAGACCCTGACCGAGGATGTCCTGAAGTCCAGCGAGATCGAAGGAGAGGCGCTCGAACGGGAACAGGTCCGTTCATCCATCGCGCGGCGGCTTGGCATGGATATCGGCGCGCTGATTCCGGCCGACCGGCATGTCGAAGGCGTCGTCGAGATGATGCTCGACGCCACGCAACGTTACGCCGAGCCTTTGACCGAAGAACGGTTGTTTGCCTGGCACGCTGCGCTGTTCCCGACCGGGCGGAGCGGCATGACGCGCATCACGGTCGGCGCGTGGCGCACCGACCGGTCCGGTCCGATGCAGGTCGTCTCGGGTCCCATCGGCCGCGAGAAGGTGCATTACGAGGCTCCCTCCGCGTCGAGATTGCCTGGGGAAATTTCGGCGTTTCTGCGCTGGTATAATGCCGATGGCGAAATGGATTCCGTGCTGAAGGCCGGAGTGGCTCATCTGTGGTTCGTTACGCTGCATCCCTTCGACGACGGCAACGGCCGCATGGCTCGCGCCGTCGCCGACCAGATGCTGGCGCGCTCGGAGCGGAGTTCGCAGCGCTTCTACAGCATGTCGGCGCAGATCCGGCAGGAACGCGCCGATTATTACCGTGTTCTGGAGAAGACGCAGAAAGGAGACCTCGATATCACCGTCTGGCTGGACTGGTTCCTCTCTTGCCTCGACCGGGCATTTGTCGGGGCCGAGGCGACGCTGGCTCTGGTTCTGGAGAAGGCGCGTTTCTGGGATCGGTACGGGCACGAGCCGTTCAACGACCGTCAGCGGCTCATCCTGAACCGCCTGCTCGACGGCTTCGAGGGGAAACTCACTTCGTCCAAGTGGGCGAAACTCGGCAAATGCTCGCAGGACACGGCCTTCCGGGATATCGATGCCCTCGTCCATCGGGGCATTCTGGTTAAGGAGCCGGGAGGAGGGCGCAGCACGAGCTACGCTTTCGTTGCGGTGCGTTGATCTGGGTGGGCTGTTGTGGACGGACGACTGCTCCGCGTCCTTGCTTCGTTAGGGCACTTTGGGTGGATTCTGGTCGGAAACGGCGGATGCTTGGTGTGATATTTAGGGTATATTTTCAGATAAGCTTAGTTTTGCATTAAAAATCAGTAAGATGTAAAATGGAACATCTGTCTCATAACCTGAAGGTCGTCAGTTCACCCCGAGCGAACCAGCGGTTCGCGAAGGTGCAGCGCAGCGCCGACGGCGCGCAGCAAAATCTGGCCCCCGCAACCAAATTGCCGAATATTATCAACACAAAAGCCCGCCTTGACGTGCCCCCGCTAAATCGGACCGAAAACATCTGGAATTTTTGTTGCGAGGCGGGCGATTTTGCACAACGGGGCGGGCGGTTTTGCGTTAACAAAAATCTGCCGTTAACGCCCTTGGTTCTACATTATCCCGCTCGTGGTATATCCCACGTCCACATCAGCGTCAAAATTCTGGGAAGCGGTCAGCCCGTCTACCCTCGCCACCAACCCATCGGCGGCGCTGACTGACAAGCGCCAAGAACCCTCGACTTTCGTCGGTTCGGCTGACCTGCCATGGAACTTTCATCCGGCCGAAAGTAGAGCCTTTGCCGAGATGACGTGCACCCCGAATTTGGACCGGGCATCCGGGCTTTTCCGGGGTATTTCTGCTCAGAACGGGCCGGATGCGTCTGAGCAGGTGAGCAGCGATATCGGGGGCTTGTTGCCGATGGCGCTGTGCGGACGAACTTCGTTGTAGTCCTGGAGCCATTCCGCCATTTTCAGCCGGGCGTCGTCAAGGCTCATGAACCAGTGGGTGTTCAGGCATTCCGCTCGGAACTTGCCATTGAACGATTCGATAAAGGCGTTGTCCGTCGGCTTGCCCGGGCGGGAGAAGTCGAGGACGACATCCTTCTGATAAGCCCACAGGTCGAGGTCGCGGGACACGAACTCAGACCCCTGGTCGACACGGATCGATTGGGGATAGCCGACCTTCGCGCAGATACGTTCAAGCGTTTGCACCACGTCTTCGCCTCGGTAGCTGAATCGGGGATCGACCGCCGGGGAGAACCGCGAAAAGGTATCCACGATCGTCAGGATACGGATCTTGCGGCCCGTGGCGAGCTGGTCCTGGACAAAGTCCATCGCCCAAACCTGATTGGTCCTGGTGGCGCTCGTCCGTCGTCACGGAGCCGCGCCTTGACCCGCCGCTTCGGCGTCTTGTTCCGCAGTTGCAGCCCCATCTCCGTGTAAAGCCGATAGACCTTCTTCGCGTTCACCTTCCAACCCTCCCGGCAGAGAAGAACATGGACGCGCCGGTAGCCGTAGCGGACCCGCGTCTCGCAGATCTGTCGGATTCGCAGCTTGAGATCGGCCTGCTCGCGATGCTTGGGCTTGTAAGTGTAGAGGGAGCGATCGACCTGCAGAGCAGAACAGGCCTTGCGGACCGATACCTGCCAGGTCTCTCGCACCTCATCGACAAGCCGACGTTTGCGGGCAGGCCTCAGAGCTTTTTTGCGAGAACGTCCTGGAGCATCGCCTTGTCCAGGCTGAGGTCCGCCACGATCCGCTTGAGTTTGGCGTTCTCCTCCTCAAGCTGCCGCAAGCGCTTGACCTCGGTGGGCATCAACCCCGCGTAGCGTTTGCGCCAGTTGTAAAAGGTCGCCTCGGCGATACCGGCCTTGCGGCAAACCTCCGTGATCGGGATGCCGTCTTCCGCTTGCTTCAGAATGAACGCGATCTGGGCCTCGCTGAACTTCGACGTCTTCATCGGATTCTCCTTCTCCCGGCCAGGGGATCATAACTGGAAAATTCCAGATGTTTTAGGTCCGATTTAGCGGGGGCACGTCACGGCGTCACCTTCCACCATGATGGAAAACTGCTGGTCGGCGGCATTCTCGACGGCAACGTCTTCCTGGGGGTGCAGCCGCCGCGCGCGGATGGAGGAAGAGGATCAGCCCTCGCTGCAACCCGATGGCCAGCAGATTCACGATCCCTATCTGCCCGCCACCCACCACTATCTGGGATATTACCGCTGGCTGCGCGAGGATTTTGGCGCGCACGCGGTGATCCACGTCGGAACCCACGGCAGCCTGGAATGGCTTCCCGGCAAAAGCCTGGGCCTGTCCCGCGAGTGCTATCCCGACGCGGCGATTTCCGACATCCCGCACCTCTACCCCTACATTATCAACAATCCGGGCGAGGGGACGCAGGCGAAGCGACGTTCCTATTGCGTGATTCTGGATCACATGATCCCGCCGCAGACCAACGCCGGAAAGACCGACGCCTTCCAGAAGATCGAGGATCTGCTGGAAGCCGCCTATCACGCCCGGCAGCAGGATCCGACCAAGGTCACCCTGATCCTGGAAAAGCTGTGGAACCTGACCGCCGAGGCGCATCTGGACGCCGACATCGGCATGACCTGGGAAGAGGCGGAGGCCGATCCCTTCGCCTTCATGGGCAAGCTGCACGGCTATATCGAAACCGTGGACGTCACCAGCATCAACGACGGCCTGCACACCCTGGGTCTGGTGCCGCCGCCCGAACGCCTCAACGAGACCATGGTGCATCTGACCCGTCTGCCCAATGGCGAGGTCAATTCCCTGTGGGACGCCATCGCCGCCTCGCGCGGCTTCAACGGCGAGGATCTGCGCGACCATCCGGGCGAACTGGTGGCGACGCTGGGCAAGACCAAGGGACAGGTGCTGTCGCAAATCCTGGCCGATGTGCGCGCCGCCTTCGATGCGCTGGACGAAACCGGATGGGACGAGGACTCGCTCGCGCGGGTCAATGCCGATGTGTTCGGCGGCTCGCAACGCGTCGCCGACGTCTTGCGCTTCGTCCGCGACGGCATCCGCCCCAAGCTGTTCCAGATCACCAACGAGATCGACAACACCATCCACGGCCTCGGTTCCGGCTTCGTGCCGCCGGGCGGATCGGGTTGCCCGACGCGCGGTCGCATCGATATCCTGCCCACCGGGCGGAATTTCTATTCCGTCGATCCCTACAAGATCCCGACGCAAGAAGCCTGGGAAGTGGGGGTGCGTCAGGCCGACGCCCTGGTCGAGCGCTACAAGCAGGACGAGGGCAAGGTGCCGCGTCAGGTCGGCATGGTGCTGTGGGGCGTTCCGACGATGAACACCAACGGCGACGACATGGCGCAGATTCTCCACATGATCGGGGTGCGCCCGGTGTGGAACAAACACAGCGGTCGGGTGATGGGGGTGGAGGTGGTTCCGCTGTCCGAACGGACCTATCCCCGCATCGACGTCACGGTGCGGACCTCGGGCTTCTTCCGCGACGCCTTCCCCAACCTGATGGAAACCATCGATCAGGCGACCCGCATGGTCGCGGCGCTGGACGAACCGGCGGAGTTCAACCCGCTCGCCCACAACGTCGCGGTGGATCGGGCGGAACTGATCAAGGCGGGCCTGTCGCCGGAGGAGGCCGACAAACGCGCCGCCTTCCGCGTCTATTCCGACAAGCCCGGAACCTATGGCGCGGGGGTGGCCGATCTTCTCGACAGCGGCAAGTGGGAGAACGTCGACGACCTGGGCGAGATCTACATGTCCTGGGGCGGCTATGCCTATGGCGAGGGAGTCTATGGCGAGGCGCGGCAGGACGAATTCCGCAAGCGCATGGGCAAGCTGGACCTGACGGTGAAGAACGAACCCAGCCGCGAACACGATATTTTCAGTTGCGTCGATTTCAACGCCTACAACGGCGGGATGAACGCGGCGGTGAAGGCGGTGACCGGCCAATACGTGCGCAGCTATTCCGGCGATTCGTCCGATCCGCGCAAGCCGCGCATCCGCTCGACCGACGAGGAAGGGCGCTTCATCTTCCGCACCCGGGTGCTCAATCCGAAGTGGATCGAGGGGATGAAGCGCCACGGCTACAAGGGCGCGGGCGACCTCTCCCGTCTGGTGGACATCTGCTACCACTGGGATGCCTCGAGCGGTATCCTGGAGGACTGGCAGTACGAGGAAATGGCCAAGACCTACGCCTTCGATCCGGCGATGCAGGAATTCTTCAAGGCGCACAACCCCTATGCGATGCAAAACATCGTCGAACGCCTGCTGGAAGCGATCGCGCGCGACATGTGGGAAAACCCCGGCGAGGCCAAGGACCGACTGGAAAGTCTTTTGCTGGAGGCGGAAGGCGCGATCGAGGATTGCCTGTCGCAGGGGATGCACGCAGCCGAATGATGGCAGCCGCCGGATCGACGGCCTGAGCGGGGCGGGTCATTCCCCCATGTTGATGAACAGGCCCTTCCGCCGCGCCACCCGCACCATGGCCAGGAAGAACAGGCTCGCCAGGACGAAATAGGCGACGTTGAGCAGGGTGGCGTTCCAGAACAGGTCCCAGCGGAAGACGCGGTCGAACATCACCGCGCGCATCCCCTCGAAGACGTGGGCGGGCGGCAGGGCGAGCGCCACCGGGCGCAGCCAGGCGGGCAGGGTTTCCACCGGGTAATAGATCGCGGCAAGCGGCGACAGCCCGGCCACCACCACGCCGGCCAGACCTTCGGCCCCCATGCCGAAGCGCAGGACCAGGGTGGCGGAGAGCATGCCGACGCTCCACCCCATCACCACCAGATTGGCGAAAAAGGCCAGAAGCGGCAGCCCCATGTCGTAGACGTTGGTGCGGTAGAGAACGATCGCCAGCAGGGTCGAGGGGAACAGCCCGATCACGGTGCGGATCAGGCTCATCGCCGCCACCGCGAGGACGTGTTCGTAGGGGCGCAGCGGCGTGATGTACAGGTGCCCCAGGTTGCGCGACCAGATTTCCTCGATGAAGGAAAAGGCGAATCCCATGTGGGAGCGGTTCAGCACCTCCCACAGCAGCACCGCGCCGACGAGAATGCCCGAGGCCTGCGCCACCCACGAGGAATGCCCGCGGAAGAACTGGCTGGCGAAACCCCACAAAATCATCTGCATGGTCGGCCAATAGGCCATTTCCAGGATGCGCGGCCACGAGGTGCGCATCACGTACAGGTGACGCAGCAGAATGGCGAACAGGCGGCGGGCGGCGAAGGCGTTTTGCGCCAGCCGGGCGCTGGACTCGCGGCGATCGGTCATCGGTCGGCCTCCGTCCCGGCGGGGGCGCGGGCGATGTCGAGGAAAATCTGCTCCAACGTATCGCGCCCGAAGCGGGCGTACAGATCGGCGGCGGAGCCGTCGACGTGGATGCGCCCCCCCTTCATGATCAGGATGCGGGAACACAGGCGTTCCACTTCCTGCATGTTGTGGGAGGCGATCAGGATGGCGCAGCCGCTTTGCCGCGCGTAGTCCTCCAGATAGCCGCGCACGAAATCGCCGGTATCGGGGTCTAGGGAGGCGGTGGGTTCGTCCAGCAGCAGCAGTTCGGGGCGGTTGAGCATCGCCTTGGCCAGGGCGACGCGGGTCTTCTGACCGGAGGAAAGCTTGCGCGCCACGGTGTCGAGGAACGGCCCCAGGCGCAGTTCCTCGACCAGGGCGTCGAGACGCCCGCGCACGTCGGAAATCCCATAGAGCAGGGCGTAGACCTTCAGGTTCTGCCGCACCGTCAGGCGCTGCGGCAGATTGACGTAGGGCGAGGCCAGGTTCATCCGCGGCAGGGCGGCGTAGCGTTCGGCGGTGGTCATGTCGCATCCCAGCGCCCGCACCGTTCCCGCGCTGGGGGTCAGCAACCCCAGGATCATGCTGATGGTGGTGGTCTTGCCCGCGCCGTTGGCCCCCAGAAGGCCGACCACCTCCCCCGGGTTCACCGAAAAGTCGATGCCGTCCACCGCGCGCACCGCGCCATAGACCTTGCAAAGGCCGGAAACGGAAATCGCAGATGGGGCGGAGAGCGGTGTCATGGGGCGCACGAGGGACAAGGATATCCCGCGGCGAAGACGTCGAAGCCTTCGATCATCGGCGGCGGTCTCAACACGCCCGCCGCAGGATCGCGGCGATTTGCGCAAGGTCGGTGGGGAAGGGAAGACATTGCGATATCGGGGAGATGAAGAAGCGGACGGTTCATGGAGAACTCTCGTTGGGCTGACAATGGTATGATCTAACATTTTTTCCGATGCAACGGAAACCCGACGGGATGGCCGTCGGCCCAGATCCGACCGATGCGGCGATCGGTAAGGCGTATCGCGGCTTGCAATACCGATAACTACGTTATAGTGTACCGCCGTCTGCGTGGCTGGGGGCTCGGGGGAATGGTGCGCCGCCGCGCAGAGGAATTCGGACCGCGGAGAGAAGCGCGGAAGCGGCGAAGGCCGCACCCAATGATGAATCGGTCGCCGGAGGGTCGGCGCCGGATGTCAGGTCGATTTGTGCGTTGATATAGAAGCAGAATCCGTAAAACCGGTCGAAGAAGCCACCTCGCCATGCTGGAAGCCCGAATTCTCGTCGCCTGTGCCGTAGCGCTGTTCGGTGCCGGTCTTGTCATGCATCTGAGCGGACTGCGCAAAATCGCCAACGCCCTGGCGGTCGCCGGGGTCGCCGCCGGAGCCGCCTATATCGCTCGGCGCTATTGGCTGGCTTGGCCGATGACGCCGATGTTCATGGGCAGCGTCGCGGTGCCGCCGGTCCTGGTCGGCCTGGGGCTCCTGTCGGCGCGGCGCGAAGGCGCCGCCCCCGACGCACCGGAAAACCGGGTGTTCCTGCGCGGAATTCTGGCCTTCGCGGTCTTGATCGGCGGGGCCTCGATCTGTTTCCCCAAGGACTTCTATCTGCCCTTCCTCAAGACCACCTCGGCGTTTTCCCATCTGATGCTGGTCTTCGGCGTCCTGGGGAAGGCCTGCCTTTTGATCTGCGCCGCCTGGGCCGCCGCGATCCTGCGCGACCCCGCAGCCTCCGCCCCGCATCGCGGCCTGCTCCACGCCCTGGTGCTGGGCTTCGCCTGCTGGACCCTGTCCCTGTTCGCCGGGGAAATGTGGTCCTATCGCGGCTGGGGCATCCCGGTGGTCTGGGAGGATCCGGCGATCATCGCGTCGATGGCGGTCTGGTTCTTCTTCATCGGTCTGATGCATCTGCACCTCACCCGCGCCTGGGGCGCCGCCGGTCGCGCCGCCGCCGCGCTTTTCGGCGCGGCGCTGATCCTGATTCTCGGCTGCGGTCCCGACCTCGGGCCGTTCCGCCCCCCCTTCGGAGGATGAGCGCGATGAAGCCCCTGTTTCGCCGCGCCTGGATCGCCCTCGGCAGCATCCACCTGACGGTGGTTCTGTGCCTGGCCCTGACCCTGGACCTCGGGCTCGGCTACCTGTCGCTGCAAACCGGCCTGAACCTTTTCGTGCCGATGGGCGACACCGGTTTGTTCACTTGGCTGTTGACCTATGGCATCCACAATCTGGGGGTCACCGGCTGGTTCTTCGTCTTGATCGGGCTGCTGGGCGCTCTGTTTCTCAACACCTTCGCCTGCACCACCGAGCGCCTGATCGTGACCTTCGCCACCGTCCGGCGCCGCGCCGACTGGCCGATCAAACTGTCGCCCCACATCATGCATTACGCGGTCCTGGTGATCCTGGCCGGGTACTTGTGCAGCTACCTCTTCTCCGAAAGCCTGCCCGGACGGGGCATCCGCCCCGGAGAGAGCCTGGACCTGCCGAACGTCGCGGGAACCGTGACCTTCGTCGGCTTCGCCCCGGAGGTCTATCGCGGCGACCGTCTGGCCGAATTCAACGGCTTCGTCATGGCGCCCAATGCCCGCGTCGTGGTGTCCGAGGGTGGTGCGAAGCGCGACGATGCCCTCAACTTCAACCGTCCCGTCCAGGTCGGCCCTTACGGCATCTATCTGAACGATTACGCGCCACGCCGGGAAAAGGGCGACATGGGGGTCAGCTATATCCGTCTGAACATCCGCCGCGATCCGTCCTCGGCGGTCTATCTGGTCGGCGTGCTGCTGTTCGTCCTCGGCATGGGGATGTACGACTTCGACCGCGCCATCAAAAGGTGAACCCATCATGAACCATTCACACACAGCCGCCCGCGCCCTTGCCGTCGCGGCCCTGCCGCTGCTGCTGGCGGTTTCCGCCTGCAAGGACGAGGGGGACAAGAAGGCCGCCGCCGTTTCGTCGTCTTCCCAGGCCTCCTTCCTCAACGTCGGGGAATTCGCCGTCACCCGCAAGGCCGGATATACCGAGGTCCGCGACGGCGCCGGGCGCACCCTTGCCCTGGTGTCGCGCGGCGCCAAGCCGCCGGCCGGATTCGCGCCGTCGATGGTGGTGGAGTACCCCGCCCAGAGGGTGATCGCCTATGGCGCGTTCGAAATCGGCCTGATGCGGGCGATGGGGGTGATCGACACCCTGGTCGGGGTCACCGATCCCGAGGACAAATGGACCATTCCGGAAGTCCGCCAGGGTTTCGCCGAGGGCCGCATCGCCTTCGTCGGCGATGCCAGCCGCGTCGATTACGAACGGGTGAAGGCGCAACGCCCCGGCCTGGTATTGACCTGGGATCCCTCGATCGTGCCGATGATGGACAGCCTGGGCATCCCGGTGATCATCACCTCGACGCCGATCGCCGAGTGCCTGAACACCCGCATCCGCATGGTCGAGTTCCTCGCCGCCTTCTTCGGCAAGGAGGCGGAGGCGCAAGCTTATTACCGCAAGGTCGATCTCGCCCTCCGGGACATCCGCGAAAAGACCAAGGGCCAGCCCAAGCCGAAGGCGATGTGGGGCGACGTCTATGAGAAGCGGGTGCTGGTGGAGCCGGGCAACGCCTGGGTTTCCGAACTCATCGGTCTGGCGCAGAGCGACTATCAGTTCAAGGACGTCTATGGCCGCAACTGCATCGAAATTTCCACCGAACGCTTCCTCTACAGCGGCAAGGACGCCGACATCTACTTCACCTATCGCACGCCGAAGTTGGGGGCGACGTCGAAGGCCTTCCTCGCCCGCACCAACCCCCTGATCGCCGGCATCCGGCCCCTGACCCCGGCGGGCAAGGTCTATGCGCCGCTGCCGCACTACGTGCAGTCCTCCGACAAGCTGGACGAGATCCTGACCGAGATTTCGGCGATTCTTCACCCCGCGGCCTATCCCGGGTACCAACTGACCTATTTCCTCGACCTGCCGGACGCCGATCCGGTCGCCGCCAAGGACGCCCAACCATGAGTTCCGAAACCGCCCTGGCCGCCGCCGTTCCGTTGCGGCCCGCCGCCGCGCCGCGCCTGATCGCCTTCGTCGCGATGGCGACCCTGGTGCTGTTCTTCATGACCCTGAACGTGCGCATCGGCTCGATCTCGTATTCAACCGCCGAGGTCTGGAACGCGCTGTGGCCTCCCTCCGCCGACACCGATCTGTCGTTCATCATCTGGCGCATTCGTCTGCCGCGCGCCATCGCGGCGGTTCTGGGCGGAGCCTTCCTCGCCACCTCGGGTCTGCTGCTTCAGGTGTATTTCCGCAATCCGATCGTCGGCCCCTTCATCCTGGGGATATCCTCCGGCGCGACGGTGATGACCTCGATCATCATGCTGACCTCGGTCGGCCTCGGCTTCGCCTCGGTCAGCCCCTACCTCAACACCCTGGCCGCCTGCGTCGGCGCCTATGGGGTGACGCTGCTGGTGGTGGCGATCGCCAGCCGGGTGAAAAACGGCGTCACCCTGCTGATCGTCGGCCTGATGATGGGGTACCTGTGCGGCGCGGTCACCGCCATCCTGACCGCCCTGGCGGAGAAGGAGCGGATCAAGGGCTTCGTCCTCTGGCAGTTGGGCAGCTTTTCCGGCTTCAGCTGGCCGGAAATCCAGCTGATGGTGACGGTCGGCGGCGCGATGCTGGCAGGCATCTATCTGCTCAGCAAGCCGTTGAACGCCTTCCTGCTGGGCGAGGAATACGCGGCGTCCATGGGGGTGAACATCCGCCGCTTCCGCATGTTGATCCTGTTCCTCGCCTCCTCCCTCGCCGGGCTGGTCACGGCGATGGCGGGTCCGGTGGCGTTCATCGGCCTCGCCGTGCCGCACATGGCGCGCTTGAGCCTGGGAACCTCCGACAACCGCATCCTCATCCCCGGCGCCTGCCTGATGGGCGCCCTGGTCACCAGCCTGTGCGACCTGATCGCCCGGACCTGGCTGTCGCCGGTGGAATTGCCTTTGTCGGCGATCACCGCGTTCTTCGGCGCGCCGATCGTCCTTTTCCTTCTGCTCAAGCGGGGAATGAAGCCATGAGCGGCGAAATCATCCTATCCTGCGAAAACCTGTCCGTCGGCTACAAACGCACGGTTCTTTCCGACGTCAACGTCGCCTTCGAGGCCGGGCATTTCATCGCCCTCCTGGGTCCCAACGGCGTCGGCAAGACCACCCTTCTGCGCACCCTGTCGCGCCACCTGAAGCCCCTGTCGGGGCGGGTCGGACTGCTGGGACGCGACCTGCAAAGCCTGCCCGCGATCGAACTCGCCCGGCAAATGGCGGTGGTGCTGACCGACAAGTCGCGTCCGCCGCTGCTGTCGGTGTTCGAATACGTCGCCTTGGGCCGCTATCCGCACACCGGCTTCATGGGCCGCCTGACCCCGCGCGACGAAGCGGTGGTGAATGACGCCCTGGCCGCGGTGTCCGCCGCCGACCTCGCCCCCCCGCCTGATCGAAACCTTGAGCGACGGCGAACGGCAGAAGGCGGTGCTCGCCCGCGCCCTGGCGCAAGACCCCAAGGTCTTGCTGCTGGACGAGCCGACGGCGCACCTCGACCTCAAGCACCGGATCGAGGTGATGGGGATTCTGCGCGACCTGTGCCGGACGCGTGGCCTGACGGTAATCGCCTCGCTGCACGACGTCGATGTCGCCGCCAAGGTCGCGGACCGGGCGCTTCTGGTGAAAAGCGGCCGGGTCGCCGACTATGGCCTGCCGGAACGGGTGCTGACCTCGGCAGCCGTCGCCGACCTTTACGACTTCGCCGAGGCCGACTTCAGCCGCCACCTCGGCAGCATCGAACTGCGCGGCGACGGCAGCGCCGGACGCGCCTTCGTCACCGCCGGGCTGGGCCACGGCGCGGCGATCTTCCGCCTGCTGGCGAAACGCGGCATGACGATCAGCACCGGCATCCTCGCCGAAGGCGATCTCGACTCCTTCGTCGCCGAGGCCCTGGGAGCGACGACCTTCGTCCGCCACAACGGCGATTCCGGCGAGGCCCTGCTGCCCGACGCCCTGGCCGCCCTGGACGGTTGTGCCCTGGTCATCGACAGCGGCCCGCAGAGCGGCGGCGTCGCCGACCTCAACCGCAAGATCCTCGACGCGGCGCGGCAGCGCGGCCTGCCGGTCCTGCCGCGCGAAACCAGCGCCGACCCGACGCAACTGGCGGCGGCGATGGACCGCCTGCACGCTCCTCGGCCTGCGGCATCCTTCTGAGGTCGCCGCAGCTTCAGGCCCTCGTGCGGTGGGGGACATGGTGGACCCGGCGGGACCGGGCGATGCGGGCGAGGGCGGATGTGGCGCGGATTTGGCGCCGCGATGAATCTCCGCGGAGATTGCAGAGATTGTTGTCATTAATTCTCGGGGCTGAAATAGCTAAGGCCTGAGATAAGGGCTAGAGCATATTCCGGTCGCATGGAGGCGAGGCACGGCTGTCCGGTTTAATCCCGGCTTCTGGTCGGAACCCCGCGCGAACCCAACGTTTCCGAAGGACTCGACCGGGCAAGACACATCCCACCGTTTCTTCAATTCGTCATCCCCGGCCTTGTGCCGGGGATCCACGTCTTGTTTTGTAATCCATTGGAAAACAACAATTCGTGGATGACCGGGACACGCCCGGTCATGACGGATGTGGATGCGGAACCGTCGGGCGAAAATAAACCGGACAGCCGTGGAGGCGAGGGGCTTTCCATGGGTTATGAGGATCGGCTGCCGTGGCCGCCGCGACCATCGTTTCGTCGCAGGATCAGGGAGGTGTTGATCCCGCCGAAGGCGAAGTTGTTGGTCATCAGGTATTCGATTTCCAGTTGCCGTTGGTTTCCCATCACGTAGTCGAGGTCGCCGCAGCGTTCGTCGATGTTGACCAGGTTGGCGGTTGGGAAGAAGCGGCCTTCGCGCATCATCTCGATGCCGAGCCAGGCCTCGATGGTGGCGCAGGCGCCGAGGGAATGGCCGAAATGGCCTTTCAGCGAGTGGATCGGCATGCGCGGGCCGAACAGCCTGGAGGTCGCCGTGGTTTCGGCGATATCGCCGCCCTCGGTGGCGGTGCCGTGGCCGTTGACGAAGCCGATCGCCTCGGCGGGCAGGGCGGCGTCTTCCAGGGCCAGACGCATGGCGATTTCCATGGTTTCGGCCTGGGGCTGGGTGACGTGGTTGCCGTCGGAATTGGTGCCGAACCCCACCACTTCCGCATGGATCGTCGCCCCCCGAGCGACGGCGCGGTCGTAGTCCTCGAGGATGAAGCTGGCGGCTCCCTCGCCGATCACCAGGCCGTCGCGGTCGCGGTCGTAGGGGCGGGGGTCAGGTGGGCCGCGTCGTTCCGGGTCGAGGTGGCGTAGAGAGTGTCGAAAACCGCCACCTCGGTGATGTCCAGTTCGTCGCCGCCCCCGGCCACCATGACGTCCGCCTTGCCGTGGCGGATCGCCTCGGCGGCATAGCCGATCGCCTGGCTGCCCGAGGTGCAGGCGCTCGACGTGGTGATGATGCGCCCGGTGATGCCGAAGAACAGACCGATGTTGACCGCCGCGGTATGGCTCATCATCTGGATGTAGCTGGTGGCGTTGAGGGTTTTCGACGCGCCATGGTTCATCAGTTCGGCGAACGACAGCACCGGGGCGGGGCTGCCGAAGGACGAGCCGTAGGCGACCCCGGTGCGCCCGGAACGGATCACCGGATCGTCGGCGAGGCCGGCGTCGGCCAGCGCCGCCTCGGTGGCGAAGACCGCCATTTTGGCGACCGGGCCCATGGTCCGGGTCTTTTTGCGCGGCCAGCGGTCGTCCACCGAGAATTCCGGCAGGGGGGCCGCCAGACGGGTGTTGATCCCCTCGAAGCGTTCCCAATCCATGCGCCGGATCGCGGTTTCGCCCCGTTTCAGCCGTTCCCGGATGGTCGGCCAGTCGTTTCCCAGGGCGGTCACGCCGCCCATGCCGGTTACCGCGACGCGACGCATCAGGCCAGCCCTCCGTTCACCGAAATCACCTGTCGGGTGACGTAGGCGGCATCCTCGGAACACAGGAAAGCGACCGCGCCCGCGACGTCCTCGGGGCGGCCCAGCCGCCGCATCGGCACCATCTTGACCACCTCGTCCAGCGGCAGGTCGGCGATCATCCGGGTTTCGATGATCCCGGGGGCGACGCAGTTGACGGTGATCGCCCGCTTCGCGAGTTCCAGCGCCAGCGCCTTGGTGGCGCCGATGATTCCCGCCTTGGCGGCGGAGTAGTTGACCTGCCCCCGGTTGCCGATCAGGCCGGAAACCGACGACAGGGTGACGATGCGCCCGCCCTTGCGGGCGGAGACCATCGGCATCACCGTCGGGCGCAGCACGTTGTAGAAGCCGTCCAGGTTGGTGGAGAGCACGCCGTCCCAGTCCGCGTCCTCCATCGCCGGGAAGGTGGCGTCGCGGGAAATTCCGGCGTTCAGCACCACCCCCCAGAAGGGACCGTTCTCCGCCATTTCCCCTTCCAGCGCGGTTCGGGCGGCGGCGCGGTCGGAAATGTCGAAGCCCAAAAGGAACGCCTCGCCCCCGGCGGCGGCGATGTCCCGGGCGGTTTCCTCGGCTCCGGCGCGGTCGGTGTGATAGTGCACGCCGACGGCGAAACCGTCCCGTCCCAGGCGTTGCGCCACGGCGCGCCCGATTCCCTTGCTGGCTCCGGTGACAAGTACCCGTTTTTTCATGCTTTCCCCCTCATCGCGGCCAGCGCGGCCTCGGTGTTCTCAGGCTGGTGGAGATTCAACCGCGCCGTGGCGACGGTTTTGCCGTCGCGGTCGATGCGGCAGTCGTAGACGCCCATGCCGTCCTCCAGCAACACCACCGTGGCCGCGATGCGCAGGACATCGCCGACGCGGAACCATTCGGCGGCGCACCGGAAGTCGCGGCTGCCGAGAAGGAACCCGAGTTTGACCGGTTTTCCCTCCGCCAGGGCCATGGCTCCCACATGGGCGCCGCAAGTCTGCGCCATCAGTTCGATGCCGATGTGGGCGGCGACGCCTTCGGCGGTCAGCAGGGGGTGGTCGGGGCGAATCTCCGCAATCGCCACGACCGCGTCCGGCGAATAGGCCTCGGCGCGGTCGATAAGGCGCATCGGCGCCGCGTGCGGCAACAGGTCGGAGATCGGCCAGGGGCAGGGGCTCAAGCTCATGTCGTCCATCCGCGTCCGAGAATCAGCGAGCAGTTGCTGCCGCCGAAGGCGAACGAATTGCTGAGGCAAGCGATGCGTCCGGCGTCGGGCAGTGTGTCGCCGGGGGTGGCGAAGGTCAGGGCTGGCAACTCGGGATCGGCTTCCCCGTCCCACAGGTGCGGGGGGATAAGTTCCTTGGGGTTCCACCGCCGCGACAGGGTCAGCCAGAGAATCGCCGCTTCGACCGCGCCCGCGGCGCCCAGGGTATGTCCGGTCATCGCCTTGGTCGAGCCGCAGGCCACCGCTTCGCCGAAGACGGCATGGGTGGCGCGGCTTTCCATGGCGTCGTTCAGGGGGGTCGCGGTGCCGTGCAGGTTGAGGTAGGAGATCTCGTCCGGGTTCAGGCCCGCGTCGGCGAGGGCCGCTTCCATGGCCGCTCGCGCGCCCGCGCCGCTGGGGTCCGGGGCGCTGACATGGTGCGCGTCGGAGCCTTCGCCGATTCCCAGCAGCGCGATCTCCGCCTCGTCCCGCGTCAACAGGAAGAGGGCGCCGCCCTCGCCGACGGTGATGCCGTCGCGGTTGCGGCTGAACGGGTTGCAGGGGGCGGGGGAGACCGCTTCCAGCGACGAGAAACCGGCGACGGTCATCCGGCACAGGGTGTCGGCGCCGCCGACGACGGCGGCATCCGCCAGCCCCAGGCGGATCAGGCGGCGCGCCGAGGCGAAGGCCTTGGCGCCGGAGGAACACGCGGTGGCGATCACATAGGCCGGGCCGACAAGGCCGAGGCGGCGCGCGACGAAGGCGGCGGCGTTGCCGGTTTCCTGCTGGCGATAGTCGTAGCCTTCCGGCCAGCGATCCTCGCGCAGGTATCGGTCCACGGCGCGCTCTCCCTCGGCGATGCCGGCGGTGCTGGTGCCCAGAACCACCGCGACGCGATGCGGCCCATGGGCGCGGATCGCCGCCCGAACCGGGGCCTCGATCTCCGCCAGCAGCGCCGCCAGCAGGCGGTTGTTGCGGCAGTCGAGTTCGGGACAGTCCGCCAGCGGATCGGGGAAATCGTCGGCACAGGCGCCCAGGAACACCCTTCGTCCGGGCAGAACGTCGTCGCGGGGAACCAGGCCGTGGCGAGAGCCCCGGAACAGCGCGGCGACGGTGGTGGCCTTGCCGGAGCCGAGGCAGGTGGCGATCGCCATGGCGGGCAGGAACAGGGGGGCGGTCATGGCGTCGCCTCGACGGAACGGATGTCCAGGTCGTAGCTCCAGGCCAGGTTGTCCAGGCGGGCCCGTCCCGACCAGCCGTTGCCTTCGCGGACGATGCGGACGATTTCCGCGTCGCCGCTTCGGATGAAGCGAACCCCTTCGGCGTCGTCGAGGGTCGCCCCCTTCAGGCGCGGGCGAAGCGCGGCTTCCGGCCAATAGATCAGCAGGATGTCGGCGAGGATGTTCTCCGGACGCAGGTCGGGCGGCAGCCCGTCGGCGCGGTCGGCGACGACGGGGCCATCGCCGTTCCGGCGCAGGGTCAAGAGGCGTCGGCCCATGGCGTCGCTGCCCACCAGGACGAGGGAGTCGCCGTTGACCGCGATGCGCGCCTCGAAGGCGATCAGGTTGTCCCGATGGCGCGCGGCGACCCACTGCATGGCCTCCACGTTCCGTCCCAGGGTCGCGGGGGAGGGAAGGCTGAGGGAGACGCCGGGGGCGAGCGCGACGTCGCCGTCGGATGGGGGCGGCGCGGCGGGGGCGGCGCAGCCGCTCGACAGGGCGAGGATCGCGGCGACGAGGACGAATTTCATGAGCGGACCCCCCGAGTCGGCTGTGCCCGTCCGGCCAGCGGAGCGAACAGGATGGACAGGCTCAGTCCGGCCAGCATGGTCAGGCCGAAGGCGTGAACCGCCGCGACCCGGCTGAACGCCAGCAGTCCGAACGACAGCATGGTGGTCAGGGTGGCCAGCCAGTTGGCGACCATGGTGATCGGGTCCCGGCTCTCTCCGGCCTCGGCGCAGAACACCGCGTAATCGACGCCGACCGAAAGGACGAGGATCAGCGCCATCGCCGAGAAGAAACTGAACGGCGCGCCGAACGCGGCCAGCAGCAAGGGGGCGGCAAGGATCGACAGCAGGGGCGGGGCAAGGACGAAAAGGCCGCCGCGCAGGCCGTAACGCCAGCAGAGAAGCGGCGCGATCGCCGCCGCCGAAGCCAGCAGGACCCAGACCGCGCGATGGCGGTAGCGTTCCAGCAGCGCCCCGATGTCGGCGGTGGGATCGACGAAACGGACGCCGTCCAGACCGGCCGTCGCCTCGGCTAGGCGGGGAAGGTCGGTGGGATTGTCCAGGGTCGCCACGTGCAGGCCCCGGTCCAGGACAAGGCCGGACAGCAGGGGAAGGGCGCCGGTCTCGACAAGGTCGGCAAGCCGCGCGGGGGGTGCGGCGGACGGGATGACGGCATCCGGCGGCAGGCCGATGGCGCGGGCGTGGTCCGGCAGATGGGGGGCGATCAGCCGTTCTTGCGCCAGCCGGGCGTTGTCGGCGCGCCGCGCCAGGGAGGGCAGGAAGCGCGCGGGGGCGCTCCACCCCGAGAGGGCGCCCTGGGATTGGAGACTCTCCAGGCGTTGCCCCAGGGTCTCTTGCCGTTGCAACGCGGTTTCCTCGTCCGCCGCCTGCACCAGATAGAACTGGGTGCCGACGGCGAAGCCGATCAGGTCCTGGATTCGGGCCTGTTCCTGGCGCAGCGCCGGGTCCAGCGCCTGTTGATGGCGCACGTCGTCCTGGGTGGAAAGGTGCAGACCGCCCCAGGCGGCGGCGAAGGTCAGAGCCGTCAGGACGATCCAGCGCGGACGGTCCCAGAGGCCCCAGAGTCTTCCGGCGGCGCGGTGCAAGACCGTCGGCAACCGCCGCGACGGCGAACCGTCCAGGATGGGAAACCACAGCGACACCGTGGCGAAGGAGGCGAGCAGGCCGACGGTGGAAAAAGGGCGACCTGATGCAACCCCGGCAGGGGGGCCGCGCCGATCGCGGCATAGCCCAGAAGCGAGGTGACGAGACCCAGGATCAGTCCGGGCCGGATGCGGTTCAGGCGTTCGTCGGGCGTGCCGCGCGGGGCGAAGGCCTGGGCGAAATAGTGCAGGCTGTAATCGACGGAAAAGCCGATCAGGCTGGCGCCGAAGGTCAGCGCGATGACGTGCAGGCGGTCGAAGACCAGCAGCGAGGCCGACGTCGCGCAGGCGAGGCCGATGGCGAGGGCGCTCAGCAGCAGAGGGGTGGCGGCGCGGAAGGCCAGCAGGATCAGCGCCAGGATTCCGAGAAGGGAGCAAAGACCGATCCGCGAGGTTTCGCCGATCGCCTGGCGCGCCCCGGCGTGGGCGTAGAACACCGCCCCCAGGCGCAGGGTTCGGGTGGAGGCGGGGAAGGCGGCGGTCAGGCGGTCCCAGGCGGCGACGAAGCGGTCCTGGTCGGCCAGGGAAAAGGCGTTTCCGGAAAGCTTGCCGCCGATCAGCGCCCAGGTGATTCCGTCCTCGGTGACGCAGGGCCAGCCGTCCACCAGGGCGAAGCGGCTGGCGGGGAGCGGCAGATCGGCCATGAACGACGGCAGCAGGAGAAAGGGGTCGGCCCGCAGGAGATCGGCGTTGACCGCGCCGCCGATGCCGAAGACTTGGGAAAGCGCCCGCTTCGCCAGCGCCTCCGTCCGATTCGCCGCCAGGGCCTCGCGGTCCGCCGTCGAAAGCAGTCCGGCGCGGTGGGCGAAATAGAACCGGCCGAGACGCCGCATCGCCTCCGTCTCCGGAAGGTCGCTCTCCGCCGACAGCACGTCGGCCTCCACCAGCCCCTGGCGCAGCCGCGCCGCCTCCCGCCGCGCCCGGTCGGGGTCGGCGTCGCCGACCAGCGCCACGACGCGGCGGGAAATCTGTTCGGCCACCCGGGTCTTGGCGTCCGCCAGGACCGGATCGCGGTCCTCGGCGGGAAGCAGCGCCATCAGGTCGCTTTGCAGCGGCAATCCCCGCGCCAGCGTCGTCGCGACGTGCGCGGCGGCGGCGGCGAGTCCCAGCCAGAGCAGCGCCAGGAGCTTCCTCATCGGGCGGCCGCCCGGAAGAGCGCGGCCTCTTCGTCGGAAAGGGGCGCGCGCGAGACGGCCTGATCGCTGAAGGTCAGAAGGTCGCGGTCGTCGCCGGGCTTGGCGACCTCGACCCGTTCGACCAGCCTGCCGACGCGGGCGGTGATTTTTTCGGGGGTTCCGGCGGCGCCGGGGACGCGCGGCGTCAGGGTGACGGTTCCGCCGTCGCGCGCGACGACGAAACTCCGTTCCAGGGCCTGCCAGTTTCCGGCGATCGCGCCGCTCATCATCTCGTGGAGTTGCGCCAGGAACGGCACCTTGGCGGCGGAGATGCGCAGGGTCTCCTGGCCGTCGATGCTCTGCACCACGCCCGAGGGGGTGATCACGGTGGCGATCGGGAACGGCGTTTCGCCGCGCCAGATCAGGCCCCTGCCGGGCGCCAGCAGGAACGAGCCCGCGGATCGCGCGGGGCGGTCGAACCCGGCCAGGAAGCGTTCCTGGACGAAGCGGCCGCGCAGCACCTCGTCCGGGGCGAGGACGAGAGGATCGGCGACGGCGGACGCGGCAAGGCAGAGCAGCATGGCCAGGGCGAGGAAGACCGTCCGCATCTAGAGCAGCCTCTCGACGCGTTCGATCAGGACGGGCGGCGATTCCAGGCAAAGCTCGCCGGTTTCCGCCAGCACCGCCACCTGGGTGGTCTGCGCCTTGGTCAGGACCTCGCCGCTCGCCGCGTCGTGCAGGTGGTAATCGACGCGCAGGCGGTTTTCGTATTCCGTCAGGGAGGCGACGATGCGCAGGGTTTGTCCCAGTCGGGCGGGGCGAACGTACTTCAGGCGCATGTCGACGATCGGCCAGATGTAGCCGGATTCCGCCATTTCCGCATAGTTGTAGCCGATGCGGTTGAGCAGGGCGCCGCGCCCGAGTTCGAGGAACCGGGCGTAGTTGCCGTGCCAGACGACGTGCATCGGGTCCAGGTCGTAGAACTGGACCTCGGCGGTGGCCTCGGCCGAGATCATGATGGCGTCTCCCCCCAGAAATCGAAGAAGTTGTACCACTGCATGGGCGTCCGGCGCGCGTGGAATTCCAGGCGTTCCGCATATCGCGCGGCGTGGGCGGCGGTCGCCCCCAGGCGGTCGCCCCCAGGCGGTCGCCGCGGGGCAGGTCGATCCGTTCGGCGAAGCGCTCCAGGGACAGGGTCCATCGTTGCGGCGCGTCGCGGCGGCAGAACAACAGATAGACCGGACATTCCAGCAGCGCCGCCAGAACCCAGGGCCCCTGCGAGAAGGGGGCGGGACGCCCCAGGAAGGGAACCGAAACGACGCGACCGCGCGAGTCCACCGGGATGCGGTCTCCGGCGATCGCCACCCATTCGCCGCGTTCGATGCGCTCCCGCAGGTCGATCGCGGTCTCGGGCCCGATCTCCGTCACCTGCATCATTCGGGCGGCGACGTCCGGACGGAATTGTCGCAGCAGACGATGAAAATTCTCGGCATGGCGGGTGTGGACCAGGACGGTCAGGCGCTGGCGCAGGCCGGGGTCCATCAGGGCGCGGGCGAGTTCGGCGTTGCCGTGGTGGCTGACCACCAGCACCGCGCCGCGCGGATCGGCGGCGGCGGCGGCGAGACCCTCGGGGTCGGCGATGTCGAGGGCGCGGCGCGGAATTTCCCCGGTCCAGGCCGCCAGGGTGTCGAGGGCGCGGATGCCGAAATCCAGGGCATGGCGGAAACCTTCCCAGAGGGTCGGCGGACGCCCCAGGGCGGCGGCGAGGAATGCGCGCGCGGCGCGGCGCTGGCGGCTTCCGGTCAGGTGAAAATAGGCGACGATCGGCGCCAGAACCGCCAGGCAGGCGCGGCGTCCGAGGAGCCGATGGGTCGCCGCGACGAAGCTTAGCCCCCAGGACGCGCCGCGCTCGGCAAGGTTCGCCCAATGGGCGGTTCCCACCGGCGGCGGGCGGTGGGCGAGGACGGCGGGCAGCCGCGCCAGCAGGGTCAGCACCAGCCGGGTGTGCATCCAACTGATCCGGAGGTTGTCGCGCAGCACGTCGAAGTTCGAGGTGTTGCCCGGCGGATAGGTCACCCGCACCGGCACCATCAGCGGCGGCACCCCCCTCCAGAACAGGCGCACCATGATTTCGGTGTCGAACTCCATGCGCCGTCCCGGACGTTCCTTCGCCATCAGTTCCAGGCAGGCGTCCAGCGGATAGACGCGGAAGCCGCACATGCTGTCGGTGATGCGGAACGACAGGGTTTCGACGAAGACCCAGACGTGGGTGATCCAGCGGCCGATCTGGCGCGATCTCGGGATGCTGGCGTCATAGACCGGCGCGCCGCTGACCAGGGCCTCGGGGTGCGCCCTGGCCCGTTCGAGCAGGGTCGGCAGGGCGGAAAGGTCGTGCTGCCCGTCGGCGTCGATCTGCGCCGCGTGGGTGAATCCGGCCTTCCGGGCGATGCGGAAACCCTGCATCACCGCCGCGCCCTTGCCGCCGTTGCGCGAGCGGCGGTGGACGCTGACCCCGTGCGCCGGGTCGTGCAGGGCGGCGATTTGCCGCGCCGCCTCGGCATGGCTGCCGTCGTCGACGATGATCACGGGCAGGCCCTGGGCGCGCGCGCCTTCGACGACTCGGGGCAGAGCGCGGAAATGATCGTGGCTGGGAATCACGGCGCAGGGGGAGAATCTCATACCGTCACCGTCAACTGGCCGGACGAGCAGGTGCGTCCCTCCCGCGCGTATTCGAACCGCAGCCGGTTCTTGTCGGGAAGATGGACGAGCGTCAGCGTCAGGCGGTCTTCGGGCAGGATGGCGGCGTTGAACTTGACCTGGAATTGCCGTCCGGAACACAGCGGCAGGTCCAGGTATCGCCCCGCGAAATCGATCGCCCAATCCAGTTGCACCACGCCCGGCAGGATCGGTAACCCGGGAAAGTGCCCCTGGAACCAGTACAGGTCGGGCGGAATTTCCAGGTCCAACCGGGCCTCGGTCCCTTGCCGCGCGACCGCGAGAATCCGGGGAAGACGCTCAGACATCGGGGGCCTCGTCGAACAGTCGGGCGAGCGCTTCGGGGTCGCGTTTTCCCATGCTGGTGACGGGCAGTTCCGCCACGTATCGCCACCGGCGGGGACGCGCCATGGGTTCGAAGCGATCCGCAAGCAGGGACCGCAAATGCCGCCCGAAGCGGAAACCGCGCAGGGCGTTCAACTCGGCTTGTCCCCGGGGGGAGGGAACGACGACGGCGACCAGATCGCCGCCGACCTGAAGCGCTGCCGCCTCGGCGATCTGCGGCAGCCCGGCCAGGGCCGCCTCGACCTCCGTCAGGCAGACGCGCTTGCCGTTGATCTTGACGATGCGGTCGAGCCGTCCATTCAGGGTGAAGCCGCCGTCGGCGTGCGGCTCGATGGCGTCGCCGCCTTCGTGCGGGCCGTCCACCCAGGGGGAAATCAGGTGCAGCCGCCCGTCGCTTCCGGCCCGGACCCGGTTGCCGGGCATGGGCTGCCAGGCGGATCGGCCGCACCGCCGGGCGATCGCTCCGGTTTCCGTGCTGCCGTAGATTTCGGTCGGGGCGACGCCGAAAATCCGGCGGGTTTCGTCGATCGCGGTTTCCGGCAGGGAGGCGCCGGCGGAAAAGATCAGGGCCGGGGATTGCCGCCGTTGCAAACCGCCCAGGCGCGACAGGTGGGCGGGCTACGAGATCACCACGATGTCGCGATCGTCGGGCAGGCTTTCCCAGGCGTCGTGGCCGCGCGGGAAAAAGGGACGCCCGGCCAGCAGCGGCCACAGGATGGCGAACGGCAGGCCATAGGCGTGCTGGTGGGGGACCGTGGCATGGGTGACGCCGAGGTTCGGCGCGCCCCAGACCGTTTCCAGCGCGGCGGCCTCGCGCTCCAGAAGGTCGAGGGAGCGGACGATCCGCTTCGCCGTTCCGGTGGAGCCGGAGGTGAAGAATTCCACCGGGCACGGCCGGTCATCGCCGTTTTCCGGCGGCGGCGCGGGCTCGGCGAGGGGGGGATGGCGTCCGCCAGTTCGTCGCTGATCATCGCGTCCCAGGCGTGGTGCATCTCCGCCAGCCGTCCCGGCTGCGCGCTCGGCGGCAGGACGACGGAACATCCCGCCTGCGCCAGTCCGAGAAGACCGACGGCGAAGGCATAGCCGTCCTTGCACCACAGCCCGCCGCGACGAACCCCCCGGGCGGCGAGGCGGGCGCTCAAACCCGCGACGTCGGCCTGGAAACGGCCCCAGGATATTTCGGGGGTCACCGGCGTCGAAGGGGCGCGCCCCCCGCCAGAAGAAGACCGCGCAGCGACGACGGGGTCAGCATGACGGCCTCCGGATGCGTCGCCGGACCAGCCGTTCGCCCAGGAACAGGGCGCCGATCAGAAGGTACGAGATCAGGCCGTTGTAGAGGGTCCAGACCCACGCCGGGGCGAACAGGGTGGCGGCGGAGATCGCGGCGTTGAACAGCAGGAAGACGAACCAGACCCAGGTCAGCGTGCGCATGTAGGCCCGCGCGGCGGCGTCGGGCTCGGGTTCGGTCAACGCGGCGAAGACCTCGATCAGGGCGGGGCCGCGCCGCAGCGACGAACCGAACGCGGCGGCGAAGGCCGATCCCATCAGGACGGGATACAGTCGCGTCGCCAGCGCCGCGTCCATCGCGCCCAGCGCGGCCATCGCCGCGACCACCAGGACCAGGGGCGGCAGAAGGTGACGCGCCAAGGCCTGCCGCCGCAGCAGAACAAGGCGTCCGACCGCCAGCGACAGGGCCAACAGAACCCATGTCCCGGGCGGAATCCGTCCGGTTCCGGCGTGAACCAGGAAGGGATAGGCCGCGCCCAGGATCGCCAGGATCGCGGCGATCCCGCTTCTATTCCGAGACGAGCTCATGGACACGGTCGACCACGTCCCCAACCGTGCGCACCGTCTTGAATTGTTCGGGCTTGAACTTCTTTCCGGTCAAGGCCTGCAATTTGACGACGAGATCGACGGTATCGATGCTGTCCAGATCCAGTTCCTCGAACAGGGTGGAGTCCGGGGTGATGCGATCGGCGGGAATCTCGAACATTTCGTCCAGATAGCCGACCAGGGTGGCGTAGATTTCGTCCCGGGTCATCTCAGCGGGTTTCCTCTTGGGCGTGGATGAAGGCGGCGAGCGCCCGCACGCTGGAAAAATGGTTCCGGACTTCGTCGGTCACGGCCTCGATCCTGACGTCGAAGGTCTTGCGGATCGCCACCCCCAGTTCCAGGGCGTCGATGGAGTCCAGCCCCAGGCCGCGATCGCCGAACAGCGGTTCGTCGGAAGAGATTTCGTCAGGAGAAATATCCTCCAGCTTCAATGCGGTGACGATCAATGACTTGATCCGGTTCTCCAGGTCGTCCATCGGTCAGTTTTTCCATGTAATAGTTTTCGACGAAGGCCATGAGTTTGCGGGCCCCAAGGGTCCGGTATGGATATCCGAGGTATTCTTCGATGTCCACTTGCTCGCCGACCGACAAACGGAAGTGCGAGCGGCGCTCCGGCACCTGCCACCAGGGATTTCCCTTGAACAGAATGGGCGGCGTGCAGGTGATGGTCAGGAGTTGCAGGTTGGCCCGGGCATGGATGGCCAGATTGGCGAAGCCGCGCTGCATCCGCGGCGAAGCGCCGGGGGAGGTGCGGGTGCCCTCGGGGAAGATGATCAGATTCTGTCCGTTGCCCAGGGCGTCCTGGCAGGCCCGCATCAGGGCCTCCGGCTCCAGGTCGTTGCGGATGAAACCGGCGCCCCTGACCGTCAGGCGGAAGAACGGGTGCCGCCACAGGGCGGACTTGACGATGCACTGGACGTTCGGCACCGACGCGATGATCATCACCACGTCCAGCAGGGAGGGATGGTTGGCGATCAGCAGATGGCCGCGCAGCGATTTCAGGCGATGCGCCTCGACGAACTCGATGCGGGCGATTCCCGATCCGTGGATGGCGGCGCAATAGGCCTTGAACGCAAGGTGCATGATCCTGCGGAAGGCGCGGTGCCGCCGTTCGGGGGTGCGGACAACCGCCGCGACCAGCGGGAAGACGGTCAGCGTCATCAGCGTGCCGCCAAGGCCGACGAGGCCGAGGAAAAGGGCGGTGCCGAACCCCCGCCAGATTCGTCCCAGACTATTCACGGGTCCACCGCCAGTTCCCGAGGGGGCTGTTCGCCGTGGCGGCGCGGGCGCCGGTCTCCAGCATTCCGGCGAAGGCCGTCGCGAGGCAGTCGTCCCCCCCCTTCCCGCGAGGGGGCGAAGTCCATGCCGAAGGCTCCTTCCGGCGACAGCAGCAGGGCGATCGCCACGGAGGGCTCGTCCGGCGCGCCATAGGCCGACGGCAGACTTTCGTCGAAATGCATCAGCAGGACCGGGGCGCGGTCCTCCTTCAGGCATGCCACCGCTTCCAGCAGGGCGAAGCCGAAGGTCTCCGGTCCGGCGGCGATGGCGGAATGTCCCGCCGTGTTTTGCGTCGCGATGGACAGCAGGCCGATCAGGGCGTGGTGGACCGACAGGCTGAAATCGGCGGGGGAGACCTCTCAGGTCGCGGAGATGTCCCGAAGCAGCCGGAAGGTCCGGTCGTATTCGCCGTGGCGCGACGACAGGATCAGGCGCGGCATGACGCCCCGGCGCGGCAGAATCGTCCAGGCGGCGTCCAGGGCTT
Source organism: Rhodospirillaceae bacterium (assembly GCA_965228165.1). Classification (GTDB taxonomy): domain Bacteria; phylum Pseudomonadota; class Alphaproteobacteria; order Rhodospirillales; family Rhodospirillaceae; genus Oleispirillum. The sequence continues at coordinate 30,233 of CBDDHB010000001.1, forward strand.
TTCGCCCGTTCTCGCCGATCCGGCGCCGCAGCGGCAAGGGCAGGGGCTCTTTCGCCGGTATGGCGCCGCCCGAAAGCAGGCCCTCTCGCCCCGGGAGCCAAGCCGCCCAGGCGTCGATTCCGAACTTCAGGGAGTTCACCGGCGTTCTGCTGTCGAACCCAACCAAAATATGTCTCACTGGCCCCCAGGGCACGGAAAGCGTCGAGGATGCGGTCGCCCGGCGGTCGTTTCCCCCATGCCCGCCGCGCGCGCCTACGTCTAGCACGATCGCAGGCGCGCGTGAATGCGGATTGCGCGGAAGGGTTTCGTCGCCGGGACGCGGGCGGCGGAGGCTATTGCGCGCGGAAGGCGGCGTTGCTCAAGCGGGTGTCGATGTCGCTTTCCAGGTTGCGGATCCAGAAATTGTAATGGCTGTGGATGATGCCGTCCTTGGCCTCGAAACCGCGCGAACTGACGTACTGGATACTGTAGTTCTTCTGGTCGAAACGGATTTCCACGACGGCGGCGTATTTCGGCTGATCCTGGGTCGCGCGAAGAACCCCCGGGGAGACGGGTTGGAACTTCCACCCGCGCGATTGCCCGGCTTCGACGATGGTGCGTTCCATCTGCTTCAGGCTCAGGGATTGGGCGGCGACGGGGACGCCGTGGGAGGGAACGTTGTAGACCGGATCGTGCGCGCATCCGCCCAGAAGGAACAGGCCAAAGGCGAGAAAGGGAAGCTTTTTCATGATGATCTCATGTCGGTTGAAAGGGCGAAAGGTCCGGCTCATTAATGATGAGGTTCCGTGTCTGGGCATTGATCTTTCATGGAGCTTTTCCGACGCGGAAGTTGGCCTGGACCGAGGTTACGTCGTTTGGCGAGGTTCGAGCAATAGGGGCTGACGATGTCCGCTATCGCCACGGCGGAGGTCCGGGCCGTCAGGGTGAGATTTGTTGGTTGAGAAGGTTGATCGGACAGATGGTCGTCACGGTCCGGTGATCGCCGAGGTAAGCTTGAACAGCAGGGGCACCAGTTCCTCCTTCACCTGTTCGTCGGACCACTCGTCGCTGCTCAAGACGATGTTGATCGCGGCGATCGGGCGGCGCTTGGCGTCGCAGACCACCCGCCCGATGCCGATCTGGCCCAGCAATACCTGGTCCTTGGCGAAGGCATACCCCTGCCGCCGCACGGTTTCGATCTCGTCGCGCAGGGCGACGGGGTCGGTGACGGTGCGTTCGGTGAAGGCGATCTTCGGTTCGGCGAGGATCGCATCCAGTTGGTCGTCCGGCAGGTGGGACAGCAGCGCCCGTCCGGCGCTGTTGCAGAAGGCGGGGAAGCGCCGTCCGGGAAGGGTCTCGACGAATTTCAGACGGCGGTGCGGCAGGCGGACGACATAGATCACGTCGCTGCCGGACAGCACGCTGAGGTTGATCGGCAGGCCGTGCTCGGCGTGCGACATAATCATGTGCGGCGTGGCGCGCACCACCAGCGGATTGCCGCGCAGGAACAGGTATCCCAGTTCCAGGGTCGCCACGGTCAGGCGATATCGCTTGCTCTGCGGGTCTTTTTGCAGATAGCCGAGGGATTCCCAGGTGTGGGTGAAGCGTTGCGCCGCGCTCAACGACAGGCCGGTCTTGTTGGCGATCTCGGTCAGGCTGGCGCTTTCGCCGTCGTCGCGGAAGGATTCCAGCACCTGCACCGCCTTGCCCACCGAATTGACGAACAGGAAGTCCTTCTTCTCTTCGCCGTCGTTCCTGGTTTCCGTCATCCCCATCTCCGATTGCGGTTTCACCCCATCCGCCCACGCGGCTTGACCCCGCGAGGGACGGCTGATAGCTTACAAATCGACAACTTATATTGCAATACAATAAATGAGGCCATTGTGGTCGCCTTCTCCGAAGCCTTTTCCCTCTGCCGTCGCTCCGCCGTCGACATCCTGGCCGAGATCCGATCCGGCCACCTGAGCGCCCGCGAAACGCTGGAGGCGCACCTTGCCTGCGTCGCGGCGTGGAACCCCACGATCAACGCCATCGTTACACTGACCGCCGAGGAAGCGCTGCGCGCCGCCGATGCCGCCGATGCCGCGCAGGCGCGGGGCGAGCCTCTGGGGCGGTTGCACGGTCTGCCGACGGCGCACAAGGATTGCTTTCACACCCGGGGGGTTCGCACCACCTTCGGTTCGCGGGTCTTCGCCGACAACGTGCCGATCCGCGACAGCGTCATCGTCGAGCGTCAGCGCCGGGCGGGGGCGATTTCCCTGGGCAAGACCAATCTGCCGGAATTCGGCGCCGGGGCGCAAACCTTCAACGCGGTGTTCGGGCCGACGCGCAACCCCTATGACCCGTCGAAAACCCCGGGCGGCAGCAGCGGCGGCGCGGCGGCGGCGCTCGCCTGCGGCATGGTGGCGATCGCCGACGGCAGCGACATGGGGGGATCCCTGCGCAATCCGGCCAGTTTTTGCAACGTCGTCGGCCTGCGCCCCTCGTCCGGGCGGGTGCCGCAGTGGCCGGTGGCCAACCCCTTCGGCGGATTGACCGTCGCCGGGCCGATGGGACGGACCGTCGTCGACGTCGCGCTGCTTCTGTCGGCGCTGGCGGGGGAGGATCGGCGTGATCCGGTTTCCCTGCCGGGCGACGGCGCGGGGTTCGCCGATTCGCTGGAACGGGACTTCCGGGGCTGTCGCGTCGCCTTCAGCGAGGACCTGGGCCTGCCGGTGGAAGCCGAGGTGCGGACGGTTCTGCGGTCCGCCGTGCCGGTGTTCGAGTACCTCGGCTGTGACGTCGAGGCGGCGACGCCCGACTTCCAGGGCGCGGCGCGAAGCTTTCAGGCGCTGCGGGGGCTGGCCTTCGCTTCCGGTTACGGCGCGGTGCTCGACCGTCATCGCGAGCTGTTGAAGGACACGGTGGTCTGGAACATCGAACTGGGGCGGAACCTCTCCGGCAGCGACGTCGCCGCCGCCGAACTCGCCCGCGCCGCCGTGGTGCAGCGTATGTGCCTTTTCATGGAAACCCACGAGTTCCTGATCGCCCCGGTCAGCCAGGTCGCGCCCTTCCCGGTGGAAGAGGAATACGTCCGCGAGATCGAGGGGGTGGCGATGCCCACCTATATCGATTGGGTGCGCTCCTGCTCCCTGGTGTCCCTGACCGGGCATCCGGCGATTTCGGTTCCCTTCGGCTTCACCCCGGCGGGGCTGCCGGTGGGCATCCAGATCGTCGGGCGCCATCGCGACGAAATCGGCGTGCTGCGCCTGGCCCATGCCGTCGAGCGGGCGGTCGGCGCGGCCCGTCGCGCGCCGCCGCCGTCCGCCCCTTGATCCGTGGCGGATCGGCAAGATTCCCGTTGCGTCGGGGAAATACGCTGCTACACTGGAACAAATAATAAATAATATCGCATGCCAATAGTCTTCTTTGGTGTGGGATTTCATCGGGAGTTACAAGGCCATGAAATGCCGGATATGGAGACTGGGGCATGATGATCACACGCGCGTTCTCGCGTATCGCCTGCGGCCTGGCCGTGGGCGCGGTTCTGACCGCGACCGGACTGGGCTCCGCTGAGGCGGCGCCCAAGGTCGGCGGCACCCTGACCTTCGGGTTGCCCACCGACATCACCAAGATCGATCCGTACAAAAGCTCGGCGATGGTCGACAGCATCGTTCTCGGCCATGTGGTCGAGCCGTTGGTGAGCTATAACAAGGCGTTGCAGATTCGTCCGGTGTTGGCGGACAGTTGGACCTTCGCGCCGGATTATCTGTCGCTGACGGTCAACCTGGCGAAGGGTAAGACCTTCCACAACGGTCGCGAGATGGTGGCCGACGATGTGGTCTGGTCGTTCACCCGCCTGCTTGCGCCGGAGACGGAGAATCCGAAGCGCAGCATCTTCGAGTCGATCGCCAAGGTGACGGCGCTCGATTCCCACGCCGTGCGCTTCGACTTCACCTCGCCGCAGCCGGGGTTCCTGCACGTTCTGGCCAACGCCAATCCGCTGCCCGACATCCTGCCGAAGGAAACCCTGGACGCCAACGGCGCGATCACCAAGCTGATCGGCACCGGGCCGTTCGAATTCGTCGAATGGAAGCCGACCCAATACGTCCGCTTCAAGCGCTATGCGAACTATAAGCCGCAACCGGGGCCGAAGGACGGGCTGACCGGCGACCGCACCGCCTATCTCGACGAGGTCAAGCTGGTGCCGGTGACCGAGGAAAACGTCGCGGTGATGGCGCTCCTCAACAAGGAAATCGACATGCTCCAGTACTTCCCGGCGAAGTACGTGGACAAGTACCAAAAGCAGTATTCGAAGCAGGGCGTGGTGCTGACCGAAGTCCCCGGGATGAGCTGGTATCAGGTGTATTTCGGCATGAACAAGCCGGTCACCGACAACCCGGATTTTCGTCGCGCCGTCGCCTATGCCCTGAACCTGGGGGAAATCACCCGCGCCGCCTATATGGAGCACGCGGTGGTCAACCCGTCGGTGATCTCGGCGCAGAGTTCCTATTACACCGACGCGCACCGCAACTGGTATCCGCAAGACCTGACCAAGGCCAAGGAATACCTGCAAAAATCCGGTTATAAGGGCGAGAAGGTGGTGATCGACACCACCAAGAACTACGCGCCGATGTACAAGCAGGCGATCGCCATGCAAAGCCAGATGGCGGCGGTCGGCATCAACGCCGAGGTCAACGTCCTGGAATGGCCGGTGCTGCTGAAGAAGCTCTACGGCAAGGACTTCCAGATGCTCAGCTTCGGCAGCGGGCCGAAGCCGGACCCGGTGGACGCCTATCGCTATCTGCGCCTGAGCAGCGCCTTCGACGTCTATCCCGAGGTCAAGACGCTGATCGATCAGGCCGCCGCCACCGACGACGAGAACCAGCGCCGCGCCCTGTTCGAGAAGGTCCACATCAAGACCATCGAGACGGTGCCGTGGATCGAGATCTACAACTATAACTATCTCAACGCCTATCGCGATTACGTGAAAGGCTACGAGAACCTGAGCATCGGCATCCCCGCGCTGTGGGGCGTCTGGCTGGATAAGAAGTAGGCTCCAGACCCCGGAAACCGGTCCTTCGCGGCGGCGTGCCGCGAGGGACCGTCCCTCCTACACTCCGGCTCGAGGCGCGCGCGTTCGATGGCGATCTATCTTTTCAAGCGGATGCTTCTGATGGTGCCCACCCTGATTCTGGTGGCGCTGATGGTGTTCTTCCTGATGCACCTGATTCCGGGCGACCCGGCGATCGCCATCGTGGGGGCGGAGGCGGACGCGGCGGCGATCGAGAACATCCGCCGTTCCCTCGGCCTCGACCAGCCGCTGGCGATGCAGTTCGTTTCCTGGTTCGGGTGGGTGCTGGCGGGCGATTTCGGCCGGTCCATCGCCTCGGGGATTCCGGTGATGACCACCATCCTCGACCGCTTTCCCACCACCCTGGTGCTGACCAGTCTGGCGACCCTGTTCTCGGTGGCGCTCGCCATCCCCTCGGGGGTGCTGGCGGCGAAGTTCCACAACACCGGCAAGGACTATCTGTTCATGCTGGTTTCCCTGCTCGGGGTGTCGGTGCCGGGGTTCTGGCTCGGTCTGATGTCGCTTCTGGTGTTTTCGGTGCGGTTCGGCTGGTTCCCGTCCTCCGGCTACGTGCCGGTCTGGGAGAACCTGGGCGAGGGTCTGCGCTACATGACCCTGCCGTCGATCACCCTGGGCCTGTTCATGGCGGCGGTGGTGGTGCGGATGACCCGGTCCTCGATGCTCGAGGTGATGCGCCTGGAATACGTCACCCACGCCCGCGCCAAGGGCCTGTCGGAGTGGACGGTGCTGCTGAAGCACGCGCTGAAGAACGCCTTCGCCCCCACCCTGACCACCATCGGCATCCAGTACGGCATGCTGCTGGGCGGCGCGGTGGTGACCGAGACGGTGTTCGGCCTGCCCGGTCTGGGGCGCTTCGTGGTGCAGTCGATCTACAGCCGCGACTATCCGGCGGTGCAGGGATGCATCCTGTTCATCGCCCTGGTCTACATGCTGGTCAACCTGGCGGTCGACGTCCTTTACAAGGTCTTCGACCCGCGCGTGAAATATTAGGAGTCCGCGGATGCTTGCGCGGTTTTTCGAGAACAAGATCGGCGTCGCCGGACTGGCGATCATCGTCGCCTGCGTTCTGGTGGCGATCTTCGCCCCCTGGCTGGCGCCGCACGATCCGCTGGCGGTGGATATCTCGTTGCAGGGAATGGGTCCGTCGGAAAAATACCCCTTCGGCAACGACGAATTCGGTCGCGATATCTTAAGCCGCATCCTTTACGGCTCGCGCATATCGCTCGGCATCAGCCTGTTCTCGGTGCTGTTCTCCCTCGTTCTCGGGGTGGCCCTGGGGGCGGTCGCCGGGTTCTATGGGCGCGGCATCGACAACGCGATCATGCGGGTGATGGACGCCACCATGGCCTTTCCGGCGATCTTGCTGGCCATCGCCATCGTCGCGGTGATGGGCGGCGACCTGTTCAATGTGGTGATCGCCCTTGGCATCGTTTACGTGCCGCGTTTCGCCCGGATCATCCGGGGGCGGTGCTGTCCTTGAAAAGCCGCGAGTTCGTCGAGGCGGCGGTGGCCCTGGGGGCAAGCGACTTCGAGATCATCTTCCGCCACATCCTGCCCAACTGCCTCGCCCCCTTGATCGTGCAGGCGACGGCGGGGTTCGCCTACGCCATCCTGGCGGAATCCTCGCTGTCCTTCCTGGGGCTGGGGGCGCCGCCGCCGTCGCCGTCGTGGGGGAACATCCTCAGCGAGGCCAAGGACTTCATGCTCGACAACCCGATGATGACGGTCTACCCCGGCCTGGCCGTCACCGTCGCCGTCCTGGGCTTCAACCTGTTGGGTGACGCGCTGCGCGACGTCCTCGACCCGCGCATGAAGTGACCGCCATGTTCCCGGTTCTGAAAATCGACAATCTGCAAACCCACTTCTTCACCCGCACCGGGGTGGCGAAGGCGATCGACGGTGTCAGCTTCCAGATCGAAAAGGGCGAGATCGTCTGCGTGGTCGGCGAATCCGGCTGCGGCAAAAGCATGACCGCCCTGTCGATCCTGCGTCTGGTGCCGCATCCCGGTCGCATCGTCGGCGGCGAGGTCTGGCTGGACGGCCAGAACCTGATGGTGTTTTCGGAAAGCGAGATGCGCGAGGTGCGGGGGGATCGCGTTTCGATGATCTTCCAGGAGCCGATGGTCTCGCTTAATCCGGCATTCACCATCGGCAACCAGTTGATCGAGGCGGCGCGCATCCACCGCAAGGTCTTCCGCGACGAGGCGTGGGAGCGCTCGGTGGAGATGCTGCGCCGGGTCGATCTGCCCGCGCCCGAGGCGCGGATGGACGCCTATCCGCACGAACTGTCGGGCGGCATGCGCCAGCGGGTGATGATCGCCGAGGCGTTGCTGCTCGACCCGGTGCTGCTGCTGGCCGACGAGCCGACCACCGCGCTCGACGTCACGGTGCAGGCGCAGGTGCTGGACGTGATGGTGCGCGCCGCCCGCGAATCCGGCACCGCGATCATGATGATCACCCACAATCTGGCGGTGGTCAGCGAGATCGCCGACCGGGTGGTGGTGATGTACGCGGGCCGGGTGGTCGAACAGGGCACCGCCGAGGAAATCTTCACCCGTCCGGCGCACCCCTATACCCGGGGCCTGTTGCGGGCGATCCCCGCGTTGTCCGCTCCGGACGAGGAGGGGCCGCGCCCGCCGCTCTACGAAATGGGGGGGCTGGTTCCCAGCCTGACCGATCTGCCGCCGGGGTGCGCCTTCTGCCCCCGCTGCCCCGAGGCGATCGGCGTCTGCGGCGTCGAAAAGCCGCCGCTGCAAACCCTGGGCGAAACCCATGCCGCCGCGTGCTGGCTGCACCGGACGGAGGGCTGAACCATGGCCGACATTCTGAGCGTCGAAAACCTGCAAAAGCACTTCGCGCACGGCGGCGGCCTGTTCGCCAAGCCCCGTCTGGTGCGCGCCGTGGACGGGGTCAGCTTCTCCCTGCGCGAGGGGGAAACCATCGGCCTGGTCGGCGAATCCGGTTGCGGCAAGTCCACCACCGGACGCTTGGTGATGCGCCTGATCAACGCCACGGCGGGCAGCATCCGTTTTCGCGGCGAGGACATCACCGGCCTCGAGGGGCGGCGGCTGAAAGCGGTTCGTCCGGACATGCAGATGATCTTCCAGGACCCGCATTCCTCGCTCGACCCCCGGATGACGGTGGGCGATTTGATCGGCGAGGGCTTGCGCCTGGTTCCCGGCCTCGGCGCGGCGGAGCGGCGGGACCGCATCGCCCAGGCGATGGCGCGGGTCGGCCTGCGCCCCGAGCACGCCGACCGCTATCCCCACGAATTTTCCGGCGGGCAGCGGCAGCGCATCGGCATCGCCCGCGCCATCGTGATGACGCCGAAGCTGGTGGTGGCTGACGAGCCGGTGTCGGCGCTCGACGTGTCGATTCAGGCGCAGGTGATCAATCTGCTGGAACGCCTGCGCGCCGAACTTGGCCTGTCGTATCTGTTCATTTCCCACGATCTGGGGGTGGTCGAGCACATCAGCGACCGCATCGTCGTGATGTACCTGGGCCGGGTGGTGGAGTTCGCCGACTGCCGCGCCATCTTCCACCGCTCCCGACATCCCTATACCCGCACCCTGATCTCGGCGATTCCGGTGCCGCGCTTCGGCGCGAAACGCCAACGCATCGCTCTCAAGGGCGAGGTGCCGAGCCCCCTCGACCCGCCATCCGGCTGCCACTTCCACCCGCGCTGTCCCTTCGCCGGGGAGCGTTGCCGCGCCGAGGCGCCGCCCTTCCGGCAACTCGACGACGGACGTTGGATCGCCTGCCATCACCCCTTGGAAGATTGAAGCATGGATTCTGAACTCTCGAAGCGGATCGTCGCGGCGGTCGATGCCAATTTCGACCGCCAGGTGGATTTCCTGTCCGAACTGGTCGGTTGCCCGTCGCTGCGCGGCAGGGAACAGTCGGCGCAGGCCCTGATGGCGGAAACCCTGGCAGAACTCGGTCTGGAGGTCGATCGCTGGGAACTCGACGCCGACGATTTGCGCCACCTGCCCGGATTCTCCCCGGTGGAGGCCCCCTACGAGAACGCGATCAACGTCGTCGGGATGCATCGTCCGGAGCGCAAGACCGGGCGCAGCCTGATCCTGAACGGTCACATCGACGTGGTTCCCGCCGGGCCGCTCGACGCGTGGACCTCGCCGCCGTTTTCCGCCCGCGTCGAGAACGGCTGGATGTTCGGGCGCGGCGCCGCCGACATGAAGGGCGGCCTTTCGGCGGCGGTGTTCGCCCTGGAAGGGCTTCGCCGCGCCGGATACCGCCCCGCCGCCGAGGTCTGCGTGCAGTCGGTGATCGAGGAGGAATGCACCGGCAACGGCGCGCTCGCCTGTTTGGCGCGCGGCTATCGCGCCGATGCGGTGCTGATCCCCGAACCGCGTGGCGAGGCGGTGACCTCGGCGCAGTTGGGGGTAATGTGGCTGCGCCTGACGGTGCGCGGCAAGCCCGCCCACGTGCGCGAGGCGGAAATCGGCGCCAACGCGATCGAGGCGGCGTTCCCCCTGTTGCAGGCGCTGCACCGGCTGGAGGCGGAATGGAACGCGCCGGAACGCCGCCCCGCGGCGTTCAAGGGGCTGGCGCATCCGATCAACTTCAACGTCGGGCGGATCGTCGGCGGCGACTGGCCGTCCAGCGTGCCCGCGTGGTGCATCTTCGAGGTCCGCGTCGCGGTGTTCCCCGGACAGTCGCTCGACGACGCCAAGGCGGAGATCGAGGCGCGCCTGCACGAGGCGGCGGCGGGCCTGGGCGGCTTGACCATCGACTATCACGGCTTCATGGCCGAGGGGTACGAACTGACCGGCGGCGAGGCGGCCCTGGGGGTGTTGGCGAACGCCCACCGCGCGGCGGTGGGCGGCGATCTGCCCAGCGTCCCCACCACCGCCTGCACCGACGCCCGCTTCTTCGGCCTTTACGACGGCATGCCGTCGCTGGTCTATGGCCCGAAGGGCGGCGCCATCCATGGCTTCGACGAGCGCCTCGACCTCGATTCGCTCAACCGCGTCACCCGGTCGATCGCGCTGTTCGTCGCTGAGTGGTGCGGCCTGGAAGCCGCCTGAACCCGTTTGCTTCGTCAGCCAAGGCGTGAATGCGATGTCTGCCTGCATTCCCTCGATGTGCAGCCCCAACCTCAGCCTCGGCGCGCGGTCGCGCAAGGCCGCGGTGCGATCCTCCTTGGGCGTGGTGGTCAGCCACAGCCGCGCCGCCTCGGAAATCGGCGCGCGGGTGCTGGAGGACGGCGGCAACGCGGTCGACGCGGCGGTGGCCGCCGCCTTCGCCGTCGGCGTCGCCGAACCCTGGATGAGCGGCATCGGCGGCGTCGGCGGCATGCTGATCCACCGCGCCGCGACCGACGACGTGGTCGGCATCGATTTCATGGGACGGTCGCCACGGGCGGTGGACCCGCGTGCCTATGGCCTGTCCGAGGGGTGCGACGCCGACTTGTTCGGCTGGCCGACGGTGGAGGGCGACCGCAATCGCCTGGGGGCGGCCTCGGCGATCGTGCCGGGGGTTTGCGCCGGAATGGGCCTTGCCCTCGAAACCTTCGGCACCCTGCCCTGGCGGCGGCTGGTCGAACCCGCCCTGGCCCTGGCGGCGCGCGGCATGACCGTGGACTGGTTCACCGGGGTGATGATCGCGTCCGCCGCCCTCGACCTCGGCCGGTTTCCCTCCAGCCGCGACATCTTCCTGCCCGGCGGGCTGCCGCCGGTGGCCGCTCCGGCGGCGGCGGGGCCGGTGCCGCGCCTGCTCGCCAATCCCCGTCTGGTCGAAACCCTGGCGATGCTGGCCGATCTTGGGCCGCGCGCCTTCTCTTCGGGCGACTTGGCGACGGCGATCGCCGCCGACATGCAGGAGCTTGGCGGGAGTCTCGATTACGACGATCTGGCTTCCTATGCGGCGCGGGTGGTGCGGCCCCGGCGGATATCCTATCGCGGTTGCGCGGTGTCGCTGCTGCCTGAACTCAACGGCGGCCTGACCCTGGGGCGCGCCCTGCTGTCCCTTGGGCGCAAGCTCGACCCGGCGCGTCCCGGCGACGACGGCGACGTCCTGCTCGCCTATGTCCGCAGCCTGGACGAGGCATGGGCCGATCGTTTCGCCCGCATGGGCGACGCCAGCGGCGGGCGCGACCTTGGCTGCACCACCCACATCGGCGTCGTCGACCGCCATGGCGATCAGGTGGCGCTGACCCAGACCCTGCTGTCCGGGTTCGGTTCGCGGCTGGTCCTGCCGCGAACCGGAATCCTGATCAACAACGGCATGTACTGGTTCGATCCTCGGCCCGATCGGGTCAACGGCATCGCCCCCGGCAAGCGCCCGCTGTGCAACATCTGTCCGGCGGTGGTGCAGGGGGATTTCGGCGTCCTGGCGATCGGCGGCGCGGGCGGACGCCGGATCGTTCCCGCCGCGTTCCAGGTGATTTCCCGCATGGCGGATTTCGGCATGTCGCTGGAAGACGCGATGAACGCGCCGCGCATCGACGCAAGCGGCGCCCCCTGGGTGGTCGCCAACCCCGCCCTGGGGGGAGAAGCGCTGGCCAAGCTGGCGCGGGAGACCGACGTGGTGACCGCCGACCATGTTCCCTATCCGATCAATTTCGCCATCCTTGGCGCCACCCTGGCGCGCGGCGATGAACGCCTCGGTAAGGCCGATCCGGTGCATCCCTGGGCGGAGGCGGTGGCGGCGCGCTAGAACGTGGACGCATCAGTCCCGTCGGTCGCGCGCGATTTGGTGCTGGCCGAAAATTCCGTAAGCCCATTCCAATTGTGCGGGGGTTGGCGTGGTAAAGGCGTGGAATGCTTCGGTCATGCGAAAGGCGCTGTACTTGGCCTTGCCGAGTTCGTGATAGGGCAGCAGCTCGATGGCGCTGCCGTGCAGGTGGGCGCGCATGAACTCGGCGGTGGCGCGAAGGTTGTCCTCGTCCAGGTTGACCTCGACGATCAACGGCATGCGCACCGTCATCGGCACGCCCAGTTCGTGGATGCGACGGGCATTTTGCAGGATCGTCGCGTTGGACTGGCCGGTGAAGCGGCGGTGGGTCGCGTCGTCCATGTGCTTGAGGTCGAAGAACACATGGTCGATCCGGGGAATCAAATCTCGGCATCGTTCCCAATCGAAGAAACCGCAAGTCTCCACCCAGACCGAAACGCCAAGCCGTTCAAACGCATCGATCAGCCGCCCGATGAATTGGGGTTGGGTGAACGGTTCGCCGCCGGAAAAGGTGACGCCGCCCCCCGAATGGCGAAAGAAGATCTCGTCGCGGCGAATCTTTTCGACCACCGCATTCACCAGGGTATCCCGGCACGCCAGTTGAAGGGCGTTTTGCGGACAGGCGGCCACGCAGGCGCCGCAAGCCACGCAGCGCGACGGATCGAACGCCCCGCCCGCCGGGTCGAGTCCTTGCGGACAGGCATCGGCGCAACGGTGACACGCCGCGCATTTGTGGGCGTGAAAGGCCAGCTTCGTCCGCGTCGTCCAGCTTTCCGGGTTGGCGCACCACTGGCAGCGCAAGCCGCATCCGGCCAGAAAGATCGTGGTCCGGACCCCATCCCCGTCATGGATGGAGTAATCCTGCATTTGCAGGATCACTCCTTTTTCGCCGTCAGAATGTGCCATGCGCCGAACGAGCGATGATCGCTTCCTGCATTTCTGGCGAAAGATTGACGAACTGGGTGCTGTAACCGGCGACCCGGACCAGCAGATCCTTGTAGTCCTCGGGGTTTTTCTGGGCCTTGCGCAAGGTTTCCGTGGACAGGGTGTTGAATTGCACATGGAACGCGCCGAGCGAGAAATAGGCGCGAATGACGTTGCCCAGATCGCGCTTCCCCTTCGGCGTGCCGACCAGATCCTCGCTCAAACGCAGGTTCAGCAAGGTGCCGCCGGTATGCACGTCGTGGTTCATTTTCGCGCTGGAACGCATCGCCGCCAGGGGGCTGGTCACGTCGCTGCCGGCGAAGGGCGATACCCCTTCGGTGATCGGCTTCTTCGCCTTGCGACCGCAAGGCGTCGCGCCGACGATCCGCCCCGTCGGAATGTAGTTGGAAATCCCCATGAACGCCGAGTTGAAGGGCGAGCCGAAAATGTCCTTATAGGAGCGGGTCTGGCGGTAATAGAAATTGGCGAGGTCACGGGCGATCGAGTCCACGGTGTCGTCGTCGTTGCCGTATTTGGCGACCTCTAGGGCCCTGGTCCTCAGGTCTTCGAAGCCTTCCCAGTCGGCGTTCATCGCGGCATCCAGCTCCGCCAGGGTCGCGACCTTGTCCTCGAACACCAGTTTCTTGATCGCCGCCAGCGAATTGGCGACGACGGCCAGGCCGATGCCGGTCAGCACCGGGCCGACGTTGTACTTCGCGCCGCCTCGCGACAGATCGACGCCGCTTTCCAGGCAGTCCTCGATGCAGGTGGAGAGGAAGGGGCGCGGCACCATTTCGGAATGCAGCTTCTGCGCGACGATGCTGGAAATCACCGAATGGCGGATCAGATTGCCCACCTGCTCGAAAACGGCGTCCTGGATTTCCTGATAGCTGCGATAATCGCTGATCGGCGTGGCGTTCAGGCCCAGCTTTTCCCCGGTCAGGCGGCTTTTCCCCTGGTTCAGGGCGTATTCCATCGCCGCCGCGAAGTTGACGTTGACCGCCGAGGTCCATTGCCCGGTCTTGCGGAAGTGCGGCACGACGCAACCGCAGTTGTTCCAGTCCCTGGCGTCCTCGGGCTCGTATCCCGCCTGAAGCAGCATTTGGGTTCCGGCCTGATCGTTATGGATCGCCGGGAAGCCGGTTCCCTTGCTGACCAGAACGGTGACCGCGTAGAGGAACTCCTGGGGGCAATCCGAATGGATGCGGACGCTCAAGCCCGGCTGGTGAGTGCGCACCTCGTCGGTGGCTTCCAGGCACAGATAGGTCAGTTCGTTGGTGGCGTCGCCGCCGTCGCGGGTTTTGCCGCCGGCCGTGAGGTTCTGGAACTGGTTGTATCCGGCGAAGTATCCGGTGGTGTTTTCGGAAATCGTCCAGACCCATTCCGAGAACTTCAACCAAAGGGCATGAATCAGCTCCTTGGCGCTGTCCCTGGTCAGGGTCTGCTGGGCGATGTCCGCGGCATAGAAGGGGTACATGTACTGGTCGAAGCGGCCGGGGTTCAGGGCCAGCGGGTTTTCCGTGATGATCCCGCCCAACTGCACGAACCAGACGAACTGGATCGCCTCGTGGAAGTTTTCCGGCGGATGCTCCGGCACCCGGCGGCAGACCCGGGCGATCTTCTGCAATTCGGCCTTGCGGGCGCCGTCGGCTTCGTCCACCGCCATCCTGTCCGCCAGATCGGCGTAGCGGTTGGCGAGCAGGACGATGGCCTTGGCGGTCAGGATGGTGGCGCGGTAATAGTCGATCCTGTCGATGTTCTCGGCGCTGAGGTAATCGAGGTCCGCGAGTTTGCCTTCCGCTTTTCGCAGGATGCCGCCATAGCCCAGACGGAACAGGTGCCCCTCGTAGTCCGGCGTGATTTCGCCGACCGCCTGACGCCATTTCGAATCGTTGTCGATGATCCCGGTGTCGACGCCGATTTTCGCGGTCGCCGGGGGAAGCTCGGCCAGGAAGTGTTCCTCCAGGGATTTGCCGTGCCAGTAGGGGAAGATTTCGGCCCGGATCAAACGGCACTGTTCCTCGGTGATCTGATAGGGGTCCTGGGGGCGGGAGGGAAAGGTGTCCATCTCCTTGTCCACCCATTTCCACGAATATTCCGGAGTCAGAATCCCGGTGCGGCGGAATTTTCCCGCGGTTCCGACGATCAACTCGTCGGGGAAGATCCGAACCTCGAATTCGGAACAGAAATCGAAGAACGCCTGGGCGCGGCGGATGATGGTGGGCTTACCCTCGCTGCGTTGGTGCGATTCCGTGTAAATCTTCGCACGCTCGTAACAGATCGAGGGCTTGGTGTTGACGTAGTTCCGCCGCAGGCGTTCGATGACGCTCCGTCACCTTGGTCGCCGTTCCGTTCATGATCACTCCCGAATTCCGCGATTCAACCATTCCATAAGATCAGGCGAGGCCGAGGAGCGTCGCCGCCACCGCCTGCGCGCGCGGCGCCAGGGTGTCGAGGCGGCAGACCTCTTCCTCGGTATGCGCCTTTTCCCCCACCGGGCCAAGGCCGCACAGGGTGGGAATTTCCATCGCCGAGGTAAAGCCGGAATCCGCGCAGCCGCCGGTGAACTCGCCGTCCACCGCAAAGCCAAGCTCTGCCGCCGCCGCGCGATAGCGCGCCAGCAGATCGGCGCTCGATGCCGCTTCCATCGGCACGCGATGCGACATCATCGTGCCGGTGGCCCGGGTTCCGGGGACGTCCTCGGCGGCGAGAATCGCCTCGATCGCCGCGACCACCGGGGCGCGCTGCGCCTCGGCGACGATGCGCACGTCCAACTCGGCGCTGGCCCAGCTCGCCACGGTGTTGTGGCCGATGCCGCCCGCGATCACCCCGACGTTGGTGGTGATCCCGGTCGCATAGTCGGTCAGGGCGTGCAGGCGGACGATCTTGCGCGCCAGCGCCTCGACGGCGCTCCGCCCGGCCTGATGGTTGACGCCCGCGTGCGCCGCCGTTCCGGTGACGTCGATCTTCATCCAGAAGCCGCCCTTGCGCGCCGACACCACGTTGCCTGAGGCGCGGCCCGGTTCCATGTTCAGCACCGCCCGTGCCCCCATCGCCGCCGCCTCGATGATCGGGCGGGCGGTATCGGAGCCGATTTCCTCGTCGCCGGTGAACAGCGCCACCAGCGGGAATGGCGCGGTTCCGGTCTCGGCGAAGGCCTTCAGCACGAACGCGATCAGCACCAGGCCGGATTTCATGTCCGCCACGCCGGGGCCGAAGGCGAGGTCGCCGTCCTTGCGGAAGGGACGCGCCGCCACCGTGCCGGTGGGGAAGACGGTGTCGCGGTGTCCCATCATCAGCGCATGAGCGCCGCCGGGGCCGCCGACGGTGACCTTGAGAACGTCGCCGAAAGCCGCGACCGGAATCCGCTCGAAACCGACGCCGTCCCCCGCCAGGAAATCGGCCAGAACCTCCAGCACCGTGTCGTTGCCCGCCTTGTCGTGGCTGAAGCTGTCGATGTTGACCAGGGTTTCCAACAGGGCTTCCATTTCGCCCCGGCGCGGCGCCAGCCACGAGAGAACCGTATGGGAGAGTTTCATGATGTCTTCACCGTCTGAAGGATGCCCGGGCCGTCTTCGCCGAGGTCCCAGTACAGCCCCGCCATGATGCCGAGGGCCTCGCGCGCCACCGAGCCTAGCAGATGTTCGTCGGGCGCGTGCTGCGAACATGCCGGATAGGAATGCGGCACCCAGATCGTCGGCAGGCCGAGCACGTCGGCGAAGGCGTCGTTGGGGATCGACCCGCCGAGGTTAGGCAGCAGCGCGGGCTTCTTGCCGCTGGTGCGGGCGATCGAGGCGAGCGCCCAGCCCACCCATGGGTTCTCGGGGGCGAGGCGGGTGGCGGCGAACCCCTGCCGCGACGGGGTGACGACGAAGCCGGCGAATCCCCGATCCGCGAGGTGGGTTTCGACCGCGGCGACGAAGGTGCTGGGATCGCAGCCGACGACATAGTGCAATTGCAGGGTCGCCCGCGCCTCGGGCGGGATAGCGTTGACCGGAAGTTCCGGATTGCCCGCGACGAACGCCAGGACCTCCAAAGTGTTCCAGCCGAACACCCGTTCCTCGGTGGTCAGGCCCGGCTCGCCCCAGGATGCGTCCACTTCAGGATCGCCGGGGTTGCCGCCGACCTTCAGGTCGGCGATCGCCGCCTTGACCGACGCCGGGATCGGCGGCGGGCGCAAGCCCTCGACGAGGGTCTTGCCGTGGGCGTCGATCATGCTGGCGATGGCGGAGGCCAGGATGGTGGCCGGGTTGGCGAGCGCGCCGCCCCAGTTGCCGGAATGGTGGCCGCCATCGCGCAGCTTGAGGGTCAAATCGAAGTTGAACGCGCCGCGCGAGCCCAGGTAGACGGTCGGACGCTGGGCGGACATGCGCGGCCCGTCCGAGGCGATCAGCAGGTCGGCGGCCAGATCGTCCTTGTGGCGGTCGCAGACCTCGCGCAGGCCGGGGGAGCCGATTTCCTCGCCCATTTCCAGGACGATCTTGACGTTGAAGCCGAGCCTGCCGCCGCGCGCCGCCAGAACCGGCGTCAGCGCGGCGAGGTTGATGGCGTGCTGCCCCTTGTTGTCGGCGGTGCCGCGACCGTACCAGCGGTCGCCCTTGACCGTCACTTGCCATGGGTCGAGGTTGTCGCGCCACTGGCCCTCGTAGCCGCGCACCACGTCGCCGTGACCGTAGGTGAGGACGGTGGGGAGATCGTCCCCCTCGTGGCGCGCGCCGATCAGGAACGGGCCGCTGCCGTCCGGCCCCTCGACGATGCGGGTGGAGAAGCCAAGGTCGCGCAGGTGCGGCATCGCCGCCTCGGTCAGATAGGCGTCGAGGGCCGGGCGGCATTCCGGCTTCTGGCTTTCGCTGGGGATCGCGACGCGGCGCTTGAGGTCGGCGAGAAAGCCGCCGTCGTCGAAATATACTTGTGCCCCGGCAATCGCGGCATCACGGCTCATCGGGCGCTCTTTTCCAGGGGGACGTGACAGGCGATGCCGCTTCCGGCATCGAACGTCGGGGCTTCGGCGCGGCAGATATCGTTCGCGCGCGGGCAACGCGGGTGGAAGGCGCAGCCGGGCGGCGGCGCGATCGGGTTGGGAAACACCGCACCCAACCGGGTGTCGGGAATGCCGAGGCAGGGTTCCGGCGTCAGCACCGAGTCCAGAAGCGCGCGGGCATAGGGATGGCCCGGTCCGGCGAACAGGTCGGCGGCCCGGCGTTCCTCGACGACACGGCCGAGGTACATCACCGCCACCCGATCCGCCAAGTGCTCGACCACCGCGAGGTTGTGGCTGATGAACAGATAGGTCAGGCCGAACTCGCGCCGCAACTCCAGAAGCAGATTGAGGATTTGCGCCTGCACCGAGACGTCGAGGGCCGAGGTCGGTTCGTCGCAGATCACCACCTCGGGCCGCATCACCAGGGCGCGGGCGATCGCGACGCGCTGGCGCTGGCCGCCCGACATCTGGTTCGGCGTGCTGTCGGCGGCGCGGCGCGGCAGGCCGACGACGTCGAGAATCTCGTCCACCATGCGGTCGCGGCCCGCGCGGGTTTCGATGCCATGCACCTCAAGCGGCATGGAGACGATCTGCCGCACCGTCTTGCGCGGGTTGAGGGAGGAATAGGGGTCCTGGAAGATCGGCTGAATCCGCCGCGCCAGTTCCTTGCGCCAGTCGCCGCCGTTGACCGGCACGCCGTCCACCAGAATCCGCCCGGCGGTGGGGGCCTC
The DNA here is from genome assembly GCA_965228165.1 of Rhodospirillaceae bacterium. GTDB lineage: Bacteria > Pseudomonadota > Alphaproteobacteria > Rhodospirillales > Rhodospirillaceae > Oleispirillum. Next base: position 48,618 of record CBDDHB010000001.1, read on the forward strand.
CAGACCCAGCAGTATTTCGCCAGGGTGCTTTTGCCGCAACCGCTTTCGCCGACCAGGCCCAGGGTCTCTCCGCGCGCGATCTTCAGCGACACGCCATCCACAGCCTTCAGCGGCAGGCGGGGCGCGAACAGGCCCTGGCGGACCTGATAGGTCTTGGAAATGCCGTCGAGTTCGAGGATCGGGGCGACAGGGGTCATCGGGAGTCCTCCGCATGGATGCAGCGCACCGCGCGGACGTCCGCCGGAAGGGCCATCGGAACTTCCCCGGCGCAGGCGGGTTCGACGTGCGGGCAGCGGTTGCGGAAGACGCACCCCTCGACCCGGCCGGTCAGGCTCGGCACCAGCCCGGGGATCGAGCCCAGCGGCTCGCCCGGCGCGGTCTTGCCCGGCAGCGGGATGCAGGCCAGCAGACCTCGGGTGTAGGGATGCGCCGGTTCGGCGAACAGCGGGCCGACCGGGCCGCTTTCGACGATCTCGCCCGCGTACATCACCGCCACCCGGTCGGCGATCCGCGCCACCACCCCCAGATCGTGGGTGATCAGCATCACCGCGATGCCGAACTCCTGCTGGATTTCCTTCAACAGCAGCAGAATCTGCGCCTGGATGGTGACGTCGAGAGCGGTGGTGGGCTCGTCGGCGATCAACAGACTGGGGTCGCACATCAGCGCCATCGCGATCATCACCCGCTGGCGCAGGCCGCCGGAAAGCTGGTGCGGATATTGCCCCATGCGACGGGCGGCGGCGCTGATGCCGACCCGTTCCAGCAGATGCACGGCGCGCCCTTCCGCCTCGGCGCGGCTGACCTTCTTGTGGCGCATCAGCGGCTCGACGAGCTGGTTGCCGATGGTGTAGGCGGGATTCAACGAGGTCATCGGCTCCTGGAAGATCATCGCCATGCGGTTGCCGCGCAGATCGCTCATCCGGCGTTCGGAAATCGTCGAAAGGTCGATCCCGTCGAATTCCAGGCGACTGGCGGTGCGCTTCAGGCGTCCGGGCAGCAGGTTCATCAAAGCCAAGGACGTCAGCGACTTTCCCGATCCGCTTTCGCCGACGATGCACAGGGTCTCGCCCCGGCGGATGTCGAAGGAGACGCCGCGCACCGCGTGCAGGGTGCGGTCGCCGAGCGGGATGTCGATGGTCAGGTTTTCGACGGTGAGCAACGGCGAATCGGTCAATTGCGGTTCTCCGGCGCGGTGACGTCGCGCACGCCGTCACCCAGAAGGTTGATCGCCAAGACCAGCACCAGCAGCGCGACGCCGGGAATCACGATCACCCAGGGTTTGAAGAACATGTACGACTTGCCTTCGGCGATCATCAGCCCCCACGAAGGTTCGGGCGGCGGCACGCCGAGGCCAAGGAAGGAGAGCGTGGCCTCGAGCAGGATGGCGTGGGCCATTTCCAGCGTCGCTACCACGATCAGGGCGTTGAGGATGTTGGGCAGGATTTCCGAGGTCACGATCCGCCAGGTGGAGCAGCCGATGCAGCGGGCGGCGGCGATATACTCGGCATGGCGTATCTGCTGGGTGGCGACGCGGGTGACCACCGCGAAGCGGTCCCACAACAGAAAGCCCAGCACCAGGACGACGATCTTGAACGAGCCGCCCACCAGCGAGGCGACGGCGAGCGCCACCAGCACCACCGGCATCGACAGGCGGGTGGCGATCAGATAGCTGATGGCGCTGTCCACCTTGCCGCCGAAGTATCCGGCGGCCACCCCCATGGCGGTGCCGATGGCGCCCGAGATCAAGGCGGCGAGCCCGCCGATCATCAGCGAGATGCGCGCGCCGAAGATCAGCCGCGAAAGGTAGTCGCGCCCCAGCTTGTCGGTGCCGAGGACGTGATCCCAGCTTCCCTTGGCGTCCCATGCCGGGGGAATCAGGCGGCGGGCGACGTCCTGCGCATAGGGGTCGTGGGGGGCGATCAGCGGCGCGAAGATCGCGGCAAGGAGGATCAACCCGAGGACGACCGCGCCGATCAAGAAGCCGTGATGGCCGAGGGCGCGACGGGCGAACTTCGCCAGCGGCGAGACGCGCGGCAGGATCGGGGCGAGCGGGTCGGCGGCAATGGTTTCTGACATGTCAGAGGCTCCGCATGCGCGGGTCGAGCGCGGCGTTGAGAAGGTCGGCGACCAGGGTGACGGCGATGTAGATCACCGAAAGCAGCAGCACCACCGCCTGCACCACCGGATAGTCGTTGCGCGAGATCGCCTCCCACGCGAGGTGGCCGAGGCCGTGCAGCGAGAACACCGTCTCGATGACGATCGAACCGCCCAGCATGAAGCCCAACTGCACCGCCGCGAGGCCGACCACCGGGATCACCGCGTTGCGCAAGGCGTGCTTGAACATCACCACGAAGGGATGCAGCCCCTTGGCCCGCGCGGTGCGGATATAGTCGGAGGCCAGCACGTCGAGCATGCCGTTGCGGGTCAGGCGCATGATCGCGGGCATCGCATAAGTGCCAAGGGCGATCACCGGCATCACCATGTGTTGCCAGGTTCCGGTGCCCGAGGCGGGCAGCCAGCGCAGATTGACGGCGAAGATCAGAACCAGGGTCAAGGCGAACCAGAAGCTGGGCATCGCCTGCCCGAACAACGACAGGGCCAGGGCGCAGCGGTCGATCCAGGTGTCGCGGTTGATCGCCGCGATGACCCCCAGGGGAATCGCCAGCGCCAGGGCGAAGGCGAGGGCAAGGCCGCCCAGAGCCATGGTGACGCCCAACCGCCCGGCGATCAGGGTGGTGACCTGATCCTGGAAATAGAACGACCGACCGAAATCCAGGCGCACGGCCTTCTACAGCCACTCCAGGAATTGCATGGCGATCGGCTTGTCGAGGCCGAATTCGACGCGGATGCGTTCGACCTGCTCGGCGGAGGATTCCGGACCGGCGATCGCCACCGCAAGGTCGCCCGACAGGTGCAGCAAAAAGAAACTGAACACCGCGACGGTGAAGGCGACGCCCAGTGCCACGGCGATCCGTTTCAGGGTGAAGTGCAGCATCGGCGAGCCTCCGGAAAAAGCCGCCCCGGTCGCCCGGGGCGGCGACGAGTCATTTCCACGACGCGGCGTAGAAGCGTGGCAGTTCGTCGGGCTGGGCGGTGAACGCCAGATCCTTGGTGAAGGCGTAGTTGGCCGAGCACGAGAACAGCGGCAGGACATAGGCCTTCTCGGAGATGCGCTTCAGCGCCTTGCCGTACAGTTTCAGGCGCTTCGCCTCGTCGACGATCGAATCCGCCTCCTTCAGCCAGGCGACCACCTCCGGGTCCCTGGAGCGGTCGTCCGGGCTGCCCTTGAAGTAGTTGCCGGTGAAGGCGGAGGCGTCGTTGACCGAGTACGAACCCCAGGTGTTCAGGGTGATCGGCGCCTTGCCCGCGTGCAGTTCGCCGCGCATCGCCGGATACTTGAGGAAGTTGAGCTTGGCCTTGATGCCCACCGCCTGAAGGTAGCCGATCACCGCCTCGGCGTAATCGCGTTCGCGGTAGGCGTAGATTTCGGTGGTGAAGCCGTTGGGGTAGCCCGCGTCCTTCAACAGCGCCTTGGCCTTGGCCGGATCGTAGGAATACTTGGCCACGGTGTTTTGTACGCAGGCGGTTTGTTCGATGAAGCAGGCGGCGTTCATCACCCGGCTGCCGCCGCGCACCAGATTGTCCACCATCGCCTTGCGATCGATCGCCATCGAGATCGCCTTGCGCACCCGTTCGTCCTTCATCGGCTTGATCGCCGGATCGTCGCTCTGCATCTCGAAGATCAGGAAGGCGACGCGCATCGTCTCGGACGAAAGCACCGAAATCCCGGGGATCGCCTTCAGGCTGTCGGCCTGATCCGACGGCACCCGCCAGATCCAGTCGATGCCGCCGGTCATCAGTTCGGCGACGCGGCTTTCGCCGTCGGGGATGACGCGGAACTCCAGCTTGCCGATTTTCGGCGCGCCCTTCGGGCTGCCCGTCATGTAGGCGGGGTTCTTGACCATCTTCACCCCCTGGCCGGAGGCGGCGGAAACGATCTTGTAGGGGCCGGTGCCGACCGGTGCCTTGGCGAATCCCTCCAGCCCGACCTTCTCGAAATAGGCCTTGGGATAGATCGGCACGGCGGCGGCCAGGTATTCCATCGCCGCCGGGAAGGGTTCCTTCAACTTGATCCGCACGGTGTGGGCAGCGACCTTTTCGGCCCCCGCCATCTACGAGACGTTCTGCTTGGTCACCACCTTGCCTTCGGGGGAGAGGACGTAGTTGACGGTGAACGCCACGTCGTCGGCGGTCAGGGCGTCGCCGTTGTGGAACTTGACGTCGGTGCGCAGCGAGAATTCCAGGGTGGTGGGGTCCACCCACTTCCACGCGGTGGCGAGCAGCGGCACGTACTTGCCGGTGGCGTTGTCGCGCAGCACCAGTCCGTCCCACACGTGGTGCATGAGGATCACGCCCTCGCGCATGTTGTTGTGGTAGGGGCTGACGTTTTCCAGATCGCTGTCGGAGGCGTAGACCAGGGTGTCGTTGGCCTTGCCCGCGAATGCCGCGCCGGGGACGAGGCAAAGGGCAAAGACGGTGCCGAGGAGCGTGGATTTGAACATGAGGGCCTGCCTGCTTGATGGGGTGACGGGCGTTATCCGCCCACGATTTAATCAACGCATACGCACTGTCCTATTTATAGGCAGATGGTGTTTGATCTTGAGGGTTCAAACAAGCATAATGTTGCGAACCGATCCTTGCCGTTTCGGCAACGATCTTCACGGGGGCGACCGGCGATGCACAGCGCGGCGATGCGATATTTTCTCGAAGTCGCCCGGGCCGGATCGATCGCCGAGGCTTCGGCGCGGCTCAACGTCGCCGCCTCGGCGATCAGTCGTCAGATCTCCGGGCTGGAGGCGGAGGTGGGCGCGACCCTGTTCGAACGCCGCGCCCGCGGCATGGTCCTGTCCTCGGCGGGCGAACTGCTGGCCACCCACGCGCGTCGCACCCACCTCGAATCCGAGCGGGTTCTGGCGGAAATTCGCGGTCTTGCCCATTTCGGATCGGGCATCGTGCGGGTGGCGACCACCGAGGGTTTCGCCATCGACGTGATGCCGGCGGCAATCGCCGGGTTCCGCGCCACCTATTCGGGGATTCGCTTCCGCCTCGTTGCCGCGCCGCCCGCCGATGTGGCGCGGATGGTCGCCGACGGCGAGACCGACCTCGGCCTGACCTTCAGTCTCGCGCCGATCCGCGGTATCCGAGTCGAGCGTTCGTGGCCCGCGCCGATCCTGGCGCTGATGCGCGCCGACCATCCGCTTGCGTCGCGCAAGACCCTGCGCCTCGCCGAACTCGCCGCCCACCCCCTGGCACTGCCCGACAAGGACACCACGATCCGCCAGTTGCTCGACATCTCGGCGGCCGCCGAGGCGATTCCGCTGGAACCGGCGCTGACCAGCAATCATTTGGGAGCGCTGCGGAATTTCAGCCGCTACGGGGGAGGGATATCGCTCACCAGCCGACTGTCGGTGTCGCTGCGTTTCGTCGAGGACGGCATGGCCCTGGTGCCGATCGCCGACCCCGGCATGCAGGTGCGGCGGCTGGAATTGCAGTCCATGGCCGAACGCACCCTGCCGCAAGCGGCAGGGAGGTTCCTGGTTCATCTTTCGCAAATGGTGGAGCGCCTGCTGGCGGAATCCTGACGGCATCATCCCATCGCGCAGGCGCGGCTTTGGCGTTCGTTGCGCTCGGTCACCGCCGCGTCGCGCATCGCCTTCTGCCGCACCGCCACCGCCGCCAGCGCCGTGCCGCCGACGATCAGCGCCAGACCGGCGGCCAGCGGCAGGGTGATGCGCTCGCCCAGCAGAACCGACGACGACAGCATGCCGACGATCGGCACCCCCATGGTGACGTTGGTCATCGCGAAGGTGCTGATGCGGCGACCGTATTCGGTGGAGATGACGAAGCACGCCGAGGTCGCCACCGGACCGATGTAGAGCAACAGAGCCAGCAGGTCGGGGGTCCACGTCACCCGTTCCGGCGAGCCCTCGATCCCCCAGGCGGCAAGGCCGAGCGGCACGGCGGCGAACGCCATCTGCCACGGCGTCAGTTCCAGCGGACGCGCGGTGAAGCGGTGCCGCCGCACATGAAGGATCACCAGCGACCAGCAGATCGCCGCCAGCAGCAGGAACAGGTTGCCCTTCACCACCAGCGGATTGCCCCAGTCCATTTCCAGGGGCGAGCAGATCAGCGCCACGCCCGACATGCCGACGCAGAGCGCCAGTCCCTGCCACGCGGTGGGCCGTTGTCCGACGAGCGCCCAGGCGGCCAGCACCCCCCACAGCGGCGTGGTATAGCCGAGTATGGCGGCGCGTCCGGCGTCGGTGTATTGCATCGCGGTCAGTCCCAGGGCGGTAAACGCCATCATCTGCAAGCCGCCGATGCTGGCGAGGATCGGCCAATCGGCGCGAGGCGGCAGGCGGATCCCCCCCCGCGCCGCCACCAGCGCGAACAAACACGCGGCGCCGCTGGCGAAACGGAAGGTCGCCAGCCACAGCGGCGGCACCTCGCCCACCGCCAGCTTCATCGCCGGCCAGCTCAGGCCCCAGAACAGCACCATCGCCGCCAGCCAGGGCGCGGATTGGGCGGCGCGGAACGCAGGGGTGGACGCGGTGGGCGCGGCGATGGCGGTCATGGTCGGACTCCGAAAGGAATGAACTTCAGAGATGGTATCCCCCTCCATCGGGAATTTCCGGTCTATCTCTATTCCATAAAAGGTGATTTTCAGTATGATTAACCTGTATTCACCGTAATAGGGGATAAACATGCCTCATCAGCGCCCGCGCCTCGATTCCACCAGCCTGCGCATTCTCGGCGCCTTGCAGGCGGACAGCGAGATCAGCAACGCCGAACTCGCCGAGCGGGTCGGCCTCTCGCCCTCGCCGTGCTGGCGGCGGGTGGCGGACTTGAAGGCGCAAGGGGTGATTCGCGGTTCGGTGGCGCTGGTGGACCCCCATGCCCTCGGCCTCGCGGTCAACGCGTTCGTCTACGTCTCTCTCAAGCACCAGGACAAATCGTCGCTGGAAATCTTCGACGCGGCGATCCGCGAGCGGCCGGAGGTGATGGAGTGCTACCTGATGAGCGGCGAGGCCGATTATCTGCTGCGCGTCGTCGTCGAGGACCTGATCAAGTTCCAGGAACTGATGACCGAGGTTCTGACCCGGATTCCGGTGGTGGCGAATATCCGCTCCAGCTTCGCCCTCGCCCAGGTGAAATACACCACCGCCCTGCCCACCGCCCACCTCAAGGATTGATCCCAGCCGCCGACGATGCCGACCCGCTCGGGACGTTTGTGGCGCGGCCGTAAAAAGAAAGCCTCCCCGTTCCGGGGAGGCTTTCTCGTTGGGGACGCGGCAGAGGGTCAGCCGTTCTGAATTTCCAGTTCGGCCTGGCGGCGGCGCGCCTGGAAGCGTTTGCGTCCGCCGGTGATGAGCGGCCCGACCATGAAGGCGACGGCGCCGAGGATCAGGACCACGCTGATCGGATGCCCCACCGGGTCGAGGAAAACCAGCCAGTCGCCGCCCGAGATGAGCAGGGAGTTGCCGAGGTTGTCCTCGATGGTGCGGCCGAGCACCAGGGCGAGGATCAGCGGCGCATGCGGGATGCCGAGGCGGCGGGTGACGTAGCCGACGATTCCCGAGATCAGCGCGACGGTGATGCTGAACACGGTGTTTTCGTCCGAGTACGCGCCGGTCAGGCACAGAAGGGAGATCGTCGGCACCAGGACGTGCTTGGGCAGGCGGAACACCAGGCCGGAAATCGATCGCACCAGGGCCAGGGAAACCGGCCACATCACCACGTTGGCGACCAGGAAGGCGACGATGATCATCCACGCCACGTCGGGATGGTCGATGAACAGCAGCGGGCCGGGGACCATGCCCTGGATCATCAGCGCGCCGATGAACAGCGCCGACACCGAATTGCCGGGAATGCCGAGGGAAAGAAGCGGCACCATCGAACTGGCGACCACCGCGTTGTTGGCGGATTCCGGCGCGGCGATGCCTTCCGGCGCGCCTTCGCCCCATTCAGGCTCGCCGGGCTTGCCTTCGTACAGGCGTTTGTAGCGGCGGGAAATCCGCTCGTAGCCCATGTAGATCGCCATCAGCATGCCCGCGCCGGGGATGATGCCGATGACGTTGCCGATGGTCGAGCACTGCACCCAGGTCGGCAGCAGGCGGCGGATCATCGACCAGGGGGTGATGAAGGAATCGGTGATGCGCGGCATGTCGCGGGAAGTGACGCCGTTGCGGCGGTCGCGGATCAGTTCTTCCGACAGTTCGAGCACTGCGGTGACGCCGAACAGTCCGACCAGCAGCGGCACGAACGGCACGCCTTCATAGATGTTGTCGATGCCATAGGTGAAGCGCGGGTAGCCGGTTTGCAGGCTCAGGCCGACGGTCGCCACCAAGAGGCCGAGCACCGCCGAGATCAGGCCCTTGACGATGCTGCCGCCCAGAAGGCCGATGACGCTCGCCATGCCGAGGACGCCGAGGGCGAAGTTTTCGACATAGCCGAAGCGCAGGGCGAAGGCCGCCATCGGCGGCGCGAAGAACAGCAGGACAAGGGCGCTGGTGAACCCGCCGAACACCGACGAGGTGATGGCGATGCCGAGGGCCTGGCCGGCCTTGCCCTGGCGCGCCATGGCGTGGCCGTCGATCGCGGTCAGCACCGCCGAGGCGGTGCCCGGCACCTTGACCATGATCGCCGGGATCGATCCGCCGACCGCGCAGGAGCAGTACAGTCCGACCATCAGCGCCAGGGCGTGGGTGGAGGACAGGGAAAACGACAAGGGAATGAAGATGGCGAAGTCGATGTTGTCGTTAAGGCCGGGGATCGAGCCGATGATCAACCCGGCGACGATGCCGATCAGCAGAAAGCCGAGCACCGTGGGCTGCATCAACGTCGCGAAACCGAGAGCAATTTCTTCCATGGGAGTATCCTTCGTTTCGCGCGTCAGGAGCCGAGCAGGTCGCGGATGACTTCAAGCTCCGGCAGGGGAACGTTGAAGATCAGATAGAACATGGCGAACGCCACCGTGGCGACCGCCGCCGCCTGCGCCAGATAATGCGACAGACGGCGTTCGTGATGGCCGTGGCGCACGATCAGCACCGCCACGGCGAGGAAACTGGCGATCAGGTATCCCGCGCCGAGCCACAGTCCGACCGCCCACAGGCACCACACCCCGATTTCCAGTCCCGGTCCGTGCAGCAGGATGCGAGTTCTCTCGGCATCCGCCAGTTTGGGCGATGCGGCGCGCAACGACTGCATCATCAGAAGCAGCGACAACCCCAGCAGCGCCGCAGCGAGGATCGCGGGATAGGTGGAGGAGCTTTTGTCGAAGCCGAGCGCCGTCACCAGCGCCCAGCCGCCCAGGGCGGCGAACCCCAATCCGCACCAGAAATCGACGATCTTCATCGTTCTCATTGTTCGGTCCCCTGTTTCCGAAGGTGGCGGGAGGGCGCTGGGCCCTCCCGCCCGCGACTCACTTTCCGGCGAGTTCGTGCTTGGCGATCACCTGCTTGCTGATGGCGGCGTAGTCCGCGAAGATTTCGCCGAATTCCTTGGCGTTCGCATAGACCACCGGATAGCCGTACTCTTCCATCTGCTTGACGTAGCCGGGGTCGCGGCTGATCTTGCCCAGCAGGTCGGAGAGGTAGGCGACCGCCGCGTCCGGGGTTACCTTGGGCACCGCCCAGCCGCGGAAGGTCGTCCACATCTTGACGTTCAAACCGGCCTCGGTCCAGGTCGGCGCGTTGGGGAAGGCGGGAAGGCGCTTGGTGTCGGCCACCGCGAGAATCCGGATCGAGCCCGCGTCGGCGTGCTTCTTCGCCTCGCCCAGGGGCCACAGGGCCATTTCCACGTGGCCGCCCATCACCGCCTGCAACTGGCCGCCGAAGTCCTTGGTCGGGATGTAGTTCAGCTTGATCCCCGAGGCGTCTTCGAGCGCCAGACCCGCCATGTGGTGGGAGGTGCCGATCCCCGCGATCGCGGTGGTGATCGGGCGCTTCTTCGCCTCGGCGATGAACTCGGCGACGGTCTTGAACGGCGACTTGGCGCCGACCGCGATGACTTCCGGGTCCATGTTGAACATCGCCACCGGGCGGAAGTCCTCGACCGAGAACTCGGTCTTCTTCAGCATCGGGTTGGTGACCACCGAGCTGGTGGCGGCCAGCACGGTATAGCCGTAGGCCTTTGCGGCGAAGGTCTGTCCGACCACGCCGTCGCCGCCCGCGCGGTTTTCGATGACCAGCTTGGACTTGCCCATCATCTTGTTGCCGTATTCGGACAGGATGCGCGCGGTGGTATCGACGCCGCCGCCCGGCTTGAACGGAACGATGATATGGACATCCTTCGCCGGGAAGTCGGCGGCGAACGCCGACGACGCCGCGAGCGTCAGGCCGACGACGAGACCCTTACTCAACCCAATCATGCGCATGGTATGTCTCCCTGTTTTTTCGGTTCGAAAAGACGTTCCAATCAGACTTCCGCCGGTGTCCGCAGGCGGCCTCCGCCGAGGGCGACGAGCGCGTCGATACGTGCCTCGGTCATCGGGATGCCGAGGGAAACGCGGTCGGCGCGGATCTGTCCGCTGCGTTCCCCCGGATAGCTGACCGCATCGAAGCCGGAAGCCGGCGGCAGCGCCCGCAGGCGCGCGATCTCTTCCTCGATGCGGCGGGTATAGGAGTCTTCGTCCAGGAAGGCGGAAACCTTGAAGGCCAGCAGGAAATGGCCGTTGCCGGATTCGCGGTCCTGGTTGGTCATCACGCTCAGCACCCGGCCGCCGAATTCGGCCCCGGTGAGCACCCCGGCCAGGATATCGACGATCAGGCTCAAACCCGATCCCTTCGCCCCGGCGAAGGGCAGCATCACCCCCTTCAGCGCCGCCGCCGGATCGGTGGTCGGCCTGCCGTCGGGGCCAAGCGCCCATCCGGCGGGGATTTCGCGGCCTTCGTCCAGGGCCTTGCGGACCTTTTTCCGCGATCCTTCGCTGGTCGCCATGTCGAGGATCAGCGGCGCCTGTCGTCCGGCGGGAGCGGCGATGGCGAGGGGGTTTGTTCCCAGCAGAGGCGCGGCGGCGCCGAACGGGGCGGCCACCGCCGAGGCGTTGGTGGCGACGATGCCGATGCAGCCCCTTTCCGCCGCCATCGCGGCATTAGACCCCGGCGGCGCCGAAGTGGTTGCTGCGGATCACCCCGGTGGCGCCGATGCCGAAGGTTTCGGCCGCCGCCACCGCCATCGCCATGCCTTCCGTCGCGGCGAGCGGACCGAGGCCGTTGTCGGCGTCGAGTTGCGCTGCCCAGGGGAAGCGCCGGGAGATCCGGAATTCCGGATGCGCCGCGATGCGGTTTTCCTCCAGCTCCTCGACGTAGTCCTTAAGGCAGGCGAGGCCGTGGGTATCGATGCCGCGCAGATCGGCGGCGATCAGGGCGTCGGCCACCTTGCCGGCGTCCATGGCGGGGACGCCGCGCGCCACCAGGATGTCGATGGCGGCGTTGCGCGCGAGGTCGATGCGGATGCGTCTGGGTTCGCCCATCGTGTCGTTCTCCCTCAGATCACCGGCCCGGTGACGTAGATGTCCATCGCCTTGAAATAGCCGGACACCTCCGCCTTGGTGACGACGCCGCCCGCGACCCCCAGAATCGTCTGGTACAGGCGGTCGGCGGCGGCGGGCATGCTTTCGCTGCCGTCGATCACCTCGTGCACCGACATGTCCATGTGATCGACCAGGGTTTCCCAGGTGTTGCGGTTGCCGGTCACCTTCAGCACCGGGACGAACGGGAAGCCCTGCGGCGCGCCGCGTCCGGTGGTGAAGACGATGACGTTGCAGCCCGCCGCCGCCATGCCGGTCAGCAATTCCGGTTCGCGTCCGGGGGAGTCCATCACCACCAGACCCTTCACCTTGGGGCGTTCGCCGTATTCGTAGACGTCCTGGACGATGGCGTGGCCCGCCTTGGCGATCGCGCCCAGGGATTTTTCCTCGATGGTCGTCAGGCCGCCCTTGATGTTGCCGGGGGTGGGCTGGCCGCCGCGCATATCGACGCCGACCGCCTTGGCGCGGTTTTCCATCCGCGCCACCAGGTCGAGGATGCGGCGGCCCGTCGCCTCGTCCTTCGCCTGCGCCGCCAGAAGATGCTCGGCGCCGATGAATTCGGTCACCTCGCCCATCACCGCGGTGCCGCCGATCGCGGTCAGACGCTCCACCACCAGGCCCAGCGCCGGGTTCGGCGCAAGGCCCGAGGTGGTGTCGGAACTGCCGCACTTCAGGCCGATCACCAGATCGGAATCGTCGCAGGGCTGGCGGTCGATGCGCGACGCCTCCATCACCAGCTTCTGCGCCAGAAGGGTGCCCTTCGCCAGGGTCTTGGCCAGACCGCCGGTTTCCTGGATCGGGAGGATTTCGACCGGCTTGCCGGTGGCGGCGATGGCTTCCGCCACCGCCGCGACGTCGGTGCCCTCGCAGCCGAGGCTGACCAGAATCACCGCCGCGAGGTTGGGGTTGCAGCCCAATCCGGCAAGGGTGCGGGTGACCCGTTCCAGGTCGGGTGGGGTCTGGCAGCAGCCCTGCTGGTGGGTGAACGCCATGGTGCCGCGCACCTGATTGGCGATGCCCAGGGCGACTTCGTTGGCGCAGGCGACGGTGGCGAGCACGCCAACGTAGTTGCGGGTGCCGACCTGGCCGTTGGCGCGGCGGTATCCGAGAAAGCTCATGGTCATTCCTCCCGGGGTTCGAGGTCGCCGCGTCCGCGCAGGCTGACGACGTTCTGGGTGTGGACGTGCATGCCCTTGGCGATATCCGTCGTCGCCGCGCCGATCACCGCGCCGTATTTCAGGATTTCTTCCCCCTTGGCGATGGCGCGCACCGCGACCTTGTGGCCGAACGGAATCGCCTGGGTCGCGGGGAAAACCACGGTATTATCGCCCGCTCCGGCGACGACGTCCTCCGCCGCCGCGACGTCGCGCAGCACGGTGGCGATATTGTCGCTCGCGTTGATGATGATGGCGTTACGGATCACTTGGCATCTCCCTTGTACGCACGCAGGTTGGAGAACAGGCGGCGGATCGCCGTCTTCTGGCGGGTCCCGGCATGCGCCAGGTCGGCGCACCAGGCGACCGTCTCCTTGCGGGTCTCGTTCGGCTGGGCGGCGGCGATCGCGTCGAGGCGCGCCACCAGTTCGGGGAAGCTCCAGGGGGCTTCCGGGTCGCCCCGGCGGAAGGCGCGGCTGGCCCGCAGAACCCGGCCGTCGGCGGTTTCGATCTCCACCTCGGCGGGGCGCTCCGCCGGAAAGCGGGCGGTCATCGCCGCGTCCTCGGCGACCGAAACCCGCGCTGCCAGGGCGTGGACGTCGGCGCGATCCAGGGCCGGGGCGGCGAAGTTGGCGAAGTTCAGGTCTCCCTCGACCAGCAGGAAGGCGACGCAGAAGGCGGTGGAGAACTTC
>CBDDHB010000002.1:0-170000 GCA_965228165.1 Rhodospirillaceae bacterium
CGGCAGCGCGCCATCTTCCAGGAACGTCGCGACCTCGTGGTGCAGCGGCTGGAGACGGTGCCGGGACTGCGGGTGGCTCGTCCCGAGGGTGCCTTCTACGTCTACGTCTCCTGCGCCGAAATGCTCGGACGCGCCACTCCCGCCGGAAAGAAGATCGCCACCGACGGCGACTTCGCCGACTACCTGCTGGACGAGGGCGTGGCGCTGATTCCGGGCGACGCCTTCGGCCTGTCGCCGTTCATCCGGATTTCCTTCGCCCCCGACACCGCGACGTTGGAAGAGGCGTGCCGCCGCATCGCCGCCGCCTGCGCCAAGCTGGCCTGACGGCGCAAATGAACGGCCTTAATTTGTAGTTTCGTGACACATTTTCTTCGTGATAGATGTTATTTTAATTTAAATAACGCTTCCGAAGAGTGAAAAGGGTTCCGCAGAATGATCGATATCGTTCACCCGATGGATGCGCCGCTGTTCAAGGGTCTGACCTCGACCCCTGAAATGCGCGAGATCTTCCAGGCCGACGGCTTCGTCCAGGCCTGGCTGGACGTCGAGGCGGCGCTGGCCGAAGCCCAGGCCGAGGTCGGCATGGTTCCGGTCGAATCGGCGCGGGCGATCCGCGCCAAGGCGGACGTCCGCCTGATCGACATCGAGAAGGTGCGCGCCCATGGCAAGGAAACCGCGCACACCCTGCTGGGAGTGTTGCGCGAATACCGCGCCAACCTGGGCGACCCGCATCAGACGTGGCTGCACTATGGCGCCACCACCCAGGACATCATCGACAGCGCGACGATGTTGACGGTGTCCCGCGCCCATGCCGAGATCGGCCGCCAGCTCGACGCGGTGATCGCGGTGCTGCTGGGGATGATGAACCGCCACCGCGACACCCTGATGGTGGCGCGATCCCACGGCAACCACGCCCTGCCCTTCACCTTCGGCCTCAAGGTCGCGGGTTGGGTGGACGAAATGGACCGCAACCGCGACCGCTGGCGCGAGCTCAAGACGCGCTGCCTGGTCGGCAATCTGTCCGGCGCGATCGGCACCTTCGCCGCCTGGGGCGACCAGGGGCTGGAGATTCAGGCGCGGGCCTGCCGCATCCTCGGGCTCGGCGCGCCGCGCACCTGGTGGCACGCGCAGCGCGACCGTCTGGCCGAGTTGCTCAACGCGCTGTCACTGATCGCCGGAACCTCGGCGCGCATCGCCCAGGAAATCTATGTCTCGTGCATGACCGAGATCGGCGAACTGGCCGAGGCCTATACCCACGGCACCGTCGGCTCCAGCACCATGCCGCACAAGCTGAACCCGATCGGCAGCGAATGGGTGCGGGCCCTGGCGGCGATCGTCCAGGGCAACGCCGAGGTGATGGCGCGGCTGATGACGCCGCTGAACGAACGCGACGGCAGCGTCTGGCGCGCCGAATGGGTCAAGGTGCCGGAAAGCTTCTGCCTCGCCGGGGCGATGCTGGCGCAGTTGCACAAGGTTCTGTCCGGCCTGATCGTCAACGAAAAGCGGATGCGCTCCAACCTCGACATGCTGAAGGGCGTGCTGCTGTCCGAACGGGTGATGTTCGTGCTGTCGCGGACCATGCCCCTGGGCGACGCCCACGAGGTGATCCACGATATTTCCCTGCGCGCGCTGGAGGAAGGCAAGCCGATGCTCGACCTGCTGCTGGCCGATCCGCGCGTCGCCTCGACCTGCGACCGCGCCGAGCTGGAAGAGGCGCTGAAGCCGAAAACTATGCCGGGCTTTCCGCCGCGATCGTCGATATCGTCTCCCGCGAGGTGAAGGGATGACCGCGACCGCGCCCTGGCTTTCGCTCCTCGCGGAGTGGTGCGCGTCGCTGGACGGCGCGGCCCTGTCCGCGCCGGTGCGGGATCGGGTGCGGGATGCGGCGATCGACTGGTGGGGGGCGCTCGCGGCGGGCGTCGTCCACCCCCTCTCCGCCCGCTACCGGGCCGCCCTTTTGCGCGACGGCGCGGGCGAGGCCTCGGTCGCGGGCGATCCGTCGCGCCGCCCCATCGTCGCGGCGGCGGCGTTCAACGCCGCGGCGTCGCACATCGCCGAAGTGGATGACGGCCACCGCCTGGCGATCATGCACCCCGGCGTCACGGTGATGCCGGTGGCGCTGGCCCTGGCCGAAACTCTCGACCCTCTCCGCCGCCGATCTGCGCGCCGCGATCGTCGCCGGATACGAAGTCGGGTTGCGCGTCGGCGCCCTGCTGGGCAAGGCGCACTACGCGGTATGCCACGTCACCGCCACCGCCGGATGCTTCGCCGCCGCCGCCGCCAGCCCGCGCGCTGGGGTTGTCGGCGGAAGCCACCTTGCATGCCCTCGGCCCCTTGACCCGCACCGCGACGATCTCCGCCGGGGAAATCGGGGTGACGGACAGGATATCGCGCACCGCGTCCAGGCTGCTGTGCATCTGTCCGCAGGACGGCCAGCTTTTGATCGTCACCGTCTGGATCTGCAAGGGGGGGGGCGGAGGGAACCGCGAGGATCGCCGGTCCGCGTCGAGTCGGAAGGTGGTCAGCAATCCTCGCGGCCATTCGAGGACCCGTGTCGCCCCGGGGATCCCCGATTCCGCCAGAAACGCGGCGTCCAGGCCGTTGCGGACGGCGGTGGCGGCGTGGAACGCCTTGGCGGTTTCCGTCCCGTCGTCGAGGAACTGCCACAGCCCCGCCGCCTGGGTTCCGGCGTGGCCGAAGGCATGCAAGGTGGCTTCCGCCGACAACCCCAGCGCGCGGCTGGCGGCGGCGGCGGCGAAGCATCCGGCGGTGGCGGTGACGTGGCATACCGCGTAGTGCGCCTTGCCCAGCAGGGCGCCGACGCGCAACCCGACTTCGTATCCGGCGACGATCGCGGCGCGCAGATCGGCGGCGGAGAGGTCGAGAGTTTCGGCCAGGGCCAGCGCCACCGGCATCACCGTGACGCCGGGGTGCATGATCGCCAGGCGGTGGCCGTCATCCACTTCGGCGATGTGCGACGCCGCGGCGTTGAACGCCGCCGCCGCGACGATGGGGCGGCGCGACGGATCGCCCGCGACCGAGGCCTCGCCCGCGCCGTCGCGCAAAAGGGCGGCCCGGTAGCGGGCGGAGAGGGGGTGGACGACGCCCGCCGCGAGCGCCCCCCACCAGTCGATCGCCGCATCCCGCACCCGATCCCGCACCGGCGCGGACAGGGCCGCGCCGTCCAGCGACGCGCACCACTCCGCGAGGAGCGAAAGCCAGGGCGCGGTCGCGGTCATCCCTTCACCTCGCGGGAGACGATATCGACGATCGCGGCGGAAAGCCCGGCATAGTTTTCGGGCTTCAGCGCCTCTTCCAGCTCGGCGCGGTCGCAGGTCGAGGCGACGCGCGGATCGGCCAGCAGCAGGTCGAGCATCGGCTTGCCTTCCTCCAGCGCGCGCAGGGAAATATCGTGGATCACCTCGTGGGCGTCGCCCAGGGGCATGGTCCGCGACAGCACGAACATCACCCGTTCGGACAGCAGCACGCCCTTCAGCATGTCGAGGTTGGAGCGCATCCGCTTTTCGTTGACGATCAGGCCGGACAGAACCTTGTGCAACTGCGCCAGCATCGCCCCGGCGAGGCAGAAGCTTTCCGGCACCTTGACCCATTCGGCGCGCCAGACGCTGCCGTCGCGTTCGTTCAGCGGCGTCATCAGCCGCGCCATCACCTCGGCGTTGCCCTGGACGATCGCCGCCAGGGCCCGCACCCATTCGCTGCCGATCGGGTTCAGCTTGTGCGGCATGGTGCTGGAGCCGACGGTGCCGTGGGTATAGGCCTCGGCCAGTTCGCCGATCTCGGTCATGCACGAGACATAGATTTCCTGGGCGATGCGCGCCGAGGTTCCGGCGATCAGTGACAGCGCGTTGAGCAACTCGGCCAGACGGTCGCGCTGCGCGTGCCACCAGGTGCGCGGCGCGCCGAGCCCGAGGATGCGGCAGGCCCGCGCCTGAATCTCCAGCCCCTGGTCGCCCCAGGCGGCGAAGGTGCCGATCGCGCCGGACAGATTGCCGACCAGGCAGCGCGTCTTGAGCTCGCGCCAGCGGTCGCGGTTGCGGTCCATTTCGTCCACCCAACCCGCGACCTTGAGGCCGAAGGTGAAGGGCAGGGCGTGGTTGCCGTGGGATCGCGCCACCATCAGGGTGTCGCGGTGGCGGTTCATCATCCCCAGCAGCACCGCGATCACCGCGTCGAGCTGGCGGCCGATCTCGGCATGGGCGCGGGACACCGTCAACATCGTCGCGCTGTCGATGATGTCCTGGGTGGTGGCGCCATAGTGCAGCCACGTCTGATGCGGGTCGCCCAGGTTGGCGCGGTATTCGCGCAACACTCCCAGCAGGGTGTGCGCGGTTTCCTTGCCATGGGCGCGCACCTTCTCGATGTCGATCAGGCGGACGTCCGCCTTGGCGCGGATCGCCCGCGCCGATTCGACCGGAACCATGCCGACCTCGGCCTGGGCTTCGGCCAGCGCCGCCTCGACGTCCAGCCAGGCCTGGACGAAGCCGTCGGCCTGGAAGATCTCGCGCATTTCAGGGGTCGAGGTCAGACCCTTGAACAGCGGCGCATCCATCGGGTGAACGATATCGATCATTCTGCGGAACCCTTTTCACTCTTCGGAAGCGTTATTTAAATTAAAATAACATCTATCACGAAGAAAATGTGTCACGAAACTACAAATTAAGGCCGTTCATTTGCGCCGTCAGGCCAGCTTGGCGCAGGCGGCGGCGATGCGGCGGCACGCCTCTTCCAACGTCGCGGTGTCGGTGGCGAAGGAAATCCGGATGAACGGCGACAGGCCGAAGGCGTCGCCCGGAATCAGCGCCACGCCCTCGTCCAGCAGGTAGTCGGCGAAGTCGCCGTCGGTGGCGATCTTCTTTCCGGCGGGAGTGGCGCGTCCGAGCATTTCGGCGCAGGAGACGTAGACGTAGAAGGCACCCTCGGGACGAGCCACCCGCAGTCCCGGCACCGTCTCCAGCCGCTGCACCACGAGGTCGCGACGTTCCTGGAAGATGGCGCGCTGCCGCGCGGCGAAGGCCATGTCGCCGTCGAGAGCGGCGACCCCCGCCCATTGCGACACCTGGCAGGCGCCGCTGGTGGATTGGGACTGGTACTTGGTCATGTTCTTGATCAGCAGCAGCGGCCCCGCGCCGTAGCCGAGGCGCCAGCCGGTCATGCTGAAGGTCTTCGAGAAGCCGTTGACCACCAGGGTGCGGTCCTTGAGGTCCGGCGCGACGTCGAGGATCGATTGGAACGTCCGGCCGTCGTAGATCAGGTGTTCGTAGATGTCGTCGGAGAGAATCCACACCTGCGGATGGGCGCGCAGGACGTCGGCGATCCGTTCCAGGCGGGCGGTGTCGAGAACCGCCCCCGAGGGATTGTTGGGGTTGTTGAGGATCAGCCACTTGGTGCGCGGCGTGATCGCCTTTTCCAGGCGCGCCGGGTCGAGGCGGAAGCCGTCTTCCGGCGCGGTCTCGACGACCACCGGCACGCCCTTGCACAGGGCGGTTTCCTCGACGTAGCAACCGAAATAGGGGGCGGGCACGATCACCTCGTCGCCGGGGTCGAGGGTCACCGCCAGGGCGTTGAAGATCACCTGCTTCGCGCCCGCGCCCGCGATCACCTGTTCGGGGGTATAGTCCAGGCGGTTTTCGCGCTTCAGCTTGCGGCAGATCGCCTGGCGCAGCGGCTGGATGCCGGGAATCGGCGGGTACTTGGTCTTGCCTTCGACGATGGCGCGGATGCCCGCCAGTTGCACATGCTCGGGGGTGGGGAAGTCGGGCTCCCCGGCGGACAGGCTGATGACGTCCTTGCCCTGCTGCCGCAGTTCGGTCGCCCGCGCCGAAACCACCGACGCGGCGGATTGCTTGATGCAGCTCATGTGTTCCGCGATCATCGACATTGCCTTGCTCCCGTGATCTTCAACCGTTGACCGCCCCTGGCGGCGCCGGAATATGCACAAACTTTGGGCCTGACTTGGCGCAAGCCTAAAATTTAGTATGACGGGAATTAGAATTCGTGATAGCGAATTTATCTTATTATCTATATTAGATATCCTAATGGACGGGGATCGGCATGGACTTGCGGAAGCTTGCGACCCTGGTCGCGGTGGCGGAATACGGCTCGTTCTCCCGCGCCGCCCAGGCGGTGAATCTGACCCAGTCGGCGGTCAGCCAGCAGATGGGCGACCTGGAAAACCAGTTGCGCCTGGCTCTGTTCGACCGCTCCTGCCGTCCGCCCCGGCTGACCCGCGTCGGCCGTTCCTATGTCGAGACGGCGCGGGCGATTCTGGCGTCCCATGCCCTGTTCCTCGAACGCCACAGCCGGGTCGAGGCGAGCGGCAACCTGACCATCGGCGCGGTGCGCAGCGCCCTTTCGGCGGGGCTGCCCGAAGCTTTGCACGCCCTTAAGGTCAGCCATCCGCGCCTGTCTCTGCGGTTGGTCGGCAGCGGTCGGCTGACCACCGAACTGATGCAAGAGGTCCGCGCCGGGCGTCTCGACGCGGCGCTGGTGGTCGGTCCGCCGGACGAGGACCGGGATCTGTCGTGGAAGTCCTATGCGGTGGAACGATTCTATGTGATCGCCCCCCATGGGACGCCCGGTCTGACCGACGACGAGGTGCTGTCGTCGGTGCCCTATCTGCGATTCGTGCCGATTCTGCCCGGCGAGCGGGAGATCGACGCGGCATTGGCGCGAAAAGGGTTGCGGCTGGTTCCGGAAATGGAGCTGGACACCTTCGAGGCGATCGTTCTGATGGTCGGCGCCGGGCTCGGCGCCGGGATCGTTCCCGGCCTTTACGTGCCGCGCGCGCGGGTCCAGGACATGCGGGTGCTGCCGTTCGGCGACCGCACCCTGACCCGCGAGTTGGGGATCGTCACCCGCCGTCAGGAAAAGAGGAACGAACTGATCGAGCTTCTTCACCAGACCCTGGCGCGGGTCCGCCTCAGCAAGACGGACGACTAGAAATGGACAGCCGGGACAGGATGCTTTTGGCGAAGTCCGACAGGGTGTCGTCCCGCGCGCCCATCACCACGATGCGGTCGCCGGGGCGGGCGAGGGACAGGATGTGTTCGCCGCAGGCCGGGCGGTTGGGGAAGAATCGGGCTTGCCGTCCGCGCGTCGCGATGCCCTCGACGATGTCGTTGCCGGTGACGTCGCGCCGCACCGTGCCGCCGAAATAGACCGGATCGGGCATCGCCAGCACGTCCTCGGGGGCGAGATGCGTGGCGAAGACCTCGATGAATCCGTCGCGCATCAGCCGCAGGGGGCCGAATCCGTGCGGCTGGAACAGGATCAGCAGACGGCCGGGGAACTCGTGCAGGGTGGAGAGCGTCGCGGCGATCTTGTCCGGGTTGTGGGCGAAGTCGTCGATCACCGTGACGCCGCCCGCTTCGCCCACGGTTTCCAGGCGGCGGCGGATGCCGCCGAAGCCGGACAGGGCGGAGGCCGCCGCGTCCAGGGCGATGCCGCAGGCCTTCGCGGCGGCCAGGGCGGCCAGGGCGTTGGCGACGTTGTGGCGGCCCGGCACCCGCAGGGAGACGGCGGCCTGCGCGTCGCCCGCGTCGCGAACGGCGAAGCGAATGCCGTCGGGGGCGGGCCGGATGTCGGTGGCCAGCAGGTCGGCGGCGGGATCGCGCAACGAATAGGTCAATCGCCGCGCCGCCGGAATGTCGGCGGCGATGCGGGCGGTTTCGTCGTTGTCGAGGTTGATCGCCGCGACCTCGGCCTTGGCGACGAAATCGCGGAACAGCCCGCGCAACTCGTCCAACGATTTGTGATCCAGAGCGACGTTGTTGAGGACGGCGACGCGCGGCGCGTAATGGGCGATCGAGCCGTCGCTTTCGTCCACTTCGGCGACGAACGGGTCGTCGTCGCCGACCAGGGCGCTGGCGAAGGGCATTTCGGGGGTGACGAAGTCGCGCATCACCGCGCCGTTGATCACCGTCGGACGCAACCCCGCCCGGTGCAGCAGCCAGGCGATCATGCCGGTGGTGGTGGATTTGCCGCTGGTTCCGGCGACGCCGACCGAACGCGGCGCGGCGTTGAACAGTTCGGCCAGCAGTTCGGCGCGGGTCATCATCGCCGCGCCCGCCCGGCGCGCCGCCTGGACGTCGGGGATGGTTTCCTCCACCGCCGTCGAGGTGACGAAGACGGTGTCCCGTCCGTCGATTCCGCTGCCGTCCTGGGGAAACAGGGCGATGCCGCGGGAGCGCAGGAAGGCGAACTTTTCCGCCAGCAGGCCCTGGTCGAGGGCGCGATCCGACCCGGCGACGGCATGGCCGCGCCGCCGGACGATCAGCGCCAGGGGCAGCATGCCGCTGCCGCCGATGCCGCAGAAAAAATAGTGTCTGTCGCCGTGCATGGGCGGAGGCTACAATCCGCACGCCGTCGCGGCAAGCGGGAAAGGAGGGAAGATGAGAATCGGCGTCGTCGCCCCGGGCCGTCCGATTTCGCCCGAAATCGCAAGGACATTGGCGGAACTGGTGGCGGAGATTCCCCAGCCCGCGCGCCCCGACGTCCGGGTCCATCCGCAGTGCTTCCTCTCCCACGGTCATTTCGCCGGGGACGACGCGGCGCGGGCCGGGGCCTTCCTGGAGGTCGCCAACGACGAGGATATCGACGCGGTGTGGTTCGCCCGTGGCGGCTACGGTTCCTTCCGATTGATCGAAACGGTTCTGCCCCGCCTGGGCGCGGCGGCGCGGAAGAAGGTCTATCTTGGCTACAGCGACGCCGGGGCCCTGATGGGGGCGCTGTACGGCGCGGGAATCGGGCGGGTCGCCCATGGGCCGATGCCGGTCGATCTGACCCGTCCGGGCGGCGCGGTCGCGGCGCGCCGGGCCTTGGCCTTCCTGACCCGGGGCGACGCCGCCGCGCGCGAGCCCTCGGCGACGGGGCGCGCGCCGACGGTGGCCTTCAACATCACCATTCTCGCCCACCTGATCGGCACCCCCTATCTGCCCGATCTGGCCGGTCATCTGCTGATGCTGGAGGACGTGTCCGAGCCGATCTATCGCATCGACCGGGCGCTCGGGCAGATCGTCAGCGCGCCATCCATCCGGCGGGCGGCGGGGATGATGCTGGGGCGGTGCGGCGACATCGTCGCCAACGATCCCGACTTCGGCCAAGGCGAGGCCGAGGTCGCCGCCTATTGGTGCGAACGGTCGGGGATCGCCTATCTGGGGCGCGCCGACATCGGCCACGACATCGACAACAAGGTGGTGCCGTTCGGCGCCTGGTGAGCGCCGCCGAGGGGAGGGTTGGTGGCCGGGAGGGGGCAGGATGCGGGCGTTCTATATCAACCTGGCCGATGCGGCGGAACGGCGCGCCGCGCTGGAAGCGGGGTTCGCCGCCCGCAAGAGCCCCGGCTGGGAACTGGCGCGGGTCGAGGCGGTGACGGCGGCGGAGGCGGCGGCGCTGCCGGGGCGTGCTTCGCCGCGCGAGAAGGCGTGTTTCTTGAGTCATCTCCGCGCGATCGAGGCCTCCCTGTCCGTGGACGGACCTTCCTGGATTCTCGAAGACGACGTCGCCTTCGGGCCGAACAGTTTTTCCCTGATCGACGGTTTCGTCGCCGACCGGGCGGAGGCGGGTTGGGACATTCTTCTGGCCGATTTCTGCATCGGCCATCTTGGCCAGATTCTGCGTTTCATGGGCATGGGGCGGGATTTGTTTCCGGCGCGGTGGGCGGTGACGCTGGACCTGCGGCCGGTCTTGTTCTCCGGCGCGATGTCCTATGTCGTCGCGGCGGAGGCGAAGCGGAAGATTCTGGATCTGCATGCCAGGGGGGACGCCATCGACCTTCCCTACGACGTGTTCTTGCGGCAGGCGGCGCGTTCCGGAGCCCTGCGGGCGGCGGGGGTGTTTCCCTTCGCCACGACGTTGCAGCCGCTGGCGGAGCGTTCGCAAGTCAGCGGAGAGGATTCCGTCGAGACCGATTCTCTGCTGCGGTCGCTCAGCCGCGCCCTGTGGTTCGACCGCGATCTTTCCGCGCTGCTGCCTGGACTGGAAACGCGTATCCGCGACCATCCCGAGGCGCGGGTCTATGAGGCGATCCTGGGGGCGCTGCTGTTCGCCCGGCGGAAATAGCTATCGGCGCCGACCCGGTTCGAGCAGGGCGAGCAGGGCCTTCAGCATGACCAGCGGCGGCGGTGGGCAGCCGGAAATGCGCAAATCCACCGGCAGCACCGCGTTCACCCCGCCGACGCAGGCGGAACTGCCCGCGAAGACGCCGCCCGAACAGGCGCAATCGCCCACCGCCACCACCCATTTCGGCGACGGCGTGGCGGCGAAGGTGCGTTCCAGCGCCTCCCGCATGTTGCAGGTGACCGGCCCGGTGACCATCAGCACGTCGGCGTGGCGGGGCGAGGCGACGAAGCGGATGCCGAAGCGTTCCAGGTCGTAGAAGGCGTTGTTCAGGGCGTGCATTTCCAGTTCGCAGCCGTTGCACGAGCCGACATCAACGGCGCGGATGGCGAGCGAACGACCGAGCAGATGGCGCGACCGTTCGGCCAGGGCGTCGGCGACCTCGCGGCAGGCGGCCTCGTCGGCGTCGGGGGCGGGAACGGTGAGAGGTCCGCGCAGCAGCGAACCGGCGATCAGGTGACGCATCGGCGCCTCACAGGTCGTGCCCCGAATAGGAGCAGTTGAAGGACTTGTTGCACAGCGGGAAGTCGGCGACGATGTTGCCCTCGATCGCCGCCTCCAGCAGCGGCCACTGGAACCACGACGGGTCGCGCGGGTGGCAGCGCAGGATGCGGGTCTGGGCGTCCAGGCGCAGCCAGACGAAGACCTCGCCCCGGAAGCTTTCGGCGATGCCGCAGCCTTCGCGCACGCCGTCGGCGGCCGGGGGCGGCGGGGTCAGCAACGGGCCTTGCGGCATCTCGGCGACGATCTGCCGGATCAGGCGGATGCTTTCCCGGATTTCCTCGAAGCGCAGCCAGACGCGGGCGTTGACGTCGCCCGCGGCGAGTACCGGCACGGCGAATTCCAGCCGGTCGTAGGGCGGATAGGCGAGGTCGCGGCGGGCGTCGAAATCCCGGCCCGAGGCGCGCCCGACCACCCCTCCGGCGGCGAATCGCCGGGTCAGGTCGGCCGACAGGATGCCGGTGGTGCTGGTCCGCTCCTTCAACGAGGCGGCGTCGTCGTAGACCTCCATCAGGCGGGGCAGCTCCGCGTCGAAGCGGATCAGCAACTCGGCGATCGCGTCCTCGCCGCGCGGCGACAGGTCGGCCGTGACGCCGCCGGGGACCACCCGGTCCATCATCAGGCGGTGGCCGAAGCAGACGTCGGCGGCGCGCAGGACGCGCTCGCGCAACGCGCCGCAGTGCGCCAGCATGATGGCGAAGGCGGCGTCGTTGCAGACCCCGCCGATGTCGCCGATGTGGTTGGCGATGCGTTCCAGTTCCGCCATCACCCCGCGCAGGGCGTGGGCGCGTTCCGGCGCGTCGAAGCCCAGCGCGGCCTCGGCGGCGCGGGAAAAGGCGACGGCATAGGCCACCGTGCTGTCGCCCGAGACCCGCCCGCACAGGCGCGCGCCGTCCGCCAGGGAAGCGCCCTGCATCAGACGCTCCACCCCCTTGTGGACATAGCCCAGCCGTTCTTCCAGCCGGACCACCGTCTCGCCGTTGGCGGTGAAGCGGAAGTGGCCGGGTTCGATGATCCCCGCATGCACCGGGCCGACCGGAATCTGGTGCACGCCCTCGCCCTTCACCGGCAGGAAGGGATAGGGCTCGGCCGCCTTGGCGGAGCTGTTCGGCCAGCGCCCGTGATCGAGCCAGGGACGGGGGTCGGGCAGGCCCACCGGCTTGTGACCGTAGAGGTCGGCGATGGCGCGTTCCAGACGCAGCGACGGCAGATGACGCCGCGACACCGAGGGATACTCGCCGCCTTCCACCGCCAGCGAGACCACCGTCGGCGCGCTGTCCAGGCCGTACAGCGCCATGTGGACCTCGGCGTCGTCGGCCCACAGCGCCAGAAGGTCGGCCTTGCCCTGTTCCAGCAGATCGCAGACCGCGATCCAGCCCATGTGCTCGACCCGACGGCGCGGCCAGGGGGCATGCCCCTCCACCGCCGTGCCGTAGGCGCCAAGAAGTCCGTCGAGGCCGCTTGCGGCGTTCATCGCATCACCTCACCCCAGCAAGACCGCGACCCTCTGGAACCATTCGACCAGAGGTCTGGGCAGCGAAATCCCCGCCCACAGAATCAGCGCCAGATGCGCGAACAACGGCGCCAGGGACGCCTGCAACGGGTGCGAATGCCCCGACGGTTCGCCGAACAGCACGCTTTGCAAACGCATCAGCAGCGCCCCGAAGCCGAGCAGCAGACCGGCGGCGAACAGCGCCGCCAGCCAGGGCTCGCGGGCGAAGGTGGTGGTGACGATCAGGAACTCGCTGGCGAAGACGCCGAACGGCGGCAGCCCGGCGATCGCGACGACGCCCAGGCCCAGGCCCCAGGCCAGCGCCGGATGCGACACGCTCAAGCCGCGAATGTCCTCGATCTTCTGGGTGCCCTTGACCTGGGCGACATGGCCGACGGCGTAGAAGATCGCCGACTTGGTCAGGCTGTGCATGGTCATGTGCAAAAGACCGGCGAAATTGGCGATCGGGCCGCCCAGGCCGAAGGCGAAGGTGATGATCCCCATGTGCTCGATCGAGGAATAGGCGAACAGCCGCTTGATGTCGCGGCGGCGGTACAGCATCAGGCTGGCGAACAGCAGCGACACCAGCCCCATCACCACCAGCGCCGGTCCCGGCGACAGGGTGTCGGGGTTGGCGGCCAGGATCATCTTGAAGCGCAGCACCGCGTACAGGGCGACGTTGAGCAGCAGCCCGGACAGAACCGCCGAGACCGGGGTCGGTCCCTCGGCGTGGGCGTCGGGCAGCCAGGCGTGCATCGGCGCCAGGCCGACCTTGGTGCCGTAGCCGATCAGCAGGAAGACGAAGGCGAGGTTGAGCATGTGCGGCTCCAGCCCGGCGGCGGCGGCGAGCAGGGTGGTCCAGCACATCGCGGGCAGGCCTTCGCCGACCACCGGCTGGGCGACCAGATAGATCAGGATGGTGCCGAAGAACGCCAGGCTGATGCCGACGCTGCCGAGGATGAAATATTTCCAGGCGGCTTCGATCGCCTCGTGGGTGCGGTAGATGCCGACCATCAGCACCGTGGTCAGGGTGGCGACCTCGATCCCCACCCACATCAGGCCGATGTTGTTGCTGGCCAGGGCCAGGTTCATCGCCTCCATCATCAACTGGAACATCGCGTGATAGAACCGCAGGTGGACCGGGGTCAGGCGGCCGGTTTCCAGTTCGTGCGAGATGTAGGTGGCGCTAAAAATGCTGGTGGTCAGGCCGACGAAGGTGTTGAGAGCGATCAGATAGATGTTGAACCCATCGACGAACAGGATGTCGCCGGTTTCGGGCGACACCCAGAACAGGGTGACGGCGGCGGCGAAGGAGAGCAGCGAGGCGGCGATGTTGACCAGGGCGGCGACGCGATAGGCGGACAGCATTGCCAGCAGGGCCGCCGCCGCGATCGGCACGCACAGAACCAGGGTCAGCCCGGCGTCGGTCATTTGTGTTCGCCCCTGTACTGGTCGAGGACGTTGATGTCGATGGTGTCGAAGCGCTCGCGGATGCGGAAGACGAATACGCCGAAGACGAAAAAGGCGATCAGGACCGAGAAGGTGACGCTGATCTCGACCACCAGGGGCATCCCCTTGGCGGCGGTGGCGGCCAGGATCAGGCCGTTTTCCATCGACATGAAGCCGACGATCTGGCTGATCGCGTTGCGGCGCATGATCATCATCAACAGGCCGAGCAGGATGATCGCCAGGGCGAAGGCCAGGTCCTCGCGGGTGGACGCCGTCTGCGCCTCGGTCATCGGCACGACGATCAGGATGGCGAGGATGGTCAGCAGCACCGCGGCGATCAGGGTCATGCCGACGCCGACCACGGTCTCGATGTCGCGGTGGATGCCCAGCTTGCGCACGATGCGGTGCAGCGCCCAGGGAATCACTCCGGCCTTCATCACCAGGGCCAGCCCGGCGGTGATGTACAGGTGCGGCGCGTCCTGGGTGAAGGCCTGCCAGGCCACCGCCAGCGACAGCACCACCGCCTGGACCGCGAAGACGTTGAGAATCGGGAACATCCGGTCCTGATAGAGCAGCATGAAGCTGATCAGCAGCATCAGGCCGGAGAGGAAGTGGGTGACGTCGTAACCGCTGGCGAACATCACATCCCCCGCGACACGAACAGCAGGATCACCGCCAGGGTGGCGAACACCCCGGCGATCGCCAGGAACTGCGGCACCCGGAACACCCGCATCTTCGCCACCACGGTCTCGCCCAGGGCGAGCAGGCCGGCGGCGACGCAAAGCTTGAGCGCGTAGAACCCCGCGCCCGCCGCCATCGCGCCCAATCCGGCGCCGGGTTGGGCAAGGCCGAAGGGGAAGAACAGGCAGGCGATCAGCGAGACGTAGAGCACCATCTTCACCGCCGCCGCAAGCTCCATCAGGGCGAGATGGCGACCGGAATACTCCAGGATCATCGCCTCGTGCACCATGGTCAGCTCCAGGTGGGTCGATGGATTGTCCACCGGGATGCGGGCGTTCTCGGCCAGGGCGACGATGACCATCGCGACCAGGGCAAGGCCCAGCGAGACGCGCAGGCCGATCGGCTGGTTCAGCAGGTGCAGGGCGATCTCCGACAACTGGGTGGTGCCGACCACCAGGGCGGAGGTGAACACCACCAGCAGCATCGCCGGTTCGGCGAGGGAGGCGATCAGCATCTCGCGCGAGGAGCCGATGCCGCCGAAGCTGGTGCCGACGTCCAGCCCGGCCAGCACCAGGGCGAAGCGCGCGGTGCCGAGCAGGGCGACGACGACGATGATGTCGGCGGTCCAGCCGAAGATCAGCCCGGTGGCGTAGGTGGGGACCAGGGCGGCGGCGACCCAGGTGGTGGCGAACACCACATAGGGCAGGACGCGGTACAGCCACGAGGCGTTTTCGGCCATCAGGGCCTCTTTCCGCAGCAGCCGCCAGATGTCGCGATAGGGTTGCAGAACCGACGCGCCGCGCCGCAGCAGCAGGCGCGCCCGGACCTTGCGGGTCAGGCCGACGAGCAGCGGCGCCACCGCCACCACCAGCAGCATCTGCGTCCCCTGCGCCAGAAGGGAAAGGATCATTTCCATAGCGCCACCACGACAAGAAGCACGATCAGCGAGGCGAAGACCAGCGACAGATAGCGGCGGATGGTCAGGAATTGCAGCGCGTTGAGGCGGCCGGTCAGGGTCTCGACGGCGCGGACGATGGGGGTGAACGCCATGTCCCACGCCGGATCCCGGCTGGTCACCGAAAAGCGGGCGGGGGCGGTGCTGCCGGGCACCGGCATCTCGACGTGTTCGCGCGCCTGGAACAGAACCCCGGCGAAGACCCGGCGCAGCGGCTGCGAGAAGCTGCTGGCGCTGTACTGGGTCAGGGGCGAGGCGTCGGGATAACCGCAATCCCAGGGCGCGCCCTTGCGCGAACCGCGCGCCGCGACGCGGTGGATCGCCCAGCCGGTGCCGAGGGACGAGAC
The DNA here is from genome assembly GCA_965228165.1 of Rhodospirillaceae bacterium. Classification (GTDB taxonomy): domain Bacteria; phylum Pseudomonadota; class Alphaproteobacteria; order Rhodospirillales; family Rhodospirillaceae; genus Oleispirillum. Next base: position 15,563 of record CBDDHB010000002.1, read on the forward strand.
GATGATGAACGACAGGATGATGAAGGCGTTGTACGAACTGCGGGTTTCGTCCACCGGAATCAGCGACAGGGGGGCCGGTCCGATCGACTGGTCGGGCATGGTTCCGCCGACGATCAGGGCCGACACCGGCGCCAGGAGTTCCACCACCAACGGTCCAAGAACCCCCAGGACGACGCACAGGACCGCCGCCGCGCCCATCGCGGCGAGCGAGAAGCCGTCGGTTTCGTGCGCCCGGGCGGCGGCGTCGGATCGCGCCCGCCCCAGGAAGGCGATGCCGAAGGCGCGGACGAAGCAGGCCGCCGCCAGCGCGGCGGCGATCGCCAGAACCGCTCCGGCGAGGGGGACCATGAACTTCATCAGCGGCTGGCCGATCGCCGGGCTGATCAGCACCGACTGGAACATCAGCCATTCCGAGGCGAAACCGTTGAGCGGCGGCAGCGCGGAAATCGCCGCCGCGCCGACCAGGAACAGTCCGGCGGTCTTCGGCATGCGGTGGATCAGGCCGCCCAGGCGTTCGATGTCGCGTTCGCCGGTGGCGTGCAGCACCGCGCCCGAGGCCATGAACAGCAGGGACTTGAACACCGCGTGGTTGAGCGCGTGGAACAGCGCGGCGCAGAAGGCCAGCGCCGCCGATCCGGACAGGCCCTCGGCGCGGAAGACCAGGGCGAGGCCGAGGCAGAAAAAGATGATGCCGATGTTCTCCACCGTGCTGTAGGCGAGGATGCGCTTGATGTCCTTTTGCAGCAGCGCATAGAGCAGGCCGAGGAAGGCGGTGGCGGTGGCCTGGACGAGAAGCGGCAGTCCCCACCACCAGGAAGGCTCCCCGGCCAGATCGAAGACGATGCGGATGAAGGCGTAGATCGCGACCTTGGTCATCACCCCGCTCATCAGGGCGGAAACGTGGCTGGGCGCGGCGGGGTGGGCCTCGGGCAGCCAGACGTGCAGCGGCGCCAGTCCCGCCTTCGATCCGGCGCCCAGGGTGGCCAGGGCGAAGGTCGCGGCGGCGCCCCAGACCGGCAGGGTGCGTCCGCGCATCGCGTCGAAGGTGTAGTCGCCGTCCGGTCCCGCCATGGTGCCGAAGGCGAACAGCAGCATCAGGGTGCCGAAGCAGGCCATGACGATGTACAGATAGGCGGCGCGGCGGTTGGATTCGCCGCGATGGTCGGAAATCACCAGCGCCCACGAGGACAGGGACATCGCCTCCCACGCCACCAGGAAGGTGAAGGCGTCGTCGGCCAGGGGGGCGAGCATCATTCCGGCGAGGAACGGCGGGAAGAACGGCAGCACCCGGCGGGTTTCCTCCGCATGCGCGCCGTAGCCCAGGGCGAACACCGAGGACAGCGCGCCGCCCAGGGCGATGACGATCAGGAAGAAGGCCGACAGCGCATCCAGGCGCAGATGCGACGAGGTCCAGGGCAGGCCGACCGGCAGAACCCGGCGCAGGGTCTCCGCCCCCGCCGCCAGATGCAGGAAGGCCAATCCCAGGATGATCGTCGAGAATCCCGCCGACAGGCCGTAGATCAGGCGGATCCGGGCCGGGGAGCGCCCCGGCGCCAGGGCGAGAAGGGCGGCGCCGCCCAGCCCGGCGATGGCGATCAGGATACCGTCGAGAATGCCCATCAGCCTTGCCGCTCCGTCGGCGCGGGTTTGCTCCGCAGGCGCACGCCGCGCCCGCCCTCGGCGCTGGTCGCGCCGTCGCCGATCAGTTCGACTCCCGCCAGATTCAAGGCGGCGATCACCCGGGTCAGCGAATCGACGACGCCGCGCACGTTGCCGTCGCTGCTTTCCATGCGCTGGATGGTCGGCACCGACAGCCCCGACAGTTCGGCCAGTTGCCGCTGGTCGATGCCGATCAAGGCCCGGGCCGCCCGCATTTGCGCGCCGGTGATCATGGATGTTGCCTCAAGAAGTAGCGTTCGCCACAAGGATGGCATACCATAGAACCGCACCGCTGATCGTTCAAATATCATTTCATATTGTTTACGCATGGATGACTTGCGCGTTTCGCAGGGGGCGGCCTTTTCAAGGGGGAGTGGCATGGCGTTGAACGCGGATGCGCCGGCGGTGACGGTGCGGCGGTGTCGGCATGGATTTTTCATGTATCCGCCCGGCGATCTTTACGTCGGGCGCAGCCTGCACCTTTACGGGGAATATTCGGAATCCGAGGCGATTCTCTTCCGCCGTCTGTTGCCCAGTGGCGGCACGGCGGTCGAGGCGGGGGCGAACATCGGCGCGCTGACCGTGCCGCTGGCGCTTGCCGCCGGGCCGAAGGGGCATGTCTTCGGCTTCGAGCCGCAACGCGCCCTGTTCAATATCCTGTGCGGCAATCTGGCGCTCAACGGCCTGACCAACGTGACGCCGCTGCGCGCCGCGGCGGGGCGGGCGGCGGGCGAGGTCGCGGTGCCGCGCCTCGGCTACGGGGAAATGGAAAACTACGGCGGATTGCCCACCGGCGGCATCGCGGGCCGGGATTCCGACTCCGTGCCGGTCCTGACCGTGGATGGGCTGAACCTGGATCGCCTGGACCTCCTGAAGGCGGACGTCGAGGGGGCGGAGGCAGAGGTCGTCGCGGGCGCCGCCGCCACCGTCGCCCGCCTGCGTCCGGCGATCTACGTCGAGAACGATCGCCGGGAAAGGTCGGCGGAGTTGATCTCCCTGTTGCTGGGGATGGAGTATCGCCTGTGGTGGCATTTGTCGCCGCTCTATCGCGCCGATAACTTCCACGCCAACCCCGAGAACGTCTTCGGCAAGACCATTTCGATCAACATGCTGTGCCTGCCCGCCGAACGGAAAGCCGTGGTCGAGGGGTTGCGCCCGGTCGAAGGCGCCGACGACTGGTGGCGCGCCGAACCCTGACCCCGCCCTTGCCGCGCGGGGGGCGGAGGTGCGATAAGGGCGGATCGAAGCCAGAAGGGGCCGGACCATGCTTGCCGACGATATCCTGCGCGCCGCCATTCCCAACGTGCTGACGGAGGCGCACTTCCCCGAACTCCCCAACTATTACAAGGGCAAGGTGCGGGAGAACTACGACCTGCCGGACGGGCGGCGCATCCTGATCTCCACCGACCGGCAAAGCGCCTTCGACCAGGTGCTGGCGGCGGTGCCGTTCAAGGGGCAGGTGCTGACCCAGACCGCGCGCTTCTGGTTCGAGCAGACCGCCGACATCTGCGCCAACCACGTGCTGGATTATCCCGATCCCAACGTCGTGGTCGGGCGCAGGCTGGAGATGCTGCCGATCGAGGTGATCGTCCGCGACTATATGACCGGTTCCACCGACACCTCGATCTGGTCGATGTACAAGGCGGGCCAGCGGTCGATGTACGGGCTTTCCTTCCCCGAGGGGCTGGTTAAGAACGACAAGCTGGCGGCGACCGTCCTGACCCCCACCACCAAGGCGACCGAGGCGGGCGGCCACGACCATCCGATCTCCCCGGCGGAAATCGTCTCGCAAGGCCTGTTGTCCCAGGCGCAGTGGGACGAGGTGGCGGAAATCGCCCTCGCCCTGTTCGCGCGCGGGCGCGACATCGCGGCGAAAAACGGCCTGATCCTGGTCGATACCAAGTTCGAATTCGGCACCGACGATCGGGGGCGGATCACCCTCGCCGACGAAATCCTCACCCCGGACAGCAGCCGCTACTGGAAGGCCGACTCCACTGCCGCGCGCCACGCCAAGGGCGAGGAACCGGACAGCCTGGACAAGGAATTCCTGCGTCTGTGGATCGCCGCGCGCTGCGATCCCTACAAGGACCCGATCCCGGCGATCCCGGACGAGACCCTGGTGGATTTCTCCCGCCGCTACATCGCGCTGTACGAAGCGGTGACCGGCAAGCCCTTCGACGCGCCGCCCCCCCCCCGGAGAGCCGGTGAAGGCGCGCATCCGCCGCAATCTCGCCGCCTATTTCTGAAGGCCGTCGTTTCCGCCGAACCCCCGCCGCAAGGCGGGGGTTTTGTTTTGTGCGAACCGTTAATAATGAACGTATGCTCATTTCGCTTGCGCGCCGCCGCGAGATGCGCTAGTTATGAGCGCAAGTTCATAACAAGGAGGCCGCGATGCCGCGACCGCGCAAATGCCGCACCATCCGCGAGGACGCTCCGGTGCGTTTTTTCAAGCCGCAGGGCGTGCCGATGCGCGACCTGGCCGGGGTGACTCTCGGCCTGGACGGGCTGGAGGCGCTGCGCCTGGCCGACGCCGAGGGGCTGGAACACGCCGCCGCCGCCGACCTGATGGGAGTTTCCCGCCCCACCTTTTCCCGCCTTCTGGCGGCGTCGCGCACCACGGTGGCGACGGCTCTCAGCCTGGGCTGGGCGATTCGCATCGACGGCGGCCCGGTGGCCGAGGCGGGGGCGGACGAACCGGAAAACCGCGGCCTGCGGCGCAGGCGCGGCCATCGCGGCGGTTGCCACGGCGTCGTGGCGATGCCGGAGATGGCGGACGACGATCAAACTCAGGAGGATGCAATGCCCAATCGTGATGGAACCGGTCCGCGCCAGGGGCGCGGCATGGGGGGTGGACGCGGCATGGGGCGGGGCTGCGGTCATGGCTTCGGCGGCGGGCGCGGACAGGGTTCCTCCGCAGCGCCTTTAGAAACCGTCGGAACGGCGGTGGGCGCGGACGTCGCCGCGTCCGGTCTGGTCGCGGTCAGCGCGCGCGGCGAAGGGCTGGAGGCGGAGGTCGATCCCCGCTTCGGTCGCGCCGCCGGGTTCGTCCTGGTCGATGCGGCGGGGGCGGTGGCCGGATATATCGACAACGCCGCCGCCGGGGCGATGGGGCAGGGGGCCGGACTGGCCGCCGCCGAAACGGTGGCGCGCGCCGGGGTGCGCACCCTGCTGACCGGTCAGGTGGGGCCGAAGGCCGCCGCCGCCCTGGCCGCCGCCGGGATTCGGGTGGTCGAGGGCTGCGCCGGAACGACGGTGGCCGAGGCGCTGCGCAAGGCCTTCCCGGCATGATCGTCGCGGTCGCCAGCGGCAAGGGCGGCACCGGCAAGACCACGGTGTCGGCGGCGCTGGCCCGGTTGTGGCCGGGCCGCCGCGTCGCCGTCGATCTGGATGTGGAGGCGCCGAATCTGCACCTGTTCCTCTCTCCCGAGATTCAGGGCGTCGCGCCCGAGGATCTGACCGTGCCGGTGGTGGCGCATCCGGAACGCTGCACCGGCTGCGGCGCCTGTTCGGATATCTGCGCCTTCAAGGCGGTCTTGGCGTTCGGCGATTTTCCGGTGGTGTTTCCCGAGATGTGTCACGCCTGCGGCGGCTGCTTCGCGGTCTGCCGCGAGGCGGTGTTCGCGCCGGGCAGCCGTCGTCTGGGAGAGTTGCGCTGGGGGCGGGTGCCGTCGGTGGCGGGGGATTTCGACTTCCTGATGGGGGAAATCCGGGTCGGCGAGGCGATGAGCCCGCCCCTGATCCGCGCGGCGATCCGCCGCATGGAGCAAACCCTGGCGAACGGCGGCGACGCGGTGATCGACGCGCCGCCCGGCACCACCTGTTCCGCGATGGCGGCGGTGCGTCCCGCCGATGCGGTGGTTCTGGTGACCGAACCGACCCCCTTCGGACTGCACGATCTCGATCTGGCCTGGCGGGCGTTTTCGACTTTCGGGCGTCCGACGGGAGTGGTGATCAACCGCGCCGGCGGCGGCGGACCCGACGGCGACGCGGCGGTCGAGGCGTGGTGCGCGGAGCGGAACCTGCCGGTTCTGGCGCGCCTACCCTTCGACCGGGCGGTGGCGCGGGCCTATGCGCGCGGGGTTCCCGCCGATGCGGTATCGGCCGAAACCCATGCGGCGTTCGTCGATCTGGTGGGCCGGGTGCGCGGTCTGGCGGCGGAGGTGTGCGATGTCCGCGTTTGAAATCACCGTCTTGAGCGGCAAAGGCGGCACCGGCAAGACCTCGGTCGCCGCTTCCTTCGCCAAACTGGCCGGGCGGGCGACGATCTGCGATCTCGACGTCGATGCGTCGAACCTGCCGCTCCTGCTGCCGCACCGGGCGCTGCGGCAGGAAGCCTTCGTCTCCGGCGCCATCGCCGTCTTCGACCGCGACCTTTGCCGGGACTGCGGGCGCTGCCTGAGCTATTGCCGCTTCGGCGCGCTTTCGGAGGACGAGGACGGCGTCGCCTTCGATCCGACGCTGTGCGAAGGGTGCGGCGTCTGCGCCCATTTCTGCCGTCCCGGCGCGCTGTCGATGCGCCCGAGGGAGTGCGGCGTCTGGTTCGCCTCGGAAACCGGGTTCGGTCCGATGCTGCACGCCCGCCTCGATCCCGGCGCGGAAAACTCAGGCAAGCTGATCGCCCGGTTGCGGCAGGAAGCGGCGCGCACCGCCGGGGAACGGGACATTCCCCTGATCCTCTCCGACGGTCCGCCCGGCATCGGCTGCCCGGCGATCAGCTCGGTCGGCGGCAGCGGCTTCGTCGTCCTGGTGGCCGAACCGACGCCTTCCGGCATCGCCGATCTGGCGCGCGCCGCCGATCTGTGCGCGCATTTCGCGGTTCCCGCCGGGATCGTCCTCAACAAGGCCGACCTCGACGCCGAACGCGCCGCCGAAATCGCGACGCTGGCGTCGGGACGCGGCCTTCCGGTTCTTGCGCGCATCCCCTTTTCCGAAGGGGCGATGCGCGCCCTCAACGCCGGGCAAACCCTTCTCGACGTGCCGCAAACCGAGGCGGCGGTGAGGGATGCCTGGCAAGCCATCGGCCCACGACTGAACACGCAAACGAACACGCAAGGATGACGACGATGACCATGTGCTTGGCGATTCCGACCAATGCTCCCGGCGGCCTGGATGCCCAGGTTTCCCCGCATTTCGGCCACTGCGATGCCTTTACTTTGCTTGATTTCCGCGACGGTGTGGTGATCGGGGCGCGGGTGTTGCCGGTGCCGACCCATCAGCAGGGCGGCTGCATGGTTCCGGTGCGGCTGCTGTCCGACAACGGCGCCACCGCGGTGGCGGTGGAAGGGATCGGTCGGCGTCCGCTGCTCGGCTTCGCCGAGGTCGGACTCAAGGTGCATTCCAGCGACGGCCTGGATACGGTGCGCGACGTCGCGGCGGCATGGATCGCGGGCAGTCTGCCGGAGTTTCTGGCGGATGACGTCTGCGGCGGCGAACACTCCCACTGAATCCGGTAACTCTTAAGCACGCCTGGAATTTTTGCCGCGAATCTGTTAATCCGGCTGGATGCTCTTCCGGATCGTCCGGAAGGCTTCAGCCGGTTCCCTGAACGATGTCCACCGTCGTCCGCGTCTGCCGCACCGAAGCGGGCCGTTATGCCGCCGTCCTGCCCTCCGGCGCGTCGCTACACGCCCGTCACGCCGAGATCGCGGCGGTTCTTCGCGCCTCCCTGCCGGAGACCACGGCGCACCTGTTCGCCCAGCCGATGCCCAGCGCCGACGGCGGTTCCGTCGATTGGGTGACGCCGCTTGCCGGACAACCGGTGCCGCTGTCCGATCTGCCGCCGGATCGTCGCGCCGCCGTCGAAAAGGCGCTGGCGGAGCGTCTGGCGGCGATCCGCGCCCTGGCCGCCCGTCTGCCCGACAAGGACGCCGCCGATCTGCTGCGCCGCGCCGCCGTCGATCCGGGGGCGGAGCAGGTTTATGCGATGAACGGCCAGCCGGTGGTGATCGGCTGGGGGCGGGCGGGGAGCTTCGCCGCCGCGCCGCCGCCGGTTCCCCCGGTCGCCGCCGCGCCGCGTCGCTCCTGGTGGCGTTGGCTGCTTGCCGTGTTGTTGCTGTTGGGGTTGGCCGCTGCCGCACTGTTCCTGCTGCGCCGCTGCCAGGAAACCCCGCCGCCCGCCGATCCGCCGCCCGCCGCCCAGGACGATCTGGACGATCTGCGCGCCCGCATTCGCGCCGCCGAGGACGAAATCCGCCGCCGCCTGGAGCGGTGCGCGCCGCCCAAGGTCGAGCAACCTAAGATCGAGGAACCGCCCAAGCCCGTCGAGCCCGCCAAGCCGACGCCGCCGAAGGTGGACAAGCCCAAGGCCGAGGCTCCGAAGGTGGAAAAACCCGCCGCGCCGCCGCCGCAAAAGACCGCCTGCCCGCCGAAGCGCTCGTCCTGGGAGCAGCCGGAAGTGATGCTGATGCTCGATGCCTCGGGCAGCATGCGCCTGCCCAAGGACATGACCGATTCCGCCGCCGATTCCCTGATCATGCGGGCGATGCTCGGCGATCCGGTCGCCCGCGCCACCCTCTACGGCTATCGCGGCGGGGCGGGGTCGCGCCTTGCCACGGCCAAGGAAGCGGTCAAGGGGGTGATCTCGCAGATGCCGAAGGACGTCGATCTCGGCCTGCTGGTGTTCGGCAAATGCGAGGGCGCCGACAACTACAACTTCTTCAAGGCGGCGCAACGCCCTGCGCTGCTGGGACTGGTCGATCGCATCCAGCCGGAGCAGGGCACCCCCCTGGCGCGCGGCCTGGAACGCGCCGGAAACATGCTGGACGGGGTCAACGTGCCGGGGGTGATCGTCGTCGTCACCGATGGCGAGGACAGTTGCGGCGGCGATCCCTGCGCCGTCGCCAAGGCCTTGAAACAAAAGAAGCCGAACCTCAAGATCAACGTCATCGGGGTGGGCGGCTCGGGCAAGGGGCGTTGCATGGCCGAGGCGACCGGCGGGTGCTTCGTCACGCCGCGTCCGGGGCAGTCCTGGAAGGATGTTTTCATGCAGGCGACGGAGCAGAAGCCCCTGCCTCCGGGTTGCGAGTAACCGACTGGAAGAGGAAACAGACGTCATGCAAGGCCGCTCCACCGCATCGGGTCCGTTGCTGCGTTCCGCCGGACTGCGGGAATACGAGGCCCTGGGCAGCATCGGCCGTCCGGTGATCGAGACCGCGCCGCAGTTGCGCGCCACCCTGCGCCGCCAACTCGGCGAGGACGTCGCCGCCATGCTGGCGGTGCCGCAGATCAACGAATCCGGTGATGCGGTGGGCTGGTACGCCCCGTCCGGCGCGCTGGTGGTGCCGTGGTCGGCGGCCACCCCCGAGGAGCGGGAGGCGATGCGCGCCCAGTTGCAGGCGGCGCGGTTGCGCGTCCTCGATCATGGCGCGGCGCTGGCCGAGCGGCTGCGCGAACGCCCCGTCGGGGCGGTCGCCGACGATTTCGAGGTCTACGCGCGGCTGCTGCCGCACGTCATGCGCATCCCCGACGACAGCCACATCTATGCGGTGGACGGCAAGCCGGTGCTGACCTTCTGGGGGTTCGCCGATCCCCGCGCGCCGCAGGCCGACCCGATCCGCGACCTGATGCCCGCCGCCGCGCCGGTCGCGGCCCCGGTTTCGCCGGGCGTGGCGGCGGCGGTTCCGGTCGCCGCGCGGTTCTGGCGCTGGCTGTGGTGGCTGCTGCTGCCGTTGCTGGGTTTGCTGCTGCTGCTGTTCGCCCTGCGCGCCTGCGAGCCCGCGCTGCTGCCCGAGGGTCTGCGCCCCGCCCTGCCGGACGTCTCCCTGCCCGGAGTGGAGGGACGGGGCGGCGTCGCGGTTCCGGTGGTTCCCGGCGTCGGGGGTTCCAGCGTGACGGTTCCGGTGGTTCCCGGCGGCGCTGGCGGCGCCGATGCCGGGGCGGCGGTTCCCGCCGACGTCGGCGGCGACGCGAGGCCGCCCGACGCCCAGGCTTCGCCCGAGACTCCGTCGCCGCAGTCCGAGACTCCGCCGCAGCCGGAAACGCCGCCCTCGCCGCAACCCGACGACAAGGCTTCCGATGCCGCGACGCCGCCGCGACCGGAAATGCAGGAGCCGGGGAAGGATACGCCGTTGGCGATCCCGCCGCAGGCGGCGGCGGCCAACGATCCGTCGTTCCTTGACGGCAAGTGGAAATCCAACAGCGGCCTGATGGATGGCCGCACCGGCCTGCCGGTGGTGGTGGAACACGATTTCAAGAACGGCAAGGGAAAGACCACCATTCGGCGCGGCGACGGCACGGTGTGCGTCGGCAACAGCACCGCGACGATGCAGGGCGGCAAGCTGGTGATCGTCGGCGACGACGATCCGGCATGCAGCGACGGGTCGCGCTATGGGCGGGCGCGGGTGGAATGCCTCCAGGGTCCGGACGGCAAGGCGGTCTGTTCCGGAAAGCAGGCGAACGGTCCGGATTATTCTGTGGACATGAGGCGCTAGGGTCGGGAACCATGTTTCCGGGCGTGAGGCGCGCGACGGGGCGGAAAAACATGCTGGTGAAACTGATCCGGTTTGAAGAGGAAGCGACGCTGATCATGCGTTCGGGGGTCCAGTTCATGGACTTCGGCCTGAGCCTCGATCCGCGACGGGAAGACCCCGGCCAGTTCGCGCGCCGCGCCGACGGCTCCGCCGGGCTGATCCGCCTGGAACACGACGCGGCGGCGGATCGCTATCTGCATCCCAACACCCGCGCCCAGGTTTCTCCCGTCGCCGCCCTGGAAACCCCGCTCGCCGAAAGCCTGGATTTGTTCGCCGAAGTCTGGCTGCCGGTGCCGTTTCCGCGCCAGCAGGCCGGGGCCTTCGCCCAGGGACCGCGCAACTGGGCGCGGGCGCGGATCGTTCCCCTCGCCCCCGGCGATGACGGCGAAAACGGCCATACCCACCGTATCGTTCTGGCCTTCGACACCGCGATCGCCGACGCCGAGGTGGCGGGCGCGTCCTATCTGGCGCCGACCAGGGCCGACGTCGAGGGCGGGGCGAAGTTCGCCCTGTCCTGGAAGGGCGAGGACATGGGCTGGTTCCTCGACCAGCCGTGGGTCGATGGCTGGCTGAAGGAACTGTTCGCCGAGGCCTGCGCCCGCTGTCGCTTCGCCGACGACGAGATCGCCGGGATGATCGCGGAGCGGCGGCATTTCGCCCATTACCTCAACCTGTTGTGGGTTCTGGGGGCGAAGGTCAGGCCGCCGCGCCTGAAGATTCTGTCCAACAGCCCGGACGACGTGCACAAGCCGATCCAGGTGGACATGGTGCTGGACGTCGGCAACTCGCGCACCTGCGGCGTCCTGGTCGAGGACCACCCGCAAGAGGGCAACGGCCTGTCCACCCGCTACGAGCTGGAACTGCGCGACCTTTCCCATCCGCACCGGGTCTACGCCGAGCCCTTCGAAAGTCGCGTCGAGTTCGCCGAGGCGACCTTCGGCAAGGTCGATCATTCCTGCTTGAGCGGACGCAACGACGCCTTCCTGTGGCCGACCATCGCCCGCGTCGGGGCGGAGGCGACGCGCCTGGCTGCGCGGCGGCGCGGCACCGAGGGATCGACCGGCCTGTCCAGCCCGAAGCGATACCTGTGGGACGAAAAACGCTTCGAGCCGGGCTGGCGCTTCAACGACAGCTTCAACAAGTCGGAGACCGAGCCGCTGGCCACTGCGTCGCCCTTCGGCGATCTGATCGACGAAACCGGCGAGGCCCTGTTCGCCCTGGAACCGGAACGGCAGATTCAGGTCTTCGTGCCGCATTACGCGCGCAGTTCGCTGATGACCTTCATGCTGGCGGAAATCCTGGTTCAGGCGCTGAACCAGATCAACAGCCCCAGCCAGCGGATGAAGCTGTCCCACGCCAACCTGCCGCGCCAGTTGCGCACCGTGATCCTGACCGTGCCGCCGTCGATGCCGCTGCCCGAGCGGCAGATTTTCGAGGAACGGATGCGTCAGGCGATCGGTCTGGTGTGGAAGGCTCACGGCTGGCACCCGGCGGACATGGACATCGAGGCCGAGGAAGGCCGCAAGGCGGCCTGGCCGCCGTTGCCCAACCATCACGCCCGCTGGGACGAGGCGACCTGCGCCCAGGCGGTGTACCTGTATTCCGAGGTGGTCAACCGTTTCGGCGGCCGGGCGGAGGAATTCTTCCGCGCCGTCGGCGGAGCCCATGGCGGGGAAGCGGGGCGCAAGTTGCGCGTCGCCTCGATCGACGTCGGCGGCGGCACCACCGATCTGGTGATCTGCGACTATCGCCTGGACGAGGGACGGGGCGGCAACGTCTCGATCCTGCCCGATCAGGTCTTCCGCGACGGCTTCAAGGTGGCGGGCGACGACATCGTTCACGACGTCATCGTCAAGTTGGTGGTGCCGCGTCTGCGCGAGGCCCTGGCCGAGCATGGCCTCGCCGATCCCGATCCGGTGCTCTCCACCCTGATCGGCTCCGAACCCGGCATCGTCCAGGACATGGTGTTGCGCCAGCAGTTGACCTTGCAAGTGCTGCATCCGCTGGGGCTGGCGCTGCTGAAGTCCTATGAACGCTTCGACCCGGTCGCCGGGGCGGAAACGGTGACGATGACCTTCGCCGAGGCGCTGGCCGGGCGCGACGCGCCTTCGCCCGAGGTGCTGGCCTATTTCGCCGCCGGGGTCCGCCGCGCCGCGCCGGGCGTTTCCTCCGATTTCGACCTGATGGCGGTGCGCCTGCCCTTCGACATGGCGGCGCTGCACGCCCTGTTCGTCGGCGACAAGATGGAAATCGGGCGGACGATCTGTTCCCTGTGCGAGGTCGTCTATCTGCACGCCTGCGACGTCCTTCTGCTGACCGGGCGTCCGACCTGTCTGCCCGGGGTGCAGGCGCTGTTCCGGGGGCTTCTCGCCCTGCCGCCGGATCGGGTAGTGCCGATGCACCATTACCGCACCGGCAACTGGTATCCCTTCCATCGCGGCGGCCGTATCGAGGATCCCAAGACCACCGCTGCGGTGGGCGCCATGCTGTGCGTGCTGGGGCAGGGGCGTATCCCCAATTTCTTCTTCCACGCCAATGCCTTTTGCAGCTATTCGACGGTCCGCACCATCGGCCTTCTCGATCAGAACATGACGATCAAGGACGAGGACGTCTATTATCGCGACGTCGATCTGGACAACGCCGACTACGACTTTCCCGAGGACGTCGATTTCGAGGTGCGGGGTCGCATGGTCCTGGGGTTCCGGCAGTTGAACGCGGCGCGCTGGGGGGCGAGCCCGCTCTACATGATCGACTTCGCGGGCGGCGACGACAACAAGGCGCGCAAGGCCATCTATGGCGGCAAGGACGGCGGTTCGGTGCTTAAGGTGAAGCTTCGGCGCAGGGTGTCGAGGAAGGTGGATCGCGTGGAATTCGCCGAGGTATCGCTGGCCGACGGCTCGGGCCCGGTGTCGCGCGGCGCCCTGACGATCAGTCTGTTCACCCTGCCGACCTTCGGCGCGGGGGAACAGAGCCATTGGCTCGATACCGGCAGCATCATCCGTTGAACGGGAGGACGGACGTCGTGACCTTGACTCCAGAACGACTGATCGGGCGGTGCGCGGCGGCGGTCGCCGGTTCGCGGGCGGCGGAAGCCTGGGTGGCCGAGGCCCGCGCCAATAGCGAAAGTCTGGACCGCAGCGCCGACGGGCTGATCGAACGCCTGCGCCGTACCCGCATTCAGGCGCGGCGTCTGGGGGCGGCGGCGGGACGGCCGATGGCGGTGGGATTCTTCGGCCTGTCGCAGGCGGGCAAGTCGTACCTGATTTCCGCCCTGGCGCGCGGCGCCGACGGCAGCCTGGAAACCCTGATGGACGGGGAGCGTCTGAACTTCATCAGCCACGTCAATCCTCCGGGCGGCGGCAAGGAGGCGACCGGCATCGTCACCCGCTTCACCCGCCAGTCGGCGCAGGGTCCGGCGGGTTTTCCGGTGGCGCTGTCGCTGCTGTCCGAGGCCGACCTGATCAAGATCATCGGCAATACCTTCTTCCTCGACTTCGATCGCGAGAAACGAAAGGACGGCTTCGACGCCGACCGCCTGCGGGCCCATCTGGCGCCCTTCGCCAAGCTGGCGCGCGACCGCGAGACGGGCGGGCTGTCCGCCGACGACGTGATCGATGTGATGGACTATTTCGTCAAGCGGTTCCCCTCGTCGATGGAGGCGTTCGCCGCCAACTTCTGGAAGGCGGCGACGCAATTGGCTCCACGGTTGGCGCCGCGCGAGCGGGCGGAGATGTTCTCCCCCCTGTGGGGCGGGGTGGAGGAGCTCACCGCCGCCTACGTCCGCCTGCAAGGCGGCCTGTCCCGCCTGGGCCATGCCGCGCACGTGCATGCGGAACTCGCCGCCCTGGTCAAGCCGGACGGGGTGGGCGGCTACACCCAGGCCGACAGCATCATGAACGTCGATATGCTGGCCCGCCTGGGCCGCGACGACGCCGATCTGGTCAACGTCGCGCCGGTGATCGACGGCGACGTCCGCTCGTCGGTGGGAATCCCGCGCTCGATGCTGGCGGCGCTGGCGCGCGAGATGACCTTCGCCCTGGCCGAGCCGCCCCAGGCCAAGATGCTGGAAACCGTCGATCTGCTGGACTTTCCCGGCTATCGCGGTCGGCTCAAGGTCGGCAACCTCAAGGAAGTGGCGGAGCGCCTGGACGGACGCGATCCGGTGGCGGAGCTGATCCTGCGCGGCAAGGTCGCCTATCTGTTCGAACGATATACCGACGACCAGGAAATGAACGTCCTGGTGATGTGCACCCCCAGTCACAAGCAGTCCGACGTGCAGGACATCGGCGGCCCGCTGACCGAATGGATCGCCTCCACCCAGGGGGAGACGCCCGCGGTCCGCGCGGCGCGCAAGCCCGGCCTGATCTGGGCGGTGACCATGTTCGACATGCGTCTGGCACCCAAGCCCGACGAGACCGAGGACCTGATCCGCAACAGCTGGCACGGCATGATGCGCATGGTCCTGCTGGAAAAGTTCGAACAGTTCGAATGGGTCGGCGAGTGGACACCGAAACGCCCCTTCGACAATCTGTTCCTGGTGCGCAAGCCGGGGATGGCGGCGGGGGTGATTCGCGCCGACGGGCGGCGCGAGACCGAGATCGAACCCGCCCAGGCGGATCGCCTAGCGCTGTTGCGTCGCACCTTCGTCGCCGACCCCACGGTGAACAGGCATATCGGCGATCCGGCGGCGGCGTGGGACGCGATGATGGCCCTGGACGACGGCGGCATGGCGGCGTTGCTGGCCTATCTGGAACAGGTGGCGAAACCCGAGGCGAAGTTCGGCCGCATCGCCGAGTTGGTGGATACCCTGGTCCGCCGTCTGGTCGAGGGCGATCTTGGCGCCTATCGCTTCCGCGAGGGCGAGGCCGCGCTTAGGCAAAAGCAGGATATCGCCAAGCGGGTTACCGCCGCCCTGGCCGCGCGCCCCTTCATGCTGGGCGAATTGTTGGCTCTGATGCAGCCGACGCTGGAACATGTGCGCGGCCTCTACCTCAGCACCGAGGAGGCGGCACGGGACGAGGAAACCCAGGCGCCCAGCCAGGGGGGCGGCTTCGTCAGCCTGGATCTGGAAGTGCCGGTCGCCGACGCGCTGCCGGAGGCCGAGATGTTGCCGGAGAATCGGGCGGCGCGCGCCTTCGTGCGGGCGTTGCTGTCGGACTGGCAGGCGCGCCTGCGCGGCCTGCCGCGCAACGCCGACGTGGTGCGCTTCCTGCAACTGCCCGAGAAGGAACTGGAGGATCTGGTGAAGGAGGTGATCTCCGGCGCCGGACGACTCAAGGTGGAGGGCCGTCTGGTCGAGCGCTTGCGCGAGGCCGAGGACCGCGCCGGAACCACCCGGGCGCGGCTGGCCGATCAGCAGGCCCTGGTGGCGCGCGCGGTCATCGCCGAGTACGTCGATACCCTGGGATTCGGCGATATGCCGGAAGACAAGCGACCGGAATCCAGCCGCATTCCCAAGCATCGGTTGTTCGCCGCGCCGCCCGAGGTCAAGCCGTTTACCCTTGCCGAACGCCCCTTGAACTATCCGGCGATCCGCATTTGCGACTGGCTGGACGCCTTTGCCGCCGGTGCGTTGGAAAACATCACCCAGGACGAGGGACGCGAAATCAGCCTGGAACAGAGCCGACGCCTGGACGACATCCTGCGGGCGGTTGAGTCGGGCGGTGAAGAGGAGGCAAGATAGGCCATGGCGATCCGATGGGAACTCACCGCCGACGCGGCGCGCGGGCCGGGTTTCGGCCTGCTCAAGGCGGCGGGGCTGCCGCCGGTTTCGGGGCCGGTGCGGCTGTGGGTGCAGCGCAATCAGGGGGCGGAGCCCTATCTGGGGCGGGGCCGCGCCTGGGCGACCCAGCCGGTCTATCATGAACTGCCGCCTCCGGTGGTTCTGGATGGCTTTCCGGCGTTTTCCCTGGGGCCGGATCTGGTCGATCCGATCGCTCTGCTGCCGCCCAACTGCATGGTGCTGATCGGCTTCGAGACCGACGGCGCGAAGGATCAGGGGCGGGTGACGATCCGCCGCCTGTTGCCGTCCGTGGCGGCGGGCGAGGGGAACTCCGCCGCGTCCGACGTGGTGCGCCACGATTCGCCGCCGCCGCCGCTGTCCGTCGCGCCCGCCCCCGAGCCCGAACCCGCGCCCGAGCCGGTCGTCGAAGCGCCGGTCGTCGAACCGTTGGCCGCCGAACCCCGGATCGCCGATCCGGCGGTGCTGGTGGACGCGCCGAAAACCAGGCTGTCGCCCGCCGTTCTGGCGATGATCGCGGCGCTGCTGCTGGTCGGCGGCGCGGGCGGTCTGTATTTCGCCGGTCTGCCGCCCTTCGCGGCGAAGACCGCCGAGCCGACGCGCGAGGTGGCTCCGGTTGCCGCCAAGCCGGTGGACGCCTCCGCCGACGGCGCGATCGACAGCCGCGAGGCTCTGGCCCGCTATCTCGCCGCCAATCCCGCCGCCGAGGCGGCGTTCGCCAAGGCGAAGGAGTTGGAAGGCCAGGGCAAGCGCGACTTCGCCATGTTGATCTATCAGTACGCCTCGCGCCAGGGCAGCGCCGCCGCGTCGCTGACCCTGGGGCGGATGTACGATCCCGACACCTGGAGCAAGGACACCAGTCCGATGGAGCGGCCCGACGCCGAAACCGCCGCCTATTGGTACGAACCGGCGGCGCGGGCGGGCGATGTCGAGGCGCAGCGCCGCCTGGGCAAGATATTGGTCGCCCTGCCGCAGGGCGGCATCCAGAAGGAGAAGGGCAAGGAGTGGCTGTCCAAGGCCGCCGAGGCGGGCGACGCCGAGGCGAAGTCCCTGCTCGCCGCCCTGAAGTGAGGTTCGTCATGCGCCGTGCCGCCGCCGTTCTTGCGCTTGCCCTGCTGCCGGTCTTCGCCGCCGCTCCGGCGGTCGCCGCCGACCGTGCGCCGTTGCTGATGGAAGGCAAAAAGACCCTTTACCAGCGGGTGCTGACCCGTCCCGGCGCGACCCTGAAGCGCGAGGCGGGCGACGGCCCCGGCGCCAAGCAACCTGCGTTGACGCGGTTCTATGTCTATGGCCGCAAGACGGTGAACGGCGCGGAGTGGCTGGAAGTCGGCCTGACCGCCAAGGGCAAGGCCGACGGCTGGCTGGCCGCCGACTTCACCTTGCCCTGGAAGCAGCAGTTGGCGCTGTCCTTCACCAATCCGGCGGGGCGGGACCGTGCGCTTTTGTTCCGTGGCCGCGCCGATCTGCTGCCGCTTCTGGAAGCCGACGCGCCCGGCAAGGCGGAAGCGCCGTTGCGTAAGGCGGTGGAGGCGGGCAAGGCCGAGCCGCGCGTCGTCTCCATCGAGCCCGCCGCCTATGTGGACATTGCGAAAAAGTTCTATCTGCTGCCGATCCTCTCCGCCGAGGAAACCTTTACCGGCGACGGCCACCGCGTCCGCGTGCTCGAGGTCGCTTCCGTCTCCCGGCAGGACGAGGCGGCGAAGCCCGCCGCCAAGCCCGCCGACGCCAGTGCCAATCTGCGCAACTTCGGCGCGGCGGTGGTCTTCGTCATCGACAGCACGGTGTCGATGGGCCCCTATATCGACCGCACCCGCGAGGCGGTGCGCCGCATCGCCGACCGGGTGGAAAAGGCGGGTCTGGGGGACCGGGTGAAGTTCGGGCTGGTCGCCTTCCGCTCCAACCTCGACGCCCAGCCGAAACTGGAATACGTCAGCCGTCTCTACGCCGACCCCGCCACGGTGAAGGACGGCAAGGATTTCCTCGCCAAGGTGGCGTCGCTGAAACCCGCCACGGTCTCCACCCCTCGCTTCTCCGAGGACGCCTTCGCCGGGGTGATGGAGGCGCTGACCAAGGTCAACTGGAACGCCTTCGGCGGGCGCTACGTGGTGCTGATCTCCGACGCCGGAGCCTTGAAGGGCGGCGATCCGCTGTCGTCCACCAAGCTGGACGCCGAACAGGTCCGCCTGGAGGCGCAGCATCGCGGCGTCGCCGTCTATTCCCTGCACCTCAAGACCCCCAAGGGCGCGGCCAACCATGCCGAGGCGGAAGCCCAGTACACCGCCCTGTCCACCCACCCGCTGGTGCCGCGTCCGCTTTACTACGGCGTGCCGGTGGGCTCGGTCGAAGCCTTCGGCCAGATCGTCGATTCCTTAAGCGACGCCATCGTCGCCCAGGTCAACGCCGCCTATCGCGGCGAGGCGGCGCCCGGCGCGGCCCGCACCTCCGACCCCGCCTACCTGAAAGGCGGCGAAAAGGCCGAGGATCGCATCCGCCTGGATACCGCGATGCTCGGCCACGCGATGCAGCTGGCCTACCTCGGCCGGGTCGAGGGAACCTCCGCCCCGCCGCTGTTCCGCGCCTGGATCGCCGACCGATCCCTCGCCCAGCCCGATACCCCGACCACCGAGGTCCGCATCCTGCTGACCAAGAACCAGTTGAGCGACATGCGCCAGGTGCTCACCGGCATCGCCGAGGTCGGACAGGCGGCGCAGCTTTCCCCCGCCGACTTCTTCTCGCGGATGCGCTCGGTCGCCGCCACCCTGGGGCGCGACCCCAACGCGGTCAACGACCCCAAGGCGGCGAAGCTGGCCGACCTCGGCCTGATGGGCGAATACCTGGACGGACTGCCCTACCGCAGCAAGGTGCTCGACCTCGACCAGCAAACCTGGTCCAGTTGGTCGATCGCCCAGCAGCAGGCCTTCCTCGACGAGGTCAACCGCAAGCTCCGCCTCTACCAGATCGTCCACGACGATACCGACCGCTGGGTCGCCCTGGATACCGGCGCCGACCCCGGCGAGGCGGTCTGCGCCCTGCCGCTCGACGCCCTGCCATGAACCGGGGAACCGGCATTGCGGCGGGGCTATCGCCCCGCGCCCCATCCGGGGCGATGCCCCGGACCTCCTTTTGTTTTGTTTCGCGCGCAGCGCAATCGCGTGGCTTCGGCATGAATATCTCCGCTTCGCGGAAAAACGCATGGGGTCCGGGGTCCGCGACCCCGGCGGGTGTGGGCGGAGCCCACGCATCTTGCGCGGAGTTGCCGTTATGACCCTGCTGGAGATCGCGGGCGCGCGGTGTCGCCGCGGCGGGGCGGGCGGTTTCGTCATGGAGATTCCGGCGTTTTCCCTGAATGCGGGGGAGGCGGCGGCGATCACCGGGGCGAGCGGCAGCGGCAAGAGCACCGCGCTCGACATGCTGGGGCTGGTGCTGCGGCCCGAGGCGGCGGAGAGGTTCGTTTTTTCCGGCGCGGACGCGGCGGCGGCGTGGCGGGCGGGGAATGCGGACGCCTTGGCCGGGCTGCGGGCGCGGCATGTCGGGTATATCCTGCAGACCGGCGGACTGCTGCCGTTCCTCGACGTGCGTGGCAACATCGGCCTGTCGCCCGCTCTCTTGGGCGGCGCGCCCGACCGCGCCCATGTCGCCCGGCTGGTCGAGGTTCTGGGGCTCGGCCCGCATCTGGCGAAGATGCCCGCGCAGTTGTCGATCGGCGAGCGCCAGCGCGCCGCCATCGCCCGCGCCCTGGCGCACCGCCCGGCGTTGCTGCTGGCCGACGAGCCGACAGCGTCCCTCGACCCGGTGAACGCGGCGGCGGTGCTGGAATTGCTGCTGGCGCTGGTCAAGGAGATGGGCACCGCCCTGGTGCTGGTCAGCCACGACTGGGGACGGGTCGCCCAGCTTGATCTGGTCCGCTATCGCACCGTCGCGGCGGCGGGCGGCGGGGTTCTGGTCGCGGCGGAGGGCGCGGCATGAGCGGCCTTTCCGACAAGACCCAGGCGGCGCGCCTTGCGGTCGCCGATTTCCGCTTCGAGGCGCGGGTGTCCGCCTGCCTGATCCTGGCGCTGGCGGCGGTGATGACGCCGCTGTTGGTGCTGTTCGGGCTGAAGTCGGGGATGATCCACACCCTGCAACAGCGCCTTCTCGCCGATCCGGCCAATCTGGAAATCGTGGTGGTGGGCAGCCAGCGCCTGACGCCGGAGTGGCTGGCCGCTTTGGCGAAACGACCGGAAACCGGCTTCGCGGTGGCGCGCACCCGCGCGTTGTCCGCCAGCTTCGACGTCCGGGCGGCGGATGGCAAATCCTTCCCCGGTCTGGAAATGG
Organism: Rhodospirillaceae bacterium; assembly: GCA_965228165.1. GTDB lineage: Bacteria > Pseudomonadota > Alphaproteobacteria > Rhodospirillales > Rhodospirillaceae > Oleispirillum. Next base: position 35,744 of record CBDDHB010000002.1, read on the forward strand.
TGCCCAGCGCCCCCGGCGATCCGCTGCTCCCCGAAGGCGCGGTTCCGCCCGCCGGGCGGGTGGCGTGGCTGTCGGCGGTCGCCGCGACGCGCCTGGGGGTGGCGGCGGGGGACTCCCTGACCGCGCAGGTGACGCGCACGGTGAACGGCGAGACCCAGGCGGCGCGTTTTCTCCTGACCGTCGGCGGAATCGTGCCGGAATCCCGTTTTCCCCGCGCCGCCGCCTTCGTTCCGCTGGATCTTCTGGTCGAGACCGAGGACTTTCGCGACGGCCTTGCCGCCCTGGGCGCGGCGGGCGCGGCGAAGGGCTCCACCCGGCTGTTCGCCGGGGTGCGGCTCTATGCCCGCGACCTCGACGCGGTGGCTCCGCTCGCCCAAGCCCTGCGCGCCGAGGGGATGGAGGTGCGCACCCGCGCCGCCGAAATCGACGGGGTGCGCGCCATCGACCGGGTTCTGACCCTGATCGTCGGCGTGCTGGTGGCGATCGGCGCTTGCGGTTTCCTGCTTTCCCTGGGGGCCAGCCTGTGGGCCAACGTCGAACGCAAGCGCCGCGACCTTGCCCTGCTGCGGCTGATCGGCTTTTCCGGCGCGGCGGCGGCGCTGTTCCCGGCGGTGCAGGCGCTGCTGGTGGCGGTCGGGGGAATCCTGCTTTCCGGCGCGGTGTACCTGTTGGTCGCCTGGGGTTTCGATGCCGCCCTGGGGGCCAATCTGGGCGCCAACGAATTCGTCTGTCGCCTGCCGCCCGGCGACTATCTGGCGGCGGCGGCGGCAACCGTGCTCGCCGCCCTGGCCGCCGCGCTGATCGCGGGCCGCCGCGCGGCCAAGGTGGACCCGGCGGAGGGACTGCGCGATGTGTGACGGGATGGAAAACCAGGCCAGGGGCGTTGCCCCTGGACCCCATTGGGGCCTTGGGCCCCAAACCCCGTTTGGTTTTTTCGCCGCGAAGCGGCAATCGACTCTCACGCCGCGTGATGGTTTTATCGCGCTACGCGCAAAAACCGGGAATGGGGTCCGGGGTCCGCGACCCCGGTGGGTCCAGGGCGGAGCCCTGGCCTTGTTCTTATCCTTCGTCACCCCGGCGTTCGCCGACTGGGATGCGAAGGTCTTCAATCCGAAGCCGTTGGATGGCGACGTGGTATTGCCGATGCCCTGCGGCGGGGCGATGGCTTTCCGCAAGGTGGCGGTTCCCGCCGAAGGCGTTCTGGGCGACCGGGCGGTGACCTTGGGGGGGGCTTCCGGCGATCGCGGCTATGCCGAGGGTCCGCGCCGCGACTGGATCGCCGGCGGGTTCGCGGGCGGCAAGTCGGAGCGGTATCTGCTGGTGGCGAAGTACGAGGTCACCGAGCACCAGTACGCGGCGGTGATGGGGCCGTCGTGCCCGCAGCCGTCGATGGCGGGGCGGCTGGCGAAGGGCGGGGTGTCGTGGTTCGACGCGGTGGGCTTCGGCGAGAGGTATTCCACCTGGCTGCGCGCCAACGCGGCGAAGGCGTTGCCGAGGAACGGCGACGAGGCGGGGTTCGTCCGTCTGCCCACCGAGACCGAGTGGGAGTACGCGGCGCGCGGCGGCGCGGCGGTGGCGGAAGCGGACTTCAACGAGGCGCGGTTTCCGATGCCGGAAGGGTTGGGGAAATACGCCTGGTTCGCGGGGACGCAATCGGCCAACGGCAAGCCGCAACTGACCGGGCTGTTGCAGCCCAATCCGCTGGGGCTGTTCGACGTTCTGGGCAATCTGGACGAGATCGTTTTCGAGCCGTTCCGTTTGAACAAGCTGTCGCGGGCGCATGGCGCGGCGGGGGGCTTCGTGGTGCGGGGGGGGAACTTTCTGACGGCTGCGGAGGACATCCGCTCGGCGGCGCGGGCGGAGGTTCCGTTTTTCGACGATGCGGGGCCGCGCCGGGCGAAGAGCACCGGCTTCCGCGTCGTGGTTTCCGCGCCGGTTCTGGGTTCGGCGGCGCAGTTGCAGGCGGCGCGCGCGGCCTGGGGAAAACTGGGCGCATCCTCGGCGACCGACGAAGGCGGCCTGGGCAAGAAGGCGGACGATCCGCTGGTCGAACTGGCGCAGCTTGCGAAAGCCGCGCCCACGCCCGAATTGAAATCCCGGTTGGAGCAGTTGCAGGCGGGCTTGCGCGCCAACATCGCGGCGCGCGACGAACTGCGCGACCGCGCCGCTAAGACGGCGTTGCGCCTGGGGGCGTTCCTGGGGCGCAAGTTGAAGGACGACGCCCAGGCGGTGGACGCCCTGGCGAAGCTGGTGGAAGCGCAGCGCGCCCGCGATCCGGAGGGCGAGCGGACGAAAAACTATCTCCAGTCGTTGCGCCAGGACCAACTGGCGATGGATGACAATTTGCGCTATTACGCGGATACTGTGATCCGCACCGCTGAAGACTATGGCGAGGACACGTTGAATCGGCAGACGGAATTGCTGTCGGTGGAGTTGAGGAACCTGGGGCTGGAGGAACTGGCCCCCTTCGTCGCGCAGCACCTGCGGCATGTCTTGGCTTATCGCAAGGACGGGCGGGTCAGTCGCGGCAAGTGGCTCGACGATTGGAAAGGCGCGCGTTGATCATGACGAGGACGAAACTGGGATTCCGGGCCTTGGCCCTGGCGATGGCGCTGGTTCTGGGGGGCTGCGCCACCGCCGACGATCCGAACCTGTCCCCCGCCGAGAAAAAGATGCGCGAGCAGGCCTCCACCTTCAACCAGACGGTGGCCGAGGGCGCGTTGGTCGGCTGCGTCGCCGGAACGATTCTGGGAATTCTCGCCTCGTCGCGGAACAATCGCGGCCAGGGCGCGGCGATCGGCTGCGCGGCGGGCGCGGCGGTGGGCGGCGCCACCGGCTACGCGGTGGCCAGCCAGCAGGAAAGTTACGCCAACGAGGAAGAGCGCCTGAACGCCAAGACCGCCGAGCTTAAGGCCGACAACCAGCGTCTCGCCGGGTTGATCGACGCCAGCCGCACGGTGATCGCCAGCGACAAGGCGGAGATCAAATCCCTCGACAAGAAGATCGCGGCGGGCAAGATCACCGCCGAAAAGGCGAAGGTCGAGATCGCCAAGGTTGACGACAACATCAAGTACCTGACGCAGACGGTGGCCAACCTGAAAAAGCGGCAGGAGGAATACCAGCTCGCCCGCGATCAGTCGGCGAAAGAGGCCGGACCGAAGGCCACCGCCGCGATGGACCAGGAAATCAGCATTTTGAAGACCCAGATCGCGTCGCTGGAAAAAGACCTGGACGGGTTGATGGCGCGGCGCAAGATTTCCCGCGTCGGATGATGGAGTATCGAACGTGAAGGCATGGGCATGGAGCGCCGCGCTGGCCGCGACGCTGGTTCTGGGCGGCTGCAAGACCTCGGAAGATCCGGCGCAGGGAGGATTCTTCTCCGGTGTCGCCAATCTGTCCGACGGCACGTATGCGAAGCGCCAGCAGGAGCGTCAGCAGGCTCTTGAGAACGAGCAGGACGCCAACCAGCAGAAGCAGCGCGAGCTGGAACGCACCAACGCGCAGCGCGACGCGGTGGCCGCCGAGCGCGCCCGGGCGGAAAAGCGCTATGCCGTGCTGACGGCCGAGGTCAAGGCCCTGAAGGCGCGTCTGGACAAGGCCAAGGGGCAGCATGCCGATCTGCAACGCACGGCCGACGCCTTGCAGGCGAAGATCGATTTGCTGAAGTCGGACGGCTTCACCCCCGATGCCGAAAAGCAGGCGCGGCTGGAAGCGCTGCGTAAGGAAAAGGCGGCGCTGGAAGGCCAGATCGACGCGGCGATCGGCAAATAGGGCGGGATTACCGGCAGGCGGCGGTTTCGATCGTCGCGGTCTGCCCCTGTTCCTTGAGGAAGCGGATCACGTCGTCGGCGGCGATGGCGAATCCGGCATGGCTTGCCTGTTCCGCCGAAACCCGGATGAAGGTGTTGACGCCGATCACCCGTCCGCAGGCATCGACCAGCGGGCCGCCGCTGTTGCCCGCCGAGATCGCCGCGCCGTGGGCGATAGTGGGCAGCTTGCTGCTGCGGTTCTGCACCGCCATGACGCTGCCCTGGGAGAGAATCAGGTCGGGCATGCCGGTCGGCGTGCCGCGCATCAGACGCTGGAAGTGGATATCGTTGGCGATCAGCAGGCCGGGGAATCCGGTGGCGATCACCGGTTGCAGTTCGGTCGCGGTGGCGGCCAGCGGCAGGGTGGCGGTGGACTTTCCATCGATGCGCAGAAGGGCATAGTCGCGGGCTTGCAGGCCGCTGCCCTTCGCCTCCGCCAGGACGGTCGCGGCGCGCACCCCGATCTCCGGCCCCAGGACCAGGACCTCGCCGTTCTTCGCTCCCTCGATGACGTGGGAGTTGGTCAGCAGGACGTTGGGGGAGATGAAGAACCCCGAACCGCTGCCCTGGCGGGTCAGGACCATCGCCACCGCTTTTTTCAGGTGGGCGACCAATTGGTCGCGCGGCAGCGCCGTCTTGGCGGCGGCGTCGGTTTTTCCGGAATCGGGCTTGGCGGTTTCGGCGGCGGTGGGCCTGACCGCGTCCGGCGCCGCCGCGCCGACCGGTTCGGCAAGGACGGCGCGCGCGCCGTCCGGGTCGGCGCAGACGTCGCCCGCCAGCACCCCTTGCAGGCGTTCCAGGCGTTTTTCCAGGGCGGCGCGTTCCGCACCCGGTTCGGCGGCGCGGACGGGCGCGGCCAGGGCGAGCAGGCAGAAGGCCGAAAGCAGCAGGCGGTGTGTCATCTGAAATCATCCGGGCGCGGACCGGATTGGCCCGCGCCCGGATGATAGCCTGGAGGCGTCTCTTTTTGAAGGATCAGTTGACCTTGACCGATTCTTGGCGGATCGCCGCGAACAATTGTTGCAAGGGTAGGATGCGCGCCGACAGCGCGCTGGCGGCGCAGGCCTCGTCGTCGGTGAGGCCGAGGGCGAAGACGGTTTCGGCGGGGGCATAGACGGTCAGCCCGAGGTCGCGACCGATTTCCGCCGACAGCAACAGGGACTTCGCCGAAATCTCGCCGGAAAGGACGATCGGGCCGGTCTGCGCCGGGGCGGACAGGTCCTCGGGCCGGGGCTCGGCCTTGATCCCGCTGTCGGCGAAAGCGTTGTTGCCGACGCGGGCCACCGGCCAGCCGTGGGCGCGCCAGTGGGCGAGCAGGACGGCGGTCTGATCCATCGCCGCGGCGGAGGCCCAGGGACGCGGCGCTCCGGCGGCGTGGGTCGGGTCGGGCGTCATCACGATCAGGGTCGGCGCGGTCATCGGCGTCTCCATCGGGGTTGGTCTTCCCGATGGATACGGACGGCGGCGCCGGATACTGGCGAAGTTTTTTAGAGCATATTCCGGTCAAATGGACTCGCCTGCGTCGCCCTGCTGCAAGGTGGTCCGACAGGCGCGGCGCGCGGCGCGATGCAGGGACATCGCGCAAGCGGCGCAACGCAGCGGACACCCGCCGCAGGGCGACCCGAAGGGCCGGGCCTCTTTGCGGCGTGGCGGCGTCGAGAGCCTCGCCCGTAGTCCCCGCTACGGGCTTCGCCCCTCTCCTGGCCACGATGCAAAGCCGCTCCGGCGCAGGTGGCTCCATTTGACCGGAATATGCTCTAGATGCAGGGGCGGATGTAGGGCTTGTTGATCTCCCACAGTTCGTCGAGGATCGCCTTCGCCGCATCGGTGGAGGTGATCACCGGGTCGAGCAGCAACGCCTGCATCGCCAGTTCCTTCGATCCGCGCACCGCCGCTTCCGCCGCGATCTGCTGCACGCTCGCCTGTTGCAGCAAGAGCTTGGCGGCGGCGTCGGGCAGCGGCCCCAGGGACACCGGATGCACCCCGGCGGCGTCCACCATCAGCGGCACCTCGACCGCCAACTCGGCGGGAAGGTTGGGGATGGCGCCCCGGTTCATCACCACCCCCGCCTCGATGAAGCGGTGGCGGTTGTGCAACACGCCGCCGATGATCCGCACCGCGCGCTCACCCCAGGAGGGCTTGAACCAGTCCTCGGGGATCGGGCGGCGGCGGGCGATGACGTCCTCGATCAGGGTCTTGAATCCCTCGCGGCCCTTTTCGTCGCCGTCGAAGTCGAAGCCGTGCTCGCCGCCTTCCCATCCGTAGGACAGGTATTCGCCGGTGTGGTCGTCGCTACAGGTCGGCCACAGGCCGAAGCCGCGATAGAGCTTGCGGGCCAGCGGGGTGAAGGCGGGGTCGTGGGTGGCTTCCTTTTCCTTGAGCAGGGGGTAGAGGTCGCGTCCGCTGGCCTTCTCCCGCACATGCATCACCCACTGGAAATGGTTCAGTCCGGCGGCGAGCAGGTCTACCTCGGGCTCCGGCATGCCGAGAATCTGGCAGATGAACCAGCGCGCCAGGAACAGGCCGTGGCACAGGCCGATCACCTTGATCCCGGTGTATTTCGACAGACCCAGGACGAGGCGGCTTTCCGGATTGGACAGGTTGAGGAACAGGGCGTCGGGGCAGATTTCCGCGACGTCGCGGGCGAAGTCGAAGACCAGGGGCATGGTGCGCAGGGTGAAGAACAGGCCGCCGGGGCCGCCGTTTTCGCCCAGGGTCTGGCGGACGCCGTGCTTCCTCGGCACCTCGAAGTCGTGCCGCCACAGGCGGTTGCGGTCGATCGCCGCGGTGTTGACGACGAAGCCCGCGCCGTCCAGGGCGGCGCGGCGGTCGGCGGTCGCCTCCACCGCGATTCCGGCGCCCGCCTCGGCGAACAGCAGTTTGGCCAGGCGCGCCATGCGGTCCAGCGCCTCGGGGTTGGTGTCGACCAGGGTCAGGGTGCTGCCGGACAACTCGCCCTCGGCGATCAGATCCTGGAACAGGCTCAAGGTGAAGGCGGCGCCGCCCGCGCCGATCAGGACGATCTTGGTGGTCTGGGCCATGGCCGCTCCTTCCCGGTTTCTTGCTGATATATGAACAGCATACCCGGCTTTTCGGGAAACGCCACCCGTGGTCTTGCGTTTTTCCGGAATGCGTCCAAACTGACGAGCGAAAACCTGAACCCCCATCGCCGGAGACCGATCATCGCCACCGCCAGCCGCTTATCCTTCGCCGCCGCCTGGATGGGCGCGGCCCGTCGCCAGGCCCGCAGCCGCCCGCTGATCGCGATCGGTCTGGCGGTGTCGTCCCTGGCGGTACTGTTCCTTCTGGTGCAAAGCCTGTTTCACATCGCCGCCGGGGAGGCCTCGGACGCCACCCGCTATGCCCTGGCGGGCGGTTTTTCCGCTTTCGCCGCCACCGCGGCGGGGGCGTTGCCGGTGGCGGTGCTGCGCGGCATGCCGCAAAAGATCGAGGACAGCATGCTCGGCTTCGCCGCCGGGATGATGCTGGCGGCGAGCGCCTTTTCCCTGATCCTGCCGGGGCTGGACGCGGCGGAGGCCTTGACCGGCGGCGCGCTGTCGGCGGCGGGGTGGTGGTTCTGGGGATGGGGCTGGGGGTACTGCTGATGCTGGGGTTGGAACAGTTCACCCCGCACCAGCACGAGACCATCGGTCCGACCGGCCCGGGGAACGAGCGTTTGGGACGGGTCTGGCTGTTAGTTTTCGCCATCGTACTGCACAACCTGCCGGAGGGCATGGCGATCGGCGTCGGCTTTTCCCATGCCGACATGGCGGTCGGCATCCCGTTGACCACGGCGATCGCGATTCAGGACATTCCGGAGGGGTTGGCGGTGGCGCTGGCGATGCGCAGCGCCGGGTTCGGCACCCGCGCCGCGATGTTCGCGGGGGTCGGCAGCGGCGCGGTGGAGCCGATCGGCGCGTTGCTGGGGGTCGGATTGTCCAGCGGCTTCGCCATCGCCTATCCGATCGGCCTGGGCCTCGCGGCGGGGGCGATGCTGTTCGTCGTCTCGCACGAGGTGATCCCCGAGACCCACCGCAATGGGCACCAGACCCCGGCCACCATCGGTCTGATGGGCGGCTTCGCCCTGATGATGGTGCTCGACACCGTGCTGGGATAACCGTCTCGGAATCTTCACTTCGTTTCCGGCACCGTCGCGCCGTACCTTCTCCGTCCTTGAAGCAAGGAAGGGGAGGGCGGCGGCCGTTGGGGCGGATGACGGCTCGGCCATCTTCCGGGCCGTGTCCGATTGATCTCTAACGGCTTTTTACCGCGCGGTTTCTCTTTTTGTTAACCTTTATCGATAAGACTTTCCTTGTGCGGATGAAGAAACGCATCCGAAACGATCTTCCTTGGGCGTGTTCCGCGAGATGTTATCCTGCGGTTTTTACTCATCCAGAGGTATGTATCCGGTGCAAAGGGCGTAGAATTCTCTGGAACGGCTCTGGCTCCCATGGTATGTCGTCCCGGTTTTAAAGGTGTTGTGTTCTGGGGAAAAGCGAAAGGCCGATGGTTGGGCGCGGTGTAAGGCTGGGGATCTGCTGTACCGTTGTCGCGGGAATCGTGGGTTTTTGCGGTGAGGTTTCGGCGCAAACCGCCAAGAAACCCGCATCGGGCGATGTCGGGCTCTCGGCGCGGGAGGTTTCTCGCCCGAAAGTGGTGCCGCCGCCGTCCGCCGCCACCGATGCGGCGGCGGGTTCCTCCGCGCGTCCGGTCGAGTCGGCGGCTTCCGTGTCGCAAGGCCTGGGGGTCGGTCGGTCCTCGCTGCTGCGGGAACTTCTGGGCGGCGCCGATGAGGTGCCGATGGCACTGCCGGATTCGGAAGCCCCGGACTATGTCGCCTCGCTGCGCCTGGACGAGGCGGTGGCTCTGGCCCTGAAAAGCAATTTCGAGGTCCTGGCGGCGGACAGCAAGAAGACCGGCACCGGCTGGGAAGTCATCGCCGCTTATGGGCAGTACGCGCCGCAGGTCAGCTATACCCGCACCACCGGCAAGGAGCGCAATCTTCCCGCGTCTTATAACGACAATTTGGGCGCGCGGGTGGATGACGACGAACACCGCCGCAGGGACCGGATTCTGAAGATTCAGCAGCCGATCGTCGATGTGTCGATCATTTCGGACATCCTGCAACGCCGCCTGAACGACGATGCCGCCGAGGCCGAACGCATCGGCACCCGCGAACGCGTCGCGATCGAGACGGTGCAGGGCTATCTGAAGCTGTTGCAGGCGGTCCTGACCATCCGCTACGCCGAACTTTACAAGCAGTCGCTGGACGGACTGATGCAGCGCATGGATGCCCGGGTGGCGGGCGGCGGCGCATCCGGCGCCGATCTGGAACGGGTGCGGTCCCGCGCCATCACCGCCGAAACCGCGATCATCTCGGCGAAGTCGGAACTGGACGCGGCGCAGGTGGAATTCCGTCGCCTGACCGGGGTGCTGCCGCTGAAGATCCGGGTTCCGGCGCGTCTGTTCCCCGATCTGCCCGACGACCCCGAGGCGGCGCTGGCGCGGGCGCTGATCGCCAATCCGGAGTACCGGGTTTCCGATTTGCAGGCCGAGGCGACGCAAATGGAAAGCTACAAGGCCTTCAGCCGCGTCCTGCCGAAGCTGTCCTTCGAGATCAGCCGCACCACCACCTACAACGCCGGCGGTTCGGCGCAGGGCAATCCGATCGACGGCGGTCCCTGGGCCTATCAGCGCGAGGACCTGGCGATGCTGATCATGACCTGGAACTTCAACGGCGGCACCGATCTGGCGCAAGGCGTCGGCTATGACGCGCGCGCCAAGGAATCCTTCTACAAGACCATGGACGTGCGGCGGCGGCTCGAGGAAAGCGTGGCCAACAGCTACAACGCGCTGCACGCCGCCGACAAGCGCATCCGTTCGACCCGTCAGGCGGTGCGCGCCAACACCCAGGTGGCGCAAAGCTTCGAGGAACAGTATCTGGCGTCCAGCCGCCCCTTGTTCGACCTGCTGGACGCCTATGAACGCCTGTATTCGTCGCGGGTCGAGCTGGCGCGTCTGATGATCGCCGAGGCGCGGGCCGCCTATCAGGTGCGCCGCCAGATGGGCGAGATGGTGGGCGCGGTTCTGGGTTCGGAGGATGCCCGGCCATGAACAACGATAAGGAAATGAACTATTGGCCCGGCTTCGTCGACGCGCTCAGCAACGTGGTGCTGACCCTGGTCTTCGTGCTGGTGGTGTTCGTTTTCGCCCTGGTCTTTTCTTCCGACAAGCTGAAGAAACGCGCCACCTCTCTGTCCGCTTCGGCGCAGCAGGAGATGGTGGCGCGCAAGGAAGCGGAGGAAGAGAAGGCGCGTCTGTTCCAGGAACAGTGCGAACTTTTGGAAAGCCTTCAGGCGGCGCGCGATCAGTTGCGGCAACTGGAAGCCCGCAACCAGCAGCTCAAGCGTCAGGTGGCGGAACTGGAACGCCTGGACGCCGCGCAGAAACGCCTGGACGAGCCGCCGAGCCTGTTGAAGGACCGCACCGAAATCCAGGTGCAGGCGCTCGACGTGTCGGGGATCAAGGGAACCGCCGATCTGGCGACGGAAAAGGGGGCGATCGTCCTGGTCTTCCCGCGCAACGTCTTCAATCTCGACGAGAAGGCGAAGAAGGCGCTGGACGCGGTGGTGGACCAGCAGCGCGCGGCGATCAACGGCTCGCTGTCGTCGGTGCTGTCGATCATGGGCGCGGAAACCTATAGCGAGGGGCGCAGGCTGGCCTATTTTCGCGGTCTGGCGGTGCGCAACTATCTGATCGACAAGGGGCTGGGAACCGGCAAGACGATTCACGTGATGATCGAACAGGGCAGGGAGGTGAACGATGGACGCGTCGAAATCCGTTTCCGTCGGCCTTGAGCCCGATCCGGTCGGGCGGCGCGCGTCGGCCTGGAGACGGGTCGAGGCGCCGCGCCTGTTCCTGGTTTCCGCCGCCGGTTTCGTGCTGCTGCTGGTGATTTGGGCGGCGCTGGCCGAGGTGCATCGCGTGGTGCGGGTCGAGGGACGGATCATCCCCGCCGGACGCGGCCAGCAGATTCAGCACCTGGAGGGCGGCATCGTCGCCGCCATCTCCACCGCCGAGGGCGCGATGGTGAAACAGGGCGATCTGCTGCTGACCATTGACGCCACCAACGCCTGGGCCGCCCTGGGCGAGATCGGCGTCAAGCTGGCCGGACAGCGCATCCGCGCCGCCCGCTTGCAGGCCGAGGCGGACGGGAAACAGACCCTGGAACTGCCCCCCGACCTGCGGGGCGAGGCCTCCGCCGAGGCGGAGCGCCAGTTGTTCCTGTTCCGGCGGGAGAAGATGGCCCAGGAGCTTTCGGTCTATCGCGGCCAGGTGGAGCAACGAACCGCCGAACTGCGCGAAGTCGAATCCCGTCGGGTGCGCCTGACCGCCGAACTGGCCACCGCGCACAAGCGTTCGCTGCTGGTCGGCGGATTGGCGGCGCGCAACGCCGCTTCGCAGCTCGAGGTTCTGGACGCGCAGAGCCGCGAACAGCGTCTGGCCACCGAACTCTTCGACGCCGAGGGGGCGCTGCCCAAGATCCGCGCCGCGATCGCCGAAACCAGGGCCCGCATCGACGAGGCGCGAGCCCGCTTCCAGTCCGAGGCGCAGGCCGATCTGGCCGCCACCCTGACCGAGATCGACCGTCTGCGTCAGGGCTTGACGGCGCAGAGCGATCGGGTCAGCCGCACCGAAATCCGCGCCCCGGTGGACGGCGTGGTCAACCGGATTTCGGTCAACACCGTGGGCGGCGTGGTCAAGGCGGGGGATTCGATCGTCGAGATCACCCCCACCTCCGGCCCGCTGCTGATCGAGGCGCGGGCCCATCCGCGCGACCGGGGCGAACTGCGCGAAGGCCTGGACGCCCACCTTCGGGTCAGCGCCTACGACAGCGCCGAGGTCGGCGTTCTGGAGGGGCGGGTGGTCGAAATCAGCGCCGACACGGTTCCCGACTCTCGGGGCGAGGCCTATTACCGCGTCACCGTTCGGGTGGATGCGCTGCCCGAAAAGTTCGCGGGGCGACTGCTCGCCCCCGGGATGACGATCACCGGCGACGTGGTGATCGGCCGACGCACGGTTCTTGCCTATCTGACGTCGCCGCTTCGTAAGTTTTCCGCCAACGCATTTCAGGACGCCCGGTGATGGATGTGCGAGCCACGATAGATCATATCCGCAAGAATTGTTCGTTCTCGGACCTTCTGGCGATTATCCACTGCGTGTCGCCGCTGGCCCTGCTGGCCGCGGTCGGCGTGGTGTTCCAGGACTTCGTGGTCACCGCGATCGAGGGCAACCCGATCCTCAACATCGGCATCCTGCTGGTCGCCTTTTCCGGCGCGATGCTGATGCTTTTCCGCCTGGTCGGGGCGATCCGCGAACGCTGCGCCCTGCGCCGCTTCCACCGAGAGGTCGAAGGCGGCGGCGACATGAAGCTGCTGGTGGAGGAATCCTGGCTGGCGCGGCGGATGATGTCCCGCTATCTGTCGCCGATCGCCGAGACCGGGGGCAAGCTGTCCTCGGCGATGGATCAGGAAGCGATCGAGGGCGAACCGCGGGCGTTGTCCGCCGAGTTCGACAGCCGTCTGGAACTGCCCAACTTCCTGGTCGGCTTCATGGTGGCGATGGGGTTGCTCGGCACCTTCATCGGGCTGTTGGAGACCCTGACCGGCATCGCCGGGATGCTCGACGGCATGGCGGGCAGCGGCAGCAACCTCGAGGAAGAATTCGTCAAGCTGATCACCGAACTGCGCAAGCCGTTGGCGGGCATGGGCATCGCCTTCTCGGCGTCGATGTTCGGTCTGGTCAGCAGCCTGATGCTCGGCCTGATGCTGCTGACGGTGCGCCGCCACATCCGCCGCGTGATGTCGGACGCGCGCCGCGCGTTGACCGAACTGACCGAGCGGGTGCGCGGACCGGTGTCGGTGATGGGCGGCGTCGCCGGGCCGTCGCGTGGCGGCGTGTCGGAGGCCTTCCTGTCCGACTTCATGGCCGAACTGTTGGGGAACATCAATTCCTTGCAGGATCTGTTCCTCCGGTCTCAGGATTCCTCGCTACAGATGACGACGCGCGTCGATAACCTGTCGAAGCGCCTGGAGCAGGTTTCCCAGTCGATCGAAAGCAACGTCGCCGCCAGCAAGAAAACCAACGACCTGCTGGGCTTCGGTCCGCGGATGAAGGAAACCAACGAGCAGATGCTGACCGAGCTGCGCTCGATCCTGTCCTCCAATACCGACGTCGGGAAGATCAACGCCCGCCTGATCGACGTTCTGAACGCGATCGATCAGAAGCTCGCTGTCGGCAACGATACCCAGCGTCTGTTCCAGGATGCGCAAGGGGCGATCGGCCGCGACACCCTGACCAAGATCGACGAGGCGGTGGGCCTGCTGCACAACGTCAACGACCGGGGCGCGGACAGCGAAAACCGCATGGATCGCCGCTTGCAGGCGCTGGCCTCGTCCTCCACCGCGATCGCCACCGGCATCCAGCAATTGACGGTGAAGATGAACGAGGTCGCCTCGATCTCGCAGAACCAACTGTCCAACGCCGGGGCGGTGCAGCAGTCGATGCGCGACGCGGTGGCGGAGACCCTGGGGTCGTTCAAGGATCTGTCCGACCGCTTGAAGAAGATCGAGGAAATCGATGTCGGCGGCGCGCGGCACCTGTGGCAGATCAACGAGAACTTCGGCGCGATGAACAGCGCCCTCGAACCCCTGGGGATGATCGCCACCGGCATCGGCAACCAGACCACCATCCTGGAAGCGACGCTGGAGGAAATGCGCAACAGCCAGCGCAACCTGATCCGCGACATGCAAAAGGAATTCCGCGAAATCACCCGCGAACTGGCGCGGGTGATGGCGCAGCAGCAGCAAATGATGCGCGAGGCGCAGGCGAATCTGCAACCGGAAGCCCCATATCAGGGAATGGCGGAATAGAACGGTTCCACTTCGGGGGAGAACTCCGGAGAGGGAAAGGAAGGGAGGCACGGCCATGGCCCAACAGGCGTCGATCGTCAAACCGGATGCGTCCGGCGGCTTCAAACTGCCGATCCGGCAGGGCGACGCGGCGCGCATCGACGTGGTCGACGTCGATCTGGTGGTGCACGGCAAGGACGGGTCGCGGTACGTTCTGGCGGGAGCGGGCATCGAGGCGATGAGCGACCGCCCGCCTCAGGTGGGCTTCGCCGATGGCGCGGTCAGCGCCGCGAGCCTTCTGGAAAACGTCGGCGTGGTGGAAACGCCGGAACTGTCCATCCCGGTGATGAGCAGCCTGACCGAGCGCGACGTCAAGACTTCCGAAGGCGACAAGTCCTTCCACGGCGACGGCACCAACGAGGTCGCGGCGACGACGGCGCAACTCGAAGCGCAGGCCGAGGCCCAATCCCAGTCGGAGCAGATGAGCCCGGTCGCCGAGGCCTCCGACGCCACCGTCGAAAAGATGGTCGAGGCGGTCGAGAAACAGGTCAGCAAGCTGCACGACAAGGCGGCCGATCCGGCGCCGGTGGAAGCGTTCGAGCCGCCCACCGCCCCGGCGGCGGGGGTCGGCGCCGCGCCCAATCCGGTCAGCCTGACGCCGCTTCTGGTGCTGTCCATGGGCAACGTCTCCGACACCAGCGCCAGCAGCGGCACCACCTATCAGGGAACCGGCGGCGTCGCCGACAGCGCCGTTCTGAAATACATCGACGCGCGCGACGCCTTGCAGATCACCATGGAAACCATCGCCGGCACCGCCGGGAACGACGTGATCTACGCCGACGGCACCTCGGTCGGCGGCGTGTCTTATAGCGCCACCGGCACGGTCAGCGGCACCGCGACCTTCGCCAAGGACTTCGCGGTGCAGATTTCCGGCTATTTCACCACGCTCACCGCCGTGACCGTGACGATTTCCGGCAACTCCACGCCGATTTCCATCGTCGGCGGCACCGACCTGGGGGGGCGGGGTGTGGTCGTTGCCGCTGACGGTTCTGACCGACAAGGGCACCTTTCAGATCGTCTATCAGACCTTCGAGGCCGACGCCGCCAACCCGGTTCACGACAGCTTCACCCTGACCCTGGACATCACCGGCGTCACCCGGGCGGTGACCTTCACCTCTTCCAGCACCTTACACCCTGTGGATCAGCGACGCCAATACCGCCGCCGACATCAGCCGCTCCTCCGGCGGTCAGGTGGTTTACGTGCTGCCCGCCCAGGGGGTGCCCAACACCATCGACGCGGGTGCGGGCAACGACACGGTGCACGGCGGTTACGGCAACGACATCGTCACCCTGGGCGACGGTAACGACACCGTCTATGCCGGGTATGGCAACGACACGATCTATGGGAACGCGGGCGACGACGTGGTCTATGCCCAGTTGGGCAGCGGCGGCGACACCATCGACGCGGGAGAGGGCAACAACACGGTTCACGGCGGCGGCGGCAACGACACCATCACCGCCGGGGCGGGCGACGACATCGTGTCCGCCGGGGGCGGCGACGACTTCATCAGCGTCGGCGGCGGAACCAACGTCATCGACGGCGAGGCCGGAACCGATACGGTTTCCTACGCGGGGTTGGCCACCGGGGTGAATGTCGATCTGACGAGCGGCAACGTCACCGGGGGCGCCACCGACACCCTGACCAGCATCGAAAACGTCGAGGGAACGGCGCAGGCGGACACCATCGTCGGCGCCGCCGCCACCACCAATGTGATCTGGGGCCTGGCGGGCGACGATGCGCTGGATGGCGGCGGCGGGGCGGACACCGTTCATGGCGGAGCCGGAAACGACGCCATCACCGTGTCGCAGGCGTCGCCGGGGGGGGTATTTCTCGGGCGGCGAGGGGAACGACAGCATCACGGTGAACGCGACGGCGTTGGCCGCGACCTTCGACGGGGGAAGCGGCGACGACACCTTTGCCATTTCGGCGACCATCGCATCGTCCGCCGGGCTGGCGACGATTGTCGGCGGGGATGGAACGGATACCCTGAATCTGACCTCCGATACGGCCACCCACTATATCGACCTGTCCTCCAGCATGGGGACCGGCGGCTATCTGTACAATGCGACGATCACCGGGGTCGAGGTGGTGCGCCTGGGCTCCGGCGTGGATTCGGTGTTCGGCGGCGACGGCGTGGAGACGTTCTATACCGGCCTCGGCAACGATTACATGAATGGGGGGGGCGGGCGACGATTCCCTGTATGGCGAGGGCGGAAGCGACCGCATCTACGGCGGCGCGGGCAACGATCTGCTGGACGCCGGGCAGTATTCCAACGCGGCGGGCACCATCCTCGATACCGCGGTCAACAGTCTGTACGGCGAAGACGGCGACGACGTCCTGCGCGCCTATGGCGGCGCCGACATCCTTTACGGCCAGGCCGGGGCGGACACCATTTATGGCGGCGACGGCAACGACAATCTGTACGGATACACCACCGGGTCCACCGCCAGCGTGGACGGGGCGGATACCCTGTACGGCGAGGGCGGAAACGATATCCTGTGGGGCAGCCACCACGCCGACATCATGGACGGCGGCTCCGGCAGCGACACCGTGACCTATCAGAACGATTCCTACGGCCATCACATCGTTCTGGACGCAAACGGCAATTCCACCACCGTGGACGGCGGGTGGAATTCCTCCACGATCACCGGCGGCACCACGGCCAACAACTACGCCGTGGGCGACACGCTGACCGGCATCGAGAACCTGGTCGGCGGCGGCGGCATCGACGTCTTCGAGGTCAACGGCAACGCCGACCATTCCCTGAATGGCGGCAGCGGCAACGACACCCTGACCGGCGCGGACGGAACCGGCATCGACAGAATTGAAGGTGCAAACGGCAGCGATCTCATCTATGGCCGTGGCGGCAACGACATTCTGATCGCCTCGTCGATCAGCAGCGGCAGTCTGAGCGACCTTTTCACCCTGGTCACCACCAACGATAATTCCGTCAATCGGTTGTACGGTGATGCGGGGAACGACACCCTGATCGGTTCCAATGGCGCGGATACCCTGTATGGCGGCGAAGACCAGGACACCCTGTACGGCGGCGCGGGCAACGATTTGATGTACGGCGACAACGCCGACGGCACCGGCAGCGGCGACGACATCCTGTACGGCGAGGCGGGGGCGGACACGCTGTACGGCGGCGCGGGCGCCGATACCCTGGATGGCGGCAACGGCAACGACATCCTGATCGCCTCGTCGATCGGCAGCGGCAGTCTGAGCGACCTTTCCACCCTGGTCACCACCGACGACGGTTCCGCCAACCGGCTGTCCGGCGGCGCGGGCGACGATACCCTGATCGGCTCCAACGGCGCCGACACCCTGGATGGCGGCGAAGGCAGCGACCGCCTGTACGGCGGGGCGGGAGACGACATCCTGCGCTATTCCGCCAGTTCCGATGCGGGCAACGACACCATCGACGGCGGCACCGGCGCCGACACCCTGGATTGTTCCGCATCCACCAGCAGCGTCACGGTGTTCCTGGTCGATACCACCGACGGGCTGGCCACCGGCGACCGCCCGTCCAACGTGCCCGGCAGCATCGGCGGCGGCGACGGCTTCATCTATTCCAGTTCCGGCTCGCTCTATAGCGTGATCAAGGCGGATGGGGGCGACAGCAGCATCGAGAACGTCACCGGCAGCGACAGCAACGACATCCTGGTCGGCGATGCCGCCGCCAACACCATCATCGGCGGACGCGACGGCGACCACATCTACGGCAAGGGCGGCGCGGATTATCTGGACGGCGGCGATGACGACGACAGCATCTATGTCTCCGCGACCGAACTGGCGGTGGCGGGGCTGACCATCGACGGCGGCGGCGGAACGGCGGACCGGTTGACGATTTCGGGTCTGAGCGCGGCGGCCCTGAGCACCGCGGCGAGCGACGACGACCTTGTCAGCAATGTCGAGGTGCTGGACGTGCGGGATTCCTCGGTCAACGCGGCCTACGCCCTGACCGCGACCCAGGTGACGAACATCGCCGATAACGGCACCAGTTCGTCGCTGACCTTCATCCTCGACACCGGCGATACCTATACCGCGCAGGCGGATGGCGGCGGCTATGTTTCGACGGTTTCCGGCGCGGGCAGCGGCAGCGCCAACCTGACCTCCACCGGCGGCGTTGATGTCACCTATTACTACTATTCGGCGGGCGGGGCCTTGCAGGCGACGGTGAATGTCGATTACTGATCCCGCGCCCGTCGTATCGCCGCTGTCCTTCCTGCGCCGCTATAAGGGCCGCGCCGCCGAGGTGATGTTCGCGGGCCTGCTGATCAATCTGTTCTCGCTGTGCTTTCCGCTGTTCGGCGCGTTCGTCTACGACAAGGTTCTCGGCAACGGCATCACCGAAACCCTGTGGGCCCTGGCGATCGGTCTGGTCCTGGTGGTGGGGCTGGATTTTTCGGTGCGCGGCGCCCGCGCCCTGCTGGTGGAGCGCTTCGCCCAGTCCGCCGAGGCCGACATCGACCGCACCGTTTTCGACAAGGCGTTGGCGGGCAACGTCGCCGCCCTGCCGTCGGTGGGCCGGGTGCTCGACCAGTACAAGCAGATTCTCGGCAGCCGCGATTTCCTGTCCGCCAGCGCCATGCTGGCGGCGGTGGACGTGCCGTTCCTGGTGCTGTTCCTGATCGTGGTGGCGTGGATCGGCGGCTTCCTGGTGCTGGTGCCCTTGCTGCTGGGGGCGGCGATGGTCGCCGCCAACGCCCTGTTCGCGGTTCCCACCCTGGAGGCCGAGGCCGACGCCCGCAAGGCGGGAGAGGCGCGCTTCACCCTGCTTGCCGACGCCCTGTTCTCGCGCGAGGCGGTGGTCGGCGGGCGGCTGGCCGACGCGCTGCGCGAGGGCTGGCGGCGGGCCAGCGCCCGCGCCGGGGCGGCCTCGGGCCGGTCGCGGTTCTGGCATGCGCTGGCCTTCGCGTCGTCGGCGTCGTTCACCAATCTGGCCTATGTCGGGGTGATGGTGACGGGCGCCCACCTGATCGAGGCGCGGGAGCTGACCACCGGGCGGCTGATGGCGTGCTCGATCATCACCTCGCGGGCGATGTCGGCCCTGGCGGCGGTGGTTTCCCTGGCGATCCGCTATCGCGAATTCCGTCGCGCCCTGGCCGAGATGGACAAGACCCTGCCGACTCCCCTGGCCGGGGAGCCGCCGCGCCTGCGCGGTCGCCTGCGGGGCGAGGTGCGCCTGACCGGGGTTTCCTGCCGCCTGCGCGCCGACGGGCCGCTCGCCCTGGACGGGGTGGATCTGGCGGTGGCTCCGGGCGAGATGCTGGGGATCGCGGGTCCGCCCGGCGCGGGCAAGACCACCCTGTTGCGCCTGATTTCGGGCGCGCTGTCGCCGGATCGCGGCCAAGTGCTGATCGACGGGCTGCCGCTGTCGGCGCTGCATCCCCACGATCTGTCCTTGAGCCTGGGCTACAAGCCGCAGGACCCCTGCCTGTTCGAGGGCACGTTGGAGGACAATCTGCGCCTCGGCCACGACGATCTGGATGCCGGGGCGGTTCGGGCGGCGCTGACCGCGAGCGGCCTGATGCCCGCCCTGGACCGGGGGGAGATCAACCTTGCCACTCCGGTGGGGCCGCGCGGCGCATCCTTGTCCGGCGGTCAGCGGCAGATGGCGGCGCTGGCCCGCGCCCTGATCGGCGATCCCGCCGTGCTGCTGCTGGACGAGCCGACCACCGGCCTCGACGCGCCATCCGAACAGCGCTTGGCGGAGCAACTGGCGGCGCGGAAGGGAAGCGCCGCGATCCTGGTCTGCACCCACAGCCGCGCCCTTCTGATCCTGTGCGACCGCATCCTGGTGCTGGATCGCGGTAAGGTGGTCGCCCTGGGTCCGCGCGAGCGGGTTCTGGCCGGATAGATTTTCCTCGACGGCGTGGGGGCGATCGCGTACCAACCGGTTTTCCGGGTTTTTGGGAGAGCATCCGCATGTTCAAGGTCAACGAGTATTTCGACGGCAAGGTCAAGTCCATCGCCTTCCAGGGCGAGGAACTGCCCGCCACGGTCGGGGTGATGGCCGCCGGGGACTATGAATTCGGCACCAGCCAGTTGGAGACGATGACGGTGGTGTCGGGCGCGCTGACGGTCAGGTTGCCGGGCGCCGCCGACTGGGCGACGTTCACGTCCGGGGAGAGCTTCCAGGTTCCGGCGAACGCGAAATTCCAACTGAAGGTGACGGCGGACACTGCCTATTTGTGCACCTACGCCTGATCTTGCCCCCATGGCGCGGCGAGGGGGATGCGCTTATATCCCCCCCTCGCGGGCTACGTTGCAGGAGGCATGATGACGGTTTTGCGGAAAATCCGGTGGTCGGCGGTGTTGGGCGTCGTCCTTTTCCCGATGGCGGCTTGGGCGGCGTCGCCGACCCCCGCGCAATGCACGGCGGAATACAAGGCCTGCGACGCGGTCTGCAACGCCAACGATCCGAAGCACGGGCTGTCCTATGCCGGGTGCTCGGCGAAATGCGTGGCGAAAAAGGCGGCTTGCGACAGCGAGATCGTCTATGACGAGACCTCGGCCTGGAGCAAGAAGCAATACGACGCCGCGAAGCCCTGGGTGCGGGAAAAGGCGCGCCAGGGCAAGGAGCTGATCGACGACGCGCCGAGCAATACCGAATACAAATACCCGCCGAACGACACCAAGTGATCAGCGGTAGGCGCCGACCACCAGGATCATGCCGTCGGTCCGCCGCAACAGGCCGGTCCTGACCATCGGCGTGCCGGTCAGCGGATTGAGGATCTTGTAGTCCAGGCTGCCCGCCCCCTGTTTCTCGGCCATTTCCAGCAGCATTCGCCCGTAGGGAAGGCCGTCGGCGTCCACCGAATCCTTGAGGCTGCGACCGACCATGCGCGGGTTGGCGTGGGCGAGGCGAACCCCGTCCTCGGCGCGGAACATCGAGACGTAGAGGTCCCGATCCCGGAAGGGGCCGTTCTTGTCCATGAAGGCGTGGGCGGCCTCGGTCACGCCATGGGTTTCGAGGAAGGAGACCGTCTTGTCCAGCATCGCCTTCGCCTCGTCGAGGGAGGCGAAGTCCTGCGCCCGCGCTGCCGCGGCTTCGGAGGTCAGCGCGAAGACTAGCAGGAAGACCTTGAGAAATCGGTACATTGTCACACTTGGCGTCGCGCGGGAGCGCGGCAGCCTCCCCTCTCCATTCGATGCGAATACATTACGTGGTTTGTCGTCTTGCCGCAATGCGTGTGCCGCGTGGGCGCTTGTCGATGAGGGTTTTCTTCGGGGGCGTTTGTGCGTATATGGGAGGGTCCGTTTTCCCTGGGTGGCGCGTTCTTCGCGCCGGGAAACCGGCGATCATGCGAGGGAGTGTGCAGGCTCATGGCCGAGAACAAGAATTGGACCCCCGAGTCCTGGCGCAGCCGACCGGTCGTGCAGATGCCGGATTATCCGGATGCCGAATCGCTGCGGCGGGTCGAGGATCGCCTGCGCAACTATCCGCCGCTGGTCTTCGCCGGAGAGGCGCGCAGCCTGAAGCGGGTGTTGGCCCAGGCGTCGGAAGGGCAGGCCTTCCTGTTGCAGGGCGGCGATTGCGCCGAAAGCTTCGCCGACTTCCACCCCAACACCATTCGCGACACCTTTCGCATCCTGTTGCAGATGGCGGTGGTGCTGACCTTCGGCGGCTCCCTTCCGGTGGTCAAGGTGGGGCGCATGGCCGGGCAGTTCGCCAAGCCGCGCTCCGCGCCGACCGAGGTGATCGGCGGCGTCGAGTTGCCGTCCTATCGCGGCGACATGATCAACGGGCCGGAGCCCACCCTCGCGGCGCGGGTCGCCGATCCCGACCGTCTGGTGCAGGCCTATAATCAGGCGGCGACGACCCTGAACCTGCTGCGCGCCTTCTCGCAGGGCGGCTATGCCAACTTGCAGTCGGTGCACCAGTGGAATCTGGATTTCCTGGCCGATACGCCGCAGGCGCACCGCTATAACGACCTTGCCAACCGCATCGACGAGGCCCTGTCCTTCATGGCCGCTTGCGGCGTCACCCCGGAACTGGTGACGCAGATGCGCGAGACCGATTTCTATACCTCGCACGAGGCGCTGCACCTGAACTATGAACAGGCGCTGACTCGCGTCGATTCCACCACCGGCGACTGGTACGACTGTTCCGCCCACATGCTGTGGATCGGCGACCGAACCCGCCAGTTGGACGGCGCGCACGTCGAATTCCTGCGCGGCGTCGGCAATCCGGTGGGGGTGAAGGCGGGGCCGTCGATGCCGCCCGACGATCTGCTGCGCCTGTGCGACATTCTGAACCCGGACAACGAACCCGGCCGCCTGACGGTGATCGCCCGAATGGGCGCCGACCAGGTGCTCGACAAGCTGCCGCCCCTGGTGCGGGCGCTGAAGTCCGAGGGCCGCAAGGTTCTGTGGTCGTGCGACCCGATGCACGGCAACACCGAAAAGGTGGCGAGCGGCTTCAAGACCCGCGATTTCGAGCGCATCCTGGCCGAGGTGCGGGGCTTTTTCGCGGTGCACGCGGCGGAAGGCACCTATGCCGGCGGCGTGCACTTCGAGCTGACCGGTCAGAACGTTACCGAATGCATCGGCGGAACCTCGGCGGTGACCGAGGATACCCTGGGCGACCGCTACGAGACCGCCTGCGACCCGCGCCTCAATGCCGATCAGTCGCTGGAACTGGCGTTCCTGCTGGCCGGGCACCTGAGGGCGGAACGCGACAAGATCCGCGCCCAGAACCGCGCCGCCGCGAAGTGACGCGCCGGACGCGGCGGCGAGGGAGGAACAGATGATCGAGAAATGCTCGGGCGCGGCCTGCGCCGCCGCGGTTTCGCATCCCGCCGCCGACGAGGTGCCGTTCTACACCGACAAGTACTTCACCCGTACCCGGCAAATCGTCGAACGCCACGGCGATATCGAAGTCACCTATGCGGTGTTCATGCGCCGCCCGGTGCTGTACACGCCGCGTCTGGCGATCGCTTGGCTGAAGCGGGTGATGGCGGAAAACGGCGCGGCGCTGACGGTGGAGGAACGCTTCGCCGAAGGGGATTGGGTCGGCGCGGGCGAACCGATGCTCTACATCACCGGCTCCTTCGCCGCCCTGTCGGAAATGGAAACCCTGTTCCTGCAAAAGATCGGCGCCGCCGCGGTCGCCGCCTTCGGCGCCTACCAGATGTGTTGCGAACTGCCGAAGACCGCCTTCCTGGCGATGGACGCGCGCCATTGCGCGGGCACCGAAATGGCCGATCTGATGGCCTATGCCGCCTCGGTCGGGTCGAAGGCGGCGCGGGCCAGGGTCGGCGCGGTCGGCTTCGTCGGCAACGCCACCGACGCCACGTCCCACTATTTCGACCAGGATCAGGGACTGGGCACCATGCCGCACGCCCTGATCGGCTATGCCGGATCGACGGTGCGCGCCGCCGAGATGTTCCACGACACCTTCCCCGAGGTGCCGCTCTATGTTCTGGTCGATTACTTCGGGCGCGAGGTCGGCGACACCCTGGCGGTGTGCGAACGCTTCCCCGACCTGGCGCGACAGGGGAATCTCGGCATCCGCCTGGACACTCACGGCGGGCGATTCGTCGAAGGTCTGGACACCCAGACCTCCTATGCGGTGCTCGACAAGCATGCCCCCGACGCCCTGCGCGCCTACCGCTCCGAGGTCGAGCTTCGGCACCTGATCGGCACCGGGGTTTCCGCCGCCGCGATCTGGCATCTGCGCGAAGCCCTGGACACCCACGGCTATCCGAAGGTCAAGATCATCGCCTCCAGCGGCTTTTCGGGGAAGAAGTGCAGCGTCATGGCGATCGCCAAGGCGCCGATCGACATTATCGGCACCGGATCGTTCCTGCCGGAGTTGTGGAACGAAACCTACGCCACCGCCGATATCGTCGCCTACGGCGGCGAGCCGAAGGTCAAGGTCGGTCGCGAGTTCCTGCTGCGCCCCAAGGCTTGAGCCGAACCTACAGCGACACCCCGACGCGCTGCGCCGTGGCGTCGAGGGCCGCGAAAAAGCGGGTGACCGCCTCCATCACCTGGGGGCCGTGGCGGTGCGACGGTCCGTTGTCGCCATAGTCGCTCATCGCCGTGCGCAGGGGCCGGGAAAGCGCCAGGATCAGGGCGACGGCGTGGCGTTCCGAAAACCGCCAGTCCCGGTCGTGCGCGGTCTGGCTGGGGGCCAGATGGGCGTCGATCATCGCCACCAGCCACGAGAGTCGGCGTTCGAAATCCATGAAATGGCCGATCATCACCACCGAGATGTCGGTCATCATCGCCTGGGTTTCCGGATCGGCGAAAATCGCCGACCAGACCGGTTCGCCGGTCGCCGGGTTGAGGTGGGCGGCGGCCAGGCCTTCCGCCTGCCGGGCATAGGCGTCGGAGCGGTCCTGCCCCAGCATCGCCGAAATCGCGCACATCAATCCGGGAATGATCCGTCGCGACAGCATCGGGTGGGTGCTCGGCATCACCGGGCCGGGGGTTTCGCCGAAGTGCGGGAACAGCGGCTGCAAGGGTTCGGTGACGATACGCTCGAAGGGGGGCAGGGACCGTCCCTCCGCCTCGTTCAGCAGGCGTCGGCATTCGTGGAACGACAGGACGGTCAGGGGGTGGGTTTGCAGGAAGTCTCGGGCGATGCCGCGCATCACCTGCACGTCCACCGCGTCCCCCCGTTCGGCGGAACGCTGGGCGTAGAACTGGATGAAATCCGCCAGCAAGGCATTGGGCGCCTTCAACGGGCAGTGCACGCCCCCAGCGCGTCCATGTGGACGTGCGCATCGGGGGCATGCAGCATGGCCGCGGCAGGCATTTGTTCCCTCATTCTTTAGTATGATTATTATGTGAAAATATTACACCATTTTTTGCTGTCATCATACTTTTAAATGAATCTTTCTGCGCCTTCGGATGAGATTCGGTCCGGTGGGCCGCGTTGACATCGCATCCGCCCCGACCTAGGTTGCGAGGGACGGAAAAGAACCGGAAAAACCGCGAAGAGGCAGGGCGTGCTGACCATCGGCTTGTTGCAGATCAACCCCACGGTCGGTGCGGTTTCGGCCAATGCGGCCTGCATCGCCGAGGCCTATGCGCGGGCGCGCGCCGCCGGGGTCGATCTGGCGGTGACGCCGGAATTGGCTCTCTCCGGCTATCCGCCCGAGGATCTGGTGCGCCGCGCCGCGTTTCTGGATCGCGTCGATGCCGCCCTGGCCGATCTGGCGGCGTTGACCGTGGGCGGCCCCGCCCTGGTGGTCGGCGCGCCGCGCCGCCGCGCGGGCGACGGCATTCGCGAGTCCGCCAACGTCGCGGTGGTTCTGGCCGACGGCGCGATCGCCGCCGAGGTGGACAAGGCGCATCTGCCCAACTATGGGGTTTTCGACGAGGCGCGGGTGTTCGCGCCGGGGCCGTTGCCCGAGCCGGTGGTGATCGCCGGACGGCGCGTCGGACTGATGATCTGCGAGGACATGTGGTACGCCGACGCCGCCCTCCACCTGAAGGAGGCGGGCGCGGAAATTCTGGTGGTGCTGAACGGTTCGCCGTTCGAAACCGACAAGGAGGGGGCGCGTCTGACCCACGCGCGGGCGCGGGTGGCGGCGACCGGTCTGCCGCTGGTCTATGTCAATCAGGTGGGCGGACAGGACGAACTGGTGTTCGACGGCGCGTCGTTCGTCCTCGACTCGGGTGGGGCCGAGGTTCTGCGCCTGCCGTCGTGGGAAGAGGCCGAAGCGGTGGCCCGGTTCGCCGATCGGGACGGCGGCCTTGCCGCTCAGGCGGGCGATATCGCGCCGCCGCCGGAACGGTGGGAAACCCTCTATCGCGCCCTGATGACCGGCTTGCGCGACTACATCGGCAAGAACCGGTTCCCCGGCGTCATCCTGGGGCTTTCCGGCGGCATCGACAGCGCGCTCGCCGCCGCCCTGGCGGTGGACGCCCTGGGGGCGGATCGGGTGACCTGCGTGATGATGCCGTCGCCCTATACCAGCCGCGAAAGTCTGGACGACGCGGCGGCGGTGGCGGGGCTGCTCGGATGCCGCCTGCACGAAATCGACATCGCCCCGGCGATGGACGCATTCGCCGCGATGCTGGCCCCTCATTTCGCCGGACGCGCCCCCAACGAGGCGGAGGAGAACATCCAGTCGCGCGCCCGGGGGCTGACCCTGATGGCCTTGTCCAACAAGCTGGGGCCGATGGTGCTCGCCACCGGCAACAAGTCGGAGATGAGCGTCGGCTACGCCACCCTCTACGGCGATATGTGCGGCGGGTTCGCGGTGTTGAAGGACGTCTACAAGATGGAGGTCTTCGCCCTGTCGCGCTGGCGCAACGCGCATCGCCCGGCGGGGGGCTTGGGGCCGGACGGCGCGGTGATGCCCGAACGGGTGATCGTCAAGCCGCCGACCGCCGAACTCAAACCCGACCAGAAGGACGAGGACAGCCTGCCGCCCTATGTCCGTCTGGACGCCATTCTCGCCCGCCTGATCGAGGGGGAGGAATCGCCCGAGGCGGTGGTGCGCGCGGGCTTCGCCGCCGCCGAGGTGGACCGGGTCTGGCGGCTTTTGAACGGCGCGGAGTACAAGCGGCGGCAGTCGCCGCCCGGAGTCAAGACGACGCGCCTTGCCTTCGGACGCGACCGCCGCTATCCGATCACCAACGGCTTCCGCGACTGAAAGACGGGATTGATGAAGGTTCGTTTCGCCCCCAGCCCCACCGGCTATCTGCACATCGGCAACGCCCGCACCGCGTTGATCAACTGGCTGTTCGCCTGGGCGCACGGCGGGGACTTCCTGCTGCGTCTGGACGATACCGACGCCGAGAGATCGACCGAAGATTATGCGCGCGGCATCCGCGAGGATCTCGCCTGGATGGGGCTCTCCTGGGACGAGGAAAAAAGCCAGATCGCGCGGCTGGCCCGCTATGCCGAGGTCGGCGAGGGCCTGATCGCTTCCGGACGTCTGTACGCCTGTTACGAAACGCCGGAGGAACTGGACTACAAACGCCGCCGCCAGCGCGCCCGGGGGCAGCCGCCGGTCTACGACCGCGAGGGGCTGACGTTGACCGCCGCCGATCGCGCCCGGCTGGAGGCCGAGGGACGCAAGCCGCACTGGCGCTTCCGCCTGGACCACCAGGATACCGCCTGGAACGACCTGGTGCGCGGGCCGCAGTCCTATCACGGCGGGCATCTCTCCGACCCGGTGGTGCGGCGCGCCGATGGCACCTGGCTTTACATGCTGCCCAGCGTCATCGACGACGCGGACTTCGGCATCACCCATGTCCTTCGCGGCGAGGACCACGTCACCAACACCGCGGTGCATATTCAGATGTTCGCCGCCCTGGGCGCGACGGTTCCCGCCTTCGGCCATCTGCCGCTGATCACCGGTCCGGGCGGCGAGGGTCTGTCGAAGCGCGATGGCGCGCAGGCGGTGCGCGACTTCCGCGCCGAGGGGGTCGAGGCCGCGCCGATGCTCGCCATGCTCGCCAGCTTGGGCACGGCGGAAGCCCCCGATCCGGCGGCGGACTTGGCCGCCCTGGTGGAGCGCTTCGACATCCGCCATTTCGGGCGCGCCCAGCCGCAGTTCGATCCGGCGGAACTGGCGGCGGTGAACGCCCGCTATCTGCACGGGTTGCCGTTTTCCGCCGCGCGGGATCGTCTGGCCGAAACCGGTCTGCCGGATGCCGATCAGGCCTTCTGGCTGGCGGTGCGCGCCAACCTGACCCGGATGTCCGACGCGCAGATCTGGTGGAGGGTGATCCACGAGCCCCTGGTGCCGCTGATCGAGGACGCCGAGGTCGCCGCCGCCGCCGCCCGCCTGCTGCCGCCCGAGCCCTGGGACGAAACCACCTGGACGGATTTGGCCGACGCGGTCAAGACGGAAACCGGAAGGAAGGCGTGCGCCCTGTTCCACCCCTTGCGCCTGGCCTTGACCGGACGCGAGAACGGCCCCGAACTGAAAGTCCTGCTGCCGATGATCGGACGGGCGAGGGCAGAGGCCCGCCTCTCCGGCCGCACCGCTTGAGAAACGAAAAGGATCGCGTCGTGACGCTTGCCGTTTACAACACCATGACCCGGGTCAAGGAACCCTTCGTGCCGCTGGATCCCGGCCACGTCCGGATGTACGTCTGCGGGCCGACCGTTTACGATCGCGCGCATATCGGCAACGCCCGCCCGGTGGTGGTGTTCGACACCCTGTATCGCCTGCTCAAGCGGACCTATCCGCGCGTCACCTATGCCCGCAACATCACCGACGTCGATGACAAGATCAACGCCCGCGCCGCCGAATCCGGGCGCTCGATCCGCGACATCACCGAGGAAACCGCCGCCTGGTATCATCAGGACATGGCGGCCCTGAACGCCCTGCCGCCGGACGTCGAGCCGCGCGCCACCGAACACATCGCCGAAATGCTCGCCCTGATCGCGGTGCTGATCGACAAGGGGCACGCCTATGCGGCGGAAGGCCACGTGCTGTTCTCGGTCGCCTCGATGCCCGACTATGGCGCGCTGTCGCGTCGTTCCCGCGACGAGATGATCGCCGGCGCGCGGGTCGAGGTCGCCCCCTACAAGAAGGACCCCGGCGACTTCGTCTTGTGGAAGCCCTCCACCCCCGATCAGCCGGGCTGGGACAGTCCGTGGGGGCGGGGCCGTCCCGGCTGGCACATCGAGTGCTCGGCGATGAGCGGCAAATACCTCGGCGCCAGCTTCGATATCCACGGCGGCGGCCAGGATCTGGTCTTCCCCCACCACGAGAACGAGATCGCCCAGTCCACCTGCGCCCATGGGCCGGGCACCTTCGCCCGCTATTGGATGCACAACGGCTATCTGATGGTCGAAGGCGAGAAGATGTCCAAGTCCCTGGGCAATTTCTTCACCGTGCGCGACCTTCTGGAAAAGGCGCCGGGCGAGGCGATTCGCCTGACCCTGTTGTCCACCCACTATCACCAGCCGCTCAACTGGACCGACGACGGCCTGACTCAGGCGAAGCAGGCGCTGGACCGCTTCTACAGCGCCCTCGAGCGGGCGGAGGACGCCGCCGACGCCGACCTGGCGGCGGTGGAGGCGGAACTTGCCCCGGTGGTCGCGGCGCTGGAAGACGACCTCAACACCCCGGCGGCGATCGCCGCGATGCACGAGATCGCGGGGCGGCTCAACAAGGCTGCCGCGCCCGGCGAGCGGGCGGTGCTGAAGGCGGCGCTGACGCAGGCGGGCGCCCTTCTCGGCATTCTTGCGCAGTCTCCGGAATCCTGGCGGCGCGGCGGGACGGCGGGAGGATTGGCGGATGCGGAAATCGACGCGATGGTGACGGCGCGCAACGCGGCGCGCGCCGCGCGCGATTTCGCCGAGGCCGATCGCCTGCGCAAGGCCCTTGCCGACGCCGGAGTGACTCTGGAGGATGGCGCGGGGGGGACCCGCTGGCGGCGCGGGTAGCGTTCATTCGGCTCGTGCAACCAGGGGTGATATCGATGTTTATCTTATGGCGTCCGGTGGCTTTTTGTGCTAACCGAAAGGCCATAGGTTCTCATTCTTTGGAACGTATTCATTCGATCCGATGCCGTTGATTCGTGTATCCCCGGGGATTTGATGCCATATACTCACCCGTCTGTCGGACTACTCCGGAGCCACTGGTGGTGAGCATGCGCATGGCATCGCTCGAAAGACAGGATGCGATCATGCCGGGCACGCACCGCGTGCTGCTGGTCGAGGACGATCCCCTGCACGCCCGCCTCGCCCAGATGTTTCTTTCCGACCCCGGCGACGCGGTCGCCGGGGTCGATCTGGCCGACAATCTGGCGCGGGCTCGGGCATGTCTGACGGCGGCGGAGTACGACGCGATTCTGCTGGACCTCGGCCTGCCCGACGGGCAGGGGCTGGGGGTCTTGCAGGCGGTGCTGTCCGCCGCGCCGGGAGTGCCGGTCCTGGTGGTCACCGGCGATGACGACCAGGCCCTTTCCGTCGAGGCGATGCGCCTGGGGGCGCAGGATTTTCTGGTCAAGGGGCGCCTGGATCGCAAGCAACTGCGCAGCGCCGTCGCCTATGCGATGGAGCGCAAGCGGCTGCTGCGTACCGGCCTTGCCGAGGGGATGCTGGAAGGCGTTCTCGCCAGCAGCCACAACGCGGTTCTGGCGCTGAAGCCGGGGAAGGATCGGGACGGTCGCTTCTGGCGGGTGATCCTGGCCAATCCGTCGTGCGAATCGTTTTTCGATCGGACCGTGCGGGAAATCGAAGGCGCGCGCCTGGATGCGGTTCTGCCGCCGCGCCGCTATGCCGAAATCGAGCCGGTGCTTGCCACGGCGCTGGAACACGGCGCGGTGCGGCACCATCAGTTGTGCCTGATGGACGGAGATTCCGGGAACTGGCTGCTGATGGATGCGGTGCCCTGCGGCGAGAACATCGCGGTGACCCTGACCGATATCACGCCGATGAAGGCGCGCGAGAGCGAATTGGTCGCGGCGCAGAAGCTGGCGCAATCCGCCCTGGACGACAAAGTGGGGCTGCTGCATGCCCTGGGGTAGAAGGTTCCGGGGGCGTTGCAGCGCATCCCGCAACGCCTGGACGATGCCGCCGAAGTGGTCTCCGACGGTCCGGCGTCGGCCCGGATCAAGTCCGATCTGGCGGGCGCACGGGCGGAGGCGGCGGCCCTGTCCTCCGAGGTGGACGGCCTGGTCAATCTGCGTCAAAGCGCCGGGTTCGCCTATCTGGGCGAGAATTATCTGTCGGTGCTGGAAATCTCCCCCGATCTGTCGGCGGTGGTGCGCGCCGGGGACGGCGCGATTCTGTTCCTCAACGGAGTGGGGCGGCAGGTTCTGGGGCTGCCCTCGGGCGATCTTTCCGAGCGGTCGTTCTTCGACTTCGTGCCTTCCGACTATGCGGTGCTGTTCGAATCCGGCATGAGCGCCCTGCGCGGCGAGGCCTCGCGCGTGCCGATGCATCTGGAACGCGCCGACGGCCATCTGGTCGATGTCGAACTGCTGGTGATGGATTGCCCGGCGGCGGGAATCGACGCCTGGGCGGGGCAGGATCTGGCGCTGATCTCGGCGGTGGATACCACCCGCCGCAACCGCGCCTCGCGCCGGATCATCGCGCGCGAGGAACAGCTGCGCAAGATCATGGACAACGTCGCCGACGCGGTGGTGGCGGTCGACGAGGAAGGCTGCATCGAGACCCTGAATCGCGCCACCGAGGCCGCCTTCGGCCTGCCCTCGCGGGAACTGGTGGGAACCGGGGTGGGGCGCCTGCTGGGTCCGGCGGAGGCCGCCGACGGCCGCGCCATGACCGGGCTGGAGGCGTTCCTGGGCGGCGGCGTTCCGGCGCGGGTTTCGGGCTGGCGGCGGCACCAGGGGCGGCGGGCGAACGGCGATCTGTTCCCCATCGAGGTCGCGGTGCGCGATCTCAACCTGGGGGAACGGCATCTGTTCATCGGCCTGATCCGCGACATTTCCGAACGCGTCGCCTATGAGGAAAACATCCTCTACATGGCGACTCACGACCTGTTGACGACGCTGGCCAACCGCACCCGCTTCCACGACGAATTGGGCGTGGTCCTGGTGCGGGCGAAGCAGGCGGAAGCCCGCTTCGGCGTGATGTTCTTCGATCTCGACCACTTCAAGGCGATCAACGACAGCTTCGGCCATCTGGTCGGCGACCGCATCCTGTCGGTGTTCGCCAAGCGTCTGCAAACCGCCCTGGGCGACCGGGCGCGGCTGGTGGCGCGTCTGTCCGCCGACGAGTTCGTCGCGATTTTCGAGGACTCCGGCGGCACCGCCGAGCTTCTGCCGTTCGCCCGACAGGTCTGCGAGGCGGCGAAGAAGCCGGTGGTGGTGGACAACCACTACATCCGGATTTCCTGCTGCATCGGCATCGCCGAGTATCCCGACGCCGGACCCTATGCCGAGGATCTGATGCGCGGCGCCGAGTTCGCGGTGCGCACCGCCAAGGCGCAGGGCCGGGATTCGGTGCAGGTCTACGACGAGGCGCTGTCCGCCAGCCTGGTCTATCGCCAGCGTCTGGAAACCGCCCTCACCACCGCCCTCGACGGCGACGAGTTCCAGGTCTACTACCAGCCGAAGATCGACCTGCAAAGCGGCGTGGTGACCGGGGCCGAGGCGCTGATTCGCTGGTTCCACCCGGAACTGGGACTGGTTTCTCCCGCCGATTTCATCCCGATCGCCGAGGAAACCGGTCAGATCCGCGACATCGGCGAATGGGTGCTGCGCCAGGTCTGCCGCGATCAGGCGGACTGGCTGTCCACCGGCGGCGTGGCGGTGCCGGTGGCGGTCAACCTGTCCGCGGTGCAGTTCCGCGACGTCAACCTGGACGCCACCCTGCGCCGCATCCTCGAGGAATACGGCATTCCGCCGCGCCTGCTGGAGGTGGAACTGACCGAAAGCGCCCTGGTCGAGGATATTGACCAGACCGTGGACACCCTGCGCCGCCTGAAATCCCTGGGCCTGTCCATCGCGATCGACGATTTCGGTTCCGGCTATTCGTCGTTCGGCTATCTGACCCGCTTTCCCATCGATTGCCTGAAGATCGACCGTTCGTTCGTCTGCAACATCCCCAGCAATGCCGACGACATGACGGTGACCCGCGCGATCATCGGCATGGCGAAGAACCTCGACCTGCGCCTCGTCGCCGAAGGCGTCGAAACCGTCGAGCAGGCGCGCTTCCTGAAAGACCATGGGTGCGATACGGCGCAGGGGTACCTGTACAGCCGTCCGGTGCCGGTGCGGTCGTTCCGCCGCCTGCTGGAGGACGGCGTGCCGCGGCCGGAGTGACGCCGACCCCCGGATTGTCTTGAGCTTCGCGCGGATTTGACGCATTTTCATCGGTTCCCGGGGCGTCCCGGCGGAACCGAAGGGCGAGGCTGATGAGCGGCAACCGCGTATTCCTTTACGACAGCACCTTGCGCGACGGCGCGCAGACCCAGGGCGTGGATTTCTCCGCCGCCGACAAGATGGCGATCGCCGTCGAACTCGATCGCCTGGGCATCGACTATGTCGAGGGCGGCTGGCCCGGCGCCAACGCCACCGACGATCAGTTCTTCGCCGTTCCGCCGAAATTTCGCCATGCCCGGCTCGCCGCCTTCGGCATGACCCGCCGCTCCGGGCGCAGCGCCGCCAACGACGCCGGGTTGCAGGCGTTGTTCTCCACCGGGGCGCGGGTGGTCACCCTGGTCGGCAAGACCTGGGAATATCAGGTGCGGGTCGCCCTGGGGGCGGAGGCCGACGAGAACCTGCGGATGATCTCCGACAGCGTCACCGAGACCCTGATCCACGCCGACGAGGCGATCTTCGACGCCGAACATTTCTTCGACGGCTACAAGGCCGATCCCGCATATGCCCTGGCCTGCGTCGAGGCCGCCTATCAGGCCGGCGCCCGCTGGGTGGTGCTGTGCGACACCAATGGCGGAACCCTGCCGCACGAGGTGGGGGAGATCGTCTCCGCCGTCGCCCGGCGGATTCCCGGCGACCGCCTGGGGATTCACTGCCACAACGATACCGAGAACGCGGTGGCCAACTCGCTGACCGCGGTGATCGCCGGGGTGCGTCAGGTGCAGGGCACCCTGAACGGCCTGGGCGAACGCTGCGGCAACGCCAATCTGGTCTCGCTGATTCCCACCCTGGTCCTGAAGATGGGGATGGAAACCGGGGTGTCCGAGGCCGGACTGCGCCACCTGAAGACGGTGTCCCACATGCTGGACGAGCGCCTCAATCGCGCGCCCAACCGCCATGCCCCCTACGTCGGGGCGTCCGCCTTCGCCCATAAGGGAGGGTTGCACGCCTCGGCTGTGGCGAAGGACCCGGCCTGTTACGAACACGTCGATCCCGAGCAGGTGGGCAACGTCCGCCGGGTGGTGATTTCCGACCAGTCGGGGCACTCCAACATCCTGGCGCGTCTGGCCGAGGCGGGGATCGCGGTGGACCCCGACGACCCGCGAGTCAACGCGCTTCTCGCCGAGGTCAAGGACAAGGAGGCGGAGGGTCTGACCTTCGACGGCGCCGACGCCGGTTTCGAACTGTTCGCGCGGCGCTTCCTCGACGGCGTTCCGGAATTCTTCCGGGTGCATTCCTTCCGGGTGATCGACGAGCGCCGCTACAACGCCAAGGGCGAACTGGTCCACGTTTCCGAGGCAACGGCGCGGGTTCTGGTCAACGACGCCTATTCGATGGAGGCGGGGGAAGGTCACGGCCCGGTCAACGCCCTGGATGCCGCCCTGCGCAAGGTGCTGGTTCCGGCCTTCCCGGCGCTGACGCGCCTGTCCCTGATCGACTACAAGGTACGCATCCTGGCGCCGGAGCGCGGCACCGCCGCGGTGACCCGGGTGATGATCGAAAGCACCGACGCCGCCAGCGGCGCGCGCTGGACCACCGTCGGGGTCTCCGAGGACATCATCGACGCCTCGTTCAATGCGCTGCACGACAGCATCGTCTATTTCCTGATGAAGGTGGCGCGGACCTGATGGCCGGAACCGATCCCACCCGGACGCCGTCCGATACCGTGACCGGCGCGCCCGCCCCCCCCTGATCGTCCTGTCGCATCCGCAACTGGCGGAAAACGTCGGCATGGTGGCGCGCGCCATGCTCAACTGCGGTCTGGTCGATCTGCGCCTGGTGGAGCCGCAGGAATCCCATTTGTTGGATCGCGCCGTCGCCGCGTCCTCGGGCGCCGACGTGGTGTTGCGCCGGGCGCAAGCGTTCGCCGCCACCCGCGACGCCCTGGCCGACGTCCATTGGGTGGTGGCGACCACGGCGCGGCGGCGCGGTCAGGTCAAGCCGGTGATGACGCCGAAACACGCCGCCGCCGAACTGCGGGCGCGGATCGCCGCCGGGCAGAAGGTGGCGGTGCTGTTCGGTCCGGAGCGCACCGGCCTGGACAACGACGAGGTGTCGATCGCCGATGCGGTGTGCGAGGTGCCGCTCAACCCGGCGTACTGTTCGCTCAATCTGGCGCAGGCGGTGCTGCTGGTCGGTTACGAATGGTTCCAGGCGGGCGTGGACGCGCCGCCCTGCGAGCTGGTGATGAACGAAACCGCGCCCGCCGCCAAGGACGACGTCCTCAACTTCTATGCCCATTTGGAGCGCGAACTCGAACTCTGCGGTTTCCTGAGGGCCGAGGACAAGCGTCCCAGCATGGTGCGCAACATCCGTTCCCTGTTTAACCGCGCCCGGCTGACCGAGCAGGACGTGCGCACCCTGCACGGCATGGTCGCCGAACTGGCGCACGGTTCGTTGCGTCGCGCCCGCAAACTGGGCATCCCGGTGGACAAGCTGCACCCCGCGCCGCTGCCGCTCTACACCACCACGCCCCTGTTCGATACCGCCTTCGCCGACAAGCTGACCGAACTGTTCATCTGGCGGCGCGACGTGCGGCGCTTCACCGCCGAGCCGGTGCCCGAGGCGGCGGTGACGGAGTTGCTGGAACAGGCGTGCCTGGCTCCCTCGGTCGGCAACAGTCAGCCCTGGCGCTTCGTCCTGGTCGAGGACGCGGGACGCCGCGCGGCGGTGCGCGCCGCCTTCGAGGCCGCCAACGCCGAGGCCCTGGCGGGCTATTCCGGCGACCAGGCGAAGCTTTACGCCTCGCTCAAGCTGGCGGGGCTGGACCGCGCGCCGGTGCAGATCGCCGTCTTCGCCGACCTCGACCCGGCGGAAGGCCACGGCCTCGGGCGCCGCACCATGCCGCAGACCCTGCACTATTCGGTGGTCGCGGCGATCCAGAATCTGTGGCTGGCGGCGCGGGCGCGCGGCCTGGGGGTGGGGATGATCTCGATCGTCGATCCCGCCGAGGTCAAGCGCGCCTGCGAAGCGCCGGAGACCTGGGATCTGGTGGCGTACCTCTGCCTCGGCCATCCGGAGGAGGAACACGCCGACCCCGAACTGGTGCGCGCGGGTTGGCAGGACCGCATCCCGATAGACCGGGTGGTGTTCCGGCGGTAGAGTGCAATAGTTTTGCGAGGGGACGTCGGTCCCCTCGCGCACCCCATGATTTTCAGTTTTTGCGCGGCGCGCCGTAAGTTCGTGTAGCTGCAACGAAGGCGTTGTCTGCCGCTTCGCGGCGAAAACCGAAGGGAGGTTTGGAGGGCCCTCGGCCCTCCAAGCGGGGTGCGGGGCGGCAGCCCCGCGTCGAAGGAAGGGAAGGCGATGGTCTATCTGTTGGTCGCGGTCGGCAGCGCCCTGGGCGGAGTTCTGCGCTATTGGCTCTCCGGCCTGATCGCCAGCCGGATCGGCCAGACCTTTCCCTGGGGGACGCTTGCGGTCAACGTCGGCGGCTCGTTCGCCATCGTCCTGTTCGCCGCCCTGACCGCGCCGGACGCCCGGCTGTACGTTTCGGGCGAAGGGCGACAGTTCTTCATGGTCGGGGTGTGCGGCGGGTTCACCACCTTTTCCTCGTTCAGTCTGCAAACCCTGTCCCTGGCGCAGAACGGCGAGTGGCTGAGCGTCGGCCTGAACGTCGGGCTGTCGGTCGGCCTGTGCCTGATCGGCGCCTGGCTGGGCGCGGTGGCCGCCGCCGCGATCAACGCGTGAAGGAGCATCCCATGACTCTGCCCAATGCCGCCTTGCTGCTGCGTATCTATCTGGGGGAGGCCGAACGCCACGGCGACGCGCCGCTGTTCGAATCCCTGGTGTTGACCGCCCGCGACATGGGCCTGGCGGGGGCGACGGTGCTGCGCGGGCCGATGGGCTTCGGCCATTCGGGGGAACTCCACACCGCGAAGATTCTGGGCCTGTCGACCAATCTGCCGATGGTGATCGAAATCGTCGATGTGCGGGACAAGATCGACGCCTTCCTCGCGGTGGTCCGGGACCGGCTAGTCAGCACCCTGGTGACCCTGGAAAAGGTGCGGGTGCTGCAATACGGCAAGACCCGCCATGGGGTGGAAGAATAGTTTCGCCGCGCCTTTCGCCTTGACATCCGGGCAATCGCCGGTAATTTAGCCGCCTCACTTCCGGGAACGTGGACCGGAGGCGCGTTCGCGCGCGCTTCGGCCCCGCTGGTGGAAACACCGGCCTACCGGGACAACAAAACCGAAAACACGTAAGGACATAAAATGTCGAAACGTCATGCCTGCAAACACAAGATCGACCGCCGTTTGGGCGTCAATCTGTGGGGTCGCGCCAAGAGCCCGATCAACAAGCGCGAATACGGCCCCGGCCAGCACGGCCAGCGCCGCCGCAAGCCCACCGACTTCGGCACCCAGCTGATGGCGAAGCAGAAGCTGAAGGGCTATTACGCCAATATTTCGGAACGCCAGTTCCACCGCTATTACGAGGAAGCCTCCCGCCGTTCCGGCGACACCGGCGAAAACCTCGTTGCGCTGCTGGAAAGCCGCCTCGACGCCGTGGTCTATCGGATGAAGTTCGTGCCGACCATGTTCGCCGCGCGTCAGGTGATCAACCATGGCCACGTCAAGGTCAATGGCCGCCGCGTCAACATCGGCTCGTTCCAGGTGAAGACCGGCGATCTGGTGGAAATCCGCGACGCCTCGAAGCAGATGGCGCTGATCCTGGAGGCTATCGAATCCGGCGAGCGCGAGGTTCCGGACTACATCGAAGTCGATCACAAGGCGATGAAGGGCAGCTTCGTCCGCCTGCCGAAGCTGGCCGACGTGCCCTATCCGGTGTCGATGGAGCCGAATCTGGTGGTCGAATTCTACAGCCGTTAAGCGGCGCTTCGACCCTTCGACGAAAAACGCGCGGTCGCAAGGCCGCGCGTTTTTGTTTCGTGTTTTTTCGTTTCGTGCGATCAGTCGCGAACCGGGAAAATGCCTTCGACGCAGATGATGTAGCGTCCCGCCGGGGCGGACAGCTTAGGCAGGGCGAAGGTGCCCTTCCGGCCGTCGCCGCCGAAGGCGTTGCCGACGATCGCGAACAGGGCCTGATATTGGACGACCGGCAATTCGGCGCCGTTGCATTCCAGGTATCCGCGCGGCACGAAATTCCCCGCGAACAGTTTGATCGTCCCCATCAGTTCGTCCATGACGGCCTTCTCCGTTGCTGGTTGTGATGCCGCCTCCAGGGTATCCGGATTATCGCCGAATGCAATTCTGAGTATTTTGCGGCCGATGCGACGCGCCTGTCGCGGGAGCGCCGACGGGATGGGAAAAGTGATGGCGGACACTTGCATTTCCTCCGGCGCGGGAGGATGTTCTGTGACAATCGGTTTGTCACAAGGCAGACGTACATGGCACCCGCATCCGGGGAGCAAGGGGCGTTTCCGTCGGGAGCGGAGCGTCCGGAAGAACCTCCGAGTCTTCGCTCGGCCACCCAGGCCGATCTCGACGCCCTGACCGCCCTGGAAGAACGGGCCTTCAGCGGCGATCGCCTGTCGCGGCGCAGTTTTCGCCGTTTCCTCGGCCTCGGCCGCGCCAGCCTTCTGGTTCTGGAGGAGCGAGGCGTCCTCTCTGGCTATGCCCTGGTGATCTATCGCAGCGGCACCGCTCTGGCGCGGCTGTATTCCATCGCCGTCGATCCGGCGGCGGCGGGGCGCGGCCTGGGCGCGCGCCTGCTGGCGGCGGCGGAGGAGGAGGCCTTCGAACGCGGCTGCGCGGTGATGCGCCTGGAATCCCGCCCCGACAACGTCGCCGCGATCGCCCTCTACAAGCGGCGGGGGTATCGCCAGTTCGGCCACTACGTCGATTATTACGAGGATCACGCCGACGCCCTGCGCTTCCAGAAGTGGTTGATCGCCAAGCCGCTTCGCGTCGTTCACGCGGTGCGCGGCGCGGTGCCCTATTACCCGCAGAGCACCGAATTCACCTGCGGCCCGGCGGCGATGATGATGGCGATGGCCGCCTTCGATCCGGCGTTGGTCCTCGACCGTCGGCTGGAGCTTCGCCTCTGGCGGGAGGCGACGACGATTTTCATGACCTCGGGCCTGGGCGGGTGCGATCCGGTGGGGATGGCGGTGGCGCTGGCGCGCCACGGCTTCAAGGCCGAGGTTCACCTCAACACCCCCGACCTTCTGTTCCTGGATTCGGTGCGTGACCCGGAAAAGCGGGCGGTGATGACCGTGGCGCAGCAGGACTTCCGCGACCAGGCGAAGGCGTTGGGGGTTCCCGTCGCCAAGCGTCCGCTCAGCCGCTTGGCCTTGCGCGCCGCGCTGGACAAGGGGGCGGTGGTGCTGGTGCTGCTCAGCCTGTATCGGATGCTGCGCACCCGCACCCCGCACTGGGTGGTGGCGATCGCCCATGCCGACCGCCGGGTGTTCATCCACGATCCGTGGATCGAGGACGACGACCACGAAACGCCGATGGCCGCCGCCGCGCTGCCCATACCGGAAGACGAATTCGATCGCATGGCCTGTTACGGCAAGTCCCGCCTGCACGCCGCGATCGTGATCAAGGGAAAACGCATTCCATGACCGACTGGATCATCCTGGTGGACTCCGTCCGCGACGTGGCGCAGGCCGACACGCCGCACAAGGTGCTGACGGTGCGCGACTATCTGGCGCGACCGCAACTCTTCCGCAGCCACCGCCCGACCCTGATCAACCTGTCGCGCAACACCAACTATCAAAGCGCCGGATACTATGCCTCGCTGCTGGCGGGGGCGCGGGGGCATCGCGTCATGCCTTCGGTGCAGACGATGCTGGAGTTGTCGCGCAAGGAGCTTTACCGCGATGCGCTGCCCGATCTGGAGGACAAGCTCAACCGCTGTCTGAAGGGCCGCGACGACGTGCCGGAAGGGCAGTTCCGGGTGTTCGTCGCCTTCGGCCGCACCGAGTTCCCCGGCCTCGACGGCTTCGCCCTGCTGCTGTTCGACTGGTTCCGAAGTCCGCTTCTGGAAATCTCGGTGGAGGAGGGGCCGTGGCGCTCGATCGAGCGTATCCGCACCCTCTCCATCCATCGCCTGACCGCCGAGCAGAAGGCCTTCGCCATGGAGGCGATGGAGCGTCAGACCCGGCGCGGCTGGCAGGTGGCCAAGGGCAAGACGCCGGCGCGCTATTCCCTGGCGGTGCTGCACAACCCGCGCGAGGCGCTGCCGCCGTCGAAGAAATCCTCCCTCGAACGGCTGGCGGTGGTGGCGCGCCGCCACGGGGTGGAGGTGGACCCGATCGAACGCCACGATCTGGCCCGTCTGGCCGAATACGACGCCCTGTTCATCCGCGAGACTACCTCGATCGACAACCACACCTATCGCTTCGCCCGCCGCGCCGAACAGGAAGGCATGCCGGTGATCGACGATACGGTGTCGATGATCCGCTGCACCAACAAGGTCTATCTGAAGGAACTGCTGGAATCGCACAACATTTCGATTCCGCGGTCCCTGGTCTTGAGCAACCGCGCCGATCTTGCGACCGCCGAGCAGACCCTGGGCTTCCCGATGGTGGTGAAGATTCCCGACGGCTCGTTCTCGCGCGGGGTGCACAAGGTGGACAATCGCGGCGCGCTGGAGGCCCTGGCCGCCGACCTGTTCGTCGATACCGACCTGTTGCTGGCGCAGGAATTCATGCCCACCGAATACGACTGGCGGGTTGGCGTCCTGGGTGGCGAGGCGCTGTTCGCCTGCCAGTACCTGATGGCGCACAACCACTGGCAGATCATCCACCACATGGCCGACGGCAAGGCGATGGAGGGGCGCTGCAATTGCGTCGCGGTGGAGGACGCCCCGCCCGAGGTGATCCAGGCGGCGGTGAAGGCGGCGCGGCTGATCGGCAACGGTCTTTACGGCGTCGATCTGAAGCAGAACGCGCGCGGCGTGCACGTGATCGAGATCAACGACAACCCCAACCTGGATTCCGGCATGGAGGGCGCGGTGCTGAAGGACGAACTGTGGTCCCGTCTGGTGCAGTGGTTCGTCGCCCGCCTCGACGAGCGGTAGGAGAACCCTATCCCCCCGCCATCTCCGCCTTCAGCCGCTCGACGTAGGCGAGGCGTTCGTCCAGCGCCGCGACGATCGCGTCGCTGGGCTGGAAGTCTTCCTGCGATCCGTCCCATTCGGAAATCGGCGTCGCCAGTTTCACTCGCTGGCGGTCCAGCGAGTTGCCGGGGGAATGGTGGATCAGAACCGTCTCCTCGGGCAGGGCGCGGCCCCGGGTCAGGGCCTCCAGGACGATGCGATAGAAGCTGTCCTCGGTTCCCATGCGGGCGAAGTCCGGATGCTCGGGGAAGCCCTTGGCGATCTCGTGCCAGATGCGGCGGACGCACAGGTTCATCACCGTGCTGCGGTCGAGGGACGGCCCCCAACTGGGATGCACCGGCACATCCAAGCGCCGCCGCGTCCAGACGTAGCCGACGTCGCGGTCGGCGGTCAGCGCCGAAACGCACAGCCCCAGGTGCGGCGGCAGGAATTCGTCGTCGGCGTCGAGGAAGGCGATCAACGGCGCGGCGGCGCGCCGGACCCCCAGGTTGCGCGCCGGTCCCGCGCCGCGATTGGTTTCCTGCGCCAGCCCCTTGAAGGTCAGATAGGGGAGGGCGGCGACGCGGCGGGCGGACTCTTCCATCGCCCGCGGCGTGGCGTCGCGCGAGGCGTCGTCCACCACCACGATCTCGACGCGCAGGTCCAGCCTCATCGAGTCGCGGGCATGCGCCGCGCTGGCGGCGATGCTGTCCACGGCGCGCGCCAGGGTGTCGGCGCAGTCGTGGGCGGGGACGATCACGGCGATGCGGGGCGGTGGCGTTTGCGTCATCGGCGGCCTCGGGGTCGGAGAGGGAACGGGATCAGCCTAGGGGGAAAAAGTTAAGGCGCGGTGTGCGCGATTATGGCAAAATAAAGGCGATCCGGGTCGCCCGGTCGCCACCGCCGAGAGGAACGCCGCCCGATGACGACGATCCCCCCCTCCGAGTGCCCGATCGGCGCGCAGGGCGCTTTCGGCCTGTTGCT
Organism: Rhodospirillaceae bacterium; assembly: GCA_965228165.1. GTDB lineage: Bacteria > Pseudomonadota > Alphaproteobacteria > Rhodospirillales > Rhodospirillaceae > Oleispirillum. The sequence goes on from CBDDHB010000002.1 coordinate 77,291, forward strand.
GGCTTCGGCCCGCCAGGTTTTTCCCCGCACCCGCTGGATGCTGCGCACCGCCCTGTTTCCGTTCATCGCCGAGCGCGGCGTCGCGCTTGCCCGCATTCTGCTGGCGGAAGAGGGCGCGGCGACCGGGGCCGTTGTGGAATCGGCCTGGCGGGGCTTGGAATGGGCGGTGTTCCTGCCCTGCCTTCTGGCCTGGTGCCGCATCGGCTTCCTTGGCACGGCGGACTCGCCGCCGCCGTCGCCGTTGGAAACGCGCGGGCTGGCGCGCGGGCTGGACCTGCTGGTCGGGGCGGTGCTGGCGGTTGCCGTTGGCGCGGTCGCGGTCGGCGCGATGGTGCCGCTGTCGGCGGACCTTCTGGTCGGGATCGGTTTCATCCTGGCGTCGGCGGGGTTCGTCGCCTGCGGCGGAATGCGTTTATTGTTTGCCGTGGCGGCGTCGGCGATCGGCGCTGGGAAGGTGGGTTTTTCGTGCGCCTGGCGGCTGACCGCGCCGCATGCGGCGCGTCTGGCCGGAACCGGGGCGGCGGTTCTGTGCCTGTTCCTGCTGTTCGGGCAGAGCCTCGACGCCCTCGCCGCGCGGGTCGGCGAGGACGGGGGCGTTCTGTCGGGGATAGGGTCGGGAGTCTTCGTCGCGCTGACCGCGGTCTGCGGCCACGCCCTGGGACAGGCGTCGCGCCGTCTGATTTTCGCTTAGGCGAGCGCCTTGGCGGGAATTCCGGCGTCGTCGAACAGGGTCTTGAAGTCGCCGGAGCGGGCGAGGTCGCGCACCGCCGCGCCGCCACCGATGAATCGTCCGCGCACGTACAGGTGGGGCAGGTCGGCGCACTGGCTGAAGCCGCGAATCGCCTCCCGCACCTCGGGGTCGTCGTTGAGGTTGACGCAGCGATAGGCCACCCCCATCAAATCCAGGGTCTGGGCGACGGCGGCGGCGGCGGGGGTGAGCGGGAACATCGGCGTTCTCTCCATGTAGAGGACCACCGGATTGCTTTCGATGTCCTTGCGGATGCGGAGGGTGGCCGGGGTTTCGTCCATGGCGGTGGTCCTTGTCGTCAGCGGATGCGCAAGCCGATGCGGGCGATCAGGTCGCGCGGGATAGAGTAAATCGCCAAGCCCGTCCAAATACAAGAGAAGGCCCACAGGTGCATCGTGGAAAACGGTTCGCCGTAGATCAGGGCGGCGAGCAGGAACTGCCCGGTGGGGGCGACGTACTGCAACAGCCCCATGGTGGACAGGCGCACCCGCCGAACCGCGAAGCCGAACAGCACCAGGGGAATCGCGGTCATCGGTCCGGCCATAACCAGCAGCCAGTCGTGGGCGGCGTCGCCTTGGGCGAAGCGCCCCGCCCCCTGGTGCGCCAGCCAGAACAGGTAGCCGAGCGCGATCGGCTCCAGGATCAGGCTTTCGACGAACATGCCGCTCGCCCCGTCCACCGGGATGGTCTTGCGCAAGAGGCCATAGGTGGCGAAGGTCAGCCCCAGACTGACCGCGATCAGCGGCAGTTCGCCCGCGCCGACCACCAACACCGCCACCCCGGCGACGGCGAAGCCGATGGCGACGACCTGACGCGGCGTCAGCGTCTCGCGCAGGAACAGAAAACCGAACAGCACGTTGAACAACGGGTTGATGTAATACCCCATGCTCGCCTGCAAGAGTTGTCCGGTGGAGACGGAATAGATGTAGATCAGCCAGTTGATGGTGATCAGAACGGCGGTGGCGATCAGGGTGAGGAGGCAGCGGCGGTCGCGCACCGCCGCCAGAACCGCGCTTCCGCCGCGCAGCAGGCCGACCAGCAGGACCAGGGTCAGGACGCTCCAGACGATGCGGTGCGCCAACACTTCGAGCGGCGGCATGTCGGCCAGGAACTTCAGATAGATGGGCAGCGCGCCGCCCCAGATGAAATAGGTGGCGAGCCCCGCCGCGAGGCCCATCCGGTTGGCGGATTCGGAACTTTCGGAGGCGGAGGATGGCGTCGGTGACGACACGATCGGGTCTTTCGGGTGGCGCGCGGCGGATCATCCGCCGCGCCGGACCGGTCAATCTATCCGGCGGCGCGAATGCGAAGTATGATCCGCGCCACACTGCGGCGGCTTACCCCATGAAGGCGGGGAACCATCCCTGGTGCGCGGCGGTCAGGACGGTCAGCTTCACCGCGCCCTTGCCGGAGACGCCGATCGCGTCGCCGCCGGTGGCGCCCAGGCGGCGCGCCGGAACCTCCGCCGCCCGCGCCGCCGCCAGGATCGGCTCCGCGTCGGCTTCGGCGACCGCCAGGACGTAACGGCCCTGGTCTTCGCCGAACAGCGCCGCGTGCGGGTGCGGTCCTTCCGCCGAGATCTCGACGCCGATGCCCGAGGCCATCGCCATTTCCGCCACCGCGACCAGAAGGCCGCCGTCGGAAACGTCGTGGCAGGCGGCGACGCGTCCGGCGCGGATCAGGCCGCGCACGAAGTCGCCGTTGCGGCGCTCGGCGGCCAGATCGACCGGCGGCGGCGCGCCCTCGGCGCGACCGAACAGTTCCCACAGATAGAGCGACTGGCCGAGCCAGTTTCCTTCCTGCCCGATCAGGATCAGCGCCTGCCCCGGCGCGGTGAAGCCGATGCCGACGCTTTTGTCCACCTCGGGCAGCAGACCGACGCCGCCGATGGTGGGGGTCGGCAGGATGCCCTGGCCGTTGGTTTCGTTGTAGAGCGACACGTTGCCGGAGACCACCGGGTAGTCGAGGGCGCGGCAGGCCTCGCCCATGCCCTCGATGGCGCCGACGAACTGGCCCATGATCTCGGGCCGTTCGGGGTTGCCGAAGTTCATGTTGTCGGTGATCGCCAGGGGGGTCGCCCCCACCGCCGTCAGGTTGCGCCAGGATTCCGCCACCGCCTGGCGTCCGCCCTCCACCGGGTCGGCGGCGACATAGCGCGGGTTGACGTCGGAGGACGCGGCCAGGCCCTTCGCCGTGCCGTGGATGCGCACCACCGCCGCGTCGCCGCCGGGGCGGCCCACGGTGTCGCCCATCACCATGTGGTCGTACTGTTCCCAGACCCAGCGGCGGCTGCACCCGGAGGGGCCGCCGACCAGGGCGGTCAGCGCCTCGGCCCAGGGCTTTTCCGGCACGTCGGCGGCGGAAAGGACCGGCTTCTTCGGCGTTGGCACCCAGGGGCGGTCGTATTCCGGCGCGGCCTGGGCGAGGGGGTCGATCGGCAGCTCGGCGACGACGCGCCCGTCCTTCTTCAGCACCATCCGACCGCTATCGGTCAGGGTGCCGATCACCGCGAAGTCCAGTTCCCACTTGTCGAAGACCGCCTTGGCCAGGGCTTCCTTGCCGGGTTGCAGCACCATCAGCATGCGTTCCTGGCTTTCCGAAAGCATGATCTCGTAGGCGGTCATCCCGGTTTCGCGCACCGGCACCGCGTCGAGGTCGAGCTCCACCCCCAGGCCGCCCTTCGACGCCATTTCGAAGCTGGACGAGGTCAGCCCCGCCGCCCCCATGTCCTGGATCGCGACGATCGCGTCGGTGGCCATCAGCTCCAGGCAGGCCTCGATCAGAAGCTTCTCGGTGAAGGGGTCGCCGACCTGGACGGTGGGGCGCTTTTCCTCGGAATCCTCGGAGAACTCGGCGGAGGCCATGGTCGCGCCGTGGATGCCGTCGCGCCCGGTCTTGGAACCGACGTAGACCACCGGATTGCCCACGCCCGAGGCGCTGGAATAGAAGATCTTGTCGGTTTCGGCCAGGCCGACGGTCATCGCGTTGACCAGGATGTTGCCGTTGTAGGAGGGGTGGAATTCCACCTCGCCGCCCACCGTCGGCACGCCGACGCAGTTGCCGTAGCCGCCGACCCCCGCCACCACGCTCGCCACCAGATGCCGGGTCTTCGGATGATCGGGGGCGCCGAAGCGCAGCGCGTTCAGATTGGCGATGGGGCGCGCGCCCATGGTGAAGACGTCGCGCAGAATGCCGCCGACCCCGGTCGCCGCGCCCTGGTAGGGCTCGATGAACGAGGGATGGTTGTGGCTTTCCATCTTGAAGATCGCCGCCTGTCCGTCGCCCAGGTCGATCACCCCCGCGTTCTCGCCGGGGCCGCAGATCACCCAGGGAGCCTGGGTCGGCAGGGTCTTCAACCACTTCTTCGACGACTTGTAGGAGCAATGCTTGCTCCACATCACCGAGAAGATGCCGAGTTCGGTGATGTTGGGCGCGCGGCCCATGATCGCGAGAACCCGTTCGTATTCGGCGGGCGACAGGCCGTGCTCGGCGACGATTTCGGGGGTGATGGCAGGCTCGGACATCGCGGAATCCTTGGGGTCGGAAGCGTCAGGAAAGGGCGGCGGAAAGGGCGCGGAACATCGGCGCGCCATCGGTGCCGCCGAGCAGCGGATCGGCCAGACGCTCGGGGTGCGGCATCATCCCGAGGACGTTGCGGCCCTGGTTCAGCACGCCCGCGATATTGCGGCGCGACCCGTTGGGGTTGGCGGCGGCGTCGGCCGCGCCTTCCGCGTCGCAATAGCGGAAGGCGACGCGGTCCTCGTCCTCCAGGCGGTCGAGCACCGCGTCCTCGGCGAAGTAGCAGCCGTCGTGGTGCGCCACCGGGATGCGGATCACCTGCCCCGCGTCGTGGCCCGAGGTGAAGTCGGAGGCGGCGGTTTCCACCTTCAACAGGACGTCGCGGCAGATGAAGGACAGGCCCTGGTTGCGCATCAGCACGCCGGGCAACAGCCCCGCCTCGGTCAGTACCTGGAAGCCGTTGCAGATGCCCAGCACCCGCACTCCCTTGGCCGCCCGCGCCTTGACCGCCGCCATGATCGGCGAGTGCGCCGCCATCGCGCCGGAACGCAGGTAGTCGCCATAGGAGAACCCGCCCGGTACGACGATCAGGTCAAGCTTGGGGAGGTCGGTGTCGCGGTGCCAGATCATGCAGGGCGCATGGCCGGTGACGCGTTCCAGCGCCACCGCGGCGTCGCGGTCGCAGTTGGAGCCGGGAAAAACGATGACGGCGGCTTTCACGGGGAACGATCCTTGTCGCAAGCGCGATCGCGCCGAAGGGCCTCAGCCCTCCAGATCGATGGCGAAGTTCTCGATGACGGTGTTGGCCAGAAGCTTCCTGCACATCTCCTCGACCTGAGCCTTCGCCTTGGCGGCGTCGGTCTCGGCGATGTCGAGCTCGATGTACTTGCCCTGGCGGACGCCGCCGACGCCGGTGAAGCCCAGGGCTTCCAGGGCGTGGTGCACCGCCTTGCCCTGGGGGTCGAGGACGCCCGGCTTCAGGGTGACGTGAACTTTGGCTTTCATCTTCGGTCGAGGCTCCTATTGCACGGTTTCCGGGCCTTGCAGGTCGTGGGGGGCGCTTTCCGGGATGATCCCCAAGCGCCGCGCCACTTCCTGGTAGGCGCGTTCGACGTTGCCGAGGTCAAGGCGGAAACGGTCCTTGTCCAGGCGCTCGCCGGTGGCGATGTCCCATAGGCGGCAGTTGTCGGGCGAGATCTCGTCGGCGAGGATGATCTGGATATCGCCGTTGTCGTGGTACAGGCGGCCGAATTCCAGCCGGAAGTCGATCAACCGGATGCCGGTGCCGAGGAACAGGCCGGAGAGGTAGTCGTTGACCCGAAGCGCCATCGCCATCATCTCGTCGATGTCCTGCACCGTCGCCCAGCCGAAGGCGGTGATGTGCTCTTCCGAGACCAGCGGATTCTCCAACTCGTCCTTCTTATAGAAGTACTCGACGATGGACCGGGGCAGCGGCGTGCCGTCGGTCATGCCGAAGCGTCGCGCCAGGGAACCGGCGGCGGCGTTGCGCACCACCACTTCCAGCGGGATGATTTCGACCTCGCGCACCAGCTGCTCGCGCATGTTGAGGCGGCGAATCAGGTGGGTGGGGATGCCGATCTCCTCCAACCGCAGCATCAGGTATTCGGAAATCCGGTTGTTGAGCACGCCCTTGCCGGTGATGGTGCCGCGCTTCTTGCTGTGCAACGCCGTGGCGTCGTCCTTGAAGTACTGCACCAGGGTGCCGGGTTCGGGGCCCTCGAACAGGATTTTCGCCTTGCCTTCGTAAAGTTTTTTCGGTCGTGCCATGGTCGCCGCGATTCAGCCGCCGGTCGGGGGGAAGACGCCGTTCGCGAAGGGCGCGCCGCCGGCCGAGGGCCATGGGTCAAAGAAAGAAAAGCGCGCCGGAAGTCGCGGAGCGCCCAGGTTCGGCTCTCCTATAACAGTGTTGCGGGGAGAGGACAACGGTTCTTGCCCCATCCCCCGTCCGCCGGGATGGCGCGCCGTCCGCGCCGGACGGACTTGTCCGGACGGGTTTTCGTCGCGGCGCGGAGTCGCTGGATGGATGAATTTTTATCATCAATTATCGGAAATATTTTCATGAAAGAGGCTTGTCACCCAGTCAGGAAGTCATATATCCGAAGTAATAAGACCACTCCCGGAACCCTGGAGGTACACCATGCTGCACGTCCTCGCCGCTCTGGAACGCGGATATGAAGCCCGGTTCGCCCTGCACCAGGAACTCGTCTACAAGGTTTTCGCCCGCCGCAATCAGGTCTTCGCCGAATGGGTGGCGGGGTTGATGGGCCGTTCCGACGCGGGCGTCGCCGCCTATGCGCGCGAGATGCGCGATCACGTCTTCGGCGATACCGACGCGGTGCGCCTGCTGGCCAAGGCGGAGGCCGATCTTGCCCGCGCGGGGCTTGCCGCGCATGGCGGGTTGCGGCACACTCGCGAAGCGGGAAACCGGAGGGGGGGATGAGATGCGAGGGGGATGGATCCTTGGCGCGGCGGTTCTGATCCTGGGCCTTGCTGCCTGTCAGGCGCCGATGGAAATGCCCGTGGTCGAGCAGCGTCCGCCGATCGAGATTCCGATGGGCGAGGACACCGCTCCCTTTTCCTTCGCCGGGGGCATATCCAAGATTCCGCGCGGCACCACCATCGCCGCCTTTCCCGACATCGGCGGCCCGATGTCCCTTACCTGCGGCGTCGGCCGCAACATTTCCATCGAATGGGGAGGTCGCCTTTCCACCGCCTGGAGCGGCGAAATGGGCGAGATCTTTCATGATGCGATGAAGGAGGTCGGCTACAACGTTCTCGGCGATCCTTCCGGCCTGTTCGATCGCGGTAAAGACCGCGTCCGCGCCCATTATCGGGTGGGGGCGCGCCTGGTCGATATTCGCGGCAACTTCTGCGACGAGTTCACCTTCTGGATGGGGATGCCGGCCAACCGGGTGATGGGGGAGATGTACGTCAAGGTGGAGTGGGAGGTCTATGCCGAGGCCGAGCGCCGCGTCGTCGGCAAGTTCATGTCCGAGGGGCGCGGCGCGCAGAGGTCTCCCGCCACCGATGGCGTGGCGGTGGCGATGCAGCTGGCCTTTGCCAAGGCGGTGGCGAACCTTGCGGCGGACCCGGACTTTCATGCCCTGATGGCGGAAAAATCGCGGCGCGCGCCGCCCAAGGGCGAGGCCGACCGGCGGCTGGACCTGACCGGCGAGCGCCCGTCGCGCGGCCCGATCGCCGACCGCCTCGGCACCGTCCTCAACGGCGTGGTGACCATCGTTTTCGGCGACGGTCATGGCAGCGGCTTCTTCATCAGCAAGGACGGCTATGGCCTGACCAACGCCCACGTCGTCGGAGAAGCCGATCAGATTACCGTGCGCCTTCCTTCCGGCGTCGAGGTGCGGGCCGACGTGCTGCGGGTAAAAAAAACAGCGCGACGTCGCCCTGTTCAAGGCTCCGGTGCAGATTCTGCACCCCCTGGCTTTGGCACCGCAAGCCAAACTGGCCCGTCTGGACGAGGTTTACGCGGTGGGCACGCCGATTGACCTGGCCCTGCAATCGACGGTGACCAAGGGAGTGGTCAGCGCTTTTCGCTCCTTCGAGGAAGGCCCCGGCAGGCCGGTGTCCTACATCCAGGCGGATACGTCCATCGCTCCCGGCAACAGCGGCGGACCGCTGCTCGACAGGCACGGCAACGTCGTCGGCATCTCGGTCTCGGTGGTGCTGTCCGGCGGGTCGCCGGTCGGGTTCAACATGTTCATCCCGATCGGCGCGGCGCTGGAGGCGCTCAACCTCGACGTCCGCCCCCCCCGGCGCGCGGCAATTGACGCCGACGGCCTGCCATTCCCGTCGCTCATCGGTTACAATGTAACAAAATCGTTGACGCGTTCCCCGTTCCATAATAGAGCGGGGAACGGGGCGGTATGGGGGCGTTTGCAACAAGGGGGAAGCGTGGACGGCGCGGCGGAAGATTTCCTGTCTCCGGCCGGGGCGGGCGCGGCGAACCTCAGGCGCTTCGATGCCGCCGACCTTGCCGCGTACGTGCCGGAGAGCGGCTGGCGCGATACGCGCATGCCCGGCGTGGCGGGGCGCGCGACGTTCCGCAGCGGGCGGATCGCGTCCGGCATTACCGTGACCCGTTCGTCCTGCCGCTTCGACCGCGCCTACGATGCGGCGATTTTCCATGCCGTTCCCACCGCGATGCTGGTCTTCGACGAGAAGGGATGCTCCCGCTTCGAGGTGTCCGGCGCAAGCCTCGACGTGCTGCCCGGCGACGTCTGGCTGATGCGTGTCGATGAGCGTCCGCTGCGACGTCGCACGCCGTCCGGCATCGATTCGGCGATGACCGTCTTCAAGTTCGACGCCGCGCGCGTCGCTGCGGCGGTCGGCGGAAACGGTCTTCCGGGGTTCGGCGCGGCGGTGCGGCTCGGTCGCAACGAGGTCGCCTGTCGGCGTCTCGGCGGCATTCTCGGCAATCCCCTGGCCTCGCCGCTCGACCGGCTTTTGGCGGAGGGAGAATCCCTGGCGCTGTTGGCGCGCTGGCTTGGGCCGCCGCCGGAGGTCGCGGCGGGAGCCGCCGGGGTCTCCCGCGACGATGCGCGTCGGCTTGGCCGCGTCGTCGAGATTCTGGTCGCGGATCTGGCCGCGCCGCCGACCCTCGATGCGCTGGCGACCGTCGCGGGAATGAGCCACGTTCGCCTCAACCGGTGTTTCCGCAAGGCCTATGGGGCGACGGTGTTCGAATGGCTGCGCGGCTATCGCCTCGATCGCGCGCGGTGTTGCCTTGACGATCCGGAGCAGAGCGTCACCGAGATCGCCTTTCGCTGCGGATTCAGCAGTTCCAGTCATTTCGCCGCCGCGTTCCGCGAACGCTTTCGCTGCTCGCCGCAAGAGTATCGGGGGCGCGCCGCCGGTTCGGCGGCTGGCGGCGGGGCGTTCGCCGGATGACGGTGACGGCATGGCGCGTCCGGTATCTTGACCTTCCTTCCCATTCAACCGGACCGACGCGATGCCAAATTTCCTGGTCGAACCCCGCAAGGTTGCGGGGATGCTGTTCGCCGCCCTTGTCGCCAACGCGGCGGGACACGCCTTCATTCTCGTGGCGCTGCCGGGACTGGCTCGCCGCCTTGGCTTTTCCGACATTCAGGCGGGCCTGCTGCTGGGCCTTTCCGCCCTGGCCGCGACCCTGGCCGCGCCGCTGTGGGGCGGCGTCGGCGACCGCAGCGGCCGTCGCCGCATCATCCTTGTCGGGCTTGGCGCGGGAGCGGCGTTCCTGATCTGCGCCGCGCTGTTGGTGGGCTGGCGGCTGGACGGCGGCGCGGCGATGATGGCGGCGATGGCGGCGATGGTCGCGGGGCAGATGATCCTGGTGCGCCGCCTGGCCTGGACGCCGCGACGGCTGTGCCGCGTCGGCGCGGTGGGGGCGGCGCTTTGCCTGGTCGTCGCCGCTTTCGCCGGATCACCGCCGCCGTTGTTCGCGGCGATCGTCGGCCTTGGCTTGTTTCTCGGCCTGCTGTTGCCGGGCAATCTGGCGCGGATCAGTCTGCGCGCCGACGGCGCCCAGGCCAGCGCCGCCGGAGTCAATGCCGTGGCTCAGGGCCTGGGGATGGCGCTGGGGCCGATCGCCGGGGCGGTTCTGCACCGGATTTCGCCGCAGGCTCCCTATGTTGCGGCGGCGGCGGTTGCCTGCGTCGCGCTGTTGGCCTGGCGCGATCCCGAACCTTTCGCCGATTGATCGTTCTGCGTTCGCCGGACGACCGCGCGACGTCGCCCCGTGGTCTAGGGTGCCCGCTCGAACATCATCACGGGTGAGGAAAGCGATGAAGGCCACCGGATACGTGATTCTGTCGGCTGCCGCGTGTCTGTCGGCGGTCGAACCGGCGACGGCGGACGAGACCTTGCCGACGCTCGAAGTGACGGCGCGGCAGTGGAAGGAGGACCCGGACAAGGTTCCGGGCAGCGTCGAGGCGATCGCCGGGGATCGGCTCGGCGGACCGACCGCCGATACGTTCGACGCGGTGGCGCAAACGGTTCCCAACGTCGCGATCGAACAGTCCTCGGTGCAGACCCGCGTGGTGATGCGCGGCATGTCGGTGGCCAATACCGGCCTTCAGGACCCGGTGGGATATTTCGTCGATGGCGTCGCGCTGCCCTTCGGCGCGACCCAGGCTCCGGGCTTCTTCGGTTTGCAGAGCATGGAAATCCTCAAGGGGCCGCAGGGAACCCTCTACGGTCGCAATACCGAAGCGGGGGCGATCAAGGTGGAAACCCGCGCGCCGTCATGGAAACCGGCGGCGAGCCTGGATATCGGCGCCGGGTTTGCCGATGGCGCGGCGGGGGCCGCGCCTCTAGGCTCGATCGAGGGCTGGGTTTCCGGCGCGGCGATTCCCGACCGTCTGGCGCTCGGCCTGACCATCCGCGCCGACGATGCGCGCGGCCCCTTCCGCAACCGCCTCGACGACGACGATTCCTCGGGCGATTCCGAGCGTCTGGGGGCGACCGCCGCGGCGAGCCTGATCGTCGACGACGACACCGACGTTTCGTTCAAAAGCACGATCGCTCGCAACGAGACCGGCAAGCAGCGGATGCGCTACATCACCGGCGCGCGCGCCACGCCGCGTTTCGAGACGAATTACAACACCGATTCCTGGGACGACAGCACCAGCGCGGTGCAGGCGTTGCAGGTGAACCGGCGGATCGACGACGTCGAACTGACCGCGATTACCGGATGGACCCACTATGAGCGCGATTTCCAGATGGACGTCGATTCCACTTCGCTGGCGACCTTGCCCGCGCTGTACGACCATCGGGACGATGCCCTGTCGCAGGAAGTGCGTCTCGCCTCCGCCGATCCGCAGGCGCGGTTGAAGTGGCTGGGCGGTCTGCATGCCTATCGCCAGTGGACCGACATCGGCTATTCCATCGGCACGCCCCGCGTGGTTCGCGACACCAAAATCGATCAGGTCGGCGTCGCCGGGTTCGGCCAGGTGGAGTATGCGGTTCTCGACCGCTTGCGCCTGGGCGTCGGCGCTCGCGTCGAGCATGTCGCGCAGGACGGCAGCCAGGCCTATGCCAGCGCGGCGAAGACCGCCGCCTACGAGACCGATCTCGACGTCACCGCCTTTCTGCCTCGGTTCACCGCCGCCTTCGACCTGACCCCCGGACTATGCTCTATGCCTCGCAGGCGCGGGGGTACATGCCGGGCGGCTACAACTATGCGTTCGCTTCCGACCGCGCCTCGTTCGCCTACGACCCGGAGTACAGCTGGACCACCGAGGTCGGGGTGAAAAGCCGCTCGGCGGACGGCCGTTTCGGCGCGGGCGTCGCGGCGTTCCGCACCGTGACCCGCGACAAGCAGGTGGTCGAAATCGCCATCGGCGGTTCGCAGAGCTATTCCAACGCGGGCGAGGCCGAGGTTTATGGCCTGGAGTTCCAGGCGGACGCGGAAATCGCGCCGAAGCTGCGGCTTTCCGGCAATTTCGGTCTGCAACACGGCGAGACCACCGACTATCGCACGGCGACCGCCGACTATTCCGGTAACCGCCTGCCGATGACCGCCAACTACACCTGGGCGGCGGGTCTGGATTACGGCAAGGGCGAGGGGGCGTTCGCGGGAACCCGGGTGCGCGGCTCCGGCCCCTATTACTTCGACAGCGCCAACTTGGTGCGTCAGTCGGCCTTCGCCACCGTCGATGCCGAGGCGGGTTACGATTTCGGCGGCGTCCGGCTGTCGGTGTGGGCGACCAATCTGTTCGACGAGAGCGTCTATGCCCGCGGGCTGGTCGCGCAACTCGGCCAGATCGTCGAGGACGGTCCCGGACGCGAAGTCGGTCTTCGTTTGAGCGCGAAATGGTGACCCCGATGACTCAGGAAAACCCCTTTCTCGGCGCATACCTGTTCGACCTAGTGCAAGCGCCGATCCGCTGGCAGGTGCTGCGCACCGCTCTGGTTCTCGGCGTCTTCGATCTTCCCGGAGACGGCTTCGGCGCGGCGGAGGCGGCGGAACGGCTGGGCCTGGATCGCGATCGCGCCGCCCTGTTCCTCGATGCCCTCGCGGCGATGGGGCTGCTCGGCAAGGCGGACGGGGTCTATCGACCGATGCCGGAGGCGGTGGGATACCTTGCCTCGGAGTCGCCGACCTTGCTCGCCCGTTCGCTGCTTCAACTCGGCGGACTGCGCCATGCGGGGATCGAGCGGCTGCCCGATCTGCTGCGCGGCGAGGCGACGGCGCGCCCCGATCTCGACCTGTCCGATCCCGCCTTCTGGGAACGGTCGGTGGCGAGCCTGCGGTCGTTCCATCGCGGCCTGGGGTGTCCGGCGATGCTGAACATTCTGGAGTCCTTGCCCGAGTGGCGATCCGCGCGGCGGTTCCTCGATATCGGCGCGGGTTCGGAAAGCCTTTGCCTCGCGGTGAAGGATCGGCGTCCGGAAATGTCGGTGGCGCTGTTCGATCTGCCCGGCGGCGCGGCGCGGATTGCCGCCGATCTTACGGCGGCGGGTCGGGCGGATGCGGTGGAGGTCCGTCCCGGCGACTACAATGCCGACGATTTCGGCGAGGAATACGATCTGATCTGGGCGTCGATGACGCTGTATTACGCCGCCGATCTGGTCGCGGTTCTTGGGCGGGTCCGTCGGGCTCTCGCGCCGGGAGGGGCGTTCGTCAGTTTCCACGAGGGGCTGACCGACGAGCGCACCGCCCCGGAATCCCACGTCATCGGACGGCTGCTTCCCGCGCTGCGCGGCATGGACGTGTCGTTCGATCGCGGACGGATGGCCAGGGCGGCCCTCGATGCCGGATTCCGCCATGCCGAGAGCCGGTCGGTGGAAACCGCCTTCGGCCCGATGTGGATCGATGTCGCGCGGTAGACCGCGCGGGGGACGGGCGGGGCCGACGCCCCGCCGGTTCCGCCGGTTCGCTCAGCCGAAGACGCGGGCGAAGATCGTATCGACGTGCTTGGTGTGGTAGGCCATGTCGAAAATCCCTTCCAGGGTCTTTTCGTCCAGGCGCGCCGCGACGTCGGCGTCGGCTTTCAGGAAGTCGAGGAAGCGGCCTTCTCCCGCCCACACCCGCATCGCGTTCCTTTGCACGATGCGATAGCTGTCCTCGCGGCTGACCCCGGCCTGGGTCAGCGCCAGCAGCACCCGCTGCGAGAAGATCAATCCGCCCAACTGGTTCAGGTTCTTGTCAACGGCGTCGGGATAGATCACCAGCTTGTCGATCACTCCGGTCAGGCGGGAGAGGGCGAAATCCAGGGTCACCGTCGCGTCGGGGCCGATCATCCGCTCCACCGAGGAATGGGAGATATCGCGCTCGTGCCACAGGGCGACGTTTTCCATCGCCGGAAGGGCGAAGCCGCGCACCATGCGGGCAAGGCCGCAGAGGTTTTCCGTCAACACCGGGTTGCGCTTGTGCGGCATCGCCGAGGAGCCCTTCTGCCCCGGCGAGAAGTATTCCTCCACCTCGCGCACCTCGGTGCGTTGCAGGTGGCGGATTTCGGTGGCGACCCGCTCCACCGAGCTGGCGATCACCCCCAGGGTGGCGAAGAACATCGCGTGGCGGTCGCGCGGAATCACCTGGGTGGACAGGGGTTCGACGGCGAGGCCGAGTTTCCCGGCGACGTGCGCCTCCACCGCCGGGTCGATGTTGGCGAAGGTGCCGACCGCGCCCGAGATCGCGCAGGTGGCGACGTCGGCGCGCGCGGCGAGCAGGCGGGTCCTGGCCCGCTGGAATTCCGCGTGGAACCCCGCGAACTTCAGGCCGATGGTCACCGGCTCGGCATGGATGCCGTGGCTGCGCCCCATGCACACCATGTCCTTGGTTTCCAGGGCGCGGCGTTTCAGAGCGGCGAGCAGCTTGTCGATGTCGTCGAGAAGGATGTCGGCGGCCTGGGTCAACTGCACCGCAAGGCAGGTGTCGAGCACGTCCGACGAGGTCATTCCCTGATGGACGAAGCGCGAATCCTCGCCGATGTGCTGGGCGAGTTCGGTCAAAAAGGCGATGACGTCGTGCTTGACCTCGGCCTCGATGGCGTCGATCCGCGCCACCCGCTCCGGCGTATAGGGCAGGTTGCCCTTCTCCCACACGGTTTTCGCCGCGGACTTCGGAATCACCCCCAGGTCGGCCTGCGCGTCGCAGGCGTGCGCCTCGATCAGGTACCAGATGTGGAAGCGGTTTTCCGGCGTCCAGATGGCGGTCATGGCGGGGCGGGAATAGCGCGGAATCACGGGTTAGTCTCCTTCTGTCCGGTGTCGCGCGGCGAAAATCCGGCGAAGCGTCCGCGCTGTCAAGGCCGAAGCTGGCGCGGGCGCGGCGGTCGGATTATCATGGCCGCCATGACCGATTCGCGCGACACCTTTCTTTCCGAAATCGTCCTGCTGACCGATCCGGCGCTGGCGCCGATCCTGGCGCAGGCGCTTTTGATCGCCCATCCCCTGGCCTCGCCCAAGGCGTTCATGCGGGCGCGCCCGATCCTGACGGTGACGCCGATTCACGACGCGCGGCAATTGGCCGAACGCTGCGAACGGCCGCTCGACGGGGCGCGTCTGTTGATCTGCGGCAGCGACGTCGTCGTGCCCCGCGCCGCGCTCGACGCCTTTTCCGGCCCGTCCTACAACATCCACCCCGGCCCGCCGGAGTATCCCGGTCGGTATCCCTCGGTGTTCGCGCTGTACGAGGGAGCGGCGGTGTTCGGCACCACGGTGCACGAGGTCGCGGAGCGGGTGGATTCGGGCCCGATCGTCGCGGTGGAGAGGTTCCCGATTCCGCCGGGGATCGATCGCGCCGGTCTGGAGGCGTTGAGCTTCGCCTCGGTCCTGCGCCGGATCGCCGATCTGTGTCCCGCCCTGGTGCGTCCCGCGCCGTTGCCCCGCATTGATCGGTCCTGGTCGGGACGGACGCGGCGGCAGGCGGATTTCGACGCCCTGTGCCGCCTGCCCGACGACGTGGACGAGGCCGAATTCCTTCGCCGCTACCGCGCCGTCGGCGAAGGTCCGGACCATGCCCTGGAGTTCGTCCGCTTCGGTCACCGCTTTCGCCTCGACAACCGGCGGTCGGAGCCGGTCACCGTCGCCGGACGCCCGCGCCCGGCCTCTTGACGGCGGCACCGCGCCGACGCACAAAGGAAACCCGCGCCGGGGGCTGGCGTTTTTCGCGACGGGTCGGGGAAAGGTAAGGGCTTGGCCACACCTCAGAACGAAGAAGGCGGCACCGGGCAGGCGATCGGCAGCCTTCTGATCGTTCTGGGCCTTGCCATGTGGGTTCCGGCGATCGCCGATCTTGCCCACGAACAGACCGAATGGACGGCGTTCGCTCTGTCTTCCGGCTTCACCCTCTTCTTCGGCGCGATGCTGCTGGCGGCGACCCGCGACGCCAGCTTCGGCACCACCTCTCTCCGCCGCGCCTATTTCATCACCGTCGGCGCCTGGGGCGGGCTGTCGCTGTTCGGCGCGCTGCCCTTCTGGATGGCGGGGATGTCCTATTGCGACGCGGTGTTCGAGACCGTGTCCGGGTTGACCACAACCGGTTCCACCGTGCTCTCCGGCCTCGACGACATGCCGGTCGGCATTCTGCTGTGGCGCGGCCTGCTGCAATGGATGGGCGGAATCGGCATCATCGTCATGGCGATCGCCATCCTGCCGATGTTCCGGGTCGGCGGCATGCAGATGTTCAAGCTGGAAAGTTCGGAAAAGACCAACGACAAGGCATCGCCCCGCCTGCGCACCATGGCGATCCGCATTTTCTGGGTCTACAACGCGCTGTGCCTGATCTGCGCGGCGGTCTACTGGGGGTTGGGAATGACCCCCTTCGAGGCGGCGATCCATGCGATGACGACGCTGTCCACCGGCGGCTATTCCACCTCGGATTCCTCGTTCGGTCTATTCGACAGCCTGGCGATGGAGTGGGCGGGTACGGTGTTCATGTTGGCCGGAGGGACGCCGTTCGTTCTGTTCTTGATGGCTCTGACCGGTCGCGGTCCGATGATTCTGGCGCGCGATGGGCAGGTCAGGCGGATGTTCGCCACCGCCCTGGTCGCTTCCGCCCTGGTTTCCGCCTGGCTGATTTTCGCCAACGATTTCGATCCGTGGACGGCCTTCACCCGCGCGACCTTCAACCTGGTCTCGGTGATGACCACCACCGGCTATGCCTCCACCGATTACAGCCTGTGGGGGCCGCCGGCGGTGGCGGTCTTCTTCTTCATGACCTTCGTCGGCGGCTGCGCCGGATCGACCGCGGGCGGCCTGAAGATGTTCCGTTTCGAGATTCTCTGGCAGGACATCCGCAAGGAATGCCGTCGGCTTTTGTTTCCGCACGGGGTGTTTCCCGACATGATGGCGGGCCGTCCGGCGAGCGCCGATCTGGTGCGCGACGTGCAAGTGTTCGTGCTCTGCTATGCCGCCTCGTTCGCCGGCCTGACCCTGGTGCTGGCGTATTATGGCCTGGATTTCATCACCGCCCTGTCGGGGGCGGCCACCGCCCTGGCCAACGTCGGCCCCGGCCTGGGCGCGGTGATCGGTCCGGCGGGAAACTTTTCCACCCTGCCCGACGGGGCGAAGTGGGCTCTCGACGTCGGCATGATCCTGGGGCGTCTGGAATTCGAAACCGTGTTCGTGATGATGACCGCCCGCTTCTGGCGCGACTGAAAAATCCCCCTACATTGGGGGAGTCCCCTTGTCCCCTTCGGAGAGACCCGATGAAAGCGATGATCGTTCCGGTAACCGCCTTCGGCCAGAATTGCAGCATCCTGTGGTGCGAGGAAACCATGGAAGGCGCGGTGGTCGATCCCGGCGGCGATCTTGCCGAGGTCGAGGCGGCGGCGAAGCGCAAGGGAGTGACCATCGTCAAGATCCTGCTGACCCACGGTCATGTCGATCATGCCGCCGGAACCGCCGCCTTGAAGGCGACGCTGAAGGTTCCGGTCGAGGGGCCGCATCGGGACGACGCCTTCCTGCTGGAGCAGTTGCCGGACAGTGCGCGCGGCTATGGCTTTCCGCCGTGCGAAAGCTTCACCCCCGACCGCTGGCTGAAGGACGGCGATACCGTCACCTTCGGCAAGGTGACTCTCGATGTCCTGCACTGCCCGGGGCATACCCCGGGCCATGTGGTCTTTTTCGACGCCCAGGAGAAGGTGGCGATCGTTGGCGACGTCCTGTTTCAGGGATCGGTCGGGCGCACCGACTTTCCGCGCGGCAACGCCAAGGACCTGATCGCCTCGATCCGGGGCAAGCTGTGGCCCTTGGGCGACGAGGTGGTGTTCATCCCCGGCCACGGGCCGCTGTCGTCCTTCGGCGACGAGCGCAAGTCCAACCCCTACGTCCGCGATTCCCTGTTCCGCTGATGCCTACAGTAGCTTCCGCTGGCGGAAGCTGACGTAGTGCCCGGGCGAGACGATGACGTGGTCGTGCAGGACGATGTCCACGGTGGCCAGACCCTGCTTGATCAGCCGCGTGGTGTCGACGTCGGCCTGCGACGGCGTGGGATCGCCCGAGGGGTGGTTGTGCACCATGATCACCGCGTGCGCCTTCAGTTCCAGGGCGCGCTTGACCACCTCGCGCGGGTAGACCGGGGTGTGGTTGATGGTGCCGCGCTGCATCGCCTCGTCGGCGATCAGGCGCTTCCTGGTGTCGAGGAAGATCAGGCGGAATTCCTCGACCTCCGCCCGCGACTGGGCGGCCAGGCAATAGTCCATCAGGTCGTCCCAGGCGGCGAGCAGGGGGCGCTCGATCACCCGTCCCTTGAGCATGCGGATCGCCGCGCCATCCACCAGCTTCAGGGCCGCCACCGTGGTTTCCTTGATGCCGGGGACGCCCATCAGGTCCTCGGGCGCCGCCGCGATCACCGAGGCGAAGTCGCCGAAACGGACCAGAAGATCCTTGGCCAGCGGCTTGACGTCGCGGCGCGGAATGGCGAGGGCCAGCAGCATTTCCAGAAGTTCGTAGTCGGCGAAGGCGGCGGTGCCGTGGTCGAGCAGGCGTTGCCGCAGGCGCTGGCGATGGCCGAGGTAGTGCGGCGGCGGCTCCGTCGCCTCGGGCGAGGGCAGCGCGTCGGAAAGGCCGGGGATGGCGGGTTCGTCGTCGCCGCCCATCGTTCGCCTCGTCCTATTGCCCGCCATAGGGCGGCAGGGTGTAGCCCTTCGGCGACAGGGTGAAGATTTCGCATCCCGTCGCCGTCACCCCGATCGAGTGCTCGAACTGCGCCGAGAGCTTGCGGTCGCGGGTCACCGCCGTCCACGCGTCGGAGAGAATCTTGGTCTCGAAGGTTCCGGCGTTGATCATCGGTTCGATGGTGAAGAACATCCCTTCCTCCAACACCAGACCCTTGCCCCGTCGCCCATAATGCATGACGTTGGGTTCGGCGTGGAAGACCTTGCCCAGGCCATGGCCGCAGAAGTCCCGCACCACCGAAAAGCGTTGCGCCTCGGCGTATTCCTGGATCGTCGCGCCGATGTCGCCCAGGGTGGCGCCGGGGCGGACCACGTCGATGGAGCGCATCAGGCATTCGTAGGTCACCTGGATCAGGCGCTTCGCCGCGACGCTGACCTTGCCCACCGTGTACATCCGGCTGGAATCGCCGTACCAGCCGTCGAGGATCGGGGTGACGTCGATGTTGAGGATGTCGCCGTCCTTCAGGGTTTTTTCGCTGGGAATGCCGTGGCAGACCACATGGTTGATCGAAATGCAGCAGGATTTGGGATAGCCGCGATAGCCCAAGGGCGCGTTGACGCCGCCGCGCGCGATGATGAATTCGGCGATCAGGCGGTCGAGTTCCTGGGTTGCCACTCCGGGCTGCACGAAGTCGGTGATGTAGTCCAGGGTTTCGGCGGCCAGCCGTCCGGCGGCATGCATCGGGGCGAAATCGGCGGCGGAGTGAAGGGTGACGGCGGAGGCGGAACGATCCATGGGGGGCAGCAATCCTGAGAGAAGGTGGACAAAACCGCTTTAGCTATAGCCCCAGGGGGAGGGGGCGGTCCAGCGTCAAGCCTTCGCGGGTTATCGCGCAGGCGAAGCACAGGGCCTCGACCCCCGCGGCGCGGGCGGCGGCGAAGGCGCGCGCATAGGCGGGGTCGATATCGGCGGCCAGGGCGAAGCGGTCGCAGTCGCCGCGCTGCACCAGATAGACCATCGCCGCGCGGTCCCCCGTCCGCACCGCGTCGGCCATTTCCTGCAAGTGCTTGGCGCCGCGCGCGGTCACCGCGTCGGGAAACTCCGCCAGGCCGGGCGTGCGCATCAGGTGGACGTTCTTCACCTCGACCAGGCAGCGGGGGCGGTCCGGCGCGGTCAGCAGGATGTCGATGCGGGAATTGACGCCGTAGGGAACCTCGCGCCGCAAATCGGCGTATCCGGCGAGTTCGGGGATGCGTCCGGCGGCGAGCGCCTCGGCGACGATGGCGTTGGGGTGGGCGGTGTTGACGCCGACCAGCGCGCCGTCCGCCTCGATCAGTTCCCAGGTGTAGGCCAATTTTCGCTTCGGGTTGTCGGAGCGCGACAGCCAGACCCGCGATTCCGGTGTCTTGAGGTCGGTCATCGCGCCGGAATTGGCGACGTGGGCGGTGATCTCGGTCCCGTCGTCCAGGCGCACGTCGGCGAGGAACCGCTTGTAGCGCTTGATCAGGGAGCCGGGGATCAGGGGAGCGGAGAAGTTCATGCGGCGGCGTCCGGTTTCCAGGCGGTCAGGGTGATCAGATCGAAGGTGGCGGGAATCCGACCGTCGCCATCGGCGTGACGGCGGCGGTATTCGTCCAGCGCGGCGAACAGCACGCTACGCGTCAGAGGACTCTTGCGGCGTTGCGCCAGGGTATTGGTTTCCCCCATCGCCCGCAGGTCGGTCAGCAGGTCCATCGGGTTGCGGTAATCGACGACCAGCCGGTCGCGGTCGGTCACCGGTTCGGCGAAACCCGCCGCCTGAAGCAGCCGCCCGCCGTCCTTCACCGTCAGCATCGGCAGGACGCGCGGGCTGACTCCGCCGTCGATCGCCAGTTCGGCGCGGGCGAGGCAATCGCGCAGTTCGGTCAGGGTGTCCTCCCCCGCCAGGGTGGCGAGGAACAGGCCGCCGGGCTTGAGCACCCGCCGGACCTCGGCCAGCATCGCCGGGAAGTCCTCGGTCCAGTGCAGGCTCATGCAGCTCAAGACCAGATCGGCGCAGGCGTCGGGAAAGGGCAGGCGGTCCTCGTCGGCGACCGTCGCCAGCGGCGCGGCCAGGGCCGCCATCGCCGCCGAGGGCTCGACCGAGATCATGGTTTCGATGCCGCCGCGTCCGCGCCGCATCGCGGCGAGCTGGCCGGTGTGCGCGCCGAGGTCGATCGCCAGGGGAAAGCCGCGCCGGATGTCGGAGAGGCGGTCGAGCAGGCGTTCCGCCGCCTCGCGCAACAGAAAATCCGGGGCTTTCGCCGGGATCGCGCCGCGCACCGCGCGGGCGCGACGGCGCAGCAGCAGGGAACGGTCGAACAGGGGGGGGGGAGGCATCCATTCCCCAGATATGGAAGGTTTCCCCGGAAAAGCAAAGAGGTTCGTCGCCCATGGCTTGCCGCTCGGGGACGGTTGCGGCAGACTCCCCCGATGGCGTGGAAAACGGCGATTCTGGCGGGGTGGGCGTGGCGCGGCCTGGATGCGGCGGTGCGTCTTTTGCTGCCCGAACGCTGTCCGGCCTGCGGCGCCGTCGTCCGTGGCGGCGGCCTGGGCGAGCCTGCCGCCTTGTGCGCGGCCTGTTTTTCCGATCTGGTTTTCGCCCAGCCGCCGCGCTGCGAGCGTTGCGGCCGTTCCCTGTCCGAGGCCGGGGCGGCGTGCGTCTGCCCCGTCGCCGGGTCGATCCGGCGGCGGCGTTTCGCTCTGGTCTACGGCGGAACGGCGACGCGGCTGATTCTGGCCTTCAAGCACGCCGATCGTCCCGACCTCGCGGTGCGGCTGGCGGCGTGGATGGCGCGCGCCGGGGCCGATCTGCTGGCCGAGGCCGACCTGCTGGTGCCGGTGCCGATCCATTGGTCGCGTTTGTTCGTCCGTCAGTACAACCAATCCGCCGAACTGGCGCGGCGTTTGGCGCGCCTGAGCGGGGTGGCCGTGGACACCGCCGCGTTGCGCCGGGTGCGCGCCACGCCGTCGCAGGGACATCTGCGGCGGGCGCAACGCCGCCGCAACGTCGCCCGCGCCTTCGCCGCGCGGCAAGGGCTGGACCTGACCGGCAAGACGGTGCTTCTGGTCGACGACGTCGCCACCACCGGCGCCACCGCCGAGGCCTGCGCCCGGGCGCTGCTGGCGGCGGGTGCGGCGGCGGTGGACCTGTTGACCGTGGCGGCGGTGCCGCCGGACGCTCCGGCGGCTTGATTTTTCCGCCGGAGTGCCTCACATCGGGGACGTATGCAATCAGCCCGATGGAGTTCCCCAATGGCCAAGGTCGAGATTTTCACCACCAAGGTTTGTCCCTTTTGCGTTCGCGCCAAGGCGCTTCTGAAGCGCAAGGGCGCGGCCTTCGAGGAGATCGACGTCTCCACCGACGAGGAAGCCCTGGCGAAGATGACCGCGCGTTCGGGCGGGCGTCAGACGGTGCCGCAGATTTTCATCGACGGTCGCCACATAGGCGGCTGCGACGACCTTTACGCCCTGGACGGCAAGGGCGGTCTCGATCCGCTTCTCGCCTCTTGATCCGGCTCGTCGCGCGATGAGTTCGTTCGCCGCCGCCTGCCTTCAGGTCAATTCCGGCGAGGATATGGAGGCCAACGTCGCCGCCGCGCTGCGTCTGGCGGGGGAGGCCGCCGACGCCGGGGCCGACCTGATCCTGATGCCGGAGAACGTCGCGATGATGACCTGGGGGGCGGAGGCCGTCCGCGCCCAGGCCCGTCCCGAGGCCGGTCATCCGGCGCTGGCCGCGTTCCGCGATTTCGCCAGGGCGCGGCAGGTCTGGCTGCACGGCGGCACCCTGGCGATCCCTTCGCCCTCGGGGAAGGTGTTCAACCGCGCCTACGTGATCGATCCCCTGGGGCGGGTCGCCGCGCGCTATGACAAGCTGCACATGTTCGACGTCGATCTCGGCGGCGGCGAGGTATACGCCGAATCCCGCGTCTTCGAGCCCGGCGAATCGCCGGTCGCCGTCGATCTCCCCTGGGGGCGGATCGGCCTTTCCATCTGCTACGATCTGCGGTTTCCCCACCTCTATCGCGCCCTCGCCCGGGCGGGGTGCGACTTCCTGGCGGTCCCCGCCGCGTTCACCCAGGTGACGGGGGCGGAGCATTGGCATATCCTGTTACGTGCCCGCGCCATCGAGACCGGCGGGTTCGTCTTCGCTCCGGCTCAGACCGGCGAGCACGCGGGCGGGCGCCGGACCTTCGGCCATGCCCTGATCGTCGCCCCCTGGGGCGAGGTTCTGGCCGACGCCGGGGAAGGGCCGGGCTTCGCGCTGGCCGATATCGACCCCTCGGCGGTGGACGCGGCGCGCGGCAGGATTCCGTCGCTGGCGCAGGGGCGCGATCTGGGCGACGTGGTGGTGATGGCGGCTTCGGCATAGGGCAGGGATGATCCGGTTCGTCTTGAAATGCGATTGCGGGCATCGCTTCGACTCCTGGTTCCGCGACAACCAGGCGTTCGAGGATTTGTCCGCCGCGCATCGGCTGGCCTGTCCCGCCTGCGGCGGCGCGACGGTGGCGAAGGCGCCGATGGCGCCGCACCTGTCCTCCGCGCCGCGCGGGGAGGAGGGACCGTCGCCCCATGCCGTTCTGCGCGAGGCCCTGTTGCGTCTGCGCGAGGCGGTGGAGGGGAGTTCCGAGAACGTCGGCGCCGCCTTCGCCGAGGAGGCGCGCAAGATCCATTACGGCGAGGCCGCGCCGCGCCTGATCCATGGCGACGCCACCGACGAAGAGGCCGCCGCCCTGGCCGAGGAAGATATCGCCTTTACACGCCTGCCGTGGATTTCCCGCAAAGATTCCTGAATAGGTGGCGGCGTGGGAGGGGAAACCGCCTGGACGCCGCCTTGTCTCGGCGGTCAGGACTTTCCGCGCGGGTTCCCCGGGTCGGCGCAATTATGGTTTTACTAGACTTTTTCTGTGCTAGACTATCCGCCGTTCGAACCGCGGTGGGCAGGCGCGGCATCTTCGGCTTCGGGGGAACCGCCTTGGCGCGCTGGGGAAAAATCTTCCACAGCAATTCGATCAATTTTCTTCAGGTGCGGCTGGTGTTCTTCGCCGCCCTGACGGTTGCCTGCCTCGCCTTCCTGGCGGAGGCGGCATTGCTGGCGGTCTCCGTCCGCCAGACTCTCCTGGAACGGCAGGATCAGATTTTCGCCCTGGCGGAGCGCCCGGCGACCGCCGCGATCTGGGAATTCAACGACCGTCTGGCGCAGGAGACGATCTCCGGCGTGATGCGGATGTCGGCGGTGCAGCAGGTGGTGATCGTTCATTCCGACGGTCTGCCCTTCGCCTCGGCCGCCCGCGCCCAGGTCGAGGCGCCTTCCTGGAAGCGTGCGCTGGCGCGGCTGATCGTCGGCGATCACGAGCGCATCGTGCGGCAGTTGGTGATGCCGTCTCTCGATCCCGCCAGGGAGATCGAATCGGTCGGCAGCCTGATCGTCGTCTTCGACGAAAGCGTCCAGGCCGACTCCTATATCCGCATGCTGCTCGCCTCGCTGGGGGTGTCCCTGCTGGGGGCGTTCCTGGTGGTGGCGGTGGTGGTGGTGCTGTTCGATCGTTTTCTCACCCGGCCGATCCTGTCGATTTCGCGTCAGGTGGAAGGGGTCGATGCCGAGGACCCGCACGGACGGATGCTTGCGGTGCCGAAGTGGCACGCCGGGTCCGAACTCGGTCAGGCGGTGCAGAAGATCAACGCGATGCTGATTCATCTGGGCAATGCGCAGCATGCGCTCCGCCGCATGGCGACGCGCGACGCCACCACCAATCTGCCCAACCGCACCCTGACCATCGAGCACCTGGTGGGGGTCGCCCGCCGCTCGCCGCAGGGCAAGGTGGCGGCGGTCCTGGCGGTGCTGATGGATCGCCTGGACGAGGTGAAGGACCTGATCGGCCACGAGGAGGCCGACGAGATGGCTCTCGATATGGCGGTGCGTCTGCTCGACGCGGTGGGTGAGGAAGCCTTCGTCGGACGCATCGGCGTCGATTCCTTCGCCGTGGTGATCGAGGGGCTGGACAGCGTCACCTCGGCGGTGGACTACGCCGACCGCCTGCTCAACGATCTCACCCGGGTCGAACCCGGCGACGAACGGGGGGTTCGGCCTTCGGTCTGCATCGGCATCGCGATGTACCCCAGCGACGGCACCGACGCCGCCGGGCTGTTGCGCAAGGCGGTGGCGGCCACCGCGGGCGCAAGGCGCAAGTCCCAGGAACGCTGGAACTTCTTCGAGGATGGCCTGGCCGAAGGGGCGCACCGCCGCCTGTTGCTGGAAAGCCAATTGCACCAGGCGCTGGAATCCGACGAATTCATCCTCTACTTCCAGCCGCAAGTGTCGCGCTGCGGCGACGTGGTGGGGGCGGAGGCGCTGATCCGCTGGCAACGCGACGATCAGGTGATTCCGCCGGGCGCCTTCATCCCGGTGGCCGAGGACTGCGGCCTGGTGGTGCAGATCGGCTATTACGTGCTGGAGGAAGCCTGCCGCTGCTCCGCCGCGTTCCGTCTGCGCACCCTGCGCCATCGCGGCATCCGCATCGCCCTCGACGACTTCGGCACCGGCTATTCCAGCCTGTCGTACCTGCGCAACTTCCCGGTCGACGTGCTGAAGATCGACCGCAGCTTCGTCGCCGACGTGCCGCACGGCGTGGCGGTGCCGTCCACCATCATCACCCTGGCGCAGAAGCTCGACATGCGCTGCGTCGCCGAGGGGGTCGAGACCGAGGCGCAGCGCGACTGGCTGGTTTCCTCCGACTGCGACACCCTGCAAGGGTTCCTGTTCGCCCGTCCGATGCCGTTCGATAACTTCGTCGAACGCTACGCCCGCCATCCGGGCGGCGACAACGTCCTAAGGCTTCGCCGCGAAGGCCATGTAGTTGACCGATAGGTCACCGCTTTCATTCCAGACGTCGGCGATCGGGGTGTAGGACAGGCCGGTGAAGGCGGGCGCGTCCATTCCGGCGGCGGTCAGGTCGCGGGCGAGTTCCGACGGCTTGACGAATTCCCGCCAGTCGTGGGTGCCGACGGGCAGCCAGCGCACCACGTATTCCGCGCCGATCTTCGCCAGCAGCAGGCTTTTCATCGTCCGGTTCAGGGTGGCGAGCGCCATCAGCCCCCCGGATTTCAGGGTTTTCGCGGCGGCGGAGACGAACAGCGCGCGGTCGGCGACGTGTTCCACCACCTCCAGCGCCAGGACCGCGTCGAAGCTTTCCCCGAGCGCGGCGATGTCCTCGGGCCGCGCCGCGCGGTAATCGATGGCAAGATGCATCCGGCCCGCGTGGTTGGCGGCGGTCATGACGTTCTTTTCCGAGGCGTCGATGCCGGTGACGGAAAAGCCCAGCCGGGCCATCGGCTCGGCGATCAGGCCGCCGCCGCAGCCGACGTCGAGCAGGCTCAGGCCCTCGAACGGGCGTTCGGCGCTTTCGTCGCGACCGAAGTGGGCGGCCAGACGGCGCTTCAGGATGTCGATGCGGATCGGGTTGAAGCGGTGCAGCGGGCGGAACGGTCCTTCGAGTGCCCACCAGGTGTCGGCGAGCGCCGTGAACTTGGCGATCTCGGTGGGATCGGCGGAGCCGGTGGCGGCGCGGTGGTTTTCCGGGCCGGTTTCGGCGGTCTTGGTCATTGCGCTGTACCCTTGCCTTTCAGGATAAGGACCGAGTATGTATAGCAACCGGTTGCCGGGCAACCCGCGCGTCGGGGATTTTTTCGTGGTAACGGGTTCGGGAAGGCTTCGTCGGCGACGGCGCTCCCGGGCGCAGGATTGCAGAGATAGCGTGCGATGGCCCTTATTGTCCAAAAATTCGGCGGCACCTCGGTTGCGAACGTCGAACGCATCCGTAACGTCGCCCGCCTTGTCAAGAAGGAACGGGACGCCGGGAACCGGGTGGCGGTGGTGCTGTCCGCGATGTCGGGCGTGACCAACAAGCTGGTCGCCTTTTGCCAGGAAGCCGCCCCCTTTCACGACATGCGCGAATACGACGCGGTGGTCTCCACCGGCGAACAGGTGACCGTCGGCTTGCTGGCGATCATTCTGCAATCCATGGGAATTCCCGCCCGGTCCTGGGCGGGCTGGCAGGTGCCGATCCGCACCGACGACGCGCATGGCAGGGCCCGCATCGCCGAGATCGACACCGCGGCGCTGCTGGCCGCGATCGACGCGGACGAGGTGCCGGTGGTGGCGGGTTTCCAGGGGATCGGGTCGGACGGTCGGGTCACCACCTTGGGGCGCGGCGGGTCCGATACCTCGGCGGTGGCGCTGGCCGCCGCCTTGCAGGCCGACCGCTGCGACATCTATACCGACGTCGATGGGGTCTACACCACCGATCCCCGCATCGTGCCGAAGGCGCGCAAACTGCCGCGCGTCACCTATGAGGAAATGCTGGAGATGGCGTCCCTCGGCGCCAAGGTGCTCCAGACCCGTTCGGTCGAAATGGCGATGAAGTACCGGGTCAATTTGCAGGTGCTGTCGAGCTTCGAGGACATCCCCGGAACCCTGGTTTGCGACGAGGAAGACATCGTGGAAAAGGAAATTGTCAGCGGCATCGCCTACAGCCGGGACGAGGCCAAGATCACCTTGCAGGGGGTTCACGACCACCCCGGCATCGCCGCGTCGATCTTCGGCCCCCTGGCGGACGCCAACATCAACGTCGATATGATCGTGCAGAACGTCTCGGCGCAGGGGCACACCGACGTCACCTTCACCGTGCCGCGCACCGATCTGCCGCGCGCCTTGCAGGTTCTGGACAAGGTGCGTCAGGCGGTGGACATCCGCGATCTCGCCCACAGCGACACCGTGGTCAAGATCTCGGTGATCGGGGTCGGCATGCGCACCCACGCCGGGGTGGCGCAGAAAATGTTTGCCGCGTTGGCGGAACGGGGCATCAATATCCTTGTCATCAGCACCTCCGAGATCAAGGTCAGCGTCCTGATCGAGGAGGAGTACACAGAACTGGCGCTGCGTGCCTTGCACACGGCCTACGGACTGGATGCGCGTTGATAAGCATCCGCATGCCCCGTGGCGGAATTTCCGCCGCGGAGGCGCCGGTCGGCGGCGCGGCGGACGGCACAAGGGCGCCGTTTTCGCCGTTTCACTGTTTTGGGGAGTAGCGGACCGCGATGAGCAGGACACGGCAGGAGTACCGGACTCTGGACCGGTTGTGGCGGCGGGGTCGTGAATTCCTGGGGTGCGACTGCGCCATCCTGGGCGGGGCGATGTCCTGGGTGTCGGAACGCAATCTGGTCGCCGCGATCTCCAATGCCGGAGGTTTCGGGGTGATCGCCTGCGGCTCGATGCCGCCCGCTCTGTTGGCCGCCGAGATCGCCGCGACCAAGGCGCTGACCGACCGCCCCTTCGGCGTCAACCTGATCACCATGCATCCGCAACTCGACGAACTGATCGACGTTTGCGGCGCCGCCGGGGTCGGCCATGTGGTGCTGGCGGGCGGCCTGCCGTCGTCGGCGTCGATCCGGCGGGTCAAGGGCTTCGGCGCCAAGGCGATCTGCTTCGCCCCCGCCCTGGTGCTGGCGAAAAAGCTGGCGCGCGCCGGCGCCGACGCCCTGGTCATCGAGGGGGCGGAGGCGGGCGGGCACATCGGCCCGGTATCCACCTCGGTCCTGGCGCAGGAGATCCTGCCGGTGATGGGCGCCGAGGTGCCGGTGTTCGTCGCGGGCGGCATCGGTCGCGGCGAGGCGATGCTCTCCTACCTCGAAATGGGGGCTTCCGGGGTGCAGCTTGGCACCCGCTTCGTCTGCGCCCACGAATGCGTCGCGCACCCGAAGTTCAAGCAGGCGTTCATCCGCGCCTCGGCGCGCGACGCGGTGGTTTCGGTGCAGATCGATCCGCAGTTTCCGGTGATTCCGGTGCGCGCCATCGCCAATGCCGGGACCGAGCGCTTCATGGAAGTGCAGCGGTCGGTGATCGAGAAGTACCATCGCGGCGAGATGGATCAGAAGACCGCGCAACTGGAAATCGAGCATTTCTGGGCGGGCGCGTTGCGCCGCGCGGTGATCGACGGCGATATCGAAAACGGCTCGTTGATGGCGGGGCAGAGCGTCGGCATGGTCACCGCCGAACAGAGCGCGCGGGAGATCATCGACGACATCATCGGCCAGGCGCTGGACGCTCTTGACGCGCGGACGGCGCACGCCGTCGCGACGCCCGGGGAAGCACAGGGCGTCGCCTGATGCCGGGGGATGCCGCCGCCGTGTCGCGTCGGCTTCTCGGGCGCATTCGCGACGTGATGGCGAAGCCCGGGATGCCGGAAGAGCGTCTCAACGTCATCGTCGGCTGCATCGCCGAGGATATGCGGGCGGCGGTGTGTTCCTGCTATGTGATGCGGGCCGGCGAGGTGCTGGAGCTGTTCGCCACCGAAGGCCTGCGCGCCAGCGCGGTGCACCAGACCCGCCTGCGCGTCGGCGAGGGCCTGGTCGGCTTCATCGCCGCCCATCCGCGCGCTCTTGCCCTGTCCGACGCGTGGAGCCATCCCAACTTCGTCTATCGTCCGGAAACCGGCGAGGAACCCTATCGCTCGTTCCTTGGCGTGCCGATCGTGCGCGGCGCGCGGGTGGCGGGGGTCCTGGTGGTGCAGACCACCGAGACCCGCGAATTCGCCCCGGAGGAAATCGAGGCGTTGGAAACCGTGGCGATGGTTCTTGCCGAGTTGTTGACCGCGGGCAACCTGATCGATTGGCGGGAACAGATTCCGGTGGACGGCAACGCCCTGGTGCCGTTGCGGATCAACGGGCTGAAACTCTCCGAGGGCCTGGGCGTCGGCGTCGCCTATCTGCATCGCAAGGTGCCCTTCGTCAAGCAGGTGGTCGGCGAGGACCCCGAGCACGAGGCGCGGCGGTTCGACGAGGCGTTGGAGCGGATGCATCTGGCGCTGGACGAGATGCTCGCCGCCGAGGAAATCGGCAAAAGCGAGTATCGGGACATTCTCGAGGCCTATCGGATGTTCGCCGCCGATCGCGGCTGGATCGAGCGCATCCGCGCCCACATCCAGGGCGGCCTGTCCGCGGAGGCGGCGGTGCAGCGGGCGCAGGAGGAAAACCGCGCCCGCGTGCGGGATATCACCGATCCCTATCTGCGCGAGCGCCTGTGCGATCTGGAAGATCTGACCGATCGCCTGATGCTGCACCTGATGGGACAGGACCCGGCGGAGCGCAAGGCCCTGCCGCCCCACGCCATCCTGGTGGCGCGAACCCTGGGACCGGCGGACCTTCTGGATTACGACCTGTCGAAGGTGCATGGCGTGGTGCTGGAGGAAGGCTCCCCCAGCATGCACGTCGCGATCATCGCGCGCGCCTTGAGCATCCCGATGGTGGCGCGGGTTCCGGCGGTGCTGGGCAAGATCGGCGCGGGCGACCCGGTGATCGTCGATGGCGACAACGGCAGCGTCTTCATCCGCCCCGGCGAAGACGTTTCCGCCACCTTCGTCGCCACGGTGCGGATGCGCCGCGAAAAGCAGAAGGCCTATGCGACGCTGCGCGATCTGCCCGCGGAATCGAAGGACGGGGTGCGGGTGTCCCTGCTGATGAACGCCGGTCTTCTCGCCGATCTGCCGGTGCTGAACGAGGTCAACGCCGACGGCATCGGCCTTTACCGCACCGAGTTGCCCTTCATGGTGCATGCCGAAACCCCCGATGTCGATGTGCAGACCGCGCTGTACCGTTCGGTGATCGACCAGGCGGGGAAGAAGCCGGTGTGCTTCCGCACCCTGGATGTCGGCGGCGACAAGATGCTGCCCTATTGGCAAAGCGCGGGGGAGGAAAACCCGGCGATGGGGTGGCGGTCGATTCGCATCACCCTGGATCATCCGGCGATCATGCGCCAGCAGTTGCGCGCCTTGATTCGCGCCGCCGACGGGCGGCCGCTTTCGGTGATGTTCCCGATGGTCGCCGAGGTCGCGGAATTCGATGCGGCGCGCCGCATCCTCGATCTTGAGCTGGTGCGCGCCCAGCATCGCGGCGATCCGGTTCCCGGCGGGCTTTCGGTCGGCTGCATGGTCGAGGTGCCGTCGATCGTCTTCCAGTTGCCGCAGCTGTTGCAGCGGGTGGATTTTCTTTCCGTCGGCAGCAACGATCTGGCGCAGTTCCTGTTCGCGCGCGATCGCGGCAATCAGCGCATCGCCGAACGCTACGATCTTTTGTCGCCGCCGTTTCTGACTTTCCTCGAACGCATCCTCGAAGCCTGCGACGCCGCCGGAAAGCCGTGTTCCCTGTGCGGCGAAATGGCGGCCAGCCCGCTGGACGCGATGACCCTGGTCGGCCTGGGCTTCCGCAGGCTTTCGGTGAACGGTCCGGCGGTGGGGCCGGTCAAGGCGATGATCCGGGGCATGAACGTCGCCGACACCGAACGCCTGGTGAGGAAATTGATCCGCACCTCGGCCCACAGCCTGCGCACCAATCTGGCAGGCTTTGCCTTGGACCACGGCGTTCCGGTCTGAGCGTTATCCTTTATTCTCAAAGTATTCCAGAAATTCGCAAGGAATCGGCGGAACTTCGGGCATTGCCCGAAGGGGGCGTTGCGGGCATACTGGGCTCGCCTTGCCGAATGGTGGCGTGAAGCGGTGCCGGACCGGCGTTGGGCCAAGATTAACGGGTCAATCGAGGGACGAAGTTCGTGGAACAGCAGAACATGCCGCCGGAGCCGTTGTCCGGCGCCGCGCCGCAGGCGGAAGCCGAGATTCCGGCGCGGGGCAGCGTCGGCGCATTGCTGAAAGCCTCCCGCAGCCGCTTGGGAATCG
Source organism: Rhodospirillaceae bacterium (assembly GCA_965228165.1). Classification (GTDB taxonomy): domain Bacteria; phylum Pseudomonadota; class Alphaproteobacteria; order Rhodospirillales; family Rhodospirillaceae; genus Oleispirillum. The sequence goes on from CBDDHB010000002.1 coordinate 108,383, forward strand.
ATCTGGCGGTGATTGCCGATACCTTGCGCATCCGGCTGGTCTATCTGGAGGCGATCGAGGCGGGCCGCTATGAGGATCTGCCCGGTGGAACCTATGCGGTGGGGTTCATCCGTTCCTACGGCGACCAGTTGGGTTTGGACGGCATGGAACTGGTGCGCCGTTTCAAGCTGGAAACCGGGGCCTCCCCCGCTGCTCCCGCCGCCGCGCCGCCGATTTCGTTTCCCAGGCCGGTCAAGACCCTGGGGCTGCCGGTCGGCGCCATCGCCACCGGGGTGGTGGTGGTGGTGGCCCTGTTGGTCGGGGCCTGGCTTTTGTTTTCCAGCGATGATCGCGCCGCGCTGATCCCGAAGATTCCCGCCGCGTTGAACGAGAAGGTCGGCGCGCCCGAGCCCGTCCTGCCCCGCGATGCCGTCGCTCCCGCGCCGGAGGAAGCGAAGCCGGAACCGGCTCCGGTCGAGCCCGCCAAGGTCGAGCCGCCGAAGCCGGAACCGGTCAAGCCCGCCGTCGAGGCGGCCAAGCCGGTCGAACCGCCGAAGCCCGCCGCCAAGGTCGAGCCGCCGAAGCCGGAACCGGCGAAACCCGCCGTCGAGGCGGCCAAGCCGGTCGAACCGCCGAAGCCCGCCGCCAAGGCCGAACCGCCGAAGCCTGCCGCCGAGGAGGCGGAAGGCCTGCCGGAAGGCCCGGAAACCGTGGCGCGCGGTCCCCGGGTCTATGGACAGGAAAACGCCGATGCCCGCGTCGAGATCGTCGCCGCCGGGGATTCCTGGGTGCAGGTCACCGAAAACGGCAGTCTGGTGCTGACCCGCCTTTTGCATGCGGGCGATCGTTTCAAGGTGCCGAATCGCGGCGGCTTGTTGCTGATGACCGGCAACGCCGGGGGACTTGAGGTTCTGGTCGATGGACAGAAGATCGGCCCGGTCGGCGCGCCCGGCCAGGTGATGCGCGACGTGTCGCTGGATGCCGAACGCTTGCGTTCCGCCCGCAAGACCTCTAACTGAGGGCTTTCCCCTTCAGACAGGCGAGGTTGCGTTGATCCACCCCGAATATCGCCGGATCGAACGCCGCAAGACGCGGCGGATCCATGTCGGCGCGGTCCCGGTCGGCGGCGATGCGCCGATCTCCGTACAGACCATGACCAATACCCTGACCACCGACGTCGAGGCGACGCTGGCGCAGATTCGCCGCGCCGAGGCGGCGGGCGTGGATATCGTGCGCGTCTCCTGCCCCGATGAGGACTCGACCAAGGCGCTGACGGCGATCGTCAAGGGCGCTTCCGTTCCGGTGGTCGCCGACATCCATTTCCACTACAAACGCGCCATCGAGGCGGCGGAGGCGGGGGCGGCCTGCCTGCGCATCAACCCCGGCAACATCGGTTCGGCGGAACGGGTGCGCGAGGTGGTGCGGGCGGCGAAGGATCATGGTTGCTCGATGCGCATCGGCGTCAACGCCGGAAGCCTGGATCGCGACCTGCTGGAAAAATACGGCGAACCCTGTCCGGAGGCGATGGTGGAAAGCGCCCTCAACCATGCCCGCATCCTGGAAGACAACGATTTCTTCGAGTTCAAGATCAGCGTCAAGGCCTCCGACGTGTTCCTGGCGGTCGCCGCCTACGAGGGGCTGGCCGCCGCTTGCGACTATCCGCTGCACCTGGGGATCACCGAGGCGGGAAGCTTCCGCACCGGGACCGTCAAGTCGGCGCTCGGCCTGGGGCTGTTGCTGCGCCAGGGGATCGGCGACACCATCCGGGTGTCGCTTTCCGCCGACGTGGTGGAGGAAGTGCGGGTCGGCTTCGATATCCTGAAGTCCCTCGATCTGCGGCATCGCGGCGTGCGCATCGTTTCCTGTCCGTCGTGCGTCCGCCAGGGATTCGACGTCGCCGAGGTGGTGGCGGAACTGGAACGCCGCCTGGAACACATCGTCGAGCCGGTGACGCTTTCCGTGCTCGGCTGCGTCGTCAACGGCCCCGGCGAGGCGCGCCACAGCGATATCGGCTTGACCGGAGGCGGCAAAAACACGCACAAGGTGTTCCTGGCGGGGGTGCCGGACCATGTCGTCGGCACCGATGCGATCGTCGATCATCTGGTCGATCTGGTGGAAAAGCGCGTCGCCGCCATGAAGTCCTGATCGTTCAAGGAAAGGAATCCGGGGTGTCCACCCTTCAGCCGGTGCGTGGGACGCACGATCTTCTGCCCGAGGAAATGCGGGCCTTTCGCCATGTCGTCGAAACCGGGCGCGACGTCGCCGCGCGGTACGGCTTCGCCGAGATGGCGACGCCGATCTTTGAATTCTCCGGCGTCTTCGCGCGCACCCTGGGCGACACCTCGGACATCGTGACCAAGGAGATGTACACCTTCGCCGACCGCAAGGGGGAATCCATCACTCTGCGGCCGGAGGGGACGGCGGGTATCGCCCGCGCCTTCATTTCCAACGGCCTTGCCAACGATTTGCCGTTCAAGGCGTTCTACGCCGGGCCGATGTTCCGTTACGAACGGCCGCAGAAGGGTCGTCAGCGGCAGTTCCACCAGATCGGCGTGGAGTTGTTGGGCGTGCCGGAACCGCAGGCCGACGTCGAGGTGATCGCGGCGGGGCGCCATATCCTCGACCTCCTGGGGCTCAAGGGCAACGTGACCCTCGAAATCAACACCCTGGGCGATGCGGAAAGCCGCGAGGCGTACCGCGCCGCCCTGGTCGCCTATCTGTCCGGCCACTTGGCCGATCTGTCCGCCGACAGCCGCGACCGCCTGGATCGCAACCCGTTGCGCATCCTCGATTCCAAGGACGAGGGCGACCGCGCCCTCGTCGCCCATGCGCCGCTGTTGGGGGATTTTCTCAATGCCGGGTCGCGTGCCTTCTACGACGACCTGAAGAACGGCCTGATGGATCTCGGCCTCGATTTCGTCGAAAATCCGCGCCTGGTGCGCGGCCTCGACTATTACGGTCACACCGCCTTCGAATTCACCACCGACGCCCTGGGGGCGCAGGGCACGGTGATGGCGGGCGGTCGCTATGACGGCCTGATCAAGACCATGGGCGGCCCGGCGATGCCGGGGGTCGGCTGGGCGGCGGGGGTGGAGCGGTTGTCCATGCTGCTGGCCGAGGCGCCGGAAGGCGCGCGTCCGGTGGCGATGATTCCGGCGGGCAACGATCCGGTGATCAAGCGCGAGGCGACGATCCTGATCGAACGCCTGCGCCGCGCCGGGTTTGCCGTGGACCTGGGATTCTTCGGCAACATGGGCAAGCGGATGAAGCGCGCCAACAAGGTCGCCGCCAGGGTGGCGGTGATCCTGGGCGAGGACGAGCGCCTGGCCCGCGCGGTCACCCTGCGCGATCTCGATTCCGGCGAACAGACGACGGTGGCGGTCGATCGCATGGAGGAAACCTTGCGGCAGATGCTCAGCGGCGCGGAGGACGCCTTCGGTGGCATTTGAGGACAAGCTGGAACAGGTCCTGCGCCGCCACGAGGAGGCGACCGGACGCCTGAGCACCGACCTGTCGCTCGATCCGGCGACGATGGCCGCCCTGTCGCGCGAGGTGTCGGAACTCGGCCCCCTGGTCGAAACCATCTCCGCCTGGAAAAAGACCAAGGACGACATGGCCGAGGCGGAGGCGCTGGCGCGCGAGTCCGACGATGCCGAGATGAGAGCCTTGGCGCAGGAGGAATTCCATGCCGCCAAGAATCGTCTGCCGGAAATCGAGGCCGAAATCCGCCTCGCCCTGCTGCCCAAGGACGCCGACGACGCCCGCAACGCCATCCTGGAAGTGCGCGCCGGAACCGGCGGCGAGGAAGCCGCCCTGTTCGCCGCCGACCTGTTCCGCATGTATCAGCGCTATGCCGCCCTGCGCGGCTGGCGGATGGAGATTCTCGATCTCAACGAAACCGGCATCGGCGGGATCAAGGAAATCGTCGCCTCGATTTCCGGAACCGGCGTGTTCGCCCGGCTGAAGTTCGAATCCGGCGTCCATCGGGTGCAGCGCGTCCCCGCCACCGAGGCGGGCGGGCGTATCCATACCTCGGCGGCCACCGTCGCGGTGTTGCCCGAGGTCGAGGACGTCGATATCGAGATCAAGGACAACGATCTGCGGATCGATACCTTCCGCTCCCAGGGCGCGGGCGGGCAATCGGTGAACACCACGGATTCGGCGGTGCGCATCACCCATCTGCCCACCGGCGTGGTGGTGCAGTGCCAGGACGAACGCTCGCAGGTGAAGAACAAGGTCAAGGCGATGAAGGTGCTGCGCGCCCGCCTGTACGAACACGCGCGCGGCGAAAAGGACCAGTCCCGCGCCGCCGACCGCCGCGCCCAGGTCGGCTCGGGCGACCGCTCGGAACGCATCCGCACCTACAACTTCCCGCAGGGCCGGGTCACCGACCACCGGATCAACCTGACCCTCTACAAGATCGACCAGATCGTCGACGGCTCCTGCCTCGACGAAGTCATCGACCCCCTGATCGCCGAGGACCAGGCCGCCCGCCTTGCCGCCCTGGAGGCGGAGTGACCCCGGATGTCCGCCGTTCCGGCGCTTCCCCGGGGAAGGCCAGGGGTTTCACCCCTGGACCCGACCAAGGGTCGCGGACCCTTGGAACCCATGATTTGCCGGTCTCGGGGGTGGTTTCCACCCCCAGGACCGGCAATACGGGAGGCCCGGAGGGACGAGTCCCTCCGGCGGGGCGCGGGGCGAAGCCCCGATCTTGCGGGGAGGCGCGGCATGGCTGACACCCTGGGGGGCGTTCTGGCGTCTGCGGCGGAGCGTTTGCGGCGCGCCGGGGTGGAGACGGCGCGGCTGGATGCGCGATTGCTGGCCGGGCATGTCCTGGGCCTGGACACGGCGGCGATGCTGGCGCATCCGGAACGTGTTCTGAGCGCGGCGGAGTCGGCGGCGGTGGAGTCCCTGGTGGCGCGGCGCGAGCGGCGGGAGCCGGTGGCGCGAATCCTGGGGGTGCGGGAGTTTTTCGGCCTGTCCTTCGCCTTGGGGGCGGAGACGTTGGAGCCGCGTCCGGATTCCGAGACGGTGGTGGAAGCGGCGCTGGCGGCGATCGCGGCGACCGCGTCGCCCCGCGTTCTCGATCTCGGCACCGGCACTGGGTGTCTGCTGTTGGCGGTTCTGGCGACGCGGGTCGATGCGCGGGGGCTTGGCATCGACGCGGCGGCGGGAGCGTTGGCGGTAGCGTCCGCCAATGCGTCGGCCTTGGGGTTGGCGGCGCGGGCCGGGTTTCTGTTGCGGGACTGGAACGCGGCGGCCTGGGCGGAGGGGTTGGGCGGGCGGTTCGATTTGGTTCTGTCCAATCCGCCCTATATTCCGGCGGCGGAGATCGCGGATTTGCAGCCCGAGGTGCGGGATTTCGACCCCCGGCTCGCTCTGGCGGGCGGAAAGGATGGTCTGGAGCCGTACCGGAGGCTGGCGCCCGCGCTGGCGGATTTGCTATCGCCCGGCGGCGTCGCCGCCTTCGAGGTGGGCGCGGGGCAGGCGGCGGCGGTCGCGGCGCTGTTTGCGGCGGCGGGATTGATCGATGTCAAGATTTTCCGCGATCTTGGCGGCGTCGAAAGGTGCGTCCTGGCGCGCCGGAGAGAAAAACCGGAAGGTTCCGCGTGATTTTTGCAAGGTCGGCAAAGAAATCGGTTGGAATGATCGAGCGGAGCGTTTAGGTTTCAGTCGTTCGCGCGCGGGCGACGAAACGGAAGCCGGGTGTGGGGTTGGCTCCGTTGGGGCCGGATCGGTGGGTCCGGCGGCCGGTATCGGCGACGATGTGATCCGCGCCGTTCGTTTGAGACCTTGAACAGACGTAACCGTGAAGCCGGGCTCCGATTGTGGTGCCCCACGGGGGATGGATGCCATCGTCGCGTCGTCCCGCCGGATCGTTCCGGCAGGCGGAGGAGATATCTCTTCCATCGGGGTAGCCCCGATCCCGTCATCCCCGGTGGGCCGTGCGCGGCCTGCCACCGACGTCGGTTGGTTTTGAACTCTCGTGGTTTATTCAGAGTCATGAAACAGCATTCCAATCAGAAGCCGCGGCCCCGGGGCCGGATGCCCAATCAGCAACAACAGCAACCGCAGCGGCGGGGCAATGGTCCGTCGCGCAACCAGACCTTCGACAGCAATGGGCCGAGCGTGCGGATTCGCGGCTCCGCCCATCAGGTGATGGAAAAGTATCTGGCGCTTGCCCGCGACGCGGCGGGGCAGGGCGACCGGGTTCTGGCGGAAAACTATTTGCAGCACGCCGAGCACTATTTCCGCATCATCCAGAACATGCAGCCGCGCGCGCCGCGGGTTCTGTCGCCGGCGGCGGCGGATGGCGCCGACGGTTCGGCGCCTCTGGACGAGCGTCAGGCCGCCGAGGCCGAGGATGTCGCCGAGGGCGAGGACGACAACGGGGAAGCGGTGGTCGAGGTGATCGTGCCTCCGTCCCAGCCTCCCGCCCAGGAAGAGGCGGAGGAACCGGAATCCGTGGCCGTCTGATCCGGACTTCCGGAATCCACAGGGAAACGCCGCCTCCGTTCGGGGGCGGCGTTTTTCATGGCCGGGGTTGCACTTGCGCGGGGGATGGCGGACTCTCCATATGGGAGTCCGAACCCGGGGTTGCCGACATGGGATGCCGGGGATGACGCCAACGCGAGGGTCGGAAGATGAACATCGAAAAATTCACGGAACGCTCCAAGGGGTTCCTTCAGGCGGCGCAACAGACCGCGATCCGCCTTAGCCATCAGCAGTTTCTGCCGGAGCATCTGCTGAAGGCGCTGCTTGACGACGGCGAGGGGCTGGCCGCCAATCTGATCCGCGCCGCCAAAGGCAAGCCCGAGGTCGCCAAGGCCGAGGTCGAGGCGACGCTTTCCCGCGAGCCCCAGGTCGAGGGCGGCTCCGGCGAGGTTTACACCACGCCCGCCCTGGTGCGGGTGCTGGACGCGGCGGAACAGGCCGCGACCAAGGCCGGGGATTCCTACGTCACCGCCGAGTTCCTGCTGCTCGCCCTGGCCCTGGCCGAGGGCAGCAAGGCCGCCGCCGCATTGAAGCGCGCCGGGGTGACGCCGCAAACCCTGAATGCGGCGATCCGCGACGCGCGCAAGGGCCGCGCCGCGAATTCCGCCAACGCCGAGGACCAGTTCGAGGCGCTGAAGAAATACACCCAGGATTTCACCGCCCGCGCTCGCGAGGGCAAGCTCGATCCGGTGATCGGCCGCGACGAGGAAATCCGCCGCGCCATCCAGGTGCTGTCGCGCCGCACCAAGAACAATCCGGTGCTGATCGGCGAACCGGGGGTGGGCAAGACCGCGATCGTCGAGGGTCTGGCCTTGCGCATCGTCAACGGCGACGTGCCGGACTCCCTGCGCGATAAGCGGCTGCTGTCCCTCGACCTGGGGGCGATGGTGGCGGGGGCGAAGTTCCGGGGCGAGTTCGAGGAACGCCTGAAGGGCGTGCTGACCGAAATTCAGTCGGCGGCGGGGGAGATCGTCCTGTTCATCGACGAGATGCACACCCTGATCGGCGCGGGCGCGGCGGAAGGGTCGATGGATGCCTCGAACCTGCTGAAACCGGCCCTGGCGCGCGGCGATCTGCATTGCGTCGGCGCGACCACGTTGAACGAATACCGGAAGCATGTGGAAAAGGACGCGGCCCTGGCGCGGCGCTTCCAGCCGGTGTTCGTCAGCGAACCCAGCGTCGAGGACACGATCTCGATCCTGCGCGGCATCAAGGAGAAATACGAACTGCACCACGGCGTGCGGATTTCGGATTCCGCCCTGGTCGCCGCCGCGACGCTTTCGGATCGCTATATTTCCGACCGCTTCCTGCCCGACAAGGCGATCGATTTGATGGACGAGGCGGGCAGCCGCCTGCGCATGCAGGTGGACAGCAAGCCCGACGAACTGGACGAGGTGGACCGCCGCCTGATTCAGTTGAAGATCGAACGCGAGGCGTTGAAGAAGGAAAAGGACGAGGCCTCCCGCGAGCGGCTGGCGAGGCTGGAGGAAGACCTGTCGGAACTGGAGGACCGTTCCGCCGAACTGACCGCGCAGTGGAAAAGCGAACAGTCCACCCTGGCCGACACCACCAAGGTCAAGGAACATCTGGAGCAGTTGCGCGGCCAGGCGGAGCGCGCCCAGCGCGAAGGCCGTTTCGAGGAGGCGGGACGCCTTCTCTATGGCGAGATTCCCGCGCTGGAGGCCAAACTGAAGGCGGCGGATGCCTCCGCCAGCGCCCGGATTCTCGATCAGGTGGTCACCGAGCGCCACATCGCCCAGGTGGTGGCCCGCTGGACCGGTATTCCGGTGGACAAGATGCTGGAGGGCGAAAAGGATAAGCTGCGCCACATGGAGGACGAACTCGGACGCCGGGTGATCGGCCAGGCGGAGGCGGTGAAGGCGGTGTCCAACGCGGTGCGGCGGTCGCGCGCCGGGTTGCAGGACCCCAACCGGCCGATCGGTTCGTTCCTGTTCCTCGGCCCCACCGGCGTCGGCAAGACCGAGCTGACCAAGGCTCTTGCCGCCTTCCTGTTCAACGACGAGGCGGCGATGGTCCGCATCGACATGTCGGAGTACATGGAAAAGCATGCGGTGTCGCGGCTGATCGGCGCGCCGCCCGGCTATGTCGGCTATGACGAAGGGGGGGCGCTGACCGAGGCGGTGCGGCGCAGGCCCTATCAGGTGATTCTGTTCGACGAGGTGGAAAAGGCCCATCCCGACGTCTTCAACGTGCTGCTTCAGGTGCTGGACGACGGGCGGCTGACCGACGGACAGGGCCGCACCGTGGACTTCGCCAACACCCTGATCGTGATGACCAGCAACCTTGGCGCGGAGATTCTGGCGGCGCAGCCGCCGGGCGAGGATTCCGGTCGGGTGCGGGATCAGGTGATGGCGGTGGTGCGGGGTGCGTTCCGGCCCGAGTTCCTGAACCGGCTGGACGAGATTCTGCTGTTCCACCGTCTGGCGCCGGATCACATGGGCGGCATCGTCGCCATCCAGTTGAAGCGTCTGGAGGCGCGGCTGAAGGATCGGGACATCGGTCTTTCGGTGTCGGACGCCGCCCGCCAATGGCTGGCGGAGCGCGGCTACGATCCGGTCTATGGCGCACGCCCCCTGAAACGGCTGATCCAGCGGGCGTTGGAGAATCCCCTGGCGATGTGTCTGCTGGAGGGGCATGTCGCCGAGGGCGGAACGGTCGCCGTCGATGCCGACGACGGCGGCCTTTCCATCGACGGACGCCCCGCCGCGTCGTGGACGGAGTGAGGGGAACGGGGAGGGGCACGCCCCTCCCCCTGCCGTCAGGCGTCAGGAAAGCGGCGCGGGATTCTGGTTCATCGTCGCGGCATAGCTCTTCAGCCGCTTCAGGCAGGATTTCCAGGCGTAGTAATGTCGGGCGAGGGTGCCGCGCACCGCGTCGGTGACCGGCGCGGGCCAGTCCTTGTGGATGATGGTCAGTTCGGTGCCGCTGCCCATTTGCCGCAGGCCGATGTGCACGGACGTGGTGTAGGCCCAGGCGTCCTCGCGCCAGGAAAGCTCCAGAAGGTGCGGCGCGGCGATCTGCTTCACCGTGCCGAAGGCGCGGGACTGCCGCCCGTCAGCGGTGGTCCACAGTTCCTCGAACCCGCCGCCGGGGCGCAGTTCGATCGAGACATAGTCGCCCCACCACTGGGCGATGTGCTGGCGGGAGGTCAGCAGCGTCCACGTCGTCTTGATTGGCAACGGGATGACATCGGAAAGGGCCAATACGCCGATGCTGGTGTCGATGGTGACGCCGCCGGTTTTGGTGTTGGTCATGGTTTCCTCCCTTCGATGCGGACGAAACGACGATGGCGGGGGCGGTCCGGTGGGCGGGACGCGGTCGATCCGGCGCGGCGCCTGCAATCTCGTTCCGGGCGAGGCCGGGGTCGATGCCGAAACCGCCAGTATTCAGTCTACCCGGTTTTCCCACTTCGCCCAAGCGCGAACGGCCCCGCGAGGGGGCCGTCGGGGATGGGGTGCCCGGGATAAAGGCTTCAGCGGGTCTTGGCGGGCGCGGCGGAGGGAGCCTCGGCGACCTTGCGGTTGCCCGACAGGGCGGCGTAGTTGCGCGCCATGCCGTCGCGCAGCTTGCCGAAGCGGCGCAGATCCTCGCCGGCCAGGGTTCGACCCGAAGGCATCTTGATGCTCAAGGGATTGACCTGTGCGCCGGAGACCAGGACCTCGTAGTGCAGGTGCGGGCCGGTGGTGCGTCCGGTGTTGCCGGAATAGGCGACGACCTGACCCTGGCGCACCCGCATGCCCGCGCGGATGCCCTTGGCATAGCCGTTCAGGTGCCCGTAGGCGGTGGCATGAGTGCTGGTGTGGCGGATGCGCAGATAGTTGCCGTAGCTGCTCCACGGTCCGGCCTTCTCGACCACGCCGTCGCCCGCCGCGAACACCGGAGTGCCGATCGGAGTGGCGAAATCGACGCCCTTGTGCATCTTCGAGAAGCCGAGCACCGGGTGGTTGCGCATGCCGAAGCCCGAGGATATCCGCGCGCCGTCAACCGGGGTGCGCAGCAGGGCCTTGCGCACGCTCTGGCCTTTTTCGTTGTAGTAATCGACGAAGCCGCTGCGGTCCTCGAAGCGATACAGGCGCAGGGTGGCGCCGGACAGGGTCAGCGCCGCATAGTCGATCTCGCCGTCGCCGACCGAAGTGCCGTCGGGCAGGACGCGGCGATCCACCATGACCTCGAAGGAGTCTCCCTGGCGGATGTCGCGCTGGAAATCGACGTCATAGGAAAACAGGCGGATCAACTGCTGCAATGCGCCGGGCGACATCCCGGCGCGTTCGCCGGCGGCGAACAGACTGGATTGGATGCTGCCGGAATAGGTCATGGTCTCGACCGAGATCGGGTCGTGTTCCTCGTCGGCGGAGAACTTGCCGTTTTCCTGGCGGGCGACGATGCTGCGACGGCCGGGTTCGGCCTCGATCATCAGGCGGGCGAGGGTGGTCGAGCCGTCGTCCTCGACGATCAGGGACAGGGTCACCGACTGACCGGGGGTCAGGCGGCGCGGGTCGAACACCGAACGCAAGGCGGAAAGGGCATCCTGGGCGTCGGCGCGGGAAATGTCGTTGCGGTCGAGAATCTGACCCAGGGTGTCCCCGGGCATCACCGTGGCGGTGAGCTCGCGGTCGCGCGGCAGGATCGGGGTGGGGCCGGTTTCGGTCACCGTCGGACGGCGACCGGGGGCGGGCAGGAATTCGTTGCCGCCATAGAGGAAGGCGCGCGGTCCGAAGGCGACGGCGTCGCCGGGATCGAAGGGGGCGTCCGCCAGGGTGGCGGCGGCTCCGCCGCTTGGCGCGATCCCGGCGTCCGAGGGACCGGAGCCGATCGCGGCGGCCAGCGCCAGGGCCGAAATCCCGACGACGAAACCCATCGCCAACAGGCTTTTCGGCGCGATTCGCCGCAGGGCATCCCCGGCGGGCTGGTGATCGTCTTGCATCGATTCCCCCGGTCCGAAGTCCGGCCTCCACCGGACGAAGTCCATCCCTGCATACCCCAACCCGTTGTGGCCGGAAAGCAAAAACAGGCTAAACATGCCCTCGGGATGGCCTATCGGATTTACAATGATCCAGGCTTCGCCCCAAGTCAAGGCGATGAGAGTCTTTATTTCCAGAGAGATGGGGCGGACTCTTCGAGTGGGAACTGCGAGATCAGCGGCACGGCATTGTCAACCCAGAGTCGAATCGCGCCCGACCCGTCCGGGGCGGGCGCGGTTGGCCGGCGTCAGATCGACTGGATCAGGCCGCCGTCGATGCGGATGACGCTGCCGGTGACATAGGCGGCGGGGGCGCTGACCAGAAAGGCGCAGACCGAGGCGAATTCCTCGACCGTGCCGTAACGTTTCATCGGGATCAGGGCGGCGGATTTGGCGCGGGCCTGGTCCGCCGAGATGCCGGTGCGCTCGGCGGTGGCCTGGTCGAGTTCGGCGACGCGTTCGGTGCCGATTCGGCCGGGCAGGACGATGTTGGCGGTGACGCCGTCCGCCGCCACCTCGCCCGCCAGGGTCTTGGAAAAGGCGACGAGGGAGGAACGCAGGGCGTTGGAGATGGCTAGCGTCGGGATCGGCTGGACGACGCCGCTGGAGGCGATGGTGAGCACGCGCCCCCAACGTTTTTCGCGCATCGACGGGACGACGCCGTCGATCACCCGGATCAGGCTCAAGACCATGGCGTCGAAGTGCTTGCGCCAGACTTCGGGGGCGACCCCCAGGGCGCCGGTGGGGGGCGGCCCTCCGGCGTTGGCGATCAGGATATCGGCGCCGCCAAGGGTTTTGACGGTGTCGATCAGAGACTGCACCGAATCCTCGTCGGTCAAGTCCAGGCCGATCGCGGTCGCCGCGACGCCGTGAGCGTGGGTATGGCGCGCCGCGTCCTGGGCCAGGCGTTCGGCGTTGCGGGCGGCGAGAATCAGGTCGCAACCCTCCGCCGCGAGCGCCGCCGCGATGCCGCGTCCCAAGCCGCGTGACGCCCCCATCACCAGTGCGCGTTTGCCTTTCAGACCCAATTCCATCATCGTGCTCCTCGATGTGCCCCGGAGGGGGCGGGTTTTCGACCTGGGGAAGGAAGAACGTTCATGGCCGATGCGTCCCAATTTCCGTCATTGATCGTAGTGGATCATCCGCTGGTGCGCCACAAGCTGACGCTGATGCGGCGGCGCGAGACGCCGACGCCGCTGTTTCGCGCGTTGATGAAGGACATCGGCAGTCTGATGACCGCCGAGGCGACGCGCGCCCTGCCGGTGCGCGAGGTGGACATCGAAACCCCGATCCGCGCGACCAAGGGCTGGTCCCTGACGGTTCCGCCCCTGGTGGTGCCGATCCTGCGCGCCGGCATGGGGATGGCCGAGGGGGTTCTGGCGGTGATGGCCGAGGCGGAGGTCGGCTTCGTCGGCGTCTATCGCGACGAGGCGACGCTGGAACCGGTCGAATATCTGGCGAAGTTGCCGCCGCGCCTAGCCGAACGCGCCATCGTCATGGTCGATCCGATGCTCGCCACCGGGCATTCGGGGGTGCATGCGTTGAAGCTTCTGGTGCGCAACGGCGCCCATCCCGCCGCGATCACCTTCCTCTCCCTGGTGGCCGCGCCGGAAGGGGTGGCGACGATCGCTGCCGCCTTCCCCGAGGTGCGAATCGTCACCGCCGCCCTGGATGAACGGCTGAACGAGCGCGCCTATATCGTTCCCGGCCTGGGAGACGCCGGGGATCGGTTGTACGGCACCGAATAGTCCCGTTTTTCGTGGATACGTTGACAAGCGGCCCGCCGCTCCCTCACATTTAAGGTGAGAGAGGGATCGGTTGGTAACGTCGTGGGGGGAAGGGTCGCTCCGCGACGTGTCGCATTGCCGCGAACGGCAGCGCAAGGCCTGGGGAAAGCCCGGGCAGGGATGGACCCGCGATGAGCGCGACACAACGTGTCACCTCGCCCACATTCGGACCGGCCGCGACGACTCGTGTCGCGAATGCCGGGCGCAACGTCGCGGTCGTTTCCTTCCAAAGGGTGGACGATCTTGGCGGTTCCAACGCCATGGGGCCGCAGGAGCAGTCGATTCGCTATGACGACGGCTACCGTCCGCCGGAGGAGGGAGAGCGTCGGGAAGGCGGGCGTAAGCGCTCGGTTCCGGATTTTTCCAGCTACGCGCAGATCAGCTACATCGACGAGGTGATGATGTCCTATGATTGGGACGCTTCTCCCGTCGCGATGCTGCCGGTCGAGGTGATGCGCGGCGTTGGCCGCTACGAATCCAATCTGCGGGTGATCGCCGGCATCGACGCGGTGGGTGGCGGAACCCTCAATCGCCTGTTCTGATCCCGGCTTTCCGGCAAAGAGGCTTGGCTTCGCCGCGCCGCCCGCTCATGATGGGGCGGCGCGCGGTCGCGCGCCCTTCGCGTTGAGTTTCCGGAGCCCCGAGGATGCCGCGGACTGCCGTTCCCTCCACCTTCGATGTCGTCATCTGGCTGAACGATCGCGCCCTGAACGACGGCGAATACCTGCAACCGGCGAAGCTGCACCGTCTTTTGTTCCTGGCGCAGGCGTACTATGGCGTCGCCTATCGGGGGGCGAAACTCGCTCCCGCCACCTTCATCGCCGAGGAAAGCGGTCCGGTCGAACCCGACGTCTGGCGGGTCTACGCCAGCGGGCGCCCGTATATCGAAAACGTGCCGCTGCCCGAGGCGGTCGAACACGTTCTCGACAGCGTTTGGCGGCGATTCGGCTCCTACTCCGCCGACCATCTGGGGGAACTGCTGCGCAGTCAGCCGCCCTATCGCGATGCCGCCGCGCAGGGGCCGCGCGCCGAGATCGAGTTTTCCCGGATGCTGGCGTTCTATGGCCGCCCGCGATCCGATTCCCCCAAGACCGCCGCATCGCCCGCGATCGACGAGGTGTTGCGCCCGCGCACCCTGGTCACCGCCGAAGGCAAGCCGGTCAACGTTCGCCGCTGGACCCCGCGCGGCGGCAAGGGGAATGGATAAATAAGCTCCGCCGTCGGCGGCTTCGGTCAATGCAGGTCGAGCATTCCGGCCCGCACGGCCGCCGCGCGCCCCAGCAGATGGGCCGCGACCGGGGAAGTCAGGAATTGAAACAGGATGATCGCGACGGCCTTCACGACCACGCTGGATTCGCCGCTGTATGCCGCCGTCGCCGCCAGCGCCAGGGCGGCGACGAAGGTGCCGACGGTGGACGATGCGTGCATGCGCGACAGCGCATCGGGGAAACGCAGGATGCCGACCGCCGCCGCCAGGGAAAACACGCCGGCAAGAAGGGCGAGAACGCCGGTGATCACCTCAACCATCATTGTTTCTCCCTGCGGGCGAGACGTTCGGCGAAGCGCGCCAGTCCCACGACCGAAACGAAGCCAACCAGCGCCAGAGCGACGGCGATGTCGAGGTACGCCTCTCCGCCCACCTGTACGGTGAAGAGCGCGCAAAAGACGATGATTCGCGTCGTCATCGTGTCGATCGCGACGACGCGGTCAACCAGGACCGGGCCGCGCCAGATCCGGACGAAAGCGATCGCGATGGACAGTGTGTTCAGCGCCAGGCCGATGACGAGACAGTATTGCATGAAGTCATGGGCGGTCATCGCCGAAATACCTCCTTGACACGGTGCTCCATGCCGCCTTTCAGTTCCGCGACGAGAGCCTCGGGGTCTTGAGCATAGATCGAATGGATGACGAGGAAGCCGCGGTCTTCGGCCACGTCCAGGGTCATCGTGCCGGGTGTCAGGGTGATCAGGTTGGCAAGAAGGACGATCTCGGCGTCGCTACGCACGTCCAGCGGCATCTTGAAAATGGCGGGATGCAGATTGGGGCGGGGGGCGACGCAGTCGCGGGCGACGATGAGGCAGGACTTCACCAGTTCCTTCAGGAAAAAGGCCGTCAGCAGGAATCCCTGCGGCAGGGCGCGGAAATACCGGGTCTTTTTCCCTCTCAAACCCATCAGGGGACGCGCGGCCCACAAGACGAAATAGCCGGACGCGAATCCCGTCAGCAGATTGAGCGCCGAGAAGCTGCCCAAGAGCGTGGCGCAGACGAGGGCGATCAGGACGTTCAGGGCCAGAACGATCATGGCGCGGCACCCCCCAAGACGACCCGCACATAGTCCGTGGGGTTCAAAAGCTGTTCGGCGGCGGTGGCGGTGAAGTCAAGGAAGGGGCCGGGGAAAAGGCCGATCAGCATCGTCATCGTGGCCAGCGCGATCACCGGCGTCAGCAGCAGCCAGCGCGGTTGCGCCGGGATGTCCGACAGGGCGGGCTGGCGTTCTTCCGGATGCGGCTTCCAGAAGGCTTCGGCCCAGATCTTGGTCATCGAGAAGATCGTCATCAGTCCGACCAGCAGGGCGGACCCGGCGACCAGCCACTCGTTCAGGTCCAGCGCCGCCTTGACCAGCGTGTATTTCGCCCAGAAGCCCGACAGCGGCGGAAATCCGGCCAGAGAAAAGGCCGGGATGACGAACAGGATCGCCAGCCGTGGGGCATGCCGGTAAAGGCCGCCGATGGCGTAGAGGTCGGACGATCCGGTCAGCCGCCGCGATATGCCGGCGATCAGGAACAGGTTCGACTTCACGATGATGTGGTGGACGATGTAGAACACCGAACCCATCAGCGCCAGCGGCGTCATCAGCGCAAGCCCCATCACCATGTAGCCGATCTGGCTGATGATGTGGAACGACAGAATCTTGCGGAAATCGTGCTGCGCGGTCGCGCCCAGAACGCCGGTCAGCATGGTCAGAACCGCCACCACCAGCAGCACCTCGTGGGTGAAGCCCATATCCCCCACGAAGATCAGGGTAAAGACGCGCAGCAGGGCATAGACGCCGACCTTGGTCAGCAACCCGGCAAAAACCGCCGAAACCCCGTAATAGGACGTGTGGTAGGAGGCCGGCAGCCAGAAGAACAGGGGGAAGACCGCCGCCTTGAGGCCGAAGGCGATCATGAACATCATGGCGATCACGGTGATCAGCCCCTGATTGGGGGCGTTCGCCACGGCGCCGCGCAGGTCGGCCATGTTCAGCGTGCCGACGACACCATAAAGCAGCGACGCCCCGATCAGGAACAAGTAGGTCGAGATCAGGTTCAGCGCGACGTACTTCACCGCGCCGTCGATGGCCTTCTTGTCGCCGCCGATCACCAGCAGGCCGAAGGAGGAAATCAGCAGCACCTCGAACCAGACGTAAAGGTTGAACAGGTCGCCGGTCAGGAAGGCTCCGCTGACTCCGCCCAAGAGGGTCTGAAGCAGCGCATGGTATCCGAAGCGGGCGGTTCCCTGGCCGATCTCGGCCAGGGACCAGATCGCGACCGCAAGGCCGATGATCGCGGTGATCGTCAGCATCGCGGCGGAGAGGTAATCGGCGGCCAGAGTGATGCCGAAGGGGGCGACCCAGCCGCTGATCTGCGTGGCGATCACGCCGTGGGCGAGCGCCGCGTGAACCAGACGCGCGGCAAGGACAAGGGAAAGCGTCGCCCCGGCGACGGACAACCGTCCGCTCCAACGGGTGTTTCGGGTCAGGAACGCCAGGGCCGCCGTGCAAAGGGGCACGAGGATCGGAAGTGTCAGAGTCCAGTTCATTCCATGCCTCTTTCGGGTTCGGCACAGCGCATCCGGTTGACGTCCAGATGTCCAAAGCTGTTGAAGGCACGGATCGTAAGGGCGAGAGCAAAGGCAAAGACGCCGAAGCCGATGACGATGGCGGTCAAAAGCAGGGCCTGCGGCAAGGCATTGGCCATGACGTCTTCGGGCAGCGCCCCCGAGGGGCCAAGCAGCGGTGGCACGGCGGGCGTCAGGCGCCCGGCGGTGAAGATCAAAAGGTTGGATCCGTTCGAAAGCAGTTGCAGCCCGAACAGAAGGCGCAGCAGGTTCCCCGACAGCATCAGATAGACCGAGACCGCCACCAGAAAACCCGACAGAAGGGCGATAAGGGTTTCCATCAGCAGGCCTCGTCCAATGCGAAGACAAGGGTGAGGATGGCGCTGACGACGGCCAGATAGACACCGGTGTCGAAGAACAGAACG
This sequence comes from Rhodospirillaceae bacterium, assembly GCA_965228165.1. Classification (GTDB taxonomy): domain Bacteria; phylum Pseudomonadota; class Alphaproteobacteria; order Rhodospirillales; family Rhodospirillaceae; genus Oleispirillum. The sequence goes on from CBDDHB010000002.1 coordinate 125,869, forward strand.
GTCGAAAGAGACAGGCCGCCAACCGTGAACCAAAGCCCGGTGAACGGGGCGCTGCCGACGAAGGCCGAGGCGATCCCCGACGAGAGCGCCAGTATCATGCCGATGGTTCCTATCGAGCGGGGATCGAGGCGCAGGGCGGCGCGCGTCCTGTCCACGCCGACGGCAAAGGCGTGAAGAACGAAGCCCGCCGCGGCGATCAGCCCACCGATGAACCCCCCGCCCGGCGTATTGTGGCCGCGCAGCAGGGTATAGATGGAAAAGACCAACATCAGTCCGGTCAGGATACGCGCCCCGACCACCAGGATAAGGGATCTCATTGTTTCCCCCGCGAACTACGCTGCTTCAGCACGGCGAAAGCCCCGATCGAGGCCAGCAATACGACGGTCAGTTCCCCCATCGTGTCGAAGGCGCGGAAGTCAACCAGGATGACGTTCACGACGTTCAGCCCGTGGGCCACGGCGTGCGAGTTCTCCTCGAAAAACGTGGTGAGATGGCGGTCCAGAGGGTGGCTGCGGACCGCCAGGATGACCAGGGTCACCGCCAGTCCGGCGCCTCCGGCGAGCACTGCGTGCAGGGCTCTGGTGCGGGGGGTGCGGTCCTCGGTGGCCTTGGGCAGGTGCAGCAGGGCGACGCCGAGCATGACGGCGCTCAGCGCTTCGATCATCAACTGGGTCATCGCCACGTCCGGGGCGCCGAAGCCGATGAAGATCAGCGACACCCCGATGCCCACGGTGCTGATCCCCGCGATCGCGGTGATGCGCGATTGGATGCTGATGGCGGCGAGGGTGCCCGCGATCGAAAAGCCCACGATCAGCCAGATCTGCAACGGTGCGGAGAAATCATAGGCGATCATCGGACGCCGGATCGCCAGGGCGCCGCCGATCGCGGCGGTCATCACCGCGAAAACCACGAACAGATAGCGTCCGAGCTTCCCGGTCTGGATGACCCAGCTCTGCCAGGTCGAAAAGGCGCGGAAGGCGTCGAGGAAGGCATCCCACCCCGCATCGAAGCTTGGCAGCCGTTGCAGGATCGCCCCCATGACGTCGCGGAACCGGTCGCGCGCGAGGTAGAGAACGACGCCGAGGGTGAAGGTCGTCAGACTCAGCGCCAACGGCAGGTTGATCCCCCCCCAGAGGTGAAGTCCGGCGGCGTGCGTCGCTCCCAGGCTGCGGGTCACCGTCGCCGTGACCATCGGCCCCAGCAGGGTTTGGGCGAACAGACCGAAAACCAGTCCCAAGGTCGCCAGGACCAGGGGGCCGACCAGCATCTGCCAGGGAACCTCGTGCGGCGTGCGGGAATACTGCGGCAGGGCGCCACGGAACGGACGCAGCGCGATTACGCCCGCGACCGCGAACATCAGCGCGTTGGCGCTGACGACGCCGATGATCGCCAGCGGCGCGGCGGGCATCGTCACGGCGCCGGCATAAAGCAGCTCCTTGCCGATCCAGCCGAGCATGGGCGGCAGGCCCGCCATCGACGCGGCGGCAAGAACGGTCGCCGCCGTGGTGACCGGCATGATCCGGCCCAGCCCCCCCAGTTGCGTGATGTCACGGGTTCCGGTGCTGCGTTCGATGCCGCCCACCAGCATGAACAGCGCGGCCTTGTAGAGGGAATGCACCACCAGGAAAACCAGGGCGGCGGTCAACGCATAGGGGGAGTCCCCGCCCAGGAACAGGGTGATCGTGCCGAGCGCCATCAGCGTCATGTAGGCCAGCGCCTGTTTCAGGTCGGTCTGTCGCAACGCGATCAGCGCGGCCATGACCGCCGTCACCAGTCCGAACGCGGTCAACGCCGTCATCCAGGGGGTCGTTCCGCCCAGCACCGGATGCAGCCGCGCCAGCAGATAAACCCCGGCCTTCACCATGGTCGCCGAATGGAGGTAGGCGGAAACCGGCGTCGGCGCGGCCATGGCGTTGGGCAGCCAGAAGTGGAACGGGAACTGCGCCGACTTGGTGAAGGCCCCCAGCAGCACCAGCACGAGGATCGCGCCGTACAGACCGCTGTCCTGAAGGCCAGGCCCGCGCAGAATCGCGGCCAGGTCATAGCTGCCGGATTCCATCCGGATCAGGACGAAGGCGGCCAGCAGCGCCAGTCCGCCCGCCGCGGTCAGCAGCATCGCCTGAAGCGCGTTGCGCCGGGCCCGGACGGTTTCGTGATTGAAACCGATCAGCAGGTAGGAGGTGAAGCTGGTCAATTCCCAGAACACGAAAATCGTGATCAGGTCGGACGCCAGAACCAGACCCAGCATCGAGACCATGAAGCAGAACATGTACAGCATGAAGCGGCCGAACAGCCTGTGGCCATCCATGCAGATCGTGGCGTAAAGGAAGATCAGCGCGCCGATGCCGCTGATCAGCAGCGCGAAAATCAGGGACAGCCCATCGACCATGAAGGCGAAGGACACGCCCAGCGACGACGCCCAGTCCCACGAGCGAAGGATGACTTCACCCGACTGAACGGCGGGAACCATCCGGGCGAAAGCCAAGGTGATGCCCGCAGCAAACAACCCGCCGACATAGCCGGAAAGTCGGCTGGCCCCCCCCTTATTCGCAACTTGCATGGTGTTTGTCCCACTACCCACCCTTTCGGGCGGAAATATTACAAAACTATTTGTACAAGCCGCCGGAACACGGAGGCCGGAATTTACAGAACACACCTTAAAACCGGCGAAAATTTCCGGAAGGAGTCCCCCACGCGAGAGAGACTGCTGCTGATTATGCGGTTAGTCAAGCGAGATCGAAGCCCCGCCGAACGGAACGGGTTTTCCGGTTGTCCGCCGGTTGCGGCGAGGGCGCGACCGGCATCGCCGACCCCGCGAACGCCGCCGCCGACGGGGTCGGGGAGGGCCGCGCCGGGGTGGGGGCGTCACACCCGAAGGGTAGGTCCGGGGCGGGTCGTCACGGGATTGGAACCCCCGGTTCCGGATGGCTTTTGCACCATCGGCGGGGAGAGGGAGACCCGTCCCGTCCTCAGTTCAGGGAAACCACGTAGCGGTCGATCGGCACGTGACGGCCGATCAGGTTCTGCTTGAACAGATATTCGGCGAATCGCACATAGCGCGCGCGGTCCAGCGCCTGGGGGCGCATCGCGAAACGGGGCAGGGTGTCCTTCCAGGCGCGGCGGTTGATTTCGGTGTTCAGCGACTTGTCGTAGGCGGTGAAGGCGGTCCAGGCCTCCTTCGGGTGGTTGACCATGTACAGCGCGGCGCGTTCCACCGCCTCGAGGAAGCGGCGCACCCGGGGATCGCCCAGGCGTTGCTGGTGGGTGATGTAAATCAGCTCGTCATAGACCGGAACGCCGGTCTCCTCGGGGAAGAAGGCGACTCCCGGACGCTTTTCCAGGTCCATCTGGTTGAGTTCGAAATTGCGGAAGGCGCCGATCACCGCATCCACCTGGCGGCTGAGCAGGGCGGGGGAGAGGGCGAAATTGACGTTGATCAGGGTGACGTCCTTCAGGCCGAGGCCCGCGCTGGACAGCATGGTGCCGAGCAGCGCGTCCTCGAAGCCGGAGATCGAATAGCCGATTTTCTTTCCCTTCAGGTCGGCGATCGACTTGATCGGCCCGCTTTTCAGCACCACCAGGGAATTCAGCGGCGTTTCGATCAGGGTGCCGATGCGCACGATGGGCAGGCCGGCCTCCGCCAGCAGATGCAACTGCGGCTGGTAGCTGATCGCGATGTCGGCTTCCTTGGCCGCCACCAGCTTCGGCGGGGCGTTGGGGTCGGCGGGGGCGACCAGCGCGACGTCGAGCCCGGCGTCGCGGAAGTACCCGAGTTGCTGGGCGATCACCAGAGGGGCGTGATCGGGGTTGACGAACCAGTCCAGGGCGACGGTCAGCTTTTCGGGGGGGGCTTCGCCGGGGTTGGGGGCTGGGCCGACGCCGGGGATCCGGCGAAGGCGGCGGAAAGCAGAAAAACGGCGGCAAGGAGAGGCTGTTTCAGGAAGGTCAGGGTCATTTGGGCGCAGAATCCGAGGGAGGTTTTGGGAAAACTCATGACGGTCCATCCAGGGTATCGTGCACCCAGGGCAGGCATCGGCGCAAGACGCCGCCGACTCCGGCGTGCAGCAGAATCGCCATCGCCGCCAGCAGGACGAGGGCGGCGAACATCAACGGCACCTGCATTCGGGCGTTGGCGTGCAGCATCAGGAATCCCAGCCCGGCGCCGGAGCCGACCCATTCGCCGACCACCGCGCCGATCGGCGCCACCGCCGCGCCGACCCTGAGGCCGGAGGCCAACCCCGGCAGGGCGGCGGGGAGGCGGATGCGGCGCAGAGTCGCCCAGCGCCCGGCGTCCATTGTGCGGGCGAGGTCGAGGAAACCGGGGTCGGTGCGGGAAAGCCCGTCGTGGAATCCCGAGGTCACCGGAAAAAAGATGATCAGCGCCGCCATCGCCACCTTCGATGCGACGCCGTAGCCCAGCCACAGCACCAGAAGCGGCGCGATGGCGAACACCGGCAGGGCCTGCGTCGCGACGAACAGCGGCCACAGCCAGGGCGCGGCGGGCCGCCACAGGGCCAGCCCCAGGGCGGCGAGGGCGCCGAAGCCGCCGCCGAGCAGCAGGCCGAGCAGAATTTCCCCCAGGGTGATCGCGGCGTGATGGGCGAGGAGTTCGGCGTGGTCGGCCATCGCCTGGGCGACCTCCCACGGCGGCGGCAGGATGAAGCTCAAGCGCCCGGTCAACGCCCAGGCGAGGGTCCAGAGGGCGATTCCTCCGGCGGCGATGGCGAGGCGGCGGATCACGGCGCGGCCTCCGCTGGGGCGAGGGCCCGCAGGATGGCCCCCTGCGCCGTCAGCACCGCCGGGGAATCCGGCGGGCGCGGCCAGGGCCCTTCGGGCAGGGCGATTTCGGTCGGGACCGCCGGGGCGCCGTTCAGCACCAGCACCCGGTGGCCGAGGCGCAACGCCTCCATCGGGTCGTGGGTGACGAAGACCACGGTGCGGCCCGCCAGCATGCGCGCCGCCAAGTCCTGCAATCCCAAGCGGGCGAGCGGATCGACGGCGGAAAACGGCTCGTCCATCAGCACCACCGGACGATCCTCCATCAGGGTGCTGGCGAGGGCGGCGCGCTGGCGCATGCCGTCGGAAAGAGTCTCCGGCAGGTCGTTCGCACGATCCGCCAACCCTACCGAGGTCAGCAACGCCATCGCCCGATCCGCCGCGTCCGGCGCGTCCTCGCCGCGCAGCCGCGCCCCCAGGCAGACATTCTGCCGCACCGTCAGCCAGGGCAGCAGCAGGTCCTTCTGCGCCATCCAGGCGATGCGTCCGGCCAGCGGCGCGCCAAGGTGGTCGCCGACGATGCCGGAATCCGACGGGGTCAGCCCGGCGATCAGGCGCAGCAGGGTGGTCTTGCCGACGCCGGAGGGGCACAGAATGCCGGTAAAGCGTCCCGCTTCGGCCGAGAAATCCAGGCGGTCGAACAGCGCGGCCCGCCCCAGGCGCAGGCCGACGCCGGACAGGCGCACTCCGGGCGGGGCGGAAACCGGCGGGGCGGGAAGGGGCGCATCGGTCATCGGTCACGTTCCTACGCCGGTGCGAACCGGTTCAGGTTCCAAGGGTCGTTCCGGTGCAGGAACCTCTCAGCCGCTTCGGCGGCTCCCCCCGTGCGGGCGCGGGGCTTTGTTCTGTTCCCGCGCGATCATCCCTTGTATGGTGCGGCCTCGGGGCCGGGTCAAGGCGGAAAACCGGGAGGTCGAGGATGCGCGCGGGTCTTGCCGGGGTGTTGCTGCTGGCGGCGGTCTGTACCGCCCAGATGGCGGGAGGCGGAGAGGTCCCCCTGACCCTGGAACGGCAAAGCGGCGGCGTCGTCGCCCTGTCGGTCGAAGTCGCGGAGACTCCGGATCGTCGCGCCGTCGGCCTGATGGATCGCGACGCCCTGCCGCCGCGGGGCGGCATGCTGTTCGATTACGGGCGGCCGACGATGGTGCGGATGTGGATGCGCCGCACCCGGATTCCGCTCGATATGCTGTTCATCGACGAAGCCGGGGTGGTGCGCCATCTGCATCCGATGGCGCGTCCCTTCGACGAGACGGTGATCGCCGCGCCGGTGCCGGTGCGCTGGGTGCTGGAGGTCGGAGGCGGGCGCGCCGCCGCCCTGGGGCTGTCGGTCGGCGACCGGATGCGTCCGCCGTCCGCCACGTCGCCCTGAAAAGCGTTGCCTTGCGGCGGGGTTGCCCATATTTTCCAGGCCACGGGGTGTAGCTCAGCCTGGTAGAGCGTCGGCTTTGGGAGCCGAAAGTCGTAGGTTCGAATCCTATCACCCCGACCATTCGTGGCGGTTGTCACAACGAAAGGGAAGGCCATGGCGAAAGCCCGAATCTATCAACCCGCCAAGACCGCGATGCAGTCGGGGCGCGGCAAGACCGCGAAGTGGATTCTGGAGTTCGAGGCGACGGAAAGACGCCAGACCGATCCCCTGGTCGGCTGGATCGGTTCCGGCGATACCCTGGCCCAGGTGCGGATGAACTTCGACAGCCGCGACGCGGCGGTCGCCTTCGCCGAGCGCGAAGGCCTGGACTATGCGGTGGAGGAACCCAAGGTTCGCCGTTTGGTTCCCAATAACTATTCCGACAACTTCGCCGCGGCGAAGTGGTCCTGATCCGACGGCCCGCCGGGCCGCCGAGGCGCCCTTAGCTCAGATGGATAGAGCACTCGCCTTCTAAGCGAGCGGTCGCTGGTTCGAATCCAGCAGGGCGCGCCAATTCTCCCTCCCTTTTCTTCGTTCCCTTCCGTTTCGTGCCGCCGGACCCGTTTCGTGGTTGACCGGTTTCGTTCTGGCCGTCGTCGGAGGGGGACTCAATCCCGATTTGAGGCGGCATCGCCCCGCCATGCGGCGGCGTCGGCGCCGGTTTGGCCGGTTTTTCCGGAATTTCCGCCTCTTCTTCGGGCAAATCTGCCTAAAATATAGACAGACTAGGGCATCTGGCTTTTTCTTGTGCGATTTTTTGAAATCATGCTATTTATCCGGATAAATCAGACCGCGCCCAGGAACCGCTCCATGGCCCTTCGTCCGCCGCGCCGCCGTACCAAGCTTTCCGATGTGATCGTCGAGGACGTGAAGCGTCTGATCGTCGCCGAACGGCTGAAGCCTGGAGACCGGGTTCCCAGCGAACCGGATCTGATCGAAACCTATGGCTGTTCCAAGGGCACGGTGCGCGAGGCGCTGAAGGCGCTGGAGGTCGAGGGCCTGGTGGTCACCCGCACCGGCCCCGGCGGCGGCGCCTATCTGGCCGATGCGGGCAGCGAGCCCGCCGCCCGGATGCTGCGCAACTTTCTGCACTTCCAGCACCTCGATGGCGAGGGGGTGTACCAGATTCGCAAGGCGGTGGAGCCGGAACTCGCCGCCTCGGTGGTCGGGCGGCTGAGCGAGGCGCAGTTCGCCGCGTTGGAGGACAACGTCGTCGCCTGTAGCCGCCGTCCGGAGAGCGAGGAAGAGCAGCGCCGCCAGCGCATCCTGGAGCTGGAATTCCACAACATTCTGGCGGACGCCTGTCCCAATCCGCTGCTCGCCTTCATCGGCCGGTTCCTCAACGACATGCTGCGCGATCTGGTGGTGCTGAAGCAGGCCTACAAGCCGGAACGTCACCAGTTCGGCGAGGCCAACGTCGGCTATCACCGCCGTCTGCTGCTGGCCTATCGGGTGCAGGACGCGACGCAGGTGCGCGCCCTGATGCTGGAGCACATGCGCGACGCCGAACGCCACATGACCGCGCTGGAGGGCGAGGTCGCCAAGTCGTTCCTGTTGGACTTTCCCCGTCCGTGAACGCGGGGCGCGTAGGGTTTTTCGTCAACGCCATCGCCTGTCGGGCAAACAAGAGTGAGGCTTCCATGAATCGTCGTTCCTTCCTGAAATCCGGTCTGGCCGCCACCTCCCTGGTCGCCGCTCCGTCCCTGATCACGCGGGCCTATGCCGCCGCCCCGGTCACCATTTACGGCTTGAAGTCGATGTCCGGCGCTTTCGCCAGTTATGGCCGGTTCGCCGAAATGGGCTCCAAGCTGGCGGTCGAGGACTTCGGCCCGGTGCTCGGCGCCAAGCCCGCCTATGTCACCATCGATACCGAAAGCAACCCCGGCAAGGCGGTGCGCAAGGTGCAGGAGGCGGTGCAGCAGCAGGGCGCGACCTTCTTCGACGGCTGCACCCTGTCGTCCACCGCCCTCGCGGTGGGCAAGGAGGTCGCCAAGTCCGGCGGCGTGTTCATGACCCCGGCGGGCGCCGACGAAATCACCGGCGTCGACTGCAACCGTTCCACCTTCCGCTGGACGGTGCCGACCTATGGCGCGATCCACGAAACCGTGCGTCCGCTGTTTCAAAGCTTCCCCAAGAAGAAGCGTTGGTACACCATCACCCCGCAATACGTGTTCGGCGACGCGCTGCTCTCCGCCGCCAAGGACCTGTTCAAGGATTTGGGCATCGAACACGTCGGCAACAGCCATCACTCGACCCAGGAACAGGAATTCTCCGGCTATCTGACCAACGCCATGGCGGCGCAGCCGGACGTTCTGTTGATCCTGAATTTCGGCGGCCAGGCCTCCAACTGCCTGCGCCAGGCGGTCAACTTCGGCATGAAGAAGCAGATGACCATTCTGCTCGCCTGGACCGCCGGTCTCGACTGGTTCCAGTCGCTCGGCCCGGACATCCTGGAGGACGTCTACATGGGCGCCCAGTACTGGCATCAGGTGCAGACGCCGATGAACCTGGAACTGGTGAAGCGGGTGAAGCAGGCCTACGGCATTTCCCCCAACTATCCGCTCGCCGCCGACTACATCGGCACCAAGGCGATCCTGGAAGGAATCAAGCGCGCCGGCGTCGCCGACGGCCGGGCGGTGGCCAAGGCGATGGAAGGGATGATCTATGAAGGTCCGACCGGGCGCGAGATCATCCGCGCCGCCGACCATCAGGTGATCAAGGACTACTATCTGCTCAAGGGCAAGGCGAAGTCGGCGATGAAGGATGCCGACGATCTGGCCACCCTGATCAGTTCCGGTCAGTCCTTCCTGCAAGGCGACAAGATTCTTTGCAAGATGGCGTGATCCGGGCGTCCGGCGCGGCGGCGAGCCGCCGCGCCGGAACCCGATGCGGGGTGCGGCATGCTGAACCTATACCTGTTCCAGATTCTCAACGGCCTCGGCCTGGGGATGATCTATTTCCTGATCTCGGTCGGGTTGACCATCATCTTCGGCCTGCTGAACTTCGTGAACTTCGCGCACGGCGCGTTCTTCATGCTGGGGGCGTATCTCTGCTACGCCCTGCTGCAACTGACCGGGCAGTTCTGGATCGCCCTGGCGGTCGGTCCCCTGATCGTCGGCGCCCTCGCCTGGGTGGCGGAAAAGGTTCTGATCCGCCGCGCCTATCATCTGCCGCACACCTTCCACATCCTGATCACCGTGGGCGTCGCCCTGATCCTTCAGGAAGCCAGCATCATCGTCTGGGGGCCGATCGGGAAAAGCATCCCGATCCCCGACGCGCTGCAAGGCGTGGTGATCATGGGCAAGTTCGCCTATCCGAAATACCGCCTGTTCCTCATCCTCTTTTCGGCGGTGATCGGCTTCGCCCTGTGGGTGCTGCTGGAACGCACCCGCTTCGGCGCGCTGGTGCGCGCCGGCAGCGAGAACGCCGAGATGGTCTCCCTGCTCGGCGCCGACATCTTCAAGCTGTTTTCCCTGACCTTCGCGCTCGGCGTCGGTCTGGCGGGGCTGGCGGGGGTGCTGTCGGGACCGATCCGCGGCGCGCACCCCTTCATGGGGCCGGAGGTCCTGGGCCTGGCCTTCGTCGTCGTGGTGATCGGCGGCATGGGGTCGTTCACCGGCGCGCTGGTCGGCGGACTGCTGATCGGTATGGTGCAGAGCCTGATGAGCTCTCTCTGACCGGAAGGATCTATGGCGCGATGGCGGGGGTGATCCTGCTGCGTCCCTACGGCCTGTTCGGGAGGACGTGAGATGACCGGATTCCTGAAGTCCAAGAGCATCTTCGGCGGCGTCACCCTGGCCGTCGCCGCGATTCTGGTGCTGATGCCCCTCGTCCTGCCCTCGGCCACCCTGGCCTCCGAAATCCTGATCTTCGCGATGGCGGCCCTGGCGTGCAATCTGCTGCTCGGTTACGGCGGGCTGTTGTCCTTCGGCCAGGGGCTGTTCTTCGGCGCCGGGTCGTATCTGGCGGCGCTGGCGATGATCCACGGCGGCGTCGGGATGATTCCGGCGCCGCTCTTGGCGGCGGCGGCGGGGGCGGCGATCGCCACGGGCGTCGGCTGGCTGTCGATCCGCCGCACCGGCATCTATTTCGTCATGCTGACCCTGGCATTTTCGCAGATGGGGTACTTCCTTGCCTACACCCTGTCGAGGTGGACCGGCGGCGACAACGGCCTTTTGGACGTGCCGCGCCCCAACCTGTCCCTGTTCGGCCTGCAAATCGCTGATCTGTCGGGCGCGGGGGGATTCTATGTCTTCGTCGCGGCGCTGTTCTTCGCCGTCTTCGTCGGCGCGCAACGGGTGATCGACAGCCCCTTCGGCAGCACCCTGATGGCGATTCGCGAGAACGAGGCCCGCACCGCCGCCATCGGCTTCGACACCCGCCACTTCAAGATGCTCGCCTTCACCCTGTCGGGCGCGGTGACCGCCGTGGCCGGAGCGCTGTACGCGATGCTGATCAACTATGTGCCGCTCGACAACATCGCGATGGCGATGTCCGAGAACATCGTCATCATGACCATCATCGGCGGCACCGGATCGCTTCTGGGACCGCTGCTCGGCGCGGGCGCGCTGGTGGTGCTGGGCGACGTGCTGTCCGCGATCTGGTCGCGCTGGCAGTTGCTGCTGGGGCTGGGCCTGATCCTGATCGTGATTTTCCTGCGCGGCGGGCTGTGGGGCGGCGTCGAGCGCCTGCTCGCCCGCTTCGCCTCGGCCCGCGAGGGGGGCAACGCACCATGACCGACGACTCCTATATTCTGGAAACCCGGGGGCTTGCCCTGGCCTATGGCGGTTTTCGCGCCGTCGATGGGGTGGACCTGAAGGTCAGGACGGGGACCATCCACTCGGTGATCGGTCCCAACGGCGCGGGCAAAACCTCGCTGTTCCATTGTTTGACCGGCGGGCGCAGGCCGACCGAAGGCAGCATCCTGTTCGCCGGGGACGACATCACCCACCGTCCGGCGCACCGCCGTATCGGCATCGGCATGGCGCGCAGTTTCCAGGTGACCAGCCTGTTCCAGAACCTGTCGGTGCGCGAGAACCTGCGTCTGGCGGCGCAGGGGCGCGACGGCGATCGCGCCCTGGTGTTCTGGCGCTCGGTGGGCGAGGGCCGGGCGCATCTGGCGCTCGCCGACGAGGTGATGGAACGCCTGAAGCTGACCGCCAAGGCGAACCTTGCGGCGGGCGACCTGTCGCACGGTCAGCAACGGGTTCTGGAGGTCGGCATGGCCTTGTGCGGGCGTCCGAAAATGCTGCTTCTCGACGAGCCGACCTCGGGCATGGGGATCGACGACATTCCGGTGATGACCGGCCTGATCGCGGAGCTTGGGCGGGACCACACGGTGATGCTGATCGAGCACAACATGGGCATCGTGATGTCGATCAGCCACACCATCACGGTGATGAGCCGGGGGCAGGTCCTGGTCGAGGGCAAGCCCGACGAGGTGCGCGCCGACGCCCGCGTCCGCGCCGCCTATCTGGGGGAGGCCGCCTGATGCTGGAAGTCCGGGACATCCATTCCTATTACGGCAAAAGCCACGTGCTGGAAGGCGTGTCGATCACCGTCGGCGCAGGCGAACTGGTGACCCTGCTGGGGCGCAACGGCGCGGGCAAGACCACCACCCTGCGCAGCATCGTCGGCGTGGTGCGGCCCAAGGCGGGGACCGTGCGCTTCAATGGCCAGGACATGGCGGGCAAGGAGATCTATCAGATCGCCCGCGCCGGCATCGCCCTGGTGCCGGAACATCGGGGCATCTTCGGCGTGCTGACGGTGGAAGAGAATTTAAGGGTCGCGGTACGGGAGGGGTGGTGGACGATTTCCGACATCTACGACCTGTTCCCCCGTCTCTACGAGCGGCGGCGCAACGGCGGCAATGCGCTTTCCGGCGGCGAGCAGCAGATGCTGTCGATGGCGCGGGCGCTTCTCAGCAATCCGAAGCTTCTTCTTCTCGACGAACCGACCGAAGGTCTGGCTCCGGTGATCGTCGACGAGATCGTCAAGACCTTGATCGACATCCGGCGTACCGGCATGTCGGTCCTGCTGGTGGAGCAGAACCTGGCGGTGTGCGAGAAACTCGCCGACCGTCACTACGTTCTGGAACAGGGCCGGATCGTCTATTCCGGCAGCGCCGCCGATTTCGCGGCGGATGGTTCGATCAGGGACCGGTATCTCGCGCTCAGCGCCTGATCCGGTTCCGTGGCAAGGGTGGTGCGAATGGCTGGTGATTCGTTGTCCAATCTGACCGTCGATGGCGACCGGCTGTGGCGGTCGCTGATGGATCTGGCGGAAATCGGCGCGACGCCGAAGGGCGGCGTCGCCCGTCTGGCGCTGACCGAACTCGACGGCCGGGCGCGGCGGTTGTTCATCTCCTGGTGCGAGGCGGCGGGACTGGCGGTTTCGGTGGACGAAATCGGCAACGTCTTCGCCCGGCGGGCGGGGCGCAATCCCGATCTGCCGCCGGTAATGATGGGCAGCCACATCGACACCCAGCCGACGGGGGCAAGTTCGACGGCTGCTTCGGCGTGATGGCGGGGCTGGAGGTGATGCGCACCCTGAACGACCTGGGGATCGAGACCGACGCGCCGCTGGAGGTGGTCGCCTGGACCAACGAGGAAGGTTCCCGTTTCCCGCCCTGCATGATGGGCTCGGGGGTGTTCACCGGCCAGTTCGGCCTGGCCGAGACCCTGGCCAAGACCGACGACGAGGGTCTTTCGGTCGGCGACGAACTGCGGCGTATCGGCTTCGCCGGGGAACGCCCGGCCACCGGTCATCCGGTCGGCGCGTACTTCGAGGCGCACATCGAACAGGGTCCGGTGCTGGAGGACGAGGGCAAGACCATCGGCGTGGTGATCGGCACCCTGGAGCAGAAGTGGTTCGATCTGACCCTGATCGGGCAGGAGGCGCATGCCGGTCCCACCCCGATGCGCCGCCGCAAGGATGCGCTGCTCGCCGCCGCCGAGGTGGTGCGCGCGGTCAACGCCATCGCCCTCGACGCCGGGGAGTACGCCTGCGGCACGGTCGGTTGCCTGAACGTGTTTCCCGCCTCGCGCAACGTCATTCCGGGGCGGGTGGACATGACCGTCGATCTTCGCCATTGGCGGGCCGAGGTGCTGGACGGCATGGTCGCGGCGTTGAAGGCGCAAATCGCCGACATCGCGCGCCGCAGCGGGGTTTCCGCCGAACTTGCGCCCACCGCCGATTTTCCGCCGTTGCACTTCCACGACGATTGCGTCGCGGCGGTGGCGGGCGCGGCGGCGCGGCTGGGATATTCCCGTCGCGAGATCGTCTCCGGCGCCGGGCACGACGCGATTTTCCTGGCCGAGGTCGCGCCCGCCGGAATGATCTTCGTTCCCTGCGAAAACGGCATCAGCCACAACGAGGCGGAAAACGCCAAGCCCGAGGATCTGGCCGCCGGGGCCTCGGTGCTGTTGCACGCGGCGCTTTCCCGCGCCGGAATGGTTTGAAGGACAAGGCCATGACCGCATATCCGACCGCCGACGTCGGCGAACTTACCGCCGCCGAACTTTCCGCCCTCTATCGGGCGAAGCGGCTTTCTCCGGTCGAGGCGACGCAGGCGGCGCTTGGCCGCATCGAACGCTTCAACGGCGCGGTCAACGCTTATTGCCACGTTGATGCGGCGGGTGCCTTGGCCTCGGCCAAGGAGGCCGAGGCGCGTTGGGCGAGGGGCGAACCCTTAAGCCCGATCGACGGCGTGCCGTCGTCGATCAAGGATTTGACCTTTGCCAAGGGAATGCCCACCCGTAAGGGGTCGTTTTCCACCGACGACGGTCCGGCGGCGGAGGATGCGCCTTTTGCCGCCCGCATGCGGGAAGCCGGGGCGGTGATCCTGGGCAAGACCACCACACCGGAATTCGGCTGGAAAGGCGTCACCGACAATCCGCCGTTCGGCATCACCCGCAATCCCTGGAACGCCGGGCGCACCTCGGGCGGCTCCTCGGGCGGCGCGGCGGCGGCGGCGCTCAACATGGGGGTGCTGCACCAGGGCAGCGACGCGGGCGGCTCGATCCGCATTCCCTGCGGCTTCTGCGGCGTCTTCGGCATCAAGCCGACCTTCGGCGTCATTCCGCAGTGGCCGGCCTCGGCGATGACCACGCTCTCCCACCTCGGGCCGGTCACTCGCACGGTGCGGGATTCCGCCCTGATGCTCAACGCCGTCGCCCGGCCCGATCCGCGCGACTGGTACGCCGGGTCGTTCTTCCCCGACGACTGGACGGAAGGCCTGGATGCGCCGCTGGCGGGCCTGCGCGTCGCCTACAGCCGAACCCTCGGCTACGTGACGGTGCGCCCCGACGTCGCCGCCCGCGTCGATGCGGCGGTGCAGTTGCTGCACCTGATGGGTGCGCATGTCGAGGAGGCCGATCCCGGCTTCGCCGATCCCATCGAGACCTTTAACACCTTGTGGTATGCGGGCGCGGCCAAGCTGATCGATTCCATCCCCGAGGACAAACGCGCCCAGGTCGATCCCGGCCTGCGCGCCATCGCCGAAAAGGGCCGCGACATCTCCATCGTCGCCTACATGCGGGCGATGGACGCCCGCGCCGCCATCGGCGAACTGATGGGGAAATTTCACCGGACCTACGACCTGCTGGTCACGCCGATGCTGCCGATCACCGCCTTCGCCGCCGGGCGCAACGCGCCGCAAGGGGACAAGGACGGCGATTGGGTGGCCTGGACGCCCTTTACCTTCCCCTTCAACTTGACCCAGCAGCCCGCCGCCAGCATCCCCTGCGGCCTCGCCGACGACGGTCTGCCGGTCGGCCTGCACGTCGTCGCCGCCAAGTTCGAGGACGCCCTGGTGATGCGCGCCTGCGCCGCCCTGGAACGGGCGATGCCGCCCGCGTTCCCCAAGGCCCCGAAGGCGGGGTGAAAACTAAAAGATTGCGTGGGGCCTTGGGCCCCCCGCGCCCCCCATTCCTTTTTTCGCCGCGTAGCGGCCGTCAACCGTCACGCGGCGTGATGAATGATGGCCGCTACGCGGCGGAAAACTCTTGGGGTTCGGGGTCTAAGACCCCGACGGGGTCCGGGGCTGGCCCCGGTTTGGTTTTATTTCCTCCAACGCTTCCAGCACGAGTCTCGGAGTCAGCAGTTCCGGCAGCAGGAGCGGCGCACGTTCTCCGGGCAGATAGAGGGCATAGGCGGGGACGCCGTTACGTCCCAGGCGGGCCAGGGCTTCGGTGATCGCCGGGTCGCGGCGGGTCCAGTCGGCGGTCAGGCGTTCGACGCCCTTTTCGGCGAAGGCGGCGGCGACGGCGGAAGAGGCCAGGGCGGTGCGCTTGTTGATCTGGCAGGTGATGCACCAGTCGGCGGTGAAATCGACGAACACCGGTTTGCCTTGGGCGCGCAGCGCGGCGAGGCGGCTTTCCGAATAGGCGTTCCCGGCGGGGGCGGCGGGGGCGATCTGTTGCGCCAGAACGAAGCCCAGCCACAGGGCGGCGGCGAACATCGGCAGGGAGAGGACTTTCCGCAGGCGGATCATCCAGGGGCCGGGGCGGGGCAGCAGGCGCGCGGCGGCGGGAACGAAGCCGAGCGCGGCGAAGGGCAGGGCGAAGCCCGCGCCGACGGTCAGGATAACGGCGAAGGCGACGGGGGGCGTTTGCAGCGCGGCGAAGCCGATCGCCGCGCCCATGAAGGGGGCGGTGCAGGGGCTGGCGACGGCGACCGCCAGAAGGCCGGTGGCGAAGGGGCCGCGCGCGGCGGGCAGGCGGGCGGCCAGGGACGGGGGCAGGCCGCCCATCGGCAGGACGCCGGAGAGGTCGAGGCCGATCAGCAGCATCAGGAGGGCGAGGGCCGCCACCACGATGGGGCTTTGCAACTGGTATCCCCATCCCAATGCCGCGCCGGAGGCGCTCAACCCGGCGAGAACGCCGCCCAGGGCGGCGAATCCGGACAGGGTTCCGGCCAGATAGAGCAGGCCGTCGCGGCGGGCGGCGGCGCGGTCCTCGTTCGCCAGTCCGGCGACGTGCAGCGCCTTCAGCGCCAGGATCGGCAGGACGCAGGGCATCAGGTTGAGCAGCAGGCCGCCCAGAAGCGCCAGCCCGAGGGCGGCGGCAAGGCCGATTCCAGGCGTCGCGGCGGGCGGCGGTTCCGTGGGGGCGGCGAAGCGCGCGGCATCGGCGGAGGGGCGGGGTGGTGTTCCGATGGCGGCGGGCAGGGTCAGGGACAGGTCCGCCGCGCCGGGGATGCAAACGTTCTTGCAGGCGAGCCAGGAGACGCGGGCGGAAACCGGCAGCGTCGCGGCGTCTTGCGGGGTCGTGGCGCGGGCGGCGAACAGAACCTCGCCCGCGTAGCCGAAGGTGGTCAGGCCGCCTTCGTCGAAGGCGCGGTGCGGCGGATAGAACAGTTCGCCGACGGCGGCGTCCGGAGGCAGCCGCCAGGAGACCTCGGTGGGCAGGCCGGCATCGCCGGGGTTCCGGGCATAGATGTGCCAGCCGGGCGCAAGGCGGAAAACCACCCCCAGATCGATCGTTCCGCCGGGGGCGAAGTCGGCGGTGGCGGCGGTCAGCCGGACCTCGGCCTCCGGGGTGCGCGCGACCGGGGTTTCCGCCCGCGCCAATGGCGCTGCGAGGCAAAGCAACGGGATGAAAAGGAGCAAGCGGGCGATCATCGACGGAGCCTCCCATGCCGGTTCGGGGGCGTCAATCCCGGAGCCCGGATAAAAAGGCAGCCGGTCTATGCAACCGGCTGCCAAGTGGACCCTGAGAGAGGGAGGCTGAACACTGTCAGTCCACCTGAATTTTTACGTGGTGCGGATTGCGGGGAAATCAAGAATTAGGCGAAAGAAACCACCTAGAATTCGGAACAAGAACGATAATTACCGTAGTCCCTGTCCGGGTATACTGGTGTCGTCAGGGTTTCCGCTTAACAGATCCGAATGTTTCGGCGGTACGTCGGCGATCAGGATGACGCGGTTTTCCATCTCCGCCGGGCAGGATTCGATCGGCTGCGCCGGATAGGCGACGTGCCGCACCCCGTGCAGGGCATACAGGCCGCCGTCGGCGCAGCGGGCGATGCCCTTCAGGCGCAGCACCGCGCCGTCGTTCAGCGACAGGAACAGGCGGATGCGGCTTTCCAGCGCGGCGCGCGGCCAGCCCGGAGCCAGCGCCAGCCGGTTGGCGGAAATGCCGTCGCGGTGGTCGTGCGGGTGGTCGTGGTGATGGTGGCGATGCGGTTGCGGCAGGGGCCGCGCCCGGGTCGGATCGAAGCATCCCAGCAGCAGGCTGGGGGGAACCTCGCCACGGCGCATCGGTACGATTTCGGCCAACGGGTTGATGCGTTCCAGGCGGGCGGTCAGGCTTTCCACCGTCGCGGCGTCGGCCCGGTCGGTTTTCGAGATCAGCAGCCGGTCGGCGATCGCCGCCTGGGCGCGGGCTTCGGCGCGCTGATCCAGGTGCGCCTCGCCGTGTTCGCCGTCCGCCACGGCGACGATGCCATCGATGCGATAGACGCTTTCCAGCACCGGCTCCTTCAGCAGGGTGGCGAGGATCGGCGAGGGGTCGGCAAGGCCGGAGGTCTCGATCAACGGGCGGGTGAACTCTGGAATTTCGCCGCGCGCGCTTGAAATGCAGGTCTTTCAGCGCGTCGATCATTTCGCCGCGCAGGGCGCAGCAGACGCAGCCGGTGGGCAGGGTCACCACCGCGCCGTCCACCCCGCGCACCAGGGCGGCGTCGATGCCGACGTCGCCGAATTCGTTGATCAGGACCGCCGCGTCGGCGAATCCGGGGTGACGGAGGATCGCGTTGAGCAGGGTGCTTTTGCCCGCGCCGAGGAATCCGGTGACCAGGGTGACCGGGGTGCGCGGATCGCGGGCGGGGGAGGACGGCATCGGCAGGGCTCCGGCGGAGGGGATCGGGCTTCCGAGGTGGAGGCCGAAACCGGCGTTGTCAAGGCAGGGCGGTTGACGCGCGCCCCGCGCCCATCGGATACTCGACGGGAACGCTGTCCTGGGGAAAGGGGTCGGCATGGTCGGTCTGGAAAAGGGTGCGCGGGGGCTTCTGCTTGCCGCGTCGGTGTTGGCCGCCTCGGGCGTTTCGGCGCGGGCCGACGATACCGCGCCGCCGCCGCCCGATATCGTCGGCGACATCGTCCAGATGTTTTCGTGGATCGACGATCGCTTGACCGAGGCGATTCGCACCGGTCAGCCGGAGACCGCGCCCGCGTCCGAGCCCGCCCCGGCGCGCGCCGAGCCGGAACCCGGTGCGAAATCCTCGCCGGTTGCCGCGGCTCCGCCGGAACCGGTTCCGGCCGATGCGGAAAATCCCTTGCGCGATTTGGTGAACTGGCTGGATTCCCAGTTGGAGGCGGGGGCGCGCTATTCCCAGCCGACGTCCGATTCCCCGTCGTTGCCGGAAGCCGCGCCGCCGGTCGCCGCCGCGTCCGCGCCGACGCCCGCGCCGGTTCCGGCCGAACCGGTGCTCACCGCCGAGCCGTTGGACCTGACCGGTAAGGCGACGCCTCCGGCGAAGGCCGGGGAGCGGGGCGGGTTGCTGGTGCGATAGGGGTCAGCCCTTCCCGCCGTACAGGTCCTCCTCGGAGATCTCGGGCTTCATCAGTTCGGCGAAGCCGTCCTTCCGCCATTCCCGATAGAAGCAGGTGCGCCGCCCGGTATGGCAGGCGACGCCGGTCTGGTCCACCCGCAGCAGCAGCGCATCGCCGTCGCAGTCGGGACGCAGCGCCACCAGGGTCTGCACCTGGCCGGAGGATTCCCCCTTGCGCCACAGGGATCGCCGCGACCGCGACCAATAGCAGACGCGACCGGTGGACAGGGTCTCGGCGATCGCATCGCGGTTCATCCAGGCCATCATCAGCACCTCGCCGGTGTCGGCCTGCTGCGCGATCGCCGGGATCAGGCCGTCGGCGTCGAAGACCAGGGCGTCGAACAGGGCGGAAAGATCGGGTTCGGCCATTTTTCTAGTATCCGAAGGCGTTGAGGCGGTCGAACCCGGCGGCGAGGTCGGCGATCAGGTCGTCCGGGTCTTCCAGGCCGACGTGCAGGCGCAAGGTCGGTCCGTCGGCGTTCCACAGCACCGTGGTGCGCACGATGCCGGGCGTGGTGTACATGATCAGGCTTTCAAAGCCGCCCCAACTGAACCCCAGCGAGAACAGCTTCAGGCCGTCGATCATCGCCACCATCGCCTCTTCCGGATAAGGCTCCAGGATCAGGCCGAACAGGCCGCTCGATCCCAGGAAATCGCGCTGGAACAGGGGGTGCCCGGGGTCGTCGGGCAGGCCGGGGTGGAGCACCCTGGCGACTTCCTCGCGGGTTTGCAGCCAGCGCGCCACGATCAGCGCGTTCTCCTGGTGCTGCTTCATCCGCACTGGCAGGGTGCGCAGGCCGCGCAGGCCGAGGTAGGCTTCTTCCGATCCCACCGAATAGCCGTATTTCACGACGCTGCTTTTGATCCTGCCGAACAGCTCCTCGCGGGTGGTGATGGTGCCCAGCATCGCGTCGGAATGGCCGACGATGTACTTGGTCGCCGCCTGGATCGACACGTCCACGCCTTTCTCGAAGGGGCGGAAGAAGATCGGCGAGGCCCAGGTGTTGTCGGCCACCACCAGCGCGCCGTGGGCGTGCGCCACCTCGGCGATCGCCGGGATGTCCTGCATCTCGAAGGTCAGCGACCCGGGGGTTTCGCAGAACACCAGTTTGGTGTTGGGCTTGAACAGGGACCGGATGGTGTCGCCGCACAGGGGGTGGAAGTACTCCACGGCGACGCCGTTTTTCGCCAGAACGTCCTGGCAGAAGGTGCGGGTGGGTCCGTAGACGCTGTCGGAGACCAGGATGTGGTCGCCGGATTTGACCAGCGCGGTCAGGGTGCCGACGATCGCCGCGAGGCCGGAAGGCACGGCGATGGTTCTCTCCCCGCCCTCGGCGGCGGCCACCGCTTCCTCGAAGGCTATGGTGGTGGGGGTGCCGATGCGCCCGTAGTAGAAGGCGTTGAGGTAATCCCCCTGCGCGTCGGCCATCGCCTCCATGGTCGGGAAGGTGACGGTGGAGGCGCGGTAGACCGGCGGATTGACGCTGCCCGAGAAGAAGGGAGAGGTCCGACCGAGGTGGGTGATCTGGGTGTCGCGTTTCATCGCGGGGGAAAATCCTTGCGGCGTTGCTTTAAGGGGTGGGTCCGGTGGCGACCGGCAGGTTGGGGGTGTTGCCCCATTCCTCCCAGCTGCCGTCGAAGACCGCGACGTCCGGCTTGCCCGCCAGATGCGCGGCGAAGGCGACGATGCAGGCGGTGACGCCGGTGCCGCACATCGCGATCACCGGCGTGGCGTCGAGCGGAACGTCGGCGGCGGCGAACAGGGCCTTGATCTCCTCGACCGTTTTCACCGTCTTGTCGGGGTTGAAGATCAGCCCGTTGGGCAGATTGCGCGCTCCCGGCACATGGCCGACCGTCAGGCTGGGGCGGGGTTCGGGCGCGGCCCCGGCATAGCGTTCGGCGGCGCGCGCATCGACCGTCACCGCCGTGCGGCTGTCCAGATTCTCCAGAACCTCGGCGACGCCGACGATGCGGGGACCGCCGTCGCGCGGCGTGAAGTGCCGCCAGTCGCGCTGGCGCAAGGGGCGTTCCGGTCCGTCCTCGGTCGGGAGGCCGGATTGCAGCCACTTCGGCAGGCCGCCGTTCAGCACCGCCACGTCCTCGTGGCCGAAGGCGCGGAACATCCACCAGGCGCGCATCGCCGCCATGTTGCCGCCGTTGGCGTCGTAGACCACCACCTTCAGGCCGTCGCCGACGCCCAGGCGGCTGACCTTGGACATGAAGGTCTCGGGCCTGGGCATGGTATGGCTCCACCGGCTGTGGGGATCGGCCACGTCGTTGATGTCGAAGAAACGCGCGCCGGGAATGCGGGCGTTGCGGAAGCAGGTCCTGGCGTCGCGCGGGTCGTTGGGCATGAAGCAGGTGGCGTCCAGGATCACGATGTCCGGCGCATCCAGGCGCGCCGCCAGCCAGTCGGCGTCGATCAACGAGGCGGAGGGGGTCATGGCGTTTCCTTTCCGTCCAGCCAGAGGGCGCGCAGCCGCGCGCGGTTAAGGGCGAACCATTGCAGGGTCATCAGGGTGCTGGCGTTGTCGACGATTCCGGAATCGAGCAGGGCCACCGCCTCGTCTGCGGCGACGGTGAACACCCGGATGTCCTCGTTCTCGTGGGCGAGGCCGCCTTGCGTCGGCGCGGCGGCGGCATCGACTTGGCCGCAATAGAGCGCCAGGGTTTCCGACGATCCGCCGGGGGTGCACAGCACATGGGCGATGAATTCCAGCCGCGTCACCGCAAGGCCGGTTTCCTCGGCGGTTTCGCGGACCGCGACCTCGGCGGGGGTTTCGCCGGGTTCGATGATTCCGGCGGCGATCTCGATCAGCCAGGGATGCCACCCCGCCACCATCGCCCCGGCGCGGAACTGCTCGATCAGCACCACCCGGTCGGCGACCGGATCATAGGGCAGAACGCACACCGCGTGGCCGCGTTCGAACACCTCGCGCGCGATCGGCGCGGTCCAGTCCCCGGCGAAGGTCTGGTGCTTCAGGGTATAGCGGTTGGCCGCGAAGTAGCCCCGATAGAGCGGTTCCTCCGCCAGGCACGCGAAGCGCTCCGGCGCGCCCGCGCGTAAGCGCGGCCCCCGGTTGAGGCTGGCGATGGTTTTCAGGTGGCGCAACGGCATGGTCGGTTCACTCGCGTCGGTCGAAGGCACCACCTTATGTCCGAGTCGGGGCGCGGCTCAAGAGACGGATTCGATTTTCCGCGCCTGTCCTCCCCCCAGGGTTTCGCATCCTCGCCGGGACCGCTCCCAGGGTTGGAGGATGCCCCAGGATTTTGCGGGTTCGCATTTTTGCGGGTTGACATGCCGCCGGAACGGACTAATTCAGAAACTGTACCGTTTTAGTCCTGTATTTGCGAACGATTCGCAACTGGGGCGTGGGCGGCTTCGGCGCAACCGGTCAGGGGAATACCCGATGCTGAGAGTCAACAAATTGACCGACTACGCGGTGGTGGTGCTGTGCGATCTGGTGCGCGGCCAGGCGTTGCGTTCCGCCGCCGATTTGTCGGCGTCCTCCGGCGTGCCGCTGCCGACCGTGGCGAAGATTCTGAAGCAACTGACCAAGACCGAGATCCTGCAATCGGTGCGCGGCGTCAATGGCGGTTACGGCTTCGCCCGCGCCCCCGGCACGATCTCGATGGCCGAGGTGATCGAGGCTCTGGAAGGTCCGATCGCGGTGACCGGCTGCGCCGGGGACGCCGACGAGTGCTGCGAATTGAGCGATCAGTGCCCGATGAGCGGCCACTGGAACGCGGTCAACGTGGCGGTGCGCAACTCCTTGGCCGAGGTGCGGCTGATCGACATGCTGCCCGAGGCGCGGTTCATGGACCCCGAGGATCTGAGTTCGAGCATCGCGGCGCGTCACGCGCCCGCGAGCCTGCAAGCGTAAGGAGCATTCAGCCGATGGCCTCCACCACGGAAACCGTCGAGACGGTGAAGGAACTCACCGGGGCCTGCAAGTACGGCTTCGTCACCGAGATCGAGACCGATTACGCCCCGGTCGGCCTGACCGAAGAGACGGTGCGCTATATCTCCGCCCGCAAGAACGAACCCGACTGGCTGCTCGACTGGCGTTTGAAGGCGCTCGCCCTGTGGAAAAACATGGCGGAGCCGACGTGGGCGAAGGTCGGCTATCCGGCGATCGACTATCAGAACCTCCACTATTACGCCGCGCCGAAGGCGAAGGGCGACGGCCCGAAGTCCCTCGACGAGGTCGATCCGGAGCTTCTGGAGACCTATGAAAAGCTGGGGATTCCGCTGAAGGAGCAGGAAATCCTGGCGGGCGTGGTGGCGGTGGACGCGGTGTTCGACAGCGTTTCGGTGGCTACCACCTACAAGGCGAAGCTGGAGGAGAAGGGGATCGTCTTCTGTTCCTTTTCCGAGGCGGTGCACCGCGTTCCCGAACTGGTGAAAAAGTACCTGGGTTCGGTGGTGCCGCAGGGCGACAACTATTTCGCCTGCCTGAATTCGGCGGTGTTCTCGGACGGGTCGTTCGTCTACATCCCCAAGGGGGTGCGCTGCCCGATGGAGCTGTCCACCTATTTCCGCATCAACGCGAAGAACACCGGGCAGTTCGAACGCACCCTGATCGTCGCCGAGGAAAGTTCCTACGTTTCCTATCTCGAGGGCTGCACCGCGCCGCAGCGCGACGAGAACCAATTGCATGCGGCGGTGGTCGAACTGATCGCCCTGGACGACGCCGAGATCAAGTATTCCACGGTGCAGAACTGGTACCCCGGCGACGCCGAGGGCAAGGGCGGCATCTACAACTTCGTCACCAAGCGCGGCGCTTGCCGCGGCAAGCGGTCGAAGATTTCCTGGACCCAGGTGGAAACCGGCTCCGCCGTCACCTGGAAGTACCCCAGTTGCATCCTGCAAGGCGACGATTCGGTGGGCGAGTTCTATTCGGTGGCGATCACCAACAACGCGCAGCAGGCCGATACCGGGACCAAGATGATCCACATCGGCAGGAACACCCGCTCCACCATCGTGTCCAAGGGCATCGCCGCCGGGCGGTCCGACAACACCTATCGCGGTCTGGTGCGGGTGCTGGCGGGGGCGGAAGGGGCGCGCAACTACAGCCAGTGCGACAGCCTGTTGATCGGCGACAAGTGCGGCGCCCACACCGTGCCTTATATCGAAAGCCGCACCCCGTTCTCCACCCTGGAGCACGAGGCGACGACGGCGAGAATCAGCGACGACCAGTTGTTCCTTTGCCGTCAGCGCGGCCTTTCGCCGGAAGAGGCGGTGGCGCTGATCGTCAACGGTTTCTGCAAGGAGGTGTTGCAGAACCTGCCGATGGAGTTCGCGGTCGAGGCGCAGAAACTGGTGGGCATCAGCCTGGAAGGCAGCGTCGGTTGACGTGCGCTCAAGCAACGGAGAAAGAAAAATGACCAACGGCTTGATTGTAGAAGATTTGCGCGTCAACGTTGGCGACACGGAAATCCTGAAGGGAATTTCGCTTCGCATCGAACCCGGCAAGGTTCACGCGATCATGGGGCCCAACGGTTCGGGCAAGAGCACCCTGGCGCATGTGATTTCCGGGCGTCCGGGGTACGAGGTGACCGGCGGTTCGGTCAGCTTCGACGGTGCCGACGTTCTGGAGATGGAGCCGGAGGAACGCGCCGCCCTCGGCCTGTTCCTCGCCTTCCAGTACCCGGTGGAAATTCCCGGCGTCACCAACACCACCTTCCTGAAGACCGCGTTCAACGCGCAGCGGAAGGCGCGCGGCGAGAAGGAAATCGATCCGATGGCCTTCCTTAAGCTGTTGCGCGAGAAGGCGAAGCTGCTGCACCTGCCCGACGAGATGTTGAAGCGGCCCTTGAACGTCGGGTTCTCGGGCGGCGAGAAGAAGCGCAACGAGATGCTGCAAATGGCGGTTCTGACGCCGAAGCTCGCGATCCTGGACGAGACCGATTCCGGGCTGGACATCGACGCCCTCAGGATCGTCGCCGAGGGGGTGAACGCGCAGCGCTCCCCCGATCGGTCGTTCCTGGTGATCACCCATTACCAACGGCTGCTGGACTACATCGTGCCCGACGTGGTGCACGTTCTGGCGAAGGGTCGGATCGTCGAAACCGGCGACGCCGATCTCGCCCGGCGGCTGGAAAAGACCGGCTATGCCGACTACACCACGGCGGCATGAGGAGAGGCGCGCGATGAGCTTGAGCGAAATTCCCCTGCTGCGGGACCATGCCGCCGTCGCGGCGGCGCTGCCCGGCGCGTCCGATCCGCGCCTGAGCGCCTTGCGCGATGCCGCTGTCGCCAGCTATCGGCGGCAGGGGTTGCCGCATTCCAAGGCGGAGGCGTGGAAGTACACCCGCCTCAAGGATCTGGAGGCTCTGCCCTTCGCCCGCGCCGAGGACGCGGTTCGCGCCGTGACGGTGCCGGAAACCGGCCTGGGCGCGGTGGCGGCGCGCGTCGTTCTGGTCAACGGTCGCTTCGACGCCGGTTTGTCGGTGCTGCCCGCCGTGTCCGGCCTGACCGTGCGCTTCCTCAAGGCCTGTCTGGAAGCGGGGGACGCGGCGGTGCTCGCCGCGCTCGACCGCGACGTCGATTTTTCCCAGGCGCCCCTGGCGGCCCTGGCCAGCGCCTATCTGGACGACGGCGCGGTGTTGTCGGTGGCGCCGGGGGTCGCGGTGGACTTGCCGGTCGAGGTGGTTTCTCTGGCGGTTCCCGGAGAAGGTCCGCGCATCGCCTTTCCTCGTCTGGTGGCGTTGGTGGGGGCGGGGGCGTCGCTGACCTTGGTGGAAAGTTTTTATGGCCCGGCGACCGGCGTCTACGCGGTGGATGCGGTGACCGACATCGTCCTGGGCGAGGGCGCGGCCCTGGCTCATTACGTGCTTCAGGCGGAAGGCGCGGCGGCGACCCACGTGTCCTCGGCGCGCTGCGACGTGCCGACGAACGGCCGCTACGAAGGCTTCGTGCTGCAACTCGGCGGACATGTGGCGCGGCACGAGATGCGCCTGCGGATGGTCGGGTCGGGCGGCGACGCCCGGCTGAACGGTGCTTATGCGGTCGATGGCGACGGCATTTGCGACACCACCACCGAAATCCAGCACATCGCCGCCGAGACCACCACCGATCAGGTGTTCAAGGGCATCCTGGCGGATCGTTCGCGCGGCATCTTTCAGGGCAAGGTGCATGTCCACCGCGACGCGCAGCGCATCGTCGGCAACCAGTTGCACAATGCGTTGCTGCTGTCCCGCAGCGCCGAGGTGGACTGCAAGCCGGAACTGGAAATCTATGCCGACGACGTGAAGTGCAGCCATGGCGCCACCTGCGGCGAGTTGTCCGACGAACAGGTGTTCTATCTTCGCTCGCGCGGCATCGACGCCGCCACCGCCCGGTCCCTGCTGTTGCAGGCCTTCCTGGGCGAGGCGCTGGATCTGATCGGCAACCCGGCGGTCAAGGCGGCGTTTTCCGCCCGCGCTTCAGCCTGGTTGACGGCGCGGGAGAGGGCATGATGGACGCTCCAGTCCGGACCTTCGACGTCGATGCGGCGCGGCGGGACTTTCCCATCCTGTCCATCACGGTGCACGGCAAGCCGCTGGTGTTTCTCGACAGCGCCGCCTCGGCCCAGAAACCGGAGGCGGTGTTGCGGGCGATGGACGAGATGTACCGGACGTCCTATGCCAACGTGCATCGCGGCATCCATGCCCTGTCCGACGCCGCCACCGGCCGCTACGAGGCGGCGCGCGAGACGGTGCGGCGGTTCCTGAACGCGGCTTCGGCGGACGAGATCGTCTTTACCTCGGGCGGCACCGATTCCCTCAATCTGGTGGCGCGGTGCTATGCCCAGGCGTTCCTGAAACCCGGCGACGAGATTCTGGTCTGCGAAAGCGAGCACCATTCCAACATCGTTCCCTGGCAGCTGGCCGCCCAGGCCACCGGCGCGGTGGTGCGCCCGATCCCGGTGACCGACGCGGGGGAGTTCGACTTTCCCGCCTTCGCCGCGATGCTGGGGCCCAAGGTCAAGCTGGTGGCGGTCGCCCACATGTCGAACGTCCTGGGCACGATCATGCCGGTCAAGCGGATCGCCGCCGCCGCCCACGCGGCGGGGGCCAGGATCGTCGTCGATGGTTGCCAGGGCGCGGTGCACTGTCGCGTCGACGTGCGCGATCTGGACGTCGATTTCTATGCGATCACCGGGCACAAGATTTACGGCCCGACCGGCATCGGCGCGCTCTATGGCAGGCGGGAAATCCTCGAAACCCTGCCGCCCTACAAGGGCGGCGGCGACATGATCGAGACCGTGACCTTCGAACGCAGCACCTGGGCGGAACCTCCGGCGCGGTTCGAGGCGGGAACGCCGATGATCGTCGAGGCGATCGGCCTCGCCGCCGCCATCGACTATGTCGAATCCCTGGGGATCGAGGCGATCCACGCCCACGAGGCCGAGGTGATGGACTACGCCACCGGTCTGTTGTCGCGGATTCCGGGGTTGCGGATCATCGGCACGGCGCAGGAAAAGGGCGGGGTGATCTCCTTCGCGGTGGAGGGGGCGCACCCGTCCGACATCGCGACCCTGTTGGATCAGCGCGGCATCGCGGTGCGCGCCGGGCATCACTGCGCCCAGCCCCTGATGGTGCGGATGGGGGTTTCGGCGACGACCCGCGCGTCGTTCGCCCTGTATAGCACCCGCGCCGAGGCGGAAGCCCTGGCGGCGGGGGTGGAGCGGGCCTTGGCCCTATTGCGATAGGTTTGCGGAAATGACGGAAGGCAACGAGTTTTCCATGGACGAGTTCACCCAACCGGCGGAGGCCGGAACCCCGCGCGAGGACTGGAGCGACGACGTCGCCGACGCCTCGGCCGACGCGGACGCGATGGGCGCCGAGGATCTGGTGGCGCGCGCCGGGCTGCCGGTGCAGCCGGGCCTGCCGATCGTCGATTCCGACGAACCGATCATCGCCGCGCTGCGTCAGGTTCACGACCCGGAAATCCCGGTCAACATCTACGATCTTGGCCTGATTTACGACATCCTGCGGTCGGATGAGGGCGACGTGAAGGTGCGGATGACCCTGACCGCGCCGGGGTGTCCGGTGGCCGGGGAACTGCCGATGGAAGTGGCGGAAGAGGTGGTGCGGGTGCGCGGCGTCGGCGTCGTCGAGGTCTATCTGGTGTGGGATCCGCCATGGTCCCCGGATTGCATGTCGGAAGGCGCGCGCATGCTGCTGGACTATTTCTAGGGGCGTTTGGTTTCGGGGGATTTTCGACGATGGATGCGACCAGCGGGCGGGCCGAGCTTGACGACCTGCGCGAGACGTTCGGCTTCCTCGAGGATTGGGAGGAACGCTACGCCTATATCATCGACCTGGGCCGGACCCTGCCGCCGATGGACGAGGCGCTGAAGACCGAGGCGACCAAGGTGCGCGGCTGCACCAGTCAGGTATGGATGATCGGGCGGGAATTCGCCGACGGGCAGGGGCGCCCCTGTCTGGAGATCGTCGCCGACAGCGATGCCCATATCGTGCGCGGCCTGATCCGGATTCTGCACATTCTCTATTCCGGTCGCCCGAAAACCGAGATCGCGGCGATCGACGCCGAATCCTTTCTGCACGAACTGGGGCTCGACCAGCATTTGAGCCCCAGTCGCCGCAACGGCCTGTTTTCGATGGTGGAACGCATCCGCGCCCTGGCGGTGGCGTGATCGCGCTCAGGCGAACAAAGGCACGGTGACGCCGGAGACGTCCATCGGCGCGAGTTCGCCCTTGCCGAACAGGTATCCCTGGCCGAAGTCGATGGAACAGGATTGCAGGAAGGCCATCTTTTCCTTGGTATCGACCATCTCGCCGATGGTTTCGACCTTGAGTTCGCGGCAGAACGATCCCATCGCCTTCATGAAGGCGCGGCCTCGCGCCGTGCCGATGGTGTTTTCCACCGCCGCGCCGTCCAGCTTCACCACGTCCACCGCCATCGCCGAAAGATAGTTGAAACTGGCGGCGCCGGCGCCGAAATCGTCCAGGCAGATCGGCACCCCCTTGGCGCGCAGATGCTGGATGTAGATGTCGGCGGTCTGCAAGTCCTCGACGCGGGAGGATTCGGTCAGTTCGAAAATCAGATGGTCCTTCAGCCAGGGCTTTCTTTCCAGCAGTTCGTCCACCCGTTGCCGGTATCCGGCGTCGAGAAGGGATTGCCCCGACATGTTGACCGCCATCCGGAGGTCGGTGTTTCTTCCGTTCTTTTCCAGCCAGTCCACGGTTTTCAGCATCACCGCGAAGTCGAAGCTGGAGATCAGGCCGGTTTCCTCGGCGAAGCAGATGTAGCGATAGGGGGATTCGCCGAATTTTCCCTGGAAGCGGCTCAATACCTCGTAATGGTGCACCGATCCGTCCTTCAGGCTGACGATCGGCTGGAAGACGATGGAAAAGTTGGAATGGGCGACGACGTTGCGGAACAGGGAGACGGTCTTCACCGCCTCCTCCGCCAGACCGGCGAAGTTGGCGTTGAGCGACGACAGCGTCAGATTGTTTCCCGCGCTCTCCTTGAACTGGTTGATCGCGAACACGATGCCCTTGGCCAGGTCCTCGGGGTCCACGTCCTCCTGGCCGGTGATGGTGGCGGTGCGGACGTCTACCTCTCGTTTCGCGGTGATCGCGGCAAGAAGCCCGGCCAACTCGTCGCGCAGGGCGTCGATATCGGTGGTTTCGGAGTGCACCAGGGCGTACTTGCCCAGGCCCATGGTGCCCGCTTCCTCCTGTTCCAGGGCGTGGGCGTGCAGGAAGGAACTGATCGCCAGCCGGACGTTGCGTTGCTCGCCGCGGCCCATTTCGCCGAACAGGTTTTGCAGGTCGGGGATGGAGATCAGCGACAGCTTGGCGTCGCGTCGCCGGGCCAGGGCCTCGTTCGCCATGTCGCAGAAGGAATCCGCGTCGCGGAAGCCGTCGGCGTAGCTCATCGTCCGTTCCAGGTGGGCGTTGGGCATCAGCTTGAGGGAGAGGAAGTAACGCCCGGTCTTCTCCCCGGGTTCGGGGGCGGCATGATAGCCCGCGATCTGGCAGATCTGGCCGCGACGGTCGTGGCGCTCCACCGAGACGTAGAGATCCTGAATCCGCCCGCCGCGTTGACGGGCATGGGAGAACACGGTGTGCACCACCTGCCGCGCCTGGGTTCCCAGAAGGTCGAGGAAGTTTTCGCCGACCAGGCTTTCCGGCGGACGGCCGAACAGAACTTCGGTCAGGCCGCCGACGAAAAGGACCTCGTAGCGGTCGGTGACTTCGAACAGAATTTCCCCCCAGCAGAACGCCAGAGAGACGAATCGGTCGCGCGAAGACTTTTCGTCCTGGTTCACTATACCCTGCCGACAAGCCGGTCTTCCCGCGGCGTTCGCGTCCGGGGGAAGGCGCGGTCGGTTCACCTCTCCATATCCCGGCACGATTTTAATGTTTCTCCAGGGAAAAACCTAGAGACTTGACGTGCCCTAAACTTATTTCGAAAGAAAAGCGGCGCCAATTTCCGCGCCGCTTGATCTTTTTCTGCTCCGAACGCGGAGAACGCCTAACGTACGGCGAATCCCAGAAGGGAATCGATATCCAGAAGGATGAGAAGCTCTTCCTCCAGCTGGATGACCCCGGCGGAAATGCTGCGCCAGCGTTGGTCCAGGGTGGTCGGGTTGCTTTCGATCCGTTCGGTCGGCATGCTGATTACCGCCCCGACGGAATCCACCTTCAGACTGTAGAGTTCGGTTCCCTGCTCGACGGTGACGCACATTGGCGAGCTGCCTTCCGGCGGCGGCTTCAGGCCCAGGCACTGACGCACGTCAACCACCGTGACGATGCGTCCGCGCAGGTTGATCGCACCGGCGATTTCCGAGGGCGCCAACGGAATGTGCGCGATCTTTTCCGGAATCAGGATGTCCTGGACCCGTTCGACCGGGATGCCGAACAGTTGCTTCGCCACATAGATCGTGACGAAAACCTGTTCGCTGGACTGTGTCGCCACGGCGTTGTGGCGCCCCGGGGTCGTCGTCGTGAGTTGGTTCATCGCGTGCCGAGCCGTTGCGGTTGGGGAGGCGCCGGACCAGCTGGCGGCGAAGACGGCGGGCGGCATCGCCGAGTGGCGGCCCGATTGGTGCGTCGGTCAGGTTCGCCTGTCCGATTGCAAGGCCGATCTGAAGCTCGCCGACCTGACGGTGGAAGAGGCGGCCAAGGCCGGGGCGAAGACCCTGGTCGTCGGTGTCGCCAACCGTGGCGGAGTGATCGGCGGCGCCTGGCTGGAAACCATCCTGCGGGCCCTCGACCTCGGCCTCGACATCGCCGCCGGGCTGCACCAGCGCCTGGCCGACGTGCCGGAGATCAAGGCCCATGCCGACGCCTGCAAGCGCCAGCTGTTCGACGTGCGCCATCCGACGCAGCATTTCGCCGTCGCCTCCGGGAAGCGCCGCTCCGGCAAGCGTCTGCTCGCGGTCGGCACCGACTGCTCGGTGGGCAAGATGTACACCGCCCTCGCCCTGGAAAAGGAAATGCGGGCGCGCGGGTTCAAGGCCGACTTCCGCGCCACCGGCCAGACCGGCATCTTCATCGCCGGGTCGGGGGTGTCGATCGACGCGGTGGTCGCCGACTTCATTTCCGGCGCGGTGGAATGGCTTTCCCCCGCCAACGAGGCCGACCACTGGGACGTCGTCGAGGGGCAGGGTTCGTTGTTTCATGCGTCCTATGCCGGGGTCAGCCTGGGTCTGATTCACGGCGCGCAGCCCGATGCCCTGGTTCTGTGCCACGATCCGGTGCGCGATCACATGCGCGGCCTGCCGGACTATCGCCTGCCCGATATCGAATCCTGCATGGATCTGAATCTGGCGCACGCGCAACTGGTCAATCCGCGGGCGAAGTTCGTCGGCATTTGCCTCAACACCTCGGCGATGTCGGACGAGGCGGCGGCGTCGCTGAAGGATGGTCTGAGCGCGACCTTCGATCTGCCCTGCGTCGATCCGTTGAAGGACGGCGTCGGCGCGGTGGTCGATCGTCTGGCCGATCTGTAACGGAGGGCGGCAGGGCGATGTGGATGCTCGACATCCAGCAGGAAAGCTGGCCGATCGCGGGTTCGTTCACCATCTCGCGGGGGTCTCGCACCTCCGCCGAGGTGGTGGTGGTGACCCTTACCGATGCCCGTAGTGGCAAGCGCGGGCGCGGCGAGTGCGTGCCCTATGCCCGCTATGGCGAAAGCGTGGACGGGGTGATCGCCGATCTTCGGGCGATCGCTCCCGCCCTGGCGCGCGGCCAGGTCGATCGCATCGCCCTGCAATCCGCGATGCACCCGGGCGCGGCGCGCAACGCGCTCGACTGCGCCTTCTGGGATCTGGAGGCGAAGGAGCGCGGTCGCGCGGCGTGGGAGATCGCCGGTCTGGACCGACCGCGCGAACTGATCACCGCCGAAACCTTGAGCCTGGATGTGCCGGAGAAGATGGCCGCCGCCGCCATCGCCAAGGAGGGGCGGCCCCTTTTGAAGCTGAAACTGGGCTCCGAGGTCGCGCTCGACCGCGTCGCGGCGGTGCGTCGGGCGCGTCCCGACGCCACCCTGATCGTCGATGCCAACGAGGCCCTGCCCGTCGCCGATCTGGCGCCGATGCTGTCGGCGCTGGCCGGGCTGGGCGTCGCCATGGTCGAACAGCCGTTGCCGGCGGGAGAGGACGACTGCCTGGCGGAGATCGATTCGCCGATCCCGCTTTGCGCCGACGAATCCTCGCATACGGTGAAGGACATCCCGCGTCTGGCGCGGCTCTACGACATGGTCAACGTCAAGCTGGACAAGACCGGCGGCCTGACCGAGGCGATCGCCATGGTCAAGGCGGCGGAGGCGGCGGGGCTTTCCCTGATGATCGGCTGCATGGTCGGCACGTCGCTGGCGATGGCGCCCGCCTTCCTGTTGGCTTCGCGGGCGCGATACGTCGATCTCGACGGGCCGGTGATTCTCGCCCGAGACCGCGAATTCGGGCTTTCCTATGCGCACGGACGGGTATCGCCGCCGTTGCCCGATTTGTGGGGATGAAAACCGGAACCAGGGGGGGCGAAAGCCCCCTTTTTTATCGCGCCGCGACCGGCAGATAGGACGGCGGCGCGGGGCGATAGCGCACTGCGTGGCTTTCGTGGAAGGCGCGCACCAGCGAGGCGAGTTGCAGGTTGCGGGTCTGCATCGCTTCCACCTGATCCAGGGAGATCGGCGATGCCGATTTCGTCGTTGCGCCGCTTAAGGCGGATTTGACCCGTTCCGCCAGGGCATATAGGTTCTGCATTTCGAACAGGTCGGCGGCCATGAACAGCACCGGCGACATGCGGATGCGTTTTTTCGGCGGGTTCTGCACATGGAACGAGAACGCCGCGTCCTTGCCGCGCCGCCGTTCGATCACCGCGCAGCGCACGCCGTCGCTGTTTTCGTTCATCACCACCGCGGCGCGGCTGTCGTGGCGCAGCCGAATCTGTCGGGAGGTGACCAGTTTGGGCGCCAGCCGTTTGAGCAAGGCCTAGGTGATTTCCTCTCCCTTGGCTTCCTCCTCGACCAGATCGAGAGCGGGCATCGGCTGGTTCGAGAAGAATAGCCGCGTCCCGTTGGAATAGACGGCGAACCAGCTTTCCGGAGCGTATTCGCGGTCGTAGTCGGACAGCGCGGTCTCGGTCAGCTTTCGCCAGTTCAATCCGTGGCCGGGGGCGAGGCACAGGGGGTCCGCCTTGAACGTGTCGATGACGAGCCCGGCGAGGCGCAGGGTGGAGGGGATGTTCTGTCCGCGCACCACCAGATTCTCCCCGATCTTGTCGTCGGAGAGGGTGCAGGCGATGCGGTTGGCGCGGATCGCCAGCTTGGCATAGGCCTCCAGGTCCGGTCCGGGGTGCGCGCCGTCGAAATAGAGGGTCTTTTCGCGGTAGAGCGTCAGGGTGCCGGTTTCCAGGGCCATGTCCGAGGTGTGTCCATCGCGAAGCGCGCGGCAGGGGGAGGCCGTCCGTCACGGCTTCCGGGGGTGAAAGTATAACCGGAGATTGTGGTCGAGAAAAACCCTAGGGTCGGTATCCCTAAATTTGTTCCGACTGCGCCGTCGGCGAGTCCGGTCAGCCGTCGCGCAGGGCGGTCTTGCGCGCCCGATATTCGGCGAGTTTTCTTTGCCGCCAGGCTTCCGCCTCGGCGCGCGCCGCCTCGCGACGTTGCCGGGTTTCGGCGTTTTCCGCGACTCGAAGCGGCTTGGCCTCGGGCCGGGCGGCGGCGACGGCTTTTTCCTCCGGCGGGCGCCGGAGGTCGGTTCGCAGGTCGCGCAGGTTGACCGCGACCCGCTTCTCGTAGGCCAGGCCCCGGTCGGCGTCGGCGGAGTGATAGCGGCGCACCGCTTCCGACCAGCTGTTCCAGGACTGGTGCAGATCCTTCAGGAAACGCGCCGCGTAGCGGACGTTGGTTTCCGGATCGAAGGCCTCGGCGAGCGAGGAAAAGGCGTTGGGGTGGTACTTCAGGTTGATCTGCATGCAGCCGACGTCGATGTTCTCCACCCCCCTGGCGCGCAGCCGCCCGACTTCGGCGACGGCGGCGGCCTTGGTGGGAAAATACTGCCCCTCGCCGCCCGTGGTGACGGTCCACGGCCAGGCAACTTTTGCCTTGGTCCGGGGGTCGGTGCGACCGCTTTCGGTGATCGCGATGCTGGGCAGCATGTCCTTCGGCAGGCGTTCGGCGGCATTGACGCGAAGCGCCGTGTCGATGCAGATTCCGGACCATGCGCGGGCCTGCAAGGCGTTGAACGGCAACAGGAAAGCCGCCAGCAGCAGGCCCTTGGCCAAGGTCTTTGCAAGAGGGGCGAAGCGGCGGCTCATGGGGCGGAAATCCATCCGTACGGTTCGGCGGCGGGGCGGCGGACGCGGGATCGCGCGGCCTTGACCCGTCCTTTCCCACGCAAGTCCGGTGCCAGAGGCCGGACGCGGCGGAAGAGGGGCGGTTTTTTCTGGCTTTGTCGGCTTGTCCCCTGTTAAATCGGACAAAAGACCGACGACGCGCACGACGGATGCGCGGCGGGATGAGAGGGATCTTGGGGAACGACACCGTTGCACCGCCGATCGCCGCCGAACCGCAGCCGATGCGGTCGTTCCTTCGCCGCTTCGTCGATCTTGCGATGCCGTTCTGGTCGTCCGAGGACGGCTGGAGGCTGACCGGCCTGGGGCTGGCGATGCTGGTCCTGACGGTGATTCAGGTGGGTTTTCCGATCGCCCTCAACATCTGGAACGAGAAGCTGTTCGACGCCCGGGAACAGCACGCCATGCAGCGCTTCGAGGCGCTGATCGGCGTGCTGCTGCTGATCATCGTCGGCAACGTCCTGGTCACCTCGACCCATTTGCGGGTGAAGCGCCGTCTACAGGTGGCCTGGCGGCAGTGGCTGACCTATCGGGTGTTCCGCGATTGGATGTCGGGCGGGCGGCAGTATCTTCTGAACCTGGTTCCCGGCGATCACGACAATCCCGACGGGCGTATCGCCGAGGACATCCGGATCACCACGGAATCCGCCATCGATCTGGCGCACTCGCTGTTCTATTCGCTGTTGCTTCTGGTCAGCTTCACCCAGATTTTGTGGTCGCTGTCGGGTCCGGCGCTGACCACCTTCGGCGGGTTGGAAGTGCCCCTGCCCGGTCATCTGGTGTGGATCGCGGTGGCCTATTCGGGGTTGGGCGCGGTGGCGGCCTGGGCGCTGGGCAAGCCCCTGATCCGCGCCGCCGACCGCCGCCAGACCGACGAGGCGAACTTCCGCTTCGGTCTGGCGCATGCCCGCGAGAACGCCATGGCGATCGCGCTTCTGCATGGTGAAACCGGCGAACGCCGCCATTTCCGCAGCCTGTTCCGTCGCGTCGCGCGGGCCTGGGACGGGCAGACCTGGGCGCTGACCAAGCTGATCTATTTCTCTTCCAGCTGGTCGGTCCTTTCCATGGCCTTTCCCTTCCTGGTGGCGGCGCCGCGCTATATCGGCGGGATGATCACCCTGGGGGTGCTGATGCAGACCGCCCAGGCCTTCGGTCAGATGACCGCCGCGCTGTCCTGGCCGATCGACAACCTGGCCGGTGTGGCGGCGTGGCGCGCCTCGGTGGAGCGGGTGCTGCGTCTGGTCGATGGCATCGAGCTGGTCTCGCGGCGGGTCGACGCGGGGGGCACGACGGCACCGCATCGCCCAGTCGGAGGCTCCGGAACTCGCCTTCCGCGATGTCGAGATCGCGGACGCCGCGGGCGCCACCCAGATCGCCCGCTTCTCCACCCGGATCGCCGCCGGGGAACGGGTGCTGGTCACCGGCGATCCCGGCGCGGCGGTGAAGCTGTTCAAGGTGGTGGCGCGGTTGTGGCCGTGGGGGCGCGGCCAGGTCGATCTGCCGACGGGGGCGTCGATCTTCTTCATGCCGCGTCGGCCCTACCTGCCGATCGGGCCGTTGCGCGCCGCGATCGTCTTTCCGCAGGTGCCGGACGTCGGCGACGACGAGGCCCTGCGCGCCGCGCTGGTCAGCGTCGGGCTGGAGGACTTCCAGGGCCGCCTGGACGAGCCCGGCAACTGGGAGCAGACCCTGGCGGTGGGGGAACAGCAGCGTCTGGGCTTCGCCCGCCTGCTGATGCACCGTCCGGACTGGATCTTCATCGAAGAGGCGACCAACGGCCTGGACCGCGACACCGAGCGTCAGATGATGGAAATGGTGGTCGCCGAATATCCGCGATCGGCGATCATCACGATCAGCCACCGCACCTCGATGCAGGCCTTCCACCGCTGCCGCCTGACCCTGGTGCGGGTCAACGGCTTCGCGGTGGTGGAGGACTGCCTGCTGCCGTAAAACCCAGGCCGGGGCGCCGCCCCGGACCCTGGCAAGGGGCTTGGCCCCTTGCAACCCATTCCTGGTTTTCCGCCGCGTAGCGGCAATCGACCATTACGCCGCATGGTGGCCTGATGGCGCTTTGCGCGAAAACCAAAGTATACGGGAGGCGCGGAGGGCCCGAGGCCCTCCGCAACGTTTTTTACTTTCCCTTCGCCGATTTCATGAAGTCGCGGAACCAGGCGTAGGAGTCCTTCGGGGTGCGTTTCTGGGTCTTGTAGTCCACGTGTACCAGTCCGAAGCGCGGGCCATAGCCGCTGCCCCATTCGAAGTTGTCCAACAGCGACCAGACGAAATAGCCGCGCACGTCCGCGCCCTTGTCCATCGCCTCGCGCATCTTGTCGGTGTAGAGGTCCAGGTACTTGATGCGATGGGCGTCGGCGACCCGGCCTTGTGCGTCGGGGGCGTCCAGGTGGCCGCCGCAGCCGTTTTCGGTAACGTGGATCGGCAGCTTATAGGTTTCGTGCAGGCCGATCAGTTCGTCGCGGAAGGCGTCGGGCCAGATCGCCCAGCCGATTTCCGATTTCGGCGCGTCGGCGGGCGGGTTGCCCCAGGCGAAGCCCCAGGTGGAGTTGGGCTCGTCCTTGGCGAAGATCGGGCCGTAGTGGTTGAGGCCGAACCAGTCGAGGGGGCGGCAGATTTTCGCCATGTCGCCCGCCTGGACATAGGGCTCCATGTCGCGGGCGATCATCGGCGGGTAGTAGCCCAGCAACTGCGGGTCGGGGAAGGCGAGGTTCCAGTGTTCGTGCAGCAGGGCGGCGGCCTTGCGGTCGGCCTCGGTGTCCTTCTCCGGCCACACCGCCTGACGGTTGTGAACCGCGCCGATCGACGCGCCGGGAACCAGACTGCGGATCACGTCCACCCCCATGCCGTGGGCGAGGTTGGCGTGGTGGATAGCCTTCAGGTGGGCATGGCGGTCGGTGATGCCCGGCGCGCTCCAGTCGATGGCGTGGCCGAACAGGGTGAACACCGCGAATTCGTTGAAGGTGACCCACTTTTTCACCCGGTCGCCGTAGCGTTTGGCGATCAGCGCCGCGTAGTCGGCGAACCATCCGGCGCAGTCGCGGTTGGTCCAGGCGACCGAGAAGCGGTAGGCGTCGAGGCCCAGACCCCGCATCAGGGCGATGTCCTCGGGATAGCGGTGGTAATGGTCGCAGGCGTCGTCGCCGGTGTCGCGTTGGCGATCTTGCCCGCGATGCGGCAGCGGGTGTCCCAGATCGACGGCGCGCGGCCATCGACGTTGTGCGCGCCCTCGATCTGATAGCTGGAGGTGGAGACCTCCCACACGAAGTCCTTGCGCCAACCGGCGGCGCCTTGCTGCTCATCTGCTTCGCCCTGACGGCTTGCCTTTTCTTGTTCTATAATTGACTGTAATCATTGAATTTCCGCCGTCAAGGGGACATCCTTCGCAAAAGCCGGAAGAGGAGGAGAAAGGCGATGCAGGCGATCCAGGACACCTATCCCGACGACCTTGGCCACTGCTACGGTTGCGGCAAGAACAATCCGCACGGCCTTCGCCTGAAAAGCTATTGGCGCGATGGCGAGGCGGTGGCGCACTTCACGCCGCAGCCGCATCACCTGGCGGTTCCCGGCTTTGTCTACGGCGGATTGATCGCTTCGCTGATCGATTGCCACGCCACCGGCACCGCCTCGGCCGCCGCCTATGCCGCCGAAGGGCGGGAGATGGGATCGCCGCCGCACCGGCGCTTCGTTACCGCCAATCTGAACGTGGACTATCTGGCGCCGACCCCGATCGGCGTCGAACTGGAACTGCGGGGGCGGGCGGTCGAGGTGAAGCCGCGCAAGGTGGTGGTGGAGGCGACCCTGTCGGCGCAGGGAAAAATCCGCGCCCGGGGGCGGGCGGTGCTGGTGCTGACGCCGGAGGCGATGGGGGGCTGAAGCCCCCCCGGTTACGCCGACTTTTTAAGGCTGAGCTTCGCCCACACCGCATGCAGGGTGACGACCAGGGCATCCATCTGGGCGTCGGTGTGCAGGGGCGTCGGGGTGATGCGCAGGCGCTCGCTGCCGCGCGGCACGGTGGGATAGTTGATCGGCTGGATGTAGATGCCGTGTTCCTCCAGCAGCAGGTCGGAGGCCTTCTTGCAGCGCGCGGCGTCGCCCACCAGAACCGGCACGATGTGGCTGTTGGTGACGATCACGGGCAGATCGGCTTCCTTCAGTTTGCGGCGCAGGGTCTCGGCGCGCTCCTGGTGGCGTTGGCGCAGTTCGTCGTGCTGCTTCAGGTACTGGATGCTGGCGCGCGCCCCGGCGGCCACGGCAGGCGGCATCGCCGACGAGAAGATGAACCCCTGGCCGAACGAACGGATGAAATCGATCGCTTTGTTGCTGCCCGCGACATAGCCGCCATGCACGCCGATCGCCTTGGCGAGGGTGCCCTGGATGAAGGTGATGCGGCGCGCCTGTCCGTCGCGTTCGGAAACGCCGCCGCCGTGCGCGCCGTACATGCCGACCGCATGGACTTCGTCCAGGAAGGTCATGGCGTTGTATTTTTCGGCGACGTCGCAGATTTTCTCGATCGGGGCGATATCGCCGTCCATCGAATAGACGGATTCGAAGGCGATCAGCTTCGGCGCGTTGACCGGCGCCTGGGCCAGCAGTTCCTCCAGGTGCGCCACGTCGTTGTGGCGGAAGACCATGCGCGGCGCTCGGGAGTGGCGGATGCCCTCGATCATCGAATTGTGGTTCTGCGAGTCCGAGAAGATGATGCAGCCGGGGATCTGCGCGCCCAGGGTCATCAGCGTCGTCATGTTGGCGGTATAGCCGCTGGTGAACAGCAACGCCGCCTCGGCGTCGTGGAGGGAGGCGATCTCTTCCTCGAGAAGGACGTGGAAGCGGTTGTTGCCCGAGATGTTGCGGGTGCCGCCCGCGCCCGCGCCGCACAGGTCGATCGCCTCGTGCATCGCGGCCAGAACCGACGGGTGCTGCCCCATGCCCAGATAATCGTTGCTGCACCAGACGACGATGTCGTGGGTGCCGCGCGAGGTGTAGTGGGCCGCCTCGGGGAAGTGGGAGACGCGGCGCATGATTTCGGTGAAGACGCGGTACCGCCCCTCCGCCTTCAAACCGGAAATCTGTTCCTCGAAGAAGCGTGCGTAATCCATCTTTCGCGTTTTCCCTCGGCGGCGGTCCGTTCGGCGCGGGGCCGAGGGACGGCACATGACCCCGGGAGCCGGGGCATATCAGCGGACGGTTCGCCCGTCCGGGAGGACGGGGTATAGCCCGAAGTGGAGTGGGTATAGCCCAAAACTCCAGGCCGGGGCCAGAAAAAATCCCGTAACGGGCACGGAAATCGCCGTCCCCTCCAAAGGAACGAAACCCCACCGCTTCGGGCGTTCGATCGCGCCCGAAGCACGGAATTTCAATATAGCGCTTCCCGCCTTGGGGAAAAGCCCCCGGTTGCGGCCGGGGCGTCTTTCCCGGTCAGAGGGGGATGACGTCCACCGCCTGCAACCCCTTCGGCCCGTGCGCCATCACCAGACGCACCCGCTGCCCTTGTTGCAGCTCGTTGACGCCGTGTTGCTGCAAGGTGCGCGCGTGGACGAATACGTCGGGGCCTCCGCTGTCCGGAACAACGAAGCCGAACCCCTTGGAGGTGTTGAAGAACTTCACGGTCCCTTCGGCCTCGCTACCCTGTGCGTCGGCCTCGGCGTTGCGAATCGCGGACACCACCTTGACCTGAAGGCCGCGCGGGCCGTCGCCGATTTCGCATTCGACCACCGCGCCCTGCGGCAGGTTGCGGAAACCCAAGGGTTCGATCGTAGAGATGTGAAGGAAAGCGTCGGGGGTGCCGTCGCTCATCGTCACGAACCCGAACCCCTTGGTCGGGTTGAACCATTTCACCGTTGCCGTAACCATAACCTCTAACCCCACTGCCAAAACCGCCGCCCTGGCCGGGCCCGCCCGGTCAATGCCGCGGGCTCGCCCCATCCCCAAGGCGCGCGTTCCAACCGGCGCACCGATTCCTTGGCTTGTTGTTTTTTGTTCGGCATGCCGCCCTAAGCTGCGAAGTATGCCTCCAACCTCTTGCAACGAGAAAGAATTTTTGGTGTTCGTGGCGAACTTTTGATGAAATTTCCGGAAAAAATCCCGCCGTTCGCCGGAAAGATAGAGAAACTTGTTCGTCCGCCAAGAATTCCATCGGGTTTTTGAATGGATCGGCTATTCTCGCCGCGTCGCGCCGGGTGGGCGCCGCCCCAGTTCGTGGTGCAGTTCCGCCGCCGTCCTCAGGGAGCTTCGCAGTCGGTGCAGATGCCAGCCCATGGCGTACCCGGCCAGGGCCGCCAAGGCGGCGTCGCCGCCGATCGTCGAGGCGATCAGGCGGGGAATGTTGGCGCTGTCGTTCAGGCGGCCCAGAACCTCTTGCAACGTGCCCAGAGTCCGCAAATACCCGCGCATCGGCTTGCCGGGATAGAGGGATTGGAAAAACTCCGAGGCATAACGCAATTTTTTCGCGGCGATGCGCAGTCCGTGGTGTTCCGTCGCGGTCTGCGCCGCCAGATGGCGTCCGTGCCGCCGGAAGGCGCGGTGGCGCTTGCGCAGGTCCGCGTCGGCGAACGGCTTGACCGGATCGCCGTCCTTTTGGCGCGACAGCAGGGTTACCCGTTTCCCCAGGCGCAGCAGCAGGCGCGTCGTTTCCGGCGCGGCGGTCAGCGCCCGCGCCGTTTCCAGGTGCTCGGCGCGGCGGATTTCCAGCATTTCCATCGCGCCGCGCAGGGTTTCGCGGATGTCGTCCGGGGTTTCGGCGGCGGCGCGGATCGGCGCCAGGGTCTCGGCGATCAGAACGTCGATGTCGCGCACCAGGCCGAGGCCTTGCGCGAGATCGCGGAAGCCGTCGCGGAAGGCGGCGGTTTCCTCGGGCGGCAGCACGGCACGGAACAGCGACAGGGCGGCGCGCAGGCGGCGGCAGGCGACGCGCATCTGGTGGATCGCCTCCGGCGCGCCGGAGATTTCCAGGCAAGCCTGATTGGACAGATAGTGCGCCATGGTTTCGCCCAGGATTCCGGCTGCCGCGCGCGGCAGCGGACAATCGGGCGGAATCGCCGAGGGCGCGGCGCGGTGGGGCAGGGGACCGCGCCCGGCGGCGAGATCGTAGCCGCGTTCCGCCTTGCTTTGCCAGCCCATGTGCAGGGGCAGGGTTCGCGCCAGATCGAGCGCCAGGTCGAAGACCTGTTCCGCCGGTCCGGCCTTCCATTCCAGTTCGATTTCGACCAGCGGGGTTTCCCGCAGCACCGCGCCGGTTTCGTCGAAGGCGCGGATCACCCCGACGTCCACCGCCAGTTCCACCGCCAGGATGCCGTTGGACAGCAGGGCGTCGGTGCGGGTCATGTCGCTTTCGAACCAGCGGGACAAGGCTCCGGCGAAGGGGCCGAGGAAGGCCGCCGCCTCGCCGCTCCACAGCGAGGGGTCGGGGGTGTCGGATGTCAGGGGGGTATGCCATTCGTGGCGATGGAACAGCCCGCCCTCGACGCGTCCGGCGGTCTTCAGGTGCTGTTCGAAGGTTTCGTTGCAGGCGCGCACCCGATAGGCGCACCCGCCGTGCATCAGGTCTGCCGTGGGGGTGTCGTAATAGATGGTGCGGATGTGGCGGGTGCGCGGCGCGGCGCGCAGCAGCGCCTTGACCGAGCGGTGGCTCCAGACCTTCTTCGCCGAGGATGCGTCGGTCAGCAGCTTGAGTTCGATTTCGATTTGCGGGGCTTCGGCATCCCGGTCGGTTTCGGCCATGATCGAGCCTTCGGTGGGCCGCGCGGCGGATGGCGGACGGAACGATGCGGACATCATATGACAGGAAACTCGCGCCTCCAAGCCGCTAAATATGAAGAATCTCGGTGTATCTCGTTCAAAATCAGTCTATTGGGCCGGATTCGGGATTGCTTCGGCGCAGCGGACAGGTCACACTGCCCTGGGCGTGGAGTGTGATCTGGAGTTTCAGGGATGGACGGTCGTAGTCTCCGGAATGGCGGCATGCGCCGCCGCATCGGCCGGTTGGCCGTGGTGTCCGGCGTTGCCGTGGCGCTGGCCGCCTGCGGGCCGCGCAGCAATCCGCAAACCTTTCTCGACAAGCTGGGCCCCGATGCCGATACCTCGGCGGATATGGCCTTTGCCGCGATGGCGCGCGGCGATTTCGGCAAGGCCGAACAGGAGGTCGAAGCGGCTCTGGCGCGCGATCCCAAGAATCCCTATGCCCTGATGGCGGGCGGACTGCTCTACCAGAACACCAACCGCCCGGTGAAGGCTCGCGCGATGTACGAGGAACTCCTCGCCCAGCGTCCCAATAAGATGGCGACGGTGGGCGGATGGGATGTGTTGCGCGTCGCGCCGCTGTCGGAAATCGCCGATGCCAACATGCGCCGCGTCGATGCCGATTTGCGTCGCTCCGGTTCCTGGCAGGCGGCCCCGGCCTATGCGGCGACGCCCGCGCTCGCGCCGTCCGCGCCGTCGTCCGGTCTGTCGCCGGTGGTTCCTCCGGCGCCGTCCTCCGCCGCCATCGCCGCTCCTCGGGGCGGGGTGCAGGCGATGCCGGTGGCGGGCGCGGAAGCGGCTCCGGTGCAGAGCATGGACGCGCATACCCGCGCCATTGCCGACCGTTTTCTGGTTTTGCAGAAATTGCGGGACGAGCAGTTGATCTCGCCCGAGGAATACCGCTCTCGCCGCGTCGCCAACATCGGCGCGCTGTTGCCGCTGACCGAATCCCCGCCCGCGAAGGGGCTGGATCGTCCGGTTCCCGCGCTCGACCAGTTGGTGGAGCGGTTGCGGGCCTTGCATCAGGCCTTGCAAACCCGCGCCATCACTCCGCGCGAGCACACCATGGAGCGCGAATTGATCCTCGACGCCCTGCTGCCCGCCAAGCCGGAGTCCCTGGCCGCGCCGGAAGCGGCGCCGCGCGATCTGCTCTCCTCCGCCGAACGGATTCGCCAGTTGGAGCGTCTGCGCACCC
The DNA here is from genome assembly GCA_965228165.1 of Rhodospirillaceae bacterium. Taxonomy (GTDB): domain Bacteria; phylum Pseudomonadota; class Alphaproteobacteria; order Rhodospirillales; family Rhodospirillaceae; genus Oleispirillum. The sequence continues at coordinate 169,362 of CBDDHB010000002.1, forward strand.
TGGGCCTGATCACCGAGGCGGAAATGAAGGCGGAGCAGAAGGCGGTGGAAGGGGCCTTGCGCGCCGCCTCCGCCGGAGGAGGCGCGGATGCGGGCGCTCCCGGCATGTTGATTCCGGCGGATGCGGCGAAACGCGCGCCGCTTCCCGGCCAACTGACGGTGCATCTGGCTTCGTACCGCAGCCTGGCGCAGGCGCAGTCCGGGTGGGCGGAAATCCGCAAGCGCTTCAGCCCGCAGTTGGCGACCCTGGCGCCGGATATCCGCAAGGCGACGGTGCCGGGCAAGGGGGATTTCTATCGCCTCTACGCCGGGCCGATCGGCAGTCGCGCCCAGGCGGACAAGGTCTGTCGCGACCTGCGGCGCAAAAAGCAGTTTTGCGACGTCACCAACGAATAGGGAGTAAACGGGCGGCGTGGCTCAGCGCAACGGCGTGCGGCTGATTCCGCCCGACGACGATCCGCCGTAACCAACCGACGATCCGCCGCCAACTGCGTTCGGCGACACCGTGACCGAAACCCGCGCGCCATAGATCGTCCGCCCCTGGATCTCGATGGTGGCGACGCGCCCGCCGCGCTGATAGCTCATGATGCTGCGTTCGCCGCGGATGACGGTCAATTCGGTCCAGCCGAATTTCGGCATT
>CBDDHB010000002.1:175000-637500 GCA_965228165.1 Rhodospirillaceae bacterium
AATCAGCTGTTGAGTGCAATGGCATAAGCTCGCCTGACTGTGACACCGACGGGTGGAACAGAGACGAAAGTCGGTCATAGTGATCCGGTGGTCCCGCGTGGAAGGGCCATCGCTCAACGGATAAAAGGTACGCTGGGGATAACAGGCTGATCTCCCCCAAGAGTCCACATCGACGGGGAGGTTTGGCACCTCGATGTCGGCTCATCACATCCTGGGGCTGGAGCAGGTCCCAAGGGTTCGGCTGTTCGCCGATTAAAGTGGTACGTGAGCTGGGTTTAGAACGTCGTGAGACAGTTCGGTACCTATCTGCCGTGGGTGGTGTAGGATACTTGAGGGGAGCTGTCCCTAGTACGAGAGGACCGGGATGGACGTACCTCTGGTGTACCTGTTGTCGCGCCAGCGGCACCGCAGGGTAGCTAAGTACGGACGGGATAACCGCTGAAAGCATCTAAGCGGGAAGCCTCCCTCAAAACCAGGTATCCCTATCAGAGCCGTGGAAGACCACCACGTTGATAGGCCGGGTGTGAAAGCGCGGCGACGCGTTCAGCTAACCGGTACTAATCGCTCGACTGGCTTCATTATTCCTTGCAGAAACAAGCCCAATCCAACGCCAAGGCTTGTCCCGATCGATCGGATACTCAATCTTCGTCTCGCGGGCTTCGATGGCCTGGTGGTTATGGCAGGCGTGAACCACCCGATCCCATCTCGAACTCGACCGTGAAACCGCCTCGCGCTGATGGTACTGCATCTTAAGGTGTGGGAGAGCAAGTCGCTGCCAGGCCTTCCAAGCCCACGACACGAAGATCAACCCAAGACACTCCAAAACCTCTCTCTTCCAAGCCAACCGGCATACCAACAGCGCCCGCCCCAAAAGCCGGGCGCTTCGCCTTCAACAGCTTACCGCCTTCTCGCGGGGTGGAGCAGCCCGGTAGCTCGTCAGGCTCATAACCTGAAGGTCGTCAGTTCAAATCTGGCCCCCGCAACCAAATACCACCGAAATATCAATGCAAAAGCCCCGTGCGATGCACGGGGCTTTCTGTTGGGCTCGGGGAGGGAAAAAGCTAGCCGTATATCCGGGGGTTCAGCACCCGGGCGGGGCGTTCGCCCGCCAGGATGGACCGGATGTCGGCGATGTTCATCAGGCCCATGTTCTCCACCGCTTCGGTAGTGTCGGCCCCCGCGTGCGGCGTGAACACCACGTTGGGTAGGGCGAAGATCGGGTGGGCGCGATCCGGCGGTTCCTGGGCATAGGCATCGATCGCCGCCCCCTTGAGCCTGCCGTTCGCAAGCGCGTCGGCCAGCGCGTCCAGATCGATGATCTCGCCGCGCGCATAGTTCATCAGGCTGGCGGTGGGCTTCATCCGCGCCAGTTCCGCCGCGCCGATCAGGTTGGCGTTCTCCGCGCCGCCGAACAGGTGCAGGGAAACGAAGTCGGCCTGTTCCAGAACCTCGTTCAGGCTGCCCAGGCGCACCCCCTGCTCGGCGCAGAACGCCTTGTCCGCGTAGGGGTCGGAGGCGATCACCTCCATCCCCAGGGCGCGGGCCTTGCGGGCGAGAAGCTTGCCGATGTTGCCCAGGCCGACGATGCCGAGGGTCTTGCCCATGATCTCGACGCCGACAAGACGCTCCCAGCCGCCGGAGGCGATTACCGCGTGTCCCTTCGGGATGTGGCGCGCCAGGGCGAGCATGCCGCCCAGGGCCAGTTCCGCCACCGCGTTGGCGTTGGCGCCCGGAGTATTGAGCACCGGGATGCCCCGCGCGGTGGCCGCCGCGATGTCGATGTTGTCCACGCCGACGCCGTGTTTCAGCACTGCCTTCAGGCGCGGAGCGGCGGCGATGGTTTCGGCGGTGGCGGGGATCAGGCCGACCACCAGGAAATCCATGCGGTCGAGATGGGCGGAGAGTCCGCCGTCCGGCAGGGCGGTATCGACGCAGCGGACGAATTCCCAGCCCTGTTCGGCAAGAACCGCAGGCACCAGGCCGATGCGGCCGAACCCGGGCGAGGTGGTGACGACGACGACGGACATCCCGGCCTCCTTAAATCAATCCGTGTTTCACCAGCACGGCGCGGATCGCCGCGTCGAGTTCGGGGGTCGGCACCAGGGCGGGCTGGCGGCTGGCGCCGACGCTCGCATCCTTGAGGTAGAGGGCGCGCTTCACCATCGCCGGAGGATAACCGAGGCCGTACAGATCGATGCGCAGGGCGGTAAAAAGCTCCTGCTGCTGCTTCGCCCCCTCCAGGTCGCCCGCGACGAAGCGCGCGCAGATCGCGTTGACCACCTCGGGCATGACATTGCCGAGGCCGGAGATGCATCCCTTCGCCCCCTTGGACAGGGCGTAGTAGACCAGGGAATCCGGTCCGGAGAAGACGTCGAGGTCGTCGCGCGCGTTGGCGATTTCCAGATAGGCGTCGAGGCTTTCCTGGCCGCCGCCGCTGTCCTTGATGCCGAGGATGTTGGGGTGCTCGGCCAGCCGCGCGGCGGTGGCGGGCTCGATGTGGTTCTGGGTGCGCGCCGGGATGTCGTAAAGATAGGTCGGGCAGTTCACCGCATCGGCGACGCGGCTGAAGTGGGTGAACAGCCCGTCCTGGGTGCAGCCGATGAAATAGGGGGTGATCACCGCGAGGCCGTCGGCGCCGAGTTTTTCCATCGCCTTGCCGAGCAGCACGGTCTCGTGGGTGGACGGCGTGCCGACGTTGACGAACACCTTGACCCGGCCTGCCGCCTCGTCGATCACCTCGGCGGCAAGGCGTACCTTTTCCTCGAAGGTGAGCGCGGTGAAATCGCCGTTGGTGCCGCAGCAGAGGATATGGTTGCCCGCCGCGACCTGGCGGCGCACCTGGGCGCGCGTCGCCGGAAGGTTCAGGCTTTCGTCATCGTTGAAGCAGGTGACCAGGGCGACGAAGGGAAGACGTTCGTTCATTGGGAGCCTCCGAGGGATTGGCGCGCCGCGACCTTCCGTTTCGTCTTCCATTCCTGATAGAACGGCCAGGCGAGGGAGAGCGGCGTCAGCAGCAGGAAGACCAGGGTGATCGGGCTTGCGCAGAAACGCAGGATATCGTTGTCGACGTTCAGCAGCCCGAGGCGCAGGTTGGATTCGGCCATCGGGCCGAGGATCAGGGCGATGGTCAGGGCCGCCTGCGAGAAGTTGAACTTCTGCATCACGTAGCCGAGCACGCCGAATCCCAGCATGGTGTACAGGTCCACCGAGTTCATGTTGATGGCGTACGAGCCGATGAAGCAGAAAAGCGCGATGCAGATGGTAAGGATTTTCTTCGGCACCAGAAGAATCTTCGCGAAATAGGCGATCCCCGCCATGCCGAAGATGAACATGAAGATGTTGGCGATGAAGTTGCCGGTGAACAGGCCGATGACCACCCCCGGGTTGTCCTGGAACATCATCGGGCCGGGGGCGATGCCCTGGATCATCAGGCCGCCCATCAGCACCGCCGTGACCACGTCGCCGGGGATGCCGAGGGCCAAGAGCGGCACCAGCGCGCCGCCGCAGACCGCGTTGTTGGCGGATTCGGTGGCGGCGACCCCCTCGATATGGCCGGTTCCGAACTTTTCCGGGGTTTTGGAGGTGCGCCGCGCCTCGTTGTAGCTGATCCAGGATGCGGTGCCGGAACCGACGCCGGGGACGATGCCGATGAAGGTGCCGATGATCGAGCCGCGCAGCAGGGTGACCGCGCTTTGCCGCATCTCGTCCCAGGAGGGCCAGGCGCCGGAAATCTTCACCGTCTTGACGCGATCCTCGAAGATGTTTTCCAACTGCACGAACACTTCGGAGATGGCGAACAGGCCGATCAGCGCGGGGGTGAAGGCGAACCCGGCGGCGAATCCGGTGAAGCCGAAGGTATAGCGGGAAGCGCCGCTGATCGGGTCGGCGCCGACGCAGGACAGCAGCACCCCCAGCATTCCGGCGATCGCGCCCTTGAGCATGTCGCCGGACAGGCTGGCGATGATGGTCAGGCCGAACAGGGCGAGGGCGAAGTATTCGGCGGGGCCGAATTTCAGCGCCACGGCGGCCAACTGCGGCGCCAGAAGCGCCAGCACCAGGGCGCTGAACAGTCCGCCGATCGCCGAGGCGATGGTCGCCATGCCGAGCGCCTTGCCCGCCAGGCCCTTCTGGGCCATCGGATAACCGTCGAGCACGGTGGCGGCGGCGGCCGGGGTGCCCGGCGTCTTGATCAGGATCGAGGAAATGCAGCCGCCATAGATGCCGCCGACGTAAATCCCGATCAGCATGTTCAGTCCCTTGACCGGCTCCATGCCGAAGGTCATCGGGATCAGCAGGGCGACCCCCATGGTCGCGGTGAGCCCCGGCAGCGCGCCGATCAGGATGCCTCCCAGGGTCCCGAGGGCGATGACCATGAGCACGCCCGGCTCGAACGCGGCGAGTATGTAGTGCAGGTGATCCATCGGTGTTCTCCGCCTCTGCGGGCGTGCTGGAGCGCGGTCGAAGGTCCCCGGAGGCGGGATGCCTCCGGGGAGAGGCGGATTACTTCTTGGCGTTCATGCCGTAAAGGCCGATCGCGCGGGTCACCTTTTCGGCGACCTGGGCATCCTTCAGCGCCAGGGCCTTGTAGTCGGCGGCGGTGCGGTAGTCCACGTCCTCGCCCATGTCCTTCATCTTGGCCAGGAAGGCCGGGTCGCGGAAGGTCTTGTCCAGGGCGTCGGCGAGCTTGGCGCGCACCTTTTCCGGCAGGCCCTTCGGCGCGATGATGCCTTTCCAAGCGGCCCAGGTGAAATCGACGCCCAGTTCCTTGCCGGTCGCCGCGTCGGGGAATTCGGCGATGCGCTTCTCCTCCAGCACCATCACCGGCTTCAGGTTGCCGGATTTGACGTGATTGATCAGCTCCGCCGGATGGGCAATGACCGCCTGGATGTGGCCGCCGATGCAGGCGGTGATCGCCGCGATGCTGCCGCCGAAGGGCATGCTCTTCACCTTGACGCCCGCCGCCATGGCGAAGCCTTCCATGGCGATCTGGTTGGCGCCGCCGGCGCCCGAATTGCCGACGGTGAGTTCGCCGGGGCGCGACTTGGCGTAATCCAGGAACGACTTGCCGTCCTGGAACGGCGCATCCTTGTTGACCGCCACCACCATCAGGTTGCGGCCGATCAGGGCGAGAAACTTGGCGTCGGCGATGCTGTAATCGATGCCGCCGTAATGCGGCAGCATCACCAGCGGGCCTTGCGACCCCGTGCCGATGGTGTAGCCGTCCGGCTTGGCGTGAACGATGGCGCTGGTGCCGATGGCGCCGCCGCCGCCCGGCTGGTTGCGCACGATCACCGTGCCGCCCAGGTATTTTTCCATGGTCTGGGCGATCAGGCGGGCGGTCAGATCGGTGCCGCCGCCGGCGTTATAAGGGACGACGATCTGCACCGGGCGCACCGGATACTCGGTGGCGGCGGCGGGGGCCGAAGTCGCGGACAGGGCGGCGCCGGAAAGGGAAAGCGCAAAAAGACCGAAAGCAAGGCGTTTCATCGTGTTCCTCCACTTTTATCGTTCACCCCGCCGGTATCCGGGCAAAGCCGGGGCTTTCCGGGCGGTCAGGGCATGTAGACCTGCATGATTTTCGTGAACACCAGATACACCGCCAGAACCACGCCCGGCGGGACAAGCAGAAGTTGGAGCCAGCGGCGCTCGCCCACCATCAACAGGGCGGCGACGAAGAAAACCAGGGAACTGACGACATAACCGATCGGCTCGTAGGCGGCGGCATAGGCCAGCATCAACAACAGGAAGCCCAGCAGTTGGCCAAGAAGGCGCAAACTGGGGCGCGCGATCGCGACCGAAGCCGCGGATTGGATCTCCACAGCAGGCGCAGCGACAGAACGGATATGCCGCCGATCATCAGCCACGGCAGAAAGTCCGGGCCGACGGTCCCGCCGGTTCCGCGCGACGGAACGTCGAGGGTGAGGGCGGCGGCAACCGAGCACAGCCCCAACAGACACAACGACACCCAAAAGTCCCCGTTCCTGGTCATGTGCCCTCTTGCTGTCTGCTGCAACGGTGGGAGCGCAAGGCATCGGGGCGGCGGCGACCCGACCTTGCCCCATTGACGCATGGACGTTTTAACTTGTCAATATGTTGTAATGTCTCCGGTCGCCGGGGGCGAGAAACCACGGAGAATTTCGATTACATCGAAAGGTCCAGGGCCTTGCCCTCGAAAATCCGATCGCGGGAGCCTTCCAGGTGGCTGCGCATCAGGATGCGCGCGGTTTCCGCCTCGCGATCGCGAATCGCCTGATAGATCGCGTGGTGTTCCTGGAAGACGCCGTCGAGGCGAAGGCTGGGACTGAGCAGGGACGCGCCGTGGAATTTCATCACCACGCCGATCTGGTTCTTCAGGGCGAGCAGCGAGGAGACGTAGTAGTGGTTGTTGGAGGCCTCGGCGATGGCGACGTGGAAGGCGAAATCGGCGTCGGACCGGTGATAGTGGCTTTCCGTGGCGTTGCGCAGCAGACCAAGCGCCGTTGAGATCGCGTGCAGGGCGGTCTCGTTGCGGCGGTGCGCGGCATAGAAGGCGCAATCCGGCTCGATGGTCAGGCGGAAATCGTAGCAGCGCTGAATGTCGGCGATGGTTTCCACCGGCGCATAGCTCAGTCCGCCGCTTTCCTTTCCGCGCGTCGAGACGAAGCTGCCCGCTCCCTGCCGGGAGTAGACCAGCCCTTCCTCGCGCAGGAAGCCCAGTGCCTCCCGCACCACGGGGCGCGACACCGCGAATTGCGCGGCCAGTTCGTGTTCCCCGGGAAGGCGCTGGTTCTGGCGGTAATCGCCCGCAGTGATCTGCGCCAGCAGGCGCTGGTAGACCCGCTGAACCAGGGGCGAGCGCGGCGCGCGACTGCGGCGGGGCGCGGCGGAGGCCTCGGCGCCGGGGGCGGAAGGTCCGGGGGGCGCTGGGTCGTCGGGAAGAGGGGTGTCGGCCATCGGGCTTTTTCCACGCGATTGACGATCGATTACATCTCTCCCGATTTCCGGGCGATTTGTAAAGCCCGGAGGCCGTCCGTTCCGTCTCCACGGCGCTTTTCTTCCATCCTGCCGGAGGTGGAACGTCCCGTCGAGCCGGCGAATCGCGGCGTTCCGGAAGGCGTATTTACAACATGTTGACAACATCGCCGAAGCATGTCCCAATGAAACCCTTGTCCGTGATTCGAACCACGCATGTGAGGCCCTCATGATTTCCGGCTCCGCGATGCGACTTCGTCTCGTCGCCGACGATCTGACCGGCGCCCTCGATACGGCCGCCCGATTCGCCGTCGCCGACCCGGTGCCGGTGTATTGGGGGGCGGTGGACGCCGCCGTTTCGGCGCGGGCCGTCGCCATCGATTCCGGTACCCGCGAGATGCCGCGCGCCGGGGCGCGCGCCCGCGTCGCCGCGATCGTCGCCGCCCTGCCGAAATCTTCCGATGCGCTGTATTACGCCAAGCTCGACAGCCTGCTGCGCGGCCACGCGGCGGCGGAGATCGCCGCCTGGATCGAGGTCCTGCGCCCGGCCGCCTGTTTGATCGCCCCGGCCTTTCCCTATCAGGGGCGGATCACCCGCGATTCCCGGCAGTGGGCGCGCGACGGCAGGGACTGGAAGCCCGTGGCGACCGATCTGGCCGCCGATCTGCGCGACGAGGGGCTGGAGGTTCGGCGCTGCCGCCCCGGCGAGGCGGCTCCCCAGGGGATCAGCCTGTGGGATGCGGAAAGCGACGCCGACCTCGCCGCCGTCGCCGCCGCCGGGTGCGCCCTGTCCGGTCCGGTGTTGTGGTGCGGCAGCGGCGGTCTGGCCGCCGTGCTTGCCGGACCGGCGGCGGGGGAGGCGAAAAAAGGTCTTGCCGCGAACCTGCCGCGACCGCTGCTCGGTCTGTTCGGCACCGACCATCCGGTCACCCAGGCGCAACTGGCCGCTTGCGGCGCGCCGCTGCTGGTCCCATCGGTCGGGGACGTCGCGGCGCATCTGCTGGCCGGGGGAATCGCCATGGTTCGACCGAAACTTCCCGGCGGCCTGTCCCGCGCCGAGGCGGCGGAGCGTCTGGACCTGTTCGGCCAGATTCTACCCGGCGTCCCCCGCGCGGCGATGCGCGGCGGTCCCTGGGACGGTGTCGAGGTGATTTCCAAGTCCGGGGCTTTCGGTCCTCCGGGCTTGCTGCACGACCTGCTTTTTCCCACTCCCGAACGGAAGGAGTCATGCCGATGACACGGCAACTGGCGATCACCATGGGCGATCCGGCGGGGATCGGGCCGGAGATCATCGTCAAGGCCTGCGCCCGCCTGGCCGGGCGTTTGGCGTCGGGCGAGTTGCGTCTTCTGGTGGTCGGCAGCGTTCCCGCGCTGCGCGCCGCCGAACGCCTGCTCGGCGCGGCGCCGATCCCCGAGGTCGCCGATGTCGCCGCCGAGTGGCCGCCCCTGGCCTGTCTTCAGGCGGGACCGGAAGGCGAGCCGATCCGTCCCGGCGCGCTGTCCGTGGATGGCGGGCGCTTCGCCTTCCTGGCGGTGGAAAGGGCGGTGCGCCTGGCCCTGGACGGGCGCATCGCGGGGATCGTCACCGCCCCCCTCAACAAGGAGGCGCTGAATCTGGCCGGGTATCACTATTCCGGCCATACCGAGATGCTGGCCGCGTTGTCCGGCGCACGCGGGTCGGTGATGATGCTGGCGCACGGCGACATGCGGGTCAGCCACGTCACCACCCACGTCGCCCTGGAGGACGTGGCGAAGCGGGTCACGCCGGAACGCCTGCGCACCGTCATCGACCTGACCGACGACGCCCTGCGGCGGCTCGGGCTTGGGCGGCGACGGATCGGGGTCGCCGCCCTCAACCCGCATGCCGGGGAGGGCGGCCTGTTCGGGCGTCAAGATATCGACGTCATCGCGCCGACGATCGCCGCCTGCGTCGCCGAAGGGCTGGACGTGGTCGGCCCGATCCCCGGCGACACGGTGTTCGTCAAGCTGCGCGCCGGACACTACGACGCGGTGGTGGCGATGTACCACGACCAGGGGCACATTCCGGTGAAGCTGCTGGGGTTTTCGGTCAATCCCGAAACCGGAGTCTGGGATTCCATGTCGGGGGTCAACATCACCCTTGGCCTGCCGATCATCCGGACCTCGGTGGATCACGGCACCGCCTTCGACATCGCGGGCACCGGCGTCGCCAACGAACTGAGCCTGATCGAGGCGATCGACTATGCCGAAAAGCTGTCTTCCCCCCTCAGCGACCGAGGATAAGGCGAACACCATGACGATTTCCGATCTGACCGCCCCCATCGACCTGATCCGTCCGCCGCGCGTCGCCTTCGGCCCCGGCAAGGTTTCGACCGTCGGCGCCTGGCTGAAGGAGCAGGGGCTGAGCCGCGTTCTCGTCGTCGCCGACGCCTTCAACGCGACGCGGATCGATCTTTTGCGCATCGCGGGCGAGGTCACGACCTTCGCCGACATCAAGGCGGAGCCCGATACCGCCGACCTCGACGCGGTGACCGCCGTCGCCCTGTCCGCCGGGGCGGAGGCGGTGGTCGGCTTCGGCGGCGGCAGCGCCATGGACCTTGCCAAGCTGGCGGCGGTGCTGCCGGGCAGCGGCCAGAGCCTGGCCGACGTGGTCGGCGCGGAACGCGTGGCGGGCCGACGCGTCCGCCTCATCCAGGTGCCGACCACCGCCGGAACCGGCAGCGAGGTGGGGACGCGCGCCCTGATCACCGATCCTCTCTCCCGCAACAAGCTGGCGGTGCAAAGCGACCATATGCTGGCCGACCTGGCGGTGGTCGATCCCGAGTTGACCCTTTCCATGCCCGCATCGGTGACCGCTGCGACCGGAGTGGACGCGCTGACCCATTGCGTCGAGGCGTTCACCAACCGCAAGGCCCACCCCGCCATCGACCTCTATGCGCTGGAGGGGATCCGGCTGGTCGGGCGCTATCTGCCGCGCGCCATCGCCGACGGCGGCGACGTTCTGGCGCGGGCGGGGATGGCGATGGCTTCCCTCTACGGCGGCATCTGCCTGGGGCCGGTCAACACCGCCGCCGGGCATGCCGTCGCCTATCCCCTGGGAACCCGCCACCACGTCGCCCACGGCGCCGCCAACGCCCTGATCTTTCCGCACGTCCTGGCCTTCAACGCGCCCTCGGTGCCGGAACGCACCGCGATCGTCCTCGGCGCGCTCGGCCTTGCCGCGTCCAGCAATCCCGCCAAGGTTCTGGAAACCGCGCACCGCTGGTGCGCTTGGCTCGGTTGCAAGATGAAGCTCGCGGACCATGGCGTGCCGCTGGGCGACCTGCCGCACATGGCGGACGAGGCCTTCGCCATCCGCCGCCTGCTCGACAACAATCCGCGGGAGATATCCCGCGACGAGATCCTGGAGATCTATAAGACCGCCTATTGACCGCCGAGAGGGACGGAGCCTCTTCCCGGCCGGCCCATGCGCCGGGTGACAGGTTCGCGGCTGCGTGATACCGTCGCGCGGCAGGGTGGATTGACGGCGGCGCGGGATTTTCCCCAATCGGGAGAACGCGCTCCGAAGGGAAGGGGCACGGCATGTTTCGGAACCGATCCGCGATTCCGCCGCTGGTTCCGATGGTTTTCGCGCGCGACCGGGACGGGGATTCGGCCGCGCCCGCATCGGCGTTCCGGCGATGATCCTGGAACTGGCATTGTTGGGGGCCACCTACCTTGGGTCGAAGAAACTCAAGGAGGACGGTCCGTTCGCCGCCAGAGTGCGGGAGATGACCGGCAGGATCGTCGATGCCGTCCTTCCCCCCACGACGCCCGATTCCGGCACGGCGACGGCGCTCGACGCCGATCCCGCCGCCCCCGGCGTCGCGCCGGGAACCGTACCCAGCGTCGAGGTGGCGGGGGGCGCGGCGGACGAAAAGGACTCGGTGGTCGCGATCCGGAAACACTATCGCGACGTCAGCCTGTTCTCCGTCGGCGCCCTGGCGGTGCGCGGCTTCGTGCCGCTTGCCGGGGTGGCGGGCTTCGCCGCCTACGTCTATGGCCTGGCGCCGCACCTTCTGACCGTCGAGGAACACCTGAAGAAGAAGCGCGTCGTCAACGTCGATTGCCTTTTCCTTCTTGCCGACGTGTTGGCGCTGCTGTCGGGGAGCTACGTCGCCGCCGCGGTCAGCCTGTGCCTGATCCAGTCCGGTCGGCTGGGGGTGGTTCTGGCCAAGGACAGCGGTCGGCGACATATCCAGCATCTTTTCCGCGATCTGCCGGGCCGGGTCTGGGTGGTGCGGGACGGCGTCGAGGTGGAGGTTCCCCTCGCGTCGGTGGAAAAGGGCGACGTGCTGGTGCTGCACGCCGGAACCGTGATCCCGGTGGACGGAACCATCGTCGAGGGCTTCGCCGGGGTCGATCAGCACATGCTGACCGGGGAATCGGTCCCGGTGGAGAAGGGGCCGGGCGACGTGGTTCTCGCCAATACCGTGCTGAGCAACGGGCGGATTCTGGTGCGGGTCGAGCGGTCGGGCTCGGAAACCGCCGCCGGACGGATCGCCGAGGTGATTCTCCATTCGGTGGATCACAAGTCCGACGTCCAGTTGCGCGGCGAGGAATGGGCCGACAGCCTGACCAACCCGATGTTCTTCGCATCCCTGGCGCTGCTGCCCTTCCTGGGGCCGGTGTCGACCTCGGTGTTCATCAACTCCCACATCGGCATGCGCATCCGCATTCTGGCGCCGATGAGTACCCTCAAGCACATCGGCAACGCCTCCCGGCATGGGCTGCTGATCAAGGACGGGCGGGCGCTGGAGAAGTATCTCGGCATCGACGCGATCCTCTTCGACAAGACCGGTACATTGACCGACGACGCGCCCGAGGTCTCCCACATCTTCCCCGCCGACGGGCGTTCCGCCGACGAGGTCTTGAGGTACGCCGCGATCGCCGAGCAGAAGCTGGCTCACCCCATCGCGAAGGCGGTGATGGCCAAGGCGCGCGAGGCGCGGATCGCCTATCCCGAGATCGACGATTCCCGGTACGCGATCGGTTACGGCATCCGCGTCGCCTGCGACGGCGAAGTGATCCGGGTGGGAAGCCCGCGCTATCTGGCGGGCGAGGGGATCGGGCTTTCCGGGGACTGGATCGGTCTGCTGACGGCGGAAGAAAACGCGGGGCGGAGCCTGGTGTTCGTCGCCGTTGACGAGCGATTGGTCGGCGCCTTGCGGCTGGAGCCGCGCGTCCGTCGGGAAATGGGCGCGGTGATCGCCGAGTTGCGTCAGCGGGGGGTCAAGTACATGGCGATCGTTTCCGGCGACGCGGAGGCTCCGGACCCGGCGGCTGGCCGAGGAGTTGGGGATGGACGCCTACCATGCCGAGGTTCTGCCCCAGGCCAAGGCCGACATCGTCGCCGGGCTTCAGGCCGAGGGATACCGGGTCTGCTTCGTCGGCGACGGCATCAACGACGCGGTGGCGCTGAAGCAGGCGGACGTTTCGGTGTCGCTGGCGGGGGCGAGCACGGCGGCGCGGGACATGGCCGAGATCGTGCTGATGAACGGACACGTCCGGTCGCTGGCCGATCTGCACGAGATCTCCGCCAGGCTGGAGGACGATCTTCAGAAATGCCTGACCTTGAGCGTCGCGCCGGGGATCATCAATCTGTTCGGCGCCTTCGTTCTGGACTTCAACACCCTGACCTCGCTGCTGGTCAACGGCGGCTTCGGTTTCTGGGGCGGCCTTCACGCGATGCCGCGAGACGACGACGATCCCATCGACGCGAAAAAAACCGCCTGACGCGCGGGGCGCTTTCGCCGCTCTGGACTCCTGAAATAAAAAGCCTCCCCGGAAGGGGGAGGCTTTTCATCGGTCGTGGGCGTTCCTCAGTTCTCGCGGATCGCCGAAAGGATGCCGTCCACCGCCACCTTGAGGTCGGTGGTCTGCTGTTGCAGATTGCTGCATTCCGCCGAAAGCTTGTCCGAGGCGATGTTCGCCTGGGTCGCCGCCTCGACCACCATGCCGATGGATTCCGAAACCGTCTTGGTGCCGTGCGCGGCTTCCTGCACGCTGCGGCTGATTTCCGAAGTGGCGGCGGTCTGTTCCTCGATCGCGGCGGCGATCGAGGCGGTGACGTTGTCGATGCCGACGATGCGCTGCGAAACCGAGGCGATGGAACTGACCACGGTCTTGGTTTCGTCCTGGATGCTGTTGATCTGTTCGGTGATGTCCTGCGTCGCCTTGGCGGTCTGGTTGGCCAGGGTCTTGACCTCGTTCGCCACCACCGCGAAGCCCTTGCCCGCGTCGCCGGCGCGCGCCGCCTCGATGGTGGCGTTCAAGGCCAGCAGGTTGGTCTGGCTGGCGATGTCGTTGATCAGGCCGATCACCTCGCCGATATGGTTGGCGGAATCGGCCAGGGCGCCGACGCGGGTGTTGGCGGTTTCCGCCTCGGCGGCGGTTTCGCGGACGTTGGTCGCGGCGTCCTGCACCTGCGAGGCGATTTCGCCGATCGAGGCGGTCAGTTCCTCCGCCGCCTAGGCGACGGTTTCGACGTTGCGCGACGCCATGTCCGAGGCGACGCGCACGGTCTCCGCCTCCTTGGTCGTGCGGTCGGCGTTTTCCGCCATGACGCGGGAGAGTTCGGTGAGGTTGCGCGCGGTGCTGGAGGTGCCGCGCAGGATGTCGCCGATCGCGGATTCGAAATCGTCGGCGAGTTTCATCATCAGCGCCTGATGTTCCTCCGCCCGCTGCCTTTCCTTGGTCTCGGCCTCCGCCTCCAGGCGGCGGCGTTCGGCGACGTTGTCCTTGAACACGCCCAAGGTCTTGGCCATCTCGCCGATTTCGGTTTCCAGGTCGCCGTCCGCCAGACGCCGCATGCTGTCGGTCAGTTGGGTGATCGGACGGGAGATCTGCCGACCGACCCAGGCCGAGGGCAGGACGATCAGCGCCAGGAACAGGGCACTGATGCCCAGAAGCTTCATCGTCGCCGCGTCGCTTTCCTTTTCGACGTCGTCGACGTAGATGCCGGTGCCGACCATCCAGTTCCAGGGCTTGAAAAGGATGGTGTAGCTGGCCTTGGGTTCCGGTTTGCTGCTGCCGGGTTTTTCCCACAGATAGCGGGTTACCCCGTATCCCTGGGCCGAGGTCTGCTTGATGAAGTCGCGGACGATGGCGAAGCCGGTCGGATCCTTCAGGTCGATCAGGCTTTTGCCTTCGACCTCGGGCTTGGTGGGCAGGAGGACGTTCACGCCCTCGGTGGAATAGATGTAGATGTAGCCGTCCTTGCCGTCGTAGCGCAGATCGCGCAAGGCGTCCTTGGCGGCGGCTTTCGCCGCGTCGGCGGAAAGGCGGCCGGACGTCGCCTCCCGTTCGTAGTGGGCAACCACCGAAACCGCGCTTTCACTGATGGTGCGGATTTTCGCGATGCGATCGCCCATCATCTGCTCGACGATCATCATGCGGCTGTAGAACAGCAGGGAGCCAAAACCGATGGCGGCGAAGATGATCGGAAGCCATACCTTCTTCGAGACGCTGATCGCCATGCTCTTCGTCCTCTCCCGTTGCCGCGATGTCATCGACCGGATCGGTGCGTGCCGGTTTTATCCGGCATCGGAAGATCAATCATAATGATTTATTATGGGCTTGTCATACGCGATTGCGATTCCGGCAAGGGATGGTCGGACGGAAAAAAGGCCGCCTTGCGGCGGCCTTCGGATCAATCGGTGACATAGCCCAGATGGCGCGGCAACCACAACGCGATCTCGGGGAAGGCGATCACCAGGCCGATCGCCAGCGCCATGGACAGAACCAGCCAAATCACCCAGCGGGTCGTCGCCTCGATGCTGACGCCGCCGACCTTGGCGGTGACCATCAGGTTGACCGCGACCGGTGGGGTGAACTGGCCGATCGCGATGTTCATCGCCATCAGGATGCCGAACCAGGTGGGGTTCCAGGCGAAGCGCTCCATCAGCGGCATCAGCAGCGGTAGGGTGATCAGATAGATCGAAATGCCGTCCAGAACCATTCCCGCCAGCAGCAGCACCGCCATCACGATCAGCAGCACCACGGTGCCGTTGTCGGACAGGCCGAACATCAGTTTCGCCCCCAGGTCGAAGGAACCGAGGGTGCTGCCCGCCCAGGCGAAGATGCCCGCCAGCGACATGATGATCAGGATCACCGCCGAGGGTTGCGCGGAATCGACCATGGCGCGATAGATGTCGTTCCAGGTCAGCGAGCGATAGACGAACAGGCCGACGACCAGACCGTAGGCGACGGCGACCACCGCCGCTTCGGTCGGGGTGAAGGCGCCGGTGCGCAATCCGCCGAGGATGATCACCGGAGCCATCAGGCCGGGCACCGCGGCGACGAAGCTTTTCATCAAGGGCGGGCGGTCGTCCTGTTCCATGTGGCCGAAGCCGTGGCGTCGGCTGATCCAGACGGTGGGCAGGATCACCGACAGTCCGGCCAGAAGGCCGGGCGCCACACCCGCCGCGAACAGGGCGCGCAGGTCCAGGCCGGGCACCATGATCGAATAGACGATCAGGGCGATCGAGGGCGGAATCAGAATGGCGGTCGAGGCGGCCGAGGCGATCACCCCGGCGGAAAAGGCGCGCGGGTATCCGGCCTTCGCCATGCTGGGGATCATCACCGTGGCGACGGCGTCGGCGTCGGCGGGGCCGGAGCCGGACATGCCGCCCATCAACATGCAGACCAGAACCGCGACCACCGCCAGTCCGCCGCGTCGCGGCCCGACCAGGGCGGAAGCGAAATCGACCAGCTTGTGGGCGACGCCGGAGCGCTCGAAGATCATGCCGGTCAGGACGAACAGCGGAATCGCGATCAGCGGGTACTTGGCGATGCCGGTATAGGTGTTGGTGCCGATGGCGGCGAGCGCATAAACGTCCAGGCCCAGGGCGATGCCGATCACCCCGGCGAGTCCCAGGGCGACGGCGATCGGCAGGCCGATCAGCAGAAAGACGCAGAAACAGAGCAGCAGGGCGAGCGACGGATCCATCGGCACCCCCCGCAGCGGAACAGGCGGACCAGGCGTCCGCCGATGCGCACCAGGATCAGGGCGGACAGCAGCGGCAGCCAGACGGTGTAGATCCAGTTGGGCAGGCCCATCCCGGGGGAGGTTTCCTCGTACAGCCATTCCTCGTAGGCGAAGACGCCGCCGTAATACAAGACCAGCAGGAACAGCAGGGCGGAACACAGCAGCGCCACGGCATCGGCCAAGCGGCGATGCCGCGCGGGCAGCAGGTCGCGCAGGAAGGTGATGCGGATGTGCCCATCGTCGGCGAAGGCCGCGGCGGTGCCGATCAAGGTCATGAACACCAGCAGGAAGATCGAGAATTCCTCGGTGAAGGCGAAGGATGCGTCGGTGGCGTAGCGGACCACGACGTTGCCCAGGCTGATCGCGCAGACCAGGGCCATCGAAACGGCGGACAGGATTTCGTCGATACGAAAAGACCGGCCCCCTTGCGGGGGCTGGTCGGCGACGGATTGGGCGGTCGGTTCGGACACGAAAACACTCTCCGGTGGAACGTCTGGATTATTTCTGAGCGACGCTTTTTTCGGCCATCTTGACCAGATCGGCGCCGATCTTCTTCGCCCAGTCGGCATAGACGCCGCGGGTCTTGGCGACGAAGGCGGCGCGCTCTTCCGGGGTCAGGGTGGTGATGGTCACGCCCTCCGCCTGGATTTCCTTGGCGGCGGCATCGTCGCCATCGCGCGAGGCCTTGATCCCTGCCTTGCCCGCCTCGATCGCCGCGTCGCGCAGAATCTTCTGGTCGGCGGGGGAGAAGCTCTCCCACACCCGCTTGTTGACGGCGAAGATCAGGGGGTCGTTGACGTAGTTCCAGCGCGTCATATAGGCCTGTCCGACGGTCTGGATCTTGGCGAACTTGAAGACGGTGATCGGGTTTTCCTGGCCGTCCACCGCCTTGGTGGTCAGGGCCGGCTTGGCGTCGGCCCAGCTCATCTGCGTCGGGTTGGCGCCAAGGGCGGAAAAGATGTCGTTGTACAGCGGCGAACCGACGACGCGAATCTTCAGCCCCGCCATGTCTTCCGGGGTGCGGATCGGGTGCTTGGAGTTGGTCACCTGGCGGAAGCCGTTTTCCGCCCATCCCAGGGGCTCGACGCCCTTCTTGCGCAGCACGGTGAACAGCGCCTCGCCGACCGGGCCCTGGGTCAGGCGGTCCATCGCGGCGTGGTCGGGCAGCAGGAACGGCAGCGAGAACAGGTTGAGTTCCTTGACCTGCGGCGACCAGTTGATGGTCGAGCCGATCGCCATGTCGATGATTCCCTGGCGCATCGCGGCGAATTCCTTGGTCTGGTCGCCGGACACCAACTGGGCGTTGGAATAGATTTTCAGGTTGATCCGGCCCTGGGTGCGCTCCTTGACCAGTTCGGCCCATTTGTCGGCGGCGACCCCCCAGGGGAAGGGCGCGGGCAGCACCGTGGAGACGGTGTACTCCGCCTTGTAGGGGGCGGCGAGGGCGGGGGCGGCGCCAAATCCGATCGCGGCGGTCAGGGCGAGGGCGGCGGCTTTACAAAAAAGCTTCATGACGGGTTCCTTTCGGTCGGCGGGCGTTTGGCGGCCGTGCCGGTGTTTTTCGCGCGGAAAGGGTCTGCCGGTATCGGGTCGGAAGGACTGGCGGATTCGCGCAACACGCGGCGGTGCTTCTTTCTGCCCCAGGAACAGGAAATATTCAACCGCCGCATCAGGATTTTTTTTCGGGAAATTGCCGCGAAAGGGCGCGTCAGGGCAGAATCGTCTCGATCCGGTTGCGTCCGGCTCCCTTGGCCGCGTAAAGGGCGGCGTCGGCGCGGGAGATCAGCGCCTGTTCGTCGTCGTCGTCGAGGGACAGGGAAGACAGCCCGATGCTGACGGTGGCGCCGATCAGTCCCTGGGGGTCTTGATCCTGACGCCTCCCGCCGCGTCGCGGACGCGGTCGAGGACGCGGGCGGCGTCCTGGGGTGGGGTGGCGGGCAGGATGAATCCGAATTCCTCTCCGCCCAGACGCCCCAGGCTGTCGGATTCCCGGATTTCCTTGCGGCAGACCGCGGTCAGTCCGCGCAGCAGGCTGTCGCCCGCGGCGTGGCCGAAGGTGTCGTTGACCCGCTTGAAATGGTCGAGGTCCATCATCGCGAAAGCGAGCGGCGCGGCGTTGCGCCGCGCGATCCGGCATTCCCGATGCAAAAGCGACAGGAAGTGTCTGCGGTTGCAGCAGCCGGTCAGGGGGTCGGTGACCGCCATCGTCCTGAGTTTACGTTCCGTCGCCTTGCGTCGCGTCGCATCGTGGATGAACGAGATCAACGCGGGACGCCCGTTATAAAGAATCGGACCGCTGTAGACGTCGACCTACTGCACCGTGCCGTCGCGCAGGCGGTGGCGGAATTCGAAGTGGTTGCGGTTCGCCGCCACCGCCTGCCGCATGCGGATGGCGATTTCCGGCCTGGACAGGGTGTTGATTTCCGAGATGTGCTTGCCGAGCAGGTGGTCCCGGTCCTCGGCATAACGATCGACGGCGGCGCGGTTGCCGTCGATGACGAGGCCGCTGTCCGGGTCGATCACCAGGATCGCCGCGTGGTGGACGTTCATCAGCGCATCGATGCGGTCGGCGAGGAAACGATTCTCGAGGATCAGGGATTGGCGTTCCGCCAACAGAGCGGCGACGGCCCGCTCCGCCCCGGGGGGTGCGGCGCGAAATCCGGTTCGTCGCCGGGGCGCGTTTCCTCGTCCCTCATCCCTCTCTCCCGCCGCAACCGACCGCGCCGGTTCTTCCCTGCCCCAGATATGGGGACGCCAGGTTGCTTAACTAGGTGGGCGGGCGGCTTCAGGCCGCCGTTTCCGGAAGGGTACGGCGGCACATCTTGTTTCGCGTCGCGGCGGCCTCCATTTTGAGGGCGGTAATCTTTTCAGCGCGAAACAGGGAGATCGACGTGACACAGGCGAACGGCGCCGCGATCCGCACCGTCGGATTCATCGGCCTGGGAATCATGGGGCGCAGCATGGCGGGTCATCTGATGGACGCCGGTTTTTCCCTGCATGTTTTCAACCGCAGCCGCGACAAGGCGGCTCCCCTGGTGGAACGGGGGGCGGTCTGGCACGACGACGTCGCCTCCCTGGCCGAGGCGTGCGACGCGGTGATCACTATCGTCGGCTATCCGATCGATGTGCGGCAGGTCTATCTGGATGACGACGGGCTGATCGCCCACGCCCGTCCGGGAACTCTTTTGATCGACATGACCACGTCGAATCCATCCCTCGCCCGTCTGATCGCCGAAACCGCCGCGTCGCGCGGGCTTCGGGCTCTCGATGCGCCGGTTTCCGGCGGCGACGTGGGCGCGCGGGAGGCGACCCTGGCGATCATGGTCGGCGGCGAGGAGGAGCCCTTCGCCCGCGCGCTGCCGCTGTTCCAGGCGATGGGCGGAAAAATTCGTCGTCTCGGTCCGGCGGGGGCGGGTCAGCACGCCAAGATGGTCAACCAGATCGTCATCGCCGGGACGATCATGGGGGCGGCGGAAGGCATGGCCTATGCGCGGCGCTGCGGCCTCGACCCCCGGGCGGTTCTGGACGTGATCGGCACCGGCGCCGCCGGGGGCAGCCAGTTGAACAAGCTGGGGCCGCGGATGATCGCCGACGACTTCGCGCCGGGGTTCTACATCCACCATTTCATCAAGGACATGGGCATCGCGCTGGAAGAGGCGGCGGCGATGGGGCTGGATCTGCCCGCCCTTGCCCTGTCGAAAAGCCGTTATGACGAGCTTTCCGCCCTTGGCTATGGCGCGGATGGAACCCAGGCGCTGCTGCGCCTGTACCGGGACGATCCGGGTGTCTGAAAAAGCGCCGTTGCTCGCCTTGTTTTCCGACTTCGGCGTCGGCGGTCCCTATGTCGGACAGGTTCTGGCGGCATGGGCGACGCAGGCGCCCGGCGTGCCGGGGGTCGATCTGTTCTCCGCCGCGCCGCCCTTCGACGTCGAGGCGGGGGCGCATCTGCTTCACGCCTATACCCGCCATCTGCCGCGCGGCGGCGTCGTCGAGGCGGTGGTCGATCCGGGCGTCGGCGGTTCGCGCGGGGTCCTGGCGGTCGAGGCCGACGGCCTGTGGTTCTGCGGTCCCGACAACGGCCTGTTGTCGGTGGTGGCGTCGCGTGCCGCTACAGTCCGGGTCTGGCGGGTGGACTGGCGCCCGCCGATTCTGTCGGCGACCTTCCACGGTCGCGACCTGTTCGCGCCGCTGGCCGCGCATCTGGCCCGGTTCGGGGAGCCGCCATCGCCCTGCGCGCGGTTGCCGCGCGTCGAGGCGTATGGCGTCGCCGATTCGGCGGAACGGGTGATCCTGGTCGATCCCTACGGCAATCTGGTCACCGGCATCGCCGCCGCGAAGGTGGGGCGCGACGCGGGGTTGGACATCGGCGGCTGCCGCCTGAACTTCGCGCGCCGCTTCGGCGATTGCCCGTCCGGGGAAGCCTTTTGGTACGAAAACGCCAACGGCCTGGTGGAAGTCGCGGTCAATCTGGGGAACGCGGCGGAGCGTTTTTCGGCAAGAGTCGGTACGCCGGTGCGCGTGACGACGATTTGACCCGCAGGGAATCGTTACGCATCCGTCAGTCTTCAGGGTTGTGTGGATTTCTCTTTCTTGAACCGTAAAACACGGCAATACTCGTCGCCGCCAAAGCAAGGCGATCGCCCTGCGGCTTTTCCTGACCCCAGGAACGGCCCAGTGGTCGGAGGGGCTCGATATGAGTTTTGTCGTGAGATTCTGGGGAGTCAGGGGAAGTATCGCTTGCCCGTCGCCGTATCACGTGCGCTATGGCGGCAATACCAGTTGCGTTTCCTTCAGCATGGGCGATCGGCACCTGATTCTCGATGCGGGTACCGGCATCCGTGGGCTGGGGCAATTCCTGCTGAAGCAGGGGGTGACCGATTCGACGATACTTCTGACCCACACCCACTGGGATCATATCAACGGCTTTCCGTTTTTCGCCCCGGCGTTCGTTCCCGGGCGTTCCTTCCGCATCCTCGCCGGTCATTTGAAGGAAAGCGGCGGCATTCAGGAAATTCTCGCCACCCAGATGCACACGCCGATGTTTCCGGTGCCGCTGGAGGCGATGCGCGCCCGGCTGGAGTTCGAGGATTTCGCATCCGGCAACACCTTCCATCTGACTCCCGATATTCTGGTGCGCACCTGCGCGCTCAACCATCCCAACGGCGCCACCGCCTACCGCGTCGATTACGCGGGCAAGTCGGCCTGCTACGTCACCGACACCGAACACCTGCCCGGGCAGCCGAACGCCGCCATCCTCGCCCTGATCGAAGGCGCCGATCTGGTGATCTACGACAGCACCTATACCGACGCGGAATTTCCCGCCAAGGTAGGGTGGGGGCATTCCACCTGGCAGGAGGGGGTGCGCCTGTGCCGCGCCGCCAACGTCAAGCGGATGGCGATTTTCCATCACGATCCCGACCATGACGACGACTTCATGGACTCTCTGGGCAAGGAGGCGCAAGCCGTCTGGTCCGGCAGCTTCGTGGCGCGGGAAGACCAGCCGATCGAAGTTTGATCCCGATCGTCCTCGGGGTCAGTCTTTCGGGTTCGGCGGCAGGTCGTTTTCCACCTGCGTCAACGCCAGTTTGAGGCCGATCCGGCGTTCCGCCGGGTCGGCGTAGGTTTGAATCAACCGGTTCAGAATTCGTGCCATGGTTCGCCCCAACTCCTCCGCGCCGAGGGGGCGGGCATGCCGACGATAGATCGCGGCGATGCCTTCGGCGGCGACGGCGGCCAGATTTTCGTCCAACGGCGGGGCGAAGGGCCTTGCGGTGGCGGCGGGCGGGATGCCGTCGCCGGTCAGAAGCCAGTCCAGGCTGACCCCGAACAGTCGGTGCAACCGGCACAGAAAGGCGCTATCCGGAAGTCTCTCTCCGCGCTCATACCTCCCTATGGTGTTCTTATCGGTTCCCAAAAGGACGGCAAATTCCTGCTGCGTGGCGTCTCCCCGCAGGAATCTCAGGCGCATGCCCAACTCGCTGTCCGTATGTTTAGCCATGATTCGAACCATAAACGTAATATTTTATAATATGATATTCGTTCCCCTCGGTCTCCGTTCCCGCGCTGTGCATATAATCGTATGTAATGATTCGGGGGTCTCCGGATTGCGTTTGGGGTTGTACTTGAAAACGCCAATCGGACTCCAAATCGGTTTGAAAAAGAAACCGAATGGTGTTAATAGAAAAAAGGGGGATAGGGAGATGGTTGATCGTTGTCCGTGGGCAGGCCCTGCTGCGTCGGGATGCCCGGGAGGGAGATTGACGCCGACTCATAGATATCAACCTGTGTGATGTTTCTCCGCGTCTGTTAGGCCGCGACAAGTCGCCGGTAGTTTGAATTGCCCGCCGGGGCCATTCCGCCTTTCCCTACAGAGGCGTGTGGGCTGTTTTGTCTTGAGCGTCGGACAGGCGATAAGACCCTAGAAGAATGGTTTTTACATGTAATCCCGAAACGTCGAAGGCGATCATCCTTCGATGACTTTCGCTTCGTTGGCTTGGGTCGAGGTCCAAGTTGTGGGTGTTCCCGCGTTCCCCAAGGGGGCGAGAAGGGGACGGAGCATGCGATTGGGGGCAGAAAATGAACTGGTTCGGAAATTTGCGCATATCGCGGAAGCTGCTGGTCGCGTTCAGCGGCCTGTCGTTTCTGGTCGCGCTGCTGGGTGGCCTGGCGCTGAAGGAAATCAAGTCGATCGACGCGGCATCGAACGACTTGAGCGACAATTGGATGCCGGGCATCAACGTGGTCCGGGCAATCCAGTACGAATTGCAGGCGCAACGAACCGTGCTGTATCAGACGATCATGGCCAGCGAGCCCCAGGAAATCGAACGCTTCGTCAATCGCATCGGCGAGTTCGAGAAGCGGGTCGATGCTTCCTTGAAGCAATATGCCTCCCTGATTTCCTCGCCCGAGGAGCGGCAGACCTACGAGGCCTTGGACTCAAGCTACAAGGCATTCTCCACGGTTCGCGGGAGCATTCTCGAACTGGCGCGGAAGAACGAGGACGCCAAGGCTCTGGAAGCCACGACCGGTCCGGCGCGCGACATTGCCTTGAAAATGGCCGAGCAGGTCGATCGGCTGGTCGCGATCAACGAAAAGGGCGCGGATGCTTCCAAGGCGCGTATCGACGAGGTCGTCGACGAGGCCTTCCTGATCGTCGGCGTTCTGCTGGTGGCGGTATTCGCCCTGGCGGTGTCGTTCGGGTTGGCCCTGGGCAACGGCATCGCCACCCCGATCATCGCGATGACCGATGCGATGCGGCGTCTGGCCGGGGGCGACAAGACGGTGGAGATTCCGGCGCACGGCCGCAAGGACGAGGTCGGCGCGATGGCCGACGCGGTCGAGGTGTTCAAGCAGAACGCCATCGAGGCGGAGCGTCTGGCCGCCGAACAGGAAGCGGCGCGCGCCGAACGCGAACGCCGCGCCGCCGCGATCGAATCCCTGACCCATGACTTCGATCTGAAGGTCTCCCAGGTGCTGGGGGTGGTCACCGGCGCCTGCACCGAACTGGATGCCACGGCGCAGAGCCTGTCGGCAAGCGCCGAACAGACCACCCGTCAGGCGACGGTGGTGGCGGCGGCGACCGAGCAGGCCTCGGCCAGCGTGCAGACGGTGGCGACGGCGGCGGAAGAGCTTTCCGCCTCGATCGGCGAGATCGGTCGCCAGGTCGAAACCTCCAGCACCGTCGCCCGCTCCGCCGCCGACGAGGCGGAGCGCACCAACGCCATCGTGCAGGAACTGGCCCACAGCTCCGCCCGCATTGGCGAGGTGGTCGATCTGATCACCGACATCGCCAATCAGACCAACCTTCTGGCGCTCAACGCGACGATCGAGGCGGCGCGCGCCGGCGATGCGGGGAAGGGGTTCGCGGTGGTGGCGGGCGAGGTGAAGAACCTGGCCAATCAGACGGCGCGCGCGACCGAGGAAATCGGTCAGCAGATCAGTGCGGTGCAGGAATCGACCCGGAACGTGGTGACGGCGATCGCCCAGATCGTCGAACGCATCCGCGAACTCAGCCAGATCAACGCGACCATCGCCTCGGCGGTGGAGGAACAGGCCGCCGCAGCGACCGAGATCGCCCGCAACGTGCAGCAGGCCGCCGCCGGGACGCAAGAGGTCTCCAGCAACATCGGCGGCGTCAGCGAGGCGGCGGGGGAAACCGGCGCCGCGTCCAGCCAGGTTCTGTCCGCTTCCCGCTCCCTGTCGGGAGAGGCGGAGCAGTTGAAGGGGCTGGTGCTCGATTTCCTGGAAGGCGTGCGCGCGGCCTGAACCCCCTTGCGCATGCTGGAAACTCCGCGAGGCTTACTGCCCGGACCTCGCGGAGTTTCTTTATCGAGACCGGCTCGGATTGACCCGGATGACGATGCGGCGGTTGATTTCCCGGTTGGCGGGCAAGGGATTGCCGAAGGGGTCGAGGTTGGGCACCTTCGGTGCGACATCGGCCATGCCGACGGCGCGCAGGCGCGCCGGAGTCATCTGCATGTCGAGAAAATGCCGCACCACGCCGGTGGCGCGCGCCGCCGAAAGTTCCCAGTTCGAGGGGAATTGCGGTGTGTGGATCGGCGTGTCGTCGGTGTGCCCCTGCACTTCGATCTGGAAGTTCTTGTAGAGGTCGGCGTTCAGGGTGTCGGCGACGCGGCGCAGGATCGGCAGCGCGTCCTGGCGCAGGTTGGCCGATCCGGGGTCGAAGAACGAGGACGAGGCGAACTCGATGATCACCCCCGAGGTGTCGGAGCCGATGCTGGAGGTATCGTCGACGTTCATCTGAACTAGGATTTCCTTGATCTCCTGCTTCAGGTTCTCGATCGGGGTCTCGATATCGCGCTTGCCCACGCCCTTGGCCATGCCCGCCTGCACCTGTTCGAACAGGGCCATGTCCACCTTGGAAATCGAGGCGAGCAGGATGAAAAACGCCAGCAGCAGCGTCGTCATGTCCGAGAAGGTGGCCATCCAATCTTCATCGACCTGGACGGGCTTCCTGGGCTTGCGTGGGATCATGACCGGGTCTTCATGTGGCGGTCGATGTTGAAGTGGATCGCCGGGTCCAGGAACGAGTTCATCTTGTCCTGGATGTAGCGGGGGCTTTTGCGTTCCGCCAGCAGGGCCATGCCTTCGGCTACCAAGTAGTTGCGGAACTGCACGATTTCCTCGCGCTGCTGAATCTTGCTGGCGGCGGGCAGGAAGAACAGGCGCGCCGCCAGGATGCCGTAAAGGGTGGTGATCAGGGCGACCGACATGCCGGGGCCGAGGCTCGCCGGGTCGCTCGCCATGCTGTCCAGCATGATGATCAGGCCGACCAGGGTGCCGATCATGCCGAAGGCGGGGGCGGTGCCGCCCATGCTGCGCAGGATGTCGGCGTTGATCACCGAGCGCTGGAAGGTGGTTTCCACGGTGTTTTGCAGGATTTCGCGGATTTCCGCGCCGGTGTATCCGGAAATCACCAGGTCGATGGCGAAGGAGAGGAAGCGGTCCTGCTTCGCCAGGTTCTTGGCGTCGCTTTCCAAGCCGGGCAGGCCGTTCTTCTGGACGATGTAGCCCCAGCGGATGACGCGGCCGACTTCGCTGGTCAGGATGTTGCGACCGATGCGGTGGACGAACATGATCGACGCGGTGACCTTCAGCGCGTTGACCACGTAGCGCGATTCGAAGGCGATGAAGGTGGACGCCAGGGTTCCGCCGATGACCATGATAAAGCTGGGAAAATTCAGAAATATCAGGTAATTCGACGTACTGATGACGACCGAGATGACAAACAGGCCAACGCCCAGAATGATCCCGAGGATCGTGGTCAACGACATCCGGTTGTTCTCCACGCAAATACCGACGAAAGCATCGCCGTGGCGATACTCTAAATCATTCGCTCAATTAAATCATCACCTTAAACGAGCCTGTGCAAACCATGCACGAATAGATCAACGTTCGCGGAAGGCCTCGTGCTTCAGTTTCAGGATCGGGCGAACCAGATAGTCGAGCACCGACCGTGTGCCGGTGTGGATGTCGGCGGTGGCCTGCATGCCGGGCGAGATCGGAAACTCGCCGGGGGTTTCCCCCAGCCAGGTCTGCTCGGTTTCGACGATCACCTGGAAATAGGGCTGCCCGTCCTTGTCGGTGCTGGCGTCCGGCGCGACCACGGTGACCACGCCGTCCAGGCCGCCGTAGCGGGCGTAGTCGTAGGTGGAAATCTTCACCAGCGCCTTCTGCCCGACCCGGACGTAGCCGCGATCCTTCGGCTTCAGGCGGACGTCGATTTGCAGGCGTTCGTCGGTCGGCACGATTTCCATGATCGGCGCGCCCGCCTGCACCACGCCGCCGATGGTGACATAGCGCATGTTCTTGACGATGCCGTCGATCGGCGACCGGATCTCGGTGCGCAGTTGCTGGTCGTCGGCCTTGTTCAGGTACTCCAGATTGCGCGCCAGGGTCTGCTCGGCGGCGGCCAACTGTTCGCTGGCGTCGCGGCGGAAGTTCATCCTGGCTTCCTCGGCGCGATTGGCGCTTTCCTGCAACGCGGCGCGGGCGCGGGGCAGGGTATGGCTCAACACCGACATCTGGCCGCGCAGGGATTCCGCCTCGGATTCCATTTGCAGGTGGTCCATCTTCGTGGTCAGGCCGTCCTTCAGCAGCGCCTTCGACATCGCCAGCTTTTCCAGGGCGAGCTTCAGGTTCGCCTGAAGCGAGCGGTCCTTGGCCTCGAGTTCGCGGACTTCCTCGGTCTTTTGCTGGTGCTGCTGCTCCAGGACGGAAAGGGTGGATTGCAGGCCCGCCAGACGCGCCCGGTGGGTGTTTCGTTCGGCGCGGGCGAGGTCGGGGTAGCGCTTTTCCAACTCGGCGGGCAGGGCGAGGGGCGCGCCCGAGGCCTCGGCGGCCAGGCGCGCCATGGTCAGGCGCTGCGCGTCGATGCGTACCTGCAACTCGCTGTGGTTGATCGCGGTGGTGGCGAGATCGAGTTGCAGCAGGGGATCGCCCGCCTTGACCACGCTGCCCGGTTTGACCATCAGCGCCTGGACGATGCCGCCTTCCAGGTGTTGGATCACCTTGACCTGCCCCTGGGGGATCACCTCGCCCTCGGCGACTGCCACCTCGTCCAGCTGGGCGAATCCCGACCACAGCAGGAAGACGCCCAGAAACCCGGCCAGAATCCAGGCGACGCGTCGCCCGGAGAGCATGCGGTGACGGGCGAGCAGCGCGTCGAAGGCGGCGGAGGTCGGTTCAGACATCGGCGTCTCCGCCCGCCGCGGCGGGTTTTTTCGGCGGCGTCATCGGCACCGCGCCCTTCGGCACCAGGGATTGCAGCACTTTCGCCGCCGGGCCGAAGCGCGCCGGGCCGGAAAGGGGCAGCGCCAGGACGTCGCGCGCCGCCGACAGCAGCACCGGGCTGTGGCTGACCACCACCACGGTGCGCCCTTCCGCCGCATAGGCGATCAGGCTGTGCTGCAGGCGATCCTCCGCCGTACGGTCGAGGTTGCTGGTGGGTTCGTCCAGCAGCAGAACGGCGGGACGGCGCAGGAAGGCGCGGGCCAGTCCGATGCGCTGGCGCACTCCGCCCGACATCAGTCGTCCGGCCTCGCCGACGTCGGTGTCGTATCCGGCGGGCAGCAGGCGGACGAATTCGTCGAGGCCCGCCATCCGGGACGCCTCGCGCAGGGCGTCGTCGTCGGCCTCGGGCGCGGTGGCGAGGATATTGTCGCGGATCGATCCGGACAGCAGGAAGGTCTCCTGCGGCGCATAGCCGATCCAACGGGCGATGTCGTCGCGCCCGTACTGCGCCAGATCGCCGCCGTCGAACAGCACCCGGCCCTCGCTGGGGGGGGATAGAGCCCCATCAGGATTTTCAGCAGGGTGGTCTTGCCGCAGCCGTTGGGGCCGATGATCGCGGTGATGCCGCCGGGGCGGATCGGCAGGCCGAGCTTGCGGACGATCGGCGCGCCGTTGCCGTAGGAGAAGGAAACCCCGTCCAGATCGATGCGGCCTTCCGGTTTTTCCAGGGGCAGGGCGGCGGCGCGGCGATCGAGCGGCAGGGCGAACAGGGCGTCCAGACGCTCCACGGCGGCGCGGAAGGTTCCCAGGGCGCGCCAGGTGCCGATCAACTGGTTCAGGGGCTGCAACAGGCGCGACGCCAGCATGTTGCCCGCGATCAGCCCGCCCATGGTCAGATCCTGCGACAGGATGGACAAAGCGCCGAAACCGATCACCGCCACCGTGGCCGCCATGGTCAGCAAGTGCGCCACCGCCGCCATGCGGTCGTTCAGCAGGCCGCGCGCGATGCTGTGGTCGATATGGGCGGCCTGGGCGGTTTCGACGATCGGGCGGACGTGGGGCTCCAGCCCCAGCGCCTTGATCGTGGCGCGGCCCAGCACCGCTTCGGCCAGCAGGCGGTCGCGCGCCTGCGCCGCGCCGCGTTCCTCGGCCTGAAGGGCGTGGATCATCCGCCCGGAAACCAGGGCCAGGACGCCGAACGCCGCGACGAACAGCAGCACCACCCACAGCACCGCCTTGGCGATCACCGTGATCAGAACCAGGAACAGCAGCAGGAACGGCAGGTCGGACAGCAGCACCGCCGCGCCGCCCGACAGCATATTGCGCACCACCTCGACGTCGTGGAACAGGTTCTGCCAGTGGGCGGTGGGGCGCTTTTCCAGTTCCGACAGCGGCAGGCGCAGGAAGACCTCGGTAACGCGGCGGTTGAGCGCGACGTCGGCTTCCAGGGCGACGCGTTGCAGGATGCGCGAGCGGACGATGCGGAAGAAGTAATCCGCCGCCAGCACCACGATCATCCCCAGCGACAGCCCGGCCAGGGTGGCCATGCCGTTGTGGAAGACGACCCGGTCGTAGACCTGCAACACGAAAATGGGGGAGGCGATGGCCAGAACGTTGGTGACCAGCGCCATGGCGAGCGAATCCCGCAACAGCGGTTTCGTGTCGCGGACCATCTGCTGCAACCACGCGGGCAGGCGGACCGGATTATTCCGCTGCATGTTCCGCCCCCCCCGATTCGACCCAACTCTCACGGTTACCAGCCTTCTAGTGTTGCATCTCGAAGCCTTCCGCGACGGCGATCTGGCCGCCCGTCTGGTCGATGATGTTGCCTTCGGAGACGCAGACGCCGGACTTGGCGAAGGTATAGGAATTTTCGTCCGTCGTCGCGGCGGCGTTCTCGGAATAGGTATAGGCGTACTTGAGGAGTTCCTCGTCGTAATAGACGAAGATCGCGGCGTTGGTGTCGGCGATGTTCGCGTCTTGCACCGCCGCCCCGATGCCATCATCGACGTTATAGAGGTAATAGAGTTCCACATCCTCGCCGAATACCGAGGTGTCGATCATGATCCGGTCGTCGTTGTTGCTGAAATTGTTCAGGATGTCGGTGCCCATGATGCGGAACAACTGTTCCGTGCTTTCGCCCGAGCCGGTGAACAGGATGGTTTCCGAATCGTTGCCCAGGGTGTAGGTGTCGTTGCCGCCAAGGCCGCAGACGGTGACCGAGGCTTCGTTGTTGCCGCCGGTATAGGTGTCGGCGCCATAGGTCAGGCGGAAATTCTCGATTCCATCGAAGCTGCCGGTGGCCGTTCCCACCTCCGAGCCAAGGTTGATGCTGAAGGTGCCGGTCTCGGCGTCGTTGATGAGGTTGACCCCGAAGGTGGTCTGGACGGCTTCAAAACTTAAGGTGTCGTGGCCGGTGCCGCCGGAAATATACACGGCATCGCCGTTCTTCAACAGGCTGGCGTAGAAATAGTCGTCGCCGCCGCTGCCGTTGATGTCGTCGTTGCCGCCGCCGAAGACCACGGTGTCCGCGCCGGAACTGCCGGTGAAGGTATCCACCCCGAGGCCGAGGTGATAGGTCTCGATGCCGTCGAAGGTGGTGGTGCCGGTCAGGTTTTCGCCGGAATCATAGAATTCCACCTTCTCGCCCGCGGTGATTTCCGTCCAGCCGCCGTCGGTGTTGGCGATGTTCAGGATGTCCTGCCCGTCGCCGCCGTGAATCTCGTCGTTGCTGGTGGCGTCGGTTTCCAGGCTGTCGTCGCCCGCGCCGCCGTCGAGGGTGTCGTCGCCCGCGCCGCCGTGGATGGTGTCCTTGCCCTCGCCGCCGTCGATGATGTCGTCGCCGCCGTCGCCGATCAGGATGTCGTTGCCCGTGCCGCCGGTGATGGTGTCGGCGGCGTCGCCGCCCTCGAAGACCTCGACCCCGGACCCGATGACCAGGGTGGAGTGGGGATTGTCGGGGGACCAATCCGCGCCCCAGACGGCCCTACCGTTGGCGACGTCGATGTTCACCACCAGGTTGGTGACGGAAGCGGCGCTGGTGTTGAAGCTGAGGGTGTCGGTGCCGTCGCCGCCGACGAAGGTGTCGATGCCGGAAGCGGTGGTGGCGGTCATCCGATAGATATCGTCGCCCGCGCCGCCGGACAGGCTGTCGTTGCCGAAGCCGCCGAAAATACTGTCGTTGCCTTCGCCGCCGTCGATGGTGGCGTTGCTGGCGTAGAGGGCGTTGGATACGTTCCCGGCCAGATAGTCGTCGCCGGCCAGACCGGAGAAGGTCACGTTGCCGCTGCCGGTTCCTTCCGGGGCGAAGACCAGATGATCGTTCCCCGCGGTGCCGCTGTAGCTGGCGGGGGTGGTATAGATGCCGGACCTGCCGTCCTCGTCTTCCGACACAATGCTGGTTTCGGTGATGGTGACCGTGGTGTTTTCGTTGGTAAAGGTGATGCCGGTGCCGATCGGACCGACTTGCTCGACGATGGCATTGATGATGGTGGTGACCGTCGGAATCACGATCACCGGCGCCACCGGCACCACCGGAGTTACCGGAGCCAGCGAGACCTGCTGCTGTTGCTGCTGCCCTTCGCCCTGCCCCTGCTGCTGCTGGCCTTCGCCCTGGTTCTGCTGTTGTCCCTCGCCCTGGCCTTCGCCCTGACCTTCGGTCTGCGGCCCGCCGGGGGGGTGGTGGCCCCCTGGATGAACTGGGAATTGCCCGACGCGGCGGGCAACTGGCTGGCCACCGCTCCGTATTGTTGCGCGAACTGCGCCGGGGTCATCGTCTGGATCACCACCGGAGCCAGCGGATTGATGCTGACCGTCGCCGCCTGCAACACGCTGGACAGGCTGAACACCCCGGCGGGGGTGACCAGAACGATCTCGCCGATGGTGCCGTCCGGGTCGCGGATCAGAACGATGCTGGTCTGGCCGTCGCCGCCCACCTCGCCCGAGCCCGAGGTGCCGCGAAAACCGATGGTCGCCGACGGCGTCGTCACCTTCATCGCGTCCGGCGAGGTCTTGGCGATCTGGCCGCTGATGAAGGCGAAGGCACCGCTCATCACCCCGACGTTGGCCGAGCCGCTCTGCGACGCCGGGTCGTAGACCATCTCGTCCAGGATCATCTTGCCGTTGCCGCCGAGCGAGAAGTTCGATCCGTCGAGAAACACGATACCCACCGAGGCGCTTTTGCCGGTTTCCAGCACGTCGCCCTGGCGAACCTCGTCGCCGACCTTCAGAACCGCCCGGCTGCCGTCCAGGCGCGCCACCGTCACTTCGCCCGCCAGGGTCTTCACCGTGCCGATCGACGCCGCCGCGCCCGCCGGGGCGGCCTGCGCCACTTGGCCCGAGCCCATCACCAGCCGGCCCACCCACGCGGCGCGGAACGCCATGCCGCCGTCCAGCGCCAGATCGGCGTGCGCGTCGCTGGCGAACTGCCCCTTCACCAGAAGGGTCTCGCCATGCGCGTCGGTGATCGCCAAGTCCTGGCCCAGGCGCTCGAAATCGGCGTGCGCCAGCCGCTCCACGGTCCAGCCGGAGGGCAGGGTCTGCCCCGACGCGGCAAGGGCGGCAAAAGGCGCGGGCGCGGCGGAAACGGCGGCGGAAATCGTCATGATGCGGCCCCGATAAGGGTTGCGAGGGGGCGGTCAGCCCGGTTTACCCAACGCAAAACGCGGCCCTGCCGTTCCCGGTTCGGCAACGCCGGGAAACCCGCGATCGGATATCCCCTCTCGTCCATTTCGGACTGATTCTTTCTATTATGACCGGATTCGCGGTACACTTCAAGTGTCGCGCGATCTTGTCGCAATGGTTGAACAACCGGCAAACCGGACGCTTCTGGGGGAATGCATGGGGAACGGCGATAAAACCGGCGGCAAGCCGATCTTCGATCGCTTGAAGCCTTTTTTGCCCAAACTGAAACGCGCTTTCACCCCCAGTTGGCCGCAGGTGGCGGCGTTGTGTCTGCTGGCCGGAGTGGTGGGGATGCGGGTCGCCGATCCGGTTTCCCTGCAAATGCTGCGGGTGCTGACCTTCGACGTCTATCAGCAGATCAAGCCCCGGCCGCAAACCCCCGGCATGGTCACCATCGTCGATATCGACGAGGAAAGCCTGCGTCATGTCGGGCAGTGGCCGTGGCCGCGCACCGTCGTCGCGCGGATGCTCGACCGCCTGACCCAGATGCGCGCCGCCGTCGTCGGCTTCGACGTGGTCTTCGCCGAACCGGATCGGATGTCGCCGCAAAGCCTGGCCGAGGCGTTGCCCGATCTGCCGCCCGAGGTGCGCGGACGCATGGCCGCGCTGCCCAGCAACGATCAGGCGTTCGCCGAGGCGATCCGGCGCGGACGCGTCGTGCTGGGGCAGACCGGCATGCCGCTCGACCGGCCGCTGCCCGAGGACGTGCCCCGGACTTCTGTCGCGGTGCTGGGCGGGGGGCTGGACCGCTGGGTGGAAACCCATCGCGGTCTGCTGCGCAACGTGCCGGACATCGACCGCGCCGCCGCCGGGCACGGGGTGTTCACCGTCGCCGGGGAGACCGACGGCGTGGTCCGCCGCGTGCCGATGGTGCTGAACGTTCAGGGCGGCTACTTTCCGTCGCTCAGCGTCGAGATGCTGCGCATCGCGGCGAAGCAGCAGTCGATTCTGATCAAGACCAATCCGGACATCGGCATCGAGGGCCTGCGCATTCGCGGCCTGCCGCCGATCCGCACCGATGCGCACGGACGCGTCTGGGTGTATTTCTCGAAATCCGATCCGGCGCAGTATGTTTCCGCCCACAAGATTCTCGACGGCACCGTGCCGCCGGAGGCGATCGCCAACCGCCTCGTCCTGGTCGGCACCTCGGCGGCGGGGCTTCTCGACATCAAGGCGACGCCGCTTTCTCCCTTCCTGCCGGGGGTGGAGGTGCATGCCCAGATTCTCGAAAACATCCTGACCAATGCCCAGTTGCAGCAGCCCCGCGACGCGGTGGGGGTGGAGATCGTCTTTGCCGTCGCCATCGGCCTTGCGATGATTTTCCTGCTGCCGTTGATCGGCGCGCGCCTGACCATGGCGCTGTTCCTGGTCGCGGCGGGCGGCGCCATCGCCTGGTCGTGGCGCGCCTTCGCCATCGACCGCACCCTGTACGATCCGGTCCTGCCGACCCTGACCGCCCTGGTGATTTTCATTTTCCTCACCTACACCAGCTATGCCAAGGAAGAGACGCAGCGCCGTCAGGTGCGCACCGCCTTCAGCCATTACATGTCGCCCGCCCTGGTCGAGCGTCTGGCCGCCGACCCCAGCCACCTCAAGCTGGGCGGCGAGATGCGCGACATGACCCTGCTGTTCTGCGACGTGCGCGGCTTCACCACGATCTCGGAGCAGTTCGACGCCGAAGGCCTGACCCGTCTGATCAACCGCTTCCTCACCCCGATGACCGAGGTCATCCTCAATCGCCAGGGGACCATCGACAAGTACATGGGCGACTGCATCATGGCGTTCTGGAACGCGCCGCTCGACGATCCGGAGCATCCGGCGCACGCCTGCGAGTCCGCCCTGGGGATGACGGTGGCCCTGGAAAAGCTAAACCAAAAACTGAAGGAAGAGGCGCAGGCCGAAGGGAGAAAACATATTCCCATTAACGTCGGTGTCGGCATCAACAGCGGTCTGGTGTGCGTCGGCAACATGGGGTCGGAACAGCGCTTCGACTATTCGGTGCTGGGCGACGACGTCAACCTGGCCTCGCGTCTGGAGGGGCAGTCCAAGACCTACGGCGTCACCACCGTGGTCGGCGAGAACACCGAGCCCAAGGTGCGCGACTTCGCGCTTCTGGAACTCGATCTGATCCGGGTCAAGGGCAAGACCGTTCCGGTGCGCATCTTCGGTCTGGTCGGCGACCGGGGGACGGCGCGGTCGCCGGAGTTCCTGGCCCACCGGGCGGAGCATGAAAAGCTTCTGGAGGCCTATCGCGGCCAGCGCTGGGACGAGGCGGAAGCCCTGGCCCGTTCCTGTCAGGCCTCGCCGGTCGGCCAGACCGTTTCCAAGCTCTACGACATGTATCTGGAGCGCATCGCCCTGTTCCGGAAGGAGCCGCCGGGAGAGGCGTGGGATGGGGTCTTCGTCGCCACCTCGAAATAGGCGCCCCCCGAACGAAACGGCCCGCCGGAAGGCGGGCCGAAATCGTTCGTGGCGGCGGCGTCAGTTGGTGGCGACGCGTCCGCCGTCCAGTTCGCCCATCGCCAGCAGCACCTGATACATCGCCAGTTTCATGTCGAAAAGGGCGGAGGTGTGGTTGATTCGGGCCTGATAGACCTCGTTCTCGGCGTCGAGAACGTTGAGCGCGGTTTCCTTGCCCGCGTCGCGCAGCTTGGTGCGGGCATCGAACACTTCGCCCGCGATCGCCATGGCGTTGTTCAACAGATCGACCCGCTTGCGCGCGGTGTCCAGGGCCTGCCAGGCCAGACGGGTCTGTTCCACCACCTTGCGGCTGGTGTGCGACAGGGTGTCCTTGCTCGCCGCGTGGTCGAAGGCCGCCTTGCTGACCTCGGCGCGGGTTTGCAGGCCGTTGAACAGGTTCCAGCTGGCTTGCAGCAGGATGGAATAGTCGCGTCGGGTTCCGATCACCGCGTCGCGCCCGTTTTCGTAGCCGTGCTCCATCACCAGGCTGAAGGTCGGCAGATAGCCCGCCTCGGCGACCGAGCGGCCTTCCTCCAACGCGTTGGACTGGGCGCGGCTGGCGGCGATGTTGGGGTTGCCGCCCTTGGCGCGGTCGATCGCCGCATCCAGGCCATCGGGGATCAGCGCCTCGGGCATCGTCGGCTCGGCCATCGCGGCGACTTCGGCGGGGTGGCCGAAGACCTGCTGATAGCGGCTCATCGCCGCCTCCAGGGCGCCTTCGAAGGCGACGCGGCGTTCCTTGGCGAGTTGCAGGCGGGTCTTCGCCTGCAATACGTCCACGGCGATGCCGGAACCGCGCCGGACGCGTTCGTCCTCCAGGTGCAGCTGCTGGCGAATGGTGTTCTCGTTCTGCGCCGCCAGTCCGACCAGCCGGTTCTGCTTCAGCACGTCCAGGTAGACCGAGATTCCTTCAAACATCACGCTTTGCGTGGTTCCGGTCACCGTGGAGGCCGCCGCATCCCGCTGGTATTTCGCCGCGGCGTACAGGCCCTCGCGGGCGCCGCCGCCCCAAAGCTTCTGGGTCAGCGACAGGGTATAGGTGTTGCGGTCGCGATAGAAGGGGTCGAGGTCGCTGTTGCGGCGGGCCGGACTGTTGATCCGCTCCATGCCGGTGTCGCCCTTGGCGTCGATCGACGGCAGATAGGTGCCCCACGCCTTGTTGACGCTTTCCTCCGCTCCCATCGCGGTGTTGCGCGCGGCGCGGATTTGCGGATGCTGCTCAAGCAGGCCGTTCAGCGCCTCGGTCAGGGTTTCTGCGGAGGCGCTGCATGACCATCCGCCGATCGAAACCGTCGCCAGAAGGGCTGCGTAGATGCGATTCTTCGACACGATGACACCCCTGGGGTGAGCCCCCCTCGGAACTCTCGTATCTTTATCCCTGAATCCATTTTTTCTGGCAACAGGATTGTGACCTAGGTCACATCCGGCCGGAGGCAAGTTCCGATTATTTCTCAGGGACGAAGAGATGCCCGCCGAACAGCGCGGCGAGGGTTCGCAGCAGAACCCCCAGCACCACCGCCGAGGTCAGAATCAGCCCCGCCCAGCACAGCGGTCCCAAGGCCTCGACGCCGATCCGCTCGCGGTATTCCAGGATCGCCAGGGTCAGGGCGTCCAGCGGGAAGGTATAGGCCCACCAGGACACAGCGAAGGGAACGGTCAGGAACTGCCGCGTCATCGACAGGACGAGAAGGCCGACGAACAGGGCGGCGTAGAACAGAACCCGGGCGAAGGGATCGATGCCGCCGGTCAGCGCGACATAGGACAAGAACCCGATGGCGGGCGGCGCGATCAGGATGAACAGGGTCGGCATGAACTTCGCGGGCAACTGGTCGTGAAAGACGATGCGGTAGAAGACGATGGTGAACAGGACGATCCAGAAGACCAAACCGATCGAGAAGAAGAACCAGGAAATTTCCACCATTCCCAGGGGAACGCCGGTCAGCGGCACCAGGATGTTGCCGACCACGGGAATGAACCAGGCGGGATTGGAGTGCTGGATGTCCTGGTTGCGGACGATCCAGCGCCGCACCAGCAGGATGGTGAAGCCCAGGTGGATGGCGCTGCCCAGCCCCCACAGAACCAAGGCGGGGGTCTGTCCCAGCGACAATGCGGCGCGCGACAACAGAAGAATGCTGATGCTGACGGCGGGGAAGAAATTGGCGCGGATCGGGTGCGCGAACTCCGCCGCGACGGTTCGGGGGTGGCGGATCGCCTTGGCCAGGTACAGCAGGGAAATCGCGGCGAACACGCTTGCCGCGGCGACCAGCGCGGCGTCGCCGACGCTTTGCGGCACCGACAGGACGTGGTGCGCCTTGCGCCAGACCAGCCCCAGTCCGCAGACCCCCATCACCACGGCGAACAGGGGGACGGGCACATGTTCGAGCCAGGGCTCGCGGGGCGCGGCGGTTTTCGGAGAGGACGTCATCGTGAAAAACCCTTAAAATTAGATTTGCCTAATATTAATAGGCGTTCGCGGCGGCGCGGGCAAGCCCCGAAAAACGAAACCGCGCCGAAGGGGCGCGGGGTCGTGGGATTTGAAGGCGACGAAAAGGAAAGGGGTGGAGGCCGGAGCCGGAATCGAACCGACGTACGAGGATTTGCAGTCCTCTGCATAACCACTCTGCCATCCGGCCATCCGAGGCGGCAGATCACGGGCGCTCGCTGCCCGAGAGGGCGCCACTATACGGGCGGCAGCGCGCCGATCAAGAGATTTTTTGTTCCGGCGCGCAACCGTGCGGGCGCGCCTTCCGCGCGCCGGGATGCGCCGCCGTCAGTCTTCCTTTCGCGCGACGAGCATCCGGTTGATCTGACCGTTCCCGGAACCTTGGGACGAAACGATGCGGAACCCGGCGTCGCGGAGCGCGTTTTCCTGGGCCTGCCGCAGGAAACCGTGGTCGATGTTCGCGGTCAGGCGGGACATCAGGTTGGTCCCCAGGGTGTAGGGCCGGTTTTGCCGGTTGTCGCAATCCAGATTCTGGGAGACGAACCATCCTCCCCGAACGATGCTGGCGCCGATTTTCGCGATGAATCCGTCCAGGTCGTCGGCGAAGATCTGCAGGACGTGGGAGGCCAGGACGACGTCGAAGGTTTCCTTCGGCAAGGCGTCGGCGTGCAGGTCGCAGGGGAGAAAGGAAAGGCGGTCGCCGTGCTCTGCGTTCGTCAGCATCGCGGCGACGACGTCGGTGACCTCGGGCAGATCGGCGATCGTCGCGCGCAGGCGCGGGTTGCGCGCAAGCAGGGCCAGGGCGTATCGGCCGTGGTTGCCGCCGATGTCGCAAAGTCGGCGGAATTCGGCGAATCCGGGAAGCGCGGCGATGGCGCCGACCGCATCTTGCAGGGACCCCCGCACGGCGTGCTGCGCCATGCCGATGACGGCCTTGGGGGAGGCGAATCGCTTTCCCACGGTCGCGCGCGCCGCTCCGGGTTCCTTCAGCAGTTTGGGCAAGGCCTGGATCGTCTGTTCGCAGCGTCCCTGTTGGATGTCGATGGCGGTTCCCTGATAGAAGGGGGAGGAACTGACCAGGAACTCCGATGCGACCGGGGTGTTGCAGTAATGGGCGCCGCGGCGTCGCAACAAGCGGTGCTGGACCAGCAGCGCCAGCAGCGCCTCGGCGGTGGCGGGGTGGATTTCCAGCGCCGTCGCGATTTCGCCCGACCGTTTTGGGGTTTCCAACAGATCGTAGAGGCCGAGGCGAACCGATTCATGGATGGCCTTGGCGAGAAAACCGCCCATCAGCAGGGTTTCCACGGTCTCGAAGCGATGGCGGGGTTTGGGCAGGTTCATCGGGTTCTCCCTGGGCGGTGATGCGTCGGAACGCGGAAAAGGATGCAGTAGATCACCGGGACGACGATCAGGGTCAGCACGGTGGCGAAGGACAGGCCGCCCATGATGGTGACCGCCATGGGGGCGAAGAAGGCGTCCTGGAGCAGCGGGGCCATGCCGAGAATCGTCGTCAGCGCGGCCATGGAAACCGGCCGGACGCGACTGACCGCCGCGTCGAGGACGGCGTCGCGGGGCGGTTTGTCCGCGGCGAGGCCGACGTCGATCTCGTCCAGCAGGACGATCTCGTTCTTGATCAGCATGCCCGACAGGCTCAGGAATCCCAGCATCGCCATGAAGCCGAAGGGCTTGTCCGCCAGCAGCATGCCGGCGGCGACGCCGATGATCGCCAGGGGCAGGCACAGGAAGACGATCAGGGAATGGCGCAGGCTGTCGAACAGCAGCATCGACACGATGAACATTCCGGCGAAGGCGAGGGGGACGTTGGTCATCAGCTTGGCGTTCGCTTCGACCTGTTCCTTGTGTTCGCCGCCCCATTCCAGGGTGTGGCCGGGGGGCAGGGGGATGGCCTCGACCGGTTCGCGCAGTTGCCGGAACAGGCCGTCGGTGGTTCCGTCCCGTTGCTTGCAGATCACGCTCAATACGCGTTCCCGGTCGATGCGCCGGACGACCGGGGTTTCCCAGGCGATCGCGTGGCCGTCGATCGCCTGTTCGAGGGTAAGCCACAGATTTCGTCCTGCGCTCCAGACCAGGATGTCGTCGAGGTCCTCCAGCCCGTCGCGTTGCGCGCGGGGAGGGCGCAGGACGATCGGCAGCAGATCGT
This sequence comes from Rhodospirillaceae bacterium, assembly GCA_965228165.1. GTDB lineage: Bacteria > Pseudomonadota > Alphaproteobacteria > Rhodospirillales > Rhodospirillaceae > Oleispirillum. The sequence continues at coordinate 213,959 of CBDDHB010000002.1, forward strand.
CGCCGACGCGGAAGTGTCCGACGGTGCGCCCCGGAAAGGTGGTTTCCAGGGACTGGGACACGTCGGCGCGGGTCAGGCCGGCGTCGCGGGCTTTTACTTCGGCGAAGCGCAGGGTCTGTATCTTGACCGGTTCTCCCCAGTCGGAGCGCAGACTCCGGACGTTGGGGTTTCGCCGCATCTCCGTCTTCACCCGTTCCGCCAGGTCGCGCAGAACCTCGGGGTCCGGGCCGCGCAGGCGGGCGACGACGGAACCGCCGCCGGGCCCGAGCTTGAAGGCGTCGGCGCTGGTGACCGCCCGACCGCCGATTCCCTGCGGCAGGCTCGTCAACGCCGCGCGGATTTCCGGAATGCGCTGGAAATCGTCGAGGTTGACCAGCAACTGGCCGTAGGCCTCGTCGATCATCTCCGGCTCGTAGGTCAGAAGGAACCGCAAGGGGCCGCCGCCGACGAAGCTGGCCACTCCGGTGACGCCGGGCAGGGTGCGCGCGTGCGCCGCCAGGGCCTCGACTTCGGCCTCGGTCGCCTCGATGCGGCTTCCTTCCGGCAGGCGGACGTCCAGGGTGATCTGGGGGCGGTTCATATCGGGCATGAAGTCCTGGCGAACCGCGCCGAATCCCCAAAGGGAGGCTCCCAGCAGCAGCAGGACGCAGCCCAGCGTCGCGGCTCGGCGGTCGATGCAGGCCGCCACGAAGGCGCGATGCAGGCGGTGGAAACGTCCTGCGTAGGGGCTTCGGCTTTTCCTTGCGACGTGGGAGGAAACAGGACGCAGAGGTACGGGGTGACGGCCAGAACCCAGCTTAGCCCCAGGGAGATCAGAATCACCTGGAACAGGCTTTTCAGCCATTCGCCGGTCATGTCCCGCGACAGCGAAATCGCGGCGAAGGCCAGGATGGCGATGGCGGTCGCCGCCAGGAGCGGCCACTGGGTTTCCCGCACCGTCCGTTCCGCCGCTTCCGCCGGAGGGAGGCCCTGCCGGACCTTGACCGTCACGCCTTCGGTCACCACGATGGCGTTGTCCACCAGCATTCCCAGGGCGATGATCAGCGCGCCCAGGGAAATGCGTTGCAGCAGAATGTCCATGGCCAGCATGCAGATGAAGGTGGCCAGGATGGTCAGGACCAGAACCAGCCCCATGATCAGCCCCTGGCGAAGCCCCATGAAGACGACCAGCACCAGCGCCACGATCCCCACCGACGAGACGAGGTTGAGCGTGAACGCGTGGGTGGCGGTCTTGACGGTTTCGCCCTGGTGGGTGATGGCGTGAAGGGTCATGCCGACCGGCAGTCTTTCCCGCAGGGTCAGAAGGCGCGCAGCGATGTCGTCGCCCATGGCGATGACGTTTCCGCCCTCGGTGGTGGAGATGCCGATTCCGACGGCGGGAAGGCCGTTCCAGCGCATGATCTGCTCGCGCGGTTCCAGAATGCCGCGGTCGATCCGGGCGATGTCGCCGATGCGGATCGTCGCGCCGTCCGGACCGGCGGCGAGAAGGTGATCGGCGATTCCGTCCACTCCTGCGAAATCCCCGCCCAGGCGAAGGCGGACGCTTTCCGGGCCGACGTCGGCCCGGCCGCCTTCGGCGACGAGATTGTGGCGTTCGATCGCGGCGAAGATCGCGGAGGGAGGAATGCCGAGGCGGGAGAGTTTGTTGCGGTCGATATCGACCAGAACCGCTTCGGTGGGCAATCCCCAGAAGTCGATGCGTCCGACGTCCCGGCAGCGCAGCAGTTCCCGCCTCAGGTCCTCGGCGGTTTCCTTCAGTTCCCTCAGGCCGTAGCCGTCGCCGGTCAGGGCATAGAACACGCCGTAGACGTCGCCGAAGTCGTCGTTGACGGCGGGGGCTCCGCTTCCCGGAGGCAGCGCGGCGGAAGCCGCGCCGACCTTGTTCCGCAATTCGTTCCACACCTGGGGCAGGGTGTCCTTGTCGTAGGTTTCCTTGATTTCCGCGATGACGATGGACAGTCCGGCGCGCGAGATGGAGCGGACCTCTTTCAACTGTTTGAGGGATTGCACGGCGGTTTCGATGGGCTCGGTGATTTCCGCTTCCACCTGCTCCGCGCTGGCGCCGGGATAGCGCGTGGTGATCAGCGCCTCCTTGATGGTGAATTCCGGGTCTTCCAGTCGGCCGAGCTTGCCATAGGAGAGGCTTCCCCCGACGGCGATCGCGACGACGAGGGCCAGCATGACGCCCCCGTGCCGCAGTGCGTAACCGGCGAGCGTCATCCGTCCAATCCGTTCCTGTCGGGGGCCATGGGGCGGACCCGTTCGTCCTCCCGCAGGACGTGGAGGCCGGCGGTGGCGACGAGGTCTCCCGGGGAGGGGCCGTTCCTTACGTCCATGGCGTCTCCCACGATCGCCACGGGAACGACGCTTTTGCGCCTGGGGAGTCCTCCTTCGGCGGGGATCACCCAGACGAAGGCGCCGTCCCGGGGGGGCGTGCAGCACCGCCCTTGCCGGAACCCGCGAGAGGGCGGCGTCGGCCCGGTCCCGCGCGGCGGAGCCGCCCGGCCGCGTGCGGACCGTGGCGGTCATGCCGGGAAAGACGGTCAGGCCGGGTGGGGGGCGCAGCTTCACCGTGACCTCGTAGGTTTGCGCGATCGGGTCCGCCTCGGCGGCGTTTTCGCCGATTTCCGCCGCCAGCCATCCGTCGGCGCGGGTGTCCGCGTCGAAATGCACCTCGGGCCTTTCCAGGCCCGCGATCCCTCCCAGGGCGATCAGCCGTTCCGGCACATGGATGACGATTTCCAGCGATTCGACATCGCGCATCGAAAGAACGGTCCGACCGGCCTGAACGTGTTCGTGCGGTTCGGCGCGGCGCTTGACGATCAATCCGTCGAAAGGCGCTCGCAGGACCGTGTCTTCCAGGGCCTTCGCGCTCTGGCGTTCCTCCGCCGTGGCGACGTCGCGTTCTTTCCTGGCTTCGTCGAAGCGGGCGGTCGAGACGATGCCCCGCGCGTGCAGGGAACGGGTCCGCTCCAAGGTTCTCGACGCATGCTCCAGGCGGGCCCGGGCCTTGTCCAGGGCCAGACGGAAGTCCCGCTGGTCGAGTTGCGTCAGGACTTCGCCGCGACGCACGTTCGCTCCTTCCGGCGCGTGCATTCCGTCGATCCGTCCGGCCACGGAAAACGCCAGTTCGACGCGGCGGACGCCGCGAACCTTGCCGGGGAACGAACGCAAGGGGGCCGCGTCGGAGGCCTGGACCGTCGCGGTGGGGACCGGGCGAAGCGCTTCGCGCGGCGCCGGTTCGTCGGCGACCGGCGAGTCCGGAAAAAGCAGCGAGACCCCGGCGATCGATGCGGCAAGAAGCGCCATCGCCCCGCCGATCGTCGGCGCCCGGCGTCTCAACCACTCCGGAACCGCCGAGGTTTCCGGTTGTTTCCGGTAAAATGTTAAGCTTCTTAACCAATCGGGCAAAATTTTTACTCCTTCAGCCGTTCCTCGAGGATGTCGCCGATCGCCTCGAGCAGTACGGAGAGGGTCGCGACCTGCTGCACCGGGAAGGCGTTCAGGCAATGGACCAGACGATCCTTGTCCACGCCGTGAAAACGCTCGTGGGCACGGTGACCGCGCCATCCCGCCTCGGTCAGGGAGAGTTGAATCTCCTTGTTGCTGTGGGGAGACGGAGACTTCTCGACGTATCCTTTCTCCCTCAGCTTTTCGACAAGCTGCGATGCCGCGCTTTTGCTGACGCCGAAGCGGAGGGCCGTCTCGGTCACGGTGGTCAGGGGGTTGTCGCCGATGGCCTGGATCATGTGCGCTTCGCTGGTCGTGATCGTCGTGGCGTCGTCGATCCGGATCGGCAGGGCTTCCGAGCGGGCGTACAGGTTCGCCACCCGGACCAGCCGCCGAATCGTGCTTTGGGTCAGTTCGTCGTTTTCCCGCATCGAAACCCGCCTTGCTCTTTTTCGAGAAATTTAGTAAAGCAACTTAACAATCGAGTCAAGGAGACGATTTCGCCGGACACGGCGGCGGAAAAAACGGATGAAGACGGCAGGGAACGGGGGCGCGCGGGTTCGGCGCGCGCTGGCTCCGGAGGAGGGATTCGAACCCCCGACCAGCCGGTTAACAGCCGGCTGCTCTACCGCTGAGCTACTCCGGAAAAGCGCGGCGCGGGGGAGGCTTCTCTCCCGCGTCCCGACGGGGGAACGCCCCCCGACGAGGCCGCGATGTATAAGCGAAGCCCCGGCGGGGGTCAAGGGCCTTTTTTCCGGGGCGGACAGGGCGGCGTTTCCGTTTGTCTGGCGCCGGGGGCGGGGCTATACAGAAGCGGCATTCTCGTGGATCGGAGGGGGGAAGGGTGACGGGCATGGATTTCGAACTGGCGCGCCGCAACATGGTGGACAATCAGATTCGCACCAACCGGGTGACGGATCCCCTGGTGATCTCGGCGTTGCGGTCGATTCCGCGCGAGTTGTTCGTGCCCGCGCCGATGAAGGGCGTCGCCTACATCGACGACGATATCGAGGTCGAGGCCGGGCGCTTCCTGCTCGAGCCGATGGTTCTGGCGCGGATGCTGCAACTGGCCGGGGTGCGACAGACCGACGTGGTGCTCGATGTCGGCTGCGCCAGCGGCTATTCGTCGGCGGTTCTGGGCAAGATGGCGACCAGCGTGGTGGCGCTGGAGGAATCCCCGGCGCTGGTGGGGTGGGCGGCGGAGACGCTTCTTGGCCTGGGGATCAACAACGTCGCCGTGGTCGAGGGCGCGCCCGCGCGCGGGTTGCCCGACCAGGGGCCCTATGACGTGATTGTGGTCAACGGCGCGGTGGAATGGATTCCCGAAGCGCTGCGGGAGCAGCTGAACGAAGGCGGGCGCATGGTCGCGGTGGTGCGCGACGGGGGGATCGGGCGGGTCACCTTGGTCACCCGCCAGGGCGGCGCTTTCGGCCATCGCGTCGCGTTCGAGGCGGGGGTCGCGTCGCTTCCCGGTTTTTCCCGCGAGCCGGCCTTCGTTTTCTAAGGGATTGCCGACGCTTGCGACTGGACAAGGGATGCGGGGTGTCCTATCTCTCTGGCGGGAGAGGGTTTCCGGTGCGCGAGGGGTTTTCGCTTCCGCCCGTGGGAAGGGCGGTTCATTTCGTCGAGAATGGAGTTTCGTGGCGATGATGAGCCATAAGTTGACTGGCGGCGTGGCCCTGGCGGCGTTGCTGACCGCGTTTTCGTCCGGCGTCGCGCTGGCCGAGCCCCTCAATCAGGCCCTCGCCATGGCCTATGCCTCCAATCCCCAGTTGCTGGAGCAGCGGGCCTATCTGCGCTCCGTCGATCAGGGCGTGGCCGAGGCGCTGTCCGGCTGGCGGCCGACCCTGACCTTCTCCGCCGACGGGTCCTCGGTGAAGCGCGGCGATTACGAGATTCGCGGCGACAAGCAGCGCGACGTCTGGCGGCAGGACCGCAGCCTCGGCCTGACCCTGACCCAGCCGCTGTTCACCGGCTTTCGCACCGTGAACGCGGTCGATCAGGCGAAGCATCAGGTCTTCGCCGAGCGGGAGAAGCTGCGTTCGGTGGAGCAGACCGTGCTTCTGGGCGCGGTGACCGCCTATCTGGACGTTTGGCGCGATCAGGCGGTGGTGGAACTGACCACCAACAACGAACAGGTTCTGCAACGTCAGTTGGAGGCCTCGCGCGATCGTTTCGCGGTGGGCGAGATCACCCGCACCGACGTCGCCCAGTCCGAGGCGCGGCTGTCCAAGGCCCGCGCCGACCGGGTTTCGGCGGAAGGCAACCTTCAGGTTTCCCGCGCCGCCTATCAGCGGGTGATCGGCAAGTTCCCGGAAGACATCAGCCGCGTGCCGCCGGTGGAAGCGTTGCCGTCCGATCTTTCGGCCCTGCTGCGGGATGCGGCCTCCGGCAATCCCGATCTGAAGGCCGCTGATTTCACCGTGCTCGGCAAGGACGATGCGGTCGGCGTGGTGCGCGGCGAGCTTCTGCCCGACGTCAAGCTGTCGGCCAGCGCCAGCAAGCTCAACGATCAGTCCTATTCCGACGACGAAATGAAGGTCTATTCGGTGGGCGCGACGATGACCATGCCGCTGTACGAGGCGGGCGGCGTCTATGCCCGTCTGCGCGCCGCCAAGGACCAACTGGCGCAAAGCCGCAAGGCGCAGGAGCGGGTGCAGCGTCAGGTCGTGGAGACCGCCACCAGTTCCTGGGAATCCCTGGTTTCGGCGCGCGCCCAGATCGTCGCCTACCGCGAGGAGGTGCGCGCCTCGGAAATCGCCCTGGAAGGGGTTCGCCGCGAGGCGGAGGTGGGGTCGCGCACGGTTCTTGACGTTCTCGACGCCGAGCAGGAACTGCTGGACGCGCGGGTCAATCTGGTCAAGGCGGAACGCAACGAAGCGCTGGCCTCGTATCAGGTGGTCTCGGCGATCGGTCGCCTGACCGCCGCCGACATGGGGCTGGACGCGCCGCTCTACGATCCCGCGATCCATTACGAGGATGCGGCGGGCGCCTGGTTCGGCACCGGCGTCTATTCCGACGACGGGCGGGAAGGACTCAAATCCGGCAAATGAACCGGTGGGTTTTGTCCGCGCGTAAAATCCGTTAAGTTTTTGGACAACCTGTGTTATGGGTGAACGGGTACGGCGTGCGGGCAGGGGGCCCGCGTCGGTCCGTGGTGGTGTGTGTAGAGGCTGGGACGTCCATGAGCGAGGATAAGGGCCAGCAAGAACCGTCGATGGAGGACATCCTGGCCTCCATTCGCCGGATTTTGTCCGAGGATGACGGAAAAAAGGGCGGGGATATCGCCCCCGCGGAAGACGCACCGCCGCCGAAGGCCGCGCCGAAACCGGCCAAGGCGCCGCCGCCGCCCGCGCCGGAACCCGCGCCGCCGTCGGCTCCGCCACCGCCGCCGCCACCTCCTCCTCCGCCACCTCCGCCTCCGCCGGAACCCGAGCCGGAGCCGATCGCCCTGATGCCCGAGGATGTGCTGGACGAGGATGACGACGTTCTCGACCTCACCGAGATGCTGGAGGACGAGCCGGAGCCCGAACCGGAAGACGAGATTCCCGATCCCGGGCCGGAACCGCGTCCGTTTTTCGAGATGCAGCCCGAGCCCGAACCTGAGCTGTCGCCCGCCGAAGTTCTGCTGGAGCGCACCACCCAGGACGTTTCCGAACAGGCGTTCGCCAGCCTGGCGAGCGTGCTGGCGCAGCGCAATCTGGGGATCGGCCAGTTGGGGGTGACTCTGGAGGAACTGGTGCGCGAGCTTCTGCGCCCGATCCTGAAGACTTGGCTGGACGAGAATCTGCCCGGCATCGTCGAGCGCATCGTCGAGCGCGAGGTCGAACGCATCGTCAATCGCATCGGCCCCATGAAGTAGGGATTCGTCGGTTTTTTTGAGAGTTGCGGCGGCGGGCGTCTTGCGCCCGCCGTCAACTTTTTCTACACAAGTGGGCCGGTCCCCGCGCGATCCGGCGTTTTCGCGCCGCTCCGGGCGACGCCGTGGTTGATGAAAAGGCTATCGAGATGCTGGACAAGACCTATACCCCCGCCGAGATCGAAGACCGTCTCTATCGGCAGTGGGAGGAATCGGGCGTATTCGCCGCCGATCCGTCCAGCAGCGAAGCTCCCTTCTGCATCATGATCCCGCCGCCCAACGTCACCGGCGGCCTGCACATGGGGCATGCGCTGACCTTTTCGGTGCAGGACATCCTGATCCGTTATCGCCGGATGAACGGTCGCGATGCCCTGTGGCAGCCCGGGACCGACCACGCGGGCATCGCCACCCAGATGGTGGTGGAGCGCCAACTGGCGGCGGAGGCCCTGACCCGTCACGATCTGGGGCGCGCCAAGTTCATCGAGCGGGTGTGGAAGTGGAAGGCGGAATCCGGCGGCGCGATCACCCGCCAGTTGCGCCGCCTGGGGGCATCCCTGGATTGGCCGCGCGAGCGCTTCACCATGGACGAGGGCCTCGACCTCGCGGTGCGCAAGGCGTTCGTCACCCTGCACAAGAAGGGCCTGATCTATCGCGACAAGCGCCTCGTCAACTGGGACCCGAAGCTGCACACCGCGATCTCCGATCTCGAGGTCGAGCAGCGCGAGATCAAGGGCAAGATGTGGCACTTCAAGTACCCGGTGAAGGACCAGCCGGGGACGTTCCTGACCGTGGTGACGACCCGGCCGGAAACCATGCTGGGCGATACCGGCGTCGCGGTGAACCCGGCGGACGAACGCTACCGGCACCTGATCGGCAAGTTCGTGGTGCTGCCCCTGGTCGGGCGCGAGATTCCGATCGTCGGCGACGACTATGCCGATCCGGAAAAGGGCACCGGCGCGGTGAAGATCACCCCGGCGCACGATTTCAACGACTTCGAGGTCGGCAAGCGGCACGATCTGCCGCTGATCAACGTCCTCGACCGCGACGCCAGGCTGAACGAAGCGGCGCCGGAGGCCTATCGCGGTCTCGACCGGTTCGTCGCCCGCGACAAGGTGGTGGCCGACATGGAGGCCCTGGGGCTCCTCGACAAGATCGAGGAAAACCCGATGACCCAGCCCTTCGGCGACCGCTCCGGCGTGGTCATCGAGCCCTGGCTGACCGATCAGTGGTTCGTCGATGCGACCGAACTCGCCAAGGATGCGATCGCGGCGGTCGAGGACGGGCGCACCCGCTTCGTTCCCGAGTCGTGGTCCAAGACCTATTTTGAATGGATGCGCAACATCCAGCCCTGGTGCATCTCGCGCCAGATCTGGTGGGGGCATCAGGTGCCCGCCTGGTACGGTCCCGACGGCACGATCTTCGTCGAAATGACCGAGGACGACGCCCTTGCCTCGGCGCGCGCCAAGTACGGTCGGGACGACGTCGCCCTGATCCGCGACCCCGACGTGCTGGATACGTGGTTCTCCTCCGCCCTGTGGCCGTTCTCCACCCTGGGCTGGCCCCACGAGACGCCGGAACTGGCGCGTTATTATCCGACCGACGTTCTGGTCACCGGCTTCGACATCATCTTCTTCTGGGTCGCCCGGATGATGATGATGGGCCTTTATTTCATGGGCGAGGTGCCGTTCAAGACCGTTTACATCCATGCCCTGGTCCGCGACGAAAAGGGCCAGAAGATGTCGAAGTCGAAGGGCAACGTCATCGATCCCCTGGACCTGATCGAGACCTATGGCGCGGACGCTTTGCGCTTCACACTGGCGGCGATGGCGGCGCAGGGCCGCGACATCAAGATGTCGGAAAACCGCGTCCAGGGGTACCGCAACTTCGCCACCAAGCTGTGGAACGCGGCGCGCTTCTGCGAGATGAACCAGTGCCGCCTGGATCCGGCCTTCGCGCCCGAACGGGCGAAGCACGCGGTCAACCGCTGGGTGGTCGGCAAGCTTGCCGCCGCCATCGCCGAGACGACTCAGGCGCTGGAAGACTTCAGGTTCAACGAGGCGGCGGGCGCGGTCTATCAGTTCACCTGGGGCACCTTCTGCGACTGGTATCTGGAAATCGCCAAACCCCTGCTGATGGGCGAGGATGAGGCGCTGAAGACGGAAACCCGCGCCACCGCCGCCTGGGTTCTGGACGAACTGCTGAAGCTTTTGCACCCGTTCATGCCCTACATCACCGAGGAACTGTGGGCGAAGACGGCGGTTTCGCCGCGCGGCCAGTTGATCGTCGAATCCTGGCCGCGCCCCGGCGCGGCGGACGCGGCGGCGACGGCGGACGTGGACTGGGTGGTGGAACTGATCGGCACGATCCGTTCCGCCCGGAACGAGGTCAACGTGCCCCCGGCGGCGAAGACCGGTTTGCTGGTGCAGGACGCCGACGCCGACGCGCGTCGCCGCCTTTCCGTCTATGCGCCGGTGATCGAGCGTCTGGCGCGGGTGGACGGGATCGCCGATCTGCCTCCGGGCGAGACGGCGAAGGGCGCGATGCAGGTGGTGCTGGGGACGGCGACGCTGTTGATCCCGCTTGCCGGGGTGATCGACGTGGCGCAGGAAAGGGCGCGCCTGGGCAAGGAACTGAAGCGACTCGACGGCGAGGTGGACCGCTTCGACAAGAAGCTCTCCAACGAGAAGTTCGTCGCCTCCGCGCCCGAGGAAATCGTCGCCGAGCAGCGCGATAAGCGGGCCGACGCGGTGGCCCAGCGCGACAAGGTGCAAGAAGCTCTGCGCCGGATCGAAACCTTTTGATGGCCGTGCGGATTTGATGTCTGCTGAAAGCCGTCGCCAGGAATAGGGGAGGCCGGAATGGCATTGGTGCGGTGGTCCACCCGTTTCGAGGTGGGGGTTCCGTTCATCGACGCGGACCACAGGGTCCTGGTCGATCTGCTCAACCGGATGCACGACGCCTCGCGCGCCGACGGCGATCTGACCGACATCGGCGGCATCCTTTCCGCCCTGGTCGATTACACCCGTTACCACTTTGCCCGCGAGGAACGCGCCCAGGCGGCGGCGAAGTATCCGGATATCGCGGAACACCGCCTGCAACACGCCCGCCTGACCGGCGAGGCGAAACGCCTGTTCGCCGATTTCCGCGCCGATCCGTCGTCGGTCGAGGTGGGGGATATCGTCGATTTTCTCAGCGACTGGCTGATGGATCATATCCTTTTGCACGACATGTCGATCAAGCCGTACCTGTTGGCCAACCTGGACGCGGTCACCGCCGCCGAAGGCGTCAACTACGCCAGCCTGATGACCGGCGATGCGCCGCTCGGCCGAATCGACTGGTCCGCCCTGTCGATCCTGGCGGTGGAGGACAGCAAGCCCTTCGGCAACGTGCTGGTGGCGATCCTGAAGGCGATCGGCGTCGGCGTCACCGATCTCGCGGCGTCCGTCGATGGCGGTCTGGAGAAGGCGACGGCGCGGCGTTTCGATCTGATCTTCGTCGATTGGCGTCTGGGCGACGGCGACGGCCTGGATTTCGTGCATCGCGCCCGCGCGGTGGGGGTGACCGCGCCGGTGGTGATGCTGACCGGCTATGCCGACGAAAGTCTGGAAGCGGCGCGCGAGGGCCTGGCGATCTCGGAATGGCTGCAAAAGCCGGTGACGTCCGCCGAACTGATGGCCTGCATCGCGCGTCAGGTGGCGAAGTAGTCCTCGTGGGTCTTCAGATTGCCAGTTCGCACCACGCCGGGGCGTGATCCGAGGCCTTGTCCTGGCCGCGCGGCTTGGCATCGATCCCCGCCCGGATCAGGGCGTCGGCGGCGATCGGCGAGGCGAGCAGGAAATCGATGCGCAGGCCGTGGTTTTTCGCCCACGCCCCCACCTGGTAGTCCCAGAACGAATAGAGGCCCGGCGACGGGTCGAAGGCGCGCACCGCGTCGGTCCAGCCCTGGTGCAGCAGCGCGTGGAAGCGGGCGCGGGTTTCCGGGCGCATCAGCGCGTCCTCCGCCCAGGCCGCCGGGTCGTAACAGTCGGCGGGGGTGGGGATGACGTTGAAATCGCCGCCGAGCAGGGTCGGGCGATCGTCGCGCAGCAGGCGGGCGGCGTGGGCGTTCAAACGTTCCATCCAGGCCAGCTTGTAGCGGAATTTTTCCGATATGCCGCCCGCGTCGTCGCGCGTCGGGTTGCCGTTGGGCAGATAGATCGCGGCGACGCGCAGGCGTCCGCCCACCGTCGCCTCCAGGTATCGCGCCTGGGCGTCGTCCTCGTCGCCGGGCAGGCGGGCGGCGACGTCGGACAGGCCGATGCGCGACAGGATGGCGACGCCGTTATAGCTTTTCTGTCCGTGCGTCGCGACCTCGTAGCCCAGCGCCTTGAATTCCAGTTCGGGGAAATCCTGGTCCTGGCATTTGATTTCCTGCAACAGCAGGACGTCGGGAGAGGCGCTGTCCAGCCAGTCGCGGATGGCGCCCAGGCGCGCCTTGACCGAGTTGACGTTCCAGGTGGCGACGATCGGCACGGCGGGGCCTCCGCAAGGAAAGGGCTTCCAGTATAGGGAAGCTGTCCGGCAAGACAACGTGTTGCGCGGATTCGGCGGCGGCTGTAGTGTCCCACCCATGAGCGCGATGTTTTGTCAGGCTCCGCTGGCGGCCTACGCCTGCATTCCCGAACGCAGCCGGGGCCGTCTGCACGGCGAGCCGGAGGCTCCCGGTCGTTCGCCGTTCCAGCGCGACCGCGACCGGATCATCCATGCCGCCGCCTTTCGTCGTCTGTCGTCGAAGACCCAGGTCTTCGTCTATCACGAGGGCGACAGCTATCGCACCCGCCTGAGCCATTCCTTGGAAGTGGCGCAGATCGCCCGCTCCATCGCCCGCGAACTGCACCTCAACGAGGACCTGGCGGAAGCGTTGTCCCTGGCGCACGACCTCGGCCATCCGCCCTTCGGCCACGCCGGGGAGGATGTGCTGAAGCGCTGCATGAAGCCCTTCGGCGGCTTCGACCACAACGCCCAATCGCTCAAGGTGGTGACCCGGCTGGAGCGCCACTACGCGGATTTCGACGGCCTCAATTTGACCTGGGAAACCCTGGAGGGCCTGGTCAAGCACAACGGCCCGGTGACCGGCGAGGTTCCGGCCTTCATCGCCGCCTTCGACGCGCGCTTTCCCCTCGACCTGGCCGACTATTCCAGCCTGGAGGCGCAGGCGGCGGCGGTGGCCGACGATATCGCCTACAACAACCACGATATCGCCGACGGTCTGCGCGCCGGTCTGTTCGACCTGGATGCGGTGCGCGAGGTGCCCCTGGTCGGACCGTTGCTGGCCGAGGTCGAGGCGCGGTATCCCGGCCTGGAATGGGCGCGCCTGATCCACGAAACCGTGCGCCGGATGATCAACGCCATGGTCTCCGACGTGGTGCGGCAAAGCCGCGTCGATTTGGAAGCCCTGGGCGTCGCCGACATCGCGGCGGTGCGCGGCGCGGGGCGACCGATCGTCGCCTTCTCGCCCGCGATGCGCGCCGTCGATCGCGCCTTGAAGGAATTCCTGTTTCCCAATATGTATCGCCATCACAAGGTGATGCGGGCGATCATCAAGGCCCGGCGGGTGATCGACGACCTGTTCGGCCTGCTCCTTTCCGAGCCCCGGCTGCTTCCCGGCTCCTGGCGCAAGGCCTGCGGCGCGCCGGGAACGGCGCAAACCGCCGAGGTGGTCTGCGACTACGTCGCCGGAATGACCGACCGCTTCGCCCTGAACGAACACACCCGTCTCTTCGATCCGAAAGTCAATCCATGAACTTGTTTGCCGAATTCAAGACCCGCATCGCCGCCGCGGTGGCGGCCCTTCAGGCGGAGGGCGCGCTGCCCGCCGGACTCGACACCGCGAAGATCACCGCCGAGCCGCCGCGCGACGCCGCCCATGGCGAAGTCTCGACCAATGCCGCGATGGTGCTGGCCAAGCCCGCCGGAATGAAGCCGCGCGATCTGGCGGTCCTGCTGGCGAAGCGCCTGGAGTCCCTGCCGGGGGTGGACACCGCCGAGGTGGCGGGACCGGGGTTCATCAATCTGCGTCTTGCGCCGTCGTTCTGGCATGACCGCCTGCGCGATGTGCTCATCGCCGGGACCGATTACGGCAACTCGTCGATGGGGGCGGGCCAGGCGGTCAACGTCGAATACGTTTCGGCCAACCCCACCGGGCCGATGCATGTCGGTCACGGGCGCGGCGCGGTGGTCGGCGACGTGTTGGCCTCGCTGCTCGCCAAGGCGGGATACGCGGTGACCCGCGAATACTACATCAACGACGCGGGCGCGCAGGTGGACGTGCTGGCCCGTTCGCTGCATCTGCGCTATCGCGAGGCGCTGGGCGAGGCGATCGGCGAAATTCCGGAAGGCCTCTATCCCGGCGACTATCTGGCGCCGGTGGGGCGGGCGCTGGCCGCCGAGTTCGGCGACCGCTTCCGCGCCACGTCCGAGGCCGACTGGCTGGCGACCTTCCGCCTGCGCGCGGTGGACGCCATGCTGCTCTTGATCAAGGACGATCTGGCGGCCTTGGGCGTCCGGCACGACGTCTTTTCGTCGGAGCGGGCGCTGGTCGAAGCCGGGGGGGTGCAGGCGGCCTTCGAGACCCTGACGGAGAAGGGCCTGATCTACGAAGGGGTGCTGGAACCGCCGAAGGGGATGCTGCCGGAGGACTGGGAGCCCCGGCCGCAGACCCTGTTCCGCGCTTCCGACTTCGGCGACGACGTCGATCGTCCCTTGAAAAAGTCCGATGGCAGTTGGACCTATTTCGCTTCCGACATCGCCTATCACTTCGACAAGTACCGGCGCGGCGCGATGACGATGATCGACGTTCTGGGCGCGGACCACGGCGGCTACGTCAAGCGCATGGTCGCGGCGGTGAAGGCGATCACCGGCGGCGCGGCGGAGCTGGACATCAAGCTTTGCCAGATGGTCAACCTGATGCGCGACGGCGAACCGGTGAAGATGTCGAAGCGCGCCGGAACCTTCGTCACCCTGCGCGAGGTGATCGACGACGTCGGCAAGGACGTGGTGCGCTTCATCATGCTGACCCGCAAGAACGACGCGCATCTCGACTTCGACCTGAAAAAGGTCACCGAACAGTCCAAGGACAATCCGGTGTTCTATGTGCAATATGCGCATGCCCGCGCGCACTCGGTGCTGCGTCACGCGGCGGAGGCCCTGCCGGGGGCGGATCTGTCCGCCGCCGCGCTGGCGCAGGCGGACCTGACGGCCTTGACCGACGAGGCGGAGATCGCTTTGATCAAACAGCTGGCCGCCTGGCCCCGGGTGGTCGAGGGCGCGGCGGAGGCGCACGAACCGCACCGCATCGCCTATTACCTGGGCGAGGCGGCGGCGGCCTTCCACAGCTTGTGGAACAAGGGCCGCGACGCGGCGGAGTTGCGCTTCCTGCAACCCGAGCGGCGGGATGTTTCGCTGGCGCGCGTCGCGCTGGTGCGGGGTTTGGCGTCGGTGGTGGCCTCCGGCCTGACGGTCCTGGGCGTCACCCCCGTGGAGGAGATGTAGGACCATGGCTTCTCAGGATAAGCGGCCCGGAAACGATTTCGATGTCGGCCTTCTCGAAGGCTTGCGGGAACGGTTCGGCCAGGACCTCGGCGCCGAGGACGATCTGTTGTCGCCGCGTTCGGCGCGGAAAAGTCTGCTGTTCGGCGCGCTGATCGGTCTGGCGGCGGCGGCGGGCGCGGCCTGGTATATCCTGGGGGCGGGGAGCGGCCAGCCCGCGTCCGGTCCGCAGGAGGTGCCGGTGGTGAAGGCCGAAAAGGCGCCGGTCAAGGTGCGTCCGGCGGATCCGGGCGGCATGGAGGTGCCCAACCAGGACAAGACGGTTTACGACCGCGTCGGCAAGGCCGCCGGTTCCAAGCCCGAGGTCGAACATCTGCTGCCCCAGCCCGCCGCGCCCAAGGACCTGCCGAAGTCCGGCGACGGTCTGGGCGACGGCATGGCGCCCCTGCCGCCGCTGCTGCCCGAGGCGGCGAAGCCGGTGGAGGCGGCGAAGGTGACGCCGCCGCCCTCGGTCGCCGCCAAGCCCGCCGCCGCGCCGACGGTTCCGGTGGCCAAGGCGGAGCCGCCGAAGCCTGCCGCTCCGGCGTCGGCCCCCGCCGCGACCGGCGGCGCCTGGCAGGTGCAGTTGGCGGCGTTGAAGGAAGAGGCGCGTGCCAAGTCGGAATGGGACCGCGCGATGAAGGCCGCGCCCGCCATCCTGGGCAATCTGCCGCACGAGGTGGTGCGCGCCGATCTGGGGACGAAGGGGGTGTTCTATCGCCTACGCGCCGGCGGCTTTTCCACCCGCGAACAGGCCGAGCAGGTCTGCGAGGGCCTGAAGGCGAAGGGCGTCGGCTGTGTCGTCGCGAAACGCTGAGACAAGACCGATGGGCGGCGGCGAGGGAATTTCCGCCGCCCTTTACGGGTGTCGGGGCTTGACCCTGACGGCCGAGGAACGGGCGTTTTTCTCCCAGGAAAAACCGTTCGGTTTCATCCTGTTCGCGCGGAATATTGACAATCCGGATCAAGTCCGTGCGCTGATTGCCGATCTTCGTTCCACGGTCGGGCGGGGGGACGCGCCGGTCCTGGTGGACCAGGAAGGCGGGCGGGTGCAGCGCCTGCGCCCGCCGCATTGGCGGGCCGCCCCGGCGGCGGCGGCGCTGGCCGCCCTGGGGGCGCGGGCGGAGGAAGCCGTGGCCTTGAACGCCCGGCTGATCGGGCGGGAACTCGCCGATCTGGGCTTCAGCGTCGATTGCGCGCCGGTGCTGGACGTGGCGCGGTCCGAGACCCATGAGGTGATCGGCGACCGCGCCTATTCCGGCGATCCGGCGGCGGTGGCGGCGCTGGGGGCGGCGGTCTGTCGCGGCCTGCGGGCGGAAGGCGTGCATCCGGTGATCAAGCACATCCCCGGACACGGCCGGGCGAAGGCGGACAGCCACCTGGAACTGCCGCGCGTCGATGCGGCGGCGGAAGATTTGCGTCGCCTGGATTTCGCGCCGTTCCGGGTGTTGGCGGACGAAGATTGGGCGATGACCGCGCACATCGTCTACGACGCCTTCGATCCTTATGCTCCGGCGACCTGCTCCCGCCGCGTGATCGAAGGCGTGGTGCGCGGCGAGATCGGCTTTTCCGGCCTGTTGATGAGCGACGATTTGTCGATGAAGGCCCTGGACGGGTCGTTCGCAGATCGTGCTCGCGCGGCGCTGGATGCGGGCTGCGACATGGTGCTGCACTGCAACGGCGAGATGGCGGAGATGCGGGCGGTGGCCGAGGGGCTAGGGGCTCTGTCGGGCGCGGCCTGGGCGCGTTTTCGCGCGGCGGAGGCGCGGCGCGTCGCGGCGAAGGCGGCGGCGGAACCGCTGACCGTGGCGGAGATGATGGCGCGCCTCGCCGACCTGATGGCGGAGGCGGGGGGATGAGCGGCGAGGATTGGGATGCCGAAGCGCCGGTTGCCGCGCCCGATGTCCTGCTCCTCGACATCGACGGCTACGAAGGGCCGATCGACCTTCTGCTGACCCTGGCCCGCGACCA
Source organism: Rhodospirillaceae bacterium (assembly GCA_965228165.1). Taxonomy (GTDB): domain Bacteria; phylum Pseudomonadota; class Alphaproteobacteria; order Rhodospirillales; family Rhodospirillaceae; genus Oleispirillum. The sequence goes on from CBDDHB010000002.1 coordinate 230,805, forward strand.
GAAGGTCGATCTGCGGCAGATTTCCATTCTGCAACTCGCCGAGCAGTACCTTGGCTTCGTCGCCGAGGCGCGGCGGCGCAATCTGGAACTCGCCGCCGACTATCTGGTAATGGCGGCGTGGCTGGCCTATCTGAAGTCGCGGCTGCTGCTGCCCGAGGCTCCCGACGAAGACGAACCGAGCGGCGCCGACATGGCCGCCGCCTTGGCCTTCCACCTGGAACGCCTGGATTCCATGCGCAAGGCAGGGGAACGTCTGATGGCGCGGCCCCGTCTGGGGGATACGGTGTTCGCGCGCGGCGCGCCGGAAGGGGTGCGCGACATCGCCCGCCCGATCTACGACGCGCGGCTGTTCGATCTTCTGGTGGCCTATGGCGCGTTCAACGGACGCAAGACCGAAACCCGCCTGGAAATCCGCGAGGCGAAGCTGTTCTCGGTGGACGAGGCGCTGTCCCGCCTGTCGTACCTGATCGGCGCCGCCGCCGACTGGCAGAAGTTGGAAGCCTTCCTGCCGCCGGGGCTGAACGATCCGCTGTACCGACGCTCGGCGATCGGCGCGACCCTGGTCGCGGCGCTGGAACTGACCCGCCAGGGCAGGATACGCCTGCGCCAGGACGGCGGGGCGTTTTCCCCCATCCGCTTGCGAAAGGCGACAGAATGAGCGAAGCCCCCGCGTCCCGCGCCGCCGATGCCTTCGACGCCGAACGGCTGGTCGAGGCGGTGCTGTTCGCCTCCACCGAACCGGTGAGCGAGGCGTCGCTGAAGTCCCGCCTGCCCGAAACCTGCGATCTGGCCGAGATTCTGGGTTCGCTGTCCGCGCGCTATGCCGGACGTGGCGTGGAATTGGTCCGGCGCAACGACGCCTGGGCCTTTCGCACCGCGCCCGATCTGGCACCGCGTCTGCATCTGGAGGTGCCGCAGCAGCGGAAATTGTCCCGCGCCGCGATCGAGGTTCTGGCGATCGTCGCCTATCATCAGCCGGTGACCCGCGCCGAGATCGAGGAAATGCGCGGCGTCGCCTTAAGCCGGGGGACGCTCGACGTGCTGCTGGAGGCGGGGTGGGTGCGTCCGGCGGGGCGTCGTCAGACGCCGGGGCGTCCGATGACCTGGGCGACCGCGCCCGCTTTTCTCGATCATTTCGGGCTGGAGAGTCTCGCCGCCCTGCCGTGGCTGGAGGAACTCAAGGCCGCCGGGCTTCTGGACACCCGTCCGGCGATGATCGCCTATGCCGCCGAAAGCGAGGACGCGCTGGAATTGCCGTTGGGCGACGACGGCATCCTGCTGGAACGGTTCGTCAAGGATCAGCCGTAGAGTCGCGTTGCGATCCATTGCCTCCGCCGGGATCGGTCGCTTCGTCCCCCTTCGTGGGCGAAGGGGGGCTCCGTTTTCCTCGGCGCGCATTTCGTCGATGAATTGGCGCAACAGGGGGACGCGGCGGGGACGGAAGCTTTCTCCCGTGGCGACGGCTTGGGTGATGCGGTCGATCCTGAATCGCCGGAAGGCGCCGCGTTCGCGGCACCAAGCCAGAAGGATCGACACCCGTTCGAGGAAAACGATGGATAGCGGCCAGATTTGACGTTCGGTTCGCCTTCCGTCGGCGTCGACGTAGCCGATCCGGAGTGTCCGTTCCTCCCAGCAGGCCTCCCGCAATGCCGTCATGTCGATCCGCGGCCTGGTCCGCGTTTCCGGTCGATAGGTTCCGTTTACCGCGTGAATGGCTTGAAGCTGCAATCGCGCCGGAAGGGTTGCGGCGATCTTGGCGAAGGCCGTCTCGGCCGCGCGAGCGAGTTCCGGGTCGCCGATTTGGCGGACCTCGGCGAGACCAAGAACCAAGGCTTCGATTTCGCAACGGCTGAAGGTCTGGGGTGGCAGCGCCATGTCCTCGACGAGCCTGTAACCGTAGCCAGCGGCGCCTTCGATCACCGCTCCGGCGGCGCGCAGGCTATCGATGTCGCGATAGACGGTTCTGGTCGAAACGCCGGATTCCTCGGCAATACGTTCCGCCGTGATCGGGGGCGTTGCGGAACGAAGGATTTGGATGAGGCGCAGAATGCGGTCGCCGCGGGCCATCTCGAAATGTCCTGATGACAGAATCTGTCAGCAAGGCTAGTCCATACTGCGCGGGAAGACATCGGCAAAAAGGAGAGATCGATGCCGTTCCGCCCCAACAGCCTCATTCTGTATGTCGACGACGTCGAAAGAAGCACGGATTTCTACGGCGATATCCTAAGTCAACGACCGGTCGAACGATTCGCCGATTTTACCGTATTCGCGCTTGCCGGGGGTTTCGTCCTCGGTCTTCAGTCGAAACATGCGATCGATCCTCGCCCTCAGGCGGATTTCGGCGGTTTCGAAGTGTGTTTCGGCGATGCGTCTCGGGACGAGGTGGACGCGTCTTACCGGGAGTGGAAAGCGAAGGGTATTTCGATCGTCATGGAACCCACGGAGTTGGATTTCGGATACACCTTCGTCGCGCTTGATCCGGATGGACACAGGCTCCGCGTTTGCGCGACCGACACATCGGCCATCGTTTGACCGGCTTCCGGACGTTCGTCCGGCGACGACGGCATCCTGCTGGAACGGTTCGTCAAGGATCAGCCGCTGTGACGCGGTGGGTTTCCAGAAATGCGGCGACGCAGGTTTCCGCCCGGCGGCGCAGGGCGTCCTCGTCCCAGCGGCTTTGCAGCCCCATCATGTTGCGGATCAGGATGTGGCCGTTGAGCATGCCGAAAAAGCATTCCGCCGCCTGGGCGGGGTCGGGAACCGCAAGGCGCCCCAGTTGCTCCTGTCGCGCCAGATAGGCGGCAAGCTGGCGGGTGCCGCGCGCCGGTCCGTTGTCGTAGAACTGGGCCGGAAGCTCGGACTTTCCGCCGGATTCGATCACCGCCGACATCAGCATGCGATAGATCTTGGCGACGCGCTCGCCGGTCAGCAGATGCAGAAGTTCGTGCGCCACGGCGGTCAGCACCGCGCGCGGGTCGGCGTCGTCCGCCGCGTTCTCGATCGCCGCGACGACGATCCGGGAATGGTCGGCGACCACCGCGCCGAACAGCCGTTCCTTGGTCGAAAACAGGTTGTAGATGGTTTGCTTGGAGACTCCGGCCTCGGCGGCGATGGTTTCCACCGAGACGCCGTAGCCGTGCGCCAGGAACAGGCGCACCGCCGCCGCGAGAATCGCCTCGCGCTTGCCGGGGTCGGGGCGGCGTCCCCGGCAGGCGGGGAGGGAGCCCGGGCAATCGTCGCGCCGGTCGGTCATTTTCAGTGCCCCCCCGCCCGATGCCATCTGTTTCGGCTTGTGCGCCAGCAGGACCACGCCGATCGCCGCCGCCGAAATCCAGGCCATGATCCAGAATACATCGAGGAAACTCATCACCGTCGCCTGTTTATACACCATCTTGCCGAGGGTTTTCGCGGCGGCGGAGGCGTCGAGTCCGGGAACCCGGGAGAAATGCGCGGTCAGATCGCGCAGCGCGGCCTGAATCTCGGGTCGGGTCGGATCGATGTGCTCGCCGATGCGCGCCCAGTGCAGCGCGCCGCGCTTGTCCAGCAGGGTGGTGATCCCCGCCAGGCCGAAGGCGCCGCCCAGATTGCGCATCAGGTTGTAAAGGCCCGACGCGTTCTTCAGCCGCTCCGGCGGCAGGGTGCCGAGGGAAAGCACGTTGGCCGGAATGATCGTGAACATGAATCCGGTGCCGCGCAGAATCTGCGGCAGAACGAATTCGTTGAAGTCCCAGTCGGCGGTGACGTCGGTGAGCAGGAAGTTCGAGGTGGCGAGCAGCGAAAACCCGACGCACAGCAGGATGCGCGGATCGACCTTGCGGGAAATCGCGCCGACCACCGGCGCGGAGAGGAACTGCGACGCCCCGGTGACCAGCATGACGCCGCCGATCTGCAACGCGTTGAGTCCGCGCACCCGCGCCAGGAACTGCGGCTGCAGATAGACCAGTCCGTAAAGGGCGATGCCGAGGATGAAGCTGAACAGACAGCCGGTGGCGAAGTTGCGGTCGGCGAAGGCGCGCAGATCAACGATCGGATTCTCGGCGGTCAGGGTGCGCCAGAAGAAGCCGACCCCGGCAACGGCGGAAATCACGGCGCAGATCAGAATGGTTTCGTCCTCGAACCAGTCGTTGCGCGAGCCGTCCTCCAAGACGAAGTCGAGGCAGCCGAGGAACAGGGCCATCAGCACCAGGCCGAGAACGTCGAGGCGGCGGATCAGTTCCAACTGCGGCTTGTCGACGTCGATGAGAACGGCGACCGCCAGGGTCACCAGGACGCCCGGCGCCAGATTGACCAGGAACAGCCAGTGCCAGGACAGAGTCTCGGTCAGCCAGCCGCCCAGGCTGGGGCCGATGGTGGGGGCAAGGGTGGCGACCAGGCCGATCATCACCGTGGTCGAGGCCTGGCGGCTGCGCGGCATCACCGAATAGGCGGCGGCGAAGACGGTGGGGATCATCGCGCCGCCGATGAACCCCTAAACCACGCGCAGGACGATCATCTGGCCGATGGTTTCGGCCATCGCGCAGCCCAGGCTGGAGACGGTGAACCCGGCGGCGGAGATGACGAAGGTCCAGCGCATGCCAAGGGCGCGGGAGACGTATCCCGACAGCGGGATCATCACCACCTCGGCGATCAGATAGGCGTTCTGCACCCAGACGATTTCGTCGGCGCTGGCGGCCAGTCCGGCCTGGATTTCCGGCAACGACGCGGCGACGATCTGGATGTCCAGGATCGCCATGAACATCCCCACCACCATCGCCAGGAAACCGGCGAGCAGGCGGGGCGGAATCTTTTCCCGTTCGGCGGCCATGGCGGCTTATCGGCCCTGCGCGGTCTGCGGCGCGGCGGGCCGGGCGAAGGCGGATTCGGCGGACAGCGGCGCGCCGCCGTCGGTGTCCACCCGGGCCTCCACCGACATGCCGGGGATCAGCAGCACGCCGCGGGAATCCTTGTCGAGGACGATCTTTACCGGCACCCGCTGCACGATCTTGGTGAAGTTGCCGGTGGCGTTTTCCGGCGGCAGCAGGCTGAACACCGCGCCGCTGCCCGGCGACAGGCTGTCCACCCGACCATGCAGGACGTAGTCGCGGTAGGCATCGACGGAAATCTCCACCGGCTGGCCCTGGCGCATCCGGGCGACCTGGGTTTCCTTGAAATTGGCGACGACGTAGACGCCGTCCACCGGCACCAAGCTCATCGCCTGCTGGCCGGTCTGCACGTACTGGCCCAGGCGCACTCCCTTGTTGCCGACGACGCCGTCCGTCGGGGCGACGATCACCGTGTCGCGCAGCCGAATCTCCGCCGCCGCCAGTTCGGCTTCGCTCCGTTCCACCGTGGCCAGGGCCTGACGGCGCTCCGCCGCGAGCAGATCGAAGCGGCTTTTCTGGGTGGCGAATGCCGCCTCGGCGCGCGCCTCGGCGGCATTCGCCTTGGTCGCATCGGCCTGCGCCGTCTGCATCTTCTGTTGCGAGGCATATTGCGCCGCGTTCAGGGCGCGATAGCGGGTCAGGTCGGCGCCGGCGCGGGTGCGTTCCGCCCTGGCCGAGGCGAGGCTCGCCTCGGCCTCCGCCACCGCGTTGCCCGCCAGGACGATGTTGGCGTCGGCGACCTCGACCGCCGCCTTCGCCGCGCGGAGCGCCGCTTCCGCCTGATCCCGGGCGGCGCGGTAATCCGCGTCTTCGATCTCCAGCAGGACGTCCCCGGCGCGCACCGGCTGGTTGTCGGCGACCGGCAGGCGGGCGATCCGCCCCGGCACCTTCGGCGCGATGGCGACGATGTCGGCGGCGATGGTGGCGTTGTCGGTGGTTTCGACGTGACCGCCAAGGAAGAACCAGGCGAGTCCGCCCGCACCGGCGGTGGCCGCAAGCGCGGCGAGAATCAGGGGTTTGCGCATCATTGTCCTTGAATTCGTTGGCGCCTGGACGCGCCGCCGCAATTTCTGGACCGGCGGGTCCAGGAGGCGGAGATATAACGGTGCCGGCGGTTCGGCGCAAGATTATCTGGACCGACCAGTCCAGAAAATTCGTTCCGAAGGGATTCCGGTCCGGCCTTCGGATTGCATGGGGAAACGATATCTGTCATCATCCGCGCCGGGTCGTCGGCCCGCGTATCGCCCGCGTTCTTGCGGGTTTTCCGTCAGAAAGAGAGACTTCGATGAGCCTGGGTCCGCTGCAAATTCTTCTGATCATCGTGGTGATTCTGCTGCTTTTCGGGGCAGGCAAGATCCCGCGCCTGATGGGTGACGTCGCCAAGGGCGTCAACGCCTTCAAGAAGGGCTTGAAGGACGAGGATCAGCCGCCCAAGCAGATCGACAAGGATGGCGGCGAGCCGCCCGCCAAGGGCTGATTCGCGCCGTTTCTCGACATTTCAGGACGGCATCAGACGATGTTCGATATCGGTGGGTGGGAGCTGGCCTTGGTCGCCGTGGTCGCGGTGTTCGTGATCGGGCCGAAGGAGCTTCCGGCGACGTTGCGCACCTTGGGCCGCTTCATGGCGCGTTTGCGCGCTCTGTCGGCGGGTTTTCGCGCCCAGGTGGACGAAATGATTCGCGAGGCCGAACTCGACGACCTGCGCAAGGCCGCCGACGCGGCGCGCACCGCCGACTTCGGTCGGATCGTCGAGGATACGGTCGATCCCGACCGTGCGATGCGCGACGCGCTTGACCAGACCGCCAGGGCGGTGAACGCCGACGTCTCGCCTGCCGGGTCGCCGCCGCCCGCGCCGACTCCGGATGCGCCCGCGCCGGAAGAGCAGGTAACGCCGCGATGAGCGAGACCGCCGAAACTCCGGAAGGCCCGGAAGACGACGCCCCGATGCCGCTGCTCGAACACCTGATCGAGCTGCGCCGCCGCCTGATGTTCGCGACCTTCGGTTTCGCCCTGGCCTTCGCTCTGTGCTATTGGCTGTCCCTGGACATCTACGACATCCTGATGCTTCCCCTGGCCCATGTGATGGCCGAGGTGGGGGGGACGCAGCGGATGATCTATACCGCGCTGACCGAGGGCTTTTTCACCCAGGTCAAGGTGGCCGCTTTCGGCGCGTTGTTCCTGTCCTTCCCGGTGATCGCGTCGCAGTTGTGGCTGTTCGTCGCCCCCGGCCTTTACAAGCACGAGCGCAACGCCTTTCTGCCCTTCCTGGTGGCCAGTCCGGTTCTTTTCGCGCTGGGCGCGGCGCTGGTCTATTTTCTGGTGATTCCGCTGGCCTGGGCCTTCCTGCTGGGGTTCCAGACCCAGTCCGGGCAGACCGTGTTGCCGATCGAGTTGGAAGCGCGGGTGGGGGAATATCTCTCCCTGATCATGACCCTGATCTTCGCCTTCGGCATTTGCTTCCAGTTGCCGGTGCTGCTGACTCTGCTCGCTCGCGTCGGCCTGGTGAGCAGCCGGGCGCTGGCGGAAAAGCGGCGTTACGCGGTTGTCGTCGCCTTCGTCCTGGGGGCGGTGCTGACGCCGCCCGACGTGGTCAGCCAGGTCCTTCTGGCGGTGCCCCTGATGCTGCTCTACGAGGGGTCGATCCTCGCCTGCCGCCGGATCGAGCGGACCCGCGCCGCCGTCGAGGCCGAGGATGGCGCGACGCCGGAGGAAACCGTTCCGCCCGCACCGTGATCGCGGGTGGACGGCGGTTCGTGCCGGGGCTATAAAACCGCTGTCGCCGCCGGGTTGGCGCGGCGGCGCGCCGGTTTCTCATCAAGGTGTTTCCCCATGCTCGACATCCGCGTCATCCGCGACACCCCCGAAATTCTCGACGCCGCCCTAGCGCGGCGCGGCAAGCCCGCGATGGCCGAGGCGGTGATCGCGCTCGACCGCGAACGCCGCGCCCTGCAAACCGGTTGGCAGGAGATGCAGGCCCGCCGCAACGAGGCCTCGCGTCAGGTCGGCGCGGTGAGGAAGGCGGGGGGCGACGCCGCCGCCCTGATCGACGAAGTGGCGGCGCTGAAGCAGCGGATGACCGAGGTCGAGGACGAGGAAAAGCGCAAGGGCGCGGAACTGGAGCTGATGCTTCTGGGTATTCCCAACATCCCCGCCGACGACGTGCCGGATGGACTGGATGAGGCCGCCAACCTCGAACGCGTCCGCGTCGGCGAGCCCCGGGTCTTCGACTTCGCGCCGAGGGAGCACGATGCGATCGGCGAGGCCCTGGGCCTGATGTCGTTCGACGACGCGGCGAAGATGTCCGGCGCCCGCTTCGTGGTGCTGAAGGGGGCGATGGCGCGGCTGGAACGCGCGCTCGGCCAGATGATGATCGACATGCATACCGTCGAGCACGGCTATGCCGAGGTTTCGCCGCCGATTCTGGTGCGCGACAATGCGGTGCGCGGCACCGGCCAGTTGCCGAAGTTCGCCGAGGATCTGTTCCGCACCGAGAACGGCTTCTGGCTGATTCCCACCGCCGAGGTGCCGCTGACCAATCTGGTGGCGGAAACCATCCCGGAGGAAAAGGACCTGCCGAAGCGCTTCGCCGCGCTGACCGCTTGCTTCCGCTCCGAGGCCGGGGCGGCGGGCAAGGACACCCGGGGGATGATCCGCCAGCACCAGTTCTACAAGGTGGAACTGGTGTCGATCGTGCCGCCCGAGGCCTCCGACGACGAACAGATGCGCATGTTGGGCTGCGCCGAGAACGTGCTGAAGCGCCTGGAGCTGCCCTATCGGGTCGTCGCCCTGTGCGCCGGCGACATGGGGGCGACGGCGCGGCGGACCTTCGATATCGAGGTCTGGCTGCCCGGACAGAACCGCTACCGCGAAATTTCCAGTTGTTCCACCTGCGGCGACTATCAGGCGCGGCGGATGAACGCCCGCTATCGCGCCGCCGCCGATGCCAAGGGAACGCGCTTCGTCCACACCTTGAACGGTTCGGGCGTCGCGGTGGGGCGCGCCCTGGTCGCGGTTCTGGAAAACTATCAGCAGGCGGACGGTTCGGTGGTGATTCCCGATGCGCTCAGGCCCTACATGGGCGGGATTTCGCGGATTACGGGGGCGGTATGACCGCCGCCCCGATGTTCAGCCTGCCCAGTTTGAAGGGCGCGCGCGTTCTTCTGACCAACGACGACGGCATCCACGCGCCGGGGCTCAAGGTGCTGGAAAGCATCGTCCTGGCCCTCGGCATGGAGGCCTGGGTGGTCGCCCCGGAAACCGAGCAAAGCGGCGCGGGCCATTCGCTCACCCTGCACCGGCCCTTGCGCTGGCGACAGGCGGCGGAGCGGCGCTTCGCGGTGGAGGGCACGCCCACCGACTGTGTTCTGCTGGCGATCAACAAGTTCATGAAGGACGCCAAGCCCGCTCTGCTGATTTCCGGAGTCAACCGCGGCGCCAACATGGGCGACGACGTCACCTATTCCGGCACCATCGCCGCTGCGATGGAAGGCACCCTGCTGGGGGTGCCGTCGATCGCGTTGAGCCAGGTTCTCACCCCGCAGGCCCCGGTGAAGTGGCGCACCGCCGAGGTTCATGCGCCGGATCTGATCCGCCGCCTGTGCGCGCGCGGCTGGCCGGACGAGGTGCTGATCAGCGTCAACTTCCCCGACGTTCCCGCCGCCGCGGTGACCGGCATCGCTCTGGCGCCGCAGGGACACCACAAGCTGGGCGACCAATTGGTGGAGCGGATCGATCCGCGCAACCGCCCCTATATCTGGATCGGCATTCTGCATTCGGATACGCAACTGGTGCGGGGCTGCGACATGGAACGCAGCGCCGAGGGCCGGATCACCGTGACGCCGTTGTCGGTCAACCTGACTCATCGCCCCACCCTTGATCATCTGGCCGGGGTCTTCGATACCGGCGGTCGGTCCTGAAGCGACGGAGGCGGAGGCGATGAATCCGGCGCTGCGCATCCGCCTGTTGATGGAACTGCGGCGCTGCGGGGTTTCCGACACGCGGGTTCTGACGGCGATCGAGACGGTGCCGCGCGACCTGTTCGTCGCGGACCCCTTCGCCGATCAAGCCTGGGACAACGCCGCCCTGCCGATCGGCTGCGGCCAGACGATCAGCCAGCCGCTGGTGGTGGGACTGATGACTCAGGCCCTGGACATCTCGCCGCGCTGCAAGGTGCTGGAGATCGGCACCGGGTCGGGCTATCAGACGGCGGTCCTGGCGCAGCTGTGCCGTCGCGTCTATACCCTGGAACGGCATCGCCCGTTATTGACCGAGGCGGAGGCGCGGCTGCGCAAGCTGCGCCTGACCAACGTCGTCGCGATGCATGGCGACGGCGCCAGGGGCTGGGCGGCGCAAGCGCCGTTCGACCGCATCCTGCTGACCGCCTCGGCGGCGGAGTTGCCGCGCGTCCTGTTGGAGCAACTGGCGGTGGGCGGGGTCCTGGTGGCTCCGGTGGAGATGCCGGACGGCGGCCAGCAAGTGGTGCGGATGCGTCGTTCCGCCGAGGGGATGGCCATGGAAGCCCTGTTTCCGGTGCGTTTCGTGCCCCTGGTGCCGGGACTTCCCGCCGATGCCCCGTGAGCGTGGCGGCGCGGCGTTGTCGGCGGCGCGACGGGTCCGTATAGTGGCGCTCATGAGGAAACTGGTTCATCTTGCGGCGGTTGCCGGATGCCTCGCCCTGATCTCGGCGTGTTCCGGGCCGCGCCTGTATTCGATCTTCGATGGCGTATCCGGCGGTTCCGGTAGCCGTTCGGCGACGCGCGCCGGTCCCGGCCAGTACGTGGTCCGGCGCGGCGACACGGTGTATCGCATCGCCACCGTCAACGGCGTGCCGATGCGCCTGTTGATCCAGGCCAACGGCTTGAAGCCGCCCTATGCCTTGCAGGTCGGCCAGGTGCTGCGTCTGCCGGACCGACCGACCCACACGGTGAAGCGGGGCGAGACGGTCTATCGCATCGCCCAGACCCGCGGCGCGGACATGAGCGCCCTGGTCCGGATCAACGATCTGGCGCCGCCTTACACCATCCACATCGGTCAGGTGCTGTTGTTGCCGGGAAGCACCGGCAATCCGCCATCCTCTCCCGCTCCGGCGGTCGCCGCCGCGCCGCCGTCCGCCGCTCCGGCGGCGGGCGAATCCGCTCCCGCCGCCGCGCCGCCACCCCAGGCGACGGCGATTCCGCAACCGCCGCCGCGCCAGGGCCGGGGGCTCGACTGGCCGGTGCGGGGGCGGGTGGTCGTTCCCTACGGCTCGGTGGCCAAGGGGATGTGCAACGACGGCATCAATATTTCGGCGAAGCTCGGCACCTCGGTGCGCGCCGCCGAATCCGGGGTCGTCGCCTATGCCGGGAACGAACTCAAGGGGTTCGGCAACATGCTGCTGGTCAAGCACGAGGGCGGGTTGATCACCACCTATGCCCATGCCGACGAGATCAAGGTCAGCCGTGGCGCGGTGGTCAAGCGCGGCCAGATCATCGCCTCGGTCGGGCAAAGCGGCGGCGTCGCGTCGCCGCAACTCCACTTCGAGGTGCGCGAAGGCTCGAAAGCCGTCGATCCGATGAAGTACCTGGACTGAGGCAAAGCCAAAAACGTTGCGAGGGGTCTTGGCCCCCTCGCGCACCCCATTCGTAAGGTTTTTGCGCGAAGCGCGATCAAACCTTCATGCGGCGCGACGGTCGATGGCCGCAAAAATAAGTATCGGGGTTCGGGGCCCAAGGCCCCGACGGGGTCCAGGGGCAACGCCCCTGGCCTGGTTTTTCTATTCGAACTTCGGCGTCACGCCCAGCCGGCCGCAGAGGTCGAGGAAGAATTGCCAGGCGACGCGTCCGGAGCGTCCGCCGCGGGTCATCGACCATTCCAGGGCCTTCGCCCGCACCTCGTCCTCGGGCAGGCCGATCCCGGCGGCGGCGCAGTAGCCCCGGATGATCTCGAAATAGGTGTCCTGGTCCATGTTGTGGAAGCCGATCCACATGCCGAAGCGATCCGACAGCGACACCTTTTCCTCCACCGCCTCGCCCTGATGGATCGAGTTCGCCCGCTCGTTGTCGATCATCTGGCGGCTCATCAGGTGGCGGCGATTCGAGGTGGCGTAGAACAGCACCGAATCCGGGCGTCCCTCCAGTCCGCCGTCGAGGATCGACTTCAACGACTTGTAGCTTTCGTCCTGGTTCTCGAAGGAGAGGTCGTCGCAGAACAGCAGGAAGCGGCGATCGCTGGTCTTCAGGTGACGCATCAGGCGGGGCAGGGTGGGAATGTCCTCGCGCATCACCTCGATCATGGCGACGGCGGCGCCGGTGATCGCGTTGGCCTCGGCATGCACCGCCTTGACCAGCGAGGATTTTCCGGTGCCGCGCGCGCCCCACAGCAGCGCGTTGTTGGCGGGCAGTCCCCGGGCGAAACGGACGGTGTTGTCGAGCAGGGTTTCCTTCTGCGGTGCGACTCCCTTCAGCAGGGCGAGCGGCAGGCGGTTGACCCGGGCGACCAGCAGCAGCGCGTCGGGATCGGTGCGCCAGACGAAGGCGTCGGCGTTGCCGGGGATGCGCACCGGCTCCGGACTGGGGTTTTTGCGTTCCAGGGCGGCGGCGATGCGTTCCAGGAGGTTCAGGGCTTGCGCGAATTCGTTCATCGACTTACCTCCGCAGGCGGGGAGAGGGGGAGCCCCCGCCGTTCCGGATCCGAAGACAATCACAAATCCGACATGTGTTAAACGTTGAATCTCCGCCCCTGATGGTTATAGTCCGTCGAATCGCCCGCGTTCCGGGCCTGCCGATTGAGGAGCCTTCGATCCATGCTGATTTCGCCCGCCTTCGCCCAGACCGCCGGAGGTCAGTCCTTCGGCCTCGAACAGATGCTGCCGCTGGTCCTGGTCTTCGCGGTGTTCTACTTCCTGCTGATCCGCCCGCAGCAGAAGCGCGCCAAGGAGCATAAGGCGTTGCTCGCCGGCATCAAGCGTGGCGACCGCGTCGTCAGCGGCGGCGGCATCATCGGTACGGTGACCAAGGCCACCGACGACGAACTGACCATCGAAGTCGCCGAAAACGTCCGCCTGCGCGTCACCCGCGACAGCGTGCTCGGTCTCTACAAGGAACGGGCCGCCGCGCCGGAAGCCGCCGAGAAGCCGGAGGGCGAGGCGACCGCCGAGGCGGACAAGCCCGCCGCCGGTTCGAAGCTGCGCCGTCTCTTGGGCGGCAAGTAAGTCCGTGATCCGCCGCCTTCGGGCGGCGGTATCGAAGCCCGTTCGAAGGTCGTCCGATGCTGTATTTTCAGAAGTGGAAGATCGCCGTCGTCGCCGTGCTGCTGGCGGCGGGGGCGATGTTCGCCGCACCCAACCTGCTTAGCCCGCAGCAGCGGGAGTCCCTGCCGGGGTGGTTGCAGCCGCTCAGCCTGGGGCTCGATCTTCAGGGCGGGTCGCACCTGCTTCTCGAACTCAACACGTCGGAACTGATCAAGGACAAGCTGGACGGCGTCCTCGACGTCGCGCGCGGCGCCCTGCGCACCGAAAAGATGCGCTATACCGGCTTGGCGGTGCAGCACGACGCGGTGGTCGCGACCATCCTGGGGGAAGAGGCGGATCGGGCGCGGGCGCGTTCCGCTCTGCGCTCCACCGTTCCCAACGCCGACGTCGAGATCGACGCCGAGGGTCGCCTGAAGATCTCCTACGGAGAGAAGGCGCGCCGCGAAATGATGGAGGGCGCCCTCTCCACCACGCTCGAGATCGTGCGTAAGCGCATCGACGAACTGGGAACCCGCGAGCCCTCGATCCAGCGCCAGGGGACCAACCGCATCGTGGTGCAGTTGCCCGGCGTCTCCGACCCCAAGCGTGCCCGCGAGGTGATCGGCAAGACGGCGCGCATGACCTTCCACCTGCTCGACGCCGAGACCGCCGTCGAGGACGCGATGAAGGGTCGGGTGCCGCCCGGTTCGGTGCTGCTGGAAGGGCTGGATACCGGTCCGCAGGGGCAGAAGCGCTATTACGTGGTGCGCAAGAAGGTCGAGGTCACCGGCGAGCATCTGGTCGATGCCCAGCCGACCTTTGACCAGGGCGCGCCGGTGGTGTCCTTCCGTTTCGATGCCCTGGGCGGACGCCTGTTCGGAAAGGTGACGCAGGACAACGTCGGCCGCAACCTTGCCATCGTTCTCGACAACAAGGTGGTCAGCGCGCCCAACATCCGCAGTCCGATCCTTCAGGGCAACGGCGTGATCACCGGCGGCTTCACCGTGCAGGGGGCGAACGATCTGGCGCTGGTGTTGCGCTCCGGCGCGTTGCCGACCTCCATCACCTTCCTCGAGGAACGCTCCGTCGGCCCCAGCCTGGGCGCGGATTCGATTTCCGCCGGGATGATCGCCAGCGGCGTCGGCCTCGCCCTGGTCGCCGTCTTCATGCTGGTCGCCTATGGCCTGTTCGGCCTGTTCGCCGATATCGCGCTTGTCCTCAACATGATGGTTCTGGTCGGCGGCCTGTCGGCGATCGGCGCCACCCTGACCCTGCCCGGCATCGCCGGAGTGGTGCTGACCATGGGCATGGCGGTGGACGCCAACGTTCTGATCTTCGAGCGCATGCGCGAGGAGGCGGCGGGGGGGCGGTCGGTCTTGAGTTCGATCGAGGCCGGATTCGGTCGCGCCTTCGCCACCATTCTGGACGCCAACGTCACCACGCTTGCCGCGGCGGCGCTGCTTTATCAGTTCGGTTCCGGTCCGGTTCGCGGCTTTGCCGTAACCCTGGGGCTGGGCATCCTGACCTCGATGTTCTCGGCGGTGCTGGTGACGCGCCTGATGGTGGCGCTGTGGGCGCGCCGGACCCGCCCGTCGGTTCTGCCGATCTGATCCGGCAAGGAGTTTTCCATGTTTCGCGGCATCAAGTTCCTTCCCTCCGATTTGCACCTCGACTACGTCGGCAAGCGCTTCATCGCGCTCGGCCTGTCGATCTTCATGCTGATCGGATCGGCGGCTCTGGTCGGGGTCAAGGGGCTGAACTTCGGCATCGACTTCACGGGCGGCATCCAGATGGAGGTTCGCGGCCCGCAGGCGGTCGATATCGGCGATCTGCGGAGCCGTCTGAACGGCCTTGGCATCGGCGACATCGAATTGCAGGGAATCGGCGATACCGGGCGCGAGGTGATGATCCGCATTCCCGCCTTCGACAGCGAAGTCGCCCAGAACGCCGCCCTGAAACAGGTGCGCGAGGCCCTGGGGCCGGGGTTCGAGGATCGTCGTACCGAGGTGGTTGGCCCCAAGGTCGGCGAGGAGTTGATCCGCGACGGCATTCTCGCCACCCTTTTGGCGATGGTGGCGATCGCCGGATACATCTGGCTGCGTTTCGAATGGCATTTCGGCGTCGGCGGCCTGATCGCCCTGACCCACGACGTGCTGCTGACCGTCGGGTTCTATTCCCTGCTGGGGTTGGAATTCTCCCTGACCTCGGTGGCGGCGGTGCTGACGGTGGCGGGCTATTCGATCAACGACACCGTCGTCATCTATGACCGCGTGCGCGAAAATCTGCGCAAGTTCAAGAAGATGCCGATTATCGACCTGCTCAATTTAAGCGTCAACGAGACGATGTCGCGGACCATCCTGACCGGCGGCACGACGATTATCTCGGTGGTGGCGATCGCGCTGTTCGGCGGCGACGTTTTGCGCGGGTTCGCCCTTGCGATGATCTGGGGGGTCCTGATCGGCACCTTCTCGTCGGTGTATATCGCCCTGCCGATCCTGATCTACTTCAACCTGCGCAACACCGACGTGCTGTCGGGGCTGGAGGCCGAGGCCGGAGACGCCCGTCCCTGACCGCGGGCGTCTTTCCGGGATGAAAAAAACGGCGGGGATGTCCCCGCCGTTTTTCGTGTCCGGAGCCTGCCTACTTCAGGTTCTCGGCGATGAACGACCAGTTGATCAGACGGTCGAGAACCGTCTGCACGAAATCCGGACGGCGGTTCTGATAGTCGAGGTAATAGGCGTGTTCCCAGACGTCGACGGTGAACAGCGCCTTTTGTCCGTGCGCCAGGGGCAGGTCGGCGTTGCCGGTTTTGGTGATCTTGAGTTCGCCCTTGTCCAGCACCAGCCACGCCCAGCCGCTGCCGAACTGCGACACCGCCGCCGCCTTGAACTGCTCCTTGAAGGCGTCAAGGGAGCCGAAGGCGGCGTCGATGCGTTCGGCCAGGGCGGCGGGCGGAGCGCCGCCGCCGGTGGGGCTCATGCTGTTCCAGAAGAAGGTGTGATTCCAGGTTTGGGCGGCGTTGTTGAAGATGCCGACCTTGTCGGGATTCCCGGCGGCGTTCTCGATGATGTCGACCAGCGGTTTCGACGCAAGAGGCCCACCCTCGATCAGCTTGTTGAGGTTGGCGACATAGGCGGCGTGATGCTTGCCGTGGTGGAAGCTCAAGGTATTGGCCGAAATGTAGGGCTCGAGAGCCGCCGATTCATAGGGAAGCGCGGGAAGTTCGAAGGCCATGGGTGTCTCCTTGTCGGCTGACTGTATCCTATAGCGTAAGTTAGGGAGAAACCCCGCGAAGTTAAGCCCTTGACAGGATTATTTGCCGAAGCGTCACGATCCGTCGCCGTGCAGGGCGGCGATCGCGGCCTCGGCGGCGCGTTCGCCGGATCGCACCGCGCCCTCGATGGTCGAGGGCAGGCCGGTGGCGGTCCAGTCCCCGGCGAGGAACAGATTGGGGTGCGGCGTCGCCGCGCCGGGGCGCAGGGCGAAGGCCTGGGGCGTCGCG
Source organism: Rhodospirillaceae bacterium (assembly GCA_965228165.1). Lineage (GTDB taxonomy): Bacteria > Pseudomonadota > Alphaproteobacteria > Rhodospirillales > Rhodospirillaceae > Oleispirillum. The sequence goes on from CBDDHB010000002.1 coordinate 247,375, forward strand.
GCGAGCGCCGCGCGCTTTTCGACGATCCGGCGGAAAGGCGGCGGAGACGGGGGGAAGGCGCGGGGCAGCACCGTCACCGCTTCCGCCCAGGCCGTCCGGGCCAGGGCCTCGGCGGGTTGGGCGGCGATGGCGGCGGCGTCGCCGATGGTCACCGAAACCACCGCGCCGCGCCAGAACACCCAGTCCGTCAGACCGCCGACCAGACCGTGGAAGCCCAGCCCCAGGCTCTTGCCGGTCTCGAAATGCAGATTGACGATCGCCGACGAGGGAATTTCGGGGCAGAAGTCCGGACACAGGCGGTGCGCCGCCGCGTTGGGCAGCGCCAGGATCACCGCGTCGCGCGCGGTGTCGATGGTGCCGCGCCGGAAGATCAGGCGGCGCACCCGGTCCTCGCCGCGATCCAGCGCCAGCAGCGGCATTCCCCGGTGGATGGTCGCGCCGAGGTAGCGCAGGCGCGCGGCGGCGGGCTCGGCGATGATTTCCGACCAGGGCCGCGCCGCCAGCAGCGGCTGGCCGCCCGCCCGCCCGTTCAGGGCCAGGGCCTTCAGCACGGCGGCGGCATGCGGCGCGGAGACCGTCGCCGGATCGGTGTTGAACGCCGCCTTGAGGAAGGGAGTCCAGAAGCGCCGCCAAAGCGGGCCTCCGGTCGGCAGCCGATCCCCGACACAGGCGCCCGGCGGAGCGGCCAGCAGCCGCCAACCCTGGGTGAACAGCCGCCAGCGCGATGCGCCCGGAATTCGCAGGCCCTTGCCCAGCATCCATGCCGCGCTTTCGCCGCCGGGCGCGATGCGCCAGCACGCGCCGTCGTCGAGGTCGCGGAAGGACAGCGCCTCGGCGGGGAAAAGCGCGGTCGAGGGCGCGCCGATCCGCCGCAGAAAGCCGAGGGTGGCGCGGTTGGCGGAAAACAGCAGATGGCTGCCGTTGTCGATGGAGGTGCCGAACCGCTGATCGGGCAGGGAGCGGCAGCGTCCGCCCAGATGGGTCGCCGCCTCGTACAGGTGGACCTGGGCCCCGGTTTCGGCCATCGCCAGCGCCGCCGCCAGTCCGGCGACGCCGCCGCCGACGACGTGGCAGACCGGTGCGGATTCGAAGCTGAAGGGGGACACGTACTCCGACATTCTATCCTCGGCGCGGCTGGGGCAGGCGCAGCAGACAGAGCAGGCGGGCAATGCGTCCGCGCCGCGCCGGCGGTGCAAGATCGGACCAGCCTTGCCGCGCCATCCGCCGCAGCAGGTCGTCGTAGGCCGCCATCATCGCCCGCGCCGGGAACAGGGCGCGGGCGTTGCCGGGGGTGAGCGCCTTTCGCGCGTCGGCGAACCGTGCCGCCGCCCGTTCCGCCAGCAGGGCGCGCGCCCGCCCGAGGTCGGGGTGCGCGGCGATGGCGGCGGCGTCGCCGAGGGGGATGCCGCAGGCGTCCAGAATGTCGCGGGGCAGATAGCAACGCCCGACCGCCGCGTCCTCGGCGACGTCGCGCAGAATGTTGACGTATTGCAAGGCGTCGCCCAACGCCAGGGCGAAACGGCGCGCCGCCGCGTCCTCCGCCCCCAGCAGGGGCAGGGAAATTAGGCCGACGCTGCCCGCGACGCGGCGACAGTACTGGGCGAAGGTCTCGGCGTCCGGGGCGACCACCGGGCCGTCCACGTCCATCCGCATGCCGTCGATCAGGGCGCGGCACTCGGCGAAATCCAGGCCGTGGCGGGCATTGACCGAAGCCAGCGCGTCGGCCAGCGGCGGTGCGTCGTCGTCGGTCGCGCCGCTCTCCAGGCGGTCGAGGCAGGCCGCCCAGAGATCGAGGGCGCGGTGACGTTCCGGTCGCGTCAGGCCGGGGTCGTCGGCGATGTCGTCGAGAACCCGGCAGAAGGCATACAGGGCATGCATCGCCTGCCGCCGGTCGCGCGGCAGACAGGCCAGTCCCAGGCGGAAGGAGGAACCGGAACGCGCCACGATGTCGGCCACCGTCCGCTCCGCCTCGCCGCGCAGAAGCCGGGGGGGGGCGGGCGCGATCAGGGCGCGCAAGGCGACGGCGGCGGCGCGGGCGAAATCGGCGCGGCGGGGGCGGATTCGTTCCGCCAGGGGATCGCCGCCGCGCAGACGTTTCAGCAGGGCGCGCGCCAGGAAGACGATCGCCGCCGCCTCGGCCCGCGGACCCGGCGATTGCATCAGGGCGGGCAGGGGCTCCGCCGCGTCGAGCAGTCGGGCGGTGCGGGCGAGGGCGTGGTCCAGGCAGGCGCGCAGGGCGGGCGAACAGGCGCTGGCGCTCAGATCGGCGGCCTCGGCGCGCGTGCCGTCCGGCCAGGCGAGGGGAATGTAGACGCGGGCGCGCAGGCGAACGTCCTCGCCGACGTCCTGTACGTGGTTCAGCACCTGCAAGGCGGCGCACAGGGCGTCGGCGGCGGGAACGGCGCGTCGCGCCTCTCCGTGCAGGTCGAGGAGGAAACGCCCCACCGGCGCGGCGGAGGCGCGGCAGTAGGCCATCAACTCGTCCCACGTCTCGGTTCCCCGGTTTTCGGCATCGCGACGGAAAGCGGCGAGCAGGGCGCGGGCATGGCCGGTTTCCAGGCCGCGCGCCGTCAGCAGACGGCGCAGATCGGCGGCGGCGGCGACGTTCACCGTTGCGTCGGCGGGCGGTTCCTCGCCTCGCAGCGCGGCGTCCAGGGCGTCGAGCGCGGCGAGCTTGCGTTGCGGCGTCAGGGTCGGGGAATCGGCGATATCGTCGGCGAATCGGGCGAAGCGATAGAACGCCCGCACCGCCGCGCGCTCGGCGCGACCGAGAAGCAGCGACGCCACCGGAAAATTCTCCGGTCGGCGGGCTCCGCCCACGGTGTATTCGTCGATCGGCGGGATTATGATGGCGTCGCGGGTCAAGGTGGGTTCGGCCACAGGTTGCGAAGGCCTTCACTATACGGCATCCGGCCCGCGCTCCGCAGCCAAAACCCCAAGGAGGCCTCGAAGGTGTTTCCGGAATCCGTCGAATCCTGGCTGGTCGATGCGGCGCGCCGCCAGGATCGCGACCGCTTCGTCGCGGCGATGTTCTGTCCCCCGGCGCGGCGCGGCGCGGTCTTCGCCGTCGTCGCCTTCCATGCCGAGATCGCGGCGGTGCGCGACCGGGTGAGCGAACCCGCCCTGGGGCACGTCCGGCTGCTCTGGTGGCGTCAGGCGCTGGAGCGCGCCGACGCGGCGGAAGACGCCGAGGCGGCGCCCCTGCTGCGCCTGCTGGCGGGACAGCGGATCTGGCCGGATCTGCGGCCCCGCCTGATTTCCCTGGTCGAGGCGCGTGACCGCGAACTCGACGAACCGCCGCTGGCCGATGCCGACTCCGCCCGCCGTCGCGTCGCCGCCGCCGAACCGCTCGCCGCCGCCTTCGCCATCGCGGCGGGGGTTCCCGACTACGCGGACGCCCCGGCCACGAAAGACGCGGCGCTCGGCCACGGCCTGACCGTCCTTCTGCGCGGCATGGCTTCGGATGCGGCGCGCAGGCGTTCCCCCTGGGGCGCGGACGTCGCCGATCCGGCGGTCCGCCGATCTCTGGCGCGGCACGTCGCCGAGCGTGCCGAAACCGCGATCGCCGCCGCCGTCGCCCAGCCTTCGCCGCGCGATGCCTTCCCCCTGCTGGTTCCGGCGCTTCTGGCCCGCCAACACCTGCGCCGCCTGCGGCGCGGCGGTTTCGATCCCCTCGATCCGCGCTTTTCCGCCCCCAGCCGGGTGACCCTGGGTCTGCTCTGGTCCTGGCTGCGTTGCCGCAGGTAGGAAAAACCAAGTCGGGGCGCTGCCCCGAGTCCCGCACAGGGTCGCGGACCCTGTGTACCCATTCTGTTTTTCCGCGAAGCGGGATAAAACGATCACGCGGCGTGATGATTTCATGGCGCTGCGCGCGAAAACACGTATTGGGATCAAAGGGGCCAGCCCCTGTGCGGGTTCAGGGCACGGAGAACGCCGAAGGCGTTCGTAGGGACGCCGCCAACGGCGGCGGTCCGAGGCGAAGCCGAGGATGAGGAAAACGCACAAAGCGTTTTCCGAACAGCAGCCCTGGCCTGGTTTTATTCCCCGAGCTTTTCCAGCCAGACCGCGAGGTCGGCGAGGGCGCGTTCGCCGTGGGCTTTCTTGCGGTCGGCGCCCTTGAGCTTGCGGGGTTTGCCGCCGGGTTTGGCGGGTTGGGGTTCGGGTAGGGGCGGGAACAGGCCGAAGGTGACGTTCATCGGCTGGTAGGTTTCGGCGTCCGCGCCGCCGGTGATGTGGGCGAGCATCGCGCCCATCGCGGTGGTGGGCGGCGGCGGCAGGAAGGGTTTGCCCAGCGCCTGCCACAGGGCGAACCGCCCGGCGAGCAGGCCGACCGAGGCGCTTTCGACATAGCCCTCGCAGCCGGTGATCTGCCCGGCGAAGCGCAGATTCGGCCGAGTTTTCAGGCGAAGTTGTTCGTCCAACACCTTGGGCGCGTTCAGGAACGTGTTCCTGTGGATGCCGCCTAGACGGGCGAATTCGGCGTTTTCCAGGCCGGGAATGCTGCGGAAGATGCGCGCCTGTTCGCCATGCTTCAGCTTGGTCTGGAAGCCGACCATGTTGTAGAGGGTGCCGAGGGCGTTGTCCTGGCGCAGTTGCACCACGGCGAAGGGTTTGGTTCCGGGCGCGTGGGGGTTGGTCAGGCCGACCGGTTTCATCGGGCCGAAGGCCAGGGTCATCGGACCGCGTTCGGCCATCACCTCGACCGGCAGGCAGCCCTCGAAATAGGGGGTGTCCTTTTCCCAGTCCTTGAACTCGACGTATTCGGCGGAAACCAGCGCGGCGACGAAGGCCTCGTACTGCTCCCTGGTCATCGGGCAGTTGATGTAGTCCCTGCCGGTTCCCTTGTCCCAGCGGGACTGGAACCAGGCCTTGGAAAAATCGATGCTGTCCCGGGTCACCACCGGGGCGATGGCGTCGAAGAACGAGAGGGAATCCGCGCCCGCGGCCGCGCCGATCGCCGCCGACAGGGCGGGGGAGCAGAGCGGTCCGGCGGCGACGATCCAGAGGCCGCTGTCGGGCGGCGGCAGGGCGGCGATTTCCTCGCGGACGACGGCGACGTTGGGGTGGCTCTCCAGCGCCGCCTGGACGTCGCGGGAAAAGGCCTCGCGGTCCACCGCCAGCGCTCCCCCGGCGGGCACCCGGTTGGCGTCGGCGGCGCGCAGGATCAGCGATCCGGCGAGGCGCATTTCCTGGTGCAGCAGGCCGACCGCGCTGGCCGCCGCGTCGTCGGAGCGCAACGAGTTGGAGCACACCAGTTCGGCGAAGCCGTCGGTGGCGTGGGCGGGGGTGGATCGAATCGGCCGCATTTCGTGCAGGACCACGGAAAGTCCGCCCTCGGCCAGTTGCCAGGCGGCCTCGCTTCCGGCGAGACCCGCGCCGATGACGTGGACGGTGGGAGCGGACATGGTTCCTCCTGCTGTGCGGAGCCTGCACACTTAAGGCCGAACCTTCGTCCTGTCCAGGCTTGCGTCCGGGCCTGCCCTAAGGTACTTCAACGGACGGGCCGATCAACGGGAGGCGACATGGACGACGCATTGTTGGACAAGATTCTGCACATGCAGCAGTTCTGGGTGGCGTTCTCGTTCCTGGGAATCGCGATCTGGGCGGCCTGGTACTCCTGGCGGCGCGACCGCTGGAAGGGGCGGGTGCTGACTCCTTCGCAGGTGCAGGGGCTGATCGACGCCGGCGAGGATCCGCTGCTGTGGGACAGCCGCAAGGTCGCGCATCGTCGGCGCGATCCGGTGACCGCGAAGGGGGCGTTGGTCATGACCCTGGAGCAGATTCCCGTTACCCTGCGCGACAAGGCGTCGCATCGCCGGTTTCAGGATTTGCGTGATGCCCAGATCGTGGTTTTCGACAACGCCTCCGACCGCGCCACCCTGGTGGCGAAGATGCTTCAGGATTTCGGCATGCGCAACGTCGCCCTGATGCAGGGGGGACTGAAGGCCTGGCGCGCCGCCGGTCTGCCGACCGAGCCCCTGGACGAGGAGAGCAAGGCATGACGGTCGATCCCAAACGCTTCTACGTGGTGGGCGGCGAGTACGCCGATACCGGATTCGCCCGGCCCGCTCCGGGCGTGACCCTGGAATGCCATGGACCGCTGACCGAGGCCGAGGCGCACGATCTGTGGCGGCGCCTGACCGGCCAGACCGTGGACAACGCGATGGTGCGTTACATGGTCGAGGAACGGGAGGTTTCCGAGCCCTCCTTCGTCGTCGGCGGCGAGTATGCCGACACCCGTTTCGACCGCTTGGCCGAGGGGGCCGCGCTGGAGGTTCTGGGGCCGTTCGCCTCCGCCGAGGCCCTGATCCAGTGGCGATCCAAAACCGCCGCCACGGTGGATTCCTGCCTGCATCGCTACGACGTGGTGACGCAGGCCGAACTGCCCGCCTTCACCGCCCGCCTCAAGGCGTGACCGGCCCGCGCGGCTTCAGCGCGGCGGCGAGGTAGGGGGCGGTGTAGCCGGTCTTCGCCGCGACGATCTCCTCGGGGGTGCCGGTGGCGACCACCTGCCCGCCGCCGTCGCCGCCTTCCGGCCCGATGTCGATGATCCAGTCGGCGGTCTTGATGACCTCCAGATTGTGCTCGATCACCACCACGGTGTTGCCGGTTTCGACCAGGGCGTGCAGCACCTCCAGAAGCTTTCTTACGTCCTCGAAGTGCAGGCCGGTGGTCGGCTCGTCGAGGATGTAGAGGGTGCGCCCGGTGGCGCGGCGGGCGAGTTCCTTCGACAGCTTGACGCGTTGCGCCTCGCCGCCCGACAGGGTCGTCGCCTGCTGGCCGAGCCGGATGTACCCCAGGCCGACGCGGGCGAGCAGGGCCAGCTTGTCGCGGATCGCGGGCACCGCCTTGAAGAACTCCACCCCTTCGTCGACGGTCATCTCCAGCACGTCGGCGATCGACTTGCCCTTGTAGCGGATGTCCAGGGTTTCGCGGTTATAGCGCTTGCCCTTGCAGACGTCGCACTGCACGTAGACGTCGGGCAGGAAGTGCATCTCGATCTTGATCACGCCGTCGCCCTGGCAAGCCTCGCAGCGGCCTCCCTTGACGTTGAACGAGAACCGCCCCGGCTGATAGCCGCGCGCCTTGGCCTCGGGCAGGCCGGCGAACCAGTCGCGGATCGGGGTGAAGGCGCCGGTATAGGTGGCGGGATTGGACCTGGGCGTGCGACCGATCGGCGACTGGTCGATATCGACGATCTTGTCGATCGCGGCGAGGCCGGTGATTTCGTCGTGGGCGAGTGGCAGGTCGCGCGCGCCGTTGAATTGCCGCGCCACCGCCTTGTACAGGGTTTCCAGGATCAGGGTGGACTTGCCGCCGCCCGAAACCCCGGTGACGCAGGTGAAGGTGCCGAGCGGGATATCGACGTCGATGGCGCGCAGGTTGTTGCCCCGTGCCCCCCGGATACCGATGGACAGGCCGCTGCCGGGGCGGCGCGTCGGCGGAACCGGCACCACCCGCGCGCCGGTCAGGTACTGGCCGGTCAGGCTGTCCGGGCAGGCCATCACGGCTTCCGGCGCGCCTTCGGCGACCACCGCGCCGCCGTGGGTTCCCGCCCCCGGGCCCATGTCGATGACGTGGTCGGCGGTGCGGATCGCGTCCTCGTCGTGTTCGACCACGATCACCGTGTTGCCGATGTCGCGCAGGCGGCGCAGCGTGCCGAGCAGACGGTCGTTGTCGCGTTGGTGCAGGCCGATCGAGGGTTCGTCGAGGACGTAAAGAACCCCGGTCAGGCCCGATCCGATCTGGCTGGCCAGGCGGATGCGCTGGCTTTCCCCGCCCGACAGGGTGCCCGAGGTGCGCGACAGCGACAGGTATTCCAGCCCGACGTTGGCGAGGAAACGCAAGCGCTCGTCGATTTCCTTCAGGACGCGGCGGGCGATTTCCCGGTCCTTGTCGAACAGCCGATCCTCCAGCTTGCGGAACCAGACCAAGGCCTCGCCGATCGACAGACGGGTGATTTCGGCGATGTTCCGGCCCGCGATCTTCACCGCCAGGGCCTCGGGCTTCAGGCGGTCACCGTGGCAGGTCTCGCAGGGGGAGGACGTCTGGTATTTCGAGATTTCCTCGCGCATCCAGGCGGAATCGGTTTCGCGGAAGCGGCGTTCCAGATTGGGGATCACCCCCTCGAAGGGTTTGTTGCTTTCGTAGCGGCGCTTGCCGTCCTCCAGGACCAGGCGGATCGGCGTCTTGCCGGTGCCGTAAAGGATGGCGTGCTGCGCTTCCGGCGGCAGATGGCGGAAGGGCAATTTGGCGCTGGTGTGGAAGTGGGCGCAGACCGCTTCCAGCGACTGCGCCGCGATCTGCGAGGTGGTGCCCATCCACGGCGCGATCGCGCCGCCGTCGGCGGGGAGGGACGGATCGGGGACCACCAGTTGCGGGTCGATCGACATCCGCACGCCCAGGCCGTCGCAGTCCGGACAAGCGCCGAAGGGGTTGTTGAACGAGAACAGGCGGGGCTCGATTTCGTCGATGGTGAAGCCGGAGACCGGACAGGCGAATTTGGCGGAATAGGTGTGGCGTTGCCCGGTTTCCGCGTCCTCGGCATAGGCGAGGCCGTCGGCGAGGTCGAGGATGGTTTCCAGCGACGCGGCGAGGCGGCTTTCCAGGCCGGGTTTGACCACCACCCGGTCCACCACCACATCGATGTCGTGCTTGACCTTCTTGTCGAGGGCCGGGGCCTCCTCGATGGCGTAGAGCGCGCCATCGATCTTCACCCGCTGGAAGCCCCGGGCGAGCAGATCCTTCAGTTCCTTCCTGTATTCCCCCTTGCGGCTGCGAATGATCGACGCCAGGAGGTAAAGCCGCGTCCCCTCGGGCAGGGCGGCGATCCGGTCCACCATCTGCGATACCGTCTGGCTTTCGATCGGCAGGCCGGTGGCGGGGGAGTGGGGAACCCCGATCCGCGCCCACAACAGGCGCATATAGTCGTAGATTTCGGTCACCGTGCCCACCGTCGAGCGCGGATTGCGCGAGGTGGTCTTCTGTTCGATCGAGATCGCGGGGGAAAGCCCGTCGATGGAATCGACGTCGGGCTTCTGCATCATCTCGAGGAATTGGCGGGCATAGGCCGACAGGCTTTCGACGTAGCGGCGCTGCCCCTCGGCATAGATGGTGTCGAAGGCGAGCGAGGATTTCCCCGAACCCGACAGGCCGGTGATCACCACCAGCCGATTCTTCGGAATATCGACCGAAACGTTGCGCAGGTTGTGTTCCCGCGCGCCGCGCACGGACAGAACGGAAGAGTCCACGGAAAAATCGGGGTCACGGGTCATCGGAATTTTACAATCATCGTCAAGAAGCCGGAAAACCCTTGGCTCATAACATGCAAGGGTGGGGGATGTCGATTGCCGCGCAGGGGATCGCACAGCGGCTTGCCCAGCATTCGTCCTGCGTGCTGCACAAAAAATAGGATCGTCTTTGCCGAAAGGGAAGAGCATGATCAAGCCTTGCGCAAAGGCGCTTGACTTGCCCGTTCCAGTCGGCATGTTTGTGGGCGGGAAGACTGCGGGCGAGGGGTCGCCCGCGGTGGAGCGAGGGCCCAACCGGAGACACCGGATCGGGAAACAACGCGGATCAAACCGCCATACCTTCAGGGGCCGTTTCGAACTTGGCTTATTTTCTTCAGCAGCTTATCAACGGGCTGACCCTGGGTGCGATCTATGGTCTGATCGCCATCGGGTACACCATGGTGTACGGCATCATCGGCATGATCAATTTCGCCCACGGCGAAATCTATATGATCGGCGCCTTCGTTTCCGTCGTCACCTATCTCGTCCTTTCGGCGCTGGATTTGGGGTATGTGCCCTTGATCCTTCTGGTGATGCTGATGACGTCGATGCTCTTCACCTCGATCTACGGGTGGAGCATCGAACGCATCGCCTATCGCCCCCTGCGCGGCGCGCCCAAGCTGGCGGCGCTGATCTCGGCGATCGGCATGTCGATCGCCTTGCAGAACTACGTGCAGTTGACCCAGGGGGCGCGGGTGAAGGCCCTGGCGCCGGTGATCTCGGGCGGGCTGACCCTGATGGAGCAGGACGGCTTCACGGTGCGCCTGTCGTTCCTTCAGGTGTTCATCATCATCCTGACCACGGTGCTGATGGTGGGCTTCACCTTCCTGATCGACAAGACTTCGCTCGGTCGCCAGCAGCGCGCCTGCGAGCAGGACCGCACCATGGCCTCGCTGGTCGGCGTCAACGTCGATCGCACGATCAGCCTGACCTTCGTCATGGGCGCGGCGCTGGCCGCCGTCGCCGGGATGATGGTGACCCTGTATTACGGCGTGGTGGACTTCTACATCGGCTTCCTCGCCGGGATGAAGGCGTTCACCGCCGCGGTCCTGGGAGGGATCGGGTCGCTGCCGGGGGCGATGCTGGGCGGGGTTCTGATCGGCCTGATCGAGGCTTTCTGGTCGGCGTATTTCACCATCGAATACAAGGACGTGGCGGCGTTCTCGATCCTTGTCCTGGTGCTGATCTTCCGTCCCACCGGCTTGCTCGGCAAGCCGGAAATCGAGAAGGTGTAGGACGATGGCGGAGATCATGAATCCGGCCCGCGCGGCGCAATCGCCGCTGAAAGCCGTCGCCGTCGATGCCTTGCTGACCGGCTTCGTCGCCCTGATTCTGGCGGTTCCGTTCATCGGCTTGAAAAGCGACAGCGTCGGCACCGCCCTGCAACTGGTCACCCGCTGGCCGACGATGTTCGCGATCGTCGGCGCGGCGGTCGCCGGACGGGTGCTGATGTCCCTGTTCCGCCTGCGCCGCGCGGCGCGATCCGCCGCCAAGGGCGGCAAGGGCGGTTCCGGAGTCGGCGCGGCGTTGTCCGCCTGGGGCGGGCGCCATATCACCGCGATCGGCTTCGCCGCCTTTGCCTTCGCCGTGGTGTTGCCCTTCCTGCCGTTTTCCAACCGCTACGTCGTCGACATCGCCACCACCTTCCTGATCTACGTGATGCTGGGGTGGGGGCTGAACATCGTCGTCGGCCTGGCCGGGCTTCTCGACCTGGGCTACGTCGCCTTCTATGCGGTCGGGGCCTATTCCTACGCCCTGATCGCCACTCAGTTGGGCTGGTCGTTCTGGCTGTGCCTGCCGCTCGCCGGGGCGTTCGCGGCGATGTTCGGCATCATGCTGGGCTTCCCGGTCCTGCGCCTGCGCGGCGACTATCTGGCGATCGTGACGCTGGGATTCGGCGAAATCATCCGCATCGTGCTGACCAACTGGGTGGATTTCACCAAGGGTCCGGACGGGATTTCCGGCATTCCCCGCCCCAGCTTTTTCGGCGCGTCCTTCGGGCGCACCGCGCCGGATGGCGGCGTCACCTTCAGCGAGATGCTGGGGATCGAGTATTCCTCGCAGCACCGGGTGATTTTCCTGTATTTCCTGATTCTGGTTCTGGCCGCCCTGACCAATCTGTTCACCCTGCGCATGCGCAAGCTGCCGACGGGCCGCGCCTGGGAGGCCCTGCGCGAGGACGAGATCGCCTGCCGTTCGCTCGGCATCAATCCGACCAACTTCAAGCTTTCGGCGTTCGCCCTGGGGGCGATGTTCGCGGGTTTCGCCGGGGCGTTCTTTTCCACCCGTCAGGGGTTCGTCAGCCCGGAAAGCTTCACCTTCATGGAATCCGCGATCATTCTGGCGATCGTGGTTCTGGGCGGCATGGGGTCGCAGACCGGCGTGGTTCTGGCGGCCTTCGCCCTGGTCATCCTGCCCGAGTGGTTCCGCGAATTCGAACAGTACCGGATGTTCCTGTTCGGCGCGGCGATGGTGCTGATCATGGTGTTGAAGCCGACCGGCGTGATGGGCCATCGCGAGCCCACCATCCGCCTCCATCCCGCGCCTCGGGGCGCGGACAAGCCGGAGGCCGTGCAATGAGCGTCCATCCCATGCCGCAACCGGCGAACGAAGCCCTTCTCGACGTCGAGCATCTGACCATGCGGTTCGGCGGCCTGACCGCCATCGACGACCTGTCCTTCACCGCCCGGCGGCGGGAGATCACCTCGATCATCGGGCCGAACGGCGCGGGCAAGACCACGGTGTTCAACTGCCTGACCGGCTTCTACAAGCCGACGGTGGGGCGGCTGCGTCTGTGCCATCCGGCAAAGGGGGAATTCTATCTGGAACGGATGGAAGGCTTCCGCATCGCGCAAAGGGCCGACGTCGGGCGCACCTTCCAGAACATCCGCCTGTTCCCCAAGATGACGGTGTTGGAAAACCTGATCATCGCCCAGCACAACCGCCTGATGAAGGCGTCGTGCTTCGCCCTGGCGGGGCTTGCCGGTTTGCCGCGCTATCGCGATGCGGAAAAGGTGGCGGTGGACAAGGCGCGTTTCTGGCTCGACCGCGTGGGATTGATCCCCCACGCCGACTGGGAGGCGGGCAATCTGCCCTATGGCGACCAGCGCAGGCTGGAGATCGCCCGCGCGATGTGCATCGATCCCTGCCTCTTGTGCCTGGACGAACCGGCGGCGGGGCTGAATCCGCGCGAATCCCTCGACCTCAACGAGCTTCTGCTCGCCATCCGCGACGAGCAGGGAATCGGCATCCTTCTGATCGAACACGACATGAGCGTGGTGATGGGGATTTCCGACCACATCGTGGTGCTGGATCACGGACGGAAGATTTCCGACGGCGATCCCGCCTTCGTGCGCAACGATCCGACGGTGATCCGCGCCTATCTGGGCGAGGAAGAGGGGGACGACGACCATGCTTAGGATCGAGGGCGTCCACACCTTCTATGGCCAGATCGAGGCCCTGAAGGGCGTCGATCTGGAGATCAAGCCCGGCGAGATCGTCACCCTGATCGGGGCGAACGGCGCGGGCAAGTCCACCCTGCTGATGACGGTGTTCGGCAAGCCGCAGGCGCGGTCCGGGCGGGTCCTGTTCGAGGGGCGGGACATCACCCGGGTTCCGGCGCACGAAATCGTCCGCCTGGGGATCGCCCAGTCGCCGGAAGGGCGGCGCATCTTCGCGCGGATGACCGTCTACGAGAATCTGCAAATGGGGGCGTTGCCCACCGACGGCGATCACTTCGAGGACGACATCCGCATGGTCTTCGACCTGTTCCCCCGCCTGGAGGAACGGCGCAACCAGCGCGGCGGCACGCTTTCCGGCGGCGAGCAGCAGATGCTGGCGATCGGTCGCGCCCTGATGAGCCGTCCGCGCCTGTTGCTGCTGGACGAACCCTCGCTCGGTCTGGCGCCCCTGGTGGTGCGCCAGATTTTCGAGATCATCAAGCGCATCAACGAAGCCGGAGTGACGGTGTTCCTGGTCGAACAGAACGCCTATCACGCGCTGAAGCTGGCGCATCGCGGCTACGTGATGGTCAACGGCGTGATCGCCCTGTCGGGGCCGGGCCGGGAGTTGCTGGACAATCCCGAGATTCGCGCCGCATACCTGGAAGGAGGCCACTGATGACCGGGGTTCTGGGCGCCAGCCTGCCGGTGTTCGTCGGCTTCACCTGCATCATGATGGGCTGGATCGCCTTCATGACCGGGCGTGCCATCGCCAATACCTGGCGTCCGCGCTGGCAGGTGGTGCCGTATTGCGCGCTGTTGGGCATCGCCAATCGCTTTTTCGTGTTCGCGTTGTTCGGCGGGCCGCTGGGATCGTTCAGCGGCTGGCTGATCGGCACGGTGTTTTTGGTGGTGGTGGGGTTGGCTTCGTACCGGGAGAAGCAGGCCTTCAAGATGGTCGCGCAGTATCCCTGGCTTTACGAACGCTGCGGTCCCTTCGACTGGAGGGAACGCAAACACGACGCGCCCTGAACCGGGCGTGCGCGTGGAAAACAGGAAAGGGGCGGCATAAGCCCCGAGGCCGCGAACCGGCAACGGCGGCGGCAAGCAAGCATCGGTTCGGGTGGAACCGGACGGTTATGAACATCATGGCGACAACCGGTTAAGGAGTTCCGAGAATGTTGAAAACGACTTTGTGCGCGGGCGTGGCGGTTCTGGCCTTGGGCGTGGGCATGGCCAAGGCCGATATCGTGATCGCGGTGGCCGGTCCGATGACCGGTTCCTATGCCTCGATGGGCGAACAGGCCCTGAAGGGCGCCGAACAGGCGGTGAAGGACATCAACGCCAAGGGCGGCGTGCTGGGGCAGAAGCTGAAGCTCGAGGTCGGCGACGACGCCTGCGACCCGAAGCAGGCGGTGGCGGTGGCCAACCAGTTGGTCAACAAGGGCGTGAAGTTCGTCGCCGGGCACTTCTGCTCGGGCTCTTCGATTCCGGCGTCCGCCGTCTATCAGGAAGAAGGCCTGATCCAGATTTCCTGGGGTTCGACCAACCCGAAGCTGACCGAACAGGGTTTCGGCAACGTCTACCGCGTCTGCGGTCGTGACGACCAGCAGGGTCCGGCGGCGGCCGAGCTTCTGGCGACCAAGTTCAAGGGCAAGAAGGTCGCCATCCTTCAGGACAAGACCGCCTACGGCAAGGGTCTGGCCGACGAGACCAAGAAGAAGCTGAACGAACTCGGCGTCCAGGAAGTCATGTACGAAGCCTATACCGCGGGCGAAAAGGACTATTCCGCCCTGGTGACGAAGCTGAAGCAGGCCAACATCGACGTGATCTACCTCGGCGGCTATCACTCCGAGGCCGGTCTGATCGTCCGTCAGGCGAGCGAACAGGGCCTGAAGGTGACCCTGGTCGGCGGCGATTCCCTCGGCACCTCGGAATTCGCGGCGATCGCGGGCAAGGCGGGCGACGGCACGCTGTTCTCGTTCAACCCCGATCCGCGCAAGGATCCGGCGAACAAGAAGGTGGTCGAGGCGATCCGCGCCGGCGGCTACGAGCCGGAGGGCTATACCCTCTACACCTACGGCGCGATCCAGGCCTATGCGCAGGCGGTGGCCGCGGCGAAGAGCACCAAGCCCGCCGACGTCAACAAGCAGCTGCACGCGCTGACCCTCGACACCGTTCTCGGCAAGGTGGGTTTCGACGCCAAGGGCGACCTCAAGGCTCCGGGCTTCCTCTTCTACGAATGGAAGAACGGCACCTTCGACTACATGAAGTAAGCCGAACTCTCGGCGCTACGTCGAAAGCCCCCGGGGGACTCCGTCCGCCGGGGGTTTTCGTTGCGCGGCGGCGGGGGAACTGCATTAGTCTAGCGCGGTCATTTTTCACGCGTGCAAGGGGGTCTCCATGGCCGGATCGGTCAACAAAGTCATACTCATCGGCAACCTGGGCCGCGACCCGGAAGTGCGCAGCATGAACAACGGCGGCAAGGTGGTGACCTTGAATCTCGCCACCTCGGAAAGCTGGAACGACCGCCAGAGCGGCCAGCGCCAGGAACGCACCGAGTGGCACCGCGTGGTGATCTTCAACGAGAATCTCGCGGGCGTCGCGGAAAAGTACCTGCGCAAGGGCTCCAAGGTTTATGTCGAGGGCGCGTTGCAGACCCGCAAGTGGACCGACCAGAACGGCAACGAGAAATACACCACCGAGGTGGTGTTGCAGCGTTTCCGCGGCGAACTGACGATGCTGGACGGCGCGCGCCAGGGCGGCGACGCCGGGGCGGGCGAGTCCTTCGGTTCTCCCGCGCCGCGCCAGGGCGGCGGCGGCGGTTGGGACGCCCCGCCCGCGACGGCGCTGGACGACGACATTCCGTTCTGAGCGGCTTCGGAACCGGGATAAGGAAACGGCGGGGGCGATCCCCGCCGTTTTTGGTTCAGGCCCCGATCATGTCCAGAACCACCGCCTCGGCCCCGCGCAATCCCTGACGGTCGAGGCGCGCCAGGTTGACCAGGGTGGCGTCGATGTCGGGGCCGACGAGGCCCTCGCCGTCGGGGACATACGCGCCCTCCGCCGCCAGAAGGCCCAGGTCCACCGCCGCGCCGACCACCGCCGCCACCTTGTAGGCGCACGAGGTCTTGGCGCCGTCGCAGATCAGCCCGGCGAAGGCGCCGATCACCGATTGCATCGCATGTTCCTGCGCCGCGTCGTCGCCGCCCGCCAGGAAGGCGGTGGCGGCGGCCACGCCGGTGGCCGGGGCGACGGCGCAGCCGCAGGTGGCGCTTAAGCGACCGGTGTGGGCCTTCACCGCCAGGGTGACGGCGGACGCGATGGCAAGGGCGCGGGCCAGGGTCTCCCGGTTCGCGCCCAACTCTTCCGCGACGCCCAGAACCCCCAGGAAATTGGCGATGCCGTGGTTGCCGCTGCCGCAGATCGCCGCGACCGGCGCGGTCATTCCAGCCATCCGCCCTTCGCTGGCCGCCCCCGCCAGGGACTGGGCGGCGGCGCGGGGGGAGGGGCGGGCGGCGGCGGCGCGGGAAAGCGCGGCGGCCAGGGGGCCGCGGCGGTCCCGCGCGGCGGCGGCGGCGTTGGTCTCCACCGCGTCGATCAGGAAGCCGAGGGCCTCGGTGGGCAGATTCCGCGCCAGGCGCAGAATCCGGCGCGGGCCGACGTCGCGCAAGGGATCCAGGGGGTCGGACGCGTCTCCGGCGGCGGTCGCGGACAGGGGCTCGCCGTTGCGGCGCAGGCCGGTGAAGGCGTCGTGCCGTCCGGAAATGGTCGCTTCCGCCTCGTCGGCGCCGTCGCGGGCGATGGCGCACAGGAACAGGGGCGGCGCGCCGTGCAGACAGGAAACCGTCGCCAACCCGGCGTCGAGGCGTCTTTCGGCGTCCGCCCGGTGTTCGGGCGTCGCCGCGTCCAGCAGGGTCAGGCCCGTCGAGGCGTCGGCGATCGCCGCGCCCAGCGCCGCCGCCGCCGCCAGACCGCGCCGCTCGATGCCGGGAACTCCGGCGTTGGCGCCGTTGCGGAAGACCGATGCGCCGACCTCAAGCCGCAGGCTTCGCGGCGCGCGGCCCAGGATTTCCACGGCGCGGGCGGCGGCCAGGGCGGCGGCGGCGATTTCGGTGCAGCCGGTGGCGTCGCCGACTTCGGATTGGAGGAGGGCGAGAAGGGCGGTTCCGTCCAGGAAACGCGGGGCGCCGTCGGGCATGGAAGACTCCATCTGCGAGGATGCGATGGAGGGAATCCTATCGATCGATTGGCGAAAAAGGGTTTCATTTTTACCAAAAAATTCCGAATAGGCGATATTTTTATCCTATTAAATCGGTTAAATTTAGAAATTATTCACGATATGTGGAGCCATCATGGATTCCATCAACCGCAAAATCCTTGCCCTGCTGCAAGCCGACGCCACCCTGCCGGTGAACGAGATCGCGGCGCGGGTCGGATTGTCCGCCACCCCCTGCTGGCGGCGCATCCGTAAGCTGGAGGACGATGGCGTGATCCGGCGGCGGGTGGCGCTGCTGGACCCGGCGAAAATGAACGTCGGCGTCACCGTGTTCATTGCGGTGCGCACCAGCCAGCACAGCCGGGAATGGCTGAAGACCTTCCAGGAAGCGGTCGCGGAGATTCCGGAAATCGTCGAATTCCACCGCATGAGCGGCGAGATCGACTATCTGCTGCGCGCCGTGGTTCCCGACATCGCGGCGTACGACGCGGTGTACAAGCGTCTGATCGAACGCATCGCTCTGGCCGACGTGACCTCGATGTTCGCGATGGAGACGATCAAATTCACCACGGCGCTTCCGGTCTCTTACGCCTTATAGGAGGCCCGTATTTTTTATGTTTTTACATCAAGATATTGTTGGCTAATTCTAAGATTAAGCTTTATGTCCATCAAAGGGGTTCCGAGCGTTGAGTCGGGCGGATGGGGGTGGTAGACTGCTCCGCTGCCCGGTTCCCGGCGGCATGGTTCCATTGAAAGTGTGTGTGCCTTGACCAATACGCCGATCAAAGCGACCGGGGCCGATATCCAGCCCGTCCATATCGAAGAAGAAATGAAGCGCTCCTACCTCGATTACGCGATGAGCGTGATCGTGGCGCGCGCCATTCCCGACGTGCGCGACGGGCTGAAGCCGGTGCACCGGCGAATCATGTATTCGATGAAGGAAAGCGGCTACGACCACGCCAAGCCGTTCCGCAAGTCGGCGCGCATCGTCGGCGACGTGATGGGTCGATACCATCCGCACGGCGATTCCGCGATCTATGACGCCATGGTGCGCATGGCGCAGGATTTTTCGATGCGGCTGCCGCTGGTCAGCGGCCAGGGCAACTTCGGTTCGATGGACGGCGATCCGGCGGCGGCGATGCGCTATACCGAGGCGCGGCTGGCGAAAAGCTCGCAGGCGCTGCTCGACGACATCGACAAGGACACCGTCGCCTTCCAGCCCAACTATGACGAAAGCACCCAGGAACCCACGGTCCTGCCGGCGCGCTTCCCCAATCTGCTGGTCAACGGCGCGGGCGGCATCGCGGTGGGCATGGCGACCAACATTCCGCCGCACAATCTGGGCGAGGTGGTGGATGCCTGCTGCGCCTATATCGAGGATCCGGATCTGACCCTGGAAGACCTGATGGAGATCGTCCCCGGTCCGGATTTTCCGACCGGCGGGGTGATCGTCGGGCGGGTGGGGGCGCGCTCCGCCTACGCCACCGGGCGCGGCTCGATCATCCTGCGCGCCAAGTGCGAGATCGAGGAAATCCGCAAAGACCGCATGGTGGTGGTGCACGAGGTTCCCTATCAGGTGAACAAGGCGGCGATGATCGAAAAGATCGCCGAACTGGTGCGCGACAAGAAGATCGACGGCATCGCCGGGCTGCGCGACGAATCCGACCGGCGCGGCGTGCGGGTGGTGATCGAACTCAAGCGCGACGCCCAGCCCGAGGTGGTGCTGAACCAGCTTTACCGCTTCACCCCGCTGCAAAGCTCGTTCGGCGTCAACATGCTGGCGCTTAACGACGGGCGGCCGCAGTTGCTGACCCTGAAGGACGTGATCGTCGCCTTCGTCCGCTTCCGCGAGGAGGTGGTGCGCCGCCGCACCGAATTCGAACTGGCCAAGGCGCGCGACCGCGCCCATCTGCTGGTCGGCCTGGCGATCGCGGTGGCCAATCTGGACGAGGTGATCGCGTTGATCCGTTCCGCCGCCGATCCCAACGCGGCGCGCGAAGGGTTGATGGCGCGCGATTGGCCCGCCGCCGACGTCGAGCCGCTGATCGCCCTGATCGACGAACCCGGTCGTCAGGTGGTGGACGGCACCTATCGCCTGTCGGACGCGCAGGCGCGCGCCATTCTGGATTTGCGTCTGCACCGCCTGACCGGCCTGGAACGCGACAAGGTTCACGACGAAATCCGCGAAATCGGCCTGAAGATCGAGGACTACCTGGAGACTCTGCGTTCGCGCGAAAAGCTCTACGGCATCATTCGCGACGAACTGGTGGAGGTGAAGGCCCTCTACGCCGATCCGCGCCGCACCGCGTTCGAGGAAAACGAGTTCGAACACGACATCGAGGATCTGATCCCGCGCGAGGACATGGTCGTCACCTACAGCTCGAAGGGCTACGTCAAGCGGGTTCCCCTGTCCACCTATCGCGCCCAGAAGCGCGGCGGCAAGGGCCGCGCCGGCATGGCGATCCGCGACGAGGATTACGTGCGTCGGGTCTATTACGCCAGCACCCACACGCCGCTGTTGTTCTTCTCGTCTCTCGGCATGGTCTACAAGCTGAAGGCCTACAAACTGCCGCTCGGCAATCCGCAGTCGCGCGGCAAGCCCCTGGTCAACCTGCTGCCGTTGCAGGAGAACGAGACCATCGCCGCGATCCTGCGCCTGCCCGAGGACGAGGCGGAGTGGGACAAGATGTTCATCGCCTTCGCCACGGCGCGGGGCGACGTGCGGCGCAACCGCCTGTCCGACTTCGGCAACGTGATGTCCAACGGCAAGATCGCGATGAAGCTGGACCAGGGGGACAAGCTGATCTCGGTGCGCAATTGCTCCGCCGACGACGATCTTTTCCTGTCCACCCGCAAGGGCAAGTGCATTCGCTTCGCCCTCGACGAGGTGCGGGTGTTCGTCGGGCGCTCCTCCACCGGGGTGCGGGGCATCCGTCTGGCCGCCGACGACGAAGTGATCGGCCTGACCGTGCTGCACCATGCGGCCTATGACGCGGAAACCCGCGAGGCCTATCTGAAGCGCCGCCGCATGGAGGACCACGTTCCCGCCGAGGGCGAGGAGGCCGTGGAGCCGTCTTCCATCCTCGCCGACGACCTCTACGAGGAAATGCGCGCCGCCGAGCAGTTCCTGCTGGTGGTTACCGAGAACGGTTACGGCAAGCGCACCTCGGCCTACGATTATCGGATCACCGGGCGCGGCGGGCAGGGGATCATGAACATCGACGCCACCGACCGTAACGGCGATGCGGTGGCCAGCTTCCCGGTCAAGGATTCCGATCAGGTGATGCTGGTCAGCGACGGCGGACAGTTGATCCGGATGCCGGTGCGTGATATCCGCATTGCTGCCAGGAAGACGCAGGGGGTGACCCTGTTCCGCACGGCGGAGGACGAGCGCGTGGTTTCGGCGACGCGCCTGGACGACGCCGGACTGGATGACGACGCCGATCTTGCCGACGAGGACGAGGACCGGGACGCGCCGGGGGGCGCGGCCGAGGATATCGGTGCCCCGACCGCAGCGGACGAGGAATAGGCGCGGTGGTTTCGCCGACGCGGCGACCGGACAATAAAGGGGAGACGACGGCCATGCCCGACGGGATTGGCATCTATCCGGGGACGTTCGACCCGATCACCAAGGGGCATCTGGATATCGTATCCCGCTCCCTGCGGCTGGTCGATCACCTGATCGTCGGGGTTGCGGTCAGCGCCGGCAAAAGCCCGATGTTCTCGGTCGAGGAACGGGTGGAGATGGCGCGGCGCGAGGTCGCGGCGCTGGATCTGCCGCCGGGCAAGATCGCCGAGGTCCGGCCCTTCGGCAACCTGTTGATGAACTTCGCCATGGAATGCGGCGCGAAATTCATCATTCGCGGTTTGCGGGCGGTTTCCGACTTTGAATACGAATTCCAGATGTGCGGCATGAACGTGCGTCTGAATTCGGACATCGAAACCGTGTTTCTGATGGCCTCGGAACGCAACCAGTTCATCTCGTCCCGCTTCGTCAAGGAAGTCGGGCGTCTGGGCGGCGACGTCAGGGAATTCGTGCCGCCTCGGGTGCAGGTGGAACTGCTGGAACGTTTCCGCGAAGGAAAGGGCGACGACTGATGCCGATAATCCATTTCCGTGGCGCGCGCGCCCTCGTCCGGCGGGTGCTGGGCGTGGTCGCTGCGGCACTTCTGACCCTGGGAGGATTTGGGGTGACCGACAGCACGACGACGGCGGAAGCCGCGCAGCCGGACCTGGAAAACACGCTGTACCTGGAACTGCCGACGGGCCGCGTGGTGATCGCGTTGCGCCCCGATCTTGCCCCCAACCACGTGGCGCGGATCAAGGAACTGGCGCGCCAGGGGTTCTATGACGGCCTGGTCTTCCACCGCGTCATCGCGGGCTTCATGGCGCAGACCGGCGATCCGCAGGGCAACGGCGCGGGCGGCTCGGGCAAGAAGCTGAAGGCCGAGTTCTCGAAGGAAAAGCACGTGCGCGGCACCCTGTCGATGGCGCGCACCAACGACCCCAACAGCGCCGATAGCCAGTTCTTCATCTGCTTCGAGCCGGTGCCCTATCTCGACGGCAAGTACACCGTCTGGGGCCAGGTGGTCGAGGGCATGGAGCACGTGGACAAGATCAAGAAGGGATCGGAGGCGATGAACGGTTCGGTGCGCGAACCGACGCCGATGCTCTCGCTGAAAGTCGCCGCCGACGTGGAGCGCGCCAAAAGCCTGCAATGATCCGGTCCCGAAATTGCGGCTTGACCGATTCCGTCGCCGCGATTATGGTCCGCGTTCCGCCGGTTTCGGCGGCCTGCGTTGAGAGCGCGTAGCTCAGTCGGTAGAGCAGCTGACTTTTAATCAGCGGGTCGTGGGTTCGAATCCCGCCGCGCTCACCAATTGGACCCCCGGAGGCGGCCCCTTCCGGGGGTTCGCTTTTTGCGTCGGGGGCTTGCGAAAAGGGGCGACGGACCCAAGACTTTAGGAACGGTTTTCCTTCAGCTAGGGTTGCGATCATGCGTTTCCGTTACGTCCCCCTGATTCTCGCCGCCGGTCTCGTCGCCGGGTGCCAGCCCGGCCCATCGGCCAACACCTATCAGCGCAATCAGACGATGCAGGCCGCCACGGTGCAGAAGGGCAAGATCGTCTCCTTCCGCACCGTGCGGTATTCCGGCACGCAAAGCGGCGTCGGCGCGGGCGCGGGCGCGGTGGCGGGCGGCGTCGGGGGCTCGTTCCTCGGCGGCGGCACCCGTTCCAACATCCTGGGCGCGGTGGGCGGCGCGGTTCTGGGCGGGGTCGCGGGCAGCGCGGCGGAAGAGGCGATCACCTCGGGCGAGGCGATCGAGTTCATCGTCCAGCTGGACGACGGCCGGAGCCTCGCCATCGTGCAGAAGAACGAAGACAACCTTTCGGTTGGCGAGCGGGTGATGGTGTTGCAGGGAGGCCAGACCCGTATCGTCCGCGACACCGCGCCGTAATGCCGGGCGTTACCGGAAGGTCCAGATCACGTTCAGGGCGTAGTGCCAGAACAGCAGCAGACCGGTCACCGCCACCTGCGCCAGCAGATAGGGGACGTCCAGAACGTTGACCAGCAGGGTCATCAACAGGCCGTTGAGGATGAAGCCGCTGCCCGCCACGGTCAGGAACTTGCTCAACGCCTCGCGATGGCGTTTGCGGCTGTGGAAGGTCAGGTGGTAGTTGAGGAAATAGCTGACCACCGCGCCGGACAGGAATCCCATCACCGACCCCGGAACCGGCGCGATGCCGCCCAGCTCCACCAGCGCCACCAGCACCGCGTAATGGACGACGGCGGCGGCGGCGCCGACCGCGGCGAAGGCCAGGAAGCGCCGCGCCTGCGCCCGCCAATAGTCGCTCACGGCCCGGTCTCCGGCGGGCGGGTGATGGCGCGGCGATCCTTCACCGTGCCGATGCGCACGCCCATGCGTTCGATGGTGAACAGAATCTCGCCGTCGAGGGCGTCCTCGCAACCGTCCTGCGACGGCGCGATGAAGAAGTCGGCGGTTTCCCAGTTCTTGGTCACCTTGAACAGGGACGACAGGTATTCGTCGGCCTGGATCAACTCGGCGCAGACCGAAACCCGATAGGGCGGGCCGTTGCGCGGGTTGCGGATGCCGTCTTCCTGCTCTTCCAGGATCATCTGCGACAGGCGTTCGGCGGCCTCGCGGATCGAGTTGCCGTGATAGTCGAACTCGTAACGCCCCAACGCGCCCGAAACCCCGCCCGCGAAGACGTTGTAGGCGACGGATTCATAGGGGTGCAGGCGGACCAGGGTGCCCAGGTGGACCAGCCACAGGGCGCCGCAGGCGGCAAGAAAGGCCTGTCCGGCGCGCAACCCCAGGCGGTTGGCCAGCAGATGATAGGTCGCGCGCAGCCCCAGGGCGGCCAGAACCGCCAGCGGCGGCAGCAGGAACATGTAGTGGCGCAGACCGTTGTAGAGCAGGGGCTTGGCCAGCATCGCGTGAAGAATCGGCACCACCACCGCCAGAACCACCGGCAACAGGCGCAGGGCGTGCAGGCGCTCGAAGCGTCGGCGAACGGTGCAGAAGAAGGCGCCGGCGCCGCCGAAAGCCAGGCCCAGCAGGGCAAGCTCGGGCAGGCGCACCGCGACATAGGTCGGCAGGTAGCCGCGCGGCACGTTGGCGCCCTGCATCACCACGCCGTTCAGCCGGGTCCAGATGACGATCGGGAAGCGCGAAAAGGTGTCGATGGCGAACAGGATGTTGCCGGGGGCGAACACCGACCACGGCCAGGCGAAGGCCATGATGGCGAAGGCGACCGCGCCGGCCGGCAGCAGATGCAGAATCGTCACGCCGATGCGGCGCAGGATATCGAGGATGCCGTTCCGGGTGTCCATCGCCGCGACGATGATCAGGATGGCGATTTCCAGCCCGCCGTAGACCGCGACGATGCGCAGGCCCAGGGCGCAGCCCAACGCCGCACCCAGCCCCAGCACGTGCCGGGTGCGGGGGCGCGGCAGTTCGGGGGCGATGCGCGCCGCGTAATAGGTCACCCAGATCATGGCGCTGGCGAACGAGATGTCCTTGGTATGGTTGGCCAGGGTTCCCCACCAGGCGCCGGTGACCGCCAGCAGCAGCACCGCGACGCAGGCCCATGCGTCGGAAGACAGCAGCCGCGCCAGACGCCAGGTTCCCCACATTCCGACCATGCCGACGATGACGGTCAGAAGGTGCCGCCATTCATAGGTCGGCATCGGCAGATGCGGGCCGATGGTGGCGGCGATCAGGTCGAACAGGCCGCCGTAGAGATAGAGGTTGCGGTAGTGGAAGGCGGTGTCGTCGGTGAAGCCGCTGGCGTAGAAGCGGATCAGAAGCTCGCCATAGGTCTGCTGCACTTCCTCGTCGTTGGAAATGCCGTAGTGATGAAACGTGGACAGGGCGATGGCGATCATCGCGCCGAACGCCACCAGGCTCGCGGTGCGTCCGGGCTTGGCCCGGAGACGAGCGATCAGGGTCTTCACCGTCAACGACTCCCGGCCCCGGTTTCTTCTTGCGCGGCACCGGCCTCGTCGAGGCCGACGCTGTCGGCGATCAGGTACATCGGGCGCATTTTCACCTCAAGGAAGATTCGCCCGACGTACTCGCCCAGCACGCCGAGGGAGATCAATTGCACGCCGCCCAGGAACAGCGTCGAGACCATCAGCGAGGCATAGCCGGGAACGTCGATGCCGAACGCCGTGGTGCGGATCAGCAGCCACAGGCCGTACAGACTGGCGACGCTGGCGATCAGAACCCCCAGGATCGACCAGACGCGCAAGGGAACGGTAGAGAACGAAGTTACGCCGTCCCAGGCGTAGCGCAACAGTTTCAATGGGTTCCAGGAAGATTTTCCGGCGGCGCGTTCGCCGATGTCGAAGGGCAGGCACTCCTGGCGGAAGCCGACCCAACTGGTGATTCCCTTCATGAAGCGGTTGCGTTCCGGCAATGCCGCGATCGCCGCCACCACCTTGCGGTCGAACAGGCGGAAATCCCCGGCCCCTTGCGGGATGCGCACCTCGGATACCGCGTCGAAGATGCGATAGAACAGGCGGCTGACCAGCCGCCGCAGCCAGGAATCGGTCTCCCGGCTGCGCCGCACCGCGATCACCATGTCGATGCCGTCTTTCCACAGCGCCAGCATCTCGCCGATCAGGGCGGGGGGATGTTGCAGATCCGCGTCCATCAACACCACGGCGTCGCCCCGCGCGTGGCGCAGTCCGGCGGCCATGGCCGCCTCCTTGCCGAAATTGCGGGAGAAGCGCAGGGCCTTGACTCTCGGGTCGTCGCGGCTGAGTTCTCGTGCTATGTCAAAGGTGTTGTCCCGGCTTCCGTCATCGACCAGGATGATTTCGTAGCGGACCTTCAGGCCTTCCAGGACCGGGGTCAGCGCCGCGTGGAGTTCCCTCAGCCCTTCGGATTCGTTATAGCAGGGCACGACGACGGACAGCAGGTTCAGGCATCGGCCGCTTGTCTCCGCCGGATGGGGCGCGCGGGGGGCGGTTTGGGGCTGCGCATGGCGCATGACGGAAAGACTCCGGATAAAGGTGGCGCATGGTAAACGAAAACCCGGCCTCTGGGAAAGCGAAGAGAATGTCGCGGATGGTTCTTTGCGCCGACGATTACGGTATTTCCCCCGGCGTCTGCGATGCCGTCGAAGATCTGGCGGATCGGGGGCGGATATCCGCGGTCAGCGCGATGACGGCGTTTCCGGAATGGCGACAGCGCGCGGCGGGTCTGCGCGCCGTCGCGCGGGCGCGCGGCGTCGATGTCGGCGTGCATCTGACCCTGACCGATCATGAGCCGTTGTCGGCGCCGCGTCGCCTCGCCTCGCCGCCGCCGGTCTGTTGCCGCCGCTGAAGGTTCTGCTGCGCGACGCGGAATTACGCTGCCTGCCCGGGGAAGACGTGGAACGGGAAATCAAGGCGCAGCTCGACGCCTTCGAGGATGCCTTCGGCGCGCCGCCCGCCTTCGTCGACGGGCACCAGCACGTCCATGTCTTTCCCGTCGTTCGCCGCCTGTTGGTCGCCGAAATCGCGCGACGCTACGGCCGGTCCTGCTGGGTGCGCGGGACCGTCGAGCCGTTCGCCGCGATTCTGCGGCGCGGCGTCGCGCCCTTCAAGGCGAAGGTGCTGAGCGCGCTGGGCGGACGGTTCGCCCTGCTGGCGGATCGCGCCGGATTGCCGCGCAACGATGGTTTTCGCGGGGTCTACGACCTCAGCCTGAGGATACCCTACGGGCGGTTGTTTCCGCGGTTTCTCGACGATGCGGGCAGCCATCCCTCGCGGCCCCTGATTTTCTGCCATCCCGGGCATTCGGACGCGACGTTGAAGGCGCGCTCCACCCTTGTCGAGGCGCGGGCGGCGGAATACGCTTACTTCGCGTCGGCGCAGTTCGCCGACGATTGCGCCCGTGCCGGATACCGCATCGCGGCGTTCGGCGCGGATCGGTAACCATCCGGCGGAGGGAAATCATGCAGGCGGTGTTCGTGCAGGTGAAATGCGCCCTGGGCAAGGGCTACGAGGTCGCGGCGGCGCTGGTCGACGACATCGCCGAGACCTCCGAGGTGTATTCCACCTCCGGCGAATACGATCTCTTGGCGAAGTTCTATCTGGACGAGGGGACGGACATCGGCCGCTTCGTCACCGAACGGGTGCAAACCGTTCCCGGAGTCTCCGGCACCTTCACCCTGATCACCTTCAACGCCTTCACCCGAGGCGGGTGACCCGGGTCATTCCTTGTCGCCGTGTTTCTTGATCAACATGGTGCCGAGGGCGGCCATGCCGCCGAAGCTCGCCCACCACAACAGGGCGTAGGTCATGTGTTCCTTGTCGATCGGCAACCCCAGCAGGCCGAGCCAGACGTCGAAAATTTGAATCGCCAGACCGACGAAGCCGATGACGAACATCGCGCGTCCCAACAACAGCATGTCGCGTGCCTCCCTGTTCCACAGGCCGACATACTAGCCATCTCGGGAATCGATGCAACCCGCTTCGTTCCTCATGCTTAGGGACCATGGTTTGCGCGGCATCAAGTTTGGATTGATCCTTACGTATACACCCCTATAATCCTAGATGTGTATATTCGATCCACAGCCTCTTGCGCCGTTCGATCCGGGCAAGGCTGGTGTGGGGGGAGTTCATGAGTCACCAGAGTTCCCATCCGGGAGAGGTCCCGTCCGATCCGGACGACCCCCTGGATTTCGCCGCGCGGAGCACCTGCGGCGGCGACCTGTTCGTGTTGCGCGGCGCGACGGGCGAGGGGGGGGAGGTCCGGAGCGAGCCGACGGCGGCGATTCTCTCGATCTTGCGGCGGTGTCCTCCGTGGACTGGTCGGTCGCCCTTGCCGGGCGGGGGGAAGGCGAGGGGCCGGTGGTCAATCTGGCCGAGGACGCGGCGGCGGTCACGCCGGACGAAGCGCCCGCTCCGTCAGTCGCGCGCCAAGGGCGATGACCTTCAGGGTCTGGCGCCGTTTGATCAGACCGGCGGCGCGGCGCAGCGGCGTCCAGACCATGTGGGATGCGTCGTCGCCGGGGCAGGAGCGTCCGTTCCAGGCGAACAGCCGGAAGCACAGGATGCGGTAGGGGCCGCCGGGGGAACGGACGACGACCTCGGCGAAGGGGGCGGCGCGCGAAACCGCCAGCCCGGTTTCCTCGCGGATTTCGCGAAGGATGGCGTCCCTGGGGGGGGTCTCCCGGTTCGACGCGTCCGCCGGGCAGGGACCATTCGCCGCGACGCGGCGGGTGGGCGCGCCGCGCCAGCAGAACCCGCCCCTTCGCGATCGCCAGGCCGCTGACGCAGGCGACCCCGGGAAGAACGGTTCGATGAAATCGCCCGGACGCTCCTTGTCGCATCTATTCAGCCCTTCCCTTCGTGCGTATCATTCCCGATATGGGCGGATGGCGCGCGGGCCACGACGGCGATCGGATCGGGATACCTTCGATGAAAGAACAAAGGATCATGGACCGCAAGGTCGTTCCGTCCGAGACCGTTCTGTTCCGCGAGGGCAGCGAGGGCGACGTCGCCTATCTGTTGCAGTCCGGAGCGGTCGAGATCTACAAGGAACAGCCGGACGGAACGGAGCGGCGGGTCGGGGTGATCACCGAGGGTGGAATCTTCGGCGAAATGGCGTTGATCGACAATCAGCCGCGCATGGCCAACGCCCGCACCCTCGAGGCCTGTACCCTGGTGGTGATCAACCGCATGATGTTCGAGGAACGGCTGCGCAAGCTGGACCCGTTCATGCGGGGGCTGTTGAGCATGCTGGTGCGCAATCTGCGCGACACCACCAACCGGTCGTTGTCGTGACGACCGTCGGGACAGGGGATCGGGAACGATGAGCGTAGCGCCGAAACGCGGCAAGGGTGGCAAGGCCAAGCCGACGCCGGGACTGTTCGCCCGTCTGCGCGGGCATTTCCTTGCCGGTTTGCTGGTGACCTCTCCCGCCGCGCTGACCCTTTATCTGGCCTGGATGTTCGTTTCCTTCGTCGATGCGCAGGTGGGGTCGGTGCTGCCGCCGCGTTATCATCCCGGCACCTACCTGGGCTTCGACGTGCCCGGATTCGGGGTGCTGGTCCTGCTGGCGACGATGACCGCGATCGGCGCCTTGACCGCGGGCCTGATCGGGCGGCTGCTGCTGCGCTGGGGGGAAAGCATCCTCAACCGCATGCCGGTGATTCGCGGCATTTACGGCTCGCTCAAGCAGTTGTTCGAGACGGTTCTGTCGCAGAAATCCTCGGCCTTCCGCCAGTGCGTTCTGGTGGAATATCCCCGGCGCGGGTTGTGGGCGCTGGGCTTCATCAGCGGCGTCACCGAGGGGGAGGTGCAGACTCTGACCGAAGACGAGGTTCTGAACGTCTTCGTGCCGACCACCCCCAACCCGACCTCGGGCTTTCTGCTGTTCATCCCGCGCAAGGACGTGGTGGTGCTGTCGATGAGCGTCGAGGAAGGAATCAAGATGGTGATTTCCGGCGGCATCGTGGTGCCGAAGGAACCCAAACGAGGAAGATCCGCCGTCATCCCGAGCGCAGGGTCGCCACCACCGCGTCCCGCGCGAACAGATACAGCAGGCACCTGAGGGTGCTTACCCGTTCGCCGGTCAGGTCCGGGTCCAACGCCAGAATGCGTTGCGCGTCGGCGCGGGCGATCTCCAGAAGGTCGGCGTGGGCGGCCAGATCCGCCAGGCGGAACTCCGGCAGGCCGCTCTGCCGGGTGCCCAGGAGCTCCCCCGCGCCGCGCAGGCGCAGGTCGGCCTCGGCGATGACGAATCCGTCGTCGGTTTCCTTCAGCGTGGTCAGCCGCGCCCGCGCGGTTTCGGTCAATCCGCCGTAAAGCAGCAGACAGGTGGAGGCGGCGTCGCCGCGTCCGACCCGACCGCGCAACTGGTGGAGTTGCGCCAGGCCGAAGCGTTCGGCGTGCTCGACGATGATGATGCTGGCGTTGGCGACGTCGACTCCGACCTCGATCACCGTGGTGGCGACCAGGACGCGGGTCTTGCCTTCCAGGAAATCCTGCATCGCGGCGTCGCGTTCCGGTCCCTTCATCCGTCCGTGGATGATCCCGACCGCGTCCTTCCCCAGGGTCTGCGCCAGGGCCTGCCCGCGTTCCTCGACCGAGGTCAGCGGAGTTTCCTCGTCGCCCTCGACCAGGGGGCAGACCCAGTACGCCTGCCGCCCGGCGGCGACCGCGCGGCGCACCCCGTCCACCACCTCCGGCAGGCGGGCGAGCGCCACCAGACGGGTGTCGATCGGCTGCCGCCCCGGCGGTCGTTGGTCGATGCGCGAGGCATCCATGTCGCCATAGGCGGCGAGCATCAGGGTGCGGGGGATCGGCGTCGCGGTCATCACCAGCAGGTCGGCCTGATATCCTTTGTCGGACAGCATCAGGCGCTGCCGCACCCCGAACCGGTGCTGTTCGTCGATCACCGCCAGGCCCAGACGGGCGAATTCGACGTCTTCCTGGAACAGGGCATGGGTGCCGATGGCGATGTCGGCTCGGCCCTCGGCGATGGCGGCGAGCGCCGCGTCGCGGGATGCGGCCTTGTCCCGCCCGGTCAGCAGGACCACGGATAGCCCCGCAGTTTCCGCCAGGGGGGCGATCACCGCGTGGTGCTGCCG
Organism: Rhodospirillaceae bacterium; assembly: GCA_965228165.1. Classification (GTDB taxonomy): domain Bacteria; phylum Pseudomonadota; class Alphaproteobacteria; order Rhodospirillales; family Rhodospirillaceae; genus Oleispirillum. The sequence goes on from CBDDHB010000002.1 coordinate 277,433, forward strand.
CGCCAGAAGGTCGGTCGGCGCCATGAAGGCGGCCTGGGTTCCCGCCTCCACGGCGCGCGCCATCGCCAGCAGCGCCACTACCGTTTTGCCGCTGCCGACGTCGCCTTGCAACAGGCGCAGCATGCGGGTGGGGGAGGCCATGTCGGCGTGGATTTCCCGGATCGCGCGTTCCTGCGCGGCGGTCAGGGCGAAGGGCAGAAGGGCGCGCAGCCGCGCCTCCAGTTCGCCATCGCCGACCAGGGCGCGGCCGGGACGGGCGCGCGCCTTGGCGCGCACCACGGACAGGGCCAACTGCGCGGACAGGAGTTCGTCATAGGCCAGCCGACGCCGCGCCGGGTGCGCCGCGTCCAGCGGCGCCGGGGTTTCCGGCGCGTGGACCTGGCGCAGCGCCGCGCCCCAGGCGGGCCAGTCCTCGCGCAGGATCAGGTGAGGGTCGTTCCATTCCGGCAATTCGGGCAGGCGTTCCAGGGCATGGCGCGCCGCCTTGCCCACCGCCTTCTGGGTCAATCCGGCGGTCAGGCCGTAGACCGGCTCGACGGCGGGAATTTCCGCCGCCCGCTCCGGCGGCAGGATGTAGTCGGGATGGCCGATCTGCGGCGCGCCGCGAAACCAGTCCACCCGACCGCTGACGATCCGGGTCGCGCCCTCCGGCAGGGCGGCGCGCAGATAGTCTTCCCGCGCGTGGAAGAACACCAGTTCGATCTCGCCGCTGGCGTCGGCGCAGACCACTCGATAGGGGGCGCGGCTTTTCGGCGGGGCGGGTTCGTGCCGCAGGACGCGCAGGTTCAGCGTCGCCACCTGACCGTCGATGGTGTCGGCGGCGGAGGCGCGCACCGCGCGATCGACGCAGCCGTGCGGCAGGTGCCACAGCAGGTCCGCCACCTTGTCGCCGCCCGCCGCCCGCTCCAACAGCGGCGCGAGGCGCGGCCCGACGCCGGGCAGGCTGGTCAGCGGCGCGAACAGGGGATAGAGAATCGTCGGGCGCATGCGGCGGACTTCCCGGGATGACAAAAAAACGCATTCCCTATATATCCTATCCCCGACGCCGGTGACAGGCGGGGATGCCGCCACGCCGCGCCGGGACAATCGAGAGCGAGGAATCATGACCCCATCCGACCCGTTGGAAGTCCGCCGCAAGCGGTTGAAGTTCCGTTCCAGCTATCGCGGCATGAAGGAACTCGACCTGCTGATCAGCGCGTTCGCCCAAACCTATCTGGACGACTTCGACTCCGATGCCCTGCGCCAGTACGAGGCGATCCTCGACGTGCCGGACAACGATCTTCTGGACTGGTTGGTCAAGAAGGCGCCGATTCCCGCCGTGATGGACACCGACGTCATGAAGAAATTCATGTCTTTCAAATACACTAAGCCTCAGAGTTGAAGCAAATCCTTAATGATCTGAAGGTCGGGGAACGGCGCACCCTGACCGGTGTGGCGGCGGGATACGATGCTTTCCTGCTGGCGGAGATGGGGCGCGCCGCCTCATCCGGGGTTCTGCACGTCGCCCCCGACGACGTCCACTTGGCGCGGTTGGCCGAGGCGGTGCGTTTTTTCGCCCCCGACCTGGAAATCCTGGAATTTCCGGCCTGGGATACCGTCCCCTACGACCGCGCTTCGCCGCATGCGGAAATCGTCGGTCGGCGGCTGGAAACCCTGTCGCGGCTGGCGGATGCGCCGGTCAAGGCGGGGCGACTGGTCCTGACCACGGCGCGCGCCGCGGTGCAGCGGGTGCCGACGCGGGAGAGCATGACCGGCATCCGCCTCGATCTGGCGGTGGGCGCATCGCTGGACCCGGCGGAGTTGATCGGATTTCTTGAACGCAACGGCTATGGCCGCGCCGAGCAGGTGATGGAGCCGGGCGAGTACGCGGTGCGGGGCGGCATCGTCGATGTTTTCCCCTCCGGCGCCGACGATCCGGTGCGCCTGGACTTTTTCGGCGATTCCCTGGAAAGCCTGCGCCGGTTCGACCCGGTGACCCAGCGCACCAGCGCCGATCTGGCGGTTCTCGGCCTGCGTCCGATCAGCGAGGTGCGGCTGAACCCCGAGACCATCGCCGCCTTCCGGTCCGGCTATCGCGAACTGTTCGGCGCGGTCGGCGACGATCCCCTGTACGAGGCGGTGTCCGAAGGCCGCCGCTTTCCCGGCCTGGAGCACTGGCTGCCGCTGTTTTCCGACGGATTGGACACCCTGTTCGCCTTCGTGCCGGAAGCAACGGTGACGTTCGGCGCCGATCTTTCGGAAAGCCTGGACGCCGCCTGGGGGCAGATCGGCGAATATTACGCCGCGCGCAAGGCGGTCGAGGCGTCCGGGTTGAAGGACGGCGGCGCGGTGTACCATCCGGTGCCGCCCGAACGCCTGTTCCTCGACAAGGCGGAATGGGAGCGCATCCTGTCCGCCCATCCGGTGGCGATGCTGACCGGGTTCGATGCGCCGCCGGAAGGCGGGGGAGAGGCGATCGCCGTCGGTTCGCTGCCGGGTCGTCCGTTCGCCGAGGCGCGGGTGCGCGGCTTCGACGCGGTCTTCCCGGAAATCGCCGCCTACGCGGCGGAGCAACGGGCCGAGGGTCGGCGGATGGTGATTTCCGCCCTGACCGTGGGATCGCGCGATCGCCTTGCGGCGTTGCTGCGCGACCACGGAGTGGCGGGAGGAATCGCGGTCGAGACCTGGGCCGACGTCGCCGCCGCTCCGGCGGAGGCGGTGTGTCTGGTCGTGGTGCCGCTGGAACGCGGTTTCCGCGCCCCCGGCCTGTGCGTGGTCTCGGAACAGGACATTCTGGGCGACCGCCTGGCGCAGCCCCGCCGCAAGAAGGCGCGCAAGGCGGAAACCTTCATCGCCGACGCCTCGGCCCTGGCCGAGGGCGATCTGGTGGTGCATGCCGAGCACGGCATCGGCCGCTACGAGGGGCTGGAAACGGTCAACGCGGGCGGTGCGCCGCACGATTGCCTGCGGCTTCTCTACGCCGACGGCGACAAGCTGTTCGTGCCGGTGGAAAACATCGACGTTCTGTCGCGCTACGGCTCGGAAGACGCGGGGGTGGCGCTCGACCGTCTGGGCAGCCCGGCCTGGCAGGCGCGCAAGTCGCGCCTGAAGCAGCGCATCCGCGAAATCGCCGAACAGCTGATCAAGACCGCCGCCGCCCGCCAGATCCGTCTCGCCGAGCGTCTCGTCGCTCCGGATGGACTGTTCGACGAGTTCTGCGCCCGTTTTCCCTATACCGAGACCGAGGATCAGTTGAAGGCGATCGAGGACGTCCTCGCCGACCTGTCCGCCGGTCGGGCGATGGACCGTCTGGTCTGCGGCGACGTCGGTTTCGGCAAGACCGAAGTCGCCCTGCGCGCCGCCTTCGTCGCCGCGATGACGGGGGTTCAGGTGGCGGTGGTGGTGCCGACCACGCTGCTCGCCCGGCAGCATTACCGGATCTTCCGCGAACGCTTCGCCGGTTTGCCGTTGAGGGCGGAAGGCCTGTCGCGCCTGGTTTCGGCGAAGGCCGCCTCGGCGGTGCGGGCGGGGTTGGCCGACGGCACCGTGGACATCGTCATCGGCACCCACGCGGTGCTGGCGAAATCGATCTCCTTCGCCCGCCTGGGGCTTCTGATCGTCGACGAGGAGCAGCATTTCGGCGTCGCCCACAAGGAACGCCTGAAGCAGTTGAAGGCCGACGTCCACGTCCTGACCCTGACCGCGACGCCGATTCCGCGCACCTTGCAGATGGCGCTCTCCGGGGTGAAGGAGCTGTCGATCATCGCCACCCTGCCGGTGGACCGGCTGGTGGTGCGTACCTTCGTCCTACCCTTCGATCCGGTGATCGTGCGCGAGGCGATCCTGCGCGAACGCTTCCGGGGCGGTCAGACCTTCTATGTCTGCCCCAGAATCAAGGACATCGACACGGTGCTGGAGCGCCTGCACCGCATGGTGCCCGACATCCGCGTCACCGTGGCGCACGGCCAGATGGCGGCGAAGGACCTGGAAGAGGTGATGGCCGCTTTTTCCGACGGCGCCTATGACGTTCTGGTGTCCACCAATATCATCGAAAGCGGCCTCGACCTGCCCAACGTCAACACCATCGTCATTCACCGCGCCGACCTGTTCGGTCTGTCGCAGCTTTACCAGTTGCGCGGCCGGGTGGGTCGCGGCAAGGCGCGCAGCTATGCCTATCTGACCCTGCCGCACGACCGGGCGGTGGGCAAGGCGGCGATGAAACGCCTCGACGTCATGCATTCCCTGGACAGCCTGGGGGCGGGCTTCACCCTGGCCAGCCACGATCTGGATATCCGGGGCGCGGGCAACCTGCTGGGCGACGAGCAATCCGGCCATATCCGCGAGGTCGGCATCGAGCTTTACCAGCATCTTCTGGAAGAGGCGGTGGCCGCCGCCCGCGACAGCGGCGAGGCCGCCGAGGCGGCGGAGTCCTGGTCGCCGCAGATTTCCCTCGGCATGCCGGTGTTGATTCCCGACACCTACGTCGCCGATCTGGGGGTGCGTTTGAGCCTTTATCGCCGCATCGCGTCGGTCGCGGCGCGCGAGGAAATCGAGGCCCTGGCCGCCGAGATGATCGACCGTTTCGGTCCTCTGCCGCCCGAGGTTTCCAACCTTCTGGACGTGGTGGCGCTGAAGGCCTTGTGCCTGAAGGCCAACGTCGAACGCTTCGACGCCGGGCCGAAGGGCGGGGTGATCGCCTTTCGCGGTTCGACCTTCCCCGATCCGGCGGGGCTGGTCGCCTATATCGCGAAGAACGTCGGCACGATCAAGATTCGCCCCGACCAGAAGCTGGTGATCATGCGCCAGTGGGAGGATGCGGCGATCCGCCTGTCCGGCGCGCGCCGGGTCATGCAGTCCCTGGTGGAAATCGCGGAAGCGGCGGGGTGAAGTTGCCGCATTCCAACCGCTTGTCCTCCGCCGCCGCCAGGGCGACGTCGAACAGGCGGAGCAGGACTTCGGGATCGTGCGCGCCGGTGATCATGAAGGCGTCGTCAATCGCGAACAGCGGCACCCCAGGGTGCCCGCGCGCTGCGTCGCCTCGGCCTCGGCGCGCAGGGACTGCGCCAGATCCTCGTCCTCCAGGGTTTCGGCGATGCGGGCGGGCGACAGCCCCGCCGTGGCCCCCAGCGCCTTCAGGACGTCCGGATCGCCGATGTCCAGTCCCCGCGCGAAATGCGCGGCGAACAGGGCCTCCGCGAGTTCGGTCTGGCGGCCGTTCAGGTGCGCCAGCCGGACCAATCGATGCGCGTCCAGGGTTGGCGGGACGCGCCGGATCGCGTCGAAATCGAAGGCGATGCCGAGGCTTTGGCCGATTTCCTCCAGGGCGTGCAGCAATCGTCGCGCCCGTTGCGCGCCGCCGAACTTGCGCTCGACGTAGGTGGCGAAGGGAATGCCGCCGTCCGGCAGGTCGGGGTTGAGGAAATAGGGCCGCCAGATCACCGAGGGCTTGAGCCCGGGGCGCGCCGCCAGGGCGAGGCCAAGGCGTTTCAGGCCGATGTAGCACCACGGGCAGATCACGTCGAAGTGGACGGCGATCCGCATCGCGCTCAGCTGAGATTGGCGCGGGCGCGCAGCAGGACACGCTCGGCGGTGTCGTCGGGTTCCATGCCCGCCACCCCGATCAGCGGCCAGACCTTGACCGGGCGATAGACGTCGGGCACCGCGAAATCGGTGAAGGTCAGGACCCCGGCGATGCGGTTCATCACGTAGTGCGCCTCCGAGGGCAGGGTGTCGGGCAGGACCACCGCGAAGTCGGAATCGCCCAGCCGCGCCGCCAGATCCTCGACCCAGATCAGCCGCGACAGCCAGCGCGCCAGTTGCTCGGTCAGCACCCGGCAGGCCTCGGCCCCGGCTTCCTCCAGCAGGGAGGCGGCCTCCGGCAGGTGCAGATGCACCACCGAAAGGGCGCGGTCGCGCTCCCGCGCGATCTCCAGCCGTTTCGACAGATAGGGAATCAGGAAGGCCTCGGTATAGACCGCCTGGCGGGGATGTCCGGTGGTTTCGGTCAAGGTCCGGCGCAGATCGTCGCGCACCGCGTTGCGGCGCAGTTGCAACTGGAACAGGGCGTCGGCCTCGTGCCGCAGGGCGTCGCCGCCATTGCCGCCGGTCAGCACCCGGCTGGCGCCGCAGCGGTACAGTTCCCGCCCATCCTCGGCGGAAAGGTCGGGAATGCGCACCAGGAAGGGCAGGTTGAACAGGCGCGGATTGTCGCGCATGTCGCGGCAGAAGGAAATCACCGCGTCCACGTCCTCGACCGCCGCGTCGATGATCGCGACGTCGAAGAAACCGGGGCCGGTGACGATGCTTTCCGCTTCCGTCGTAGTGGTCGCGGTTTCCCAGATGACGTCGCCGCCCAGAACGTCCGACGGCAGGATGGCGCGCGGGTTGAGCGACAGATAAAGCGCCCGGCCGCCGCCCTGCGTCACGGCGTTCCGGACCGGATGGGCGGTCGCCGGGGCGCGCAGGCGCAACTCCGCCTGCATGGTGGACAGGCAGAACAGCGGTTGCAGGCGGAAGACCATGGCGTTGGCGTCGAGATCGACGGGCAGAACGTCGTCCACCCGCAATCCCAGGCCGGGACCGGCGCGCCAGGTTTCGGCATCGGCGACGTCCAGGGCGACGGGAATGTCGGCGGTTTCGGAGCGGGCGCGCATTTCGCGCAGGAAGGCGGCGCAATCGGCGCCGCCGATCGCCTCGCCGATCAGCACCACGTCGGGCGGTGCGTCCCGCATCGCGGCCAGCGCCGCGCCGCCGTCCGAGAATACCCCGACGCGATGTCGCGCGTGTTCGAAGAACTCGCCGATGTGCTGCGCGCGTTCCCGGTCCTGCGAGACGATGAAGAGACTGCCGATGTTGGCCATGTCGTTGGGTTTTCGCTGACGTCGCGCCAATACGGGAATTCTATGCCAAGACGCTTTCGCATGCCACGCTTCCGTTCTGAAAGACGACCAGGAGAACCCGCCGCGTATACTGGATTCCCAGGGGTTTGTGGAGAAGAAATCGCCCGACATCACGTTTCTATCACAAAATTTTCTTTCAAGGGAAAACGATAGCGGAGAGGGTTTGTTTCTAGGTTCGCCCATCGACGGATTAACGCGGGGCGGATCGATGACGGCCATTCATGTCGCGGGCTTGAGCAAGACTTTCAGCAAGGTGCCGGGGAAGCGCGGTGCGTCCCGGCGTGCCCTGGACGACGTTTCCCTGACCGTCGCGAAGGGCGAGATGGTGGCGCTGATCGGCGCGTCCGGCTCCGGCAAATCGACCCTGATCCGCCACATCAACGGCCTTCTCGTCGCCGACCGCGGCATCATCGGCAAGTCCGGAGAGGTGCGCGTCCACGGCGAGACGGTGCAGGCGAACGGTCGTTTGAGCCATGACGCGCGCCGCCTGCGCGCCGACGTTTCGGTGATTTTCCAGCAGTTCAACCTGGTCGGACGCCTGTCGCTTCTGGACAACGTGCTGCTCGGCAGCCTGGGGCGGATCGGCTTCTGGCGCGGCACGCTGGGGCGGTTTTCCCATGCCGAAAAGCTCGCCGCGATGGAGGCGCTGTCCCGCGTCGGCATGGCCGAATACGCCTTGCAGCGCGCCTCGAACCCTGTCCGGCGGCCAGCAGCAGCGCGGCGCCATCGCCCGCGCCCTGATGCAAAAGGCCTCGGTGATCCTGGCCGACGAGCCGATCGCCTCGCTGGACCCGGAAAGCGCCCGCCGCGTCATGGAATCCCTGGCGGAAATCAACCGCGAGGACGGCACCACGGTGGTGGTGTCGCTGCATCAGGTCGCCTACGCCAAAAAGTATTGTCCCCGCGCCGTCGCCCTCGCGTCCGGCGTTGTCGTCTATGACGGGCCGAGCGTCGGCCTGGACGTCGCCACTCTGTGCACTCTTTACGGATCGCAGTGCGGCGAGCTTCTCATGGACGAGACCATGGGCGGCGAGGTCCGCGTTCCCGCCGGGTGCGCCGATCCCGAACCGCCCGCGCTGCGCGCGGTCGGAATCTGACCCGGCGGAATTTCGTCAACGTAGCGTATTCCCATCCCCGAAAAGGAGTTCTTCCACCATGTTGCGTCATATCCTGGTCGCCTCGACCGCCGCCGCGGCCCTTTTGGCGGCGTCCCCGGAAGCCTTCGCCAAGATGCCCAAGGTCCTGAACTTCGGCATCATCTCGACCGAATCCTCGCAGGCCCTGAAGGCCGGGTTCGAGCCGTTCCTCAAGGACATGGAAAAGACCCTGGGGGTGCAGGTGAAGCCGTTCTTCGCCCCCGACTACGCGGGGATCATCGAAGGCATGCGCTTCGATAAGGTCGATATTGCCTGGTTCGGCAACAAGTCGGCGATGGAAGCGGTGGATCGCGCCGGCGGCGAGATTTTCGCCCAGACCGTGGATGCCACCGGCAATCCCGGCTACTGGTCGTTGCTGATCGCCCACAAGGACAGCCCGATCAACAGCCTGGCCGACGCGCTGAAGTGCGACAAGAGCCTCTCCTTCGGCAATGGCGATCCGAATTCGACCTCCGGCTTCCTGGTTCCCAGCTTCTACGTCTTCGCGCAGAACAAGGTCGATCCCAAGGAATGCTTCAAGGTGGTGCGCAACGCCAGCCACGAGGTCAACGCCATGGCGGTGGCCAACCGCCAAGTGGACGTCGCCACCAACAACACCGAATCCCTCGACCGTCTGAAGGTGGTCCACCCGAAGGAAGCCGAGCAGATCAAGGAAATCTGGCGTTCGCCGCTGATCCCGGCGGATCCGATCGTCTGGCGCAAGAATCTGGATCAGGACGCCAAGGAGAAGATCTGTTCCTTCTTCCTGCGCTACGGCCGTGGCGGCGACCTCAAGCAGCTCACCCACGAGCGCGACGTTCTGGCCAAGATGTCCTCCGGCTGGGCGCCGTTCATCGCCTCCTCGGACTTGCAGTTGATCCCGATCCGCCAGATGCAGGTCTTCCGCGACAAGATGAAGCTGGAAGCCAATACCCAGATGGACGCCAAGGAAAAGGCCGAGAAGATCGCCAACCTGAACGCCCAACTGCGGGCCCTGGACGAACTCGCCAAGGCTTCCGATTTCCGCAAGCCGCGCTGAGGCGCTTTCCGAACCGCGACCGCCCGGATGCTCCGGGCGGTCGTTCACGTCCGAACGAGGTTTCGTCATGGAAGACACCGTATCCCCGCGATTCCCGACGCCGCGCGCCCAGGCGGTTTCCCTGCCGGTCGCCGACAAGCGCGGCCAGTTTCTGAAAACCCTCGGCTGGGGGGTGTTCTGTCTGGCGCTGACGATTTCGTGGCAAGGGGCGGAGATGCGGCCCTTCGATCTGGTCACCTACGCGGGCAACATGAAGGTCTTCGCCGAAGGCTTCTTCCCGCCGGATTTCGGCCAGTGGCGTCTGTTCGTCGAGGAAATCCTGGTCACCTTGCAGATCGCCCTGTGGGGCACGGTGCTGGCGGTGGTGGCGGCGATTCCCTTCGGCATTCTGTCGGCGGAGAACGTGGTGCCGTGGTGGGTCTGCCAGCCGGTGCGCCGCCTGATGGACTCCTTCCGCGCGATCAACGAGATGGTCTTCGCCATGCTGTTCGTCGTGGCGGTGGGGCTGGGGCCGTTCGCCGGGGTTCTGGCGCTGTTCGTTCACACCACCGGCATCCTCGCCAAGCTGTTTTCCGAAGCGGTGGAGGCGGTGGACCCCCGCCCGGTGGAAGGGATCCGCGCCACCGGCGCGCATCCGGTGCAGGAGGTGATCTTCGGCGTCATCCCGCAGGTGATGCCCTTATGGATTTCCTATTCCCTGTACCGTTTCGAATCCAACGTCCGCTCGGCGACGGTGGTCGGCCTGGTCGGCGCGGGCGGCATCGGCGTGGTGCTGTGGGAGGATATCCGCAGCTTCAACTACAGCGAGAACGCTGCGGTGATGCTGGTCATCGTGATCACCGTGACCACCCTCGACGTGCTGTCGCAGCGCCTGCGCAAGCTGTTCACCTGATGGCGGACAGGAAGGCCTTCGCCGCGTCGTCGAGGCCGCCGTCGTTGACGATGGCGACGAGGCGCGGATGATCGACCGCAAGGTCCGCGTTGCGGCGCAGGCGGGCCTCCACCGCCTCGGGGTTTTCCCGCCCGCGCGCGATCAGACGGCGGCGCAGATCGTCTTCCCCGGCGGTGACGAGGATCGGCAACAGGTCCGGATACCGCGCCGCCGCCCTGTCGAAGGCGGCGCGCGAGCCGTTGACCGCGACGTCGATCCCCGCCGCCATCCAGGCGTCGATTTCGACGCCGAGGCCATAGGAAAATCCGTGACTCTCCCACCACAGGGCGAAGCCGCCCGCGTCGCGCCGGGCGGCGAATTCCGCCGCGTCCAGGGCGACGTGGTTCTCCGCGCCGCCGACCGGGCGAGTGATGTAGCGGTGGGCGAACCACAGGGTGTCCGCCGCGCCGCGCCGCGCCGCCGCCAGCAGACTGTCCTTGCCCGCGCCCGACGGCCCCATGACATAGATCAGCCGTCCGGTCATTTTCTTCCCTCCCACGAAAGAGTCTTCCGATGAGCCAAGCCAAGCTCGGGCCCGCGCCTCTGATCGATTCCACGTCCGCCGTTCGCGATTGCGACATCGGCCCCTATGCCGAAATCGGGCCACGCTGCCGCATCGCCGAAACCGTATTCGGCGCCTACAGCTACGTCGCGGGAGATGCGGAAATCATCTACGCGCGGATCGGCAAGTTCGTTTCCATCGCCTCGCATACCCGGATCAATCCCGGCAACCACCCGATGCAGCGCGCCACCCAGCATCACTTCACCTATCGCGCCTCGGCCTACGGCTTCGGCGAGGACGACGCGCGGTTCTTCGACTGGCGACGATCCCACGGCGTCGAGATCGGCCATGATGCCTGGATCGGCCACGGCGCGGTGGTGATGCCGGGGCGGCGCATCGGCGTCGGCACGGTGGCGGGGTCGGGGAGCATCGTCACCAGGGACGTTCCGGACTATGCGATTTGCGTCGGCAATCCGGGGCGCATCCTGCGCTTCCGTTTCGAGGAGGCGGTGCGGGAATCGCTGAAGCGCATCGCCTGGTGGGATTGGCCGCACGACGCCATCGGCGCGGCGCTGGAGGACTTCCGCCGGTTGCCGGTCGAGGCCTTCTGCCGCAAATACGATCCATTGTTTCATTGATAGTTATCGAGAAAAGCTGAAGCGTTTTATCAGCATGAACGGGGCGCCGGAACGTTCCTGAGCGAAGACGCAGGCCTCCGTCACCGGCAGCGGGGCGGAGGTCACGGGCGCGAACCAGTCGCGCGCCGCCGCCAGCACGTCGGCGCGTAAGGCCGGGTCGTCGATGCGTTCGGTCAGGGTGATGTGGAAACGATAGCGATCGAGGACGTAGGGGTATCCCCAATCGCTCAGATGCCGTCGCTCGATCTCGGACAGGTTCTCGACGCGGCGGCGGTCGATTTCGGCCTGCGTCGGCGGCGCGCGGAAGGGATCGAGGGCGCGGACGCAGCGGTCCGCCATGGCGTGCAGCGGCGGGCAGGGTTCGGTCGGCAGCAGGGCGAGGAAGCCTCCCAGGACTCCCACAGCGACGCCCGGCAGATCGAACCGGGGCTCCGAGATCGCCCAGTCGCCGACCGCATCCAGGAACTCGTCCTTATCGCGACCGTCCGCTAGATGGATCGGCGCCTTGATCGTCGCGTGCAGGCCATAGCGGCGGGGCGAGGCGGTCAACCCGGCCAGCGCCGCCGGGGAAAACCCCTGGATCGCCGGATGGGGCATCGCCTCGGCGTTTTCCGCGTCGCGGCCCAGCCAGGCGCTGCCCAGCGCCCACAGGGCCTGATTCCGGGCTGGGGCGTAATACACCGCGTAGCGGGGAAAGGCGGGGGAGTCCTGCATCCGGCGGTTCCTCGTTCCTATGAGACCTGTTTCCCGGCCCGCCAGACCTGACGCACCACCGGCAGATGTTCCAGGTGCTTCACCCGCACCAGATCGGCGCGCAGGCCGGGGGCGATGCGGCCCCGGTCGTCGAGGCCGATCATCCGGGCGGTGTTGCCGGAGACCATCGCCACCGCCTGCGGCAGGGAAAGGCCGATCTCTTCCCATAGCAGGAAGGCGGCATGCAGCAGGCTGCCCGGCACGTAGTCCGACGACAGGGCGTCGAGCAGGCCTTCCCTGGCCAGTTCGCGGGCCGAGACGTTGCCCGAGTGGGAGGAACCGCGCACCACGTTGGGCGAGCCCAGAACCGTCTTCAGCCCCAACTCGCGGGCGCGTTGCGCCGCGACATGGGTGGTGGGGAATTCCGAGATCGCCGCACCCTCGCGCGCCGCCTCGTCGACGTGTTCGGCGACGGTGTCGTCGTGGGTGGCGATGATCAGGTCGTGCGCGCGGCACATCGCCACCAGTTCCTTGCGGTGCGCCTCGCCGAAGCGTTCGCGCCGGGCGACCAGCTTTTCCAACCGGGCGCGCACCACGTCCTCGGGCAGGTGCTCGGCCTTGTGGTATTGCAGCCAGTGGGACAGCTCCCGCCACTGCCGTTGCCCCGGCGTGTGGTCCATCAGCGACACCACCTTGACCAGCGGGTTGTCGAAGTGCGGCCCCGCCAGTTCGACCACCGTCTCGCCCACCACCTCGCAGCGCAGGTGCAGCTTGTGGTCGGCGCGCAGCACGTCCTCCTCAAGGCCGTGGACGACTCCCTGGATGCTGTCGTCGATGAAGGTGTCGCGCCCCGGCTTGTGGCTTTCGCCGATGCTGATCGCGTCCAGAACCGTGGTGATGCCGGCGGCGGCGATCTGCGCGTCGTGGGCCAGCACCGCGGCCATCGGCGAGGGCCATTTCACGCCGGGACGCGGCTCCAGGTTCTTTTCCATGTTGTCGGTGTGCATCTCGACCAGGCCGGGCAGCAGATAGTCGCCGTCCAGGTCGATCGCGGCGGGGGAGGAACTGCCGCCCTCGTCGATGCGGCGGATCAGGCCATCCTCGATGTCGAGGCTGCCGACGATCACGGCGTTTTCGGTGACGATGCGGGCGTTGGTAAGGATCATGGCGGTCAGGCTGCCTTTGCGGTGGAAAGGTCGAACAGACGGTCGGCGACGGCGTCGCGGGTGTCCGCGTCGTGGAAGATGCCGACGATCGCCGCGCCGCGCGCCTTGGCCTCGGCGATCAGATCGACGACGACGGCGCGGTTGGTGGCGTCCAGCGAGGCGGTGGGCTCGTCCAGCAGCAGCACCGGGGTCGGCGCGATCAGGCCGTGCGCGATGTTGACCCGCTGCTGTTCGCCGCCCGAGAAGGTGGCGGGGGCGAGCGCCCACAGGCGTTCGGGAACGTTGAGGCGGGCGAGCAGGGCGGCGGCGGCGTCCCGCGCCGCGCCGCGTCCGGTTCCCTGGCGCAGCAGGGGCTCGGCGACCACGTCCAGGGTGGGGACGCGGGGAATCACCCGCAGGAACTGGCTGACGTAGCCCAGGGTCCGGCGGCGAACCTGCAACACGGTGCGGGTGTCGGCGGACAGAATATCGACCATCCGCCCGTCGTGGCGGACCCGGATCTCGCCCGCGTCGGGCAGGATATTGGCGTACATCGCGCGCAGCAGGGTGGACTTGCCGACCCCCGAGGGGCCGTGCAGCACCACGCATTCGCCTGCCGCGACCTGCAACGACAAATCGCGGAACACCGGGATGCGCACGCCGCCCTGGGTGTGCAGGGTGAAGGTCTTGGCGACGCCTTGGACGGAGAGCATCAGGGTCATGGCTACACCTGGAGGACCGAGGAAACCAGCAACTGGGTATAGGGGTGGTGCGGGTCGTCCAGCACCTGGTCGGTCAGGCCGTGTTCGACCACCCGGCCGCTTTTCATCACCATCAGGCGATGCGCCAGCAGCCGCGCCACCGCCAGATCGTGGGTGACGACGATGCAGGCGGTGCCCAGTTCGTCCACCAGTCCGCGAATCAGGTCCAGCAGGCGCGCCTGCACCGAAACGTCCAGGCCGCCCGTGGGTTCATCCATGAACACCAGGCGCGGCGCGGTGACCAGGGTGCGGGCGATTTGCAGGCGTTGCTGCATGCCGCCGGAAAAGCGCGTCGGCAAGTCGTCGGTGCGGGCGGTGTCGATTTCGACGCGGGACAGCCAGGACGTCGCCTCGGCGCGGATGGCGCCGTAGTGGCGCGCCCCTTCCGCCATCAGGCGTTCGCCGATGTTGGCCCCGGCGGACACCCGCAGGCGCAGGCCGTCGCGCGGGTTCTGATGCACCAAGCCCCATTCGCCCCGCAACAGGGCGCGCTTGCGCGGTTCGGGCAGGGCGCGAAAGTCGAGGATTTCGCCCATCCGGTCGCGATAGAGAATCTCGCCGTCGTCGGCCTCGATCTGCGCCGAGAGGCAGTTGAGCAGGGTGGTCTTGCCCGATCCGGACTCGCCGACGATTCCCAGCACCTCGCCCGGCCACAGGTCGAAGGAAACGTCGCGGCAGCCGAGGGCGCCGCCATAGGTCTTGCCCAGTCCCCGCACCCGCAGCAGCGGCGGATCGAGGTCCAAATCGGCGGGGCGGGCGGCGGCGATCAGGTTCATGACGCGGACTCCGTCTCGGCGGCGGGGGCGGCCATCGGTCCGGCATGCCCGGCGGCGCGGCGCTTTTCGCAATGATCGGTGTCGGAGCAGACCATCATCTGTCCGCCCTTATCGTCGATCACCACCTCGTCCAGGTAGCTGTCGGTGGCGCCGCACAGGGCGCAGCCCTCGCTCCAGGTCTGCACCTCGAAGGGATGATCCTCGAAGTCGAGGCTTTCGACGCGGGTGTGGGGCGGCACCGCGTAGATGCGCTTTTCGCGCCCCGCGCCGAACAATTGCAGGGCGGGCATCCGGTCCATCTTCGGGTTGTCGAATTTCGGGATCGGCGAGGGCGCCATGATGTAGCGCCCGTTCACCCGCACCGGATAGTCGTAGGATTTGACGATGCGGCCCATCTGGGCGATGTCCTCGTACAGGCGGACGTGCATCACCCCGTACTCGGCCAGGGCGTGCATCTTGCGGGTTTCGCCCTCGCGCGCCTCCATCCAGCGCAACGGCTCGGGAATCGGCACCTGATAGACGATGATCTGATTCTCGGTCAGCGGCGTTTCGGGAATGCGGTGACGGGTCTGGATCAGGCTGGCGGCGGCGGTGTCGGTGGTGGTGGCCACCCCCGCCGTGCGCTCGAAAAAGCGGCGGATGGACACCGCGTTGGTGGTGTCGTCGGCGCCCTGGTCGATCACCTTCAAGACGTCGTCCGCGCCGATCACCGCAGCGGTGACCTGGATGCCGCCGTTGCCCCAGCCATAGGGAAGCGGCATTTCGCGCCCGGCGAAGGGCACCTGATAGCCGGGGATCGCCACCGCCTTCAGGATGGCGCGGCGGATCATCCGCTTGGTCTGTTCGTCGAGGTAGGCGAAGTTGTAGCCCGGATCGATCTGCGGCTGCGCGGTCATGATGCGGTTTCCTCCTCGCGGACGGTTTGCGCGGCGCGCAGGGCGCGCAGGTTGACCAGTTCGCCCTGGAAATCGACGTAGTGCGGCAGCTTCAGGTGTTGCAGGAACCCCGAGGCCTCGACGTTGTCCGAGTGGTTGAGGACGAATTCCTCGTCCTGCGCCGGGAAGCGGCGTTCCTCGTCGAATTCGTCGGCGCGCAAGGCGCGATCGACGATCGCCATCGCCATCGCCTTGCGCTCGTTGTGACCGAAGGCGAGGCCATAGCCCCGGGTGAACTGCGGCGGCCGGGTCTTCGATCCCTTGAACTGGGACACCATCTGGCACTCGGTGATCGCGATGCGGCCGATCGTTACCGGGAATCCCAGGTCTTCGGGTTCGATTTCGATTTCCACCTCGCCGATGCGGATTTCCCCGGCGAAGGGATGGGTGTTGCCGAAGCCGCGCTGCGAGGAATAGGCAAGCGCCAGAACGAAACCCTCGTCGCCGCGCACCAGGTTCTGCAAGCGCAAATCGCGCCCGGCGGGGAAGGCGAGCGGCTCGCGGGTCAGATCGCCAACCGCCTCGCCGCCGGGTGCGGCGGAATCCGCTTCGATCAGTCCTTCGTGGCCGAGGATATCGACGACCCGCGGCATGTCGGCGGGCAGGGGCGCGTCGGCGGTCTCCGCCGTCGGCGCGTTGTCCCCGGCAAGCAGGGCGAAATCCAGCAGGCGATGGGTGTAGTCGAAGGTCGGCCCCAGGATCTGGCCGCCGGGAAGATCCTTGAAGGTGGCGGAGATGCGGCGTTCCACCCGCATCCGCGCGGTGTCGATGGGGCGGCCGACCGCCAGACGCGGCAGGGTGGTGCGATAGGCGCGGATCAGGAAGATCGCCTCCACCGCGTCGCCGCGCGCCTGCTTCAGCGCCAGAGCGGCGAGGTCCGGGTCGTGGAGCGAGCCCTCGCTCATCACCCGGTCCACCGCCAGGGTCATCTGCTCGCGGATTTGCGCGACGGAAATCTCCGGCACCTCGGGGGCGCCGCGCCGATCCTCCTCCAGCAGGGCGTGGGCGTTGTCGATGGCCTTTTCGCCACCCTTGACCGCAACGTACATGGCCGGGGCTACCTTTGCGTCTTCGCGGTGCGGGGCAGGCCGACGATGTGCCAGCTATCGACCAGCACCGCATCCAGACCGGTGGGGAACAGAGCGTTGATCGCGGCGCGGCGGTTCCAGAATTCGGCGGGGATGCCTTCCGCCTCGATGGTTTGCGCCTCGGGGATGCCGGGGCCGCGCAGTTCGACCGCCGGGCCGCCGGTCAGGCGCGGCACCTGAATCAACAGGGTGGCGGCGCGGTCCGGGTATTCCGGCGTGCCGACGTGAAAGGATTCGATTCGCGCGGCGGCCTCTTCGCCGGAAAGCAGGGCGAAGGCGGCCTCGCCGGGATGGGGGGGCGATCGGGCAGCCGCAGTGGAAGGACAGGAACTGCCGCACGTCCGGGGTGTCCAGGGAACAGTCCAGCCAGACCGGGGTGTCGAGGTCGAACAGGGCGAGGCACAGCGCCGCGGTCGCCGGATGAAGCGGCGATGGGGATATGGACAACAGGCCGCGCATGTCCTGCGCGCGCCCCGGATACGACATCGCCGAAAGCATCCGCCGGAAGCATTTCTGCGCGTCGCGCACCGGGTCGGCGAATCCGGGCGAAGGCAGATGCGGCGGGACGGCCGGGGGACGGGAGGGGAAGGGGATCATCGGCTTCAGTCTCCACGGACCAGGGTGAAGAAATCGACGCGGGTGGCGGCGGTCTTGGCGTCCCGTTCGGCATCGCGGCGGCGCAGTTCGTCTTCCAGCGGCGTCAGAAGGTCGCGTTCGATGGCGGGCGCGGCGTCGGTCTGCATCAGGGCGTCCAGGGTCGCCGCCGCCTTCGCCTTGTCGCGGTCGCGTCCGGCGACGTGGGCATGGCCGATCGTTCCGTCGGCCAGCGCCACGGCGCAACGCACCACCGGCATTTCCCCCAGGTTGAAGGGGGCGCCGCCGCCGCCGATGCGTCCCCGCACCATCACCAGACCGATTTCCGGCGGGCGCAGCAGGCGCGCCTCGGGCGGGTTCTCGGGCAGGGCGGCGCGCAGGCGCTCGGCGTCGGCCAGAGCGAACAGCCGCATCCAGCGCTGCCGCGCGGCGGTGCCCTTTTCCGGGCCGATGGCTGGTTCAGTGGACATCTTCGAACCTTGTCTAGACAACATGGATCAATCCTATTACACTCCGCCCCGGAAGCGAAAGCCCGATTTCGTGAACGTTTTGTGGGGGTGTCATGACGTCCGACCGATCTCCGGCGAAGCCGCCGGAATGGCTAGGCTCCGCGCCTTTGCAGCGCACCGCCGGGGCTCCCCTGTGGCGACAAGTCGAGGAGTTGTTGACCCAGGCGATTCGTTCCGGCCGGATCAAGCCCGGAGAGCAACTGCCCACCGAGTTCGCCCTGGCGGAACGGTTCGCGGTCAACCGCCATACGATCCGCCGCGCCCTGGCGGCGCTGGAGGCGGAAAGCCTGATCCGGGTGGAGCGGGGGCGCGGCACCTTCGTCCACGAGAACGTCATCGATTATCAGGTTTCCCGCCGCACCCGCTTTTCCGAGAACCTGCGGCGGCAGAATCGCGAGCCTTCCGGCCTGATCCTGGATGCCGGGGAACGCCCCGCGCCGCACCCGGTGGCGCGCGCCCTGGGGCTGTCCGAGGGGGAAACGGTGGTCTGGATCAAGCACCTCTCCCAGGCCGATGGGAGGCCGATCAGCACCGCCGATCATTACTTTCCATACAAGAGGTTCCAGGGATTTCTTGAGATTTATCGTCAACGAAAATCGATCACCGCCACCTACGCCTATTTCGGCGTCTTCGACTACACCCGGAAAAGCACCCGGGTGACCGCGCGGATGCCGACCCTGGAAGAGGCGGAGTTGCTGAAGCAGCCGAAGAACCGGCCGGTGCTGGTCACCGAATCGGTCAACATCGACGCCGACGGGGAGCCGATCGAATACGGATGCACCGCCTTCAACGGCGAGGTGGTGCAGTTGGTGGTCAGTGCGGAGGATTGATCGCCGGGGGCGGCAGCCGGGTCCAGCCTTCGGGACCGTGCCCTTCGAGCGGCTGGAAACGGCTCTTGTAGGCCATCTTGCGGCTTTCCGCGATCCAGTAGCCGAGGTAAAGGTAGGGCAGGCCCAGGCTGCGGCAGGCGTCGAGCAGGACCAGAATGACGAAGCTGCCCAGGCTGCGTTCGGGCAGATCGGGGCGGAAGAACGAATAGACGGCGGACAGGCCGTCACCCATCACGTCGGTCAGCACCGCAGCGGTCAGCCGTTCGTCCGGGTCGCGGAATTCATAGATCAGGGTGTGTGGATCGGGCTGTCCTCGACCATCGCCCGGAACTCGTGGAAATTCATCGCCGCCATGTCGCCTCCGGCGTGCCGGGTCTCCTGGTAGGCCAGGAACAGGCGGTGCTGTTCGCCGCTGGCGGCGGGTGGGCAGGGGGCGATGGCAAGGTCGCGGTTGGCGCGCCGCACCCGGCGAAAGGCGCGGGACTCGACGAAACCCTCGACGTCGATGCGCACCGGCACGCAGGCTTGGCAGTCCGGGCAGGCGGGGGCGTAGGCGATGGCGTGGCTGCGCCGGAAGCCGGATCGCGACAAGAGTTCGTGGAATCGCGCCGCGTCACCCTGGGTCAGTTCGGTCACCACCTTGCGCTCCAGGCGGTCGGGCAAATAGGGGCACGGCGCGGGCGCGGTGGTGTGGAAGACGAAGCTGTCGGTGCGATAGGTTTTCATGCCCCGCCTCGCTTGGCGATCGTCCGGGCTACTTGGCGATGCCCAGGGATTGCGGCGTTGCCCGTTCCTTGTCCGCCTGGGCGATGTTGTCGCGCAGAAGCACGATGCTGATGCGGCGGTTCTGCGGACTGTTGAGGTTGTCGGTGACCAGGGGGTCGGTGTCGGCGCGCCCGACGACGCGTTGCACCTGCTTCTCAGGGAAGCCCATTTCGACCAGCGCCCGGCGCGACGCCAGGGCGCGGTCGGCGGACAGCTCCCAGTTGCCGTAGCCGCTGGGATCGGCATATCTGGTCGAATCGGTATGCCCGGCGATCGCCACCTTTTTCGGCAGATCCTTGATCGCCGTGGCGACCAGACCCAGCAATTTCCGCATGTTAGGGTCCATCCGGCTGGAACCGGAAGGGAACATCGCGGTGCCGTCCTGATCGACGATCTGGATGCGCAGGCCCTCGGGAGTGTTGTCGATCTGTAGGTTGTTCGTCAGCGCCTTGAGTTCGGGCATGCCTCCGACCGCGTTCCGGATCGCCTCGGCGGTCTGTTCGAACTGCTGCTGTTCCTTTTCCTCCTGGACCTTCTTCAGCGCGTCCTCGTTCAGATCCTCCGGGCTTTCGGTTTCGCCGTTGTTGAAGGTCGGCGGCGGCAGATTGGGGTTGAAGGCGGCGCTGCTGCTGTTGCTGGAGAGCACGCCCTCGCCGATCACCTTGCCGCCCAGCATGCCGCCCGCGCCGCTTTGGCTCAGCGACGCAGTGGTCGGCGCGAAATAGTCGGCGATGCCGTTCAGCTGCTGTTCGCTCATCGAGTTGAACAGCCACATCAAGAGGAAGAAGGCCATCATCGCGGTCATGAAATCGGCGTAGGCGATTTTCCACGCGCCGCCGTGATGGCCGTGTCCGCCCTTCTCTTGATGACCTTCTTGATGATCGGTTTCTTGCCGTCTTCCGCCATGCGGGCCTCGATGCCTTCCACGCCGCCGACGCGGCGCGGTTTACGGGGTTACGACGCCTCGGACCCGGCGTTGCTGACCGCTTCCTCGACCTCCTGGAAGCTGGGCCGGACGTGGGGCGGCAGAATCTTGCGCGCGAACTCCACCGACACCTGCGGCGCATAGCCCTGCATGTGAGCGAGGATGGCGGTGCGCATGCATTTCAGGTACTCGGTTTCGCTGCCATAGGTGATTTCCAGGGCGCGACCGATCGGGCCGACGAAGCCATAGGAGATCAGCACGCCGGCGAAGGTTCCGACCAGCGCGCCGCCGATCAGGTGGCCCAGAACTTCCGGCGGTTCGGAAATCGACCCCATGGTGTGAATCACCCCCAGCACCGCCGCGACGATGCCGAGCGCCGGGGTGGCGTCGGCGACGTTGGTGATCGCGCTCGAGACCTGGGTCAACTCGTGGTGGTGCGCCTCGATCTCCGCCTCGATGATGGTTTCCACCTCGTTGGCGTTGTTGGTGCCGAGGGTGAGCAGGCGCAGATAGTCGCAGAGGAAGGCCAGCGCGTGATGGTCCTTGGAAAACGTCGGATAGGCGGAAAAGATCGGGCTTTCCTCGGGCTTTTCGACGTGGCTTTCCAGCGCCAGATCGCCCTTGGTCTTGGCGAGGCGGAAGATCTGGTAGAGCATGCACAGGGTTTCGAGGTAGGTCTTCTTGCTGTGGCGGGAGCCCTTGAACAGGGTTCCGAAGCTTTTCGCCGTGCCGGCGATCACGCTTTTCGGGTTGCCGACGAAAAAGGAACCGATCGCCGCGCCGAAGATGATGATGAATTCGGAAGGCTGGTTGAGAACGCTCAGGTGCCCACCGACCATCATATAGCCGCCGAGCACGCACCCAATCACCGTCACGAAACCAATGATGACGAACATCTTTTCCCTCAGACCCCGGCCCGGACGGCACTCCACCGAGCCGAGCGACACGTACGTTTATCGCCAACTGCGCTTGGGCAAGTCAAGATAATGGACGAAAACCCGATCAATTCCCTTGAGATCGTTGCAAGATTAGCAGGTGCAAGGGAAAGGGGGAGCGAAAAACGCCGCCGCCGGTGGAAAAAACGTCCACAGGGAAGGCGAGGGGGCGGGTCAGTTCTCCTTCTGCGCGCTAGAGGAGGGGATGCGGGCGGGAAATCCCGCGTCGTCCAGGCTTTTCACCAGGCGCGCCACATGGTCGAATCCCATGCTTTCGATCAGGACGTCGAGTTCGGTCATCTTCACCGAGACGTCGAGGAACAGGCGCTGGTGGTGAACCTCGACGATGTTGGCGCCGGCGGCGCCGATCACTTCGGCGACCCGCGCCAAGCTTCCCGGCTGGTCGGGGATGCCGATGCGCAGGCGGGCGAGGCGGCCTTCCCGCGCCAGGCCGCGCATCAGAATGGTGGCCAGGACCGCTGGATCGATGTTGCCGCCGGAGACCACCAGGACCACGGTCTTTCCGGCGAAACGGGCATGGTTTTGCAGCAGGGCGGCGACCGGCGCCGCGCCCGCGCCCTCGGCGATCGTCTTGTGGGCGGAGAACAGCATCTCCACGCCCTGTTCGATCGCCGCCTCGTTGACCGTGTGGATGTCGCGGACCAGGGCCTCGCAGATCGACCGGGTCAGCTTGCCGGGTTTCTTCACCGCGATGCCTTCGGCCAGGGTGTGGCCGCCGATGGCGCCGCCGAAGCCGGAGATCGCGCCGCTCATCGCCGCGTAGGTATAGGCCTGCACGCCATCGATGATGACGTCGGGGCGTTGCGTCGCGATCGCCGTGGCGATGCCGGCGATCAGGCCGCCGCCGCCGATCGGGGCGATCACCGCATCGACCTCGGGGCAGTCTTCCAGGATTTCCAGGCCGATGGTGCCCTGGCCGGAGATCACCAGCGGATCGTCGAAGGGATGGACCAGGGTCAGGCCCTTTTCCGTGGCGTGGGCGAGGGCGAATTCCTCGGCCTCGCTGTAGCTTTCGCCGGAACGCAGCACCGTCGCGCCCAGCGCTTCGGTGCGCTGGATCTTGGTCATCGGGGTGCCCACCGGCATCACGATGGTGGCGGGGATGCCTAGCTTTCCGGCATGCCAGGCGACGCCCTGCGCGTGATTTCCGGCGGACACCGCGATCACCCCGGCGCGGCGCGCCTCCGGCGGCAGGCTGACCAGCTTGATCAGCGCGCCGCGCGCCTTGAAGGCGCCGGTGAGTTGCAGGTTCTCGAGCTTCAGGCGGACGTCAACGCCGGTCATCTCGGAGAGGGTCGGGGCGGCGACCAGCGGGGTGCGCACCACATGGCCCCGCAGCATCTGCTGCGCCTGCCGGATGGTGTCGAGGGTGACCGGGCGGGCCGTCATGGATGCGGGTCCGCCTGGTTCAGCCAGGCCGCCGCCTCGCAGGCGAAGTAGGTGATGATCGCATCCGCCCCGGCGCGGCGGAACGCCATCAGGCTTTCCAGAACGATCTTGCGATAGTCGAAGCACCCGGCGTCGGCGGCGACCCGCAGCATCGCGTATTCGCCGCTGACCTGATAGCTGACGGTGGGCAGGCCGAAGGTTTCCTTGACCCGGTGCAGCACGTCCAGATAGGGCATGCCCGGCTTCACCATCACCATGTCGGCGCCCTCGGCGATGTCGAGGGCCACCTCGCGCAGGGCTTCGTCGGCGTTGGCGGGGTCCATCTGATAGGTCTTCTTGTCGCCCTTGAGCGCGCCGCCCGAGCCTACCGCGTCGCGGAACGGCCCATAGAAGGCCGAAGCGTACTTGGCGGCATACGACAGGATGCCGACGTCGATGAATCCGGCGGCGTCGAGGGCCTCGCGGATGGCGCGCACCCGACCGTCCATCATGTCCGACGGCGCGACGATGTCGCATCCGGCCTGCGCCTGCACCAGGGCCTGGCGGACCAGCATATCGACGCTTTCGCCGTTGACCACATAGCCGTCGCGGACGATGCCATCGTGGCCGTCGCTGTTGAAGGGGTCGAGCGCGACGTCGCAGATCACCCCGATGTCGGGGTGCGCCGCCTTGATCGCGCGGACCGCGCGGCAGACCAGATTGTCGGGGTTGGCGGCCTCGCGCGCGTCGGGGGTTTTCAGTGCCGGATCGATCGAAGGGAACAGGCAGACCGCCGGGATGCCTAGGGCCTTGGCGCGACCGACCGCCGCGACCGCGCCCGCGACGTCGTGGCGCGTCACCCCCGGCATGGTGGGGATTTCGACGCAGTCTTCCGCCCGGTCGCAGACGAACAGCGGCCAGATCAGGTCGGCGGGGGAAAGGGTGTGTTCGGAAACCAGACGCCGCAGCCAGTCGTGGCGTCGGTTGCGGCGCATCCGGGTGAGCGGGAAGCCCCCCGAAACCGATCCTGGGGTCATGCTTTCTCCAACGCGTGTTCGAGATCGGCGAGAATATCGTCAATGTGTTCGATGCCGATCGACAAGCGTACATAACCTTCGGTCACGCCGGTGGCAAGCTGCTCCTCGGCGGAAAGCTGGGAATGGGTGGTGGTCGCCGGATGAATCGCCAGGCTGCGGGCGTCGCCGATATTGGCGACGTGATAGAACAGTTGCAGCGCGTCGATGAAGGCGCGTCCGGATTCGCGGCCGCCCTTCAGTTCGAATCCCAACAGGGCGCCCTGGCCGCCGTTCAGGTATTTGTCGGCGCGGGCGCGGGCCGCGCCGGTTTGCAGGCTGGGGTGGATCACCGTGGCCACCTTCGGATGCCTGGACAGGTATTCCGCCACCTTGACCGCGTTGTCGCAGTGGGCGCGCATGCGCAGGGGCAGGGTCTCCAGCCCCTGGATGTGCAGGAAGGCGTTGAACGGCGTGGTCGCCGCGCCAAGGTCGCGCAGCAGGGTGACGCGCATTTTCAGGATATAGGCGATCGGTCCCAGGGGCTTCGCCGCTTGCGTCCAGATCGCGCCGTGATAGCTGGGATCGGGTTGGGTGAGCAGGGGGAAGCGATCGGGATGCGCCGCCCAGTCGAAGTTGCCGCCGTCCACCACCAGTCCGCCGATCGCGGTGCCGTGGCCGCCGATGTACTTGGTGCTGGAATAGATCACCACCGCCGCGCCGTGGTCGAGCGGACGGCTGATCACCGGCGCGGCGGTGTTGTCGACGATCAGGGGCACGCCCAGCCTGCGGCCGATCGCCGCGACCTCGCCGATCGGGAAGACCTGAAGCTTGGGGTTGGGCAGGGTCTCGGCGTACCAGGCGCGGGTCTTGTCGTCGGTGGCGCGGGCGAAGGCTTCCGGGTCCGCCGGATCGACGAAGCGGGCTTCGATTCCCATCTGCCTGAAGGTGTGGGCGAACAGGTTCCAGGTTCCGCCGTAGAGGTCGGTCGAGGTGACGAAGTTGTCGCCCGCCTGCGCGAGGTTGAGGATCGAAAAGGTCGATGCCGCCTGGCCGGAGGCCACCGCCAGCGCGGCGGCGCCGCCTTCCAGCGCCGCGACGCGCTTTTCCAGCACGTCGTGGGTGGGGTTCATCAGGCGGGTATAGATGTTGCCCAGTTCCTTCAGGGCGAACAGATTGGAGGCATGTTCGGCGCTGTCGAACTGGTACGAGGTGGTCTGATAGATCGGTACGGCGACGGCGTTGGTGGCCGGATCCTTGCGGAAACCGCCATGCAGGACGATGGTCTGGGGGTGAAGGGGACGGCGGGTCATGGCGGGATTCTCCGAACGATTGATTTGTCGATATGGGCACGGCGCGGCGTGGGCGTCAACATAAAACATTCTTTGCTAGTAAAAATAGGTGTATAACATAAAATGATTGTGCAATTATCGCATTCCAAAAACTCGACCGGCTTGAGATAGTAAGGCCCTGCGCCGGAAATTACATGGGAAAGACGCGACGATGCCCCAGTCCATGCTGTCCACCCCTCGCATCGAACGGCGGGGACGCCTGGGGGCGATCACCCTTAATCGCCCGGACGCGTGGCACGCCCTGAATCTGGCCGACGTCGAGGCGATCGACGCCGAGATCGCCGCCTGGGAGGGCGAGGCGGAGGTGGATGCGATTCTGCTGCGCGCCGACGGTCGCGGTTATTGCGCGGGGGGGGGGCGACCTGCTTTCGATCTACGAGGCGCGGCTGCATGGGAAATCCGCCTACAGCCGTCGCTTTCAGGCGGCGAGAGACCGACTGAGCCTGCGCATCGCGCGGTGCCGCAAGCCGGTGCTGTCGATTCTGGACGGGGTGGCGGTGGGCGGCGGTCCCGGCATCGTCCTGCTGCCCCGTTTCCGGATCGCCACCGAATCCTTCCGCCTGTCGGTCCCGGCGTGCGCCATCGGTCACGTTCCGGATGGCGGGGCGATCTGGGCGCTGTCGCGTCTGCCCGAGGGGTTGGGCGCGTATCTGGCCCTGACCGCCCGCGAGATCGGTCCCGGGGACGCTGCGGAGCTGGATCTGATCACCGATTACGTTCCCGCCGGAAGCCTGGATCGTTTGTTCCGGCGCCTGGACGAGACGGAAGATGCCTCGCCCGCCGCTCTCACCCGGATTCTGAAGGACTGCCGCGCCGATGTTCCGGCGCCGACGCTGCCGACGGAGGAGATTCGCCGAATTTTCGGCCAGTCGTCCCTGGAGCGCCTGTTGCAGGTTCTGGCGCAGGAGACGGGGGACTTCGCCAAGGAAGCACGCGACCTTCTGGCGCGCGGGTGTCCGGCCAGTCTGTGCGCGACCTTCGAGGGGTTGCGCCGGGGGCGCGAGATGGATGTCGAGACCTGCCTCGCCATGGAAGGCGTCGTGGCCGGACGCTTCCTGCGCCGCACCGACATTTACGAGGGGATTCGGGCGCTCCTGGTGGATCGCGGGCCGCCGCCGGTCTGGCTTCCCGGTTCGGTCGATTGCGTCGGCCGGGAAACCGTCGAGGCTTGTTTCGCTCCGCCGCCTGCCGAAAGCCCGGCGGGGTCGGAGGACGAAGATGGCGGAAGTTCTGTTTGAGTTCGTTCAGGTCGGCGCCAGCGTCAAGGTGATCGCGATCGACGCGGCCTCGGGGGTGGAGGTATCGATCGTCGGCAGCGCGCGTCTGACCCGATACTCGTTGCAGCAGGCGGCGCTGCGGAAGCTGCGGTACATGCTGGAAAAGCGCCGGGGCGACGGGTCCGGCGGAACCGGCTGAGGCGGCGCGCCTTTCGGCCTCGCCGCCCCGGATGCCGATCCATGTCGTCGCGCGCCCCGGTGGGATATTCCGATGGCCTCAGGCCTTGGCCTTGCGGCCCAGTCCGATCTTCTTGGCGAATTCGGAGCGCTGCGAGGCGTAGTTCGGCGCGACGATCGGATAGTCGGCGGGCAGACCCCACTTCGCCTTGTATTCGTCGGGAGTCATCCCGTAATTGGTGCGCAGGTGGCGCTTCAGCATTTTCAGCTTCTTGCCGTCTTCCAGGCAGATCAGGAAGTCGGGCGTCACGGACTTCTTCACGGGAACGGCGGGTTTCGGCGCTTCCTCGCGCAGTTCCGCGGCGCCGCCGCTCAGGGAATCGAGCGTGCCGTACACGGAACGGATCACCTCGGTGATCTGCGCCGACGGCAGCGGGTTGTTGCTGACGTAGGCCGATACGATGTCCACCGCCATCTTCATCACGTCGTCTTTCTGCGGTTTTTCGTTGGACGTGCCGGACATGATGCTTGAACTCCACAACGTTGGAACGGGCGACGCGAAAAAATGTCATCGTTCCGAATAGGTGTCAATTGTATTTAGGGAGAATCAGAATATTCATCCTGTGTATCGAGTTTAGAACGAAAATATTAGTCCGCCGACAAAGGGCTTCCATGCATCGGCGAAAGCCCTTGTTCAGCGGGAAACTTAAACGGGTGGTCGAGCCGGGTATGGCCGAATGCCGATTGTGCCCAAATATAAATCACCGGCCGTCGAGAATGAACCTTGGGTTTACGGATGATTGATTCGTCGCCCTCAAGTAGCTGTCTTGCCGCCGATTCGTCAGGGGGAGGGGTCCGCTGTGGGTTTTTCGCGCCGTTCTCTGGCATGGCGGCACAACATATGGTATTGAGATGCGGCGCGCCGATCATTCGTGGTGAAGATCGGACGTTTTTGCGTTCCCGATGGGGTGCCCGGCAAGGAGGATCGACAGGTGTCGCAACAGGTTCCGACAACCGATATTTCGGGGGTGGTGGCGCTGGCCTGCGATCACGGCGGCTTTGCCCTGAAGACGGTGCTGAAGGAAGCCCTGGCCGCGTCGGGGCGCGCCGTGCTGGACCTCGGCACCGATGATGCGGCCTCGGTCGATTATCCGGATTACGCCCACCTGATGGCCGATGCCTTGGACAAGGGTAAGGCCTCGTGCGGCGTGCTGATCTGCGGCACCGGCATCGGCATCAGCATCGCCGCCAACCGCCATCCCCATATCCGGGCCGCCCTGGTGCACGACGCCTTCGGCGCGCGGTTGGCGCGTCAGCACAACGACGCCAACGTGCTGGTTCTGGGCGGTCGCACCACCGGCGACGAGGTGGCGAAGGACTGCCTGCGGATATTTCTGGAAACCCCCTTCGAGGGCGGACGCCACCAGCGGCGCGTCGGTAAAATGAATCGCTAGATTTCCGCCCCGCCCATTGCGGCGCGGGCGCTTGACCAAGGAAAGGTGACACGGATGCTTCAGACCGGCGGTTTCTTCTCCACCCCCCTGGCCGCGGCCGACCCCGCCCTTGCCGCGGCGCTCGAGAAGGAGCTTCAGCGCCAGCAGGGACAGATCGAGCTGATCGCCTCGGAAAACATCGTTTCCCGCGCGGTCTTGGAGGCGCAGGGCTCGGTGCTGACCAACAAATACGCCGAAGGCTACGTGGCGAAGCGCTATTACGGCGGCTGCGAGTTCGTCGACGTCGCCGAGCAGATCGCCATCGATCGCGCCAAGGAGCTCTTCGGCGCCCAGTTCGTCAACGTCCAGCCGCACTCCGGCGCGCAGGCGAACTTCGCGGTACTGATGGCGACGGTGAAGCCCGGCGA
Organism: Rhodospirillaceae bacterium; assembly: GCA_965228165.1. Lineage (GTDB taxonomy): Bacteria > Pseudomonadota > Alphaproteobacteria > Rhodospirillales > Rhodospirillaceae > Oleispirillum. The sequence goes on from CBDDHB010000002.1 coordinate 305,522, forward strand.
CACCATCATGGGGCTGTCGTTGGATGCCGGCGGGCACCTGACCCACGGCGCGGCTCCGGCGGTTTCCGGCAAGTGGTTCAACGCGGTGCAGTACGGGGTCCGCGCCGACGATCACCGCATCGACATCGACGCGGTGGCGGCGATGGCCCGCCAGCACAAACCGAAGCTGATCATCACCGGCGGTTCCGCCTATCCCCGGATCATCGATTTCGCCGCCTTCCGCGCCATCGCCGACGAAGTGGGCGCGGTGTTCATGGTCGATATGGCGCATTTCGCCGGTCTGGTCGCCGCCGGGGTGCACCCGAATCCGCTGGCGCACGCCCATGTCGTCACCACCACCACCCACAAGACCCTGCGCGGCCCGCGCGGCGGGATGATCCTGACCGACGACGCCGACCTGGCGAAGAAGATCAATTCGGCGATCTTCCCCGGCTCGCAGGGCGGCCCGCTGATGCACGTCATCGCCGCCAAGGCGGTGGCCTTCGGCGAGGCGCTGACCCCGGCCTTCAAGGCCTATGGCAAGCAGGTGGTGGACAACGCCCAGGCTCTGGGCGAGACGCTGAAGGCGCGGGGATTGGACTTGGTGTCCGGCGGCACCGACACCCACCTGATGCTGGTCGATCTGCGGCCGATGAAGCTGACCGGCGACGTCGCCGAAAAGGCGCTGGAACGCGCCGCCATCACTTGCAACAAGAACGGCATTCCGTTCGATCCGGAAAAGCCCACCGTGACCTCGGGGATTCGCCTGGGAACCCCGGCGGCGACGTCGCGGGGCTTCGGCGTCGCCGAATTCCGCAAGGTCGGGAACCTGATTTGCGACGTGCTGGAGGTCCTGCACCAGAACCCGGACGGGGACTCGATGGTCGAGGCCCGGGTGCGCGGCGAGGTCGAAACCCTGCTGAAGCAGTTCCCGATCTATCCCGATCTCGGCTACGTCGGCTGATCGGACCCGGAAGGGGGGAGGAAACATGCGCTGCCCGTTTTGCGGACACGACGATACCCAGGTCAAGGACTCGCGGCCGACCGAGGACAACTCGGCGATCCGTCGCCGCCGGTCCTGTCCGGCCTGCAACTCCCGCTTCACCACCTTCGAGCGGGTGCAGATCCGCGAGCTGATCGTGGTGAAAAAGGACGGGCGGCGCACCCCCTTCGACCGGGACAAGCTGGCGCGGTCGATCCAGGTGGCGGTGCGCAAGCGGGCGGTCGATCCCGACCGTATCGAGCGTCTGGTGACGTCGATCCAGCGCCGTCTGGAATCCTCCGGCGATACCGAGATCGCCTCCGACGCGATCGGCGAGATGGTCATGGAATCCCTGCTGGCGCTCGATCCCGTGGCCTATATCCGGTTCGCCTCCGTCTACAAGAACTTCCGTGAAGTCAGTGACTTCGAGGAACTTGTTGGAAAAATCGGTGAACAAGACCACCCCTTCGGCAACTGATCTCGACCGTCGTTTCATGCGCCACGCGCTGACCCTGGCGCGGCGCGGGCTGGGCCGGGTGTGGCCCAATCCGGCGGTCGGCTGCGTCCTGGTCAGGGACGGCGTGGTGGTCGGCGAGGGCTGGACCCAGCCCGGCGGGCGTCCGCATGCCGAGCGCGTCGCCCTGGATCGCGCCGGGGATGCGGCGCGCGGGGCTTTCGCCTATGTCAGCCTGGAACCGTGCAGCCATCACGGCAAGACGCCGCCCTGCGCCGATGCCCTGATCGCGGCGGGGGTGACGCGCGCGGTGATCGCCTGCGGCGATCCCGCCCCGCGCGTCAACGGGCGCGGCATTGAGCGTTTGCGCAAGGCGGGGATCGAGGTCGTCCTTGGCCTGATGGAGGCCGAGGCGCGCGCCCTCAACGCCGGATTCTTCAGCCGGATCGAGCGTGGACGTCCCTGGGTGACGGCGAAAATCGCCGCCACCCTGGACGGACGGATCGCCACCCGCTCCGGCGAAAGCCGCTGGATCACCGGAGAACCGGCGCGGGCCGAGGGTCACCGTCTGCGCTCCGAGGCCGACGCGGTGTTGACCGGCGGCGGCACCCTGATCGCCGACGACCCGCTGTTGACCGTGCGCCTGCCCGGTTTCGAACAACGCCAGCCGCTGCGCATCGTCGTCGAGGGACGGACGCCTTTGCCGGAAACCGCGCGGATCTGGGAGACCGCGTCCGCCGATTCTCCGGTGTGGCTGCTCTCCGCGCGTCTCGATTCCCGGCGTGCGGCGGCTTTCGCGGCGCGCCGGGTGCGCTGTTTGGAGGTGGCGGCGGGGGATGACGGCAGGCCGTCGATTCCGGCGCTGCTGAGGCGTCTGGGCGAGGAGGGACTGACCCGCCTGCTGCTGGAGGCCGGATCGATTCTGACCGCCGCGTTCATCGCCGCCGACGCCGTGGACGGTCTGGCCTGGTTCCGCGCGCCGTTGCTGATCGGCGGCGACGGTCTGGCCGGGGTTGCCTCCCTGGGGGTCTCCGCCCTTGCACAGGCCCCGCGGTTTTCGCTGGAACGGCGTATGGTTCTGGACAGGGACGCGCTGGAAGTCTACCAACGGCAGGGCTGAAAACCATATGGGCGCCGAATCGCGGCGCGGTTCGGGAGGATCGGATGTTCACCGGAATAATCACCGACGTCGGCACGGTGCGCGGCATCGCCAGGGATGGCGACACCCGCTTTGAAATTCGGACCGGTTACGACATGGCGACGGTGGATATCGGCGCATCCATCGCCTGTTCCGGGGTCTGTCTGACGGTGATCGAAACCGGCGCGGACTGGTTCGCCGTCCAGGCGTCCGGCGAAACCCTGGACAAGACCACTCTCTCCGGCTGGACGGTCGGCGCGCGGATGAATCTGGAACGTGCCCTGAAGGTCGGCGACGAATTGGGCGGCCACATCGTCTCCGGCCACGTCGATGGCGTGGGGGAGGTGGTCTCGATCCGCGACGACGGCGAATCCAAGCGCTTCGTCTTCCGGGTTCCGGCGGCCTTGAAGGCCTTCATGGCGCCCAAGGGCTCGGTGGCGGTGGACGGGGTCTCCCTGACGGTCAACGAGGTCGAGGGCGACACCTTCGGCGTCAACATCATTCCGCACACCCAGCAGGTGACCCTGTTCGGCGACTATGCGCCGGGAAGCAAGGTCAACCTGGAAATCGACATGCTGGCGCGCTATGTCGCCCGGCTGCTGGAACGGGAGTAGGTGGGTATGGAGTTTCCTCTGGCCACGATCGAGGAAATCATCGCCGAGGCGCGCGCCGGACGGATGTTCATTCTGGTCGACGACGAAAATCGCGAGAACGAGGGCGACCTAATCATCCCCGCCGAGGACTGCACGGCGCAGGCGGTGAACTTCATGGCCAAACACGGGCGCGGCCTGATCTGCTTGGCGCTCGACCGGAAGCGGGTGGAAACCCTGGGGCTGCCGCTGATGGCGGCGCGCAATCTATCGCGCCATTCCACCGCGTTCACCGTCAGCATCGAGGCGGCGAGGGGAATCACCACCGGGATTTCGGCGGCGGACCGGGCGCTGACCATCGCCACCGCGATCGATCCGGCGCGCGGCGCCTCCGACATCGTCACCCCCGGCCACATTTTCCCCTTGATGGCGCGGGACGGCGGGGTTCTGGTGCGCGCCGGTCATACCGAGGCCTCCGTCGATATCGCGCGTCTGGCGGGGAAAAGCCCTTCGGCGGTGATCTGCGAGATCATGAACGACGACGGCAGCATGGCGCGTCTGCCCGATCTTTTGCCCTTCGCCCAACGCCACGGCCTGAAGATCGGCCAGATTCGCGACCTGATCGCCTATCGCCGCCGCACCGAGCGCCTGGTTTCCCTGCGCGCCGAAACCACCCTCCATTCCGAATTCGGCGGCGCGTGGAAGGTGCGTGTCTACCTCGATTCCCAAAGTTCCGGGGAGCACGTCGCCCTGATCAAGGGGGACGTTCCGGGCGATGCGCCGCCGTTGGTGCGGATGCACGCGCTCAACGTCTTCGAGGATATCCTGGGCGACACCCTGCGCGGCCATCAGGGGGTGCTGGCGCATTCCATGCGTCAGATCGCCGATTTCGGGCGCGGCGTCGTGGTGCTGATCCGCAATCCCTCGCCGACCTCGTGGAGCAGCGCCGCCGCCGCCCGCTCCGATGGCATCGACGAGACCGAACTGCGCGACTATGGCATCGGCGCGCAAATTCTGCTCGACCTCGGCATTCGCGACATGATTCTGTTGTCCAATACGCACAAGACCATTATTGGTTTGGACGGATACGATCTCCACATCGTGGAGGAGCGTGGCGTGGCCGATCCGGGCGACGCGCACCCATCCCTCGGAGGACACGAACCATGAGCGGCGGACCGCGCCTTCTGATCGTCGAAGCCCGCTTCTACGATGCCATCACCGACGAACTGGTGCGCGGCGCCGTCGAGGCCCTGACCCGTCACGGCGCGGGCTACAAACGCGTCATCGTTCCCGGAATCCTGGAGATCCCGGCGGTGATCCGCTTCGCGGTGCGGGCGATGGAGTTGCGGGCGACCGATTTGCGTTTTGCCGGGTACATCGTTCTCGGGTGCGCGATCAAGGGCGAGACCGACCACTACGAACACGTCTGCACTCAGGCGATGGGCGGAGTGCAGCAGTTGGCGCTGCAATACTCGCTGGCGCTCGGCAACGGCATCCTGACCTGCCCGACCGAGGCCCTGGCGATGTCGCGCGCCCGCGTTTCCGAAGGCAATCATGGCGGTCGTGCCGCCGAGGCCGCGTTGCGTATGATCGCGGTGAAGAAGGAACTCGGCCTCTGAGCCGGAGGCTTCGTCAATCCAAGGAACCACAAACCAGATGAACGGCCCCAAGAAAGAGGTCTACAGCCGCCGCTCCCGTTTGAGCGCGGCGCGACTGTGCGCGGTTCAGGCCCTTTATCTGACCGAGTTCACCGACCGTCCGCTGACCGATGTGCTGTCGGACTTCCTGAACGAGCGCCTGGGCGGCAGCGCCCTCCAGGAGGACGGGGAAAAGGAAAGCCCGACCCCCCTGGTGCCGCCGGAACCCGGCGTCTTTACCGCCCTGGTGCGCGGCACGGTGGAGAACAAGGCGGACATCGACGGGGTGATCAACGCCTCGCTCGACGGCGAACGCACCACCGCCCGGCTGGAGGCGATTCTCACCTCGATCCTGCGGGTCGGGGTGTTTGAAATGACGCGTTGCCTGGACGTGCCGCCCAAGGTGGTGATCTCGGAATACGTGGACATCGCCCACGCCTTTTTCGGCGGGCCGGAACCGAAGCTGGTGAACGCGGTTCTGGATCGCGTGGCGAAGGGAATTCGAGGCGACGAACTGGCCGACGGCGGCGCCTGAAGCCGGAGGACGGACCATGCCGTGGGATGAATTCGGACTGATTTCCGAACACTTCCGTCCATTGTCCATGGGCGAACCCGGAGCCTTCGGGCTTTCCGACGACGCGGCGGTTCTGGCCGCCGCGCCCGGTTGCGACTGGGTGGTGACGGCGGATGCCCTGGTCGCCGGGGTGCATTTCTTCGCCGCCGATCCGCCCGCTCTGATCGCCGCCAAGGCATTGCGGGTCAACCTGTCCGACTTGGCGGCGATGGGTGCGTCGCCGCGCGCGGTGTTTCTCACCTGCGCCCTGCCGGAGTCCCTGGATCGCGCCTGGCTGGCCGCCTTCGCCAAGGGTCTGGGCGACGATCTGCAAATTTTCGGTCTGGCCCTGGCGGGCGGCGACGTGGTGGCGACGCCCGGCCCCCTGACCCTGTCGATCACCGCGATCGGCGAAACCGAAGGCGGTCAGGTGCTGCGCCGGGGCGGGGTGCGGGCGGGGGACGTTCTGGCGGTGACCGGGACGATCGGCGACGCCGCCCTCGGCCTCGACCTGCAAACCTCTGGGGGGCCGGACGACCTGGACCGGGATTCGCGGGACTTTCTGCTCGACCGCTACCGCCTGCCGCGTCCGCGTCTCGCCGCCGGGCGCCTGCTGAATGGCGTGGCGCACGCGGCTCTCGACGTTTCCGACGGCCTGTTCGCCGACGTCCGCCATCTGGCCGAGACCTCGGGAGTCGATATCGTCATCGACACGGCGCGAATTCCCCTGTCGGAAGCGGCGCAACGATGGCTGGATCGTCGCCCCGTGGTGCGGGAACGCCTGTTCACCGGCGGCGACGACTACGAGTTGGCCTTTTCCTGCGCGCCGGAGGATTTCGCCGCCATCGCTTCCCGCCTGGATGCGGTCGGCGTGCGCGCCACCGCGATCGGCCGCGCCGAAACCGGGAAGGGGCGCCTCTACCGCATCGACTCGGGGCTGCGGCGGGAGGTCGAAGGGGCGGGAGGGCATCGCCACGGCGAGGCGGTTTCCACAGGCGGCACGCCAGAAACGTCTTCTGATCATCGTTGTCGCGGGGGTGCTGCTGTCCGGCGGCCTGCTGGCCGGTCTGTACGTGTTCATGCCGGGGATTCTGGGACTGGGAAACAAACCCGAGGCCGCCGCCCCGGCGCCCGAACCGGTGGCCGCGCCGCCGGTCAAGCCGACCCTGGTGAAGATGCCCACCCTTGACGTTCCGGTGGTTCTGGACGGTGAAATCAACCGGCAGGTTCATTTCACCGTCACCCTGATCGTCGCTCCGGAGTCCCTGGCCGCGGTTCAGGCGGCGTTGCCGCGCCTGCGCGACGCCTTCATCCAGATGGCGTATGTGGCGTTTCCCAAACAATACGCGGAGCAGGGGAAGATGGATCTGCCGCGTCTGAAGGTCTTCCTGATTCAGGTGGCCCGCCGCGTCTTGGGGGAGGCCGCCCTCAAGGACGTGGTGTTGCAGTCCTACATCGAGATGTAGGCGCGCCCGTCTCCCGGAAACCGCGTTTTTCCCGGCTTCGATCATTCTTTCCGGTTTCGGTCGGGGCGATTTTCGGGCAATATCTTGCGCGCTTTTCAGGCGCGGCGTCAGCGAAGGATGCCGCCAGCTTCGGGTCCGGTGGTCGATGGGCGGGGCATCCCGATCCGCGACACGGGCCTATTGTCCGTTTCGGGAGAACGTCTTTATGGTTGCTCTTTACATCTTTGTCATCCTGTGCGGGATCGGCGCGCTGGCCTACGGCGCCTGGGCGATCCGCGCCATCCTCGACGCCGAGGCCGGGAACGAACGGATGCAGGATATCGCCGCCGCGATTCAGGAAGGCGCTTCCGCCTATCTGAACCGGCAGTACACCACGATCGCGGGGGTGGGAGCCGTGGTCGGCATTCTGCTGGGCATCATCCTCGGCTTCCATGTCGCCGTCGGCTTCTTCCTGGGCGCCGTGCTTTCCGGGGTGGCGGGCTATGTCGGCATGAACGTTTCGGTGCGCGCCAACGTGCGCACCGCGGATGCGGCGCGCACCGGCGGCCTGGTGCCGGCGCTCGACGTCGCCTTCAAGTCGGGCGCGGTCACCGGCATGCTGGTGGTCGGGCTGGGGCTTCTGGGCGTCACCATCTATTACCTGATCCTGCGCGGCTTCTTCGACGCCGCCAACGCCGAGGAACTGCGGAAGATCATGGAGGCCCTGGTGGCCCTGTCCTTCGGCGCCTCGCTGATTTCGATCTTCGCGCGTCTGGGCGGCGGCATCTTCACCAAGGGCGCCGACGTCGGCGCCGACCTGGTGGGCAAGGTCGAGGCGGGCATCCCCGAGGACGATCCGCGCAATCCGGCGGTGATCGCCGACAACGTCGGCGACAACGTCGGCGACTGCGCCGGCATGGCCGCCGACCTGTTCGAGACCTATGCGGTCACCGTGGTCGCCACCATGCTGCTGGCCTCGATCTTCTTCGCGCCGGAATTCCAGACCAAGATGATGGCCCTGCCGCTTCTGATCGGCGGGGTGTGCATCGCCGCCTCGGTCGCGGGCACCTTCTTCGTCAAGCTGGGCGCGTCCAACAACATCATGAACGCCCTGTACAAGGGGTTCTTCGCCTCCGCCGGGATTTCCGGCGTGCTGGTGACCCTGTCGATCGTCGCCCTGTTCGGCGGCTTCACCACCAAGCTGGGCCTGAAGTCGGGCGACGTGGTCAGCTCCGGCGGATTGATCCTGTGCGCCCTGATCGGCCTGATCGTCACCGGCCTGATCGTCTGGATCAGCGAATACTATACCGGAACCGGCCATCGCCCGGTGACCTCGGTCGCCAAGGCCTCGGAAACTGGCCACGGCACCAACGTCATCCAGGGGCTGGCGGTTTCGATGGAGGCTCCGGCCCTGCCGGTGATCGTGATCTGCGCCGGCATCATCGCCACCTACATGGTCGCCGGAATCTTCGGCATCGCGGTGGCCGCCACCACCATGCTGGCGCTGACCGGCATCGTCGTCGCCCTGGACGCCTATGGCCCGGTCACCGACAACGCGGGCGGCATCGCCGAGATGTCGGAACTGCCGGACGACGTGCGCGTCACCACCGATGCCCTGGACGCGGTCGGCAACACCACCAAGGCGGTGACCAAGGGATATGCCATCGGTTCCGCCGGTCTGGCCGCGCTGGTGCTGTTCTCCGCCTACGTCGCCGATCTCGAACACTACTTCCCGGACCTCAAGGTCAGCTTCCAGTTGCAGGACCCGTTCGTCGTCGTCGGCCTGTTCCTGGGCGGTCTGCTGCCTTACCTGTTCGGTTCGATGGGGATGATGGCGGTCGGCCGCTCCGCCGGTGCGGTGGTCAAGGAAGTCCGCCGTCAGTTCAAGGAAATCCCCGGCATCATGGAAGGCACCGCGAAGCCGGACTACAGCCGGGCCGTGGACATGCTGACCAAGGCGGCGATCAAGGAGATGCTGATTCCGTCGATGCTGCCGGTGTTCGCCCCGGTGGCGCTGTTCTTCGTGATCTGGCCGATCGCCGGTCTGAGCGCGGCCTTGACCTCGTTCGGCGCGATGTTGCTCGGCACCATCGTTACCGGCCTGTTCGTGGCGATTTCGATGACCTCGGGCGGCGGCGCGTGGGATAACGCCAAGAAGTACATCGAGGACGGCCACTTCGGCGGCAAGGGCTCCGACGCCCACAAGGCGGCGGTCACCGGCGACACCGTCGGCGACCCCTACAAGGACACCGCCGGTCCGGCGATCAACCCGATGATCAAGATCATCAACATCGTCGCCCTGCTGCTTCTGGCGATGATCGCCTGATCGCGGCGGAAAGCCTCTTTGCGAAAACGCCCCCGGGAGACCGGGGGCGTTTTTCGTTGCCGGAGAGGGGAGGGCGCGCGTTTCCGGCGCGTCACTTTCCCTTCTGGGACGTGGCGAGGTCGGAGTTGAAGCGGCCGATGTTGCCGACCATCTGCTCGACGATCGACATGTTGTGACCGGCGGTCGGAGTCTTCTTTCCCGAGATGACGATTTCCTTGCCGTCTTCCTTGTTCAGCTGCGACACGGTTTGCACCATGCCCTGTTCGTCGAAGGCGATGGCATAGATGGTGCGCTCGGTTTCTTCCGGCGCGAAGAAGGCCACGGTTTCCTTGGTCAGGCTGATGTAGAACCAGGTTTCCTGACCGTAGAGAGCGCGGCTGGACGGCGTGCCGAGAAGATCGCGGACCTGGGAACGGGTCTGTTCGCCGGGTTTGATCTGTGTCAGCTTCTCGGTCAGCGGCTTGTTGCCGCCCGAATAGGTCTGCGGACTGCATCCGGCGATGGCGGCCACGGACAGAATCGCGGCGGCGGCGCACATCCGGGACTTCACGGTCTTGCTTAGCATGGGTATCGTCTCCATCCCCTGGTGACGCCACTATATAGGATCGGGGTCCGAGATAAAGCGTCAATGGCGTCGGCGAGGAACGGGTTTCGGCGTCCACGCAGGGAGGTATGGGGTTTGTCCTGGTTCCGCAAGTCCATCGCGGTGGATTCCGCCGCCGTGGCCGCCGCCTATGCGGCGGTTCTGGCGGCGGCGCGCCGTCCGGAGTTCTTCCGTCGCATGGGCGTCGCCGACACCCTGGATGGGCGTTTCGACCTGTTGTGCGCGCACGCCTCTCTGGCGCTGCGGCGGCTCCGGCGCATCGGCGGCGGCGAATCGCGGGTTTTCGCCCAGGCTCTGTTCGACGCGATGTTCGCCGACATGGAGGCGGCGCTGCGCCAGATCGGGGTTTCCGATCTGAGGATCGGGCGGGAGGTCAAGGCGATGGCCAAGGCCTTCCTGGGGCGGGCCGAGGCCTACGAGGCGGGGTTGGCGGCCGAGGACCCGGCCATGTTGCGCGCCGCGTTGCTGCGCAACGTTTATCGCGGCGAAGCGGATGAACTGGCGGCGGCGGCGCTGACGCGCTATATGGGTGCCGCCGATGCGGCGCTGAACCGGCAGGACGATGCCGATGTCCTGTCCGGAGCGCTGCGGTTTCCGGCTCCGTTTCTGGATGAAGACAACCACCGGGAAGCATAATGATTCAGGAAGAATTCTCGCGGAAGATTTCCGTGCGCAAGATTCCGGCGGATGGACTGTCCCTGACCCTGACCGCCACCCCCGAGGAACGGCTTTCGCTGGCCGCGCGTCTGGGGATTTTGTCGTGCGAGGACCTGACGGCGGAGATCGTGCTCACCGCGCACGACGGCGGACGCAAGGTGCGGGGGCGGGGCCGTCTCTGCGCCCGCGTCACCCAGGCCTGCGTGGTCACCTTGCTGCCGGTGGCGCAGGACATCGAGGAACCGTTGTCGCTGCTGTTCCTGGAAGAGGACGACGATGCGCCGGAAAGCGCGGTGATCGACCTCGACCCCAGCGACGACGCGGAGGTCCCGGACCCCATCGTCAAGGGAACCATCGACGTCGGCGCGCCGGTTTCCGAACATCTGGCCCTGGCGCTCGATCCCTATCCGCGCAGCCCCGGCGCGGTCTTTCAGCCGCCCGAGGACGAACCGGAGGCGCCGGTCGCGACCGCCAACCCCTTCGTCGCGTTGCGGGCCCTGCGGGGCGGTCGCGACGACGATGCGAATGGTAACGAAACGTGATGCGGCCCGGATGCGTATTGGGCTTGCTCTATCGCCGGATTTCGTCTAATTAATCCGGCCTTCTATGGAACCCTTTAAGAACGAAGAGTGAGAGAGCCATGGCCGTTCCAAAGAAAAAGACGTCGATGTCGAAGCGCAACATGCGTCGTTCGCATCATGCGCTGAAGCCCTCGTCTTATGTCGAATGTCCGAACTGCGGGGAGCTGAAGCGCCCACACCATGTTTGCGCCTCCTGCGGCCAGTACGACGGCCGCGAAGTCGCCAAGCAGGTCGCCTAAGCGTTTTCAACGCCGGAAAACCGAGAGGTACGGGTCCAGTGTCGAAATCCATCACGCTGTCGCTGGATGGAATGGGTGGAGATGACGCGCCGGACATCGTTCTGGACGGCGTCTCCCTGGCCCGTAAACGTCATCCCGACGTGCAGTATCTGCTGTTCGGGGACGAAGCGGTGTTGGGGCCGCTTGTCGAAAAGCGTTACAAGGGGTTGCGCGATATCGTCACCCTCTGTCACGCCCCCGACGTGATTACCAACAACGATAAGCCGTCCGTCGCTTTGCGAAATGGACGCAATTCCAGCATGGCCAAAGCCATTCAGGCCGTTAAGGACGGACGGGCCAATGGCGTGGTTTCGGCGGGCAATACCGGCGCGTTGATGGCCATGTCGAAGTTGAGCTTACGGACTTTGCCCGGCATCAACCGACCGGCGATTGCCGCGTTGATGCCGACGCAGCGAGGGGAAAGCGTGGTGTTGGACCTAGGCGCCAACACCGAGTGCAATGCCAACAACCTGGTTGAATTCGCCCTGATGGGGACCTTGTTCGCGCGCAGCCTGTTGGATCTGGATACTCCGACGGTTGGCCTTCTCAATATCGGGGAAGAAGAACAGAAGGGGCGCAACGAGGTCAAGGAGGCGGCCGCGATTCTGCGAGAGAACGCGGGACTGGTGAACTTTGCCGGATTCGTCGAAGGCGACGACATCGGCATCGGCACCGTGGACGTGGTGGTGACCGACGGGTTCACCGGCAACGTCGCCTTGAAGACCATGGAGGGAACGGCCAAGGTGATGAGCCGGTTCCTCAAGGAGGCCTTCAAGAGTTCGATTCTCGCACAGATCGGCTATCTGTTGGCGCGCCCGGCGATGAACCGGGTCCGCCACCGCACCGACCCTCGCCGCTACAACGGCGCAATGTTCCTCGGCCTGAACGGAATTGTCGTCAAAAGCCATGGCGGTACCGATGGATTGGGCTTTGCCAATGCCATCGGGGTTGCCGTCGACATGGTCAGACACGGCTTCAACGAGCGGATCAACACCGAACTCGCGAAGCTGCACTCCCAATCCGTTACGGCTGAGGTGAAAGCTATATGAGCGTCATCCGATCGCGCCTTGCGGGCGTCGGGGCCTATCTGCCCCAGCGTGTCGTCACCAATGACGATCTCGCGAAAATCGTCGAGACCTCCGACGAGTGGATCGTCGAGCGCAGCGGCATCCGGCAGCGTCACATCGCCGCCGAGGGGGAACTGACCTCCGACCTCGCCACCCATGCGGCCCGCGCCGCGATGGAGGATGCGGGCGTCACCGCCGCCGACATCGACCTGATCGTCCTCGGCACCACCACGGCGGACGACACCTTTCCGGCCACCGCCACCAAGGTGCAGGCGAACCTGGGGATTTTGGGCGGCTTCGCCTTCGACGTGCAGGCGGTATGCTCGGGCTTCCTCTATGCCCTGGCGACGGCCGACAAGTTCATCCGTTCCGGCGACGTCAAGACCGCCCTGGTGATCGGCGCGGAAACCTTTTCCCGCATCCTCGACTGGACCGACCGCGACACCTGCGTGCTGTTCGGCGACGGCGCGGGCGCGGTGGTGCTGCGCGCGGCGGAAGGCGAGGGCAGGAACACCGACACCGGCATCCTTTCCACCCACCTGCATGCCGACGGACGTTTCCGCGACCTGCTCTACGTCGATGGCGGGCCGTCCCGGAGCAAGGCGGTCGGCGTGGTGCGCATGGAGGGCAAGGAAGTCTTCCGCCACGCGGTGACCAAGCTTGCCGCGGTGGTGGACGAGGCGTTGTCCGCCAACGGCTGCGTCAGCGCCGATCTCGACTGGATCGTGCCGCATCAGGCGAACCGCCGCATTCTCGCCAGCACCGCGAAGAAGGTCGGGGTGTCCGAGGATCGGGTGGTGGTCACCCTGGACCGCCACGCCAATACCTCCGCCGCGTCGATTCCCCTGGCGCTTTGCGCCGCGGTCAAGGACGGGCGAATCAAGCCGGGACACCTGATCCTGCTGGAGGCGATGGGCGGCGGTTTCACCTGGGGATCGGCCCTGATCCGGATGTGACCGGGCTTCCCCGACAGGCTCTGAAAAGCAAGAACCGGCCCTTTTCGGGCCGGTTTTTTTCTGGTTTTCCCTTTTGAAATCGGTGGTACGGCCACCATTTTGATATTGCGGCATTTTTTAGTGGTTGATATGGTTTGGGGATGGCTTGGAAGTGGAGGCCCGCATGAGTGAGCAAACGGTTACCCGCGCGCACCTGAGCGAGGCGGTCTACCAGGAAGTCGGATTGTCGCGCAACGAGTCCGCCGATTTGCTGGAAATGGTTCTGGACGAGGTCTCCACCGCCCTGGCGAAGGGCGATGTGGTCAAGATTTCCTCGTTCGGCAGTTTCTCCGTCCGCAGCAAGGGCGAGCGCATCGGGCGCAACCCCAAGACCGGCGAGGAAGTGCCGATTCTGCCGCGCAAGGTGTTGGTCTTCCGTCCTTCGCAGTTGCTGAAGGCGCGGATCAACGAAGGCGCGTGACGGTTCGTAGCGAAAAGGCGATGCCATGACGCTGGGGAACGGGGCAGACGGCGCGGAAGGCGGCGCACGGCGCGGGCACAAGTCCGAGGCGGCGTTCCGGGCGATCAGCGAGGTTTCCGCCGACCTCGATGTGCCGCAGCACGTTCTGCGCTTCTGGGAAACCCGCTTCCCGGCGATCCAGCCGATGAAGCGCGGCGGCGGGCGGCGCTATTACCGGCCCGAGGACGTGGCGCTGCTGAAGGCGATCCGCGATCGCCTGTACGACGACGGCTTCACCATCAAGGGCGTGCAGAAACTTCTGGCTTCGGTCGGGGTCGATCGTTTCGTCGCCCATCCACCCGAGGATGCCGTCGCTCATCCGCCGGCGGAGCCTCGGGAACCCGATCTTCTGCCCCTCGACCTGCCGCCGTCGCCACGCCATCCGGCGGCGAAGGGGGAGGCCCAGGCCCACCGGAAGGCCGAAATCGAGATCGCCCTGCGCTCCCTCGAATCGATCAAGGCGGCGCTTTGCGCCGCCCTCGGCGAGGCTCCCGACGCCGCTTGATTTTCTTCGATTTGGCGGCTTGCATGGGCGGGGGCGTCAGTCTATAGTGCGCCTCCCTGAATGCCCCCGGGGATGCCGGGGGACCGAGTCGGAGCGTGGCGCAGTTTGGTAGCGCACCAGCATGGGGTGCTGGGGGTCGTGGGTTCGAATCCCGCCGCTCCGACCATTTTCCCGAAATCCGCACGAAATTTCCGCCGCACACCCGTGCGGCGGTGACGTTTTTGTTGCGGTCTCGTTACAAATAACTGCGAGGGCAGTTATTTCTCCCGGGTCGAGGCCAGAGTCCGGCCTTCCTGGGTCAGGCGGCAGACCAACCAGTCCGGCTTCAGGGGATTGGCGAACCAGGGCTCCGCCCAACCGCGATCGATGCAGGTCTGCACCGTGCGGCGGCTGACCCGCCTCCCGACTTCGTCGAACAGCGGCAGCTTGCCGCCCGCCTGGGTCAGGCCGCGATACAGCCACTTCATTTGCGACGGCGACGGCGACGCGGCGGAAATCTGGGATAGGGGCGGGGTCATCGGCGGGAAACCTCGTGTCTCGGGGTTGGCGTATGGTAAACAAGGATTGTGCCGCTTGTCCATGCGGCTCCGCGTACTTCCGGGGAGCATTCGCCATGACCGTCGAAGCCGAAGCCTTCTGCCTTGTCTATGTCACCGCGCGCGACCGCGCCGAGGCGGAGGTTCTGGCGCATCGCATGGTGACTCTGGGGTTGGCCGCCTGCGCCAATATCCTGGGAGACATCCGTTCGATCTATCGGTGGAACGGCGGCATCCAGGACGAGCCGGAATGCGCCCTGATCTTCAAGACCCGGCGCGACCGGTTCCCCCGCCTGGAAGCGGAAATTCGCGCCGCGCACGGCTACGAATGCCCCTGCATCGTGGCGCTGCCGCTGATCGACGGCAGCGCGCCGTTTCTGGCTTGGTTGGACGAGCAGGTGAAATAACTCAGGCGGTCTCCGCCGGGCACTGGATGGTCACCACCGCCTGCGCCGCCAGACCTTCGCGCCGCCCGATAAAGCCCAGTTGCTCGGTGGTCGTCGCCTTGATCGCGACGTGGCCGTTGTCGATGCCGAGAAGGGAGGCGACCCGCGTCGTCATCATCCGGCGATGCGGACCGACGCGCGGCGCCTCGCCCATGATGGTGATGTCGGCATGGACGATCCGCGCGCCGCGCGCCTTGACCAAGGCGACGGCGCGGTTGACGAACAGCACGGAAGCGGCGCCGCGCCACTGTTCGTCCGACGGCGGGAAGTGCCGCCCGATGTCGCCCGCCGCGATGGTGCCGAGAAGGGCGTCGGTCAGGGCATGCAGGGCGACGTCGGCGTCGGAGCGGCCCTCCAGGCCCTGATCGTTCGGAATGACGACCCCGCAAATGGTTACGGAGTTTCCCTCGCCGAACTTATGAACGTCGATGCCGAATCCGACGCGGGTCTCGATCGGGTCGCGCATCATCTCGCGGGCCCTTTGGAAGTCCTGCGGCGTGGTGATCTTCAGGTTGCGTTCCTCGCCTTCGACCAGGGAGACCGTCATTCCGGCGCGTTCGGCGACGCCCGCGTCGTCGGTCAACGACAGGCCTTCGGCGGCGCGGTGCGCCTCCAGGATCGGCAGGAAGTGGAAGCCCTGCGGCGTCTGCGCCCGCCACAGATTGGCGCGGTCCACGGTTTCGCAGCCTTCGCCGTCGAGGGAACGCTTCAGGGTATCGGCGAGCGGCAGGGCGGGAACCGCCGCGTCGCTGTGCTCCAGGGCGTCGAGAACCCGGTCGATCACCCCGGCGCCGACGAAGGGGCGGGCGCCGTCGTGGATCAGCACCAGGTCCGGCGGGTCGGCGGCCAGGGCCTCCAGCCCCAGGCGGACCGAATCCTGGCGTTCCTGGCCGCCGAAGATCGGTGGCGCCAGGCCCAGGCCCTTGGCGGCGGCGTCATAGAGGGGCAGGTCTCCGGGATGAATCACCGCCCGCACCTCGGTGATGTCGGGATGCGCCGCCAGCCGTCCCAGGGTCTGACGCAGCAGGGGCGCATCGCCCAGGGCCTTGTACTGTTTCGGGATATCCCCGCCGAATCGCGCGCCGCGCCCCGCCGCGACGACCAGAGCCACACACCGTTTCATCCGCATCCCTCGTTCCAGGTGAAAACGCCGCATCACGGTATCGCGGTTTCCTTCGCGCCGCCATGGTTTCATCGCCTCGTCCGAAGGAGGGGGAGGGGGAGCATCTATTGCTTCCGTCGTGGGCATTTCCCGTGAAAAGGAATGACTATCGTCTAGGCAGGGCCGATAAAATGGTCAATGAAAAGCGAATTTGCTTGAATTTAAGGCATATATTGGGTGGAATACGGCGAAATTCCGGTTATGAGAATGTCCCTGACGATTGGCGCGCTGCGCTGCGATCCCCCTGTGATGCTGGCCCCGATGTCCGGGGTGACCGACGCGCCGTTCCGGCGTCTGGCGCGGCGTTTCGGCGCGCCGGTGGTCGCCTCGGAAATGTTCGCCTCCAGCCTGTTGACCCTGGCCAAGGGGCGGCGGCGGAGCCTGGATTTCGCGGCGGAGGGGCCGCTGCTGGCGCAGATCGTCGGCGGCGATCCCTCGATGCTGGCGGAGGCCGCACGGATTGCCGAAGCGGCGGGCGCGGCGGCGATCGACCTCAACATGGGCTGCCCGGCGAAGAAGATCGCCAAGACCGGCGGCGGCGCGGTGCTGATGCGCGATCCCGACCGGGCGGCGCGCATCGTCGAAGCGGTGGCGACGGCGGTTGCGGTGCCGGTGACGGTGAAGATGCGCCTGGGTTGGGATGCGGCGTCGATCAACGCGCCGCACCTGGCCGCGCTGGCGGAGCGGGCGGGGGCGCGCCTGATCGCGGTGCACGGACGCACCCGGCAACAGATGTACGCGGGCCACGCCGACTGGCGGGCGATCCGCGCGGTGACGGAAGCGGTTTCGTTGCCGGTGATCGCCAACGGAGACATCGCCGATCTCGAGTCGGCGCGAATCGCGATGACCGAATCCGGCGCGGCGGGCGTGATGATCGGGCGCGCCGCCTGCGGCTGTCCCTGGCTCCCCGGACATATCGCGGCGGGCTTTCGCGAGGACGCGATGCCGCCGCCGCCCACTCTGGCCGAGCGGGAGGCGATCCTGCGCGAGCATGTCGAGGCGATGCTGACCGAATACGGCGCCTGGGCGGGTTTGCGGGCGGCGCGCAAGCACGTCGCCTGGGCGATCCGCGGCCTGGACGGCGCGGCCGCCTGCCGCGAACGCGTTTTCGCCGCCGAGACCGCCGCCGAAACCCTGGCGTCGATCGCCGATCTGTTCCGGGCGAACGCGCGCCCATCGAGGAGTCTGGCCGCCTGATGTCGATGTTCAGCAAGTTCCATGCGTCGAAGGCCGCGAAGGCGGCCAAGGCCGGGCAGGCCGCCGCCTGCCCGCCGGAAGAAATGCTCGCGGTCCTCTATTCCCTGCCGGAAGCAGTGCTGGTGGTGGATGCGGACAATTGCGTGGTCTATGTCAACGCGGCGGGCGAGGCGCTGTTCGAAATCGGCGGTTCGCACATGGCGGGCGAACCGCTGTCCGAATTCGTGCCGCCGGACAGCCCGGCCTATGGCCTGGTCGAGCAGTGCCGCCAGGACCATTGCCGCTATTCCGAGCACGGAGTGGAACTGGATACGCCGCGCACCGGGCCGCGCAACATGACGGTGCAGGTGGCGCCGGTGTTCGACGACGCGCGCTGGGTGGTGCTGTCGATGCATGAGCATTCGATCGCCAAGAAGATCGGCCAGCAGTTGTCCCACCGCAACGTCGCCCGTTCGGTCACCGCGATGGCGCGCCTTCTGGCGCACGAGGTGAAGAATCCGCTGTCGGGGATTCGCGGCGCGGCGCAACTGCTGGAGCAGAACGCCAACGAGGAGGACCGTACCCTCACCCGCTTGATCTGCGACGAGGCCGACCGCATCGTCGCTTTGGTCGATCGGATGGAGGCGTTCTCGGACAAGCCGCAGCTGGTGCGGCTGCCGCTCAACATCCATCAGGTGCTGGAACACGTCCGCCGCGTCGCCGAGAACGGCTTCGCCAAGGGCATCCGCATCGTCGAGCTGTACGATCCCTCGCTGCCGCCGGTTCTGGGGGACCGCGACCAGCTGATCCAGGTATTCCTCAACCTGATCAAGAACGCCGCCGAGGCCTGCCCGAAGGACGGCGGCGAGATCGTGCTGTCCACCAACTATCAGCACGGCATCCGTCTGGCGGTTCCGGGCACCGCCGCCAATCGCCAGCACCTGCCCCTGGTGGTGCAGATTCAGGATAACGGCTCCGGCATCCCCAAGGAATTGCAGCAGAACCTGTTCGATCCCTTCGTCACCACCAAGCCCAGCGGCAGCGGGCTGGGGTTGTCGCTGGTCGCCAAGATCGTTGACGACCACGGCGGAATCATCGAATTCGATTGCCAGCCGAAGAAGACGATTTTCCGGGTAATGCTGCCCGTCGCTTGAGTCCCCGAGCAAAGCAGGAAAGACGCGTTTCATGACTCCTTCGACCATCCTCGTCGCCGACGACGACCGAAGCATCCGGACGGTTCTCTCCCAGGCGCTCGCCCGCGCGGGCTACGAGGTGCGCTCGACCGGCAACGCCGCCACCTTGTGGCGCTGGGTGCAGGACGGCGACGGCGACTTGGTGATCACCGATGTGATCATGCCCGACGAGAACGGGCTGGATCTGATCCCGCGCATCAAGAAGCTGCGCCCCGAACTGCGCATCATCGTGATGAGCGCCCAGAACACCCTTCTGACCGCGGTCAAGGCGACCGAGCGCGGCGCTTTCGAATACCTGCCCAAGCCCTTCGATATCAAGGAACTGGTGGGCGTGGTGAGCCGCGCCCTGTCGATGCCGAAAAGCGGCGTCGAGAAGGGACCGGCGGACGACGAGGATTACGGCCGCATGCCGCTGATCGGCCGGTCGCCCGCGATGCAGGAAATCTATCGCACCCTGGCGCGTTTGATGAACACCGACCTGACGGTGATGATCAACGGCGAATCCGGCACCGGCAAGGAACTGGTGGCGCGCGCCCTGCACGAATACGGCAAGCGCCGCAACGGGCCGTTCGTCGCCATCAACATGGCGGCGATCCCGCGCGAACTGATCGAAAGCGAGCTGTTCGGGCACGAGAAGGGGGCCTTCACCGGCGCCGCCGCGCGGTCCGCCGGGCGTTTCGAGCAGGCGGAAGGGGGCACCCTGTTTCTCGACGAGATCGGCGACATGCCGCCCGAGGCGCAGACCCGCCTGCTGCGGGTGTTGCAGGAAGGCGAATACACCACGGTGGGCGGACGCATGCCGATCCGCGCCAACGTCCGCATCGTCGCCGCGACCCATCGCGACTTGAGCGTGCATATCCGCCAGGGCCTGTTCCGCGAGGATCTGTACTATCGGCTCAACGTCGTGCCGATCCGCCTGCCGCCGCTGCGCGAGCGGGTCGAGGACATTCCCGAACTGGTGAACCATTTCCTCAACCTCGCGGCGCAGGAGGGTCTGCCGCCGAAGACCCTGGACCTCAAGGCGATCGAGCGGCTGAAACAGCACCGCTGGCCGGGCAACGTCCGCGAACTCGAAAACCTGATCCGCCGTCTGGCGGCGCTCTATTCGCAAGAGGTGATCAAGGTCGATGCGATCGAGGCGGAGCTGTCCTCGTCGATGACGCCGGTGGCGGGGGGCGCGCCGCTGGAGAACGAGGGTCTGTCCGGCATGGTGGAGCGTCACCTGCGCGACTATTTCCTGGCGCACGCCGACGGGCTGCCCGCGCCGGGGCTGCACGACCGCATCCTGCGCGAGGTCGAACGCCCGCTGATTTCGCTTTGCCTGGATGCGACGCGCGGCAACCAGATCAAGGCGGCGCACGTCCTGGGGCTGAACCGCAACACCCTGCGCAAGAAGATCCGGGAATTGGACATCCACGTGATCCGCGGGGTAAAGTGACCGCCCCGCGCCGGGGCAGCGGCTTCGCGAACGGTGGAGAATGATTACGTCCACGCCGAGGATATCCCTGCGCCGATTCGGCATGCAGCTGGGTTTATGGGCGCGCCGCGTTCGTTTGACGCGCCTGCTGGCCGTGGCGTTGGCGATCGGCGCGCTGATTTCCGGCATGATCACCATGGCGGCCCTGTTCCAGAACGGGCCGTTCCGCCCGTCGCCGGATCTGGCGTTCCTGTTCCTCAATCTCGATCTCGCCTTTCTTCTGGCCTTGAGCATCGTCGTCGGCCGACGGCTGGTGCGAATCTATCTGGAACGCCGCCGCAGCGTCGCCGGATCGCGTCTACAGAGTCGCCTGGTTCTGACCTTCGCCCTGCTGTCGGTGGTGCCGACGGTCCTGGTCGGGGTGTTTTCGGCGCTGTTTTTCCACAACGGCCTGCAAGGCTGGTTCAGCGACAAGGTGCGCACCGCCGTCCATGAATCCCTGGTGGTGGCGGAAGCCTATCTGAAGGAACATCAGCAGGCGGTCGGCGCCGACGTGCTTTCCCTGGGGCAGGAAGTGGCGCGCAGCTGGGACGTCCTGTACGTTTCCGAACCCCGGATGAACGCCTTCCTGCGCCAGCAGGTCCTGCAACGCGGGTTGAGCGAGGCAGTGATCTTCAACCAGGGCGGCGACGTCCTGGGGCGGGCCGGCTTCACCTTCTCGCTGCAATACGAGGACGTGCCGATGTGGGCGCTGGAAAAGGCCCGCCGCGGCGAGGTGGCGTTGCTGACCAGCGGCAACGACGACCGGGTGCGCGGCTTGCTGCGCCTCGACGTGGCGGCCACCGGCGAGTTGTTCCTCTACATCGGGCGGTTCGTCGACGCCAACGTCATCGGCCACATCGAACAGGCGCAGGAGGCGGTGCAGACCTATCAGGCCCTGGAAATCGAGCGCTGGGACTTCGAACTGACCTTTACCCTGGTCTACATCCTGGTGTCGCTGTTGTTGCTGCTGGCGGCGATGTGGCTGGGCCTGACCCTGTCCAACCAGCTGGTGCAGCCGATCAGCGAGTTGATCGGCGCGGCGGAAAAGGCCGGGGAGGGGGATCTGTCCGCCACGGTGCGGGAATCCGCCTATGCCGACGAGGTCAGCGTGCTCTCCCGCGCCTTCAACCGGATGATGCGGCAACTGGCGGAGCAACGGGAAAGCCTGCTCGAGGCGAACCAGCAGTTGGATCAGCGTCGCCGTTTCACCGAGGCGGTGCTGACCGGGGTCTCCGCCGGAGTGCTGGGGCTCGACGCCTTGAGCCGCATCCTGGCGATCAACCCCCCCGCCGAGAAGCTTCTGGGCCTCGACGCGACGGCGGCGATCGGGCGTTCCCTCGGCGAAATCGCCCCCGATCTCGACTCCGCCTTCACCGAGATGCGCCACGCCACCGGGCGCTCGGTGCAGAAGCCGGTGACCATCCGCCGCGACGGGAAGGAATGCGTGCTGCTGCTGCGGGTCAGCGCCGAGTACGACGGGCTGGCGGTGATCGGCTACGTGCTGACCTTCGACGACGTGACCGAGTTGCAGGCGGCGCAGCGTGCCGCCGCCTGGTCCGACGTGGCCCGCCGCATCGCCCACGAGATCAAGAACCCGCTGACCCCGATCCAGCTGTCGGCGGAACGCCTGCGGCACAAGTACGAACCGCAGATCGCCGACGGCGTGGAAACCTTCCGCGCCTGCACCGACACCATCGTCCGCCAGGTCGGCGACATCCGTCGGCTGGTCGATGAATTCTCCTCGTTCGCGCGCATGCCTACCCCGGAATTCGCGCGCGAGAACCTGGGCCTGCTGGTGCAGCAGGCGGCGGTCCTGCAACGCACCGCGTACCCGCACGTGATCTTCGAAACCGTTCTGCCGCAGGTTCCCGCGCGCATCGACTGCGATCGCGGGCTGCTTGCCCAGGCGTTCACCAATATTCTGAAGAACGCGATAGAGTCCATTGAAGAAAGGGTAAAAATCTCGCCCCAAATCCCAGGCCGGGTGCGCATCGAAATGACCCCGGAGGAGGGGTGGATTCGCCTAGTCTTCCACGACAACGGCGTCGGCCTGCCGACGACCGGCCGCGAGCGCCTGACCGATCCCTACGTGACGACGCGGGCCAAGGGAACCGGACTGGGGCTGGCGATCGTCAAGAAGATCGTGGAGGATCACCACGGGAGGCTGGAGATGGCGGACGGCGGCCCCTGGGGCGAAGGGGAAGGGGGCGACAGCGGCCTTGACACGCACCGCGACTTGCCGCCCACTCAGGGCGCGCGGATCATCCTGGAATTTCCCCTGCCGGAAGACGACGCCCCGGCGCGTCCGCCCTCCGGCAAGGTCTGAACCCGATCGTGCAGCGTATTTGAAGAGTTTCCGATGTCGATGGATGTCCTGATAGTCGATGATGAGGCCGATATCCGGATGCTGGTTTCCGGCATCCTGGAGGACGAGGGCTATGCCCCGCGCGAGGCCTTCGACGCCGATTCCGCCCTCGCCGCGATGAAGGAACGCCGTCCCCATCTGGTGATTCTCGACGTCTGGCTGGAAGGCAGCCGCATGGACGGCCTGGGGATATTAAGGGAAATCCGCAAGCGCGATCCCGACCTGCCGGTGGTGATGGTTTCCGGGCACGGCACCATCGAGACCGCCGTCGCGGCGCTGAAGGAGGGGGCCTACGATTTCATCGAGAAGCCCTTCAAGATGCAGCGCCTGCTTCTGGTGGTGGAACGCGCCCTGGAGGCCAATTCCCTGCGCCTGGAAAATCGCAGTCTGCGCATCCTTGCCGGGTCCGGCACCGACCTGGTGGGGAATTCCGCGGCGATCCAGCAGATTCGGCAGGTGATCGACCGGGTCGGTCCGACCGGTTCGCGGATTCTGGTCACCGGCCCCGCCGGCGCGGGGAAAGAGGTGGTGGCCCGCAATATCCACCTGCGCTCGAAGCGGGCCGACGGTCCCTTCGTCGTCGTCAATTGCGCGGCGATGCATCCCGACCGCATGGAACGGGAACTCTTCGGCATGGAGCCGGGGATCGCCTCGCCCGACGCTCCCGGACATCCCGGCGTGTTCGAACGCGCCCACGGCGGCACCCTGCTGCTCGACGAGGTCGCCGACATGCCCCTCGAAACCCAGGGCAAGATCGTCCGGGTGTTGCAAGGCCAGACCTTCGAACGCCTGGGCGGGCACGGTCGGGTCAAGGTCGACGTGCGGGTGATCTCGACCACCAACAAGGACCTTCCCCGCGCCATCGTCGATGGACACTTCCGCGAGGACCTGTATTACCGCCTGGCGGTGGTGCCCTTGTCGGTGCCGCCCCTGCGCGAACGGCGGGAAGACATCGCCGATCTGGCGGCGGTCTTCCTGCGCAACGCCGCCGCCGGGGCGGCGCCGCGCGCCCTGGGCGAGGATGCATTGGCGGCGCTGCGCGCCTACGACTGGCCGGGCAACGTGCGGCAACTGCGCAACGCCATGGACTGGGCGACGATCATGGCCTCCGCCGATCACAAGGCGCCGATTTCCGCCGACATGCTGCCGCCGGAAATCGGTGCCACCGCTCCGGTCACCTTGCACAGCCAGTATTCGACCGAGATCATGTGCCTGCCGCTGCGCGAGGCGCGGGAATTGTTCGAACGCGATTATCTCAGCAGCCAGTTGGCCCGCTTCGGCGGAAACATCTCGAAAACCGCGGGGTTCGTCGGCATGGAGCGATCCGCCCTGCACCGCAAGCTGAAGTCCCTCGGCATCTTCGCCGACGACCTCTTGCGCTGAAGCAACACGAAGGATAATCGGTCATGCGCGTTCTGATCTGCGGTGCCGGACAGGTGGGCTTCAACATCGCGCGTTACCTGGCCGACGAGGACGCCGACATCACCGTTGTCGATCAACGGCCGGACCTGATCCGCAAGATTCAGGACCAGTTGGACGTCCAGGCGGTGGTCGGCCACGCGGCGCATCCCCAAACCCTGGAACAGGCGGGGGCGAACACCGCCGACATGATGATCGCGGTGACCCCCACCGACGAAGTCAACATGGTCGCCTGCCAGGTGGCGCATTCCCTGTTCAAGG
The DNA here is from genome assembly GCA_965228165.1 of Rhodospirillaceae bacterium. Classification (GTDB taxonomy): domain Bacteria; phylum Pseudomonadota; class Alphaproteobacteria; order Rhodospirillales; family Rhodospirillaceae; genus Oleispirillum. The sequence goes on from CBDDHB010000002.1 coordinate 329,790, forward strand.
TGCCGACCAAGATCGCCCGGGTGCGTTCGCAAAGCTACCTCGCGCCGATCTGGGCGGACCTGTACTCGCGCGAGAACATGCCGATCGACGTGATCATCTCGCCGGAGTACGAGGTCGCGCAGTCGGTGACCCGGCTTCTGGAGGTGCCGGGGGCCCTCGACGTGATCCCCCTGTGCGACGACAAGGTCCGGCTGATCGGCGCCCGCGCCTCGCGGAACTGCCCGATCCTCAATACTCCGCTGCGCCAGCTGTCCCAGTTGTTCCCGGAACTGTCGATCGTCATTCTGGGGATCATCCGCGACGAACGCGCCTGGGTGCCGACCGGCGACGACATCATGCAGCCCGGCGACGACGTCTATTTCATCACCGAGACGTCGAAGACCCAGCGGGCGCTGGCGGTGTTCGGGCACGAGGAACAGTTGTCCAGCCGGGTGGTGATCTTCGGCGGCGGCAACATCGGGCTGGCGTTGGCGCAGAACCTGGAGCGCCACGCCCTGAACTTCAACTGCAAGCTGATCGAACGGGACGAGGACCGGGCCGAGTTCGCCGCCAAGACCCTGTCCGGTTCGGTGGTGATCCATGGCGACGCCCTCGATTCCGATATCCTGGAAGAGGCGGGGATCAAGACCGCCGACACCGTGGTGGCGATCACCGATTCCGACGAAACCAATATCCTGTCCTCGCTGCTGGCGAAACGCCACGGGGTGCGCCGCGCCATCACCCTCGCCAACAAGCCGGACTACAGCCGCCTGATCAGCCATCTGGGCATCGATACCGCGATCAATCCCCGCGACATCACGGTCTCGACGATCCTGCAACACGTGCGGCGGGGGCGCATCCACTCGGTGCATGCCCTGCACGAAGGCTTCGGCGAACTGATCGAGGCCGACGCGTTGGAAACCTCGGAACTCGTCGGCAAGTCGATCAAAAGCGCCAGCCTGCCGCACGGGGTGCTGCTGGGGGCGATCGTCCGCGACGGCAAGGTGATCATCCCGCGCGGCAATACCACGGTGCAGGTGGGCGACCGCGTCGTCCTGTTCGCCAACGCGGATTCGATCCGCAAGGTGGAAAAGCTGTTCGCGGTTCGTTTGACTTACATCTAGGAGGTTGGGTTTCATGTCGCGCGTTGCCTACGTCAATGGCCGGTACGTTCCCCACGGCGAGGCCTCGGTCCATATCGAGGATCGGGGCTATCAGTTCGCCGACGGCGTTTACGAAGTGATCTCCATCGACGGCGGCCGCTTCATCGACGAGGAAGCGCACCTCGACCGGCTGGATCGTTCGCTGAACGAGCTGGCCATCGCCTGGCCGATGTCGCGCCGCGCCCTGAAGCTGGCGATGCGCCAGGTGGTGAAGCGCAATCTGGTCAAGAACGGCCTGATCTATCTTCAGATCACCCGGGGCGTCGCGCCGCGCGAACACGGGTTTCCGAAAAGGCCGATGATGCCGTCGCTGGTGATGACCGCGAAGACCCTGAAACCCGCGCCGAAGGATCAGCCCGGCGACACCGGCGTGACGGTGGTCAGCATGCCCGACATCCGCTGGAGCCGCCCGGACATCAAGTCGGTGGCGCTACTTCCTAACGTTCTGTGTAAGGAAAAGGCGCACGCCGCCGGGGCGTTCGAGGCCTGGCTGGTGGACCGCGACGGCTTCGTCACCGAAGGCTCCTCGACCAACGCCTGGATCGTCACCAAGGACAACCGGGTGGTCACCCGCGACTTCGACCGCTGCATCCTTAACGGCGTCACCCGGCAGGCGTTTCTCAAGCTGATGGCGGACAACGGCCTGACCGTGGAACGGCGCAAGTTCACCATAGCCGAGGCGCTGGAGGCGAAGGAGGCGTTCGTCACCTCCAGCACCGCCCGCGTCAAGGCGGTGGTGTCGATCGATGGTCGGCCGGTCGGCAACGGCCATCCCGGCGAGACGGTGGCGCGGCTGCGCGGCCTGTACTGGGACGCGGTGAAGGACGGCGGCGCCCTGCCCAAGACTCCCACCGACATCCGGGAAAAGCATTGACCATGACGGTGTTGGACAGTCCGGACGGGCAGGGGGGCTCGATCGTCCTGCCACCGCCGCGCGCCATCGTCTTCGACTGGGACAACACCCTGGTCGATACCTGGCCGAACATCATCCACACGATGAACGCGACCCTGGCCGCGATGGGGCAGGCCGTCTGGTCGGCGGCGGAAACGCGCCGCCGCATCGCGCGTTCGCTGCGCGACAGCTTTCCCGAACTCTTCGGCGACCGCTGGCAGGAGGCGCGGGAAATTTTCTACGCCGAACTGGAGCGTTCCCACCTGGCCATGCTCACCCCGTTGCCGGGCGCGGCGGAGGTTCTGAAGACATTTCATGACTCTGGAACGCCGATGGCGGTGGTCAGCAACAAGACCGGCGCCTATCTGCGAAAGGAAATTGCGCACCTGGGTTGGGGGCCGCGATTCCGGTCGGTTTTCGGCGCGGGAGACCTTCCCCGCGACAAGCCCGCGCCGGATGCGGTTCTGGCTTTTTTGGGGCATGTGGGTCTTGCTCCGGGCGCGGATATCTGGTTTGTTGGGGACAGTCCGGTGGACGTCGAAGCCGCCCACGCCGCCGGTTGCGCGTCGATTTATGTGCAGGGGGAAGACCCCCACGGGCTTCCCTCCGGGTGTTCGCCGCTTGTGGTGATCGGCGATTGCCGCGCGTTGCCGATTTTGGCGGGACGGATCGACAGACCGGAAACAGCACCTTAAGTCCAATGGCGGGGGGCTCAACGCCTCCCGGATAAGAACAACAAGGGGACCAAAAACAATGCCTTCCGAACGAAGCCAGAACGTCCAGGACGTTTTCCTCAACCATATCCGCAAGAACAAAGCCCCGGTGACGGTGTTCCTGGTCAACGGCGTGAAACTTCAGGGGATCGTCACCTGGTTCGGCAATTTTTCCATGCTGCTGCGCCGTGACGGACACACCCAGCTGGTCTACAAGCACGCGATCTCGACGGTGATGCCTTCCCAGCCGATTCAGCTGTTCGAACCCGGGAAGGAAGAAGAGGACGTCTGAGGCTCGAGCCGCGGATTCCCTTTTCCGGTCAACCATGACGCAAAATTCAACGGCCGAGACCCCGGCACGGACTATCGTCGTTACGCCGCACGTCAAGTCGATGCGCGGTCGGGGGCGGGAGGCGGCGGTTCTGCGTTCGCCCGCCGCCCGTCTGGACGAGGCGGTGGGCCTGACCCGCGCCATCGCGGTGAACGTGGTGGGGCGGAGGTGGTCCCGGTGTCGCGGGCGCGCCCGGCGACCCTGGGCGCGATCGACGCGCTCAAAGCGACGATCGCGGAGACCGAGGCGACCCTGGTGGTGTTCGACACCCACCTGACGCCGATCCAGCAGCGCAACCTGGAAAAGGCCCTGAGCAGCAAGGTGATCGACCGCACCGCGCTGATCCTGGAAATTTTCGGCGAACGGGCGCGCACCCGCGAGGGGACGTTGCAGGTGGAGCTGGCGCATCTGTCCTATCAGCGCAGTCGTCTGGTGCGCAGTTGGACCCACCTGGAACGGCAACGCGGCGGCCTGGGGTTCGTCGGCGGCCCCGGCGAGACCCAGATCGAACTCGATCGCCGCCTGATCGGCGAGCGGATCGCCCGATTGAAGACCGAACTGGAAGAGGTCAAGCGCACCCGGCACCTGCATCGTGCGGCGCGGAAACGCGTTCCTTTTCCTGTGGTTGCGCTGGTCGGTTACACCAACGCCGGAAAATCCACCCTGTTCAACCGCCTGACCCGCGCCGACGTCTTCGCCGAGGATATGCTGTTCGCCACCCTGGACCCGACGATGCGCCGGGTGCGCTTGCCCTTGGGGGCGGAGATCATCCTGTCCGACACCGTGGGATTCGTCTCCGACCTGCCGACCGAACTGATCGCCGCCTTCCGCGCCACCTTGGAAGAGGTTCTGGAGGCGGATCTGATCGTTCACGTGCGCGACGTTTCCCACCCCGACGCGGAAGCGCAGCAGGCCGACGTGATCAAGGTTCTGGCCGACCTCGGCCTCGGCGAGGAACTGAGCCATTCCGGCATCGAGGTCGCCAACAAGATCGACCGCCTGGACGCCGAGGCCCTGGACTACTGGCGGGAACGGGCGGCGCGTTCGGAGCGTCTGGTCGCGGTTTCGGCGGCGCGGGGCGACGGCATCGACGATCTGCTGCGGCGCATCGACGCGACCTTGAGCGCGCGGCACCGCGAAGTCATGGTGGAACTCGGTCACGGCGACGGGCGCCTGCTGTCCTGGCTGTACGAACGCGGCACCGTGGCGGCGCGCAAGGACACGGAAGAGGGGGTCCGTCTGACGGTTCGGCTGTCGCCGGACGACGTGGCGCGCCTGCACACGATGCTGGAGGAGCAGGGCGGCGGGCATGCGGACTGACCTGGACTTCGACGCGGTTGGGGAAATCCTCCGCGAGGCGGCGCAAACCCTGATCTGTCCGCGCTTCCGCTGCTTGGATCAGGCCGCCATTTCCACCAAAAGCCATGACAACGATCTGGTCACCGTGGTTGATCTGGAGACCGAGGAGTTCCTCTGCCGCCGGTTGACCGCGCTGCTGCCGGGCTCGGGCGCGATGGGGGAGGAAGCGGTCTTCCGCGATGCCGCCCGCAAGGAGATTCTCGACGGCCCGGACCCGGTGTGGATCGTCGATCCGGTGGACGGCGCGGCGAACTATGCGCGCGGCATTCCCGAATTCGCGATCATCGTCGCCCTGGCGCAACGGGGGCGGACCTTGGCGGGGTGGATTCACGATCCCCTGTCCGGTCGTCTGTACGTCGCCGAGCGCGGTTCCGGCGTCTGGCGCGATGGTTGCCGGGTCCGGATCGGAAACCGTGACGGCAGGGGGCTGGAGGCGATGGCCGGATGCCTGTCCCGTCGCCTGGCGGAGCGGCACGGTGACCGTTTCGCCGCGCTGCGGCGCAGCGGCAGCGCCGCCCACGACTTATATGGCGTTGGCGGACGGACGGTTGGATTTCCGCCTGTTCCGCCTGCTCAATCCATGGGATCACGCGGCGGGGGTGCTGATGGTGGAAGAGGCGGGGGGCTACGCCCGCCTGCTTTCGGACGCGCCCTATGCGCCGCGCTTTCTTGCCGCCGACGGACTGCTGATCGCCCCGGACTGCGAAACCTGGGACGAACTGCGCCGGATTCTGGAAATCTGATTTTCTTCCGCTTAGCGTTGGAAAACGATCTGCGGATAGAAGACCTTGGTGCCGTCGATGATCCAGTCATAGACGGTCCAGCCGGTGGCCGGGTCCTCGTAGACCGCCGTGGCGTTGTGCGGCCCGGTGAGGCGCATGTCCGACATCACCCGCAGCGATCCCCGCACCATCAGTCCGGCCTCGACCAGGGGGGTCATCTTGTCCGGGTTGGGGATCTGCACGACGATCCCGACGCGGCCGTTGGCGCGGCTGTCGATATCGATCAAGCGGGCGTTGCGGCGGATGAAGGTAATCAGGCCCGGATTCGCCGCCAGATTGCCGGTGCGTTTGTAGCGGACCGCGAATTGCCCGGCCCCCAGGGATCGGACGTCGGTGAACTGGGTGTCGCGCTTCAGGTCGCGGCGGATCGATTCGATTTTTTCCTGGATTTCCGGACCCTTGACCTTGCCGCTGCGGATATCCATGAAAAGCGGCGCCCAGGTGAGCACGCCGTCGTAGGTCATCGAGAAATCGCCGTTGCGGGCCAGACGGATTTCGGCGCGGAATTGGTCGGGCACATAGCACGACGACAGAATCGGCAGCAACGCCAGCAAGAGGAAGCCGACGGGAAGGCGGAACCAGCGGCGGCAGCGTCTCATGGCACGACCTCGGCGATTTCCAGGCTCTTCGCCTTTTGCCACAGTTCCTCCATCTCGTCCAGGGAAGTTTCTTTTATCGCCTTTCCTTGTTTTTCAATCGATTGCTCGATGAAGCGGAAGCGGCGTTCGAATTTCTCGTTGGTTCGGCGCAGGGCGCTTTCCGGATCGATATCGGTCTTGCGCGCCAGATTGGCGACCGCGAACAGGACGTCGCCGATTTCGTCTTCCAGGCGTTCGCGCGGCGTTCCGGCGCTAAATTCCGCCTCGACCTCGTCGATTTCCTCGCGGATCTTGGCGAAGACGTCGGCGGGATCGTCCCAGTCGAAGCCGACGCGCGCGGCGCGTTTTTGCAGCTTGGCGGCGCGCAGCAGCGCGGGCAGGGCCTTGGCCACGCCGTCCAGGGCGGACGGGGCTCCGTCGCGCTCGGTCTCCTTGACGTTCTCCCAGTTGATCAACTGCTTGCGCGAATCCCGAACCACCAGTTCACCGAAGACATGGGGGTGGCGACGCACCAGCTTGTCGCAGATCGCGCCGACCACGTCGGACAGGTCGAACAGACCGGATTCCTCGGCGATGCGGGCGTGGAAGACCACCTGGAGCAGCAGATCGCCCAGTTCGTCCTTCAGGGCGGCGTGATCGTTCTCGGCGATCGCGTCCAGCACCTCATAGGCTTCCTCGATGGTGTGGGGGGCGACGCTGGAGAAGGTCTGTTCGACGTCCCAAGGGCAGCCGCGCGCGGGATCGCGCAGCAGCGCCATGATATCGGCCAGATGGGCCAGGGAGGCGGACGGCGACGGGCAACGGGACATCTGCGGTTTCTTCCGGTGTGCGGCGCGTCCGGACGAACGCGCGGTGAATGATGATGGCGTCCAGCATAGCCAACCCGGCGGACGCGGACAAATCACGCGTGCGACTTTCTGCCTTATGGTTTCGGGGTGGATTGTGCCGAGAGGACGGCGGCGTGCGAGGGGGAGCCGTCGATGCGTCGATCCGCCGTTTCCCAGCCCTAAACCCGTTTGTCGCATAATTTATATTATGAATATCCAGAAGTGCCTCGAGCCGCGAATTCATGGGAAGACGTATCCATATGATCTCAAAGGCCTTTCCAACGAGACGTTTCGGTTTGGCTTGCGTTGCCGCGACGAATGCCCCAGTTTCGATTCCGCACGGAGATCATTACCGGAGTCCGGATTCATGACGCTGCATCTTCTGATCGTCGACGCCCAGAGGGATTTCTGCGACGGCCCCTGCAACGGTTCGTTGGCCGTTCCCGGCGCCCACGACGACCTTTCCCGCCTTGCCGCGATGGTCCGTCGCCTCGCCTCGCGCATCGACGTGGTGCATGCGACGATGGACGCGCACCATCCGGTGGATATCGCCCATCCCATCTGGTGGCGCGATGTCGCGGGCCAGTCTCCGGCGCCCTTCACCATCATTACCGCCGACGACGTCGCATCCGGCGTCTGGACGTCGCGCGATCCGGCGCGCCGGGAACGCTCGCTCGCCTACGTGCGTCGGCTGGAGGCGAACGGCAACTACCCGCTGTGCGTCTGGCCGCCGCATTGCCTGATCGCCTCGGCCGGGCAATCCCTGCATCCGGAACTGTTCGACGCCCTGTGCGCCTGGGAGAACGCGCGGCTGTCCCAGGTCGATTACGTGACCAAGGGCAGCAACCCCTGGACCGAGCATTACAGCGCCATTCAGGCCGAGGTTCCTGACCCGGACGACGCCGGAACCCTGCCCAACGCGGCGCTGATGTATGCCCTGGCCGACGCCGATCTGGTGGCGATCGCCGGCGAGGCGCTCAGCCATTGCGTCCGCGCAACGGTCACCGACATCGCCCGCGCCCTCGGCGACGACTATCTGAAACGCTTCGTCTTCCTGCGGGATGCCAGTTCCAGCGTGCCGGGGTTCGAGAAACGCGGCGAGGCCTTTCTGGAGGAAATGCGGGAACGCGGCATGCAGGTCGCCACGACGACCGACTTCCTGGCTTAGAATTCATTATATTTCAATGATAAGACCATCGTATCCGGGCTCGACGCCGGGCGGCAGCGCGGCCTTCAGGGTCGCGTAGTCCAGGCCGATGCCCATGTGGGTCAGGATGGTCCGCTCCGGCTTCAGACGGCGCACCCAATGCAGCACGGTGATCAGATCGGCATGGGTGGTGTGGGGTTTTTCGGTCAGGCAGCCGACGATCCAGGTCCTGACCCCTTCCAGAACCGAAAAGGCCTTTTCGTCCAGGCGGGTAACGTCCGTCGAATAGGCGAAATCGCCGAACCGGAAGCCCAGCGAAGTCTCCCACCCATGGTCCTGCAAGAACGGCGTCACGGCGATTTCCCCGACCGCGAAAGGCTCCGGCGCGGCGCTGTCGATGACCTGGGGAATGATCCAGGGATGATAGATAATGGCATCCGGAGATGTAATGTCTTCATACCCATGGAAGGCGTAATCGAAGCGATTCCTTAAGTCCATCAGGGTTTCGTCGGTGGCCCAGACGGGAATCGCGGCGCGCATCGCCCGGTTGATCTCGCGGATTTCGTCGATGCCGTGGGTGTGGTCGGCGTGGGCGTGGGTATACAGGATGGCGTCCAGGCGGCGCACCCCGGCGCGCAGCAACTGCTCCCGCAGATCGGGGCCGGTGTCCACCAGGACCGTCGTTCCGCCCTGCTCCACCAGGACTGCGGCGCGCAGGCGGCGGTTTTTCGGTTCGTTCGGGTCGCACTTGCCCCATCCGGCGGAGATCATCGGCACCCCCGCCGCGCTGCCGCTGCCGAGGATGGTGATGTTCATGACGGGGCCTTCTCGGGACCTTCGGGCGGAGTGACGCAGGAAAACAGACGCAGGAAATTGCGGGTGGTGATCCTGGCGATTTCGGCGACGCCGACCCCCTTCACCGCCGCCAGGGTGCGCGCGGTGTGGGCGACGTTGGCGGGTTCGTTGCGCCGTCCGCGCAGAGGCACCGGCGCGAGGTACGGGCTGTCGGTTTCCACCAGCAGGCGGTCGAGCGGCAGGTCGCGGAAGATGTCGCGCAGGTCCTCGGAGCGGTTGAAGGTGATCACCCCCGAGGCGGAAACGTAGAGTCCCAGATCGATCGCCCCTTCCGCCAGCTTGCGACCGGAACTGAAGCAGTGCATCAGGGCGGAAAAGCGTCCGGCGGCCACTTCGTCGCGCAGGATGCGCAGCATGTCGTCGTCGGCGTCGCGGGAATGGATGACCAGCGGCAGGCCGAGTTGCCGCGCCGCCGCGATGTGCAGGCGGAACGAGGCCTCCTGCATCGGACGCGGACTGAAATCGTAGAAGAAGTCGAGGCCGCTTTCGCCGATGCCGACGACGCGCGGATGGTCGGCGCGGGCGATCAGATCGTCCAGGGTCACCGTCCCCTCTTCCGCGACGTGATGCGGATGCACCCCGACGGTGGCGTAGACCTCGGGGAAGCGCTCGGCAAGGGCCAGGGCGGTCGCCGCCTTCGACAACTGGGTGCCGACGGTCAGCATCAGGCCGACCCCGGCTTCCTTGGCGCGCGCCATCACCCCGCCGATTTCCCCGGCGAAGTCCGGAAAGTCGAGGTGGCAGTGGCTGTCCACCAGCATTATGCGGGAGCCTCCTCGCTCTCGACGTGCCGCGGAAAGACCCCTTGCGGCGGCGGCAGCGGCGTCCCCGCCGCGAGCGCCCGGTCCAGCGCCGCGAAATCGCGGGCGTCGGCGGCGACCGCCACCTGATCCAGGATCGCGGCGGAGGCGTCGGGCATGAACGGCTGGGTCAGGATGGCGATGCGGCGGATGGTTTCGGCCAGCACGTAGAGCACCGTCGCCATGCGCGCCGGATCGGTCTTGCGCAGGGTCCATGGCGCCTGCCGGTCGATATAGGCGTTGGCGGCGCGAATCACCCCCCAGATGCGTTCCAGCGCCTCGTGGAAGGCCTGCTCCGCCAGGGCGGCGCGCACCGCGTCCAGCAGGCCGGAGGCCTGCCCCAGCATCGCCGCGTCGTCGTCGGAGAAGGCGCCGGGGGTCGGCACCGCCGCGCCGCAGTTTTTGGCGATCATCGACAGCACCCGCTGGCACAGGTTGCCGTAGTCGTTGGCGAGTTCGCTGTTCTTGCGCTGCACCATCGCCCGGCGCGAGAAATCGCCGTCGGAGCCGAAGGGCACCTCGCGCAACAGGAAATAGCGGGTCTGATCCAGGCCGAAGGTCTCGATCAGTTCGTAGGGATCGATGACGTTGCCGACCGATTTTGAAATCTTCTGCCCTTCGTTGGTCCACCAGCCGTGGGCGAACACCCGCTTCGGCGGCGCGATCCCCGCCGCCATCAGGAAGGCGGGCCAATAGACCGCGTGGAAGCGCAGGATGTCCTTGCCCACCATGTGCAGATCGGCGGGCCAGAAGGCGCGGTAAAGCTCGGCGTTTTCGTCGGGGAAACCGAGGGCGGTGATGTAGTTGGTCAGCGCGTCCAGCCACACGTACATGATGTGGTCGGGATTGCCCGGCACCGGGATGCCCCACTTGAAGCTGGTGCGCGAGACCGACAGGTCCTGCAGACCGCCCTTGACGAAGCTCAAGACCTCGTTGCGGCGCGCCGCCGGCATGATGAAGCCGGGATTCTCCTCGTAGAACTTCAGCAGCGGCTCCTGCCAGGCGGACAGACGGAAGAAATAGCTGGGTTCCTCCACCCACTCCACCGGCGCGCCGGTCGGCGCCAGCTTTTCGCCGTTCGGCCCCTTGGTCAGTTCGGTCTCGGTGAAGAACGCCTCGTCGCGCACCGAATACCAGCCCTGATAGCCGCCCAGATAGATGTACCCCTTTTCCTCCAGGCGTTTCCACAGCGCCTGGGTCGCCGCCAAGTGGCGCGGTTCGGTGGTGCGGATGAAGTCGTCGTTGGTGAACTTCATCGCCTTGGCGAGGTCGCGGAAATTCCGCGACACCGCATCGGTGAACGCCTGCGGCTCCACGCCCGCCGCGGCGGCGGATTTTTCGACCTTCTGGCCGTGTTCGTCGGTGCCGGTAAGGAAACGCACGTCGTATCCGTCCAGCCGCATGAACCGCGCCAAGGTGTCGCAGGCGACCGTGGTGTAGGCATGGCCGATGTGCGGCTTATCGTTCACGTAATAGATCGGCGTCGTGATGTAGTACGTTCTTTTATCGGGCATTCCAACTCTCCAGGGGAGAAAGCGGGGCAGCGGCGGGCGCCTAGGCGGCGGGCGAGGTCAGGATATGAAACGCCGACAGCACGACGTGTCGCCGGTCCAGATTGACCACTTCGGCCCTGCGGAACAGGTCGTTGACCTTTTCCCACACCTCGCCCCATTGATCAAGGGGAACGGCCAGGGCCGCGCCGCCCGCGCCGCCCGCCGCCGGAATCCCGACGCCACGCCGCAGGGTGGCGGCGATCCAGTCCCCCAGCAACGCGGCGAACAGGCGGAAGCGTTCCTCGTCCGCCGCCACCCGGGTGGCGAAGGCGGACAGCGCCTTGGCGTCCAGGCGCGGCCAGGTTTCCAGAAGACGGGCGATCTCCGCCGCGATGGCGTCGCCGCCGCCGTGCGCCAAGGCCAGCGCCTCGCCCAGGCTGCCCTGCGCCATGCCCGCCAGATGGCGGCGGCGTTCCGGCGTTTCCTCGGGCAGGCAGGCGGCCAGTCCTTCCTCCATTTCCGCCGCCGACAGGGGCGACAGCGGCAGATGGCGGCAACGCGAGCGGATGGTTGGCAACAGACGGCCGCGATTGTGCGCCACCAGCAGCAACAGCGACCGGCGCGGCGGTTCCTCCAGGTTCTTCAACAGGGCGTTGGCGGCGTTGCGGTTCATTTCGTCGGCGGCATCGACGATGACGACGCGCCAGCCGCCTTCCGCCGGGGTCAGCGACAGGAACCCGCCGATATCGCGGATGTCGTCGATGACGATTTCGGTGCGGCGCTTGGTCATCGCGTCGTCCGACCAGCCGATTTCGACGGTGCGAACATCGGGGTGCGCGCCGCCTTCGATGCGCGGCAGGGCGGGATGCGCGGGATCGAGATCGCGGGACAGGCCCCTCGCCTCCGTCGGACCGAACAGACCGCCCTCCTCCACCGGCGGCGCGGTCAGGATCGCCTTGGCCAGAAAGTGGGCGAAGCTCGCCTTGCCGATGCCGCGCGGGCCGGAAATCAGCCACGCGTGGGCGAAACGACCGCTTTTCCATGCCTCGGAAACCTGTTCCCAGGCGTTGGCGTGGCCGATCAGGCGACGGACCATGCGGGAAGCCGGGATGTCGTCGCCGCTCATCTCGGGGCCGCCTTGCCGAGGTCCGGCCAGCGGTCCGACAGTCCGCGCAGAATTTCGGCGTGCGCCGCCTCGACCGGGGCGGTGGCGTCGATCACCCGGCAGCGGTCCGGCTCGCGCCGCGCGATATCGAGGAATCCGTCGCGCAGCCGCTGATGGAAGGCCGCGCCCATCCGTTCGAAACGATCTTCCCCGGACGCGCCGCGCCCCTTCGCGCGGGCCAGACCGATCTCCACCGGCAGATCCAGGATGAAGGTGATCGTCGGCTGGAAGCCGCCGATCGCGGCGGCGGACAAGGCGAGAACGGTCTCGCGTCCCAGGCCGTGGGCATAGCCCTGATAGGCCATGGTGGAATCGGCGAAACGGTCGCAGATTACCCAGGCCCCCTCCGCCAGGGCGGGCAGAACGGTCCGCCGCAGATGATCGCGCCGCGCCGCCAGCAGCAGCAGGGTTTCGCTCATCGCGTCCCAGCGTCCGGTCTCCCCCTGCACCAAGAGGGCGCGGATCGCCTCCGCCCCTTCCGAACCGCCGGGTTCGCGGGTCGCCAGAACCCGCCGCCCGCGATCCCGCAGGGCCGCGCACAGAAGGGCGATCTGGGTCGATTTGCCGCCCCCCTCGCCGCCTTCGATGCTGACGAAGACGCCGGGATAATCCTCCGCCCTGCCGATGTCCGGGGTCATCCTATTTCGAATACCCCCAGAACAGGTATTTCACCGCCGCCGAAATCCGTCCGACGAATCCCAGGCGATCGACGGATTCGGCAGCCACCAGCGGTTTTTCGATGGGATCGAGACCGGGGGCGACGACCTTCAGGGTGGCGAGGCGCGTCCCCGCCTTGATCGGCGCGGGCACCGGCTGATCCAGCACCACGCTGACCTTCATCTCGCGCCGCGCCGCGCGCGGCAGGGTGACGGTCAGGCTTTCCGGAGCCTGCAAGGCGACGGTGGGCTTGGCCCCCAGCCAGACCTCGGCGGTATCGACCGTATCGCCCTTCCGGAACAGGGTGACGTTGGTGAATTCGCTGAACCCCCAGTTCAGCAGGCGATCGGATTCCTCGGACCGCTCCTTGTTCGAGGACAAGCCGTTGATCACCAGGATCAGGCGGCGGTCGCCGGACTTCGCCGAGGCGGTCAGGCCGTATCCGGATTCCTGGGTGTGCCCCGTCTTCAGCCCGTCCGCGCCGGGGAAGCGGTACAGCAACGGATTGCGGTTGCCTTGCTTGATATCGTTATAGGTAAAGGTCTTCTCGCTGAACACCGGATAGTATTCGGGGAAGCGGTTGATCAGTTCGCGGGCCAGCAGGGCCAGATCGCGGGCGCTCATCTTGTGTTCGGGGTCCGGCCAGCCGGTGGAATTGGCAAAATGGCTGTCGGAAAGCCCGATTTCGCGGGCGCGCTGGCTCATCTTGGCGGCGAATTCGGCCTCGGTGACCGCCAAGTTTTCCGCCACCACGATACAGGCGTCGTTGCCGGACTGGATGATGATGCCGCGCAGCAGGTCCTCCACCCGGACCTGGGCGTGGGGATGCAGGAACATCGTCGAACTGCCGCTGGCGGCGCCGCCCTTGGACCAGGCGTTCTCGCTGACCGAGAACGTCGAATCCAGGGAGACCCGGCCCTCCTGCAAGGCCTCGAACAGCATGAAGACGGTCATCAACTTGCTCATCGAGGCCGGAGGCATCGGCAACGCGGCATCCTTCTCCATCAGCACGGCGCCGGTATCGGCGTCCATCAGGAAGGCGTGCGGCGCCTTGGTCGCGGGACCGGCGGCCAGGGCGGACGCGACGCCCGAAAGGAGAAGACAGGCCGCGCCCACCAGGGGGCGAACCACGGCTGAGCGCCAGGTCGGCAGGGAAATCGGGAATGTCATGTCGTCTACAGTTCTCAAAAAACACGGAACGCCCCGGATCGGGGTTCCTGGGTTCACCGCGCCGCCGGTTGCGGCGCCAACAAGCCCCCGTCAGGGGGAGACCAGACGCGCCTCCGGGAAGCCGCTGCGTCGGATCTCGTCCAGAGCGGCCTGCGCCGACGCGGCGTCGGAGAACGGCCCGACCCGCACCTTATGCAGGGTGACGCCGTTCGCCGCAGGGGCGGCTGCGACCTCGACCCGCCCGAGACCGGACAGCTTTCCCTTGAGGCGCGAGGCATTGGCCGGATCGCCGAAGGCGCCGACCTGAATGAATTGGGTCCCGGCGGCGGCGATGGCAACCGGGGTCGAAACCGGGGCCGCCACGGCGCGCGGCATCGCCGTTTGCGGCGCGACGGCGAAATCGCTGTCGCCGCGCAGCAGGCGTTCCTTCATCGCGATGCTTTCCTCGGCCAGGATTTCGACCCGCACCCGCGCCGTCCCCTGTCCGATGAAGCCCAGGGCGTCGGCGGCGCGCTTTGAAACATCGAGAATCCGGTCCTTGGCGAAGGGCCCCCGGTCGTTGATTCTCAAGATCGCGGAACGGCGGTTCTCCAGATTGGTGACCCGCACCAGGCAGGGCATCGGCAGGGTGCGGTGCGCGGCGGTCAACGCGTGCATGTCGTAAAGCTCGCCGTTGGCGGTGCGCTTGCCGTGGAAATCCGGCCCGTACCACGAGGCCATGCCCTCTTCCCGGTAGCCGTAGTCCTCCTTCGGGGTGTACCAGACGCCCTCGATCTGATAGGGGTTGCCGACCTTGTAGGCGCCGCCCACCGACCCGTCGGACGGAACCGACTTGCCGACGCTTTTGGCGGTGTGGGCGAACAGAGTGCTTTCGGCGCAGCCCGCCAGCGACACCGCCGCCGCGCAGGCGAAGGCGCAAGAAACCCAGAGCCGTGCCGTTCCCCTTCGCGCCATGGTCATGTCTCGCCCTGTCCTTTCAGAGGTTGGGAAACCCTAACGCGCCGCCAGGGCATCCGCAAGCTGCCCCACCGCCAACGCATAGAAGTTCGAACGGTTCCACTTCAGTATGGTGAAAAAGTTGTCGGTGACCAGGAATGCCGGGCCGCCGTCGGCTTCCGGCAGCATCAGGGCGGCCTTCACGTCGCTTTTCGGCAGCGGAGCGCCCTTTCCGTCCTTCACCCCCAGCGCCGTCCAGGTCTTGTAGGAGCGCCGTTCGCCCCCCGCCAGCTTGCGGTCGAAACCCTTCGGCAGCTTGACCGCGCGGCCCCAGCCTTCCTCGCCCTTCCAGCCCGACCGCTTCAGATAATTCGCGGCGGAGGCGAAAACGTCCGCCTTGCTGCCCCACAAATCCTTGCGTCCGTCGCCGTCCTCGTCCACCGCGAAGCGGACGAAGCTCGACGGCATGAACTGGCATTGCCCCATCGCCCCGGCCCAGGAGCCGACCATCCGATCCGGCGCGATGTGTCCCTCGTCCAAGATGCGAAGAGCGTTCATCAACTCCTTGCGAAAGAACGAACTCCTTCGCCCGTCGTGGGCCAGGGTGGCAAGAGCCGGAACCACCTGGAAGCCGCCGGTGACGCGGCCGAAGTCGGTCTCCACCCCCCAGAAGGCGACCAGGAAGCGCGCCTGCACGCCGTATTTCGCGGCGATCGCGTCCAACTGCGTCCGGTTCTCCGCCAGCATGCGGCGGCCCTTCTCGACCCGGGAGGCGGGCACCACGCGCTCCATATACTGGACATAGGAGAGCTTGAACTCCGGCTGATTGCGGTCGAGTTCGACCACCCGGGGAATCGGTTTGATCCCCTTCAACGCCACGTCCAGGGTGCTTTCCCGGATGCCCTTGGCGCGCGCCTCGGCGCGCAACTCCTTCAGCCAGGCGGTGAAGTTGGGATTGGGCGGGGACTCCAGCGGCGCCAAGGTTTCGGCGGCGACCGGAACCGGCGGCACCGCGCCGTGGATCGGCGCTTCGTCGTCGGCGGTGGGCTGGGTCGGCGGCGCGGCGACGGGGGCGCAGGCCCCCAGCGCCAGAAACGCGACCGCCGCCAGAACCCGCCGAGGAGACCGCCAGGCTCCGTATCCGTGATTCGCCGCGCCCACCCGAAACCCCATCACCCGACGCTCCCTCGATTGCCGTCGTTTGCCCGGCGCCCCACAACATCTGCGGTTAAGACCAGCGAACGCACCACACAGTTTGTGCCATACTCGTGGGAAGCGCGCAATCACTTGTCGCGGCGAAGCATCCGGCGGGCGAGCGCGGAAAGCCCGATCAGCGCCGGATTGTCGGCGGTGATCACCGCCAGGGGAACCCGCGCCATGCGTTCGGCATTGCGCCCCTTGGCGCGAAAGGCGGCGACCACCGGGGAAAGGTCCCACTCCCCGGCGATTTTCGGCAGGATGCCGCCGCCGATGAACACGCCGCCGGTCGCCCCCAAAGTCAGGCAAAGGTCGCCTGCGGCACGGCCCAATCCGGTCAGGAACACCTCCATCGCGGTGGCGCAGGCGGCGCAAGTTCCCGCCCGCGCCGCCGCCCGTACCTGCGCCGGGGTGGCGATTTCCGGCGCCGCCCCCAGGGCCGACGCGACCCCGACCAGCCCCGGTCCGCTGACCACCCGTTCGGTCGAAACCCGGCCATGCCGGGCGCGCAGGGCAGCCGCGACGCGCCATTCGGCTTCGGTCTCGGGGGCATAGGTGACGTGCCCACCCTCCCCGTTCAGCGGCAGCCAACCGCCGTCCGGCAGGGGCAGCAGGCCGGAAACCCCCAGCCCGGTTCCCGGACCGATCACCGCCAGGGCGCCGTTCGGGTCCGGCGCGCCGGTTTGCAGGGGCAGGATATCCTTCGCCGCCAGATACGGCAGCGCCAGGGCCAGGGCGGAAAAGTCGTTGACGATGCGGACCTCGGCCACCCCCAGGATGCGCCGTACTTCCGCCGCATCGACCACCCACCAGTCGGCGTTGGTCAGAACGATCGGGCCGTCGCCGTCCACCGGAGCGGCCATCGCCAGCACCGCGCCCGCCAATCCCGCGCCGCCGCCCAGCCGGGCCAGAGCGACCTCCAGGGCGGGGCCGAAAGCAGGATGATCCCGCACCGCCAGCACCACCGGCTCGCCGGGAAGACCGGTGGACTTCGGCACGGCGGCGAAACGGGCGTTGGTTCCGCCGATGTCGGCGATCAGAATCCAGGGTTCGGACGACGACGGCATGGCGGCTTCCCTTCCCGTGCGGAACTTGGCGGATGGGGTGGGATTCGAACCCACGGAGACGTTGCCGCCTCGCCGGTTTTCAAGACCAGTGCATTCAACCGCTCTGCCACCCATCCGGTATCCATCGGATACCCGAAGCACGATGTTTTGAAAAGGAGTTTGCCGAACCGCGAGGTCGCCTCGCCGGTTTTGTGAAAACCCCGCGCCAACGCGGGCTTTTCATCCTCGGCCCCCAGGGCCTCGGACCGCCCTGACGGGCGTCGCTCGGTGCGCTTCGCGCCCCTTGCCAAGACCAGTGCATTCAACCGCTCTGCCACCCATCCGGTATCCATCGGATACCCGAAGCACGATGTTTTGAAAAGGAGTTTGCCGAACCGGCATGCGCCGAATGACGGTTGCCTGCGGGACGTCATCCCCCTACATATGCGGACCCGCTTCCGCGCGGAGGCCCCCTCACCGAGTGCGAGTTGAACTCATGTCGGACACCAATCCCCAACCCACGGCGACGAATTCGGCCAGGCGCGTGCTGTTCGCCAGCCTGATCGGCACCACCATCGAATTCTTCGACTTCTACATCTACGCCACCGCCGCAGTGATCATTTTCCCGAAGCTGTTCTTCCCCGCCGGAAATCCGACCTCGGCGGTGTTGCAGTCGCTGGCCACCTTTTCCATCGCCTTCTTCGCCCGACCCTTCGGCGCCGTGGTGTTCGGCCACTTCGGCGACCGCATCGGGCGCAAGGCGACGCTGGTCGCCGCGCTGATGACCATGGGGCTGTCCACCGTCGCCATCGGGCTTCTGCCCACCCATGCCTCCGTCGGGGTGCTCGCGCCGCTACTGCTGGCGCTTTGCCGCATGGGCCAGGGGTTGGGGTTGGGCGGCGAATGGGGCGGCGCGGTTCTGCTCGCCACCGAGAACGCCCCCCAGGGCAAGCGCGCCTGGTATGGCATGTTTCCGCAGTTGGGCGCACCGATCGGCTTCGTTCTCGCCAACGGCAGCTTCATCCTGCTGTCGGTTGCGATGAGCGATGCGCAGTTTTTCGGCTGGGGCTGGCGGATTCCCTTCGTCGCCTCGGCGCTGCTGGTGTTCCTGGGGTTGTGGGTGCGCCTCTCCCTGACCGAGACCCCCGATTTTCAGCGCGCCATCGAGCGCCAGGAGCGGGTCAAGGTGCCGATCGCCAAGATTCTGGCGGAGCAGAAGCTGCTGTTGCTGCTGGGCACGGTGGGGGCGATTTCCACCTTCGTCCTGTTCTACATCATGACCGTGTTCGCGCTGAATTGGGGCACCACCGCCTTCGGCTATACCAAGTCGCAGTTCCTGCCCATGCAACTGGGCGGCGTGATTTTCTTCGGCCTGATGATCCCGGTGTCCGCGCTCTTCGCCGATCGCTTCGGCTATGCCCGGACGCTGATCTGGACCACCGTCGCGATCCTTGCCTTCGGCGTCGTTCTGGCGCCGATTTTCGGCTCGGGCAGCGCGTTGGGGGTGTTCGCCTTCCTCGCCATCGGGTTCGCCCTGATGGGGTTCACCTACGGGCCGCTCGGCACCGCCCTGGCGGAGCCCTTCCCCACCGCGGTGCGCTATACCGGCGCGTCGATGACCTTCAACCTGGGCGGCATCTTCGGCGCGTCGCTGGCCCCCTATATCGCCACCACCCTGGCCACCACCTACGGTCTGGTCGCCGTCGGCTGGTATCATCTGTGCGGCGCGGTGGGGCTGACCCTTCTGGCGCTGCTGGCGCTGGAACGCAAGACGGCGGCGGAGTCCGCCCTTGCCGTCGAGGAAGCGGCTTGATCCGAAACGGGGCGGAATTCCGGTTCCGCCCCGTTCAGTCCTCGTCTTCCGAATACACCGGCAGGGAGAGATTGCGACGCACCGCGATCAGGCGCAGCGCCAGGGCGGCGACGAAGCCCAGCGCCATCGCCGCCAGACGGTTGCTGGTCAAAGTTTCCACCGCGACGAACAACGCCGCCCCCAGGATCGCGGCGGTGGCATAGATTTCCTTGCGCAGGATCAAGGGTTCCTCGCGGCACAGCACGTCGCGGATCATGCCGCCGAAGCTGGCGGTGATCACCCCCATCGCCACCGCGATTTCCGGTCGTGTCCCCAACAGCAGCGCCTTTTCCGCGCCGACCACGGCGAACAGGGCGAGCCCCACCGCGTCGGCGACCAGAAGCTGCGGCATGTGGCGTTCGATCCGTCGCGCGAAAAAGAAGGTGGCGGCGGCGGCCAGCAGCGCCACCCACAGATAGGCGACGTCCTTCACCCAGAACGCGGGCAGATCGCCGAGGGCGATGTCGCGCAGGGTCCCGCCGCCGATCGCCGGAGCCAGTCCGACGACGACGAAGCCGAACAGGTCGTAACGCTTGCGCGCCGCCATCAATCCGCCCGACACCGCGAACACGGCGGTGCCGAACAGGTCCATGGCGTAGAGGGCGGTCATGCCGGCCTCCCTTCCCGTCTATGCCTCGAAGCCGAAGCGGTTGTTGCGCGGAAAGCCGGGCGGCACCGGCTTGCCGACCTGGGCGCGCTTGCCCAACCAGGGGGTCGTGTCGGGAATGGTGCGCACCCCGGCCTCGGTCTTCCATTGCAGTCCGTCGGCAGCGGAAAACACCCGAAGGTCGGCCAGCCCGCCGTCCTTGAACAGGCCGTCGTTCTTGAACTTTTGCAGGATCACGCCCTGGCCGCGAGTCATTTCCGACACCTCGGACAGGGGGAACAGCAGCAGACGGCGGTTGTGCCCGAGCGTCGCCACGGTGTCGCCCGCGTCGGCGGTCCGGCAGAATCCGGCGGTTTCGCCATCGCCCAGGTTGAGGATCTGCTTGCCGGAACGGGTCTGCGCCACCACCGTATCCTCGGCGACGACGAAGCCATGGCCCGAGACCGCCGCCACCAGCAGCTTGCCGCCGCCGCGATAGACGCGCATGGAAACGATCTCGGCGTCGTTGGGCAGGTCGAGATGCAGGCGCAACGGCTCGCCGAAGCCGCGCCCACGCGGAATCCGATCGCCGACCAGGGTATAGAAGCGTCCGTTGCTGGCGAAGAACAGAATCTTGTCGGTGGTCTGAGCGGCCAGGGTCAGCGCCAGGGCATCGCCGTCCTTGAACTTGGTCTCGCCGTTGATCTCGACATGTCCCTTGACCGCGCGAATCCAGCCCTTTTGCGACAGGACGACGGTGATCGGCTCCTTTTCGATGAAGGCCTCGACCGGCATCTCGGGCAGTTCCGCCGCCGCGCCGAATCCGGTGCGGCGTTTCCCCAGCGGGGTTTCGGGGCCGAAACGGTCGCCGATGTCGGCAATTTCCGCGTCCAGACGCTTCCAGCGCAGCGCCGGATCGGCGAGCAGCGCTTCCAGATCCTTCGCTTCGGCGGACAGGCCCTTGTGTTCCTTGCGGATTTCCATTTCCTCCAGGCGGCGCAGGGCGCGCAGACGCATGTTGAGGATGGCTTCCGCCTGGATGTCGGTCAGCCCGAAGGCGGCGATCAGAGCGGGCTTGGCCTCGTCGGCCTCGCGGATGATGCGGATCACCTCGTCGAGGTTAATGTAACAGATGAGGAAACCGTCGAGGACTTCGAGGCGATAGCGAATTTTCCCCAGGCGGTGGCGGGATTTGCGCTCCAGCACCTGATGCCGGTGATCGAGGAAGTGCTTCAGCACCTGCCGCAGGTCCATCACCGCCGGAACCCCCGCCGCGTCGAGGACGTTCATGTTCAGCGAGAAGCGGATTTCCAGATCGGTCAGTTTGAACAGCTGTTCCATCAACACCTCGGCCTCGACGGTGCGGTTCCTGGGTTCCAGGATCAGACGCACGTCCTCGGTCGATTCGTCGCGGATGTCGGCGAGCAACGGCAGCTTCCGTTCCGCCATCAGTTCGGCGATGCGCTCCACCAGCTTCGACTTCTGTACCTGATAGGGAATCTCGGTGATGACGATCTGGTACAGGCCGTGGCTGAGTTTTTCCGCCGCCCAGCGCGCCCGCAGGCGGAAGCCGCCGCGCCCGGTTTCATAGGCTTCGCGGATCGTCGCGGCGTCGTCCACCAGGATGCCGCCGGTGGGGAAATCCGGCCCCGGAACGAAACGGGTCAGATCGGCGGCGGTAGCCTCCGGCTCTGCGATCAGGTGGCACAGCGCGGCGCAGAGTTCGGCGGCGTTGTGCGGCGGGATGTTGGTCGCCATGCCGACCGCGATTCCCGACGAGCCGTTGGCGAGAAGATTGGGGAACGCGGCGGGCAGGACGATCGGTTCCTCGTCCTCGCCGTCATAGGTGGGACGGAAGTCCACCGCGTCCTCGTCCAGCCCGTCCATCAGGGCCTGCGCCACCTCGGTCAGGCGGGATTCGGTGTAGCGCATCGCCGCCGCGTTATCGCCGTCGATGTTGCCGAAGTTCCCCTGCCCCTCGATCAGGGGATAGCGCACCGCGAAGTCCTGGGCGAGGCGCACCAGCGCCTCGTAGACCGCGCTGTCGCCGTGCGGGTGGTATTTGCCGATGACGTCGCCGACGACGCGGGCGCACTTCTTGAATCCCGAAGCCGGGTCCAGCTTCAACTGCCGCATCGCGTACAACAGCCGCCGGTGTACCGGCTTCAGGCCGTCGCGCACGTCGGGCAGGGATCGCGATACGATGGTGGACAGCGCATAGGCCAGATAGCGGTCCCCCAGCGCATCGCTCAAGGGAACGTCGCGCACGTCCTGAACCGTCGTCGTTGCTTTCGTCGTCATGACCCCCACCTAACCGATGCTTCGTCCGTCTTTCCCGGGCCGCGAGACAGCCTGGAAATCAGGCGTTCCCGCGCTTCCGGCAACGGACGACCCAGAACCTCGAACACATGTCGCCGGAGAAAATAGCCGGTCACGGCCAGCCCCGCCACCACATCCGCATCGGTCGCCGATCCTTCGCGGCGGAAGACCTCGGGGAACGGCAGCAGGCGGTCGCGATAGGGCTCCCCCGCCGCGCCGCACACCGCGCAACCGCTCTTCGGCGAAACGAAGCGCAGATCGCCGGTCGCACCGGTGACGACGCAGGACTCGAGGCGCAGGCCGAAGCCCAGGGATTCCAGCAAACCGCGCTCGAAATCCGCATAGGCCGCCGCCCAGTCCCCGCCCGGCAGGCGCGCCAGAAGGGCCAGACACAGATCGTGCAGTTCGGGATGGGGCTCGCGTTCCGGCAGCGCCGAATCCAGCAAACCGCAGAGCGAAACCAGGGCGGCCAGACGCCCCGCATCCTCCATCACCGACGGCGGAACCGCCGCGACCGGCTCGCAGGCGAAGGTGCCCAGGTGTTCCTCCAGGCGCGCCCGCCAGCGCACGGAAGCGACGGTGCCGGGCTCCAGGCCGCCACGCAGGCGGCGCGACACCCCGCCCTTGACCAGTCCGGCATGCCGTCCGTGGGCGCGGGTCAGGACAGTGACCACCACGCCGGTCTCGCCGTGTTTGCGCCGCCCCAGCAGAATCGCGGCGTCTTGCCACTCCACCATCGCCGCCCATGCCCTTCAGGCAGAATCCGAGGAACGAATCCTTACGCGTTGAAATCCAATCCCCAATCCCGATACCGCTCGGGGTCGTCCAGCCAGTTGTCGCGCACCTTGACGAACAGGAACAGGTGCACCCGACATTCCAGCAGGTCCTCCAGTTCCTTGCGCGCCGCCGCGCCGATCGCCTTGATCCGGCTGCCGCCCTTGCCGAGGACGATCGACTTCTGGCCGTCGCGCTGCACATATATGGTCTGTTCGATGCGGATGCTGCCGTCGTCCTGGTCGGTCCAGGCGTCGGTCTCCACCGTCATCGCATAGGGGAGTTCCTGGTGGAGTTGCAGGAACACTTGTTCGCGGGTGATTTCCGCCGCCAGCAGGCGGTTCGGCATGTCGGACATCTGATCCTCGGCGAACAGCCAGGGACCTTCCGGCAGGCCTTCGGCGACCGCGTCCAGGATATCGGAAACCCCGTCGCCCTTATCGGCGGAGATCATGAAGGTGCGGTCGAAGGCCAGGACCGCATTCACCCGCGCGGTCAGGTCGAGAAGCGTCTCCCGTGGCACCAGATCGATCTTGTTCAGCACCAGGAACAGGCGGCGCGGACGGCGTTCCGCCAGCTTGCCGAGGATCGCCCCGACGTCCGGGGTCAGGCCGCGCTGCGCGTCGATCAGCAGCAGCACCACATCGGCGTCCTCGGCCTCGGTCCAGGCGGCGGCGACCATGGCGCGGTCCAGGCGGCGTCGCGGCGCGAAAATCCCGGGGGTATCGACGAACACCACCTGCGCCGCGCCGTGCAGGGCGATGCCACGCACCCGGGCACGGGTGGTCTGCACCTTGTGGGTGACGATCGACACCTTGCCGCCGACGGCGGCGTTGACCAGCGTCGATTTCCCGGCGTTGGGCGCGCCCAGCACCGCGACGAAGCCGCAGCGGGAGGAATCGGCGGGATCGGAAGTCTCGGTCACGGAGTGGTTTCCTTGTCGGTTAAGCGGTCCAGAAGCTGCGCGGCGGCCTGTTCGGCGATGCGTTTGGAACTTCCCTCGGCTTCCGCCGCGCCGGAATCCCGCACTTCGACCCGCATCCGGAAGGTCGGCGCGTGCGAGGGGCCATCCCGGCCGAGAACCGTATAGGCGGGCAGCGGCAGCCCCCTGCCCTGCGCCCATTCCTGCAACGCCGTCTTGGCGTCGCGCGGCGGGCGGGCGGCGCCCTGGATGCGGTCCGCCCACAGGCGATCCACCAGTTTCCAGGCGGCTTCGAATCCCGCGTCGGCATAGACCGCGCCGATCACCGCCTCGCAGGCGTCCGCCAGGATCGAACGGTTGGCGCGGCCATGATCGCGCTCCGTGCCTTCGCACAGCAGGATCGCCGCATCCAGGCCGAGTTCCATCGCGACCTCGGCCATCGGCTCCTGGCAGACCAGGGCGGTGAAGCGGCGCGACAGGTCGCCTTCCTTCTCGTCGGGGAAGCGCCGCCACAGCATGTCGGCGATCGCCAGACCGACCACCCGGTCGCCCAGGAATTCCAGGCGCTCGTAGGGCGAGGCGCCCCCCGCCTTGCCGCCGCCGCGTCGGCGCCAGGCTGGGATGGGTCAGGGCGTCGCGCAGCAGGCCGAGATCGGCGAAGACATGCCCCAGCCGGGCTTCCAGGCGGGCGAAACGCGGATCGTCGTCGGGTTCGGTCATCGCGGGGCGCGCCCGGTCGCGGCGGGTATCAATTGACGGACTGCAACAGGCGCCCGTAACGGATGGAGGTCGGCCATCTCCAGAACTCCCACCAATGCACGCTGGCTTCGTGGGAGAAGAATAGCACCGTTGCGCGCCCGATCAGATTCTCTTCCGGAACGAAGCCGACGGAACGGCGGCTGTCCACCGAATTGTCGCGGTTGTCGCCCATCATGAAGAAATGGCCGGGCGGAACCAGGTATTCCCGCGTGTTGTCGGTGGGCTTGTTGTCGCTTTCCTCGAGGATGCGGTGTTCCCGCCCGCCGGGCAGGGTTTCCATGTACTGCGGCACGCGCCGGGTGCTGCCCTCGTAGTCCAGGTAGACGAAATCCTCGATGCGGCGGCGCTTCACCGCCTCGCCGTTGATGGTGAGGATGCCGTCGATCACCTGCACCCGATCGCCGGGCAGGCCGACGATGCGCTTGATGTAGTTGGTTTCGGGTTCGCGCGGGTGGCGGAAGACGACGACGTCGCCCAGTTCCGGCTCGGTGGCGAGGATGCGCCCGGAAAACAGCGGAATCGCATAGGGCAGCGAATAGCGGCTGTAACCGTAGGACAGCTTGGAAACGAACAGATAATCGCCGACCAGAACGGTGGGGAACATCGAGCCGGAGGGAATGTTGAACGGCTCGTAGGCAAAGGTACGCACCCCCACCGCGATCACCACGGCATAGACGACGGTACGCAGGGCTTCCCAGAAACCCCCGGACTTCCGGCTGCTATAGCTTTTCAAACCGCCCCCGACTGCATTCCGGATCGCCCTGGCGCGACCCGTCGAGATAAGACCGGCTTGCCGGTCCGATGTCAAGCCCCCGGCGGTGCGGGGACCGCCTCGATCAGCACCACCGCCTCGGCCCAGGGATAATCGTCGGTCATCGTCAGATGAAGTCGCGCGACCGTGCCGGGCGGCGTGATCTCCGCCAGACGCGCCGCCGCGCCGCCGGTCAGGGCCAGGGTCGGCTGTCCCGAGGGAGTGTTGACCACCCCCATGTCGCGCCAGAACACCCCCCGCCGCAGGCCGGTTCCCAGCGCCTTGGCGCAGGCCTCCTTCGCCGCGAAGCGCTTCGCCAGGGTGGAGGCCCGGACCCGCGCCACCGACTGGCGGCGATCCGCCTTGGCGCGTTCGACCGGGGTGAAGATGCGCGCCTCGAACCGCTCGCCGAAGCGTTCCAGGGTGTCCTCGATACGGCGGATGTCGATCAGGTCGTTGCCGATTCCCAGGATCATGCCGAACGCGCCTCGTCCATGCGGCGGCGCATTTCGGCGATCGCGGCGGCCAGACCGGTGAAGATCGCCTCGCCGATCAGGAAATGTCCGATGTTGAGTTCGCGGATTTCCGGCATCGCCGCCACCGGGCCGACGGTGTCGAAGGCCAGGCCGTGTCCGGCGTGGCACTCCAGACCGATCGCGGCGGCGTGCCGGGCGGCGGCGCGCAGGCGCTCCAGCTCCGCCGCCCGCGCCGAACCGGACGCGTCGCAATAGGCGCCGGTGTGCAGTTCCACCACCGGCGCGCCCAGGGCTTTCGCCGCGTCGAGAACCCTGGGGTCTGGCTCGACGAACAGCGACACCCGGATGCCGCCCGCCCCCAGGCGGGCCACCGCCTCGGCCAGGAAAGGCCCGGCGGACAGAACGTTCAGGCCGCCCTCGGTGGTGCGTTCCTCGCGCTTTTCCGGCACCAGACAGCAGGCGTGCGGCTTCAGCCCCAGGGCGATACCGACCATTTCCGGCGTCGCCGCCATTTCCATGTTCAGGGGGGCGGCGATTTCCGCCCTCAGGCGTTCGATGTCGCCGTCCTTGATGTGGCGGCGATCCTCGCGCAGGTGCGCGGTGATGCCGTCCGCCCCCGCCGCGATCGCCAGCGCCGCCGCCCGCACCGGATCGGGGACCGCCCCGCCGCGCGCGTTGCGCACCGTCGCCACGTGATCGATGTTGATGCCCAGACGCAGACGCGGAGTCATCGCCGTTCCCCTTTTCAGTTGCGGGCGCGTTCGACCGCGCTGATCGCCGAGGTCGCCCGAAGCGCCTCGATGATGTTGGTCAGGTGGCGCACGTCGCGCACCTCGATATCCACGATGATCTCGTAGAAGGCCTTGGAGCGGTTGACGATCTTCAGATTGACGATATTGCCGTTGTTCTGCGCGATCAGCATGGTCAGGGTGCCGATGGCGGACGGCTCGTTGGCAAGGATCAGCTTCACCCGGCCGATGTGCGAATCCTCCTGGCTGTCCTCGTCCCACGAAATGTCCAGCCAGCGCTCCGGCTCGTCGGCCAGGCGCTCCAGGGTCGGGCAATCGATGGTGTGGACGGTGACGCCCTTACCGGTGGAAACGATGCCGACGATGCGGTCGCCGGGCAGCGGATGGCAACACTGCGCTAAATGGATCGCCATGCCCGGAATCAGCCCCTTGATCGGCAGGGCGGCACCGGGTTTCGCCTTGCTCCGCGCCCGCGCCAGGGGCAGAACCTTGTCCGGCTTCGGCTGGTCCTTCAGTTCGGGATAGACCGCCTGCACCACCTCGCGGCCCGAGACGTTGCCCTCGCCCACCAGGGCGCGCAGATCGTCGGCGCTGCCCACCTTGAACTGCCTGCAGCAGCCCTCCAGGCCGCGTTCGCTCAGTTCCACGCCCGCCTGACGGAAGGTGCGCTCCAGGATCTGTCGGCCGAGTTCCAGGTACTGTTCGCGCTGCTGGGTGCGGACGAAACGACGGATGCGGGTGCGCGCCTTGGCGGTGACGACGAAACGTTCCCATTCCGCCGAGGGATGCTGCGTCTTCGAAGTGACGATCTCGACCTGATCGCCGTTGTGCAGCTCGGTGCGCAGGGTGACGATGCGGCCGTTGACCTTGGCGCCGACGCAACGGTCGCCCACCGCGGTATGCACCGCATAGGCGAAGTCCACCGGGGTCGAGCCGCTGGGCAGCGAGATCAGATCCCCCTTCGGGGTGAAGCAGAACACCTGATCGGCGTACATCTCCAGGCGGGTGTTCTCCAGGAACTCCTCGGGGCTGGAGGCATGGTCGAGAATTTCCAGCAACTCCCGCAGCCAGCGGAACTGCTTGCCGTCGTGGCGGATGTCCTGCTTGTACTGCCAGTGCGCGGCGACGCCCAACTCGTTGACCGCATGCATTTCGCGGGTGCGGATCTGCACCTCGATGCGGTGGCGCTGCGGCCCGATCACCCCGGTGTGCAGGCACTGATAGCCGTTCGGCTTCGGCGTCGAGATGTAGTCCTTGAAGCGACCCGGCACCATCGGATACTGGCTGTGGATGATGCCGAGGGCGCGATAGCAATCCTCCAGGCTGTCGACCAGAATGCGGAAGGCCATGATGTCGGACAACTGCTCGAAGCCGACGTCCTTCCGTTGCATCTTGCGCCAGATCGAATAGGGCGTCTTTTCCCGACCGGTGACGTTGGCGATGACGCCCCCCGCCTCCAGCGTGCCGCGCAATTCCTGAATGATCGTGTCGATCAGCGCGGTGCCCTGTTCGCGCAGGAAGGACAGACGGGTGATGATCGACTGCCGGGCGTCGGCATACAGTTCGGCGAAGGCCAGGTCCTCGAGTTCGGTCTTGATTTCCTGCAAGCCGATGCGCTCCGCCAGGGGCGCATAGATTTCCATGGTCTCGAGGGCGATGCGGCGGCGTTTCTCCGGCGAGGCGACGAAATGCAGGGTCCGCATGTTGTGGGTGCGGTCCGCCAGCTTGACCAGAAGGACGCGGATGTCCTCGCTCATCGCCAGCACGAACTTACGGAAGTTCTCCGCCTGCTTGCTCAGGTCGGATTGCAGCTGGATGCGAGTCAGCTTGGTCACGCCATCGACCAGATTGGCGACGTCCTGGCCGAAAACATTCTTTATATCATCGTATGTTGCCGCTGTATCTTCAAGCGTATCATGAAGCAGGCCGGTGATGATCGAAGCGGTGTCCAGGCGGTATTTGGTGAGGATGCCCGCCACCTCGATGGGATGAGAGAAGTACGGGTCGCCGCTTTCGCGGACCTGACTTCCGTGCATCTTCATCGCATAGACGTAGGCACGATTGAGGGCGTCCTCGTCCACGGATGGATCGTAGGATTTGACGCGCTCCACCAGTTCGTACTGGCGCATCATGCCGGTCTGACCTCCCTTGTCCTTCGGCTCAAGGCCTCAAGACGACAAAAGCGACTGCCAGTGCAGCCGCTTTCGGATGACGGCGCGCCCGATTGCGCGCCATCCACGCACCACCCTGCCCGGTTCGAAGCCCCGAACCGGATCAGACGTCTTCCTCGGTCTCGTCGTCGGAGGAAATGAAGTCCGTCTCGTCCTGCTCGGTCAGCGAATCTTCGCGCATTTCCTGGGACAAATCCAGATTCATCGACGCTTCGGCCAACTCGATCTCGATCGCCTGCATTTCGGCGTCGTCCTCCGGCTCGTCGAAATCGACGGTCTTCTGCAAGCCCTGGATCACTGCGGTCCGCAAGACATCGACATCGACCGTGTCGTCGGCGATCTCGCGCAGCGAGACCACGGTGGTCTTGTCGTTGTCGCGATCCACCGTCAACGGCGCGCCAGCGCTGATGTCGCGGGCACGTTGCGCGGTCAAGAGGACCAGTTCGAACCGGTTCGGAACCTTGAGAATGCAGTCTTCGACCGTGACGCGGGCCATGGAACATCCTGATCAGTCTAAAAACGGGAGAGAACTTGTAATCCCTCCTTGACATAAAGGCAAGCCCGCTCGCAGGCAAGCCCCGCCGCGCGTCAAGGCAGACGGTGAATCCCCTGCCCCGGCGGCAGGGCGGCGATCAGCGCGTCGATCCCCAGACCGGAGACCGGATGAATCCACCCCGGCGCGACGTCACGCAACGGAAACAGCACGAAGGCGCGCTCCGCCAGGCGCGGATGGGGAAGTACCGGGTCGGCGGCCCTCACCAGACCGTGGAAATCCAGCAAGTCCAGATCCAGGGGGCGCGCCGCGTTGATCGCGCCGCGCCGACGCCCGAACTCCGCCTCGATGGCGTGCAGCGCGGCCAGAAGCGACGGCGCATCCAGGGCGGTTTCGATCTCGGCGACGCCGTTGACGAAGTCCGGCTGGTCGGAGACCGGCACCGGCGTGGTCCGATACCAGGAGGAACGGGCACGCGGAAGCATTCCATACACGGCGAAACGCGACAATGCCGCTTCCAGAGTTTGCCGGGGGGTTCCATGCCCGCTTGGCAGATTTCCGCCCAAGGCCACCAGAATCACCGCCGCCTCCTCTTGAATCGTGGATTTTACGGCGATTTCTTGGCAAAAGCCGTTGACCCGCCGGGGGATCGCATCTTACATACCCAGATTGAGGGATGTCCTCGGGATTTTGCTTTATTTATTTCGCCGTCCCAGATATCGCGGTCGCATACGGATAAAAAGGCTTTCGACGTTTCCCCCATCCGGTCGATTTCTCGCCGCCGCCGCCTCGCCCGTACTGTGTTTTTTCCGTCTTTTCAGGATTGAGGACGATGATTTTTTATTCGCAGGAACGAATCGGTCTGTTCATCGACGGATCGAATCTTTACGCCGCCGCGCGGGCCCTTGGTTTCGACATCGATTACAAGCGGTTGCTGGAACTGTTCGCCGAAAAGGGCATCCTGGTCCGGGCCTTCTATTACACCGCCCTGATCGAGGACCAGGAGTATTCCCCGATTCGCCCCCTGGTGGACTGGCTGGACTACAACGGCTACACCATGGTCACCAAGCCGACCAAGGAGTTCACCGATGCCTCCGGTCGCCGCAAGATCAAGGGCAACATGGATATCGAACTGGCCATCGACGTGATGGAGATGGCCGAGCACCTGGAACACATCGTGCTGTTCTCGGGAGATGGCGATTTCCGGCGTCTGGTCGAGGCGGTGCAGCGCAAGGGCATGCGCGTCACCGTGGTCAGCACGGTGCGCTCGCAGCCGCCGATGGTCGCCGACGAGTTGCGGCGTCAGGCCGACAACTTCATCGAACTGGCGGAATTGCAGACCACGATCTCCCGCGCCGGGTCCGGCGGCGCGCCGCGCGAGGATCTGCGCATGCCGACCAGCCGCGAGAACCCGGAGCACGAGTTGATGGGCCTCGCCGACGATGATATCTGAGGCCGCCCGCGGCCCCGCGCCCGACTGTCCGCTCTGTCCCCGGTTGGCAGCGTTCCGCGCCGCCAACCGGGCCGCCCTGCCCGCCTATTTCAACGCGCCGGTGCCGTCGTTCGGCGGCCCCGCGCCCTGGCTTCTGATCGTCGGACTGGCCCCCGGCCTGCACGGAGCCAACCGCACCGGCCGCCCCTTCACCGGCGACTATGCGGGCGATCTGCTGTACGACACCCTGCTTTCCTTCGGACTGGCTACCGGAAGCTACGGTAAATCGCCGGACGACGGCCTGACCCTGGTCGGCTGCCGCATCGCCAACGCGGTCCGCTGCGTGCCGCCGCAAAACAAGCCGACGCCCGAGGAAGCCCGGACCTGCCTGCCCTTCCTGAAGGCGGAAATCGCGGAGAATCCGAACCTGCGGGCGATCGTCGCCCTGGGGGGGATCGCCCACGCCGCCGTACTGTCCGCCCTGGGCGCGAAGAAATCGGCGCATCCCTTCGCCCACGGCGCGGCGCACCCGCTGCCGGGCGGCCTGACCCTGTTCGACAGCTACCACTGCTCCCGCTACAACACCAATACCCGCCGCCTGACGCCGGACATGTTCCGCGCGGTGTTCGCCCGGGCGATGGCGTAACACCAGGCCGGGGCGCTGCCCCGGACCCGCTAGGGGCCGAACGGCCCCTAGAACCCCGATACTGGTTTTTCGCCGCGTCAGCGGCAATCGACCATCACGCCGCGCGATCGTTTTATCCCGCTTCGCGGAAAAACAGAATGGGACCACAGGGTCCGCGACCCTGTGCGGGGTCCGGGGCTGGCCCCGGCCTAGTTTTACCCCTTGTCCCGCAGGATGCGGGCTTTTTCCCGCTGCCAGTCGCGGGCCTTTTCGGTTTCGCGCTTGTCGTGCTGTTTCTTGCCGGTGGCGAGGCCGAGCAGCACCTTGGCGATGCCCTTGTCGTTGAAATAGAGCTTCAGCGGCACGATGGTGCGGCCCTCGCGGGTCACCGCGCCCAGCCATTTGCGAGCCTCGCGCTTGTGAACCAGAAGCTTGCGGGCGCGGCGCGCCTCGTGCTGGAAGATCGTCGCCTTGGCGTATTCCGGAATATAGGCGTTGTAGAGGGCAAGCTCCGCCTCTCCCCCGCCCTTCATCAGACCGGCGTAGGAATCGTTCAGGTTGGCCTGACCGTGACGCAGGGATTTGACCTCGCTGCCGGAAAGGACCAGACCGGCCTCCAGCGTCGTCTCGATCGCGTAATCGAAGCGCGCCCGGCGGTTCTCGCTGACCACGCCGGTGGAAATCATTGCCTTGCGGGGTTGTTTCATCGGCTAAGGAGGCGCCTTACAGCAGCCCCACCTTCTTCATCGCCGCCTCGACCTTGGCGCGGCCTTCCGCCGACAACGGCGCGAGCGGAAGGCGGCAGTCCGGCAGGGCGCGTCCGAGCAGGGAGACCGCGTATTTCGCCGGAGCCGGGCTCGATTCGCAGAACATCGCGTCGTGCAGGGGCATCAGGCGGTCGCGGAGTTCCCAGACCTTGGCGAAATCGCCCGCCATCCAGGCGGTGTGGAGTTCCGAACACAGGCGCGGCGCGACGTTGGAGGAAACCGAGATGCAGCCGTGTCCGCCCTGCGCCAGGAAGGCGGTGACGGTGGCGTCCTCGCCCGAAAGCTGGCAGAACGACAGGCCGATTTCCACCCGCGTCTTCAGCGGTCGGGCCAGATCGGCGGTGGCGTCCTTGACCCCGACGATGTTCGGCAGCTTGGCCAGACGGTCCATCGTCGCCACCGACATGTCGATGACGCTGCGGCCCGGAATATTGTAAAGGATGATCGGCAGGTCCACGGCCTCGGCGATCGCCTTGAAATGCAGGTACTGCCCTTCGGGATTCGGCTTGTTGTAATAGGGGGCGACCACCAGCAGGGCGTCGGCCCCCGCCTTCTGCGCGTGCAGCGACAGGCGGACCGCCTCCTCCGTCGAGTTGGAGCCGGCGCCCGCGATCACCGGCGCCCGACCCTTCGCGACCTCGATACAGATTTCGACGACGCGGTCGTGTTCCTGGTGCGACAGGGTCGGCGATTCGCCGGTGGTTCCACAGGGAATCAGTCCGTGCGTGCCCTCGGCGATTTGCCAATCGACGAAGGCGGCAAAGGCTTTCTCGTCAACCTTGCCGTCGCGAAACGGGGTCACCAGCGCGGTCATCGAGCCTTTGAACATCGGACGCTCCATTGATCATATTTCCGGACTTGCGGATGGATCGGAACCGGGGTTTACACTACCCGGCGGACGGAAGCGACAGAATAACGACAAGACGACCGTCCGGCAATCGCAGGGATGCTGGTTTTCAAGGGGTTTTCCATGAGTCGCGGACTTTCCGCCTGGTTTCTGGCTTGCGCGATGGCGCTATCGCCGCTGGCGCTTCCCCCTTCCGCCCTTGCCGCTGCCGAAACCAAGTCCAAGCCCGCTACCCCGGCCAAGGCCAAGGCGGCGAAGCCTTCGGCCAAGACCAAGGCGGCCAAGCCCCCGGCCAAGGCCAAATCCGCCGCCCGGACGCTCAAGCGCTCGGCGACGCGCAACCCGGCGATCGTCGCCGCCGAGGCGGGAAACTGGCGCGAGGTGCAGAAGGCGATCGCCGCCGCGCCGAAATCCTCCCTGGCGAAACTGTTGACCTGGATGAGTCTGCGCGCGCCGAAAAGCGGCGCCTCCTTCGAGACTATCCGCGGGTTTCTCGAAGCCAATCCGTCCTGGCCGGATCGCGCCCTGCTGACCCGCCGCGCCGAAGAGGCGATCTGGGCCAGCGGCGACGAGGCGGCGCTGCGGCGCTGGTTCGCCAACGGCAAGGCATCGACCCGCGAGGGGATGATCTGGCTGGCCGAACAGGCGCGTGAACAGGGGCGCGAGGACGAAGCCGCCGCGCGTCTGCGCCGGATATGGACCGACGAGGCGTTCGCGCCGGAGCAGGAAACCGCCTTTCTGTCGGCGTACAAGGACGTCCTGCGGACGGAGGATCACATCCGCCGCCTCGACCGGTTGATCTGGGAACGTCGCTTCGGCGAGGCGCACCGGCAACTCCCACGGGTTCCGGCGGAGCCGCGCGCGGTGGCCGAGGCGCGTATCGCCATGGCCACGATGAGCCGCGCCGCGCAGAACGAACTTCTTCGCGTTCCCAAGCCGTTACTGAACGATCCTGGACTGGTTTACGAACGGGCAAGGTGGTTGCGGCGATCCCACAAGGAGGATCAGGCGGTCGCCCTTCTGCTCGCCCACGAAGGGGATCGCCCCTACCCCGATCTGTGGTGGGAGGAACAGGCCTATCTGGCCCGCGACGCGCTCTCCGACGGACGGATCAGCCAGGCCTATGGCCTTGCTTCCAGGCACGCCCTGACCGCGACAGCCAACCTGGCCGAGGCGGAATGGCTGGCCGGCTGGGTGGCCTTCCAGTTCCTGAAGGACAACGCCGCCGCCGAACGCCATTTCCAGCGCCTGTTCGACAGCGTCGGCACGCCGATCAGCCGGGCGCGCGGCGCCTATTGGCTGGGGCGCGTTCACGCCGCCGCGGGCGATGCCGCGAAGGCCGCCCAATGGTTCGCCCGCGCGGCGGAGGAACCGACCGCCTTCTACGGGCAGTTGGCGGCGGCGAAAACCCCCGAGAAGGCACCCGCCGCTCCGGAGCAGACGATCCCCAAGGAAGCGGCCGCCTGGGCGCAGCGCCACGAACTCCTGGCGGTGTTGCGCCTGCTGGATCAATCCGGCGAGGATCGCCTGTTCGCCACCTTCTCCCGCGCCTTCTACAACGCGGCGCGCACCGACGGGGAGCGTCTGGCGGCGGTGGCCCGAGTGTCCGAGCTTTCGATCTCGCAAGGGGTGCGCCTGTCGCGTCTGCTGCGCCAGCACAACGTGCGGGAAACCCGCATCGGCTATCCCCTGCCCAACTGGATGGAACTGCCGCCCTCGCCGCCGTCCGCCCTGGTTCTCGCGGTGATCCGGCAGGAAAGCAACTTCGACGTCCGGGCGGAAAGCTCCGTCGGAGCCAGGGGACTGATGCAACTGATGCCGAAAACCGCCGAGCGCGAGGCGCGGATGATGCGCCAGCCCTATGCGCCGGAATCCCTGACCCAGCGCCCCAGCCTCAACGTCGCGCTGGGCAGCCACTACCTGTGCCGTCTGCTCGACCGCTACGACGGACATCCGGCGCTGGCGCTGGCCGCCTACAACGCCGGGGAAAGCCGGGTCGATCAGTGGCTGCGCAACGTCGGCGATCCGCGCGGCGGCGACATCGACGCCATCACCTGGATCGAATCCATCCCCTTCAAGGAAACCCGCAACTACGTGCAACGGGTTCTGGAAAACGCCGAAATCTACCGGCGCAGAACCGGCGGCGCGCCGGTCCTCCCTGCGGAATGGGCGCGTCTGCCCGAAGAGACCGCGCTGGCGGCGCGGCAATAAGAAGCGGGCCGGAGAATCCATCCGGCCCGCCATTCTCGGGAAAGGCAAAATCGCTTAGGAGGCGACGCCGACCAGGCCGCGCACCGGCTTGCCGGGAATCAGGCGGGATTCCTCGGGCGCAGCGCCGGGAACCGCCTCCACCGGGGCGGCGATCGCCTGGGGCTTCGGTTCCTCGTCGCTGCGGCGGCACATTCCCTGCAAGAACGCGCCGGGCTCGATCGCCAGGCTCTGGTGGTGCACGTCGCCGATCATCCGCGCCGTCGCCGCCAGGAACACGCTGTCGGCATGGACCTGACCGGTCAACTGCCCATGCAGGCGCAAATTGGCGGTACGCACCTCGCCCATCACCTCGCCGGTGATGCCGATGACCAGCGAGGCGCACTGCACGTCGCCCTGCACCCGGCCATCGACCTGAACCTCGCCATCGCTGACAAGGTCGCCGGTCACGGTCAGGCCGCGGCTGATGATCGAGGGATGAAGAACCTTCTTGTCGGCCATGCCCGCCTCGCTCGTCGAATCCCTATTGGTTTTTCTGAACATAACGTTTAACCCTGATCAATTCCTTGGGGTTGTACGGCTGCCCGTTGTACCGCACTTCATAGTGCAGATGCCGCCCGGTGCTGCGCCCGGCATTGCCGATCAGACCGACCTTCGCCCCGGCCTGGACTTCATCGCCGACCTTGACCGAAGCCTCGTCGAGGTGCGCGTAACGGGTTGTGAATCCCATGCCGTGATCGACATCCACCACGGTACCATAATTTCCCCTGTCGCCGACGAAGATCACCGTGCCGGGGGCGGTGGACAGGGCGATGTCGCCCTTCTCTCCACGGAAGTCGATGCCGCTATGGTCGGCCAGTTCGCCGGTGAAGGGATCGCGGCGATAACCGAAGCCGCTGGTGATGCGCGGCGTCTGCACCGGATAACCGAGAGGCAGAATTTCCATCAGGCGGGACAGCCCGTCCCAACGGTCGATCTGTTCGCTCAAATCCTTCATCGCGGCGTTCAGGTCCTCGCGGCCCAGATCGGGCAGGTCGGCGGGAACGAACGGACCGCCGCGGCTGGCCTCCTGCTTGCCGAGAAGTTCCTCGACGTTGAGGCCGGTCTTCTTCAGGGTCTTCTCGATCTGCGCGATGCCGCCGTCGGCCAGCGCCCCCATCTGCTCGAAAATCTGTTTCTGGGCGCCCTGGATGCGCAGCAGGCGCTCGCCCAGGCGCTTGTTCTCGGTCACCAACGTGTCGCGCTGGGACAACGCCAGATCGCGTTGCAGAACCGCCTGACGCAGTTCGATCACATCGCCTTCGACCTTCCGCGCCGCCGCCAGACGGCGCATCCGGGAATCGAGTTCCTCCAGCTGCGAACGCAGGCGTCCGCGCTCGGTCTCGATCTCCTGGCGACCGGTTTCAAGCGCCGCGTACTTCAACTCCAGGGCCTCGAACTGGGCCTGATCGCGCTGTTTCGCCGCATCGGTCCGGCCGGGGGCTCCCATCCGCCGCTCCAGCGACATCATCTCCTTCTGCACCGCGATGCCCTGCATGGCCAGATCCGAGGCGCGGGCATAACTTTTCTGAAGATCCTCGGTCAGGACGGCGATCTTCTCGCGATAGCTCACCACCTCGGCCAGAACCTCGTCGTGGGCGGCGCGCGCTTCCTCGACCTGATTGCTTTTGAAGGACAGAAGCGCCTCGTGGGCGAGCTGCATGCCGGAGGCGTAGATCGTCCACCCCATGGCGCCCAGAACCACCGTCGCCATCAGGGCCTGACGCGAGGTGGACAGGGAAATCGTGCGGCTAGCCCCTTCGGTCCGGATATAGATCAGCCGTTCGGGAAAACGGCGGCGCAGCCACGCCATGAGGCGCGAGTCATTTGGGTGCGATGGATCGAACGACACGGATTCCCCTCCCCCCACATTTGGCTCACGACATCCCCCCGCCCGTCGATGGCGGATCGCAGGGATGCCCCCGATTGCACCTGGGACCGCAGACGATCGTCCGCGTCCCGCTCCGTTCCCCTGACCAGAGGAATCACCCCCCAAAAGACTACCCCACCCCGGTCAACCGCACAAAACCGGCTGAAAAACCTATCTTGTCGGGCGCATCATGACAAGGCTGAAGACTCCCGGCCCTCCGTCGGCGCCTGTTCGCCAAGGGGTAACTCGTGGTATGGTCTGCACAATCCCCGGCACCGCGGCTTCTGCCGCATCCCCGCGCGCGGGCGACGTTTCCTTCGCTCCGCGCCAGACCGGAAACCGAGTCTCCAGACCAGAGGCAGCATGCTAACCACATTTCGCGAGACCTTGTCTGTGATCCTGGCCACATGCTGCGGAATCGGACGCATTCCGTTTGCGCCCGGAACTTTCGGCTCGCTCGCCGCCGTCGCCCTGGCGATTCCGATCGTCGCGGCGGGAGGCCAGACCGCCCTGTCCATCGCCGCCCTGGCGGTCAGCCTGCTGGGAATCCCCATCGCCGCCGCCGCCGAGGCGACGCTGAAGCGCAAGGATCCGAGCTGCATCGTCATCGACGAGGTCGCCGGACAATGGATCGCCCTGCTGCCCGCCGCGCCCGATCTGGGAGCCTATGCGCTGGCCTTCGCCCTTTTCCGCCTGTTCGACGTGCTCAAGCCCGGCCCGGTGGGATGGGCGGACCGACGCCTCTCCGGCGGAGTCGGCATCATCGCCGACGACGTCATCGCGGGCGCGTTGGCCGCCGCCGGAGTCGCCCTGGCCGGGCCGTTCCTGCCGCCGATTCTGCCGCTTTTCTAGGAAACGTCGAATGTCGCCTCTCTCCCTCGAAATCCTGCGCCTCGGACGGAAAAAATCCTTGAGCGTCACCACGGCGGAATCCTGTACCGGAGGAATGGTCGCCGCCGCACTGACCGATGTCGCCGGATCGTCGGCGGTGTTCGAGCGCGGCTTCGTCACCTATTCCAATCAGGCCAAGATCGATCTTCTGGGGGTGCCGGAGGAAATCCTGTCGGCGCACGGCGCGGTCAGCGAACCAACCGCCCGCGCCATGGCCGAGGGCGCGCTAGCGAACAGCCGCGCCGACGTCGCCGTGGCGATCACCGGCGTCGCCGGGCCGGACGGCGGCAGCCCGGAAAAACCCGTCGGTCTGGTCCACTTCGCCACGGCACGCACCGGGCGGAAAACCCGCCACCTCGCCCACACCTTCCCCGGCGACCGCGCGGCGGTACGCGCCGCCGCCACGGAAACCGCGCTCGGCCTGCTGGCGGGGAGGCTGGCGGAATCCGACGATTCCACGGTTTGACAAAACCGGCTTTTCCCGGCAGATTGCCCCGATGCACAAGACGCACGCCAGCCTGTTCCGGTTTTCTCCTCTCGCGGGATACTAGCCCCGGAGTTCGGCGATGCGCGCCCCGAATTCCGGGGCTTTACGCACGTTGCGATCGGCAACCCCTTCAGGCGCCCTCTCCTCCCCGTTACGAAACCATCCGCGCGGCGGATTCCAGGCCGACCGCGACCATGCGTCATGGAGTCATGCAAGATCATGCCGAACCCCAGGAACAAACCGGAAATCATCGTCTGCGAAAGCGACTACGACCGTCTCAACCATCTCGCCGCGAACGCCTCCGAGGCCTTCGCCGACGTCGCCGAGGAACTTTTGGCGGAAATCGACCGCGCCCGGGTGGTCCCTCTTTCCGACTTTCCGGCGGACGCGGTGCGCATGGAATCGCTAGTGGAATTCCGTTCCGACGCCGGGCATCGGCGTTGCGTGACCCTGGTCTTCCCCGGCGCGGCGGACATCGCCGCCGATCGCCTTTCCATCCTGACGCCGATCGGAACCTCCCTGATCGGCCTTTCCACCGGACAATCGATGTCCTGGACCACGAACGACGGGCGCAGCCACGAGCTTACCGTCCTGCGGGTCGATCCGCCCAACGCCGCCAAGGAAGGGTAAGGCGGCGCGACCGGATCGGGTGCCCCCCGATCCGGTTTCTCCGGTCCGCTCCACGGCTGTCCGGTTTATTATCGCCCGACGGTTCCGTATCCACAATCGTCATGACCGGGCGTGTCCCGGTCATCCACGAATTGTTGTTTTACAATGGGTTACAAAACAAGACGTGGGTCCCCGGCACAAGGCCGGGGATGACGAATTGAAGAAACGGCGGGATGTGTCTTGCCCGGTCGAGTCCTTCGGAACCGGCGGATTTGCGCGGGGTTCCGACCAAAGGCTGGGATAAAACCGGACAGCCGTGGGTCCGCTCCGATTACCCGCAGCACTTCTTGTGTTTCTTGCCGGAGCCGCAGGGGCACGGGTCGTTGCGGCCGATTTTCTCCACATGGCGCGGTGCGACGGGCGGATTGGCGTCGCCATCGACATAGAGCCAGCGGCCGTCTTCCTTGCGGAAGCGGGAAATCTCGCGGTGGATCTGGTCCTGTCCGCCCATCGCGAAGCGGGCGGCGAAGGTCACGGTTCCGGTCTCGTCCCCTTCCCCGCCGCCGGTCGTGGATTCGACGGTCAGCCCCTTCCATTTCACCTTGCGGGCCATGTCTTCCGAGCCTGCCTGATCGAAGCCTTCCTGCGCCTCGGGAGCGTGGGTGGCGGCGACGTAGGCGATGTTCCCCAGGGCATAGGCGGTATAGCGGGAACGCATCAGCGCCTCGGCGGTGGGCGCGGGCGCGCCCGCCAGCAGCGGACCGCAACAGACGTCCAGGGACTTGCCGGAACCGCAGGGACAGGTGGTCATCGTCGGCATCCTTTTCCGATCATCCATACAGGGCTTCGGCGCGTTTCTCGAACGAGCGCACCATGCGCCGCGCCGCCTCGTCGAACACCGCGCCGATCATCGTCTGCAACAGGCGGGAACGGAAGGCGAAGCCGATCTCGAAACCGACATCGGTGCCGCCTTGCGGCGCGGCGTCGAAGCGCCAGCGGGTATGCAGTTCCCGGAACGGCCCGTCAAGGCTTTCCACGTCGATCGCGGTCGGCGGCGTCAGGGTGACCAGGGAGGTATATCGATCGCGCACCGGCCCAAAGCCGATCGCCATTTCGACCCGCATCGCGGCGGGCGAATCCCGCCCGACGATGCGGGTGGACAGGCACCACGGCAGGAAATCGGGATAACGCTCGACGTCGGCGACCAGGGCGAACATCTGCTCGGGAGGGAAACGGAGTCGGCGATGTTCGGCATGGGTCTTCAACGCTCTACGCCCGACCCAGTTTTTCCATCCTGGCGGCGCGCAGGGCCTCGAAATCGCGGTCGGCGTGGTACGAGGAACGGGTCATCGGCGAGGACGCCACCACCAGGAACCCCTTGCCCAGAGCCAACGCCTTGTACTCCTCGAACGCCTCCGGAGTGACGAATTCGGCGACCGCGACGTGCTTCAGGGTGGGTTGCAGGTACTGGCCGATGGTCAGGAAATCGACGTCGGCGACGCGCAGGTCGTCCATCACCTGCAAGACCTCTTGCCGGGTCTCGCCCAGGCCGAGCATGATCCCCGACTTGGTGAAGATGGTGGGGTCGATTTCCTTCGCCCGGCTGAGGATTTTCAGCGACTGGAAATACCGCGCGCCGGGCCGGATGGAAGGATACAGGCGCGGCACGGTTTCCAGATTGTGGTTGAAGACGTCAGGCCGGGCGGCGACCACGGCCTCCAGGCCGCCCGGCTTGTCGCGGAAGTCGGGGGTCAGAACCTCGATGGTGGTGCCGGGGGACGCGGCGCGCACCGCCTCGATCACATGCACGAACTGCATCGCCCCGCCGTCGGCCAGATCGTCGCGATCCACCGAGGTAACGACGATGTGCTTCGCCCCCATCGTCACCACGCTTTCCGCGACGTGGGCGGGTTCGCCCGGATCCACCGCGCCGGGGCGTCCGGTCTTGACGTTGCAGAAGGCGCAGGCGCGGGTGCAGGTGTCGCCCAGGATCATGAAGGCGGCATGGCGGCGCTGCCAGCATTCGCCGATGTTCGGGCAGGCGGCTTCCTCGCACACCGTGTGCATGCCCTTTTCGCGCATCATCGTCCGCACCTCGCCGAAGGCGGCGGAGGTCGGAGCCTTGACCCGAATCCACTTCGGCTTGCGCGGCGACGGGTTGTCGGGACGATTGCGCTTTTCCGGGTGACGCAGCGCGGCGGCGGTTGTCTTGGCGTTTTCCATCATGGCCTAGAAATGAATGGCGCGGCCGAAGGCGTCAAGCACCGACTCATGGAGCATTTCCGAAAGCGTCGGATGCGGGAAGACGGTGTGCATCAACTCGGCCTCGGTGGTTTCCAGGGTCTTGCCGACGACGTAGCCCTGGATCAGCTCGGTGACTTCCGCGCCGATCATGTGCGCGCCCAGAAGCTCGCCGGTCTTGGTGTCGAAAATCGTCTTGATCAGGCCGTCCGGTTCGCCCAGGGCGATCGCCTTGCCGTTGCCCATGAAGGGGAAGCGCCCGACCTTGACCGCGTAGCCCGCCTCCTTCGCCTTGGCCTCGGACAGGCCGACGCTCGCCACCTGCGGCGTGCAATAGGTGCAGCCGGGGATATTGCGGGTGTTCAGCGGGTGGACGTCGGGCAATCCGGCGATTTTTTCGACGCAGATCACCGCCTCGTGGCTGGCCTTGTGCGCCAGCCATGGCGGCGCGACGACGTCGCCGATGGCATAGACGCCGGGTTCGTCGGTGCGCAGATAGGCGTCCACCTTGATCCGTCCTTTTTCCAGTTGCACCTTGGT
Source organism: Rhodospirillaceae bacterium (assembly GCA_965228165.1). Classification (GTDB taxonomy): domain Bacteria; phylum Pseudomonadota; class Alphaproteobacteria; order Rhodospirillales; family Rhodospirillaceae; genus Oleispirillum. The sequence goes on from CBDDHB010000002.1 coordinate 371,309, forward strand.
GGTGGACAGGCCCACGTCCTCCAGGTTCGGCACCACGCCGACCGCCATGATCACCCGATCGACGGTGACGTCCTCGGTCTTGCCCGCCGCCTCCAGGGTGACGGTGACCGAATCCGCGCCTTTTTTCAGCGCCTTGACGTTGGTGGAGACGCGCACGTCCATGCCCTGCGCCTTGAACGCCTTGGCGGCGAGGGCGGAGATTTCCGCGTCCTCCACCGGCAGCACCCGGTCCATCACCTCGACGACCGTGACCTTGACGCCCAGGGTGTTGTAGAAGCTTGCGAATTCGATCCCGATAGCGCCCGATCCGACGACCAGAAGGGACTTCGGCAGGGCGTCGGGGGTCATCGCCTGGCGATAGGTCCAGACCAGCTTGCCGTCGGCCTCCAACCCCGGAAGATCGCGGGCGCGGGCGCCGGTGGCGACGATGACGTGCTTGGCGGCCAGATCGGCGACCGGCTTGCCGTCCTTTTCCACGGACACCTTACCCGGCCCGTCGAGGCGACCGTGGCCGTCGATCACCGTGACCTTGTTTTTCTTCAGAAGATGCTTCACCCCGGCGGCCAACTGCGCCGAGACCGAGCGGGACCGTTTGACGATGGCGGCCAGATCGAAGCCGACCTCGCCCACCGACAGACCGTAGTCCTTGGCATGGCGGATTTCGCGATAGATGTCGGCGGAGCGCAGCAACGCCTTGGTCGGGATGCACCCCCAGTTGAGGCAGATGCCGCCCAGGTGGGCGCGCTCCACCACCGCGACGCTCATTCCCAACTGCGCGGCGCGGATCGCCGCGACGTAGCCGCCCGGACCGGCGCCGATCACCACCAGATCGAAGGTTTGCATTCGCCGACACTCCTTATCCGAAATGAATCCGCAAAGCCCAATTATCACAGAAGGATGGATATAGGGTCTTCAAGCAGACTCTTAACCAGTCCGAGGAATTTCGCTCCCAGCGCGCCGTCGATGCAGCGATGATCGCAGGAGAGAGTCAGGTTCATTGCGTTGGCGATGGCGAGCGCGCCGTCCCGCGCCACCGGGCGCGGCTCCGAAGCGCCGACCGCCAGCAGCATCGACTGCGGCGGGTTGATGATCGCGGCGAATTCCCGCACCCCGTACATGCCGAGGTTGGAAATGCTGAAGGTGCCGCCCTGGTATTCCTCGGGCTTCAGCTTGCCGTCGCGGGCGCGAGCGGCCAGATCGCGCATTTCGTCCGAGACCGCGCCCAGGGATTTGGCCTCGGCGCCGCGCACGATCGGGGTGATCAGCCCGGCGGGGGTCGCCACCGCCACCGAAACGTCGGAGCGGGAATACATCCGCATCGCCTCGTCGGTCCACGAGACGTTGGCCTCCGGCATGCGCTTCAGCGCCAGCGCCGAGGCGCGGATGATGAAGTCGTTGACCGAGACCTTCGGCCCGCCGGTCTTCTGCACGCGGGCGTTGATCTGCTCGCGCAGGGCCAGCAGGTCGTCGAGAACCACTTCCATGGTGACGTAGAAGTGCGGCACCGTCTGCTTGGATTCGGTCAGCCTGCGGGCGATCACCTTGCGCATGGTGCTGTGCGGCACTTCGGCGAAGGGCGCGTCGGCGGCGGGAAGCGCCGCGACCGGGGGCTTCGGCGCGGGCGCGGCGGCGGCCGGAGGCTTGATCGCCGAGGCCAGCGCCATCGCGGCCTCCAGCTCCGCGTCGATGCCGTCGCCGGAGGCCTTCGCCGCCTCGACGTCGGCGCGGACGATGCGGCCCTTCGGCCCGCTGCCCCGGATTCGGGACAGGTCGATCCCCGCCTCCGCCGCGATGCGGCGAGCTAGGGGCGAGGCGAACACCCGCCCACCCGAAGGGGCGGGTTTGGGTGCGGCGACGTCGAAGCCGCCGAAGCCCATGGCGAGTCCGGCCATCGGAACCTCCGCCGCAGGGGCCGGAGCCTTCGGCGCGGGCGCCGCCGCCGAAGCCGCGGGCGCGGCGGAGGCGGTCAGGGCCGAGGCGTCCTCCCCCTCTTCCAGCAGCAGGGCGATCGGCGCGTTGACCGCGACGCCCTGGGTTCCGGCGGGAACCAGGATCTTGCCCATCGTCCCCTCGTCCACGGCTTCCAGTTCCATCGTCGCCTTGTCGGTTTCGATCTCGGCGATCAGCGTCCCGGCGGAAACCGCCTCGCCTTCCTTGACCAGCCAGCGGGCCAGGTTGCCTTCGGTCATCGTCGGCGACAGGGCGGGCATCAGAATCTGTATCGGCATGATCTCTCTTCTCCCCTTCCCGTCAGCGGGCGCAAACCGCCTTGACCGCAGCGACGATGTCGGCGACTTCCGGCAACGCCAGTTTCTCCAGGTTGACCGCATAGGGCAGCGGCACGTCCTTGCCGGTGACGCGCAAGGGCGGCGCGTCCAGCCAGTCGAAGGCGTATTCCGAAATCAGGGCGATGATTTCGGAACCGATGCCCGCATAGGGCCATCCTTCCTCGACCGAAACGATGCGGCTGGTCTTCTTCACCGAATGGACGACGGTCGGCAGGTCCAGGGGGCGCAGGGTGCGCAGGTCGATCACCTCCGCCTCGATGCCGTCCTTGGCCAGCGCCTCGGCGGCGGCCAGCGCCACCCCCACCATGCGCGAGAAGGCGGTGATGGTGACGTGCGATCCGGCGCGCTTGATCGCGGCACGGCCCAGCGGCACCAGATGATCCGGATCCTCCGGCACCTCGAAGGCCCGGCCGTAGAGCAGTTCGTTTTCCAGGAACACCACCGGGTTGGGATCGCGGATCGCCGCCTTCAGCAGGCCCTTGGCGTCGGACGCCGAATACGGCGCCACCACCTTCAGCCCCGGACAGTGGGCGTACCACGAGGCATAGCACTGCGAATGCTGCGCGCCGACGCGGGCCGCCGCGCCGTTGGGGCCGCGAAAGACGATCGGCGCGCCCATCTGGCCGCCCGACATGTAGAGGGTCTTGGCCGCCGAATTGATGATGTGGTCGATCGCCTGCATCGAGAAGTTGAAGGTCATGAACTCGACGATCGGACGCAGGCCCGACAGCGCCGCGCCGACTCCCAACCCGGCGAAGCCCATCTCGGTGATCGGGGTATCGATCACCCGCCGCGCCCCGAATTCGTCCAGAAGCCCCTGCGAGACCTTATACGCGCCATTGTACTGCGCGACTTCCTCGCCCATCAGGAAGACGGTCTCGTCGCGGCGCATTTCCTCGGCCATCGCGTCGCGCAGAGCCTCGCGCACCGTCTGCGCCTTCGGATTGGCGAAGGGCGGTTCGGGCGCGGTGACCGGCTCGCCGGTGACGAAGGCGGTCTGGGTGACGAACAGCGGATTGTTGCTCTCCAGCGCCCCCACCGCCACGGCGGGCATGGGCGTGGCGGGCATCGCCGGAGCCGGGGCCGGGGCAACGGCGGAAACCGTGGGCGCGGCTGCGGGAGCGGCCTTCGGCGCAGGCGCAGCGGCGGACAGGGCGGAAGCGTCCTCCCCCTCCGCCAGAATCAGCGCGATCGGGGTGTTGACCGGCACCGGATCGCCGCCCCCGGCGACCAGGATCTTGCCCAGCACGCCGTCCTCGATGCATTCGATTTCCATCGTCGCCTTGTCGGTCTCGACCTCGGCGAGGACGGTGCCGGAGGAGACCTCCTCCCCCTCCTTGACCAGCCAGCGGGCGATCCGCCCTTCGGTCATCGTCGGCGACAGGGCCGGAAGCAAAACGGATATCGGCATGGTTCAGGCCTCCAGCAGGACGTCGGTATACAGCTCGGCGGCATCGGGTTCGGCGCTCGCCTGCGCGAAGTCGGCGGCCTCGCCGACGATCGCCTTGATCTCGCGGTCGATTTCCTTCAGCGCCGCCTCGTCGACGACGCCGGAGGCCAGCAGCTGCGCCTTGGCGTTGTCGATCGGATCGTGTTCCTGCCGCATCCGGCTGACCTCTTCCTTGCTGCGGTACTTCGCGGGGTCGGACATCGAATGGCCGCGATAGCGATAGGTCTGCAACTCCAGAACGCAGGGGCCGTTGCCGGCGCGCACCTCGGCGACCGGCTGCTCCGCCTGCTGGCGAACGTGGGTCACGTCCATGCCGTCGATCTGGAAGCCGGGAATGCCATAGGCCTGGCCGCGCCGGAACAGCTCGACGTTCGATGAGGCGCGCTCCACCGAGGTGCCCATGCCGTACTTGTTGTTCTCGATCACATAGACCACCGGCAGCTTCCACAGCGCCGCCATGTTGAAGCTTTCGTAGACCTGGCCCTGGTTGACCGCGCCGTCGCCGAGATAGCAGAAGGTGATTCCGCCATCTCCCCGGTACTTCTGCGCGAAGGCCAGGCCGGTGCCGATCGGCACCTGCGCGGCGACGATGCCGTGGCCGCCGAAGAAATTCTTTTCGCGGCTGAACATGTGCATCGAACCGCCCTTGCCGCGCGAATAGCCGCTGGCGCGTCCGGTCAGTTCCGCCATCACCCCCTTGGGGTCCATGCCGCAGGCGAGCATGTGGCCGTGGTCGCGATAGCTGGTGACCACCGCGTCCTCGGGCCGGGACAGGGCGCGCAGGCCGGTGACCACCGCCTCCTGCCCGATGTAGAGGTGGCAGAAGCCGCCGATCAGCCCCATGCCGTAGAGTTGCCCCGCCTTTTCCTCGAAACGGCGGATCAGCAACATCAGGCGATACTGTTGCAGCAGGTCTTCGGGCGGAACCGCCGCCGGCTTCGCCGGGGCACGTCGCGTCGTCTTTCGCGGAGAGGCGCTCACGTTGATCTCCCTGGGTTTTGATCCCTCGAAACCGCGTCGCGGAGAAGACCGCGCCGCGCGGGCGTTGCCCGCCCATTTGGGTTGCTCAACAGTTAACCTGCCGGAGCCCGGCTTTCAAGGGGTAGCGTCAGTCACATTGTCCAATTTAGAGCTTTGTTTTTTCAGTGTAATAGTATTTTTAACCGCATTTCGGTTAAAGTTCCATGCGCGAAAAAACCGAGTCGCGCGGCGAAACCGCCGCGGGTCCGACAGGTAATCGCTCAGAGGGTGTTGCCGAAAAGAACGATGTCGCCCGGCTGGGCGAGGTCGAGGATGATCCGGGCGCGTTCCTCGACCATATCGAGGTCCAGGCTGTCCGGACGCAACAGGCTGACCCGGCGTTCCAGCACGGCGCGCTCGCGGGCGGTATCGACCTTGATCGCCTCGGCCTTTTCGATCGCCTGATGCAGGTCGCGATAGGCCAGCAGGCCGCGATCGCCGTTGACCAAGTGGTAGCTGAAATAGGCGATCAGCGCCACCGCCATCAACGGCGCGGCGACGATGCGCAGCCTGGACCAGAGTTTGATGCGTTTGGACATCCGAGAGCCCGCCTGACCACCCGACAAGCCCCAGTGAATCACAGACGCGAGTCGCGGTCAATGCCGATTCGCACCAGAGATTCCAACGAGTCGCATTTTTCACCCACACCTTTCCACAGCCCTGCTGAATAACGATATTCGGAATCACGCATTGACTTTATTACGAATTTAATGTATTCTTTACCATCATCCAACCGACATCGGAAGAACGGCCATGCGCAGGAGAGTACGCAGATCGTCATCATCCACCGCCACATCGCCCTTGAACGTCGATTTCCCCATCGCGCCTGCGGGAGACAGCGTGGACCGATTGTTGCGGTCCTTTGCGGAACACCCTCTGTATAGCGATCCGAGCCCCACGGGCGACCTGTACCGCGCGCATGTGGCGGCGGAGATCGGGCGCGCCTATCCCGGCACCGGACGCGACGCCACCGGTCGTGCGACCGCCGCCCCGGCGATCCGGCCCGAGGAGGTGCGCCCCTTCGACCCGCGGAACGCCGCGACGGGCGGCGGCGGTTCAAGCGGTGGTGAAGTGCAAGTCAAGGCACATGCGCGCGATGGCGGGGAAACACCCGTCAAAGCCCATACACGCTCCGCCCCCGGGACGGGCGGAAGCGCAAAAAATTCCGACCACCCCGGTGCCGCCTGGAGCGGCTTGTTTCCGGGAGAAGGCGGCAGCCATCACCATGACCGGAATAAAAATCAGATCTGTCCGCCCCAGGCCCCGTGAACGATCCGAACTGGCATGACCACGGCCCTTCCGGAACCCATTGCGGCCATAACGACTATCGGGGGAAAACTCGCGGACCGACGAGCGGCCATCAGTGCGTCTATGACAGCGACGGAAACCTCGTTACCGATCCCCAATGTCAAGGAACCTACGACTATGCCCCTCCCTACAATGCGGACAATCGTGTGATGCCAAGAAGATTGAAGGATCATATCAAAAAAGATGTCTTTCTCTGGCTGTTGTACGGCAATTGAGGACATCGCCGACGAATCAATAGGTGGCCGTCGCGTCGAATGCGACGGCCTTCGACCTCTTTTCATCGCTTGATGCCGATAGCAGGAAGCGTATATCCTCGGTGAGATGTTATAACTTCCGTGATGGTTGGAACATTATGCCGATAGTCAACCGTGTACGGCAGATGAAGCGACGGCCGGATATATTGTCCTTGGCCTGCGCCATCTTGTTCTGGCCGTGGGCAATTTGCACTGGATATTTTATTTTCGAATTCACAACAGGAATATTTGAAGATGACACCAGATTGACTGCGATCATATTTGAGTGGTCCATTGTCGCAATCATGATGTCACCCTTGATCGTCGGCATCGTTCTTGCCGTGTGTTCAATTATTTGGCATCGCGGCAGATTATGGTTGGCCGTCGTCGGCCTATCGCTGCATGCGATCGACCTGATCCTGTTGTGGATATTCTTTAAGATATCGCTCAGCGTCTGATCTCATTGCGCGGACACGCCGTCGATCGGCACGAAGCCCCCCGCCTGGAGTTCCGGCGCCGTCCGACGTCCCTCTCCTTTTCGTCGCCGCCGGACATCCACGGGCTTCATCAAAAAAAAGCAAACCCCCGGGACAAGCCCGGGGGTGACGAATTTTGAGGCCTGTAGCGGCGGTTAGCCGAAAATCGACACACCCGCGTACTGGGCGACGTCGTCCAGCTCTTCCTCGATGCGGATCAGCTGGTTGTACTTCGCCATGCGGTCGGAACGCGACAGCGAACCGGTCTTGATCTGGCCGCAGTTGGTCGCCACCGCGATGTCGGCGATGGTGGAGTCCTCGGTCTCGCCGGAACGGTGCGACATCACGCAGGTGTACCCGGCGCGGTGCGCGGCCTCGACCGTCCGCAGGGTCTCGGTCAGGGTGCCGATCTGGTTGACCTTGACCAGGATCGAGTTGGCGACGCCGCGGTCGATGCCCTGATTCAGGCGATCGACGTTGGTGACGAAGATGTCGTCGCCGACCAGCTGAATCTGGTCGCCCAGGGCGGCGGTCAGGCGTTCCCAGCCGTCCCAGTCGTCCTCGGCGCAGCCGTCCTCCAGCGAGAAGATCGGATAGCGGTCCACCAGGTCGGCGTAGTAGGCGATGATACCGTCGGAATCCAGGGTCTTGCCCTCGCCCGCCAACACGTACTTGCCGTTCTTGAAGAACTCGCTGGCCGCCGCGTCCAGGGCCAGGACCACGTCCTCGCCCGGCACGTAGCCAGCCTTCTCGATCGCCTTGACGATGAAGGACAGCGCCTCGTCGGCGGATTTCAGATTGGGGGCGAAGCCGCCCTCGTCGCCGACGCCGGTGTTGTGCCCGGCGTCGTGCAGCAGCTTCTTCAGGGCGTGGAAGACCTCGGACCCGCAGCGCACCGCATCGGCGATGCACGCCGCGGACACCGGCATGATCATGAATTCCTGAATGTCGATCGGATTGTCGGCATGCGCGCCGCCGTTGATGATGTTCATCATCGGCACCGGCAGAACGTGGGAGAACGCGCCGCCGATGTAGTTGTAGAGCGGCAGGCCGATTTCCTCCGCCGCCGCCTTGGCGGTGGCGAGGGAGACCCCGAGGATGGCGTTCGCCCCCAGGCGCGACTTGTTCGGGGTGCCGTCCAGATCGATCATCATCCGGTCGATCTGCATCTGCAATTCGGCGTCCATGCCGACCAGGGCGTCGAAGATCTCGTTGTTCACCGCCTCGACGGCGCGCTGCACGCCCTTGCCGTTGTAGCGCTCGGCGTCGCCGTCGCGCAGCTCCACCGCCTCGTGCGCGCCGGTGGACGCGCCCGACGGCACCGCGGCGCGGCCCAGGGTTCCGGTCTCCAGCAGAACGTCCACTTCCACCGTGGGATTGCTGCGGGAGTCGAGAATCTCGCGAGCCGTAATGTCGATGATCGACGTCATGATGTCCTCGTTTCAGTCAATACGGATGGGATGGGCCTTGGCCAGTTCGTCGAACGCCTTCAGGGTCGAAAGCAGCGCCGGCATGTCGGCCAGCGGAATCATGTTCGGCCCGTCGGAGGGGGCCTTGTCGGGTTCGGGATGCGCCTCGATGAAGACGGCGGCGACGCCGATCGCCACGGCGGCGCGCGCCAGCACCGGCGCGAATTCCCTCTGCCCGCCCGAGGCGGAGCCCTGCCCGCCCGGCTGCTGCACCGAGTGGGTGGCGTCGAACACCACCGGATAGCCGGTCTTCGCCATGATCGGCAGGGCGCGGAAGTCGGTGACCAGGGTGTTGTAGCCGAACGACGCGCCGCGTTCGGTCAGCATCACCCGGCGGTTCCCGGCGCTTTCCACCTTGGCCACAGCGTTGGCCATGTCCCACGGGGCGAGAAACTGCCCCTTCTTCACGTTGACCACCAGCCCGGTCTTGGCGGCGGCCAGGATCAGGTCGGTCTGGCGGCAAAGAAACGCAGGAATCTGAAGGACATCCACCGCATCCTTCAACAGATCGCACTGCCAGGGCTCGTGCACGTCGGTCAGCACCGGGCAGCCGATGGTGTCGCGGACCTCGCGGAACACCGGCAGCGCCGCCTCCAACCCGACGCCGCGACGCCCGCCCGCGCTGGTGCGGTTGGCCTTGTCGAACGAGGTCTTGAAGATGAACGGCATACCAAGATTGCGCGCCATCCCGGCCAGGGCCTCGGCGCACATCAGCGCGTGTTCGCGGCTTTCCATCTGGCAAGGGCCGGAAATCAACGCCAGGGGCCGGTCGTTGGCCAGTTTCAATTCGCCGATATCAACCGTGTACGCCATGACGCTTCGGATTCCTTAGACCAGACGCGATTTGAGCGATCGCCGCCTTGATGAACGAAGTGAACAACGGATGCGGATCGAAGGGCTTGGACTTCAGTTCCGGATGGAACTGCACGCCGATGAACCAGGGATGATCGGGAATTTCGACGATTTCCGGCAGCAGGCCGTCGGGCGAGCGCCCGGAAACGATCATCCCTTGCGCCTCCAGACGCTCGGTGTAGCGGTCGTTCATCTCGTAACGGTGACGATGCCGTTCCCAGATGCGATCCGTCCCATAGATTTCGGCGACGCGGCTGCCGGGCCTGAGCAGGCATTCATAAGCGCCCAGGCGCATCGTGCCGCCCAGATCGCTTTCGGCGTTCCGCTCCTGGCGTTCGCCGTCCTTGACCCATTCGGTCATCAGGCCGATCACCGGCTCCGCCGCCGGACCGAACTCGGTGGACGCCGCGCCCTTGATCCCGGCCAGATTGCGCGCCCCTTCCACCACCGCCATCTGCATTCCGAAGCAGATGCCGAAATAGGGAATGCGATGCTCGCGGGCGAACTGCGCGGCGCGCACCTTGCCCTCCGCTCCGCGCTCGCCGAAGCCGCCGGGAACCAGGATGCCGTGCACGTCGGCCAGATGGTGCAGGGTGTCGTCCGCCTCGAAGATCTCGGAATCCAGCCACTCCAGCCGCACCCGCGCGTTGTTGGCGATGCCGCCGTGGGTCAGCGCCTCGGACAGCGACTTATAGGCGTCCAGAAGCTTCACGTACTTGCCGACCACCGCGATTTTCACCTCGCCCTCGGGCTGGGTGACGCGGTGCACGATGTTCTTCCAGGTGGACAGGTCGGGCTCGGTCTCGCAGGGCAGGCCGAAATGGCGGCAGACCTGGATGTCCATGCCCTGCTCGTGATAGCTGACCGGCACGCGATAGATGGTCTCGGTGTCGAGGGCGGGAATCACCGCCTCCTGCCGGACGTTGCAGAAAAGCGCGATCTTGCGGCGCTCGCCGTCGGGAATCGGCCGGTCGGAGCGGCACAGCAGCACGTCCGGCTGGATGCCGACGCTCAGCAGTTCCTTCACCGAATGCTGGGTCGGCTTGGTCTTCAGCTCTCCGGCGGTGGGGATATAGGGCAGCAGGGTCAGATGAATGAACATCGCCCGCTCCTCCCCCAGCTCGTTGTGCAACTGGCGGATCGCCTCAAGGAACGGCAGGCCTTCGATATCGCCGACGGTGCCGCCGATCTCGCACAGGATGAAGTCCTCGTCGGTGACGTCCGAGGTGATGAACCCCTTGATCGCGTCGGTGACGTGCGGAATCACCTGCACCGTGCCGCCCAGATAGTCGCCGCGCCGTTCCTTGGCGATCACCTCGGAATAGATGCGGCCGGTGGTGATGTTGTCGGACTTGCGCGAGGAAAACCCGGTGAAGCGCTCGTAGTGGCCAAGGTCCAGGTCGGTCTCCGCGCCGTCATCGGTAACGAAGACCTCGCCGTGCTGATAGGGACTCATCGTCCCCGGATCGACGTTGAGGTACGGGTCCAGCTTGCGCAACCGGACCTTGTAGCCGCGCGCCTGCAACAACGCGCCGAGGGCGGCGGAGGCCAGCCCCTTCCCCAACGAGGAGACCACACCGCCCGTGATGAAGATGAAGCGGGTCATTCGCCACCCTACCCTTTATCTGAAAAAAACGCTCGAACACCACCCGGCGGGGCACGGCAAGGCGTCGGCCGACGCCCGCCCCCCCGATCCCGGGCGCGATGATAGCACTGAAAATACGTCGGAAGGAACCGGCGCCTCCGCACCCGGCGGAGGCGCCCGCTTTGGCTGGCGGGCGGATCGCCCGGCTAGGGTTTGGCCGGAGCCGACTCCTGCGGCGCGGCCCCGACCGGCGGAACCGGCGGCAGGCTGTCGGCGACCGGAGCGGCGGGCGACGCCTGCGGCGCGACCGGCGCGGCGATCGGCGCGGTCGGCTGCGCCGCGCGGGTCAGCGCCTTAAGGATATCGTCCTCGCCACGGCTGCGCATCGAGGCCATCACCGCCAGCAGAATCGAGGTGGCCATGAAGCACACCGCCAGGATCACCGTGGCCTGGGTCAGGATGTTGCCCGCCGCCCGACCGGACAGGAAATTTCCGCCGCCCGAAGCGCCGCCGCCGGTGGCAAGGCCGCCGCCTTCGGACTTCTGCAACAGAACCAGACCGACCAGCGCAAGGGTCAGCAGCAAGTGGATAACCAGAACGACTGTCAGCATCTGACGCCCGTACCCCATGAATCGTGAATCGTGGCGCCCGCCGCAACGGCGGGCGTCCGTCCGCGCCTTTGTAATCGCAGGCCGCGTCCTTGGCTAGGCATAACTGCGAACGATCGCCCAAAAATCGTCGGCCTTCAGCGACGCGCCGCCGACCAGCGCGCCGTCGATGTCGGCCTGCCCCATCAGTTCCCTGGCGTTGGAGGGCTTCACCGAGCCACCGTAGAGCAGGCGCACCGCGTCCGCCGCGTCGCCGATCAGCCCCTTCAACTCGGCGCGGATGCGGGCATGAACCGCCTGCGCCTCGGCGGGGGTCGGGGTGTGGCCGGTGCCGATCGCCCAGACCGGTTCGTAGGCGATCACCAGATTGGCGGGGGTCGTCCCTTCGGGCAGCGATCCGCGCACCTGTCCGGCGACCACCGTCCCGGTCTTTCCGGCGTCGCGTTCGGCCTCGGTCTCGCCGACGCAGACGATCGCGGTCAGTCCGGCGCGCAAGGCCGCCTCGGCCTTCGCCTTCACCGTGGCGTCGGTTTCTCCGTGATCGGCGCGGCGTTCCGAATGGCCGACGATGACGAAAGCGCAGCCCAGATCCTTCAGCATCTCGGCGGAGACGTCGCCGGTGTGCGCGCCGCTGGCGGCGGCATGGCAATCCTGGCCGCCCACCGCCAGGACCGACCCGGCGGCGGTGCGCGCCGCGCCTTCGATCAGGGTGAAGGGCGGACAGACCAAAACGTCGCAGCCGGGATCGCCCGCCCGCATCCGTTCCGCCAGGGCGGCGGCCAGGGCATGGCCGTCGGCGGCCAGTCCGTTCATCTTCCAGTTTCCCGCGATCAGGGGGCGGCGTGCGTTCATCTTGATTTCCTCCGGGTTCTCGCGGGAGGTCTCCGCCTCCTCGCCGCCGCCACCATAGCGCGCCCGCCGCCGCCTTGTGAAGCTCCGCAGCAGCGACTTATGCCTTGCGGCAAGCCGGAATCGCCCCCTATTATCGCGTCCAGCGCCGGGGTTTCCCCCGCGTTCCGCAATCCTCATGCCCGGATCGTTCACCGCCATGTCCCATTCCGTCGGTCGCCTTTTCACCAGCCTTCTGGCGAAAATCCTTTTCGGCATTCTCATCGTCGCCTTCGGCGCCTGGGGCATCGCCGACATGCTGCGGCGCAGTCCGGAGAGTCAGGCGGTGATCGGCGTCGGCGACGTCGAGGTCTCCAGCCGCCAGGTCAAGCGCGCCTTCGTCACCGAACTGCGCCGCCTGCGCCAGCAATTCGGGCCGCAGTTGACGGCGGCGGAGGCGGCGAAGTACGGCGTGTTCGATCAGGTTCTGTCGCAATTGGCCAGCCGCGCCCTGCTGGACGCCGCCGCCGCCAAGATGAACGTCGGGGTTTCCGACGCGGCGATTCAGGAACTGATCGTCGGCAACGCCGCCTTCCTGGGCGAGGACGGGCGGTTTTCCCGCGAACGCTTCCGCCGGGTGCTGGAGAACAGCGGCTATACCGAGGTGGATTTCCTGGGGATGATGCGCGGCGACACGGTGCGCCGCCGCATTCTGGATTCGGTGCGCGAACCGGTGACGGTGCCGCGCATCCTGGCCGACACCCTGCTGCGCTTCGAGGGCGAGCGCCGGGTCGCCCAGGTCTTCGCCGTTCCCGCCGCATCGATGCCGCTGCCGCGGGATCCGGGCGACGAGGTCCTGACCGCCTATCAGAAGGACCATGCCACCGAATACACCGCGCCGGAGACCCGCGCGCTGACGGTGCTGCCGATCCGCCCCGAGGACGTGAAGGTCGCGGTGGACGAGGCCGCGCTGCGCGAGCATTTCGACCGCCACGCGGCGGAATACGCGCAGCCGGAAAGCCGGAAGCTGCGCCAGATTCTGGTCAAGGACGAGGCCGCCGCCGCCAGGGTCGCCGCCGCGCTGAAGGAAGGCCGCGCCGCCGACGCGGTGGCCCGGGAGGCCCAGTCCTCGGTCACCGATCTCGGCTGGGTGGCGCGCGAGGGGCTGCTGCCCGCCCTCGCCGACCCCGCTTTCGCCGCGGCGAAGGGCGACGTCCTGCCGCCTCTGAAGACGCCGATCGGCTGGCATGTGGTCACGGTCGAGGACATCCGCCCCGTCCAGGCGCCCGACTTCGCCGCCGCCCGCCCGAAGGTGGTCGAGGCGGTGCGCGCCGAGCAGACCCTGGCGGCGATCTATCGCCTGTCCACGGCGCTGGAGGACGCGCTCGCCGCCGGAGCCTCGCTGGAAGAGGCCGCCCGCCTCAACGGCCTGTCCGTGATCGCGGTTCCGGCGACCGACGCCGAGGGCAAGACTCCGGCGGGCCAGCCGGTGGCGGGGCTTCCCGCCGTCGCCGAGATCGTCCGCGCCGGGTTCGCCCAGGACGCAGGCAACCAGAGTTCCCTGCTGGAGTACGAAGGCGAGCCCGGCGGCTATTTCGTCGTCCGCACCGAGGCGGTGACTCCCGCCGCGTTGAAGCCCTTCGCCCAGGTGCGCGCCGAGCTGTTGGACTCCTGGAACGCCGAAAAGCGCCGCGAAGCGGCGGTGGAAAAGGCCAAGACCCTGGCCGCCGCCTTCGCCGAGGCCAAGGACGCCGCCGCCTTCGCCAAGGCGCACGGGGTGAAGATCGAAACCACCCCGCCGTTCTTCCGTTCCGGCGGCGCGCGCGGCCTGCCGCGCGATCTGGTGAAGGCCCTGTTCGCGGCGGAACCCGGCCAGACCGGCAGCGCCGCCACCCCGGAAGGGGCGATGGCGGCCCGCCTGATCGAAGTCAGGCCGGTCGATCCCACCGAGTTCGCCGACGCCCTGGAGCAAGGCAACCGCCAACTGCGCGCCGCCCTGGGCGACGCCCTGATGGCCCCCTTCTCCACCCACCTGGCCGACCCCTTCGCGATGCGCCAGTTCCGCAGCGTCGACAGCCTGGTGCGGGAGATCAACTGAAATGCAGGCCACCCCGGATTTCGAGACCTTCCGCACCGCCTATGAGTCCGGAACCCCGCAACTGGTGTGGCTGACCATGCCCGCCGACCTGGAGACACCGGTTTCGGTGATGCTGAAGCTGGCCGACGGCCGCCCCAACAGCTTTCTTCTGGAATCGGTGGAGGGCGGCGCGGTGCGCGGTCGCTATTCCTTCGTCGGGCTGAACCCCGACGTGGTCTGGCGCTGCCGTGGCGAGACGGCGGAGATCAACCGTCAGGCCCGCTTCGTCCCCGATGCCTTCGTCGCCGAGGCGGCGAAACCGCTGGATTCCCTGCGCGCCCTGATCGCCGAAAGCCGGGTGGAGATTCCAGAAGGCCTGCCGCCGATGGCCGCCGGTCTGGTCGGCTACATGGGGTACGACACGATCCGTCTGGTCGAGGACATTCCCGCCGCCAACCCCGATCTGCTGGGGGTTCCCGACGGCCTGTTCGTCCGCCCCACCCTGATCGCGGTGTTCGACACCATCGCCGACACCCTGACCCTGGTCACGCCGGTGCGGCCCGAGTCCTCGGTGTCCGCCGCCGCCTTCGACCGGGCGCGGGAACGTCTGGCCGACGCGCTGGCCAACGTCGGGCGCAGCCTGCCCTACGCGCGCCACCCCGCCGCCGACGAACCGACGCCGGAACCGCGCTCGAACCTAAGCCGCGACGCCTTCAAGGCGATGGTCGCCAAGGCCAAGGAGTACATCCTGGCGGGCGACATCTTCCAGGTGGTGCTGTCGCAGCGCTTCACCCTGCCCTTCGACCTGCCGCCCTTCGCTCTCTACCGCGCGCTGCGCCGGACCAACCCCTCGCCGTTCATGTTCTTCCTCGATTTCGGGGGATTCCAGGTGGTCGGCGCCAGTCCGGAAATCCTGGTGCGGCTGCGCGACGGCGTGGTCACCATCCGCCCGATCGCCGGCACCGCGCCGCGCGGCAAGGACAAGGATGCCGCCCTGGCGCGGGAGCTTCTCGCCGACCCCAAGGAGCGCGCCGAGCACCTGATGCTCCTCGACCTCGGTCGCAACGACGTCGGCCGCGTCGCCGAGGTGGGCAGCGTCAAGGTCACCGAGCAGATGGTGCTGGAATACTATTCCCACGTCATGCACATCGTTTCCAACGTCAACGGTCGGCTGCGCGCGGACCGCGACGCGATGGACGCGCTGATGGCGGGATTCCCGGCGGGCACGGTGTTGGGCGCGCCGAAGGTCCGCGCCATGGAGATCATCGACGAACTGGAGCCGGTGAAACGCTGCGTCTACGCCGGATGCATCGGCTATATCTCGGGCAACAGCGACATGGACACCTGCATCGCGCTCCGCACCGCGGTGATCAAGGACGGCGAAATGCACGTCCAGGCGGGCGGCGGCATCGTCGCCGACAGCGACCCGGACAAGGAATTCCAGGAAAGCTGCAACAAGGCGCGCGCTCTGCTGCGCGCCGCCGAGATCGCCCCCCGCTACGCTGATACGGGGACATCAGGATCGTTCCATCGGCTTCGCCGAGGTCATAGAGGCGCGGTCGGCCCTTGGCCAGCGCATTGAGGTTGGCCGCGCGTTTGAAGACATCGACATAGGTCGGCGGATAGTGTCTCTCCAGGCCCGCCAGCACGTCGCCCAGGATTTCGTCGTCGGGGATGTAATCCCAGGGCAGCATCAGCGCCGCGAACACGTTGGCGACGTATGCGCGGGTGTCCTCGGTGACGACGAAGGCCGAGATATTGGCCAGCCCCTCCGGCTGGAAGTCGTCCCTGATCATGATTTTCCCCGCCGCGACGATGCTCGCCAGGACGCACGTCGCATAGGTGACCCAGCCCGGCCTCAGAAGATGCAGCAGCGTGTCGTGAACGACGACCACGGCGTCGTTCTTCAGGTACGGGAGCACGCCCAGGAAATCCAGGAGTTCCCCCGGCAGGCGGTGCGCGGTGTCCAGAACGCAGAAATCGATGCCGCCGCCGATGTCGTCGATGCAAGCGTTGACCGCCCGCCCCGTCCGCAGATCCCAGGCGCCCAGACTTTCCGGCAGCCATTGCCCGACGGCATAGCCGGAATCCCGTGCGTCGTCCTTGTAGTATTTCACCGACAGATCGACGGAGTGAAGCCGCGTCGGCAGGCCGAGAAGATTCAGCGCCTTCAGGATAACGACCGAGGTGCCGCCCCCGGCGACCCCGACCTCGAGAACCTTCTCCGGGCGTTTTTTTCGCAGCAAACCGCACAGAAAGGCCAACTCGCGGTAGCGCATCTCGGTCGGCACGCTCAGCCTCACCGGTCGGCGGAGGGCGGCGCCTTCCGCCTCGGCCTGACGCCGGGAAATGCGCGACGAGGCATCGTCCGGCGGCGGATCCAACAATAGATCGCGAAACGGCTCGTCCCAGACCCACTCGGCATCATCCATCGCGCACCCCCTCCGTTCCGAAAAATCGTGTTCTGTCAGACTATTCCCCATACTTCGACTTCGCCAGGGCGGACAGCGGCACCAGCTGGAAGCCCTCCGCCTTCACCTGCGGCAACCAGGCCGCCAGCGCCTCGATGGTGGTGTCGCGGGGGTGGCCGATGGCGATCGCCGCGCCGGTCTTGCGGGCGTGCGCCTCCACCCGGCGCAACTGCTCGCGGATTTCGGCGGGTTGCGGATCGTCGTCGAGGAAGACGTCGCGGGTCAGGTTGGGCACGCCTTCCGCCTGCGCCACTTTCGTCCCCACCGACCGGCCCGAGGTCAGGGAGTCGAGAAATAGCAGGCCGTCGGCATGCAATTCGCGCATCACCACGCGCATCGCCGCCGCATCGGCGGTGAACTTGCTGCCCATGTGGTTGTTGATCCCGACATAGCCCGAAAACGACGCCAGGGATTTGCGCAGCCGGGCGCGGATCGCCTCTTCCCCCATCGCGGTCAACAGCACGTCGGGGCCGGGGTCGTAGCCCGAACCGGAAGGCTCCATCGGCATGTGGAGCAGCAGTTCGTGCCCGGCGGCGCGCGCCGCCTTCGCCTGCTTCGGCAGGTTCTGCGCATAGCTGAGGAACGAGGTGGTCAGCGGCGCGGGCAGGCCGATCACCCGGGCGCTGCGGCGCGGGTCCACCCCCATGTCGTCGATGACGATGGCGATCATCGGCTTGCCGGGAAGCGGCGCGAAGGGCAGCGCCTGCATCCGCCACGCCTGGGCGACCGGCGGAACCTCCTCCGCCGGGGGCGGCAGGGCGGCGACCTCGGGCGCAGGCGAAGGTTCCGGCGGCGGCGCGGGCTGGGTCGGCTCCGCCGGACGCGGCGGCGCGACCGGTTGCGCGGCGATCGGACGCGGAGCCTCGGGCCGCTTTGCCAGGCGCGACGCGCCCCACCAGCCCAGCCCCCAGGGCCAGCGCGCCGCCCAGACAGGCGGCGATCAGGGCGGCGGACAGCCGGGCGGCGGGTTTCTTCCTTCCGGTCTTGGGTTTGCCGCGCGGGCTTCGGGTGGGCACGGTCGCTTCCTTTCCTGGAATTTCCGGGACCATACACCAGGACGGCGGCAGCGGACCAGACCCGTCGCCCCTTCGCCGATGCCCCGCGCGGATCGGGTTGCGGGAATCGCCGGAACCTTCTGTTGCGGCCTTTCCACGAAAACGCTAGCCTCGGTGCGGATTTTCTCCGAGGGCCTCCCCTCCGGATTTCGGGTTGATGTCGTGACCGTTCGCTTTCCCCATCTTCGCCGCCTGACGAAGGCCATCGCCGCTCCGATCGCAACCGGTCCGGCGTCCGTGGAAATGGACGACGTCGAAATTGTCCTCGGAGCCCTGCGCGACAACCCGGACTTCATGCGCCTGATCCGCGAAAACGGCCCGCCGACGCCCGGCACGGGAATCCTGAAGTATCTGGATTACGAACTCTACATCCCGGACTGCTTCCGATACGCTCGAATGCTCGGCATGGACTTCCTGCAACCCCTCCGGATTCTCGATGTCGGCACCGGATTCGGTTACTTTCCCTACGTTTGCACCTGCCTCGGTCACGAGGCGACGGGGCTGGATCTGGATATCGAGCCGCTTTACAACGAATCCATCCGAAGCCTCGGCCTCCGGCGCCGCGTCCACAGGATCGAACGCTTCCAGCCGCTCCCTGCGTTTCCGCAAAAATTCCACCTGATCACCGCCTTTGCCATCTGCTTCAACCGCCAGGGCTATCCCGACGTCTGGCGGCAGGAGGAGTGGGCGTTCTTCCTGCGCGATCTGGCGGAGAATCATCTGTCCTCGGGGGGGGGAGACTCTTCCTGGCGATGAACCCGGCCGACATCGGCGGTTTCGGCCTCGAGGACCTGAAGGATTTCTTCGTCTCCCTGGGGGCGCGGATATCGGGACCGTATGTCTCTTTCGACGATGTCTCGCCGCTTCGCGCGGCCTGCCGCCCTTGACGCGGCGAAGACCGCCGTCCATCCTGTGCGCCGAACGAACCTTGCGGGATGAGCGGCCGATGTACCTGCTGATCGACAACTACGACAGCTTTACCTACAACCTCTGGCACTACCTGGGAGAACTCGGCGCCGAGGTCGAGGTGGCGCGCAACGACGCGCTCAGCGCCGAGGAAGCGGTCGCCAAATCGCCGCAGGGGATCATCCTCTCCCCCGGTCCGTGCGATCCGGAACGCGCCGGCATCTGCCTGCCGCTGACCGCCCTGGCGGCGGAGCGGCGCATCCCGCTGTTCGGCGTCTGCCTGGGGCACCAGACCATCGGCCAGGCCTTCGGCGGGCGGGTGGTCCGCGCGCCGGAACCGATGCATGGCAAGGTCTGCGAAATCCATCATCGCGGCAGCGACGTGTTTTCCGGCATCCCCGACCCCTTCCAGGCGACGCGCTATCACTCCCTGCTGGTGGAGCGCGCCACCCTGCCCGCCTGCCTGACGGTGACGGCGGAAAGCCCGGACGGCCTGATCATGGGACTCGCCCACGTCGATCTGCCGATCTTCGGCGTGCAGTTCCACCCGGAGAGCATCGCCTCGCAGCATGGGCACGACATTTTGAAAAACTTCCTGACCCTCGCGGCCAGAGGCAAAGGCAAGGACACCCCCCGATGAGCGACCTGAAACCCATTCTTGCCCGCACCGCGACGGGCGAAACCCTGTCGGAAGCCGACGCGGCGCAAGCCTTCGACATCATCATGTCGGGCCGGGCGACGCCATCGCAGATCGGCGCCCTGTTGATGGGGATGCGCCTGCGCGGCGAAACCGTCGAGGAAATCACCGGCGCGGCGCGCACCATGCGGGCCAAGGCCCTGCCGGTGAAGGCTCCCGCCGACGCGGTGGACATCGTTGGCACCGGCGGCGATTCCTCGGGCAGCTACAACATCTCCACCGGCGCGGCCCTCGCCGCCGCCGCCTGCGGCGTCACCGTCGCCAAGCACGGCAATAAGGCGCAGACCTCGAAGTCCGGCTCCGCCGACGTGCTGAAGGCCCTCGGCGTCAACCTCGACGCCGAATTGCCGGTCCTGGAACGCTGCATCGCCGAGGCGCGCATCGGCTTCATGCTCGCTACCCGCCACCACAGCGCGATGAAGCACGTCGGCCCGACCCGGGTGGAAATCGGCACCCGCACGATTTTCAACATCCTCGGGCCGCTCGCCAACCCCGCCGGGGTGAAGCGTCTGGTGATCGGCGTCTTCGCCGAAAGCTGGCTGGAACCCCTCGCCGCGGTGCTCGGCAAACTGGGGGCGGAACGCGCCTGGGTGGTGCATGGCGGCGACGGACTGGACGAAATCACCACCACCGGCCCGACCCGGGTGGCGGAATGGAAGGACGGCAAGGTGACGACCTTCCGCATCGCGCCGGAAGACGTGGGCCTGCCGCGGGTCGCGGCGGAAGCGCTGAGGGGCGGCGATCCGGATTTCAACGCCGCCGCCCTGCGCGCGATTTTCGAGCCCGAGGTTCCCTCCGGCCTCGCCCCCCTGCGCGACGCCGTGGCGCTTAACGCGGCGGCGGTCCTGGTGGTCGCCGACGTTGCGAAATCGCTTCAAGAAGGCGTCGATAAGGCATTGACTTCCATGAAGGACGGGTCGGCCAAGGCGGTGCTGGCCGAATTCGTCCGGATCAGCAACGAGTCCCCGGCGTGAGCGACGTTCTGGCGAAAATCTGCGCCACCAAGCGCGACGAGATCGCCGCCGCCAAGGCGCGGGTGCCTCTTTCCGCCCTGATCCATCGGGCGGCGGACCAGGATCCGCCGCGCGGCTTCGCCGCCGCCCTCGACCGGGCGGCGTCCGGGGACGGCTTCGGCCTGATCGCCGAAATCAAGAAGGCCTCGCCGTCGGCGGGCCTGATCCGCGCCGACTTCGACCCCGCCGCCCTGGCCCGGGCCTATGCGGCGGGCGACGCTTCGTGCCTGTCGGTGCTCACCGACGCCCCCTATTTCCAGGGCGGGCCGGAGGTTCTGGACGCCGCCCGCGAAGCGGTGGATTTGCCGATCCTGCGCAAGGACTTCATGCTCGACGTCTATCAGGTGGCGGAGGCGCGGGCTTGGGGGGCGGACTGCATCCTGCTGATCCTGGCGGCTCTTACCGACCAGCAGGCGCGCGAACTGGAACGGGCGGCGATGGATTTCGGCATGGACGTACTGGTGGAAATCCACGACCGGGCGGAATTCGACCGGGCGCTGAAGCTGAAAAGCCGCCTGCTCGGGGTCAACAACCGCAATCTCAAGACCATGGTCACCGACCTTTCCACCACCGAGGCGCTGGCCGCCGCCTGCCCGCCCGACCGGGCTCTGGTGGCGGAAAGCGGCCTCAAGACCCGCGCCGACCTCGACCGCATGGCCGCCGTCGGGGCGCGACGCTTCCTGGTCGGCGAATCCCTGATGCGCCAGCCCGACGTCGCCGCCGCGACAACGCGTTTGTTGCGGGGCTGACGCGATTTTCGGTTGCGTTCTCGCCTGAACCAAACTAGAACAAATAAGGATCGTTCCGCGACGGGCGATTCCGTCGCCCCGTCGCCTCAGGCCGGGGGTGAGACCATGCTGACCGTCAAGCAACGCAATCTGCTGCTGCTGATCGACCGCCACCTCAAGCGCTTCGGCGTCGTCCCCTCGTTCGAGGAAATGAAGGTCGAGCTTGGCCTGCACTCCAAATCCGGGGTGCATCGCCTGATCACCAGCCTGGAGGAACGGGGCTACATCCGCCGCCTGCCACACCGCGCCCGGGCGCTGGAGATCATCAAGCTGCCGGAAGGCCTGCCTCCCCAGGACGCCGCCGAGACCGCGAACTTCCAGCCGACGGTGATCGCGGGCGGCTTCCGCCGCCAGATCGCGGGCGCGGCGGTGGCGGGCAACGCCGACGCGGTGTCGGTGCCGCTCTACGGCAAGATCGCGGCAGGCACCCCGATCGAGGCGTTGAGCGACCTCAGCGCCACCGTCGATATCCCCGCCAGCATGCTTTCCGGCGGTGAACACTATGCGCTTACCGTCGAGGGGGACTCGATGATCGAGGTGGGAATCTTCGACGGCGATACCGTGCTGATCCGCAAGACCGACACCGTGGAAAACGGCGCCATCGTCGTCGCCCTGGTCGATCAGAACGAAGCGACGCTGAAACGCCTGCGCCGCAAGGGCGAATCCATCGCCTTGGAGCCCGCCAATCCGCGCTACGAAACCCGCATCTTCGGGCCGGACCGGGTAGCGGTGCAGGGCCGTCTGGTCGGACTGATCCGCCGCTACTGACCCCTCCACGGTCGGCGGCCTCCGGTGTTGCCGCCGACCCGCCGGATCACTCGGCCCGCCGCGTCCAGCCACAGCAGCGTCACCCCCGCGCGGGCCAGATCGTCCGCGTCCAGAACCGGGGCGGCGCAGGCGGCGCGAATCTCCGGCGGCAGCGGGTGGCGCGCCAGAACCACCGCCGTCCGCACGCAATCCTCTTCCAGAGCGTCGCGGCGGTCGCTCCGCGCCGCGCGCCAGCCCGCCGGGGATTCGCCGATGCAGCCCGCCGCGTCGCAGCGCCAGCCCTCCCCCCTCCGCATCGCGCCGCCGGTGCGGGCCTCCCAGACCGAGGCAAGGAAATCCTGCCGTCCCTCCCCCAGGAAACCGTAATCTTCTCCCCGGCGGATCGCGACGGCGCGCCCCCGGTCGGCGACCAGCAGATCGGGCGGCGGCGTCCACCAGGGCGAACTCAACCCCGCCGCCAGCGCCGCCAGACCGGCCAGACGCCGGAACCCTTCGCCCAGGCAGAGCCACAGCCCGCCCGCGACGCACAGCGCCAGACCGGCCCCCGGCATCTGCGGCGCGACCAACCGGTGTCCGGGCCAGGACGCCACCCAGTGCGCCACCGCGTTGATCCAGGCGATGCCCTCGGCCATCCGCGCCAGGGGAAAGGCCTCCGCGCCGAAGGGCATGGCCATCGCCGACAGCAGCCCCCAGGGCATCACCCAGAAGCCCAGCACCGGCAACGCCAGCAGGTTGGCGGGCAACGCATGCACCGCGATCCGCCCGAAGTGATAGAGGGCAAAGGGCGCGGTGGCGCAGGTGGCGACGACGGTGGTGAGCAGCACCCCGCCGAGATAGACAACCGGACGGCGCAGCCACGACCCCCGCTCCGGCAAAATCCACGGACGCGGCAGCCGATAGACCGCGATCAGGGCGAGAACGGCGGCGAACGACATCTGGAAGCTGGGACCCAGAACCGCCTCGGGGTCGCGCGCCGCCACCGCCACGGCGGCGACGCCGAGCAGCCGGAAGGAAAACGGCGAACGATCCAGCAGCACCGCCAACAGGGCGATCGCGGTCATCGCGAAGGCGCGCTGCGTCGGCACCGACGCCCCCGACAACAGCAGATACGCGGCGGTCAGGATCAGGGCGGCGACGGCGGCCCATTTCTTGATCGGGAAGCGCAGCGCCACCGCCGGAACCATCGCCAGGCCGCGCCGCAAGGTCAAAAACGCCAGCCCGGCGAGCAGACTCATGTGCAGGCCGGAAATCGCCAGCATGTGCGCCAGACCGGAAGCGCGGTAATCCTCCGCCAGCGCCTCGGGGATCGCGCCCTTGTCGCCGACGATCAGGGCGGCGGCGACGGCGCGCGCCGGGTCGCCTCCCGCGCCGTCCAGGATGCGCCGGGCAACCCGCCAGCGCCAGGATTGCAGCCTCTCCGCCCAGTCCGGCGCGGGCCGGGGGGGCGACCTCCCGCCAGGGTCCGACCGCATAGCCGACCGCCCCGACACCGTGGAACCAGTCGCGGCGCGCCATATCGAAACCGCCCGGCCAGACCGGGCGCGGCGGCGGCGACAGGGTGGCGGCGAGAGAAATCCGCATCCCCGGCGACGGCGCATCGAAGCGCGCCGGAATCGTCAGCCGCACCCGCATCGGCGGCCCGCCGCCGTCGAAACCCGCCCGGCGCAGCACGGCGCGGCTGCCGTTGCGGCGCAGCTCCAGGGTTTCCACTTCTCCCTCCAGGGCGACGTGGCGAAGCTCCGCCGTCAGCACCGGCGCGGCGACGCGATGGGCGAAGAGCGCCGTCCACCCCGCGCCGCCCAAAAGCGCGACGGCAAGGACCGCCGCCGCCAGCCAGACGGCATGCCCGGACCGCCACGCGGCCAGGCCGAGACCGGCCGCGACGGCGGCGCAAACCGCCCATGCCGCGATGCCGGGTTCGTCGGGCAGCAACAGATAGGCCGCCGCCCCGGCGACGAAAAGCCAGGGAGCCCACTCCCCCAGACCGGCGGCGCCTCCGCGCATGTCCGCCCCTTTTGGATACCCATTGCGATTCCGTTGTGATAAAACCACCCGGTTCGCGCGACCGAGAATACCGCAATTCCGCCGCCGAACCCACTCCGCCCGCCGCCAGGCCGGCGGGTTCCGCACCCAAAAGCCAAGCCACGGGTTTCGCATCGCATGAGCGTCGTGACACGTTTCGCCCCGTCGCCGACGGGGTTCCTTCACATCGGCGGCGCCCGCACCGCCCTGTTCAACTGGCTGTTCGCGCGCCATCATGGCGGGCGCTTCCTGCTGCGCATCGAGGACACCGACCGCGAGCGTTCGACCCAGGCCGCCGTGGACGCGATCTTCGACGGTCTTTCCTGGCTGGGACTGACCTGGGACGAGGAACCGGTGATGCAGTTCGCCCGCGCCGCGCGCCATGCCGAGGTAGCGCGGCAACTGCTGGCGACGGGCAACGCCTATTGCTGCTATTGCTCGCCCGAGGAACTGACCGCGATGCGCGAGGAGCAGAAGGCCGCCGGCCAGCCGATGCGCTATGACGGCCGCTGGCGCGACCGCGACCCCAAGGACGCGCCCGCCGGAGTGAAGCCGGTGATCCGTCTGAAGGCGCCGCGCGAGGGCGAAACCGTGATCCGCGACCACGTCCAGGGCGACGTGACCTTCGCCAACGCGCAACTCGACGACATGATCCTGCTGCGCGCCGACGGCACGCCGACCTACATGCTTTCGGTGGTGGTGGACGACCACGACATGGGGATCACCCACGTCATTCGCGGCGACGACCACCTGACCAACGCGGCGCGGCAGACCGCCCTGTACCGGGCCTGCGGCTGGGAGGTTCCGGAATTCGCCCACATCCCGCTGATCCATGGCCCGGACGGCGCCAAGCTGTCGAAGCGCCACGGCGCGCTGGGGGCGGAAGCCTATCGCGACATGGGCATCCTGCCCGCCGCGATGCGCAACTACCTCTTGCGCCTGGGCTGGGGCCACGGCGACGACGAGATCATCTCGACCGAGCAGGCGATCGACTGGTTCGACATCGACGCGGTGGGCAAGTCGCCGTCGCGTTTCGACATGACCCGGCTGCTCAACCTCAACGCCCACTACCTGCGCACCACGGCGAACGACGAACTGCTTCCGCTGGTCCGTCCGCCGATGGAGAAGAGCCTGGGCGCCGCCCTGTCGCCCGAAGCGGCCGAGCGGGTGCTGCGCGGCATGGACGGTCTGAAGCCGCGCGCCAAGGATCTGAACGAACTCGCCGCCGGGGCGATGGTCTATGCCAAGGCCCGTCCCCTCGCCTTCGACGACAAGGCGACGGCGCAGCGGGCGGAGGGGCGCGACCTGATCGCCGCGGCGCGGCCGGTTCTGGCCGCCGTCGGCTCCTGGAGTCACGACGCGCTGGAGGCGGCGATTCGCGATCTGGCGGAGGCCAACGGCCTGAAGCTGGGCAAGGTCGCCCAGCCGCTGCGCGCCGCGATCACCGGTTCGACGGTGTCGCCGCCGCTGTTCGAGGTGATGGAGATTCTGGGCCGCGAGGAGTGTCTGGCGCGCCTGGACGACGCCCCGGCCTGACCTGTCGTTGCCGTGAAAAGGCGCTCCGATGTCTTGAATTTCCGCCTGGAGGGGGCAGTTTAGAGACAACGGACGCAACATCGCCGATGCCGCGCCCACCGCTCCGGCAAGGAGCGGGCGGCGCGTCGCCGCCGGGCATCGACACCAGGGAGCCGCCATGAACAACCAGCCGAAGACCCCTTCCGACACCTTCACCGTCACCGACAACGCCACCGGAAAAAGCTTCGATCTGCCGGTCATCCACGGCAGCGTCGGCCCCCGCGTCGTCGATATCCGGAAGTTCTTCGCGGATACGGGATGCTTCACCTACGACCCCGGTTTCACCTCCACCGGGTCGTGCGAGTCCAAGATCACCTTCATCGACGGCGACAAGGGCATCCTGCTGCATCGGGGCTATCCGATCGAGCAGCTGGCGGAGAACTGCGACTTCCTGGAGGTCGCCTATCTGCTGCTGTTCGGCAACCTGCCGAGTCGGGCGGAAATGGACAAGTTCGATCACGACATCACCTATCACTCGATGCTGAACGAACAGATTCTGCGCTTCTACAGCGGCTTTCGGCGCGACGCGCACCCGATGGCGGTGGCCTGCGGCATCGTCGGCGCGCTGTCGGCGTTCTACCACGACAGCCTGGACTTCACCGATTCGTTCCAGCGTCTGGTCGCCGAGACCCGCCTGATCGCGAAGATGCCGACGATCATCGCCAATGCCTACAAGTACTCGATCGGCCAGCCCTTCAACTATCCGCGCAACAGCCTGGGCTACGCGGCGAATTTCCTGCAAATGATGTTCGCGGTGCCGTGCGAGCCCTACGAGGTCAACCCGGTGTTCGCCAAGGCGATGAACCGCATCCTGATCCTGCACGCCGACCACGAGCAGAACGCCTCCACCTCGACGGTGCGCCTGGCCGGGTCGTCGGGCGCCAACCCCTTCGCCTGCATCGCGGCGGGCATCGCCTCGCTGTGGGGGCCGTCGCACGGCGGCGCCAACGAAGCGGTCCTGAATATGCTGATGCAGATCGGCAGCAAGGATCGGGTCTCGGAATACGTGAAGCGGGCCAAGGACAAGGAAGACCCCTTCCGGCTGATGGGGTTCGGCCACCGGGTCTACAAGAACTACGACCCGCGCGCCAAGATCATGCAGCAGACCTGTCACGAGGTTCTGGACGAACTGGGCCGCCACGACGAGCCGCTGTTGCAGATCGCGGTGGAGCTGGAGCGGATCGCCCTGGAGGACGACTACTTCATCGAAAAGAAGCTCTACCCCAACGTCGATTTCTATTCGGGGATCATCTTCCGCGCCATGGGCATCCCGGTATCGATGTTCACCGCCCTGTTCGCCCTGGCCCGCACCACCGGCTGGGTGGCGCAGTGGATGGAAATGATCGCCGACCCGGAACTGAAGATCGGGCGGCCCCGCCAGCTCTACACCGGCGCGCCGCCGCGCGACTACATGCCGATCGACAAGCGGTAGGCGACGAACGGAAAAACCAACGGCGGCCTTTCGGTCCGCCGTTTTCGTCAGGGGCGCTCGATCAGTTCGATGTCGTACCCGTCCGGGTCCTCGACGAAGGCGATGGTGGCGGAGCCGCCTTCGAGAACGAAAGGCTCCTCGGTGATCTTCGCCCCGCCCGCGCGCAACGCCGCGATCGCGGCGTGGACGTCGGAGACCCCGATCGCCAGATGGCCGAAGGCCTCGCCCAGGGCATAAGGCTCGGCGCGATCCCAATTATAGGTGAGTTCCAGAACCGAGTGTCCGGCCTCGTCGCCGTAGCCGACGAAGGCCAGGGTGAAGCGCCCCTCCGGGAACTCCATGCGGCGCAACAGCCGCATGCCGAGAAGCCGGGTGTAGAAGTCGATGGAAACGTCGAGATCGCGCACCCGGATCATCGTGTGCAGCAGGCGGTTGGTCATCGGGGGAATCCTTCCAGAAGCTTCGGGTTCCGCCGAGATGGGGTCACGCCTTCGGTTGCGCAATCCTCGCCGCGTTCAGGACCGCGTCCGCCGCGATCAGGCTGGGGCGCGGGTTCGGGCCGACCAGTTCGGCAAGAGCCTTCGCGGTGTCGTCCAGGAACGCCGCGCGGCGCGCGGAATCGGCCAGAAGCCCGTCCAGCGCGTCGGCCAGGGCCTCCGGCGTGCAGTCCGCCTGAAGGAACTCCGGCACCACCATGCGCTTCGCGACATGGTTCAACAGAGTTGCGTATTTTATTGAAATCAAACGCCTTGCCAGCCACGCGGAAATCGGAGAGGCGCGATAGCCGATGACGAAGGGAAGCCGTGCCCGGGCCAGTTCCAGCGACACCGTGCCCGAGGTCGCCAGAGCGCCGTCGGCGGCGGCGAAGGCGTTCCACCGCTCCGCCTCGCCGCGCACGATCAGCGGCGGATCGGCCCAGTCGCGGGTCGCGGCGGTCACGTGGTCGGCGACGGTGGCGACGGTCGGGATCACCACCTTCAAACCGGGATGGCGCAGCCGCAGCCGATCCGCCGCCTGGCGGAACACCGGCAGCATGCGCGTCACTTCGTTGCGGCGCGACCCCGGCAGCACGCACAGCAGCGTCGCGTCGGCGGCGATGCCATGGCGGGCGCGGAATCCCGGACCGTCGCCCGCCCCCGCTCCGCCCTCGATCACCGGGTGGCCGACGTGGGTGGTGGGCAGTCCGTGCGCGGTGAAGTACGGCGGCTCGAACCCCAGCAGGCACATCAGATGGTCGAACAGTCGCGCCACCTTGGCGGCGCGACCGGGCTTCCACGCCCAGACCATCGGCGCGACGTAGTGGACGCGCGGCGCGGCGATCCGGCGCGCGATCAGCGCCTTGGCGACCCGGCCGTTGAATCCCAGGGAATCGATGGTGACGACGGCGGCGGGCTTTTTCGCCGCGATGTCGTCGGCGACCTGACGCGCCCGCCGCAACACCGCCGGAATGCGCGGGATCACCTCGGCCAAGCCCATCACCGCGATGTCGGATTGCGGAAACAGGGAGGTCATGCCCGCCTCCGCCATGCTTTCCCCGCCGACCCCGGCGAAGCGGACGTGGCCGCCGGTGCGTTCCTTCAAGGCGGCGATCAGCCGCGCCCCGAGAATGTCGCCCGAGGGCTCGCCCGCCACCAGATAGATCAGCGGCGCGTCGGGCGCGGCGGCCAGACCGACGACGAACAGGCCGAGTTCGTCGGCGCGGCGGGCCATCGCCTCCGCCTCGACCACCAGGGCGGCCCCCGCCTCCACCGCGATGCCGGACAGACCGGCGGCGGCGGCGGCCTCGACCGTGGCGACGCCGACGGTGGGCAGGTCCAGGCGACGGTCCTGTCCGGGTTTGCACACCTTGACCAGAACCCCGCCCCGGCCTTCCCGCCGCAACTCGGCGCAGCGCGCCAGCATCCGGTCGGTCCCTTCCGCCGCCTCGACCGCCAGGACGATTCCCTGCTGCGACACCGCGCCCTGGCCGACGTCGAGGGCCCCCACCCCCTTCGCCACGGCGAAGGCGCGGGCGATATCGGCCTCGGCCTCGGCGTCCGGACGCAGGGAACCGTAGGCTCCCTCCCGCGCCAACAATTCGCCCATCACCTCGTGCGCGCCGACCAGACGCAGGCCGTCCTTTTCGAATTCCTCGGCCACCGCGCGCAGCAGGCCGTCGTCGCCCAGCATCCTGCCGCCGATCCGCGCCAGGAACACCGCGCCGCGCGCGTCGGGCCGCAGGGCGGCCAAGGACGGACGCCGCAGCGATCCGGCGAACACCACGTCGCGCGCGCCCGCCTCGCGCAGCCGCCGCAACGCCTCGCCCAGGGCGCCCAGACGGACCACCGCGTGCGGCGTGTCGGCAAAATCGGCGGGATCGGCATGGCCCTCGATGACGACGACGAAGACCGCGTCGCCGCGCGCCCGGCAGGCGGAAACAAGCAGCCGGGGGAGATTACCCCCCCCGGCCAGAATGCCGACGCTGCCCTGCGTGGTTTCGCTCATTCGCTCCGTCCCGGAAAGGTGATCAGGCGTCTTTCTCCAGCGAACTCGGCTGACAGATGCCGCGCGAGGTTTCCTGCCGGACGAAGGCGACGATTTCCATCACCGGTTCGCAATCGGCGAACAGATTGGCGACGTCCTCGACCCGTTCGGTCATGTTGCCTTCCGGCGCGAACAGCAGGCGATAGGCGCGGCGCAGGGTATGGATGGTCTCGCGGCTGAAGTTGCGGCGCTTCAATCCGACGATATTCAGGCCGGACAGGTGCGCCCGGTTGCCCAGCACCGAGCCATAGGGAATGATGTCGGTCTCGACGCCGGAAGCGCCGCCGACCATCGCATGCTGGCCGATGCGGACGAACTGATGCACCGCCGACAGGCCGCCGATGATCGCGAAGTCGCCCACGGTCACGTGCCCGCCCAGGGTGGCGTTGTTGGCGAAGATCACGTGGCTGCCGACGATGCAGTCGTGGGCGACGTGCGCGCCGACCATGAACAGACCGTCGTCGCCCACCTGGGTCAGCATGCCGCCGCCCTCGGTGCCGGGGTTCATCGTCACCCCTTCGCGAATCTGATTGCGCTTGCCGATCACCAGACGCGACGGCTCGCCGTGGTATTTCAGATCCTGGGGGCGATGGCCGATCGAGGCGAAGGGATAGATCACCGTGCCCTCGCCGATCTCGGTCAGGCCATCCACCGCGACCTGCGAAATCAGCCGCACCCCGGACTGCAACGTCACCTGGGGACCGACCACGCAGAACGGTCCGATTTCCACGTCGGCGGCGATCCGCGCCTGGGGGTCGACGATCGCTGTCGGGTGAATCTTCGTCATGTCAATCATCCAGGATCATCGCGGCGAACACCGCTTCGGCCACCGTCTGTCCGTCCACCTTGGCCTCGCCACGGAACTTCCAGACGTTGCCGCGCCGCCGTTCGCGGCTGACGTGAACGTGCAACTGATCGCCCGGCACCACCGGCTTGCGGAAGCGGCACTCGTCGACGCTCATGAAATAGACCAGCTTGCCCTCGGCCTCCGGTCCCATGGTGTCCACCACCAGAACGGCGGCGGTCTGCGCCATCGATTCGACGATCAGAACCCCCGGCATCACCGGATGTCCGGGGAAATGCCCCAGGAAATAGGGTTCGTTCATGCTGACGTTCTTGATCCCCATGGCGCTTTCGCCGTGGATCACGTCAACGATCCGATCGACCATGACGAACGGATAGCGGTGCGGAATCATCGCCAGGATACGCTGAATATCGATGATTTTCGCGGTGTTCCCCTCTTCTGCCATCACCCTTCGGCCTTTCCCCTTGAACTTTTCCCGAAACGGGAATCGAAAATCCGTACCTGCAAGGATCGCGAACGCCGCGCCCTCACGCTCCGCCGTGCTTCTTCGCCAGGCGTTCGACCACGCCGATCTGGCGCCAGTGCTCCTTGGCCGGAACCGCCGGAGAACCGATCACCGTCTGCCCGGCGGGAACGTCGCGCATCACCCCGGATTGCGCGCCGATGCGCGCCCCCGCGCCGATCTTCAGGTGCCCGGTGATGCCCGACTGGCCGCCCGCGACGACGAAATCCGCCAAACGCGTCGAGCCGGAGATTCCCACCTGGGCGACCAGGACGCAACCGCGTCCCAACTCCACGTTGTGACCGATCTGCACCAGATTGTCGATACGGCAGCCCTCGCCGATCACCGTGTCCGGGCCGGCGCCGCGATCGATGGTGGTGTTGGCGCCGATTTCGACGTCATCCTGGATGATCACCCGCCCCAACTGCGGCACCTTCAGGTGTCCCTTCGGCCCCATGACGAAGCCGAAACCGTCCTGACCGATCGCCGCCCCGGCGTGAATCCACACCTTGTTGCCGACGATCGCATAGCACAGCGTGACGTTGGAGCCGATGTAGCAGTCCGTGCCGACCGTGACTCCGGGCCGCAGCACCGCATTGGCGCAGATGTGGGTGCGGTCGCCGATCTCGACGTTTTTGCAGATCACCGCGCCGGGTTCGATGCAAACCTCGGCGCCGATCCGCGCCGTCGGATCGACCGTCGCGTGCGGCGAGATTCCCGGCCGCGCCAGGGTCTGCGGATAAAAGGCATGGGCGATCAGGGCATAGGCGCGATAGGGCTCGGGCGACAGAATCAGGCCCATGCCGGGCGGCGCCTTGTCCGCCAGATCGGGATGGACGATGCAGGCGCCCGCGCCGCAGGACTCGAACGCCTGCACGTACTTGCGGTTGTCGAGGAAGCTGATGTCATCCGCCCCGGCGCGGTAGAGCGGCGCGACATCGACCACCCGCCGGTCCGCCGGAGTGGTTTCGCCCAGGGTTCCGCCGCCGATCTCGGCCAACTGGGCCAGGGTGAAGGGTCCGGCGCGCCGGAAAAAGCGGGAGTCGGTCATCGCATGCTCCTGATCGGCCTTATTTCTTCTTCTGGCCCGTGGCCGCGCCCTGGCCCATCGGATCGGGGAACTTCACCGACGGCAACGCCTTGTTCAGGCGGTCGATGACGTCGGGGGTGACGTCGTATCCGGGGCTGAACAGCAGCACCTGGCCGCGCGGCAGCAGCAGGGTCGCGCCCTCGGCCTCGGCCACCGCCGCCCAGATCTTCTGGATCTGCACCGTCACCTGCCCCAGCGCCGTGGCATAGGCGTTCTGCAACAACTGCTGACGCGCCTTCAGGTCGCGCTGAAATTCGGCGAACTTGCGCTGGAAGTCCTGAACCTTGTCGCGATAGGCGGCGCCGTCGATCAGGGACTGCTGGCGCACCAGCTCCCGCTCCTCTTCCTTCAGGGAACGTTCCTTGGCGGCGAACTCGTCGTCGTACTTTTTGCGATAGGAATCCATTTCGCGGCGGATGCCCTGCACCGCGGTCGAACGCTCCATCACCTCCTGGATATCGACGACGCGGATCACCGGCGCGGGTTTGGCGGCGGAGGACGCCGCCAAGGCCGGAACCGCGAACGGCGCGCCCAGGGCCAGAACCAGCGCCGCCAAAGGCGTTGCAAGCCATTTCAAACGCATGGACCTAGAACCTCGTACCAAAGTTGAACTGCACGACTTCCTTCTTGTCGAAGCTTTCCTTCAGCAACGGAACGCCGAAGGTCAGATTCATCGGACCCATCGGCGACCGCCAGACGAAGCCGGTGCCGATCGACAGGCGGATCGCGCTGGAATGCTCGACCTTGCTCGAATCCATCTTGTCGTGTTTGCCGATGGTGCCGACGTCGATGAAGGCCTTGCCCGACAGGCCCAATTCCTCCGGCGTGCCCAGCGGGAAGGCGAGCTCGACGCTTTCGTTGGTGCTCCAGTTGCCGCCCAACGCGTCGCCGGTCGCCTTGTCGCGCGGGCTGATGCCGGCCGAGGCGAAACCGCGCATCGACTTCTCGCCGCCGAGGAAATAGCGATGATTGATCGCGATGTCCTCGCCCAGGCGGAACATGTAGCCGATGTCGCCGCTCAGCCCCAACACGTAGCCGTCGGCCAGATTGAAATACTGCCCGCCGTTCAGGTTGGTGCGGAAGAACCGCGCATCGCCGCCCAGACCGGCCAGATCGTTGCCGACCTGGACGTAATAGCCCTCGGTCGGGTCCAGGCGACTGTCGCGGCGGTCGTAGGTCAGCTTGTGGCCGACCTGCGACAGGACGGACGTGCCTTCCTGCTGCTGGATGTAGGTCGATGCGTCGGAATCGATGTTGGTGATCTCGTCCTGGCGAATGGTGTATTTCCAGGCGTGACGCAGGTGTTCGGAATAGCTGTAGCCCATGCGCAGCGAGGTGCCGGTGGTCTCGTAGTCGTAGGAGCTTTCGTCCTGCCAGTCGCGGGTGATGCGGAAGATGTCGAACCCGGCGGCGAGATCGCGGTTGAGGAAATAGGGCTCGGTGAAGGAAATGTCCGCCTCGGTCCCCGCCTCGGCCAGGGAAACGCTGAAGCTGAGCTGCTGGCCGCGACCGAGCAGGTTCTGCTCGCCGATGCCGAACATGATCTTGCCGCCCTCGTTGGTGGAATAGCCCGCGCCCACCATCACCTCGCCGGTGGATTTCTCCTCGACGTTGACCTTCAGCGTCACCTTTTCCGGATCGGTCGGCGACGGCTCGGTGGCGATGTCCACCTTCTTGAAGAAGTTCAGGTTGCCCAGGCGCTGACGGGTGCGACGCAGCTTGGCGCTGTTGAAGGGATCGCCCTCGACCAGACGGAATTCGCGGCGGATCACCTCGTCCATGGTGCGCAGGTTGCCGGTGATCTCGATGCGATCGACATAGACGCGCGGACCTTCGTCGATGCGGAAGGTCAGATCGATGGTGCGAGCCTCGCGATCGCGGCGCAGGTCGGGCTTGATATCGACGAAGGCGTATCCCAGCGCGCCCACCGCGTCGGTCAGCGCCTGCACCGAATTCTCGATCTCGTCGGCGTTGTACCACTCCCCTTCCGCGAAGGTCAGATCCTTGCGCAGAACCTCGGGATCGTCGAATTCCGGCAGGGTCGTCTCGATCGCGACCTTGCCGATCTTGTAGCGCTCGCCCTCGTTCACCGTGAAGGTCAGGAAGAAGTATTCGCGGTCGGGGGAGAGTTCCGCCACCGCCGAGTCGATGGCGAAGTCGGCATAGCCGCGCGCCAGATAGAAACGCCGCAGCTTTTCCTTGTCGAAGGCCATGCGCTGCGGATCGTAGGTGTCGGTGCTGCTGAGGAAGCGGTACCAGGCCTCTTCCTTGGTCAGGATCTGATCGCGCAGCTTGTCGTCGTCGTAGCGGCGGTTGCCGTTGAAGGTGATCTTGCGGACATAGGTGGTCGGGCCTTCGTTGATCTCGAAGGCGACGTCGACCCGGTTCTGGTCCTGCTGGATCACCTTGGGTTCGATGGTGGCGGCATAGCGACCGCTGCGGCGATAGATTTCCTGCAAGCGCTCGACGTCGGCGAGGACGCGGGTGCGGGTATAGACCGAACGCGGGCGCAGGCGAACCTCCGCCTGCAAGTCCTCGTCCTTGATCCGCTTGTTGCCCTCGAAGGCGACGCGGTTGATCACCGGGTTCTCGGTGACCGTGACCACCAGGTCGCTGCCGTCGCGGCGGATGCGGGCGTCGGCGAACAGCCCGGTGGCGAACAGGCTTTTCAGGGACTTGTCGACCCGCTCGACATCGATCGGATCGCCTTCCTTGATCGACATGTAGGAAAGGATCATCGCATCCTCGATTCGCTGCGATCCCTCGACGCGGATGTTCTCGACGGTTTGCGCGGCCGCGGAAACGGCGGAGCACGACAGCAGCAGGGCGGCGCCGATCAGCCGCAGCCCGAGACCACTCACAATCCTAGCGCGCATGGTTTGCCGCCCCCCCCAGTTCCACACAATGACCGCCATCCGCCCCGGCCCGCCGCATCACGACAGCCAGCGATGAACATGACGCGAAATGTCGTTCCACGTCGCGAAAATCATCAGCGCGCCGACCAGACCGACGCCGATCTTCAGGCCGACGTCCTGAACCCGCTCGGGCAACGGACGACCGCGCACCGCCTCGAACGCATAAAACAGCAAATGCCCCCCGTCTAGCAAGGGGATAGGCAACAGATTGATCAAACCCAGGTTGACCGACAGAAACGCCATCATCACGATCAGCGGCAACAGCCCGGCTTCCGCCGCCTGCGCCGAGACCTCGGCGATGCGGATCGGCCCGCCCAGCTCGTCGGCGGCGCGCACGCCGCGAATCATCTGACCGATCGCGACGAAGGTATCCTTGACGATTCCCGTGGTCACCCGCAACGCCGAAACCGTCGCGGTCACCGGCCCCTGGCGCGCCATCGCCGTCTGCCCGCTGGAAACCACCCCCATCACCGGGGTGCGTTCCACCGTGCCGAAGCGGTCGGTGCGTTCGATCACCCTCGGGCGCACCGCGATCGCGACGTCCCGCCCGCCGCGCGACACCACGACGCGCATCGGACGGTCGAGCGCCAACTGGGTCAACTGACGCACCTGCTCGAAACGGGTAATCCGGGTTCCGTCGATGGACAGGAAGGTGTCCCCCGGCAGCAGACCCGCATCCTCGGCGGCGGAACCGGGCATCACCCGACCGACGGTCGGCACCGTGGTCTGCTGCCCGACGGTCATGAACACCGCCGCGTAGACCAGAATCGCGAAAATGAAGTTGGCGACCGGACCCGCCGCCGCGATCGCCATGCGGCTGCCTACCGGCTGAGTCGGGAAGGCGTGGCGGCGCTCCGCCTCGGACAGCTTCGCGGTGTCGGCCTTGGCGCTGGTTTCGTCGGCGTCGCCCAGCATCCGGACGTACCCGCCGAGAGGGATCAGACAGAATTTCCAGCGCGTACCGTGGCGGTCGTCGAAGCCGAAGAGTTCCCGCCCGAAGCCGATGGAAAAGGCCAGAACCTTCACCCCGCAACGCCGCGCCACCAGGAAATGCCCCAACTCGTGCACGAAGACCACGCCGGACAGAACGAAGAGGAAAGCCAAACCCTGGTAAACCGGCATCAAACCATCCTTGTCCCGGCGGGAAGAGATCGCGCGACGAAGGCGCGGCCGATCGCGTCGATCGCCGACCGCGCCGAGCGCCGCGCCGCCGCGTCGATCGCCAATACGTCGTCCACGCAATGCGGAACGGCGGGAGACCCCGCCGCGAGAACCCTCTCCACGATCTCGGCGATATCGAGGAAACCGATCGTCCGCCGCAGGAAGGCCCGAACCGCGACTTCGTTGGCCGCGTTGAGAAGAGTAGGAAACCCTCCCCCGGCGCGCAAGGCCTGCCGCGCCAACCCCAGGCAGGGGAAGCGGTTTTCGTCCGGAGCGGCGAACGTCAAGGCGGAGATCGTGGCAAAATCAAGTCGTTTTACCGGCGTTTTCATGCGATCGGGCCAGGCCAACGCGACCGCGATCGGGGTGCGCATGTCGGGCGCGCCCATCTGCGCCAGGACCGCGCCGTCGCAGAACGCCACCATCGAGTGGATCACCGACTGCGGGTGCACCACCACGTCGATGCGATCCTCGGGCATGGCGAACAGGTGGAAGGCCTCGATCACCTCCAGCCCCTTGTTCATCATCGTCGCGGAATCGACCGAAATCTTCGCCCCCATCCGCCACTTCGGATGGCTGACCGCCTGCCTTGGCGAGACGTCCGCCATCTCGGCGCGGGTGAGCATGGAGAACGGCCCCCCCGACGCGGTCAAGATCAAGCGTTCCACCCGTTCCGGCCGTTCGCCCGCCAGCGCCTGAAAGATCGCGCTATGTTCCGAATCCACCGGCAGCAGAGCGGCGCCGCTGTTCGCGATTTCCGCCTTGAACACCTCGCCCGCGCAGACCAGGCATTCCTTGTTGGCGAGCGCCAGAACCCGGGCGTGGCGCGCCGCCGCCAGGGTCGGCTCCAACCCCGCCGCACCGACGATGCCGCCCACCGCGACATCGACCGGGCGGGAGGCCGCCTCGATCAGCGCGTCCTTGCCCGCCGCCGCCTCGACCCCGGTGCCGGAAAGACCGTCGCGCAGCGCGGCATAGAGTTCCGGCTTGCCGATCACCGCCACCGCCGGTTTCAGATGGCGCGCCGCGGCGATCAGGGCATCGACGCTTTCCTGCGCGGTCAGCGCCTCGACGGCGAAGGATTCGGGCGCGCGCGCCAGCAGGTCGAGGGTGCTGGAACCGATCGATCCGGTCGCTCCCAGCACCGAAACCCGGCGCGGCGCGCTGTCCCTGTGCTTCGATCCGGTCACCCCATCGCTCCCATCGACCGCAGAAGATGAAACCCCAGATAGGCGGCGGGAACCGCCGTCAACACCCCATCGACGCGATCCAGAACGCCGCCGTGACCGGGGATCAGGCGGCTTGAATCCTTCGCCCCGACGCGGCGCTTCACCGCCGATTCGAACAAATCGCCGATCTGCGCGACCACCGCCAGAGCCGCGCCCAGCGCCGCCAAAACCGCCATTCCCGGCGCGCCGGGAATGGTGAACGCCGCCAGGCCGGTCCCCGCCGCGCCCACCGCCGCGGCGCAGGCCATGCCGCCGAGAAGACCGGCCCAGGTCTTGTTGGGGCTGATCCGGGGAGCGAGCTTCGGCCCGCCGATCGTCCGTCCCAGGGCATAAGCGCCGATGTCGGTCGCCCAGACCATGGCGAACACCCACATGGTCACGGCGAAACCATAGGCCTCGCGCATCGCCAGCATGGCGAAACAGGGCAGCCCGACGTAGAGCGGCCCCCAGGCAAGCAGCAGGACGGCCGAGGATTTCCCCGTCCGCGCGGCGGCCACGCCAAGCCCAAGGGCAACAGCGAACAGGCCGGTCAGCCAAAGCGGATCGAAAATCGCGGCGGCGACCAAGGCGGCGGTGGCTGCGATCGCCGCGCCGCGCGCCGGAGCCGACGCCCCCGCCACCAGTCCCTGCCATTCCCAAACCAGAACCGCCGCCATCGCGACGATCAGGATGTCGAAGATCGGGCGGCCCGCGTGGATCGCGCCCAGCATCACCGGCATCATCAGGGCCGAGCTGAGGACCCGCGCGGTCAAGCCGCCGGTCTTGCGGGGGTCAGGCGAGGATCGCACCGTATCGCCTTTCCCGTCGGCCGTATTCCCCCAGCGCCGCCAGCAGCGCCTCCCGGTCGAAATCCGGCCACAGGGTCTCGACGAAGACGAATTCGGTATAGGCCAGCTGCCACAGCAGGAAATTGCTGATCCGCTGTTCGCCGCTGGTGCGGATCAGAAGGTCGGGGTCCGGAATGCCGTCGGTGAACAGGCGCGCGGCGAAGGCGTCCTCGTCGATCGCGGCGGGGTCGGTCCGCCCGTCCCTTGCCTCCTCGGCCAGGCGGCGCGCCGCCCGCACGATCTCGTCCCGCCCGCCATAGCTGAGCGCGATCACCAGGGTCAACGCGGCGTTGGCGGCGGTCATCGCCTCGACCTCGCGCAGCTGCTGCTGGATGTCGGGGGCGAGGCGGTCGCGGTCGCCGATCACCTTAAGGCGCACCCCCTGGGCATGGAGATCCTTCGCCTCGCGCCGCAGGTACAGGCGCAAAAGCCCCATCAGATCCTTGACCTCGGTTTCCGGACGCTTCCAGTTCTCGGAGGAAAAGCCGAACAGCGTCAGGTAGGAGATTCCCAACTCGCCGGCGGCGCGCACCACCGCGCGCACCGTCTCCATGCCCTTGCGATGACCGGCGGCGCGCGGCAGATGCCGGGCCTTCGCCCAACGCCCGTTGCCGTCCATGATGATCGCGACATGGCGCGGCGCCGCCCCCTCGCGGACGGCTGCCTGTCGGGATTGCTGTTCCGAACGATCCAAGGTCAGACCTGCATGATTTCCTGTTCCTTGGACGTCAGGATTTCGTCCACGTGCTTGATCGTGCGATCGGTCAGTTCCTGGATCGTCTCGCCGAACTGATGGTGGTCGTCCTTCGACACCACGCCATCCTTTTCCGCCTTTTTCAACGCTTCCATGCCGTCGCGGCGGGCGTTGCGCACCGAGATGCGGGTCTGTTCGGCGTACTTCCCGGCGATCTTGGACAAATCGCGACGACGTTCCTCGGTCAAGGCCGGAATCGGCACCCGCACCGTCTGGCCGTCCACCGCCGGATTGAGACCCAGGCCGGAATCGCGGATCGCCTTTTCCACCGCCTTCACCGTGCCCTTGTCCCAGACCTGCACGGTCAGCATGCGGGGTTCGGGCACGCCGATGCTGCCCACCTGCTTCAGGGGGGTAATCGCGCCATAGGCCTCGACCTGGATCGGCTCCAGCAAACCCGCGTGGGCGCGGCCGGTGCGCAGGCCCGCCAATTCCTTCTTCAGGGCATCCACCGCCATTTCCATGCGGCTTTCGACCTCGAGCTGGAGTTCATCGAAATCAAACGCTGGCGCGGACATCGGTCAATCCTCCCTGGTGATGATCGTGTAGAGGTCCGTCTCTCCTTCCAGAACCCGCCCCAAAGAGCGTTCCTCGTGCAGGGAGAAGACCAGTATCGGAATATTGTTCTCGCGGGCGAGCGCGATCGCCGAGGCGTCCATCACGTTCAGTCCCTTGACCAGGACCTCGGTGAAGGTCAGGCGTTCGTAGCGCACCGCGTCCGGGTGCTGCTTGGGATCGGCGGAATAGACGCCGTCCACCTGCGTCGCCTTCATCAGGGCGTCGCAGTTCATTTCCGCGGCGCGCAGCGCCGCCGCGGTATCGGTGGTGAAGAACGGGTTGCCGGTTCCGGCGGCGAAGATCACCACCCGCCCCTTTTCCATGTGGCGGATGGCGCGGCGGCGGATGTAGGGCTCGCACACCGTATCCATCGGAATCGCCGAAAGCACCCGCGACTGCAACCCGGCGCGTTCCAGGGAGTCCTGCACCGCCAGCGCGTTGATCACCGTCGCCAGCATCCCCATGTGGTCGGCGGTGGCGCGGTCCATGCCGCGCGTTGCCCCGGTGACGCCGCGAAAGATGTTGCCGCCGCCGATCACCAGACAGATTTCGACGCCGGTGTCGTGGACGACCTTGACCTCCCTGGCCAGGCGATCGACGACGCGCTCGTCCAGTCCGTAGTCCTGCTGGCCCATCAGGCCCTCGCCCGACAATTTCAACAGGATACGACGGAACCTCGGCTGCGCGGTCATGACACCCCCCGGAAAAATACAGACGTCGAATCGGAACGGCCACAGCCATCCCGGCGCGATGATACACGATTATGAAGCGCTGTCTTAGAGCAAGTTTCCGCGAAGAACCCACCGCCCTGGCGGGCGCGAAATCCCCATGGACAGACAAAACGGGGGGCCGTCGAAGGCCCCCCGCCGAAATCCCGAAAGACCGGGCTCAGGCGCCCTTGACCGCCGCCGCGACTTCCGCCGCGAAGTCGGTTTCTTCCTTCTCGATGCCCTCGCCCAGGCACATGCGGACGAAGCCGGAGAGCTTGATCGGCGCGCCGACCTGCTTTTCGGCATCGGCCAGAACCTTGGAAATCTTGGTCTCGCCGTCGATCACGAACAGCTGTTCGAGGAGCACCGCCTCTTCGTAGTACTTGCGGATGCGGCCATCGACCATCTTCTCGATGATCGCCTCGGGCTTGCCGGAGGCGCGGGCCTGCTCGGACAGCACGTCGCGCTCGCGGCGCAACGCCTCGGCATCGACCGAGGAAACGTCGAGGAACAGCGGGTTGGCGGCGGCGACATGCATCGCGATCTGCTTGCCCAGAGCTTCCAGGGCGGCGACGTCGCCGGCGGATTCCAACGCCACCAGAACGCCGATCTT
The DNA here is from genome assembly GCA_965228165.1 of Rhodospirillaceae bacterium. Lineage (GTDB taxonomy): Bacteria > Pseudomonadota > Alphaproteobacteria > Rhodospirillales > Rhodospirillaceae > Oleispirillum. Next base: position 411,917 of record CBDDHB010000002.1, read on the forward strand.
GCCCAGGCCCGGAACCACCTGCGCATGCATGTACGAGGCGACCACGCCCTTGTCCACCTTCAGGCAGGTGGTGCGGCGCAGACGCATGTTCTCGCCGATGGTGCCGACCATCTCGGTCAGCTGCTCGGCCACGGTGCGGCCGACGCCGGGGAACGGCATCGCGCCCAGGCATTCGACGCAACCGCCCGCGCCGATCGCCAGTTCGGCGGTCTTGGCGACGAAGCCCTGGAAGATGTCGTTGCGGGCGACGAAGTCGGTTTCCGAGTTGACCTCGACGACGGCGGCGACCGTCCCCTGGGCGGCGATGCCGACCAGCCCTTCGGCGGCGACGCGGCCCGCCTTCTTCGCGGCGGCGGCCAGACCCTTCTTGCGCAGCCAATCGACCGCGGCTTCCAGATCGCCGTCGGTTTCGGCCAGCGCCTTCTTGCAGTCCATCATACCGGCGCCAGACTTTTCACGCAGTTCCTTGACAAGAGCAGCGGTAATCGCGGCCATGATTGTCGATCCCTTTTCGGTCAGCAGATAGTGGAACGGGCACAAGGAAAGCCGAGGCCGGGCGATTCGCCAGCGAACCGCCCAAGGCCACGACCGACCGGAACGCGAACCTTAGCTCAGGGCTTCCCCGGAAGCCGGTTCGGCGGTTTCCGCGACCGGGGCCGCTTCCTCCACCAGAACGTCCTCGGCCTCGCCGATGTCGACGCCGTCGGCGGTCAGTTCCGCCTGGATGCCGTCCAGCACCGAACCGCTGATCAGTTCGCAATAGGTGTTGATCGCGCGGATCGCGTCGTCGTTGCCGGGAACCGGGAAGTCGATGTTGTCCGGGTCGGAATTGCTGTCGCAGATCGCCACCACCGGGATGCCCAGTTTCTTGGCTTCCTGCACCGCCAGGCTTTCCTTCATCGTGTCGATGACGAACAGGATGTCCGGCAGGCCGCCCATTTCCTTGATCCCGCCCAGGGCGCGTTCCAGCTTGTCGCGCTCGCGGTTGAGGTTGAGCTGCTCGCGCTTGGTCAGGCCGGTCATCTCGCCGTTGGCGATGCGCTGATCGATCTCGCGCAGGCGGCGGATCGACTGCGACACGGTCTTCCAGTTGGTCAGCATGCCGCCGAGCCAACGATGATTGACGTAGTACTGGCCGCAGCGCTTCGCCGCCTCGGCGATCGGCTCCTGCGCCTGGCGCTTGGTGCCGACGAACAGAACGCGGCCGCCGCCCGCCACCACCTGCTGCACCGCCTGCATCGCGCGATAGAGCATCGGCACGGTCTGCTGAAGGTCGATGATGTGGATGTTGTCGCGCACGCCGAAGAGGAACGGAGCCATCTTCGGGTTCCAGCGACGGGTGTTGTGGCCGAAGTGCACGCCAGCCTGAATCAGCTGACTCATCGAGAAATTCGGAAGCGCCATGATATCCTCGCTTTTCCGGTTGAAACGTCCGCAGGCCGAAAGAAGGTTCCCCTTCACCGGAGCGACCGCGCCCGAAGACGTGGCCACGAAGCCCGCGTGAGTGATGGACGGCGTGATACCCGTTTCGATGCGCCTTGGCAAGCGCTATTCGACGCCGAGGTCCGGGGTTCCGGGTCCAGCGGTCCGCCTTGAATCCGCGTCGGCGTCATGCGTTGCCGCCTCGTCGCCCCCGGGCGTGTCCCGGTCATCCACGAATTGTTGTTTTCCAATGGATTACAAAACAAGACGTGGATCCCCGGCACAAGGCCGGGGATGACGAATTGAAGAAACGGTGGGATGTGTCTTGCCCGGTCGAGTCCTTCGGAAACGTTGGGTTCGCGCGGGGTTCCGACCAGAAGCCGGGATTAAACCGGACAGCCGTGTGACGAGCACGGGCATGACGAAGGGGGGAAGGCATGACGGAGGAGGAAGAGGAAAAGATCGTGAAGGCCCTGGAAAAAATGGAGTTCAGCCGAGTTCCTGCAACTCGACGATCCCCGGCAGGGCGCGCAAGGCGGCCATCGCCTGCTGGCCGAGGGTGCGGCCCTCGGGCAGGCCGAGATCGACCTCGCGATCCTCCAGCAGCGCGGTCAGGCGAATCTTGTGCCGGCCGGCCGGGGTTTCGTCCAGGATGCGCCGCACCGAGGCGAGCGGCGCGGCGCTGTCAACGACGATGCGCAGGCCCTTCACCGCGCGCGCCGCCACCTTGTCCAGCGAGACGATTTCCTGCGCGGTGAGGCGCAGTTGCTCGTCCTCGGCCCGCACCTCGACGGTCAGCAGCAGCGGCTGGTTGACTCCCAGCAGGTCGCGGGACAACGCCAGGGTTTCGGAAAAAATCGTCGCCTCGAACGAGCCGGTGGCGTCGGAGAATTCGGCGAAGGCGTAGCGCCGCCCCGACTTGCCCACCCGTTCGCGCACCGAGACGACGATTCCCGCCATCTTCACCCGCGACACCCCGCCGATCCGCGCCGAGGCGGCGAGATCGGCGGCGGCGACCACGTCCAGGCGGTCCATCAGCGAGGCATAGGCATCCAGGGGATGGGCCGACAGATAGAAACCGATGGCGCCGAATTCCTGGTTCAGGCGTTCCATCGGCGGCCAGTCGTCGCACTTCGGCAGTTCGGGCAGCGGCGCGGAAACCCCGCCGCCGCCGAACATGCTGACCTGGGCGGAGGTGCGTTCCTCCGCCGCCGCCTGGGCGTACCGGATCACCGTGTCCAGGCCCTCGAGAATGCGCGCGCGGTTGGCCTCCAGTTTGTCGAAGGCCCCCGCCTTGACCAGATTTTCCAGGGCGCGGCGGTTCAGCACCTGCGGCTCCACCCGCTGCGCGAAGTCCATCAGGCTTTCGAACCGCCCCCCCGCCTCGCGGGTCGCCACCAGGGCCTGCATCGCCGCCTCGCCGACGTTCTTCAACGCCGCCAGGGCATAGCGCACCGCGCCCTTGCCCTCCTTGTCGTATTCCACCGAAAACACCGCGTCCGAGGCGTTGACCTCCGGCGGCAGCACCGCGATCTTCTGCCGGTCGAGTTCCTGCTTGAAGTGCGACAGCTTGTCGGTGTTGTGGATATCGAGCGTCATCGACGCCGCCAGGAATTCCACCGGGTAGTTGGCCTTCAGGTACGCCGTCTGATAGGCGACCAGGGCATAGGCGGCGGCGTGCGACTTGTTGAAGCCGTAGCCCGCGAACTTATCCACGTGTTCGAAGATGCGCGCCGCCTGCCCCGCGTCCACCCCCTTGGCGGCGGCCCCTTCCAGGAAGGTCTGGCGCTGCTTGTCCATCTCCTCCTGCTTCTTCTTGCCCATGGCGCGGCGCAGAAGGTCGGCGCCGCCCAGGGAATAGCCCGCCAGAACCTGGGCGATCTGCATCACCTGTTCCTGGTAGATGATGATGCCGTAGGTTTCCTTCAGCACCGGCTCCAGGCTGGGGTGCGTGTAATCGATCGGTTCGTCGCCGTGCTTGCGGTTGATGTAGCTGGGGATGTTGTCCATCGGACCGGGGCGGTAGAGCGCCACCACGGCGACGATGTCCTCCAGGGTGTCGGGCTTGAGCTTGCGCAGCACGTCGCGCATCCCCTGGCTTTCCAGCTGGAACACCCCGGCGGTGTCGCCACGGGTCAGCATTTCGTAGGTCGGGCGGTCGTCGAGGGGCAGCTTCAGCAGGTCGATGGCGACGCCCCGCTTTTCCAGAAGCTTCACCGCCGTGGCGAGCACGGTCAGGGTCTTCAGCCCGAGAAAGTCGAACTTCACCAGACCGGCGCTTTCCACCCAGGCCATGTTGAACTGGGTCACCGGCATGTCGGAACGCGGATCGCGATAGAGCGGCACCAGTTCGTCCAGCGGACGGTCGCCGATCACCACCCCCGCCGCGTGGGTGGAAGCGTTGCGGTACAGCCCCTCCAGCTTCAGACCGATGTCGAACAGCTGCGCCACCTGCGGATCGGAGTTGCGCACCTCCAACAGGCGGGGTTCGCCCTCGATCGCCTCTTTCAGCGGCGTCGGCTTCGCCGGATTGTTGGGAATCAGCTTGCAGATCTTGTCGGTCTGGCCGTAGGGCATGCCGAGCACCCGGCCGACGTCGCGGATCACCGCGCGCGCCTGCAACTTGCCGAAGGTGATGATCTGCGCCACCCGGTCGCGACCGTAACGCTCCTGCACGTAGCGGATGGTTTCCTCGCGCCGGTCCTGGCAGAAGTCGATGTCGAAGTCGGGCATCGAAATCCGTTCGGGGTTGAGGAAACGCTCGAACAGCAGATTGAAACGCAACGGGTCGAGGTCGGTGATGGTCAGCGCCCAGGCAACCACCGAACCCGCGCCCGAGCCGCGCCCCGGCCCCACCGGAATGCCGTTCGCCTTCGACCACTGGATGAAGTCGGAAACGATCAGGAAATAGCCGGGAAAGCCCATCTTGACGATCACGGCGAATTCGTATTCCAACCGTTCGCGATAGGGCCTGGCCGCTTCCTCCCGCTCGGCATCGCTCATGTCTTTTGTGAAGACGTGCTTATCAAGCCGTTGATCCAGGCCGGTCCTTGCCTTCTCGTAAAGAATATCGGCCTCGGAGACCGAACCGTCGGTGAAGGCGGGCAGGATGGGGTCGAGCTTGGGCGCGCGGAAGGCGCAGCGCCTGGCGATCGTCAGGGTGTTGTCGCACGCCTCCGGCAGGTCGGCAAACAGGGCGCGCATCTCCTCCGCCGACTTGAACCCGTGCTCGGGGGTGAAGCGGCGGCGGTCCGGCTGGTTCAGGGTGGCGCCGTCGCGAATGCAGATCAGGGCGTCGTGCGCCTCGAACATGCCGCCCCCGCCGAAATAGACGTCGTTGGTGGCGACCAGGGGCAAATCCTTGGCATAGGCCAGATCGATCAGCGCGGTTTCGATCCGTTCCTCGTCGGGCATGCCGTGGCGCTGGATCTCCACATAGGTCCGCCCGGCGAAGGCGGCGGCCATCAGGTCGAGGACGGCGGCGGCCTCCTCCGGCTGGTCGGCGAGCAGGGCGCGCCCCACCGCGCCGTCGGTCATGCCGGGCAGCAGGATCAGGCCGTCCGCATGTTCGGTCAGAAAATCCAGGCCCACCTGCGGCGGCACCAGACCGTCGGCGTCGCGATAGCTGCGGCTGACCAGCTTCAGCAGATTGGCGTAGCCGACCGGGTTCTGCGCCAGCAGCAGCACCCGGTCCGGATTTTCGAAGCGGGCGTCGCGTCCGGTGCGGGGATCGACCTGGGGATGGCGCGGCGTCACCGACAGCACCGCGCCGATCAGGGGCTGCAATCCGGCATCCGCCGCCAGACTGGAAAACTCCAGCGCGCCGAACATGTTGCCAAGGTCGGTGACGGCAACGGCGGGGAAGTTCCCGGCCTTGCAGAGGCCGATCAGCTCTTTCATCTTGATCGCGCCGCTGGCCAAGGAATAGGCAGTGTGGACGCGCAGATGGATGAAATCGGCGGGACCGGCCATGGCTCCCGCTCCCCTAAAGCTCGACGATGGTGCCGGCGCGCACCGTCACCCGGCGGTCCATGCGCCCGGCGAGTTCCGGATTGTGGGTGGCGATCAACGCCGCCAGCCCCTGGTCGCGGACCAGGGCGAGAAGCTCGGCGAACACCGCCTCGGCGGTCTCGGGATCGAGGTTTCCGGTGGGCTCATCGGCGAGCAGCAGGCTCGGCCGGTTGGCGAGCGCCCGGGCGATCGCGACGCGCTGCTGCTCGCCGCCCGACAACTGCCCCGGACGGTGCTCCATGCGGCCTTCCAGTCCCAGCCGGGCGAGCAGTTCGGCGGCGCGGGCCTCCGCCTGGGCGCGCGGAACCTCGGCGATCATCTGCGGCACCACCACGTTCTCCCGCGCCGAGAATTCGGGCAGCAGGTGGTGATTCTGATAGACGAACCCCAGGGCGTCGCGGCGCAGGCGGGTGCGTTCGGCATCGGACAGACCGCCGCAGGTCCGTCCGGCGATCGCCACCTCGCCGTCGTCGGGGCGTTCCAGCAGCCCGGCGATCTGCAACAGGGTGGACTTGCCCGATCCCGACGGCCCGACCAGAGCGACGATCTCGCCCGCGCGCACCGCCAGATCGGCGCCCTTCAGCACCTCCAGGGTGGTCTCCCCCTGGGTGAACCGGCGCCCCACGCCGGACAGAAGCAGGGTCGCGTCACTCATAGCGCAGGGCCTCCACCGGATCGAGCTTGGCGGCGCGCCACGCCGGATAGATCGTGGCGGCCAGGGACAGACCCGGCGCCATCAGCACCACCGAGACCACCTCGCCGGGGTCCACCTCCGCCGGAAGCCTGGAGAGGAAATAGATCTCCGCCGCGAACAGGTCGGTGCCGCTCAAGGCCTCGATGAAGCGGCGGATGTGCTCGATATTGGCGCAGAACGCCAGCCCCAGCCCCACCCCCGCCGTGGTGCCGACCACCCCGATCGACGCCCCCGCCATCAGGAAAATCCGCAGCACCGCGCCCCGCGTCGCCCCCATGGTGCGCATGATCGCGATGTCGCGGCCCTTGTCCTTGACCAGCATGATCAGACCGGAAACGATATTGAAGGCGGCGACCAGGATGATCAGGGTCAGGATCAGGAACATCACGTTCCGTTCCACCTGCACCGCGTTGAAGAACGACGAATTGGCGTGCCGCCAGTCGTAGACCGACAGGCCGTTGCCGATCATCTTGTCGATCACCGGGGCGACGCGGCCGGTCAGGTCGGCGTCGGAAAGGCCGATATCGATCTGCGAGGCATGATCCGGCATGGCGAAGAACAGCTGCGCCGCCGCCATCGGGATGAAGACGTAGGTGGCGTCGTATTCCGACATCCCCACCTTGAAGATCGCCGCCACCGTATAAGACCGCACCCGAGGCACCGAACCGAACACCGTCGCCTGCCCCTTGGGCGAGATCAGGGTGATCGGATCGCCCACCGAGAGTCCCATCTTCTGCGCCATCCGCTCGCCGATCACCGCGACGTCCGGACCTTCGAAATGCGCCAGATCGCCGAAGCGGATGTTGTCGGCGAAAATCGGCCGGGCGCGCAGGTCGGCGGGTTCGATGCCATGCACCAACGCCCCCAGGTTGACGCCGCGCGCCGTCGCCATCACCTGGCCTTCGACCACCGGCATCGCATAGGTCACGCCATCGACCCCCCGGATGCGCTCCGCCAGGGCGCGATAGTCGGCGATCCCCTGCCCCGCCAGGGCATAGACCGCCAGATGACCGTTGACCCCGAGAATGCGGCCCAGCAGTTCGCTGCGGAAGCCGTTCATCACCGACATCACGATGATCAGAGTGGCCACCCCCAGCATGATCCCGGCGAAGGAGAATCCGGCGATCACCGAGACGAACCCCTCCTTGCGGCGGGCCCGCAGGTACCGGAACGCCACCATCCGTTCGAAGGGTCCGAACACGCGCGCGTCTCCTTATGCGGTCAGGCGGGCGATCGCCGCGTCCGGGGTCAGGGTGGCGCGTTCGCCGGTGGCGCGAGCCTTGATCTCGACCACGCCGTCCTTCAGCCCCTTCGGCCCGACCACCAACTGATAGGGCAGCCCCAGCAGATCCATGGTGGCGAACTTCGACCCGGCGCGTTCGTCGCGGTCGTCGTAGAGCACCTCGACCCCGGCGGCATGCAGCTTGGCGTACAGGCTCTCGCACATCGCGTCGGTGTCGGCGTCGCCGCTTTTCAGGTTGACCAGCCCCACCTTGAACGGCGCGACGCTTTCCGGCCAGATGATCCCGGCATCGTCGTGACAGGCCTCGATGATCGCGCCGGCGAGGCGGGAGACGCCGACGCCGTAGGACCCCATCTCCAGGGTGATCGGCTGGCCGTCCGGCCCCGCCACCGTCGCCCCCATCGGCTTGGAATACTTGGTGCCGAAATAGAAGACCTGCCCGACCTCGATGCCGCGCGCGGTGATCAGGTCGTCGCCCAGTTCGGCGGCCTTGGCCGCGTCGTGCACGTCCTCGGTGGCGGCGTAATGGCTGGTCCAGTCCTTGAACACCGGCTCCAGGTCGGCTTCGTAGTCCGGCTCCCGCGCCAGAGGGTCCTTTTCCAGGAACGCCTTGTGGCAGAACACCTGGCTTTCGCCGGTTTCCGCCAGGATGATGAATTCGTGCGACAAATCGCCGCCGATCGGACCGGTCTCGGCGCGCATCGGAATCGCCTTCAGCCCCATGCGGGCGAAGGTGCGCAATAGGCGACGAACATCTTGTAGTAGGATTTGCGCGCGTCTTCCGCCGTCAGGTCGAAGGAATAGGCGTCCTTCATCAGAAATTCGCGACCGCGCATCACGCCGAAGCGGGGGCGGACCTCGTCGCGGAATTTCCACTGGATGTGATAGAGCATCCGCGGCACGTCGCGATAGCTTTTGGCGAGGTCGCGGAAGATTTCGGTGATCTGTTCCTCGTTGGTCGGACCGTAGAGCATCTCGCGGTCGTGGCGGTCGCGGATACGCAGCATTTCCGGCCCGTAGGCGTCGTAGCGACCGCTCTGCCGCCAGAGGTCCGCCGACTGGATGGTCGGCATCAACATCTCTTGCGCGCCGACGCGATCCTGTTCCTCGCGCACGATGCGCTCGATGTTGCGCAGGACCCTGAGCCCCAACGGCAGCCAGGAGTAAATCCCGGCGCTCGCCTGCCGGATCATGCCGGTGCGCAGCATCAGGCGGTGCGAGACGATCTGCGCCTCGTTGGGGGTTTCCTTGAGAACGGGCAGAAAATAAGAGGAAAGGCGCATCTGGCGGACATCCGAATGACAGAACCGATCGGGCCGCGCCGATGCGCGGTCCTCGCCCCAAGGGGATAGCGGAGCGGCGAACGATTGGCAACGGTTGTTCGGAAACCCGCTCAGACGCCGCGCAATCCGGCAAGCGCCGCCGCGTCCAGGGCATGCACGAACATTCCCTCCTCGCGCCCCCGCACCGCGACCCGATGCCGGGTCTCCGGCGGAAGCGCGAGTCCGGCCAGACGCGCCGCCGCTTCCGAAATCACCACCACGGCGGAAAACTCCTTGCTCATCGCCTCCAGCCGGGCCGCGGTGTTGATGGTGTCGCCGATCGCCGAAACCTGACGCACCAGGGGCGGCCCGATGTCGCCGACGATGGCGACGCCGAAATGAATGCCGATGCCGATGCGCAGCGGTTGCGGCAGATCCCCGGCCAAGGCGCGGTTCAACCGCTCCAGACGGTCGAGCATCTCCGCCGCGCAGGCCCAGGCATCGCGGCAGGCATCCTCCGCCGAGCCGCGCAGACCGAACAGCGCCATCAATCCGTCGCCGGTGAACTGCGCATAGTGGCCGCGATGCGCATCCAGCGCCGCCGCCATCTCGGAAAAGAACTGATTGAGCACATAGAGGACGTCGTAGGGCAGGCGCTTTTCCGCCAGAGCGGTGGACCCGCGCATGTCGATGAACATGCAGGCGACGGACTGTTCGTACCCCGCCAGATGCGCCTTCTGCCGCCCCTGCCGCGCGGTCACGCCGGGAGGCAACAGCGGCAACACCGCCAGATCGCGCTCCGGCCGTAGTTGACAGGCCAGGCGCACGTCGGGCTCAGCCTCGATTCGCCGCAAGTCCTGCGCCTCGTCCCGTCGTGGCGGCGGCAGATCGTCGCCGCCATCCACCACCTTGACCCGGCAGGTGGTGCAGCGCCCCCGGCCGCCGCACACCGAAGCATGGGGAACGCCATGATCGCGCAGCACCTCCAGCACCGTCGCGCCCGCGTCCACCGGCAGCACCCGCCCGCCCGCCAGACGCAGCATCGGACCGCCGCGCGCCGCCCAGCGCCGCACCGCGCGATAGACCAGAACCGCCGCGACGATCGCCGCCACTCCGCCGGAAAGCCCATGCCCCCGCGAAACGATCCAGACCCAGACCTCGGCGGTGATGCCGCCGTTGGCGAGAATGCGGCGCGCGTCGTCGGCGTCCGGAATCGCCGCGGCGGAAGCCATGCCCCCGGCGACGTGCCCGGCGATGGAGAGCACCGGCACCAGCACCGCCGCGACCAACAACAGGTTGGCATAGCGCGGATACCAGGGTTTGAGTTTCAGGTTGAAGTGGATGCCGATGCAGGCGTGCGTCCAGACCACCAGGATCGCCCCCATCGTGGTGTACGCCTTACTGGGAAAGATCACCCAGTGAATCAAATGCATGCCGAAGAAATTGATGCTGGTGTCATGGACCATGCCACTCAACAGGCCGATGCCGACGTGTTCCGCCATGATCACCGGAATCGCCAGTCCGGCCAGATACTGCGCCGCCTCCATCGCCGACATCCGCAGGGTGCGCCGCCGCGCCAGGGCGACCATCGCCAGACTCATGTGGGTCAAACCGGAGCCGACCAGCAGGATCAGGCCGGGAAGCGTCTTCCACGGCGCGGTGAAGATCGCCTGCGCCGCCACCGACACCTCGACCGAAACGATGCCGAGCGCATGGTTGAGGTAATGCCCCAGCACGTAAAGGAACAGGATCGAGCCGGTCCACAGACGCAGGCGCGACATCGTCACCGCTTCGCCGCCCCCGCCGCCGCGTTCGCGCGGCAGGCGGCGATCAGGGCGGCGCCGTCGTCGGCGACGATCTCTTGCCCATCGACGGTGATCCGGTTGCCCTCGATGCGCACCCTGGCCACCGCGATCTTGCCCTCGTAATGACCTTGCGCGTTGAAGCCCATGCGCTTCGCGAGGTCGAGGTCGATCGGGAACTCGATCACCTTCGGCGGCTCGACCCGCAAGCCCGGTTGAAGATCGGCGGGGGCCACCGGCCTGCCGTAAACGTCCACGCCGGGCTTGTAGTCCGCGCCGCCGGTGGCAAGCCCCCGCACCGCCCGCGCGCACGCGTCGTCGGCCTCCGCCGCGCCCGCCATGGCGGGAACGCCCGCAACCCCACACACGACCAAAAGTCCCACCCAGAACCGCCGCATCGTCGCCTCCCGTCCGCCTTCGCGGAACATCGGATGAATCAAAATAACCCATGAACTGAAATTCGTTCATCTTATTTGTTGAAACCCGCAAAAAATTCCGGCACACTTCCTCTCAGCCCAAGTTTGAGGAGGACGGCCGCCGCACATCGTGGGTCCGGCGTTTCTCTTGATTACGCCAAGTTGACTTTACGGCAGGGGATGTCACCACCCCTGCCGTTTTTTTTCTTCAACGATCGCCCATCCAGGGCGGCGACAGCGCGGCGATCGCCGCGAAAGCCGGGCAATCCGGGCGGTGCGCGCCGGGCAAATAGCCGATGCTCATCAGGAACTCGTTGACGATCTCGCCGCCCATGAAGCGGAAGCGGGACTTGAACAGACGGACCCAGTCGGGCAGTTCGCGGGGATGGTGCGCGGCGATCCAGGCGGCGAAGGAGCCGGAGTCGCGCCGGATATCCCGAATCGTCCGCGCGTTGGCGATCACCGCGTCGATCTTCAGGCGGTTGCGGATGATCCCGGAGTCGGCCAGCAGGCGGGCACGGTCGGCCTCGCCAAAGGCGGCGACGGTATCGATGTCGAAATCGCGGAAGGCGGCGTTCAGCGCCGCGCGCTTTTTCAGAACCGTCAGCCAGGACAGTCCCGCCTGGAAAATCTCCAGGCTCAGGCGCTCAAAAAGAACCCGGTCATCGGCAACGGGAAAACCGTATTCACGATCGTGATACGGCCCGTGCCAGGGATGACCGGGTGCAACGTCGCAGTACCAGCTCATCGGGTTGGAGGTTCCTTCCCGTGGCCGGCGCGCTCAGTCAGGTCTTAGTGACCGGCGCCGGTTTCTTCCAGTTCCACCAGGGTGCCGTTGAAGTCCGACGGATGCAGGAACAGAACCGGGTTGCCGTGCGCGCCGATCTTCGGGTTGCCGTCGCCGAGGAAACGCTTGCCGTTGGCGACCAGCTTCTCCTTCGCCTTCTCCAGGGAGGCGGTCTCGAAGCAGATGTGGTGGATGCCGCCCTTCGGGTTCTTTTCCAAGAAGCTGGCGATCGGGGACTTTTCCCCCAGCGGGTGCAGCAGTTCGACCTTGGTGTTCGGCAGTTCGACGAACACCACGGTCACGCCATGTTCGGTAACGTCCATCGGCGCGGAGACCTTGGCGCCCAGGGCGTCGCGATAGAGCGCGGTGCCGGCAGCCAAATCCGGAACGACGATAGCCACATGATTGAAACGTCCGATCATCTCTCACTCTCCTGAGAAATCGAGTTATATCCTCACGATTTGCACATGGGTCACGGGCTTTTTCCCGGTACGCACGTGCATCACGCGCCTGACCGCACGACGGACGGCCTCCTGAAGGGTCTCGTCTTGACGACGATTCTTGACGGGCAATCGGGCCACCGCGTCGACCGCGGCGTCAATCGCCCATTCCGCGATGGATCCTTCTTCTTCCACGTCGAGAAGTCCCGGCGCCGTTAGACATGGCGGCCGAGGCATTTCCCCCTTGCCATTGACCACCAGGGTCACGACGACGCAGCCGTTATACATGATGCGCCGCCGGTTGCGAAGTATTTCCGAATCCCGATCAAGAATCCTGATCCCGTCGAGTGCCAGACGCCCGCTTGGAACGGTTCCAATCTTTTCCGGGACTCCCGGCGCAAGACGCACCACAACCCCGTCGAGGGGAACGATAACCTTCTGAATCCCCAAGCTTTGAGCCAGTTTCGCGTGGGCCTCCAGGTGGAGATTCTCGCAATGAACGGTTACCAGCGCGCGCGGCCGCAGAAGGGCGTAGAGAGTCTCCAGCTCGTCGCGCGCCGGATGGCCGGAAACGTGGATATCCGGGGCTTCCCGCGCGGTCAGAATCTCGACTCCAAGGGCGCTCAGGCGATTCTGCACGTCGAGAACGGCGCGTTCGTTGCCGGGAATCACCCGGGAGGAAAAGATCACCGCGTCCCCTTCCCCCAGCGTGACGTTGGGATGGGTGTTGGCGGATATCCGCGCCAGGGCGGCGCGCGGCTCCCCCTGGGAGCCGGTGGCGATGAACAGGACGCGGTCGTTGGGCAGATACCCGGCGTCGGTTTCCGAGACCAGCGGCCCGAGGTCGAGGGGGCGGCCCGCCGTCTCGCAGGCCTCGACGATGCGGTGCAGCGAGCGCCCGAGCAGGCAGACCTCCCGTCCCGCCTCGCGCGCCGCGCGGGCGACGCTTTCCACCCGCGCCGCGTTGCTGGCGAAGCAGCCCACCGCGATGCGCCCGGTTCTGGACGAAATTTCGCGCACCAGGGCCTTGCACACCTCGGCCTCCGACCCGGAATGCCCCGGCACCTGAGCGTTGGTGGAATCGCCGATCACCGCCAGCACCCCGGCGTCGCCGATTTCGCGCAAGACGCCTTCCCGCGCCGGCTCCCCCAGCAGGGGATCGGGGTCGAGCTTCCAGTCGCCGCTGTGCACCAGGGTGCCGTAGGGGGTGGAGATCGCCAGCGCCGAGGGTTCGGGGATGGAATGGGTCAGGGCGACGAAGCGCACGTCGAACGGCCCGCAGGAAACCTTCCCCCCCATCGGCACGATGGTGCGCGGCGGGTCGATGCCGGTTTCCTTCAGCTTGCCTTCCGGCATCGCCATGGTGAACGGCGTCGCGTAGATCGGACAGTCGAGATACGTCCAGAGGAACGGCACCGCGCCGATGTGATCTTCGTGCGCGTGGGTCAGGATCAGCCCGCAAATCGCATCCCGCCGCTCGGCCAGGAAGGCCGGATCGGCCATCAGGAACTCGACGCCGGGCGCGCCGTCGTCGTGGAACAGGATGCCGCAATCCACCACCAGCCATTGGCCGTCGCAGCCGTAGGCGTACAGATTCATGCCGATCTCGCCGACGCCGCCCAGCGGCACGAAGACCAGCCCTTCGTCGGGATCGTGGGTTGCCCAGGTCATGCCGGGCGACCGGCGTTGCGGCGATAGATGTCCTCGAGCCCGCGCAGGGTCAAATCCGGATCGAGATGCTGGATGACCGAGGTATGGCGGCGGAACAGCGGCGCCAGACCGCCGGTGGCGACGACCATCATCTTCGCGCCGTACTCCTGCTGGATGCGTTGGACGATGCCCTCGATCAGGCCGACGTAGCCCCAGAAGACCCCCGACTTGATCGCGGTGGAAGTGGTGGTGGCGATCACCTTCGGCGGCGGTTCGATGGCGACGCGCGGCAGCTTCGCCGCCGCCATGTGCAACGCCTCCAGCGACAGATTGATGCCGGGCGCGATGCATCCTCCGGCGAAATCCCCCTCCCCGGTGACCACGTCGAAGGTGGTGGCGGTGCCGAAGTCGAGGACGATCAACGGCCCGCCATAGGTCTGAAAGGCCGCCACCGCGTTGGCGATGCGGTCGGCGCCCGCCTCTTCCGGGTTGTCCAGCAGCACCTTGAGGCCGGGATCGACGCCGGGATCGCCCAGCACCATCGCCTCCACCTTGAAATAGCGCAGGCACAGGCTTTTCAGGGAATAGATGATCGCCGGAACCACCGAAGCGATGATCGCTCCGTCGATGTCCTCGCGCTTCAGTCCGTCCAGCGCCATCAACTGCGACAGCCAGATGCCGAATTCGTCGGCGGTCTTGCGGGTGTCGTTGGCGGCGCGCCAACTGGCCTTGAGCTTGCCGCCGTCGAACACCGCGAAGACGATGTTGGTGTTGCCGGAATCGATCGTCAGGATCATCGCCGTGGCTCCCGCCCGTTTTCCCGTGGGGCGCGGCATCCCTCAGCCGAAGAAGACATCCCCGGCGCGGATCAGCCGCATCCCTTCCGGCAGCCCGGATAGCACCAGAGCCCCGTCCTCGTCCAGGCTTTCAAAGACGCCATGCACGGTTTCCCCGGGCAGACGCACCGTAATCGCCTGCTTCAGGCCGCGCGCGCGGTCCAGCCAGGCCTGCCGCACCGGCGGAAAACCGCCCCGCCGCCACGTCTCCAGCCAGCCGGAAAAGCGCGCCAGAAAGGCCGAAAGAACCGCCTCGCGCGACAGCTCCGCCCCCTCTTCCGCCAGGGACGAGGCGGGATAGAGCGCGCCTTCCCCCGGCTGCCACGCGATATTGACGCCGATGCCGACGATCACCGCCCCGGCGCGCCCACCCCGGACGTCGCAGGCCTCCAGCAGGATGCCGCACAGCTTGCCGTGCGCCCCCAACAGATCGTTCGGCCATTTGCACTGAATCGACAGACCGGGAGCCAGATCCTGCAACGCCTCGGCCAGGGCCACCGCGCTGATGAAGCTGATCTGTCCGGAGTCCGCCAGACCGCAGGTCGGACGCACCACCAGGGAAAACAACAGGTTGCCCACGCCGCTTTCCCAGACCCGGTCGGAACGCCCCCGCCCGCCGGTCTGCGCGTCGGCCCAGACCACCGTGCCCTCCGCCGCTCCGGACAACGCCAGCGCCTTCGCCTCGGCGTTGGTGCTGCCGGTCTCGTCCAGATGAATCAAGGTCCAACCGGGGGGCATCCGCACCGGCGCGGCCGCCGCGTCCATCCGTCAGCCCCCGAACAACGATTGCGCCGCCCGCGACGCGCCGGAAACCATCTGCGGCAGCGGGAAGACGAAGAAAATCGCGACGAAGACGCTGCTCACCCCCAGAACCAGACGCGCCTGCGGCGCGATCGGCTCGAACTGATCGGCGGCGTCGTCGAAATAGACGATCTTGACGATCCGCAGGTAATAGAACGCCGCCACCACGCTGGTCAGCACCCCGACCACCGCGAGGGGAATCAGTCCCGCGTCGACCGCCGCCTTGAAAATGAAGAACTTGCCGAAGAACCCGGCGAACGGCGGAATCCCCGCCATCGAGAACATCATCACCGCCAACGCCGCCGCCATCACCGGGCGGGTCTTCGACAGACCGGAGAGGTCGTTGATCCCCTCCACCGAGCGCCCGTTGGCGCGCATCGACAGAATCACCGCGAAGGTGCCGACATTCATCGACAGATAGATGCCAATGTAGACCAGAACCGCACCGACTCCTTCGCTGTTGCCCACCGCCAGACCGACCAGGGCATAACCGACGTGGCCGATCGAACTGTAGGCCATCAGACGCTTAACGTTGGTCTGGGCGATCGCGGCGAAGCCGCCAACCAGCATCGACGCCAGCGACAGCGCGACGATCACCTGCTGCCACTGCGGCAGAAGGTCGCCGAAGGGCGACACCATCACCCGCAGGAACAGGGCCACCGCCGCCGCCTTCGGCGCCACCGAGAAGAACGCGGTGACCGGGGTCGGCGCGCCTTCGTAGACGTCGGGCGTCCACATGTGGAACGGAGCGGCGGACACCTTGAAGGCCAAGGCGCAGACGATGAACACCAGACCGACGACCACCCCCGCCGGAACCGGCCGACCGAGATCGAAGCCCTGCGCCAGAGCCTCGAAGTTGGTGGCGCCGGTGAAGCCGTAGACCAGCGATGCGCCGTAAAGGAACAGACCCGACGCCAGCGCCCCCAGCACGAAGTACTTCAGCCCCGCCTCGCTGGAACGGACGGTATCGCGCTGATAGGCGGCGATCAGATACAGCGCCAGGCTTTGGGTTTCCAGCCCCATGTACAGAGACAGGAAATCGTTGGCGCTGATCATCACGCACATGCCCAGGGCCGCGAACAGCACCAGGACCGGATACTCGAAACGAGCGGCGTTTTCCTGCTCCATCCACTTCAACGCCAGGAACAGGGTCGCCGCCGAAGCCCCCAAGACCATCAGCTTGGCGTACACCGCGAAGGCGTCGGTGACGTACAGGCCGTTGAAGGTGACCTGCCGCGCATCGCCGAAGGCCACCACCAGAACCGCGGCGACGGCGAGCGCCAGAAGGGACAGGTTGCCGACCAGACGCGTCGCATCGGCGGCGCGGAACACCCCCAGCAACAGCAACGCCATCGCCGCCAGGGCCAAGTAGATTTCGTGCAGGGCCGGGATCAGGTTCGGAAGTTCGGTCATCATCTTCTCCAAGCCCTCAATTCAAGGCCACGGACACGGGAAGCGACGCCTCGGCGGCGGCGCGGGCGGTCTCGAAATTGGCGATCAGATTGTCGACGGAAGCCGCCATCATCTCCAGGAACGGCATCGGATACAGCCCCATCCACAGGACCACCGCGATCAGCGGCGCGAACATCAGGATTTCGCGTCCGGACAGGTCTTCCATCTCCTTCAGGTCTTCCTTCTCCAGCTTGCCGAAAATCACGCGCCGGTACAGGAACAGCATGTAGCTCGCCCCCAGGACCAGCCCGGTGGACATCAGCGCGGCAACCAGGGGGCTGACCCGGAACGTCCCCAGAATCACCAGAAGTTCGCCGACGAAGCCGCTGGTTCCCGGCAGGCCGACCGAGGCCATCATGAACAGCATGAACACCGCCGCGTACTTCGGCATGCGGTGCAGCAAGCCGCCGTAGCGGGCGATCTCGCGGGTGTGCAGCCGGTCGTAGATGACGCCGACGCACAGGAACAGGGCTCCCGCCACCACGCCGTGGGACAGCATCTGGAACAGGGCGCCGGTCACCCCCTGGGTGGTCATGGTGAAAATGCCGATGGTGACGAAGCCCATGTGCGCCACCGAGGAATAGGCGATCAGCTTCTTCATGTCCTCCTGCACCAGGGCGACCAGGGAGGTATAGATCACCGCGATCACCGACAGGGCATAGATCGCCGGCGTGAAGTCGGCGGTGGCCTGGGGCAGCATCGGCACCGAGAAACGGACGAAGCCATAGGCGCCCATCTTCAACAGCACCCCCGCCAGGATCACCGATCCGGCGGTCGGCGCCTCGACGTGGGCGTCGGGCAGCCAGGTGTGGACCGGCCACATCGGCACCTTCACCGCGAACGAGGCGAACATCGCCAGGAACAGCCAGCCTTGCAGGGACGGCGCGAAGGAATAGGCCAGAAGTTCGGGGATGTCGGTGGTCCCGGCGTTCATGAACATCACCAGCAGGGCGACCAGCATCAGCACCGAACCCGCCAGGGTGTACAGGAAGAACTTGAACGCCGCATAGATCCGCCGCGCCCCGCCCCAGACGCCGATCAGGATGAACATCGGCACCAGAACGCCCTCGAAGAAAATGTAGAACAGGGTGAAGTCGAGGGCGCAGAACATGCCGACCATCATCGTTTCCAGAATCAGGAAGGCGATCATGTATTCCTTGACCCGGACGCGGATCGAATCCCACCCCGCCAGAATGCAGATCGGGGTCAGGAAGGTGGACAGCAGCACGAACAGCACGGAAATCCCGTCCACCCCCATGTGATAGGAAATACCGGTTCCCGGCAGCCACTCGTTCCTTTCGACGAACTGGAACTCCGCCGTGCCGTCGGCGAAGCCGAACCACAGGAACAGCGACATCACGAAGGTGGCGCAGGCGGTCAGCAACGCGACGTTGCGGGCGTTGCGCGCCACCACCCACGCCTCGCCCCGGATCATCAGGATGAAGGCCACCCCCACCAGCGGCAGGAAGGTGATGATGCTCAACAAAGGCCAATCGCTCATCGCATCACCCTTCCATTCCCACGACGTACATCGTCACAAACACCGCAAGGCCGATGATCATGGCGAACGCATAGTGATAGACATAGCCGCTTTGCAGGCGCGCGACGCGCCGCGCCGCCAGATGCGTCAGCCACGACACGCCATCCGGTCCCAGACGATCGACGATGCCGACGTCGCCCCGCTTCCACAGGACTCTTCCGACCGCGAACGCGGGGCGGACGAACAGACGATCGTAGGCCTCGTCGAAGTACCACTTGTTGAGCAGCAGCGTGTAGAGGCCGGGCATCGCCTGAGCGATCCGCCCCGGAAGCTCCGGCCGGGCCACGTACAGAAGATAGGCGACGGCAATCCCGGCCAGGGCGATCGCCACCGGCAGCGCCTTGATCAGACCGCCGACGTGATGCGCCGCCGCGATCGGATCGTCGCCGACCACCGCGATCGCCTGCTTCCAGAACGCCGCCCGTCCGTCGCCGACGAAGGCGCCGTAGCCCGCCATCCCGGCGAAGATCGCCCCCACCGCCAGCAGCAGCAGCGGCACCAGCATCACCAGGGGGGATTCGTGAACGTGCGCCATGGTCTTTTCGTCGGCGCGCGGCGCGCCGTGGAAGGTCATGAAGATCAGCCGCCAGGAATAGAAGGCGGTCAGCGCCGCCGCCCCCATCCAGAAGGCGTACTGGCCGACGACGGAGTGCGCGCCCCAGGCGGCTTCCAGAATCAGATCCTTGGAATAGTACCCGGAGAACACCGGCAATCCGGCCAGGGACAGCGAGCCGATCCACATCACCGCGTAGGTGACCTTGACGCTCCGCCAGATTCCGCCCATGCGGCGCATGTCCTGTTCGTCGGACATCGCGTGGATCACCGATCCCGCGCCCAGGAACAGCATCGCCTTGAAAAAAGCGTGGGTCATCAGGTGGAAGATCGCCGCCTGATACGCCCCCACCCCCAGGGCGAAGAACATGTAGCCCAACTGCGAACAGGTGGAGTACGCGATCACCCGTTTGATGTCGTTCTGCACGCAGCCGATGGTCGCGGCGAACAGCGCGGTGGTCGCGCCGACGAAGGCGACGACGGCAAGCGCGGTCTGGGTGTATTCGAACAGGGGCGACATCCGCGCCACCATGAACACCCCGGCGGTGACCATGGTCGCGGCATGGATCAGGGCGGAGACCGGGGTCGGCCCCTCCATCGCGTCGGGCAGCCAGGTGTGCAGGCCGATCTGCGCCGACTTGCCCATCGCGCCGACGAACAGCAGCAGACAAAGGGTGGTCAGAAGCGGCAGTTCCAGGCCGAACAACCCGATGCTTTGATCCGCCATCCCCGGCGCGGCGGCGAAGATGGTGTCCAGATGCGCCGAATCGAAGGCCAGGAAGATCCCGGCGATCCCCAGCATGAAGCCGAAATCGCCCACCCGGTTGACGACGAAGGCCTTGATCGACGCGGCGTTGGCCGAAGGGCGATCGCTCCAGAAGCCGATCAGAAGGTACGACGACAGGCCCACCCCTTCCCAGCCGAAGAACATCTGCACCAGATTGTCGGCGGTCACCAGCATCAGCATGAAGAAGGTGAACAGCGACAGATACGCCATGAAGCGCGGCACGCACGGATCGTGGTGCATGTAGCCGATGGAATAGATGTGCACCACGGCGGAGATCGCGGTGACGGTGAACAGCATCACCGCGCTCAAGGTATCGATTTTCAACGCCCAGCAGACGTTGAAGGTACCGACCTGAACCCAGTCGAACAGGGTCAGGGTGAACGGCCAGGAACCGAAGCCGACGCGATAGAGCAGCACCGCGCTCATCGCCGCCGAGGCGACGAGCAGGCCGCTGGTCACCAGCTGCGAGCCCAGGCGCCCGAGGAAACGCCCGAACAGTCCGGCGAGGAGAGCGCCGAGAAGCGGAAGAAAGACGATCAGAACGGCCATGACCTACCCCTAGCCTTTCATCGCGTTGATGTCTTCGACCGCGATCGAACCGCGATTGCGGAAGAAGACGACCAGGATGGCCAGGCCGATGGCGGCCTCGGCCGCCGCCACGGTCAGCACGAACATGACGAAGATCTGCCCCACCAGATCGTGTAGGAAGGCCGAAAAGGCGACGAAGTTGATGTTCACCGCCAGCAGCATCAGCTCGATCGACATCAGGATGACGATGACGTTCTTGCGGTTGAGAAAAATCCCGAAGACCCCCAGGGTGAACAGGATCGCGGCGACGGCCAGATAATGGGTCAATCCGATGGTCATGGCGTTCAGACCCCCTTCCCGATCGAGACTTTCTTGACCTCGATGCAGTCCTCGAGCGGACGATTCGCCTGCTCCAGGGGATCCTGCCGCTTCACCCCGGCGCGTCCCCGCAGAGTCAGCATGATCGAACCGATCATCCCCACCAGCAGGACGATCCCCGCCAACTGGAACAGGTAGACGTAGTCGGTGTAGAGGACCATTCCGATCGCCTCGGTGTTCGACAGCTCCTCCAACGCCGGGGTCGGCGCGGCGCGGACCGAATCGATCTCCGGGGCGACCACCCAACCGGCGAAGACCAGGGCAAGCTCGGCCAGAAGCACCAGGGCGACGGCGGATCCTACCGGCAGGATCTTCGAAAAGCCCTCGCGCAGGGTCGCCGCGTGGATGTCCAGCATCATCACCACGAACAAGAACAGCACCGCCACCGCGCCGACGTAGACGATGACCATGATCATCGCCAGAAACTCCGCGCCCAGAAGAATGAACAACCCGGCGACGTTGAAGAAGGTCAGAATCAGGAACAGCACCGAATGGACCGGGTTCCTGGCGGTCACCACCATCGCGCCGGAGGCGACGGACAGCACCGCGAACAGATAGAACACCAAGGCGGTCATGTCCGGACCTCCCCCATCGGGCGGAGACGGATCGCTCCCGAAGATGCATTCCGGTCGATCATGGCGCTATTCATCCCCCAGTGGACAACATATAAAACAGTGCGCTGCCAGACGTTTTTCATATTCGTTCTTAGCGGTACGGCGCCTCGGCTTCCTGCCGCATGGCGATTTCGGTTTCCCAACGATCGCCATTATCGAGAAGTTTCTGCTTGTTGTAGATCAGCTCGGCGCGGCATTCCGTCGCGTATTCGAAATTCGGCCCCTCGACGATCGCATCCACCGGGCAGGCCTCCTGGCAGAAGCCGCAATAGATGCACTTGTTCATGTCGAGGTCGTAGCGGGTGGTGCGGCGGCTACCGTCGGCGCGCGGTTCGGATTCGATGGTGATCGCCTGGGCGGGACAGATCGCCTCGCACAGCTTGCAGGCGATGCAGCGTTCCTCGCCGTCGGGATAGCGCCGCAGCGCATGCTCACCGCGGAACCGGGTGGACAACGGCCCCTTTTCGAAGGGGTAGTTGATCGTCACCTTCGGCTTGAACATGTACTTCAGGGTCAGCGCGAAGCCGGAAACCAGTTCCAGAAGCAGGAAGCCGCGCAGGCTGCGAGAAATCGTCGACATGGGTTTGGCTCCCCCGCTCACTTCGGCAACCAGCCGAACAGGTGCAGGGCGACCGTGGTCACCACCACCCAGCCCAGCGACAACGGCAGGAACACCTTCCACCCCAGGCGCATCAGCTGATCGTAGCGATACCTGGGCAGGGTGGCGCGCGCCCACAGATAGAAGAACAGAACCGCCGAGACCTTGAAGGCGAACCACACCACGCCGGGAACCCAGGTGAAGGGCGCCACCGCGACCGGCGGCAGCCATCCCCCGAGGAACAGGACGGTGGCAAGGCTGCTCATCAGGATCATGTTGGCGTATTCGCCGAGGAAGAACATGGCGAAGGTCATCGCCGAATATTCGGTGTTGAAGCCGCCGACCAGTTCGGATTCCGCCTCGGGCAGGTCGAACGGCGTGCGGTTGGTTTCCGCCAGGGCGGAGATCAGGAACAGCACGAACATCGGGAAGTGCGGAATGACGTACCACAGGCCGCTTTGCGCGCGCACGATCTCGGACAGGTTGAGCGATCCGGCGCTCATCAGCACGGTGATGATGACGAAGCCGATCGAGACCTCGTAGGAGACCATCTGCGCCGCCGAGCGCATCGCGCCGAGGAAGGAATACTTCGAATTCGACGCCCAGCCCGCCATGATGATGCCGTAGACGCCCAGCGACGACACCGCGAACAGATACAGGACGCCGACGTTGATGTCGGCGATCACCCAGCCGTCGGAGACCGGAATCACCGCCCAGCCGACCAGCGCCAGAACGAAGGTGACCACCGGCGCAAGCAGGAAGACCAGAGGATTCGCCCCGGTCGGAATGACGGTTTCCTTAAGAAACAGCTTCAGACCGTCGGCCATCGGCTGCAACAGGCCGAACGGCCCGACGACGTTGGGGCCTTTGCGCAGATGCATCGCCGCGATCACCTTGCGCTCGGCATAGGTGAGGTAGGCGACCGCCATCAGCAGCGGCAGCACGAAGGCCATGATCTTGACCAGAATCAGGATCAGCGGCCAAAGGAAATCGTTCCAGAACTCAGCCATCGGTGCCCGTCCTCGCCTTGGCGTCGCCGCCGATTTCCAGGGTGCACCGCGCCATCGTCGGCGAAGCGCGGCTGATCGGATCGGTCATGTAGTAGTCGCGGACCGCCGAGGCGAGCGGCCCCAGCCCGGCGTCGAGAGCGCCGTTCTCGCCGAAGTCGCCCCAGACTCCCGGCGTCACCCGGCCGATCGCGGCCAGACTTGGGCAGTCTCCGGCGATCCGGTCGCGCAGCGCGTCCAGGCTGTCGAACGGCAGGGTCTTGCCCAGGGATTCGGAAACCGCGCGGACGATCTTCCAGTCCTCGCGCGCCTCGCCGGGCGGAAAGACGGCGCGGTTGGCGCGCTGCGCCCGGCCCTCGGTGTTGAGGTAGGTGCCGGACTTTTCGGTATAGGCGGCGCCCGGCAGGACCACGTCGGCCGCCTGCGCGCCGACGTCGCCGTGGTGCCCCTGATAGACGACGAAGCAGCGGTCCAGGGAGTTGGTTTCGATCTGGTCGGCGCCCAGAAACCACACCGCGCCGATGTCGCCCTGGCGCGCCGCCGCCAGGATGCCGCGCGCGTTCAGGCCGCCCGCCCCGGGAACGAATCCCATATCCAGTCCGGCGACCCGCGCCGCCGCGGTGTGCAGCACGTTGAAGCCGTTCCAGCCGTCCTTGACCAGTCCGGCCTTTTCCGCCAGGTGGCGCGCCGCGCCCAGGATGCGCGCGCCGTCGGCGCGGGCGAGCGCCCCCATGCCGAGAACGATCATCGGGCGTTCGACGGATTTCAGCACCTCGAAGAACGGATGCGCGCCGTCCACCACCGCCTGGAAGGTCTCCACGCCGTCGCCCAGGTGCTGCGCCGGATAGGTCAGGTCGGCGGCGACGCCGATATGGGCGACCTGGAAGCCGCCCTTGACGAACCGCTTGCGGATGCGGGCGTTGAGCACCGGCGCCTCGACGCGCGGATTGGAGCCGACGATCAGCAGGGCGTCCGCCCGTTCGATCCCGGCGATCGTGGTGTTGAAGCGGTAGGAAGCGGAAAAACGCGGATCCAGCGCCGCGCCGTCCTGGCGGCAGTCGAGATGCGGCGAGCCGAGGGCCTGCATCAGCATTTTCAAGGCGAACATCGATTCGGCATCGGCCAGATCGCCCGCGATCGCGGCGATCCGGCTGCCCGGCAAGGCCCCCAGCTTTTCCTGGATCGCGGCGAGGGCCTCGCTCCAGCCGACCGCCCGAAGACGGCCGTTGCGGCGCACGTAGGGGGTGTCCAGGCGGCGCTTCGTCAGCCCGTCGATGGCATGGCGGCTTTTGTCGCCCAGCCATTCCTCGTTGACGTCCTCATTCAGGCGCGGCAGCACCCGCATCACCTGATTGCCCCGCGCGTCGATGCGGATCGCCGCGCCCACCGCGTCCAGGACGTCGATGGATTCGGTCTTTCGCAGTTCCCAGGAACGGGCGGTGAAAGCATAGGGGGCGGAGGTCAATGCGCCGACCGGACACAGATCGACGATATTGCCGGAAAGCTCCGAGGTCAGCGCCTTACCGACATAGGTGGTGATCTCGGCGTGTTCGCCGCGATGCATCATCCCCAGTTCCGGCACCCCGGCGACCTCGGTGAGGAAGCGGACGCAGCGGGTGCAGTGGATGCAGCGGGACATCGTCGTCCGGATCAGCGGCCCTAGGTATTTCTTGGTCACCGTGCGCTTGCCCTCGGCATAGCGGCCGCGATCCTTGCCATAGGCGACCGCCAGATCCTGCACATCGCACTCGCCGCCCTGATCGCAGACCGGGCAGTCCAGCGGATGGTTGATCAGAAGCAGTTCCATGATGTTCCGGCGCGCCTGAAGCGCCGCCGGGGAGTTGGTCTTGACCACCATCCCGTCGCCCGCCGGCATCGCGCACGAGGCCACCGGCTTCGGCATTTTCTCGATTTCCACCAGGCACATGCGGCAGTTGGCGGCGA
The DNA here is from genome assembly GCA_965228165.1 of Rhodospirillaceae bacterium. GTDB lineage: Bacteria > Pseudomonadota > Alphaproteobacteria > Rhodospirillales > Rhodospirillaceae > Oleispirillum. The sequence continues at coordinate 436,681 of CBDDHB010000002.1, forward strand.
CCGGAAGGCGTTCGTGATAGCAGAGGCGCGGAATCTCGATCCCCAGCTGCTCCGCCGCCTGAAGAACCGACGTGCCCGCCGGGACTTCGACATCCATTCCGTCGATGGTGAGTTTCGGCATGACCCCTTGTCTCCCTACGCGACGCGAATTTTCGCGTCCGCCCGGCGGGCCGCGATGCGTTTTTCCACTTCCGGACGGAAATGACGGAACAGCCCCTGGATCGGCCACGCCGCCGCGTCGCCCTGGGCGCAGATGGAGTGCCCCTCGATCTGGCGGGTGACTTCCAGCAGGTGGTCGATGTCCTCCACCGAGGCCTCGCCGGTTTCCATCCGCACCATGGCGCGCCACAGCCAGCCGGTGCCTTCGCGGCACGGCGTGCACTGGCCGCAGCTTTCATGCATGTAAAAGCGCGCCAGACGGGTCACCGCCGCGACCAGATCGGTGGATTTGTCCATCACGATCACCGCCCCGGTGCCCAGGCCGGAGCGCGCGTTGCGCAGGGAATCGAAATCCATGCCCACATCGTCGCAGACGTCCTTCGGGATCATCGGCGTCGAGGAACCGCCGAGGATCACCGCCAGCAGATTGTCCCAGCCGCCGCGCACCCCGCCCGCGTGCTTCTGGATCAGCTCCTTCAGCGGGATGCCCATTTCCTCCTCGACGGTGCAGGGCGTCTCGACATGGCCGGAGATGCAGAAAATCTTGGTGCCGTTGTTGTTTTCCGGCCCCAGGGAGGAGAACCAGGCGGCACCGCGGCGCAGGACGGTGGGAACGTCGGCGATGGTTTCGACGTTGTTCACCGTGGTAGGACAGCCCCACACCCCCACCCCCGCCGGGAACGGCGGTTTGGCGCGCGGCTGACCTTTCTTCCCCTCCAGGCTTTGGATCAGGGCGCTTTCCTCGCCGCAGATGTAGGCCTCCATGCCGCGATGGATGTAAACATCCATCGCCCAGCCCGATCCGCAGGCGTCCGGCCCCAGCAGACCGGCTTCGTAGGCCTCGTCGATCGCCGCCTGCAACACCCTGGCTTCGTTGTAGTATTCGCCACGCACATAGATGTAGGCGGCATGCGCGCCGATGGCGAAACCGCCGATCAGGCAGCCTTCCACCAGTTTGTGCGGCTCGAAACGCAAGATGTCGCGATCCTTGCAGGTTCCGGGCTCGCCCTCGTCGGCGTTGATCACCAGATAACGCGGCAGCGGCCCCTCGCCCTTCGGCATGAACGACCACTTCAGCCCCACCGAGAATCCCGCGCCGCCGCGACCGCGCAGGCCCGCCGCCTTCATTTCCTCGATGATCCCGTCGCGTCCCTTGTCCAGGATCGCCCGGGTTCCGTCCCAGTCGCCGCGCGCCCGCGCCGCCTTCAGCGTCCACGGCTCGAAACCGTACAGGTTGGTGTAGATGCGGTCCTCGTCGCGCAGCATCAGGCGATCTCCCTCTCCGGCTTGGCGGCGGCCATGGGCTTGGCGGCCTTCGCCGGCTCCTTGGCGGCGTGGTCGCCCGCCTTGTCCTTCAACGTCGTCGCGCCCTTGCACGGACACGCGCCGCGCCGCCCGGTCTGCGAACCGATGGCGGGTTTTTCGCCCTTCAGCAGCGCCTGAAGCACCGCCTTGGCGGTGTCGTAGGTCAGATCTTCGTACAGGTCGTCGTTCACCTGCATCACCGGCGCGTTGGCGCATGCCCCCAGGCACTCGACCTCGGACAGGGTGGCCGCGCCGTCCGGGGTGCTCTGGCCGAATTCGACGCCCAGAACCTCCCGCGCCGCGCGCACCACCTCGGGCGCACCGCGCAGCCAGCACGAGATGTTGGTGCAGATCTGCACGTGCAGACGGCCCACCGGCTTCAGGTTGTACATGGTATAGAAGGTCGCCACCTCGTACACCTTGATCGGCGGCATCCCCAGAATCGCCGCGATGTGATCCATCGCGGCACGCGACAGCCAGCCCTCCTGGCGTTGCGCCAGATCGAGAAGCGGCATCACCGCCGAACGTTGCCGTCCCGCCGGATACTTGGCGATGGTCGCCGCCGCCTTCGCATTGTCCGGGGAAAAGGCGAAGGTCGTGGGTTGACCCCGGTCTGCGCAGAAAGTTTCACTCATCGATCTATCTCACCGAACACGATATCCAGGGACCCGATGATCGCCGTGACGTCGGCCAGCATGTGGCCGGCGGCGAGCGTGTTCATCGCCTGCAAGTGGGCGAACCCCGGGGAACGGATGTGGCAGCGGTACGGCCGATTGGAGCCGTCGGCGATCAGGAAGACCGCGAATTCGCCCTTCGGCGCCTCGACCGCGGTATAGGTTTCGCCCGCCGGAACATGGAAGCCCTCGGAGAACAGCTTGAAGTGATGGATCAGGGCTTCCATCGACTGCTTCATCTCGGTGCGCGGCGGCGGCGAAATCTTGCGGTCGTCCACCTTTACCGGCCCCCCCGGCAGCTTTTGCAGGCACTGACGGATCAACCGCACCGACTGGCGCATCTCCTCGACCCGGACCAGATAGCGGTCGAAACAATCGCCGTTCTTTCCCACCGGCACGTCGAAGTCGAGTTCCGCGTAGCAGTCGTAGGGCTGCGCCTTGCGCAAGTCCCACGGCACCCCGGAGCCGCGCAGGCAAGGACCGGTGAACCCCCAGTCGATCGCGTCCTCGGCGGAAATCTTGCCGACATCGACGGTGCGCTGGCGGAAGATGCGGTTGCCGGTGATCAGACGCTCCATATCGACGACGAAGGCGGAAACCTCGTCGCACCAGCCGGCGATCCGTTCGGTCATGCCGTGCGGCAGGTCCAGCGCCACGCCGCCGGGGCGGAAATAGGCGGCGTGCATCCGCGCGCCAGAGACTCCCTCGTAAATCTCCACCCCCTTTTCGCGCACCTCGAACCCCCAGAGGATCGGCGTCATCGCGCCGACGTCGAGGGCATACGAGGTGAGGTTGAGGATGTGATTGAGAACCCGGGTGATCTCGGCGAACATCGCGCGGATGTACTGGGCGCGCGGCGGCGCCTCGATCCCCAGAAGCTTTTCCACCGCCAGGGCGAAGGCGTGCTCCTCGCTCATCGGCGCGGTGTAGTCCAGACGGTCGAAATACGGCAGCGCCTGAAGATAGGTCTTGTGCTCGATCAGCTTTTCGGTGCTGCGGTGCAAGAGGCCGATGTGCGGGTCGGCGCGTTCGACGACTTCGCCCGACATCTCCAGGATCAGACGCAGGACGCCGTGCGCCGCCGGATGCTGCGGACCGAAGTTGATGGTGAAGTTCTCGGTACGTGTGTCGGCCATCTCCACCCCTTACCCCTTCTCGCCCGGGGCTTTCTCGTCGCCCGGCAGCATCTTCGGCAGGTCCGGACCCAGCCACGGACTCAAATTGTCGAAAGACCGGTATTCCTGGGTCAGCCGGACCGGTTCCTGAACGACGCGCTTCTGTTCGTCGTCGTAGCGCACCTCGACGAAGCCGGAGAGCGGGAAATCCTTGCGCAGCGGATGCCCGTCGAAACCATAATCGGTCAGGATGCGGCGCAAATCCGGATGGCCGTCGAAGCGCACCCCATACATGTCGTAGGTCTCGCGCTCGAACCACCCGGCGGTGGAAAAGACGCTGATCACCGAGGGAACGACTTCGTCCTCGTCCACCGCCAGCTTCACCCGCGCCCGCAGATTGTGGCGCAGGGACAGAAGGTTATAGACCACCTCGAAGCGCGGCGAGCGCCCCGGCCAGTCCACCCCGCAAATGTCCGTCAACAGCTTGAACAAGCAGGCGCCGTCGTCGCGCAGAAACGTCAGAAGCGACGCGATCCCCGCCGGTTTGACATGGATCACCAGTTCGTCGCCCTCCAGGCCGACGCGCTCCAGGTGTTCGCCCAGAAGCGCGTCGATGTGGTCCGCCACCTCCTGGTGGGCGTTGCGTCGGTCGTCGGCGAATGGATCGGTCATGGTTTTCCGGTTTCCGAAAAGACGGGGATCAGCGCGAAAGGGTGCGGCTGCGGCGGATTTTCCTCTGCAATTGCAGAATCCCGTACAGCAGCGCCTCGGCGGTGGGCGGGCACCCCGGAACGTAGATGTCCACCGGCACGATGCGGTCGCAACCGCGCACCACCGAATAGGAATGGTGGTAATAGCCGCCGCCGTTGGCGCAGGACCCCATCGAGATCACCCAGCGCGGTTCCGCCATCTGGTCGTAGACGCGGCGCAGGGCGGGCGCCATCTTGTTGGTCAGGGTGCCGGCGACGATCATCACGTCGGCCTGGCGCGGACTGGGGCGGAAGACCACGCCGAAACGGTTGAGGTCGTAACGCGAACAGCCGGTGTGGATCATCTCGATGGCGCAGCAGGCCAGGCCGAAGGTCATCGGCCACATCGACCCGGTGCGCGCCCAGTTCATAAGATCGTCCAGCTTGGCCAGAACGAATCCCCGCTCGGCGACCTCGCCGCCCACCAGACCCAGCATCTCGTCCTGGGTCAGGCCCTCGGGGATCGACGGCCCGGCAAGGTCGCGCGCTTCGTTGCCGCCGCTCATGCCCTTACTCCCATTCCAAGGCCCCCTTGCGCCACTCGTAGATGAAGCCGATCGTCAGCACGCCCAGGAAAATCAGCATCGACGCCAGGCCGAACAGACCGACCCGATTGAGCACCACCGACCAGGGGAACAGAAAGGCGGCCTCAAGGTCGAAGATGATGAACAGAATGGCGACCAGATAGAACCGCACCTCGAAACGGGCGCGGGCGTCGTCGAAGGCATCGAAGCCGCACTCGTAGGCGGAGACCTTCTCGGTGTCGGGGTTCTGCCGCGCCACCACCAGAGAAGAGATCACCATCATCGCCGCCATGCCGACGGCAACGCCGATGAACACCAGAATCGGCAGGTATTCGCGCAACACGTCGTCCATGCGTTCACCCCTTCCCCTACGCCGCCATCCCAATGCGAGCGCGCGTTTCCCCAACTCTCCGGCTGATCCACGGCGAGTGTACGCCCACAACGGCAGGGGGAAAACAACACCATCGAGAGCCCGGCGATCGACCGGCGCGCCGAAACCGGACCCATGACTTTCATTCTATGGCCCGGGCGGCGCACCAGCATGTAATCCCGCAACCCGCAAGGTGTCAAGAAAGGCATGGAGAGGCGCGACGATACGGCCGGAAACGAGGCGCCCCCGCCGCTTCCGGCAAGGGCGCGGCGGCGGACCGAAGCCTATATCCATCAGCATATGAAGGACTCTCGGGCATCGCCTGCAACGGTTTGAAACGCCGGGAATCGGGATGAAAGGCCCGGGCGATGCGTCTTTCCGCCCCCTCCCTTGCCGCCAAGGAAGGAAAGACTCCGGAATCCGGCGGGCTTGCCTTCCCCGGAAGACGCACCACATTAATAATGCCTAATATAACGCGCCCGGAAACGGGTATCGGATCGGAGACTCCCTTATGAATATCGACCGCATCGTTCTGCTGTTCGCCGGGGCGGTGGTCCTCGCCGCGTCCATTCTGGCCTTCGTCGCCAGCCCGCTGTGGCTGCTGTTGAGCGGCTTCGTCGGACTCAACCTGATGCAGGCGTCGATCACCGGCTTCTGCCCGATGGCGATGATCCTGAAGAAGCTGGGAAAATTCCCCGGCGCCGCCTTCGAATAGGGGCTCTTGCTCCGTCATTGCGAACGGCGCACACTGCCGCCTCGAGGTTTTTCGAGGAAGCAGGATATGAGCTACGAAACCCTGGCCGCGATGGCGGTCGCCCTCGCCATCGCCGCCGCGACTCCCGGCCCCGGCGTGCTCGCCATCGTTTCCCGCTCCATCGCGCGCGGATTCCGCGACGGCGCGGCGATGTCGGCGGGCCTGATTCTGGGCGATCTGGTGTTCTTCACCGCCGCCCTGACCGGCTGGACGGCGGTGGCGGGCGCGTTCGGGGAAATCTTCTTCGTCATCCGCATCGTCGCCGCGACCGCCCTGATCCTGATGGGCGCGCGGATGCTGGTCGCCAGCTTCGCCGACGCGCCGGAGGAACGCCGCGCCGCGCCGCCGACCGCGCACCGCGCCTTCGTCGCCGGATTCCTGCTGACCCTGGGCAACCCGAAGACCATTCTGTTCTATCTGGCGTTCCTGCCGACCTTCATCGACCTGTCGCGGGTCGATGCGCAAGGAGCCGTTGATCTGGTGGGGGTGATCGTCGTCGTGGTCGGCGGAGTGATGCTGGCCTATGCCGCGATCGCGTCGCGCGCCGCCCGATGCCTCGCCCGCCCCGCCTTCACCCGCTGGATGCAGCGCGGCGCCGGAACCACCCTGATCGGCGCGGGCGCCGCCGTCGCGGTGCGGGGATAAGGCCACAACCCTGCGCTTCGCTCCGGGGTGGCCAGCTAATCGGGATAGATTGGGATAACAGAGAAAATTACAGTGATAATATTTACAATATTAAAATAAGACAAGATATATTACAATTACGTTTCTGGATAATTATACACCTCAAGTCCAAGTTCCGTTCTTATGCCTTCTCGAACCAGTCTTATCAATTCACGAACTGCATGTGTATATCCTTCATTGTCTCGCACTTTACATGCTTTTATAACTCTTTCAAAAGTTTCTATTTCTTTCTTATTGCAGTATAGTTGAAAATTCGTCCTGGAACGTGAGAGCAATTCACTTAATTCGGCATCTCTTGCTGGGCTTTCCATGATACAGAAGAATGCTAGCAAGAAAGACTGCAACGCATCTAAACGGTACTCCATCCTCTTCTTAGATATTTCGTGCCCTCTACCTAAGTAACTATTGACAAACCAGCCAACGGCAATAATCAAAACCGAAAAAATTGTTGTCCAGTCATGAACGTTCATGATCCATCCACTCTATGAGTTTTAGCCTAAGAAGCGTTTGTGCGCGAACGCCCGTCCGGAACCGGACTTGAAATACCGTTCAAGCGAACGGGCACCATCCTCGGTTTCCACGGCAACGTAACTTTTCAGCCTGGCTGGAAGATACGAGCATGTCGAAACGACTTGTCCTTTCTGATGCGCCATGAACCTGCGCTTCAGATCGTTGGTCGATCCGACGTATACGTCTTGATTGGAAAGCTGAAGGAAGTAGACATACCACACAGGTCGGCAGTCTCCCTACGCCAAGGCTTCGGGAGACACCCTACACGTTTCCTGTCGGGTGTCAGGCCACAACCCTGCGCTTCGCTGCGGGGTGGCCTGCCACCCGAAGCCGAAGGCGTAGGGTGGTGGGCGGTGACGGGATCGAACCGCCGACCTACTGGGTGTAAACCAGTCGCTCTCCCGGCTGAGCTAACCGCCCGTTTCTTCCGTGCAAACAAGAAAAGCCGATCACATTCGGTGATCGGCTTTATCCATAAACCAATTCCGGTTTAGTTGACAGCGTCCTTCAGGCCCTTACCGGCCTTGAACTTCGGCTGTTTGGAGGCGGGAATGGTGATCTTCTCGCCGGTCCGGGGATTGCGGCCTTCGGTGGCGGCGCGCTCGGCCACGCTGAAGGTGCCAAAGCCCACCAGACGGACTTCGTCGTTCTTCTGCAGAGCCTCGGCGATCGCCTGGAACACGGCGTCGACAGCCTTGGCGGCATCCGCCTTGGACAACTCCGCTTGCGCCGCAACAGCAGCAACGAGATCATTCTTATTCACGGCAAGACCCCTTATGCTAGACCCAGTTTTATTGGAATTGAAAACATTAGATCAACCCGACGGCGCGCAGTGTAGAACGCCTCCGCTCAGGCCGTCAACGGAAGAAGCGCGGTTTTCCTCTCTTTTGCGGTCTTGACAGGCAAACCAGATGGGTCGTACGTCACCCGGAGACTCCAGGCAGTGACAGCGATCACATCGAAATAACAAAACCCCCAGAAGACAACGCCAAAGTCAACATAGTGAAAATTATGTAATAAATGCGGAAATGGAATAGAGGGGGCAATCAAAGCTCCCTCCCCCTCACTTTTCCAGATCGGCCGGAGCGCAACTAGTGCGTCAATACCGCGTCGTCACTTTCGGTCTCCGGCGCGATTTTTGGCGGGTTTTCCCCGGCGGTTTCGTCCCATTCGATCGGCACCGGCGGGCGCACCAGGGCATGGGCCAATACTTGATCCGCCGTGGTGACCGGAATGATCTTCAGGCCGCGCTTCACGTTGTCGGGGATTTCCGTCAGGTCTTTCTCGTTCTCGTCGGGGATCAGCACCGTCTTGATGCCGCCGCGCAACGCCGCGAGAAGCTTTTCCTTCAGTCCGCCGATGGCGAGAACCCGCCCACGCAGGGTGATTTCGCCGGTCATCGCCACGTCTTTCCGCACCGGAATGCCGGTCAGCGCCGAAACGATCGAGGTCACCATGGCGACGCCCGCCGAGGGACCGTCCTTCGGCGTCGCGCCCTCCGGCACGTGGACGTGAATGTCCTTTTTCTCGAACAGGGTCGGCTTGATCCCGAGCGACGGCGAACGGGAGCGCACGAAGGACCGCGCCGCCTGGATCGATTCCTTCATCACATCGCCCAATTGCCCGGTCAGAGTCACCGCGCCCTTGCCCGGCATCAGCACGGATTCGATGGTCAGCAGCTCGCCGCCGACCTCGGTCCAGGCCAGGCCGGTCACCGCGCCGACCAGATCCTCGCGCTCCGCCTCGCCATAGCGGAACTTGCGCACCCCTGCGTACTTGTCGAGGTTGCGGCGGGTGATCGCGATTTTTCCGGTCTTCTTGGTGAGGATTTCCTTGGTCGCCTTGCGGGTCAGGTTGGCGATTTCGCGTTCCAGATTGCGCACCCCGGCTTCCCGCGTGTAATAGCGGATCAAATCCTTCAGCGCGTCGTCGGAAATCGACCATTCGCCCTTTTTCAGGCCCGCCGCCCTCAACTGCTTTTCGATCAGGTGACGCTTGGCGATTTCCACCTTCTCGTCCTCGGTGTAGCCCGAGAGACGGATGATCTCCATGCGGTCGAGGAGCGGTTGCGGCATCCGCAGGGTGTTCGCCGTGGTCACGAACATCACGTCGGACAGGTCGTAATCGACCTCCAGATACAGGTCGTTGAAGGCGACGTTCTGTTCCGGGTCCAGCACCTCCAGCAACGCCGAGGCCGGATCGCCGCGCCAGTCGGCGCCGACCTTGTCCACCTCGTCCAGCAGGAACAGCGGATTGCAGGAACCCGCCTTTTTCATCCCCTGGATCACCTTGCCCGGCATCGAGCCGATATAGGTGCGCCGGTGGCCGCGGATTTCCGCCTCGTCGCGCATGCCGCCCAGCGACACCCGCACGAAATTGCGCCCCGTGGCCCGCGCGATCGACTTGCCGAGCGAGGTCTTGCCGACGCCGGGCGGCCCCACCAGGCAGAGGATCGGCCCCCGCACCTTCTGGGTGCGCTGCTGCACCGCCAGATATTCGAGAATCCGTTCCTTGACCTTGTCGAGGCCGTAGTGTTCCTCGTTGAGGACCGATTCCGCCCACGCCATGTCGTTCTTGACGCGGCTGCGCTTCTTCCACGGCAGGGCCAGAATCCAGTCCAGATAGTTGCGCACCACCGTCGCCTCGGCGGACATCGGGCTCATGTTGCGCAGCTTCTTCAGCTCGCCGATCGCCTTTTCCCGGGCTTCCTTCGACAGCTTGGTCTTTTCCAGGCGTTCCTCGATCTCGGCGATCTCGTCGCGGCCGTCGTCGGTTTCGCCCAGTTCCTTCTGGATCGCCTTCAGCTGCTCGTTCAGGTAGTATTCGCGCTGCGTCTTTTCCATCTGGCGTTTGACGCGGCTGCGGATCTTCTTTTCCACCTGCAACGCGCCGATTTCGGATTCCATGAAGGCATAGACCCGCTCCAGACGGTCATGGACCGAGGCAACCTCCAGCAGCTCCTGCTTTTCGGCGATCTTCACCTGAAGGCGCGAGGCCACGGTGTCGGCGAGCTTCGAGGGGTCCTCGATCTGGTTGATCGAGACCATCACCTCGGGCGGAATCTTCTTGTTCAGCTTGATGTACTGATCGAACTGGGAGACCACGGAGCGGGCCAGGGCCTCGATCTCCTGCTCGTCGCCCCATTCGTCGTCCAGCGCCGAGGAAACCGCCTCGAAATAGGGCTTGCCCTCGCCGAAGCTTACGATACGGGCGCGCTTGCCGCCCTCGACCAGAACCTTGACCGTGCCGTCCGGCAGCTTCAAGAGTTGCAGCACGGTGGACAGGGTGCCGACCTGATAGATGTCCTCCGCCCCCGGATCGTCCTGGGTGGCGTCTTTCTGCGCGACCAGCAGAATCTGCTTGTCCTCGCGCATCACCTCTTCCAGGGCGAGAACGGATTTCTCCCGACCGACGAACAGCGGCACGATCATGTGGGGAAAGACCACGATGTCGCGAAGCGGCAGAACAGGAAGGGCGTTTCCGCTGGATTCAGTCACAATGCGTCCTCGTTGAATCGGATGGGTGTCGAAGGCGCGGCGGCCTCGCGGCGCGGCCACGCCCAAGACCTATGGAGCGAAGGCCGTCCGGTCAACCCCCGGCGGATGGGATCGCGCGCGATCAGGCGCTGGAACCGACCTCGTCCCGATGTTCGCCATAGATGAACAGCGGCTTCGCGGAGCCTTCGACGACGTCCTTGTTGACCACCACTTCCTCGATGCCGTTCTGGCCGGGAAGGTCGAACATGGTGTCGAGGAGGATGCCTTCCATGATCGAACGCAGGCCGCGCGCGCCGGTCTTGCGGGCGATCGCCTTGTGCGCGATCGACGCCAGGGCGTCGTCCTGGAACGCCAGGGAGACGCTCTCCATCTCGAACAGGCGCTGGTACTGCTTGACCAGGGCGTTCTTCGGCTTGGTCAGAATCTCGATCAGGGCGGATTCGTCCAGGTCTTCCAGGGTCGCGATCACCGGCAGGCGGCCGACGAATTCCGGAATCAGGCCGTATTTCAGCAAATCCTCGGGTTCCACCGCCTTCAGAACCTCGCCGGAGCGGCGTTCCTCGGGGCTTTTCACGTCGGCGCCGAAGCCGATCGAGGTCCCCTGGTTGCGCTGGCCGATCACCCTCTCCAGGCCGGAGAAAGCGCCGCCGCAGATGAACAGGATGTTGGTGGTATCGACTTGCAGGAATTCCTGCTGCGGATGCTTGCGCCCGCCCTGCGGCGGCACGCTAGCGACGGTGCCTTCCATGATCTTCAGCAGGGCCTGCTGCACGCCCTCGCCCGAGACGTCGCGGGTGATCGACGGGTTATCCGACTTGCGGGAAATCTTGTCGATTTCGTCGATGTAGACGATGCCGCGCTGCGCCCGTTCGACGTTATAGTCGGCGGCCTGCAACAGCTTGAGGATGATGTTCTCGACATCCTCGCCGACGTAGCCCGCCTCCGTCAGGGTGGTGGCGTCGGCCATGGTGAACGGCACGTCGAGGATGCGCGCCAGGGTCTGCGCCAGTAAGGTCTTGCCGCAGCCGGTGGGGCCGATCAGCAGAATGTTCGACTTCGACAGTTCGACGTCGTTGTTCTTCACCGCATGCGCCAGTCGCTTGTAGTGGTTGTGCACCGCGACGGCAAGAACCTTCTTGGCGTGCCGCTGGCCGATCACATAGTCGTCCAGCACCGCCATGATGTCCTGCGGCGTGGGCACGCCATCGCGCGAGCGCACCAGGCTGGACTTGTTCTCCTCGCGGATGATGTCCATGCACAGTTCGACGCACTCGTCGCAGATGAACACCGTCGGCCCCGCGATGAGCTTGCGCACCTCGTGCTGGCTCTTGCCGCAGAACGAGCAATACAACGTGTTCTTCGAGTCGCCGCCAGAAGACTTGACCATCCGTTACTCCTGCCATCGAGACCGCCGCGGACCACGGCGGAGACGGTTACCGACGCCGCCATCCTATCCGGACTTTCGCGTCGCTCACAACCGTCAAAATCCGGTGCCGGACGCCGGAAAGACGCCCCGCTCCCACCATAAGGTGGGGGCTCCGCACCAAAACGTCATCGTCGAAACGCGGGTTTTCCCCGCGCAGCCCCCTTACGGCGCGGTTTTGCCGTCCGCCGGAACCGGGCGCTCCGCCACCACCTCGTCGACCAGACCGAACGCCTTGGCCGCCTCGGCGGTCATGTAGTTGTCGCGATCCATCGCCTTTTCGATGGTGGAAATGTCCTGGCCGGTGACCTCGGCGTAGATCTTGTTCAACCGGCCGCGCAGTTCCAGGATTTCGCGGGCCTGGATCTCGATGTCCGAGGCCTGCCCCTGGAAGCCGCCGGAGGGCTGGTGAATCATGATCCGCGAATTGGGCAGCGCGAAGCGCTTGCCCTTGGCGCCGGTGCACAACAGGAACGATCCCATCGACGCCGCCTGCCCCAGGCACACCGTGGAGACGTCGCAGCGGATGTAGCGCATGGTGTCGAAAATCGCGAGACCGGAGGTCACCACCCCGCCCGGGGAATTGATGTAGAACGAGATGTCCTTCGACGGGTTCTCGGACTCCAGGAACAGCAACTGCGCGCAGATCAGGCTGGCAACCTCGTCGTTGACGCCGCCGGTGAGGAAGACGATGCGTTCCTTCAATAGGCGGGAAAAGATGTCGTAGGACCGCTCGCCGCGGCTGGTCTGCTCCACCACCATCGGGATCAGGGTGTTGTTGTAGACGTCGATGGGGTCACGGTCGCGCATGGCATCCTCTTTCGGTCGGGGGCGGTCTGGAAACTGCTGATTATGGACATATCCGCTTTTCGCCGACGGTTGCAAGACCGGAAAAGACGACGCCCGGGAGGAAGCTCCCGGGCGTCGCCGTCATCCGTACCGGCGTGTGCGCCGGATCAGTCTTCCTTGGCGGCCTTGGCGGGCTTTTTCTTCGCCGGCTTCTTCGCCGGGGCTTCCTCGGCGGGAGTCTCATCGGCGGCGTCCGCCGGTTCCTCGGCCTTGGCCGCCTTCTTCTTCGCCGGAGCCTTCTTCTTCGGCGCCGGGGCCTCGTCGGCGTCCGGATCGGCCATCAGTTCCTGCGGCGTCACGTCCTTGTCGGTCAGCTTGACCATTTCCAGGACGAAATCGACGGTCTTTTCCTCGAACAGCGGGGCATGGAACTGCTCCATCGCCTGCGGGTTCTTGGTGAAGAACTCGAACACCTGGCGTTCCTGGCCGGGGAAGTTGCGCGCCTGCTGGAAGACCGCGCGCTGCAAGTCTTCCTTGGTCACCTGGATGTTGTTGACCCGGCCGATCTCGGCCAGGACCAGACCCAGACGCACCCGACGCTCGGCGATCGCGGTGTATTCCCCCTTCAGCGCCTCTTCCGACTTCTCGATGTCGGCGGGGTCCAGGGTGCCGTTGGTCTTGGCCTCTTCCAGGCTCTTCCAGATCGCCGCGAATTCGGCCTCCAGCATCGACGCCGGAACCTCGAACTTGTGGGTCTCGTCCAGGGCGTCGAGGAGCACCCGCTTCAGCCGCTGACGCGACACGTGGGCGAATTCCGCCTCGATCCGTCCGCGCAGCGCCTTGCGCAACTCTTCCAGGTTCTCCAGCCCCTCATGGGTCGCCAGTTCGTCGTCGATCGGATGATCCTGGACTTCCTTCACCGCCTTCAGGGTGACGTCGAAGGTGGTTTCCTTGCCCGCCAGTTCCTTGGCGTGATAGGCCTCGGGGAAGGTCACCTTGACCAGCGCCGCGTCGCCCGCCTTGGCCCCGATCAGCTGATCCTCGAAGCCGGGGATGAAGGTGCCCGAGCCGAGTTCCAGGTCGAAGTCCTTGCCCTCGCCGCCCGGGAAGGGCACGCCGTCCAGCTTGCCGAGGAAATCGATGGAGACCACGTCGCCCTTAGCCGCGGCGCGCTCGACCACCGCCGGATGGGCGTGGCCGTGCTGCTTGGCGAGGTTGGCGAGGGCCTGATCGACGTCGGCTTCCGGCGCGGTCGCCTTCAGGCGCTCCAGGCTGATTTTCGACAGATCGGCGATGACGATTTCCGGCAGGACTTCCATCTCCACCGAGAATTCCAGGTCCTTGCCGTCGTCGAAGGAAACCACCTCGATCTTCGGCTGCACCGCCGGGCGCAGATTGCGCTCGGCCACCGTTTTCGCGGTGCATTCGTTGATCATGGCCTCCAGAATCTCGCCCATCACCGCGGGCCGGTAGCGCTGGCGCAGAAACGCCATCGGAACCTTGCCGGGACGGAAGCCCGCGATCGACGCGGTCTGGCCGACCTCGACCAAGCGCGCCGTGACTTTTTCCTCGATCTGGGCGGCGGGCACGAGGATCTTGAACTCGCGCTTCAGCCCTTCGGTTTTGGTTTCTGTGACCTGCATGGGAGAGCTCTGTATTGTCCTTAAGGAAACATGACGAAGCGACGGCCCACGACGCGCAGCCGGGGGAAAACACCGACCCGGACGCGACGGAACCCTCGCGCGAAACCCACCCGGCGCGATCCGCCATCGGCACGACGGGGCGCGGGGCCAGTGGTGCGGGCGAAGGGACTTGAACCCCCACGGCTTTCGCCACCAGAACCTAAATCTGGCGTGTCTACCATTCCACCACGCCCGCAATCGTCCCGTGCCGCTGGCACGACGGATCGCCGGAGCCGGGTTCTATAGCACGCCCCCCCGCCAAGACAACATCTTTAATTTGCGGCAAGGCCGCGCAGAACCTCGGGCAGCGTCTCGGGGATGTCCTCGGCGATCAGGCCGGGGCCGAAGCGCCGGGCGGCGTCGCCGTGCAGCCAGACCCCGGCGGCGGCGGCGGCCAGCGGCGCCATTCCCTGCGCCATCAACCCGGCGACGATCCCCGCCAGAACGTCGCCCGATCCGGCGGTGGCCAGGGTCGGCGGCGCGTTGTCGTTGATCAGGGCCGCGCCGTCGGGGGCGGCGATCACCGTGTCCGACCCCTTCAGAACGACGACCGCGCCCGCGCGCGCCGCCGCGCGCCGCGCCGCGTCCAGCCGGTCGCGGGCGGCCAGGTCGGGAAACAGGCGGGCGAATTCCCCGGCGTGCGGAGTCAGAACCACCGGCGCGGCGATCATCCGGAACAGGGCGTCGGGACCGTCGGCGAAGGCGGTCAGCGCGTCGGCGTCCAGCACCGCCGCGCGTCCCGCCGCGAGGATTTCGGCGACGCGCGAGCGCAGGCGCGGCGCATCGCCGTGGCCGGGACCGATCAGCACGACGTTGCGGCGGGGATCGGCGAGCGCGGCATGGAACACTCCCTCCCCCGCTTCGCTGGCGTCGGCAAGGACGATCGCGCCGGGCGCGTCGGCGGCGAACAGGGCATGGGCGGCGGGCGGACAGACCACGGTGACCAACCCCGCCCCGGCGCGCCGCGCCGCCCGCGTCGCCAGCCGCGCCGCGCCGGTCATTTCGCCGCCGACCACCAGCAGATGCCCACGGGTGTACTTGTGCGCGGCGGGCCCCGGTTCCGGCAACCGCCACAGGTCAGGGCGGTTGAGCCAGACCCGCGCCCCCAGGCCAAGCGCCGCCGCCTCCGGAATACCGATGTCGGCGACCACCGTCTCGCCGCACAAATCGCGCCCGGGCAGCAACGTGTGCCCCGGCTTCAAACGGAAAAAGGTCACGGTCAGGTCGGCGGGCGCGGCGCACCCCAGCACCCGCCCGGTGGCGCCGTCGATACCGCTGGGAATGTCCGAAGCCACCACCGGCAGGCCGCTCCGGCACAGGGCGGCGACGGTCTCCGCCGCGGCGCCGTCGAGCGGACGGTTCAACCCCGCGCCGAACAGCGCGTCCACCACCAGCTCCGCCCCCTCCAGACAGGTGGGGCGCAACGGCTCCGGAGATTCCCCCCAGGCCGCCAGGAAATGCGCCGCGTCGCCACGAAGCCGCGCCGGATCGCCGAAGGCGGAGACCCGCACCGGCCAGCCCGCCGCGCGCAGGGCGATGGCGACGACATAGCCGTCGCCGCCGTTGTTGCCCGGCCCGCACAGGACGATCGCCGGGCGCGGCGACCAGTGGGCGACGATCTCGCGGGCGATGGCGCGGCCCGCGTTGTCCATCAGGGCGACGCCGGGGATTCCGGCGGCGGCGCGGCGGTCGGCCTCGCCCATTTGCTCCGGGGTCAACAGCAGGAACGGCGAGGACTCCCCGGCGGAAAACGGCGTCTCGTCGGAAGATCGGGCGTATCCGGACATATAAGCCTCTGCGGCATTGCGCGGCGCGAACGATGCGGCTTTAATGTAGCGCGCCGGAAGGGCGGGAAGAACCATTCTTCCGGCGATGGTTCCTGTTTTTGTTCGCAAGGCTGTTCCCCATGCGCGTGATCGTTCTCGGGGCCGGAGTGGTCGGCGTCTCCACCGCCTATGCCTTGGCCCGGCGCGGCGCCGAAGTCCTCGTCCTCGACCGGCGCGACGCCCCGGCGATGGAGGCCAGTTTCGCCAACGGCGGCCGGATTTCCGCCTGCCACGTCACCCCCTGGGCCACCCCCAACACGCCGCGCCAGTTGGCGAAATGACTGGGCCGCCCCGACGCGCCGCTCTATCTGCCGTTCTGGAAACCGGACCTCGACCTCTGGCGTTGGGGCCTGCTGTTCCTTGCCAACACCTCGGCGACACGAAGCTGCCGCAACCTGGAACGCGCCTTGCGCGTCGCCCTGCACAGCCGCGCCGTGATCAAGCGCTGGCGCGGCGAACTCGGCCTGAACTACGACGCGCTATCGCGCGGCATCCTCAACTTCTATCGCGATCCCCGCGAATTCGACGCGGCGATCCGTTCCAACGCGGCGATGAACGCCCACGGCCTGGATCGGAGCGCGAAAACCCCCGACGAGTGCGTCGCCCTGGAACCCGCCCTCGCCACCGTGCATCCGCAGTTGGTGGGCGGCATCTTCAGCCCGTCGGACGAAAGCGGCGACGCCTTCCGGTTTGCCCAAGCATTGGCGAAAGAGGCGGAAAAGCTGGGCGTGACGTTCCGCTTCGGCACGGCGATCGCCGGACTGGAAACCAGCGGCAAGACACTGGCGGCAGTGCGGTTGGAAGACGGCGAACGCCTGCCTTGCGACGCGGCGGTGGTCAGCCTGGGCAGCTTCAGCGGCAGGCTGACGCGAAGCGTCGGATTCGGCCTGCCGATCTATCCGGCGAAGGGATACTCGATCACCGTCTCCACCGCCGGGCACGCGGGCGCGCCCACGGTCAGCCTGATCGACGACGAAAACAAGATGGTCTTCTCCCGCTTCGGGGAACGCCTGCGCGCCGCCGGAACCGCCGAACTCAACGGCTGGAGCGACGCGATCGTGCAGCGCCGCGCCGACGTCATCCTGACCAAGACCCGCGCCCTGTTCCCCGACACCTCGGACTACGCCGAACCGAACTTCTGGGCGGGGCTACGCCCCTCCACCCCGGATTCCGCGCCAATCATCGGCAAAACCCCGGTGAAGGGCCTGTGGCTGAACACCGGCCACGGCACCCTGGGCTGGACGATGGCCGCCGGATCGGGCGACGTCATCGCCGACGCGGTCCTCGGCCTGCCCGCCGCCATCGACCTGGACGGCCTGAGCATGGATCGCTTCGGAAAATAACCGCCGTCAGCGCTTCTCCCACGGCGGGGCACCGGAATCCGGCACGCCGCCGTGCCGCCGCCGTTGCGACGGCATGTAGATCGGGGTGATCGCGAAAGCCTGGCTGCGCGCCGCCTGGAACAGCTTCACGTCGCCGCGCTTCAACAGGAAGATCAGGCCGCACCCGGCGACGAAGCCGCCGATATGGGCGAAATACGCCACCCCGCCCTGCACCCCCGGCGGCACCTGCAACCCGGAGATCGTCTGCATCAGGAACCAGCCGAACAGAATCGCTGCGGCGGGAACGCTGATCACCCGGAAAAAGATCAGCACCACCACCAGGGTCCGGACGTTGGCCCTGGGATAGAGCAGCGCATAGGCCCCCAGAACCCCGGCGATCGCCCCCGACGCGCCGACCATCGGCACCGTCGATTGGATGTCCAGAACCGACTGGAACAGCGCCGCCGCATAGCCGCTCAACCCATAGAACAGAAGATAGCGGAAACGGCCCATCGCCTCCTCGACGTTGTTGCCGAAGATCCACAGGAACAGCATGTTGCCGCCCAGGTGCAGCCAGCCGCCATGCATGAACATCGAACTCGCGGGAGAGGCCCAGGCGGGGATGGCGCGGTATTCCGGCGGCAGTTCGGCGCCCCCCAGAAACAGTTGCGGCACCACCCCGTACTGCACCGAAACCAGTCGCGCCTGCGCCTCGGGCAGTCCCGACTGCCAGACGAACACGGCGACGCAGGCGACGATCAGCGCCCAGGTGACGAAGGCGGGCCGCCGCGCCGGATTGTCGTCGTAAAGCGGCAGGAAGAACATCGCGAAGGCTTCCCTTTCAGGCGGCGGGGACGGCCAGAACGGCCAGGGCGGCGCGCACCGCGTTCTGTTCGAAGCGGATCGCCTCGCGCGTCGGCAGGAAGGCGGTGACGTTCATCCGCACCCGGCCCTCGTTGGTGGTTTCGAAGACGATCACCGGGTCCACCCCTTGCAAATCCAGCCCGGCCTTGCGTTCGATCGTTTCGTTGTAGCGGCGGGCGAGATCGGCATGCGGCGCCATATCGTTCCGCAGCGAGTCCAGAACCACCCGTTCCAACTGCGTGAAGTCCCGTTCCGCGTCGAAGACCAGCGAGAACTTGTGATAGACGTACCGGCCGTAGAAGGTCTCGTTGCGCACCGGCTGGGAGAGGAACACCGCGTTGGGGATGGTCACCAGACGCCCGGTGAATTCATAGGAACGGCCGTCGGAATGAATCTCCTGCAAGGTGATCGACAGCAAATCCATCGCCACCACCTGGCCGCGCGTCTTGTCGATTTCCACCCAGTCGCCGACGCGCGCCGAATTCGACACCAGACGCACCACGCCGCCGGAGAGGCACATGATCAGTTCCTTGGTGGCGATGATGATCGCCACCGCGAAGGCGGTCAGCGACAGCGCCAGGGTCTTCAGCGACGGCGCCCAGATCGCCACCAGACCGACGAAGACGATCAGGAAGGCGGCGTTCTTCACCTTGGCCAGGACGCGCCACTGCTTTTCGCTGATGAACTGCTGGCGACGGCGCAAATAGCGCTCGAACAGGGTGCGGCCGATCACCACGACCACCACCAGAAGCACCGACAGAACGATCTCCAGCGCCGGGAGGCCGCCCCAGTCCAACGTGAAGAAACGCCCCCAGGTCATTGTTTTCCCTTTATTCCGTTACGGAACGAGCACGATGGAGCCGCGAAGTCCATGAACCGGGTGCTCGGGCGCGGGGATTTCCTCCGCCCGCAGGTCCTGCACCACCCTGGTCATGTAGGGCAGCAGACGCCGCCAGGGAAGGTCCTCCAGGCCCAGGACGTAAACGTCGAGCGCCCGCGCCTTGCCCAGGATGCTGCCGTAACGCGCCTGCCCGTTGTCGTCGGAAAAGGCGGTGGTGGTGAACAGGAAGGCGCTGTCCCAGGGATAGCCGTACTGATCCTGCGCGTTGTCGATCTCGTTGAGGAAGTTGATCAGCGCGCCGCGATAGTTCTGCGTCGCCGAGACATTGGGCGCGGGTTTCATCGCCTTGCACGAGGCGAAGGCGAGACGATTGCCGATGCGGGCGATGATGTCGATCTCGTTGTCGCCCTCGAAGGCGTCAATCCGCCAATGGATGCTCTGATGGAAGGTCGCGGCGTCCGCCCCCGCGCCCAGGAAGGCGGCGTACACGTATTCCTCCAGCCACTGGCCGCGCAGGAACTGATCGGCGTCGTGGGAGGCGGGGTGAACCCCGCCGCCGCGCTGCGGCAACAGCAGGCCCGCGCCTTCCAGATAGTCGCGGACCGCCCGTCCCTGCGCCGCCGCCTGGGAATGCGTCCGATGCATCAGGGAACGGCGCAAGGCGTCGTATTCGGCGAAATGTTCGGCAAGAAAGCGCGCATGGGGGAACCAAATGCGGGCGCGCCGCTTTTCCTCGGGCGAAAGCTCGCCATTGAGGGTGACCCCCCTGCCCTCCAGCAATCGTCTCAGTTGGTGCATGCCGCCCCCCCCCGTTTCCATCATTGATGCCATCGGAGGGCGGCGATCACAACCGGTCTCTCAGGGCAGGACGGGATAATCGGTATAGCTCTTCGCCCCCGCACAGTAGAGAGTCTCCATGTCGAGCGGATTGAGCGGCGCGTCCTCGGCCAGGCGGCGCACCAGATCGGGATTGGCGATGTAGGCCTTGCCGAAGGACACCGCGTCCGCCTCGCCGCTGTCCAGCAGCACCTGGGCGGAAACCTTGTCCAGTCCCTCGTTGGCGATGAAGACGCCGCCGAAGATCTGCTTCAGCAGCGGCCCGATCCGACCCGGCCCCATGTGCTCGCGGGCGAACAGGAAGGCGATGCCGCGCCGCTTCATCTGTTCGGCGACATAGCCGAAGGTCGCGGGCGGATTGGAGTCCCCCATGTCGTGGGCCCCCCTTGGCGCGAGGTGCAGGCCGACCCGGTCGGCACCCCATTCGGCGATCGCCGCGTCCACCACCTCGATCATCAGGCGGGCGCGGTTCTCCACCGGACCGCCGTAGGCGTCGGTGCGGCGGTTGGTCGAGTCCTGAAGGAACTGGTCCAACAAATAGCCGTTGGCGCCGTGAATCTCGACGCCGTCGAAACCCGCCGTCCTGGCGTTGGCCGCCCCCCGGCGATAGGCGGCGACGATCTCGGGAATCTCGTGGGTTTCCAAGGCGCGCGGCGTCGGATAGGGACGCTCCGGTCGGAGCAGGCTGACGTGCCCCTTCGCCGCGATGGCGCTGGGGGCGACCGGCGGCTGGCCGTTCAGAAACGACGGGTCGGAAATCCGGCCGACGTGCCAAAGCTGCATGAAGATCCGCCCGCCCGCCTTGTGCACCGCGTCGGTGACCAGCCTCCACCCGACCACCTGCTCCGCCGACCAGATGCCCGGCGTCGCCGCATAGCCGACGCCCGTCGGCATGACCGACGTCGCCTCGCCGACGATCAGCCCGGCATCGGCGCGCTGCGCGTAATAGTCCGCCATCAGCGCATTGGGAGTGCGGGTTTCCCCGGCGCGGGCGCGAGTCAAAGGCGCCATGACGATGCGATTGGGCAGGGTCAGCGCGCCCAGGCGCAAGGGTTCGAACAGGGACGGCATGGGAGGACACCTTTCGCTGGAGAGTTTCGTCGAAGACAGGTGATGTGTGCCGCCGCCCCCGGCTTGTCCAGGGCGGACCAGCGGGAAAACGCGCGCAGTGTGAAGCGGTTCTCGAAAAAATGTCGCGCCGTCAGCGGAGAAGAAGGACCAGCAGGGGGGCCGCAAGAACGTTGGCGACGCCGGAGAGAATCATCACCAGACCGGCGATCGAACCTTCCTCGCCGCCGATTTCGGTCGCCTTGGCGACGCCCGCGCCGTGCGCCCCCATGCCGAACAGGGAACCGCGCGCCATCGTCGAACGCAGCGGCAGCCACTTCAGCAGAACCTCGCCCAGAGCGACGCCGATCACCGCCGTGACCACCACGAACACCGCCGTCAGGTCGGGCACGCCGCCGATGTCGTCGGAAACGATCAGGGCGAAGGGCATGCTCATCGAGCGCGGCAGCAGGCTCAAGCGCAAGGCGTCGGACAAACCGAGCAGGGAGGCGAGCGCCCAGGCCGAACCGATCGCCAGCGAACTGCCGACCGCCACCCCCACCGCCAGAACCGGCCAATAGCGGCGGATCGCCGCGCGGTGTTCGTGGATCGGCAGGGCGAAGGCCACCGTCGCCGGCCCCAGCGCCAGCATCAGCCAGTGGGTGCCGCGAATGTAGGAGTCATAGCCCACCCGCGCCGACAGGGCCGCCGCCAGAACCAGAAGCGGCGCGATCAGAAGCGGCGACAGCCACCAGCGGGGAAAGCGGCGGTACAGGGCGCGCGCCGCCAGATAGGCGGCGATCGTCGCCGCCGACCAGAAGACCCCCGAGGCGAGGACGTCAACGGAGGGCATGGCGCACCCACCAGCGATAGGACAGATCGACCGCCAGGGCGGTGCCCAGCATCACCGTCAGGGTGCCCAGCATCACCGCCGCGAACAGCTTGAGGCCGGTGACGCTCAACCACTCGGCGTGATCCATCACCGCCAGGACCGCGGGCACGAAGAACAGCAGCATCTCGCCGATCAGGAAACGCGCGCCGCGCCGCACGCTGGCCGGACGCACCCAGCCCGAGGCGAACAGGGCCAGCATCAGCCCCAGGCCGACGATGGCCCCGGGAAACGGCAGGCCGAGAAGGCGGCTCGCCTGGTTGCCGACCAGCCAGACCGCCGCCAGCGCCGCCACCTGCGCGGCGCGGCTGCGCTGCATCTGGGCACGGAAAACGCGGACGAGGCGAAGCTGGATCATGGCCGGAACCTTTCAATCGAGAACACTTCTCAGATACGGCGAAACCGATCATTCGTAAAATGAATTGATTGAATGTTAAGAATTCCATATTAGAATGGAGGGCGTCGAAACGGAGACCGTCCATGGAACTGCGCACCCTTCGCGCCTTCGTCGAGGTGATCCGCCAGGGCGGCTTTTCCGCCGCCGCCAAGACGGCGTTCTCGACCCAATCGACGATCAGCAAGGCGATCCGCCAGTTGGAGGACGAACTGGGCACGCCTCTGATCGACCGCTCCCGCATCGCCCCCACCGCCGCCGGAGAGATCGTCTTTCGCCGCGCCCAGGCGATTCTGGCGGAGCGCGACGACCTGCTGCGCGAACTCGACGATCTGCGCGGCCTCAAGCGGGGCGCGTTGCGCCTGGGGTTGTCGCCGATCGGCGGCGGCACCCTGTTCGCGCCGCTGTTCGCGGTCTATCGCAAGCGCTACCCCGACATCGACATCCGGCTTCAGGAACATGGCAGCAAACGGTTGGAGGAGCTGCTGGAACAGGGCGAGTTGGACCTGGCCGCCTCGTTGCTGCCGATGGGCGGGGACTTCGCCTTCCAGGCGGTGCGGACCGAACCGATGGTCGCCCTGCTGCCGCCCGGACATCCCGCCGCCGGACGCGCCGAGGTCGATCTGGCGGCGATCGGCGAGACCCCGGTGATTCTGTTCGACGCCGCCTTCGCGGTGAACCGGCTGATCGCCGACGCCTATCGGCGGCGCGGACGGACCCCGACCGTCGCGGCGCGCACCGCGCAGGTGGAATTCATGGTGCAGCTGGCGGCGGCGGGATTGGGGGTGGCCTTCCTGCCGCGTCTGATCGCGGCGGAACACCCCCATCCGGCGGTGCGCCAGGCGCTGCTCGCCGAGCCCGGAACCGACTGGCGTCTCGCCCTGATCTGGCGGCGCAACGCCTTTCTGTCCGCCGCCGCGCGCGCCTGGCTGGAGCTTTCCCGCGAGATCTACGGCTGACCGGCCAGCAGGTCCGCGTCGGGCACGATGCGCAGCGGCAACAGGTCGCTGTCGGTGGTGATGATCGGCGAGGCGTCCACCCGCGCGCTCGCCCCGGCATAGCGTCCACCGACCGAGAAGGTGCCGATCTGCACGTATTGCCCATCGATGCGGGGCAGCGGGAAAAGCTGCTGGAAGATCTGGTTGCGGTCGCCGAACCCGCCGCCGGTTTCGCCAAGAAGGCCGCTTCGCGGATCGAACAGGGCGACGTTGGCGCCGCAGCGCCCGACCACCGGCTTCGCCACGTAGCCCTTTTCCCGAAGTTCGGGATCGAGGTCGAAGCGGGTGTCCAGCAGATAGGGGTGGTTCGGATACATCGACCAGAGGATCGGCAGGATCGCCTTGTTGCTGGGGATCAGGGTCCACAAGGGTTCGAACACCATCACCTCGGGGCGCAGCAGAACGTCGGCCAGACGCGGCGGGCGGGCGGGATCGGGGGCGCGGCGCAGACGCAAATCCTCGTCGTCGTCGGCGCATTCGGCGCGAATCTGGTCGATCGCGGTCTCCCACGCCCAGGTCTTCCACACCCAGGAAATCGGCACGCCGTCGGCATCGACGATCCGCCCGTCGTCGCCCCAGCGCAGACCGGAGACCCCGGTGATGATCTTGCAGGGAATGCCCGCCGCCTCGATCGCCGCCTTCATGAACAGGGCGTGGCAGGTTTCCTCGGCGCTGTGGTCGCGCATGATGTGCAGCACCCCGTCCACCCCCACGGTGCGCCAGGCCTCGACCAGGTCGGGAACGAGTTCGGCGCCGGAGCACCGGCCGTCGTCGCAACCGTAGTGCCGCGCCCAGGCGCATTGAACCTTGCCGCATTCCATGTGGCAGGATGCGGAATCCGCGTTGTATTCGTAGACCTTCAACCCCCGCTCGGAGAGCGAGAAGTCGAACCGTCCGGTGATCGTCCGGCTGCGGCGACCTTCCCACGACCGGCGCAGGCGCGGCCACAGCACCGGCGGCAGGTTGAAGCGCCGCAGCAGATCGTCGTCTTCCAGAACCGCGTTGGTGGCATGCAGGAACATCGCGTGGAGTTCGTTGGTGGCGCGCTTCAGTTCGCGCTCGGCGGTCTCGCCGATGCGGAAATACCGGGTTTCGTTCTCCGGCTGGAGGGCGACCTTGCAGCCGCCTATTTTCGCCATGTAGGCGGCCTCGTCGGGTTTTTCGGGGTCGAGCCAGAGCCGCCCCTCCCGCCCCTTCGGATCGACCCGCCGCGCCTGAATGTTGAACAGCCGGGGGTCGGCATCGACGATGGTCTCGGCATGGGTGTCGTCATCGGTCTGGATCACCCAACCCAGCACCGTGGCGTCGCCGAAGGTGCATTCGATCCAATACGAACCGTCGGGCCCGACGTTCGCCCCGAGTTCGCGGGAATAGGCGCGGCCCTCCGGCCAGGGACGGTTATCGACGTTCTGCTCGACGCAACACACCCGGTCGGCAAAGACCTCGGTCACCACCGCGACGTGGCCGGTAACGACGAACTCGCCGCCTTCGTTCCAGATCAAAAGCGCCCCCGGCTCCGGCCAGCGCTTCGCGCCGTTGCGGAAGGAGCGCAACGGCAATTCCGCGCCGCTCGCCATGTCGCGCAGGGTCCGCAACTGGAAAATGTCGTAGGCCATCGCCACGTCGCCGAAAATCCGCCCCTGGGTGAGGTACAGCCAGCGCCGCGCGAACTCCACGCACTGCCACTTGTAACCCATGAAGATGCCATCGACGTAATGGCGGAAGGCGGCGCGATTGGGCAGTTCGGTTTTATCGACGCTGGCATAGTCGCTGGAATAGACCGGCACGCCGCCGGGCGCATGGCCAAGAACGGCGCCGAACCTGGCGGCGGGCAGGGAACGATGATCGGGCATGGGACGCTTCAATCCACGAAAAACCGACGAAAACGGGCTCCGCCCGAGATAGGATGCGGCGCGCGAAAAAGCCAGCGACACCGTCCCAACAATCCGCTGGTCCAGATCGGTGAACTAACTTTTCCAAAGCCTTATCGGAAAATTTCCGGTACATTTGAATAGCCTTAAGCACCATTTCATGGGTTGATCGTTGGACAACCAACCGCCTCGGAAATCACGCTTCGTTCTATACCTGATCCTCGCCGTAGCGGCGCTCAACGGGTTCGCCATCCTTTCCGCGCTGTTCGGTCTGCAAGAGGTCAAGCAACGGGACATCCGCCGCAGCGAGGCGAAAAGCCAGGACCTCTCCCTGGCGGCCAGCCAAAGCGCCGCCAACATCATCGACAAGATCGACATTTCCCTGCGCATGGTGGCGCACGAGATCGAAAGAACCCTGGGCGACACGCCGCCGAGCGACCGGCTCATCGACGATATCGTCGCCAGGCAATTCGAACTGGTCGCCGAGTCCGAAAACCTGTCGGTCACCGATGCCGACGGAACCGTCATCTCCCACCAGGGGCTGGACAAACCCGCCGTCTTCAACGTCGCCGACCGCGCATATTTCGCCGATCTGAAGCGCGGCCACGACGGGCTGTACGTCACCAAGCCGCTGATCAGCCGCATTTCGGGGCACCCCGTCCTCCTCTTCGCCAGATCCTACCGGCATCCCGACGGACGGTTCGCCGGCATCGTCGCCATTCCCGCCGCCCTGGAACATTTCCAGAAGGTGGTTTCCGGATACGGCTTAAGCGAAAACAGCCAGCTCAGCCTGCGCTCCGACGACTTCTCCCTGATCGTCCGCCACCCGGACAGCATTCATGGAGAAAAGCTGGAAGTCGGCAGTCGGGCGATCCTGTCGCAAGAGTTCCAGGACGCCATCGCGCGAAATCCGGGCAGCGGAACCTATCACGCCGCCAGCCCGATGGACGGATTGCGGCGGGTGTCCTCGTACCACCTGTTGCCCAACGCGCCGATCTATGCGTTTTGCGGCATCGCGGAGGAGGAATTCCTCGCCGACTGGGAAAACCTGCGTGCCGTCACCCTGGCCTCCCTGGCCCTCTTCCTGGCGCTGACCCATCTGGTCGCCTATACCCTCTATCGCTTTTGGCGAAAACAGCAACAGGACGCGGTCGGCCTTCGGCAAAGCCACGCGCAACTTCAGGCGGCGCTGCAAGAGGTGCGCGATCTCGACAAATCCCTTCTTGCCGCGCGCGAGGTCGGCGGCCTGGGAACCTATTGCCTCGACTTCACCACCGACGCCTGGACGCGATCCCCCGAACAGGAGACGATTTTCGGCATCGGCGCGGTCAAGGACGTCACCGGGCAAAAGGAAAACCGGGAACGAATCGAATATCTGGCCTATCACGACAACCTGACCGGCCTGCCCAACCGCGCGCTGCTTGCCGACCGCATGCACCAAGCCCTGGCGCGGGCGCGGCGGCACGACGAACTGCTCGCGGTCTGCTATCTCGACCTCGACGGTTTCAAGCCGGTCAACGACGCCTGGGGGCACGACGTCGGCGACGCCCTGCTGATCCAGGCGGCGCAACGCTTGCAGGCCTGTACCCGCGACGGCGACACGGTGGCGCGCCTGGGCGGCGACGAATTCATCGTGCTTCTGTGCGGCATCCGGGACGAAGCCGAACTGGACAAGGTCGCCCAACGGATGCTGACGGCGATCGGCAAGCCCTATCCGATGGGGGACAAGACCGCGACCCTGACGATGAGCATGGGGATGACCGTCTATCCGCATGACGCGGCGGAAGAGGCCGACGCCCTGATCCGGCACGCAGATCAGGCGATGTACGAAGCCAAGCGCAACGGCAGGAACCGCATCCATCGCTTCGATTCCGAGGGCGACAGGCTGCGCCAGGAATACCAGAGCCACTATGCCCGCATCGTCTCCGCCCTGGAAAACGAGGAATTCCGCCTTCACTACCAACCGAAGGTGAACCTGCGGAACGGCGCGGTGATCGGCGTGGAGGCCCTGATCCGCTGGCAGCATCCGGAACGCGGCCTGTTGCCGCCGGGCAGTTTTCTTCCCGGCGTGAAGGACACCGACTTCGCCCGCCCCCTGGGCGACTGGGTCCTGCGCGAGACCTTGCACCAGAAAAGAGCCTGGAAGGCGCAGGGGCTGGACATCACGGTCTGCGTCAACGTCTTCGGCCACCACCTTCAGCAGGCCGATTTCATCGAACGCTTCATCGAAATCCTTGCGGAATTCCCCGACATCCCGGCCAGCGGTCTGGACATGGAAATCCTGGAAACCACGGCGATGCGCGACCTGGAGGCGGTGTCCCGGCGGATTGAGGAATGCGCCGCCCTGGGGGTGGATTTCGCCCTCGACGACTTCGGCACGGGATATTCCTCCCTGACCTATTTCCGCCACCTGCCGGTGACCTTCCTGAAGATCGACCGTTCGTTCGTCGCCAACATCCTCGACAACGCCGAGGACCAGGCCCTGGTCGAAAGCCTGATCAACATGGCGCACGCGCTGAACCGCAAGGTCATCACCGAGGGCGTGGAAACCGTCGAACACGGGATTCCCCTGCTGCGCTACGGCTGCGACTATGCGCAAGGATTCGGCATCGCCCGCCCGATGCCGGCGGACGAAGTGATCCCCTGGATCGGCGCATGGCGGATGCCCGACGCCTGGAAAGCGGTGACGGATTCCTAAAAACGAAAGGGTCGGCGCACCGCCGACCCTTTCGCCGTTCGATTCACCCCATCTTCAGATCAGATGGGCCAGGTGATAGTCGATATAGATTTTGCGCAGGCGCTTGGTCAGCGGGCCGGGCTTGCCGTCGCCGATCGGCTGGCCGTCGATCTTCACCACCGGCTGCACCAGCTGGGTGGCCGAGGTGACGATCGCCTCGGCGGCGGATTTGGCTTCCTCGACGGTGAAGGCGCGTTCCTCCACCGGAATGCCCGCCTCGCGCGCCAGCGACAGGATCGAGCCGCGGGTGATGCCGGGCAGGATCGCATGGCTGAGCTGCCGGGTCACCAGAACGCCGTCGCGGGTGACGATGTGGGCGGAGGACGAGGTCGCCTCGGTGACGAAGCCGTCCTCGTAAAGCCAGGCGTCCTTGGCCCCGTGCTTTTCCGCTTCCATCTTCGCCATCGAGGGATAGAGCAACTGCACCGTCTTGATGTCGCGGCGGCCCCAACGCAGATCCGGCAGGGTGATCACCGAAATGCCGTTGCGCACATCGGCGCCGTCCTCGATGAAGGTCTTGGCCTGGGTGAACAGGGACAGAGTCGGCACCGGCTGGGCCGGAAAGTGGAAGTCGCGGTCGGCGGGACCGCGCGAAATCTGCAAATAGATCAGGCCTTCCTTCAGGGCGTTGCGGGCGACGATCTCGCGATGCACCGCCAGAAGCTCCGCGTCGTCAATCGGGAGGACGATGCCGACTTCGCCGATCGAGCGGTGCGGCCACGCCACATGCCCCGGATAATCCAACAGCTTACCCTGGGTGACGGCGGTGACCTCGTAGATCGCGTCGCCGAATACGTACCCCCGATCGAAGATCGAGACCTTGGCCTCGGCCTCCGGCAGCCACTGGCCGTTCAGATAGACAATCCTGTTCATTTTCCAAACCTTTGAGCCGATCTCTTTCCGGGAAGCGGCAAGGCGCGCCCGGTCGGCGGCAGAGTAACCGGATTCCGCCCTGCGCAGAAGACGGAATGCCGAAAACTGATGAAAAATTTATCCGCAGAAAGCACCGCCGCGAAAATGGGCATATACCTCGCCCCTTTCCGGCGAAGGCCGGTCAGCGGTAGCGCGCGTCGGTGCCGGAACGTTCCCGATCGGCATTCTGCCGCAACTGCTCGATCCGGCGCTTCAGATTGTCGATATCCCTTTCCAGAACGGACTTTTCATGGCTCCGGGATTGCATGTCGAGCAGCGCTCGGGCGCGCGAATTCGAGTCGTTGGAGGTGAGAATCGTCGATTGCGCCACGTCGTTGGCCTTGCGGATGTCCTTCAGGCGCCGCTCCTTGTCGCGCACCGCCTGTTCCTGGGCGCGGATATCGGCCTCCAGCTTGTAAATGCGAAAACCCGCCTCGTAGCCAGTCTTGAAGCCCTTTTCGAGGTCGGAGGGACACACCCCCCGTACGACCGTCCGGCCAATCCTTCCTGATAGCCCCGCGCCGACCGGCAATACTCCTTCAGGCCGCTTTTGCGCCCCTCCATGTAACGGTCCAGATTGGGAACCACGCCGAACTCGGCGCAAGCCTGCCGATGGTCGCCGATGTTATCGGCTCCGCGCCCGGCGGCGCCGTCGTGAAAGCCGACCGTCCGCCAATCGGCGGTCAGGCATTCCTCCTTGCTCATGCTCGCGAAGCCCGTGGCCGCAAGGACAAGAAGAAAGGGCAGGCTTTTCCGAAGGCGCATGATCCATCCCGCTGTTTTTTTGCCGAAGACAAACCGGACGGAAGGCCCGGCGATTCGCGTATCCGATTGCCCGAAAACGATAATTGGGATGGCCCGCGAAGGCAATGCCGCCAACGGCGCAATACGCGGCATTCGCCTGAAATCGAGGGATTTTTCGAGGAAACGCCGGAAACGGACGAAGCCCCAAGGTTTCCCTTGGGGCTTCGATGGTGGGCGGTACTGGGATTGAACCAGTGACCCCTACGATGTCAACGTAGTGCTCTCCCGCTGAGCTAACCGCCCGTCAAGGTTCGCCGCCGCAACACGGCCGCCGCCTTGGAGGTCATGGCTTTTATCGAAACCGGGGCGGCTTGGCAAGGCCTAATTTTGCCGATCTCGCCGCCGTTCCCCAACCTTTTCCCGAAGCGCGCGGTCGAATTTCACGAAACGATTTGTTACACTTGTCACGGGATGAAATGGGAATGCGTCGAGGAGGGATCAACCGTGTCCGACACCTGCTGGTCGGAGCGAATACCCGGTGTTCTGGAAATCGTTCACCCGGATGTTCAGACTCTGCCGATCGTCCTGGCCTCGCCGCACAGCGGCGACGCGTATCCGCCGTCGTTTCTCGCCGCGACGCCGCTGGGGCCGACCGCCATTCGGCGATCCGAGGACGCCTTCGTCGACCGTCTGGTCGCGGGCGGCCCGCGCTGCGGCGCCCCTCTGATCAAGGCCCTGTTCCCGCGCGCCTTCCTCGACGTCAACCGCGAGGCCTACGAACTCGACCCCGAGATGTTCGACGGCCCCCTGCCGCCCTTCGTCAACGCGATTTCGCCGCGCGCCTCGATCGGCCTGGGCACGATCCCCCGCATCGTCGGTCAGAACCAGCCGATCTATGCCGGAAA
Source organism: Rhodospirillaceae bacterium (assembly GCA_965228165.1). GTDB lineage: Bacteria > Pseudomonadota > Alphaproteobacteria > Rhodospirillales > Rhodospirillaceae > Oleispirillum. The sequence goes on from CBDDHB010000002.1 coordinate 467,103, forward strand.
GCTGGCGTTCGGCGAAGTCCAAAGGCGCATCGACGCCCACTATTACCCCTATCACGCGCGCCTGGAATCCCTGGTCCGCGACACCCGGCGACGCTTCGGTTCGTGCGTGCTGCTGGACTGCCACTCCATGCCGACCCAGGCGGTGGAATCGGAAATCGCCGAGCCGGACGTCGTTCTCGGCGACGGTTTCGGCGCATCCTGCGACGCGCTGGTCTCCGACACCGCCGAGCGCGTCCTGTCCGATTTGGGATACGTGGTGGCCCGCAACCGCCCCTACGCCGGGAGCTACACCACCCGCCACTACGGCAGGCCCGCCCGGAACGTCCACGCCCTGCAAATCGAAATCGCCCGCCGTCTGTACATGAACGAGGCCGAACTCGCCCCTCTGCCCGGACTGGACCGGGTTGCCGAATCCCTGACCTTCCTGATCGAGGCCCTGGGCCGATTGCCCCTGCCGAACGCCGGGGAACCGGAAATCCGCGCCGCGGACTGAGTCTTAAGCCGGGTTGGGGTAACGCCCGGTATCCTCCCCGGTCACCGTATAGATGGCGCGCCCCACCGCCGCCAGAACGCCTTCCGACGTGAACACCGAAACCTCGGCGTGGAGGATGCGGCGGCCCTGGTGCAGGGTGCGGGCCTCGGCCCGCAGCGCTCCGGACAGCGGAATCGGCGCCAGATAGCTGGTGGAGGTCTCCACCGTCACCACGGTCAGCTTCAAGGTGCGCAGAGCCACCCCCGCCGCCATGTCCACCAGCAGCGCCGCGATGCCGCCATGGGCGATGCCGTAGGAATTGGAATAGTCGGGCTTGAGCGGCAAGGAAAGGGTGGCGGTGCCGGAACCGGTCTTTTCCACCGTCACGTCCATGAAGCGCAGAAAACGCACCGTGCCGAAGTGACGCTTGATGAATTCCGGCCAGTTGTCGGAAAAATCGTCGGGATCGATCATGCACGCGCCTCGATAACTTTGAACGCCCTGGTTTCGGCGACCGTGGCGCGGCTTTTGAACGCCGCGTCGATCGCGGTTTCGTAGGGTAGATGGCGGTTGGCCACCAGCAGCAACCGCCCGCCGGGAGCCAGAGCGGCGCGCGCGGAGCGAATGAAGCCGCGGCCGATCTCCGGATCGCCGTCCTTGCCGTCGTGGAAGGGCGGATTGGTGACCACCCAATCGTAAGGGCCGAGGCCGGGTTCGGACAGCACGTCGTGCCAGCGGAAGGCCAGATCGACCCCCGACGGCGCGGCGACGTTGCGGCGCGCCGCGTCGAGGGCGGCGAACTCCGCCTCCACCAGGTCGAGGACGCGCACCTCGGGACACCGGGCGAGAATCTCCCGCGACAGGAACCCCCAGCCAGCGCCGAAATCCGCCACCCGTCCGCCGATGCGTCGGTCCAGGCTTTCCGCCAGCAGATGGGAGCCGGAATCGATGCGATCCCAGCCGAACACGCCGGGCGAGGAAACCGCGTCGATCGCTTCCACCCGGCGCGGCGCGGCATCGTCCATCCAGTCCCGGCAGACGGCGGGAAGATCGCCCTCGCCCCGCCGCAACCAGAAGACGCGGGCATGCCGCTTCGAGGCCTCCGCCAAGGGTCCGACCGCCGCCTTCAGCACCTTGGCGACCGCCGCCGCGCCCGCGTCGGCGCGCCCGGCGCAAACCAGCGCGCCGCCCGGCTTCAGCAGCGACAGACCGCGCGCCACGTCGGCCAGCGCCACCTTCTTGTGCTTCGACAACAGGCACAGAACGAGGCCGAAGGCGCCCTCGGCGATCTGCGGCGCCGTCTCGAAACCGGCGGCGATCAGGGCGTTGAATCCCGGACGGAACCCCTGCTCGCACAGCAGGTGCCCGCGCCAGGGAACAAGAGCGGGATCGAGACGCACGCCCAGGAACGCGCAATTCCCGACCTCGGGGAACGGCACGTCGCCGGCTTGCACCGGCAGCAACAGGGCGGCGAACGGATCGGCGATCATCGCCCATACATATCGCAGCGGCGCATCTTGTCAAAAAAGAAAGCGGCGCGGCGCATTGCATCGTCCTCCCCCTCCCCGCATAATGGCGTTCCCTTCCGCGAGCAGGCCGATCCGATGCCCCCTTCCCCTCTCCCCAAAGACGATCTTGCCGTCATCGCCCGACGCATGCGCGACCTAGCGGTGCGGGCCGGACGGGCGACCCTGACGTACTATCGCGCCTCCGACCTGGAAAGCCGCAGCAAGCCCGACGGCACGCCGGTCAGCGCCGCCGACTTGGCCGCCAACGCGATCATCATGGAAGGGCTCCACGCCGCCTTCCCGGATATCCCTGCGGTTAGCGAGGAAGACGGCGGAGATACCCCCCGGGACTGGTCGGAACCGTTCTTCCTGATCGATCCTCTGGACGGCACCAAAGAGTTCATTCGCGGCAACGGACAGTACACCGTCAATATCGCCCTGATCGTCGATCACGCGCCGCTTCTGGGGGTGGTTTACGCCCCCGTCGTCGAGCGCCTGCAATGGGTGCGCGAGCCCGGCGCGGCGGTAGAGGAAGACCCGCCGCACGACCCCGACGAGGTGGGCGTCCTGCGCCGCATCGCCTGCCGCGCCGCCGACAACGACGCCCTGACGGCGGTGCTGTCGCGCTCCCACTTCAGCGAGGAAACCCGCACCCTGGTCTCGCGCTACGCGATCGCCTCGTCCAGCCAGGCCGGATCGTCTCTGAAATTCTGCCTGCTGGCGGCGGGCGAGGCGGATTTCTATCCCCGCCTGAGCCCCACCATGGAATGGGACACCGCCGCCGCCGACGCGATCCTGCGCGCGGCGGGCGGCCGCATCGTCGATCATCCCGGCGGAAAGCCCTTGCGCTACGGCAAGCCGGGGCTGGAAAACCCCTTCTTCATCGCCCACGGCCCCGGGGTCCGGTTGCTGCCGCCCGCCGATTGAGTCGGCCATCGGCGATGTCCTCCCTCTCCGTCCGTTTCGCCCTGTATTACGCCGCCCTGTTCCTGGTGGTCGGCATTCAGATGCCGTACTGGCCGGTCTGGTTGAAGGGCCGAGGTCTCGACGCGACGGAAATCGGCATCCTGGTGGCGACGCAAATCTGGGCCAAGGTCGCCTTCAATCCGATCGTCGGCCATGCGGTCGATCGCAGCGGGCGGCGGCGGCGCATCCTGATCGGGCTGGCGATCGGCTCCCTCGTCGCCACCGCCCTGTTTCCGCTGATGCGGGGGTTTCCGGGCTTCTGGCGCTGTCCGCCGTCTCCGGCGCGCTGTTCGCGGCGCTGCTGCCGGTCGGCGACAACCTGACGATGAGTTACGTCATCCATCGCGGCCTCGACTACGGACGCATCCGGCTGTGGGGGTCGCTGGCTTTCATCGCCGCCTCGGGCGCGGTCGGGCAGCTTCTCGACCTGACGGATTCCGGCGTCGTCGTCTGGCTGATCGTCGGCGGCATGGCTCCCCTGTGCCTGGCCGCCGCCGCTCTGCCCGACGAACCCGCCCACCCCGCCGCCGGAGCGCCCCCCGGATGCGATGGATCGACCTGCTGTCGTCCCGTCTGTACGGACTGTTCCTGGTCGCCACCGCGCTGATCGTCGCCAGCCACGCGGTATACTACGGTTTCGCCACCCTGCACTGGCAGGCGGCGGGAATCGACCACGTCTGGATCGGCGCCCTGTGGGGCGTCGGCGTCGCCGCCGAGATCGCCCTATTCGCCTTCAGCGGCGCGGTGGTGCGGGCCTTCGGCCCCTTCCGACTGATCGTCGCGGGCGGCGCAGCCTGCATCGTCCGCTGGAGCCTTCTGGCCTTCGTCACCGATCCCTGGCTGCTTCTGCCGATCCAGTGCCTGCACGCCCTGACCTTCGGCGCGATCCACCTGGGGGCGATGCACTTCATCGCCCGCCACATCGCGCCGGGCATCGCCGGACGCGCCCAGGGGCTCTACGCGGCGGCGGGAAACGGCCTGATCATCGGCGCGGCGACGATGGTTTCGGGCGGTCTGTACGCGCGCTTCGGCGGGCAGGCGTTCCTCGGCATGACCGCTCTGGCGGTCGCGGGGACAAGCGCCGCCGTAGCGCTGCACCGCATGGCGCGCCGCACCGTCAGAACCTGAGCACGGAACCGGTCGGTCGGCGGCGGGTTCCGATTTCTTGCTGGCATTGACGTAGGCGACCGAGGCGTGTTCCGGGCAATAGGGCTTTCCGGGGATCGCCTTCTTGCCGCAGAAATGGAATCCCGGATCGCGCGGATCGCCGATCGGCCAGCGGCAGCAGTTCGGCCCCAGGTCCACCAGGGACGCCTGCTTTTCCTTTTTCGGTTTCGGCGACGTCCGCTTGATCGGCGACGGCCGACCGGTCAGGCCCAGGCGATGCGCCTTGCCCACCACGGCGTTCTTGGAAACCCCCAACTGACGCCCGATTTCCCCGGTCGAAAGGCCCTGTTCCCACAGACGGGCCAACTCGGCAACCATTTCGTCAGTCCAGGCCATTGCGTTCTTGTCGTCCACTTTCCCCACCTTACAACGCCGAACCCCTGACCCAAGGGATACCTCATCCCTTTTGTCGAGTCCATTGGCATCCCCCGCCCCACCCCGGAAAAACACACAAATGTTGCCGGAATCGGGGCCGGCCCATTAGTTCCCTGTCGTGTTCCTTACCTAGAAGGAAATATTCGTTCGTCCTCGCGCCGGAACGCTCGCCTTCCAGACCGCCGTCTGGGCATCCCGACGGGTATGGGTGGCGTCCTCGTCGAAGATCGACCACCGCCCCGGGAAGGTCTGCGAGACCTCGACCTCCGCCGTGCGGTCGCCGTCGTTGATCAGGGTGACGCTGAAGTGCTGCTCGCTGGCGCTGCGCGAGATGTCACGGAATTCCAGACGTTTGGCCTCGTAGGCGACATCGACGACCCGCCCCAGCTGCACCACCACCGGGGCGCCCTCCGGCACATGCTCGATACGGTCCTCGCCGAGGAAAAGGTCGGCCTCGTTGGCCCGCGCCGCCATCACCCGCACCACCCCGGCAGGCAACGGCAGATTGACGCCCGAGGACACCGCGTTGTCGAAGCTCAAGCGCAGGAACGCGCCGCGCCGGGGCCACTCGCCAGGGGCGGAACGGAACACCCCGACCGGATCGATGACCCGATAGCTGCGTTCCGTCGGCACCGCCGCACGATCGAGGAAGGCGATCTGCTTGCGTTCCCCAGCCTCGATCGAAACGCTTTTCGCCACCGGATACAGGCGATAACCCGCGACCATCGGCGGGCGCAGGGTCTCGTCCATCACCGTGGTCTTCGCCGCGGAACGGAAGGAGGCGACGCGCCCCTGGTCGAAAACCCGGGAAACGTTGCCCGCCACCACCCGCAAGGCGACGCCGTCGAAGGAATCGTCGCTGCCGTTGGCGACGCCGATCCAGCCGCTCAAATCGATCAGTCCCTTCGCCTCGTCGTAGATCGCCGCATAGTCGGCCTGCCAACGCAGGCCCGGCAACAGGTATTGCAGGGTCAGGGCGCGCTTGGCCGAAATCGCGCTCTCCAGGGTGAAATCCAGAACCGCCGCGCCGGGCATCGTGGTGTCCGGGGTGATCGGCAACACGATGCGTCCCGGATGGTTGATCTCCAGGCGGTCGCCGATGCGCAGGATCGGACGCGGCTCGGCGCTCAAAAGAGTCGCGATTTCGGTCTTGTCGTCGCCGGTCCGCGGATCCTGGCGCACCACCTTGACGGTCTTGCCGATCGACAGCGCGAGAAGACCGTGCGGATCGGTCAGCGGCGGACGCACCGACATTTCGACCACCGACAGCTTCTCGTCGCGCAGAATCGCCGATTCCGGCACGATGCCCGAGGAGACGTCGGCAAGGCGCAAACGGCACATTCCCTTGGGCAGCACCCCGGCGCGGGTTTCCTCGACCTGGGCGAATCCGTCGGAAAACACCGTCAGGACCCGCGATTCCCGCGTTTCCCTGCCCCAGGACAGATCCTTCGCCGCAGCGCCGTCCGCCGCGCAGCAACACACCAGGGCCGCAAGAACCAACGGCCAACGTCCCTTGCCACAGTCCGTCATCGCCATCCTCTCGTCAGGGCCACCCCCGGGCGCGACTCTACCCCGGCTTGGACTCGGTTTCCACCCCGCAGGTGATATCCCCGGACTCGGCGCCGTCGCGCCAGGACTCCAAGGCGTCGGCGATTCGCGCCAACGGGCCGTCCCAATCCCCAGGAGAGTCCTGCCGCCAGACCCGCGCCGAGGCGTACCAGGGGGATGCCGACCCGGCGACGCCCCAGCGCCAATCGGCGACGAAGGGCACCAGAACCCAGACCGGCAGCCCCATCGCCCCCGCCAGATGCGCGATCGCGGTATCGACGCAAATCGCCAGATCGCAGTCCCGCAACCGCAACGCCGTGTCCAGGCAATCCGCCACCCCCGCCCCGCCATCGGCCAGTTCCGACCAGTCGCGCCGCACCGCCGCCCTGTCGGCATCCAGTTGGAAGTGGACGAAATCGATCCTCGCCACCCGCCGCAGCACCAGGAAATCGGCGAACCGGCAACTCCGCCGGGCATCGTTGTGATGGGTCGGACTGCCCGCCCAGACCAGGGCGACGCGGCGGCGGCGCGACGGATCGCGCGGCGCGACGGAATGCAGATACGCCGCCAGATCGGCGCGGGGCGAAGCCTCGCCCAGGATGCGCGGCAGACTCAACAGCGGCGCGTGGACGTCCGCCGCCGCCGGAACGCCCAGTTCCGTCACCGTCCACGGCAGGTCCGGACGGTCCAGCAGCCGCACCAACGGCGGATGCACCCTGAGAACGATCCGCCCCACCCGCCGCGCCGCGAGAAACGCATAGCGCAGGAATTGCAGGGTGTCGCCCAGTCCCTGCTCGGCCTGCAGCAACAGGGTCACCTCCGGCAAGACCGAGCCATCCCAGGGCCGCCCCGGCAGGTCGTCGGGCAACAGCGCCAATCTGCGCCGCAACCGCCAATCCCACAGGGCGAATCCCTCCGCCCATCGTTCCCGCATCAGATCCAGTTGCGCCGCCTCGAACCCCGCGTCGGCATGATCGGGGGCGATGTCCAGAACCCGCGCCAGGGCGGCGCGCGCCGCGCCGAACTGCCGCTGATCGCGCAACGACAGGGCCAGGGCGAACCAGGCCCCGGCATCGCCGGGGGCGCGCTCCACCGCCGCGCGATAGGCGATCGCCGCCTCGGCCTCGCGGTGCAGCTTGGCAAGCGCATGCCCCAACCACAACGGCAGGCGCGGATCGGCGACGCCCTGCGCCAGTCCGTTTTCCGCCAGGGATCGCGCGGCCTCCCAATCGCCCGCCCGAAGCGCCGACAGGGTGGCGTTGACCGTCGCATCGGCGTGGCCGGGATCGCGAGCGATGGCGCATCGCCAGCAGGCCATCGCTTCGTCCAAATCGCCCGCCCGACGCCAAGCCTCGCCCAGGGCGAAATACAGGTCGGCATCGTCGCCGCCCCAGGCCCGCGCCAACTGAAAATCCGCGATCGCGGCGCGGGCATCGCCGCGCGCCAGCCGCGCCGCGCCGACAATGCCGCGCAGGCGCGGCTCCTCCCCCAGGGTTTCCAGGAAACCAAGGGCCAGGGACTCCGCACGCGCCGGGTCGTTCGCCCCCAACGCCGCCCGGCACGCCGCCACCGCCATGTCGAATCCGTCGCCCGCCACGCCCCGATCCTCGCCCGTTTCCTCCTTGTTGTTAAAGCGCTTGAAGGAGAAAGGGAACCCCTGCCCGTTCGGATTGACTTGTCTTCGGCCTCCGCACTCCCCACACTACGGGTAGCGTCCGAGCCGCCCCTTCGTCCGGCGGCCGGGGGTTTTCCCCTAGCGGCAAAAACAACGCGGAGCATCCCCATGACCGCCGAATGGGTCGACACCCCCCACTTCTCCTCGGTTTTCGACAGGAACATCGCCCTGTTGACGGAAACCCGCGACTATCTGCAACACAACCTCTCCCTCGGGCATTCCCCCGCCGAGGACCCGATCGCCAAACTGACCGCGACGCGGGAAGCCTCGCGTCTGACCGCCCTTTTGGCCGAAACCATGTCCTGGCTGCTGCTCAACAAGGCGGCGAACAACCGGGAAATCCCCCTGGATTCCCTGCTGGAGGAAGCGGGCGCCCTGTGCCGCAACATCGGCGCCCGCGACGAGGATGCGCCGGAAATCGCGCCTGAACTTCCAGCGGAGCTTGAAGATTTGTACGGCAAATCACTGGAATTGTTTGCGTCTGTTCGCAAAATTTTGGCGAGCGCCCGCGCCGCCGCGAACTGACGCCAGCCGTCCGCGAAACCGGGGACGGCTGGCATCGACCCTTGCTCTACTGTTCGCCCAGGCAATCGCGGAAGGACTCCGCCAGCCGTTGCAGCAGCAGGGGATAGGCCTTCGCCGTCGGCTTCAGGCCGACGCCCAGCGGATCCAGGGTCGCGGACTTGACGCCAAGCTGCCGCGCCAGATTGCTCACCGCGTCCGGCGAGGCCTGGGCGTCGGCGAAGATGCAAACCGCGCCGGCGGCGCGCACCTTGTCGCGCACCTCTTGCAGGTGACGCCCGCCGATCGGACGCGACGGATCGAGGGTCAGCGCCGCGACGGCGGTCAGGCCGAACGGCGTCTCGAAATATTGATAGGCGTCGTGGAAGACCACGAATCCCCTGCCCCGCGCGCCTTGCAGCCGCACCGCCAAGTCGCTCTTCAGAGCCTCCAGCGAAGCGGCGAAGGCTTTGGCGCGCGATAGAGGGCGGCGCGTTCTCCATCGATGGACGCCAAACGCTCCGCCAGGGCGGCGGCGGCGGCGTTGTCGGGCGACAGCCACAAATGCGGGTCTTCGCCGCCGTGATGGTCGTGCGCCTCGCCGGGCTTGTGGTCGTGGCCGGACTTGTGGTCGTGGTCGTGGTCGTGACCGTGTCCATCGCCGATTTCGTTCAGCCTGCGTCCGGGCAGCAGCGCCACGCCCGGCAACTCGGAAACCGTGAAGGTCCGGTCCCGCAGCCAATCGGCGGGACGGGCGGCCAGGGCCTTACCCACGCCCATCTCCATGTTCGGACCGACCCACACCACCACGTCGGCCTCCGCCAGGGCGCGGGCCTGCGACGGCTTGAGCGCGCCGTGATGCGGCGATTGCGCGGGCGGCAGCAGAACCGCCGGAGCGGCGACATCGCCCATCACCGCCGCCGCGATCATCCCCAGGGGGGCGATGCTGGCCACCACCCGGGGCGGGGCGGCCTGGGTGGACGCCCCACCGAACGCCCATATCCCCAGAAGCCAAATCAGAAAACTCAAGACCCGCCGTTGCATCACCCTTCTCCTCGCGTTACAGTCCGGCTTGCGCCGCCGAATAAGTCACACCAAGTGACATCGACGCACGCGTGTTATACTATAACAAAATTGCCTCGTCGTCATAAACGTTAGGGCCACGGCCGAACGAAGCGCGGGGGTCCACCCGGCCCGAACCCCGGACCCCGCTGCCGCCGCTTCACAACCTTAAGGACCATCGCGTGATGTCCGTTTTCGCGCATCATACGCACGACTTCGCTGCCAATCCCGACGCCGCGCTGCAAGCGGCGGACCAGTACTTCCAGAAGGCGGGGGTGCGGTTCACACCGCTGCGCCGCCGCGTGTTCGAGATCATCCTGCGCGCCGGAAAACCGATCGGCGCCTACGACATCCTCGAACGTCTGCGCGACCATGGCAAGATCGCCGCGCCGATTTCGGTCTACCGGGTTCTGGACTTCCTGATCGAGCAGCGTTTCGTGCACCGTCTGGCGACGATCAACGCCTATATAGCCTGCGTCACGCCGGAAGACCCGCATGCCGCGCAATTCCTGATCTGCCAGTGTTGCGGTTCGGTGACCGAAATCTCCGACTCGGCGATCGACAAGGCGATTGCCGAGGGAGCGGCGACGGCGGGCTTCCGCGTCAGCTATCCCCTGGTCGAGATCATGGGCATCTGCATCGACTGCGCCAAGGAGGGCAAGACCCCCGCCGCCCCGGCGGCTCCCGGCGACGACGAGTAAGGAGGAACCCCGCCGCGATGGCCCCGCCCTCCCCCGATCCGACCTTGATTTCGTTGCGGGACATCCGCTTCGAACGGGGAGGACAGAACATCCTGGACGGGGTCGATCTGGACGTCTCGCGGCGCGAGATTTTGACCGTCGTCGGCCCCAACGGCGCGGGCAAAAGCACCCTGGCCCGCATCGCCGCCGGACTGGTCCGTCCCGATCGGGGCAGCATCCGCCGGGCTCCGGGGCTTAAGCTCGGCTACGTGCCGCAGGATTTTCCCGCCGTGCCATCGCTGCCGATGTCGGTGCGCCGCTTTCTCGACCTGCCGCATCGTCTGAGCCAGACCGAAGCCGAGGAAGCGCTGGCCCTGATGTCCGCCACCCACCTAACGAACAAGCCGATCGGACGCCTCTCCGGCGGAGAACGCCAACGGGTGCTGATCGCGATGGCGCTGGCCGCCCGGCCCGAGTTGCTGATCCTCGACGAACCGGCCAAGGGGCTTGACCCGATTTCGGAAGACGACCTTTACGCCCGCCTGCCCGACCTGCGCGACCGCCTTGGCTTCGGCGTGTTGATGATCTCGCACGATCTGCACGTGGTGATGGCCGCCACCGACCGCGTCGTCTGCCTCAACCGTCACATCTGCTGCGAGGGATCGCCCCGGGACATCGACGCCATCGCCGCCTTCCGCACCCTGTTCGCCGATCCGGCGACGGCGCATCTGGCGCTGTACCACCATCGCCCCCATCTGCACGACCATTCCCACGAGGCGGACCCCCGCGACGATGACCATTCCCTGGCTTGACGATCCCCTGCTGCTTCGCCCCCTGCTCGTCGGGCTGGCGCTGGCCGTGCTCGGCGCGCCGCTGGGCTGCCTGGTGGTCTGGCGGCGCATCGCCTTTTTCGGCGAGACCATGGCCCACGTCGCCCTGCCCGGCATCGCCCTGCTGTCCGGCCTGCCGCCCTTCGCCGGAGCCGCCGCCGCGGCCCTGGCCACCGCCCTGATCCTCGCCCTGATGACCCGGCAGACCGACACCGGAATGGACACCGTACTCGCCACCCTGGCGCACGTCGGACTGTCCGCCGGTCTGATCCTGCTGGGCGTCAACGGCAACATCCGCCTGGACCCGATGGCGCTGCTGTTCGGCGACATCCTGGCGCTGTCCGCCGCCGACGTCTGGACCACCCTGGCGGTCTGCGCCGTCGGCGGCGTCGCCCTGGCGCGCGCCTGGAGGCCGCTGGTCTTCCTGACCCTGCACCGCGATCTGGCGCGGGTCGCGGGAATCTCCGACCGCGCCCACGACATCCTGTTCCTCGCCGGGCTGGCCGGATACGTCGCCCTGGCGATGAAGCTGGTCGGGGTACTGCTGGTGACCTCGCTTTTGGTCATTCCCGCCGCCGCCGCGCAGCCCTTCGCCCGCACCCCGGAGGGCGCCGCCACCGCCGGAGCGGCGCTGGCGGGAGTCGCCGTGGTCGGCGGCCTGACCCTGTCGTTCGCCTGGGATTGGCCGTGCGGCCCGGCGATCGTCGCCGTCGCCGGCCTGCTGTTCTTCACGGCGCGGCTGCTGTCCGCCGCGCGGCGATAGACCCGATCAGTCGAAACGGCGGGGCGAAAACGCCGCCAGTTTCGCCGCCTCGGCGGCGTTGCCCTCGACTTCTGCGGCAAGAGCGAACCCCGCCACCGGCGCAAGAGTCCAGGCCAGATCGCCGAACCCCGCCGACAACAGAACCCGCCCACCCACAGCCCCCAGAAGAGGCCGGGAATCCGGGGCTAGCCAGCCGCGCGCCAGACTCAACCGCCCGCCTTCGTCGCGCCAGCCGCGTCCCGCCAGATCGCGCCAGATGCGGGCGTAGGAGGCGGCGACCAGATAGCGAAGGTCATCCTCCGCCTCGCCGCCCCCCAGCCGATGCGCCCCCGCAGCGACGATGCGGGTGCGGTCGCGCTCCAGCCAGGCCCCCGACGCGCCATCGACCAGAACTCCGCAGGCCCCCAGTTCCTCGACCTCCGGCGACGGATCGCGCACCAGAATCCGCTCGCGATAGGCCAAGCAGGCGGATAGTCCGCCGCGCGACGACGGCCAGATCGACGCCGGTCCCGCATCCTCGCAACGCACCGCCCAATCGAAGACCCGCGTCACCGCGCCATCCGCCACCTCGACCTGACCGTCCCCGCGCGGACGCACCCGCTCCGGCCAGTGGCGCGCCACCTCGGCGCGGGATTCCAGATCGACCTTGAGAGCCTCCAGAAGCCCCTCGGCATCGGCGACGCGGGCGACGCCGTCGATCCGCACGCCGCGCCCGAACCCGGCGGACAGGCGCGGACACATCGCTTCGATCTCGGCGAAGCCGAGTTCCCGATGGGCGCAGCCGTGGCGGCGGCGCACGTCGTGGTCCGCCCATCCGGCGGCGAAGGCACGCGCATCGCGGTACAGGGTCAGCACCTCGACAGTATCCAGATCGAACCGCTCCGCCGCCGCCAAGGCGGCGAAGGCGGGCCGGGCCTGGGCCAGCAACCAAGCCCGGTCGGCGGCGATCCGTTCCGCTTCCAACGGGCGAGAGGCGGCGATGGCGCGCAGCACCCAGGCGAGAAAACGCGGATCCGCCGCCGGAGTCAGACCGCCGCGCGCCGCGCTGCCGAAAATCCACCGCGCCAGGAACAGGGGATATCCGGGCAGGGCCAGGGGCTCCGCCGCGTAATCGCGGATGACGCCGCTGCCCGCGTGGGGATTGACCTTGTCGCCCCGATACCAAACGACGCGATGGCCGCGCCGCGCCAGGATCGCCGCCGCGAACACCGCCGTCACGTCGCCGCCGAAGACCGCGACGTCGCGGCGCGACGACTCCGCCAACGGCGCATTCAAATCCGGAAACCACAAAGACTCGCGCATCGTCCCCCACGCACTCCAGACGGCTCAGCCGATCGGCCCCGCCGCAAGATCATCGAACCGCCGGGGGACGAACGCCGCCACCGGAAACCCCAATCCGTCCATCGCCGACGGAGCGACCGCCAAGTCCGGGGCGCGACCCGCCGGAACCGCCGTCAAGTCCGTCGCGTCGGAGAGCGCCCAGACCATCCCCATGCGCTGTTCGAGGACATGGGACAGAATGCGCGACGCCGCTTCGGGCAGACCGGCCAGAAGAACCCGCAAGGGACGCTCGAACGGCGCGTAGAGCGGCGCCTCCTCGCCGGAGAGCAGGGACGACCGCAACGGCGACAGAGTCGCGATCTCCGCCGCGAAATCGTCCACCAACAGGACGAGTTGGGCGCGATCGGGGGGCTCGACGACGCCCGCCGCCGCCACGCCGCGCAAACCGACCTCGATCAATGTCGCCACCGCCGACAGCCGCATGAAGCCCGCCGATCCCGCCGACCCGGCGAACTTGTGCACCGGCGCGATCAATTCTTCCAGACCTGACGGCGCGGCGCCCGCCGCCAGCCAGGACGAAAACGCCGCGCGAAAGGCCTCCCCCTTCGGGCGCATCGACTCGACATATCCGGCAACGACGCCGTCAAAGGCCCCCATTCCCTAACCTCCGTTTCCGGCCCACTCCGCCCAGAGCCCGCGCAGACGCCCGGCCAGGGACAGCGGATCGAACGGCTTGGACAACACCGCCGAAACCCCCGGCACCTCCGGCGTTCCGACGCTGCCGCTCAGCAGCACCACCGGCAGCGCGCCGCCCCTTGGGTGGGCGCGCAAGGCCGCCGCGACCCGTTCACCATCCATGCCCGGCATCCAGAGGTCAAGCAGGACCAACTGCGGCGACCAGTCTTCCCACTCCGCGAGAAAATCCGCGCCGTCGCCCCAGGTCCGGACCTCCAGGCCGCCGAGATCGCGCAGGGCAAAACCCACGATCTCGCGGATGTCGGGGTCGTCATCGACACAGGCGACACGGCGCAACGGGTCCATCGGCGGCCTCCGTCCCGGGGATTTGCATTTTGCAAAGCAAAATGCATCAGCCCGCGCGGCCGCGCCACTGTTTTGCGAAACCATCCGACCGGATCGGCGGGGATCGATCCAAGGGCTTGTGGAAATTCGGGTTTCTTCCTGACCGAAAGGCATATGGCATCGCGCGTGCGTAGCCCTCGGCGCAGCCGACATCCGAGGTTGAAAATGGGCCAGCAGAACGGCACCCAGCCGACCGCATCGACACAAGACGGAGAGCCCCGGACCGCCGGAACGATGCCGCGCGAATCCCTGCTGCGGCGGTTCGTCGAGCACGTGCCGGTGGCCGCCGCGATGTTCGACCGGGAGATGCGCTATCTGCTGGTCAGCCGCCGCTGGTATTCCGACTTCACCTTTCTGCCGCGACAGTTGGAAGGGTTGCGCCACTACGACGTCGTGCCGCCCGCCGAGCAGTGGCGGGAACGCCACCGCCGCGCCCTCGCCGGAGAGGACATGCCGCCGGTGGAGGTTTCGTTCGTCCGCCCCGACAACGGCCGGACCGAATGGATCGTCACCCAGTCCCTGCCCTGGACCCAGGAAGACGGCGAGATCGGCGGCATCCTGATCTTCGCCGAGATCATCACCGCCCGCAGGGAGGCCGAAGCCGCCGAGGAACAACGTCGGGCGATGCTGCGCCACCAGCAGAAGATGGAGGCCCTGGGCACCCTGGCGGGCGGCATCGCGCACGAGATCAACTCCCCCATCCAGTACATCAGCGACAACCTGGGATTCCTGGAAACCGCGATCGCCGACGTCGTCCGTCTGGTCGACGCCTATCGCGGAGCGCTGGCGGAATCGTCGCCGCCGCCCGAGGTGCGACGTCACATCGCCGAGGCCGAACGCGCCGCCGATCTGGCCTTCGTGCATGCCGAGGTCGGCGAATCGGTGCGTCAGGCCCTAGCCGGGGTAGGTTCGATCAGCCGCATCGTCACCGCGATCAAGACCTTTTCCCATCCCGGCACCGCCGAACGCGCGCCGGTTGACGTCAACAGCGTCGTCCGCGACGCCGTGGTGGTCAGCCGCAACCAGTGGAAGCACCTGGCCGACGTCGAGGAAGACCTGGACGAAAGCCTGCCCGCGATCCTGGCGCACGGCGACCAGTTGGGGCAAGTCGTCCTCAACCTGATCGTCAACGCCCTGCACGCCATCGAGGACGCCGGGAAACCCGGCAAGGGACGCATCCGCCTGTCCAGTCACGACCGGGGCGACGGCCTGGAAATCCGGGTGGAGGACAACGGCATCGGCGTCCCGCCGCACCTGATCGACAAGATCTTCGAGCCCTTCTTCACCACCAAGGCGCCGGGGCGCGGCACCGGCCAGGGGTTGAGCATCGCCCATTCCATCGTCACCCGCGGCCACGGCGGCAGCATCCGCTGCGAAAGCGACCCCGGTCGCTACACACGGTTTACGATCCGGCTGCCGTACCGCATGATGGACGCGAATGACGATGGAACGCCTTCATGACTTCGCCGACGCGAATCCTGTTTGTCGATGACGATCCGATGGTCTTGCAGGGACTGCGGCGCGCTCTGCATCGCCATCATCAGGACTGGGCGATGCGCTTCGTCGAAAGCGCCGAGGCCGCCTTCGCCGAGCTCGACCGCGAGCCCGCCGAGGTGGTGGTCAGCGACCTGCGCATGCCGGGAATGGACGGCGTGCGGTTCCTGGAACGGATATCCACCCTGTGGCCGTCCACGGTGCGGATCATCCTGTCCGGGCAGACCGAGCGCGAATCCCTGCTGCGCGCCATCGGCCCGGCGCCCCAGTTCCTCAGCAAGCCGTGCAGCGCCGAACGCCTGGAAATGGTGATCTCGCGCGCCCTGCGCCTGCGGCATCTGCTGAAGGACCCCGCCTTTCTGGACCGCATCGGCCGCCTGCGGTCGATCCCCAGCCCTCCCAGCATCTATGCCCGCCTGATGGAGGCGATCCGCAACGAAAAGACGCCGCTCGACGCGGTCGGCCGCATCGTCGCCGAGGACGTGGCGTTTTCCTCCCGGCTGCTGCAAATCGCCAACTCGCCGATCTATGCCCTGCCGATGACGATTTCCGACGTCGGCCACGCCACCCGCCTGCTGGGACTGGACACGGTGCGCGGCTTGGCGCTCACCCACGGCCTGGTGTCCTCGCTCGCGGGGATCGACATCGGCGGCCTGCCGATCGAGCAACTGTGGATGGACGGCATCCAGTGCGGCACCGTCACCCGTCACATGGCCCTGAACATGCGCGCGCCGTCGGACCTCGCCAACGAGGCCGCGCTTGCCGGAATGCTGCACGGCATCGGTCAATTGCTGCTGGCGATGAACGATCCGCGCCACCATCGCGCCGCGCGGGCGGCGGCGAAGGCCGGACAACTGCGCCTGACCGAGGCGGAGGAGCGGCTGTTCGGCTTCAACCACGCGCTGGCGGGCGGTTATCTTCTGCATCTGTGGGGTTTCCCCGACGCCGTGGTCGAGGGAGTCATCGGCTGGCCGTTCCCGTCGCGGATCGGCGCCTTGCCCAACCTGCCGACCACCGCCGATTTCGTCCATATCGCGCGGGTGGCGATGATGTTCGACCGCACCGGCCTGGACCTGCCGATCGAGGCCGCCGACCTGGAAGACGCGGGGGCGGACATCGCGCGTCTGAACGCCTTCGACGCCCAGAGTTCCCTGCCGCAATGGATTCGCAGCTGCCCGCACCTCGGCCACGACGCGCTGTAGGGCCGGTCTCTCTTCCGCGCGGTTGATTTCGGAGACGAACCCCGCCACCTTTGGGGAACGCCCTCGTTCACAAGGAATGCCCCGCATGATCCGCCTGTTCATCGTTTCCGTGGTCTGCCCGGATCGCCCCGGCCTGATCGCCGCCCTTGCCGAACGCCTGTTCGACCTGGGAGCCAATCTGGGCGACGCCGCCTTTTCGGTGCTGGGGCGCGGCGCCGAATTCACCGCCGTCTGCGAGATGCCCGAGACGGTTTCCGCCGCCGACGCCGAGGCCGCCCTGCGCGCCCTGCCCGAAGCCGCGGGCGGCGAGGTCTCGGTGCGCGATTTTGCCTTCGCCGCCGAACAGGACGGCAGCGGCCTGACCACCCACCTGATCGAAGTGGGCGGCGGCGACCGCCCCGGACTGGTGGCACGTCTGGCCGAGGTGTTCCAGCAGTACGACGCCAACATCGTACGCCTGAACAGCACCCGCAGCGCCCGTGGCGGGCGGGCCTCGTACAGCATCCGCATCGCCGCCCACATTCCCGCCGACTGCGCCGAGTCGTGCCTCAACACGGTGGCGAACACGGCGGGCGAACTGGGCCTGACCTGCCGCATCGACCCGGCATGAAGGACGTCCGCTTGGGTTCAGGCGGCGGAGGAAACCCCGGAAACCCCGGCCAGGGCGGCGCGATCGGCGGCGAAACGCCGCACTCCGGCGGGCCGCAGAAAGCCCGCGCGCCGGAACTCGGCGATGGTGCGGCTGGCGGTTTCGGTGGTGATTCCCAGCATCGCGCCGATATCCTCGCGCGACAGCATCTCGAAGGTTTCCCCGCCATCGGACAGCAACAGCAAAAGGCGCGCCACCCGCACCCGCGCGCTGCCGGTGGACAGGTGGGTCAGCCAGGTGTCGGCCTCCACCACCGAGGCATGCCAGAACGCCATCAACTGGTGGTGCAGGCGCGGCGTTTCGCTTTCGATGCGCAGCAGCACGTCGCGCGGAATGCGGCAGGCGCGGGTCGGCTTCAGCGCCACCGCCTGATGCTCGCAATCCCGGTCGAGCAGCACCTCGAGCGCGATCGCCGAACCGCCGCGCGCCAGACGGACGATCCGCTGCCCGCCGTCGGGAAGGTACTGCTCCAGCTTGACCAGCCCCTCGCGGATCATGAACGCCGCCTGTCCCGGATCGCCCTGACGGTAGAGAATCTCTCCGGCGGCGAAGGCGACGTCGCCGATCGGCATCTGACCGAAGCGCTGCAATTCGTCGTCGGTCAGATCGCGGAACAGGGCGACGTCGCGAGCCAGGCAGACCCGGCACGCCGAATCCGGCTCGCCCGCGCCGTCAAATCGCGGGGTTTCGATCATCCTGCGGTTCGTTTCCTTGCTCATGCCGTACCGGCTCCCGGGTCGTTCTCTGTTCTTTTTGCCACGTTTGCGCAAGGATGTCGCGCCGTCATGTCAGGAATTTTCCCCTCCCCCGCCTTTCCGGAAGGTGCCCGATGACCCCGCCCGACCGCCGCCTGTCCGTCGCCCCGATGATGGACTGGACCGACAGCCTGGACCGCCGCTTCCTGCGCCTGATCACCCGGCGCACCCTGCTTTACACCCAAATGGTGACGGCGCAGGCGCTGATCCACGGCGATGCGTCCAGCCTGCTCGCGCACCGCGACATCGAACGCCCGCTCGCCCTGCAACTCGGCGGCGGCGATCCCGCCCTCCTCGCCCAGGCGACGCGCATCGCCGCCGACGCGGGTTTCGACGAAATCAACCTGAATGTCGGCTGCCCCTCGGACCGGGTCTCGGCGGGACGATTCGGCGCCTGTCTGATGACCGAGCCCGACACCATCGCCGCCTGCGTCGCGGCGATGGCGGCGGCGGCGACGCTGCCGGTCACGGTGAAGCACCGCATCGGCGTCGACGAAACCGACAGCTACGAGCACTTGAGCGGCTTCGTCGCCCGCGTCGCCGACGCCGGATGCCGCACCTTCATCGTCCACGCCCGCAAGGCGTGGCTGTCCGGTCTCTCCCTCAAGGAAAACCGCGAGGTCCCCCCCTTGCGGTACGACGTGGTGCACCGTCTGAAGGCGGATTTCCCGCACCTTGAGATCGTGCTGAACGGCGGCATCAAGACCATCGACGCGGCGCTGGCGCAGATCGGCCCCACCGACGGCGCGATGATCGGTCGGGCCGCCTATGAGACCCCCTTCGTCCTGGCGGAGGCCGACTCCCGGATTTTCGGCGCGGCGGAACCGCCGCCGACCCGTCGCCGGGTGGTCGAGGATCTGCGCGGCCTCGCCGACGAAATCGCCGCCGAGGGCATCCCCCTGCCGCGCCTGGCCCGGCACGTCCTGGGGCTGTTCCACGGTCGCCCCGGCGCGAAGGTCTGGCGACGCATGCTGGGCGAGGACGCCCGCCAGCCGCGATGGAGCGGAGCCGCCGGCGCGGCGCTGATCGCCCAAGCCGCCGGGGCGATTCCCGACTTCGTTCTGGACGCCCTACCCGGCGCATGAAACCCGCACGAAAATCGTGGTCAGCGGACGCGTAATGCCCTTATAAAAGGGGCGTTCACCCTTTTTGCGCACCCGTCCCTGCCTCCGGCGGCGACGAGTCTGTGCGTCTGTCCACCGCACCAACGGACACGCCATGACGCCTGGATACGCACATCGACATCTGCTCGGCACGCGCGGCCTTTCCGCCGCCGAGATCGCCGACCTTCTCGACCGCGCCGACCGCTACGCGGACAAGAACCGCACCCCGGACAAGAAATCCTCGGTCCTGGCCGGGCGCACCGTGGTCAACCTGTTCTACGAGAATTCCACCCGCACTCGCACCTCGTTCGAACTGGCGGCGAAGCGCCTGGGCGCCGACGTGATCAACATGCAGACCGGCGCCAGCTCGGTCGCCAAGGGCGAGACCCTGATCGACACCGCCGCCACCTTGAACGCGATGCATCCCGACGTGCTGGTGGTGCGGCACCACGATTCGGGCGCGGTCAGTCTGCTGTCGCAGAAGGTCAACTGCGCGGTGGTCAACGCCGGCGACGGCAAGCACGAACATCCGACCCAGGGACTTCTCGACGCCCTGACCATCCGCCGCCGCAAGGGCCGTCTGGCGGGCCTGAAGGTGGCGATCTGCGGCGACGTTCTGCACAGCCGGGTGGCGCGATCCAACATCTATCTCTTGACCACCATGGGGGCCGAGGTGCGGCTGGTCGCGCCGCGCACCCTGTGCATCCCCGGCGCGGAAACCCTGGGGGTTTCGGTGTTCCACGACCTCAAGGCCGGAATCGCCGACTGCGACATCGTGATGATGCTGCGCATCCAGAACGAACGGATGAGCGGCGGCTACATCCCCTCCACCCGCGAATACTTCCGCTTCTTCGGCCTGGACCGGGAAAAGCTGGCCGCCGCCAAGCCGGACGCCATCGTCATGCACCCCGGACCGATGAACCGGGGCGTCGAGATTGACTCCGACATCGCCGACGACGTGGAGAAAAGCGTCATCCGCGAACAGGTGGAAATGGGGGTCGCGGTGCGCATGGCGGTGCTGGAAACCGTCACCCGCAACCTGGCCCTGGAACGCGGCGAACCCTGGGGGAACGCGAAATGAAACCGATTTCGGGAAAGGTCGCCTACGTCAACGCCCGCCTGCTCGACCCCGCGACCGGGCTGGACGCCCCGGGCGGTTTGCTCACCGAGGGCGAGACCGTCGCCGCGCTGGGCGCCGCGCTGACCGCCGAGGCCGCCCCCGCCGACGCGGAAATCGTCGATTGCAAGGGCCTGTGTCTCGCCCCCGGACTGGTCGATATGCGGGTGCAGTTGAGCGAACCCGGCGAGGAACACAAGGAAACCATCGCCTCCGCCGGACGCGCCGCGGTGGCGGGCGGGGTGACGACGATGGTCTGCCTGCCCAACACCGATCCGGTGCTCGACAACGATGCGGTGGTGGAATTCGTCGCCCGCCGGGCGCGAAAAGTCGGCCTGACCAAGGTCTATCCCTACGCCGCCGCGACCAAGGGCCTCTTGGGCGAGGAAATCGCCGAAATCGGCTTGCTTGCCGATTCCGGCGCGGTCGCCTTCACCGACGGCACCCGCGCCGTCGCCTCGGCCAAGGTGATGAACCGCCTGCTTTCCTATGCCGCCAGCTTCGGCCATCTGATCGTCCAGCATCCCGAGGAACCGACCCTGGCGGGCGGCGACATGAACGCCGGAACCATCGCCGGACGCCTGGGCCTGACCGGCATCTCGCCCGCCGCCGAATGGATCATGCTGGAGCGCGACCTGCGCTTGGTGGAAGTGACCGGCGCGCGCTATCACGCCGCGCACCTGTCCACCGCCGAAAGCGTCGCCATCGTCCGCCGCGCCAAGGACAAAGGCTTGAAAGTCACCTGCGACACCGCGCCGCCCTATTTTCTGCTGACCGGGGACGCGGTGGGCGAGTTCCGCACCTTCGCCAAGCTTTCCCCGCCGCTGCGGAAGGACGCCGACCGCGCCGCCATCGCCGCCGGGCTCGCCGACGGCACCATCGATTGCGTCGCCTCGGACCACTGCCCGCAGGATGCCGATTCCAAACGCAAGACCTTCCACGACGCGGCCTTCGGCGGCATCGGCGTGCAGACCCTGCTGGCCGCGACCCTGGAACTCACCCGTTCCGGCGGGATGAGCCTGCTCGACGCGCTGGCCAAGGTCACGATCAACCCGGCGCGGGTGCTCGACCTGCCCTGCGGCAGGCTGGCGGCGGGCGCCGCCGCCGACTTCGTGCTTTTCGATCCCGGCCGCTCCTGGACGGTCAACGCCGACACCCTGCTGTCGAAGTCGAAGAATTCCCCCTTCGACGAAACCAGCCTGACCGGCAAGGTGGCGCGCACCGTGATCGACGGGCGTTCCGTATTCATCGACAGCGAGTTGACGCATGGCTGAGGTTTCCGTCTTCGCCCTGATCTCTGCCGCCATCGGCGGCTATCTTCTGGGCTCGGTGCCCTTCGGTCTGGTGCTCACCCGCGCCGCCGGACTGGGCGATCTGCGCCAGATCGGTTCCGGAAACATCGGCGCCACCAACGTCCTGCGCACCGGACGCAAGGGTCTGGCGCTCACCACCCTGCTGCTGGATTCCGGCAAGGGCGCGATCGCCGCGATCGCCGCGCTGCTGGTCTGGGACCATCGCGCCGCCCTGGTCGCCGGGCTGTTCGCGGTGCTGGGACACAACTTCCCGGTCTGGCTGAACATGAAGGGCGGCAAGGGCGTCGCCACCACCCTGGGGGTGCTGCTCGCCACCTCGCCGATCGTCGGCGCCGTCGCCTGCCTGACCTGGCTGGGCGTGGCGTGGAGCCTTCACTACTCGTCGCTGTCCGCCCTGATCGCCCTGTCCGTCGCGCCGCTGGTCGCCCTGCTGGTCGATACCCCGGCGCACGCCGTGGTCTTCGCCGTCCTGGCGATCCTGGCGGTGGTGCGCCACCGCGCCAACATCGAACGCCTGCTGGCCGGGACCGAGCCCCGCATCGACCTGTAAAAGAAGTTCAAGAAAAAGCGGGAATAGCATGGAAAACCGATGTCTTTCGGATGAGGAACGGCGGGACTGGCTCCGCCTCTATCGCTCCGAGAACGTCGGTCCCGTGGCCTTCCGCCGCCTGCTCGCGCGCTTCGGCTCCGCCGCCGCCGCCCTCGACGCCCTGCCCGACCTCGCCCGCTGCGGCGGCGCGGGAAAGCCCGTCGCGGTCGCCGGGCGCGGCGTCGCCGAACGCGAACTGGACGCGATCGCCCGCCTCGGCGGCCGCCTGATCGCCCTGCCCGACGCCGATTACCCCGCCCCCCTGCGCGCCCTGCCCGACGCACCGCCGGTGCTGTGCGTCCTCGGACGCGACGATCTGCTGCGCGCCCCCTGCGTCGCCCTGGTCGGGGCGCGCAACGCCTCCACCCACGGGCTGCGGATGGCCTCCGCCCTCGCCCGCGACCTTGGCTCGATGGGATACGTCGTGGTCTCCGGCCTGGCGCGCGGCATCGACGCCGCCGCCCACGCCGGGGCGGGCGCCGACGCCACCGTCGCGGTGATGGCGGGCGGCGCGGACTTCGTCTATCCCCGCGAAAACCAGCGCCTTCACGACGAAATTCGCGAAAAGGGCTGCGTGATTTCCGAAATGCCGCCCGGCACCGAGCCGCAAGCCCGCCATTTCCCGCGCCGCAACCGCATCGTTTCCGGCCTCGCCCTGGGGGGTGGTGGTGATCGAAGCGACAACGCGCTCCGGCTCGCTGATCACCGCGCGGCTGGCCGCCGAACAGGGGCGCGAGGTGATGGCGGTGCCGGGCTTCCCCGCCGACCCGCGCGCCGCCGGTCCCAACCGCCTGATCAAGGACGGCGCCGCCCTGATCGAAACCGCCGAGGACGTCGCCGCCGCGCTGGCAAGGCCGCGGGGCGCACCGCTTCAGGGCGACCTGTTCAAGACCGCCGAGGACCTGGACGAGCCGCCGCTGCCCAGCCGTTTCAGCGGCGCGGCCATGCCTTCCGAAACCCCGGATCGCCGTCGCGAACGGCTTCTTGAATCTTTGACGACGGCGCCGCTTCCGGTTGACGTGGCGCTGCGCCAGTGTCAATTGTCTGCTGCCGAAGGCGCCGTGGCGCTGCTGGAACTGGAACTCGCGGGACGGATCGAACGCCTGCCGGGCCAGATGATCGCCCTGATTCCGCACTAGAAATCCGGGCGACGACGGCAGGCGGACGGCGGCGTTTCGGACGACCCGCGCGATTTGGGAGTTGCCAACCTCCGGCGAAACCTGTTTCCCTGTCGGTGCCGCAACCCATAGTTCTGGTGAGTACATGGACGTCGTCGTCGTCGAATCCCCGGCAAAGGCCAAGACCATCAACAAATACCTTGGCTCCGCGTACACCGTGGTGGCGAGCTATGGTCATATCCGGGATCTGCCCGCGAAGGACGGATCGGTCGATCCCGACGGCGGCTTCGCCATGCAGTGGGAAATCGACGAGGGCGGCGAAAAGCACATCAAGGCGATCGCCGACGCGGTCAAAAAGGCCGACCGACTGATCCTCGCCACCGACCCGGATCGCGAGGGAGAGGCGATTTCCTGGCACGTTCAGGACGAACTCGCCCGCCGCAACCTTCTAAAGAACAAGGGCATCAAACGCATCGTTTTCAACGAGATCACGAAGCGCGCGATCCTCGAGGCGATGGCCAACCCGCGCGACGTCGATCAGGAACTGGTGCAGGCCTATCTGGCGCGCCGGGCGCTCGACTATCTGGTGGGGTTCACCCTGTCGCCGGTGCTGTGGCGCAAACTGCCGGGCAGCCGCTCGGCGGGCCGGGTGCAGTCGGTGGCGCTGCGCCTGATCTGCGAACGCGAGCGGGAGATCGAGGATTTCCGCACCGACGAATACTGGACCGTCGACGGCGCGTTCCTGACTCCGTCGGGCGCGCCGTTCTCGGCGCGGCTGACCCGCTTCAACGGCAAGAAGCTCGACAAGCTGTCGATCGGCGGCGAAACCCAGGCCAAGGCGATCGAACTGGCGTTGCGGCGCGCCAGCTTCTCGGTCGGCTCGGTCGAACGCAAGACCGCGAAGCGCCATCCCTATGCGCCGTTCACCACCTCCACCCTGCAACAGGAAGCGGCGCGCAAGCTGCACTTCGGCGCGAAAAAGACCATGGAAGTGGCGCAGCGCCTGTACGAAGGCGTCGATCTGGGCGGCGAAACGGTGGGTCTGATCACCTATATGCGTACCGACGGCGTGCAGATCGCGCAGGAGGCGATCGCGGTCGCCCGCGAGGTGATCGCCCGCGACTTCGGCCAGGCCTATCTGCCGCCCCAGCCCCGCCTGTACAAGACCAAGGCGAAAAACGCGCAAGAGGCGCACGAGGCGATCCGTCCCACCGATCTGGCGCGCACCCCGGCCTCGGTGGCGCATGTGCTGAACAAGGATCAGCTTCGCCTGTACGAACTGATCTGGAAGCGCACCCTCGCCAGCCAGATGGAAAGCGCGGTTCTCGATCAGGTGGCGGTGGACGTGGACGCGCCGGAGGCGAAGGCGACCCTGCACGCCACCGGCTCGATCGTCGCCTTCGACGGCTTCCTCAAGGTCTATAGCGAGGACGCCGACGACACCGAGGGCAAGGGAGACGAAACCGACCGCCGCCTGCCGCCGATGCAGGAAGGCCAGACCCTGGCCCTGTCCGATATCCTGTCCGAGCAGCACTTCACCCAGCCGCCGCCCCGCTATTCGGAAGCCAGCCTGGTGAAGAAACTGGAGGAACTGGGGATCGGCAGGCCCTCCACCTATACCTCGATCATTTCGGTGTTGCAGGACCGCGACTACGTGCGCCTGGATCAGCGCCGCTTCATCCCCGAGGATCGGGGCCGGGTGGTCACCGCGTTCCTGGAAAACTATTTCAGCCGCTACGTCCAGTACACGTTCACCGCCGACCTGGAACGAAGGCTGGACGAAATCTCCGACGGCAAGCTGCCCTGGCAGACGGTGCTGACCGACTTCTGGGGCGATTTCCGCGATGCGGTGGAAGCGACGCGCGAGCTTCGGGTCTCCCAGGTGCTCGACCGCCTGGACGCCGACCTGGGCGCGCACTTCTTCCCGCCGAAGGAGGATGGAACCGACCCCCGCGCCTGCCCGCAGTGCGGCGACGGTCGTCTGGGTCTGCGCCTGGGCAAGCACGGCGCCTTCATCGGCTGTTCCAACTATCCCGCCTGCCGCCACACCCGCCCGTTGAGACTGAACGGCAACGGCAACGGCGACGCCGCGCCCGCGATCGAGGGACCGCGCATCCTCGGCCCCGATCCGGCCAGCGGTCTGACCGTCAGCGTGCGCAAGGGCCCCTATGGCGACTACGTACAGCTCGGCGAGGAGCGGGGGGAACCGCCCGCCCCCGGCTCCCGCTCCAAGAAGCCGAAGACGATCAAGCCGAAGCGGGTCTCCCTGCCGCGCGGCATGGACCCGGTATCGCTTGGCATGGCGCAGGCGGTGGCGCTTCTGGCCCTGCCGCGCGACATCGGCGCCGACCCCGAAACCGGCGAGATCGTCCAGGCGGGCCTGGGACGGTTCGGCCCCTACGTCAAGCGCGGTTCCGTCTATAAGTCCCTGGCCGCGTCCGACGACGTACTGACCGTCGATCTTGCCCGCGCCCTGGAACTGCTGGCGCAATCGTCGGCGGCGAAGAACCCGCCGAAGGAACTGGGACCGCACCCCGCCGACGGCAAGCCGGTATCCTTGCGCCAGGGCCGCTTCGGCCCCTATGTGCAGCACGGCAAGCTGCTCGCCACCCTGCCCAAGGCCGACCGCGAGGCGGGCGAGGTGTCGCTCGCCCGCGCCGTCGAGATCCTGGCGGCGAAGGCGGCGAAGGCCGGAGGGACCGCCCCGGCGAAGGCGGAGAAGACGGACAAGAAACCGGCGAAGAAACCCGCCGCGAAGAAACCCGCCAAGAAGGCGCCGGCCAAGAAAGCCGCGAAAAAGAAGGACGCCCCGTGACCACGAAAAAACCCTCGCCGCTGCCCAGCAAGGAGCAGATCGCCACCTTCATCCGCGAGGCGGGCGGCGACGTGGGAAAACGGGAAATCGCACGAGCCTTCTCCCTCTCCGGAGACAACCGCGCCTACCTCAAGGACGTCCTGCGCGAACTCACCGAGGACGGCGTGGTGCGCAAGGGCGCGAAGCGCCATTTCGCCGACCCCCAGGTGCTGCCGTCGGTCACCATCGTCGAGGTCTTCGAAACCGACCGTCAGGGCGACCTGCTGGCCCGCCCGGTGACCAAAAGCGACTGGGACATCGCCAACGCCGCCGCCGCCGACGACGGCGCGCCGCCCCTGATCCGGGTTCTGCCCGCGCCGCGCATCCGCCCGGCGGTGGGGATCGGCGACCGCCTGCTCGCCCGCCTGGACCGCACCGGCACGCACACCTACACGGCGCGACCGATCCGCCGCATCTCGCACGGCACCGCGCGCATCCTGGGAGTGGTCGAGGCGGCGGGCGACGGCTTCGTGCTGCGCCCCACCGACCGCAAGAACGCGGGCGAGTACGCGGTGCGCGCCGACGATCTGGGGCGCGCCAAGGCGGGCGATCTGGTCTCCGCCGAAATCCTGCCCCGGCGCGGCAACCGCTTCGGCGCGAAACAGGCGCGGGTCGTCGAACGCCTGGGCAGCCGTACCGATCCCAAGGCGTTCAGCCTGATCGCCCTGCACGCCAACGACATCCCCTATGTCTTCACCGACGAGGCGCTCGCCCAGGCGAACGCCGCGAAGCCGGTCGCCGCCCTGGGGCATCGCGTCGATCTGCGGACCCTGCCCCTGGTCACCATCGACGGCGAGGACGCGCGCGACTTCGACGACGCGGTGTTCGCCGAACCCGACGCCGACCCCGCCAACCCCGGCGGCTGGCACCTGATCGTCGCCATCGCCGACGTCTCCTGGTACGTCCGCCCCGGCGACGCCCTGGACCGCGCCGCCCGGGAACACGGCAATTCGGTCTATTTCCCCGACCGGGTGGTGCCGATGCTGCCCGAAGCGTTGTCCAACAACCTGTGCTCGCTGCGCCCCGACGAGGACCGCCCCTGTCTGGTCGCGGAAATCTGGATCGACGCCGAGGGACGCAAGACCCGCCACCGCTTTGAACGCGCCCTGATGCGCTCGGTGGCGCGGCTGACCTATACCCAGGCGCAGGCGGCCCAGGACGGTCGCCCGGACGAGACCACCCAGCCGCTGATGGACACGGTGATCGCGCCGCTGTTCGGCGCCTACGCGGCGCTGGCCCGCGCCCGGGTGGCGCGCGGCACCCTCGACCTCGACATTCCGGAAAAGAAGATTTCGGTCGATGACAAGGGCAACGTCACCGGAGTTTCGGTGCGCGAGCGCTTCGACAGCCATCGCCTGATCGAGGAGTACATGATCCTCGCCAACGTCGCCGCCGCCGAGGCGCTGGAGGCGGCGCGCCAGCCGGTGATGTACCGGGTGCACGACGAACCCTCCCTGGAAAAGCTGGAGGCGCTGCGCACCACCCTGTCCTCGGTGGGGATCAAGCTGGCCAAGGGCCAGGTGATGATGCCCAAGCACTTCATGCGCATCCTGGAACAGGCGGAAAACCTGCCCAGCCGCGAAATGGTGCACCAGATGGTGCTGCGCACCCAGGCGCAGGCGCAGTACGACCCCGCCAACATCGGCCATTTCGGTCTGGCTCTGCGGCGCTATGCCCATTTCACCTCGCCGATCCGGCGCTACGCCGACCTTCTGATCCACCGCGCCCTGATCTCCGGCTTCGGCCTGGGCGAAGGCGGCCTGCCGCCCGACGCGCTGGCCGGATTCTCGGACGCCGCCGAGCACATCTCGATGACCGAACGCCGCGCCGCCAAGGCGGAGCGCGAGGTGGTGGACCGTTACGCCGCGCTGTATCTGCAAGACCGGGTCGGCGCCAGCTTCGCCGGACGGATCGGCGGCGTATCGCGCTTCGGCCTGTTCGTCACCCTGCACGAAACCGGCGCCGACGGGCTGCTGCCGATTTCCACCCTGCCTTCGGATTTCTATCGCCACGACGAGGCGCGCAACCGCCTGGTCGGTCAGCGCAACGGGCGGGTCTTCGCCCTCGGCGACGCGATCGCGGTGCGCCTGATGGAGGCCGACCCCTTGACCGGCTCCCTGGTGCTCGCCCTCGACAAGGGAGACGAACCGCCGTCCCGCAAACCCGGCCCTCGCCCCGTCCCGCGCAAGCCCTCGGCCAAGCGTCGGCGTTGACGGCGTCAGCGGCGGGTTCTATACGGACAGAACGGCGGCAAACGGAACGGACGATGAACACCGGGCTATTCTTTTGGCGGCGCCTCGCGGCGCGTTGCGTTTTCGCGGCGGCGGCGCTGATCGGCGCTTCCGGCGGGGCGTGCGCCGGAATCGACGCGCCGGAAACCGCCCGCATCCTCGCCTATGGCCTGCGCGCCATCGAAAGCCGGGCGCTCGACCCGGTAACCCTGTCCGAGATCACCGTGGAGGGCTTAAGCGGTCTGGCCACCCTGGAACCGGGGTTGAGCGTCACCGCCAGTTCCGCCGGCATCGCGGCGGTCCTCGGCGGCAAGGAAATCGGCCGCTGGCCGCGCCCCGCCGCCGACGCTCCGGAAGCCTGGGCCGATCTGTCGGTGCGCCTGATCCTGGCGGCGCAGGAGCGTTCCCCGGCAATGGCGCATGCCGACGCCGAGGCGCTGTTCCAGGCGTTTTTCGATTCCGCGTTGTCGCCGCTCGACCCCTTTTCCCGCTACGCCGGACGGGCGGAAGCGGAGCAGCAGCAGGAGCGCCGCAACGGCTTCGGCGGCATCGGCATCCGCTATCGCCTGCACCGCGACCACCTGGAGGTGACCTCGGTGCTCGACGGCACCCCCGCCGAGGACGCCGACATCGAACCCGGCGACCGCATCCTGAAGCTCGACGACATGCCGATCAAGGACCTGTCGCGCAAGGCGGTGCACGACCTGCTGCGCGGCCCGGTGGACAGCCGCCTGCGCATCGCCCTGATCCACGCCGAGACCGAACGGACGATCGTGATCAGGCGCGGTCTGGTCTCCACCCCCACCGCCTTCCTGTCGCAGTCCGGCGGCGTGCCGCGCCTGAAGGTCACCCGCTTCAGCCAGCAAACGGTCTCGCTGTCGCGCCGCCTGGTCGAGGAATACCTCGCCACCGCCAAGACGCCGCCGTCCGGCCTGATCCTGGACCTGCGAGGCAATCCCGGCGGGCTTCTGGATCAGGCGGTCGGCCTGAGCGACCTGTTCCTGAAAAAGGGCGAGATCGTCGCCACCCGGGGCCGCCATCCCCACACCCTGCAAAACTATTCGGCGACGCAAACCGACGTGCCCGGCGGCGACGTCCTGAACGGCCTGCCGCTTTTGGTGCTGATCGACGGCAAGACCGCCTCCGCCGCCGAGATCGTCGCCGCCGCCTTGCAGGCGGACGGGCGCGCCGTGGTGGTGGGCACCACGTCCTACGGCAAGGGCACGGTGCAGACCGTGGTGGCGATGCCCAACGGCGGCGAGATGACCTTGACCTGGTCGCGCTTCTTCACGCCCTCCGGCTACGCCCTGCACGGTCTGGGGGTGATGCCCACCCTGTGCACCGCCGAGGGCCGCACCACGCCGGAAATGCTGATGCATGCTCTCAACACCGGCAGCCTGCCCGCGATCGCCAACTTCAGCCGCTGGCGCGGCGTCGGCCTGAACGACATCCCGGCCCGCCAGGAATTGCGCCGCGTCTGCCCGCCCGAGGACCACGCCAACCGCGACGCGCTGGACCTGGACGTCGCCGAGGCGATCCTGGAAACTCCCGGCGCCTATCGCTCGGCGCTGGCGGCGCTGGAAACCGCCTCGGCCAGCCGGGAAGATCGTTGACGCGTGCGCTTTCGGGCTTGACTTTGCCGAGAGAAAGGCTATTTTCCGCCCCTCACGTTACGTTTCTCTAGCGATGGAATTGCAGTCATGGCCAAGCCCGCCACCGTGCTCGTGAAGCTGGAAAGCACCGCCGGCACCGGCTATTTCTACGTCGTCAAGAAGAACCCTCGGAACACCACCGAGAAGTTCGAATTCCGGAAATACGACCCGGTGGTTCGCAAGCACGTTGCGTTCAAGGAAACCAAGATGAAGTAAGTCGGCCCCGGTCGACCGAAAAAGGCGCCTGTCCCCGGGACAGGCGCCTTTTCTTATGGCTCCAGATGTTCGCGCAACCGCGCCAGAACCTGGGGAACCCGGAACGGCTTGACGATCCAGGCATCGAACGGCGGATCGTCCCAGGCATCCTGCAACAGTTCGTCGGGCGACGCCGCCGAACACGCCCACACCGGCACCCCCGCCAGCTCCGCGCAGGCGTGGATGCGGCGCGCCCAATCCCACCCGTCGCCGTCGGGCAGGCGAATATCCATCAGCACCAGCGCCGGAGGCGATTGCCGCGCCAGCGCCAACGCCTCGCCGCCGCCGCGCGCCAACATCGCCCGCCCGCCAGGTCCACCAGTTCGGCCATCAGGTTCGCGCCGGGGGGAGAGTCCTCGACGATCAGCACCAGGGGACGGGCGATCATTCCGCGCCGCTCCGCGCCAGACGCATCGCCGCCAGGGCGGCATACCCCCAACCGACGATCAGCGCCATCGCCCCCATCGGCACGATCGCGCCCATCCGCAAATCGGCGAAGGCCTGCGCATACAGACCGCCGCAGAATCCCAGGATGCCCAGACCCCAGGCCAGCGCCGCCCGCACCAGATGCCGCGCCGCGACGGCGTCCCGCACCGCCACCGGCGCGCATGCGATCAAGGCCGCCCACAGGGCGACCAGATGCGGCAGATGATACCGCAAGCCGATATCCACCCATTTGACCGCCGCATAGGACAGGCCGGAATGCGCCGAAGCCGCGCCGACGACGACCGACGCCGCCCCCAGCGCGCCCGACGCCGCCGCCAGACCGATTCGCCACGTCCGGTTCATTCCATTCCTCGCCGATATCGCCCGATTTCCGAAATGTCGGATGCGACAGAACACGAAACAACCGGCGGCGGCAAAGAAAAAAGGCCGGGCTTGGAGGAGCCCGGCCTCGAGTATGCTCTTGAGGGAAAGAGGATACCGATATCGACGGCAAGGCCATCGACAGGACTCACACTGCACCCATTTCGCCCGATCCGAAGTGACGGGTGTCACTCGGGAACAAAAAGCTTCGATGACAATGGATCGGGATCAGAAATCCCCGCGCACGTCTTCCACCAGAGTGGCCAGCTTGGCGACGTCCCTGACCACCAGGGCGCTTTTCTCGCGGATCACCACCCCCTGCCGGGCCAGATCGCCCATCACCCGGGCGACGGTTTCGCGCGTCGTGCTGACCCGGCTGGCCATGTCCGAATGCACCGGGATCGGCGAGATCGAGGCGCTGCCGTCGGCGGCGATCCCCGCGGCGCGGGCCAGACACAGAACCTCGGCATGGACGCGGTTGTTGGCGCCGAGGGTGCTGAGATCGAGGATTCGCCCCGACGAGGTCCGCACCACCGCGGCCAGACGACGCATCACCGACAGGGCCATCGCCGGATTTTCCGTCGCCACCTTGCGGAAGGCTTCGTCTCCCAGGGATGCCGCCAGCGACGGCTCCACCGCCATCACGCTGGCCGAACGCGGTTCCCCGTCCAGGGCGGCGAGTTCGCCGAAGTGGCCGCCGGGGCCGATGTCGTCCAGGGTGATTTCCCGTCCCGACACCGAATACAGCGCCACCCGCACCCGGCCCTCGGCGACGAAGAAAACGTCGCGGGAGTCGCTCTGGCGGTCGATGATCTCCTCCCCGGAGCGGAAGCGACGCCAGACCAGAACGCGGTCCAGATACGACCTGACCTCCGCCGGGAGGCAGGCGAACATCGGCACGTCGGCGGCAAGCGGCTTGGACTTCATCGTCGGTATCGCACGATCTTTTGTAACGGTGTATCCCTCTGGCGAGAGAGTATACCCCTCTTCTCAAGAAAGTATGAAGGCGCTTGCGAATGCGCCGACAAAAAACCGGAGCGTGCGACGCACGCTCCGGTCGATGATTTGCCCGAAAGACTCCGGCATCACAGGCGGGCGGACCCGCCGACGCCGAACTCCGGATAGGCTTCCATGCCCAGTTCGGCCTTGTCCTGCCCCTGGAATTCCTCTTCCTCGGAGACGCGGATGCCGACCGTCATCTTCAGCACCGCCCAGGTCGCCCCGGCGGTAACGACGGTGAACGCCCCCACCGCAACGATGCCGACGACCTGCGCGACGATGTCGCCGCCGTCGAAGATACCGACGCACAGGGTTCCCCAGATGCCGCCGACCAGATGCACCGACAGAGCGCCCACCACGTCGTCGATCTTCAGCTTATCGACGGCGGGAACCGCCAGAACCGCCAGAACGCCGCCGACGCCGCCGATAATAATGGCGATCAGCGGGGTCGCCACGTCCGGACCCGCGGTGATCGACACCAGACCGGCCAACGCGCCGTTCAGGGACATCGACAGATCGACCTTCTTGAAGATGATCTGCGAGGTCAGCATCGCCGCGATGATGCCGGCGCACGCCGCGATGTTGGTGTTGGCATAGACGTTGGCGATCGCCACCGCGTCGGCCGCCGAACCCAGCGCCAACTGCGAACCGCCGTTGAAACCGAACCAGCCGAACCACGGGATGAAGGTGCCGAGCGTGGCGAGCGGCAGATTGGAACCCGGGATCGGATTGACCGAACCGTCGGCGTTGAACTTGCCCTTGCGCGGGCCGAGCAGGATGGCGCCGGTCAGGGCCGCCCAGCCACCCACCGAATGCACCAGGGTGGAGCCGGCGAAGTCCTTGAATCCCAGCTCCTTCAGCCAGCCGCCGCCCCACGCCCAGGAGCCCGCGATCGGATAGATGAACGAGGTCAGGACGATGGTGAAGACCATGAACGGCCAAAGCTTCATCCGTTCGGCGACGGTGCCGGAGACCACCGAGGCGGCGGTGGCGACGAACACCACCTGGAAAAACCAGTCCGACATCACCGCGTACTTGTTTTCGACCACCGGGGAAATCAGCTCGGCGGTCTTGTCGGTGGCGGCAAGAAGCGCGGCCTCGGCCTCGGACGGGTCGTGGAACAGGGTGAAGCTGCCGATGAAGCTGCTGACATCGGTGTACATCAGGCTGTAGCCGATGAAGTAGTACATGATGCAGGCCATCGCGTAGAGGGCGATGTTCTTCAAGCAGATGGTGGCGGTGTTCTTGGTGCGGACCAGACCGGCCTCCAGCATCGCGAAGCCGGCGGCCATCCACATCACCAGGGCGCCATGAATCAGAAAGGAAAAGGTATTGAAGACGAAAACGGTTTCGGTCTCCACCTCGGCATGAGCCGGAGCGCCCGACATCATCAGGCCGACGGCGGCCAAAGCCGGGAGAATGGCAAGGGACTTGATGCTCTTCATCGCTGATTTCTCCTTAAAGCGCTTCAGCGTTGGTTTCGCCCGTGCGAATGCGGACGACCTTGGCGATGTCGGTGATGAACACCTTGCCGTCGCCGATCTTGCCGGTCTTCGCGGTGCTGACGATGGCATCGACCACGGCATCGACCATGTCGGAACTGACCGCGACCTCGATCTTGACCTTGGGCAGGAAATTCACGACGTACTCCGCGCCGCGATAGATCTCGGTCTGCCCCTTCTGGCGACCGAATCCCTTGACCTCGGTCACCGTCAAGCCCTGGATGCCAAGCGGCGTCAGCGCCTCGCGGACATCGTCCAGCTTGAACGGCTTGATGATCGCTGTGATGAGCTTCATCCGTTCTCCTCCAATTTTTCGCGGCGACGCCGCCGCCAGCCTCTCTCGCGGCCCCTCGGCGCGCACCCCTTCAATACAAGCCGCATGCCATTTCGCGACGCCGCCCAAAGACCGCTGGTAAATCTTTTACTATCAATATACTAAAGACAATCCACCCAGACCGGGGGCACGCCGCCAGGGGGCGGGCCCGAGAAAAATGCACATGAATTCATCATTATCTCGAAATGTCATCGAACAAGAGCCGGAAACCCGCTGATGCCGACTCACGCGCTCGGGATGGAGCACGACGACGCGCTCCCAATTGTTCATTTATATAATTATCTTCAATTGCTTAGGCGCGCATTGAAACGCCGCCCTCACGGCCCCGGATAAACGCCCAATAAATAGACACGCCAGACATCCGGTCAAAAAAGACGGCGCCGAACGAATCGTCCGGCGCCGCACATCGATCGATCCCCCGGACCCTCAGTGCGCCACGGTCTCCCCATGCAGAGCCAGGTCGAGACCTTCGATCTCCGCCTCGCGGCAAACCCGCAGGCCGACCGCCAAATCGATCGCCTTGAGGATGAGGAAGCTGCCCAGACCGGACCAGACGACGGTCAGCAAGATGCCCTCAATCTGGGTCCAGACCTGAAGGGGATTTCCGTCGATCAGTCCCGATTTGCCCGTGCCGCCGATCGCCGACACCGCGAACACGCCGGTCAGAACCGCGCCCAGAACGCCGCCCAGGCCGTGCACGCCCCAAACGTCCAGCGCATCGTCGTAGCCGAAGCGGGACTTGAGGCCGGTCACCCCCCAGAAACAGACCGGACCGGATATCAGGCCGATCAGCAACGCGCTGCCCACCGAAACGAACCCGCAGGCCGGGGTAATCGCCACCAGACCCGCCACCGCGCCGGAAGCCGCGCCCAACAGGCCCGGCTTGCCGCGCACCAGCCACTCGGCGACGGTCCAGGAGACCACGGCGGCGGAGGCGGCGACATGGGTGTTGATCATCGCCTGCCCGGCCAGTCCGCCTGCCGCCAGGGCCGACCCGGCATTGAAGCCGAACCACCCCACCCACAGCATCGCCGCGCCGATCATCGTCAGCGCCAGGTTGTGCGGCGCCATGTTCTCGACGCCGTAACCGTCCCGCTTGCCGACCATCAGGGTCGCGACCAGACCCGCCACCGCCGCATTGACATGCACCACGGTGCCGCCCGCGAAATCGAGAACGCCGTCGCCGCCCAGATACCCGCCCAGCCCCCAGACCATGTGCGCCACCGGTACGTAAACCAGCAGCAGCCACACCCCCAGGAACAGCATCATCGCCGAAAACTTCATGCGGTCAGCGGGGGCGCCGACGATCAGGGCGGGCGTGATCACCGCGAAGGTGCACTGGAACATCACGAAGACGGTTTCCGGCACGGTGGCGGCCAGGGGCGCCAGGGTGTCGGGCAGAATGCCGTTCAACATGAAGCGATCCAACCCGCCGATGAAGGGCGAGCCTTCGGTGAAGCTTAAGCTGTAGCCGCAGACCACCCACAAAACCGACAGCATGCCGGTGGCGAACAGACATTGCATCAGCACGGTCAGTACGTTCTTACGGCGCACCAGACCGCCATAGAACAGCGCCAATCCGGGAATGGTCATGAACAGAACCAGCACCGACGAGATCAAAAGCCACGCGGTGTCGCCGCTATCGAGAGCCGAAGCGGGCACGGCGGCCTGGGCGAAAGCGGGAGACGCCAGACAAAACAGCCCCCCGCAGGTCGCCGCGACCGCGGCGACCCGTTTGAAAAGAGCCTGCATCTTTCCCCCTAGAGCGCTTCGGTGTCGGTTTCGCCGGTGCGGATGCGCACCACCCTGGACACCTGGGTCACGAAGACCTTGCCGTCGCCGATCTTGCCGGTCCGGGCCGAGGCGACGATGGCCTCGATCACCGCATCGACCTGCTCGTCGGCGACCGCGACTTCCACCTTCACCTTGGGCAGGAAGCTGACGACGTATTCCGCGCCGCGATAGATTTCGGTCTGCCCCTTCTGCCGACCGAAGCCCTTGACCTCGGTCACCGTCAAGCCCTGGATGCCGAGCGGCGTCAACGCCTCGCGCACGTCCTCAAGCTTGAAGGGTTTGATGATCGCCGTTACCAGCATCATGGTGTCTGTCTCCCACACGTTTTCGCGGTCATGCGCCGCGATGCCCCGCACACGTTCCGTGTTCCCCGTCCGAATTCAAACCCCATGCCAGGCAGGGAGAAGACCCAATACGAAAATCGTATCCTGGAATTTCAAGACATTATGAATCAATTCGGATTTGAAGGAAACGCTTCATAAAGGGCGACGCCCAAAAACCAAGCGCCGGAACGCGCAAATTCCGCCAGACGCTGCTCAATATTGTTGCACAAGACAGACCGAAGGGCCCGGTCTTACGACCGGGCCCTTCGGCGGAATGGTGGAACGTTTCAGGAGGCGAACAGCGCCGTCGATGGCGCATCGTGTCCCAGGCGGGCCGAGGCGTCGCGGATCGCGCGCGACAGCTTGTCGAAGGCGCGGTTTTCGATCTGGCGCACCCGTTCGCGGCTGATGCCATAGGATTTGCCGATGTCTTCCAGGGTCATCGGATCGTACTGAAGACGCCGCAGGCGGATGATCTCCGCCTCGCGCGGGCTCAGGCTCCGCATCGCGTCGGAGATCAAGCGATGACCGAGATCGACCTCCTGCCGCGAAGACAGCGCATCCTCCTGATTGGGACGGGCATCGACCAGAAGTTCGATCCGCTCCATGCCGCCCTCGTCGCCGACCGGCGCATTCAGGGTGGCGTCCGGCTTGGCGAGGCGGCGATTCATCGTCACCACCTCGGACTCCGGCACGCCCAGATCCTTGGCGATCTTGGCGACGTCCTCGGGGGCGAGATCGCCGTCCTCGTAACGGCCCAAGGCTGCCTTGGCGCGCCGCAGATTGAAGAACAGCTTCTTCTGCGCCGCGACGGTGCCGATCTTCACCATCGACCAACTGCCCAGGATATATTCGTTGATCGCCGCCTTGACCCACCACATCGCATAGGTGGACAGGCGGAAGCCGCGTTCCGGGTCGAACTTCTTCACCGCGCGCATCAGGCCGACGTTGCCTTCCGAGATCAGGTCGGCGACCGGAAGGCCGTAGTGGCGATAGCCCATGGCGATCTTGGCGACGAGTCGCAGATGGCTGGTCACCAGCTTGTGCGCGGCTTCGATGTCGCCGTGCTCGGAAAAGCGGCGTGACAGCATGTATTCCTCTTCCACCGGCAGAACCGGGAATGCCCGGATCGCCCGCAGATAGGCCTGCAAGCCGCCCTCATCGGAAATGGCGGGAACGCGAAAGGTCGTCATGGCGAAAGCTCCTCGACACAAACTGGAAACGGACGCTTTTCGAAGGGGGAAATCCCCCGGTCAAACACCGATCCGGCCGAACGGTCGGACGGAGCGGAGCGCATCGGTGCGAGCGAAGCCGTGACGAGAACAGGCAATCGGAAGGGTCGAAGCCGTCATCATATCCTCCGTTGAGCAACATGAGTTCCGAAAGCGACCCGGCTGCCTTTTGCACACCGGGTAGGTCGGCCTGAACGAGTAGCACCGACAGAATCCAGGATACAGAATTGCGCGCCCCTTGCAAGTCCCCTAGCCCCGCTGGGTTATGAGAGGAAGATCACAAACCGCGCCGGATTTCATCGCGGCGTCATGCCGCGCCGAAGCCGTCTTGTCTTGGCGGCGACGACGTGGGATGCTTCCGCAAGCTGGAAAAGACAGGAATATCCGCGACATCGCACGGAGGAAGGGGATCGTGCCGACGACGTTTCGAAGCCTTGCTCCGCTGGCCGTGGGGCTGGTTTTCACCCTGGCGACCCTGCCCGCCGACGCGGCGGAAGAGCCCAAGGCCTTGCGCGCCTGCATCGCCTGCCACACCTTCCAGAAGGGCGGGAGCTCAAAAATCGGACCGAATCTGTACGGAATCGCCGGAAGCAAGGCCGCCGCCGTTCCCGGATTCGACAAGTACGGCGACAGCATGAAAATCGCCGCGGCGAAGGGACTGACCTGGACCCCGGCCAACCTGGACGCCTATATCGCCGATCCCGTCGGCTTCCTGAAGGCCGCCGCCGACAGGCCCGACGTCCGCACCAACATGATCGCCCGCATCCGCAAACCGGAAGAGCGCGCCGCCATCGTCGGCTATCTGCTGACGCTCAAGGACTGAGCCCTCTCAACCGCCGGCGATTTCCTCGCGCAGCAATTCCAGTTCCAGCCACCGGTCCTCGGCGGCGGCGCGCTCCGCCGCCACCGTCTGAAGGCGCGCCGTCGCCGCCTGAAATCCCGCCGGATCGCGCGCAAACAGGCCAGGATCGGCGAGCTTTCCCTCGATTTCCGCCTGTTCCTTTTCCAGGGCCTCGATCCGGACGGGCAGTTGCTCCCACTCGCGCTGATCCTTGTAGGACAGCTTCGACGCCTTGCGCGCGGGTTCCGCGCGCGCCGGTTTCGGCTTCGCCACGACGGCCGCCTGCGCCGCCGGGCGCGGGCGCTGCCGCCGATAGTCGGAATAGCCGCCGGGATACTCGCCGACCTTGCCGTCGCCCTCCAGCGCCCAGATCGATGTGGCGACGCGGTCGAGAAAATCGCGGTCGTGGCTGACCACCAGGACGGTGCCGTCGTAATCCGCCAGGGTCTCCTGCAACAGGTCCAGGGTCTCGATATCGAGGTCGTTGGTCGGTTCGTCGAGAACCAACAGGTTGGACGGCTTGGCCAGGGCGATCGCCAGCAGCAGACGGTTGCGCTCGCCGCCGGACAGCGACCCCACCGGGCTTTTCGCCTGCGCGTCGTCGAACAGGAAGTCCCGCATATAGGAAACCATGTGGCGCGGACGCCCGCGCACCATCACCTGATCGCTGCCCTGGGGACACAGGGTCTCCCAGATCGTCGCCTCGTCCTTCAGCGCGCCGCGCCCCTGATCCAGATAGACCACGGCCAGGTTGGTGCCCAGGCGCAC
Source organism: Rhodospirillaceae bacterium (assembly GCA_965228165.1). Classification (GTDB taxonomy): domain Bacteria; phylum Pseudomonadota; class Alphaproteobacteria; order Rhodospirillales; family Rhodospirillaceae; genus Oleispirillum. Next base: position 505,943 of record CBDDHB010000002.1, read on the forward strand.
CGTGCCGGTGTCCGGCGCCAGGGTTCCCATCAGAATCTTGAGCAGCGTCGATTTGCCCGCGCCGTTGGCGCCGACGATGCCGATGCGGTCGCCGCGCAACACCCTGAGCGAGGTCGGCGCCAGCACCGGCCTACCCTGCCAGGCATAGGAAACCTCCGCCGCTTCCAGAACCAGCCTTCCGGAAAGCGCGCCACTGTCGGCGGCAAGCTTCACCGTCCCCAGGCGCTGCCGCTGTTCGGCGCGATCCTGCCGCAAATCGTAAAGCGCCCGCAGGCGGCCCTGGTTGCGTTTGCGCCGAGCGGAAATTCCCTGGCGCGACCACTGGGTTTCCTCGGCGATTTTCTTGTCCAGGCGGGCGCGTTCGGCGGCTTCCTGGTCCAGGATCGTCTCCGCCCAGGTTTCGAACTCGGCGAAACCCTTGTCCATGCGCCGCGCCACGCCGCGATCCAGCCAAACCGTCTGGCGGGTCAACCGGGTCAGGAAGGCGCGGTCGTGGCTGATCGCCACCAGTCCGCCGGAATAGGTCGCCAAACGGTCTTCCAGCCATTCGATCGCGGGCAGGTCCAGGTGGTTGGTCGGTTCGTCGAGCAGCAGCACGTCGGGATCGCCGACCAGGGCGCGGGCCAGCGCGACGCGACGGCTTTCGCCGCCTGAAAGCGCCAGGGGCGAGGCCTCCGGCGACACCCCCAGTTCCGCCAGGATCGCCGCGACGCGAAAGCGTTCGGACGGGTCGGCCAAGCCTTGCGCCACCGCGTCGCCCGCCGTGGCATGGGCGGAAAAATCCGGCTCCTGCGGCAGATAGGAAACCCGGGTTCCCGGCTGCACGAACCTTTCCCCGGCGTCGGCATGAACCAGCCCGGCGGCCACCTTCAACAGGGTCGATTTGCCCGCGCCGTTGCGCCCGACCAGACAGATGCGGTCGCCGCGCGACAACGCCAGATCGGCGGCGTCGAACAAGACCTTATTGCCGAACCGCAGGGACAATCCCCGCACATGCATCAACGGAGGCGCCAACGCCGTCTCCTCCCGCTCGTGGTTTTCCGGACCTGCAATACCCTTCGCCGCGGCAAACGGCAACCATCACGGTTTTGTCGCCGCCGCCGGACATCCGTAAAATTTCACAAAACAGTCAATCAAGTGAATTAAATACTACGATCAGGACAATTAATATAACCCGTTACGTCAATACAAAAAAGCATCACATTGCACAAAAATTGTTCAAATTCAGGTGAGGTTTACACGATCACGGAAATATGTTCTGCCTGAATTGTGCTTATAGGCCTGGATGGAGGCTACATATGAATTTCCTGAACAATACACCCATAAAAACCAAGATCTGGGGAAGCTTTCTTGCGCTTCTTGCCCTTCTGGTCCTGATCGCCGTCGTCGCCAACTTGCGATTCTCCGGCTTGCGCAACGACATCGCCGGTTATCAGGCGATCGCCGCCGATGCGGCGAAGGTCGCCGCGATCAAATCCCAGACCTTGAGCGCGCAGGTTCTGGTCCAGGAATTCCTGAGCCGCCCCACCGCCGAGACCGCCGCTTCGGTGCAGGCCGCCGCCTCGGCGGCGCGCACCGACATCCGGAGCGTCGCCGCCTCCGCCACCGATGCGAACTGGAAAGCCACCCTCGGCGCTTTGGACGATTCGCTGGCCGCCTATGCCGCCGCCTTCGGCGAGGTCGCCGCGCTGCAAATCCGGATGAGCGAGACCGCGCAGGGGGAAAACGAGCGCATCGCCTTCGACATCGAGCGCAAACTTACCCGGAAGCCTCCGGCGAAGGCAACACCGACGCGGCGTTCCGCCTCTCGCAGGCCCTGCGCAGCCTGCTGCTGGCGCGGGTCTATTTCACCAAGTACATGGACGGCTTCGGCGACGCCAACGCCGAACGCGTCGCCCGCGAGATCGCGGCGATGTCCGGCGAATTGAAGGCGGTGACGGCCCGCCTGTACGCCTCCGACGACCGCGACCTGCTGGAACAGATGATCGCCAACGCCGCCACCTATCGCGCCGGACTGACCCGCATCCGCGAGGACGCGGATGCCCGACTCGCGATCATCGAGGAACGCCTGACTCCCCTGGGGGCGCGCACCGTCGACATTGCCCAAAAATTCGACACCCTGGCAGATGCCGAAAAACAGAACCGCGCCGAAACCATGCGCACCGAGGCGGGAACCGCCTATGGCATCGTCACCGCCACCTCGCTGGTCAGCATCGTGGTGACCCTGCTGATGGCGAAACTGCTGTCCGGCGGCATCGCCAATCCGGTGATCCGGATGACCGAGGCGATGAAACGTCTGGCGGAAAAGGACCTGTCCACCGAGATCCCGGCCCTCGACAACCGCAGCGAAATCGGCGAGATGGCGCGCGCCGTCCAGGTCTTCAAGGATAACATCGCGCGCGCCGAGCGTCTGGCGGCGGAACAGGCGGCGCATCAGGCGGAAACCGCCCGCCGCGCCGAGGCCCTGTCCCTGCTGACCCGCTCATTCGACGGATAGGTCGGCGGCATGCTGTCCTCGCTCGCCGGGGCGGGCAGCCAGATGGAAGCCTCGGCCCGCGCCATGTCGGGAACCGCCAGCGCCTCGCTCGCCCGCGCCGCCGCCACCGCCGCCGCCGCCGACCACGCCTCGGCCAACGTGCAGACGGTGGCCGCCACCGCCGATCAACTGTCCGCCTCGATCGGCGAAATCAGCCGCCAGGTCGAACAGGCGGCGGCGATCGCCGCCGCCGCCGCAAGCGAATCCGAACACGTCAGCGGCCTGATCCGGGGGCTGGCGGCGTCCTCTGCCAGAATCGGCGACATCGTCCGCCTGATCACCGACATCGCCGAGAACACCAATCTGCTGGCGCTGAACGCCGCCATCGAGGCGGCGCGCGCCGGCGACATGGGCAAGGGCTTCGCGGTGGTGGCGAACGAAGTCAAGACCCTGGCCAACCAGACCGCCAAGGCGACCGACGAGATCGCCGGACAGATCCGTTCGGTGCAAGGCGAAACCGCCGCCGCCGTGGACGCCATCGGCGGCGTCGCGACGCGCATCGGCGAACTGCGCGACATCGCCCAGGCGCTCGCCGTGGCGGTGGAGGAACAGAACGCCGCCACCCGCGAAATCGCGCGCAGCGTACAGAACGCGGCACAGGGTGCGGGCGACGTCACCGACAACATCCAGGGCGCGGCGGAATCCGCCGAGGAAACCGGCAGCGCGGCGGAACAGGTTCTGTCCGCCGCCAACCAGCTGTTCGCCCAGACCGACGGCATGAAGGGCCTGATCGAGACCTTCCTCGGCAAGGTGCGTACCGCCTGACATCGGACACGGCGGCTTTTCCTTGCCGGGAAAAGCCGCCGCCTTCTATCCTGGCCGGACCCCCGACCGAGGAGTCTCGCATGGCCGCCTCCCGCTTCCGCATCGTTTCCCTGGTGCCCAGCCTGACCGAATTGTGCTTCGACATGGGGCTGGAAGGCTGCCTTGCCGGGCGCACCGACTTCTGCATCTCTCCGCCCGGACGGGTCGAGGCGATCCCTTCGGTCGGCGGCCCGAAGAGCGTCGACGCGGCGCGGCTGTCCGGGGCGCGCCCCAGCCATGTCCTGATCAGCCCGGAGGAAAACAACCGCGACGTCCTGGGACAGATCGCCGACGCCGGGGCGGAGGCGGTGATCGTCCACCCCTTGACCCCCGCCGACAACCGCTCCCTTTACCTCCGCTTCGGCGACCTGTTCGACCGACGGGAAGAAGCCGCCTTGCTGGCCGCGCGGCTGGACGCGGCGTGCGACCGGGCGGCGCGCTGCCGCGCCCGGACCCCCCTTCTTTCCGCCCTGCCCCTGGTCTGGACCGATCCCTGGGTCACCGTCGGTCGCGACACCTATGTCGCGGCGATGCTGGACGCGGTGGGCCTTCGCGTCGCGCCGGCGGAGACCGGCCTCTACCCCCGCGTCGCCGACCTGCGCCGGGCGGCGGCGGAGGTGGACTGGGTGCTTCTGACCAGCGAGCCCTACCCCTTCTCCGAAGCCGACGTCGCAGCCCTGCGCGCCGAACTCGACCGTTCCGCCGTCGCCCTGATCTCCGGCGAGGCGGTGGCCTGGTACGGCAGCCGCGCGATTTCCGGTCTGGACGAACTGATCGCCCTGAAGTACCGGCTTCTCGACAATCCCGCCACGCCGCCCCACATGCCTTCCGACAACGTAGGAGAACCCTGATGGCGGCACTGTCGAAGGCCCTGTTCGGCGCGGGATGCTTCTGGGGCGTGGAGGCCGCCTTCCGCCGCGTCGTCGGCGTCGCCGAGGCGACCTCCGGCTATTCCGGCGGGCACCTGGACAACCCCACCTATCCCCAGGTCTGCACCGATGCCACCGGCCATGCCGAGGCGGTCCTGGTCGCCTTCGACCCGGAACGGGTTTCCTTCGACGACCTGCTCGACACCTTCTTTTCCATCCACGACCCCACCCAGATCGACCGCCAGGGCCCGGACGTCGGTCGTCAGTACCGTTCGGCGATCTTCGTCTTCGACGAGGACCAGCGCCGCGCCGCCCTGGCGCGCATCGCCGAGATCGACGCCTCGGGCCGGTTCCCGCGCCCGGTGGCGACGAAAGTCGAAACGGCGGGCCGTTTCTGGCCCGCCGAGGAGTATCACCAACGCTATCTGGAAAAGAACGCCGGACCGTTCTGCCGTTGACCGCCCGTCAGTGAATGGTCACGTCGCCCTGGATCGGCGAGGATTACCAGGTCCAGGAGGGCTCGGCGGATTTCAGCGCGTCCTGCAACTCGGACCAGTTGGGCAGACCGCCCAGTTGATCGATCAATTGGTCCAGAAGCCCGGTCATGGTGTAGGTGAAGACGCCTTCGTCCCGCGCCACGGTGTTCAGCACCAGGCAGGATTCCGATACGTCGCGCATGATCGCCCCGGCCCGGGGCTCGGGACCGGATTCCTTGGGCAGCACCACGGTGATCGGCTCGCCCTGGCCCTTCATCGTGCTGAGAACCCGGCCCAGCACGTGTTCCCGCACCTGATCGTCGAAAATCCGCACCGCGTCCTCGCCGCCTTCGCGGGCGACGACGTCGCGCAAATGGCGCAGCCCGGACAGGATGCCCAATACCGTGGCGATGCGCCCGGACAGGCGCGCGGCGGTCCGGACCGAAGCGCCGATCATGCGGTGAATGGTGTCGCGCGTCTGCGTGTTGGCCATCTCGATATCCTCCACCGGAGCGGTATCAGCCGATTCTCCACGGGCGACCGCCCGATGCGCGCCGCCTGGGGGTGCGTGCCGACCCGGCCCTCGGCGCCGACACGTCTTCTCAACCCTTATGTGGTGACCCCCGACGCGCGACGCAACCTCCGCTTTCCAACGACACCCCCGGTTTCGCGTGCGTTCGCCGCCGCCTGATGTATGATGGAATCGTTATGAAAACCACCGGGGATGAGGATTCGATGATGCCGCCGAAGCCCCCCACCGCGCGGCCCCGCCGCGTCGGCGCCGGCACGAAGGGAGGGAACCCGGCATCCGGACTTCCCGACCTGCGCGGCTTCGACCTGATCGGCACCGGCATTTTCGGCCTCGACCTCGGCGACGGCGGGCGAATCGTCGCCGCCGGAGAGGCGGGCATCGCCCTCCTGGGGGGCCAAAACGCCGCGCCGATCGGACGGCTTCCCGCCGAGGTCTCCCCCCCGGTCGCCCGGCTGATCGCCGAAGCGCCCCCTTCCCGCGCCCCGGTCCCTCGCTCCGTCGAAACCCAGATGCCGTCGCCCGAATCCCCGGACCGGACGATCGAATGGACCCTGCACGTCCTGGACGATTCCCGCCTCGCCCTGCTGGAATCCGCCGACATCACGCCGCGCAAGCGCGCCGATATCCACCTGCGCAATCTGTCGCGCGCCGTCGAGCAGAGCCCCGCGTCGGTGCTGATTACCGACGTCAAGGGGACCATCGAATACGTCAACCCCCGTTTCACCCAAGTCTCCGGCTACGGCTTCGACGAGGCGATCGGCAAGACCCCGGCGATCCTCAAATCCGGGTTCACTTCCCCCCTGCTGTACCGGGAACTTTGGGACACCATCGCCAACGGCCGGGAGTGGCAGGGGGAAATCCTCAACCGACGAAAAAACGGCGATCTCTTCTGGGAACACGTCTCGATTTCGCCGATCCGCAACGACGACGGCAAAATCGCCCACTTCATCGCGGTGAAGGAGGGCGTGACGGTCCGCAAGGACTATGAAAAACGCCTGCTCTATCAAGCGCATTACGACGAATTGACCAAGCTGCCCAACCGCATCCTCGCCACCGACCGGCTGAGCCAGTCTCTGGCGCGCGCCGAACGCAGCCAAACCCTCGTCGGCATCGCCTTCATCGACCTCGACGGCTTCAAGAAGGTCAACGACACCCTGGGGCACACCTGCGGCGACGACATGCTGCGCATCGCGGCGCGCCGCCTGGTCGGATGCATCCGCTCCAGCGATACGGTGGGGCGCCTGGGCGGCGACGAATTCCTGGTGGTGCTGCCCGACCTTGCCGATGCCGCCCATGCCGTCGCCGTCTCCGACAAGATCCTGAAGGCCTTCGAGGAACCCTTCCTCATCCTGGGGCATTCGATCTCCACCACCGCCTCGATCGGCATCGCGATCTATCCCGAGGACGGACGCGAGGCGGAAATCCTGCTGCGCAACGCCGACGCCGCGATGTACCGCGCCAAGGACGCCGGACGCAACTGCCGCCATCGTTTCCACCCCGACCTCAACGCCCTGGCGATGAAGCGCCTGCGAATGGAATCGCTGCTTCGACGGGCGCTGGAAAACGGCGGAATTTCGATCGCCTATCAGCCCCAGATCGACGTCGCCGACGGCCGTCTGATCGGCGCGGAAGCCCTGGCGCGCTGGCGCGACGACGACCTTGGCGAGATTCCGCCGCTCGACTTCATCCCGCTGGCCGAGGACAGCGGCCTGATCGAGCCCCTGGGCCGCCTGATCCTGGAGGGCGCCTGCCGCCAGATGGCGACCTGGCTGAGCGAATTGCGAAACGACATGCGGATCGGCGTCAACGTCTCGTCGCGGCAGTTCGCCTCCTCCCGCTTCGTTTCCGACGTGGCAAAGGCCTTGTGGGAGTCCGGCCTGCCGCCGCGCAACCTGGAGATCGAACTCACCGAAAGCCTGTTCGCCCTGCACTCCCCAGCGATCGTCAACAGCCTGGCCCGCCTGCGCGACATGGGGGTGCGTCTGGCGGTGGACGACTTCGGCACCGGTTACTCCTCGCTCAGTTATCTGCGCGAATTTCCGGTCGATAGCGTCAAGATCGATCGCTCCTTCATGATCCCGGTCGGCGAGCCCGCCGCCGACGCCCTGGTCCGCGCCATCGTCGCGATGGGGCACAGCCTGGGCTTGCAGGTGATCGGCGAGGGCGTCGAGACGACGGCGCAGATGACCTTCCTCAAACGCATCGGCTGCGACGCGGCGCAGGGCTATCTGATCGAAAAACCCCTGGACGCCGCCGCCTTCCTGTCCTTTGCTCGAAGAAATTGACCGCGATGCTCCGAAAAACCGATGCCGCACGCTATTTCGCCAGCGCCGCCGCCGTGGTCGCGGCGGGCGCCCTGGTCTTCGCCGCCGCCTTCGACGCCGCCTTCGCCCGCATCGCCGCGGGCGTGGCGATCTTCCTGTTCGGCATGCGCTTCATGGAAGACGGCTTCACCGCCCTGACCGGCGGCACCCTGCAAGCCCTGCTCAAACGCTTCACCGCCGGCAGCTGGCGCAGTCTTCTTTTCGGCGTCGTCACCACCAGCCTGACCCAATCCAGCTCCCTGATCTCGGTGATCACCATCTCGTTCCTCTCCGCCGGGCTGATCGACCTCGCCGCCGGGATCGGCATCGTCTTCGGCGCCAACCTCGGCACCACCACCGGCGCCTGGCTGATCGCCGCCTTCGGCCTGAAGGTGGACATCGCCACCTGGGCGATGCCGATGCTGGCCCTGGGGGTGATCCTGGTGATGCACCCGTCGCGCGGCATGCGCGGCGCGGGTAACGTTCTGGCCGGGTTCGGCTTTCTGTTCCTCGGCATTTCCTTCATGAAGGACGGCTTCGACGCCTTCCGTCAGGCCTTCGACCTCGCCGCGATCGACGCGCACGGACTATCCGCCGACTTGCTGTTCGTTCTGCTGGGCGCGGCCGCCACCGTGGTGATGCAGTCCAGCCACGCCACCCTGCTGCTGACCCTGACGGCGCTCGGCTCCGGCCAGATCGGTTTCGAGGGCGCGCTCGCCATCGCCATCGGCGCCAACCTCGGCACCACGGTGACCGCGATCATCGGCAGCCTGAACGCCAACATCGATGGCAAACGCCTGGCCGTCGCGCATTTCCTGTTCAACCTGATCACCGGGGCGGCGGTTCTGGCGGCGATCGACGCCACCCTGCGCGCCGTTGACGCCCTGGCGGCGCTGTTGCGTCTGTCGGACGACCCGACCCTGAAGCTTGCCCTTTTCCACACCCTGTTCAACGGGTTCGGGGTGTTGCTGCTGACCCCCGCCATCCCCAGGATGGTGTCCCTGCTGATCCGCCTGTTGCCGCCGCCGCAAGCGCCGGGACTGAAACCGCGTTTTCTGACCCCGGCGACCGAGGCCTTCGCCGAAACCCTGAACCAGGCGCTGCGCCTGGAACTGATCCGCCTGTACGACAACGCGGTGGAGATCATGGCGCACGGACTGCACCTGCACCGCCGCGTCCTGTTCGGGGCGGAACCGTTGAACGCCGCCCTGGAACACTACCGCGAACTGATCGCCATCGACCAGTTGCGCAAGGAACCGGCGGAAAACCGCGACACCCTGGAACTGGAGGCGCTGCGGGTGCGCTTCGCCCAGGACAACATCGCCGCCAACGGCAGACTCGACGCGCTGATCCGCGAAGGGCGGATCACGCCGCGCATGGGGATGTCCTTGATGAACGATTTGCGCTATACCCGAAGCATCGTCTGGGCGCTGGTGGGGATCGGCCGCGCCCTGTTCGGCGAAGCGGACGCCACCCACAACGTCGCCGAGCGCATTCTGGGCTTGAGCGACGCCGACATCTCCCGCCTGGCGCGAGGTCCGTCATGAAAACGCAAAAGATCATCGAGATGCTGGACGGCTTCCTGGGAGGGGAGCGCCTGAAGCGGTCGCGGCGCGAGCAGGCGGTCCAGGACCTTCTGGAAAAGCTGGAACAAAAGGAAGCGCGGCTGCTGGAAAAACTGGCCGAACCGCACGACGCCGACGAAATCCGCCAGTTGAACCTGAAGCTTCAGGTCAACCGCGCCCATCAGGACAAGGCCCGCGCCGCCCTGGACTCCTGGGCGAAGACCGGCGAGGCCGATTCCCCCGACGGCGCGGCGATCTGATTCCTGCCGCTCCGGCTACATCCAGCGGGTTTTCCAGGCCTGGAACATCACCGCCGCCCACAGGTGATACTGCCAGTTGCGCCGCCCGGACTGGTGTTCGTCCCACGCCCGACGGATCGCTGACGCATCGAAGAAACCGTCCTCGCGCAACCGTTTTTCGTCCAGAAGGTCCGCCGCCCAGTCCTTCAGCGGGCCGCGCAGCCATTCCGCCACCGGCATCGAAAAGCCGGTCTTCGGGCGTTCCACCAGGTCGCGCGGCACGTGGCGGTACAACACCTGACGCAACAGCCATTTGCCCTGGCCGTTCCGGATTTTCTGGTCGCGGCGCAGCCGCCACGAGAATTCGACGACGCGGTGGTCGATGATCGGCACGCGGGCCTCCAGCGCCACCGCCATCGATGCGCGGTCCACCTTGGTCAGGATGTCGTCGGGCAGATAGGCGATCATGTCGAAGGCCTGCATCCGCTCCATGAAATCGGGCAGCCAGGAGCGCATGCCGTCGTCCCAGATCGCGCCCTTCGGCTCCGCCGCGCCCGGCACCACCCCTTCCCAGTGGGTGAGCAGGCGGCGATAGATCGCGTCGGGGTCGGATTCCGGCAGGATTTTCGCGATCTTCAGCAGCCGGTCCTTGATCAGCGCCGGGGAGCGGGAATCCCCCTTCGCCCGCAGGCCGAGGCCGAGCAGGGCTTCCGGCAGCGCCGACAGCGCCGCCGCCCCCATCGTCCGCACCGGGCCGGGCAGCCGCCGCGACAGGCGATGGAACGTCTCCGCCCAGAGATAGCGGTTGTAGCCGCCGAACAGTTCGTCGCCGCCGTCGCCCGACAGCGCCACGATGACGTGCCGACGCGTCATCTCGGACACCAGATAGGTGGGAATCTGCGAGGAATCGGCGAACGGCTCGTCATAAATGTCGGGCAGGCGGGGAATCAGGTCCAGGGCGTGGGACGGCTCGGCGTACAGTTCGGTATGGTCGGTGCCCAGGTGACGGGCCACCGCCTTGGCGTGCTCCGCCTCGTTGTAGCCCGCCTCGCGGAAACCGATGGAGAAGGTCTTCACCGGGCGGTCCGACTGCGCCTGCATCAGCGCCGCGACGGTGGAGGAATCGATGCCGCCGGAGAGGAACGCCCCCAGCGGCACGTCGGCGACCATCCGCCGCTTCACCGCGTCGGCGAGCAGATCGTGCAGGGCGTCCGCCGCCTCGGCGTCGTCCATCCGCCCCTTTTCCGCCGCCCCGGCGCGAGCCGCGCCCTCCACCGACCAGAAGGTTTCCATGGTCGTCGCGCCGTCGGCCTCGATGGAGAGACTCCGTCCCGCCTCCAGCTTGAAGACGCCGCGATAGATGGTGGACGGCGCGGGAATCCAGGTGTGCCGCATATAGGACGCGACCGCGCCCCGGTCGATTTCCGGCGTCCAGCCCGGCAGGGCGCGCAGGGCCTTCAACTCCGAGCCGAAGGCGAACACGTTGCCGAAACGCGCCCAATACAGCGGCTTGATCCTCAGCCGGTCGCGCACCAGGGTCAGGCGGCGCTCCCGCCGGTCCCAGATCGCGATGGCGAACATGCCGATCAGCCGGTCGATGGTGGCGCGAACGCCCCAGACGGCGCAGCCTTCGACGATCGCCTCGGTGTCCGAATGGCCGCGAAAGGACCGCCCCGCCGCCTCCAGCTCCGGACGCAGGGCGTCGGCGTTGTAGACTTCGCCGTTGTAGGCGACGACGAACCGACCGCAGGAGGACGCCATCGGCTGATGCCCGGCCGCCGACAGATCGACGATGGCCAACCGCCGATGACCGAGGGCAATCCCCGCGTCCGCGTCCACCCAGACGTCGCCGCCATCCGGTCCGCGATGGCGGATGGTTTCGGTCATCGCGGCGACGCGCGCCCGCGCCTCGGCCTCGGGCAGGCGCGCATCCAGGTCGAAAAATCCGGTCAGTCCGCACATCCGGTCACGCCGCCCCTGCTGAAAATCCGCGCGGAACTATAGGGCATCGGCCTTACGGAAGGAAAGCCCGCCCTTCGTCCAGGGGTTCCAGACCGAAGTGGCGCGCCAGGGTCTGCGCGACGTCGGCGAAGCTGTCGCGCAGACCGATGCCGCGCGGCGTCATCCCCTTGCCGAAGGCGAGGATCGGCACCCATTCGCGGGTGTGGTCGGTGCCGCGAAAGGTGGGATCGCAGCCATGGTCGGCGGTCAGGATCGCCACGTCCAGGGGACGCATCCGCGCCGCCAGTTCGGGCAGGCGCGCGTCGAACCCCTCCAGCGCGGCGGCGTATCCGGGCACGTCGCGGCGATGACCGTACAGGGTGTCGAAATCGACGAAGTTGGCGAACACCAGGGAACCGCTGGGCGCGTCGTCCGCCGCGTCCAGGGTCGCGTCGAACAGCGCCATATCCCCGGCGGCCTTGATCTCTTGCGTCGTGCCGCGATGGGCGAAAATGTCGCCGATCTTGCCGATGGCGATGACCTGACGCCCCGCTTCCTTCAGCCGGTCCATCAGGGTCGGCGCGGGCGGCGGCACCGCGTAATCCTTGCGGTTGGCGGTGCGGACGAAATCCCCCGCCCGCCCGACGAAGGGCCGCGCGATCACCCGTCCGACGTTATAGGAATCCACCAGTTCGCGGGCGATGGCGCAGACCTCGTACAGGCGTTGCAGGCCGAAGGCGTCCTCGTGCGCGGCGATCTGGAACACCGAATCCGCCGAGGTATAGACAATGGGCTTGCCGGTCGCCAGATGCTCGACGCCAAGGCGAGCGACGATCTCGGTCCCCGAGGCATGGCAGTTGCCGAGCACCCCCGGCAGGTTGGCGCGACGGATCAGCGCTTCGGTCAACGCCTCGGGGAAGCAGGGCGCGGCATCGGGAAAATATCCCCAATCGAATCGCACCGGAACCCCCATCAGCTCCCAGTGGCCGCTGGGGGTGTCCTTACCGGCGCTGACCTCGCGCGCCGCTCCGTGAACCCCGGTGAACGGCCCGGCATCGCCCAGACCCACCGGCAGCCGACCGGTCGCCAGCCGCGCCGCCGCGCCCAGGCCCAGGCCCTCCATGAACGGCAGACGCAACGGACCGCGCGGCAGGGCGGCGCACGCCGCCGCGATATGCCACAGGGTATCGGCCCCCGCATCGCCGAAGGCATCCGCATCCGGCGCGGCGCCGATGCCGAAACTGTCGAGAACCAGAACGAAGGCGCGGCCCATCCGGGTCTCCCGTTTCCGATCACGCGCCGATGCGGCCCAGCACCACCGGGCCGGAAGGTCCGGCATCCTCCGCCAGAGTGAAGGCGGCGCGCACGCGAACGGCGGCCCGTTCCCAGGACACCCGATCCCGCGCATGCAGGCGGCACAACGGCGCATCCGGCCCCGCTTCCGCCCCCACACCCAAGATGTCGGTAAGCCCCACCGCCGGGTCAATGGCTTGATCGGGACGGGTTCGCCCGCCGCCCAAATCGACCACCGCCATTCCCAAGGCGCGCGCATCGACCGCCGCCACCTTCCCCGCGCCGGGGGCGAACACCGGCTCGGCGATAGGCGCGACGGGCAGATAGGCACCGGGCCGATCGACGAAGTCGTGCGGCCCGCCCAGCGCCGCCACCATCCGACCGAAGGTTTCCGCCGCCGCGCCGCCATCCAGGGCGCGGCGCAGCTTGCGCTGCGCCGCATCGGCATCGACCCCGGACAGGGCCAGCATCTCGGCGCCGAGCGCCAGGGTGACCTCCTCCAGGCGTGGATCGCGGCGCTCGGCCTTGAGGAAAGCCACCGCCTCGGCCACCTCGACCGCGTTGCCCGCGGCGAACCCCAGGGCCTGATTCATGTCGGTGATCAACGCCGTGGCGCGCAGCCCCGCCTGCCCCGCCACCTTGACCAGCCGCTCGGCCAGGGCGCGGGCGGCGGCTTCGTCCGCCATGAACGCGCCGGTCCCCGCCTTGACGTCCAGAACCAGGCCGGAAATCCCCGCCGCCAGCTTTTTCGACAGAATCGAGGCGACGATCAGGGGCAGGCTTTCCACCGTCGCGGTGACGTCGCGGATGGCGTAGAGACGGCGGTCGGCGGGGGCAAGATCGTCGGTCTGGCCGATCACCGCGCAACCGACGCGGCGGACCACGGCGGCAAAGGTCGCGACATCGGGGGGCGACATCGTAGCCGGGAATCGACGCCAGCTTGTCCAGGGTGCCGCCGGTATGCCCGAGGCCCCGCCCCGAAATCATCGGCACATGAAGACCGCAGGCCGCCGCCAGGGGCGCGAGGATCAGGCTGACCTTGTCGCCGATGCCGCCGGTGGAATGCTTGTCGATCGGCGACGCGTCGCCCAGCCCCAACTTCCGCCAATCAAGAACCCGTCCGGAATCCCGCATCTCCAGGGTCAGGGCGGCGCATTCGGCATCGTCCATGTCGCGGAACAGCACCGCCATGGCGAAGGCAGCGGCCTGCGCGTCGCCCACCGATCCGTCGGTCAGGCCGCGCACGAAGGCGGCGATGTCCCCCTGCGACAGCGTGCCGCCGTCGCGCTTTCTGCGGATGATCTCCTGCGGCGGGATGGCGGGACCGCCCGCGCCGCCGGACGCATCGAACGGCGCGTCGTCCGGTTCGTCCAAAACCGCCCGCAGCGTGTCGAACAGGACGCTCGCGCCGATACGGAAACGATCCGCCGTCACCCACTCCGCCCCCAGGATACGCTCCGCCAGCCGGACATAGACGACCGCCTGCTCCAGCGTCTTGACGCCGCCCGAAACCTTTAGGCCGCAGGTCCGACCGCTCCCGGCGATCGCGGTCAGCATCGCCTCGACGGCTTCCGGCGTCGCGCCCACCGCCACCTTGCCGGTGGAGGTCTTGACGAAGTCCGCGCCGCCCCGGATCGCCGCCCGCGCCGCCGCGCCGACGGTTTCCGGGTCGCCCAGTTCGCCGGTTTCCAGGATCACCTTCAGCCGGGTCAGAACGCCGCAGGCGGTCTTGCAGGCCTCGACGAACTCGACGCATTCGTCCTCCTTCCCCGCCAGCCAGGCGCGCCATGGGAAGACCACGTCGATCTCCTCGACGCCGTCGTTGACCGCGCGCAACACCTCGAACGCCGCAAGCGACGAATTGAGTTCCCCTGCCGGGAAATTCGCCACCGTCGCCGCACGGATGCCCGAATCCCGCAACAGCACCACCGGCACCAGCGCCTGCTTCGGGCCGACGCACACGGCGGCGGGCCTGACCGGGGACTCCAGCGCCCGCTCGCACAGGGCGATGATCGTCTGGTCGGTGTCGTCGTCGTTGAGGCTGGTGTAGTCGAGAAGCGACAACACGCGCCGCGCCCAATCCTTGCGGGTCACGCCGGATCCTCCATGAATGCGGTCAACAAATCCTTCAGTCTCGCCGCGCCGGTGGCGGCGCGCGCCAGGGTGCGCGCATGCGACAGGTGGTTGCCGCCCATTCCCGCCGCCAGATTGGTGATCAGCGAGAACGCCGCCACCTTCATCCCCAGGGCGCGGGCGAGAATCGCCTCGGGCACCGTGGACATTCCCACCGCGTCCGCGCCGAGAATCCTGGCGGCGCGAATTTCCGCCGGGGTCTCGAACGACGGGCCGACGAACCACATGTAGACGCCTTCCGCCAGGGCGATGCCGCGCGCCGTCGCCAGATCGCGAAATTTCGCCCGCAGCGCCGGATCGTAGGCGTTCGTCATATCGACGAAACGCCCATCGCCGACGGCGCGCACCAACGGGTTGCGCCCGGTCAGGTTGATGTGGTCGGACAGCATCATCACCCCGCCCGGCCCGACGTCGGGCAAAAGCGACCCCGCCGCGTTGGTCAGAATCAGGGTGGAACACCCCAGGCGCGCCAGGGTTCCCACCGGCACAGCCATCGAATCGGCGCGGTCGCTTTCGTACAGGTGCTGCCGCCCCTGCAACATCGCCACCGTGCGCCGACCGAAACGCCCGGCGATCAACCGCCCGGCGTGACCCGCCACCGACAGCCGGGGAAATCCGGGCAGATCGTCATAGGGGACCGCCACCCCGTCCTCGACGGCGGTGGCCAGTTCGCCCAATCCGCTGCCCAGGATCAAGCCGATCTCCGGCGTCAGGCCGCCCAGACGGGCGCGCGCCGCCGCCGTCGCCGCCGCGATGTCGGCGTCCGCCGCAAGCATCAAGCTCATCGCCGCACCTCCGGCCCGAAGGGCTCCGGCAGCAGGGCGGACAAGGCGACTTCGCGCAACGGACGGCCCTCGGCATCGGCCACCGCCACCATCGCGCCGGGGGCGGCGAACTCCTGCAAGCGCTGGCGGCAACCGCCGCAGGGCATCGGCGGACGCGCGGCGTCGCCGCCCGCCACCGCCACCGCGACCAGACGCCGCCTCCCGGCGACGACCATCGCCGTGATCGCCGCCGCCTCGGCGCACAGACCCTCGGGCGAGGCGGCGTTCTCGACGTTGCAGCCAACGTGAATGCCGCCGTCGTCGGAACGCACCGCCGCGCCCACCGGATAGCCGGAATACGGCGCATAGGCACGCATTCGCGCGGCGCAGGCCGCCGCGATCAGTTCCTCCATCGCATCCATGCGTCGTCTCCCCCGTTACGGTTTTCTTTCCATCAATCCGTGGGAAGGCGGAGGCGTCAACCGGAAAAACCGCGCCGGCGCAACTGCGAGGGAAGTTGATTGTTACGGGATCAAAACGGCAAGACCGCCAGGGCCGCCAGCCCCACCACCAGAGCGGGTGCGGAAACCCGGAAACGCTCGACGGCGAGGAACGCCGTGGCCACCGCCACGGCGTCCACCCATCCCCCGATCGCCCCCGACGCCACCGGATCGACCCAGGCGGCGGCCAGCAGACCGATTACCGCCAGATTGACCCCGGACAGCGCCCGCGCCAGGGAGGCGCGGCGGCGCAGTCCCGCCGCATACGGCAGAATCCCCAGAACCAGGAAAATCGACGGCAGGAACACCGCCGCCACCGCCAACAGAGCGGCGGCGATCGGACCGTCGGGCAGCAGCGCCGCCCCCAGGTAGGCGGACACCGTGAACAGCGGTCCCGGCACCGCCTGCGCCGCGCCATACCCGGCCAGAAGAGCCTCGCGCGGCAGCACCCCGGCGTCCACCCACTCCGCCTTCAGCAACGGCAGGACCACGTGACCGCCGCCGAAGACCAGACTGCCGGTGCGATAGAAACGGTCGGCAAGTTCCAGCCAAGCCGAGGGAAACGCCGCCGCCGCCAACGGCAGGACCGCCAGCAGGAGCCCCCAGGCCGCCAGCCAGAGCCAGGCATGCCCGCCGCCGCGCGACGGCGCATCCGCCGCCCGCGCCTCGTCCGCCGGGGCGAACCGCCAGCCCCACAGCGCCGCCAGACCCAGAGCCGCAAGCTGTCCGGAAAGACCGGGCACCGCCCAGGCGAACCCGGCGGCGGCGCAAATCGGAAAAACGTCGGCGGGGCGGCGAAGCCGCGCCCGCGCCATGTGCCACACCGCCTGAAGAACGATCGCGGCGGCGGCCCAGGACAAGCCGCGCGTGGCATCGGCGATCAGGCCGCCGGGCAGGAAGGCGACCCCCATCGCCAGCCCGGCCAGCAACGCCGCCGAGGGCAGGGTGAATCCCACCCAGGCGGCAAGCGCGCCGGGAACGCCGCCGCGCAGATAGCCGATGCCCAGGCCGACCTGGCTGCTCGCCGGACCGGGAAGGACATGACACAGCGCCACCAGATCGGCGAAGGCCTCGGCGCCGATCCAGCGGCGGCGTTCGACGAATTCCGTCTGGAAATAGCCGATGTGCGCCACCGGCCCGCCGAAAGCGGTGCAACCCAGAATCAAGAAGGCGCGAAAAATCTCCGGCATCGGACACCGCTGTTGGCGTTTCCCCAAAAGTTGACTTGCCGGAAACCAACGTCAAGATGCGATGGAACGGATAACAAAACCGTCACCCCCCTCCTCCCCCCACGGGGATTGGACACATCCCGCCGACCCGCTATGATGGCGTGCTTCTCCGGACGGCATGACGCCGCCGAACCGTGCCCGAGGATGCCTTCCGTGCCCAAGCACAATCCGATCCGCGACTGGCTGAATACCGAGGCGTGGGACATCCCCAAGGCGGACGACCACGGCGGCATGAGGGCGTTCGGACACATCCTCAACGGCCATGGCATCCCGGCGCGACGGATGCGCATCGCGACGCCGGTGCTGCATCCGGAGTTCAAGGCCTACAGCATCACCTGGAGCCTTCAGGACGATCACGTCGAGGAATTCGAAATCCCGCACGAAAGCGACGAGAACGACCCCCGGTTCCGCCACTCGCCGCTGCACACCATCTTTTACGAAGGCGCGCACGCGGTGCGACGCCGCGCCGACTGCGCCAGGAGCCGCGATTGCCCCGCCGACCCGCTGGAAGCCGGAATGACCGATTTCGCCGCCTTCCGCATGTCGTTCCTGCGCCTGCCGGTCCAGGACGGCGCCTTCAGCATCGCCACCGACGTTCCCGGCGGCTTCACCCGACGACATCTGGAAATCATCGACGACTTCATGCCGTCGCTGTCCCATTTGGCCGAGGTCTTCATTTTCGAGGAAACCACCAACACCCTGTTGCAGACCTACCTGGGGCGCACCCCGGGCGAGCGGGTGATGAAGGGGCAGATCCGCCGCGGCGACGGCCTGGATATCCGATCGGTGATCTGGTTCTCCGATCTGCGCAACTCGACGCGTCTGTCGACCAGCCTGCCGCGCGCCGAGTATCTGGCCCTGCTCAACCGCTATTTCGACTGCGTCGCCGGCGCGGTTCTGGATCAGGGCGGCGAGGTGCTGCGCTACATCGGCGATGCCGCGCTCGCCATCTTTCCCGCCGAAACCTCCGGCCCGGAAACCCAGGACGCCTGCCGTCGCGCCGTGGCCGCCGCCACCGAATCGCGCCGCCGCCTTGCGGTTCTCAATGCCGAGCGCGCCGAAAAGGGATCGGCCCCCATCGACTTCGGCATCGGCCTGCACCTGGGCGAAGTGACCTACGGCAATATCGGCGTGCCGCAACGCCTGGAGTTCACGGTGATCGGCGAAGCCGCCAACCGCGCGGCGCGCCTGCAAAACCAGTGCAAAATCCTGAACTGCCCGCTGGTGGTCTCCGAGGACTTCGCCCGCGCCCACGGCGGCCGATGGGAACGCCTGGGCTTCATGGACGTGCGCGACCTCGACGGCGGCGCGGCGGTATTCGGGCTGATGGAATAACCCCTATTTCGCCGCGCCCAGGTCGAAGCTCTGCCCCGCCGCGACGATGCCGGCGAAGCCGTCGGCGACCGCATCCGGCGGCGCGACGCAGTTGAGGTGATACAGCCACATCCGGGCGCGCACCTCGGGCGGCAGGGCGACCAGATCGGCATAATGGGCGTGCGCGCCGGTCGGCGTGGGCAGGGTTTCGCAGTCCTGGAAGATCAGGGCGGACCGCTCGTACCAGGGATTCAGCCGTTCGGGTTCGAAACGGCAGTCCGAGGTCAGCAGCACGCCCCCCGCCTCGGTCTCCAGAAACACCCCATAGGACCACATCACATAGGCGCCGCCGCGCAGGTGAACCAGCGGCACCAAGGTGAAGCGCGCCCCCATCCAGGTGAAGCCCTCGTCCGCGCCGACCTCCTCGACGTCGAAGAAGTTGGACAGGTCGCCCGGCCCGAAGTCGATCAGTTCCATGCCGCCCTTCAGACAGTTTTCCCACAGCGGGCGGGCCAACGGCTCGGGGACGAACATCGGAATGCGCCGTCCCTGCTCGACGAAATATCGCTTGAACCCCAGCCATTCCAGGCCGCCGATATGATCGGCGTGGAGATGGCTGATGTAGACCGCGTCGATGTCGGCATGTCCCAGCCCCATCGCCGCCAGCCCCCAGCGCACATCGGAGCCGCAATCGAACAGCAGGCGGCGGGTCTCCCCGGTTTCGGGGTCGGCGGCCTCGAACAGCATGTTGCTGTGGAAATTCCCCGGCAGCGTGGCGAACGCCGAAGCCGAGCCGATGAACGTCAGCCGCATGATCCCCTGCCCTTCGTCTTCCATTGCGCCTTCCACATCCGAATCGCCACATCATATCAATTCATTCATCATGGATGAACAAATCTGTCCGCGTCTGTGGCGTGGATAACATCCGGGATCGGGCTTGCGCCGCCGCGCCCGTCCCTGTATCACCCGCCGGATGCGCCCAATGTCCGAAGCCGCCCCGATCTCCGTGATCCTGAACAAGGCCGCCGCCCGCCGCGTCGCCGAGGGATACCCCTGGGTGTTCAAGGGCGACGTGGCGTGGAGTTCGGCGCTCGACCTCGCCGAACCGGGGGAGATCGCGCAGTTCCGCGACGCGCGGCAGAACCCGCTGGCGATAGGCACCTTCAACCCGCGCACCGAACTGTGCGGGCGCATCCTCGCCGTGGGGCCGCGCGCCAAGGCGGACGCGGCGCTGTTCGAGAGCCGCCTCGCCCGCGCCCTGCGAAAACGCGACGGCTGGTTCGGCGTCCCCCATTACCGCTGGGTCCATGCCGAGGGCGACGCCCTGCCCGGCCTGATCCTCGACCGTTACGGCGACGTCTTGAGCATCCAGGTGACGACGGCGGGCATGGAGCGCCTGAAGCCCTGTGGCTGCCCGCGCTGCGCGACCTCGTCCGCCCCAGGACCATCGTCTGGCGCAACGATCTGCCGTCGCGGGCGCAGGAAGGCCTGCCCACCGCGCCCGCGATCGAGGGCGAGCCGCTCTCCGGCCCGGTGGCGGTTCTGGAACACGGCGTACTCTTCCGCGCCGATCTGGTGGAGGGGCAGAAGACCGGCTGGTTCTTCGACCAGCGCGCCAACCGCCGTCATGTCGCCGAGCGCTGCCGCTGGACCGAGGCGGACGTCTTCGACTTCCTCGACCCGGCGAACGACGACGGCGAACGATTCGATATCGTGGTGGTCGATCCGCCCGCCTTCATCAAGGACAAGCGCAAGATTCCCGCAGGACTGGCCGGATACCGCAAGCTCGCCCGCCTGTCCTCGGCGCGGACCAAACCGGGCGGCGTGTTCTTCATGGCATCGTGTTCCCACCACGCCCATCCGCCCGCCTTCCGCGCCGCAGTGGAAGCGGGACTGGCCGATGCCGGACGCAGCTTCGAGTTGCTGCGCGCGGCGCGCGCCGACCGCGACCACCCGGCGCATCCGAAACTGCCGCAGAACGACTACCTGAAGGCGCTGACCTATCGCCTGGACGGCGTCTGACGCGGCTTGTGCTTTTCCCGAAACTGCGCGAAAACCTTACGGTTTCGTTTTTCAATTCGGGAAGAGACTTATGTCGCGTCATCAAAAGCAGCACCCCGACGCCAACGGCTTTTTCGGCGCCTACGGCGGGGCTTTCCTTCCGCCGGAATTGGTTCCTCACTTCAAGGAAATCTCGGAAGCCCATGATCGCTTGTCGATTTCCGCCGAATTCCAGCACGAATTGCGTTACATCCGCAAGCATTTCCAGGGCCGCCCCACCCCGGTTTCCTATGCCCGCCGGATTTCCGACGCCTGCGGCGGCGCGCGCATCTATCTGAAGCGCGAGGACTTGAATCACTCCGGCGCGCACAAGCTCAACCACTGCATGGCGGAGGCCCTGCTCGCCAAGCACATGGGCAAGACCAAGCTGATCGCCGAAACCGGCGCCGGGCAGCACGGCGTGGCCCTGGCCACCGCCGCCGCCTATTTCGGCATGGAGTGCGAGATCCACATGGGCGAGGTGGACATCGCCAAGGAACACCCCAACGTGGTGCGGATGCGCCTGCTGGGGGCCAAGGTGGTGCCGGTCTCGTTCGGCGCGAAGACCCTGAAAGAGGCCGTCGATTCGGCCTTCGTCTCGTACCTGGAACAGGCCGACCACGCGATCTATGCGATCGGGTCGGTGGTCGGGCCCCACCCCTTCCCCAAGATGGTGCGCGACTTCCAGGCGATCGTCGGCGAGGAAGCGCGCGCCCAGTTCGTCGAACTGGTCGGCCAGTTGCCCGACATCGTCACCGCCTGCGTCGGCGGCGGCTCCAACGCGATCGGCATTTTCATGGGATTCATCGACGATGCCGACGTCGAGCTGCACGGCGTCGAGCCCTTGGGCACCGGCACCAAGCTGGGGCAGCACGCCGCGACCATGAGCTTCGGCACCGACGGCATGATCCACGGCTTCAAGTGCCTGCTGTTGCAGGACGAAAAGGGCGAGCCCGCGGCGGTGCATTCGCTGGCGAGCGGCCTCGACTATCCCGGCGTCGGACCGGAACACTGCTTCCTGAAGACCACCGGTCGCGCCGCCTATGGCACCGCCGACGACAAGGAAGCCCTGGACGCGTTCTATGCCCTGTCGCGCCTGGAGGGGATCATCCCCGCCCTGGAAAGCGCCCACGCGGTAGCCTACGCGATGAAGATCGCCCCCTCCCTGCCGGGCAAGACCATCCTGGTCAACCTGTCGGGGCGCGGCGACAAGGACATCGACTACGTCACCGACACCTTCGGCTACGGCGACGCCGAATAACCCCCCGGCACAGGAGGCCCGCGATGACCGACGATACCAAGCAGAAGTCCCCGCCGATCGTGCAGACGCCGCGCAACACCGTGCAGCGCTTAAGCCGCCGGGCCTCCTATGACCGGGAGGTGATCAACGCCATCCTCGACGACGCCTACGTCGCCACGATCAGCGCCCTGGTCGAGGGGGCGGTGCGCGCCCAGCCGATCTATTACTGGCGCATCGGCGACGAACTGTTCGTCCATGGCTCCCGCCACAACGCCCTGTTCAACGCCCTGATCGGCGGCGAGGAAGCCTGCCTGACCGTGGCGTCGCTGGACGGGTTGGTGATGGCGCGCTCCGCCTTTCACCATTCGATGAACTATCGCTCGGTGGTGGTTTACGCCAAGGCCCGCGCCGTGACCGACGAAGCGGAGAAAAAGGAAGCGCTGAAGCAGAGCGTCGAGCGCCTGTCCGTCGGCCGATCCGCCGAGGTGCGCAAGCCATCGGAAGCGGAACTGCGCGGCACCCTGGTGCTCGCCTTCCCGATCGCCGAAGCATCGGCCAAATCGCGCTTCGGCGGCCCGGTGGACGACCCCGACGATTACGGCCTGCCGGTGTGGGCGGGGGTGATTCCCTGCAAGATCGCCTTTTCCGACGGCGTCGAGGACACCAACACCCAGCCGCCGGATTGACCGGCTAATGGCGTTTTTTGCTTTCGAGACGTAATTCCTCGCGGAGCGTCTCGTCGATCAGATTGAGGTTGTAGAGATGCTCCCGCAGGGCGGAAATGCCGACCTGCATACTCTGGGCTGCGCTATCCAGATCGTCTACGCTCGGCCGTGCCACACATAACGTCCTGCGCACGAGGGCACGGGGCATCAACAGCATCGCAGCAAAGGCATTCGCCCGTTTCTCAACTCCCGGCGGCGCCCACGGACCGCTGGTGTGCGAAACGCGCTTGGCGCGCGACCTGTCGTAAAGGATGTGAAAGAGTTCATGCGCCAAGGTGAACCGGCGCCCTTCCTCGATCCGGTTGTACTGGCTCGTCATGTTGACCAGAATCGCAGGGCTGTAGCCCTCTCCCGCCAGAGCAACACCCCGGATGCTGTCGGTCTCTAGCGAAACTTCTTTAATTTCCACTCCAAGATCCGAAACGATCTTCCGGATATCGATAAATGAAAAATCGCCAGGCAAAGACATTTCCTCAAGAATGTCCTCTGCCAGGTCGTAACCTTCCTCGTGCGGCGCGGACATGGGTGCACCGATACCGCAATCGACCAAGGCCCTCATCTCGTCGCTTTCCTCTCCTTGAACGTGCAATGCGAGAAATCCCAGAATCTGCCCCATATCAGAAGAAGAAATATCGGGATTGGTCCCGCCGAACATCAGCACTCTGTCATCCAGCCGTTCCACCACGGGAATGGTGCGCGGGTTTACCTTCGCACCCACGCTTTCCTCACCCTGAGACAGATATTCCTCCAGCCGAGAGAACAAAGCGGGAGGAAGATAAACTGCTTCCAATTTAGAATCCGGCAACGATCGGAGGGTATCGAGCTTGGACTCCAATGTATCGATTTCA
This sequence comes from Rhodospirillaceae bacterium, assembly GCA_965228165.1. GTDB lineage: Bacteria > Pseudomonadota > Alphaproteobacteria > Rhodospirillales > Rhodospirillaceae > Oleispirillum. Next base: position 529,294 of record CBDDHB010000002.1, read on the forward strand.
TCACGATCCATCGGCGTCAAATCTTTGTGAAAGTCAGAACAGGTGGCACCAACCCAGGCCAATGCCTCCCAGAACGGCCCGGCAACTTCGGTGGCGGGAAGAGTAGCCACCCCAGGAGTCAGGAAGAACCGATACCCATCGGGCGCATGAACTGGTTGCCTAGCGGTCCAGGAAACTTCGATATCATCCCCGTAACGACGGAAAAATACATCGGGATATAGGCCGCTCGCATCAACGGCACGAAGCGCGTGACGACGCCACCACGCCAGGACATCCTCACATTTCGCTTGGTCTTCCTCATACCGAGAAGCCATCAATCGGCGCAATTGGACAAATGCCGCCGTCGCGGCTGGCATTACACTGTTCTCATGCCAGGAAAAACGTTCCTCGTGCAGGAGAGAAATCCAGTTGCCCGCCAGCCATTCGAAGAAGGGAAAAAGGTACCAATGTACGGCCTCGTAAGAATGGCCATCGATATGTCGGTGATGGGTCAGGACATGATTGCCGACGGTCAGACGGAGTTCGCCAGTGGACCACCCCCCATGTGCCGGGCGGTTGTTCCGCACTTGCCGGTCCTTGACCCAGCGGACTGCTACCTCGAAACGAGATGGATCGCCGAAGCATGCGAATTCGACTGAACTATTTTCCATCACAAATCATCCGTATCCGTATACAGCGCCCACCGGATATCGTCTTTATCGATTTCAGCCTTGATTTGCTTCCGGCTCACCAGACCGGAGTTCAGCCAACTCTTGCGAAGATCGTTGGGAACGCTTTCCCACGGGATAGGGTACCCGTGCCACGTTCCGTCATTCGTCGGTTTTGCCTCAAACGCGATGCCTCTTGACGTGGCGTATCGGCGACCTCTGGCGTCCGATTGGGAATCGACGAACAATCTAGCTGCTTCCGTCTCGGCCCAAGCATGACGACAAACATCTCCTCCCAAGCCACCTTGCGCGGTTTTATGGGTCCATTCCGGACACAACGTCCCTTTCATTTCATCCTTCGGGCGATTCTTGTGCTTCGAATGCCCCCTGTACTCCGACACATCCGACACGTCTTATCCCGCTTTGCAGATAAACCGGACGAACCATAGAACTCTTTTTATGCCTGAACAAGTTCCCCCATCCCACACGGATCGAAAAACGCGCAAAACGGCCCCCGCCACCGCACAACGGGATTTCGGGTTGAACCGTCGGCGATAAATTCGTTACCCTGTTTCCAGGAATACAAGTCGGAGGAGAGAACAATCCAGGCGGGGAGTGCCATGGCGCCAGCCAAAAAGAGGGACGATTCCTGGCTTGCGGAACAAAGCAAATTGACGCTGGCGCGCCTGTTGCCGCGCCTGGAGTCGCGCTTCGCCGATGGCTTCGACGCCGCCGCTTGGCGCGCCTATACGGATCGATTGAAGCGTTATTTCCCCCGTTTCTTTTCCGCCCTGCTGACCCTGTACGGCTCCCGCTACGATTTCTTCTATCACCTGGAACGGATTCTCGTCACCGCCACCGAGGCCTGGGCGGCGCGCCCCGACCCGCTCAAGGCCCTGGACGCCAGCCGCGCCGCCGACCCGCAGTGGTTCCAAAGCCAGCGCATGGTCGGAGCGATGTGTTATGTCGATCTGTTCGCGGGCGATCTGGCGGGCTTGCGCGCCCGCATTCCCTATCTTTCGGAAATGGGGATCACCTTCCTGCACCTGATGCCTCCCTTCCTGTCGCCCGAAGGCGACGACGACGGCGGCTATGCGATTTCCAGCTATCGCGACATCGACCCCAAGCTCGGCACCATGCAGGACATGGCCGAACTCGCCACCGAACTGCGCCACTACGGCATCAGCCTGGCGCTGGACTTCGTCTTCAACCACACCTCGGACGAGCACGAATGGGCGAAGCGGGCGCTGGCCGGGGACGCGGACTGTCAGGCGTTCTATCGGATGTATCCCGACCGGACCGAGCCCGACGCCTTCGAAAAGCATTTGCGCGCGGTGTTCCCCGACGAACATTCCGGCGCGTTCACCTATCGCAACCGCATCGGCAAGTGGGTGTGGACCACCTTCCACAATTACCAGTGGGATTTGAACTACGAGAATCCGGCGGTGTTCAACGCCATGGCGGGCGAGATGCTGGCGCTGGCCAACGTCGGCGTCGAGGTTCTGCGCCTGGACGCCGTCGCCTTCGTCTGGAAGCGCGAAGGCACCCCCTGCGAAAGCCTGCCCGAGGCGCACGTGGTGGTGCAGGCGTTCAACGCCCTGGTGCAGATCGTCGCCCCGGCGCTGCTGTTCCTGTCCGAGGCGATCGTCCACCCCGACGAGGTGATCAAATACATCCACCGCGAGGAATGCCAGCTGTCCTATAACCCGCAACTGATGGCGCTGTTGTGGAACACCCTCGCCACCCGCGACGTCACCCTGCTGCAACGCGCCATGGAACGGCGCTTCGCCCTGCCGCTGGACTGCGCCTGGGTCAATTACGTGCGTTGCCACGACGACATCGGCTGGGTGTTTTCCGACGACGACGCCCGCGACCTCGCCATCAACCCCTTCGACCACCGCCGGTTTCTCAACGACTTCTACACCGGGCGCTTCTCCGGCAGCTTCGCGCGCGGCCTGCCCTTCCAGGACAATCCGGAGACCGGCGACATGCGGATTTCCGGCACCACCGCCTCCCTCGCCGGGTTGGAGACGGCGCTCGCGGCGAACGACGAACGGGAAATCGGCCTCGCCATCGATCGTATCCTGCTGCTCTATGGCATCGTCCTGACCATCGGCGGCATCCCGCTGGTCTATCTGGGCGACGAAACCGGCATCACCAACGACTACGGCTACGAGAAGGACCCCGCCCTGGTCGGCGACAGCCGCTGGGCGCACCGCCCGGAAACCGATTGGAGCCGCGCCGAGCGGCGGCACGACCGCGCCACCGTCGAGGGCCGCATCTTCCTGGGGCTTCTGCGCCTGTTGCAGATCCGGCAGCAGAACCTTGCCTTCACCCGCGCCGATACCGAGATCGTCGCCACCGGAAACCCGCACGTCTTCGGCTATTTCCGGCGGCACGAGAACCAGAGCATGCTGGTCCTCGCCAACTTCTCGGAACGGGAGCAGGTGCTCTCCGCCCGCCGTCTGCGCACCCTGGGCCTGCGCAAGACGGTCACCGACATCCTCGCGGGCAAGATCATCGTCGCCACCGAGCAGATGCAGCTTGCCCCCTATCAACTCGCGGTGCTTCTCGCCGCGACCTGAGGCACCGCAACGGAGAAGGACCGGCCATGGCGCGCGCCGAGCAAGGGTCTTTACGTCCTGCACCTGAGTCTGCACGGACTGATTCGCGGGTACGACCTGGAACTCGGCCGCGACGCCGACACCGGCGGCCAGACCCTTTATGTCGTCGAACTCGCCCGCGCCCTGGCGCAACGGCGCAGGATCGCGCGGGTCGATCTGATGACCCGCTGGATCGACGACCCCACGGTCGGCCCCGATTATGCGAAAGCGGTCGAGGAGATCGCGCCGAAAGCCCGAATCCTGCGGATTCCGGCAGGCGGCGGCGAGTATATCCGCAAGGAGCTGCTGTGGGACCACCTGGACAATCTGACCGATACCGCCGCCGAGGTGCTGCGCCGCCAGGATCGCCTACCCGACATCATCCACAGCCACTATGCCGATGCCGGATACGTCGGCACTAGGCTGGCCAAACTGTTCGGCCGCCCGCTCGTCCACACCGGGCACTCCCTGGGACGGGTGAAACGCCTGCGTCTGCTGGCGGCGGGCATGGACGGCGCGGACATCGAGGCGCGTTACGCGATGCGGCGACGCATCGATGCCGAGGAGGAAACCCTTTCCACCGCCGATCTGGTGATCGCCAGCACCCACAACGAAGTCGCCGAGCAGTACGAAATCTACGACTACTATCACCCGGACGGCATGGCGGTGATCCCTCCCGGCGTCGATCTCGCCCGCTTCCACTCCCCGACCGGCGGCGAGATGGACTCCCGTCTCGCGGCGGAAATCGCCCGTTTCCTGCGCGATCCCCGGAAACCCATGGTGCTGGCGATCGCCCGCCCCGACGAACGCAAGAACCTGCCCGCCCTGGTCGAAACCTTCGGTCGGTCGCCCCGGCTGCGCCGCATCGCCAATCTGGTGATCGTGCCCGGCCTGCGCGGCGACATCCGCGACATGGAAGACGGCCCGCAGGACGTGATGAAGGAGCTTCTGCTCGCCATCGACCGCCACGACCTGTACGGATCGGTGGCGCCGCCCAAGGCGGTGACCGAGATTCCCCTGATGTACCGTCTGGCGGCGGCGACGCGCGGCGTCTTCGTCAACCCGGCGCTGACCGAACCCTTCGGCCTGACCCTGCTGGAAGCGGCGGCGAGCGGCCTGCCGGTGGTCGCCACCCACGACGGCGGCCCCACCGACATCGTCCGCAACTGCCGCAACGGCCGCCTGATCGATCCCCTGGACACCGCCGATATCGGCCGAGCCTTGTTCGGCATTCTTTCCGACGACGCGGAATGGCGACGGCTGCACGACAACGGCCTGAGAAACGTGGCGCGGCGCTATTCCTGGGGTTCCCACGCCGGGGCCTATCTCGACCGCATCGTCCCCCTGGTCGGACGAGCCCGATCGCCGCGCGCCGTGGCGCGCCGCCACACCGTCTACGCCGACCGGGCGCTGATCGCCGATCTCGACCAGGCTCTGATCGGCGACGAGGAAAACTTGGCGCGGCTGAGCGCGACGATCCGCGCCGAGCGCAAGACCGCCGCCTTCGGCATCGCCACCGGACGCCCCCTGGATTCGGCGCTGCGGACGATCCGCCGCCATGGCATCCCCGCGCCGGACATCCTGATCACCTCCCTCGGCAGCGAAATCCATTACGGCCGGGAACTCGTCCCCGACGACTGGTGGAGCCGTCACATCAACCACCAATGGAACCCGCGCGCGGTGCGCCATGCCCTGGACGGCCTGGACGGTCTGGTTTTGCAACCGCGGGAACAACAGACTCCCTTCAAGATCAGTTATTTTTACGACGCGGCGCAGGCGCCCCGCATCGAGGACCTGCAAGCCCTGCTCTACCAGTCCGAACTCACCGTCAACCTTTCCCTGTCGTTCGGCCAATTCCTCGACATCCTGCCCAGCCGCGCGTCGAAAGGTCTGGCCCTGCGCTATGCGTCGCATCAGATGGACATCGCGCTCGACCGCATCATGGTCGCCGGGGTCTCCGCCAGCGACGCCGACATGATGCGCGGCAACACCCTGGGGGTGATCGTCGCCGATCGCCACGACGATGAGTTGACCGGCATTGCCGGTCTGGAACGGGTCTTCCTGCCCCAGGGCAAGCATGCCGTCGGCATCCTGGAAGCGATCGATGCCTGCGACTTCTATGGCGCCTGCGCCTTTCCGGAGCCTCCCGCGCCGTGACCGCCCCCATCCTGCTGTGCTGCGACCTCGACCGCACCCTCATCCCCAACGGCCCCCAACCCGGCTCCGCCGGGGCGCCGACGCGCTTCGCCCGCGCCGCGGCAAGGCCGGAGATCACGCTCGCCTACGTCACCGGACGCTCCCGACCGCTGGTGGAGGACGCGATCCGCCGCTGGGATCTTCCCCTGCCCGACATCGCCGCCACCGACGTCGGATCGGCGATCCACGACGTCGGCCCCGCCGCAGCCTGGATGCCCTGGGAGGACTGGCGCGCCCGCATCGCCGACGACTGGCGCGGCCTCGGCCCCGGCGACATCGCCGCCGCCCTGACCGACATCGACGCGCTCTCTCCCCAGGCGGCGGACCGGCAATCCCCCCTGAAATCGAGCTTCACCGCGCCGCACGATACCGACGCGGCGATCCTGACCGCCGCCGTGCGGAAACGCTTGGACGCCCTGGGAATCTCCGCCGAGGCGATCTGGAGCATCGACGAAACCCTGTCGCTTGGACTCCTCGATATCGTACCGAAAAGCGCCACCAAGCTGGGCGCGGTCGATTTCATCCGGCAACGCCGGGGATTCCCCCCGGAGCGCACCCTGTTCGCCGGAGACTCCGGCAACGATCTGCCGGTTCTCGCCGGGCCGTTCCGCGCCGTCCTCGTCGCCAATGCCGCCGAGGACGTCCGCCGGGAAGCGATCCGCCGGGCGGCGAACGACCGGCTCCATCTGGCGCGGGGCGGACTTTTCGGCATGAACGGAACCTATGCGGCGGGAATCCTGGAAGGTTTGGCCCGCTTCTTCCCCGAAACCATCCCCTGGATGGAATGATCCGAAAGAAGTATATTCGCCGTCTCCCATTGAAATGAATCGATAAGATCATACTATATATCGATCAAAGTCATGTATAGCTATGCATTTCCGTAATCATTACGATTATAAATAGCGCAACAGATCAGTGAATACAGAAAAAACAAGGCCTTGAGGTATAAAAGGACATCCTTATGAATGCCCTGTATACATCCAAGGCATCACCGCCGACGACACCGACGGAGGACCGCTGCAATGAACGCACCCCCCCTGATTTTCGGCGAGGTCCTGTTCGACCGCTTCCCCGGCGGCGAGGCCATTCTGGGCGGCGCCCCCTTCAACGTCGCCTGGCACCTGCACGCCTTCGGCGCGAGTCCGCTGCTGATCTCCCGCGTCGGGGCGGACGCGGACGGCGCCACGGTCCGCGCCGCGATGCGGTCCTGGAAAATGAACGACGCGGGCCTGCAAGAGGACCCGCACCGCCCCACCGGCACGGTCGATGTCACCCTCGACGGCGAGGAAGCGCGCTATGCCATTCGGCCCAACGCCGCCTTCGATGCGATCCGCGTCGATGCCCTGCCGCCGATCGCCGAAACCCCGCTGCTTTATCACGGCACCCTGGCGCTGCGCGAAACCGCCAGCCGCTCCGCGCTGTCCGCCTTGCGACAGGCTTCCGGCGCACCGGTCTTTCTGGACGTCAATCTGCGCGCTCCCTGGTGGAGAATCGCCGACGTCCTGCGCCTGATCGCCGAATCCCGCTGGGTGAAGATGAACGCCGCCGAACTCGACATGCTGCTCGGCAACGGCGGCGACATCGCCGAACGGGCGCGCCATTGGATCGACACCCATCGACTGGAGCTGGTGGTGATCACCCTGGGGGCACAGGGGGTTCTGGCGGTCGATTCGACGGGCCGGACGATCGTGCCGCCGCCGCCGCGCGCCACCCGCGTCGTCGATCCGGTCGGCGCCGGGGACGCGTTTTCCGCGGTCCTGATCCTGGGGTTGCTGATGGGCTGGGACATCGCGCTGACCCTGGAGCGCGCCCAGAACTTCGCTTCCGCCATCCTGGGTCAACACGGCGCGGTTTCCGCCAGTCCCGACATCTATCGCAGCTTCCGCGCCGCCTGGAAAATCCCCTGCGCCGCGCCATGACGCCAAACCTCCCGGGCGCCCCCTTTTCCCTTTCGCGACCCCCCATATGGAGGGAGCGATATTCCCCCATGTATCTTATGGTTTTAGTACGGTATTTGCCGAAAAAGGCTTGTTGTAGCGTCTCGAATATCGCCCCTTAGCCGGTAATCGTTGCTAAAATTTTCTTAAAATTGATATTTGTCAGTGTCGAGAGAATACCCCACTCCTACAGTTGGTGAAATTCTCCGGGGAACCACCCGACCATGCTGCGCGTCCTGTCCGTCCTTGGCACTGCCCTCGGCTCCATGATCCGGCCGCGATCGCGGCTGGCCAAGGCGATCGCGCCGTTGATTCTGCTGAAAATCGCGATCATCGTCTCTGCCCGGATCTTCTGGTTCGGGCCGATGACCCATCCCGTCGATCCCGGCGGCGTGGCGGACAAGTTCGTCGCCGCCCCCGCCACGCCCCAGCAAGGAGACCGTCCATGATTGATCCCGTGGTCGTCGATCTGTCGCGTCTGCAATTCGCCATGACCGCCATGTACCACTTCCTGTTCGTGCCGCTGACGATCGGCCTGTCGCTGATGCTGGCGATCATGGAAAGCGTCTACGTGATGACCGGAAAGGTCATCTGGAAGGAAATGACCCAGTTCTGGAGCAAGCTGTTCGGCATCAACTTCGCCATGGGGGTGGCGACCGGCATCACCATGGAATTCCAGTTCGGCACCAACTGGTCGTACTATTCCCACTATGTCGGCGACATCTTCGGCGCGCCGTTGGCGATCGAAGGACTGATGGCCTTCTTCCTGGAAAGCTCGTTCGTCGGGCTGTTCTTCTTCGGCTGGGACCGGCTGAGCAAGCGCGGCCACCTGCTCGCCACCTGGCTGGTCGCCATCGGCTCCAACCTGTCCGCGCTGTGGATCCTGATCGCCAACGGCTGGATGCAGAACCCGGTGGGGGCGGATTTCAACGTCCAGACCATGCGCATGGAACTGACCTCGTTCTACGACATCATTTTCAATCCGGTGGCGCAGGCGAAGTTCGTTCACACCGTCGCCGCCGGATACGTCACCGGCGCGATGTTCGTGCTCTCCATCAGCGCCTGGTATCTGCTGCGTCAACGGCACGTCGCCTTCGCCCAGCGTTCGTTCATCGTCGCCGCGGCGTTCGGTCTGGCCTCCGCCCTCTCGGTGGTGGTGCTGGGCGACGAAAGCGGCTACACCGTCACCGAACACCAGAAGATGAAGCTGGCGGCGATCGAGGGAATGTGGGAAAGCGAGCCCGCCCCCGCCGGATTCACCCTGATCGGCCTGCCCGACCAGCAGGCGCAGGAAACCCACTTCGCGGTGCAGGTGCCCTGGATGCTGGGGATCATCGCCACCCGGTCCATCGACACGCCGCTGCCCGGCATCCGGGAACTGGTCTCCGAGGCGGCGACCCGGATCGAGGACGGCAAACAGGCCCTGATCGCCCTGAAGACCCTGCGCGCCAACCCCAACGACGCCCAGGCGCGCGCCGCCTTCGACGCCGCCAAGGGCGACCTGGGCTATGCCCTGCTGCTGAAGCGGTTCACCGGCACCCCGGAATCCGCCTCCCCCGAGACCGTGATCAAGGCGGCGGAAAGCACCGTGCCGCACGTCCCCTCGCTGTTCTGGTCCTTCCGCTTGATGGTCGGAATGGGGTTCTATTTCATCGCCGCCTTCGCCTTCTATATGTCGACCAAACTCGACTTCGACCGCCGCTGGTTCCTCACCCTTCTGGTCTGGAGCCTGCCGCTGCCCTGGATCGCCGCCGAACTCGGCTGGTTCGTCGCCGAACACGGTCGCCAGCCCTGGGCGATCGAGGGCGTGCTGCCGACCTTCCTGGCCGCGTCCAGCATCTCTACCGTCAAGGTGGGCTTCACCCTGGCGGGCTTCGTCGCCTTCTATTCCACCCTGCTGGTGATCGACGTCTTCCTGATGCGCCGCTACGTGCTGATGGGGCCGGTGCAGGCGCTGGGACTGTCCCCGGCCAAACCCGCCGCCGTGAAGGGAGCCTGAACCATGCTGTTCAATCTGATCGACTATCCGACCTTGCGCCTGGTGTGGTGGGCCTTGCTCGGCATCCTCTTGATCGGCTTCGCGATCATGGACGGCTTCGATCTGGGGGTGGCGACGCTTCTGCCCTTCGTCGCCCGCACCGATACCGAACGCCGCATCGCGATCAACTCCATCGGCCCGGTCTGGGACGGCAACCAGGTCTGGCTGATCCTGGGCGCGGGGGCGATCTTCGCCGCCTGGCCGCCGATCTACGCCACCGCGTTCTCCGGCTTCTACGTCGCGATGTTCCTGGTGCTGTCGTCCCTGATCCTGCGCCCGGTCGGCTTCGACTTCCGCAACAAACTCGCCTCCCCCCGCTGGCGGAGGAACTGGGACTACGCCCTGTTCGTCGGCGGCGCGGTGCCCTCCCTGGTGTTCGGCGTCGCGGTCGGCAATGTTCTTCTGGGGGTGCCCTTCACCATCGACGCCGACCAGCGCATCTTCTATCACGGCTCCGGCCTGTTCGAGCTGTTGAACCCCTTCGGCATCCTCGCCGGGGTGGTCAGCCTGACCATGCTGGCGGCGCACGGCGGCATCTATCTGATCCTGAAATCCGACGGACCGGTGCGCGAACGCGCCCGCCGCGCGGTTCTTCTGCTGGCGCCGGTGTCCGCCGCCGCCTTCGTCCTGGGCGGATTGTGGATCGCCTCGGGGATTTCCGGATACGCCATCACCTCCGCCATCGACCCCGCCGGACCGTCCAACCCGCTTCTGAAGACCGTGACCACCGGCGTCGGCGTGTGGACATCGGTCTACGGGCGCGTCCCCGCCGCCATCGCGGCGCCCCTTCTCGGCATCGGCGGCCTGCTGGGCGCGGCGGGTCTGACCTGGTTGCGAAAAGAGGGCCTGGCCTTCATCGCCAGCGCGCTCGGCATCGCCGGGGTGATCCTGACCGCCGGGGTCAGCCTGTTCCCCTTCATCATGCCGTCCAGCCTGGATCCCAACGTCAGCCTGACGGTCTGGGATGCCTCGTCCAGCCACCGCACCCTGTTCGTCATGGCGGCCTGCGCGCTGCTGTTCGTGCCGATCGTTCTTGCCTATACCAGCTTCATCTTCCACGTCCTGCGCGGCAAGCTGACGACGCAGTTCGTCGAGGACCGCAGCAAAAGCCTGTATTGAGAGGGAGCCTCCGCCATGTGGTATTTTTCCTGGGTTCTCGGCCTCGGCCTGGCCTGTTTCTTCGGCATCCTCAACGCCCTCTGGCAGGAAAACCACCTGCCGGAGATCGCCGGAACCGACGAATAAATCGTGGAATCTTCGGAACGCGCCGCATACCCTTGCGGCGCGTTTCGCTTGTTCACGGAGCTTCCGATGACCTTTGCCCTCGACCCCCGCCTGGAAGCCGACGGCCCGATGATCGCTCGCATCGACAACTGCCAACTGCGCATGGTGGACGACGCCCGCTTCCCCTGGCTGGTTCTGATCCCCGAGGTTCCGGGCGCGGCGGAACTTTTCGATCTGCCGGAAGCCGAGGCGGCGAAGGTTCTTTCCCTCGCCTGCCGTCTGGGCGCGGCGATGAAGGCGACCTTCGCCGCCGACAAGATCAACCTCGGCGCGCTCGGCAACGTGGTGCCGCAATTGCACCTGCACATCGTGGCGCGGAAGACCGACGACGACGCCTGGCCCGGACCGGTGTGGGGCGCGGGAGTCCGCCGTCCGATGGCGGAAACGGAAAAGGCGGCGCGATGCGCCGCCTTCCGCAGGATTGTCGAAGCGCTGTAGTCGTTACGCCTCTTCCTCGACCTCGCCCAGGGCGTCGCGGCCGCTGTTGTAGACGGCGAGATCGGGTTCGCCCTCCGACTTCGCAACCAGGGTCGCCACCATGGCGTCGCCGACGACGTTGATCGAGGTGCGCGCCATGTCGAGGATGCGGTCGATGCCGGCGATGATCGCCACGCCCTCGAGCGGCAGTCCGACCGAGGTCAGCACCAGGGACAACATGATCAAACCCGCGCCCGGCACGCCCGCGGTGCCGATCGAGGCGAGAGTCGCGGTCAACACGATGGTCAGGTAGTCGCCACCCGACAGATGCACGCCGAACACCTGCGCCACGAACAGGGCGCAGACCCCCTGATAGAGCGCGGTGCCGTCCATGTTGACGGTGGCGCCGAGCGGCAGGACGAAGCTGGCCACCCCCTTGGAAATGCCGAGATTCTTCTGCGCGCAGCCCATCGTCACCGGCAGGGTGCCCGAGCTGGAGGTGGTGGTGAAGGCCACCGTCGCCGCCTCGGCGATCCCCTGGTAGAAGCGCAGCGGGTTGAGGCCGACGGCGCGAATCGCCACGCCGTAGACCAGGATCGCATGCAGGATGCAGCCGATATAGACCGCGGCGATCACCATCGCCAACGGCAGCAGCAGGGCGATGCTATAGGTTCCGGCGGTCCACGCCATCAGGGCGAAAACGCCGAAGGGCGCGAACCAGATGACGATCGAGGTCAGCTTGTAGATCACCTCGGCCAGGGACTCGAAGCCGTCGCGGACCGTCTCGCCGTACTTGCCGGACAGGTTGACCGCGATGCCGAACAAAATGGCGAAGACGATGATTTGCAGCACGTCGCCCTTGGCCATCGAGTCGATCGGATTGGTCGGAATCATCTTGACCAGGGTATCGATCAGCGACGGCGCGGCCTTGGCGGTCACCGCCTTGGCGGATTCCATGCCGACACCGGCCCCCGGCTGCAACACCGTCCCCAGCGCCAGACCGATGCTGATGGCGAAGGCGGTGGTCAGCAGGTAAAGGACGATGGTCTTGATGCCGACGCGGCCCATCTTCGCCGGATCGCGCATCGAGGTGACGCCGCAGACCAGGGAGACGAACACCAGCGGCACGATCAGCATCTTGATGCCGTTGATGAAAGCGGTGCCGACCGGCTTGATCGCGGCGGCGGGCTTGCCGAAAATCAGGCCGACGACCAATCCCAGAACCAGGCCGAGGAGAATCCTCTGCCACATGGGAATGGAATTCCAAAGGCCCAGAAGACCGGGCTTACGATGCGAAGTGCCTTGAGACACGATTTTTCCTCCGTTGTCGGATCGGTCGACGATCTCTCGCCGTCAATCGCATTGCTTCATATACACTCAAAAAGATCAGAGCCATTTCTTCCGTCGAAAATAGAGAAATGGGATAATCGCGGACAGCAACATCAACCCCAGCGCAAGCGGGTAACCGTAGCGCCATTTCAATTCGGGAAGAAACGCGAAATTCATCCCGTAGATGCTGGCGATCAAGGTGGGCGGCAGAAAGGCCACCGCCGCCACCGTGAACAGCTTGATAATGTTGTTCTGTTCGATGTTGATCATGCCGAGCGTCGCATCCAGCAGAAAGGCCACTTTGCTGGACAGGAAACTGGCGTGATCGGCGATCGAATTGGCGTCGCGCATCAGAGTCTTCATCCGCAACTTGACGTCTTTCCGGATTCCGGTCTGCCCGCCCAGGAACAGCAGAAGCCGGTTCAGGCCGAGCAGGCTGTCCTTGGCCTTGGTCGCCAGATCCCCGGCGCGGCCGACGCGTTGCAGAATGTCCTTCAAATCCGGACCCTTGACCTCGGTCTTGCGGAAAATATCGCGGGAAATCGCCTCGAGATCGGCGGTCGATCCCTCCAGCACGTCGGCAAGACGGTCGGCGATCTGCTCCAGCAAACCGACCAGGGCCTGCTCGCCGGAAGCGACCAGAGCGGGCTGACGCGCCAGACGGCGCACGAACATCGCAAACGGCAGCGGATCGACGTAGCGCACGGTCAGCAGCCGGGTTCCCGCCAGAATGAAGGTCACCACGGCGGATTCCGGTTCGTCGGTCATCGCGCGGGCCAGCACCGGCATGGTCATCACCAGGGCGCCACCGTCCTCGTAAAGGCGGCTGGACGCCTCGATCTCCTTCATTTCCTCATGGGTGGGAATATCGAGGTTGAGAAGATGGCTGATCGCCGCTTCGTCCTCGCGCGACGGCGTCAGCATATCGATCCAGACGGTCTGCTCCGGCAGCGCCTCGAGCGAGCCGGTCGCCTCGGTCTGTCGCAGAATTCCCTGTTCGAAATGAAACAGCGTCAGCATGGCGGCCCCTTCGCTAGACCTCGGGCGACGACCGCGTCGGAACACCCCTATCGACGATGTTCCCCGTCCGCTCGCCAACCCGGAACGACGGCAAATTCAACAGGCCAACTGGGAGGTTCGGCCATCATCGTCTGTACCCTGATTTTCCGCGACAAACCCCACCGGCACGGCGACAAGACGGCCGGTTACGGGGACGTCCTAACCCGTCCGCCCCCGCCTTGTCAACCTGGGAACGACGCGCCGATTCGCAATCATGCCCATCCTTCGATTGACGAAAAAGTAACTTCGTAACATATTCCCCTCCTCGTCTTCTCCTTTCTCCCGTCACGGACCCGCCCATGCCCGCCTGTCCCCGCCGCTTTGCCAGTCCCGCCCCGATATTGAGATTGATTATCGGATGCATTCTTGGGTGGACGATCGCCCACTTCGGAAGCGGTCTTTCCGCGCGCCTGCTTCTCGGCGCGCTGCCGCGCGCCGACGCGGTTTTCCTGTCGGCGATCCCGGCTTTCGCCGTGGCGGCTTCTTGCGTTCTGGCGTTGCAGACAAGCGAACGGCCGTCGCGCACCGGCGGCGCCCTTTTCCTGGGGGCGGCGGCTCTGGCCGTTCTGTTCCTTGGCGGAGCGGCGCGATGACCCGGTCTCCGCGCCAAGCCGCCCTGTCCTGGCTGCACACCTGGATCGGCCTGACCTGCGGCTGGGTTCTGTTCCTGGTCTTCCTGACCGGAAGCCTGACCGTCTTCGCCCCCGAAATCGACGCCTGGATGCGCCCCGCCCTGCGCGCTCAAAGCCGCCTGTCGTTGTCGGAGAACGCCGCAGCCGCGCAGGAAACATTGCGTCGCGTCGCGCCCGACGCGACCTCGGGCTGGGTGATCCTGCCGGGAAACGAGGCGCGGTTGACGCGGCTGATCTGGTGGCGCGGCAATGCGCGCCGGAGCGATTATCTGTCGGCGGACGGCGATTCCCTGCTTGGCGTCAATCCCGGCGCGGGCGCGGCCTTCTTCAAGGCCCTGCATTGGCGTTTCGACCTTGCGCCGTCGATCGGCCGCTGGGCCGTCGCGCTGCCGACTTTCGGCCTGCTGCTCGCCATCGTCACCGGCGTCTGGATTCATCGACGCCGCTTCGCCGATTTCTTCACCTGGCAGCGCCGTGCCGGCGCCTCGCGCCAAATGCGCGACCTGCACACCGTGGGCGGCATGGCCGCCCTGCCCTTCCTGACGATGATCGCCTACACCGGACTGGTCTTCTCGGCGACGGTGGTGTTTCCCGCCGGAGTGGACGACCTGTACGGCGGGTCGCGGAACCGCCTGTCGATGGAAGCCTTCGGCCTGCCGCCAATGTCGCAACGGTCCAAGTCCTCGCCCAAGGCCGTCGCCTGGACCTCGTTCGCCGGAATCGTCGCCCGGGCCGAAGCCGAATGGGGGGAAGGCAACGTCGCCTCGCTGCAATTCAACCGCGACGGCGGAAGCCTGCGGGTCGTGGCGCGGCAGCGCGACGAGCGGCGAATCGCCCTCCGGCAGGAGACCCTGCAATTCGACGGAGAGACCGGCGTTCCGGTCCAGCACCGGCGTCCGGAAGGGAGCGGGGTTCGCCTGCACACCCTGCTGACCGGATTGCATGCGGGGCATTTCGGCGGCGATACGGTGCGATGGCTGTATTTCCTGGGAGGGATGATCGGCGCCGCGGTGATCGGCAGCGGCGTCGTCCTGTTCTCGCTGAAGCGGCGGGAGTTGCCCTCCCTTCCCCACGGCGCGATCGCCCGCGTCAACCTTGCCGCCACCCTGGGCGTCCTGCTCGCCGTCGCCGCCTTCCTGTGGGGAAGCCGCCTCGGCTGCCCCCTGGACGATCGCGCCCTGTGGGAAAGGCTGATCTTCTGGGGGCCTGGCTGGTCTCCCTGGGGCACGCCTTCCTCCGCCCGAACCGCGCCGCCTGGCGGGAACAGGCGGCCTGCGCGGCGATTCTTTGCGGCGGCCTGCCGGTCCTCGACCTGGCGACGGGCGGCGCGGCGACCGCCTTCGCCGATGCCGCCGCTCTGGGGGTGAACCTGACCGCCCTGACCATCGGCGCGGGCTGCGCCGCCGCCGTGTGGCGCTTGCTCCCCCGCTTCGAGGAACACCCCCGATGATGCTTCATCTGACCGGAATGCTCGGAACCTGGATCGGCCTTGCCGCCCTCGCCCTGACCCAGGACAAACACCACCGCAAGGCATTCGGAACGCCGGGCGGATCGCGGCGATCGCTTTGGCGAAGCGTGGGAATTCTTGCCCTGGGGCTGGGGTTCGCCGCCTTTTCCGTCAGCCATGGCGCGGCGATCGGCGGCATCGTCTGGCTGGGGTGGTGCGGCCTGGGAGTCGTCGCGGTCATCGTCGCGCTGGCGCTGCTTCCGGCGAGACCCCCTATTTCTGGCGGATGACCAGCAGGGTCATGTCGTCGTAGACCGGCGCCCCGGCGACGTGCGCCCGCACCGCGGCCAACACCCCGTCCTTGACTTCTTCCGCCGTCGCGCCGACGTGGCGCGACACCTCCGCCTTCAGCCGCTCCAATCCGAACAACTCCCCCGAGGCGGAAACCGCCTCGGTCATGCCATCGGAATACAGCACCACCAGATCGCCGGGACGAAGATCGACGGCGGCCAGGGCGGTGTATTCGGCGATCCGATCCACCAATCCCAGGGGCAACCCCAGCATCAGGGTATCGACCTCCTCGAGCCCGCCGTCGCGCCGCAGAATCAGGATCGACTCGTGCTGCCCGACCAGGGCCACCCGCCCCGCGACATCCCCACCGAGCAATCCATCCGGCAGCGACCGACGGGGGCGATAGGCGAGCAGCGCGAAGCTCAGATTCTTTTCGCACCCCATCCGCCGGATGTTCTGGAACATCGTGCGGTTGAGCACGTCCAGAAGCCGCGAAAGATCGTGTTCCTCCGCCGTCACCAGGGTGCGCACCGCGCTTTGCGCCATCAGCATCACCACGCCGCTTTCCAGCCCGTGCCCGGTGACGTCGCCGATGCCGATGCACACCCCATCGGCGTCGCTCAAGACGTCGTAGTAGTCGCCGCCGACCTCGGTCGCCGCTTCCATGAACGCGGCGATCTCCAGGTCGTCGATCGCCGCCAGTTCCTCGGGGCGCGGCAGCAGCATGTGTTGCAGACGGCGCGATACGTCGAGTTCGGCGCCGAGGCGCAGGTTTTCCTCGTTCAATCGTTCGTTGAGCATCTGGATTTCATGATGCGCCTGATCCAGGCGCCGCAAGGCGCGCTCGGTTTCCTCCTTCTCGCGGGCGAGGATCTCGCGCTTTTCGATCTCCAGTTCGCGCAGACGCAGCGCGTTGCGTTTGAATCCGGCCAGCGTGGCGCTCATCTCGGCGATTTCGTCGCCGCCTTCGTCGGCGTCGATCTCGCGCCCCCAGTTCCCCTCCGAAACGTCGCGCATCGCGGCATTGAGGCGCAGGATCGGCTCGCGAATGCTGCGCGCGATCAAACCGTTGGCCATCAGCCCCAGCAACAGCAACAGCAGCGCCCCGCCCGCCGTCCATTCCAGAGTCACCATCAGGCGACGTTCCAGTGCGTCCTGCGCCTCCGCCTCGCGCTGCGCCGCCCCCATCGTCAGACGATCCACGGAGTTGAGCATCGCCCGCCCATAGAGAGCCAGATGCTCCTCGCCGGCCTGACGGCGCTGGCGGTAAAGGGATTCCAGGTGATTCAAGGCGCGGATCGCCGCCGCCATGTCCGTCGCCGCCTCCGCCAGGGCCGCGCCGCCGTGCGGCGATGACGACAGCCGATCGGCAACGCGACGCAGCGCCTCGCGCGCGGCGTCCTGTCCGCCGCCGTCGAAGGTCGCCTGACGGGCCTGCACCGCCATCCGCGCCCGTTGCATCTCGGCATCCGCCCACAGGGCGAGGCGTCCGGCCTCTCCCGGGGTGCGCAGGAAGGGTTCCAGCCGCGCCGAAGCCCGCTTCATCGGCGTCGCGAAATCCACCCAGTAGACTTCGGACAGACGCCCGTTGATCACGGCGGCGCGATCGAAGGCCTCGATAAAGCCGTTGACGCTTAAGCTCAGGCGCAGGGGTTCGCCGTCCAGCGCCTCGGCATCCGGCATCACGCTCTCCAGCCTGCGCTCGAAGGCGCGGAGTTCCTCGTTCAGCCGCGCCGGAAGCAACGTGTCCCCGCCGCGCAGATAGGCGTTGCCGAGAGTCTCCATCATCTCGATGGAATGCCGCATCGCCACCAGCGTCTGCTGGCGCTGGTGCTGCGCCGCCACCTCGACGCGGTTCCGCCGCACCAGGACGGCGACCTCGCCGCCCGCCACCGCCATCACCGCGACCGCCAGCAGATACAGCGCGACGGTGAACGCGATCCGTCGCTTCAGTCGCACCCGTCGCAGACGCGCCTGCATTCGGTCCAGAATCGCCGCCCCGAATCTCATCGCCGCGTCCGCCTGGATTTTTTCAACGGAACTCCAACTCCAGGGAAGGCATCAGGCGTTCCAGATTGCGCAAGGACTTGCCCTGCCACGGCACCGCCGCCGAACCGACGATGGACAGCGCCAGCCCCCCGCGATTGCGCGCCTCGATGACGAACTTCGACAGCACCGCGATGCCCGAACTGTTGAGAAAAACCAGCCCGGAAAGATCGATCGTCAGCGCCGCCGCGCCGTCGGCGGCGTTGGACAACAGGGCGACGATCGGACCGTATTCGGCCATGCCGTTCAGCCGCAGTGTCCCTGAAATGGTGACGACGCGGGCCTGTTCGTCGAAGGCGACGGTATAGTTCTCTCCGGAATATTCGGTCATCGATCGGTATCTTTCGTTCTTTTGACGTTCCACCAGAACGGGTCTTCCCTCAGACGGCGACGCAGACCTGCGTCGTCGCCAACTCAACCCCTTCGCCGTCCGACCCGAAACGCCAGGCCAGGGTTGCGCCGTAATCGGTGATCATGGTGATCAGCCCCAGACCGGATGCATCCCCGGTAACCGCCACCTCTTCCAGGCGCTGGAAATACAGATCGGACGCATCGTTGCCGAGCAGTTCCCCGATAAAACGGCGATAGTTGGCGGCGCAATCGGGCGTTACCGCGTTGATTTCCTCGAACACCACGCGATCGGGATGCAGCATCAGACGGATGGTGATCGGATGCCCGCTGCCGTCGCTGTACTTCATCGCGTTTTCCAGCAACTCGTTGGCGATGTAGCTGACCGCCCCCCCCCCCGAACCGCCGACTGCCGTTCCGCACTGGCCGGGTCGCCCTCGTCCTTCGGGAAGAAGGTGGTGACGTAATCGGCCAAAAAATCCGCCGACAGCCCGTTGTTGCGCCAGCGCTGGCGCAACGGCAGCAGACTTGGAGAAAACCGCAACAGCAGGCTTTCCAGCGCATCGGCGGCGTCGGAGCAATCCTGAAAGGCGCCAAAGGTTTCCGGCATGAAGACGCCCCCTCCCCTCTCTATCTGTCGTCGGGCGACTTGATGGTGTTGCGACCGTCCCGCTTGGCGACATACAACAAGTTGTCGGCGACCGAGAGCAGATCGGCCCAATCCCCGTCCGGACGCGGCACCACCGCATCCACGCCCATGCTCAAGGTCACCCGCCCGTCGTCGCCGTCGGGATAAGGGATATCGGCATCCCAGACTTCCCGCCGCAGCTTTTCCGCGATCGCGCGCCCCCCGGCAAGGTCGGTGTCGGGCAGAAGCAGCAGGAACTCCTCGCTGCCCATGCGCCCGACCACATCGCCGGTGCGATGGCAGATCCGACGCAGGATATCCGCCACCCGGACCAGCGCCGCATCGCCAGCGGCATGCCCGTAGGCATCGTTGTAGCCCTTGAAGTGATCGATGTCCGTCATCACCAGGGCCAGGGGCAGACCGGCGCGGGCGCATCGACGCCATTCGTGATCGAGACGTTCGTCGATCTCCCGACGGTTGGCCAGACCGGTCAGGGGATCGGTGCGCGACAGGGTTTCCGCCTGGGCATAGCGTCGCAGCCACTGCGAGTCGATTTCGTCGCCATGTTCGGTGATCGTGGCGACGAGAAGCTCCAGATCGGTCTTCTGCTGCCGCACCGCCGCCAGAACGCGCGCCAGACGGCGTTCGGCGACGACGCGGTCGCGCACTTCGGAGCGCAGTTTGGCGTTGGCGGCGAACAGGGAGGATTCGATCATGTCGCCGTGCTTGGTCGAGGTGACCAGAGCGATATCGAGGTCGGAGCAGGCCTGTTCCAGTTCCTCGATTTTTCGCTTGAGGGCCTGATTTTCCCGCACCAACTCGGCGACCTGACGTTCCAGATCCGCGTTTTTCAGTGTCCTCGACGCGTTCATCCGCGCAATTACCCCGCGAGACAGTCTTCTTTTTCCTGCGTCTCATAACACATTCCGGGGCCGACGGACCAGGAGATTGCCGTGAAGAGCATGGGAAGCCGGGGCGGGGTTTCCGCCTTGATGACGCTTTTTTTGCCGAGAAGCGGTCCATGAAATCTGTTATCCTCCGCGCCCGACCGCGACCCCAGCCCGACGACGACGCCTCGCAAGCCGGTCCGTCGCCGAAACGGAAGCCGCCGCGGCAAGAATTACGAAGTTTTAGGGGGAACCACCAATGAAACGCGGCCTGTCGGCCCGGCGCGCGCTCGAACCCATCGAGACCGCCAGCCGCGACGAAATTTGCGCTTTGCAACTCGGCCGTCTGCAATGGACGGTCAAACACGCCTACGACAATGTGCCGCATTACCGCGCCAAACTGGACGCGGTCGGGGTCCGCCCCGAGGACATCCGCCAACTGTCGGACATTTCCCGCCTGCCCTTCACCACCAAGGAGGACCTGCGACAGAACTATCCCTTCGGCATGTTCGCGGTGCCGCGCGAACAGGTGGCGCGCGTCCACGCCTCCAGCGGCACCACCGGCAAGCCTACGGTGGTCGGCTACACCAAAAAGGACATCGACACCTGGGCCAATCTGGTGGCGCGCTGCATCCGCGCCTCGGGCGGAGAACCCGGCGACATCGTCCACGTCGCCTATGGCTACGGCCTGTTCACCGGCGGCCTGGGCGCCCACTACGGCGCCGAGAAGCTGGGCTGCACGGTGATCCCGATGTCCGGCGGCCAGACCGAACGCCAGGTCAAGCTGATCCAGGATTTCAAACCCGACATCATCATGGTCACCCCTAGCTACATGCTGGCGCTCGGCGACGAATTCCGCAAACAGGGGATCGACCCGCGCACCACCTCGCTGAAGATCGCCCTGCACGGCGCCGAACCGTGGTCGGAGGCGATGCGCGCCGAGATCGAGGACACCTTCGACATCGATGCCCTCGACATCTATGGCCTGTCCGAGGTGCTGGGGCCGGGCGTCGCCAACGAATGCATCGAAAGCAAGGACGGTCCCCACCTGTGGGAAGACCACTTCTATCCCGAGATCATCGACCCGGAAACCGGCGAAGTCCTGCCCGACGGCAGCCACGGCGAACTGGTCCTGACCTCGTTGACCAAGGAAGCCCTGCCGATCCTGCGCTACCGCACCCGCGATCTGAGCTGCCTGCGCCCCGGCACGACGCGCAGCATGCGCCGCATCGACCGCATCAACGGCCGATCCGACGACATGATCATTTTCCACGGGGTCAACGTCTTCCCGTCGCAAATCGAGGAACTGATCCTGGCCGACAAGCGCCTGTCGCCGCACTACGTGCTGGAACTCGGTCGCAAGGGCAAACTCGACACCCTGGACGTGGTGGTGGAAATGCGCGAACCGCCGTCGGTCGATCCGTTCGTCGCCAACCTCACCGCCAAGGATCTGTCCCGTCACGTCAAGTCGATGGTGGGCGTCTCCGTCGGGGTGCGCATCGCCGAGCCGGGCGGCATCGAACGCTCGATCGGCAAGGCCAAGCGCGTCGTCGACCTGCGTCCGAAGGATTGAAGGGAAAAGCCATGACAACCGCCATGACCGCGCCCGCCGCGACCCGCCTGTTGCTTTCCGGCAACGAGGCGATCGCTCGCGGCGCATGGGAATCCGGGGTAAAGGTCGCCACCTCCTACCCCGGCACGCCGGCCGCCGAAATCCTGGAGGCGATCGGCGTCTACCCGGACCTGCACGCGCAGTTTTCGGTCAACGAGAAGGTCGCGATGGAAGTCGCGATCGGCGCCGCGATGTCCGGGGTGCGCGCGATCTGTTCGATGAAGCACGTCGGCATGAACGTCGCTTCCGACGCCTTCATGACCTATACCCTGACCGGCACCAAGGGCGGCCTGGTGATCGTCGTCGCCGACGACGTCGGCCTGTCGTCGTCGCAGAACGAGCAGGACTCCCGCTATTGGGGGCGCTTCGGCCACATGCCGGTCCTGGAGCCCGCGGACTCCCAGGAAGCCTATGAGATGACCAAGGCGGCGTTCGAGATTTCCGAACGCTTCCTGACCCCGGTGATCCTGCGCGCCACCACCCGGGTCTGCCACGTCAAGGCGATGGCCACGGTGGGCGAACGCATCGCCCCGGCGAAGGCGGAATTCGTGCCCGAGCCGCAGCGCTGGGTGATGGTCCCCGGCAACGCCAAGAACCGCCTGCCGCTGATGGCGGCGCGCGACGTCGCCCTCAAGACCTTCGCCGAGGAGACCGACCTGACCGTGATCGACGAGGGAAGCGACCGCCGCGTCGGCTTCGTCACCTCCGGCCCGGTCGCGATGAACCTGCGCGAAACCTTCCCCGACGCGCCGATCCTGAAACTCGGGTTCACCCATCCCCTGCCGATCGGGCGGATCAAGGCCTTCGCCGCGACGGTGGACACCCTGGTGGTGGCCGAGGAAACCGAGCCCCTGATCGAGAACGAACTGAAGGCCACCGGTCTTACGGTGCGCGGCAAGGATCTGCTGCCGCTGTTCGGCGAACTTTTGCCCCACGTACTGTCGGCGGCGCTCGCCCCCCTGCTTGGCCTTGACGCCCCGGCGGCGGCGGCCCCGGCCAAGCTGTTCCCGCGTCCGCCGACCCTGTGCCCGGCATGCCCGCACCTGGCCGCCTATCACACCCTGGCGCGGCTGCGCAAAAAGGTGCTGATCGCGGGCGACATCGGCTGCTACACCCTGGGCGCCGGTCATCCGTGGGGGGCCCTGGACACCTGCGTGTCGATGGGCGCCTCGATGGGCGTCGCGCTGGGCATGGACAAGGCCCGCGACGACGACCACGACAAGGGCATCGTCGCGGTGATCGGCGATTCCACCTTCCTGCACATGGGGATGCAGGGGTTGCTGGACATCACCTACACGCACGGCAACGTCACCGTGCTGCTGATGGACAACTCCACCACCGGCATGACCGGCGGCCAGAACCACCCGGCCAACGGCCGCGACCTGCGCGGCGCCCCCGCGCCCAAGGTGGACTTCGCCCGGCTGGTCGCCGCGCTCGGGGTTGCGGAGGACCGCATTCACGTGGTCGATCCCTACCAGTTGCCGGTGCTCGACCGCACCCTCCGGCAGGAGATCGCCACCCCCGGACCGTCGGTGATCATCACCAACCGTCCTTGCACCCTGATCGAGGCCTTCGAGCGTCACAAGCCCTTCCACACCGACGAGGACGCCTGCACCGGCTGCGGCAAGTGCATCGACATCGGCTGCCCGGCGATCTCGGTGGCGCGGCGCGAAACCGCGGTGCGCAAGAACGGCAAGGAGGTGGAACTCTCCTTCGCCCGGATCGACACCGCGATCTGCACCGGGTGCGGCATGTGCGTCAACCTCTGCGCGTCCGAGGCGATCGTCCGCGACGAACCCGTGAAGGAGATCCCGGCATCATGACCGTCACCAACATTCTGGTCGCCGGAACCGGCGGCCAAGGCGTGATGACCGCCACCGAAATCCTCGCCCAGGCGGCGATCGCCATGGGCTTCGACGTCAAGAAGACCGAAGTCGCGGGGATGGCGCAGCGCGGCGGCGTGGTCAATTCCCACCTGCGTTTCGGCAAGCGCGTGCTGTCGCCGGTGATCCCGGCGGGAGAGGCGGACGTGCTGCTCGCCTTCGAGGCGGCGGAGGCGTTGCGCTGGATGCACGAGGTGCGGCCGAACGGGGTGATCCTGGTCAACACCCTGCGCCTGTCGCCGCCGGTGGTGTCCTCGGGCCTGTTCGCCTATCCCGACGACCCGGTGGCGGCGCTGCGCGCCTCCGGCCGCGCGGTTTACGCCTTCGACGCGGGGGAAATCGCCCGCGACCTGGGCGAGATCAAGCTGATCAACACCATCATGCTGGGGGCGATTTCCGATCACCTGCCCTTCCCTCCCGAGGAGTTGAAGGAGCGAATCGTCGCCAGCTTCCGCGACCGCAAGCCCGCCCTGGCGGAGACCAACGCCCGGGCCTTCGACGCGGGACGGGCAAAAGCCCGCGCCGCGGCGTAAGTTACGGCGCGCCGAAGGGGGCGGGAATGAGGCCTTTTCCGCCTTCCCCGTCAGCTGTACCATGCCCTCGAACGGGGAACCGCCCGGTAACACCGTGACAGGAGTCGCCATGAAAGTCGGCATCGTCGGCGTCGGCAACGTCGGAGCCACCGCCGCGTTCGCGATGGTTTTACGCGGCGCGGCGAGCGAAATCATCCTGATCGACAAGGACCCGGCGCTCGCCCGCGCCCAGGCCGAGGATATCCTCCACGCCACTCCCTTTTCCTATGCCGCGCGCATCCGCGCCGGGGACTACGCCGACCTGGAGGGCGCGGGCGTGGTGGTGCTGGCGGCGGGCGTGGGACAACGTCCGGGAGAGACCCGCCTGGAGCTTCTGTCGCGAAACGCCGCCGTGTTCGCCGACATCATCCCCAAGGTTCTGTCGGCAACCCCACACGCCATCCTGCTGATCGCGACAAATCCCGTGGACGTGATGACCGACATCGCCGCCCGGATTTCCGGATTGCCGCAGGGACGGGTTCTAGGATCGGGCACCATCCTCGATTCCGCACGGTTCCGCGCCCTGCTCGGCCAGCATATCGGCATTTCGCCGAAGTCGGTCCACGCCTACGTACTGGGCGAGCACGGCGATTCCGAGGTTCTGTGGTGGTCGGGCGCCTCCGTCGCCAGCCTGCCGGTGGTCGCGACGGCGGCGCAGAAAGGCCGCCCGATCGGGGAGGCCGAACGCGCCCTCATCGACGAAGGGGTTCGCCGCGCCGCCTATACCATCATCGAAGGCAAGGGCGCGACCTGGTTTGGCATCGGCGGCGGCCTGGCACGCATCGTGCAGGCGATCGCGGGCGACGAACATGTGCTGCTGACGGTGTCCGCGCCCACCCCGTCGGTGGAGGGGATCGACAACGTCACCCTGTCGCTGCCGCGCGTCATCGGCGCGGCGGGGGTGGTCTCGACTCTCGAACCCGCCATGAACGCGGCGGAACACGCGGCGCTGCGCAAAAGCGCGGAGATTCTGAAGGCCGCGTCGGAAATACGAATCTGAGTTTCGGCGGGGATGTGCCGTCCCCGTCCGCCGACCGGACGGTCGGGAATTTGTGGATGCTCCGGGGCCGACGCGGCCCCGGATCTTGGTTCAAGCCGAACGGGAGTGCCGATCTGTGTCCAGTGGAAAATGGGTTGCCGTGGACGGTAACGAGGCTTGCGCCTCGGTTGCCTATCGCGCCAGCGAAATCGCCGTGATCTACCCGATCACCCCCTCGTCGACGATGGGCGAGCTTGCCGATCAGTGGGCCTTCGAGAAAAAGCCCAACCTTTGGGGCGACATCATCGAGGTCACCGAAATGCAGTCCGAGGGCGGCGCGGCGGGCGCGGTCCACGGCGCGTTGCAGGCAGGCGCCTTGGGCACCACCTTCACCGCGTCGCAGGGCCTGCTGCTGATGATCCCCAACATGTACAAGATCGCGGGCGAGCTGACCCCGTTCGTCATGCACGTGTCGGCGCGCACCCTGGCCACCCATGCGCTGTCGATCTTCGGCGACCACTCCGACGTCATGGCCTGCCGCCAGACCGGCTTCGCCATGCTCGCCTCCGCCTCGGTGCAGGAGGCCCAGGACATGGCGGCGATCGCCCATGCCGCCACCCTGCGCGGACGGGTGCCGTTCCTGCGCTTCTTCGACGGTTTCCGCACCTCGCACGAGGTGGCGAAAATCCGTTACCTGATGGACGACCAACTGCGCCGGATGATCGACGACGACCTGGTCGCGGAATCGCGGCGGCGCGGTCTTTCGCCCGAGCATCCGGTGGCCCGCGGCACGGCGCAGAATCCGGACACCTTCTTCCAGGCGCAGGAGGCGCGCAACCCCTTCTACGCGGCGCTGCCCGGCATCGTCCAGGCGGAGATGGACCGCTTCGCCAAAATCACCGGACGCGCCTATTCCCTGTGCCAGTACAGCGGCGCGGCGGATGCCGAACGGGTCGTCATCGCCATGGGTTCGGGCGCGGAAACCCTGGAACAGACCGCCGCCAAGCTGAACGCGATGGGCGAGAAGGTGGGGGTGATCAACCTGCATCTGTTCCGCCCCTTCCCCGCCTCGCTGCTGGTCGCGGCGCTGCCCAAGACGGTGAAATCGATCGCCGTGCTCGACCGCTGCAAGGAGCCGGGCGCGGCGGGCGAGCCTCTCTATATCGAGGTGGTCGCGGCGCTTGCCCAGGCGGAGCAGGAAGGCCGTCTGCCGATGGCCGCGATGCCCAAGGTGATCGGCGGGCGTTACGGTCTGTCGTCGAAGGAATTCACCCCCGGCATGGCCAAGGCGGTATTCGACGAACTGAAATCGGCCGCGCCGAAGCGCTCCTTCACCGTCGGCATCGTCGATGACGTCACCGGCCTGTCGCTGTCCTACGAGCCCGCGTTCTCCCTCGGCACCCCCGGCACCAAGCGGGCGGTGTTCTACGGTCTGGGTTCGGACGGCACGGTCGGCGCCAACAAGAATTCGATCAAGATCATCGCCGAGAACACCGACCTGTTCGCGCAAGGCTACTTCGTCTACGACTCGAAAAAATCGGGCGGACTGACCGTCTCCCACCTGCGCTTCAGCCCGCACCAGATTCGCGCCCCCCTATCTGATCAACAGCGCGGACTTCATCGCCTGCCACCACTTCGTCTTCTTCGACCGGGTGGACGTGCTGGGAATCGCCGCCAAGGGCGCGACCCTGCTGCTCAACGCCCCCTATACTCCCGCCGAGGTCTGGGACCGCCTGCCCCGCCCGGTGCAGCAGGAGATCATCGACAAGGACATCAAGGTCTACACCATCAACGCCCGCGCCGTGGCCGAGGGCGCCAACATGGGGCGACGGATCAACACCGTGATGCAGACCTGCTTCTTCGCCTTGTCCGGCATGCTGCCCCGCGACGAGGCGATCGCCGCGATCAAGACCGCGATCAAGAAGACTTACGGCCGCAAGAGCCAGAAGCTGGTGGAGCAGAACTTCGCGGCGGTGGACGCCACCCTGGCGCAGCTTTACGAAGTGCCGGTTCCCGCCACCACCAACGGCCACGAACTGCCGCCGGTGGTGCCCGACGACGCCCCCGACTTCGTCAAGCGGGTGACCGCGATGATGCTGGCGGGCAAGGGCGACCTGCTGCCGGTCTCCGCCTTCCCGGTGGACGGCACCTGGCCGGTCGGCACCGCGAAGTTCGAAAAGCGCAACATCGCCGACGAAATCCCGATCTGGGATCCGGAGGCCTGCCGCGAATGCAACAAATGCACAATGGTCTGCCCGCATGCCGCGATCCGCGCCAAGCTGGTGACCAAGGAAGCGCTTGCGGCCGCGGGCGCGGAACTGAAATCCCAGCCCTATCGCGGCATCGAGATGAAGGACGGCATGTACGTGTTGCAGGTCGCGCCCGAGGATTGCACCGGCTGCGGCATCTGCGTAACCGCCTGCCGCCCCGGCAAGATCAAGGCCGAGCCGGAGCGCAAGGCCCTGTCGATGGCAGAAAAGGCACCGATCCTGGAGCAGGAGAAGGCCAACTTCGCCGCCTTCCTGAAGATGCCGAATTTCGACCGCGCCGACCTGCCCAACGTCAACATCAAGACGGCGCAGTTGATCACCCCGTACTTCGAATTCTCCGGCGCCTGCCTCGCGTGCGGCGAAACCCCGTACATCAAGACCCTGACCCAGTTGTTCGGCGACCGCCTGATGATCGCCAACGCCACCGGTTGCTCGTCGATCTTCGGCGGCAACCTGCCGACCACGCCCTACACCACCGACGCCGAAGGACGCGGCCCGGCGTGGGCGAACTCGCTGTTCGAGGACAACGCCGAATTCGGCCTGGGTTTCCGCTTGGCGGTGGACCATCAAAGGCACATGGCCAAGGCGCTTCTGGCCGGAATGGCGGGCAAGCTGCCCGAACGTCTGGTCGCCGATATCCTGACCGCGAAACAGGACGACGAAACCGGCATCCGCGACCAGCGCAAGCGGGTTGCCGACCTCAAGGCCGCCCTGGCGGGCTTGTCCGATCCGGCGGCGCAGCGCCTTGTCGATCTGGCCGATACCCTGGTCGAACGGGTGATCTGGATCATCGGCGGCGACGGCTGGGCCTATGACATCGGCTACGGCGGCCTGGACCATGTGCTGGCCTCGGGCCGCAACGTCAACATCCTGGTGCTGGATACCGAGGTCTATTCCAACACCGGCGGCCAGGCGTCGAAGTCCACCCCCACCGGCGCGGCGGCCAAGTTCGCGGTGGGCGGCAAGGTCCGACCGAAGAAGGACCTGGGCCTGATGGCGATCTCCTACGGCGACGTCTACACCGCCTCGGTCTCCTTCGGCGCGAAGGACGCGCAGACGGTGCTGGCGATGCAGGAAGCGGCGTCCTATGACGGCGTCTCCCTGATCATCGGCTATGCCCACTGCATCGCCCACGGGTACGACATGGCCTGCGGCCTGCAACGCCAGCAGTTGGCGGTGGAATCCGGCTATTGGCCGCTCTATCGCTACGATCCGCGACGCCTGGGCAGCGGCGAAAGCGCCCTGGAACTGGACGCCAAGGAACCGAGCATGGGTCTGGCCGACTTCATGGAGGCGGAAACCCGCTTCCGCATCACCGAAAACGCCGATCCCACCGCCTATAAGGACATGGTGGCGCAGGCGGTGACCCACGCCCAGCGCCGCGCCGATATCCTGAAACGGATCGCCGGCGTCTGATCCGCCGCTCGCGGACCGAACCCATCCCGCCCCCGGCCTTGCCGGGGGCGTTTTTTTCAAACGCAACCTATGACCGTCATCACACCCGACCTTAAAAAATCGTAAGTTTTTACTACATATCCGGAATGTTCTTATTACAATTGTTTCGTCATGGGATTTGCGTCGCATCCCCGGAGGGACAAACGACATGAGAAACTTCTCGATATCCAACAAAATCAACATGCTGGGTGCGATTCTGGGGGCTTTCGCCCTGATCATCGGCCTCGTCGGCCTACACGGCATGTGGGTGTTCAACCAGCGCACCGACGACATGCTCGGCCTGGGCCAGCGCGCCCTCGTCGGGGAACGGGTGAACGGCCTGGTTCTGGCGGTGGTGATGGACAGCCGGGGCCTCTACATGTCGAAGACTCCCGAGCAGATCGACCGCTTCTCCAATCCTCTTCTGAAGAATCTGGAAATCTTGCAAAAAGACGTCGCCCGCTGGAAGGAGCTCTCTCCGCCCGACCGCCGCGCCGAATTCGCCGCCCTGGAAGCCGCGACCAACGACTTCGTCCGCTTCCGCACCGAAACCGTGCGCCAGGGCCGCGAAGGCGGCGGACCGGCCGCCAACCTTTACGGAAACAACGAGGAAAATCGGAAAAGCCGTCAGGCTCTGAACGTCCAAATCCAGGAACGTGTGGCCCGCAACACCGAAGCGATGGCCAAGGTAAACGACGAAATGGACGCCTTCTTCAAGGAACGTCTGACGATTTCCGCCGTGGTCCTGCTGATCGCCATGATCGCCGGGGTTCTGGTCTCCCGCAGGATCGGCCAGGGAATGATCTCCGGCCCGATCGTCAAGATGACCCAGGCAATGAACGATCTGGCACAAGGAAACACCGCGATCGCCGTTCCCGGCCTGGGCAACCGCGACGAAATCGGCGAAATGGCGAAAGCCGTCGAAATTTTCCGCGCCAACCGCCAGGAAGCCGACCGTCTGGCCGAGGAAGCCGAGGCCGCCAACGCGGCGCGGGACGCCCGCGCCCAGGCCATCGACGCGATGATCGCACGTTTCCAAAACACCATCGAGGAGGTGCTGCAAGCCCTGGGCTCCGCCACCGGCCAGTTGGAAAGCACGGCGCACGGCCTGGCCACCACCGCCGAGAACGCCAGCGAGCGATCCTCCGCCGTCGCCGCCGCGACCGAGGGGGCCTCCAGCAACGTGCAGACGGTCGCCACCGCAGCCGAGGAACTGTCCGCCGCGATTCAGGAAATCTCCCGCCAGGTGTCGCAGTCGAGCGACCTGTCCTCCACCGCGCAGCAGGAAATGACCCGCGCCAAGGACACCATGGACCATCTGGCCGCCGCATCCAGCCGGATCGGCGACGTGGTCAACCTGATCACCGACATCGCCAGCCAAACCAACCTGTTGGCCCTGAACGCCACGATCGAAGCGGCGCGCGCCGGAGAAATGGGCAAAGGATTCGCGGTGGTGGCGGGCGAGGTGAAGAATCTCGCCAACCAGACCGCCAAGGCGACCGAGGAGATCCAGTCGCAGATCGGCGCGGTGCAGACCACGGTGCAAGAAGCGGTGGTGGCGATTTCCGGCATCGCCCAGCACATGGACAAGATCGGCGAGATTTCCGCCGCCATCGCCTCGGCGGTCGAGGAACAATCCGCCGCCACCGGAGAAATCGCCCGCAACGTGCAACAAGCGGCGGCGGGAACCCAAGAGGTGGCAAACGGAATCGCCGGGGTCAGCCAGGCAGCCGGGGAAACCGGCGAGGCCTCGACCCAGGTGCTGCAATCGGCGCGCACCCTGTCGCACCAGACCACGGTCCTGCGCGACGAGATCGGACGCTTCCTTGCCGACGTTCGCGCCGCGTAGGGGTTACTTCAGCCCCGACCAGAACGCCTCCGCCGCCGGGCTCAACCGGTGGCGGGGGCGGTACGCCCGGATTTCCACGCCGATATCCCACTCCTGCCCCCCGGCGCGCACCAGACGGCGGCTGCCCAGATCCGCCTGAATCAGGGTCAGCGGCAACCACGCGATGCCGCGCCCGGCCACCGCCATCGCCCGCAACGCGGTGGCCAGATGGGCGGTGAACACCGGTTCCAGGTTCGGCGCCCGATCCTGCTGCTTGGCGCGCACCGCGCCGACGATCCGGCCAAGGCCGGATTCCTGACTGTAGGACAAATACGGCAGGCGCGCCCCGTTCTCCCCCAACGGATCGAAGGGCGCATCCGGCGCCTTGACCGGAATCAGCATGTCGTCGCCCTGCGGCAGGGAAGAGAAGGAACGCGCATCCAGCCGACTGGCCGAGGCGGGATGGTGGTGGCACACCATGAACTGCGCCCGCCCTTCGTGCATCAGTTGTTCGCAGGCCTGCAAGCTGTCGGAAATCAGACGGATCGACCCCAGGGCGACGCGCCGTTCCGCCGCCTTCAGCCAATCCGGAAAAAGGTCAGGGACAAGGCGTGGGTGCAGGCGAAGCGCAGCGTCGTTCCCACCGCGCCGTCGGCCTCCCGCGCCTCGTCCCGCGCCTGCGACAGGCGGCGCACGGTTTCCTCCGCCACCGGACGGAACCGCTCGCCCGCCGGGGTCAGGCGGACATGCCGGGAGTCGCGTTCGAACAGCGGCACCCCCACCCATTCCTCCAATGCGCGGATGCGGCGGCTGAAGGCGGGCTGGCTCAAGTGCCGCCGTTCCGCCGCGCGGGAAAACACCCCCAAATCGGACAACTCCAGAAAATCCAACAACCAGGACAGTTCCATCGCCCACTCCACGCTTCGATGCGTAAGCCGCATCGATCGATACCGCCTCGGCATTGGCCGCCGGGGTATTCCGTCCCGCATAGTAGGACAATCCTCGCGCATCGGAACTCTATCTTTACGCGCGGACACCTTCAACAGAAATACTACCCAAGGATACATGCGCCATGCGAATCCTCGACGTCCGGGAAATCACCTGTTCGATCGCCTCGCCGATCTCCAACGCCTTCATCGACTTCTCCAAGATGACCTGCTCGGTGGTGGCGGTGATCACCGACGTGGTGCGCGACGGCAAGCCGGTGGTCGGCTTCGGGTTCAACTCCAACGGGCGCTATGCCGCCGGGGGCCTGTTGCGCGAGCGCTTCCTGCCCCGCCTGAAAGAGGCCAAGCCGGAAAGCCTGCTCACCGACGACGAAACCAACCTCGACCCCTTCCGCATCTGGGCGACCCTGATGAAGAACGAAAAGCCGGGAGGCCACGGCGAACGCTCGGTGGCGGTGGGAGCGATCGACATGGCGGTGTGGGACGCCCTGGCGAAGATCGAGGACAAGCCGCTCTACCGCGTGTTGGCCGACCGCTATTCGGGCGGAGTCGCCGATGACAGGGTCTGGGTCTACGCGGCGGGCGGGTACTATTACCCCGGCAAGGACAACAAAGGCCTGCAAGACGAGCTGAAAAGCTATCGCGACCGGGGCTATCGCGTCTGCAAGATGAAAATCGGCGGCGCGTCTCTTGCCGACGATCTGCGCCGAATCGAGGCGGCGATCCAGGTGGTGGGGGATGGCCGGTATCTGGCGGTGGACGTCAACGGCCGCTTCGACCTGGACACCGCGATCGCCTATGGCGAGGCGATCAAGCCCTATGGCCCGTTCTGGTACGAGGAAGTGGGCGACCCCCTGGACTATGCCCTGAATGCCGAGATCGCCCGGCACTATCCGCTGCCGATGGCCACCGGCGAAAACCTGTTCTCTCACCAGGACGCGCGCAACCTGCTGAAGTTCGGCGGCATGCGGCCCGGAATCGACTATCTGCAATTCGACTGCGCCCTGTCCTACGGTCTGGTCGAATACCTGCGCACCATCGAACAGGTGAAGGCGCACGGCTGGTCCACCCGTCGCATCGTGCCGCACGGCGGGCACCAGATGTCTCTCGCCATCGCGGCGGGCCTGCATCTGGGCGGCAACGAGTCCTATCCCGACGTGTTCAAGCCGTTCTGCGGCTTCGCCGACGGCTACGCGGTGGAGGACGGATACGTCCGCCTGCCCGACGCGCCGGGGATCGGTTTCGAGTTGAAAAACGAGCTGTTCAAGACGATGAAGACGGTCCTCGACTGAGACTTTCCCAATCCCCGAAACTTCCTGTAGGGTTATCAAAACCCTACAGGACCGCGCCATGCCCCTGCCGATATCCCTCTATTACGCCAGCCACGACAGCCAGACCCGCCGCATCGCCCAGCGCATCGCCCAACGCCTGACCGAATCCGGGGCCGCCGTCGCTCTGTGCGACCTGGGCGAACGTCAGCCGGACAAGGACGAAATCGCCGCCGCCGGAGTGGTGGCGGTGGCGGCGGCGATCCGTTACGGCCACCCCCTGCCCGCCGCGCGGGAAATGCTGAAGCGCCATCGCGACGCCCTGACCGCCAAGCCCCTGGCGATGATTTCGGTCAACCTGACCGCCCGCAAGCCGGGCAAGCGTTCCCTGGCGGGGAGCCCCTATTTGCGCAAATGGGTGCGACGCGCCCGCCTGTCTCCGGCGGTGGCGGCGGCGGTGGCGGGAATGCTGGATTATCCCCGCTATGGACTGTTCGACCGCCTGATGATTCAACTGATCATGAAAATCACCGGCGGCCCCACCGACCCCGCGCTGACCGTCGAGTTCACCGACTGGGATCAGGTGGATGCCCTGGCGGCGGACATCGCCGCCCTGGCGACGCGGGACGGCGGCTGACGCCGCCGCCCCGGCCGTAGGATCAGAACTTCACCTTCACGCCGGCATAGCCATTGATCCCGGCCTTGTTGTAGCCAGCCATCTGGCCGTAGTCCTTGTCCAGCAGATTGAGAACGCGCCCATAGACGGTGATCATCTCGTCCACCGCATAGTCCGCGCCCACGTCCCAGGTAGCGTACCCGCCAGCGCCATATCGGCTATCGACGCTATATACCGTTCCCGCGTAATCGCTTTCCGTGGATGCGCTCATCCGCGTCCAGGTCCGCAGCCCCGGAACCTCGTCGGGCGCATAGTCGAGACGCAGGGAAGCGACATGCCTCGGAGTATAATCGGTCTGCGCTCCGGTCGTATTGTTGCGAGATTCGGTATGGGTGTGCGTACCGGAAATCCCCCACTCGCGGGAAATCTCGAAGTTCGCGCTGCTTTCAACGCCCATCGCCCGCACCGAGGCGATGTTCTGATAGATGCTCGTCCCCATGGCCGGCAATTCGATCGAATTGGTCATATTGGTCTTGAACACGGTGACGTCGAGGCGCAACCGATCGTCCAGCAGCATCTGCTCGACGCCGACGTCGAAGCCGCGCGATTCCTCGGGCTTCAAGGTTTCATTGCCGCTATTGCCGTACAACTGAACCAGCATCGGCGCCTTGAAGCCGGTGCCGTAACTGGCGTGCGGACGGGTTCCGGTGGAACGAATGGAATACGACACGGTGCCGCGATAGGTGTTGTGATCGCCGAAGGTATCGTGAAAATCCTCGCGCGTCCCGAGGTTGATGTTCAACGCCTTGTCGAGGAAGGCCATCCCCCAATCGACGAAGACGCTGCTATTGACCAGGGATTCGGTTCGCGAGCTGGTTGCCGTACTCAATTGGCTGCGATAATGATCGCGTTCCTGCTCCGCGCCGAACACGAAGGTATGGTCCTCGACCGGACGCAAGGTGCCCTGATATTCGTACTTTTCCAGTTCGCCGAAATACCGGTTGGGGTTGCTGGTACTTTTGATGCCTCGCGAGCTCACGTAAACGTCGGAATCCATGCGGTTGAAGGCAAAGGTATTGCCGAGCAGGCCGTCGAACAGGTCGAGCTTGGCCTGGAAGCGCGTGGTGTCGGTGGACTGACGAAGGAAGCTTCTCGAATCGTTCTTCGCCGATGCGGTATCGTAATCCGCCCAGCCGTGCTGATGGTTGTGATTGGCCTCGAGATTCAGGAGGTCGATAACCCCGACATCCTTCAGCACGTCGGCCCCCACCTTCATGTCCAGATTGGCGCTACTGGAGGCTTCTTTCTCGTTGGTTCCCGCCTTCTTCGTGGTGTCAAAACCATCGGTCTGGAACCGCGAACCCGCCACCTTGTAGTACACGTCCTCGATGCGCCCGGTCAGCGTCGCGGTTTCCTTGTTGGTCTGGAAGCTGCCCGCCTCGACGCTGGTCTCGCCCTCGATCATCTTCGCGGAATCCCGGCCCGACTTGGTGGTGATCAGCACCACGCCGCCGATCGCGTCCGAGCCGTAAAGCGCACTCTGGTTGCCGCGCAGGACCTCGATCCGCTCGATGTCCGAAGCCTGAAGATGGTTGTAGGGGTTGGAGTACATCGAACTGGCCTGGTTCTCGATCTTCACCCCATCGACCAGAAACACGATGTGCTGCGCATCCTGACCGCGCAGGCTGACGCGGGTACGGTTCTGCGGATTGCCGTTGGAATAAACATAAAGGCCGGGAACCTCCTTCAGCGCATCCTCCAGGGTCACCGCCTGCTTCTTTTCCAACTCCTCGGCGGTGATCACGGTGACCGCGCTGCCCACCTGATCGGCGGCGGTTTCCACCCGGTTGGCGGAAATCACCATGGTCCCCAGATTCTGCGTCGATTGCGCCAGCGCCTCGGTCGACACCGACGCCAAAAGAATCGCGCCCAGCGCCCAAACCCGCCGGTTACGTACCTCGATCATTCCATGATCCCCCTTCATCGTCCGCCACGGCGAACCGTTCACCAAAAGCAGGCGCTTTCCCCAAGCGCACCGGTAGGGATGCATAAGGGGATGCGCAGGGCGGATCAATGGGATTGGAACGTTATAACGATTTTATTCGTTGATGATGCAACAATGTCACATGTCGTCCGTAACGAAGGCGACCAGAGGACAATCGACCTCGGGATGGCGCAGCACCGAAGCCCTCAGCCCATAGACCTCCCGCAGATTGTCCGGGGTCAGGCTGGCCTCCGGCGGGCCGGAAAACACCACCCGCCCGTCGCGCATGCCGATGAAGACATCGGCGAAGGGAGTTGCCAAATTGACGTCGTGAACCACCGCCAGCACGGTCAATCCGGCCGAGGCCAGGGTCTTCGCCCGCCGCAGCACCGCCAAACCGTGCGCCGGATCCAGGCTGGCGGTCGGTTCGTCGAGCAACAGCACGCCGCTGCCCGCCGCCGCCGCGTCGTTGATCTGCGCCAGGACGCGGGCGAACTGGACGCGGCGCTGCTCTCCGCCCGACAGGTCTGGATAGAGGCGATCGGAGAAACCGGAAAGCCCGACCTCCTCCAGGGCGCGGGCGGCGATGTCCCGATCCGCCGCCGAGGGCGGAAACGGCAGCCGCCCCAGACGCACCACATCCTTCACCCGGAAACTGAAGTTCAAGGCGCAGGTCTGCGGCAGAACGGCGCGACGACGGGCGATTTCGGCACGCCTCCAGCGCGGCAGGGGACGACCCAGCATCGAAACCTCGCCCGCGTCGGCGGCGATGTCGCCGGACAACACCCGCAACAGGGTGGACTTGCCCGCGCCATTGGGGCCGACGATCACCGTCAGACGCCCCGCCGCCGCGTCCATATCCACGCCATCGACCAGGGCGCGACCGCCGCGCCGCACGATAATTCCCGAGGCGCCGATAACGACACTCCTCCCCGCGCGCCGACGCGCAGCAGCAGCCACAACAGGAACGGCCCTCCCAGCAGTCCGGTCAGGACGCCGAGCGGCAACTCGGTGGGCGCGGCGACGGTGCGCGCCGCCAGATCGGCCAGCAGCACCAGCGCGGCCCCCAGCAACGCCGAACCGGGGATCACCAAGCGATGCCGCGCCCCCATCATCATCCGCACCAGATGCGGCGCGACCAGACCGACGAAGCCGATCATGCCGACGAAGGCGACCCCCGTCCCCACCGCCAGGGCGACGGCGGCAAGCACCCGACCGCGCACCGCCACCGCATCCAGTCCCAAATGCCCGGCGACGTCGTCGCCGAGGGTGGTGGCGTCGAGAGCCAGGGCATGGCGGAAGACCACCATCCCCCCCCCCAGCGCGCCGACGGCGGAAACGATGCCCGCATGCAGCCAATTGGCGGAAGCCAAGCTGCCCATCATCCAGAAGGTCAGGCTGCGCAACTGCTCGTCGTTGGCAATGGAGATCAGAAGCCCGATCGCCGACCCCGACAACGCATTGATCGCGATGCCGGTCAGCAGCAGCGTCGCCGAACTGGGCAGGGCGACCGCCCTGGCCACCGCCACCACCACGGCGGTGCTGGCCACCGCCCCCAGAAACGCGGCAAGCGGCACCACGAACGGCAGAAAATCATGGCGGCGGGTCAACGCCCCTTCCAGCACGATGGCGGTCACCGCCCCCAGGGCGGCGCCGCTGGCGGTGCCGAGAAGCCCCGGTTCGGCCAGGGGATTGCGCAGCACCCCCTGCATCGCCGCGCCGGCAAAACCCAGGGTGGCGCCGACGGCGCAGGCAAGGCAGAGACGCGGCAACCGCACTTCGGTCAGGACCATGGCGAAGCGCCGATCGCCCGGAACCGGATCGGCCAGCCCCAGCGCCGCCCCCAGCACCCGCAGGATCGCATCCACGGGGATCGCCAGAGCTCCGGTCAGCAGGTTCCACAGCATCGCCACGAAGACCACCGCCAACAGCAACGCGAAGGCGCGCGCCTCGGCCCGTTCGCCGACGAAGACTCTCCGTGCCGCGTCGCGCTTCATCGCCCGTAAGCCGTTTCCCGCAAGGTACGCACCGCCGCGCCCAGCATCGGCCCCATGCCGATATAGGCGGACTCGTCATCGACGACGATGCGGTTGTCGCGGATCGCGCCGGACTCCCGCAATCCCGGCATCGCCGCCAGCGCCTCGCGCCCGCCGATGCGTTCCAACGCCCGGCTCAGGATGATCACGACGTCGGGATCTGCGGCGGCCAGCGCCTCGGCATTGAGCGGTCGATAATCGGAAAATCCGCTCACCGCGTTATCGACCTTCGCCGCCGCCATCAGCGCCTCGGCCCCGGTTCCGGTTCCCGACACCATCAGGGGGCCGTTGCCCATGGTGTAGATGAACACGCCGCGCAGGCGACGGGCGGGTTCCGGCTTGCCCTCCGGCCAGGCGACGTCGCGCGCGATCGCCGCCGTCAGCTCCCGCCCCTTTTCCTCGCGGTCCAGTCCTTCGGCGAGATCCTGGATTTTCCGCAACGCGCCCTCGACCGTGGCATGGCGCCGCGTCGTCACCACCTTGACCCCCAGGCTTTTCAGGCGAGACAGGGTTTCCGCCGGTTGGACCTCGTCGTAGCAGACCACCGCGTCGGGCGACACCGCCAGCACGCTTTCCACCGAGACCGAACGCGGACCGCCGACCTTGGGCAGGCGGCGCGTCACCTCGACCGGGCGCAGGCTGCTGCGATCCACCCCGACCAGGCGGTCGGCCAGGCCCAGGTCGGCGACGATCTCGGTCAGGGAGCCGGACAAGCTGACGATGCGCATCGGCGGCTCCGCCGATGCCGACGGAATCGCCAGGAAAAACGCCAGGAAACTTAAGAAGGCTTGCCGCAACCCGCCCATCGCCCACCCCAGGGTCCACTATAACGTGGAGGGCAAGGTGACGGGCGGCGGGAAGCTTGTCAAGAATGGATCGGCGGGGAAGCCCCGGCGACGAAGCCATCCAGTTGGGCCTGCATCTCCGCCGCGCCGAGCGGATAATCCGCCCGTCCCGACGGCAGCGTCGAAAGGGCGTCGATGCCCGCCAGATCGCGCTGCACCATCCCTGCGGCATCCGCGCTCAGCCCCGCCTTCCAGCACAACGCCAGAACCGCGTCGGGACGCTTCGAATCCAGGACGTCGCAGACGAAGTCAAGCGGCAGATCGGTCAGAACCACCAGAGCCGCCTTGACGAAGGTCCAGTGCTCGTAGTCGATGGAGCGGCGGATCAGTTCCTCGGAGATCGGAGTCTTCACATGCAGGGCGCGCGCCGTCGCCAATTCGCGCTCGATCAGGGCACGATGACGCGCGTCCTCGGTATCCGCGCCGCCATAGTTCTCGGCCAGACGCTCATGCACCGCCTGACGCAGCGTGACCAGGGTTTCCTCGTCCAGATCCTGCCGCCCGGCCAGCACCGTCAGCAGGTTGTCGGCGACGAAAGTGGCGAGCTTGCAGGCGGCGCGGCTGGGCAGAACCGGATATCGCACCAGCGGCTCGTGCAAGCGCGGACGGCCCCGGGCGCGATCGACCAGGGCGTCCAGAGTGTCCTCGCGCATCTGCGCCGTCGGATTGTTCAAAAGCTCGACGATCGCGTCGTCATCGTCGCCGCGCGCCAGACTGTCGGCGACATCTCCGCCGACCCCGCGCCGACGGGAAATCGCCGACAGCGCGCCGGGGATCGGCCGCCCCTCGATGATCTCCACCAGGTCGGCGTCGGCCAGAATCGGCGAAAATTCCAGCACCGGCGCAGCGACCATGATCTCGATGTCGCGCGCCAGTTGCCGCACGATGTGCGGGGGGATCTGCGCCTCGCTTTTCAGAACCTCGGCCACCACCTGGCGCACCATCGGCATCTGGTCGCGCGCCAGGGTCTCCAGAATGCCGATGGTCAGGGCATCCTGAGGCTTCGGCGCGGCATGGTTCAGTCGCGGCGCCAGGTTGGCGATCTTCGCCGCCAGGGCGGAACGCACCGCCGGTTCCTCGTCGTTGGCAAGCTTGCTGTCGGCCTGACGCGGCGTGGCGGAGTTGGCTGCGACCCGGCGGCGAACCTCGGGATCCGGATCGTCGACCATGTAGTACAGGATTTCCGGCGCGACGTCGGCGCACGCGGCGACGGCGGCGCGGCGACGGCGATCCGGGTGCCCGGCCATCGCCTTGGCCTCTTCATAATCGCGCGGCGGAGCGATCTCCTCGTTCCCGCCATCGAAAAACACCGTGGACCTGTCCAAAACGCCGGGTTCCCCACCGCGCCGCCGGGGCGACGACGCTCCGGGGCGGAAAGACGATAGCTATTGTTTCAAAATGAAGATAATGCCGCGAGGGGGGCGTCCACAAGGAGCCCATCCATTCATACGCAGGAAAACGCCGTTTCCGGACGATGGAAGGAAAAAGATTTTCCGGATTCCTCTTTGCCGTCCCTTACGTGGAGGCGACCGGGCGCGGGCGGCGGTTCTGGTCGATGGCGACGTAGGTGAACACCCCTTCGGTCACCTTGATGTGCTCGAAGCGGTCGCCGCGCCGCACCCAGGTATCGATCTTGATCCGGATCGAGGTCCGCCCGACGCGCAGAACCGTGGTGTAGCAACTGACTTCGTCCCCCACCAGGACCGGCGCGTGGAATGTCATCGCCTCGATGCCGACGGTGGTGATCCGCCCCTTGGCGATCTGACGAGCGGTGCTGCCCACCCCCGCGATGTCCATTTGCGACAGCAGCCAGCCACCGAAAACGTCGCCGCTGGGGTTGGTGTCGGCGGGCATCGCCATGGCGCGCAGCGCCGGGCCGGTGCCGAAGTCGGGAATCTCCTGGTCGGTCGTCGCCTCGCTCACCGCGCATCCCCCGTTTCAGGCGCCGCCCGATCGCGGCCGCACCCGGAACAGATGGGCACGACCGATACCGATCTCACCCTGCGGGCAACAAAAAACCGCCCCGTGATCAACGGCGGCGGCGAAAATTGGCGTCCCCAAGGGGATTCGAACCCCTGTTACCGCCGTGAGAGGGCGGTGTCCTAGGCCTCTAGACGATGGGGACCCTTGGACCGTGGCGAACGGATTAGCACGGATGAGTGGGATTTGTCCACTGCCGTGCGCCGTCGCAAGGCGACGTTCCGGATGGCGACCCCAACGGGATTCGAACCCGTGTTACCGGCGTGAAAGGCCGATGTCCTAGGCCTCTAGACGATGGGGTCGCAGGCCGAAACGGAGCGCCCTTCTACCCGCTGGGAGATGGACGCGCAAGCCCTTTTTTACGATCGGGCGAGGATCATTTCGCCGGACGCGGCGGACGGGCGTCCGCATCGCCGACATCGATCCGCCCGATGACGCGGCGACGGACCAGATCGACCACCAGAACCCGATCCGACAGGCCGCCGTCCCGCACCGTCAGATAGACCAACGCCCCTTGCGCCGTCACCTGCGCGACCGACGATCCGGCGGGCTGCCCCAGGCCGATCGCGCCGAAATCCCCGACCGGAGGAACCGATGGATCGACCACCCCCGCCACCGGATTTTCCAGCAACGGTTTTTCCGCTTGCGGCGCTTCCTGCTGCGTCTTGAATAGATTTCCCGACTGCGTCTTATAGAATAGACCGTACAGCAGAAGCCCGAGAGACCCGACGATCAGGGCCCCCAGGGCGATGGACAACGCTTTCACGATCTTGACCACGGTGCCCCTCACTCCATGTCCCGAACTGCCGATGCCGCCCCCACCCCGCCGCTGACCGCGATCTGGCCGGAAGACGCCCCTCCCGCCCGCCTGGATAAGGCGTGCGCCACCGCCTTTCCCGGGGTCTCCCGCTCGCGCCTCAAGGCGCTGATCGAGGATAGCCGGGTCGGCGTCGATGGCGGCACCATAACCGACCCCTCGGCCAAGGTCAAACCAGGGCAAACCCTAAGCCTGGACCTGCCGCCCGCCACCCCCGCCGAACCCGTCGGCGAGGACATCCCCCTGACGGTGGTCTATGAGGACGCCGATCTTCTGGTGCTGGACAAGCCCGCCGGTCTGGTGGTGCACCCCGCCGCCGGAAATCCCGACGGCACGCTGGTCAACGCCCTGATCGCCCATTGCGGCGAAACCCTGTCCGGAATCGGCGGGGTGAAGCGCCCCGGCATCGTGCACCGCATCGACAAGGACACCAGCGGCCTGATGGTGGTGGCAAAAAGCGACGCGGCGCACCTGGGGCTGTCGCAACAGTTCGCCGCCCACGACCTGGACCGCGCCTACACCGCCCTGGTCTGGGGGTACGTCGCCCCCGACGCCGGAGAGTACGAAGGCAACATCGGACGAAGCCCGCGCGACCGCAAGAAAATGGCGGTGGTCAAATCCGGCGGCAAGACCGCGCTGACCCGCTATCGGGTGCTGGAGCGCTTCGGTCGCCTCGCCACCCTGGTCGAATGCCGACTCGCCACCGGGCGGACCCACCAGATCCGAGTCCATTTCGCCGAGCACGGCCACCCCCTGGTCGGGGACCCCCTGTATGGCGCAAAAACACGCTCCGGTATGAAGAATTTTCCGGATAACTTGAAGGGTTTTATCGATCAATTCCGCCGCCAGGCCCTGCACGCCCATCTCATCGGCTTCAACCACCCGATTCTAAACGACTTTTTTTCGTTCGACTCCCCCCTCCCCGCCGACATGGAGTGCCTGATCGCGGCGTTCCGCTCCGCCCCCGGAATCTAATACTTGACTAGGATCATGGGGAATTGCACCATGGTTCCATGAAGCGGGACGAGCCTTAAAAACGCCTCGCGGTGATAAGCGCAACCGGCTCCCGGAAGCGCACCATGGACCTGGTACTCGGCTGAGAAGGGAGGGCAGAACATGTCCGCTACAACCGTCGATCTGGTGATCGGGCCGGAACAGAACCTCACTCGCTATCTTCAAGAAATCCGCAAGTTCCCCATGCTCTCCCCCGAGGAAGAGTATGACCTGTCGATCCGTTACCGCGACCAGGGCGACATGGGCGCCGCCCACAAGATGGTGACCAGCCATCTGCGTCTGGTCGCCAAGATCGCCATGGGCTATCGCGGCTACGGCCTGCCCATCGGCGAAGTGATTTCCGAAGGCAACGTCGGCCTGATGCAGTCGGTGAAGCGTTTCGATCCCGAACGCGGTTTCCGTCTGGCGACCTATGCGATGTGGTGGATCCGCGCCTCGATCCAGGAATACATCCTGCATTCCTGGTCGCTGGTGAAAATGGGCGCCACCGCCGCGCAGAAGAAGCTGTTCTTCAACCTGCGCAAGCTGAAGGGCCAGATGCAGGCGATCGAGGAAGGCGACCTCAAGCCCGAGGTGGTGACCGCGATCGCCGAGAAGCTCTCGGTGGCCGAAATCGACGTGGTCAGCATGAACCGTCGCCTCTCCAGCCCCGACCACTCGCTGAACGCGCCGCTGCGCATCGACGGCGACGGCGAATGGCAGGACTGGCTGGTCGACGATCGCGACGACCAGGAAACCCTGCTGGCCGAGCGCGAGGAACTGGGCGAACGTCGCCGCCTGTTGAAGGACGCCTTGTGCCTGCTGAACCAGCGGGAGCGCCGCATTCTTCAGGCCCGCCGCCTGTCGGAAAGCCCCGCCACCCTGGAGGATCTTTCCCGCGAATACGGCATCTCGCGCGAACGCATCCGCCAGATCGAGGTCCGCGCCCTCGAAAAACTGCAAAAGAGCATGCGTACGGCGGTGGTGGAGCAGAACCTCCACTTTTAAGGCGCCCCCTGCCTCAACGAAAAACCCCGCGTCGAAAAACGCGGGGTTTTTCTGGAAAGAGGCCCTCGATCAAACCTTCGACTTGGCGACTTCGGACCCCCATATCTGGGTCAGGCGGGTCTGCGTCGCCTTCAACTGGGCGATGCGGCGTTGCGCCGACATCTGCATGAACACCCCCACCACCGGCGGCAGGGCGATGTACATCATCCACCCCAGACCCGCCGCGCCATAAATCGCCATCAGGTTGAAAACGTCGGTCAACTGCGCCGCCGCCGCCTCCACCGTGTGACGTCCCGCCCACAGGGACAGCAGAAACGGCGACGCCCCGGCGAAATTCATCCCGCCGACGCAGATCCATTCGTATTTTTCCGGGCTGCGGTCCACCACATAGGCCGCCGCGGTGGGCAACATGGCGAAAAACAGGAAAATCACCGTCGGCAGAAACATCAGGCCGCCGAACACCGCCAGCGACAGCACCAGGATGCGGCTGAACGCGCCCCCCACCGGCGCGGCGGACTTAGAGGCAGGCGCGGAGCGTTTGGCGGATTTCGAAGCGGGCGGTTTTGCCATCTCTCACCACAACTGCATGGCCAGAAGCACACAAATCGTGATCAGGCCGATCATCACCGATATGATCGCCGAGGTCTGCTGGCCGATCCGTTGAGCCTGCGCGTCGCGCGCCGGGGTGTCGCTTTCCAGGTCGTGAATTTCCTGATCCGCGCCCGCGTACTCCGCCTTCGCCCAGGCGAAACCATCCAGATCCTTCTGCCGTTCCTCGACGTCGTCCAGAAGATTGTACAGCTCGGGCAGGCTGCCCTTGCGCACCAGCTTCGGCACCTCGCGCTCCAGGCGGCGGCGCACCTCGCGGTTGTGATAGCTTTGGATGATCTGCCCGACCAGACCGCCCAGCCAGCCCGACAGACCGAACAGGGTCTCCGGCCCCAGACGCCATTGCAGCACCGCGAGCAGACTCAAGAGGCCAAGCGCCGAGGTATCCGCCTGCGGGCTGTTGAGGGCGTTGATCTGCTTGTCGACGTCGAAGCGAAAGCGCGCCGCGACGAAGGCGATGATATGCCGGTCGGCGGGCCAGGACTTGGCGTCCACCCTTTTCGCCGCCGCATCCAGGGCGGGCAGAAGGTCCTCGATGTCGATGACGTAGTCCTTCTGCACCAGGGGGCTGAGGCAAGGCAGATTCTCGTTGGTTTCGTAAAGGCAGCGCTCCACCCCATAGCCCGGCTGCGACAGCCTCAAGTGCTGGCGCAGCGTCTTGATCAGGGATATCTGCTGGAAAAAGATCGGGTCGAAGGTGCCCTGCGCCTCGAACCACGCCTCGGGAACCTCGCGCAGGATGCACTCGGCGACGGCGCGCACGTCCTTCTGCCGCGTCGTGGCGACCGCCAAGGCCAACCCCAGGCTGTCGGGAAAGGCCCGCATCGCGCGGTAGCGGATCGGCCCATGGGGATCCAGCAGCATGCACACCCGCGCCACCACCACGTCGGTTCCGGGACCGTCCGCCGAGGCCGTGGGAAAAGTGGCGGCGCGCACCTGATTGGCCACCGCCTCGGCCACCGCCTTCTCGTCGAGGGAGCGGCGCAGCCAGACCTCGACCTGGCCGTCCATGATCGGCCCCGCCGCCTGTTCCCAGTTCTCGGAAAGGGCCAGCGCCAATTCGCGACGCGACACGATGTCGGCGCCGCAGAAACGGAAGGGGCGTTGCGCCCGTTTTTCCGGCTTCGCCAGAAGCGGGCTCAACCGCCGTCCGGCCAGCCACAGCTTCATCGATTCGATATCCCAGCGGAGTTGCGGATCGTCGATCATAAGGCCGCGCAGAACCTCGATCATCGCCAGGGAAAACCGCGCGTCGCCAGTCAGGGCGGTATAGCTGCCCAGGGTGATCTTGGCGCGCAGCAGTTCGTTGCCCTTCAGGGGCGCGCCGGGGCGCCGTCCGATCAGAATGTGCAGAAGGGTGACGCCGAAGGCGTACATAT
The DNA here is from genome assembly GCA_965228165.1 of Rhodospirillaceae bacterium. Classification (GTDB taxonomy): domain Bacteria; phylum Pseudomonadota; class Alphaproteobacteria; order Rhodospirillales; family Rhodospirillaceae; genus Oleispirillum. Next base: position 574,143 of record CBDDHB010000002.1, read on the forward strand.
CGTCGGGGGTACCGCCGCTGCCCCGCCCTTCCGGCTGCGCCATGCCGGACTCGATGGTCTCGTACAGAACCGGCTGATCGAAGGCGGGCGGAGTGCTGATGCATTCGCCGAAGACCAGGCGGGTGCGCTCCGCATCCATGAAAAACAAGTTGGTCGGACGGATGGAGCGATGCACCACGCCGCGCCCCTTCAGTTCCTCCAACCCCTGCAACAGCGGCTTCAGCACGATTCTTTGAAAATCGGCATCGACCATCGGCTGAAACGGGTCGTCCTGACTGGCGATGAAGCGCCCGCCGAAGGGACGCTCGTAGATGACGATCACCACCTCGCGCTGCAAGGGCGGCCAATAGGCGAAGCCGTAATCGAGCAGCGACAGGACCGAGGAAAACTGCTGCCCCTTCAACGCGACGACGGCGTTCAGCCGCACCGGCAGATCGGGCGGCAGGATCAGAGCGAAGCTGGGACGTCCGCCGCGCTTGTCCTCCGCCGTATAGGCGAGCGCGTTGGGAGAGTCGAATTCCGGCAGGGGACGTCCGGGAAAGACCAGAAAGCGGTCGTGGACGGAAACCGCCCCGTCGCCGCCGGAGACCGGAGGAGTCTGTTGCGCGGCCTGAACGGCAACCCCTTCGGCCATCCGATGCGTACTCCTTTGAAAGCCAAGCCTTTCCCGCCTTACACGCGATCAGAGTTTGGCACTTTCCCGGATCGGACGCAATGCGACGCCGATCAGTCGGCGAAGGGATCCTGCACCAGGATGGTGTCCTCGCGCTCCGGACTGGTGGACAGCAGGGCGACCGGGGTCTCGGTCAGCTCCTCGATGCGGCGCACGTATTTGATGGCGTTGGCCGGCAATTGCCCCCAGGACCGCGCGCCATAGGTGCTCTGCGACCAGCCCTCCAGGGTCTCGTAGACCGGCTTCACCGCCGCCTGCGCGCTCATCGACGAGGGCAACAGATCGACGCGCTCGCCGTCCAGGTCATAGCCGACGCAGACCTTGATCTCGGGCAGGCCGTCCAGAATGTCGAGCTTGGTCATCGCCACGCCCTTGACGCCGCCGGTCTTCAGCGCCTGACGCACCGCCACCGCATCGAACCAGCCGCAGCGCCGCCGCCGTCCGGTCACCGTGCCGAATTCCCGGCCGCGATCGGTCAGATATTCCGCCGTCTTGTCGAACAATTCGGTGGGGAACGGCCCGCCGCCGACGCGGGTGGTATAGGCCTTGGCGATGCCGAGGACGAAGCCCACCGCCGCCGGGCCCATGCCGGACCCCGCCGCCGCCTGACCGCTGACCGTGTTGGACGAAGTGACGAAGGGATAGGTGCCGTGATCGACGTCCAGCATCGCGCCCTGCGCGCCTTCGAACAGGATGCGCTTGTTGTCGTGACGCAGGCGGTCGAGTTCCTGCCACACCGGCTTGGCGAAGGGCAGAACCCGATCCTTGACCGCCAGGATTTCGGCCTTCAACGCCGCGCCGTCGATTTCCGAAACCCCCAGACCGCGCCGGAGCGCATTGTGGTGGGTCAGCAGGCGTTCGATCTTGTCGTCGAGGGCGGCCAGATCGGCCAGGTCGCAAACCCGGATGGCGCGGCGCGCCACCTTGTCCTCATAGGCCGGGCCGATGCCGCGCCCGGTGGTGCCGATCTTGCCCGCCTCGCTGGCGTTCTCGCGCAGCTGGTCGAGGTCGCGGTGCAGCGGCAGGATCAGACAGGCGTTGTCGGCGACCGCCAGGACGTCCGGAGTGATCGCCACCCCCTGCTGGGAAATCCGCCCGATCTCGTCGAGCAAGGCCCAGGGGTCCACCACCACGCCGTTGCCGATGAACGACCTCTTGCCGCGCACCACGCCCGAGGGCAGCAGGCTGAGCTTATAGGCGGCGCCATCGATCACCAGGGTATGACCGGCATTGTGCCCGCCCTGGACGCGCACCACCACGTCGGCGCGCTCGGACAGCCAATCCACCACCTTACCCTTGCCTTCGTCGCCCCACTGGGCGCCGACCACCGCGACATTGCTCATCTTTTTTCCGCCATTGGTGATGCGTGAAGATTATACGGCGTCGTCCACCGCACGGGGACAACGGTTTTCCAGAACGTGGCCGCAACCCAGCCGACGCGCCTCGGCCCGCCAGTCGGCGCAGGGCGCAACCGCACCGACGGTCACCCAGCCCTCGGCCTGCAAGGCGGCGAGAAGCTCGGGCCCGGCGTCCTCCAGCGGCACCAGAACCCGCGCCGCCGCCGCCGGCGCCGGCAGGATATCGACCAGGGAATGCAGATACAGGCTGGCGCCGATCGCCGGTTCCTGACCGCGCGCGCCGCCATAGCGTCCGCCGCGTCCCAGGTGATTGCGCCATCCCGGCGCGAAAAAGGTGAAGCACAGGCCGGTGTGATACTCGAACCCCCGGTTTTCCACCGCGTCCAGGCTCAACGACAGATCGGGGGCCAGCATTTTCAGGCGCGCCACCACTGCCGCCAGACGATCGCGCCAGGCCGACGCGGCGGGCGGCAAGTCGATTTCGGCCAGCAACGGAAACGCCGTTTCGAACGGGCCGCAGACCGCCAGAAGCCGCCCCAGAACCGGCGCAACCGATACGGGCAGCGCCGCGACCAGGGCGGCGTCCTTATGGTCCAGTGCGTCGCGGGCGCGCGATTTCTCGTCGTCGGACAGGCCCGCCGTCTCCAGAATCAACGGCACCAGGGGCGGCAGGGTCAGATCGACGCAGACTTCCGGCACGCCGATGCGGGCAAGCGCATGCGCGGCGATGAAGATGACCTCGGCATCCGCCTCCGGCGTGTCGCAGCCGATCAATTCCAGACCCGCCTGGATGAACTGGCGGTCGGGGCGCAACTGCGACCCCTTCACCCGCAGCACATCGCCCGCATAGGCCAGACGCAGGGGGCGCGGCTCGCGCGACAGGCGGGTGGCGGCGATCCGCGCCACCTGCACCGTCATGTCGGCGCGCATTCCCATCATCCGCTGGGTGACCGGATCCATGACGCGGAAGGTCTGCGCCGCAAGATCGGCGCCGACCCCGGCGAGCAGGCTGTCCTCGAACTCCAGAAGCGGCGGCTTGACGCGATCGAAGCCGAATCCGGAAAAGGCGCCGAGCAGGGACTGCGCCACCGCAGCCTCATAGGCGGCCTTGCCGGGCAACACGTCCCGCAGACCCGCCGGAAGAAGCGCACGGTTCATCGCTTCGCTCATCGTCACCCCATGGTCGATCCGCCGCCGCCCGGCGCGGGCACGGCAGAGTGGTGTACCCCGTTTCGCCGCCACGGGGCAACAGTTTACGCGTCCCGCGACACCGTGTGCGCGTGGTTGAGCGGCCCGTTGCCGCGACCGAAGCCGGGCGCGGTTTCCAAGGCGGCGCGAACGAAACCGCGCGCTCGGCCCACCGCCTCGGGCAGAGGCAGCCCCTGGGCGACGCCGCAGGCGATCGCCGAGGCCAGGGTGCAGCCGGTCCCGTGGCTGTGGCGGGTTTCGATCTTCAGGTCGGCGAACCGGGTCAGGCCTTCTTCCGTCAGCAGCAGATCGATCGCCAGGCTGCTTTCCAGGTGGCCGCCCTTGACCAGCACCGCCTTCGGCCCCAGGGCAAGAAGCGCCTTGGCCGCGCCCAGCATATCGGACTCGCTGGCGATGCGTCGGCCGGACAGCACCTCCGCCTCGTAGAGATTGGGGGTAATCAGCGCGGCGCGCGGAAGAAGCGCCCACTTCAGGGTCTTCACCGCCTCGGTTTCCAGCAGCAGCGCGCCGCCCTTGGCCACCATCACCGGATCGACCACCAGGGGCACGTCCGGGGCGACCTCGTCCAGGCATTCGGCGACGCCGCGAATCACCGAGGACGTCGCCAGCATACCGGTCTTGATCACGTCGCAACCGAGATCCTCGACCACCACCTTGATCTGTTTCTGGATGAAATCCACCGGCACCGCGTGAATGCCGTGCACCCCCAGGGTGTTCTGCGCGGTGAGCGCGGTGACTGCGGTCATCGCGAACCCGTTGAGCGCGGTCACCGTCTTGATGTCCGCCTGAATCCCGGCTCCGCCACCGGAATCCGAACCGGCGATGATCAAGACCCGTCCACGCATGCCCCGTTCCTCTTGTCTCACGCCGCCTTGGCTTCCAGCACGGAAACCAGCCAATCCACCACCGCCTGGATCGCGGCTTCGTCCTCGCCTTCCGCCATCACCCGCACCACCGGTTCGGTTCCGGAAGAACGGATCAACAGGCGGCCACCGCCGTTCAAACGATTTTCCGCCTCGGCCAGAGCCTGCTTCACGCCGTCGTCGGCCAGCGCCACCTTCGCCGCGTCGCGGGTCTTGAAGCGCACGTTCTTCAGCATCTGCGGCAACGGATCGAAAACGTGCAGAACCTCGCTCGCCCGCCCTCCCTTTTCCACCAGGGCGGACAGAACCTGCAACGCCGCCGCCAGGCCGTCGCCGGTGGTGGCGTGGTTGCCCAGAACCACGTGCCCGGACTGTTCGCCCCCCAGGTTGTAGCCCCGGTCGCGCATCGCCTCGACCACGTAACGGTCGCCGACCTGGGTGCGCTTCATGTGCAGCTTGCGCGCCGCAAGGAAACGCTCCAACCCCAGGTTGGACATCACCGTGGCGACGATGCCGCCGCCCACCAGTTCGCCGGTCTCCGCCCATTTCGCGCCGATCAGACCGAGAACCTGATCGCCGTCGATCTCGCGCCCGCGTTCGTCGCACAGGATCACCCGGTCGGCGTCGCCGTCCAGGCCGATGCCCAGGTCCGCCCCCCGCTCCACCACCGCGCGGGACAGCGCCTGCGGATGCATCGCGCCGCACTGGGCGTTGATGTTGGTGCCGTCGGGGGTTGCCGCCAGGGTCGTCACATCCGCCCCCAGTTCCCACAGCACCGTCGGCGCGACGCGATAGGCGGCGCCGTTGGCGCAGTCGAGAACGATCTTCAGACCGTCCAGGCGCTGCCCGGTGGGGAAGGTGCTTTTGACGTATTCGATGTAGCGGCCGGACGCGTCCTCCAGACGGCGCACCCGCCCCAGGCGGGCGGACTCGACCAGAGCTTCCTCCAGTCCGTTACCGACCAGACGCTCGATGGCGAGTTCGGTGTCGTCGGATAGCTTGTAACCGTCGGGACCGAACAGCTTGATGCCGTTGTCCTCGTACGGATTGTGCGAGGCGGAGATCATCACCCCCAGATCGGCGCGCATGCTGCGGGTCAGCTTCGCCACCGCCGGGGTGGGCAGCGGCCCGAGCAGCAGAACGTCCATGCCGACCGAAGTGAATCCGGCGGTCAGCGCCTGTTCCAGCATATAGCAGGACAGTCGCGTGTCCTTGCCGATGACCACGGTATGGCGGTACTCGCCGCGCTGGAAAAGCCGCCCGGCGGCCATGCCGATCTTCAGCGCCGTCGCGGCGGTCATCGGCTCGATATTGGCGGTGCCGCGCACCCCGTCGGTTCCGAACAAACGCCTTGCCGTCATTTCCTCGAACATCCCCACTGACGCTACGAACCAGCATGCAACCTAGAACATCGTCCGGCGGCGGGAAAGGATTTCCCGCTATTCGGCGCGGAAGATGGCGTTCTGCAACGCCAGCGCCTGCACCGTCTCGGCAACGTCGTGCACCCGCAGGATGTTGGCCCCCGCCGCCGCGCCCGCGAGGGCCACGGCCAACGAACCGGGAAGCCGTCGCTTCGGCGGCGTATCGCCGCAGACGTGGGAGATCAGGGACTTGCGCGACGCCCCCAGAAGCAGCGGCACGCCGAGGGAACGGAACAACGACAACCGCTGCAAAATCGACAGGTTGTGCGCCGCCGTCTTGCCGAAACCGATGCCGGGATCGACGCACAGACGCGCCCGATCGATCCCCGCCGCGACGCACGCCGCCACCCGCTCCTCCAGATAATCGAAGACGTCGAACGGCGCGAACGCGTACTCCGGGGCCTTCTGCATGGTTTGCGGCTCGCCCCGCATGTGCATCAGCACGACGCCGCAATCGGCGGCGCGCACCACGTCCAGAGCCCTCGGATCGCCGGAAAGCGCGGTGATGTCGTTGACGATGCGCGCCCCGGCGGCCAGCGCGGCGGCCATCGTCGCGGCGTTTCGGGTATCGATGGAAACGCAAATGCGACGCTCGGCCAACGCCCGAACCACCGGTTCGACGCGGCGGATTTCCTCCTCCGGCGAGACCGCAGCGGCGCCGGGACGGGTGGATTCGCCGCCGACGTCGATGATCGTCGCCCCGGCCTCGACCATCGCCAGGGCGGCGGCGATCGCGGTGTCGGCATCGAAGCGTTCGCCGCCATCGGAAAAACTGTCCGGGGTGACGTTGACGATGCCCATAACCTGGATTTGCGCCATGTTCAGCCCGGCGAAATCGGGCAAGGGAACGCTCAACGCCCGCAGGGCGGCGTCCGCGTCGGGGTGCAGTTTTTCCACCTCGCGCACCGACAGGCGATAAATCCGCGCCTTCTCGCCGACGCGCACCGTCAGATAGACGCAACAGAAGGCCCGGTCGGTCCCGCCGAACCAGGCGGCGCGCCCGGACTCGACGATGCCCCGGGCCAAACCTCCCGACAGCGGATCGGCGGGGGCGACGTACACCCGGGCGGCGGGCGGAATCGCAATACCCAGCCCGGGGGCTGGGTATGCGACGGTTTGCGGCACGATCTCGGCTGTCACGATCTTTCCCCGGCGCGGACTCACGCCCCCGGCTGCGGTTCCGCCCCGTCGGCGGCGGGGGTGGAGCCCGCCGTCAGCACCGAGGAGCGGCGTCCGCCATCGCGACCGCGCGGCGCCGCCGGGTCCTCGCGGACGATCGTCTCGCCGCGCAGCAACGCCTTGATTTCCTCGCCGTTCAGGGTCTCGTACTCCAGAAGCCCTTGGGCGATGCGCTCCAGATTGTCGCGCTGCTCGACGAGAATCGCCCGCGCCTTGGCGTTGCCGTCCTCGACCAGCTTGCGGATCTCGTCATCGACCTTGCGGGCGGTGTCGTCCGAGATGTTCTTGGTGCGGGTCACCGAATGGCCGAGGAAGACCTCCTGATCCGGTTCCTCGTAGGCGAGCGGACCGAGAGAACTCATCCCCCACTGCGTCACCATGGCGCGCGCCATGCCGGTCGCCATGCGAATGTCCTGCTGCGCGCCGTTGGTCACCTTGTCGGCGCCGAACACCAGTTCCTCGGCCAAGCGACCCGCCATCGCCACCGCGATGCGCGCCTCCAGGAACTCCTTGGACATGCTGTAGCGGTCCTTTTCCGGCAGCCCCATCACCAGACCCATCGCCCGGCCGCGCGGAATGATCGTCGCCTTGTGGATCGGATCGGACACCGCGAACTGCATCTGCACCAGGGCATGGCCCGCCTCGTGATAGGCGGTCAGGCGCTTTTCCTCCGGCCCCAGGACCATCGAGCGGCGCTCCGCCCCCATCATCACCTTGTCCTTGGCTTCCTCGAACTCGCTCATCGTGACGACGCGTTTCGAGCGCCGGGCCGCCATCAAGGCCGCCTCGTTCACCAGGTTGGCAAGATCGGCGCCGGAGAAACCGGGGGTGCCGCGCGCCAGAACCTTGGCATCCACGTCCGGTCCCAGGGGCACCTTGCGCATGTGGACGCGCAAGATCTGCTCGCGGCCGCCGACGTCCGGGTTGGGCACCTGCACCTCGCGGTCGAAGCGACCGGGGCGCAGCAGCGCCGGATCGAGAACGTCGGGACGGTTGGTGGCGGCGATCAGGATCACGCCCTCGTTGGACTCGAAGCCGTCCATCTCCACCAGCAACTGGTTCAGGGTCTGCTCGCGTTCGTCGTTGCCGCCGCCGAGACCGGCGCCGCGATACCGACCGACCGCGTCGATTTCGTCGATGAAGATGATGCAGGGCGCGTTCTTCTTGCCCTGTTCGAACATGTCGCGGACGCGCGACGCGCCGACGCCGACGAACATCTCGACGAAGTCGGACCCGGAAATGGTGAAGAACGGCACGTTGGCTTCGCCCGCGATGGCGCGCGCCAGCAGGGTCTTACCGGTTCCGGGCGGACCGACCAGCAGCACGCCCTTCGGAATCTTGCCGCCCAGGCGCTGGAACTTCTGCGGATCGCGCAGGAATTCCACCACCTCTTCCAGTTCGTCCTTGGCCTCGTCGATGCCCGCCACGTCCTCGAAGGTGACGCGGCCCTGGTGCTCGGTCAGAAGCTTGGCGCGCGACTTGCCGAAGCCCATCGCCTTGCCGCCGCCCTGCATCTGGCGCATCAGATAGATCCACACCCCGACCAGCAGCAGCATCGGGAACCACGAGATGACGATGCTCCAGAAGCTGGGGGCGTTTTCCGGCACCGGCTCGGCGGAGACCTTCACCCCGGCGGAACGCAGCACCGGCACCATCTCGGGGTCGGCCGGAACGTAGGTGGAGAAGCTTTCGCCGCTGGTCATCTGGCCGCTGACGTGACGGCCCTGGATGGTGACCGAACGAATCCCGCCCTTTTCGACCATGCTCATGAAGTCGGAATACGCGACGGCATTGCCCTCCCGCACCTTGTCCGAGCTTTGAAACTCGCTGAAGACCGCCAGCAGAAGAACGCCGATCAAGACCCACAGCGCGATGTTTTTTCCGAAGTTCAATGCAGGAATCCTTGCCTGGGAAGCCAGAAGGGCCAACGCCGCGCGCGCCCGCGCGCATCAGCTTCACGTCAATACATAAGGTCGGCGCCGAACGGCGCAAGCCAAGCCGCGCACGCGGTGATCCCCAAAGGCGGCGCGAAACCCGCGACGCCGGGATCATAGCCGAGAGGAGGCGGCGCGCAAACACCCTCGATCGGTTTCGTCGGCACCGACGCGGGCGGCGGCGTTTCGCCGCCGTCGGCGAAACGCGAAGCCGGAACGGCGCGAGGCGCGTCGCCACGCGAACGCGCCGACGCGCCGCGCCGCCCTTCCTGCATCAGCCAGAATCCCCCCGCCGCAGGCCGCGCGATGCAGCCGCCGAGGGTGAATCCCCGCCCCGCCGCCAGCGCGTTCAGGGCACGCGACAAAGCCTCGTGCGGCGGCGCATGAATCCGTCCGCCAAGGTGACGCAGCAACCGCGCCAACACGCCGAGATCGATCGCGGAACCGTCCCAAACGCGGGCGTCGACCCAGGCGTATCCCAGGGGCGACAACCGCACCCAGGCCTGCATCCGTGCCGCCTGGGCGCGCTGTTCCGCCGCCCGCGCCGCCTGCGCCGCCGCGATGTCGCGGTCGAGATCGCGCGCCGCCCCGGCCCCCGACGCGGCCAGGCGCTTGCGCATCCGGTTGCGTTCGTAAAGATCCGAAGCATTGGTCGGGTCCTCGACCCACGGCTGTCCCAGGCTTCGATCGATCGCGACCAGGTCCGCCTTCTCGAATCCCAACAAAGGGCGCAGCAGGCGGCAATGCCGACGCCAATCCAGCGCCGCCATCCCCGACGCGCCGGGACCGGGGCCGCGTTCGGCCCGCATCGCCACGGTCTCGCGCTGGTCCCCGGCGTGATGGGCGAACAGCAGATGCAGGATGCCCTCGGCGCGACAGGCATCCTCCAGCAAGGCATGACGCGCCGCGCGCGCCGCCGCCTCGATCCCGGAGGTCGGCGGCGGCCCCGGCCGGACCAGAATGCGGTGCGGAACCCCGAGTCTCGCCATCCAGACGCCGACGGCCTCGGCCTCGGACGCGGACTCCGGACGCAGACGATGATCCACGGTCAGCGCCAGAATCTCGCCGTCCCGTCCGGTGCACCAGGCGCGCGCCAAATGCAGCAGCGCCATGCTGTCGGCGCCGCCGGAAACCGCGACCGCCAGACGGGGCCGGGCCTCGAATCCTCCGAACGCCCCCATCGCCGCGCCGAATCGCGCCAGCGCGGCGGCAAGAAAGCCGCCGTCGCCCGTCCCCCCGCCAAGCGGGGTCAGCGGCACTTGATCTCGCCGCGCGTCTTGCGCGCCAGTTCCAGCTGCGCCTTCGGCGCGTTGGGGAATTCCTTGACCATCTGATCCAGGGCGGCGCAGGCCTTTTCCGGCTGATTGAGCTTGCGCATCGAGAAACCCAGCTTCAGCAGGCTATCGGGAGCCTTCGCCCCCTTGCGATACTTCTTGTAGCCGTCGGCGAAGGCCACCGCCGCCGGTTCGAACTGACCGCGCACGTAATAGGTCTCGCCCAGCCAATACTGGGCGTTGCCCGCGTATTCGGTGTCGGCATGGTCCTTGAGGAACGCCTTGAAGGCGACTTCCGCCGCCGCGTAGTCGGCCTTCTGCAACAGACGGAAGGCCTCGCGGTAGGCCTCCCCGGCATCGGCGGGCGGCGGCTTCAGTTGCACCGGCGCGGCGGCCTGCGCCGAACCGGTCGGAGCGGCGGAGGACTGCGGCATCGGCGGCTCCGCCGAAGCGCCGCCCTTTTCCAGCGCCTGGAAGCGGAAGTCGTTGTCCGCCGCCATGCGGTCGATGCGCTGGTTGGCCTGATCGATCTTGAAGGAAAGCTCCTCGATCTGGCCGGTCAGATCGCGCATCTGCTCCTCAAGCTGGCTCAGACGCACGAACAGAGCGGCCGAACCCTCGGAAGTCATGGCGCTTTCACCGCCGCCCGCCGACTGGTCGCGATAGACCTGGCGTTGCAGGACCGTCAGGTCGCGCTCGATCCGTTCCAGACGACCGGACAGACCGGCCGCATCCTGCGCCGACGCGATCCCGACCGACATCGCCAGCGCGCACGCGGCGAAACCCCAGATACGGCCCGCTTCGCGCAGGCCCGCGCCCCATCCCCAGGTCATGCCGCCCCCTTTACCCGTTTGCCGGAAAAACAGAACGCCCGCCATCCTTCGCACGGCGAGGAACGGCGGGCGTTCAACTTGCTGACGCCGCTTCTCAGGGAAGCGGCCCCGATCTTACTTCGCCACGACCGTCACGGAACGGCGGTTCTGCGCCCAGGCATATTCGTTCGAGCCGACGACGGCCGGACGTTCCTTACCATAGGACACCACCTTCACGCGCGCCTCGGCAATACCCTGAGCCTTCAGGAACTGCTTGACGGAGTTGGCGCGACGCTCGCCCAAGGCCAGGTTGTATTCGCGGGTGCCGCGTTCGTCGGCATGACCCTCGATGGTCACCTGGGTGTTCGGGTAGGCCTTCAGCCACGCGACCTGACCCATCAGGGTCTTGACCGCCGAAGCGTCCAGATCGGAACGATCGAACGCGAAGAACACGCGGTCCTTGGCATTCGCGACGAAGTCCTCGGCGGAGCCCGGAACAACGGCGCCCGCGCCCTTGCCCGACACATCACCACCTTCTTGCGGACCAGAGGCGCAAGCCGCCACGAGCAGGCTGGCCGCCACTACGCTCAAAACACGAATCTTCATTGCCTTCATCTCCCCACTCGGGAATTAAAAACGATACGGCCACACGGCTGCGGCACGACCGCCGGAAAACCGATCTGGTTGGCCTTTGTCTTACTGCAACCGCATTGGGTTTACTACACGAATCCGAAATTGTCCCGCGCCACGACACCTCTGTGTGATGTTCTTGCCACACCCGCCCTCCCCGGACGCGCTCAGGGGATCAACGGCGACCACGCCGGGTCCGACGCCTGGATCGGGGTCACAACCCGGCGTTCATTATAGCCGGTCAAGTCGATACTGTAGAGATAAGAATCGCCGCCCTGACCGCGCGCGTCCGACGGATTCTGACGGAAGTACATCAAGACTCGTCCGTTCGGCGCCCAGGTCGGGCCTTCCACCAGATACCCGTCGGACAACAGGCGCTCGCCCGAACCGTCGGGACGCATCACGCCGATGAAGAATCGCCCCTGCGCCATCTTGGTGAAGGCGATGAAGTCGCCGCGCGGCGACCACACCGGAGTGGCGTAGCGGCCCTCGCCATGGCTGATCCGGCGCACGTTGCCGCCGTCGGCGTTCATCACATAGAGCTGCTGGTTGCCGCCGCGGTCCGAGTTGAAGACGATGTGCTGCGAGTCGGGCGAATACGACGGCGAGGTATCGATCGCCGGGGTATTGGTCAGCCGCCGCCGCTCCAGGGTGCGCAGATCCATGGTGTAGATGTCGGAACTGCCGCCGCGCGCCATGCTCATGATCACCCGATTGCCATCGGGCGAAAACCGGGGAGCGAAGGTCATGCCGGGGAAATCACCCAGCCGCTCGCGCTTGCCGGTATCGATGTTGTACAGGTACACCCGGGGCACGCTGTTGTAGTACGACATATAGGTGATTTCTTGGGTCGAGGGCGAGAACCGGGGAGTCAGCACCAAGTCCGCGCCGTCGGTGAGGAAGCGGTGATTGGCGCCGTCCTGGTCCATGATCGCCAGACGCTTGATCCGCTTAGTCGCCGGTCCGCTTTCCGCGACATAGACGACGCGGGTATCGAAATAGCCGCTTTCGCCGGTCAGGCGCTCGTACACCGCATCGGCGATGATGTGCGCGATCCGCCGCCAGTTCCCCGCGTCGGTGACATAGGCCTGCGCCTTCAACTGCTGCGTCGCGAACACGTCCCACAGGCGGAATTCGACGCGCAAACGACCGTCCGGCTGCATCGCGGTGCGGCCCTGCACCAGGCCTTGCGCGTTGATCGCCTGCCAGTCGGGGAAGCGCGGCTGAATCTGCATCGACGAGAAACTTTGGATGAAGGCCCGCGAGTCGACGCCACGGAACAGGCCGGAACGCTCCAGATCCGCCTGCAAGACCCCGGCCAGATCGGCGCCAAGCTTCGAGGCGCGCTCGTCGTCGCCGCCGAAGGCGGGAATGGCGATCGGGATCGGATCGACGTTGCCGCGCGTGATGTCGATGCGCAACTCGGCCCGCGCCGGCGCGGCCAACGCCGCCAGCCCCAGAACGACACCCAGAGCGGCCGCCGAAATCCGCCCCCAGGCGCGGTACGCCGCAGTCATCAGCACGCTCATGGTTTCCCCTTTTGCCTTCTCAAATCATCACAAACGGTCTTGCGGACGGAAGAACAACCTGACCTCGCGCCAGACTTCGTACTTCTTCGCCGGGGCCTGCACCGGGCTGGCCATAAATACGGCGCGCAACGCGCTTTCCGCAAGGGAGCGGAACGCCGGATCGCGCGCCATGCGCGACTGATCGACGATTTTCGCCTGCCGCACCGCGCCATTGGGATCGAAGGAAACCGCGATCTCGATCACCATGTCAAGCGCCCCCGCCTTGCCCGGATCGACATTCCAGTGGCGCTCGATCTGGGCGCGGATCATATCCATTTCAGAGAGCGTCAGGACGTCGCCGAAACCGTCGCGATCCTTGGAGATGGCGGGCGCCTCCAGCGCGCCCGGGGTCCCGGTCTTGCCGCCCGCCGCCCGGCCCGGGGCCATGTTGGCCGAGGGCGCATCCTTGCGCAGCTTCTCGACCGAGGCCATCAGATCGTCGAACGACGGCTTGGCGGGCGCGAATTTCTTTGCCGAGGCCTTGTCCTCGGGCTTTTTCTCGTCGCCCTTCTTGGGGTCGGATGTCTTGTCCTCGGCCTTCTTCGGCTCGGGCTTCTTCGCCTCGTCCACCATCGCGGCCTTGGGTTCTTCCTTTTTCGGCGCGGGCTTGGGCGGCTCGGGTTTCGGGGCGGGCGCGGGCTTCGGCGGCTCGGGCTTGGGCGGCTCCGCCTTCTTCTCCTCGATTTTCCTCTCGTCGGGAATGGGATCGCCCTTCGGCTTGTCGATGGCGGTCGCCTTGGGCAGGGAGGTCTTTTCCCCGATCTGGACCTTGCTCAAATCGACGATCAGGATGCGCTCGGTCATCTGCGGCGGTTCGGGCGTCAAATAGGGCATCCCGACGATCCCGAACAGGATCACCGCAATGTGCAACGCCAGGGAAATCCCAAGCTCACGCCGCATGACTCGACCGCTTCCCTTTTATGGCTTGCTCTTGGATTTGCGCACGGGTTCCTTGCGGGGGGCTTCGCCGGTCCCGGTCTCCAGGCCGACTTTTTCGATGCCCGCGTCCTTCAACACCTGCATCACCCCCATCACCGCGCCGTAGGTGGCCACCCTGTCGCCGCTGATCACCACCCCGAGCTCGGGGTTGGCGCGGCGCATTTCGACGACCCGGCCGACCAGTTGGGTCACGTCCACCGGATCGGTGCCAAGATAGACCACGCCGTCCTCCGCCACCGAAATCCGCAAGGAGCGGTTGGCCTCGAACAGAACCTGGCTGCCGCCCTTCGGCAGGTCGAGGGGAATGCCGGTGGTCATCAGGGGCGCGGTGACCATGAAGATCACCAGAAGCACCAGCATCACGTCGACCATCGGCGTGACGTTGATGTCGGCCATGCGCGTCGTCTTGCCCCGCCCGCCGCGCCTGCGTCCGCCGGAAACCGCCATGCCCATGGTCAGCGCCTTTCGTCGAGCTGGCGCGACACGATCGCCGAAAACTCGCCGGAGAAGATTTCGAGGCGCTTCGCGTAGCGGTCGATGTCGGTGGACAGCTTGTTATAGGCGATCACCGCGGGGATCGCCGCGACCAGACCGAGCGCGGTGGCGAACAGCGCCTCGGCGATGCCTGGCGCGACCACGGCGAGCGAGGTGTTCTTGCTCATCCCGATGGCGTGGAAGCTGTTCATGATCCCCCACACCGTGCCGAACAGGCCGATGAACGGCGACACCGAGCCGGTGGAGGCGAGGAAACCCATCCGTGCCTCGATGCGTTCCAGTTCGCGCTCGCTGGTGATCTGCATGACCCGCTCGATCCGCTGCGCCAGCGAGGTTTTCAGCGACGCCGCCTCGGTCCTGGTCCGCTCGATGGAGCGCCGCCACTCGCGCATCGCGGCGACGAAGATCGCGCTCATCGGGTCCTTGGCGTTCTTGCCGATGCGATCGTAAAGATCGTCGAGCGGCCCGCCGGACCAGAACTGTTCCTCGAACTCGCGGGCATCGCGGTTGAGAGTCGTGAGCCTGCGGATTTTTTCGAAAATGATCGCCCACGACCACACCGACGCACCCATCAGGGCGATCATCACCGCCTTGACCACCAGATCCGCCTGTAGGAACAAGGTGATCATCGACAAATCGCTTTGCGCTTCCATACGCCGCCTCGCCTTTCCTCGGGTTCCGGAGGATGTCCGCCGGATGCCTCGTCTCAAACCATCGCCCGCTCCGCCAGATCGGCGCGCAAACCTTCCGGAATCCGCGCCGGACGCAACGTTTCCGCCGACACGCAGGCAAGCTTCGCCACCGCCTCGACCAGCACTTCGTCGCCGCGCAGAACGGTCTGCGCCATCTCCAGGGTCGCGCCGCCGACCTTGCGGACCCGGGTGCGCACCTGCAACAGATCGTCCAGAACCGCGGCGCGCCGGTAATCGACGCTGACATGCCGCATCACGAAGGCGATGCCGCCGCTTTCCTGCCCCGGATACTCGGCGCGGGTCAGCCGTCCATTCTCCCATCCATCCTGGCGCAGCATCGCGGAACGCGCGCGCTCGGCGAACTTCAGGTAGTTGGCGTAATAGACCACGCCGCCCGCGTCGGTGTCCTCGTAATACACCCGCACCGTCAAGACGTGAACGTCGCCGTCGAAATACGACGCGCCGCCCTCCGCCACCGTTCGGACGTCCCCCTGCGTCATTCCGGGAATCCCTCCCCCTCTCCGGAATCGAGCAGCGTCAACTGCTCCGGTCCGGGTTTCGGTTCGGTCAGGCCCAGGTGACGATACCCCTTGACCGACAGCACCCGCCCGCGCGGCGTGCGTTGCACCAGGCCCTGCTGCATCAGAAACGGTTCGATGACTTCCTCCAGGGTGTCGCGTTCCTCGGCCAGAGCGGCGGCCAAGGTCTCGATCCCCACCGGCCCGCCACCGTAGGACTCGACGATACACAACAAATACCGCCGGTCCTGGCTGTCAAGGCCGATGGCGTCCACCTCCAGCCGATTGAGCGCCGCATCCGCCACCTTCCGATCCACCGCGCCCGCGCCGCCCACCGTGGCGAAGTCGCGCACCCGGCGCAACAGGCGCCCGGCGACGCGCGGCGTGCCGCGAGACCGCCGCGCGATTTCGACCGCGCCATCGCCGGTCATCGGCAGACCCAGCTTCGCCGCGCCGCGCAGAACGATCCGGGTCAGATCCTCGGTCGAATAGAAGCGCAACCGCAACGGAATGCCGAAACGGTCGCGCAGCGGCGTGGTCAACAGCCCGGCGCGGGTGGTCGCCCCGACCAGGGTGAAGGGTTGCAGATCGATCCGCACCGAACGCGCCGCCGGCCCCTCGCCGATGATCAGGTCAAGCTGGAAATCCTCCATCGCCGAATAGAGAACCTCCTCGATCGCCGGGGAAAGCCGGTGAATCTCGTCAATGAACAGGACGTCGCGCGCTTCCAGATTGGTCAGGATCGCGGCCAGATCGCCCGCCTTGGCGATCATCGGACCGGAGGTGGCGCGGAACCCCACCCCCAACTCGTGCGCGACGATCTGCGCCAGCGTCGTCTTGCCCAGTCCGGGCGGGCCGTGCAGCAGCACGTGATCCAAGGGCTCGCCGCGCGCCCGCGCCGCCATGACGAACACCTTCAAGTTGCCGCAGGCTTCCGGCTGGCCGGTAAAGTCGGACAGGGAACGCGGCCGCAACGACGCGTCGGCGTCCTCGGGCCGTTCCTCGGGCGAAACCACCCGCCCCGCGCCTTCCGGGATCGATCCGTCCGAATCGCTCATCGCCTATCCGTCCCCATGCCGCCCGGATTGGTGTTGCGGGCGATTTCCTTGAGCGCGCGGGCGATCACCGCCGACACTTCCGGCGGAGGATCCCCCGCCGCCGCGATCGCCGCCGAGACCACGGCGAACGCCTCGCTTGGACCATACCCCAGATTGACCAGCGCCGACACCGCATCCTCGGCCAGCGCCCGGCGCGGATCGGCATCCCCCACCGGCAACGGCGCAAGCCCCGGCGCCTTCGCCCCGGCAGGCGGCAGGGCGAAGGCCGCGACCTTGTCCTTGAGTTCCGACAGCACCCGCGCCGCCAGTTTCGGCCCGACGCCGCTGGCGCGGCACAGCGCCGCCTTGTCGCCGGAGGCGATGGCGCGGGCCAGATCGTCGGGAGAAAGAACCGAAAGAATCCCCAGCGCCACCTTCGCCCCCACCCCCTGCACCGTGGTCAGGCGGCGAAACCAGAGCTTTTCCTCGGCATCGAGGAAGGCATAAAGCAGAATCGCGTCCTCGCGCACCACGGTTTCCACCCACAGGGCGACCACCGCGCCGATGGAAAGATGCGACAGGGTGCGCGACGAGGCCGAGACCAGATAGCCGACGCCGCCGACGTCGATCACCGCGATGTCGGCGTCCAGCGCCTCGATCCGCCCCTTCAGACGCGCGATCATCGCCGCCCCCCGGCCTCGGCGCGAGCGATCGCGCCTTGTAGGGACTCGCCGCTGGCGCGATAGCGCGCGTGGCAAATCGCCACCGCCAGGGCATCGGCGGCGTCCGCCATTTCCGGGGCGGCGCCGGGCAACAACATGCGCACCATCAGGCCGACCTGTTCCTTCGCCGCGTGGCCTGTGCCGACCACCGTCTTCTTGATCAGGTTTGGGGGGTATTCCGCCACCTTGATGCCGAAAAGCGCCGGCGCCAGCATCACCGCACCGCGTGCCTGCCCGAGTTTCAAGGTCGAAACCGGATTGCGGTTGACGAAGGTTTCCTCCACCGCCGCCTCGTCCGGTGCAAAGCGGGAGAGGACCGCCATCACCCCCTTGTGCAGGTCCATCAGCCGCTCGGCCAGGGAGCCGGACTCGTCGGAGCGGACCACGCCGCAGGCGACATGGGACAGCCGGTTGCCCTCGGCATCGACGATGCCCCAGCCGGTGACGCGCAAGCCTGGGTCCAGTCCGATCAACCGCATCAGCGTCGCTCCACGGAGAGCCGTGGCGGCAAGACCGTTACAGGCCCAGGCGCGCCGCCACCTCGTCCGAGATTTCGTAGTTGCCGCAAACCCGCTGCACGTCGTCGTTATCGTCCAGCGCGTCGATCAGCCGCATCAGGGTCGCCGCCGCGTCGGCATCGACCTCGACGGTGTTGAGGGGCTTCCATTCCAGACGCGCCACCGCAGCCTCGCCGAAGCGCTTTTCCAGCGCGTCCTTGACCGCGTGCAGATCCTCGGGCGCGGTCAGCACGTCGTGACCGTCGTCGGTGGAGATCACGTCGGAGGCCCCGGCTTCCAGCGCCGCCTCGAACATCGCGTCGGCGTCCGCCGCCTCGGGCTTGAACTGGATCAGCCCCACCCGCTCGAAGTTGAAGGCGACCGAATTCGCCTCGCCCATCTGGCCGCCCAGCTTGTTGAAAATCGCCCGGACTTCCGAGGCGGTGCGGTTGCGGTTGTCGGTCAGCCCCTCGACGATCAGCGCCACGCCGCCCGGACCGCGCCCTTCGTAGCGCACCTCGTCGTAGTTGGTGTCGTCGCCGCCGGGCAACGCGCGCTTGATCGCGCGCTCGATGTTGTCCTTGGGCATGCTCTGCGCCTTCGCCGCGGCGATCGCCGCGCGCAGACGCGGATTGCTTTCCGGCGTCGGCAGGCCGCACTTCGCCGACACGGTGATTTCGCGGGCAAGCTTGGTAAACAGCTTGGCGCGCTGGGCATCCTGCGCACCCTTGCGGTGCATGATGTTCTTGAACTGGGAATGACCGGCCATTCTATACCTTCGGAAGCAGTCGTATCGCGCCGCCGACGGCGCCCTGGGAAAAATCGCGCGGCATCATCCATTCAGGCGGACGCAAAACGCAACCCCCAAAGCGGAGCGGATCACGCGTCCGGAAGACAGGGCTGCAACCTCCCGCCCAGGCGCACCGGATGCACGGTTTTCGCCAGGCCGGTACGGTCGTCGGTGGAGACGAAAACCCCGCACACCGTCGCCTCTCCATCCGCCGGAGTCAGGCGCTCGCCCGGCACCCGGCGGGTGAACCGGCTGATCGCCAGATCCTTGGTCATGCCGATCACCGAGTCATAATCGCCGCACATCCCGGCATCGGTCAGATAGGCGGTGCCGCGCGGCAGAACCTGCGCATCCGCCGTCGGCACATGGCTGTGCGAGCCCACCACCAGCGACACCCGACCGTCGAGAACGTGGCCCAAGGCCATCTTTTCGCTGGTCGCCTCGGCATGCACGTCAACGACGATCGCCGCCACCGTCGCCCCCAGGCGATAGCGCGACAGGATATCCTCCACCACCTGGAAGGGGTCGTCCAGCGGCTCCAGGAATAGGCGTCCCATCACCTGGATCACCAGCACCTTGCGCCCGTCGGGCAGGACCGCCTCGGCCAGGCCGCGTCCGGGCATGCCCCTGGGGAAGTTGGCGGGGCGGATCAGGCGCGGATCGCCGTCGATATAGGCGATCAGTTCCCGCTGATCCCAGACATGATTGCCGGTGGTCAGAACATCCACCCCGGCGGCATAGAACTCTTCGCAGATCTTCGGCGTGATGCCGAAGCCATGCGCCGCGTTCTCGCCGTTGACGACGACGGCATCGAGCTTGAGTTCGCGCTTCAAACGCGGCAAGGCGGCGATCGCGGCGGTGCGCCCGCTGCGTCCGACGATGTCGCCCAAATACAATATGTTCATGAAACCCCGTCGCTACTTCCGCTGCGCCGCGCGATTTTCGCGCAGGGGCAGCACTCCCCGTTCGGTCAGCACCATGTCGAGACGGCGATCCCAAGACTCGTGGGGAACCATTTCGATTTCCTGCACCGCGAAGGCGACGCCCAGGGCGGCGACCTGCTGCCCGGCGCGGGCCATCTCGGCCAAGGTCCGGTCATAATACCCGCCGCCGTAGCCCAGTCGATAGCCATCGGCGTCGAACGCCAGAAGCGGCATCATCACCACCTGGGGCACCAGACGATCCGCCCCCCTGACCGGATGACGGGTGCCGAACGGTCCGTGTTCCAGCGGCGCATCGGGAATCCACTCGCGGAAAATCAGGGGAGACTCCGTCTCCTCCACCACCGGCAGGGCGATGCGCCAGCCGACCTGGCGCAGCCAGTCCACGAGAAGCCGGGTGTCCACCTCGCCGCCGATCGGATAATAGACGGCGGCGACGCCGTTCTCCGGCGGCACCGCAAGAAGCGGCACCGTCGCGGCGTGATGCACCAGACACTCGGCGGCATGCCGACGCTCCACCGCGCCGATACGCCCGCGCAGGAACTTGGCGTTGCCGCGCAAGGCCTGCTTGGTCGCGGCGACCGTGTCCGCCACCACCGACGGCATCAACATGGCGCGGTCTCCCCGCTGGTTACACCAAAGGGACGGTTCCGGGGCCCGGAAACCACGGAAGATCGGTCGGAATTATGCGGCGGGGCCGTAGCGGCCGTCGGCCTGTGGAATACACAAGGGCCGCTCCAACAAAGTGGGCGCCATATGACCAAACCACGGTCGGGTCAGGGACGGCTCCCTTTCTACAAACGTTGGCCCCAGTGATGTCGCGATCCTAACGCGCCGCACAGCACCCGCCTTCTTCTAATCTAAGCGCCCCGCAGCCGTTCGGCAATCGCCTCGATCCGCGAAGCCAGGGATTCGACCGCATCGACCACCGCGGATTCCGCCGCGGCCTTGGTTTCCGCTCCGCCGGAACCGGTGGCGGCGCGCAATTCCTCAAGCTCGCCATAGGTTTCCGCCAGTTCGTCGGCGATCAGCAGCCCGATCATGGCAAGCAGCAGGTTTTCCTGCACCGGACCGATCGCCGCGACGAGCTCGCGCCCCCGCTGGTCCAGATACCGCCCCAGGCGACCGATCTGCGCCTCTTGTCCGTCGTCGCAGGAAATGTGGTACTGGTGCCCGGCGATGGTGAGGGTGACCTGAGCCATGGGGTTCAGCCCTCCAACAGGCGCTTCAGACGCGCCATGGTGCCGTCGATTCCCGACGCCGCGTTGCGCGCCGCCGCCTCCAGCGCCTCGCACCGCACCCGAAGCGCCGCCAAGTCGGCGGCCTCCAACGGCGGAACTCCGGCCGCGCCACCCGTGGCGGCGCCCCCGGCGGCGGCTTCCAGGCCGACCACCGCCGCATCCAGCCGACGCAACGCCGCCTCGATCCGAGAAAGCTTATACACCGCAAATGGTTTCAATGTATTATCGCCATATATCGTGAAACTGAGTGAAGGATAATTCCGGAACCCCTTGACGTCAATCACAGGTGTAAGAACCGCCTTGGCTTTCGACGCTTTACCGATCCTGATCGTTCACGACCGCGCCCAGGCGCTGGCGGCCTTCGCCGCCGCCGCGTCGCTGAACCGCGCCGCGCAGATCGAAACTCCCGCCGAAATGGCCGCCGCCCTGGGACCGATGTGGATGCGCGCCTTCCTCGACGCGATCGCCGCCGAGGGGCGGGAGCCGCCCGGCCCGGTGGTCTTCCACTGCGGCGATTCCCCCGGTCTGGCGCAGGCGGGATTGCGCCTCGGCCTGCCCGCGCTGCGCTTCGACCCGGCGCCGGACGCGCCGCCGCGCGTCGCCGCCGCTCTGGCCGACATCGCCGCCCAAGCCGGATGCCTGCTGCTGATCGGACCGCCGCCCGAACCCTGCTGGCGGTTTCCGCCGCCGTCGGGGCGCGCCGATCCGCCCGCCCTGATCGCCGCCGCCGCGAAGTGGCTGTGCCGGGCCTTCCCGCCTGATCCAAGATGATCTAGGGTACGGAACGTCCCCATCCCCGAAGGATCGCCATGCCCTGCCGCCTGTATCTGCTGACGCCCCCGCCCTGCCCAATCTGGCCGGGTTCGCCAAGACCTTCGCCGCGACATTGGACGCGGGCGACGTGGCTTGCGCGCAATTGCGTCTGAAGGATGCCTCCGACGACGACATCCGCCGCGCCTGCGATGCGCTGCGCCCGATCGCGCAGGAGCGCGACGTGGCGTTCCTGATGAACGACCGCCCCGACCTCGCCCGCGAGACCGGCTGCGACGGCGTCCATGTCGGGCAGGAGGACACCCCTTATGCCGAAGCGCGGAAGATCGTCGGCGCGGACGCCATCGTCGGCGTCACCTGCCACGATTCCCGACACCTGGCGATGATCGCCGGAGAGGCAGGCGCGGACTACGTCGCCTTCGGCGCGTTCTTTCCCACCGCCACCAAGGAGGCGAAGACCGCCGCCGAACTGGAACTCCTGGTCTGGTGGTCGGAACTGTTCACCGTGCCCTGCGTCGCCATCGGCGGCATCACCGTGGACAACGCCAAGCCCCTGATCGACGCGGGCGCCGACTTCCTGGCGGTTTGCGGCGGCGTCTGGAACCACCCGCAAGGCCCGGCGGCGGCGGTCGCCGCCTTCAACCGCCTGTTCGGCTGACCGGCGCTATTCCGCCGCCACCGCGACGATGCGCCCGCTGCGGATCAGTTCCCCCGGACGCACCCCGTATTCGCGGACGAAGGCATCGATGAAGTGGCTGACGTTGGTGTAGCCCACCGCCGTCGCCGCCTCGCTGACGCGACAATGCCGCAGCACCAGAAGATCGCGCGCCACCGCCATGCGGTGACGTCGCAGCAGGGCGAAGGGGGTCACCCCAAACACCCGTTTGAACCCCAGCTTCAGGCGGGTTTCACACACCCCGACCATCGCCGCCAACTCGCCCAGACCGGGCGGTTCCTCGTGGCGCTCCGGCAACAGATCGCGGGCGCGCAGCATCCGGTCGATTTCGCGCGGGGGCAGGCCCTCCGCCGGACAGACCCGGCCTTGCGCCTTCAAGCCGGAAAACGCCAGAGCCAGCAACTCCAACGCCCGGCTTTTCATATAGACGTTGCGCACCGCGCCGGAATGGACGCAATCGCGCAGGGCGCAGGCGGCCAGCATCTGTTCGGCGGAGCGCGGCACCTTCAGAACCGCCGATACGGCCTCCCGCGCCTCGACGATATCCAGCGCCGCCCCCGGCAGGGTTTCGAAATCCGCCCCCAGAATCTGGCGCAGCAGGACCGTGTCCATCGCCAGGATCACCACCCCGTCCTCCGGCGGAGCCTCCAGCGAGCCGCCCCGGCTGACCGTCACCGTCACCGCGTCGGCGCCCCGCCCCGACGATCGCCCGAACGGGCAAACCGCCACCACCACCGGTTCCTCGCAACGAAGGACGAATTCCGCCGCCGGACGCCCACCCGCCGCCACCCCGAGCCAGAACCCCTCGCGCAGGCGCTCGACCCGATCGCGCGACGGAATCCCCGCCGCCGCGCGCACGATCATCCGCATGTCCACGATCCTTCCCCCTCCCGAACCACATCCCCCGTTTCGGGGCAGAAATGCGACGGCTGCGGGTAGCAGACGCGACGCGCCCCTGATAGGAGTCGGTTCTGGCTCAACTGCAAATGATAATCAAGATCAATCATGCGTGTCCTGACCCTCGCCGGTCCCCCCAGTGTCGGCAAGACCGCCATCGTCTCCCACGCGGTACAGGTTCTGCTGTCCGCCGGGCAACGGCCCGCCGCGGTGAAATTCGACACCCGCAGCACCGCCGACGCCGAACGGCTGAAGCAGGCCCATGCGATCCCGACGATCAGCGGGCTGTCCGGCTATTTGTGCCCCGACCATTACTTCGTCTCCAACATGGAGGAAGCGGTGGAATGGGGCCGCGCGCAACGCGCCGACGTGCTGTTCGTCGAAACCGCCGGGCTTTGCCTGCGCTGCGCCCCCATGTCGAGGGCATCCCGGCGGTCACCGTGGTGGACTGCCTGGGCGGCTTCGACGTGACGCTGAAAATGGGTCCGATGCTTTCCTGCGCCGACCTGGTTCTGGTGACCAAGGGCGACATGGTCTCCCAGGCGGAGCGCGAGGTCTTCGTCCACGGCCTGCCGAAGGCGGCGCCGGAGGCCGAAGTGATCGCCGTCAACGGCCTGACCGGAACCGGCATCCGCGCCTTCCTGCGCTGGCTGGCGGCGCGCCCGGAAACCCGTGGCAAGGTCACCGAATCCCGCCTGCGCCACGACATGCCCGCGTCGATCTACTCCTACTGCACCGGCGAACGGCGGATCGGCCGCGCCTACCAAACCGGCAACGTCGAAAAGCTCGACTGGAAGAACGCGCCATGACCCTGAACAGCCTGACCATCCTTGCCGGGCGCGGGCGCGACGGAACCGCCGAGACGGTCTCCCGCATCGATCTCGTCCCCGGCGACACCCTGGCGGTGGTGGGGCCGACCGGATCGGGGAAAAGCGCCCTGCTGTCCGACATCGAACAGCTCGCCGAGGGCGACACCCCCACCGGGCGGCGCATCCTGCTCGACGGAGCGCCGCCGGACCGCACCCCCTGGGACTGGTCGCCACCCTGTCGCAGCGCACCAATTTCGTCATCGACACCGACGTCGCCACCTTCGTCGCGACGCATGCCGCCTGCCTGGGCAAGCGCGGCCAGGATTGGCCGGAGACGGTTCTCGATCTGGCCAATTCCCTGTGCGGCGAACCCTTCGCCCTCCGCACCCCCTTGCAGGGGCTGAGCGGCGGCCAGACCCGCGCCCTGATGATCGCCGACATCGCCCTGGTCTCCGACGCCCCGGTGATCCTCCTCGACGAGTTGGAAAACGCGGGCATCGACAAGCATCTGGCGCTTTCCGCCCTGGCCGACCGGGGAAAGATCATCCTCACCGCCACCCACGATCCGGTGCTGGTGCTGATGAGCCGCAGGCGGGTGGTGATGCGCGGCGGCGGCATGGCCGGACTGTTCGCCCTCGACCCCGTGGAAGCCGCCTGGCGGGAACACCTGCGCGGCCTCGACGAGGTTTTTCAGTCCGCGCGGGAGACTCTGCGCGGCGGCCACCGCCTGCACCGGGAGATCGCGCCATGCCGCATCTGATTCGTTTCGCCACGCCGCCGATGATCGCCCGGCGACTGCGTCAGGATATCGAGGCTGCATGTCCGGACCACGTTCTGGCGCCGCCCACCACCCACCTGGAAATGTTCGAGACGGCGCGCGACTTCGGTCGCCCCGGGGTCGAGGCGGCGATCACGATTTCCGCCTATCCGCAATTGCTGGAACGCCTGTGGGTGGATGGCGCGCCCGCCGCCGACCTGTCGGTTCTGGGGCTGCCGCCGCTGCGGCGCGAATGGACCGACATCGGCCTGATGCCGCCGGTGCCGACCCTGCGCCTGATCGCGGTGGTGCCGCTGGTGCTGGCGGTCAACCGCGACTTCGCCCCCCCTGGTCCGGGATTGGGAAGACCTGCGCCCGCTGCTGCGCGAGCCCGGACGGATCGGCGTGCCGCCGCTGGATACGCCGCTGCCGTTCCTGCTGTCGGCCTTTCTGGCGGCGCGCTGGGGCCTGCCCGAGGCGGATATCCGCGCCGCCTTCGACAGCCAAATTCCGCCCCTGGAGATCAACAAGCGCCTGGGGCGGGGCGAACTGGCGGTGGGGCTGCTGCCGCCGATCTTCTGCCGCAACTTCCGCGAAGGCGACGCGACGATGGTCTGGCCGGAAAGCGGCGCCCTGGCGGTGCCGGTGATGGCGGCGATGGCGCCCCAGGCCCCGGCCTCGTCTCGGGACGCCCTCGCCTTCCTGCTGTCGCCGGAGATGCAGACGCTGCTGACCGAAAACGGCGGCATGGCGCCCGCCGCCGGGGGCGTCGGCGGCTTCGCCGAACTGAACGCCGCGCGCTGGCGCCTGATCTGGCCGGGGTGGGAGGCGTTCCTGACGATCGGACGCACGATGAACGCCCACCTTGCCGCTTCGTAACCACGGGGACTACCGAACCACACGGGGGATGACATGAACACCACGCTTCGCCGACTGGCCCTGGCGGCCTCGCCTTTGGCCCTGACCGTCGCCATGCACGCCGCCCACGCCGAGGAGGTCGATCTTGGCTCGATGGCGATCACCGCGCGCGGCTATGCCGCGCCGTTGACGCAAACGCCGGGCGGCGTCGCCGTCGCCGACGAGGAAACCATCTTCCTGACCAAGAAGGACAGCATCGCCGACGCCCTGGCCACCTTGCCGGGGATTTCCACCTCGGGCGATTCCGCCTGGGGGCGCGACGTGTCCATTCGCGGCATGAGCGGCACCTCGGTGGTCGTCCTGATCGACGGCAAGCGGATCAACACCGCCACCGACATCAACGCCCGTCTGGGTCTGATCAACCCGATGGACGTGGACCGCGTCGAGGTGCTGAAAGGCCCGGTCAGCGCGCTGTACGGCTCCGGCTCCACCGGCGGGGTGATCAACATCATCACCCGCAAGGGCAAGTTCACCAAGGATACCGGATATCACGGACGCGTCGGGTTGAGCGCCACCACCAACGGCGCGGGCGCCGACGCCTACGGCAACCTGCATTACGACGGCGAGGACGTCTGGCTGCTCGGCTCCGGCGGCATGCGCGACCACGCCAACTTCGCCGACGGCAACGGCAACGACGTGCGCAACAGCGAATTCCAGGACGGGCAGTTCCGTCTGGCGGGCGGTTTCAAGCCGACCGACCGGCTGACCGTGGAACTCTCCGCCTTGCGCGCCGACGCCACCGACGTCGGCATCCCCGGCGGTTCCTCCACCCTGCCGTCCACCGCGCGAGTCACCTATCCGCGCACCACCAACACCCTGGTTTCCGCCGACGCCACCCTGGACGTGGGCGGAGAGAACCTGAAGGAGGTCAGCGGCTCGCTGTATTACAACGTCATCGAGCGGCGGGTCCGTCTCGACGAACTGCCCGCCCCCCCAGGGCACCCTGAACTATTACATCGAGCCCGCCGCCGACCACGTCACCCTGGGCGGCAAGTTGCAGGGAATCGGCGAGTTCGGCGACCATACCGTCGTCGCCGGTTTCGACGGCTGGACCTGGACCATGGAATCCCTGCGCCGCCAGTACCGCAAGAGCGGCGCGGTGGTCGAGGACAAGCCGACCCCCGACGCGCGCCAGACCTCCCTCGGCGTCTACGCCGAGGACACCTATGCCCTCGCCCCCGGCTGGACCCTGAACTTCGGCGGGCGCTTCGACCGGATGCACACCCGCAACGCCGACAATGCCGCGGCAACCAAGGTGACGGCCGGAGAGGACGACGACAACGGCTGGAACCTCCACGCCGGGGCCACCTGGGAAATGGGCGGGCCGTGGAGCCAGTCGGTGCTGGTCGGCTCCAGCTATCGCGCCGCCGACCTGCTGGAACGCTTCAAGTACATCACCCTGTCCAGCAAGACGGTCTACGGTAACCCCGATCTGAAGCCGGAAACCACCCTGTTCGGCGAATGGGGGCTGTCCTATCGCACGCCGGAAGTCCAGGGCGGGGTGCGCCTGTTCGCCAACAAGGTCTACGACTACATCAGCGAAAAGGCGACCAGCGCCACCCGTTCCGACATGACCAATATCGGCGAGGCGCGCATCCTGGGCATCGAACTGGACGGCCGCTGGAACTTCTCCCGCGACTGGAATCTGCACGGCGACGTCACCGCCATCGACGGCCGCGACGAGACCACCGACGCACCGCTGCGCACCACGCCGCCTATCATGGGAAAACTGGGCGTCGGCTATGAACGGGACGGCTGGTTCGCCAACCTGAACGAACGGCTGGCCGCGCCGCAGCGCGAGACCCCGGACACCAGCATCCAGGAAACCGGCGGCTACGCGGTCACCGACATCGCGGCGGGATACGCCTTCGAGATCGGCCAGACCCGGCACAAGGTCGCCCTGTCCATCGACAACCTGTTCGACGCCCAATACGAGAACTACCTGACCAACGCACGCGGTTTCTATTACGCCGAACCGGGCTTCACGGCGACCCTCAGCTACGCCATGGAGTTCTGATCATGAGGACATTCCTGGCCGCCCTTTTCCTCCTTGGGGGCGTCCTGACGCCAGCGGCGCGAGCGGCTTCCCCATCCGTGCCCGCCGCGCCGCTGGTGATTTACAGCGCCTCCGCCGCCACCACCGCCCAGGCCCCCCCTGTGGGGAGCGATGGCGGACGGCTGGGGGCGCGACGTCGGCCTGGAGGTCCGTTTCTGGAAGGATCTGGACGACCTGCGCGGCGTCATCCTGGCGGGAAAAGGCGACATCTGGGTCGGCCACCTCGACGGCTTCGCCCAGACGGCGCGGCGCGGCGCGCCGATCGCCCTGATCGCGGTCACCGCCTGGGCCGAGAAGTTCCAGTTCCTCACCCTGGATGCCGAGGCGACCTCTCCCGCCATCCTCTCGGAACGGATGGCGGCACTGAACGAAACCCTGGCGGTAACGCCGCAAGGCAGTCCGGCGCTGGCCATCCTGGACGCGGCGCGGACGGAAGGCGGTCCCGCCTTCCGCGCCCTGCCGATGCCGCCGCAGCAGATCGGCCTGGGTCTGGCGCGCGGCGCCATCCGCCACCTGATGGTGCCCGACCCCCTGGCCGCCGCGCTGATCGCGGAAAGGCCCGACCTGATCGCCGATCTGACCGCCCGCATGTCCGCCTGGAGCGAACGGAACCGCGACGACGCGGCGGCGATCGTCGCGGCGCTGCCGCGAACCACCCGCGACGAGATCGGCGAGGGCCCGCTGACCGCCTCGCTCCGCTTCGATCCGTTACGCACCCGCGACGCCGCCTCGGCGCGGGAGGACATCGTCCGGGCGCTCGCCATCCTCGACGGCCCCTACCCCCTCGCGCCCGGCTTCCTGCCGCCGGAGATTCTCGCCCGCCTGTTCGAGCTCGCCGCCGGCGGTTCCCTTCTCTCCGAGGGCGCGCGCACCGCAGCGCGCGGCGTCGGCGGCGTGATTCTCGCCAATCTGCTGGGGGTCGGGCTCGGCCTCGCCGCCGGATTGCTTCCTCCCCTGTCGCGCTTGCTGCGTCCCCTGCACACCGCGCTCAACGCCTGCCCGCCGGTGGTGTGGATATCCCTCGCCATGGTGTGGATGGGCAGCGGCGGCGGGGTGCCGGTGTTCGCGGTGGCCGCCGCCACCCTGCCACCGGTATTCCTGTCCACGGTGGAAGGGATCGGCGCGATCCCGCCGCGCCTGACCGAGATGAGCCGCCTGTTCCGCGTTCCCGCGACAAGGCGGTTGCGCGGCCTGATCCTGCCCGGTGTCTTTCCCTTCTGGCGCGCCGCCTTCGCCCATACCGCATCGGCGGCATGGAAGGTGGCGGCGGTGGCGGAATACCTGGGCAGCGCCGACGGCGTCGGCGCGCGCATCTATTGGTCCTACCGCCGACTGGAAATGGCCGATCTGTACGCCTGGACCCTGGCCATCGTCGCCTTCGGCGTGGCGATCGACGTCGGCCTGATCGCCCGCCTGCGCCGCGCGAACCGGCGGAGACCCTTCGCATCATGACCTTGCGCATGCACGGCGTCGGCAAGTCCCTGGGCGGACGCGTCGTCCTGACGGGAATCGACCTCCACCTCGCGGCGGGGGAAAGCCTGCGTCTGGTCGGTCCTTCCGGCCTGGGCAAGTCCACCCTGCTCGGCCTTTCCGCCGGAGTTCTTCGCCCCGACGCGGGGCGGATCGAACGCCCGGCCCGTATCGCGATGAGCTTCCAGGAGGAGGCCCTGCTGCCCTGGACCGACGCCCTCGGCAACCTTCTCTACGCGCTCGCCGCCCTGCCCGACGCGGCGGCGCGCGCCCGCGTCTGGCTGGCCCGCTTCGACCTGCCCCCCGATCTCCGACCGGCGGAAATGTCCGGCGGAATGTGCCGCCGCCTTGCCCTCGCCCGCGCCTTCGCCGCCGGGACGCCGCTGCTGCTGCTGGACGAGCCATTCGCCTTCCTCGACGCGCCGTGGCGGCAGGCGGTCAGCCGGATGATCGACGAAGCGGCGGGCAACGGCGCGGCAGTGCTGTTCTCCACCCACCAGACCGGCGACGACCCGGCCTCGACCCGCCGCACCCTGACCATCGACCCCACCGGCGGCCTGCGCCGGATCAACATCGGGGCTTGAGCCGTCCGCGCCAAGACGTCATAGTCTCGGCCACCGTCTTTATCCTCGTTCCGGCGTGTCTTGATGTTCTCGCGTTTCGGTCCCCTCGGCCAATGGCTGTGCCTGCTTGCCGTCTCGGTCGCGGCGACCCTTCTGTTCCGCGCCGTCCAACTGCCCGGCGCGCTGCTGCTGGGACCGATGGCCGCCGGTATCCTGCTGGCGGTGAACGGCGCGCGCCTGGAACTGCCGCGCATCGCCTACAATCTGGCGCAGGCGGTGGTGGGAACGATGATCGCCGCCGCCGTCACCCCGGACATCCTGCGCACCTTCGCCGCCGAATGGCCCCTGTTCCTGACGGTGATCCTGGCCTCCATCGCCGCCAGCGGCGTCACCGGCTGGGCGCTGTGCCGCTGGAAGGTATTGCCGGGCAGCGCGGCGATCTGGGGCAGTTCGCCGGGCGCGGCCTCGGCCATGGTGCTGATGGCCGAGGAATTCGGCGCCGACGTGCGCATCGTCGCCTTCATGCAGTACTTGCGGGTCTTATGCGTCGCGCTGACCGCGGTGCTGCTGGCCCGCTTCCTGGGCGGCGCGAACCCGCCCCCCCCGCGACTGGCTGACCCTGCCCGCCCCGCTCGCCGCCGCCGAGACCGCCGCCCTGATCGCGGGAGGCCTGATCCTGGGGCGGGTACTGCGGGTGCCCTCCGGCGCGCTGCTGCTACCGCTGGCCGCCGGAGCGGCCTTGCGCGGCCTCGGCCTGATCGATCTGGACCTGCCGCAGCCGCTGCTCGCCGTCGCCTTCGCCGCGATCGGCTGGGTGGTGGGGCTGCGCTTCACCGGAGCCATCCTGAGGCAGGTGGCGGCGAAACTGCCGCACATGCTGGCCGCCATCCTGGCGTTGATGGCCTTCTGCGCCGCCATCGCCTGGGGGCTGACCCAACTCCTGGGCATCGACATGCTGACCGCCTATCTGGCGACCAGCCCGGGCGGCGCGGATTCCATCGCGATCATCGCCGCCGGAACCCACGTCGATCTGGGGTTCGTCATGGCCTTCCAGACGGCGCGCCTGATCCTGGTGATCCTGATCGGCCCGATCCTCGCCCGCCGCGTCGCCCGGGCGATGGGGCACCGCCCGACGGCTCCGCCTTCCGACGGCACGAACCCCCGGACGCAACAAAACGATCACCAAACCGCAATCAGGGCGTCACGAGACCCCTGATACTGATATGGAACTCATTCGCAAATCGAGGAGTCCCCCATGTCGTTTTCCTCCCGCCTGCCCGCCGCCGCCCTGGTCTTCGCCGCGTTGGCCTCCGCCCCCCTGTCCGCCCAGGAAGACAAGGCGCAACTCGACGGGCGTTACGCCGACGCCAACGGCGATCTGGTCGCCGACGCGCCGAAGGACCCGAAACAGTGGGTCGATCCCGACACCCTGATCTTCGCCTATACCCCAGTCGAGGATCCGGCTGTCTACGCCAAGGTCTGGGAAGGTTTCCTCAAGCACCTGGAAAAGGCCACCGGTAAGAAGGTGACGTTCTTCCCGGTCCAGTCCAACGCCGCGCAGATCGAGGCGATGCGCGCCGGACGCCTGCACGTCGCGGGCTTCAACACCGGCTCCAACCCCCTGGCGGTCAACTGCGCCGGGTTCGTGCCGTTCGCGATGATGGCGTCGAAGGACGACCGCTACGGCTACGAGATGGAAATCATCACCCACCCCGGCAGCGGCATCTCCAAGGTCGAGGACATCCGGGGCAAGAAGATGGCCTTCACCTCGGAAACCTCGAATTCCGGCTACAAGGCTCCGTCGGCCCTGCTGCGCCAGGAATTCAAGATGGAACCGGGCAAGGATTACGAACCGGCGTTCTCGGGCAAGCACGACAACTCGATCCTCGGCGTCGCCAACAAGGACTATCCGGCGGCGGCGATCGCCAACTCGGTGAAGCTGCGCATGGAAGCCCGGGGCGTGGTGAAGCCGGAACAGATCAAGGTGATCTACACCTCGCAGACCTTCCCCACCACCGGCTACGGCCTTGCCCACAACCTCAAGCCCGAACTGGCGTCCAAGATCAAGGCGGCGTTCTTCAGCTTCGACTGGGCCGGCACCGAACTGGCGAAGGAATTCAACAAGACCGAACCGCCGCAGGAAAAGTTCATGCCGATCACCTATAAGGAACACTGGAAAGTGGTCCGTCAGATTGACCGAGCGATGAACGTCTCGTACGCATGCAAATGATGCTCCGCCCCGCCCTCGTCGGCGGAGATGATCTGCTCGTCCTCGACGCCCTGAGCAAGCGCTATCCCACCGGCGACCATGCCCTCAAGGGGGTTTCCTTGCGGGTTCCGGCGGGTCAGGTGATGGCGCTGATCGGGCCGTCGGGGGCGGGCAAGTCGACCCTGATCCGTTGCGTCAACCGCTTGGTGGAGCCGACGGCGGGGCGTGTCCTGTTGCGCGGCGAGAACATCGCCCGCCTGGGTTCCGCCGGTCTGCGGCTGGCGCGGCGGCGGATGGGAATGATTTTCCAGGAATACGCGCTGGTCGAACGCCTGACGGTGATGGAGAACGTCCTCTCCGGACGCCTGGGCTACGTCGATTTCTGGCGTAGCGCCCTGCGCCGTTATCCCCCCGGCGACGTCGAGGCGGCATTCGCCCTGCTCGACCGGGTCGGCCTGACCGGCTTCGCCGACAAACGCGCCGATGCCCTGTCCGGCGGGCAAAGGCAAAGGGTCGGCATCGCCCGCGCCCTGATCCAATCCCCGGAAATCCTTCTGGTGGACGAACCGACCGCCTCCCTCGACCCCAAGACCTCGCGCCAGATCATGCGTCTGATCTGCGAATTGTGCGCCGAGAAGGGGCTGGC
Source organism: Rhodospirillaceae bacterium (assembly GCA_965228165.1). Classification (GTDB taxonomy): domain Bacteria; phylum Pseudomonadota; class Alphaproteobacteria; order Rhodospirillales; family Rhodospirillaceae; genus Oleispirillum. The sequence goes on from CBDDHB010000002.1 coordinate 606,708, forward strand.
GGCGATCATCAACATTCACGACGTGGCGCTGGCGCGGATGTTCGCGCAGCGGATCGTCGGCCTGCGCGCCGGAGAGATCGTTTTCGACGGCGCGCCCGCCGAAATGACGCCGGAAACCCTGACCCTGATCTATGGCGAGGAGGACTGGCCCGCCTCCATCGACCGCGACGACGAGGACGACGACGAAAAGACCGCCCCGCCCCATCTGGCGGAGGCCCGGGCATGACCGCGCCGACGCGGGTCTGGTCGCCGCCGCCGATGATCGCCAATCCCTGGCTGCGGTACGGTCTCTACCTTGGCGTCGCCGCTTATCTGCTGGCGGCGACGGCGTCGGTGGAGGTCAACTGGGCACGGGTTCACGAAGGCCTGAACCGCGGCATCGCCTTCGTGGCGTCGTTTTCCCGGCCGGATTTCTCGTCGCGCTGGGGCGACATCCGAAGCGGCATCCTGGAAAGCCTGACCATGACCTTCGCCTCCACCGTCATCGGCGTCGCCCTGGCGGTTCCGATCGGCCTGGGCGCCGCGCGCAACGTCGCTCCGGCGGCGATCTACGGCCTCTGCCGGGGCATCATCGCGGTGTCGCGAACCTTCCAGGAGATCATCGTCGCCATCCTGTTCGTCGCGATGTTCGGCTTCGGCCCGCTGGCGGGAATGGTCACCCTGGCCTTCGCCACCATCGGCTTCATGGCCAAGCTGCTGGCCGAGGACATCGAGGACATCGACCCCGCCCAGGTGGAGGCGATCCAGGCCACCGGCGCCGGACCCTTGCAGGTCCTGACCCATGGCATCGCGCCGCAGATCATGCCCGCGCTGGCCGGAATCTCGGTCTATCGCTGGGACATCAACATCCGGGAATCGACGGTTCTGGGTCTGGTCGGCGCGGGCGGCATCGGCCTGCAACTGATGTCCAGCGTCAACGTCCTCGCCTGGCCGCAGGTGACGATGATCTTCATCGCGGTCTTCGCCTCGGTTCTGGCCAGCGAGTGGATCTCGGCGAAAATCCGCCACGCCATCATCTGAAAGGACTGAGGCCTATTCGACGGTGACCGACTTCGCCAGATTGCGCGGCTGATCGACGTCGGTGCCCTTCAGCGTCGCCACGTGATAGGCCAGCAACTGCACCGGAATCGCATACAGGATCGGCGCGACGAAGGGCTTCACCGAAGGCAGGGTGACGGTGGCGAAGGCCTTGTCCTGGAACTGCTCCACCCCCGCCGCGTCGCTCATCAGGATCACCTGCCCACCGCGCGCGATCACCTCCTGCACGTTGGAGGCGGTCTTTTCGAACAGCTCGTCCGGCGGCGCCACCACCACCACCGGAACGGTTTCGTCGATCATCGCGATGGGACCGTGCTTCATTTCCCCGGCGGCGAAGCCCTCGGCATGGATGTAACTGATTTCCTTCAGCTTCAACGCGCCTTCCAGTGCGATCGGATAGGCGGTGCCGCGCCCCAGATAGAAGACGTCGGCGGCGTCCAGAATATCCTGGGCGATGGCGCGGATCTGCTCGTCGTTTTTCAAAACCTCGGCGGCGTAGGCGGGAACCTCGGTCAGAGCCTTGCTCAACTCCGCCTCGGCGTCGCGGTCCAAGGTGCCGCGCGCCCGACCGAGGGCGATGGACAGGCAGGCGAGCACGGTCAACTGGGTGGTGAAGGCCTTGGTCGAGGCGACGCCGATCTCCGGCCCGGCCAACGTCGGCAGGGCGGCGGAAGCCTCGCGCGACATGGTGCTTTCCGGCACGTTGACGATGGCGAGCGTGTGCATCCCCGCCTCCTTGCAGAAACGCAAGGCCGCCAGGGTATCCGCCGTCTCTCCGGACTGGGAGATGAAGATGGCCAGACCCCCCGCTTCCACCGGAGCCGAGCGGTAACGGAATTCGGATGCGATATCGAGCTCCACCGGCACCCGGGCGAAGCGCTCGATCCAGTACTTGCCGACCATCCCGGCATAGTACGAGGTGCCGCACGCGACCAGGGTCACCCGCTTCACCTGCCCCAGATCGAAGGGCATCGGCGGCAGGGTGATGGTGCGCTCCACCGGATTGAAATGGCTGTTCAGAGTGTCGCCGATCACCGTCGCCTGTTCGTAGATTTCCTTCAGCATGAAGTGGCGGTACGCGCCCTTGCCGATCATCGCGCCGGAGAATTGGGTGACGTGAACCGGGCGGTCCGCCGCCTTGCCCTCGGCGTCGAAAATCTCCGCGCCGTTCGCGGTCAGAACCGCGAAGTCGCCGTCTTCCAGATAGGCGATGCGGCGAGTCAGCGGCGCGAGGGCCAGCGCGTCGGAGCCGAGGAACATCTCCCCCTCGCCATAGCCGACGGCAAGCGGCGAACCTTTTCGCGCGCCGATCATCGTGCCGTCATGGCCGACGAACAGGATCGCCAGGGCAAACGCCCCCTTCAGACGCTGCAACGCCGCCAGGGTCGCCGCCTTCGGCGCGAGTCCGGTAGCGAGCAGCGCCGAAATCAGGTGGACCACCACCTCGGTATCGGTCTCGGATTCGAAGAGGTGCCCCTGGGCGGTCAGCTCGCGGCGCAGATCCTGGAAATTCTCGATGATGCCGTTGTGCACCACCGCGACGCGGCCGTCGGAATGGGGATGGGCGTTGGCCTCGTTCGGCACGCCATGGGTCGCCCAACGGGTATGGCCGATGCCGGTGGCCCCGTGGATCGGCTGCCGCGCCACCGCCGCCTCCAGATTGACGATCTTGCCCTCGGCGCGGCGGCGCTCGATCCGCCCGGCGTCCAGGGTGGCGATGCCCGCGCTGTCGTAGCCGCGATATTCCAGCCGCTTGAGGCCGTCGATCAGGAAGGGCGCGACGTCCGTCTTGCCGATGATGCCCACGATGCCGCACATGACCTTGACTCCTTCAGCCCTTCTTTGCCTTCAGCGCCCGCATCCGATCGCGGAAGCGGCTCGCCCAACCTGCCAGCGTTTTCTGCGGCGCGCGGGTCACCGCCAGGGCGCCCGCCGGAACCTCGTGCGTCACCACCGACCCCGCGCCGACGATCGCGCCGTCGCCCACCTTGACCGGCGCCACCAGCGAGGTGTTGGAGCCGATGAACGCGCCCGCGCCGATGTCGGTACGGCTTTTGTTGAAGCCGTCGTAGTTGCAGGTGATGGTGCCCGCGCCGACGTTCGCCCCCGCGCCCACCCGCGCATCGCCGATATAGGTCAGATGGTTGACCTTCGCCCCCGGCTCGACGGTGGATTTCTTCACCTCGACGAAGTTGCCGATGTGCGCGCCCTCGCCGATTTCCGCCCCCGGACGCAACCGCGCATAGGGCCCGACGATCGCCCCCGGCGCGATGCGCGCGTCCTCGAAATGGCAGAACCCCTTGATCGTCACGCCTTGGCCGACGGTCACGCCGGGACCGAAGACGACGAAGGGCTCGATGGTCACGTCGCGATCGAGCACCGTATCCATGCTGAAATGAACCGTGTGCGGATCGGTCATCGTCACGCCTTCCGCCAGCCAGCGGGCGCGCAGCCGGTCCTGCGCCAGGGATTTCACCAACGCCAGATCGGCGCGGCTGTTGACGCCCAGGAATTCCTCCTCCGCGCCCTCGACCACGGCGCAGGCGCGGCCCTCGGCGCGGGCCAGGGCGACGATGTCGGTCAGATAGTATTCGCCCTTGGCGTTGGCGTTGCCGATGGCGGACAACAGCCGCCAGGCCACCGCGCCGTCGATCACCATGACGCCGGAATTGCACAAATCCACCGCCAGTTCGTCGGGGGTGGCGTCCTTCGCCTCGACGATACGCAACAGGCAGCCCGCGCCATCGACGATCAGGCGTCCGTAGGCGCCCGGATCCTCCGCCGAAAAACCCAGCACCACCACCGCCGGGTCCAGCGCCGAATGCTTCAGCGCCAGGGCGCGCTCCAGGGTTTCGCCGTCGATCAGCGGCGTGTCGCCGAACGCCACCAGGATATCGCCGGAAAAGTCGGCCAGAGTCTCCCTCGCCGCCAGCACCGCATGGGCGGTGCCCAGGCGCTCGGTCTGGACCGCGACCTCCGCCCCCGTGGCGTGGGCCAGAGCCTCGACCTCGGGCATTCCGGGACCGACGACGACGACGCGGCGCGCCGCCTCCACCCCCTCCACCAGGGACAGGACATGGGCCAGCATCGGGCGGCCGCAGACCGGGTGCATCACCTTGGGCAGGTCGGATTTCATCCGGGTTCCCAACCCGGCGGCCAGGACGACGGCGGCAACGGAAGAGGTGGGCATCGGAGAACTCTCGCTAGCGGAACGGAAGATTTCGGGGGGCGGAACGCCGCAACGTCTGTAGCATACTCCCCCCGGCGACACCACATGTCAGCACAGTTGACGTTGTTCGGCCAATCACGCCATGTTACGGCGCGTTGCACGCCTTCCGCGATCAAGGATTCCAAGATGTCCCAACCCGCTTCCCCCGCCTTCGGCACCAACGGCTACGCCGCCATCCTGTTCGACCTGGACGGCACCCTGATCGACAGCCTGCCCGCCCTGGCGAAAAGCCTGAACGCCATCCTGCGAGAGGACGGTCGCCGCCCCCTGGACGAGAACGAAGTGCGCCTGATGGTCGGCGACGGAATCAAGGTTCTGGTCGCCCGCGCCTATGCCGCGACCGGCCCTGCCGCCCCCGGCGACGCCGCGCTGAATGCTCTGGTGGCGCGCTTTTCCGCCCATTACGACCCCGACCCCACCGCCGGATGCTTCCCCTTTCCCCACGTCCCCGAGGTTCTGGCCGGAATGATGGGGATGGGATTCCTCCTGGGGGTGGTGACCAACAAACCGATTTCCCCCGCCATGTCGATTCTGCGCCACTTCACCTTGATACCGGTGCTGGGGGTGGTGGTCGGCGGCGACAGCACGCCGCACATGAAGCCGCACCCCGAACCCTTCCTGCATGCCGCCGATCAGCTGGGTCTGACCCCCGAACGGGTGATCGTGGTGGGGGATTCGTTCAACGACGTGGAGGGCGCGCGCCGCGCCGGAATGCGCACCATCGCGGTCAGTTACGGCTATTCGCGGGTGCCCGCGACGGAGTTCGGCGCGGACGTGGTGATCGACGCCCTGATCGACCTGCCGCGCGCGGTGATGGACCTGCCCGCCGCCACCGTGATTGCCCCTTGACAGGCCGCCGGGGGAAAGGCTAAACATCGCCCCTCACCGCACGGGGGGCGCGTAGCTCAGCGGGAGAGCACTGCCTTCACACGGCAGGGGTCACAGGTTCAATCCCTGTCGCGCCCACCATCGCGAAAACCGCAGAAATCTGCGGTTTTTTGCTTTTCTGGGGGTAGCTATCCCCGCCCCACCTTGCGTTTGCGGGACAATTGCGGGACAGTTGGTCATCAGGCACTGTCCCCCGGAGTGTCCCCCATGGCCACCATCACCAAACGCTTCAACCGCGACGGCGCGCATATCGGCTGGCAGGTGAAAGTCCGCCGCCATGGCTTTCCGCCGAAATCCAAAACCTTCGAGCGCGAAGCCGACGCCAAGGTCTGGGCGCGCGCGCTCGAAACGGAAATGGACAAAGGCGCATTCGTGGACCGCACCCTGGCCGAGCGCACGACGCTTGGCGATGCGATCGCCCATTATCTCGACGCCGTCGCGCCCGCCCACAAAGGCGCGGAAGTGGAAACCGTCCGGCTGAACCGCTTCGTGCGCGAAGAGCCGGAGCTATGCCGCTATGCCCTCTCCAACCTCCGCACACACCTCTTCGAAGACTACCGCGACCGCCGCCTGGAATGCGTCGTACCCGGAACCATTTGCCGCGAAATCAACCTACTGCATGCGGTGCTGGAATCGGTGCGCCGCCGCGTCGGTTTGATCGAAAACCCGCTGGCCCACGTCCGCCGCCCCACGGTGATGGATGAACGCACCGTGCGCCTTCCGCCCGAGGATGAAACGAAGCTGATGGCCGCGCTGGACGACGCACGCAACCCCTGGCTCAAGCCGCTGGTAGTCGTCGCCCTGGAAACCGCAATGCGACGCAGCGAAATCCTCTCACTTCGTTGGGAGAACGTGGACCTGACGAACCGCACCGCCTTCCTGCCCGACACCAAGAACGGTCGCAGCCGCACCGTTCCCCTCAGCACTCGCGCCGTGGGAACTCTGCGCGCCCTGCCCCGCCGCCTCGACGGCGTGGTGTTCCCGATCACGGCAGAGGCGGTGAAACAAGCCTGGACCCGCGCCCGCAACCGCGCGCAACTGCCGCACCTGCACCTTTATGACCTCCGCCACGAAGCCACCAGCCGCCTTGCCGAGAAGGGGTGGAACATCCTGGAACTCGCCGCCGTCACCGGCCACCAAGACCTTAAAACCCTCAAACGCTACACCAACCTACGCGCGATGGATTTGGCAAAAAAGATGGACAGCCAGTCCACGTAGTGCACCATAATACAACCTAGAAGGCTTACGGTCGCCATACGGCGTCCTCCTTCCAAACCTGTTTCAGGAGCCTCAGAAAATGAAACCTTGGCGACTTCTCGCGACCGCCGCACTTATTGCGGCTCCATCTATGGCGTTCAGTGAGCAGGCCAACGATAGCCTCCCTGCGTTGGCCACACTTACACTTGATGCGAAAATCTATCTCCTCGATCCACCGCCGAAGGACGCCGCTGGCGCTGTGTCGAGTTGGCTATACACTCTAGACGCTCCCAACGTTTTCCTAACAAAAGAGACCCTTGAAGAAAACCTCCGAGAAAATGCCGGAAAATTCTGCATGGGGAGCGAATGGAAAGCTCTGCACAAGTCTCTAGAAACTCATCGTCTTGAGTTTTCCTTCGCGTGCCTTAACTCAAAAGCCGAACCGATGAAACGGGCTGCAATAGCCCAAAATTTGCCGAGGCTTTCTCGCTCCTAATCACTCGCGACATTGTCTTAACCCATCGACCATCACCGGATCGGAGCCGTCGCGCAGAGAGTAGGTAGCGCATGCCGGACCGTTGTGTGGTAGCACCCGAAATCGCCGCCTGACGGACCGACCACAACACCACTGGGCTACATTCGGCCCTGAGTTACCAAACCCCGACGGCATGTGCCGCCAAACTCAAGCAGGTCATCGGCAATTTCGTCTAGCGGTGAGCCGTCGCTACTGATTAGGTCTTGGTTATGGCTTCCCCACCGAAACGCTTTGCCGTCGTCAGCCCAGAGGATAAGACCGCGTTGCTTGCTACGATTACGGTCGAGGTTGGCGTTGGCAGACATTTGAACCTCTCCGTCAGCGGTGAGAATGAAGGCAAGCTGAAGGAAATCCTTGCCATCGCGCAGAGCGCCGTCAATGCATCACGGACCGGCTCCGACTCAGAGGGAGAACTTCTGTCATGGGCCGAGCAGGTTATCACCGACGCCTTGGAAAAGAGTGGTCGAAATCTTCAAACTTTGCCCGATGCGGATTACCAGATCAGTTTTGAATTCGATGTGAACCATGGGCCCCTTGTCGGAGAACAGACGGCACTTCATTCTTTTGTCGGCCCAAACGATGAACTGGCGGCACGAGTTCGCGCCTCGATCGCATCGGCATTTCAAAAAGGAGCCAACGACCTCACCGCAGCCCTAAAGACGGCGTTTGCCCAAGGCAACATGGGCGAAGCGGTCTCCGCAATTCGAACCGCCAAAGAAGCTGGCATCTTTGCCCTTCCTGCAAACCGGGAACTCCTGGATGTGGTGTCGCAAATCGACACCTCTGGCTTGCCGCAGGCCGATCGTTTCCTTGTCCGAGGAGTCCGGCTTACCCTGGCTCAAAGGTCTAACGCGCACGACATCGCTGGTCAGGAGGCCGAAGCGCTGTTGGCCGAGCATGACAGCGAATTGGATGAGAGGCAGTGTGCCCATCTTCAAATGATGATCGCATGGGCGGCGGTAAAAAACGGCCAGTCCGAAACAGCCCTGACCATCTGGCGCGATCTGTTGAGCCGCCCCGGCATTTTGGACGCCGGGAACCGAGGGTGGGCCTGGCGAAATATAGCAATGGTTCTCGGTCCGCGGGATGCGGAAGCGCAACGGGCTGCCCGGCGTTCAGCCGACGCGTTTCTGGAGGCGGGAAATAAGGAAGAGGGCGCAGCCAGCCTGAAATTCTTGAGCGATTGCCTGAGGCATGAGCAGCCGGCACGCGCGGTGAGCCAACTGGACGAAATTGTTGCGCTTATGGACAAGAACGGTTTGCTTGGACGCGAGTTGCGCGCTGAGGCGCTTCACCTGCGCTGCCAATTCCTCGGCCAGCTTGGGAAGCATCGAGAGGCCCTCAAGGATGCGCTTGAAGAGGTGGAACTGCGGCGTGGACTCATCGGTGGTGAAGTCGAGCTCGTATCGTCCCTCCATCTGACGGTGATTGAAGCCAAGGCCCTTGACGAAGCTGAGAAATATGCGCCGCTGAAGGCGGAAGCCGACAAGCTCGGCCAGGAAATCAAAAATCCACGCTTTCGCTTTGGCGAGCGACTTACGGCCCTTTTTGACGCATTCAACGCGGACGATGCCGAAGCGTTAGCGCGCGACGCGACGGCCGAGGGCGACCTGGAAGTTGTCGCCGGGGTCCGTGTCCTTCAGGCGACCAAAACCGACGGTCTGCCTTTAGCTAAGCGTTTGCAGATTTTGGAGGCCACACTCCAGGAGCTTGAGCACGCGAAGGCGAGGGGTGGCATCGAAGAGCCGACTTTCATGGCGATTGCGACGCTCCTTATAAACGCGAAGGAATTTCGCAGGGCGGTTCCTTGGGTGCGGAAAATCCTTGAACGGAACCCCTTCCACCGATGGGCGCGGGATGCGCTCTTGCATTCTCTTTGGGAAGGCAAGGATTGGTGTGAAGCAGCAGCTTTCCTCAAACAACATATCGCGCTCGTTGGCGAGATGCCGGGCTTACTGACGGCCTACGGGCGATCCTTGCTTGAGGCGGGTGATGTTTCAGCCTCGGTGCCTGTGTTGACCAAGGCGATCGAATTGGCTAGCGATGACCAGAACGCGCGGCGAGCAGCATTCGATTTACGCGAGCGCGCCCTAAAGCTCGGTGGCACGGTTCCGCAGCCGGTACTGCCCGCCGTTGATCCGAAGGTGCCCGTCACGACGAACGAGCTGGCAGAGGCGCTGTCTGGCTACGCGCAGTACATTGCTGCGAACATGCGCATGGGCTTTTGGAGCAAGGGGGCGAGGGACTACGAATGGGTCGCCAATCCTGAGCGGCATGCGCAAAACTTGCTCCATACGTTCCTGAAAGGCCGGTTACAGGACAGGATATCCGTTTTCGAGGAACTTAGCGTCGGGGCTGGGCGGCTCGACCTCTATTTGCGGTTAGCAGGCGGATTGTCTGCGGTGATTGAGCTAAAAATGTGCGGTTTCGGCTATTCGAGCGCCTACGCAGCCGGGGGCGAAGAGCAGATTCTGCATTATTTGGAAAACATGCAGACGTACCTTGGGTATCTGGTCATCCACGATGCCCGCCTGGATAAATTCGAGGAGGCGTTGCTCGATCCAGGGAATCACGGCCCCCACAGAGTTACCGAAATTTTCGTCGATGTTCGGCCACGCGTCAGTTCACGACGGTCGGCCGTTTCCAAGCCAAAAGCTGATCGCATATAATGGCCGAGCTTCTCTTTGGCCGCAGGGTTGAGGACTGAGCTGCTACCGTTTAGTGGGCACCGAGATAGGATTGGCTTGCCCCCCCCTAATGACCGCTCGGTACTGACGGTGCTGCGCCCATGCTAGTCGCTACGAGGTAGTTCTCATCGTCCTGAGAAAGCAGACAGCAGCACGACACGTCCCATCTACGGAGGTTCCACCTGCCAAGAGGAGAACGGCTATGGGACTTTCCGAATTTGATCCGGAGGTACGCAATCGGCGTCCTTGGAATGCGGGTCGATATATTGGTGCCAAACGTGCGCTGAAACCACAGCAAGTATGGGCGATCCGATTCTGGTTGGAACGGGAGCGTAGGCTGCGTGACCGTGCGATGTTCGACCTAGCTATTGATAGCAAGCTTCGCGGATGTGACATCGTCAAAATGAAAATTGGAGACCTCGTCAGAGGAGGGCAAGTCCGATCCCGGGCAATCATCGTCCAACAGAAAACCGGTCGGCCTGTTCAGTTCGAACTCCTAGAACCAGCTCGTGCCAGCATTCTCGCATGGCTGGAACGTCGAAGTGGAACACTCGATGACTTCGTTTTTCCCAGTAGGTGCAATCACGCCAAGCACATCAGCACCCGGCAGTATGCGCGTCTTGTCGACGAGTGGGTGACCGGCATCGGGTTACGGCCCGAGGATTACGGAACGCATTCTCTGCGCCGCACCAAAGCCTCCATCATCTACAAGCAGACTGGCAATCTGCGCGCCGTGCAAATCCTCCTTGGCCACTCCAAAATCGAGAACACCGTCCGCTATCTTGGCGTCGACATCGAAGATGCGCTGCATCTGGCGGAATGCACGGAAATTTAAAGCTATAGAGAACTCCTCGGCCACTATGCCGAGGAGTTCCGTCTGCAATTCGCTTGATCCGCGCCCGACGGCGTAACCTCGGCAAAGGTTCTACTTTCAGCCGGATGAAAGTTCCATGGCCGGTCAGCCGCCATTCTCCGCTCGCTAGATGCGGGGTTCGCTTTGCATTTCCGGGCTAGGGTGCGGAAGGCTCTAAGAGGCAGAAGAGGCTTACGCGATCCCCAGCAACGACCGCTGATCGCCTCACGACATCGGCAGGTGGATGCGCTCGGTCAGAGTTTTCGTGAGGTCGGCCAACAAGCACGCCCGATGAGCCTGCGTGAAGGAGCCAGGGGCCTCAATGTTCTTCCTTGGCCAGTGCATCCAAGGCTTGGGCCAAGCCACGGAACGACAGCGGAAGCGAAACCTCGCGCCCACTCGCGTCCTTGAAGGTCAGCCGTCCGGGTTCGCTCAGGCCACGCCAGCGTTTCAGCGGCTCGTCCTTGATCGGGGTATCGGCGAAGCAGCCTCCGGGCAGACAGCGGCGCCATTCGAGATCGAGAACCCTCCCCTCCTTCTCGGCGACGATCCGTACGGCGCTGGGAAAAGTCACCGCCGGGGGGCACGGCGGCGGTGAGGCGCAACGGCTCGCCACGGGCCATGCGGCCAATCGCCACCTGCGCGATGGGAGTGTTTTGTCCCTGGACCTGAATCATCTCGGCGACTTCGCAGACGCGCGTCGTCTTGCCCTGTGCGCCTACCCGCTGGCACCGCAGCACCCAGTCGCCATAGCTGGCGATCGTCGTCCCGGGTTCCGAGGAAACCGGGACATTGCCGGCTTTCGGCACCGCCGTCTGCGCCGTGGCATCACTGCCGAGCAAGGCGAGTCCCAGAAGGCCGAACCCGGCGATGTGATAGAAGAGCGTTTGACGTTGTTTCATTTCGGTGCTCCTGAACCTCATTTGGGGGGGCGAGAGTTGCGTTCAGTCTTTTGCCGCGGGGATATTGTATCCGCAGTTCCCATCGCCACGGCAGACGACCGCGCCATCGAACCGGAGAGAGGAGAAAGCCTCCGACCCGTTATCGCTGAAGTTCATGCTCAGGGTGCCCGACGGCGCAGGCAGGGCAACTTCGGGGGTGTTGATGGGCCAGATCCGGATGAAGGTGGAAGCCAGGGCCGCCACATCGGCGAAGCCCTGAGAATTCACCGTCCCCGATCCCGTCGCCGACTTCGAATAGATGTTGAAATCGGTCAAGGATCCCGTCGCCTTGGCCTTTGAGGTGGAAGCATTGGTGGCGCCGGTGCTGGCGTTGGCTGTGGTGTAGGCCAGCACACTGCTGCCGCTGGTGGTGTCGATGCCGCCACTGGCGAAAAAGGCATAGTAATAGCCATTGGCCCCTGTGGTGGCGGTAATGACCGTCACGCCGTCGAGCACCACGGTCACCACCCCGGCGCCGTTGGAGCCGGAAATCAGCGGCGTCGAGCCGGTGTCCGTGTAGGCGTAGCCGGAAACCGCCTGGACTCCGTTGGGGAACAGGCCGGTCAGATACGGGAATAGGCCGGAGGTCAGCGTGAAAGCGCTGCCCAGCCCCGTGGCCGACGCGCCATCCTGAAACTCCGCCGTGGTCAGGGCGGTAACGGATTGGCCGTTGGAATCGGTGCCGATACCGCTGCTTTGTCCGCTGGTCTCGGTATCCCAATACCCGTTCGTGATCTTGCCGCTGGCTGCGTTCCACCCGACGAGACCGCCGACGGAGTCGGTTCCGTTGACCGCGCCGGTGGCATAGGCATCGGTGATCGTGGCGTCAACGAATGTTCCGTCGAGGTTTATTCCGGCGAGACCGCCGACATTCGTGCTGCCGCTGACGTCGCCGGTGGCGTAGGAATCGGTGATCGTGCCTCCATAGTTTGCTCCGACCAGGCCGCCGACATACCAACTTCCGCTGACGGTGCTGGCGGCGTAGCTGCTGACGATGATGCCACCCTCGTAATTCACTCCGACAAGGCCGCCGACATCCCAGGAGCTGCTGCTGCTGGTGCTGACCGTGCCGGTGGCATAGGCGTTGACGATGGTGCCGGAATTGAATCCGGCCAGACTGCCCACATAGTCCTCTCCGCTGACGGAAGCGTTGATCAGACCGATGTCGCGTATCGTCCCGCCGCCGTTCGCGCCGAACAGGCCGGCATAGTCGCCGCTCTTGACGATGGTCAGGCCGGTGATGGTATGCCCCAGGCCTTCGAAGATGCCGACGAACGGATGGTAGTCGCCGTCGCCGTACAGCGTGGTGCCTGCCCCGATCAAGGCGTCGGCATAGGTCACTCCCGAGGCGTCGAGGCTCACCGCCAGCGCGTAATTGCCCTGATAGCCCTCAATCCCCAGCGAGGCGATGGTGGAGGTGGGGAGGCTGGCAAGCTCGGCCATGGAATAGAGCAGGGTATAGGCGTCGCCGTTGATGCTCAACGTGCCGCCCTGGCTCGATGTCGTGGTGGAACCGTCGGCGTTGGCGTAGGTCAGGCTGCCGCCGCTGGCGAAGGTGAGGTTGGCGGCGTCGCTCGTATCATAGGCCAGCGCCACCGCGCCGGCCCCCCGCACGGTGACGGGAGCGTCGATGGACAGCAGGCCGCCCGACGACAGGGTGAGAGAGGCCCCGGTTTCTATATCCACGTCCTCGGCGATGGTCAGCGCCTTGCCGGCGGCGGTGGCGATCAGCAACGTTCCCGTCACGTCGAGCGTCTGATCGATGGTGAAGTCGACGCTAGAGATGATCCCCTGGCCACTGGTGGCGTTGATCGCGGTTGCGGCCGCGGTATCGGAACCGGCGGCGGCGAGGGCGCTTGCCTTCAGGCTCGACAGGTCCGGCGCGGAGGACAGCGTCGCCGCGTCCGTCATCACGGCCAGCATGCCGCCGTAAAGGTCGAAGCCGGAGTAAAGCGCGGCCGACGTGGCCGTGCCGAGCGTCGTCGCGTTGGCCGCGCCGGTCGTCGCGTTGGCGGTGGTGTAGGCGAGCAGGCTGTCGCCGCTGGAGAAGGTCCCCGCCGCCGCGAAAATGTAGTAATAGCCGTTGGCACCCGTCGTCGCCGTGCCGAACGTCGTCCCTCCCGCGATGGCGGTCACCGTCACCGCACCGCTGGACCCGGATGCGGCGACCGTGGTCCCGGCGTCCTTGTAGGCGGTCCCGGAAATCGCCTGCACGCCGTCGGGGAAGAAGCTGGTCAGATAGGGATAGAGGCCCGATGTCAGCGTGAAGGCGCTACCGAGACCCGAAGCCGAACTGCCGTCCTGCAGTTGCGCCGTGGTCAGGGCGGTGCCGCCGCCGGAACTGCTGCTCCTCCCGGTGGTTTCGGTGTCCCAATAGGAATTGGAGACGGTGCCGGATGAGTAGTTGTATCCGACGAGACCGCCGAAGTATGAGCCGGTGCCGCTGACCGCACCGATGGCATAGGCTCTGCTGATCGTGCCGTCGTTCTCGCCGACCAGACCGCCGACATATCTCGTCCCGATAACGGCGCCGGTGGCGAAAACATCGCTGATGACTTTGGCGCTGTAGTTGTACCCGACGAGACCTCCGACATAGTAGACTCCCTTGACGGCGCCGATGGCATAGGCGTTGGCGATCGTACCGGCGTTGTATCCGGCGAGACCGCCGACATAGGTGTCGCCGCTGACGGAACCGGTGGCGTAGGAGCCGGTGATGGTCCCCTCGTTGTCGCCGACCAGGCCGCCGACGGCGTTGGCGCTGGTTGCGGTGATTGTGGTGCTGGACCAGGCGCCGATGATCGTGCCGTCGTTCTCCCCGGCCAAGCCGCCGACGTTATAGCCGATGCCGCTGACCGAACCGCCGGCCAGGCCGATGTCGCGCACCACCCCGCCCGACCCGATAAGGCCGAACAGGCCGGCGTAACTGTCGCTGGTTTTGTTGATGGTCAGACCGGTGATGGTGTTCCCCAGACCCTCGAAGGTGCCGGTGAAGGACGTGCTGCCGTCCCCCCGGCCACCAGGGCGTCGGTGTAGGTGGTGCCCGTGGCGTCGAGGCTGGTCGCCAGCGCGTATGCGCCCGACAGGCCGGTGGAATCGATGGCGTCGATGTCGGACATGGAATAGAGCAGCGTGTAGCCGACGCCGTTGATGGTCAGGGCCCCGCCCTGACTCGACGTCGCGGCGGAACCGTCGGCGTTGGTGTAGCTGACGCCGGCGCCGTTGCCGAAGGTCAGATCCCCGCCATAGGTCAGGACCAGCCCGCCGCTGCCGGCGATGGTGATGGCGGCATCGATGGCGATGGAATTGGCGGCGTCCAGCGTCAACGTCGAACCGCTGCTCCACGACAGCGCCGCGGTAACGGTGATGTCGCCGCTCTGCGAGCCGCCCGCCCCGGTCGAGATGACGACGTTGGCGCTGCCCAGCGCGGTCAGCAGGGTCGTCGCGTTGATCACCGAATCGTCGCCGCCGGCGGTGAAGCCGAAGGTATCGGCCCCGTCCGAGATGGTGACGTTGTAGGGGTCGAGCAGCAGGGTGCCGAAGCTTCCGTGCGCCGCCGACAGGTCGGTGAAGCCGGTATAGGAAAGCTTCTTCTTGCCCGACACCTCCGCCTGACCGCCGTCGCCGGAGGTGGCTCCGCCCTTGGCCGAGATGGTGCCGGCGAAGGTGGTCAGCTCGTCCGACCAGACCACGATATCGCCACCGTCGCCGGATTGCGTGGCGTCGGCCTTGATGGTGCTTTGGGCATCGACCGTCACCGTGTCGGCATGCTGGAGCGTACCCGTGCCCTGGCGGTCGCCGCCGATCTTGACGGTTCCGCCGCCGCTGGCGCCCGAGGCGTCGAGGGTGGCGCCGGTGAGCGTGATATCCCGCCCGGTGACGGTGATCGCCCCGCCCGTGCCATCGCTGCCGGTGGTGTCGATCTTGCCGGAAACTTCGACCGTACCGTCCGATCCGGCCAGGACGACGTCGCCGCTGGTGCCGTCGACCGTCTTGGCCTCGATGGTGCCGGACATGTTGATGGCCTGGCGCGCCGTCTCCCTGGCCGCCGCCGCCGAAAGCTGCACCACGCCGCCAGCGGCGGAAATCGTGCCGGAATTGGCGACCAGGGCCCCATTGCCCGCGGCCGCGGTGGGGATCGCCACCTGCAGGAATCCGTCGCCCGACAGGTCCAGCGTCGCCTGTTCGCCCGAACCCAGCCCAACCTTGCCCAGGGGCACGGTGATGGTGCCGGCGTTGTCGACCGAACCGCCCAGCAGCGCCGCATAGCCGCCACGGCCGATGGTGATGGTGCCGGCGTTGGTCACGGCGGCCGAGGAGCCGGTGCCGGTGAAGGTCCGCTTGCCGGCCATGAAATCATCGTCGCCGATGTCCAGCGTCGAGGCGACGAAGCCGGCGGCATCGACGACCCCGGTCGAGGTGATGGCGATCCCGTTGGGATTGATCAGATAGACCTGGCCGTTGGCGGTGATGGTGCCGGCGATGGTGGAGGGCGTGGAGCCGGTGACGCGGTTGAGAATCGCCGCACTGCTCGACGGCTGGATGAAATTGACGCTGTAGCCCGAACCGACCGAAAAGCTTTGCCAATTGATCACTGCCGAGGACGAGGATTGGGTGATGGTCAACGAATTATCGGTTGCGGTGCCGATGCTGGCGCTGCCGGCGGCGACGGAACCGCCGGTTGGCAGGTTCTCCGCCAGAGCCTGCGGCACACCGGACAACGCGGCCGCCGCCAACAGCGCCACCAGACGCGAGGTGCGGCGGGGTGAGAAGCGATGGCGCGGGTTGGTCATGGCATCTGCCTCAGAACTGTACGGAAAGGGCGAAGGTCAGGCGCTGACCGTGTCCCAACCCGTCGTCGAGCCGGTAGCGGCCATACTCCAGACTGGCATTCAACGCGCTGAAGCTGGCCTTGGGCGCGGTGCCCAGACGCAGGCCGAACCCGTAGGCGGCGCCGTGGGTGACGGCCGTCTCCAGCGCGGTCGGAGACTCCAGTGAGGCGATGCCGTAAGCGCCGAACAGATAGGGCGTCAGCACCGCCACGGCGTCGTCCCCGCCGCCGCATGGCTCGATACATGGCAAGGCAAAACTGGTGGGATACGGGAACTGCACCTCATCACGTAGCACGAAGCCGCTGTCGCCCTGGACCTGCCCGGCATCGACCGGCGACAGACCGATGGTATTGGCCAGGCTGATCTGCTCGGCGTTCACCATCGCCTGGTTAAAGCTGTTCTGTGCCCGTACCGCCAAGTCGAGCGCCAGGTGCGGGGCCACCGGCTGGGCGTACTCGAGCGTCATGTCGAGCTTCTGAAACACCGGGTCGGCACCCTGCCGGGATAAGGGCGTAGCGGCGGAATCGTCGCTCGGCGCCTTGCGCCCGCCGATCCCGAACGAGCCGGTCAGCCGCGTCGTGACCACGCCGCCGTCGGGAGCGAACCAGGTGACGGCGCCGCCACCGCGCAGGACGCGCAGGCGGTCGAGGGAAAGGTCCGTGGTCAGCGGCGTGATGATCTTGACCTGTTCCTGCTCGGAATCGAACGCACCTTGCAAATGGACGGTCACCTCGCGGGTACGCACCAGCGGATAGTTCAGCCGTGCCGAAATCCTGGAGAAGACCGATGCGGTCCCCAGGCCGCTGGACGATGTGACCGGGGTGGTGCGGGCATCGGTCGCTTCCAGGTTGGCGGTCAACCCGTCGGTCCCCAAGGGCACGATCACGCCTGCCGCCAGCGTCCGGTTGCGCGGTTCGCCGGTGAACGAATTGGCGGCCCCCCGGCCACCCGGCGGTCCGCAGATAGATCTGCTCGCCGTGGCCGGTGGGCGAATTGGCATCGAGGCCGAAGCTGGTGGTGTAGGTGCCCAGGTCCCTGGCCAGCGTGTTGTCGGTGGCAAGAAAACCGGTGACCAGGGCATAGCGGGCCTCGATCACTAGCACGGCGGTGCCGGGTTGCGATCCCGGCATCAGGGTCGAACGCAGGGCCGTGCCGGGCGTATCCCCCGCCAACAACAGGGCCCGTTCGATCTCGGCCATGGTCAGGCCGTGCCGGCCGGCAAGTGGTGCCAGCACATCGGCGACGCGCCGGCGGATGGCGTCCGGCAAAGCGGACGTATTGATCCTCTCCACGATGCCGTCGATCACGACGAGACGCACCGTTGCGCCGTCCTTCAGGCGCTGCGCCGGCAGTATGACCCGGACCAGGCCGTAGCCCGCGACGATATAGGCTTGTTCGAGTTTGCGCGCGGCGGCGAACAGATCCGCCGCCGAAACCCGTTTGCCGGCAATCTCGCCGATGACGGCCTGCTCCTGCTCGCGCAGGGCCGGAAAACCACCCTCGACATCGACCCCGGCGATGTCCACGAACAACCGCTCCGCTCCCGCCGGTGCCTCCGGTCCCGTCGCCTCCGGAATGACGATCTCGCCCCCCTGGGCCGACGACGGCGGAGCGAATGAACGCGGCGTGATCTGCGACGGCGACTGCGCGGAAGCCTCACACGCCAACCCCCCGCTTGCCAGGGCGAACAGCAAACCGGAGAGACTGCTTCTCAGCGAATGGCCCAGTGCATTCCGCCGGGGTGGCCACGTTGGCTGGCCCGTGGTGGGGATGTTCCACCAAACCAGATGGTCTTTTTCCATCTTACGCATATTCCATCGGCTAGGCCTTGACCGTACCCGGCTGCTTACTGGCGCAGCAAGAGACGAACCCCATCGTCGCTTGAAGGCGGCAGCACTGTGGCTGAACAAGACGGAATGATGCGGGTGGACTAAATCAGAAACAACTCGTAGAATTACTAATTCCACTAAGATTCTTTAATGATATTGATAATAGACTATCCGAACACAACAGATGCGTGTCTGGAATATTTTCTTCTTCGCCTGGGCGCTGCTCCATGGGTTCGGAAATGTTGGCGCGAGACCACCTCCTTCCGGACATCTTTGGGCTTTAATCTCATCGAGTACGGCTATGCCGTTCCCCTGCGTTCGAGCTGTCGTTATCCGCCGACCGGCAGGCGCAGGGAGACGACGGTCCCCCGCCCTGGCGCTGAGCGGATGTCGAGGCTTGCCCCCAGTTCGGCGGCGCGTTGGCGCAGGTTGTTCAGGCCCCGGCCTTTGCGGGCATGGACGAGGTCGAAACCGGCGCCGTCGTCGGCGATGGTGACGAGAACCGTCGCTCGTCCGGTCGCGTCGGCGTCCGGCAGCGCGCCGATGGCGATGCTGCGGGCGGAGGCATGCTTGACGACGTTGGTCAACGCCTCCTGCACGATGCGCAGCACCTGCAACGCCCGCGAGGGGTCGAGCCAGGGCAGCGGCGGCAGATCGCCCATCTCCCAGACGATCCTAATCCCCGCTTCCTCGATCCTCGGGCCGAAGCGGTAGCGCAGGCTGGCCAGCAGAGTGGCCACGTCTTCGCCGATGGGTTCCAGCGAGTCGATGACCATCTTCAACTCGTCCAGCGCATCGCGCAGTAGCGCGGCGGTACGCTCCGGGCTCAAGGCGCCGCGCTCGGCCAGGGCCAGCGACGACATCAGCGCCGTGCCGATGCCGTCGTGCATGTCGCGCATGATGCGCTGGCGTTCCTCCTGCACGATGCGGTCCTGTTCGATCGACATCAGCCTGCGGTGCTGCTCGGCCAGCTCCGTCTCGCGCTGGCGCAGGCGGCGGTCGAGGGTGATGTTGGAATCCTCCAGCGCCTGCCGGGTGATCAGATAGCGCCGCTGCATGACGTACAGAAACGCCCCGAAGACGACGAAGGCGGAATAGGGGTAGAGGTCGATGGCGTCGGGGTCGTGCTGGGTGGTGATGCAATAGGCGGTGCGCAGGGCCATCAGCGGCAAAACCGACACCGCGGCCATGATGATCCGGGCATCGCGCCCGCCCCCGCTGAAGGCGCGCCAGGTGAACAGGCCGAGAATCGCCACGCCCAGCAGGGCATTGGCGTAATACTGAAGAGCGGCCGCACCGGACGCCCACGGCCACACCGGCAGGGTCAGCACGGTGGCCGCCGCCGCGTAGACGACGGTGCCGACCTCGAGACGGGGCCAGCGTTCGCGGTCGAACGGCGTGACGAACAGGGTGATCGCGGGCACCAGCCAACTGGTGGCGGCATTGACCAGGGTGGCGAGCCACAGCGAGGCGTCGTCGTCGAGAAAATCGCCGAGATACATGACGTTGCCGAGCCCCCACACGATGGCGGCGAACGCCAGCCGCAGATAGGTGCGGTCATCGCGGTCGCCCAGCCCGTATTGCAGCGCGATGAGGCCGAGCAGCAGGGTGACGAGGACGGAGGCCTGGGGCAGGACGCACTGCCAAAACCGCCGCGTTTCGGCCAGACGGCCAAGCGCGGCGGCGTCGCCGACGAACAGCGAACCGAAGGCGTAGCCCTCACCGGCTTTGAAGGGCACGGCGATGTCGATCGCCACGGTCCGTCCCGGCGCGATGCTGCCCAGAGGCAGCTTGAGATAAAGCGGCTCGTTCCATTGCATGCGCCAGTCTTCGAGATTGGCCGCGACGAGACGCCCGTCGAGCCACACGCTCCAGGCGCCCCCCATGACGCGCGTGGCATGGATCGCCAACGGCGCGGAAGCGGGACGGTCGGACGGCGGCGTGTAGAGCGCGCGCACCCACACCCGCGCCGCCGCCGCGCCGTCGCCGGAGATCAGGGCGCTCGGCATGGCATCCGGCAGCGTTGCGGGGGTCCACCGGACGGCGGAGAGGTCCGGCCCCCGCCGGGCCAGGGCGGCGAAACCGGCGGTGTCGAACCGCACGTCGGCAAGCGGCTCGATCCAGCGCGCGACGGTGGCAACCGGCGCGGGCGCGGCGGTGTCGAGCGCGCGCCACCAGAACAGCGCGAAGGTCAGCAGCAGCGGCAGATCGACGAACAGCACGGCAAGCCGCAAGGCGCGATCGCCCGGCGACTCAATCCCTGACCAGCCCCAACCGGCGCGCTTCATAAAGGGCTTCCGTCTTCGAATGGACCTGAAGCTTCAGGTAACTGCGTTTGACGTAGGATTGCACGGTATGGCGGGTCACGCCCATCATTTTGGCGACTTCGTCGTAGCTGTATCCGCGCGAGGCGTATTGCAGCACCGCCCGCTCGCTTTCCGCCAGGGCGACGGTCTCTTCCTGCGCTAGGCTTCCGGTTTTCTCTTGAGGCGGAACGCCCAGGCGGGCCAGCAGCTTGCGCGCGATGACCGGGCTGACCGGGCTGCCCCCGGCGTGCAGTTCGCGGATTTGCTGAGTGAAACTGGCGGGCGAACTGTCCTTGAGCAGGTAGCCGGACGCCCCCGCCTCGATCGCCGCCATCACATGCGCCTCGTCGGCGAACACCGACACCACCATGACTTCGCAGCTTTCGCGCCAGGGCGGACGGCGGGCGACTTCGCGGATAAGGTCGAGGCCGCTGCCGTCGGGCAGCCCCAGGTCGACCAGAAGCACATCCGTCGGCGGGCCGTCGAGCAGCGCCAGCCCTCCGGCCAGCGTCTCGGCGGTTCCGGTCAGGCTCAGATCCTCGGCGGCCTCCACCATGCGCGCGAAATCCTCGCGGAATTCCGCCTTGTCCTCGACGATCAGAACGGAAATCGCCGCGCTCACGGCGTCACCAGACCGAGCGCCATGGCGCGGGCCACCGCTTGAATGCGGGAGGAGGCATTCAATTTGGTCATGGCGTTGGCGATGTGAAACTCCACCGTGCGGTGCGACAGGTTCATCCGCGTCGCCGCCTCCTTGCTGGACAGACCGCGCGAGGCCCAGGCCAGGCAATCGCGCTCCCGCATGCTCAGATCGGCGGCGTGCCGGTCCTCCGTGCGCGGTTGAAGCTGCATCTGCATGCGGGTATGGGCATGCAGCGCCGCCAACTGCGCCACGGCGCCCCAGTCCGCCAGGAACCGTTCGAACTCGTCCGGGGCCATGGCGTTGGACAGCGACATGCCCGCCATCGGATGGCTCCCCACGGACCGCAGCGGCAGGGCAATGCCGCTGCGCATGCCGCAGTCTCCGGCCTCTTCGACGATGCGGCGCTGAATCGGCGATAGAGTTCCCCCCTCCTTATCCGGCCGGAGGCGGATGGCGTCGCGGCCGACCCGCACCGGCGTCAGATGCGCGATGCAATGATGCACCACGGGGTCATGGAGGTAGTACCGCTCCCGGCTGTAACGGCTCTGGTAACTGGTGGGGAAGTTGGACAGGGTCTTCACCCCGGTTTCCGATGCCGCCGGATCGCCGCAGGCGTAGCCGTACATCATCAGGTCGAAGCCCAGGGATTTCTGGAAGGCGAGCAATTCTTCCCAAGTGCGGTGCGCCGAACTCACCGCATCGAGACGGGACAAAAAACCGTCGAGACACGCATTCATTTTCATGGCCTCTTCTGCCTTAAATGAATCGGCTCTCCCTCCCTCTGAACAAGAGGCAGTATCTCAAATCGGATGCAACCTGTATGCCCCCCAAACAAGGGGCGAAATTGACGAAAGATCGAAGGCGGATGACGTGCACCCCGAATTTGGACCGGGCATCCGGGCTTTTCCGGGGTATTTCTGCTCAGAACGGGCCGGATGCGTCTGAGCAGGTGAGCAGCGATATCGGGGGCTTGTTGCCGATGGCGCTGTGCGGACGAACTTCGTTGTAGTCCTGGAGCCATTCCGCCATTTTCAGCCGGGCGTCGTCAAGGCTCATGAACCAGTGGGTGTTCAGGCATTCCGCTCGGAACTTGCCATTGAACGATTCGATAAAGGCGTTGTCCGTCGGCTTGCCCGGGCGGGAGAAGTCGAGGACGACATCCTTCTGATAAGCCCACAGGTCGAGGTCGCGGGACACGAACTCAGACCCCTGGTCGACACGGATCGATTGGGGATAGCCGACCTTCGCGCAGATACGTTCAAGCGTTTGCACCACGTCTTCGCCTCGGTAGCTGAATCGGGGATCGACCGCCGGGGAGAACCGCGAAAAGGTATCCACGATCGTCAGGATACGGATCTTGCGGCCCGTGGCGAGCTGGTCCTGGACAAAGTCCATCGCCCAAACCTGATTGGTCCTGGTGGCGCTCGTCCGTCGTCACGGAGCCGCGCCTTGACCCGCCGCTTCGGCGTCTTGTTCCGCAGTTGCAGCCCCATCTCCGTGTAAAGCCGATAGACCTTCTTCGCGTTCACCTTCCAACCCTCCCGGCAGAGAAGAACATGGACGCGCCGGTAGCCGTAGCGGACCCGCGTCTCGCAGATCTGTCGGATTCGCAGCTTGAGATCGGCCTGCTCGCGATGCTTGGGCTTGTAAGTGTAGAGGGAGCGATCGACCTGCAGAGCAGAACAGGCCTTGCGGACCGATACCTGCCAGGTCTCTCGCACCTCATCGACAAGCCGACGTTTGCGGGCAGGCCTCAGAGCTTTTTTGCGAGAACGTCCTGGAGCATCGCCTTGTCCAGGCTGAGGTCCGCCACGATCCGCTTGAGTTTGGCGTTCTCCTCCTCAAGCTGCCG
This sequence comes from Rhodospirillaceae bacterium, assembly GCA_965228165.1. GTDB lineage: Bacteria > Pseudomonadota > Alphaproteobacteria > Rhodospirillales > Rhodospirillaceae > Oleispirillum. The sequence goes on from CBDDHB010000002.1 coordinate 629,535, forward strand.
CAAGCGCTTGACCTCGGTGGGCATCAACCCCGCGTAGCGTTTGCGCCAGTTGTAAAAGGTCGCCTCGGCGATACCGGCCTTGCGGCAAACCTCCGTGATCGGGATGCCGTCTTCCGCTTGCTTCAGAATGAACGCGATCTGGGCCTCGCTGAACTTCGACGTCTTCATCGGATTCTCCTTCTCCCGGCCAGGGGATCATAACTGGAAAATTCCAGATGTTTTAGGTCCGATTTAGCGGGGGCACGTCACGGAGACGGCATGCTTCACGCAATGCCGACCGAAACCCGCCATTCCGCTTCCGGCCCCTTTTCAGTCACGCGTCATACTTTCCCCGGTTTTGGCCTTTACGGCTTCGTGGCAAGCCAGGAGCTTGGCGTCAGAAATATCGTGCACTTCGGCAAATTCCCAAATAAGGCCATGCCTGACCTCACTGAAGAACGTCGCCAGATGGCACAGCCATTCATCGGTTTCGTTATTGATGATGGCACGCGTCAAGGCATCCGCATCGATGCTGCGTTTCCACGGGGCATTGACCGTGCCGAGGACGAGGTTATCCAGACCGGACCTGATACCGCTTTTTCCTTCCATACCTCCCCCTATCGACCGATTTCCACCACTTGAGGCCTGAAGCTCTCGGCCCCGGCATCATGGCCGACATATCCCCTGGCGGCGGAACGGATGGGAATTCCGGAGACGTCGTAGGTGGATTGCCCATGCAAGTGCCCGTGCATCCAAGCTGAGGGACGCCACGTAGCAATTTCGGCTTCGAGATTACTGGCATAGGCGGGCACGAGAGGATCATCCAAACTATCCGCCGAGATGCTTTGGATACTGGGGGCATGGTGCGTCACGACCAGAATCGACGCCTCCGATTCCGCCGCGCGGATGGTCGCAATGCTCTCCCCCAGCCATGTTTTGCTTTGTTGGTGAATCTCGCGCGCATCGGTTGGCGTGAAAACCGCACCGCGATACCGCACTCCCTGAAAATCGTTCATGCCCTCGACCGCCGCCTTCGTCGCAATCTCGGTATTTCCGAACAACGCGAAGTCGCTCCAAAGCGTACAGCCGAGGACGTGCAAGCGCCCACTGGCAAGGTCGAAAACAGCCCCTTCCCGCTCCAGGAAAGTCACGCAGCCTTCCGTTTCAGCGGCTTCTTTTCGGAGTTCCTGGATTTCCTCGTCCAGGTCGCCACCATATGCCTCGTGGTTTCCGGCGATAATCACGACGGGGACATCGAGGTATCGAGCCACCTGATCGGCATAGCCGACACTCGACATCCCTTTCCACCGCCCCTTGGACGTGTTGGTGTCGCCAGCGATCACCATGAGATCGATTTCGCCATGCAAGCCCGTGAGCAACGGACCGAGGGAAGGATGCCCCTCGGTCACCAGAGCACGCCGCGCCTTCTGTAGCGCGAACCACGCGCCAGTCGGGTGATCCGTGCCACGTTCTTCAAATTCCAGATGCAGGTCACTCATGCAGCCGATGCGCACGGCGACCCCTCTTTTCCAGGGCACGGCGAGACGCTCGCCAAATCCGCCGCCGCAACCCCGGGTCGCGCACGTCGATCACGCTGGCGAACGGCGAACTCGACCGCAGGCGCGTCATCCGTTCGTCCCGCCGAATAATGACCTGCCGCAGGGTAGCGACATCCAGCCGCAACAACCGATCCCATTCATCGTAGCAATCCAAATCCGCCCGGTCGCGCTGCCGCGCAAGCGTGCGCCGCGCCACATCGAGCAACGACGGATCCTGTCCAATTCGCCGTGCGATGAGGCGATGGAAAAACAGCTTTACCCGGTTGTTGACGTCCTCGGCGTTCGGCATGCCCTACCCCTCCGGCATAGCATCCACGGCTTCTTTGACCACGCGGAGAATATCATCGCAGAAGTCATCGAGGGTCCCATAGCGCCACTCTCCCGAGATTGGCGGCTCCGGCTCCGGCACCGCCATGATGACCGTCGGATTGGTTCGAAGCGGATTGGGTTCCGGCCTTGAGCAGACGAGGCGCAGATACGGATGCGCGGAAGGATCGAATTTTTTCATGGTCAGGAACCTCGGTTTTGGCTATCCAATGATGGGATAAATATTATCCTATTTCAAGCGCGCCTCACCGTCCCAAGGAGACCTGCGTGAAACCCGTTTCCGCCAAACGCAAAGCCGAGATCGATGCCTTCTCCGTTGCCGTCCGCGCCGCCGGAGAACGCCTTGGCCCTCAGGCAAGGGATGCCGAGCGCATCCGCCTTCTCGCGCGGGAACTTCAGACCGGCACTCCCGCCGTCAAGAAGTGGTGGTATGGGCAGAACGCGCCTCGCGGCGCGGCGGCCACGGCGATTCTGCGCGAACTGGAGTTCATCGGCGTGGGCGTCATCGACGCCAACGAGATCTACGACCAATACCTCGCCAATCTCGGCAAGCCGAAAAACTGAGACCGGTAGGTCTCGCGCGTAAGGAATGAAGGACATGCCCGAGCACATAACCAAGCCACCCAAACGGCAAAGCGAACGACAGGTGATCTCCATCGAGGAATTGCCGGAGGAGTTCATCGCCGCGTTGAAGGAACCCTATGACAACGCCGAACAGGCCGCGCTCGATTACCTGATGGACGAGCGAGGTCCAGAGCCTCGGGAACCGGCGTAAACCATTCGCTAAACCGGTCCCGACCGTTCGGAAGCTTGGCGCGCCCCGAGCAGGGGCCCGTGGGCGAGCGGCCGTCCGCCCCGGAGGCGGCGCGGTGGCGCGCAGCGCCACGCCCAGGGGACCGAGGGGCGCCATCCACGGAAAAAAGCGCGAACCGTTTGCGTAACAAACCTTGCTCAGCAAGGGGAGGCTTCGCCTCCGCTCCCGGGCCTTGTCGGCCCTGCGGTGGGGCTCCTTGCCCCACCACCCCGGTCAGGGACGAGGGCGGCTTCGGCGCAAGGGCGGCTTCTTCTCCGCCGCTCCGGGATACATCTTCTTTTCTCGCCACCCCTTCGGCGAGGGCGTCGCGGAGATTGCCAGAAACCGCGCCCCGCCCCCGCGCGACTGCTGCGCCCGACCGTAAAGCCGCTGGGTCTCCGGCACCGAGTGACCGAGCGCGGCGGCGATCGTATCCCAGTCGTCCGGGAACTGCGTTTTCACATCCGCCGCGAAGGCATGGCGATAGCTGTAGGGCGACACCGTATCCTTCTTCCTCGGCCATAGCCGACGCCCCAGGCGCGTCACCTCGTCCGCCAGCCGCCTCGGGCTGACGATCCGAACGGCCATCAACCCATCCCGCTCCATGCACGTCCCCCACAGCCACATCGCGGTCGGAGTGTCGTTGGCAATGGTTATGACGCGGGTTTCCCGCCCATGACGGCTATCGATACCGCGCTTCGTGCCGTGGATCGCTACGCGCAGGGAACCGTCGTATTCGGCAGAGACGTCAACGCCCCCCTTCCAACTCGCTCGGTCGGGCTCCGGCCAACTGCAATACCGCGATCGCCGCCCGATACTTTGAGCCCGACGGAATGATCTCCCACATCCGTTGCCGCCAGTCGGCGGGAAGATGCGCCAGCCCCTGGCGCTTCGAACGCCGGGGCTTGGGATCTTCGATCGGGCAAACCGTTCCGGCCTTCAGGGCATCGCCGGCTGTCTTCTGAGGAGGGTACCGTTCGAGGATAGAGAGGGCGAACTCAAGGCTGCTAACAAGCTGCCCGACCTTACCCCAATCTCCGGCCTTCTGAGCCTTGTCTTGCTCTGCAAGTCCCCACCCTAAAAGGCTTTGGCAACAGAACGTCGCCGCCGCGCGTCGGCGGTAGAACGTGCGCTTGCTCTGCGTTCCTTCCTCTGGATGGAACTGACCGTTCCCCCTCTCCAGCAGCAATTTGAAGTCGTTACCGTACTGCTGCTTCGTGGCCTCGCTGACCCCCCCTTTCCGGCAAATCGCGGAGAACCGCACGCGCCCGTCTTACGATATCGAACACATGCTCGCGATCTATCCCATCAGACATGTCGACGCCCTCAATGCCCAGCATCCTCCGCCGTGAAGGTGAAACTCCAGGGCGGCGCGCCTCGGTCATGACCGAGGCTGCTGGCCCCTACGTTCCCCCTTCCCGGCGTGGCATCTCAGGCTACGCCTGCCGTCCATCCTTCGCAAGATAACTTGCTCAAGATAGACGTACGATGCCGACATTCTCCCGGTCTTCATGAGAGACCAGGGAGAATGTACAAACGATATCGTTCTTGCCGTGCATTTTCGTGTTACGGACTGCCGCCGACCACCCCGCCGTATCCGGTCAAAGCCCCCTGGCGACACGGGACTGAAATTCGAATTCCCGCAGCACCGAACCATCATCCACGGCCTGCTGAAGCTTCCGCTCCCATTTGCGCACCAGAAACAATCCCACGATACCCCCGATGACAATCGGAATGCCGATCACGAAAAACGACATCGGCAGCCCGAAGATGATCACCGACACGCACAACCACCGGAACATCCTGAGCTGGCGGGCTCCATCTTTCCGCACCCGGTCGAGCAGCTCCGCCTTGTCCTGTTCATCCAACATCGTCAATCCCTTCCGATATGACCGCCCCTCCTCCGAGAGGCCACACCCGAAGAGCATACGACGAATATCGGATTTTTCGATATCGGATTTTCAGGTTTAGTTAAGTCGCTGGCCCGCCAACAGGGGACAGCGCCATGTGGATCCCTCCGGAACAGCACAAAGTCGTCGGAAGCGTCCTCGCCGCCGCGCGCAAGCGCCATGGCCTGACGCAGGTCGATATGGCGCAACGCCTCGGCAAGCCCCAATCCTTCGTCTCCGCCTACGAGCAAGGCCAGCGACGCGTGGACGTTCTCGAACTCATCGAAATCGCCAAGGCGATAGGCGAAGACGTCGCCGATCTGTTCGCGGCGATATGCGCGAAAACATGAAACAAACAACGAAAAAATCCGTCTAGACGGAAAATATTCCTGAAAGAAATTTCATGTTTTTCGGGGACGATAATTCGTATGAGAAATCATACGAACATCGCCGATATGTCCTTCGCCCTGAGACTGGCAACGCATTTGCTGCTTTGCCGTCTCGTCTGGTGAATGCCTATGGCGATCCGAGCCCCATACTCCGGATCGGTAGCGCCAACCTCGGCGGATAGTGCCGTTGTGGCGCTCGTGCGGTTGCTCGCCCAGCAGGCCGCCCGCGAGGCCTGGGCTCAACAGGCGCACCGTCGCGCCGTTGACAACTCCGCTTCCGACGCGTCTCCTGAGCTGGACTATGCTTCAGGGAGTTGACCATGCGCGCCGCCATCTACGCTCGCTATTCCTCCGATAATCAACGCGACGCCTCGATCGCCGACCAGCTTCGCATCTGCCGCGAATTTGCCGAGCGGCAAGGCTGGCAGATCGCCGAGGAATACACCGACCACGCCGTCTCCGGCGCGTCGCTGCTCCGGCCCGGCATGCAGGCGCTCATAGCCGACGCCGCACTAGGCCGTTTCCACCTAGTTCTCTCCGAAGCGATGGACCGCCTTTCCCGCGATCAGGAAGACATCGCGGGGCTGTTCAAGCGCATGGCTTATGCCGACGTAAAGATCGTTACCCTGTCCGAAGGCGAAGTGACGGCGCTTCACGTCGGCCTCAAGGGCACGATGAACAGCCTGTTCCTGAAAGACCTAGCCGATAAAACCCGGCGCGGACTACGCGGACGCATCGAGCAGGGAAAGAGCGGCGGGGGCAACTCCTACGGCTACGACGTCGTCCACACATCGCACGGAGACGGCTCCGTCGATCGCGGGGAACGCCGCATCAACCCGGTCGAAGCCGCCACCATCACCGAGATCTTCGAGCGCTACACCCAAGGAGCGAGCCCGCGAGCGATCGCCAAGCACCTCAACGACGAAGGCATTCCCGGCCCCAGCGGCAAGGCTTGGGGCGCTTCGACGATCAACGGCAACGTCACGCGCGGCACCGGCATCCTCAACAACGAACTCTATATCGGCCGGTTGATCTGGAACCGCCTACGCTACGTCAAGGATCCGGAGACCGGCAAGCGGGTCTCCCGCCTCAACCCCGAGAGCGCCTGGATCATCACCGACGTTCCGGAGTTGCGGATCATTTCCGATGCCCTGTGGCAACGGGTCAAGGATCGGCAGCAGTCGGTCAAACGCGACAGCAACGGCGAACGCCCCTTCTGGGATCGCCGCCGCCCCCGCTATCTCCTCTCAGGGCTCGTCACATGCGGCTGTTGCGGCGGCGGCTACACCGCCGTCGGACGCACGCACCTCGGTTGTGCGACCTCCCGCGACAAAGGTACCTGCGACAACAAAGCCACGATCAAGCGAGAAGTCCTGGAGGACATGGTTCTCGACGGCCTCCGCCACCACTTGATGGCGCCGGAGCTGTTCGCGGTGTTCTGCGACGAGTTCACCAAGGAGTTCAACCGGCTGAATCGCGAGAAGCAGGCGAGCCGCAGCCACACAGAGGCCGAGTTGCACAAGGTGGAGCGCAGCATCCACAAGCTCATCGAGGCGATCATGGAGGGCATCCCCGCCCTGACGATCAAGGACAAGATGATCGCGCTCGAAGCCCGTAAACAAGCGCTCCAGGCCGACCTTGCGGCCGTACCATCGGATGAACCGCTCCTCCATCCCAACATGAGCACGCTCTACCGGCGCAAGGTCGAAGAACTGACCACGGCTCTCCTGTCCGAGGAGACCCGGGCGACCGCATTCGAGCTAATTCGTTCGCTGATCGACGGGATCGTCCTGACGCCGCACGACGGCGACCTCAAGATCGACCTGACGGGGAGCCTTGCGGGGATCCTATCGCTCTGTTCTGGAAGCAGAAAAGCCGCCGGAGGTGTCTCCGACGGCTTGATGCAAGTAAAGTTGGTTGCGGGGGCCAGATTTGAACTGACGACCTTCAGGTTATGAGCCTGACGAGCTACCGGGCTGCTCCACCCCGCGAGAAGGCGGTAAGCTGTTGAAGGCGAAGCGCCCGGCTTTTGGGGCGGGCGCTGTTGGTATGCCGGTTGGCTTGGAAGAGAGAGGTTTTGGAGTGTCTTGGGTTGATCTTCGTGTCGTGGGCTTGGAAGGCCTGGCAGCGACTTGCTCTCCCACACCTTAAGATGCAGTACCATCAGCGCGAGGCGGTTTCACGGTCGAGTTCGAGATGGGATCGGGTGGTTCACGCCTGCCATAACCACCAGGCCATCGAAGCCCGCGAGACGAAGATTGAGTATCCGATCGATCGGGACAAGCCTTGGCGTTGGATTGGGCTTGTTTCTGCAAGGAATAATGAAGCCAGTCGAGCGATTAGTACCGGTTAGCTGAACGCGTCGCCGCGCTTTCACACCCGGCCTATCAACGTGGTGGTCTTCCACGGCCCTGATAGGGATACCTGGTTTTGAGGGAGGCTTCCCGCTTAGATGCTTTCAGCGGTTATCCCGTCCGTACTTAGCTACCCTGCGGTGCCGCTGGCGCGACAACAGGTACACCAGAGGTACGTCCATCCCGGTCCTCTCGTACTAGGGACAGCTCCCCTCAAGTATCCTACACCACCCACGGCAGATAGGTACCGAACTGTCTCACGACGTTCTAAACCCAGCTCACGTACCACTTTAATCGGCGAACAGCCGAACCCTTGGGACCTGCTCCAGCCCCAGGATGTGATGAGCCGACATCGAGGTGCCAAACCTCCCCGTCGATGTGGACTCTTGGGGGAGATCAGCCTGTTATCCCCAGCGTACCTTTTATCCGTTGAGCGATGGCCCTTCCACGCGGGACCACCGGATCACTATGACCGACTTTCGTCTCTGTTCCACCCGTCGGTGTCACAGTCAGGCGAGCTTATGCCATTGCACTCAACAGCTGATTTCCGACCAGCTTGAGCTCACCATCGCGCGCCTCCGTTACTCTTTGGGAGGCGACCGCCCCAGTCAAACTACCCACCACGCAGGGTCCCGAACCCGGCTTCACGGGTTGCGGTTAGATATCAGGAACCAAA
>CBDDHB010000002.1:642500-777300 GCA_965228165.1 Rhodospirillaceae bacterium
CGGACTGATAGGAGGCGGTGCACAGGGTGAACCCGACCACCGCCGCCTCGTAGGGTTCGAGGTAGAGGCCGATGTTGGGCAGGCCGAAATACAGCACGAACAGTTGGCAGACCAGCGGCGTGCCGCGAAACACCGCGACGAAGCCATCGCCCAGCCGCCGCGCCCAGGGCGCGCCGAAGGTGCGCACCCCCCCCAGAACGATACCGAAGAGCAGACCGAATCCCACCGAAGGAACGATCAGCCTGACGCTCATCCAAACTCCCCGGTTGAGCTGCGGCACCACCTCGTCCCAAAGAAAGGGGAGAAAATCGCTCATTCCGCGCCCCCGCTTTCGAATTCGGCAAGATGGGTGCAGAAGTCGAGGGTTCGGCTGCCGCATTCGATGTCGAGAAGCATTTCCGGCGTCCCCTGCTCGATCACCCGGCCCTCCTGCATGAACAGGATCTCGTCGGCCATCGAGCGGACGAATCCCATCTGGTGGGTCGCCATGATCATCGTCATCCCGGAGCGCGCCAGTTCGCGGATCACCGTCAGAACCTCGCCGATGAGTTCGGGGTCGAGCGCCGAGGTCGGCTCGTCGAGGAGCATCACCTTGGGATCCATCGCCAGGGCGCGGGCGATCGAGACCCGCTGCTTCTGCCCGCCGGAAAGCTCCGCCGGGTAGAGCCGCGCCTTGTCCGCCAGACCGACGCGGTCGAGTTCCGCCCGCGCCCGGAGCTCGGCCTCGGCGCGGGCCATTCCCTTCACCTTGCGCAGGGAGAGGGAGACGTTGTCGAGCGCGTTCAGGTGATCGAACAGGTTATAGTCCTGGAAGATCATGCCGACCTGCTGGCGATAGGCGTACAGCCCCTTGCGCGAGCGCGGATCGACCGGCTGACCCTCCAGCAGGATACGCCCGGCATCCGGCAGGTGCAGGAAGTTCAGGCACTGCAACAGGGTGCTTTTGCCGCCGCCGGAGGGGCCGATCAGCACCTTCATCTCGCCCCGGCGCACCGAAAACGACACCCCGGAGAGGATCGGTTTGCCGCCCAGGGTCTTGCTCAAGCCTTCGACTTCCAGGATCGGGGATTCGGTCATCGGCTCAGCTGGCCTCCTGATTGCCGAAACCCGGGACCGCGACGCGGCGCTCCAACAGGCGCAGGGCGCACACGCCCACCCAGGTGAGGATGAAATAAATGCCGCAAGCGGCCAGCGAAAGCGCCAGATGCTGATAGGTGCGGGTGGCGACGAACTGGGTACGGGCCATGATCTCGGTCGCCCCCAGGACGAAGGCCAGGGCCGAATCCTTCAGAAGGATCGAATACTCGTTGGACCAGCCCGGCAGCGACAGGCGCAACGCCTGAGGCAGAACGATGTGCAGGATTGCCTGCGCGTCGGAAAGCCCCAACGCGCTGGCGGCGCGGAACTGCCCCTTCGACAGGGTCAGGATGGAGCCGCGAAAGATCTGCGATTGATAGGCGCCGCTGGTCATCCCCAGCACCAGGGTGGCGGCGGTCAGCGCATCGATGTTCCAGTCGAACACCTGGAACAGGCCGAAATAGAACAGAAACAGCAGCACCAGGATGGGCACGCCGCGAAAGAACCAGACATAGGTCCGCACCAGCCAGACCAGGGGTTTCGGTCCATAGACCTGCGCCACCGCCATCGGCAGGCCGATGATCAGGCCAAGCGCCATGCCGCCCGCCACCGCCGCGACGGTCAGTCCCGCCCCGCCCAGAAGATAGGGCATCGCCCCGATCAAGACCTCGAACGCTTGCGTCATGCCCCCGCCGCCGCCGTTTTGTCACACGCGCTGTTTATACCAGACTGCGGAAAAATCAAAGGCGCGGATACCGTCCGCGCCTCCATCCACCCGGAAACGGATCGGGAATTCGCTCCGGTGAGTCGGCTGGCATCGCGCTTCGAGAACCGACGCGCAGCGGACATAAAGTCCGTGAGCATCGGAAGCGCAGAACGCGGCACCAGACGACCGCCGGAGTAGAATCCTCGACCGTTTCTCAGGGTTTGTATTTGGCCTTCAGTTCTTCCCACTTCGGGTCGGCCTTCAGCAGCTTGTAGCCCTGGTTGAGCTTTTTCAGCAGTTCGGTATCGGCCTTGCGCACCGCGCAACCATAGTTCTCCGGATAGCCCATCGGCCCGGCGACCTTGACCGCGACCTTGTTCTTGATCGCGTCGTTGGCGGGCGCGTCGTTCATCGCCGCGGCATCGACCCGGCCGTTCAGAAGGTCGCCGAGAATCATCTGGGCCGAGGTGTACTGGCGCACCTCGTAGTTCCAGCCCGGGTTCTTCTTGCGGTTTTCCTCAAGCCAGGATTCCTCGGCGGTGCCCTGCTGCACGCCGAGCTTCTTCTTGCCGGTGAGGATCTGTTCCGGAGTCAGCTTCGAGTCCGTCTTCACCATATAGACGTTCTGGGTTGACCAGTAGGGATCGGTGAAGTTGACCTGCTGGGCGCGTTTTTCGGTAATCCCCATCCCCGAACAGATGAAGTCGATCTTCTTCGCCATCAGATTGGGAATGATGCCGTCCCAGGCGACCGCCTGATGCTTCACCGCGAAGCCCATCTTTTTGGCGATCCAGTCCACCGCCTCGACGTCGAAGCCCTTGGCCTTGCCGTCGGTATCGATGAAGGCGAACGGCGGGAACGCCGCGTCGATGCCGTTGATCAGGGTCTCGGCGCGCGCCGGAGAAGCCGCCACCGCCGCCATCGCGACCCCGGCGAGCAGAAGGGAAGTCATGCGTTTCATCTTGAAGGCACCCGTTGTTTGTGATCCCAGAAGGGGGCCGCGCCGAAGTCCTGCGCGCCGACCGCCACGCCCGGCCAGACTACCCTTACGGAATGAGCAAGGCAAACACGGAAGCCCTTGAACCGGCTTGCCCGGCGCGCTACCACCGAAGGACCGCCCCCCGGACGGAAGGAACACGCCGATGCGCATCGAAACCGAGATCAAGCTGGACTTCAAGGACGTGCTGATCCGCCCCAAGCGATCGCGCCTGACCTCGCGCTCCAACGTCGATCTTTGCCGCACCTTCCGCTTCCCGCATGCCGAAGGAACCTGGACCGGGGTGCCGATCATCGCCGCCAACATGGACACCGTGGGCAGTTTCGCCATGGCGACGGCGCTGGCCCGCTTCGGCCTGATGACCGCGCTGCACAAGTTCTATGACGTCGGCGACTACGCGACGTATCTGCTGGAGCACGCCGACGCGCCGCCGCCGCCCGCCCTGGCCGCCGCCGAAAGCGTCTTCCTGTCCTTCGGCATTACCGGCCCCGACCTGGAAAAGCTGCATGCCGCCTGCGCCGACGTGCGCGCCCGTACCGGCGCGAACCCACGCTTCCTGTGCCTGGACGTCGCCAACGGCTATTCCGAACGCTTCGCCGAAACCGTCGAGGAGGTGCGCCGCGCCTATCCGCAGGCGGTGCTGATGGCGGGCAACGTGGTCACCGGCGAGATGACCGAGCAGTTGATCCTTTCCGGCGCCGACATCGTCAAGGTGGGCATCGGCCCCGGATCGGTCTGCACCACGCGAAAGATCGCCGGGGTCGGCTATCCGCAGCTTTCGGCGGTGATCGAGTGCGCCGACGCGGCGCACGGACTGAACGGCCTGGTCTGCGCCGACGGCGGTTGCACGATGCCGGGCGACATCGCCAAGGCGTTCGCCGGAGGCGCCGATTTCGTGATGCTGGGCGGCATGCTGGCGGGCCACGACGAAGGCGGCGGCGCCATCCTGACCCGCCGCTTCCTGACCCACGAACTGGACGAGAACGACCGCAACGTGGTGCGCACCGAAAAAACCGTCGAGTTCTATGGCATGAGTTCGGAGACCGCGATGGAAAGACACTATGGCGGCGTCGCCCTCTACCGCGCCAGCGAAGGCAAACGGGTGGAGATTCCCTATCGCGGCGCGGTCGAGGGAACGGTCCAGGAAATCCTGGGCGGCCTGCGCTCCACCTGCACCTATGTCGGGGCGCTGCGCCTGAAGGAACTGTCGAAGCGCGCCACCTTCGTCATGGTCGGCCAACAGATCAACACCGTGTTCGGCGACGGCTGACCGCGCCGTCACCGAATCTTCACCGCCATCATCACAAAAGCTTCATCCACGCCGCTGCATACTCGCGTCTACAGTCCGCCGGTTCCTCCACCCCAGGGATTCGAGACGACGGGATGCGCGACCACCTCCGACACCACCCGGCAGGCACCGGCGGCGTTCGCCCCTGGCGTTTCGGCATCCGCGCCAAGATGTGGGCGGCGTTCGCCGCGATCGCCCTGATGGTGGTCGGCACCACCCTGGTGTCGTGGACCAACTATCACGAGACCAACGCCTCGATGGGGCGGATCGTCAACCGCACCCTGCCGCTGATGGCCCGTCTGTCCGGCCTGGCGCAGATGGCGCAGAAGATGCTGGCCTTGACCCCGACGGTGCTGATGGCCTCGGACATCGCGGGGGTGGAACGCGCCGCCGCCACCTTCGCCTTCGCCCAGGTGCAGTTCGCCGACGCGCTGACCCAGCTGGACGGGGAAGCGACGTTGCGCCCCGATCTGGTGTCGATGCGCGCCGACGCGGCGCGCATCGACGCCGACCTGGCGTTGCTGATCTCGGCGCAGCGCCAGCGCATCCGCCTGGCGTCGTCCTTCGCCGCGGTCAGCGACCAAGTGGACGTGCTGCACCAGGAGTACCGTCTGCTCGCCGATTCGGGCGATGCGACCCGGCCCAAGGCGCGGCAGTTCCTGCTGCTGACCAACCGCTTCCTGGTGTCGCTGGCGGAAGTCGGGCGGATCGACACCCTCGACGAGTTGGACTCCCTGGAAAACCGCCTCCGCCCCACCCTGGCGACGACCCGCGCGCTGGTCGGCCAATCCGACATGGGAACCCTGCGACAGGGGGCGGAACGCATCGTCATGCGGATGGAAGGCTTGGCCTTCGGCGATTCCTCGCTCACCTCCCTGCGCGCCCGCGAGATCATGACCCGCGAGGTCGCGGCGCGGCGACTGACCGGCATCGCCCAGGCGGCGCGCGGCCTGGAAGACACGATCAACCGTCTGCTCCAGGGGATGGAGACGCAAGCCGTCGCCGAACGCGCCGAAACCGCCGAGAAGCTGGACCGCAGCCAGTCGCAGCTGCTGGTCCTGGGGCTGATGAGCGGCCTCGGCTCGCTGGCGGTGGCGTTCTTCTATCTGGGGCGCGGCGTGCTCGACCGCGTCGCCCGCCTGAGCGGCGCGATGCGCAAGATCGCCGGGGGCGACCTGACCCACCCGATCAACACCGCCGGACACGACGAACTGAGCGACATGGCGCGGGATTTGTCGGTGTTTCGCGACGCGATGGCGGAGATCAACCGCATCGCCTCGCACGACGTGCTGACCGGCCTGGGCAACCGCGCGATGCTGGACGCCCGCATCGCCCGCCACCTGGCGGAGGACCGCTGCGGCGCGCTGTTCTGCTTCAACCTGAACGGCTTCCGCGAAATCACCGAAACCTTCGGCCACGCCACCGCCGACGCGGTGCTGTGCGACCTCGCGGAACGCCTGCGCGCCTCGGTGCGTCCCGGCGACGTGGCGGCGCGGGTGGGCGGCGACCGCTTCGTCGTCGCGGCGCCGGACTTGCGTGCGGAGGCCGATTTGCACGGCTTCGCGGCGCGTCTGGCGGCCGAACTGCGGCGGCCGGTCCGCCTGGAGGAGCTGGACCTGGAGGTCGATCCCTTCGCCGGAATCTCGCGTTATCCGGCGGACGGCGCCGCTTCCGAGGTGCTGCTGCACCGCGCCGACATGGCGATGCGCACCGGGCTGGAGGATCGCCGCTGCGCCGACGCCGCGATCTACGCCGAGGAGATCGGGGCGCGCGCGGCGCGGCTGAAGGACATCCGCACCGATTTGAAGCTCGCCATCGAACGCGGCGACTTCGCCCTGCACTACCAGCCGAAAATGCGCATCCGCACCGGCCGGATCGAGGGCGCGGAGGCGTTGGTGCGCTGGATTCATCCGCAGAAAGGGGCGATCAGCCCCGCCGACTTCATCCCGATGGCGGAAAACAGCGGCCTGATCCTGCCCCTCGGACGCTGGATTCTGCGCGAGGCCTGCCGTCAGGCGAAGGTCTGGGCGGAAGAGGACGGCACCCCCCTGCGGGTGGAGGTGAACATCTCGCCGGTGCAGTTTCTGCGCGACGACATGGCGCAGGCGGTCAGCGAGGCCCTGGCCGAAACCGGACTCGACCCCGACCTGCTGGAACTGGAAATCACCGAGGGCGTGCTGCTGCGGCACGAGGACAACGTGGCGCGGCGCATGGCGGCGGTGCACGACATGGGGGTCCGGCTCGCCATCGACGACTTCGGCACCGGCTATTCGTCGCTCAGCTACCTGAAGAAACTGCCGGTCAACACCCTGAAGATCGACCAGTCGTTCGTCCGCGCCATCGAACCCGGCAACGACGACGCGCGCATCTGCACCGCGATCATCGGCCTCGCCCACGACCTGGGCCTCGAAGTGGTGGCCGAAGGCATCGAGTGGCAAAGCCACATCGATTTCCTCAACGCCCAATCCTGCGACGTCGGCCAGGGATACTTCATCAGCCGCCCGATCCCCGCCGAAGGCGTCGCCCCCTTCCTCGCCGCCTGGAAGGACGAGCGCATGGCGCTGCGCGAGGTCGCCGCCTCCCCGGCCTGATGCAATACGGGACGGGACGTCACCCTCGGACTTGTTCCACGGCTGTCCGGTTTAATCCCGGCTTCTGGTCGGAACCCCGCGCGAACCCAACGTTTCCGAAGGACTCGACCGGGCAAGACACATCCCACCGTTTTTTCAATTCGTCATCCCCGGCCTTGTGCCGGGGATCCACGTCTTGTTTTGTAACCCATTGGAAAACAACAATTCGTGGATGACCGGGACACGCCCGGTCATGACGGATGTGGATGCGGAACCGTCGGGCGAAAATAAACCGGACAGCCGTGGACTTGTTCCGAGGGTCCACGTCTTGTTTTGTAATCCATTGAGAAACAACAACTCGTGGATGCCCGTGCTGATCCCCGGGTCGAGCCCGGGGACGGGCATGACGATAGGGGAAGCGGAATCGTCTGACCCGCTTCAGTGCGGGGTGTCGAACAGGCCGGGCGGCGCCACCTGGCGACGCACCACCCGCCTGAGCGCGATGCTGGTCTGGATCCGCGCCACCCCGGGCAACCGGGACAGGGTTTCCTTGTGCAGGCGCTCGTAATCCTCGGCGTCGCGGGCGACCACCCGCAGCAGATAGTCCGCCTGCCCCGACATCAGATAGCAGTCCATGATCTCCGGGCAGCCGCGCACCGCGTTCTCGAAGGCGGTCAGATAGTCCTCGGTCTGCCGCTCCAGGGTGATGTTGACGAAGATGCTGAGCTTTTGGCCCAACGCCGCCTCGTTGATCAGCACGGTGTAGCTGCGGATCACCCCTTGCGCCTCCAGCGCCTGCACCCGGCGCAGGCAGGCCGACGGCGACAGATGCACGCGGGCGGCCAGATCGACGTTGGTGATGCGCCCGTCCTCTTGCAGCGTGCGCAATATTTTCACGTCGATATCGTCGAGCATGGGGGCAATCCGTTGCAAAAAGTCGTCGGAAACGCAATTTTCCACGAAAATATCGCCGTTCCGCGACAGTCTTTGCAAGGATTTTTCGGCCGCCCGCGACGTATAATCGCGACGGACCGCATCGGCGGTGTCCGGTTGCGTTTTATTCCACAGGATAGACTGGCCCGTCGTTCGCGACGGGCCTCTTTTTTCGCCCATTGACGGATGCCTCGCCGGAACGTACCTAGTCGCGGATGAGCAATCCTTCTCTCCACGCCGCCCCCAAGGTGGGCATCGTCAGCCTGGGCTGCCCCAAGGCCCTGGTCGATTCCGAACGCATCCTGACCCGCCTGCGCGCCGAGGGGTACGAGATCTCCCCCACCTATGCCGACGCCGGAGCGGTGATCGTCAACACCTGCGGCTTCCTGGACAGCGCGCGCGCCGAATCCCTGGCGGCGATCGGCGAGGCGATGGCGGAAAACGGCCGGGTGATCGTCACCGGCCGCATGGGGGTGGACGAAAAGACGATCCGCTCCGCCTTTCCCGGCGTCCTGGCGGTGACCGGCCCGCACCAGTACGAAGCGGTGGTCGCGGCGGTGCACGCCGCCCTGCCGCCCGACGCCGACCCGCTGACCGCGCTGGTGCCGCCGCAGGGTCTGCGCCTGACGCCGCGCCACTATGCGTACTTGAAGATTTCCGAAGGCTGCGACCACGCCTGCGCCTTCTGCATCATCCCGCAGTTGCGCGGCGCTCTCGCCAGCCGCCCGGCGGCGAAAATCCTGGCCGAGGCCGAGGCCCTGGCCGACGCCGGGGTGCAGGAATTGCTGGTGATCTCGCAGGATACCTCGTCCTACGGGCGGGACATCGGGCACGCCGCCTCGACCTGGAAGGGGCGTCCGGTGCGCGCCCATATCCTCGACCTCGCCGAGGAACTGGGCAAGCTCGGCATCTGGGTGCGCCTGCACTACGTCTATCCGACGCGGGAGGCCGACGACCTGATGCCGCTGATGGCCGAACGCGCCATCCTGCCCTATCTCGACATCCCCTTCCAGCACGCCAGTCCGGCGGTGTTGCGGGCGATGCGACGCCCCGGCGGCCACGAACGCCTGCTCGAACGCATCCGCGCCTGGCGGACCCAGGTGCCGGATCTGGCGCTGCGCTCGACCTTCATCGTCGGCTTCCCCGGCGAGACCGAGGACGACTTCCAGACTCTGCTCGACTGGCTGGACAAGGCCGAACTCGACCGCGTCGGCTGCTTCAAGTACGAAAACGTCGCGGGCGCGCCCGCCAACGCTCTTCCCGGCCACCTTCCCGACGACGTGAAGGAAGACCGCTGGCACCGCTTCATGCAGGCGCAGCAGGCGGTCAGCGCCCGCCGCATGGAAGCGAAAATCGGCAGCCGCATCGACGTGATCATCGACGAGGTGGACGAGGAAGGGGCGATCGGACGCTCCCACGCCGACGCGCCGGAAATCGACGGCGCGGTGTTCCTGAACGGCGCCTCCGAGGTGGCGGTCGGCGACATCGTCGAGGTCGAGGTCGAACACGCCGAAGACTACGACCTGTGGGGCAGCCGGATTTCCGGGTAATTCCCTCCTCCCGGTGCATTTTTTTGCAGATCACGGGCTTGCCGTGACCGCGCGCATACCCACCTGTTCCCAGATGAGGCAAGAATTGCGTGCGTCGAGTCGCGGCTGCGGCCGGATCGTGTCTCCTGGCCGCTTGATAGATTTTTCAAAAAACCTAGGGAGAGAACAATGATCATTCGCAGCGGGTCCATGATCGCCGCCGCCGGTGCCTTGTTGCTGTCGGGTTGCGCCAACTGGGACGTGGACGGCACCGCCGCCATGCCGAGCAAGGGCGACGCCTTCGCCAAGGCCCTGCACAAGGAATACATCGAACGCGCCAAGTTCGAGGTGAAGGAACAGGACTGGATTTCGGTCGATTTCTTCACCGGTCGCGCCAAGCTGGCCGCCGAGGGCGCCCCGCCCGCGCCGCAGATGCCCGCCGACCGCAAACTGCAAAAGGACGTTCCGGAAATCGGCGCGGGCTACAAGCAGCTGACCGCTTCCCTCGCCGCCGGCGCGGCGAAGGTTTCCCCGGCCGCCTGCGCCAAGTCGCAGGCCTGGCTGGAACACTGGATGGAACAGGCCGAGGAAAGCCACCAGGCCGCCGACATCGCCTGGACCCGCGGCGAGTTCATGAAGGCGATCCCGGATTGCGTCGCCACCAAGCCCGTCGCCTTCCACATCTACTTCCCGTTCAACAGCGCCGCGCTGACCAAGGAAGCCAAGGCGGTGGTCGCCGACATCGTGTCGCTGTTCAAGGCCGAGAAGCCGAAGGCGGTGAACGTCGCCGGACACACCGACACCTCGGGCAACCCCGCCCTCAACATGAAGCTGGGGATGAAGCGCGCCGACGCGGTGTCCAAGGCCCTGGCGGCGAAGGGCGTGAAGTCGGTCAAGGCGACGTCCTACGGCGAAACCAACCTGCCGAAACCGACCCCGGACAACGTCAAGGAACAGCAGAACCGTCAGGTCGTCGTCACCTTCACCAAGTAAGGCCGACGATCCGAACCGCGAAAAAGCCCGGGGAAATCCCCGGGCCTTTTTCCTGGTTTTATTTCAAACCGTTGATGCTCAAGGTGGCGGCCAGGGAGTCCTGATCGGCCAGGGCCGGAACCGTGCCCGGCACGCGGTGATAGATACCGATCACCGTCTGCTTGGGGAACAGCGGCACCTCCGCGACCCCGTCGGGGCCGGTGACGAACTTGGTCTTGTCGGGATTGGCGTCGACTCCGTTGTCGAGGCCAAGGCTGCCGTTCGCCACCGGCTTTCCATGATAGAGCACCTTGACCTTCAGCTTCTCGCCCGCCTTCAGGGCGTAGGGATCGCTCAGCGGCACGATTTCGATCAGTTGCCCCAGGGGCTTCGCGTACTGCGCGGCGGGCGCGCCGGGCAGGATCATCTTGGCGAACTGCCGCGACCACATGCTTTTCGTCGCATCCTTCACCACCAGCTTGTTGGTGCGGATGTACTTGCGGTTCTCGGTATCCACCATGAACCCGTTGTCGGTGAAGCCCGCCACCGCGAAGACCTTGCCCTCGGGCATCGGCGTCGCCAGCGGCGCGCCTTTCTTTTCCAGGCGCGGCGCGATTTCGGTGGCCTTGCCGTCGAGGCCGAAGACCTTCAACTCGACCACCGAGCCCTTGTTCGGCCCCTCCGGATCGTGGCCGGGGTGGCCCCACAGCATCACCACGTCGCCGTTCGCCGCGTCGCGGCTGAGCCAGGTGTGATGCGCCAGCGCCGCCGTGGACGACAGCATCAGGGCGGCGGCGAACGCCGCCGGCAGAAGTGCTTTCATGTTACAGTCCCCAATCTCGTGAAGGCCGAGGCTCCCCCGGAACCCCGGCGCAGGCAGGAATGGTGATATTATAACATTCCTTGCACCTGTCAATCGCGAATGATTCGCAACTCAGGGGACCATAACGCCTTCACCCGCCGGACGCCAGAACTTCGCGCAGCCAACCGTCGATCAGGAAGCGGGCGATCGAATCCCAGCGCGGCAGGCGGAAGGAGGCGGCCTCGTCCTCCCACTCGGCGGCGGCGGCAAGCTGCGGCGCGGTCAGCCAGCGCGCGTCCGCCACCTCGACGCCATCGGGAACGATGTCGTGGGACAGCGCGCGGGCGGAAAAGCCCAACATCACCGACGAGGGGAACGGCCAGGGCTGGGAGGCGCGATAGGCGACCTCCCCCACCGCGATTCCCACCTCTTCCCGCACCTCGCGGCGCACCGCCTGCTCCAGGGTCTCGCCGATCTCGACGAATCCCGCCAGGGTGGAATAGACGCCCGAGGGAAAGCGCGCGTTGTGGGCCAGCAGGCAACGCGGCGCGCCGGTTTCCGGATCGATGCCCTCGACCAGCATGATCACCGCCGGATCGAGGTGCGGATAATGGCTGCGTCCGCACTGGGGGTCGAGGCAATAGCGCGAATGCCCGGCATCGCGCGGCGCGGTCGGGCCGCCGCAGGCGCCGCAAAAACGGTGCATGCGGTGCCAGTGGACCAGCCCGCGCGCGGTGGCGAGCAGCGAGGCCTCCTCGGCGGGCAGCGCCGCCGCGACGGTACGCAACTCGGCAAGGCGCCCCAGGCCGAAGCTGGCCGCCGCCTCGTCGAAGCCGGACACGTCCGCCGCGAAGACCGCCCGCCCCCCCGGCGATGCCGAGGAAAATCACCTCGTTGCCGCCGCCGGTGGGAGCCAGCAGGGCGCGCGCCGCCTCCCCCTCCAGGAACCCGGCGCGGGGCGGCGCGCCCGCCTCCAGCGCCGCCGCCTTGTCGTCGAAGCGCCGCCAGAAGGGATTATCCAGGTCATCTCCGGCGGCCAGACGGCGGCGCGCCAGCGGCAGCAGGCGGGCCGCCATACCGTCGCAATCGATGTTGCAGAAACTGACGTAGCGGTCGGGAGTTTCGGCTCGGTCGTTCATCGGGACCTCGGTCTGACGCAAATCGGAAAACCGTTCACGGTCTAAGCAATAACCGTTCCAGCGACCAAAAAAGCGCCAACCTCCCCGGAACCCCCCTTCGATTCTTCCGGTTTTCCTGGCATCCTCGAATGGCCTCGAACTTGCAGCGAAGAACAAGGCCAGAGTGGAGGTTGCCGTTGCCCGAACCCGCCTTTTTCGACGAGATGCACAGCGGCGGCGGCGTGCGCCCGCCCTACGACCGGTATTCCGCCTGGCTGCACTCAACGCCGGTCGAAGTCCTGAAGCAGCGCCACGACCAGGCCAATTCCCTGTTCCGCACCGTCGGCATCACCTTCAACGTCTATGGCGAGGAAGGCGGGGTGGAGCGCCTGATCCCCTTCGACATCGTGCCGCGCATCCTCGCCGCCGAGGAATGGAGCATCGTCGAAAAGGGGGTGATCCAGCGGGCCTATGCGCTGAACGCCTTCCTCCACGACGTCTACAACGACCAGGAAATCCTCCGTTCGGGCCGGATTCCGCCGGAACTGGTGCTGACCAACGACGCCTTCCGCCCGGAAATGTTGGGGCTGAAACTGCCGCAATCGGTCTATGCCCATGTCGCCGGCATCGACATCGTGCGCATCGACGCCGAAACCTTCTATGTGCTGGAAGACAACGCCCGCACCCCGTCCGGCGTTTCCTGCGTGCTGGAAAACCGGCAGGCGATGATGCGCCTGTTCCCCGACCTGTTCGGCGCGTATTCGGTGGCGCCGGTCAGCCACTATCCGGAACTGCTGCTCGACACCCTGCGCGCCGTCGCGCCGAAGGGGGTGGACGACCCCACCGTGGTGTTGCTGACCCCCGGCCAGTTCAACAGCGCCTATTTCGAGCACGCCTTCCTCGCCCAGGAAATGGGCATCGAACTGGTGGAAGGGCAGGATCTGTTCGTCGACGACGGCGACGTCTTCATGCGCACCACCCGCGGGCCGAAGCGGGTCCACGTGATCTATCGCCGCATCGACGACGACTTCCTCGACCCCCTGACCTTTCGCCCCGATTCCACCCTGGGCGTTCCCGGACTGATGGCGGCCTGCCGCCTGGGCCGGGTGACCGTATGCAACGCCATCGGCGGCGGCATCGCCGACGACAAGGCGATCTATGCCTACATGCCCGAGATCATCCGCTTCTACCTGGGGCAGGAACCGATCCTGAAGAACGTGCCGACCTATACCCTGCGCCGCAAGGAGGACCTGGACTATACCCTGGCCCACCTGCCGGAACTGGTGGTGAAGGAGGTCCACGGCTCGGGCGGATACGGCATGCTGGTCGGCCCCGCCGCGACCAGGGCGGAGGTCGAGGCCTTCCGCGCCAAGATCGTCGCCGCGCCGGAGGGCTTCATCGCCCAGCCGACCCTGGCCCTGTCCACCTGCCCCACCTTCGTCGAGGGCGGCGTCGCGCCGCGCCACGTCGATCTGCGCCCCTTCGTCCTGTCGGGCAAGAAGACCACCGTGGTCCCGGGCGGCCTGACCCGCGTCGCGATGCGCCAGGGTTCGCTGGTGGTCAACTCGTCGCAGGGCGGAGGAACCAAGGACACCTGGGTACTGGAGAAGCCGCATGCTCGGGCGCGCCGCTGACAACGTCTTCTGGATGGCGCGCCATGTCGAGCGCGTCGAAAGCACGGTGCGCCTGTTGCGCGCCACCGGACTGAACGCGCTGTTGACCGCCTCCGCCGGGGAAGGCCCCGACGACGACGCGATCTGGGCGCGGCCGCTGCTGCTGACCGGACGGATGGACGACTTCATGAGCCGCTACGAGCAGCTCTCCAGCGGCCGGGTGCTTGCCTACATGCTCCTCGACCGCGACAACCCGGCGAGCGTCAAGTCGGTGCTGGAACGGGCGCGAGAGAACGCCCGCGCCACCCGCTACCTGTTGACCAACGAAATCTGGGAATGCCTGAACCAGACCTGGCTGGCGATCAAGGACCTGCACTTCACCACCATCCAGCGCACCGCCGTCGACGACCGGCTGGAATGGCTGACCGAACGCTGCTTCATGTTCCGCGGCGCGCTGTTCGGGTCGATGCGGCGCGACGAAAGCCTCGCCTTCGCCAACATCGGCATGTACCTGGAACGCGGCGACCACACCGCCCGCCTGCTCGCCAGCCCGAACGCGGCGGCGCGGGCGACGACCCGGCGGCGCGGCAGCGCGAATACTACGACGGCATGGCGCTGCTGAAGGCGTTGGGGTCCTACCGCGCCTACCGCGAGACCTTCGCCAGCAACCTCGACTTCACCCGCATCGCCGAACTGCTGATCCTGCACGGCACGGTACTGCGGTCCTTGCGCGGCTGCATCGACGAGGTGGTGACCTCGCTACGCGCCCTCAATCCGACGGCGGACTCGCTCAAAGCCGCCCACGATCTGCAATACCGGCTGCAAACCGTCCAGATCGGCCTTGTCCGCCGCGTCGGACTGCACGCCTTTTTGCTGGATTTCTCGAAGGAACTGGATGAAATCTCGGCGCGGATTCAACGCGACTTCATGATGGTGCGGTAAGCGCGATGCAACTTCGGATCAGCCATGAAACCGTCTATTCCCTGGCCCAGGCGGCGACGCGCAGCATCCAGTACCTGCGCCTGACGCCGCGCGTCGATCGTTGCCAGCGCACCGAAAGCTGGCGCATCGAAGGCCCGGAACGCCTGCGCCCCTGGACCGACGGCTACGGCAACACCGTCCACGTCGCCAGCGAATCCGCCGCCCACGACACCCTGACCATCCGGGTTTCCGGCATCGTCACCACCCGCGACACGGCGGGCGTCCTGCCGCTCGACGACGGCCTGCCACCCGACATGTTCCTGCGCGAAACCGAACTCACCGCCGTCTCGGCGGCGATCGCCGACTTCGCCAAGCCGTTCGCGGCGCGTCGCAAGGCCGAAGGCGACATCGCGGCGCTGCACGCGATGATGGCGGCGCAGGCCGACGCCGTCGCCTTCGAAAGCGGGCACACCACGGTTTCCACCCCGGCGGCGGCGGCGTTCGCCACCGGCAAGGGGGTCTGCCAGGACCACGCCCACGTCTTCATCGCCGCCTGCCGCGTCATCAGCTTGCCCTGCCGCTACGTTTCGGGGTATCTGGCGTTCGGTCAGGGCGACGTCGCCACCCACGCCTGGGCGGAGGCCTTCGTCTCCGACCTCGGCTGGGTCAGCTTCGACGCCGCCAACCGGCAGTCCGCGACCGAGGCCTACGTCCGCCTGGCGGTGGGTCCGGACTACGCGGCGGCGGCGCCGGTGGTCGGGGTGCGCACCGGCGGCGGCGGCGAGGAAGTCGCGGTCGCGGTGCAAATCGAGCAGATGCAAAACTGAGCGGAGCGGTTCGCGAATGAGTTATTGCCTGGGGATGCGCCTCGACGCCGGGCTGATCTTCCTGTCGGATTCCCGCACCAACGCGGGGGTCGATTCCATCGCCACCTTCCGCAAGACCTTCGTCTTCGACCGGCGCGACGACCGCGTCCTGGTGCTGCTGTCGGCGGGCAATCTGGCGGTCATCCAGGCGGTGGTCAGCCTGCTCACCGACCGCCTGAACCACGACGACCCGGCGAAAAGCCTTCATGCCGCGTCCAACATGTTCGAGGCCGCCAGGATCGTCGGCGCCACCCTGCGCGAGGTCCACGACCAGGACGGCCCGGCGCTGGCGGCGCAAGGGGTTGCAGACCCTCTATCCCCTGGCCGAGGTCCGCGCCGGACGCATCGGCTTCGCACTCGGGCAGAGCATCTTCACCCACGAGGACACCGCCGCCAAGGGGCCGATCGAAAACGACCGCCCCTATGCGGCCTGGCTGTACGTCGGCGCCTCGGTCCACGCGGAAACCGCCCGCCGCTTCGACGGCCACCGCTTCGACGTGCTGGATTCGGTGGAATTCGACCTCGGCGTGATCGGCCCGCAGGCGCTGGGGCGGCAGGTGCAGAACGGCTTCCACGACCTGATCCGGGTGGACCGCGCCGAGGGCTGGGACAACCAGTTGAAGAACGAACCGGCGGCGGTGATGTTCTTTTCCCGAACCTGGAGACCGGCGCCATGGGACGCGCGGGGGTTCGAGGCCGACATCCTGCCGCAGGTGGGGGCCAGCCTGGGCAACGTCTATACCCGCGCCGACGCGGGCGCGACGTTGCGCTTCGGGCGGGGGCTGGACGTCGATTACGGGCCGCCGCACATTCCGCCCCTCGTCGTCGGGGATCGCGGCGGTGGACCCGGTGCGGGAGTTTTCCTGGTACGCCTTCGCCGGGGCGAGCGGGCGCGCGGTGGCGCGCAACATCTTCCTCGACGGCAACACCTTCGTCGACAGCCCGAGCGTCGAAAAGAACCCCTTCGTCGCCGATTTCCAGATCGGCGTGGCGGGAATCTATCGCGGCGTCCGGATCACCCTTTCGGAAATCTTCCGCACCCCGGAATTCAAGGAGCAGCGGGGGTCCGACCGCTTCGGCTCGCTCACTCTGTCGGCGCGTTTCTGACCGAGGCTCCAGCCACCCGCGCCCGGTTGCGCCCCGCCGTCTTCGCCGCGTAAAGGGCTTCGTCGGCGGCGTGCATCGCCTTGTCGAAGGGATCGTCGGGACGCCACGCGGCGACGCCGAAGCTGGCGGAAGCGCCGATGACGCCGCCGTCGGCGGCGGGGATTTCCGCCGCCTCGAAGCGGGCGCGAACGCGTTCGGCGACGCGCATCGCGCTGTCGGCGTCGGAACCGGGCAGCAGCAGGGCGAATTCCTCGCCGCCGATCCGCCCCAGGGCGTCGGAGGGGCGGATCAGGTCCTGCATGATTCCGGTGAACACCTTGAGCACCCGGTCGCCGGTGGCGTGGCCGTGGGTGTCGTTGACCGCCTTGAAATGGTCGAGATCGCAGATCACCAGGGACACCGCATAGCCGCCGCGACGGGCGCGTTCCGCCTCGTCGCCCGCCCGCTCGGCGAAGGCGCGGCGGTTGAGCGCCCCGGTCAGAGGATCGGTGGTGGCCAGGCGGTGCAGTTCGCTTTCCTTGCGCTTCCTCTCGGTGATGTCGGAGAACGCGGCGTAGACCAGGGTTTCCTCCTGCAAGCGCAGCAGGGTGGTCGACATCTGCACCCAGCACGAACGTCCGTCGCGGCGCACCAGCCGCACCTCGCGGTCGTCGATCCGTCCCCGGGTGTTAAGCTCGGCCAGCAGGGCGGCGTACTGCTCCGCCGATTCCCAGCAGGCGGTGACGGAAGTCCCGACCAGTTCGGCGATCGGCCTGCCGAAGAAGGCCGCCCCCGACTGGTTGACATAGACCACCCGCCCGCTTTCGTGTCCGGCCAGCATCACCGGCACCGGCGAGGCGTCGATGATCGCGCGCAACGCGTTTTCGTTCTTCTGCAACGCCTGCTCGGCGCGCTTTCTCTCGGTGATGTCGGAGAACGCGGCGAACAGCATCGGCTCGCCATCCATTTCCACCCGCGCCGCCAAGAACAGCACCCAGAACAGACGCTCCGAGGCGTTGCGCATGGTGATCTCGAAATTCTCCAGTCGCCCGCTGTCGGTGAGGAAACCCCGCAGTTCCTCGCGGAAGTCGGGATCGGCGTAGAAGCCGAAGAAATCGGTGTTGGCCAACCCCTCGGGGTCGAGGCCGAACAGGGCGACCGCCTGCGGATTGGCCTGGGCGACCCGCCCATCCAGATGCAAGAGGACATAGGGCAACGGCAGGGAGCCGAACACCCGCCGCAACTGATCGCGGGAGGCGCGCAACGCCTCGCGATTGCCGCGCAGCAGGGCCAGCGCCTCGGCCTGGCGACGTTCGCGCGACACCGCCAGCCAGACCATGCCGACGAAGGCCAGGGTTCCGGCCACCATCAGCGCGGCGCCGCCGATCACCACGGCGCGCGACAGATCGTCGTCGTAATCGGTCAGAAAGGCGCGCGCCGCGCCGCCGCGCAGGCCGAACCACAGGGCAAGGGCCAGCGCCGGGGCGGACAGCAGCAGCGCCAGCAACAACGACGCCCGCCGCGCCAGGGTGCGGCGGGGCACCGGCAAATCGGCGGCTTCGGTCGCGGAAGCGACGCCCGGCGCATGCGCGAAGGCGTCGGAAGCCCCACGGCGTTCCGGATCGGTCCTCATGCTCACGTTACCCGTTTTCGCTCGTCCGTCGTCAACGACGAACCCGTCGGCGCTCCGCCCCCGTTCGTCCACCCACCCGACCGGTCCGCGTCAAGGGGTGGTTATAGACTGGAAATTCGCTCTTTGTCCAAACCTGTCGCGGAGCACCCCACCCGGAATGGGGGATTTCCCCGGCTCAGGTGTCGATATTGCGCGCCACTTCCTCAAGGAACGTGTCCAATACCATGTTGGGGCGACCTCCCTTCCGGGTGATCACCGCATAGCGTGTGCGATAGCCGGTGATGTCGGGGCGAATCGCCCGCATCCGCCCCTCGTTCACCCACTTCGCCGCCAGATGATCCGGCAGGAAGCCGACGTAAAGCCCGGTCAGGATCAAAAAGGCGACGCCCTCGCGGTCGGTGGCGGTGGCCGAGGACCGCAAGCGATGCAGCAGCGGCGCGATTTCCTCCGCCTGGGCGTGGGCGGGCATCACCGCGTCGCAGGCGGCCAGACGATCGACGCCGATCCCGGCGTCGGGGAACGAGAACAGGGGATGCTGCGCCGCGCAATAAAGATGCGCCTCCTCCTGATAGAGCTCCTGATAGTCCAGGCCTTGCAGGCGGCGGAGTTCGGGAATGACGCCGACATGCAGCCGCCCGTCCAGGACTCCCTGCTCGACGTCCGACGGCGGCGCCATGCGGATCCGAATGGCCACGTCCGGACCGCGTTCCTTCAGCGCCTTCAGGGCGTTGGTGACGCGCATCCGGGGCATGGTGACCAGATTGTCGGTCAGACCGATCGCCAGTTCGCCCTTCAGGCGGGCGTGAATCGAGTGGATTTCGGCGCGGAAGTTCTCCACCGAGGTGAGCAGCCGCACCAGGGAGTCATAGACCCGCCGCCCCTCGTCGGTCAGGGCGAACCCGGCGCGGCCCCGGCGGCAGAGGCGCAAGCCCAGGCGCTTTTCCAGATCCGCCATCGACAGACTGATCGCGGCGCGGGAAACGTTCAGCTCCGCCTCCGCCTGGGCGAAACCGCCGCGCTCGACGACGATGCGGAAGACCCGCAACAGCCGCAAATCGATGTCGCTGACCGCCCCCATGCGGAAGGACGAGGCGCGGGCCATAGGTAAGCACTCCCTTAACTTTGCATTATTCGTTTTGCATTTATCGAAACTAGCGCGACGGCTAGCCTGCCTCAAGATTTTTCCGGGAGTCCCGCGCGTCGCGCCGGGAAGCTCCTCTTCGCGATGGAGCGACGGATGACCTCGACGACCAGCAAGCCCAACGACCTGTCCGCCCACTGGATGCCGTTTTCCGGCAACCGCTTTTTTCAGAAGCACCCGCGCCTGATCGCCCAGGCGGAAGGCTGCCACTACACCACCACCGACGGGCGGAAGCTGGTCGATGGCCTGTCCGGCCTGTGGTGCACCGGCGCCGGCCACGGCCGCAAGGAAATCACCACCGCGGTATCGCGCCAGATCGCCGACCTGGACTACGCGCCGGGCTTTCAGGCTGGTCATCCGCTGTCGTTCGAGCTGGCCAGCCGCATCGCCGCGCTGGCTCCGGGCGACCTGGACCATGTGTTCTTCGTCAACTCGGGGTCCGAGGCCGCCGACACCGCGATCAAGATGGCGCGCGGCTACTGGCGGGTGAAGGGCGAGGCGCAGCGCACCAAGGTGATCGGCCGCGCCAAGGCCTATCACGGCGTCAACTTCGGCGGGATGAGCGTCGGCGGCATCTCGGGCAACCGCAAGATGTTCGGCACGGGGATCGACGCCGACCATCTGCGCCACACCCTGCTGGCGGAGAACGCCTTCTCGCGCGGCCTTCCGGACAAGGGCGCGGAGTTGGCAGACGAACTGGAAGAGATCGTCGCCCTGCACGACGCCTCGACCATCGCGGCGGTGATCGTCGAGCCGTTCTCCGGTTCCGCCGGGGTGATCGTGCCGCCGAAGGGCTATTTGCAGCGCATCCGGCAGATTTGCGACAAGTACGGCTTCCTGTTGATCTTCGACGAGGTGATCTCGGGCTTCGGACGCACCGGCCAGATGTTCGGCGCGCAGGCGATGGGCGTCACCCCCGACATCATCAACGTGGCGAAGGCGATTTCCAACGGCGCGATTCCCCTGGGCGCGGTGATCGCCTCGCACCGCATCTATCAGACCTTCATGGACAACGGCGGCGCCGACTACGCCATCGAATTCCCGCACGGCTATACCTATTCCGGGCATCCGGTGGCCTGCGCCGCCGGTCTGGCGATGCTGGACATCTTCGAGAACGACGACCTTCTGGGCAAGTGCCAGGCGCTGATCCCCTATTTCGAGGACGCCATCCACAGCCTGAAGGGCCTGCCCCACGTCGAGGACATCCGCAACTACGGCCTGGCGGGCGCGGTGCAGATCGCCTCCCTTCCCGGCGAGCCGGCGAAGCGTCCCTTCGAGATTTTCCAGAAGTGCTGGGACATGGGCGCCTACGTCCGCTGCGGCGGCAACACCCTGCAATTCGCCCCCGCCTTCATCGCGGAAAAGGCCGACATCGACCGGCTGTTCGGCATCGTCGCCGACGCCCTGAAGGCCCAGGCGTAAGTATCAACCCAAGGCAACGGAACCTCAGATGAACACCATCGGACACTTCGTCGGCGGCCGCGCCATCGCCGCCACCGGCCGCACCCTGGACGTCTTCAACCCCGCCCTCGGCAAGCCGGTGGCCAAGGTGGCGCTCGCCACCGCCGCCGAAACCGCCGCCGCGATCGAAACCGCGCACGCCGCCTTTCCGGCGTGGGCGGCGACCCCGGTGGCGAAGCGCGCCCAGGTGATGTTCCGCTTCAAGGCGCTGCTGGACGCCAACGCGGCGCGCATCTGCGCCGCGATCGCCGAACAGCACGGCAAGACCCTGGACGACGCCCAGGGCGAGCTGATGCGCGGCATCGAAATCGTCGAGTACGCCTGCGGCGCGGGCGAGCTGCTGAAGGGCGAGCACTCCAAGAACGTCGGCCCGGGGATCGACGCCTGGAGCGAGTTCCAGCCCCTGGGCGTGGTGGCGGGGATCACCCCGTTCAACTTCCCCGCCATGGTGCCGATGTGGATGTTCCCGATGGCGATCGTCTGCGGCAACGCCTTCGTCCTGAAACCTTCGGAACGCGATCCCGGCGCCGCCCTGATCCTTGCCGAACTGTTGCAGGAAGCGGGCCTGCCCGACGGCGTCTTCAACGTGATCAACGGCGACAAGGAGGCGGTGGACGTCCTTCTGGCGCATCCGCTGGTCAAGGCGATCAGCTTCGTCGGCTCCACCCCGATCGCCGAGATCATCCACCGCACCGGCACCGCCAACGGCAAGCGGGTGCAGGCCCTGGGCGGCGCGAAGAACCACGCCATCGTGATGCCCGACGCCGACCTCGACGCCGCCGTCGCGGCGATGATCGGCGCGGCCTTCGGCTCGGCGGGCGAACGCTGCATGGCGATTTCGGTCGCGGTCTGCGTCGGCGACACCGTGGCCGACGATCTGGTCGCCCGCCTGAAAGGCGCGATCGCCAAGATCAAGGTCGGCGCGTACACCCAGTCGGGCATCGACATGGGCCCGGTGATCACCCGGCAGAGCCAGGAAAGAATCCAGGACTACGTCACTTCGGGGGTGAAGGACGGCGCGGAACTGGTGGTGGACGGTCGCAGCCTGAAGGTGCCCGGATTCGAGGACGGCTTCTTCGTCGGCCCCTGCCTGCTCGACCGGGTGAAGCCGGGGATGCGCGTCTACACCGACGAAATCTTCGGCCCGGTCCTGTGCGTGGTGCGGGTTTCCACCCTGCACGAGGGGATGGCGCTGATCGACGCCCACGAATTCGGCAACGGCACCTGCCTGTTCACCCGCGACGGCGAAGCGGCGCGCTATTTCACCGACAACATCCAGGTCGGCATGGTCGGCGTCAACGTGCCGCTGCCGGTGCCGGTGGCGTACCACAGCTTCGGCGGCTGGAAGCGGTCGCTGTTCGGCGATCTGCACATCTATGGCCCGGATTCGATCCGCTTCTACACCCGGCGCAAGGCGATCACCCAGCGCTGGCCGTCCAGCGGCATCGAGGAAAAGACCCAGTTCGCCTTCCCCAACATGGCGCGCTGATCTCCTCCTTTTCCGCATCGCGCCGACGAACCGGCGAAGCCCGACGGGCTTCGCCGGTTCGTCTTTTCCGTGGTAGTCTCGACCGGTTCCTCCCCGCGCAAGGACCCCCACGATTGCCCGCCCCGACGACCTTTTCCTTCAACATGCTGCTGACCTTCACGGTGCTGGCCGGAATGCTGGCACTGTTCGTGCGCGACGCCCATCCGCCGCACCTGGTGGCGATGGGGGCGCTGTCCATCCTCCTGGCCGCCGGGGTGATCGATACTCCATCCACCCTGGCGCTGTTCGGCAATCCGGCGACCACCGCCATCGCCTGCATGTTCATCCTCAGCGCGGCTTTGGAACGCACCGGAGTGATCGACCTGCTGGGCCGGGGCATCCTGGCCCTGGCGGAGCGCCGCCGCCTGGGCGCGGTCGCGGCGCTGATGGCCGGAGTGGCCGCGGTCTCCGCCTTCATGAACAACACCCCGGTGGTCATCGTCATGGCGCCGGTGGTCGTCGCGGTCGCCCGAGAACTCCAGGAAAGCCCGTCCAAATACCTGATTCCGCTGTCCTACATGGCGATTCTGGGGGGAACCTGCACCCTGATCGGCACCTCGACCAACATTCTCGCCGACGGCGTCGCCACGGCGCAGGGGCTGGCCCCCTTCAGCATGTTCGAGATTTCCGGCGCGGGCATCGTCATGGCGGCGGTGGGGGCGTTGTTCCTGGGCACCGTGGGGCGGCGCCTGTTGCCCACGCGCGACACCCTGCGGAACGAAATCCTGGCCGAGGAGCGGGGACCGCACAAACGCTTCCTTGCCGAGGCGATGGTGCCGCCCGGTTCTCCCCTGATCGGCCGCACCCTGAACGAGGTGCGTTTCAGCGCCGAAGCGGATTACGAAATCCTCGACCTCATCCGCAACGACAACGGCGCGCGCAACAACGGCTTCGCCACCCTGATGCAGGCGGTGCGCGGCCTGCGCAACGGCGCGGCGACCGAACCGGCGGGCCCCCGTTCCACCTTGCGCGATATCCCCTTGCAGGCGGGCGACCGCCTGGTCTTCAAGACCGACCAGACGGAGCTTCTGGAAATCCGCGAAAGCACCGGCATCTCGTTCGAGGCGGGATCCTATGCCGCCCTGCCCGCGCGGGAAACCACCCTGGCCGAGGGAGTGATCGGCCCCAATTCCCGCTTCGCCGGGCAGACCCCGTCGGCGCTGCGCCTGCGCCGCCGCCACGGCAGCTATATTCTGGCGGTGCATCGCGACCAGCGCAACATCACCGCCAATTTCGATTCCTTCCGCCTGCGCCACGGCGACGTGCTGCTGCTGGAGGGTCCGCAAGAGGAAATCGACCGCCTGTTCGCGCAGGAGGACGTCCTGCCGATCACCCAGGTGGCGCGCCGCCCGCTACACCCCGTCCGCGCGGCGATCGCCACCTTGACGATCCTGGGAGTGGTCGGGCTGGCGGCGCTGGAGGTCATGCCCATCGCGGGGCTGGCCATTCCCGGCGCGATGCTGGTCGTCCTGACCGGTTGCGTCTCCCTGGAAAAGGCCTACGAGGCGATCGAATGGCGCATCCTGATGCTGATTTTCGGCATGCTGGGACTGTCGCTGGCGATGGAGCGTTCCGGCGCGGCCCGTCTGATCGTCGAAACCGCGGCGGACCTGGTGCGGGATCTCGGCCCTCTCGCGGTGCTCGCCACCGTCTATTTCCTGACCTCGCTGTTGACCGAGATCATGAGCAACAACGCCACCGCGGTGCTGATGACCCCCATCGTCATCGGCGTCGCGCAACAGACCGGCATCGACCCGCGCCCCCTGGTGGTCGCGGTGATGCTGGGGGCATCGGCCAGTTCCGCCACCCCGATCGGCTATCAGACCAACACCTACGTCTACAACATCGGCAACTACCGCTTCGGTGATTTCCTGCGGATCGGCGTGCCGATGAATCTGCTGATGCTGGCGGTGGCGGTAACGGTGATCCCGCGCTCACTTCGGCCTGGCGTTGATTCCCAGGATCGCGGCGATGACGGCGTTGACCTTGAGTTCGCGGCGCGCCCCGTCCTCGTCGAAGAACGAGATCACGTAAACCCAGGCGCCGCCTTCCTTGACCAGCTTGGTGGCGTCGATTTCGCCCTCGATCACCGGCATCACCCGGTCGAGCACCGCCGCCAGCGGCATCACGTCGTGCCCCTCGGGCAAGGCGGGCAAGGCGGCGGTTTCGTCGGCAAGCGCCGACGACGCGGCCAGCGCGGCGAATGCGCCCGCGAAGACCCGGCATCCCCACCACGACATCCGCATGGAACCACCCCACACCGCCTTGAAGGGCCGCACTTTAGACCAGTTCGCGCAAGGGCGTAAACCACAATCCCCGCCGGTCGCGCCGGGTTGACGGCATTAGTATATTAGATTATCTTAATATGAAAGTCCAACCGCACCGTTCCGTGGAGCCGCCATGCCGACCCCTTCCCGCCCCGCCGACGCCTCCTATTCCCCGCTCTATTTCCTCGCCGCGCTGGGCAACGGCGGTCTGGCGGTTTCCTTTTTCGTCTACCTTCAGTTCCTTCTTCCCCATCCGGCGACGCCGATTCCGGTATTCGAGGACGTACGGGCGGCGCTGCTGCGGGCCGATTCGGGTTCGCTTCTGGTGGAAATGTGTCTGGTCGCGATCCTCTGGTTCGCCGCGCGCCACCTCAAACTGATGGCGTGGAACCTGCGCCGTTGCCGGGCCATCCGAAGGCAAGACGGCGCATGCGCCCCAAGCGGCGCCGCCGAAGTGTCGATGATGGCCCTTCCCCTGGCCTCCGCGATGACGATCAACGTTCTGTTCGTGCTGGGCGCGCTGTTCGTTCCCGGACTCTGGTCGGTGGTCGAGTGGCTGTTTCCGGCGGCCCTTGCCGGATTCGCGATCGTGGGTGCCTTCGCCTTGCGCATCCTGCTGCGTTACCTCGGCCGCATGCTGGTCGAAGGCGGCTATGGCGCCGCCGCCGCGGCCGGGTTCGGCCAGCTGATCGCCACCTTCGCGCTGGCGATGGTCGCGGTGGGATTCGCCGCTCCGGCGGCGATGTCGGCGACGCCCGCCTGGGTGGCGATCGGCATGATCGGATCGATTTTCTTCCTCTCGGCGGCGGGAATTCTCGGTCTGGCCTGGCTGGTGATGGGCCTGTGCGACGCCAAGGAACACGGGATCTCTGCGGAAGCCGCACCCTCGATCTGGATCGTCATTCCCATCCTGACCGTGGGCGGGATCGCCCTGCTCCGGCTTTTTCACGGCGTATCGACGATATGGCCGCAAGCGCCCCATGCGGTGACATGGCTGCCGATGATGACCGCGATCCTTTCGGTCCAGGTTCTGTTCGGCCTGCTCGGCTGGACGGTGATGAATCGGATCGGCTATTTCGCGCGCCACCTGCGCGGAGACGACCGCAGCGCCGGAGCCTACGCGCTGATCTGCCCCGGCGTCGCCCTGATGGTGTTCGGGATGTTCTACGTCCACGCCGGGCTGATTCAGGGGGGATTGGTCGAATCCGGCGGATGGCTGCATTTCGCCCTGATCCTGCCGCTTGCGGCGGTGCAGGAGCTCACCATCCTGACGATCCTTCGCCTCGATCGCCGCCACTTCGCCGCGCCCCGCCTTCGGGAACGGCCGAGCCTTGCGAAAAGCCTGTAATCGGAACCGGGGCGCGGTCAATCCAGGGTCATGCGATAGCGCCGCACCGCGACCAGCCCCGCCGCCGCCAGAAAGGCGGCGATCGCCAGAAGATCGAACAGGATCTCCGCGCCGCCGCTGCCCTTCAGCAGGATGCCGCGCACGATGCGCAGGAAGTGGGTCAGCGGCAGGCATTCGCCGATCGCCTGCGCCCAGACCGGCATCCCCCGGAAGGGAAACATGAACCCCGACAGCAGGATCGACGGCAGAAAGAAGAAGAACCCCATCTGCACCGCCTGCAACTGGTTCGCGGCGATGGTGGAAAAGGTGAACCCCACCGCCAGATTGGCGGTGATGAAGACGACGGTGGCGGCGGACAGAAGGGTCAGGCTGCCCAGCATCGGCACCGCGAACAACAGCTTCGCCACCCCCAGAATGAACACCACCTGGGCATAGCCGATCAGGATGTAGGGAACGATCTTGCCGATCATCACCTCGGTCGGGCGCAGCGGCATGGACAGCAGGTTTTCCATGGTGCCGCGCTCGCGTTCGCGGGTGACCGCCAGACAGGTCATGATCACCATGGTCATGGTCAGCACCACCCCCATCAGACCGGGGACGACGTTGAAGGCGGTTTCCCCCTCCGGGTTGTAGCGGCGGTGCACCACCAGATCGAAGGGCGGGGCGGAGCGGACCAGCGCCGCGTGCGCCCCGGCGAGTTCGCGGTCGGCGGCGGACGACGACAGACGTTCCAGCGCGGCAAGGGCGTTGGCGGTGGCGGCGGGATCGGTGGCGTCGGCCTCGACCAGCAATTGCGGGCGTTCGCCGCGCAGCACCCGGCGGGAAAGATCCGCCGGAACCGTCAGCACGAACTGCGCCTTGCCGGTGGCGATGATATCCTCCACTTCCGCCTCGCCGTCGGGAAAGAGCACCACGTCGAAATAGCCCGAGGCGCGCATCGCCGCCACCACCGCCCGCCCCACCGGCCCCCGGTCGGCGTCGCGGATCGCGGTGGGCAGATGCTTGGGATCGGAATTGATCGCGAAGCCGAACAGCAGAAGCTGCAACAACGGAATCCCCACCATCATGCCGAAGGTCAGGCGGTCGCGGCGGATTTGCACGAATTCCTTGAAGATCATCGCGGACAGGCGGGCGAAGGAAAACACGGTCAGGCCCTCCCCCCGGCGAAGTTGTCGCGGCTTTCCGCCATCAGGTGGATGAAGGCGTCTTCCAGGTTGGGGGCGGCGGGAGCCCACGCGACGCCGGTTTCCGCGGTCAGGCGGT
Organism: Rhodospirillaceae bacterium; assembly: GCA_965228165.1. GTDB lineage: Bacteria > Pseudomonadota > Alphaproteobacteria > Rhodospirillales > Rhodospirillaceae > Oleispirillum. Next base: position 669,620 of record CBDDHB010000002.1, read on the forward strand.
CCAGCGCGTCGGCCAACGCCGCCGCGTCGCCGCCCGCGACGTGCGCGTCCGCCCCCATCGCGGTCGCGGTCTCGACGCCGGACAGGGCCTTCAGCCGCGCGATCAGACGCGGATCGCCGCCGCCCGCCACCGTCGTCGCGCGCAATCCGGTGGCGGCGATCACCTCCGCCACCGTGCCGCGCGCCAAAAGACGGCCATAGGCGATATAGGCGATGGCGTGGCAGCGCTCCGCCTCGTCCATGTAGTGGGTGGAGACCAGCACCGTCATCCCCTCCGCCGCGAAGCCGTGGATGCGGTCCCAGAACTCGCGCCGCGCCTTGGGGTCCACCCCCGCCGTCGGCTCGTCCAGAAGCAGCAGGCGGGGCCGATGCAGAATCGCCGCCGCCAGGGCCAGGCGCTGTTTCCAGCCGCCCGACAGGCTGCCCGCGAGTTGCCGCCGCCGGTCGGCCAGCCCCATCCGTTCCACCGCCTCGTCCACCCGCGCGCGGCGGTCGGCGATGCCGTGAACCCGCGCCACGAAATCCAGGTTCTCCGCCACCGTCATGTCCTCGTACAGGGAGAACCGCTGCGTCATGTAGCCCGCCTGCCGCTTGATCTCGGCGGCCTCGCGCCGGATATCGAGGCCGAGGCACGCGCCCTCCCCCGCGTCCACGGTCAACAGCCCGCAGAGCATGCGGATGGTGTTGGTCTTGCCCGACCCGTTGGGGCCGAGGAACCCCATGATCCGCCCTTCCTCCACCGTCAGATCGACGCCATCGACCACGGTGCGGCCGGAAAACCGCTTGGTCAGGCCGGTGACGGCGATGGCGGCGGTCATCGCGCCGCCTTCGGCAGCCGGATCTCCACCGGCTGTCCGGGATGCAGGCGCGGCGCGGTGGCGGCGTCGGGCTTCAACTCGACCAGGAAGGTCAGCTTGTCGCGGCCGTCGCGGGAATAGAGCACCGGCGGCGCATAGGCGGCCTCGCCGGAGACGAAGGCGACGGTCGCCGTCGCCCCCGCCGGACAGGCCGCGCAGACCAGCTCCGCCGTCCGTCCCTCGGACAGCGCCGCCAGTCGCGCCGCCCCCAGATACGCCCGCACCACCACGTTGCCGGGGGGAAGAAGCCGCACCGCCGCCTGCCCGGCGGCGATCACCTCTCCGGCGCGGAACAGCACGTCCTCCACCCGCGCCGCGACCGGGGCGAAGGCGGTCCGTTCCGCCAGCGCCACCCGCGCCCGATCCGCCGCCGCCCGCGCCGCCGCCACCGCTTCCGCCGCCGCGCCCTGCGCCGCCACCGCCGAATCCAGCTTCGCCTCGGTCGCCGCCGGGGTGCCGATCAGGCCGCGCTGCCGCCGCAACTCGGCATCGGCAAGGCGCAAATTGGCCTCCGCCTGACGCAGCTTCGCCTCCGCCTCGGACAGCGCCGCCTCCTCCGCGCGCGCGTCCAGGCGGAACACCGCGTCGCCCGCCGCCACCCGGTCGCCCCGCGCCGCCGTCATCTCGACGATGCGGCCGCCGACCGGCAGCCCCAGGTTGACGAAATCTCCCTCGACGTAACCCTGCACCGCCTCCGGCGCCGTTTCCGGACAGCCCCCCAGAAGGACGCAGGCGAGGACCAGGGGAATCGCACGCAAGCCATCGGTCATTTTCCGTCCTCCCGCGCCGCAAGCCCCCGCCCCAGCACCCGCAGCATGTCGCGGGCGTAGGACTCGGGATCGATCGGGCGTCCCACCGCCCGCCCCAGACCGTGATTCCACATCGCCAGGGCGAGCACCGGCGCGATCGCCATGAACGGCGTCATCGGTCCCAGATCGGCGGCGAATTCGCCGCGCGCCTGGCCCCGGACGATGATTCCCTGCACCAGGGCGACGCCGCGCGCCACCACCTCCCGACTATAGAATTCGGCGATGTCGGGGAAATTTCCAGCCTCGGAGAGGACGATCTTGGGGATCGCCCCCGCCGGAGTGGCGCCGACGACGTGGGCGATCTCGGCGACCACCCGGCCCAGCAGATCGTGGGAGGAGCCGTCGAACCCGCCCGCCAGGGATTCCAGATGCCCCACCGTAACCAGGATGGTCTCGCGCACCGCCGCCTTGAACACCTCGGCCTTCGACGGGAAATACAGATACACCCCCGCCTTCGACAGGCCGGCGCGGGCGGCGATTTCCTCCACGCGGGCGGCGGCGAAGCCCTTTTCCGAAAACACCGCCAGGGCGGCGGCGATGATCTCGGCGGGACGGCGGTTGGCGCGATGGGTCCAGCGCGGCTTCGGCATGCCCCTCTCCACAATATAACTGACCGGTCAGTCATATATCCGAACGAGAAAAAACGCAAGCGGCGCACGCTTGCGTTTCCCCTGCCGTCAGGTCAACTGGAAGGGAATGGCGACGCGGAAGGTCAGGACGTTGTGGCGCAGATCCTTGGGGAACGGCGGGAAGCGCCGCACCCGTTGCAACAGGGCGTCGCCCTCGCGGTCGAGAACCGGAAAACCGCTGCTCGACAGAACCTTGCGGGCGAGGATTTCGCCCTGGGCGTTGACCGTGAATTCGATTTCGACGTCGCCCTGATACCCCATCCGCTGCGCCACCGGCGGATAGCGGCGATGCGACCACAGCGCCTGAAAGACCAGAACCTTGTAGCGGCCGAGCGGCGTGCCAAGACCGGTCCCGCCGCCGCCCAGACGACCGGAGACCACGCCGCCGCCGCCGGGGCCACCCGACAGTCCGGCCAGCCCGCCGGTTCCGTCGGCGGCGGCGGCGGACGACGGGTTGACTTGCGGCGGCGCATCGGCGGCGACCGGACGGTCGGGCGCGGGCGCGGGCCGGTTCTCGACCGGCTTCGGCTTCTTTTCCGGTTTTGGCTTGGGCTTGGGCAGGGCGACCTCGGCCTCGCGCTCCACCGGCTTCGGCGGCGGAACCTCCCTGGCCTCGGGCTGGGGCGCGGGGGCGGCCCTGGCGGCTCCGCCTCCCGGCGCGGCATCCGGGTTGCCGCCGAAAGCGGCCAGTTCCAGCATGAAGGCTCCGGCGGGCATGTCGTTGACCGGCGCCGAACGGAACAGCGCCATCCCGAGGATTCCGGCGACATGGACCGACATCGCCAGGGAAAGCGCCGACGACCACAGACGCGCCCGCGCGCCCGCGCCGCCGTCCCAGGTTTCGGACGCCGCGACGCTCATCGGACCTTCGCCTCCTCCAGGCCGACCAGAGCCACCTTCAGATAGGCGGACTCGCGCAGGGCGTCCATCACCCCCATCAGGGTGCCGTAATCGACGCTACGGTCGGCGCGCAGGAAGACCCGGGTATCCTTGTCGCCGCCGGTCTGGAGGTCGAGCACCGAAGCCAGGTCGGCCTTCGTCGCCGCGCTTTCCCCCACCAGCAGCGCGCCGTCGCTTTTCACCGTGACGAACAGCGGCGCGTCGGGGCGTTTTTGCGGCGGCGCGGAGGACGACGGCAGATCCACCGGCACATCCACCGTCGCCAGCGGCGCGGCAACCATGAAGATGATCAACAGCACCAGCATCACGTCGATGAAGGGGGTGACGTTGATTTCGTGGCATTCGCTCAAATCGTCGCCGGACAGATTGGCCGCCATTACTCCGCCGCCTCCGCGAAGGGCAGGACCCGCCGGTCGAGGCCGCGGCTGACGTGACGCGCCACCATCGCCGACAAATCGTTCAACCGCGCCCGGTATCCGGCGATGGCGCGGGCCAGGATGTTATAGACGATCACCGCCGGAATCGCCGCGACCAGGCCGATCGCGGTGGCCAGCAGCGCCTCGGCGATGCCCGGCGCGACCACCGCCAGATTGGTCGTGTGCGCCCGCGCGATGCCGATGAAGCTGTTCATGATTCCCCACACCGTGCCGAACAGGCCGACGAAGGGCGCGGTGGAGCCGATCGAGGCGAGAACCCCGGTCCCCGCCGCCATGCGGCGTCCGGCGGCGGCCTCGATGCGTTCCAGGCGGGTCGCCACCCGTTCCTTCAGGCCGTGACCGCAGACCCCGGCGGACAGCTGCGCCTCGCGCATCGCGGCGGCGATCAGCGCCGCCTCCACCCCGTCGCCGCCGCCGATCCGGGCGGAAGCCTCGGCCAGGGAGCGGACCTCGCCCAGTATCGCCGTCGCCTCGGACAGGCGACGATGCGCCCGGCGCAATTCGACGGTCTTGGCGATCGCCACCGTCCAGGTGGCGACCGAGGCGAGCGCCAGACCCGCCATCACGATCTGCACCACGATGTGGGCGTTGACGAACATCGCCCAAGGCGACAGCTCGTGCGGCAAGGCGGACATCATGCCGCTGACTTCAGCCGTACCTTCCATGATTCTTCCCCTCCCGCCGCCGACTCGGCGACCGAAAAACCGGACTCACGCCTCCCCCGGAAGCATGCTCCTCGGCCGCAGCATGCCCCAGATCGGGGCTCCGCCGCAAATGATAATCATAATCAAATTATCGCCCACGCCGCGACGCCCGCGTCATGCATCACGATATACTGTCACCTTGGCTGACGATTCGCCGACACACGGGCACCAAGGATGCGGTTTAACCGGCAAGGGCGGAGGAGTCAAGGGAGATGTAACAGTGTAACCTACCTGCCCCGGCGGCGCGATGGAGCAGGCGCGCTCCGCGCCGCGCCGCGTCGGCCTTCGCCGCCCATGCCGGTGCCCTTGGGCTGCCAGGCGGGAACCAGATGCGCCTTGCCGGGACCGATCAGGTCGGGGCGGCCCATCCGCACCAGGGCCTCGCGCAACATCGGCCAGTTCTCGGCGTCGTGATAGCGCAGGAAGGCCTTGTGCAGGCGGCGCTGCTTCAACCCCTTGGCGGTGGCGACGCCCGCCCCGCCGTCGCGACGCACCGGAACCAACGGATTGTAGCCGGAGTAGTACATCGCCGAGGACAGGGCCATCGGCGCGGGCAGGAAGGTCTGCACCTGATCGACGCGGAAGCCGTTCTTCTTCAGCCAGAGGGCGAGATTCAGCATGTCGGCGTCGGTGGTGCCGGGATGGGCGGCGATCAGATAGGGGATCAGGTAGTATTCCTTCCCCGCCGTCTTCGCCGCCGCCTGGAACATCGCGCGGAAGCGGTCGAATTCGCCGATGCCGGGCTTGAGCATCAGGGCGAGCGGCCCGGGTTCGGAGTGCTCGGGCGCGATCTTCAGATAGCCGCCGACGTGGTGGGAGACCAGCGCCTGGATATAGGCCGGACTTTTCACCGCCAGATCGAAGCGCACGCCGGAGCCGATCAGCACCTTCTTCACCCCCTTCACCGCGCGCGCCTTTTCGTACAGGCGGATCAGCGGCCCATGGTCGGCGTTCAGGTTGTCGCAGACCTCGGGATAAAGGCACGACAGGCGGCGGCAGGCGGCCTCGATCGCGGGGGACTTGCAGCCCTGGCGATACATGTTGGCGGACGGCCCGCCGAGGTCCGAGATCATCCCGGTGAAGCCCTCGCCGCCGTCGCGGATCGCCGCGATCTCGCTCAGGATCGAGTCTTCCGACCGGCTCTGGATGATCCGCCCCTCGTGCGCGGTAATCGAGCAGAACGCACAGCCGCCAAAGCAGCCGCGCAGAATCTGCACCGAATGGCGAATCATCTCCCACGCCGGGATGCGCCTGCCCGCATAGGCCGGGTGCGGCGCGCGGGCATAGGGCAGGCCGAACACCCCGTCGAGTTCGGCGGTGCTCAAGGGCGCGGGCGGCGGCGCGACCCACAGCAGGCGGTCGCCGTGGCGCTGCATCAGGGGACGACCGTTCAAGGGGTTGCTTTCCAGGTGGGCGATCCGCGCCGCATGGGCGTAAAGGGCGCGGTCGGCGGCCACCGCCTCGAACGACGGCAGTTCCAGCGCCGCCGGAACCCCGCGCGGCGGGCGGGAGCGTTCGCCGGGATCGTCGGGCAGACGGGTCTCGTCGATCACCGCGACGTCCTCGGGCGGCGCGTCCGCCGCCACCCCCCGGATCCGGCGGGCGTCGCCCACCCCCTTGCCGGAGGCGAGGCGGTGCGCGATCTCCACCATCGCCCGCTCGGCATTGCCATAGACCAGCCAGTCGGCCTTGGCGTCGAACAGGACGGAGCGCCGCACCTTGTCCGACCAGTAGTCGTAGTGGGCGAGACGGCGAAGACTGGCCTCGATGCCGCCGATCGCCACCGGCGCGTCCCGGAACGCCTCGCGGCAGCGCTGCGCATAGACGATCACCGCGCGGTCGGGGCGCTTGCCTCCCTCGTCGTCCGGGGTGTAGGCGTCGTTGGAGCGGATCCGCCGATCCGAGGTATAGCGGTTGACCATGCTGTCCATGTTTCCGGCGGTGACGCCGAAGAACAGGTTGGGCCTGCCCAGCGCGGCGAACGGCTCCGCCGAGGCCCAGTCGGGCTGGGCGACGATGCCGACGCGGAATCCCTGCGCCTCCAGCACCCGGCCGATCACCGCCGCGCCGAAGGAGGGATGATCCACATAGGCGTCGCCGGTGACCACCACCACGTCGCAGGAATCCCAGCCGAGTTCCGCCATTTCCTCGCGGCTCGTCGGCAGGAAGGGGGCGGGACCGAAGCGGTGCGCCCAGAACTTGCGGTACGAGAACAGACCCTTTTCCGCCACGGCGGGATTTCCTTTCACAACGCCCATCCCAACCATAGATAGGCAATCAGAAGGCCGATCGCGGTAATCGGCACGCCGACCCGCGCATAATCGCCGAAACCGACCGAAACCCCGACGTCGCGGGCGCGCTCCACCGCGATGATGTTGGCCATGCTGCCGACGATCAGGAAGTTCCCCGACAGGGTGCTGAACGCCGCCAGCCGGTACAGGGCGGCGGCGTCGAGATCGGGGGCCAGCGCCAGGGCGGCGGTGACCAGGGGCACGTTGCCGATGGTGTTGCTGCCGAGAAGCGACAGCCCCATCGCCACCAACGGTTCGCGCAGACCCGCCGCCACCGCCGGAACGATTCGCGCCAGCAGGCCGCCATCGACCAGAGCGCCGGTAACGACGAACAGGCAGGTGAACAGCAGCAGCAGATGCCAGTCCACCATTCCCAGCATCCGCCGGGTGCCGAGATGGCGGTTGAGCAGCAGCAGCGCCGCCACCGCCAGGGCCAGCGGCGCGTGCGGCACCGGCAAGGAGAACGCCAGCACCAGCGCCAGAGCGGCGGCCACCGCCTTGATCCCGGCGCGGCGATCGAAGGCGCGCTCCTCCTCCGGATCGAAGACGGCGGCGGCGATCATCCGTCCGCGCCAGACGAAGGCGATCGCCGCGAACACCACCGCCAGGGAAAGCAGCGCCGGAACGCCGCAGGCCCAGACGAACCGCCAGAACGGCAGGTGTCCCACCTGACCGATCAGCAGATTCTGCGGATTGCCGATCAGCGTCGCGGCGGACCCGGCGTTGGCGGCGCACGCCATGGCGATGACGAAGGGGCGACCGTCCAGGCCGCGCGCCGAAACCCCGCGCGCCACCACCGGCACCAGCGCCCACACCACCACGTCGTTGGTCAGAAGCGCCGCCACCCCGCCGGTCACCGCCACCACCGCCGCCAGCAGCGGCAACGGCGACAGATCGGCGTGGGCGATCCGCCGACCGCACCAGGAGAAGAAGCCGCTCGCCTCCACCTGGGCGGAGACCACCATCAGGGCGAACAGGATGGCGAGGGTGGAAAAGTCCACCGCCCGCAGCATCGCCGCGCCGTCGGTGCCGCCGATGGCGAAGACGAACACCGCGCCGACCAGGGCGACGCCGGTGCGGTCGATCGCCAGGCCCGGCCACCGCCCCAGTCCCATGCCGATATAGACGGCGACGAACGCCGCCGCCACGGCCAGTTGCATCAGCACCGGCGCGTCCTCCCCATCGCGTTCCACGCGGCGGGGGTTATACCCCAAAAGGCCCGGGATTCGGATACATTTTGATACACAAAGAGTATTCATCCCGCCCCACCCTTCCGGGTATACTGCGGCGCCGCCGCTTCTCCTGTCAGAAAGACCGCCGCGATGCGCCGCCTTGGTTTGCCCCTTCTGTCCGCCCTGATCGCCTGCGCCATCGCCCTGCCGGGACCGTCCGCCCTGGCGGCGGAGAAGAAATCCCGCAAGGCCGTCGCCGCGCCGGTGGTGGTGGCGACCGCCCTGCGCCGCGACGTGCCGCGCCGGATGCGCACCGTCGGCAGCGTGCTCGCCTCCGCCACGGTGCAGATCAAATCCCTGGTCGAGGGCCGCGTTCTCGCGGCCTTTTTCGCCGAAGGCCAACTGGTCAAGGCGGGCGACCCGCTGTTCCGCATCGACCCCGCCCCCTTCCAGGCGGACCTGGAACAAACGCAGGCGGTTCTGGCGCGCGATCAGGCGCAGTTGGACCGGGCGCGCCTCGACCTGGCGCGGCAGAAGGACCTCTCGGGCAGGGGCGTCGCCTCGGCGCAGAAGTTCGAACAGGCGCAGGCCGAGGCCAAGGCCCTGGCCGCCACCGTCGCCGCCGACGCGGCGGCGGTCGCCAACGCCAAGCTGAAGCTGGGCTACACCGACATCCGGTCGCCGATCTCCGGCAAGACCGGGCCGATCCTGACCCACCCCGGCAACATCGTCAAAGCCAACGCGGATACCGCGATGGTCGTCGTCTCGGCGATCGAACCGGTGCGGGTGGCGGTCACCCTGCCGCAGCAGATTCTGCCGCTGTTGCAGGCCCGCCTGCGCGAAAGCGGCACCGACCTTTCGATCACGGTGCCGGGCGACGACCGGCCGCCGATCGTCGGCAAGGTGGACTTCGTCGCCGCCACGGTCGATCCGTTGAGCGGCACCATCGAGGTGCGCGCCACCGTCGCCAACGCCGACCACCGCCTGGTTCCCGGCCAGTTCGTCACCGCCGCCCTGGTGTTGGAGGTGATCGAAAACGCGGTGGAGGTTCCCTTCGAGGCGATCAACACCGGACAGAACGGCGCCTACGTCTACGTCGTCGATGCCGGGAACACGGCGCGGGTCAGGACGGTGACCGTCCTGTACGCGGCGGACGGCGTCGCCGCCCTGGCCGACGGCGCGGTGGAGCCGGGGGAATCGGTGGTGATCGACGGACAGATCCGCCTCGCCCCCGGCGCCCCGGTCGCCGTGGTCAAGACCGCGGCGCCGCGATGAACGTCGAACTCTTCATCCGCAGGCCGGTCGCCACCACTCTTCTGATGGTGGCGCTGGTGATCTTCGGCGTCGTCGGTTACTTGAAGATGCCGGTCAGCGAACTGCCGGCGGTAGACTTCCCGACGATTTCGGTCTCCGCCTCCCTGCCCGGAACCGACCCCGAGACCATGGCCTCGGCGGTGGCGACGCCGCTCGAGAACCAGTTCTCGACCATCGCCGGCATCGACTCGATGACCTCCACCTCCAGCCAGGGCAACACCCGTATCACCCTGCAATTCGACCTGGACCGCGACATCGACGCCGCCGCCCAGGACGTGCAGGCGGCGATTTCCGCCGCCCTGCGCAAGCTGCCCAGCGACATGACCACGCCGCCCACCCTGCGCAAGGTCAACCCCGGCGATTCGCCGATCTTCTACGTCTTCATGAATTCGCCGACCCTGCCGATGTCCACCGTCACCCAGTACGCCGAGGGGCAGTTGGCGCGGCGGCTGTCCACCATCGCCGGCGTGGCGCAAGTCAACGTCTACGGTTCGCAAAAGTACGCGGTCCGCCTGCGCATGGACCCCGACGCGATGGCGGCGCGCGGCCTGGGCATCGACGAGGTCGCCGCCGCCGTCACCGCCGCCAACGTCAACCAGGGGACCGGCGCTCTCTCCGGCCCCACCCGCACCGCGCTGATCCATACCAAGGGCCAGCTTCTTTCCGCCGACGCCTACGTCAATCAGGTCGTCGGCTACCGCAACGGCGCGCCGGTACGCTTCGGCGACCTGGGCGACGTGGTGGACAGCGTCGAGAACGACCGCCTGGGCAGTTGGGTCGGCGACACCCGCACCGTGGTCCTGGCGATCCAGCGCCAGCCCGGCTCCAACACCATCGAGGTGGTGGACGCGATCCGGGCGGTGCTGCCCACCTTCGAGGCGCAACTGCCGCCCAGCCTCAACCTCGACGTCTTCTACGACCGCAGCCAGACGATCCGGGAATCGATCTTCGACGTGCAGTTCACCCTGGTTCTCGCCGCCGTCCTGGTGATCCTGGTGATTTTCCTGTTCCTGCGCAGCGCCTCGGCCACCCTGATTCCGTCGCTCGCCCTGCCGATCAGCGTCATCGCCACCTTCGCCGGAATGGCGATGTTCGGCTATTCCCTGGACAATCTGTCCCTGATGGCGCTCACCCTGGCGGTCGGCCTCGTCGTCGATGACGCCATCGTCATGCTGGAAAACATCGTCCGCCACCGCGAGGCGGGAGAACGCCCGTTCGAGGCGGCGATCAAGGGAGCGAGGGAAATCGCCTTCACCATCGTCTCGATGACGATCTCGCTGGCCGCGGTGTTCATCCCGGTGATGTTCATGAGCGGCATCGTCGGCCGCCTGCTCAACGAATTCGCGATGACCATCGTCATCGCCATCCTCGCCTCCGGCGTGATTTCCCTGACCCTGACGCCGATGCTGTGCAGCCGCATGATCAAGGCGGGACACGAAACCCACGGCCCGCTCTATTACCGGCTGGAGCGCGCCTTCGACGCGATGCAGAACGCCTATGCGCGCTCGCTGAGGTGGTGCCTGGACCGCCAGACCTTCACCTTCGGCCTGTTCGCCGCCAGCCTGGCGGCCTCCGTCGTCCTGTTCGCGGTGGTGCCGAAGGACTTCCTGCCCTCCGATGATACCGGACGCATCTTCGGCTACACCGAGGGAACCTCGGCCACCTCGTTCGAGGAGATGGTGCGCAACCAGCGGATCGCCGCCGACATCGCCCGCGCCGATCCGGCGGTGGAGGAGGTGATGATCACCGTCGGCGCCGGCGGTTCGCGCACCACGGTCAATTCCGGCATGCTGGTGATCAACCTCAAGCCCCTTCACGAGCGCACGGATTCCGCCGACGACGTGGTCCGCCGCCTGCGCCGGACCACCGCCAACATCCCCGGACTCAAGGTCTATATGCAGAACCCGCCGGTGATCCGCATCGGCGGTTCGATCAGCAAGGGGCAATACCAGTACGTCTTGCAGGATATCGACACCGCCGTCCTTTACGAAGGCGCCGAGCGGATGACCGCCGCGCTCGCCAAGGAACCGGGCTTCGCCGACGTCACCAGCGACATGGACCTGTCCGCCCCCACGGTGTCGGTCAGAATCGACCGCGAACGCGCCGCCCAACTGGGGGTGACGGTGCAGCAGATCGAGGACGCGCTGGCCTCCGGTTTCGGCCAGAAGCAGGTCTCCACCATGTACACGCCGAACGACCAGTATCAGGTGATTCTGGAACTGCTGCCGAAGTTCCAGACCGAGGTCGCGGCCCTGGAACGCCTGTACGTGCGCGGCAAGACCGGCGCCCTGGTGCCGCTGACCGCGGTCACCGAGATCACCCAAGGCGTGCTACCGCAAACCGTCAACCACATGGGACAACTGCCCTCGGTCGCCATCTCGTTCAACCTGGGCGGCGAAATCTCCCTCGGCGAGGCGGTGGCCCGCATCGGCGAACTGCGCGACACGGTGGATCTGGCCCCCACCATCCAGACCAGTTTCGACGGCACCGCCAAGGCCTTCGAGCGCTCGACCAAGGGGATGGGGCTGCTGCTGCTCGCCATCGTCGTCGTCTACATCGTCCTCGGCGTCCTTTACGAAAGCTTCATCCACCCGCTGACCATCCTTTCCGGCCTGCCCTCGGCGGCGGTGGGGGCGCTTCTGACCCTCTTGATCTTCAACGTGCCGCTGTCGCTTTACGCCTTCGTCGGCATCATCATGCTGGTCGGCATCGTCAAGAAGAACGCGATCATGATGATCGACTTCTCCCTGGAGCAGGAACGGGAAGGAAACGTGCCGCCCGAACGGGCGATCGAACAGGCCGCCCTGGTGCGATTCCGCCCGATCATGATGACCACCCTCTCCACCCTGATGGGCACCCTGCCGATCGCGCTTGGCATCGGCGCTGGCGCCACCGCCCGCCAGCCCCTCGGACTGACCGTGGTCGGCGGCCTGCTGCTCTCCCAGGCTCTGACCCTCTACATCACGCCGGTGCTCTACATCCAGCTCGATCGCCTGACCAAACGCCTGCGGCGTTCCGTCGCGCGATAGGCGACTCGGCGGCGGATTCGCCGCCCGCGCCGCGGTTCCGGCGGCATCGGCGCGAAGAAGCCGCCCGGTTTCCCGCCCCAGCGCTCCGGGGAGGCCGGGGGTTTGCCTCCCCACCCTTTCGATATGGGGCAATTGGGTTGAATCCGTCGCGATTTCCTGTCTAGATACTGGACCATGTTGGGGCTTCGGTCTTCCGGGGAACCGGCACCGCCACAATCCAACCGCAATAAAACAGGGTGGAACTGATGAAGCGCCTCACAAGCATTCTCGGCATGTGCCTCCTGGCCGCGACCGTCTCCGGTCCGGCCTACGCTGCGGCCAAGGTCACCATCAAGCTCGGCCACATCGCCGAACCGGTGCATCCCTACGGCCAGGGCGGCGACCACTTCGCCAAGCTCGTCGCCGAAAAATCCGGTGGCAAGATCGAAGTCAAGGTGTTCCCGAACTCCCAGCTGGGCGGCCAGAAGGACCTGATCGAAGGCCTGGTCTTCGGCACCGTCGACATGGCTCTGGTCGGCACGGCGGCTCTCGGCCAGTTCCAGCCGCAGATTTCCCTGTTCGATCTGCCGTTCATCTTCGACGACCGGCCGCACGCCTTCCGTTCGCTCGACACCGTCGGCATGGAGATCGCCAAGCCCCTGGAAGGCCGCGGCATCAAGATGCTGGGCTACATGGAAAACGGCATCCGCCACATGACCAACAATACCCGCCCGATCAAGGCTCCGGCGGATATGAAGGGTCTGAAGATTCGCGTCCAGACCAACAAGATCCACATCGAAATGATCAAGGCGCTCGGCGCCTCGCCGACCCCGATGGATCTGTCGGAACTCTATTCGGCGATGCAGCAGGGCACCGTGGACGGCCAGGAAAACCCCTCCGCCCACATCTATACCAAGCGCTTCTATGAAGTGCAGAAGTACGCGTCCCTCACCGCCCACGCCTACGCGCCCGAGCCGGTCCTGATCTCCATGATCACCTGGAAGAAGCTGACTCCGAAGCAGCAGAAGATCGTCCAGGAAGCCGCCAACGAAGCCATCGCCTGGCAGCGCAAGGTCTCGGAAGACCAGGACAACGCCTATTGGGACAAGATCAAGGCCACCGGCAAGATGGAAGTGCTGACCGTGGACCGCAAGGCGTTCCAGGAAGCCACCAAGCCGGTGATCGAGATGTTCGCCAAGACCGTCGGCGAAGACAACATCAAGAAGGTCAACGCTCTGCGTAAGAAATAAGACCGCTTTTCCCGTTTCGGGAAATTCGCTCGCGATGGCCCGGACACCCGGTGTCCGGGCCATTTTTTCGCCCTGCTTCCGACATATTTTTCAGCCATGTCTATGCCCGCGATCCATGCGCCGGCTGACCCGGCGGAACCATTAAGGGCTCAAGGGATGGACACTGTATTCAAGCTGCTGAGGAAGGTCCTGTACGGGATCTCGGTGACGGCGATGCTGGTGATGCTGGCGATCATTTTCGTTCAGGTGATCACCCGCTATCTGTTCGGTTTCACCTTCGAGTGGTCGGAGGAACTCGCCCGTTTCCTGTTCGTCTGGGCGACCTTCCTGGGCGGCGCCCTGATCATGGGCGAGGACGGCCATCTGGCGGTCGAGCTGATGCCGCGCCTGCTCAAGGGCAAGCTGCCGGGCAAGGTTCTCGACGTTTTCATCAACCTGTGCGGCTACGTCTTCATTCTGCTGATGATCGTCCAGGGCTGGAAGATGACCGAGATGATGACCTTCCAGGAAGCCCCGGGCCTCGGCATTCCGATGAGCTGGGTTTACGTGATCATGCCGGTCTCCGGCTGCCTGATGCTGCTCTATCACATCAAGGACAGCGTCAAGGTGATCAAATCCCTCACCGAAACCGCCGCCTAAGGGGACGCGCGACATGGAAACCTTCCTGGTTCTTTCCTTCATCGGCATGGCGCTGATCGGCGTGCCGGTGGCCTATGCCCTGTGCCTGTCGGTGTCGGCGGTGCTGTTCTTCTATATGAACCACATGCCGCAGGTACTGATCACCCACAACATGTTCTCGGGCATGGACAGCTTCTCGTTCATGGCGGTGCCGTTCTTCATGCTGGCCGGCGCCTTCATGTCGGCGGGTGGCGTCACCAAGCGTCTGGTCGCCGTCGCCCAGGCGATGGTCGGCTCCTTCATCGGCGGTCTCGCCCAGGCGGTGGCGGTGGCGGGGATGTTCTTCGCCGCGATTTCCGGCTCGTCCGCCGCGACCACCGCGGCGATCGGCTCGACCATGGTCGCCGAGATGGAGAAGAAGGGCTATCGCCGCGAACTCGCCACCGGCATCGTCGCCGCGTCGGGGACCGTCGGCATCGTCATTCCGCCCTCGATCACCTTCGTCGTCTACGGCGTCATCGCCAACGTCTCGATCGGCGACCTGTTCGTCGGCGGCGTCCTGCCCGGCGTCCTGATGGGCATTTCGATGTGCTTCATGGGCTGGTACATCGCGAAGAAGGAAGGCATTCCGCCGGAAGGGTCGTTCTCCATCGGCAAGCTGTTCGGCGCCCTCAAGGACGCCTTCTGGGCGATGCTGACTCCGGTGATCATCATCGGCGGCATCTACGGCGGCATCTTCACCCCGACCGAGGCGGCGGCGGTGGCGGCGGTCTACGGCATCGTCGTCGGCCTGTTCGTCTATCGCGAACTGCAACTCAAGGACTTCCCCGAGATCGTCTTCAAGGCGGTGATCGGCACCACCCTGATCATGTTCCTGGTCGGCGCGGCGAAGGTCTTCGGCTGGCTTATGACCAACCTGCAAATCCCGCATCACGTCGGCGCGGCGGTGGTGGCGCTCACCTCCTCGCCGGTGATGTTCATGATGATCATGAACGTCCTGCTGTTGATCCTGGGCACCCTGGTCAACGCCTCGGCGGCGGTGGTGATCCTGACCCCGATCTTCCTGCCGGTGGCGGAATCCCTGGGTATCGATCCCCTCTACTTCGGCGTGATCATGGTGGTGAACCTGGCGATCGGCTGCATCACCCCGCCGGTCGGCCTGGACCTGTTCGTCGCCTCGGCGATCACCAAGGTCCCCCTCGAGAAGGTGATGAAGGCGACCATGCCCTACCTCTACGCCCTGATCGTGGTGCTGGTGGGGATCACCCTGGTGCCGTCGGTCTCCACCTTCCTGCCCAACCTGCTGCACTGAACGCGGCTAACATCCCATCGACCGGAACGGCCCCCGCAAGGGGGCCGTTAGCGTTTCAGGACTTGTCCGCCTCGTCCCGGCAAGGCCGGACGCGAATGATGAAGCAGGCCGCCGCGATCATCAGGATCGCGCCGCTTTCGTACAGCAGGATGGACGGGTTCAGATCCTTGCCTTGCAGGACGATCATCCGCGACAAAGCGGTGATGGCGATGAACAACGGCAGGGAAATCGGGATGCGGTTGTTGCTGTAGTAGGCGCCGATCATCCCCAGGACCTCGGCATAGATGAACATCAGCAGCAGATCCTTCAGTTCCACCTGGCGCTCGCCGATGACGCGCCAGACCTCCTGCCCCATGGCGACCACGGTCATCACCGTGATCACCGTCAGGAAGAGCTTTTCCAACAGGTCGATCATCCGCCGCGCGTCCAGCATCTTTTCCCCTCGCTTCCAGCGCGGCATTGCGCCGCGCCCCTCGTCCCAAGTATATAGGGCGATCCCCGCCGTCAAGGATGGCCTCCGTGAAGCTTATGCTCGTCGGCACGCTCGCCGCCCTGTTTTTCAGCAGCACCTTCGTTCTCAACCGCGCGATGAGCCTGGACGGCGGGCACTGGTTCTGGACCGCCGCCCTGCGCTATGCCTGGATGATCGGTCTGCTGGCGGCGGGATACCCGGCCACCGGACGGACCGCGGCGTTGATCGCGGTGCTGCGCGTGTTCCGCCGCCACTGGCGTTTCTGGTGCGTCGCGGGCGGCGTCGGCTGCGGCGTCTTCTATGCGCCGCTGGCCTTTTCCGCCGCCCACGCCCCCGGCTGGACCATCGCCACCACCTGGCAAAGCACCATCCTGTGCACCCCGCTGGTCCTGCGCCTGTTCGGCCACCGCGTGCCGATCAAGGCCCTGACGCTGACCGGCGTGATCTTTTGCGGCGTGGTTCTGGTCAACGCCGAGCACGCCCAGGCCGCGCCGCCGATGACCGTGGCGCTGGCCGCGTTGCCGGTGCTGCTGGGAGCCTTCGCCTATCCCCTGGGCAATCAACTGTTATGGGAAGCCAGATACGGCGCCCACCCCCGCCTGCCCCGCATCGATACCCCGGCGATCGACGACCCCTTCGCGCGGGTGCTGCTGCTTTCCCTTGGGTCGCTGCCCTTCTGGCTGCTGCTGGGGGCGCTGATCCAGCCGCCGCCGCCCACCGACGAACAGGCCCTCAACACCGCCCTGGTGGCGCTGCTGTCCGGGGTGGTGGCGACCAGCCTGTTCCTCTATACCCGCCACTTGGCGAAAACCCCGGCGCAATTGGCGGCGGCGGACTGCACCCAGGCGCTGGAGGTGATCTTCTCTCTCGCCGGGGAAATCTGGCTGCTCGGCGGTGCCCTACCCGGACCCCTGGGCTGGAGCGGTCTGACGCTGACCGTCGCCGGGCTGCTGCTCTATCTGCGGGCGCAAAAATAAAACCTTGCGGAGAGTCTCAGACCCGCCAGGGCTCCGCCCTGGACCCGGCAAGAGGCTTAGCCCCTTGCATCCCATGTGTTTTATTCTTGCGCGAAGCGCGATAAAACCGTCACGCGGCATGACGGTGAAAAGCCGCTGACGCGGCGATAAACCAGTTACGGGATCAAAGGGTCCGCGACCCTTTGCGGGTCCGGGGCGGAGCCCCGGCCTGGTTTTACCGCCGCAGCAGGCGCAGGGCGTTGGCGGTGACCAGCACGGTCGCGCCGGTATCCGCCAGGACGGCGGGCCAAAGGCCGGTGAGTCCGGCCACCGTGGTGATCAGGAACAATCCCTTCAACCCCAAGGCGATGGCGATGTTGGCGCGGATCGTCGCCATGGCGCGGCGGGCGAGTTCGATCATCGCCGCGACGTCGCCGACCCTGGCGTGCAGGCTGGCGGCGTCGGCGGTTTCCAGGGCGACGTCGGCGCCGCCGCCGAAGGCGATGCCGACATCCGCCGCCGCCAGGGCGGGGGCGTCGTTGATGCCGTCGCCGACCTTGGCGACGCGCAAGCCTTCCGCCTGAAGGGCGCGCACCGCGTCGAGCTTGTCTTCGGGAAGCAGCCTCGCCCGCGCCGCGATACCGAGATCGCGGGCCAGGGCCTCCGCCGCCGGGACGGCGTCGCCGGTCAGCATCGTCACCCGCACCCCCAGCGCCTTAAGGCGCGCCACGCCCGAAGCGGCGTCGGCGCGGGGTTGGTCGCGCGCCGCGATCGCCCCCAGGGCGAGGCCGCCGCGCGACAGCACCGACACCGTCTTGCCCTCGACGGCCAATGCACGCAGGGCGGCGTCGGCATCGTCCGCCGCGAGAAGGGAGACTTCGACGCCATCGATCCGTCCGCTCAGGTCGCGTCCGGGCACGGCGATCACCGCCTCCGCCGCACGTGGCGCGACACCCTCCGCCATCGCCAGGGCGGCGATGGCGCGCGCCACCGGATGGGCGGACCCCAGCGCCAACCCCGCAGCCAGGGCCAGAACCTCGGCGCGGTCGGCGGCCAGCGGCAGGACGTCGGTGACGCGGGGACGGCCTTCGGTCAGGGTTCCGGTCTTGTCGAAGGCCACCGCATCGACGCGGGCCAGGGCTTCCAGCGCCGCGCCGCTTTTCAGCAGCAGGCCCCGCCCCGCCCCCGCCGCCAGAGCGGAGGCGACCGCCGCCGGGGTGGAAATCACCAGGGCGACGACGCGGGCGATCGCCGAATCCGCGACGACGGCTTCCACCCGCACCCGCAACACGCCGTCGCCGTTGACGGTTCCGGCGGAGACCGGATCGTTCGCGGATTTCGCCCGGGGCAGGCTTTCGCCGGTGAGGGCGGATTCGTCCACCGCGCTTTCCCCGGAAACCACCACCCCGTCGGCGGCGATGCGTTCGCCCGCGCCGACGACGATCAGGTCGCCGGGGCGGAGGGATTCGGCGGCCACGATCTCGGTCCCCTCGGCGGTTTCCTTCAACGCGGTTTGCGGCACCAGGGCGACGAGGCGTCGGATGCCCGCCCGCGCCCGTCCGGCGGCCAGAACCTCCAGGCATTCGCCGACCAGGAACAGCAGCACCACGGTGGCCGCCTCGGCTGCCACGCCGATCGCCGCCGCGCCGACGGCGGCCACCGTCATCAGCATCTCGATGGAGAACGGATTTCCCGCCCGCGCCGCCGCGACGGCGCGCCGCGCCACCGGGATCAGGCCCGCCGCCATCGCCAGGATCAGGGGCCAGTCCCCGGCCTCCGGCCAGAACCTCCCGACGACCAGGGCGATCTGCAACGCCGCCGCGGCGAACAGGGTTTCCTTGCCCGGACCGTCCCGCCACAGCGCGGCGAGAACCCCGCCGCCATGATCGTGGTCGTGCCCATGATCGTGCCCATGATCGTGCCCATGGTCGTGGTCATGGTCGTGGCCGCAATCCTCTTCCTTGCGGGTCGAATAGCCTTGGCAGCACAGGCAGGACATGGCGAAACCTCGTTCCCGATACCATTTGTGTCGAGGCTACAACCTCCAGCCGCTAGAGAAGCAAGAGGAGTTTTCGCGATGATCCCGATCGGCCGCCTGTCGCGCGAAAGCGGCGTCAAGATTCCGACCATCCGCTATTACGAAGAGATCGGCCTGCTGCTGCCGCCGTCGCGATCCGAGGGCAACCGCCGCCTGTATCCGCCGGATGCGGCGCGCCGCCTGCGCTTCATCCGCCACGCGCGGGAACTGGGGTTCGAGATCGAGGCGATCCGCCACCTGACCGTGCTGGCGCGCAACCCGGAGCAGCCCTGTTGCGAGGCCGACCGTCTGGCGCGCGAGCGCCTGGTCGAGATCGAGGACAAGATCGCGCGGCTGGCGGCGCAGCGCGAGGAACTGCTGCGGATGATCGGCGAATGCGCCCATGGCCGGGTCGGCGAATGCGGCGTCATCGAAACCCTCGACGATCACGCGAAATGTCTCCACGCGTCCCATTGACCGGCTTCAAACCGCGCCGGAAAGCGGTATATGTTGGGGGAACGATTCCCCCCCTCCGGTTGCGCGGGAGTTTCCCTTGTCCCTGGACCGTGTCCTTCTGATCGACGACGATCCCAACATTCTGGACGGCCTGCGGCGGGTCCTGGGGCGGCACTACGCCTTGAGCCTGGCGCAGGGCGCCGAGCAGGCGTTCGCCTGCCTGGACCGGGAAGGCCCCTTCGCCGCCGCGGTCTGCGATTTGCAGATGCCGGGGATGAACGGCCTGGACCTGCTGCGCGAACTGCGCCGCCGCGACCCCCGCATCGTGCGCATGGTGCTGACCGGCACCGGCGACCTGAACGCCGCGATCGCCGCAGTCAACGAGGGCGAGGTCTTCCGCTTCCACACCAAGCCGGTGCCCACCGACGTGCTGCTGGCGTCGATCGCCGCCGCCTGCGAACGCCACCACCGCCGCGCCGCGAAAAAGGCCGGAGCCGCCCCCGACGCACCGACCCAGGACATCAAGGCGGCGATCGCCAACGGCGAATTCCAGTTGTTCGTGCAGCCGCTCTACGACGCCCTGAACCGCCGGGTGAGGGGGGTCGAGGCCCTGGCCCGCTGGCGTCACCCGATCCTGGGCCTGCTGCAACCCGGCGCCTTCCTGGCCGAGGTGGAGGCGGCGGGCGCGATGCGGCGGCTGACCGACTGGGCGCTGAATTCCGCCTGCGCCGCGATCGCCCGGTGGCGCGGAAGCTTGAACGCCGAGTTGTCGATTTCGGTCAACATCACCGCCGGAGACCTGGCCGACCCCGACTTCCCGGCGCGCGTCGGCGTGGCGCTGGATCGCCACCGCCTGCCGCCCGAGGCGTTGGATCTGGAACTGGTCGAAGGCGCCGCCCTCGACGCCGACGCGGTCCCCCTTGCGGTTCTGGACCTGTTGCGGGAGATGGGGGTGAGCCTCAGCCTGGACGACTTCGGCACCGGCTATTCCGCCTTCGGCCGCCTGCGTCACCTGCCGGTGCGAACCCTGAAAATCGACCGGATTTTCGTTTCCGACGCCGACACCGACGAAAACGCCTTGCGGATCATCCAGGCGATCGTTTCCCTCGGCCACGACCTGAACCTGCGGGTGATCGCGGAAGGGGTGGAAACCCCGGAACAGGCCGAAGCCCTGCTGCGCTGCGGCTGCAAGATGGTGCAGGGCTACCACATCGCCCGCCCGATGCCGGTCGAGGACTTCCCCGCCTGGTTTTCCGCCCACAACGGCAAACCCTGACGCCCGCCGCCCGCGAAGTGGCTGTCCGGTTCATTTTCGCGCACTGTTTCCGCACCCCCCATCGTCATGACCGGGCGTGTCCCACGGCTGTCCGGTTTATTTTCGCCCGACGGTTCCGCATCCACATCCGTCATGACCGGGCGTGTCCCGGTCATCCACGAATTGTTGTTTTCCAAGGGGTTGCAAAACAAGACGTGGATCCCCGGCACAAGGCCGGGGATGACGAATTGAAAAAACGGTGGGATGTGTCTTGCCCGGTTGATTCCCTCGGAACTGGCGGATTCACGCGGGTTTTCGAACAGCAGCCAAAATGAAACCGGACACGCGTGGGCGTGTCCCGGTCATCTACGAGTTGTTGTTTTCCAACGGATTATAAAACAAGACGTGGACCCTCGGAACACGTCCGAGGGTGACGGGATGAGGAAGCGACAGACCGCATCCTGCCCGGATGATTTCTTCGGAACCGGAGGGTTTGCGCGAATTTCCAACGGAAGGGCAGGAGTGAAACCGGACCGCCGTGAAGATCACCCCGCCTCGTCGAAGAACACCGCCACCGCGTCGGGAATGCGCTTCAGCCGCGCCAGATTGCGCAGGCTTTCGACGTGGGTTTCCGACAACTGGACCAGGGCCGACAGCACCAGCCGCCCGTCGGGAGTGGAGACGTCGGCGGCCAGAACCATGTCGGGCAACAGCAGGGCGGTGGGCAGTTTCTTCGCCGGGCGCGGCCCGTGGGCAAGATCGGTGCCGACCTCCAACGCGGCGCGCACCCGCTCGAACAACCCCGGATCGAAATGTCCGGCGCGCAGGCTCAAGGTATCGAAATCGGCGCGGCTGGGCGACAGGCCGGTGGCGACGTTGGACAGCTCGGTCAGAATCTTCAGGATTCGCGCATCCAGCGGAATGTCCACTCCCTTCGGCCCCTCCTCGGGGAAGCCGCTGCCGTCGAACCCGCGATTGATCAGGTGGACGATCTTCGCCACCCCGGCGAGACGCTGGATGTGGGCGATGACGTTTCGGGCCGCCTCCGGACTGCGGTCGATCATCTTGCGTTCGACCTCGGACAGGGGCTGCTTGGCGTGCAGCTTGGCGAGCACGTCGGAGGGCACCGAAAGCAGGCCGATCGGCCCCAGCATCGCCGCGATCTCGATCTGCCAGCGCTGCGGCAGGTTCATCTCGGCGGCCACCTTGCGCGCCCACTGGCGGATGCGGGTGGCACGCCCGAACGCCAGCGGCGAGGCCATCGCCAGCATGTCGATCAGCACCTTGACGCTGCCCGCCAGGGTCTTTTCCAGAAGCTCGCGTTCCGCCATCACCAGGCGGTATTGCTCCAGCGCCGCCCGAAGCCCGGCCTCCATCGTCTCGGTCGGGCAGGGCTTGGTGAAAAAGCGGAAGATGCTGCCGTCATTGATCGCATCGATCGCGGTCTGCATGTCGGCGTTGCCGGTCAGCATCAGACGCACCGTGTCGGGGGCGATCTCCTTGATCCGCGCCAGGGTGGCGACGCCGTTCATCCCGCCCATCCGCATGTCGCAGACCACCACGTCGGGAACCGCGCCGCCCGCGATGCGCTCCACCGCCTCCTCGCCGCTGGTCGCGGTCTCGATGCTGAACTTGCCGCGGAACTGCCGTTTCATCGAGGACAGCAGATTGACGTCGTCATCGATCAGCAGGACCACGCCGTTCATGGCTTGACCTCCGCTTCCCGTTTCACCAGATCGGCCATCCACGCCTTGGCCTTGGGCTCCATCCCCAGGTGGCGCACGTAGTCGATATCCAGGGCCACCGGGCGGACGGTACGGCTGCCGAACGGCCAGCGCGGCCCGAAGGTCCGCGCCAAGTGCACCGCGGTCAGCGCCGAACGGTCGGCATAGACGCAACTCGACGGGCGGCTCTGGTAAAGCACCGCCTCGATCACCGCGTCGTTGAATCCCCACAGCCCGAGAAGGTATCCGCCCAGTTCCGCCTGCGACGCGCCGAAGATCTCCTGTTCGACGGCGGTCATGTCCTCCCCCCGTTCGGCCCGGGCAAGAACCTCGCGGGTTTTCATCGGCTCGGCGTCGAAGAACACCAGGGTGCCGATGCACGACAGCATCCCCGCGCAGAACGCCTGGTCGCGCTGCGCGTCGGTCAACCCTTCCTCCCGCGCGAAACGCCGCGCCAGGCCCGCCACCGCCAGGCCATAGGCGTCCAGGTCGCGCACCAGACCGGCGAATTCCGGCGGCTTGTCGAACTGCCGGAAGATCCCCACCGACAGCACCAGGGCGCGCACCGTCTCCAGCCCCAGAAGACGCACCGCGTGGAAGACGTCGTGGACCCGGCTGCCCAGCGAGAAATACGCCGAATTGGTGATGCGCAGGACCTCGGCGGTCATCGCCACGTCCTCGCCGATCATCTCGGCGATGGTGCGCAGGGAGGACGCCTCGCGCCGCATTTCGGCGGTCAGGCGGAAATACAAATCGGACGGCGTGGGCAGGTTGTGCAGGCTGGCCGCAAGGGTGCGCAACGGCGCGCTGCGCAGGATGCCGCGCAGCGCCAGGGTGCGGTCGAGCAGGGCGACGATGTCCTCGGTGTTGCAGGGCTTGGCCAGATACTGGTGGGTCGGGCCGATGGTGCGCAGAACGCTTTTTTCCTCGGTATAGCCCGACAGCACCACCCGCACCGTGCCGGGATGACGTTTTTCCACTTCGGAAAGCAGGGAGGCACCGTCCAGTTCCGGCATCCGCATGTCGGAAACCACGACATCGAAGCCCTTTTCCTCCAGCAGGCGCAGGGCGTCGAGGGGACTGTCCATGAAGGTGATGTCCCAGTCCTCGCGATGCTTGTGCAGAATGCGGCGCAGCCCGCGCAGCAGGTTGACGTCGTCGTCGATGAACAGGATCGAAAGCTTCATGCCTCACCCTCTTCCCCGGACGGGGGATTGTTGTCTTCGCCGATCGGCAACCGCACCACGAACGTCGCGCCGCCGCCCGGCGTATCCTCGACGGTCAGGTGCCCGCCGTGCTTGTTGACCACCACGTCCATCGAAATCGTCAGCCCCTGCCCGGTGCCCTTGCCGACCGGCTTGGTGGTGAAGAACGGATCGAACACCCGTTCGCGCAGGCCGTCCGGAATCCCCGGACCGTTGTCGGCGACGCGAATTTCCACTGCGTCGCCATCCGCCCGCGTGGAAATCCGGATCGCCCCCTGCTCCTTCCGCCCCTCCAACGCCTGCGACGCATTGACGATCAGGTTCAACAATACCTGATTGACGTCGGCGGGTAAGCACAGGATACGCGGCAAATCGGGGGCCAGATCCTTTTCGATGCGGGCGGTGTGCTTCCATTCGTTGGTGGTGACGATCAGCGTGCTTTCGATCGCCCGGTTGATGTCGGTCACCACCTTGGCGGTGCTGCCGGGGTGGGAGAATTCCTTCATCGAGCGGACGATCTTCGCCACGTGCTCCACCCCGTCCAGGGACTGGCGCGCTGCGGCGGGCAGTTCCTCCATCAGATAGGCGATGTCGGCCTCCTGATAGGCGGACTCGATCTTCGCCCGAACCTCGGGCGACACGCCGTCCCCGGCCAGGGCCTCGCGCACCGCGTGGCAGGTCTTGCCGATGCCGCCGAACGCGGTCTCGAAGAAGCGCAGGTTATCGCCGATGTACTGGATCGGGGTGTTGATCTCGTGGGCGATCCCCGCCGCGAGTTGCCCGACGCTGGCCAGGCGGGAGGATTGCAACGCCTCGCGCTGCGCCGCCTTCAGCGCCTCGATCACGCGGAACGACACCACCACCGCGCCCTCCCCCTCTTCGCCGCGCAGGCAGGAGGACGCGAAGGCGACCTCCGTCTTCTTGCCGGTGGCGACGATCCGGAATTGCGCGTCGTCGTCTACGAGAAGGCCGCCGCCCTCCCGCACCCGACGGAAAATCCCCTCGGCATAGCCGACCTCGGCGCCATCGACGATCAGGCGCACCGCCGAATCCAGCGATCGACCGACCGGATCGACCGCCTCGTCCATGCCCAGCAGACGGCGCGCCGAGGGATTGGCGAACAGAATCTCTCCCTCGGGAGAAACCGGCAAAAGCCCCTCGAACAGATTGGCGGCGATCCCTTCCAGACGGCGACGCTGTTCCTCCACCTGCTGCTGCGCCCGGATCAGGGCGGTGACGTCGCTGGCCGCGCCGCGATAGCCGAGAAAGCCGCCGTCCCTGGCGAAGAACGGCTTGCCGCTGGAACGGATGCAGACTTCCCGCCCCTTGCGTCCGGCGACGCGGTAGTCGAGGTCGCGGAAGGGCAGGCGCAGGGCGATGTTCTTGGCATAGGAAACCCACTTCGCGGCATCGTCCTGGGTGCGGGCGGATTTGGCGTATTCCAGGCGGGAACGGCCCAGAACCTGTTCCGGCGATAGCGCGGTGACCTCGTAGAAGCGATCGGAAAGCATGGTCAGACGATCCTGGTCGTCGGTCTCCCAGAACCAGTCCGACGAGGATTCCGCGATGTCGCGGAAGCGCTGTTCGCTTTCCGCCAGCTTTTCCATCTCGCGTTCCAGGGCGGCGCGGTTTTCCTCCTCCGCCTGGGCCCGGTCCGCCGCCAGCCGGTCGAGGGCCAACGCGGTTTCCTTGAACACCGAGAGGGCGCGGATCATCTCGCCGATTTCGTCGCCCCGGTCGGAGCGGGACACCGTCACCGTCTTGTCGCCCGCCGCCAGACGCCCCATCACCTGGGTGACGTCGCGCACCCCGCTGGAGATCGCGCGGCTGAGCGCCACCGTCACCGCCGCCACGCCGCCGAACGCCGCCAGCACCGCCGCCGCGACGCCGGTCAGGGTGCGCCGCAGCCTGGTCGCCGCCTCCTCTTCCATACGGGAGCGCAGGTCGTCGTGAAAAATCTCCCAGTCGAAAATCGCCGCCTCGGCGTCGGCGAAGCGGCGTTCCGCCTCGGACAGGTAGGTCAAGGCCATGCCGACGTCGGTATCCAGCATCAGCAGCACGTCGCGCGCCGCCGCCTCGTAACGCGCCACCTCGCGGCGCACCGCGTGGAGCAACGGCGCCTCCCCGGCACGGTGGCTTTCCTCCGCGAACAGGCCGACCTGGGCGCGCACCCCGTCCAGCCCCTGCTCGGCGATGCCGCGCAGGGTGTCGGACACCGCCGGGTCGGCGCCGACCTGAGACCAGGTGATCGTCCGCAGCAGCGCCACCTCGCTTTTCATCATCGCCATCCGCAGAACCGTCCGCCGCTGCTCGCAGGTCGCGAACGTCGCCGACAAATCGGCGGCGGCGCGGCGCTGTTCGGCGATCATGCGGGTGGACACCGTCGCCGCCAGCAGCGTCGCGACCAGCAACAAACCGGGAGGAAGAAGAAGCTTCCACCGCAGGGGCCAATCGCGAAAACGCAAAATCACGCTCCGATGCTCCCGATGTGACGACGACCGTTCGGCGAACCGACGGCAACCCTGAGGAAGTGTACGCACTCCCGGTTTCGCCCGCCACCGCCGATTTTCCTCCGGCGATCGCGATGGCGGCGGAATTCTTCATTGAAAACCCATAGGTAATCACGCCATTCTGTTTGTCATCGCGGACGCTACGAACCAAACCGGCGAACCGCGAGCGAAGGCTTGGCGGTTTTCTCCCCATGACGTTGTCCCTCACCCATCTGGCCTGCCTGATCGGCACCATCGCCGTCGCCCTGTCCCTCGGCATGCGCGCCGGGCGCGGCGCGAAGACCGCCGAGGGATTCAGCCTGGGCGGGCGTTCCTCGGGCGTTGCGGTGATCTCGGGCGGCATCGCGGGCACGGTAATCGGCGGCGCCGCCACCATCGGCACCGCGCAATTGGCCTACAGCCTGGGATTGTCGGGCTGGTGGTTCACCCTGGGCTCCGGCATCGGCTTCATCCTGATCGGCGCCTTCTATGCCCGGCCGCTGCGGCGTTCCGGGCTGGAGACGATCTCGCAGTATCTGGTGCTCAACTACGGGCGCGGCGCCGGGCCGATCGCCAGCCTCGCCTCGTCCTTGGGAATCCTGTTCAGCGCGGTGGCGAGCGCGCTGGCCGCGATTCCGATGATCGGCCTGCTGTTCAACCTGTCCACCGGGGCGGCGGCCCTGGCCATCGTCGTCCTGGTGATCGGCTACGTCGCCTTCGGCGGGATGAAGGGCGCGGGCGTCGCCGGCCTGTTCAAGCTGATCGTGATCTGGGTGACGCTGTTCGTCGCGGGGGTCGTCGCCGTGCTGTTCCTGGCCGAACAGCCCGACCTGTCCGCCCGCTTCCCCGCCTTTCCCTGGTTCAGCCTGTTCGGGCGCGGCGTCGGTCAGACCCTGGGCAACCTGTTTTCCCTGATCGTCGGTATCATCTGCACCCAAAGCTACATCCAGGCGCTCTACGCCGCCTCGGACTCCAAGACCGCCGCCGCCGGAGCCTTCACCGCCGCCGCGATCACCATTCCGGTGGGGCTGCCCTCGGTGGCGATCGGCATGGCGATGCGCGTCGCCCACCCCGAAATGCCGCCGGTGCTGGCGCTGCCGCTGTTCCTGCTGGAAAACACCCCGCCGGCGATCGCGGGCATCGGCATCGGCGGCCTGATGCTCTCCGTGGTCGGCTCGATCGCCGGGCTGGCCCTGGGGATCGGCACGATGATGTCGCGCGACATCGGGCAAGAGATTCTGGGGCTGTCGCGCGACCGCGACATCCTGCGCCTGAACCGGGGATGCGTCCTGGCGTTCACCGCGATCGCCGCCTGGATCGCCGCCACCCACCTCGACACCTATGTCCTGGACTGGAACTACATGTCGATGGCACTGCGCGGCGCGGGCATCTTCCTGCCCCTGACCCTGGCGGTGTTCGCCCCCGGCCGCCTGCCCGCGCGCTGGGCGGTGGCGTCGATGGCGATCAGCACCCTGGCCGCCGTCGCCGCGAAACTGGTCCTCGATCTGCCGGTCAATCCGCTGTTCGTCGGCGTGGCGGTCAGCGCCGTTCTGGTCGCCGCCGGACTGATCGCCGGAAGGCGCCCGCGCGCGACGCCTTGACCGTATCGGCAAGCCCCCGTACCCTGAACGCCGTTCCGTCTTCACGGAACATCGCCGGTCGGGAGGGGCAGGGCCGACCGGGCAAGCCGGAGCCACCGATGGGGGGATTCGTGGAAAGCCGCGCCGAACACGGCAAGGGCGCGGGACGTTTCGGCGTCCGCGCCAAGCTTTGGCTGGCCTTCGGCTCGGTTGCCGCGATGACCGTGGTGGCCAGCGCCGTCGCCCTGCATTCCTTCGACGTCGCGGACGAGACCCTGACCCGGATTTCCGAGCGGCACCTGCCGGTGATGGCGGCGTTGTCCCACCTGGAACAGCAGGGCAACCTGCTGCTCGCCACCGTGCCCTCCCTGATCCATGCCGAATCCCTCGACTCCCTGCGGCGGCAGGAGACCGCCGTGGCGCAGGCGGAGGAAGGCTTCATCGCGGCGCAGAACCACGTTCGGGACGGCTTGCTGGGATTCGGCGTCGGCAAGGAAATCGACGAAATCGGCGAATTGTCGGCGCGGATCGGGGCGCATCTGCAAATCCTGCAATCGGCGATGGAGCACCGCTGGCTGCTGATGGCGCAGCAGCAGACCCTGCTCCGCCGCATCCGGGAATCGGTACGGGGGACGCCCTACGCCCTGCTGCCGGTGATCGCCGAGCACGTCCCCCATGCCTCTTCCTCCCACTTGTCGGAGGTCGAGGCGGAACTGGCGCGGATGCGCGACCTGGGGGAGGCGCAACGCGCCGACATCGCCCGCCTGATCGCGCTGCGTCGCGCCGAGATTCAGGCGCACGCCCTGGCGACGAAGCAACTGAGCCGCATCCGGGTTCTGTCCGCCGGGCTGGACGCCGAGGTCCGCCGCCTGATCGAGGTCTGGCGGGAATTGAGCGCCGCCGACCGGATCGCGGTTCTGGACAGCATGCGGGGAAGCCGCCTGGTCCTGATGATCGCCAGCGGCCTGGCGGTGGCGGGGGCCCTGGCGATCGCCTGGCTGTACGTCGGGCGGCGGGTGGTGCGCCGCATCGCCTTGATCGAAACCAGCATGCGCGACATCGCCGAGGGCGACTTCGACGCGCCGATTCCGGCGGGCGGCGCCGACGAAATTTCGCGCATGGCGGCGGCGCTGTCGGTGTTCCGCGACGCGATGCGCAGCGTCGCCCGGCAAGCCCGCCACGACCCGCTGACCGGTCTTTTGAACCGCAACGGCCTGACCGAACTGGGCGACGCCCGGCTGGACGGGCGGACCGCCGCCGCGCTGCTCTACCTCAATCTCGATTCCTTCAAGGACATCAACGAC
The DNA here is from genome assembly GCA_965228165.1 of Rhodospirillaceae bacterium. Taxonomy (GTDB): domain Bacteria; phylum Pseudomonadota; class Alphaproteobacteria; order Rhodospirillales; family Rhodospirillaceae; genus Oleispirillum. Next base: position 698,378 of record CBDDHB010000002.1, read on the forward strand.
ACCTTCGGTCACGACACCGGCGACCGGGTGCTCGCGGCGGTCGCCGAGCGGCTGCGCGGCGCGGCGGGGCCGAATTGGCTGCTCGCCCGCCTGGGCGGCGACGACTTCGCCATCCTGATCCCGGACTGCGACGCCCAGGCGGCGATGGCGCACGCCGCCCGCATCCACGCGGCGCTGGCCGCGCCGGTGGCCTGCGACATGCTGATCATCGACCTGCGCGCCGCGATCGGCGTCGCCACCCATCCCGATTTCGGCGACACCCCACGCGAGTTGCTGCAACGCGCCGACATGGCGATGAACGCCGCGCGCAGCCGCCGGGAAACCCCGGCCCTGCTCTACGAACCGACCCTCGGCGCCGCCGCCGAGCACCGCAAGACGATGCGCGGAGAACTGCGCCATGGCCTCGACGGCGAACAATTCCACCTTGTCTATCAGCCGAAAATCGCCATCGCCGACGGCCGGATGGCCGGGGTCGAGGCCCTGATCCGCTGGACCCACCCCCGGCGCGGCGAGATTCCCCCCAGCGACTTCATCCCGGTCGCCGAACGGTCCGGCTTCATTCTGCCGCTCGGCGACTGGGTGCTGCGGCAATCCTGCCTTCAGGCCAAGGCGTGGGCGGAAAAAGGCATCGACCTGACGGTCGCGGTGAACTTTTCCGCGACGCAATTCCTGCAACCCGACGTCGTCTCCAGGGTCGAGCGCGCCCTGGCCGAAACCGGCCTGCCGCCCGACCGCCTGGAGATCGAGATCACCGAAAGCGTGCTGCTGCGCGACGAGGCCGAGGTGCTGCGCCGCCTGCGCGACCTGCGGGCCTGCGGCGTCTCCCTCGCCCTCGACGATTTCGGCACCGGCTATTCCTCGCTGTCGTACCTGAAGCGCCTGCCGGTGACCGGACTGAAGATCGACCGCTCCTTCGTGCGCGACATGTTCCTGCGCGACGACGACACCCGCATCACCTCGGCGATCATCCGCATGGCGCACGACCTTGGCCTGATCGTCGTCGCCGAAGGGATCGAGGACACCCGCCAGCTCGATTTCTTCCGCGACGCCGCCTGCGATCTCGGCCAGGGATACCTGTTCGCCAGGCCGATGCCCGCCGGTGCGATCGCCGCCTTCGCCGCCGACGGAGGCGCACGATGCGACGCCTGATTTCCCTGGCCTGCGCCGTCTGCCTGTTCGGTCTGGCCCTGCCCGGCGCGGCGCGCGCCTTCCAGGCGGCGGTGCTTTACAACGTCGGCGACAAGCTGGACAAAAGCTTCAACGAATCCGCCTTCCGGGGGGTCGTCGCGGCGCGCGCCAAGGGGCTTTCGATCGCCGAGTACGAACCGAAGACCGAGGACCAACGCATCGCGATGCTGGAAACGGCGGCGACGAGAGCCGACATCGTCGCCGCCATCGGCTTCGCCTATCGCGATCCCTTGAGGGCGGCGGCGGAGCGGCATCCCCGCGCCCGTTTCGTCATCATCGACGACGTCGTCGATCTGCCCAACGTGCAGTCGGTGCGGTTCAAGGAACAGGAAGGCGCCTTCCTCGCCGGGGTGGCGGCGGGCATGGTCTCGGCGACGCGGTCGGTCGGTTTCGTCGGCGGCATGGACAGCGCCCTGGTGCGCCGCTTCCAGGCGGGATTCGAGCACGGCGTCCGCCACGCCGCGCCGGACGCGCGGGTGCTGGCGCGGATGATCGGCAGGTCGGTCGCCGCCTTTTCCGACCCGATGGCGGGGTATCTGATCGCCCGAACCCAGATCGACGATGGCGCCGACGTGGTCTTCGCGGCGGCGGGAGCCTCGGGCCTCGGGGTCTATCAGGCGGCGGACGACGCGGCGGTGCGGGCCATCGGCGTCGATTCCGACCAGAACTACCTGTTTCCCGGCACCATGCTGACCTCGGTGGTCAAGGACGTCGGCGCCACCCTCGCCCGCGTCCTCGAGGACGCCGCGGCGGACCGCTGGCAGGGCGGAGTCTTGAGCATCGGCCTCAAGGAAGGCGGCCTGTCGCTGGCGATCGGCCGCCACAACGGCCACCTGATCGGCCCCAGCGTCCGCGCCGCGGTGGCCGAAGCGACGCGGCTGATCGCATCGGGCGCATTGTCCGTCGAGGAAACGCCGCGCACCCGCGCGCCGGTCGAAACCGGCGGCGATCTTTAAGGTCGGGCCCCTAAATAACCCACGATTGCAAATAATTCATCGCGACGATCAAGCGCTGCACACGCGCGCATGCACATATACATGCGGCTTTATGTATCTTTCATATTTTGAACAAATAAAAAAACATGGATGAACTCGATCGACTGGACAGATGAATTCAATCGACTTGAAAAAATATTTACAAATCCCGCATGCGCCCGCAATCATTGCTCACGCAAAAAATCAAGAAACCGAAGACTCACCATGGGTTCACCTCAGGGCAGAATAACATCATGAAATTCATCAAGAATCTACGGCTTTCCGCGAAGCTGTACGGCAGCGCGGCGCTGATCATCGGGCTGATCGTCGCGATGACCTTCTCGTCGCGCTCGGCCTTCCGGGAGATCGGCGAGGCCTTCCTGTCGGTACGGTCGGCGACCGAAACCGCCACCCTGGCGCAGACCGCGCAGGTGCAGATGGCCAACGCCGGATACGGCAACCTGGGAATTTCCCGCGCGCAAACGCCGGGAGACCTCGCCACCTTTGAAAAGGCCAGCGTCGATCTGCGCGCCGCCACGGTGAAAAGCCTGGAACAGGCGCTCGCCGCCGCGACCGAGGCGAAGGACCGCGAACTCCTTCAGGCGATGCGGGACAAGGTCAAGGGATACGGCCGCGTCTCCGACGACGGCATCGCCCTGCGTCATGCCTACATGGAGGCCCTGAACCGGCTTTACGTCGTCGGGCCGAAGCTGGGAAGCAGCGTCGATTACGCCCTCGACATGGCGGTGGACCGCGACCCCCGCATGGCCAAGGCGATGCTGGCGGTGCAGCGGAACCTGGCCTCCTCGCGCACCTCTCTGCTGCGTTTCCTGCTGACCAACACCGACGACGACGCGGCACGGCAAAAGTCCTCCCTGCAAACCACCGTCGCCGCGCTTCAGATCGCGGCGGCGACGGCCAAGGGCGGCCTTCTGGAGCCTGCGATGGCCGAGATCGAGACCTCCCTGTCCGCCTACGAGAAAGCCGCCGTCGCCCTGATCGATCTGACCGAGAAAAGCAACGCCCTGTGGTACGGCGAGGCGCGCGGCCTGCGGCAGGAGATGAACGCCGCCACCGACGCGGCGGTGGACCATCTGCTGTCCGCCAGCCGAAGCAACGTCGCGGATGCGACCGCAGAGATTTCCTCCGCCTCCTCCACCCTGCTCTCCCTGGCGGCCCTGGTCCTGGCGCTGACCCTGGGGCTGAACGCCCTGACGACGCGCATGGTGGCCGGACCGATCACCGCCGTCACCCGGGTGATGGAACGCCTGGCCGACGGCGACCTGGCCGTCGAGGTGCCCTTCCGCGCCCAAACCGACGAGGTCGGCGGCATCGCCCAGGCGGTCCAGGTGTTCAAGGACAATGCGCTGCGCCTGGAGAAGATGACCGCCGAACAGGAGGCCCTGAAGGCCCGCGCCGAGGCGGAAAAACGCGCCGCGATGGAGGAACTGGCCACCGCCATGGAAGCCAGCGTCAAAAGCATCGCGGAATCCGTCTCCGCAGCCGCGGAACAGATGCACGCCACCGCCTCCGCCCTCACCGGCATCGCGCAGGAAACCAGCGCCCAGGCGACCTCGGTCGCCGCCGCCACCGAACAGGCGACCAACAACGTCGAAACCGTCGCCAGCGCGGCGGAGGAACTGTCGTCGTCGATCCAGGAGATCGGTCGCCAAGTCACCGCCGCCACGTCCATCGCCGCCTCGGCGGTGGAGCAGACGGACAAGACCAACGCCATCGTCGTCCAGTTGGCCGACGCGGCGCAGCGTATCGGCGAAGTGGTCAGCCTGATCACCGACATCGCCAACCAGACCAACCTGCTGGCGCTCAACGCGACGATCGAGGCGGCGCGCGCCGGGGACATGGGCAAGGGCTTCGCGGTGGTGGCGGGCGAGGTGAAGAGCCTTGCCAACCAGACCGCCAAGGCGACCGAGGAGATCGGCCAGCAGATCGGCGGCGTCCAGCAGACCACCGGGGAAGCGGTCGCGGCGATTCAAACGATCAGCCAGACCATCGAGGAAATCAGCGGCATCCAGGCCGCCATCGCCTCGGCGGTGGAGGAACAGACCGCCGCCACCGGCGAAATCGCCCGCAACGTCGAACAGGCGGCGGCGGGGACCCGCGAGGTGTCGCAGCACATCGCCCAGGTCACCGACGCGGCGAACCGCGCCGGCGGCGGCGCCGACGAACTGCTGGCGGCGGCGGGCGAACTGGCCCGTCAGTCGGGACGCCTGGACAGCGAGGTCAGCAGCTTCATCGCCCGCATCCGCGCCGCCTGAAGCCGCTTGCCTTCGACATCACCCACACCCCGCCGCGCATCGCGGCGGGGTTTTTCGTCCCTTGCCGCGCCCCCTCCGCCTGGGTAGGCTGAAGGAGCAACGAATAAGGAAATCCCTGGAAAATGCCGATCACCGACCGCCCGCAACCCGCCCTTCTGCGCCGCATGTTCGAGGCCGGATTGGCCGCCGCCGCGCCCGAACTTTGCCTCGCCCCCCACATTCCCGAACCGCCCGCCGGACGCACCGTGGTGGTCGGCGCGGGCAAGGCGGGCGGTTCGATGGCCGCCGCGTTCGAGAAGCTGTGGCGCGGCGGGCCGCTGGCCGGTCTGGTGGTGACCCGCTACGGCCACGCCTGCCCGACCCGCGCCATCGAGGTGGTGGAGGCGGCGCACCCCGTCCCCGACGCCGCCGGACAGCGCGCCGCCCAGCGCATGCTGGAACTGGTGCGCGGACTGTCCGCCGACGACCTTCTGGTCTGCCTGATTTCGGGCGGCGGCTCCGCCCTGCTCGCCCTGCCCGCGCCGGGAATCGGCTTCGAGCAAAAACGCGAAATCAACCGCCAACTCCTGCTCTGCGGCGCGGACATCACGGAAATCAACTGCGTCCGCAAGCATCTGTCGGCGATCAAAGGGGGGCGTCTGGCCGCCGCCGCCGCGCCCGCGCGGGTGATCGCCCTGGTGATCTCCGACGTCGTCGGCAACGACCCCGCCACCATCGCCTCCGGCCCCACGGTGGGCGACCCCACCACCCTGGAAATGGCGCGCGCGGTGATCGCCCGCCATGGCGTCGTCTGCCCGCCCGAAGTGACGGCGCATCTGGCCGATCCCGCGTCGGAAACCCCGAAACCCGGCGATCCGCGCCTTGACCGCAGCGAATACCGCCTGATCGGCAGCCCGACCGCAACCCTGGAGGCGGCGGCGAAAATCGCCGCCGAGGCCGGTTACGCGGTGCGCAATCTGGGCGACGGCGTCGCCGGATTCTCCCACCTCGCGGCGCGCGAACAGGCGCGGATGGCCCTCGACGCCCAGGCGAAGGGGGAAAAAGTCTGCATCCTTTCCGGCGGCGAAACCACGGTGCAGGTGCGCGGCCACGGGCGCGGCGGACGCAACGGCGAGTTCCTGCTGGCTCTGGCGGTCGAAACCAGGGGCGCGCCCGGCATCCACGCGCTCGCCTGCGACACCGACGGCATCGACGGCACCGAATCCAACGCCGGAGCCTGGCTCGCGCCGGAGCACTGGAACCGGGCCGCCGCCCTGGGAATCGACGCGGCGGCCAAACTGGCCGACAACGATTCCTACGGCTTTTTCTCGGCCCTGGACGCCCTGGTGGTGACCGGGCCGACCCTGACCAACGTCAACGACTTCCGCGCCATCCTGGTCGATCCGGAACGGGCGTAAAAAAGCGCCGCCCCGAAGAGGCGGCGCTTTCCTTGTCGTTTGCCCCGTAGGATCAAAGCGCCACGGCGGCGACGATCCATACCGCGATCGCGCCGACCAACCCCTGCACCAGGGTGCCGCCGGTCTGCAAACGGTAGCCGGTCTTGGCGTCCATGTTGGAGAACTGCGTCACCACCCAGAAGAAGCTGTCGTTGGCGTGGCTGACCACCATCGACCCGGCGCCGATGATCACCACCACCAGGGCGCGGGCGGTTTCGCCGTCCAGGCCGAGGGGGGCGAGAAGCGGCGCCATGATCCCCGCCGTGGTGATGATCGCCACCGTCGAGGACCCCTGCGCGGTCTTGATCCCGGCGGCGATCAGGAAGGGCAGGAAGATGCCCAGATGCGCCGTCGACAATTGTTCGCCGACCATCTTGGCGATGCCGGAGTTCTGCAACACCTTGCCGAACGAACCGCCGGCGCCGGTGATGATGATGATCGTCGCGGAAGCGATCAGCGCCTCGCCGAACCAGCCGGAACCGGAAAGCATCTCCTTATCCAGCTTCTTCGGCAGCAGCAGCGCCAGGCCGAAGCCGATCAACAGCGCCACCACCGGCTGGCCGATGAAGTCGAGCGCCTGCAACACCACGCCGTTACCGAACGGCTTGGTCGGGAACAGGGCGATGGAACGCAGCACGATCAGGGCGATCGGCAGAACGATCGGCAGCAGGCTCTTCAGGGGCGACGGCGCCTGATCCAGCGACGGCAGGGCGGCCGGTTCCTCGCCCTCCTTGTAAGGCGGCACGTCAACCTTGGCCGCCACCGTCACCGCGAACACCCAGCCGGCGAAGGCGGCGATCGCGGCGATGAACAGGCCCCACATGATCACCAGGCCCAGGTCGGCCTTGACGATGCCCGCCGCGGCGATCGGGCCGGGGGTCGGCGGCACCATGGTGTGGGTGGCGTAAAGCCCCAGGCTGAGCGCGATCGCGCCCGAGGCCAGGGTGACCCCGGCGCGCTTCGCCAGCGCCTTGTTCAGGGACGACAGGATGACGAAGCCGGAATCGCAGAACACCGGAATCGACACCACGTAGCCCATGATCGACATCGTCATCGGCACGTTCCGTTTGCCGGTGATGGCCAGGATGCTTTCGACCAGGCGCCAGGCTCCGCCGGATTTCTCCAGGAAGGAACCGATCACCGAACCCAGGATGATGACGATGCCGATATAGCCGATGGTGCCGCCGAAGCCGTCGTTGACCGACTTCACCACCTGACCGAGGGGCATCCCCGATAGTATGCCGAAACCGAAGGCAGTCAGCAGCAGTGCCAGAAATGGATGCAGCTTGAACTTCGCCGTCGCAATAATGATGAAGGCAATGGCGAGAACCAGAAGGGCGATGAGCCACATGATGAACGTTCTCCCGAAGAATTCACATCGTTAACATTACCCGTCATATTTTTCTCATGCTTCGGGTCTTCCTTCAAGCTGAGTCGCGTTTCCGCCGAAGAATCCGCGCAAGGTTTGCGCGAACCTGCTTGCGGTTCCTGAAAACTGGCGCAAAACTCAGGCTTTCCAACAGATGGGCGGAGATGCGGAAAAATGGACGGATTGGCTTCGGTGTGCGTTTTCTGCGGCTCCAGCACCGGCGTTCTGGCCGCCCACGCGGACTCCGCCACGGCGATGGGCACGGCGCTGGCGCGCGCGCATCCGCCTGGTTTACGGCGGCGGCAAGGTCGGCCTGATGGGCCGCCTGGCCGACGCGGCGCTGGCGGCGGGCGGCGAAGTGACCGGCGTGATCCCCCGCTTCCTGATGGACCGCGAGGTCGGACACCGCGGCCTGTCCGACATCCGCATCGTCGACTCGATGCATCAGCGCAAGTCGGCGATGGCGGACCTGTCCGACGCCTTCGCGGTGCTGCCGGGCGGCATCGGCACCCTGGAGGAATTCTTCGAAATCTGGACCTGGAGGCAACTCGACCTGCACGCCAAGCCGCTCGGCCTGCTCAATACGGAGGGATACTACGACCGGCTGCTCGGCTTCCTCGACGACATGATGGCGGACGGCTTCCCCCCCCCGCGTCCCGCGCCTCCCTGGTGGTCGCCGGAAACCCCGAGGCCCTGCTGGCGGCGCTGCACGCCGCCGCCCCCGCCGCGCCGGTCCGGACCCGCATGGAGCGAATCTAGGCTTGGATGCGCGAGCGATGGGAGATTTTCGGCAAGATCAGAAGCGTTTAAGAGGCAGCGGCTCCAAACAAACCAGCTTGCAGTCGGGGTGCGCGGCGAGCAGAAGCGTCGATTGAACGAAGCGCACCCTCCCGTCTTGCGGATGACGGAAGCCTCTTTCCCCGCCCTCCCGCGGCAACACCTCGTACTTGCGCCAACAATCGGCAAAAAGGCGGCTGCCCTCGGACAGTTCGTCGGCCAGTATCCGCATTTCCGGATCGCGCGGGCAACGGCTGTAATCCGCGCGGAATTCCGCCGCCAACCGCGCCGCTCGCTCCGGCCAATCCTCGATCAGCACGCGCGCCGCCTCCGACAAAAAGACGAAACGCAGCAGATTGCGATCGCCCTCCCCATCCAACCAACCCACGAACAGACGTGCGGCGGCGGCGTTCCAGGCCCGCGCCGTCCACGCCCGGTCCAGCAGATAGGCGGGAACGGAAAATAATGACGGCAGCACCCGTACTTCCGGCGGAAGATCCTCTGGAAGATCGGACGCCGGGGTCGGATCGCGCTTTCCCGCCAAATCGAACAGGGACGCCCGCTCGGCGGGAGAGAGGTGCAAGGCCTCCGCCAAGCGGGCCAGCGCGATGGGCGACGGCGACACCGCGCGCCCCTGTTCCAGCCAAGTGATCCAGGTGACGCCGACGCCGCAGGCCTCCGCCAATTCCTCCCGCCGCAAGCCCGGAGTGCGACGACGCCCGCCGGATTTGGACGGCGGCGCAAGACGTTCGCGGTGGGCGCGCAGGAAAGCGCCGAGAATGCGGCGCGGATCTGTTTCGTTCATGGTGAGTTTTATACTAGGATAAAGAGGCATCTTGTACCAGTTTGAAAGCGACGCCATGATCCCTGCGAAAGTCACCGCAAGGAGAACGGCAATGACCGCGCAATCCCACGACGACCGGGTGCGTTCGCAGTTCGGCCCACGCGCCGGAGCCTATCTGTCCAGCCCGGTCCACGCCACCGGCAAGGACCTGGAGGACATGGCCCGACTGGTCGGCGAACGACCGGACGCAACGGCATTGGACGTCGGCTGCGGCGGTGGCCATGCCTCGTTCCGGCTAGCGCCGCTGGTCGGACGGATGGTCGCCTGCGACCTCTCCGCCGAGATGCTCGCCCTTGTGTCGCAAGAGGCGACGCGACGCGGCATCGCCAACCTCTCCACCGAGCGCGCTGCCGCAGGGGAACTGCCCTTCGCCGACGCCTCCTTCGACATCGCGGTCAGCCGCCTGAGCGCCCACCATTGGCGCGACCTGCCCGCCGGGCTGGCCCAGATGCGCCGGGTGATGAAGCCGGACGGACTGGCGGTATTCATGGATGTCGTCTCTCCGGGGGAACCGCTGCTCGACACTTGGCTGCAATCCGTCGAACTTCTGCGCGATCCCTCCCATGTCCGCGACCATTCCGTCGCCGAATGGCGGACGATGCTGCGCACCGCCGGCTTCGACCCCGAACCGGCAAGACTCTATCCGATGCGACTGGAGTTCCGCTCCTGGGTCGAACGGATGAATACGCCGAAAACGCACGTCCGCGCCATCCGCTCGCTACAGGGCATCGCCCCCGCCGAAGTGGCGCAACATTTCGCCTTCGAGGAAGACGGCAGCTTCGGTTTCTTCACCATGCTGATCGCCGCCCGACCGGTTTGACCATTACGGTGCTTCCCGAAGCGGAACGAAGGCGCGCGCCTTGACCATCGCCGCGGTTTTTTGTTCCGGAGTCAGATCGTTCTCCAACTTCAAACGCAGTTGGGCGGCCATCGGATCGCCCGCGCCCTCGGCCAGAACCGCCCACATCGCGGCGGCGACCATGTCCTTTTCGACGCCGCGCCCCAGGGTGTAAAGCGCCGCCAGCTTGGCGTACGCCTGCGGCTCGCCCTGGTTCGCCGCCCGCAGGAACCAGCCGAACGCCGCCTTCGCATCCGCGTCCGGCGGCGCGGACAGCGCCACCCCCAGGGCGAACTGCGCCTCCGCCAGCCCCTGCTCCGCCGCCGCCGCGAACAGGGCGCGGGCGCGCGCCGGGTCGCGCTTCGCCCCCGCGCCGTCCCAGTACGCCTTGCCCGCGTTGTAGCGCGCCGCCGCCAGACCGCCCTGCGCCGCCTGCTCGTACCAGTACAGCCCGGCCTCGCGATCCAGCGCCACGCCCTCCCCCCCCGGAACAGCATGTAACCGTAGTTCAACTGCGCCGGAGCGTATCCCGCCTTCGCCGCCCGTTCGTACCAGGCGATCGCGGCGGGCAGATCCGGAACGCCGTCCGCGCCCACCCCGTCCTTCAGCATCGTCGCGAACAGGAAGGCCGCCAAAACCGCCGCCGCGATCAAAGCCTTCATTCGCCTCTCTCCCGCAAAATCGAATGGGGAATTATGCCGCTTCGGGCGAAAACAAAAGGTTAAAGCCAGGCCGGGGCCAGCCCCGGACGGGAGCAGAGAAAAACCTTGGGGAAAAAATGAGAAAAAGGTGCGAGGGGTTGCGCCCCCCGCGCACCCGATTCCTTTTCTCACTGCGTCAGCAGCCGCCAACCATCACGCCGCACGATCGTCCTATCGCACTGCGCGGAAAAAGGGATCGAAGGGTCCACGCCCCTTCGCGGGTCCGGGCACGAAGAACGCCGAAGGCGTTCGTAGGGACGCCGCCATCGGCGGCGGTCCGAGGCGAAGCCGAGGATGAGGAAAACGCACCAAGCGTTTTCCGAACAGCAGCCCGCTGCCTTTACTTCAGCACCACGGTACGGCCATCGTTGAGGAACACCCGGCGTTCGACGTGGAAGCGCACCGCGCGGGCGAGCGCGCTGCATTCCAGTTCGCGTCCGATGCGGACGAGTTTTTCCGGGGTATAGGTATGGTCGACGCGTTCAACTTCCTGTTCGATGATCGGGCCTTCGTCCAGGTCGTCGGTGACGTAGTGGGCGGTGGCGCCGACGATTTTCACGCCGCGCCGGTGCGCCTGGTGGTAGGGCTTGGCGCCCTTGAACCCCGGCAGGAAGGAGTGGTGGATGTTGATGATCCGCCCCGGCAGGGCGTGGCAGACCTCGGCGGAGAGGATCTGCATGTAGCGCGCCAGCACCACCACGTCCACCGCCTGTTCGCGCACCAGGTCGAGGAGTTTGGCCTCCTGTTCGGCGCGGGTTTCGCGGGTCACCGGCATATGGACGAAGGGGATGCCGTGCCATTCGACCAGCGGCTTCAGGTCGGGGTGGTTGGAGACCACCGCCGGGATGTCGATGGCGAGTTCGCCGATGCGGTGGCGATAGAGCAGGTCGTTCAGGCAGTGGTCGGTTTTCGACACCATCAGCAGGACGCGGCTGCGCTGCGTCGCCGGGACCACGTCGATCATCATGTTGCGGCGCACCCGGCAGAATTCCAGCGCCGCATCGACGACGCGCCGGGCGTGCGGATCGGCGGGAATTTCGAATTCCGAGCGCATGAAGAACCGACCGGTGGAGGGATCGGAATAGGTGGCGGATTCGGTGACGTTGGCGTTGCAGTCGGCCAGCGCCTTGGCGACGGTGGCGATCACGCCGATGCCGTCGGCGCAGCGCACCGTCAGGACGAAGTGGTCGGTCCCGGCGGGGGGGTCGCCGGGGCATCCGGGGTTTGGGAATCACGCGTCATAACACTCGACAACCTTTTGAACGGCGCGGCGAACCCGGCGCCAAACCATGATTTTTCAGGGGCTGGGCAGAACCTCGAAACCCTGCATCGGCGGGTCGGCGGGAATCGGTTCGACCCGCACCGCCTGCACCCGCGCCGCGGTCGGGCCATCCCAGCAGGCGCGGATCATCGCCTCGACCTCCGGCGCGGGACCGTCGAAGACCGCCTCCACCGTGCCGTCGCGGCGATTGCGCACCCAGCCGAAAAGGCCGCGTCGAACGGCCTGTTCCTGCGTCCAGGCGCGGAACCAGACCCCTTGAACCTTGCCCTCGATCGTCACGCGCACGCGCAGCCGATTGCTTTCGTCCATCGGCCTCATCCTTCGCGAAGTCCAACCCCGGCGCGCCGGGACTGTGCCTCAAATCCCAGCGCGATCCAAGTATTTTCAAGCCATCGCGGCGAAATCGGCGGCGGCCCGCGCCTCGCGGCCGATCGCCTCGGCGCGGCGGCGGGCCTGCGAATCCTCGCCCCAGACCTGGGCCTGATGGGTCTCGTCCAGGCGCGAGGCGGCATAGGCCTCTTCCGCCGCGATCCGCCCTTCCAGCACCGCGAGGGCCAGGACCACCGACCCGAACGCCCCGGCCAGGGCGTGCGCCGCGGTCAGCCGCCAGACGTCGTGACGGGCGAAGGCGGCGCGGATCGCCGCCACCGAATCCTCCGGCTGCTCCACCGCGACCACGCCGACGGTGACGCGCAGGCGCGCGCCGAAGGCGGCCTCCGCCCAGTCGAGCAGGGGCTGCCAGGCTTCCGCCTGCGCCGCCGCCAGGGAGCCCGGATAGGCGGCGCGATAGCACAACAGGTCCGCCCGCGCATAATCCGCCAGGGTGTCCAGCGCCGCCTCGACCGTATCGGCGACGCCGTCGATCGCGGTGCTGGCCAACTGGGTCAGCGGCATCCGCGACGGATCGAGGGTGTCCCCCTGCGCCACCCACTCGGCGGCCAGGGCATCGGCCAGGGGCCGCGACGGCACCGCGAGAAGACGCCGCTTCGGCGTCTTGACCGCGCGACCGTCCAGTTCCACGGTGAAACCGGCGTCGGTTTCGCCGACGTCGGCGGTTTTATAGAAGCGCTTCGGTCGGGCGGGCCGCAGCGCGGCGGCCGCCCGGATCTTGTCTTGCGTCATCGTCCCCGTCCGATCACTTGCCGAAGAGTCCCTTCATCGCGCCGCCGATCGCATCGGTGGGCGACGAGGATTTCGCCGGGGCGGAGGTCGTCCCGCCCGAGGACGACCCCGAGGACTTGGCCGGAGCCTCGCCCTTCGCGGTCAGACAGGGGTGCGGGTCCTTGGTGCCTTCGTTCAGCAGCGCATCGCCCAACAGCGACAGGCCGCCGGTCGCCACCGCCGCGCCGACCTTCAAGGCCGCCTTGCCCGCGCCCAGGGCGTCGATCCCCACCGACGGCGCCCCCAGAGTGCCGCCGACCCGCACCAGACCGGCGGTGGTCTGGGTGATGCCGACGCTGGCCCCCTGCGGCATCGGATCGAAGCCCAGGTCCAGGGCCTCGTTGCGCAGATTGACCGAGCCGCCGACCACCAGATTGAAGGCGTCGGTTTCCGCCGCCACGCCCTTGCCCAGGGCGGCGAGCCCCTGCTTCACCGGCACCCGCACCACCGGGCACGACAGAACCGTCTTTTCCCGCGTCGCGAAGCCGGAATCGACCATGGTCAGGCCCGACATCGCCCAGTCGCCGATCGCCTTCCTCAATTCGGCGTTGACGAACTCGGCCCGTCCCGCCTCGACCCGCAGATCGCCGTCGAGACCGGCCATCAGGTCGCGCACCGAGCGCCCCATCCCCTTGAGGCCGATGGACAGGGCGGTCGGCCCGCCGGTGAGCACCTTGGTCATCCCCATGTCGCCCGCCACCTGGGCGAGGGCGATGTCCTTGCCGGAGAGGGCGACGTTCAGCCCCGCCGGACCGCCCTTCGGCCGCGCGTCGAGCACCACCTTGCCGCCCACCGCGCCGCCGCCAACGCCGAAGTCCGGCGCGACGTTCAACAGGCCGTCCTTCAGCGACGCGGACAGTTTCGCCTGGGAAAGCCTGACGCCGCCCGGCAGGGTCAACTGGGCGACCGCCACCTTGGCCTCGGCGTCCACCGCATGCAGACCGTCGAGAGGCAACGGGTCGGCGGGGAAGACGCGACCGTCCGCCGACGCCTTGGCCGCCCCGGCGGGCTTGGCCGCTCCGGACGGGGACGCGGCGGGCTTGGGCGAAATGCCGTCCAACAGCTTCGGCAGGTCGAGAACCTCCGCGCCTAAGTCCGCCACGATCTTAGGCTTGGCCCCCGCCAGATCGGCCGAGACCGCGATCTTCAATTCCTGCCCGGCGAGGCGGAGAACCCCGCCCTCCACCTTGTAGCCGTTCTTGCCGAAGCTTTTCACCGCGCCGTCGAAGGCCAAGGGCGGCACCGCCGCGAGGTCGGCGCCGAGGGCCTTGCCGATCTGGTCATAGGTCTTTCCATCGAAGGAAATCTTAAGGTCGATGTCCTTGCCCGCCATCGGCTGGCCGATCCGCCCCTTGGCGGAGACCGTCACCCCCGGCAGGGTAACGCCCATATCGACCACCGCCGGACGATTCTGGGTCAGGGCCTCGATCGGTCCCAGGGTTCCCTTCGCCCCGACCGCGAGACCGTTATAGACCATGTCGAGGACGATCTTCAGCGGGTCAGACGCCGAGGAGGCGGAGGCCTGCAACGCGTTCACCGTCAGCGCCAGGGACTGGCCGCTCCCGGCGTCGTCGAAGACCAGCGCCAGATTGCGAACGTCCACCTCGCGCACCGCGATCGTCGGCATGCCGCCCGACTTGGCGACGGGTTCGGCGGGCGTCGCCGGGCCGGTCATCGCCGGTCCCGCCGAGGCGGGGGCGAAGTCCCAGTTGGCGGAACCGTCCTTGCGGCGGCTCAAGTTGACGGTGGTGTCGCGCACCACCAGCCGGTTGACCTGGACGGTGCCGGTCAGCGCGGCGAGAAGGCCGATTTCCGCCTCGGCGCGACCGATCGACAGCATGTCGGGGGCCTTCGCCCAGGGGGCGTTGGCGAGCTTGACGCCCTCCACCACCACCGCAGGGGAGAACGACACCTTCAGCTTCAGCGGCCCGGCGATCGAGACCTTGCGTCCGGTCGCGTCCTCCGCCGCCTGAATGATCCGACCGCGATAGGAATCGACGTCGATCGACGCCAGAACGCCATACCCGGCGGCGATCGCCACCGCCAGAACGCCGACCGCGATCTGGACTATCCTGCGGATTCCCATGAAACGTCCTCCCCACATCCTGGCGGGCCGCTTCTCCGCGGTCCGATCATTCCGACATACCTGCCTATATAGGCCGAATTATCGCGGCGTCACCGTCGATCGGCAACGCGCTTCGCACCCAGTCCTCCAACTCGGCGAAGGAAGCGGGCAACGCATCGGCCCCCGCCGCCGCCAGGGCCTGCGGCGTATGATTGCCCCAGACGACTCCGGCGGAACGAACCCCCGCGCTGCGCGCCATATCGATGTCGAACACCGTATCGCCCACCATCAGCGTCGATGCCGGGTCCGCCCCCGCCTCCGCCATCACCTTCCGCAGCATGAAGGGATGGGGCTTGCCCGGACCGTCGTCGGCGCACCCCACGGCGACGAAACGGGCCGCCAGCCCATGATGCGCGAAGGTGGCGTCCAGCCCCTTGCGCGACTTGCCGGTGGCGACCGCCAGAAGGTATCCCGCCGCCTCCAACCGCGCGAGGCAATCCCGCGCGCCCTCGAACAGGGGCGCGGGTTCTCGGGTGCGGTCCAGCAGGAAGAAGCGCTTATACTCCGCCACGATTTTGTCTAAATGTTGTGACGCAATTTCGTCTGAAATGTGTCCTACCGCTTCGGGCAGGGACAATCCGATGATCCCACGAATCGCCTCCGCCGACGGGGGCGACAAACCAAGGGATTCAAAAGCGCTTTTCATACAATGCACTATGGTTTCCGCGCTATCGACGAGGGCTCCGTCCATGTCGAAGACCACCAATCCGCCTGCCATCATTCTGCCCCAATTAGCTTTACAAGTGTGGCAAAGTGCACTATCCATTGGGCCGGGAAAAGATCCTTTTCGGGCCACCGTTCCGTTCAAGGATCGGTCCGTATCTTGGGGCTTTCAAGACCTACAAAAATATCTTTTCTGGGGGCCAGAATGAGCAATTCTGCAAGCACTGCGGAAACGGCAATGACCGGAGACCGCAAGAAAGAAATCATTGGTTTGTTCCTGGGTATCGCATTCCTGCTGTACACCCTGTTCACCGCCCCGCCGGAAGGCATTGAGCCGTCGGCGTGGAAGACCATCGGCGTCACCCTGCTGATGGCCACCTGGTGGATGCTCGAGGCGGCGCCGATCGCGGTGACCGCCCTGGTGCCGCTGGTCCTGTTCCCGGCGCTTGGCGTGATGACCGCCAAGCAGGTCGCGCCGAACTACGCGCAGGACCTGATCTGGCTGTTCGTCGGCGGCTTCGCGCTGGCCTACGCCATGGAGACCTGGAACCTGCACCGCCGCGTCTCGCTGCTGGTGCTGAAGGTTTGCGGCACCAACCCGAAGATGCTGCTGCTGGGCTTCCTGGTTTCGACGGCGTTCCTGTCGGCGTGGATGTCCAACACCGCCTGCGCCGCCCTGATGATGCCGATCGGCATGGCCATCGTGAAGATGGTGCAGGAAGGCGAAGGCCGTAGCGAGGTCGAGAAGCGCGCCGCGATCAACTTCGGCATCTGCGTGATGCTGGGGATCGCGTTCTCCGCCTCGATGGGCGGCATGGCGACCCTGATCGGCACCCCGCCCAACGCGGTGATGGCCGGCCAGGTCGAAAAGATGACCGGCACCGCCGTGCCGTTCGCCAACTTCATGCTGGTGGGCGGCCCGATCGGCATCGCCCTGCTGGCGATCTGCTGGTGGCTGCTGCCGGTGATGTTCCCGATCAAGGCCCTGGACCTGTCCCACGCCGGCGCGATCGTCGACGAGGAACTGGAGAAGCTGGGCGGGATGAGCAAGGGCGAGACCCTGACCTTCATCCTGTTCATCTTCACCGCGCTGTTCTGGATCCTGCGTCCGCAGATTCTGAACGCCCTGCCGCCGGTGATGTTGGCGGGCAAGCTGACCCCGATGTCCAAGATCATGTCCGACTCGACGGTCGGCATGCTCACCCTGCTGCTCTGCTTCATCATTCCGGTGGACTTCAAGAAGGGCCGGATGGTCCTGGATACCACCCTGTTCAGCAAGGGCATTCCGTGGGACGCGATCATCCTGTTCGGCGGCGGGTTCGCCCTGGGTGGCGCCCTCGACAAGTCCGGCGTGTCGGCTTATGTCGCCGGGCAGATGAAGGGCCTGGTGGGGATGAGCTCGATCGTCGTGATCGCGGTTCTGGCGACGGTGGCGATGCTGCTGACCCAGATGACCTCGAACACCGCCGTCGCGGCGACCTTCGTGCCGCTGGCGATCTCCATCGCCCAGGGTCTCGGCGTTTCGCCGCTGGTGATGGCGATTCCGGTGGCTCTGGGTGCGTCGCTGGCGTTCTCGCTGCCGGTGGCGACGCCGCCGAACGCGATCGTCTTCGGCTCCGGCCTGATCCGCGTTCCCGACATGTTCAAGTCCGGCATGACCTTGAATCTGATCGGTATCGTGATCACCCTGGCCAGCATGTACGTGATGATGCCGATCGCCTTCGGCGTGAAGGTCTGATCCGTGCCGTCGGCGGCGCCTTGCGCCGCCGACCGTCCGAAAGAAGAAAGGCCTGCCGCATCGCGGCAGGCCTTTTTCCATGTCCGACGCGAACCGGATCAGTAATCGAGTTCGAACATCGGCTCGTCGCGGCCCAGCACTTCCTCGAACCCCAGATCGGCGAAGGTCGCCGCGATGTGCGGCGGCAGCGGCGCGGCAACCCGCAGCACCCCGCCCGAAGGATGGGCGATGACGATGGCGCGGGCGTGCAGGTGCAACTGCTTGATCCGGGTCACGCCGTCCGCCTCGGGCAGGAAGGCGGCGCGACCGCCGTACTTGCCGTCCCCCAGGATCGGCGTGCCGATGTGCGCCATATGGGCGCGCAGTTGATGGGTACGGCCGGTGCGCGGCATCATCGCCACCCAGGCGGCACGCTTACGCACCGCATCGACGACCCGGAAGTCGGTGACCGCGACCTTGCCGTCGTCGTCCACCGCGATCTTTTCCACCGGCCCGTGCTTGACCTTGGCGAGCGGCGCGGAAATCCGCCCCTGCATCGGCTGCGGCACCCCGGCGACGATTCCCCAATAGAGCTTCTGGGTGCGGCGCTCGCGGAAGGCGGCGGCCAGATGGGCGGCGGTGGCACGGCTGCGCGCCAGCACCAGGACCCCCGAGGTATCCTTGTCCAGACGGTGCACCAGGCGCGGACGCTCGTCGGCGCCGAAGCGCAGCGCGTCGAGCAGCGCGTCGAGATGCATCGACATCCCGGAGCCGCCCTGCACCGCCAGTCCGGCGGGCTTGTTGAGCACCAGGACCGCCGCGTCCTTATGGATGACGCAGGCGCGGATCGCCGCGATCTCGGCCTCCGACAGCTTCGGCGGCGGCGCGGCATGGGACGAAGCGGCGGCGCGCGGCGCGATCGGCGGCACCCGCACCACCTGCCCGGCGGCGACCCGGTCGCCCGCCTTGACCCGCCCGCCGTCCAGGCGCACCTGGCCGGTGCGGCACAGCTTTTCCACCTGGATGCGTCCGCACTCCGGCACGTGCCGGGCGAACCAGCGATCCAGCCGGATGCCGTCGTCGTCGGCGTCCACCGTCAGCATGCGCACGCCCGGTTTGGCCTCGCCCGTCGCCGTGGTTTCCATCAGTCTTCGCCCTTCTTTTCCGCCCGCAGGCGATTCCAATAGGCCAGGCGCTTGCCGATCTCGCGCTCGAAGCCGCGTTCGACCGGACGGTAGAAGGCCTCGCGCGGCATGCCGTCGGGGAAATAATTCTGCCCGGAGAACCCCTCGACGGTGTCGGGATCGTACTGGTATCCCGCGCCGTAGCCCAGGTCTTTCATCATCCGCGTCGGCGCGTTCAGAATGTGCATCGGCGGCATCAGCGACCCGGTCGCCTTGGCGGCGCGCTTCGCCGCGCCATGCGCCTTGTAGGCGCCCACCGATTTCGGCGCGGTGCCGAGATAGATCACCAGATAGGATAGTGCCAGATCGCCCTCCGGCGACCCCAGACGGTCGTAGGCCTCCCACGCCGCGATCGCCTGGGCGAGCGCGCCGGGATCGGCTAGGCCGACGTCCTCGACCGCGAAGCGGGTCAGGCGGCGCAGGATACAGGCCGGGTCCTCGCCGCCGTCGAGCATCCGCGCCAGCCAATAGAGGGCGGCGTCGGTGTCCGAACCGCGCAGCGACTTGTGCAGCGCGGAAATCAGGTTGTAGTGCCCCTCCCCCGACTTGTCGAAGACCGGGGCGCGGCGCTGCACCACGCGGGCCAGATCGGCGGGGGCGAACACCTCGCCCGGCTTGGCCATCGCGACGATCGCCTCGACCATATTGAGGATCATCCGCCCATCGCCGTCGGCCATCGCCTTCAGGGACTCGCGCGCCGGGGCGTCGAGGGGCAGGGGACACCCCAAATCGGCCTCGGCGCGGGCGAGCAGCGCCTCCAGCGCCGCGTCGTCGAGGCGCTTCAAGACGATCACCTGACAGCGCGACATCAGGGCGGCGTTCAGCTCGAACGAGGGATTCTCGGTGGTCGCGCCGACCAGGACCACCGTGCCGTCCTCGACATAGGGCAGGAAGCCGTCCTGCTGCGCCTTGTTGAAGCGGTGAATTTCATCGACGAACAGCAGGGTGCCGCGCCCCGAGGTCTTGCGCTCCAGCTTCGCCGCCTCGAACACCTTGCGCAGGTCGGCCACCCCCGAGAACACCGCCGACAGCGGTTGGAACGCCAGATCGGTGCGCGCCGCCAGGGCGCGGGCGAGCGTCGTCTTGCCGCAGCCGGGCGGCCCCCACAGGATCAGCGACGGCACCCGCCCCCGCTCCAACTGACGCCCCAGCGGCCCTTCCGCCCCCAGCACGTGATCCTGACCGAGGATGTCCTCCAACGCGCGGGGGCGCAGCCGGTCGGCCAGGGGATGCGGCGCGGAACGACCTTCCGCCGTTTTGTCCATGCCGTCGTCGAACAGTTCGCCGCTCATGCCCATGTCCTAATCGACGTTCACCGCCAGACGCTCGCCGCCCCGCAAAATCTCCACCCGCCAGCCCTTGGAGCCCTGGCCGAGGATTTTCACCGCAGCGGCGACGGCATCGACGCGGCGACGGTTGATCATATCCACCCGGTCGCCGGGACGAAAGCCCAGCCGCGCCGCGATCGAACCGCGCGCCACCCCGACGATCACCACTCCGCCCTTGCCCAGCGACAGGCCGGTTTCCTCGGCCAGCGCCGGGTTGAGGTTGGCGATCTCCGCCCCCGCCAGCGGATTGCGCCCGGCGATCAGGGTGGCGTCGCGCGGCGGGGTTTCCGGAGGCTCGATCAGCCGCACCGTCAGGGACAGGCGCTCGCCGCGCCGCATCACGACCAGCGTCGCGTCGGCCCCCACCGGAACCGTCGCCAGACGATAGCGCAGGGCGGCGGCGTCCTGCACCTCGCACCCGTTGATCGACAGCACCACGTCGCCGTTTTTCAGCCCGGCGCGGTCCGCCGGACCGCCCGGATAGACGTCGTCGATCATCGCGCCGAAGGGATGGCTCAGTCCCAGGCTTTCCGCCGCGTCGGCGGCCAGGGTCTCGCCGCTCGCCTCCAGCCAGGAGCGTACCGGGCGCCCGTGCGCCAGGATGCCGCGACTGACCGCCATCACCATCGGGCTGGGAATCGCGAAGCCGATGCCGATCGACCCCGCCCCGCCCTTGCTGTAGATCGCCGAATTGATGCCGACCAGACGCCCCCGCATGTCGATCAGCGCGCCGCCGGAGTTGCCGGGATTGATCGCCGCGTCGGTCTGGATGAAAAAGCCGTAGTCCGACACCCCGACCGAGGTCCGCGCCAGGGCGGAAACGATGCCCGAGGTCACCGTCTGGTTGAAGCCGAAGGGGTTGCCGATGGCGAGCACCAGGTCCCCCACCTGAAGCGCGTCGGCGTCGCCGAACTCCAGATAGGGCAGACGCTGCCCGCCGGTATCGATCTTCAGCACCGCGATGTCGGTCTTGGCGTCCCGCCCGACGATCGCGGCGGGGAACTCCCGCCGGTCGGACAGGACCACGGTGATTTCGTCCGCGCCCTCGATGACGTGGGTGTTGGTGACGATCACCCCGGTTTCGCCGACGATCACCCCCGACCCCAGGGAATTTTCCACCCGCTCGCGCGGCACCGACTGGCCGAAGCCGAACTGATCGCCGAAGAACTGCCGCAGAAAGGGGTCGTTGATGAACGGATTCACCCGCTCGCGCACCGTCACCACCTTGCGGGTATAGATGTTGACCACCGCCGGAGCGGCGCGCGCCACCAGCGGTGCGAAGGAGAGCGCGATCTCCGCCCGGTCGGCGGGGACCTTGGGCTCGGCGGCGAAAGCGGCGGCGGGCAGCAGCGCGGCGACCAGCGCGATGAAAAGCCTGCGAACGGTGCGCATCGGCGATCTCCCTTCCCGGAAACGGCAAAGGCGGCCCTTAAGGGCCGCCTTCACGACAGTGCCTCGGGGCCCAGGCCCCCTGCCGGAGCGGCTTACGCCTCGGCGGCTTCCTCGGCCTTCTCCTGGGTCGGACCGGAGTCCTTGCCCTTGGCGGCGGGATCGCGGTCGATCAGCTCGATCACCGCCATCGGCGCGCAGTCGCCGTAGCGGAAGCCCGCCTTCAGCACCCGGCAATAGCCGCCCTGGCGACCGGCGTAACGGTCCTTCAGCACCGAGAACAGCTTCGCCACCACGGCATCGTCGCGCAGCTGCGCGAAGGCCTGACGGCGGGCGTGCAGGTCGCCGCGCTTGCCGAGGGTGATCAGCTTTTCGACGATCGGACGCAAATCCTTCGCCTTCGGCAGCGTGGTGGTGATCTGTTCGTGCTTCAGAAGCGCGGCCGCCATGTTGGCGAACATCGCGCCACGGTGGGCACTGGTGCGGTTGAACTTACGGCCACCCATGCGATGACGCATTGCATCCTCCTTAAAAGCTGTCGGCTCGCTCGCGAGACCGATTGTTCCTCGCGCCGCCGCCGCGAACACTGCCGGGGACGGGACGCCGGACCCCCCATGGGTCCACTCGAAACGAATGACCGGAGAAGCGCGATCAGTACGGCTCTTCCAGCTTCTTCGCCAGTTCCTCGATGTTTTCCGGCGGCCAGTTCGGAATGTCCATGCCCAGATGCAGCCCCATGGAGGCCAGAACTTCCTTGATCTCGTTCAAGGACTTGCGGCCGAAGTTCGGGGTGCGCAGCATCTCGGTCTCGGTCTTCTGGACCAGATCGCCGATGTAGATGATGTTGTCGTTCTTGAGACAGTTGGCGGAGCGCACCGAAAGCTCCAGTTCGTCCACCTTGCGCAGCAGGTTCTTGTTGAAGGGCAGTTCGTCCGCCTTCTCGCTTTCCGGCTGGGTCTGCGGTTCCTCGAAGTTGACGAACAGCTGCATCTGATCCTGGACGATGCGCGCCGCCAGGGCCACCGCGTCTTCCGGAGTCACCGTGCCGTCGGTGACGATGTTCATCACCAGCTTGTCGTAGTCGGTGACCTGGCCGACGCGGGTGTTGTCCACCTCGTAGGCGACTTTCAGCACCGGCGAGAAGATCGCATCCACCGGAATCAGACCGATCGGGCAATCCTCGGGACGGTTCATCGCCGCCGGAACATAGCCCTTGCCGCTGTCCACGGTGAATTCGCAGTTGAACACCGCGCCCTCGTCCAGGGTGCAGAGCACGATATCGGGGTTCATGATCTCGATATCGGCGCCCGCCTCGATCATCCCCGCGGTGACCACGCCGGGACCGACCTTCCTCAGGCTCATCCGCTTCGGACCCTCGGCATGAAGGCGCAACGCGATGTTCTTGACGTTGAGGATGATGTCGGTGACGTCTTCCCGCACCCCCGGAACCGACGAGAATTCGTGCAGCACGTTCTCGATCTGGATCGCGGTCACCGCCGCCCCTTGCAGG
This sequence comes from Rhodospirillaceae bacterium, assembly GCA_965228165.1. Taxonomy (GTDB): domain Bacteria; phylum Pseudomonadota; class Alphaproteobacteria; order Rhodospirillales; family Rhodospirillaceae; genus Oleispirillum. Next base: position 721,140 of record CBDDHB010000002.1, read on the forward strand.
GACGACAGCAGCACGCGGCGCAGCGCGTTGCCCACGGTCATGCCGAAACCGCGCTCCAAAGGCTCGGCGATGATCTTCGCGACGCGCGTCGGATCGTCACCCGGCTCGATGGTCAGCTTGTTCGGTTTGATCAGTTCCTGCCAATTCTTCTGAATCACGGAGTGCCTCATCAGACATAACGGGGAATGGTTCCCCAAAGCCGAACGGATGAAGCGACGGGTTCCCAGAGACCCGGGAAACCGCCGCATTCATCCACGTGGAGCCTTCTTACACGCGCCGACGCTTGCGCGGGCGGCATCCGTTGTGCGGAATCGGGGTCACGTCGCGGATCGCGGTGATGGTGAAGCCCACCGCCTGCAACGCGCGCAGCGCCGATTCCCGGCCCGAACCCGGACCCTTGACCTCGACCTCAAGGGTCTTCATCCCGTGGTCCATGGCCTTCTTGCCGGCATCCTCGGCGGCCATCTGCGCCGCGTACGGCGTGGACTTGCGGGAACCCTTGAAGCCCATGGTGCCCGACGACGACCAGGAAATCGCATTCCCCTGAGCGTCGGTGATGGTCACCATGGTGTTGTTGAACGACGCATTCACATGCGCCACACCGGAAACGATATTCTTGCGTTCGCGACGACGCGGACGCGCGGCAGCTGCCTTAGCCATGTGCCATCAGCCCCTTATTTCTTTTTGCCAGCGATCGGTTTGGCCGGACCTTTGCGGGTGCGCGCATTGGTATGCGTGCGCTGACCGCGAACCGGCAGACCGCGGCGGTGACGCAGCCCACGATAGCACTTCAGGTCCATGAGCCGCTTGATGTTCATCGTCACTTCACGACGGAGGTCGCCCTCGACGGTATAATCGCCGTCGATGACCTCGCGGATGCGCAGCACTTCCTCGTCGGAAAGCTGATTCACCCGCCGTTCGTCGGTGATGCCGACCTTGCCGCAGATCTCCTTGGCCATCTTCGGCCCAATGCCGTAGATGTAGGTCAAGGCGATCACCACGCGCTTGTTGGTCGGAATATTAACGCCTGCAATACGCGCCAATGCCGCTTCTCCCTAGCACAAACCTTGGTGCCGCACCAAATCGCGGAAAATCCGAAGTCGCGGGATTATACGAAGAACTTTTCCCGAGTCAACGGCTTCCACATGGGCACCGGACAATAATTCCACAACGGGCGTCAGCCCGCCACTGCCTCCACCAACTGCCGCGTCACGTCGCTAATCGCGGCGGCACCGTCGATGGTCTTCAACAACCCGCGCTTCGCATAGTAGGGCAGCAGCGGGGCGGTCTGGTCGTGATACGCCGCCAGACGCGTCGCCACGGTTTCCGCGGTGTCGTCCTTGCGGCGAACGAATTCGGTCGAACCGCAGGCGTCGCAGACGCCCTCGGCCTTCGGCCGTTGAAAGGTATCGTGGTAGCCCGCGCCGCATTTGGCGCAAGCGTACCGTCCGGTGATGCGTTCGACGATCATCGCGTCGGGAACCCGCACCTCGATCACCGCGTCGAGGCCCATCCCCTTGTCCGCCAGCATCGCGTCCAGCGCTTCCGCCTGCGGAATGGTGCGCGGGAATCCATCCAGGATGAATCCCTTGGCGCAATCCGGCTCGGCGATGCGGGAAGAGATCACCCCGACCATCACCGCGTCGGGAACCAGGCCCCCCGCCTCCATGATCGCCTTCGCCTTCAGGCCGACCTCGGTGCCCGCCTTGACCGCGGCGCGCAGCATGTCGCCGGTGGACAGCTGCACGATGCCGAAGGCGTCCTGCAACACCCGCGCCTGCGTGCCCTTGCCGCCGCCGGGCGGGCCCATCAGAATGATTCGCTTGCCTTCCATCTTCATCGGCCGTCTCGCCCGGGTTTTCCCGGGTCGCCCCCCTGATTACGCCCTGTTGCGTCGCGCCGTCAGCGGCGACGGTCGCCCCGGTTCAGCCGGGATTTCTTGATCAGACCTTCGTACTGATGCGCCAGAAGATGGGACTGCACCTGCACCACCGTGTCCATGGTCACCGAGACCACGATCAACAGGCTGGTGCCGCCGAAATAGAACGGCAGGCCCCACTTGAACATCAACAGTTCGGGCAAGAGCGTCACCAACACCAGGTAGACGGCGCCGACGAAGGTCAGACGGTTGAGCACGAAACGCAGGTAGTCGGCGGTGTTCTTGCCGGGGCGGACGCCGGGAACGAATCCTCCGCCCTTCTTCAGGTTGTCGGCGGTCTCGTCCGGATTGAACACCACGGTGGTATAGAAGAAGGCGAAGAACACGATCAGCGCCGAGAAGACCACCATGTAGACCGGATTGCCGCGCGAGAACAGCGCCAGGACCGGCTGCAACCATTCCGGAGTGGAGGCCCCGGCCATCTGCGCATAGGTCACCGGCAGCCCCATCAGGGCGGAGGCGAAGATCGGCGGAATCACCCCCGAGGTATTGATCTTCAAGGGCATGTGCTGGGTGTCGCCGCCGGTCACCCGGGTGGCGGAAATCTGCCGCTTCGGATACTGGATCAAGACTCGCCGCTGGGCGCGCTCGACATAGACGATGCCGGCGATCACCACCAGGGCCATCGCCAGGAAGCCGATGATCACGAAGGCGGGCAGCGCGCCGGTCTTGCCGAGTTCCAGGGTATGGGCCAAGGCCGCCGGAATCCCCGCGACGATACCGGCGAAAATGATCAGGGAAATGCCGTTGCCGATGCCGCGCTGGGTCACCTGCTCGCCCAGCCACATCAGGAACATGGTGCCGCCGACCAGGGTGGTCACGGTGACCGCGCGGAAGAACAGGCCCGGCTCCATCACCGGCGAAACGCCGCCCGAGGTCGCCATGTTCTCGAGACCGGTGGAGATGCCGTAGCCCTGCGCCATGGCCAGAACCACGGTGAGATAGCGGGTCCACTGGTTGATCTTCTTGCGCCCCGCCTCGCCTTCCTTCTTCATCTGCGCCACGGAGTCCGAGGCGACTCCCAGAAGCTGCATGATGATCGAGGCCGAGATGTAGGGCATGATGCCGAGCGCCAGGATCGACATGCGCGACAGGGCGCCGCCCGCGAACATGTCGAAATTGCCTAGGATGCCGCTGCCGTGCTGCTGGAACACCTGCTCCAGCACCGAGGCGTCGATACCCGGCACCGGAACCCAGGTGCCGAGGCGATAGATCACCAGCACGAACAGGGTGAACCAGATCCGCTTCTTCAGTTCCGTCGCCTTCGACAGAACATCCCAGTTCATGTTCGAGGCGAGTTGTTCGGCAGCAGACGCCATGTGCGAAGACCTCGGTTGCGAAAAGCCTTGAAAACCCGTCGCGGCGCCGAACGCGCCGCGGAACCGTGGGAACGAAGACCCGCGCGGACGGCCCGCGAAGGAAAGCCGGGCTCCGGCGCGGACCTGCCGCTCCGGAGCCCCGAATGTTCGAGTCTTAGGCCTCGACCGGAGTCTCGACCTTCGGCGCGATCACGGCGACCGAGCCGCCCGCCTTCTCGACCGAGGCGATCGCGCCCGGGGTGGCGCCCGCCACCTCGATCGTCACCTTGGCGGAAAGCTCGCCGGTGCCGATCAGACGCAGACCGGCCAGCGGCTTGTGGATGATCACCGCGACCTTCAGAGCCTCGGCGGTCACCGGCTGGGCCAGATCGAGCCGACCACCGTCGATCGCCTGCTGGAGGCGGGCGATGGTCAGTTCGGCGAACTCGACGCGGCCGACGTTCTTGAAGCCACGCTTCGGCAGGCGCCGATAGATCGGCATCTGACCGCCCTCGAAGCCGTTGATGGCGACGCCGGCACGGGACTTCTGGCCCTTGACGCCGCGACCGCAGGTCTTGCCCTTGGTGCAGCCGATGCCGCGTCCCACCCGGGTGCGCGCCTTGCGGGCGCCCTGGTTGTCGGCAATCTGGTTGAGTTTCATTTCGTTCAGACCTTCTTTCGATGCCGAAGCCACGTTAGGCCTCTTCCACCTTCACCAGATGGTGGACCTTGTTGATCATGCCGCGCACCGAGGGGGTATCCTCGAGCTCGCGGGTGCGGTGCATCTTGTTGAGCCCCAGGCCCACCAGAGTCGCGCGCTGATCGGACTTGCGACCGATCGGGCTGCCGATCTGCGTGACCTTGATCGTCTTCTCGGCCATCCGTCTTACTCCTTCACCGCGGCGACGCCGTCACGACGGCCGACAATATCGCCGACCTTCTTGCCGCGCTTGTTCGCCACCATGCGCGGCGAGTTCAACAGGGCCAGGGCATCGAAGGTCGCCTTGATCATGTTGTGGGCGTTGGCCGAACCGGTGGACTTCGCCACCACGTCCTGGACGCCCATGGTCTCGAAGATCGCGCGCATCGGGCCGCCGGCGATGATGCCGGTACCCGGCTCCGCCGAGCGGAGGATGACGCGACCCGCGCCGAAGTGACCCTGGATGTCGTGATGCAGGGTGCGGCCTTCGCGCAGCGGCACGCGGATCATGGTGCGCTTGGCCTGGTCGGTCGCCTTGCGGATGGCTTCCGGGACCTCGCGAGCCTTGCCGGTGCCATAACCGACGCGGCCCTTCTGGTCGCCGACCACCACCAGCACCGCGAACGAGAAGCGGCGCCCGCCCTTGACCACCTTGGCCACGCGGTTGATGTGCACGAGCTTGTCGACAAACTCGTCTTCGCGGTCGCGATCGCCCCCACGTTCGGGCGAGGCGTTCTTTTGCGGACGACGTTCGGAATTCGGATTACGAGCCATACTTCTTCATCCCCTCAGAACTGAAGTCCGCCTTCGCGGGCCGCATCGGCCAGGGCCTTGACCCGGCCATGGAACATGTAGCCGCCGCGGTCGAAGACCACGGTGACCACGCCCGCCGCCTTGGCGCGCGCCGCCACCAACTTGCCGACGGCTTCCGCCGCCGCCTTGTCGGAGGTCTTGGCGAGACCGTCGCGAATCTCCTTGTCCAGAGTCGACGCCGCGGCCAGGGTCACGCCCTGCACGTCGTCGATCACCTGGGCGTACATGTGCTCGTTGGTGCGGTGCACCGACAGGCGCGGACGACCGTCCGCCTTCTTGCGCAGGGACCAGCGGTTGCGGGCCTTGCGGCGTTCCATGAGTTCTTTTGCCGTCTTCATGATCAAGCCCTTACTTCTTCTTGCCTTCCTTGCGCAGGATGGTCTCGTCCGAGTACTTCACGCCCTTGCCCTTATAGGGTTCCGGCGAACGGTACGAACGGATTTCAGACGCCACCTGCCCGACGCGCTGCTTGTCGTTGCCCGAAATCTCGATCTGGGTCGGCTGCGGACACACGATGGTGATGCCGTCCGGGATCGGGAAATCGACGTCGTGGGAAAAGCCCAGCGCCAGCTTCAGGGTCTTGCCCTGCACCGACGCGCGGTAACCCACGCCAACGATGTCCAGCTTCCTCGTGTAGCCTTCGCCGACGCCCTTGACCAGATTGTTGATCCGAGCGCGGGCGGTGCCCCACATCGCCCGCGCGAACTTCGATTCGCTGCGGGGCTTCACGTAAACCTTGCCGTCCTCGAGCTTCGCCTCGACGTCGTCCACGACGTCGAAGGAGAGCTCGCCGAACTTACCCTTGGCGTGCACGGTCTTTCCAACGATGGAGACCGTCACGCCGGCCGGCACCACGACCGGATATTTGCCAACTCGCGACATGACTGCCCCTTCCTTAGAACACCTTGCACAGGACTTCGCCGCCGACGTTCGCCTGGCGGGCTTCGAAGTCCGACATCACGCCGCGCGGCGTGGAGAGGATCGAAATCCCCAGCCCGTTGTAGACGCGCGGCAAGTCCTTGGCGCCGGAATAGACGCGCCGACCGGGGGTGGAAACCCGCGCGATCTGCGAAATCACCGGAGCGCCTTCATGGTACTTCAGCTCGATCTTGAGTTCGGAGACGCCCTTGCGCACCTCGACCTCTTCGTAGCCGCGGATGTAACCTTCCCGCACCAGAACGTCCAGGACGCTCTTGCGGAAACGCGAAGCCGGGGCGGCGACCGAAGTCTTGCGCGCCCGCTGGCCGTTGCGGATGCGGGTCAGCATATCCGCCAAAGGATCTGTCATCGACATGGATGCGCCCTCCTTACCAGCTCGACTTCGTCATGCCGGGGATCTGGCCGAACGAGGCCAGGTCGCGCAGCATCACGCGGCCAAGTTTGAACTTGCGGTAGGTACCGCGGGAACGCCCCGTCAGATCGCAGCGGTTGCGCTGACGCACCGGCGACGCGTTGCGCGCCACCTCGGCCAGCTTGATCGTCGCTTCGAAACGTTCTTCCGGCGTGACATCGCGGTTCATCGTGATCGCCTTCAGACGCGCCCGGCGCCCGGCGGCCTTCGCCGCCATACGGATGCGCTTCTTGTTGCGCTCGACAGCACTGGTTTTCGCCATGGTTGCTCTCCCGGCCTTATTTGGCGAACGGCATGTTGAACCCGGTGAGGAGCGCCTTGGCTTCCTCGTCGGTCCCAGCCGTCGTGCAGATGATGATGTCCATGCCTCGAACCGTGTCGACTTGGTCGTACTCGATTTCCGGGAAGACGATCTGTTCCTTCAGGCCGAACGCGAAGTTGCCGCGCCCGTCGAAGCACTTGCCGCGAATGCCGCGAAAATCACGGACGCGCGGCAGGGCGATGTTGACCAGACGGTCAAGGAACTCGTACATGCGGTCCTTGCGGAGCGTCACCTTGCAGCCGATCGCCATGCCTTCGCGCAGCTTGAAGGTCGCGACCGAAATCCGGGCCTTGGTGATCACCGGCTTCTGTCCGGCGATCAGCCCCATTTCCTTGGCCGCGCCCTGAACCTTCTTCTGGTCGGCGACGGCTTCGCCGAGACCCATGTTGAGGACGATCTTGGTCAGCTTCGGCACCATCATCGGATTGGTGTAGCCGAACTTGTCCTGCAATTCCTTGCGAACCACGTTGTCGTAGTGTTCGCGCAAACGAGCAGCCATTGAACCCGCTCCCTTTACTTGTCGAGGACTTCGCCGGAAAGCTTCGCAACGCGAACCTTTCGGCCGTCTTCGATAGTCTTGAACCCGACGCGGGTCGGCTTGCCTTCCTTGGGGTCGACATGCGCGACGTTGGAGACGTGGATCGGCGCTTCCTTTTCCACGATTCCGCCAGCCGACATCTGGCTCGGGCGAGTGTGGCGCTTGACCACGTTCACGCCCTGCACGACGACGCGGCTTTCGGTGGGAATGGCGCGAACCACTTCACCCTTCTTGCCCTTGTCCTTGCCGGTCAGCACGACCACCAGGTCGCCCTTCTTGATCTTCGCAGCCGACATCACAACACCTCCGGCGACAGGGAAATGATCTTCATGTAGCCCTTGGCGCGCAGTTCGCGCACCACCGGGCCGAAGATACGCGTGCCGATCGGCTCGTTCTGCTTGTTGATCAGAACCGCCGCGTTGCGGTCGAAGCGAATGACGCTGCCGTCGGGACGGCGGACTTCCTTTGCCGTGCGCACGATGACGGCGCGGTGCACATCGCCCTTCTTGACGCGACCGCGCGGGATCGCGTCCTTCACCGAGACGACGATGATGTCGCCGACCGAGGCGAACTTGCGCTTGGCGCCGCCAAGCACCTTGATGCACTGCACCCGTCGCGCCCCCGAGTTATCGGCAACGTCCAGGTTGGTTTGCATCTGGATCATGGACCGTTTCCTTTATCTAGAACGGATAAACGCTTATTCCGCATCCGCGGCCATGACTTCCCAGGTCTTGGTCCGGGAAATCGGGGCACATTCGCGGATACGCACCACATCGCCCACCTTGAAAACGTTGTTTTCATCGTGAGCCGCGTACTTCTTGCTACGCCGAATGAACTTCTTGTAGACGGGGTGCATGAAGCGACGCTCGACCTTGACCGTCACGGTCTTGTCGTTGCAATCGCTGACCACCACGCCCTGTAGGATACGCTTAGGCATTCTTTCCCACTCCGCGCTTGGCGCCCATCACCGTCTTGATGCGCGCGATGTCGCGACGCACCTCGCGCACCCGCGCCGTATTCTCCAGCTGACCGGAGGCACGCTGGAAGCGCATGTTGAACTGCTCCTTCTTCAGGGAGACCAGGTCTTCCTGAAGCTGGTCCTGCGACTTCGCGCGCAGCTCTTCCGCCTTCGCCATGGCTTAGACCTTCTCGGCAAACAGACGCGCGACGAAGCGGGTCTTGATCGGGAGCTTGGCCGCGGCCAATTCGAACGCCCGACGCGCCACTTCCTCGTCAACGCCGTCGACTTCAAACATGATCCGGCCCGGCTTCACCCGGCAGGCCCAGAACTCCACCGAACCCTTACCCTTGCCCTGACGGACTTCGGCGGGCTTGGCGGTCACCGGCACGTCCGGGAACACCCGAATCCACACCCGGCCCTGACGCTTCATCTGGCGGGTGATGGCGCGACGCGCCGATTCGATCTGACGCGCGGTGACGCGATCCGGTTCCAGTGCCTTCAGGCCATAGGCCCCGAAGTTCAAATCCGATCCGCCCTTGGCCAGGCCGTGGATACGGCCCTTATGCTGCTTGCGGAACTTCGTGCGCTTTGGACTCAGCATCGTTTCATACCCTTCTTAGCGCTGCTCTTGCGCGCGCTTGTCCTGGGCCATCGGATCGTGGGCCATGATCTCGCCCTTGAAGATCCAGACCTTGACGCCGCAGGTGCCGTAGGTGGTGAACGCGGTGCCGACGCCGTAATCGACGTCGCCGCGCAAGGTGTGCAACGGCACCCGGCCCTCGCGATACCATTCGGTGCGCGCGATTTCCGCGCCGCCCAGACGGCCGGCGCAGTTGATCCGGATGCCCTGAGCGCCCAGACGCATCGCCGACTGCACCGCGCGCTTCATCGCGCGACGGAAGGCGACGCGGCGTTCCAGCTGCTGCGCGATACTTTCCGCGACCAGCTGGGCGTCGAGTTCGGGCTTGCGGATTTCAACGATGTTCAGATGAACCTCGTTGCCCACCTTCTTCGAGAGTTCCTTCCTGAGGGTCTCGATGTCGGCGCCCTTGCGGCCGATGATGATGCCCGGGCGCGCCGAATGAATGGTGATCCGCGCCTTCTTCGCCGGACGCTCGATGACGATTCGCGACACCCCGGCCTGGTTCAGGCGCTTCTTCAGGTGCTTGCGGATCGACAGATCCTCGAGCAGCAGGTCGGCGTAGTCGTCGCCGTCGGCGTACCAGCGGGAATCCCAGGTCCGGTTGATGCCGACGCGCAGGCCGATCGGATTTACTTTGTGTCCCATCAGACGGTCTCCTCGCGCTCAGTCACGATAATGGTCAGGTTCGAGAAGAGCTTCTCGACGCGACCGGCACGGCCACGCGCACGAGCGTGGAAGCGCTTCATCGTGATCGACTTGCCGACGAAGGCCTCCGACACGACCAGAGCATCGACGTCGAGCTGGTGGTTGTTTTCGGCGTTCGCGATCGCGGACTGGAGGCACTTCTTGACCTCTTCCGCAACGCGGCGCTTGGAGAACGTCAGTTCCGCCAAGGCGGATTCGGCGCTCTTGCCCCGGATGGACTGGGCCACCAGGTTGAGCTTGCGCGGGCTGGTGCGGATAACGTGGCTGTAAGCCTTCGCCGCGTTATCCGGCAGGTCGCGCTTGGCCGGCTGCTTGCCCATCGTTACTTCCTCTTCGCCTTCTTGTCGGCGGTGTGCCCGTAATAGGTACGGGTCGGAGCGAACTCGCCGAACTTATGACCGATCATTTCCTCGGTGACCAGCACCGGGATGAACTTCTGCCCGTTGTGAACCCCGAACGTGAGGCTGACAAACTGCGGCATGATCGTCGAACGGCGCGACCACGTCTTGATCACCTCATTGCGGCCGGAAGCGCGAGCGGTTTCCGCCTTCTTCAGGAGGTATCCGTCCACAAACGGACCTTTCCATACGGAACGAGCCACAGTCGTTCTCCCTTACTTCTTCTTGGCCAAATGACGGCTGCGCATAATCAGCCGATCGGTTTTCTTGTTCGCGCGGGTGCGCTTGCCCTTGCACGGCTGACCCCACGGCGTCACCGGATGCGCACCGCCGTTGGTGCGGCCACCCAGCGGGTGATCGACCGGGTTCATACAAATGCCGCGCACGTGCGGACGACGTCCCAGCCAGCGATTGCGGCCCGCCTTGCCCAGGTTGATGTTCTGGTTGTCCGGGTTGGACACCGCACCCACCGTGGCGAAGCATTCGCCGCGCACCAGACGGAGTTCGCCGCTGCTCAACCGCAGCTGCGCGTATCCGCCGTCCTTGCCGATCAGCTGGGCGTAGCAGCCCGCCGAACGCGCCATCTGCCCGCCGCGGCCGAGCTTCATCTCGACGTTGTGAACGATGGTGCCCACCGGCATGTTCTTCATCGGCATCGCGTTGCCGGGCTTGATGTCGGCCCGCTCGCTCGCCACCACCACATCGCCGACCGCCAAACGCTGCGGCGCCAGGATGTAGGAGACCTCGCCGTCCTCATAGCGGATGAACGCGATGAAGGCGGTGCGGTTGGGGTCGTACTCCAGCCGCTCGACGGTCGCGGGAATATCCAGCTTCCGGCGCTTGAAGTCAACCATGCGATACTTGCGCTTGTGACCGCCGCCACGCCACCACACGGTGATGCGGCCGGTGTTGTTGCGCCCGCCCGAGCTGGACAACCCCTCGGTCAGGGTCTTTTCCGGCTTGCCCTTGTACAGTTCGGCGCGATCCACCAGGATCAGCGCGCGGGTACCCGGCGTGGTCGGATTGAACGATTTCAATGCCATCGTCTTACACCCCCGTCGCGACGTCGATGGTCTGGCCTTCGGCCAGGGTGACGTACGCCTTCTTCACGTCGCTGCGCTGCCCGGGACGACCCTTGAAGCGCTTCAGCTTGCCCTTCTGGCGGAGCGTGTTCACCGCCGTCACCTTCACCCCGAAGATGCCTTCGACGGCAGCCGCGACTTCCAGCTTCGTCGCATCCAGCGGAACCCGGAAGGTCACCTGGCCGTGTTCGGACCCGAGCGTCGCCTTTTCGGTGATCACCGGGGCACGCACGATGTCGTACATGCGCTCCTTGGAAATCTTGATCGCCTTGGTCATTTCAGACGCGCCTCCAGGTGCTCCACGGCGGCCTTGGTCAGGACCAGGGTGTCGCGGCGGAGAATGTCGTAAACGTTGGCGCCCTGCTGCGGCAGCACATCGATGCCGATGACGTTGCGCGAGGCGAGCGCCAGATTGACGTCGACCTCCGGCCCGTCGATGATCAGCGCCGAGGCCCAACCCAGGGACTTCAGCTTCTCGGTGAAGTCCTTGGTCTTGGCCGAACCGAACTTGGCGTCGTCCAGAACCACCAGCTTGCCCTCGGCGACCTTGGCCGACAGCGCGGTCTTCAGACCCAGCTTGCGGAACTTCTTGGTCAGGTCGTGGGCGTGGTCGCGCACCACCGGGCCGAAAATCGTCGCGCCGCCGCGGAACTGCGGGCTGCGCAGCGAACCCTGACGGGCATGACCCGTGCCCTTCTGCTTGTAGGGCTTCTTGGTGGTGCCGGAAATGTCGCCGATTTCCTTGGTCTTGTGAGTCCCGGCGCGACGCTTCGCCAGCTGCCAGTTGACCATGCGGTGCAGAATATCCGGCCGCACGGCGACACCAAACACGCTCTCGGCGAGTTCGATGGAACCGACGCTTTTCGCGTCGAAATTGATCACATCCCGCTTCATCGCCGCTTATTCCTTGCTCTGTTCGGCGGCAGCCTGCTGCGCCTTGACCGCGCCCGGGAAGGGAACGCCCTCGGGCAGCTTGCGCTTCACCGCGTCGGAGACCAGAACCCAGCCGCCCTCGGAACCCGGAACCGCGCCCTTGACCAGAATCAGGCCGCGATCGCAGTCGGTGGAGACCACCTGAAGGTTCTGCTGGGTGGCGCGAACGTCGCCCATGTGACCGGCCATCTTCTTGCCCTTGAACACCTTGCCCGGGTCCTGGCACTGACCGGTGGAGCCGTGCGAGCGGTGCGACACCGACACGCCGTGGGAGGCTTCGAGGCCACGGAAGTTGTGACGCTTCATGCCGCCGGCGAAGCCCTTGCCGATGGTGGTGCCGGCGACGTCAACGTACTGCCCGGGGATGAAGTGTTCCACCGACAGCTCGACGCCGACGTCCAGCAGGCAGTCCTCGGAGACGACGAATTCCGCCACCTTCTTGCGGGGTTCGACCTTGGCCGCCGCGAAGTGTCCGCGCATCGCCTTCGACACGTTCTTCACCTTCGCCACGCCGACGCCAAGCTGCACCGCGGTATAGCCGTGGGTATCGACCTTACGCGTCGCCACCACGTGGCAGCCATCCACCTTCAGAACGGTGACCGGCACATGCCGTCCGTCCTCGGTGAACACGCGGGTCATGCCCATCTTCTGCGCAATCAGACCGGATCGCATGATTCCCGTTCCTTCAGAGCTTGATCTCGACATCGACGCCGGCCGCGAGGTCGAGCTTCATCAGCGCGTCCACGGTCTGCGGAGTCGGATCGACGATATCCAACAGGCGCTTGTGAGTCCGAATCTCGAACTGTTCGCGCGACTTCTTGTCGATGTGCGGGGAGCGGTTCACGGTGAACTTCTCGACCCGCGTCGGCAGCGGGATCGGACCCCGCACCTGGGCACCCGTGCGCTTGGCGGTATTGACGATCTCGCGCGTGGACTGGTCCAGCACGCGATGATCGAACGCCTTCAAGCGAATGCGGATGTTCTGACCTTCCATCATGGCTTTCACACCGTTTTTTCGATGGGCGTCCGTGGCGCGAGGATCACCCCCGTCCCGGACGCCCAACCGTTTCCATCCTTACTCGATGATCGAGGCGACAACGCCGGCGCCGACGGTGCGGCCGCCTTCGCGGATCGCGAAGCGCAGGCCTTCGTCCATCGCGATCGGCGCGATCAGATCGACTTCCATCGAAATGTTGTCGCCCGGCATCACCATCTCGACGCCTTCCGGCAGAACCACCGAGCCGGTCACGTCCGTCGTCCGGAAGTAGAACTGCGGACGATAGTTCGAGAAGAACGGCGTATGACGACCGCCTTCTTCCTTCGTCAGAATGTACGCCTCGGCCTTGAACTTGGTGTGCGGCGTGATCGAACCCGGAGCCGCCAGAACCTGGCCGCGCTCCACGTCCTCGCGCTTCGTGCCGCGCAGAAGCGCGCCGATGTTGTCGCCCGCCTCGCCCTGGTCCAGCAACTTGCGGAACATCTCGACGCCGGTGCAGATCGTCTTCACCGTGTCCTTCAGACCGACGATCGCGACTTCCTCGCCCACCTTCACGACACCGCGCTCGACGCGACCCGTCACCACCGTGCCGCGACCCGAAATCGAGAACACGTCCTCGATCGGCATCAGGAACGGCTTGTCCTTCGGACGATCCGGCTGCGGAATGTACGCATCCACCGCCTTCATCAGCTCCAGGATCGAATTCTTCCCGATCTCGTCGTCACGGCCTTCCAACGCGGCCAGCGCCGAACCCTTCACGATCGGAATGTCGTCGCCGGGGAAATCGTACGAGCTCAACAGCTCGCGAATCTCCATCTCCACCAGTTCCAAAAGCTCCGGATCGTCAACCTGGTCAACCTTGTTCATGTAGACCACGATCGCCGGAACGCCCACCTGGCGCGCCAGAAGAATGTGCTCGCGGGTCTGCGGCATCGGGCCGTCCGCCGCGGAACACACCAGAATCGCGCCGTCCATCTGCGCCGCGCCCGTGATCATGTTCTTCACGTAGTCCGCGTGGCCGGGGCAGTCCACGTGCGCGTAGTGACGGTTCTCCGTCGCGTACTCAACGTGCGCCGTGTTGATCGTGATGCCGCGAGCCCGTTCCTCCGGCGCCTTGTCGATCTGGTCGTACGCGCTGAACTGCGCACGTCCCGCTTCCGCCATCACCTTCGTGATCGCTGCCGTCAGCGTCGTCTTCCCGTGGTCAACGTGGCCAATCGTGCCGATGTTGCAGTGCGGCTTCGACCGCTCGAACTTTTCCTTGGACATCTTTTCTGCTCCGTCAAATCGAATGAGTTATCAACCGGCCATCTTCTCGCGGATTTCCTCGGCCACGTTGCTCGGCACTTCCTGATAATGATCGAAGATCATCGTGTGCTGGGCGCGGCCCTGCGACATCGACCGCAGGGTGTTGACGTAACCGAACATGTTGGCGAGCGGCACGTGCGCCGTCACCACCCGGGCGATGCCGCGGCTGTCCATGCCGTTGACCTGACCACGGCGGCTGTTCAGATCGCCGATGATGTCGCCCATGTATTCCTCGGGGGTGACAACCTCGACATTCATGATGGGCTCGAGAAGCTTCGGCCCGGCCTTGGCGATGCCTTCGCGGAAGGCGGCGCGCGAGGCGATTTCGAACGCGAGAACGCTGGAGTCGACGTCGTGGTAGGCGCCGTCGATCAGGCTCGCCTTGAAGTCGGTGACCGGGAAACCCGCGATCACGCCGTTGTCCAGCGAGCTCTTCAGGCCCTTTTCGACGCCCGGAATGTATTCCTTCGGCACCGAACCGCCGATGATCTTGCTTTCGAAGACGAAACCGGTGCCCGGCTCGCCCGGCTCGAAGACGATCTTGACGCGGGCGTACTGGCCCGAGCCGCCGGTCTGCTTCTTGTGGGTGTAGTCGATCTCGTACAGCTTCGAGATGGTCTCGCGATAGGCCACCTGCGGCGCGCCGACGTTGGCCTCGACCTTGAACTCGCGACGCATCCGGTCGACGATGATTTCGAGGTGGAGTTCGCCCATCCCCTTGATCACGGTCTGCCCGGACTCCTGGTCGGTGGTGACGCGGAAGGACGGGTCCTCGGCGGCCAGACGGCCAAGAGCGATGCCCATCTTTTCCATGTCGGCCTTGGTCTTCGGCTCGACCGCGACCTCGATCACCGGTTCGGGGAACTCCATGCGCTCCAGGATCACCGGATCCGAGGTGACGCACAGGGTGTCGCCGGTGGTGGTGTCCTTCAGGCCGACCAGGGCGATGATGTCGCCGGCGAAGGCTTCCTTCACCTCTTCACGGTTGTTGGCGTGCATCTGGAGCATGCGTCCGATGCGCTCGCGCTTGTCCTTCACCGTGTTGACGACATAGGAGCCGCTTTCCAACACCCCCGAATAGACGCGAACGAAGGTCAGCGAGCCGACGAAGGGGTCGTTCATGATCTTGAACGCCAGGCCGGCGAAGGGCTCGGCGTCCGAGGAATGACGTTCGATCGGGGTTTCGCCGTCCATCGCCACGCCCTTGATCGCCGGAACGTCCAGCGGGCTCGGCAGATAGTCGACCACGGCGTCGAGCAGGGGCTGCACGCCCTTGTTCTTGAACGCCGAACCGCACAGCACCGGCACGAACTTCATGGCGATGGCGCCCTTGCGGATGCACGCCTTCAAGGTCGCTTCGTCCGGCTCGTTGCCTTCGAGATAGGCTTCCATCACCGCGTCATCGACTTCGACGGCGGTTTCCAGCAGCTTCTCGCGGTACTCGGCGGCCTTGTCGGCGAGATCGGCTGGGATGTCCCGGTATTCGAACTCGGCGCCCAGGTTCTCATCCTTCCAGATGATCGCCTTCATCACCACCAGGTCGATCAGGCCGGCGTATTCGGATTCCTCGCCGATCGGCAGATGCATCACCAACGGCACCGCGCCCAGGCGATCGACGATCATATCGACGCAGCGATAGAAGTTGGCGCCGATCCGGTCCATCTTGTTGACGAAGCAGATGCGCGGAACCTTGTACTTGTCGGCCTGACGCCACACGGTTTCGGACTGCGGCTCGACGCCCGCCACCGAGTCGAACACCGCCACCGCACCGTCGAGGACGCGCAAGGAACGCTCCACCTCGATGGTGAAGTCCACGTGACCGGGGGTGTCGATGATGTTGACCCGATGGTTCTTCCAGAAGCAGGTGGTCGCGGCGGAGGTGATGGTGATGCCGCGTTCCTGTTCCTGTTCCATCCAATCCATGGTCGCGGCGCCGTCGTGCACCTCGCCGATTTTGTGCGACCGACCGGTGTAATAGAGGATGCGCTCGGTCGTCGTCGTCTTACCGGCGTCGATATGAGCCATGATGCCGATGTTGCGGTAATCCGCGAGGGGAGTCTGGCGTGCCATTGTCGTCGATCCTGGTCGTATGTCTCGGGGTTACCAGCGGTAGTGCGAAAACGCCTTGTTGGCGTCGGCCATGCGGTGCGTGTCTTCCCGCTTCTTGACCGCGCCGCCACGGTTGTTGGCGGCGTCCAACAGCTCGCCGGACAGACGATCGACCATCGTCGTCTCGGAGCGCTTGCGGGCGAATTCGATCAGCCAGCGGATGGCGAGCGCCTGACGGCGATCGGTCCGAACTTCCACCGGAACCTGATAGGTCGCGCCGCCGACGCGGCGAGACCGCACCTCGATCGCCGGCTTCACGTTGGTCAGCGCCTCGTGAAACACCTTCACGGGATCGCCGCCGACCTTCGCGGAAATACGATCGAGCGCGCCATAAACGATCTGCTCGGCGGTGGCCTTCTTGCCATCCTTCATGACGCTATTGATGAACTTAGCCAAAACGAGGTCACCAAACTTGGCGTCCGGCAGTACTTCGCGCTTCTCGGCAGCATGACGACGAGACATCTTCCTTGGACCTCTATATCTATTACTTCGGACGCTTCGCGCCGTACTTCGAACGACGCTGCTTGCGATCCTTCACACCCTGGGTATCCAGCGTGCCGCGGATGATGTGGTAACGCACACCCGGCAAGTCCTTCACGCGACCGCCACGGATCATCACCACGGAGTGTTCCTGGAGGTTGTGACCTTCACCCGGGATGTAGGTCGTCACCTCGAAACCATTGGTCAGACGCACACGCGCCACCTTGCGAAGCGCCGAGTTCGGCTTCTTCGGGGTGGTGGTGTACACGCGGGTGCAAACCCCGCGCTTCTGCGGGCAAGCCTGGAGCGCCGGAACCTTGTTGCGGTTCAGCTGCGGTTCCCGCGGCTTGCGGATCAACTGGTTGATCGTCGGCATTGAGTGTTCCCTATGCTCATTCACTCGAAACGCGCACCCGGCCTTTCCCCGACTCGCGGACTTGCGAACCAGAGAACAAACCCCCCCCCTTCACCGCCATCCGAAGGGAGCGCTGAAAGGGAAGACTTGTGACCGAAACGGCCGATTTCCATCAACAATCTTCGGGTTCCGGGTGCCGGGCGCGGGCGGCTTTCCAGGAGAACCTGAGAGTTCCGCGCGCCCCGCTGTCGGGACCGTCCGAATGAGGCGCGCACTATACGTAATGGGTGCCCCCCCGTCAACCGGATAATCGGCGGCTTTTCCGCCCCCGGAAAACCGCCGAAACGACAACGCCGCCGGGGGTTCCGGCGGCGTTGCGAAAGCGATCGGAGGTCCGCTTATTCGGCGGGCGGAGCCGGTTCGGCGGGGGGTTCGACTGCGGTCTCGACCGCCGCCACCTCGGCCCCCTCGGGCAGGGCGTCACGGTCGCGTTCCGCCGCCAGGCGACGCAGGCGGCTCATCACCGCGCCGGTCCCCGCCGGGATCAGACGTCCGACGATGACGTTCTCCTTCAGGCCGATCAGGCTGTCCACCTTGCCCGCCACCGCCGCCTCGGTGAGGACGCGGGTGGTTTCCTGGAAGGACGCCGCCGAGATGAAGGAATGGGTCTGCAACGACGCCTTGGTGATGCCCTGCAACACCGGCTTGGCCATCGCCGGGCGACCGCCGTCCTTCTCGGTGCGCTCGTTCTCCGCCTTGTAGTCGAAGCGATCGACCAGTTCCCCGGCAAGGAAGGTGGTGTCGCCGGGCTCGGTGACCTCGACCTTCTGCAACATCTGGCGAGCGATCACCTCGATGTGCTTGTCGTTGATCTTCACGCCCTGCAAACGATAGACGTCCTGGATCTCCTTGATCAGGTAGTTGGCCAGGGCCTCGACGCCCATCACCTGAAGGATGTCGTGCGGCACCGGATTGCCGTCCATCAGGGCGTCGCCCTTGCGGACGTAGTCGCCTTCCTGCACCGTCACGTGCTTGCCCTTGGGGATCAGGTATTCCACCGGATCGCCGTCTTCCGGCACCACCAGCAGGCGGCGCTTGTTCTTGTAGTCCTTGCCGAATTCGACCCGACCGTCGATGTCCGAGATGATCGCGTAGTCCTTCGGCTTGCGCGCCTCGAACAGTTCCGCGACTCGCGGCAGACCGCCGGTGATGTCGCGGGTCTTCGAGCCTTCGCGCGGAATGCGCGCCAGCACGTCGCCGGCATGAACCTTCTGGCCGTTCTCCACCGACAGGATGGCGTCCGCCGACAGCAGGTAGCGGGCCTCCTGACCGTTGGAGAGGGTCAGAACCGCGCCCTTCTCGTCGGTCAGAGCGACGCGCGGCTTCAGATCGGCGCCGCCGCGGGACTGCTGCTTGATGTCGATGACGACGCGGCTGACCATGCCGGTGGCATCGTCCATCACCTCCTTCATCGACACCCCTTCGATCAGGTCGACGAACGAGACGATGCCCTCGCGCTCGGTGACGATCGGCAGGGTATAGGGATCCCACTCGGCGAGCTTCTGGCCCTTTTCCGTTTGCACGCCGTGATCGACCAGAAGCTTCGCGCCGTAGGGGACGCGATAGCGGGCGCGTTCGCGCCCGGTCGGCCCCAGCAGCACCAGTTCCATGTTGCGGCCCATCACCACCGGCACGCCCTCGGAATTGGCCACCACGTTGCGGTTCTCGATCTTCACCGCCGCCTCGTAGGGGGCCTCGATGGAGGAGACTTCCGCGCCGCGCTGCGCCGCGCCGCCGATGTGGAAGGTCCGCATCGTCAGCTGGGTGCCGGGTTCGCCGATCGACTGCGCGGCAATCACGCCCACCGCCTCGCCCAGGTTGGCCGGGGTGCCGCGCGCCAGATCGCGGCCGTAGCACTTCGAGCAGATGCCGACCTCGGTCTCGCAGGTCAGGACCGAACGGATGCGCACCACCTCGATGCCCGCCGCCTCGATCGCCACGACGTCCTTTTCGTCGATCAGGTCGCCCTTCTTGACGAGGACGCTGTCGTCCACCGGGTTCAACACATCCTCCAGCGCGGTGCGCCCGAGGATGCGTTCGCCCAGCGAGGCGACGACGTTGCCGCCTTCGATCACCGCGGTGGCGATCAGGCCGCGTTCGGTGCCGCAATCGTCCTCGGTGATGATCGCGTCCTGCGCCACATCGACCAGACGACGGGTGAGGTAACCCGAGTTCGCGGTCTTCAAGGCGGTGTCGGCCAGACCCTTGCGGGCGCCGTGGGTCGAGTTGAAGTACTCGAGCACGGTCAGGCCTTCCTTGAAGTTGGAAATGATCGGCGTCTCGATGATCTCGCCCGAGGGCTTGGCCATCAGGCCGCGCATCCCCGCCAGCTGCTTCATCTGCGCCGCCGAACCGCGGGCGCCCGAATGCGCCATCATGTAGACCGAGTTGATCTTCACCCCGGCGGCGACGCGGGAGATTTCCTTCATCATCTCGTCGGCGACGCGGTCGGTGCAGGCGGACCAGGCGTCCACCACCTTGTTGTACTTTTCGCCCTTGGTGATCAGACCGTCCTGGTACTGCTGTTCGAATTCCTTCACCTGGACTTCGGTCTCGCGGATCATCCCGTCCTTGGTGTCGGGAATCACCAGATCGTCCTTGCCGAAGGAAATGCCGGCGTTGCAGGCCTCGCGGAAGCCCAGCTTCATCACCCGGTCGGCGAAGATCACCGTCTCCTTCTGACCGCAATGACGGTACACGGTGTCGATGACGTCGCCGATTTCCTTCTTGCACATCAGACGGTTGACCACCGAGAACGGCACCTTGGGATGACGCGGCAGCAATTCGCCGATGATCATCCGGCCCGGCGTGGTCTCGATGCGGCCGGTGACCAGTTCGCCCGCGTCGTTGTAGTGGGTCATCCGCGCCTGAATCTTGGCGTGCAGGGACACCACCTTGTGGTCGAGCGCGTGACGGATTTCATCCAGGGAAGCGAAGGCCATGCCCTCGCCCACTTCGCCCTCGCCCTGCATCGACAGGTAATACAGACCCAGAATGATGTCCTGGGTCGGCACGATGATCGGCTTGCCGTTGGCGGGCGACAGGATGTTGTTGGTGGACATCATCAGGACGCGCGCTTCCAACTGCGCCTCCAGGGACAGCGGCACGTGCACCGCCATCTGGTCGCCGTCGAAGTCGGCGTTGAACGCGGTGCAAACCAACGGATGCAGCTGAATCGCCTTGCCTTCGATCAGGGTCGGCTCGAACGCCTGGATGCCCAGACGGTGCAGGGTCGGCGCGCGGTTCAGCATCACCGGATGTTCGCGGATGACCTCTTCCAGGATGTCCCAGACCTCGGGACGTTCCTTTTCGACCATCCGCTTCGCCGCCTTGATCGTGGTGGCGATACCATAGAGCTCCAGCTTCGAATAGACGAAGGGCTTGAACAGTTCCAGCGCCATCTTCTTCGGCAGGCCGCACTGATGCAGCTTCAATTCCGGGCCGACGGTGATCACCGAACGGCCGGAGTAGTCGACACGCTTGCCCAAGAGGTTCTGACGGAAGCGGCCCTGCTTGCCCTTCAGCATGTCGGCGAGCGACTTCAGCGGGCGCTTGTTGGCGCCGGTGATGGCGCGACCACGACGCCCGTTGTCGAACAGGGCGTCCACCGCCTCCTGCAACATCCGCTTTTCGTTGCGGATGATGATGTCCGGGGCACGCAGTTCGATCAGGCGGCGCAGGCGGTTGTTGCGGTTGATCACCCGGCGATAGAGGTCGTTCAGGTCCGAGGTGGCGAACCGACCGCCGTCGAGCGGCACCAGGGGACGCAGTTCCGGCGGAATCACCGGAATCACTTCCAGGATCATCCATTCCGGACGGGTGCCGGATTCGCAGAAGGCCTCGACCACCTTCAGACGCTTCACCAGCTTCTTGCGCTTGGCTTCCGAGGTGGTTTCGCGCAGATCGGCGCGCAGGGTCTTGCGCTCTTCCTCGATGTCGATCTGGGAGAGAATCTCGCGCAACGCCTCGGCGCCGATGCCGGCGCGGAAGCTGTCCTCGCCGTATTCCTCGACCGCCATCTGGTACTGGTCCTCGGTCAGGAGTTCAAGGCGCTTCAAGGGGGTGAGGCCGGGCTCCACCACCACGTAGTTCTCGAAATAGAGGACGCGCTCCAGATCCTTCAGGGTCATGTCGACCATCAGGCCGATGCGGCTGGGCAGCGACTTCAGGAACCAGATGTGGGCGACCGGCGCGGCCAGCTCGATGTGGCCCATGCGCTCGCGCCGGACCTTCGACAGGGTGACCTCGACGCCGCACTTTTCGCAGATGATGCCGCGATACTTCATCCGCTTGTACTTGCCGCACAGGCACTCGTAGTCCTTGATCGGGCCGAAGATGCGGGCGCAGAACAGGCCGTCGCGCTCCGGCTTGAAGGTGCGGTAGTTGATGGTTTCCGGCTTTTTGATCTCACCGAACGACCAGGCCCGGATCTGCTCCGGCGAGGCGATCGCGATCTCGATCTGATCGAATGCCTGGGTGCCCGAGACCTGGCCGAAAATCTTGGTAAGTTCGTTCATGCCACTGCGCTCCTTGGAATGCGCTTAAACCTTGAAAGAGGAACGACGCCCCGGGCGACGCATCGCCGCCCGGGACGAAAAGCCGGAGAGTCCTAGAAGTCGCGCTGGCTCAGCTCGACGTTCAGGCACAGCGACCGCATTTCCTTGACCAGGACGTTGAAGGATTCGGGGATGCCCGCCTCGAAGGTGTCGTCGCCGCGGACGATCGCCTCGTAGACCTTGGTGCGGCCCGACACGTCGTCCGACTTCATCGTCAGCATTTCCTGCAACGTATAGGCCGCGCCGTAGGCTTCCAGCGCCCAGACTTCCATTTCGCCGAAGCGTTGGCCGCCGAACTGCGCCTTGCCGCCCAGCGGTTGCTGGGTGACCAGGCTGTACGGACCGATCGAGCGGGCGTGAATCTTGTCGTCCACCAGATGGTGCAGCTTCAGCATGTAGATGTAGCCGACCGTCACCTTGCGATCGAACGGCTCGCCCGAACGCCCGTCGTAAAGCTGCGACTGTGCCGAGGAGTCGAGCCCGGCGATCTTCAGCATATCGACAATGTCGTGCTCGCGCGCGCCGTCGAACACCGGGGTCGCCATCGGCACGCCGCGGCGCAGACCGTCGGCCATCTCGACCAGGGCCGGCTCGGCCAGGGGCGCGATGTCCTTGGCGGTGTGGACGTCGCCGTAGACGGTGGACAGGAACGAGCGGATCTCGCCCGCGTCGCCGCGCCCGGCGCGGTAGGCATCGACCATCTGGCCGATCTGGCGGCCGATGTTGGCCGCCGCCCAGCCGAGGTGGGTTTCGAGAATCTGCCCGACGTTCATGCGCGAGGGAACGCCGAGAGGGTTCAGAACGATGTCCATCGGCGTGCCGTCGGCGAGGTAGGGCATGTCCTCGACCGGCAGGATGCGCGAGATCACGCCCTTGTTGCCGTGACGGCCCACCATCTTGTCGCCGGGTTGCAGTTTGCGCTTCACCGCGACGAAGACCTTGACCATCTTCAGGACGCCGGGGGGCAGTTCGTCGCCGCGCTGGAGCTTATCGACCTTGTTCTCGAAGCGCTCCTGCAACTTCTGCACGGTGTCCTCGAAGTGGCGCTTCAAGACCTCGATGCGGCCCATCACCTCGTCGTCGGTGACCGCGATCTGCAGCCACTGGCCCGGAGTCCAGTCGGCGAGCAGGGCGTCGGAAACCACTTCGCCCGCCTTCATTCCCTTCGGACCGGCGACCACCTGATGCCCCATCAACAGATCGCGCAGACGCTGGTTGAAGGAGTTTTCCAGGATCGCCTTTTCGTCGTCGCGGTCCTTCGCCAGGCGTTCGATTTCCTGGCGTTCGATCGCCATGGCGCGCTCGTCCTTGTCCACGCCGCGGCGCGAGAACACCCGCACCTCGACGATGGTGCCGGTGACCCCCGGCGGCACGCGGAGCGACGTATCGCGAACGTCGGTGGCCTTCTCGCCGAAGATCGCGCGCAGAAGCTTCTCTTCCGGGGTCATCGGCGATTCGCCCTTCGGCGTCACCTTGCCCACCAGAATGTCGCCCGCCTTGACGTCGGCGCCGATGTAGACGATGCCCGCCTCGTCGAGGTTCTTGAGAGCGTCCTCGCCGACGTTGGGGATGTCGCGGGTGATTTCTTCCTGGCCCAGCTTGGTGTCGCGGGCCATCACCTCGAACTCCTCGATGTGGATCGAGGTGAAGACGTCGTCGCGCACGATGCGCTCGGAAATCAGGATCGAGTCTTCGTAGTTGTAGCCGTTCCACGGCATGAACGCGACCAGCACGTTGCGGCCGAGCGCCAACTCGCCCAACTCGGTCGAGGGACCGTCGGCGATGATGTCGCCCTTCTTCACCACGTCGCCCACCTGAACCAACGGGCGCTGGGTGATGCAGGTCGACTGGTTGGAGCGCTGGAATTTCGCCAGGGTGTAGATGTCCACGCCGGTATCCGCGGCGCCGGTTTCCTCGGCCACCGCGTGGATGACGACACGGGTGGCGTCCATCTGCTGCACCCGACCCGAACGCCTGGCCACGATCGCGGCGCGGGAGTCCTGCGCCACCGCCGCTTCCATGCCGGTGCCGACGAACGGCGCCTCGGCCTTCAACAGCGGCACCGCCTGACGCTGCATGTTGGAGCCCATCAGCGCGCGGTTGGCGTCGTCGTTTTCGAGGAACGGAATCAGCGCGGCGGCGACGGAAACCAGCTGCTTCGGCGAAACGTCCATGTACTGGATCTCGGAGGCCAGAACCATCAGCACGTCGCCCGCCTTACGCGCCGGCAACAGGTCGTCGGTGAACCTGCCGTTCGCGTCCACGGGAGCGGAGGCCTGGGCGATGTGATAGCGCCCCTCCTCCATCGCCGACATGTAGACCACCTCGTCGGTGACGTGGGAATCGACGACGCGGCGGTACGGAGTCTCGATGAAGCCGTACTGGTTGACCCGCGCGAAGGTGGCGAGGCTGTTGATCAGGCCGATGTTCGGGCCTTCCGGGGTTTCGATCGGGCAGATGCGTCCGTAATGCGTCGGGTGCACGTCGCGCACCTCGAACCCGGCGCGCTCGCGGGTCAGACCGCCCGGACCCAGCGCCGAGAGGCGGCGCTTGTGGGTGATCTCGGCCAGCGGGTTGGTCTGGTCCATGAACTGGGAAAGCTGCGAGGAGCCGAAGAACTCCCGCACCGCCGCCGCCGCCGGCTTGGCGTTGATCAGGTCGTGCGGCATCACGGTGTCGATATCGACCGAGCTCATCCGTTCGCGGATGGCGCGTTCCATACGCAACAGGCCGATGCGATACTGGTTTTCCATCAGTTCGCCGACCGAACGCACCCGGCGGTTGCCCAGGTGGTCGATGTCGTCGATCTCGCCCTTGCCGTCCTTCAGGTCCAACAGCACGCGGATGATCGCGATGATGTCGTCCTTCCGCAGGACGCGCAGGCTTTCCGGCGCGACGTCGGTGGACAGATCCAGACGGGCGTTCATCTTCACCCGGCCGACCGCGGACAGGTCGTAGCGTTCGCTGTCGAAGAACAGGCCCTCGAACAGCGCCTCGGCGGTGTCGAGAGTCGGCGGCTCGCCCGGGCGCATCACCCGGTAGATATCGACCAGGGCTTCCTCGCGGCAGGAATTCTTGTCCGCCGCCAGGGTGTTGCGCAGATACGGGCCGGTGTTGGAATCGATCCGCAGGACCGGAACCTCGATGATTCCGGCGGCGGCCATGGCGTCCAGGACGGCTTGCGTCAGTTCGTTGCCCGCTTCGGCCAGAACCTCGCCGGTGTCCTCGTTGACGATGTCCTCGGCGGCGAAGCGGCCGATCAACTCGGACGACGGAATCCGCACCCGGGTGGCGTTGACGTCGGCGATGTGGCGCAGCGTGCGCGGCGTGATCTTCTTGCCCGCCTCGACCAAAACCTCGCCGGAGTCCGCATCGACCAGATCGTAGTCCAGCTTCACCCCGCGCAGGGCCTGCGGGTCGAGCGCGGCGCACCAGCCCTCGGCATCGCGGGTGTAGACGACACGGTTGTAGAAGGTGCCGAGGATTTCCTCGGCGGTCATGCCTTCGGCCTCCGCCGGTTCGAGCTTCCGGCCGTCCTCCGCCAGGGCGCGGCGCTTGTCGGCGGTGGCGGCGGAATCGAGCGCATAAAGCAGGGTGGTGACCGGCAGCTTGCGGCGGCGGTCGATGCGTACGTAGACCAGATCCTTGGCGTCGAATTCGAAGTCGAGCCACGAACCGCGATAGGGAATCACCCGCGCGGCGAACAGGAACTTGCCCGAGGAGTGGGTCTTGCCCTTGTCGTGGTCGAAGAAGACGCCGGGGCTGCGGTGCATCTGGGAGACGATGACGCGCTCGGTGCCGTTGATGATGAAGGTGCCCTTGGAGGTCATGAGCGGCATGTCGCCCATGTAGACGTCCTGCTCCTTGATGTCGCGGATGGAGCGGGCGCCGGTATCCTCGTCGATGTCCCAGACCACCAGACGCAACGTCACCTTCAGGGGCGCGGCGAAGGTCATGCCGCGCTGCTGGCATTCATCGACGTCGTATTTCGGGGCTTCCAGCTCGTAGCCGACGAACTCCAGTTCGCCTCGTCCGGTGAAGTCCTTGATCGGGAAAACCGACTTGAAGACCTCTTGCAAGCCGGAGTCCTGCCGCTGATGCAGCGGCGTGCCGATTTGCAGGAATTGGTCGTAGGAGTTCTTCTGAACCTCGATCAGGTTGGGCATGGTCGCCACGGACGGAATCCGTCCAAAACTCCGACGCACCCGTTTGCATCCCGAGAGAGAGCCCGACATCGCCGCTCCTTATGCACGTCACCAAATCTGTTACCGGACCGCACCATGCGCCCCGGCATCGTCGCGTCGGCGGACCCCCGAAGGGGCCGCGCCGGTGATTCCCCGCCCCCGCATCGGGGGTCGCTTTCTGTCAAGGGGTCCGGCCCGGCGCCGGGCCACTTGACAGGAAGCGCAGACGGGCCGCCCCGCACGCGCGCCATAAACGCGGTGCAGGACGACCCAGATTCCGCAAGTCAGACGCACGCGCGTCTTACTTCAGTTCCACCGTCGCGCCGGCTTCTTCCAGCTGCTTCTTCAGGGCGGCGGTCTCATCCTTGGAGCAGCCTTCCTTCACAACCTTCGGAGCGCCTTCGACCAGATCCTTGGCTTCCTTCAGGCCAAGGCCGGTGATCGCGCGGACTTCCTTGATCACGTTGATCTTCTTCTCGCCGGCGACGGCAAGAACCACGTCGAATTCGGTCTGCTCTTCCGCCGGAGCGGCGGCGGCGGCCGGACCGGCAGCGGCGGCGACGGCCACCGGAGCGGCGGCGGACACGCCCCACTTGTCTTCCAGCATCTTCGAAAGCTCGGCGGCTTCCATCACGGTCAGGGCGGACAGCTCTTCGACCAGCTTACCCAAATCGGCCATTCTAGTAACTCCTTGTCAGGCTTGAACTTTTTGATACTCGTTGAAAAACCGCTTTACGCTGCGGCGCCCTGATCGGCATAGGCCTTGAAGACACGCGCCAACTGGCCGGCCGGGGCCTGCGCCACGCCCGCCACCTTGGTGGCCGGAGCCTGGAGAAGACCCAGAAGCTTGCCGCGCAGTTCGTCGAGGGACGGCATGGTGGCCAGGGCCTTGACCCCGTTCGCATCCAGAACCGTCTTGCCGAGCGAACCGCCGACAATCACCAGTTTCTCGTTCTTCTTGGCGAACTCGACGACGGCCTTCGCGGCGGCGACGGGATCGACGGAAGTCGCGATCGCCGTCGGCCCGGTGAAGAAATCACCGGCGCCTTCGAATTCGGTGCCCGCCAGGGCGAGACGCGTAAGCCGATTCTTCGTCACCTTGAAGTGCGCGCCGGCAGCCCGCATCTGTCCACGCAGGGTCGTCATTTCCTCGACCGTCAGCCCCTTGTACTGGGTGACGACGACGAGGCTGACCTCGCTGAACAGAGCGTTCAGGGAACGCACCAGTTCGGATTTTTCCTCTCGGTTCACTTTCGTCTCCGTATGTTGACCCGGTTCCGCCTCGTCGCGGACGCGGCCCCGGATCGGCTTCCCCGCGATCGCGCCCGGAAACCCGGACGCCCCCACGGGGAACGACGAACCTGCCCTCGAAAGTTCAAGCCTTGCCGGACGCGGAAAACCCGCCCCGGTAGAAACTTGTCACTCCCGTCTGCGCAGGTGGCACGCCATTAAACCGACCGGATCGTCGGCGCCTGCGGTCTCGGACAGGTACTTAAAAGGGCCCCGGAAAACCGGCTCCCTTTCGCCGGACCGCGCGGGGAACCCCCGCGCCGCCCGGAATTCCTTCAGGGTCAGCCGACGACGTCGGAGACCGCCAGCTTCAACCCCGGCCCCATCGTCGAGGAGAGCGAAATCTTCTTCAGATACACGCCCTTGGCGCCCGACGGCTTGGCCTTGTTGATGGCATCGACGAACGCCTTGACGTTATCGACCAGCTGCGCCTCGGTGAACGAAGCGCGGCCGACGCCCGCATGCACGATGCCCGCCTTCTCGACGCGGAACTGCACCTGGCCGCCCTTCGCCGCCTTCACCGCTTCCGCGACGTTCATCGTCACGGTGCCGAGCTTCGGGTTCGGCATCAGGCCGCGCGGGCCCAGAACCTTACCCAGACGGCCGACGATGCCCATCATGTCCGGGGTGGCGATGCAGCGGTCGAAATTCATCTGGCCGCCCTGGATGATTTCCATCAGGTCCTCGGCGCCCACCAGTTCGGCCCCGGCGGCGGTCGCCTCGTCGGCCTTCGGCCCCTTGGCGAACACCGCGACGCGCACCGTCTTGCCGGTGCCGTGCGGCAGGGACACCACGCCGCGCACCATCTGGTCGGCGTGACGCGGATCGACGCCCAGGTTGAGCGCGACCTCGACGGTCTCGTCGAACTTCGCCTTCGCCGCGCCCTTGATCAGGGCCACCGCCTCGGCGAGGGGATAGAACTTGTCGCGGTCGATGCCTTCATAGGCCGCGGAGATACGCTTTCCAAGCTTCGCCATGAACTTACTCCACCACCTGAAGGCCCATGGAACGGGCGGAACCGCGGACCATTTCCATGGCCGCCTCGACGGTGTGGCAGTTCAGGTCGGGCATCTTCGCGCTGGCGATTTCGCGGACCTGCGCTTCCGTCACCTTGCCGGCGATCGCCGTGCCCGGGGTCTGGCTGCACTTCGTCACCCCCGCCGCCTTCTTCAGGAAGAAGCTGATCGGCGGCAGCTTGGTGATGAAGGTGAAGGTACGGTCGGAAAACGCGGTGATCACCACCGGAATCGGCATCCCGACTTCCATGTTCTGGGTCTGCGCGTTGAACGCCTTGCAGAACTCCATGATGTTCAGGCCGCGCTGACCCAGCGCCGGGCCAATCGGCGGCGACGGATTCGCCTTGCCCGCCGGCACCTGGAGCTTGATGAAGCCCACGATTTTCTTAGCCATTTCTCTCACTCTCTAAGGGCGACCGGGCCATCCCGGAACGCCATTGACAGGACTGCGGTTCGACTTTGGCTTATCGTCTCCCGCAGGTTTTGCCGCCCCGGAACCCCGGAGCGGGAACTCAACCCACCTTTTCGACCTGGGCGTATTCCAGCTCCACCGGGGTCGAACGCCCGAAGATCGACACCGCCACCTTGATGCGGCTCTTTTCCTCGTCGACTTCCTCGACCACGCCGTTGAAGCTGGTGAACGGCCCGTCGCAAACCCGGACCTGTTCGCCGATTTCGAACACCACCGAGGGCTTCGGACGGTCCACGCCCTCCTGCACCTGGGTCATGATCCGCTGCGCCTCGGCCTCGGTGATCGGCACCGGCCGCCCGCACCCGCCGAGGAAATCGGTGACCTTGGCGGTATTCTTCACCAGATGCCAGCTCTCGTCGGTCAACACCATCTTGACCAGGACGTAGCCGGGGAAAAACTTGCGCTCCGCGTTGACCTTGGAGCCACGGCGGATTTCCACCACTTCCTCGGTCGGCACCAGGATCTCTTCGAACAGGTCGGCCATGCCCTTCTGCGTCGCCTGTTCGCGGATCGACTGCGCGACCTTTTTCTCGAATCCGGAATAGACGTGGACGACGTACCAGCGCGCCTGCATCAGCCTTGCCCCCCAAGCCCAAGAACAGTCTGAATCCCCAGCGAAAACAGCGTATCGACAAGGAACAGGAAAATCGACGCGACCACCGCCATGGACATCACCATGACCGTGGACAGCATCGTTTCCTTGCGGGTCGGCCAGGCGATCTTCGCCAACTCCTGCCGCACCTGACGGACAAACTGACCGGGAGAGGTCTTAGCCATGCACCACATCCAAACCTATCTGCCGCGCTGCGGCGCGGATCGCGCCATCGGCGCAAAGCATTTCGTCTTCAAGGACTTCGTCGCGGACTGGCAGGGGTGGCAGGGATCGAACCCGCAACCCCCGGTTTTGGAGACCGGTGCTCTACCAGTTGAGCTACACCCCTAACGTCCGCATGCAACCGAAGCTATCGGGGGGAAACGCCCCCAACACCAAAGGCGCGAGAGACTATCCCCCCCGCCTTCGGCAATCAAGCACTTTTCCACCGGCTTTCGCCGGTGGAAAAGTCTTGAGGTTTTGATCCTTACTCGATGATCGAGGCGACAACGCCGGCGCCGACGGTGCGGCCGCCTTCGCGGATCGCGAAGCGCAGGCCTTCGTCCATCGCGATCGGCGCGATCAGATCGACTTCCATCGAAATGTTGTCGCCCGGCATCACCATCTCGACGCCTTCCGGCAGAACCACCGAGCCGGTCACGTCCGTCGTCCGGAAGTAGAACTGCGGACGATAGTTCGAGAAGAACGGCGTATGACGACCGCCTTCTTCCTTCGTCAGAATGTACGCCTCGGCCTTGAACTTGGTGTGCGGCGTGATCGAACCCGGAGCCGCCAGAACCTGGCCGCGCTCCACGTCCTCGCGCTTCGTGCCGCGCAGAAGCGCGCCGATGTTGTCGCCCGCCTCGCCCTGGTCCAGCAACTTGCGGAACATCTCGACGCCGGTGCAGATCGTCTTCACCGTGTCCTTCAGACCGACGATCGCGACTTCCTCGCCCACCTTCACGACACCGCGCTCGACGCGACCCGTCACCACCGTGCCGCGACCCGAAATCGAGAACACGTCCTCGATCGGCATCAGGAACGGCTTGTCCTTCGGACGATCCGGCTGCGGAATGTACGCATCCACCGCCTTCATCAGCTCCAGGATCGAATTCTTCCCGATCTCGTCGTCACGGCCTTCCAACGCGGCCAGCGCCGAACCCTTCACGATCGGAATGTCGTCGCCGGGGAAATCGTACGAGCTCAACAGCTCGCGAATCTCCATCTCCACCAGTTCCAAAAGCTCCGGATCGTCAACCTGGTCAACCTTGTTCATGTAGACCACGATCGCCGGAACGCCCACCTGGCGCGCCAGAAGAATGTGCTCGCGGGTCTGCGGCATCGGGCCGTCCGCCGCGGAACACACCAGAATCGCGCCGTCCATCTGCGCCGCGCCCGTGATCATGTTCTTCACGTAGTCCGCGTGGCCGGGGCAGTCCACGTGCGCGTAGTGACGGTTCTCCGTCGCGTACTCAACGTGCGCCGTGTTGATCGTGATGCCGCGAGCCCGTTCCTCCGGCGCCTTGTCGATCTGGTCGTACGCGCTGAACTGCGCACGTCCCGCTTCCGCCATCACCTTCGTGATCGCTGCCGTCAGCGTCGTCTTCCCGTGGTCAACGTGGCCAATCGTGCCGATGTTGCAGTGCGGCTTCGACCGCTCGAACTTTTCCTTGGACATGACGTGAAATCCAATGTTTCCGGTGTTGTTGGATAAAGGCGCGAGAAGGAACCACCCGCCCCGCCCGATGTTCTCCGCCGGACGCGCGGCCTTCGCCGCCCATCCGACACCTACCCTTGAAGCGCCTAAAAACTTGGAGCGGGTGAAGGGAATCGAACCCTCACAACCAGCTTGGAAGGCTGGGGCTCTACCATTGAGCTACACCCGCACACTTCCCCCGCTCTTGGGTCCGGCGCCGGAACCTTAACGCCACTCCCACGCACGAGCAAGCGCCCCGGCTTCCCCACCTTGGCGCCGTAGGATGGTGGAGGGGGCAGGATTCGAACCTGCGTAGACATACGTCGGCAGATTTACAGTCTGCTGCCATTAACCGCTCGGCCACCCCTCCGCACCCTGCCGCCTTGGCGGGTCGTCCAGGACGCCCCCGGCCCTCGCGGACCAGTGCGTTGGAGTGCGCAAATATGAGCATTTCCCGCCCCATGTCAACATCAAACTCGGCCCCGCCGATTTTCCCGCGCGGGGCTGTCGGCTTCGTGCTAGAACACCTTTGAAAACGCGGCGGTCGTCGTGACCACCAGCACAGGACCTGGGATATTTCATGACCCGTTCCAAGACCCGGCGCGACGCGCCGAACCGCACGCAGAGCTCCGGCCGCGCCGCCGACCGCTTCCCGCCGCGCGACCGCAAATCCGCCGCGACGGAGATTTGGCTGCACGGCCTGCACGCGGTGGGCGCGGCGCTCGCCAATCCCGCCCGCAAGCCGAAGCGCCTGCTGCTCACCGCCGAGGCCGCCGAGGCCCTGGCCGACGCCCTGGCGGAAACCCCGCACGCCATCGCCCCCACCCTGGTCGATCGCCGCGACATCGACCCCCTGCTGGGCCCGGGCGCGGTGCACCAGGGCGCCGCCCTGCAATGCGCGCCCCTGCCCGCCGCCGGGATCGAGGACATTCCCAACGTCCCCGCCGACGGCGCGCCGCCGCCCGCGCGTCGCATCGTCGTCGCCCTGGATCAGGTCAGCGACCCCCACAACGTCGGCGCGGTGCTGCGCTCCGCCGCCGCGTTCGGCGCCCTGGCCGTATTGATCCCCGACCGTCACGCGCCGGAGGAAACCGGCACCATCGCCAAGGCGGCCTGCGGCGCCCTGGAAAGCGTGCCGCTGGTGCGGGTGACCAACTTCGCCCGCGCCCTCGGCGACTTGAAGGCCAAGGGATTCTGGTGCGTCGGCCTGGACGGGTCGGCCACCGCCACCCTGGCGGAACAGGACCTGCCCGACGCCCTGGTGCTGGTCCTGGGGGCGGAGGGCGCGGGACTGCGCCGCCTGACCCTGGAAACCTGCGACTTCACCGCGCGGCTGCCGATCCGCCCCGGCATGGAAAGCCTGAACGTTTCCAACGCCGCGGCGGTGGCGCTCTACGCCCTGCTCGGCTGAAGCGCCACCCCACGGGAATTGTGGTTATTCCCTTGTTCTGGCACGGGAATATTTCTGGAAAGGAATTGCCCCGCCGGGTTCGCCTCCCTATATCCTACTAACAAGGTAGGTTATTAAAGGAGGAGACCATGTGGTATTGCGACCCGTTTGGCGACCTTCAGCACATGGAACCGCGCGAGATCGTGCGTCTCGGCCACCTGGATTTCAACCAGTGCCGTCTGCGCCAGGGCGAAGCCGGCAAGAAACCCGACCCGACGCGCGGCTCCGCCGCCCATCGCGGCCTGTTCGACTGAGACCAACCGCCGAACCAAAACCGGAAAGGGAGCCGCAAGGCTCCCTTTCCGTTGGCGCGCCACGCCGCGAAGCCCCCTTGCACGCCCCGCCCGCCCGCGATACAAGCGGTCGAAAGCGCGCCGGTTTAGCTCAGCTGGTAGAGCACCTGATTTGTAATCAGGGGGTCGCGGGTTCGAACCCTGCAACCGGCACCACACCCTCCTTCGCCGTGCCGACGCCCGCCGTCAGATGGTCGGCGAAGCGCAGCGCGGGGGGCGGCAGTTCGGCGAAATCCGGCGCATAGAGATTGAGCGCGCGCACCGCCCAGGCGTCGGAAAGCGCCACCGCCGCAAGGCCGGAGGCCGCGCCCAGGGCGCGGAACGCCCCATCCGGCATCACCCCGACGCCCAGACCGTTTTCAATCATCCGGCACATCGCGCTCAAGCCGTCCACTTCGATCCCCTGGCGCAGCGCGCGGCGGGACCGCCGCGCCGCGCGGGACAAGGTTTCCTGCACGCTGCCGCTGCCGCGCAGGCCGATCTGTTCAAAGTCCAGGGTCTCGGCGAAGGCGATCCCGCTCCGCGC
Organism: Rhodospirillaceae bacterium; assembly: GCA_965228165.1. GTDB lineage: Bacteria > Pseudomonadota > Alphaproteobacteria > Rhodospirillales > Rhodospirillaceae > Oleispirillum. The sequence continues at coordinate 754,207 of CBDDHB010000002.1, forward strand.
CGCCAGGGGATGGCCGGGGGGCGTCACCAGCACCAGGCGCTCGACGCGATAGGGCCGAGCCATCAGATCGGCGTTGCCCTCGGTCGGATTGCAGATGCCGATGTCGGCCTCGCGGGCGCGCACCCGCTCCGCCACCGCGCGGCTGGTACCCTGGATCAGGTCGATGCGAATGTCGGGGTGACGGCGGCGGAAGGCCGCGATCTCGCCGGGCAGAAACTGCTCCACCGCCGAGGCGGAGGCCGCCACCCGCACCCGCCCCCGCACCCCCGCCGCGCATTCCAGCAGGTCGCCGCGCAGGTGCTCCACCTCCAGCAGGATGGTCTGGGCGCGACACAACAGACGTTCGCCCGCCGGGGTGGGGCGTACCCCGCGCGCGTGCCGGACCAGAAGCGGCGCGCCCGCCGCCGCCTCCAGTTCGGCGATGCGCTTGCTCACCGCCGAGGCGGCCAGACCGCCCTGACGCGCCGCCGCCGCGATGCTGCCGCCCTCGGCGATCAGCACGAACAGGTCCAGCGTCCCCAGGTCCAGACGCCGGACGAAATTGCGCAAACGCGTCGTCTCGGTCATTCGTATCCTCCGGCCATCGCGAATTGGAACGACTGAGCGGAATTATTACCACTTCTCCGCCCAGCTTGTCCTGCATAGCATTCCGTTTTTCGATGGCTGGTCGCGTGGGCCGGCCCGGCAGGGAGTTCGCCGATGATTCTGTCCGCCTCCGCCTCGGCGCGTCTGGCCCGGGGGCTCACCGGCCTCGGCGCGGTGCACGTCGCCGAGGAGCAACCCTTCTTCTACACCTCGGGCTGGGCCAGTCCGGTCTACGTCGATGCCCGCGCCCTGATCTCCGACGTCGCCGTCCGAACCAAGATCATGGACCTGACCGCCGACGCCCTGCGCCCCCTGGTGGCGCGGCAGGGGATCAACGCGGTGGTCGGGATGGAGAATTCCGGCATCGCCTTCGCCGCCTGGATCGCCGAGCGCCTGCGCCTACCCATGCTGTATCTGCGCAAGCGTCCGATCGGCTGGGGGGGTGCGCGCCCAGTTGGAGGGCCGCCTGCCGGAGGACGCCCTCGTCCTTTTGATCGACGACGTCACCACCGACGGCCTGTCCAAGATCGCGGCGGCGAGCGCCCTGCGCCAGACCGGCACCCGCATCGACGACACCCTGGTGCTGGTCGCCTTCGACGTCTATCCGCGCACCGCCGCCCGCTTCGCCGCCGATCCGGTCGCCTGGTCGATCGAACACGGCGGGGTCGGCGCATGAACCGGCCCATGTCTTCCGCCGACGCCCTGCTGGCCGAGCGCATCTTTTCCGAAATCGCCGAACTCAGCCGCGACCGACCCGGCATCTCGCGCGAAAGCTTCGGCGCTGGGGAAACCCGCGCCCTGGAGGCGACCGCCCGCATCGCCGCAGAAATCGGCCTTGCCTGCGAATTCGACGCCTATCGCAATCTGTGGATGCGCCTGCCCGAGGAGGAACGAACCGACCCGCCGGTGGCGATCGGCTCGCACCTGGATTCGGTGCCGCACGGCGGCAACTTCGACGGCCTTGCCGGGGTCGCCGCCGGAATGATGGTCCTGGCGCGGTATCGCGGTCGCGCCAACGACGCCCCGCCGCTCCGCGCCCTGGCCCTGCGCGGCGAGGAAAGCGCCTGGTACGGCAAGGCCTATATCGGTTCGCAGGCGCTGCTCGGGGAACTGCCGCAAAGCGCCCTCGCCCTGACCCATCGCGGCGGCGCGGGTACCCTGGGCGAGGCGATGGTCCGCCTGGGCATCGACGCCGAGGCGGTCGCCGCCGGAACTCCGCTGATCCGCAAGGGCGACCTCGCCGCCTATCTGGAACTGCACATCGAACAAGGGCCGGTGATGGTGGCGCGCGACTGGCCGGTCGCCCTGGTCACCGGCATCCGGGGCAACCTGCGCCACGCTGCGGTGCGCTGCCTCGGCGAGGCCGGACACTCCGGCGCGGTGCCGCGCTGGCTGCGCAAGGACGCGGTGCTGGCCACCGCCGATCTGCTGTCGCGGATGGACGAACACTGGCGGGTGCTGTTGCAGATGGGTATGGACCTGGTGATGACCGCTGGGATCTGCACCACCCTGGCCGACACCCACGCGGTTTCGGTGATCCCCGGCGAGACCCGCTTCAGCCTGGAAATCCGCAGCCAGGACGCGGCGACGATGGAGCGCTTCTATGACCTGACGCGCGAGGAATGCCGCGCCGTGGAAAAGGCGCGCGGAGTGTCCTTCGCCTTCGATCCACGCATCGACACCGCGCCCGCGGTGATGGACGCCGCCTGGATGGATCGCATCGCCGCCGCCGCCGGACGCCTGTCGCTGCCCTTGGAACGCACCCCCAGCGGCGCGGGGCACGACGCGGCGGTGTTCGCCAACGCCGGAATCCCGTCCGCCATGGTCTTCGTGCGCAACGCCAACGGCTCGCAAAACCCGCGCGAGGCGATGGAGATTTCCGACTTCCTGAAAGGGGTGGACCTGCTGACCGAAAGCGTGCGGCGCGTGGACTGACGACGGCTAGCCGATGCGGACGCAGTTGCGCCCGTCGTCCTTGGCCGAATAGAGCGCGGCGTCGGCGCGCCGCAGCAGGGCGTCCTCCTCGTCGCCCGGCGAGAAGGCGGCGACCCCGGCGCTGACGGTGTGCCGCCGCCCGTCGGGAAATTCCGCCGCCTCCACCGCCTCGCGGATGCGCTCGGCGACGCGCAGCGCCTCGTACTGCGCGGTCTCCGGACACAGGACCAGGAACTCCTCGCCGCCCCAGCGGCCCGCGATGTCGATTCCGCGCACCGTGTCGCGGATCAGACGCGCCACCTCGACCAGGACGCGGTCGCCCATCAGGTGCCCCATCCCATCGTTGACCGACTTGAAACGATCGATGTCGAGCATCACCAGGGCCAGATCGCGGCGGTGGCGCTGCGCGCGCTTCACCTCGCGGGTCAGGTGGGCGTCGATGGTGCCGCGATTGGGCAGGCCGGTCAGCTTATCGGTTTCCGAAATATGCCGCAGTTCCCGGTTCAAACGATTAAGCCGGGCGAAGTGATAGGCGGCGATCAGCGCCAGCACCGCGAAGCCGCCGACCACCTGGAAGACCAGAGTGTAATTCACCCCGGTCTGCACCTGGATCGAGACATGGCGGTTGACGACCTCCCCCACCTCGCGCGGGGAGATCGAGCCCACCCCCTTGTTCAACACCCGGCGCAGCATCGGTTCGCCCTTGACCACGCCGATGCGCAACTGGTTGACGTAATCCGGCAACTGCCCGGCGATCTTCAGGTTGAACAGGCCCTCGCGTTTGATCGTATAGGCGGCGACGATCAGCGACCGCATCGTCATGTCGGCCTTGCGCGCCGAGACCAGGGCGATCGCCTCGTCCTCGCTTTCCGCCCGGATCACCGCGAGATTGGGATAGTCGCGGCGGATGCGTTCCTCCATCGCGGTGCCGACCGGAAAGACGATGCTTTCCCCCGACAGCCGCGCCGGGTCGGAGATGAAGTCGTGCTCCTCCCGCGTGATGAAGACGTTGGGGTCGGTGAAGATCGGATCGGTGAAGATCAGCCAGGCGTCCCGCGCCTCGGTGCGGTTGAGAAAGGGAAGGATGCGGCAACGCCCGGCGCGCGAGGCGACAAGGCTTTCCGCCCAATCGACGGTGCGCACCAGATCGAGGGACAGGCCAACCCGCGAGACCGCCAGACGGACGAGGTCGGCGCCGATCCCCTGATGAACGCCGTCGCGGTCGATCCACTCGAAGGGCGGCCAATCCGGATCGACGCACAGCGACACCCGGGGATGGGCGCGCACATAGGCCGCCTCGGCGGGGGACAGATCGACCCCCTGCGCCCGCACGGCGCAGGGCAGCGCCAGCCATGCCGCCAGCACCAACCACAGGCCCGATCTCGCGCGATTGCCGTTCATTCCGTCTCCCGGTCGCGAACGCGGACCCCAAGTTCGTATGTGGTCAGCCGCCCGGCGCGATCAACCGCCCCCGGCCGCGTCGCCGACCGCGCGCAGCAGGGCGAGAAAGGCGCGATTGAGCGGCGTCGGCACCCCCAGGCGATCCCCGGCGGCGACGATCGCCCCGGTCAACGCCTCGATTTCCAAAGGCCGACCCGCCAGCCGGTCGAAATACATCGAGGTCCCCGCCTCCGGCGGATAGGTCAGAAGCACCTCCATGATCCGCGCCGCCTCGTCCGGCGCAAGGTCCGCGCCATCGGCCCGACCGACCGACGCCGCTTCCTCCAGCACCGCCAGGCACAGGGCGTGAACGTCGGCGCGGCGGAACACCGCCTGTCGTTGCAGGGTCAACGCAGTCACCGGATTGGCCACCGCGTTGATCAGAAGCTTGCGCCAGGACAAGGTGACGAAGTCGGGGCTGGTCAGAATGCGCATCGGCGTTCCCTCCAGCAGTTCGGCGAAGGCGCGACCGTCGGCGTCGTCGCGCACCGCCAGATCGTGGATCCCGGCGCGGCGGAAACGCATGTGGTCCGGCGCGAAGCGTTCGCCGTTGTAATAGACCACCACCGGAACCACCGTCGCCCCGCCGACCAGAGGGGCCAGCCGTTCGGCGTGGCCGATGCCGTTCTGCATCGCCGCGACGCGAGTCCGCGGGCCGCACAGGCGGGCCAACCAGGGCGCGACGGAAGCGGTCTGCTGCACCTTGGTGACCAGAAGAACCCAATCCACCGGCTCCGCCCGCGCCGGATCGGTCAGACAGACCACCGGCACGTCGATGCGGTCGTCCGGGCGCTCCACGTCCAGGCGGGCGACCGGCTGCCGCACGCAAGCCACCACCTCGTGCCGCCCGGCGGCGATCAGCGAACCGGCGATCACCCCGCCGATGCTGCCCAGCCCCACCACGGCGACCCGCGATTCCCTTCGATCCGACATGATATCCCGTCCTTGCAGGCCGTCAGGCGTTGAGGCGCTGCTTCTCCTGGCGATGCAGGATGAACCCGGCGATCAGGATGGCGACGGTGACGATGCAGACGATGATCGTCGCCAGCGCGTTGATCTGCGGGCTGCCCCCCAGGCGCACCGACGAATACACCGCCATCGGCAGGGTCGAGGCGCCGGGGCCGGAAACGAAGTTGGCGATCACCAGATCGTCGAGCGACAGGGTGAAGGCGAGCAGCCATCCCGCCACCAGGGCGGGAGCGATCACCGGCACGGTGATGACGAAGAACACCTTGGCCGGACGCGCGCCGAGGTCGAGAGCCGCCTCTTCGATCGAGACGTCCATCTGCGACAGGCGGGACTGGATGACCACGGTGACATAGGCCATCGAGAACGTCAGGTGCGCGATGGTGATGGTGGTCATCCCCCGCGTCTCGGGCCAGCCGATCAGGTTCTGCATGGCGACGAACAGCATCAGGAGCGACAGACCGGTGATCACCTCGGGCATCACCAGGGGCGCGGTGATCAGGGTGGTGAAGGCGGTGCATCCCCGGAAGCGGCCGAAGCGCGCCAGGACCAGCCCGGCCAAGGTCCCCAGCACCACCGCGCCGGTGGCGTTCATCACCGCGATCTTCAGGCTGAGCCAGGCGGCGGAGAGAATCTGGTCGTTCTCCATCAGCGCGCCGTACCACTTGGTGGAGAATCCCGCCCACACCGTGACCAGCCGCGATTCGTTGAAGGAATAGACGATCAGCGAAAAAATCGGCACGTACAGGAAGGCGTAGCCGAACGCCAACACCGAAAACAGCGCGAAGGACCGCCAGCCTCGAACCATCAGAGCCTCTCCTCCGCCTTCTTGGCGCTTTCTTCCTGCGCCTTCTGGAACCGCACGATCGGCACCACCAGCAACAGCAGGGTCGCCACCGCCACCGCCGAGGCCACCGGCCAGTCCTTGTTGGCGAAGAATTCGGTCCACAGGACCTTGCCGATCATCAGGGTGTTGGGGCCGCCCAGAAGGTCGGGGATGACGAACTCGCCGACCGAGGGGATGAACACCAGCATCGACCCCGCCACCACCCCCGGCATGGAGAGCGGCAGGGTGATGGTCAAAAACGCCTTGCCCGGACGGCAACCCAGGTCGGCGGCGGCCTCCAGCAGGGATTCGTCCATCCGCGACAAGGTGGCGTACAGCGGCAGCACCATGAACGGCAGATAGGAATAGACGATCCCCACCAGCACCGAAAAATCGGTGTGCATCAGGGGCAAGGGCTCGTCGATCAGGCCCAGCCAGATCAGGAAGTTGTTCAACAGACCGTTGTTCTTGAGAATGCCGATCCAGGCGTAGACGCGGATCAGGAACGAGGTCCAGAACGGCAGGATGATCAGCATCAACAGCGGCACCCGCCATTCCGCCTTGGCCTTGGCGATGGCATAGGCCATGGGATAGCCCAGCACCAGACAGGCGGCGGTGCCGATCGCGGCAATGCGCAGCGAGTTCAGGTACGCCGACCAGTGGAGGCTGTCCTCGGCCAGCATCATGTAGTTCTGGAAGTTGAGGCGCAGCATCATCATGCCGTCCTCCGCCCAGGTCAGCAGCGGCGTATAGGGCGGCTGGGCGATCACCGCCTGGGAGAAGCTGATCTTCACCACCACCAGGAACGGCAGGCCGAAGAACAACAGCAGCCACAGGAACGGCACGGCGGTGACCATGGCGCGGCCCCACGACACCGTGCCCATCGCCAGGCCGCGCACCCGCGCGACGAAGGAAATCCCCAACAGCCAACGCCAGAGATAGCCGAGAATGGTGGGCGAGGCCGCTCCCTCCGGCCCCGAGATCGGGGAAGGCACGGGGGGCGGCATCATGATTGCAGCACCACGCCGTTTTCCGGCTCCCAGGTCAGCCAGACCTCCTGTTCCCAGGTCATCGGCGAACTGGTCAGGCGGGCAAGGTTGGTCAACTGCACGTGCACCAGGGTCTTGTTGGGCAGGGCGACGTAATAGATCGACACGTCGCCGAGATAGGCGATTTCCGACACCACGCCGCGCAGGACGTTGGCGTCCTTGTCCGGCTTGACGTCGGTGACGATCATCTTTTCCGGACGCAGGGCGACGGAGACCGGGGTGCCCGCGGTCAGGGGCTCGCCGTGGGCGATCGCCATGTTGGCGCCGACCTCGTCGCAGTGGATGAACAAAAGCCCGTCGTCGCTGCCGGTGACCCGGCCGTCGAACAGATTGACCGAACCGATGAAGTCGGCGACGTAGCGAGTCGCCGGGTATTCGTAGATGGTCGAGGGACTGCCGACTTGCAGGATACGGCCTTCGTCCATCACCGCGATGCGGGTGGACATGGTCATCGCCTCCTCCTGGTCGTGGGTGACCATGATGAAGGTGGTGCCCAACTGTTCCTGGATGTTGACCAGTTCGAACTGGGTGTGCTCGCGCAGCTTCTTGTCGAGAGCCCCCAGGGGCTCGTCCAGCAGCAGAAGGCGCGGGTGCTTGGCGAGCGACCGGGCAAGGGCGACGCGCTGCCGCTGTCCGCCCGACAACTGGTGCGGGCGGCGCTTGGCATAGGGCTCCAAACGGACCAGACGCAGCATCTCGGCGACGCGCTCCTTGATCTGCGCCTTGGTCGCGCCTTCCTGCTTCAACCCGAAGGCGATGTTCTGTTCCACCGTCATGTGGGGGAACAGGGCATAGGACTGGAACATCATGTTGACCGGACGGCGATAGGGCGGAATCAACGTCGAATCCGCCCCATCGATAATGATCCGTCCGGAATCCGGGGTCTCGAGGCCCGCCAGCATGCGCAAAAGCGTGGTCTTGCCGCATCCGGACGCCCCCAGGAGCGAGAAGAACTCGCCCTGGTAGACCTCCAGGCTGATGCCGTCCACCGCATAGTGGGAACCGAAGGCCTTGGTCACGTTCTCGATCTGAACGATCGGGCGGGCCTTCGGATCCTGCCAGGACTCGAGATTCTGCGAGGCGCGTGCCCCCTGTGCTACCGGCATGCTGCCTCCCCCCGGTTACGACGTTGCTACTGGCCGGTCTTGACCCGCGTCCAGGCGCGCACCCGGTAGCGGATCAAGGCCTGGTCGTTTTCCGGCAACATGTAGAGCTTGTCCATCACCTCTTTCGGCGGATAGATGCCGGGGTCGGTGCGGATCGCCTCGTCCACCAGCGGATTGGCGGCCTTGTTGGCGTTGGCGTAGGAGACGAAATCGGAAATCTTCGCCACCACTTCGGGCTTCATGATGAAGTTGATGTATTCCAGGGCTTCCTTGGGATTCGGCGCGTCCTTCGGGATCAGCATGACGTCGGTCCACAGCACCGCGCCTTCCTTCGGGATGACGTACTGGATGTTGACGCCGTTCTTGGTTTCCTCGGCGCGGGACTTGGCCTGCAACAGGTCGCCCGAATAGCCGTGGGAGACGCAGACGTCGCCGTTGGCCATGTCGTTGACGTACTGAGAACCGTGGAAATACTTGATGTAGGGGCGGATCTTCTTGAACACGTCGGCGGCGGCGTCGATGTCCTTCTTGTTGGTGGTGGCGACGTCCTTGCCCAGATAGCGCAGCGCCATCGCCAGGGTCTCTTCCTGGTCGTCGAGGAAGGTGATGCCGCAGGCGGCCAGCTTCTTCGCGTTCTCCGGCTTGAAGATCATCGCCAGAGAGCCGATGTCGGGCGAATCGCCCAGCGCCGCCTTCACCTTGTCGATGTTGATGCCGATGCCGGTGGTGCCCCACATGTAGGGGACGCCGTGGGCGTTGCCGGGATCGATCGAAGCCAGCGCGGTCATCAACTGCGGGTCCATGTTCTTCAGGTTGGTCAGCTTCGACTTGTCGAGCTTCTGGTACAGCCCGGACTTGATCTGCCGCATGGCGAAGGGACGCGCGGTGGGAAACACCAGATCGTAACCGGACTTGCCGGCCAGCAACTTGGCTTCCAGCACTTCGTTGCTGTCATAGACGTCGTAGACGACCTTGATGCCGGTTTCCTTGGTGAAGGTCTCCAGGGTGTCCTCGGCGATGTAGTCGGTCCAGTTGTAGACGTGGACCACCCGCTCCGCCGCCAGCGCGGGGGCAACGGCAAGGCTGCACGTCAAGGCTGCCGCGAACGCGGCACAAGTGGCGGTACGCATCTGCTGGTGTCTCCCTTCATGATCCCGTCGCCCGGCCCGCGTCCGACCCCGAACGCGGAACGGGCCGCCCTATTGGAACGAGTCGTCCAACCCTTCGCGGAATGTGGACTGAAAATCGACCAGCGACAAGAGGCCTGCCTATCCGGTGCGCAGTTTTTGAGGGAATTGTCCGCACGCGTTCGCAGGCGGCGCGGCCATCCAACCAGGCGGCTCCGCTCCCGGGGAACCGATCAGCGCCGCCCCGCCTCGGCGATGATCGAATCGATCTGGCCGTTCATCGTTCCCATGCGCCAGGCCAGACTGTCCGCCGCCCCCAGAACCTCCGCCGCGGAACGCGCGGTGGCGGAAACCTGACCGCCGATCTCGGCGATGGCATCCGATACCGTCCCCACCGAATCGGCGGTCGAGCGAATGTTGGCGACGATGTCGTCAACCGCCGCGTGCTGTTCCTCGACCGTCGAACGGATGGTGTGGGCGATCTGGTTGATATCGCCGATGGTTCGCGACACTTCGCCGATCGCCGCCACGGTTTGCCGGGTCACCTCCTGCATGCGTCCGATTTGCTCGGAGATGTCGTGGGTGGCCTTGCCGGTTTGGGCGGCAAGGTTCTTGACTTCGCCCGCGACCACGGCGAAGCCCTTGCCCGCGTCTCCCGCCCGCGCCGCCTCGATGGTGGCGTTCAACGCCAACAGGTTGGTCTGGGCGGCGATGGTGTCGATCAATTCGATCACCGCGCCGATGGTCTCGGCGGCGGAAGCCAGATTGTTCAATACCCCGGTGGTTTCCTCGGCGCGACGCGCCGCTTCGTCGGCGACCGTCGCCGACTTATCGGCCAAGCCGGAGATTCGCCCCATCCCCTCGGACACCCGATGCACCGCCGCGACCGCCTCGCCCACCGTGCGCGAGGCATGCGACGCCGCATCGGCGACGCGCGCGGATTCGCTGTCCGCGCGTTGCGTCGCCGCGCGCATGGCGCTGGCGCGTCCCCGCACCATCTCCGCCTCGTCGGCGGCTTGCGCCACCTCGGCGCGAATCCCCTTGCCGATGCCGTCGATGGTCGCCATCAGGGCGGCGGTGGTCCGCCCCATCCCCTCGATCCCCTGGTTGACCCGCATCGCATAGGTTCGGAATTCGCCATTCATGCCGGTCAGAACGATGCGACGGAAATAGCGTCCGCGATTGGCATAGTCCATCACCGCCCCCGCCTCCTTGGCGAAGGCCTCGAAATTGTCGAGCAACGCGTTGATGTCGTGCAGCATCTCACCCAGGATGCCGTGATCGCGAATCCCCATGATTCGCGCGTTCAGGTTGCCCTTGGCCGCCGCCTCGCAAGCCCGGACCGCCTTGGTGATGCTGCCCAGGGCGCGGCGAAGGTAAAGATTGCTGTAGATCACGCAGGCGATCGCCGTCGCCGCTAGGGCAACCTGCGCCCAGCGTTCGCCCATCGCGCACCACGCGCCCAGGACCAGCAACACCGCAAGCGACACCCAGTTGCCGAAGGCAGCCTTGCCGATCGACGAGGTTTTGCTCGAATCAAAGAGAGAGAACAAACTCATCGTAGGCTATCCCCCTGCTTTTCAAAAGATCGACCAACGCCGCCTCGGATGCCGCCATGCCCTCCCGTGGGCTGGCGTGACTGCGCTCGATGTCCGACAATTGGCGGTATAGACCGGTCGCCGCCTTCACCGCGTCGCGGCGCGGCACCCGGCGCGAGGAGTGGTAGCCGACGATCCGCATGTCGTCGTCGAAGGTCGGGGTAACGTGGGCGAACACCCAGTAATGATCGCCGTTCCGCGCCTGATTGACCACATAGGCGAAAATCTCCTCGCCCTTTTCGATGGTGTCCCAGAGCAGCTTGAAGACGCAGCGCGGCATGTCGGGATGGCGGATGATGTTGTGGTTCTGACCGACCAGTTCCGCTTCCTGGTACATCGCCACGTCGCAGAATACCTTGTTGGCGTAGGTGATGATTCCCTTGGTATCGGTCTTGCTGACGATGATCTGGCTGTCCGGCCAAGTTCTTTCCCTGCCGGTCGGAGAAATGGTCGGTCGGGTCATCCACGGATCCTCTTTTCCAGCCTTCGCGCTTCTTTTCCGAAGAACTTATGTGCGCCGCTCCAAAACACAAGCTGCGGAACATGACAAAACGGGACTTTCACGGGGCTGGATCGGGACGAGCCAGACGCCAGTCCTCGGCATGACCGTCGAGAAAACGGGGCGCGCCGGTCAAGTCCGTTCCGTCCCAATGGTACAGGGCATAGCCGGGGGGCGCGGCGACGGCGATCGCCGCGTCGGCGGTGCCGTGCCCGGTCAGCACGGTGCGGTTGGCCACCGAGGGCGCGGCGAACACCGGCACCCCGTGCCAACTTCCGCGCATCGGATGGTGCAGATGGCCGCACAGGATCGCGGCGACGCCGCCATGGGCGCGCAGCAATGCGCCCAGTTCGTCGCGGCCGGCGGCGATCCCCATTTGATCCAGCCAGTCGATGCCGGTGTCGAAGGGGGGATGGTGCAGGAAGACCAGGGTCGGACGCTCCGGAGACTCGGTCAGGCGGGCGGCCAGCCAGTCCAGGGCGGCGGGCGACAGCGCGGCGCGGAAGGGATCGTTGACCGCCGCGTCCAACGCCAGCAGGCGCAGGGGAAAATCCTCCACCGCGTAAGTCCAGGGCGTCCCGCCGCCGGGCGCCGCCCCGAAGGCGGCGCGCAGGGCTTCGCGGTCGTCGTGGTTCCCCACCGTCGCGAACACCGGGGCGCGCAGCCCCGCGAGCATCGCGGCGGCACGGCGGGCGGCGCCCGCGTCGCGGTCGTGGGTCAGGTCTCCGGTGGCGAGCACCGCATCGGGCGGCGGGTTGAGGGCGTTGACCGCCGCGATCACCCGCGCCAGCGCCGCATCGGCATCGACCAGACCGTGTAGCGGGGCGCCATCGGCGGTCAGGTGCGGGTCGCTGATGTGGGCGATCAGCATGGTGACCTCAGTGCGGACCGGGACAGCGGTTGACCTCCACCGCCAGATGAACGATCTCGGCGAGGTCCGCCAACCGCGCCTTGTAGTCGGCGGGGGGAAGTGGCTGGAAGGCGACCAGCGACACCTGCGCCGCATAGCGACCGACGCCGATGGTCCAGACGTGCAGGTCCGAGATGCGGGCGTCGCCGTCGCTTTCGATCGCCTGGGAAATCGCGGCCAGAAGCGACGCGGGCGCCTGCGCGTCCAGCAGGATGGCGGCGGACTCCCGCATCAGACCGAATCCCCAGCGCCCGATCAGCACCGCCCCGGCGACGCCGACCGCGGGGTCCAGCCAGTCGGCGCCGAACCCCCAGGCGCAGGCCAGGGCGGCGATCGCCAGAACCGAGGTCAGGGCGTCGGCCAGAACGTGCACATAGGCGGCGCGGTGGTTGTGATCCACCGCCGCGACGTGGTCATGGTGATGGTCATGGTCGTGATGGTGGTCGTGCTCGTGCCCGTGGTCGTGGCCGAGGATCAGCACGCTCGCCAGATTGACCGCCAGCCCCAACACCGCCACCGCCATCGCCTGGCCATAGTCGATGGCGACCGGCGCGGTCATCCGCACCACGCATTCCCACAGCATCGCGGCGGCGACCACCGCCAGCAGCAGGGCGCTGGAGAACCCGGCCAGGGCGTTGAGCTTGCCGCTGCCGAAGCTGAAGCGAGCGTCCCCCGCCCGCGCCCGCGTCGCGCGATAGGCGAAGACCGCCAGCCCCAGGGCCAGCACGTGGGTCGCCATGTGCAGGCCGTCGGCGAGCAGCGCCATCGAGCCGAAGGCGACTCCCGCCCCGATTTCCAGCGCCATCACCAGGGCGGTGACGCCGACGACGAGGCGAAGGCGGCGTTCCGACGGCAATTCCGCATCCTGGCCGAAGACGTGATCGTGCCGCCAGCGCTTGAGGGAATGGGTATGCATCGCCGGTTCCCCCGGTCAGAGCGCGGCGGTCAGAACCGCCTCCGCCACCTCGGGAGTCACCCCCCCGGTCCTCGCCCAGGGCGGTCATGCCGTGCGCCTCCAGATTGGCGCGCACCGCCGCCACCGCCGCCTGGCCCAGGTCCGCGTCGGACAGGCGCACCGGCAGGCCGAGGGCGCGGAAGAACCCTTCGGTCTTTTCGATCGCCGCGTCGATGCGCGCGTCCTCCGCCCCATCGGCAAGCCCCCAGACGTTGGCGGCGTACTGCGCCAGCTTGGCGCGCTTCGCGCCGCGCCGCGCCTTCAGCATCGCGGGCAGGACGATGGAGAGCGAACGGGCGTGATCGACGCCGTAGAGCGCGGTCAGTTCGTGGCCGATCATGTGGGTCGCCCAGTCCTGCGGTACGCCGACCGAGATCAGACCGTTGAGCGCCTGGTTGGCGGCCCACATCAGGTTGGCGCGGGCGTCCATGTCGGCGGCGTCGGCCAGGGTCTTCGGCCCGACCGCGATCAGAGTCCGCATCAGCCCTTCGGCGAAGGCATCCTGCACCATCCCCCCCCCGGCGGGCACGGTCAGGTACTGCTCGGCGACGTGGACGAAGGCGTCGGCGACGCCGTTCGCCACCTGGCGCGGCGGCAGGCTCCGCGTCGCCTCGGGGTCGAGCACCGCGAACGCCGGGAAAAGCGCCGGGTGCCCGAAGGCGAGCTTGGCGCCCTGGCCCTTGTGGGTGACCACCGCGCCGCAATTGCTTTCCGACCCGGTGGCGGGCAGGGTCAGCACCACGCCCAGGGGAACCGCGCCCCGGATCTTCGCCGCGCCGGTGACCAGCCCCCAGGGATCGTCCCCGTCGTGGCGCAGGGCGGCGGCGAGGAACTTGCTGCCGTCGATCACCGAACCGCCGCCCACCGCGAGGATGAAGTCCGACCCGGCGGCGCGCGCCACGTCGGCGGCGCGCATCATCGTCTCGAAGCTGGGGTTGGGCTCGATGCCGCCGAACTCGGCGACGGAGCGCCCCTTCAACGCCGCCATCACCTGATCGTAAACCCCGTTCGCCTTGATGCTGCCGCCGCCATAGGTGACCAGAACCTTCGCCGACTCGGGGATCTGTTTGCCGATCGCGGCGATCTGTCCCTTGCCGAACAGGATGCGGGTGGGATTGACATAGGTGAAGTTCTTCATGGCGTCGGGACTCCGGGCATTGCGGGTTTGCGCCCCCACTATCGCCTGTTCCTCCGGCCTTGCCAACCGGGCGGCCACCGCCGACGTTGAAAACCTCCCCCACCCTGGCGCAGGATGCAGGGGGAAACACGGAGCGCAAGATGGAACCGGAAACCGGAGACGAAACCGACGGCGCGCGGAAGACCGGGCAGACTCCCGCCGGACGCGTCTTCCTGGTGGTGATCGACGACACCGAGGAATTCAAACCCGCGCTCGACTACGCCTGCCTGCGGGCGAAGCGTTCGGGCGGACAGGTCGCCCTGCTCTACGTCATCCCGCCGGTGGAGTTCGAGCACTTCATGTTCGTCGGCGACGTGATGCGCGAGGACCGCCGCAAGGAAGCGGAGGTCCTGATTCACGGACACGTCGATCACGTCCTGGAACTGTCGGGCAAGCCGCCGACGATCCATCTGCGCGAAGGCGACCGCCGCGAGGAACTGCTGAAGTTCCTGGAGCAGGAAACCGTCCACGTTCTGGTCCTGGGCGCGAATACCGGCAAGGGCGGTCCAGGCCCGCTGATCTCGTCCCTGATGGGCAAGGACCTGCGGCGCGTCCATGTGCCGATGGCGATCATTCCGGGCAGCCTGAGCCCCGAGGAAATCCGCACCCTCACCCTTTTCTGACGCGAACGGAGGTTCCCCATGCGACTGCTGCGTTGCGGCCCGGCGGGCCAGGAAAAACCCGGCCTGATCGACGCGGGCGGCACCCTGCGCGACCTGTCCGGCGTGGTGGCGGACATCGGCCCGGCGGAAATTTCCCCCGAAGGATTGGCCCGGTTGGCGGCGATCGCCCCCGGTTCCCTCCCCCCGGTCGCGGGAACGCCCCGCCTGGGGGTGCCGCTGGCGGGGATTCGCAACATCATCGGCATCGGCCTCAACTATGCCGACCACGCCCGCGAGACCAAGGGCGAGCCGCCGCCCGAACCGATCCTGTTCATGAAACACACCGGCAGCCTGTCCGGCCCCTTCGACCCCATTCCCCTGCCGCCCGGGGCGCAGCGCCTGGATTGGGAAGCCGAACTGGCGGTGGTGATCGGCCAGGCCGCCCACCGCGTCGCCGAGGAGCAGGCGGAGCGCCACGTCGCGGGCTACATGGCGGTCAACGACGTTTCCGAACGCGACCACCAGTTCAAGCGCCAGGGGCAGTGGGTGAAGGGCAAGTCGGCCCCCGGTTTCTGCCCGCTCGGCCCTTTCCTCGTCAGCCGCGACGAAATCGCCGACCCGCAAAGACTGGCGATCCGCCTGTCGGTCGATGGCGAGGTGATGCAGGACAGCTCCACCGATCAGATGATCTTCCCGGTGCGGTTCCTGGTGTCCTATGTCAGCCAGTTCATGCGCCTGATGCCGGGCGACGTCATCCTCACCGGCACCCCGGCGGGGGTGGGCTTCGGCCGCAAGCGCTATCTGAAGGCGGGCGAAACCATCGAGGTCGCGGTCGAAGGCCTGGGCACGCAGCGCCAGACGGTGGTCGAGGCCTGAAACGAAACCGCCCGGAATGCAAACCCATTCCGGGCGGTTTCGTGATCGTCGGCGGGGTCAGACCGCCCGCACGTCGCCGAGGAAGCGTTCGATCTCCTGTTGCAGGGCGCGCGCGGTGCCCGACAACCGTTCCACCGCCCGCCGCGACTCCTCGGACAGAAGGCCGGTGCGGTCGGCGTTGGCGCTGACCATCGCGATGTTGCTGGAAACCTCTTGCGTCCCCTGCACCGTCTCGTTGACGTTGCGGGCGATTTCCCGCGTCGCCGCCGACTGTTCCTCGATCGCCGCGGAAATCGCCGTGGTGTCCTCGCCCAGTTGGTTGATGATGGCGACGATGCCCTCGATCGCCGCGCCGGTCTGACGGGTGGCGTCGTGAATGCTGGAGATCTGCGCCGAGATGTCCTCGGTCGCCCGCGCCGTCTGGTTGGCGAGATTCTTCACCTCGCCAGCCACCACCGCGAAGCCCTTGCCCGCGTCGCCCGCCCGCGCCGCCTCGATGGTGGCGTTCAAGGCCAGCAGATTGGTCTGGCTGGCGATGTCCTGGATCAGCTTCGCCACCTCGCCGATACGCGAACCCGCCTTGTCCAGGGCGGCCATCTCCGCCTCGACGCCGCGCGACTGCTCCACTGCTTCCTGCGCCACCCGGTTGGCGTCGGTGACGCGGGAGGAAATCTCGCCGATCGACGACGACAGTTCCTCGGTCGCCGCCGCCACCGTGCTGGCGCGCAGATTGGTTTCCTTGGCGACGGAAGCGACCTCGGCGGCGCCGGCCTCGACCTGGGTCAAGGCGGCGGTGACCTCGCTCAGGGTGCGACTGACGTGACCGTCGAAGCTGACGATCATCTCCTCCAGCTTGTGCTCGCGCTCCAGCAACTGAAGCTTCACCAGTTCCTGATAGACCGAAATCGACAGGTCCATATCGAGGAACACCGCCTTGGTCACCGCACCGATCAAGTCCCCCCGCTTTTCGGCTCGGCGCTTGAAAGCATGGTCGATCTCGGCGGTCAGGCGGCTCAACACCAGGGCATAGCCGCCGATGTACCAGCGCGGTTCCAGCCCGATGCGGGCGTGGGCATGGCCCACCGCCATCACCCCCTTCATGAAGGCGTCGTCGAAATCGCCCTTGAACAGGCGCTCCCAATGCGCGCCCTGCGCCACCTTCAGGCGCTCGATCATGCCGTCGGCGGCGATCAGGGGCTTCAGCGCCTCGACCCCCTTCAGGTGGGTATAGAACTCATCCAGAATGGCGCGCAGCTTCGGGCGCACCACCGGCCAGGCCTCGCGCAGCGCGGCCACCGTCCGGTTGTCGATCCGCAGGAACCGCAGACGACCCTCTCGATCCACATCGAATTCAAACATCTTTCCCTCTATGACTGCCCGACTGGGAAATCTTTTTATGATCTTCGTTGCGACGAAGTTTCCGAACCCGAATGCTGGAGTATTCCACCACAACGTCAATGGAAATATGCGACGCGCGGCGGAAAGCGGCACAACCCCGCAGGGAATTTTCACAAAAGAAAAACCGGCCCTGGGATTATGTCCTGGACCGGTCTCCTTGGGTTGAACATTGTCTTTGGAATTTATCCGCTTTATCGATTCTGCCTCATTCCACCCGGCCCAAGGCCTTGGCCAGGATCATATAGATGCGCCCGATGTCCGAACCGGTCAGCACCGCGGTCAGGACGTCGGAACGGTCGGAACGGCGCACCCGCGCGGTCAGGGCCTCGAACTCCGACAGATAGCGGGTGACGAAGCCCCGGAAGTCCGCCTCCGCCTCGAAACGATCCTTGATCTCCTGCATCTGCGACTTGGTCAGCGACCGCGACAGATGGCGCAGGAAGGCCCCCTGATCGCCGCGATGGTAGCGTTTCCACAGGTCTTCCTCGACGCTCGGCTGGAAGGCCCGGGTGATATCGACCGAGATCGCCTGCAAGCGTTCGATCACCTGCACCGCATCCTTCAGGAAGATATCGGTCTCGACGTCGAGCTTCTGCCTCTCCAACTGGGTGGCGCGGCTTTCCGCCTCTTCGGCGGCGGCCAGGATCGCCTTGGTCTTCTGCACGAACAGGGTGCTCAACTTGTGCGCCCGGCCCTCCAGCATGTCGCCGGTGGCGGCCATTTCGGTGGTCTTCTGACGCACCGTGTCCATCAGCGTCTTGATCTTGTCGACGGTCGCATCGGCGCTGCCCGCCAGTTCGCCCGACTGGGCGCGGAAGGTATCGCGGGATTCGCCGATCTGCCGGGTGATCCGGTCCGAGGTCGCGGCCACCTGCTCGATGGTTTCCTTCAGGCGCGCCCCGGCCACCGTCACCTGCGCCGAACTGCGGCCTGCGGTATCGTCGAAGTCGCGACCGATCTGATGCAGGGCGTCGCCCAGGGACCGCACCCGGCTGGAGGCCTCGTCGGTGTTCTTCAGGAACTCCATGGAGCGTTCGCGCAACGCGCCGCCGAACGCCGCCAGGGCCTTCTGCGCCTCGGCGGCGACCCGCCCGACCTTGTCGGATTGCTTGTCGAGAACCGCGCCGATGTCCTCCACCTGGGCACGGGCGGCGTCCGAAACCTGTTTCATCCCGGAGGAATGCTGGGCGACCTCGCGGGTTACCGCCTCGAATTTGAAAAGCGCGTCCTCGGTGGTTTCGCGCAGTTCGGCGACCCGGGCGACCAGCTTCTCGCTGGCGGCGGCGGTGCGGCCCACCGCCTCTTCCGCCGCCTCGCCGACGTCCTGGCCGCGCTTGGCGAACAGTTCGCCCACCGCCTCCAATTCGAAACCGACCTTGGAGGACGCGGCGATCAACTCGTTGGTGGACTGGCGCATCACGTCGTTGATGCCGCGAATCCGGTCCATCACCTCGTTCGAGGTGTCGGTCAGGTGGCGGCTTTGTTGGTTCATCGAGGCCTCGCCCAGGCGCGCCTGGGTAGTCACCAGCTGCACCACGTTGGCCAGATCGTCGGCCTGCTTGCGCAGGGAATCGCGGATGGTGTCGGCGATCTCGGCGGCGCGTTCGGCGTCGCGGTTCATCGTCGCCGCGTAATCCTTGATCAGGCTGCCGGTCTCCTGCCCCTTGGCGAGAATGACGTCGATCAGTTGCGCCATCGCCCGGCACCGGCCTTCCAGGGCGGCGGCGGCCTCGGCGCTTTCCTGACCGACGACCCGGGCATGGTTTTGCAGTACCTGGCCGTGTTCCTCGAAGCGGGCCACCGCCGCGCCGATGCGGGTGTCCACGGTATCGCTGGCCTCCACCAGTTCCTGCGCCTTGCGGGCGAAGGCATCGCCCACCGCGCGCAGGCGCGCCATCGCCGAATCCGAAGCGGTGGACAACTCGCGCGACTGCATTTCCAGCCCTTCCTCGACGATCTTGACGCGGTCGAGCACGGTTTCGGTGATCTGGTTGAGCTGCGCCGCCTGCTTGGACAGGGTATTGGTGATCCGCCCGGTCTGGTCGGACAGGGTTTCCGACGCCTGGGTCAGATCGGCTTCCTGCTTGCGGGATTCGCGGCTCATCGAATCGGACAGGGCGCGCAGGGACTGGATCGCCTCGGACATCGCCTCGACCTGCCCCTTCAGGATCGCTTCCAGGGTCGAACCGGCGGCGCGGGTTTCGTCGGAGACCGACTTCAGGGTGCGGCTTTCCTTCGCCAGTTCGGCGGCGGTGGCGCGGGTGCGTTCGGTGGCGCCGTCGGCGGTGGTGCGCAACTCGGCGACGTGGCGACCGAAGACCTCCACGGCGTTCGCCGTGTCGGTCTCGATACGGGTGCCGGTGGCGGCCAGATCCTCGGTATGGCGAAGCAGCGAGGCGCGCACCGCGTCCGCCTGCTGCACCGCGCGGTGCGAGGCATCGTTCAATTCCGCCGCCTGGGCGCGCAGGGAATCCGAGATCGCCTTCACCCGCGCTTCGTAGGCGCCGGAGGGATAGGCCATCTGCCGCATCAGGTGGCGCAATTCGTCAACCTCGCGCTCGAAGCGCTTGCCCCGGTCGAGGTAGGCGACGACCAGCCAGATCAGGGCCACCGGCAGCGCCACCCCGGCGGCGAAGGCCGCCAGTTCCCACGGGATCAGGGACGAAGAGCCGGACAGCGTCGGCATGCCGGATTCGGCGAGCGAATAGGCGACCAGGGCCAACCACAGAACGCTGGCGGCGATTCCCAATTTGAGCGGCTAGGTCGGCGCCGCCATCGGCGGCGGCGGCAGGGGGTCCGGACCCTCGACGACCGGCGTCGCGGCGGACAGCCTCGGCTCGTCGCGGCGCGGCCGTGACGGCGGCGGCGCGGCGGCGGGCGCTTCCGCCCGGGGCGGCGGCGCGGGCTCGTCCGTCCGGGACGGCGCGGACTCCGCCGGGGTTTCCGGCGCGGCCGACGGCGGCGCGGCGGTTTCGGCGGTTTCGGCGGCCTGCGCGGACTCCGCGGTTTCGGCGGCCTGCGCGGACTCCGCGGTTTCGGCTCCGTTGGGCGTCGTCTTCATGGCCTCCCCCTGCTTCCCGTGAGGTCGTTTCGGCTCCCCATCGAGCACCGGAACGGGCCGCAAGTCAACGATCAGAGAGGTTCCCGGCATATCCCGTTTCTGCTTTTCAAATCAGCCCCATGGTTTCAGAATACCGGAATGGGGCGAAATTCCTGGCTTCGCCCCGCCCCGCCACCCCAGGCGCAGAAAGGCCATCCGCCGATGACATCATGGTTCGCCTCCGTCCTCGCCGCGCCGCCGATCCCGAATCCCGCCGATCTCGACGCCCTTGTCTCCGCCGCGACGCCGCTTCGGGCCGCGATGCTGCCCGAGGAAGGATTGATCGGCATTGGCGCGGCGCTGGCCATAGGAGCCTTCCTGTACGCGCGGTCGCGCGGCAAAAGCCTGGTCTCCGGCGCGGCGGCGCGGTACGAGAAGGCCGAGACGAAGCGCAGCCTGCTGCGCGACGCCAGAAAGGAAACCCGCGATATCGGACAGGCGGCGGCGCTGACCTGGCTCGTCCGCAACCAGATCGATCTGCGCGGCGCCGATCTTTCCGAACTCGTCCTCGACGGCGCCGATGCCGAGAACGCGGAACTGGTCTGCGCCGATTTTTCGCGCGCTTCCCTGAAAAAGGCGCGGATGGCGCGCGCCCGTCTGGGCGGCGCCACCCTGGTCGGCGGCGCCCTGGCCGAGATCAACCTGACCGGCGCCAATCTGCACGGGGCGATTCTCGACGACGCCAACCTGGTGCGCGCCAGTTTGGCCGAATCCGACCTGTCGCAGGTCCGCGCCTCGCGGATCGTCGCCAACGAGGCCAAGTTCTGGGATTGCGACCTGAACGGCGCGATCCTTGAGGACGCGGTCCTCGAGCACGCGGAGTTCACCGACGCCACCCTGTCCGGCTGCGACATGAGCCGCGCCGCCCTGGGCTATGCCGTTCTCGACGGCGCCTGCATGCAGCGGGTTCGCCTGTGCGGCGCCCACCTCGATTCGGCGACCCTGTTGAAAACCGATTTGCGCAAGGCGGAGTTAAGCGGCGCCGACTTTTCCAACGTCGACATGGAAGGCGCCGACCTGACCGGAGCGCAAGCCGACGGGGTGAACCTGTCCTACGCCCACCTGGTCAAGGCCGTCCTGGTCGGAACGGTGCTGAGCGGCGCCGAAATGGCGGGCGCGTCCCTGGACGACGCCGACCTGACCGGGGCGGACCTTTCCGAGGCGCGCGGCCTGACCCAGGCGCAGATCGACGCCGCCTTCTGGCGCAAGGACGGGGACGACGCCCTGCCGCCGCGACTGCCGCCGGGGATCGACCCGCCGCCGCCGCGTCAGGACTGATACCGTCCGAGCACCGGGAACGCGTGCGGCGCGGCCAGTTGCCGCGTTCCCAGACCATTGCTTTTCTCGCGACTGACCGCGCCGTAGCGGAAGGCGTCCGCGCCGTGACTGGTCCAGTCGTGCAGCGGCGACGCCTTGAAGTCCTTGGTCTTGTCGTTCCATTCGCGGCGGTACTGGCAAAGCGCCTCGATGCCGCGCGCGCATTTCTCCTCGTCGAACCAGCAACGGGGGATGAGGGCGCGGGTCGCCTCGATGCCGTCCTCCAGGCTCTGCGCCGGGGCAACCTCGAAGCGGATGCCCAGCCGCAACGCCGTCTCTCGCCGCGACAGGCCGGTGCCGAGTTCGCGGACCTCGATGTCGTGCGGCGCGATGTGGCGGCCATAGACATAGGGCTTGGCTTGCAGGGCCTTGGCGTAATACGGCAAGCCCTCGCCCGAGGCCTCCAGATAGTCGATCAGGCGGACCTCGCGCCCGACGCGCTGCGCGAACCAGATCGCGGTGCTGTCGCCGACGCCCAAGTCCCACCAGGTTTCCACCGGAACCGCCGGTTCCCACGCAATCTTGCCGATGCGGCCCTGGCCGCGCGCCGCCTCCATCGCCTTGCCGTAATAGGCGCCGACCAGACCCGCGTCGAAGCTGCACCAGTATTCCTGACGGATCACCTCGTCCGCCATGCCCGCCGCCCGGTCCTCGTCGATCGCGGCGGCGGAGATCACCGGCGAGCCGTCGGCGCGGCGGGTATCGTCCACGGTCAGGACTTCCGCGAACCAATGGGGATTCTTCCGCGCCATCTCGAGCAGGGCATGGCCGTGGTTGCGCCCGCGCGGGGTGAAGATGAACACCGCCCAGCCGCCGTTCTCCGCCAGGATCGGCCGCACGTAGTCCCAGGCCGCCGGATCGGCGAGACTGTATTCCGAGAACACCACCCCCACCGGGTTGGCGCCGACCAGGGCGTTGTAGTTGTCGGAGCCGACCAACTGCCAGATCGAGCCGCACTTGAGTTCGATCTTCATCTCGGTGACGTTGGTGGCTTTGCGCAGCGGGCGCGGGAACACCTGATCCAGCACCTTGCGGCCCTGGGCGTCGATGCCGTCCCACACCGCCTTCCTGGCCTGTGTCGCGGTGGGGAGCATGTGCCAATAGACCCCGACCCGGAGATGCGCGGCGCAGGCGGCGAAGTTGAGAGCGGTGGAATCCTTGCCGGAGCGGCGATGCCAGACCAGCACCGCGCGCCCGCCGCCGCCCGGGATGCAGGGGCTCATCCGGCGCAGGAAGGGCAGTTGATAGCCCCTGGGTTCCCAGTCGTGGGGAAGGACGATGCGGCTCATCGCTTCTCCTTCGCGTCGGCGAAGTCGCGGACCTCGACGGTCAGGGGATCGGCCCCGTCCTCGACGGCGGCGCGGTAGCGTCCGGGACGCAACGCCTTCAGCCGGAACATCAACAGGCTGTCCGAGGTGCGGGCGCGCACCCCCACCTGCTTGCCGGAATAGAAGATCGGTTCTTCCTCCCCCCCCCGCATCGCGCGGCGGTCGGCCTCCGCCTCCAGCAATTCGACGTAGGCGTCCAAGGCCTGTTCCCACAGCGCGGCGAATCCCGGGTCACGGCCGCGCAGGGCGATCCAGGCCGACCGCGTCCGCCCCGAGATCGCCGCCGCCGCGCGAACGCTG
>CBDDHB010000003.1:0-1372500 GCA_965228165.1 Rhodospirillaceae bacterium
CGTCGGCATGGTCAAACTGATGTGGGGATTCTAGGAGCCGATACCGTGAGGGTCCGTTTGTCATCGAAAATGCCGTGGGTGGGGGCGCTCCTCTGCGCCCTGGCGGTTACTTCCCTGGGTTCGCTGCCCGCGGCGGCGGGCGAAAATCCGCTCTGGGGCAGGCAGTGCGCCAATGACGACCGGAAAGACGCCTGCGTGGTGCGGCAGTTCGTCACCGCCCAGCCCGGCGACCGGCAGTTGCTGTTGGCGCAACTCGGCTATCACGGCCCGAACGGCAGCCCCAGGCTGATTCTGGCGGCGCCGCTGGGCGTTCTTCTGACGAAGGGGGTTTCCTTCGGCATCGACGGGAAAAAGCCCCTGACCGTTCCCTTCGAGACCTGCAACCCCGGCGGCTGTCTGTCGATCATCGACATGGACAAGGCCGCGTTCGGCCAATTCCGTAAGGGCAATGTGCTGACGGTTCGGTATTATCTTGCCGGGGAAGAAAAACCGCTGGATCTTCCGGTTAAGCTGGAAGGACTGAACGCAGCCCTGAAGTCGATCGCGCCCTAGGACGTAGACTGATAAATCCTGCTAAATTGCGTTGGTCGCCAAGGGATACAATGGCAGGAGCCGCCGCGAAGGCGATGCCGGGACATCGGTGAGCGGTGGCGACGAACCAGGGTGTTCCTTGGCGACCAACCCGAAGGGCCGGGCGATTTCGTCCGCCGAAGGCGTTGAAAAGCTTGCTCGTAGACCCCGCTACGGTCTTCGCTTTTCTCCTGTTCGGACGAACCAAATCGCTCCGGCGCAATCGGCGGGATTTATCAGTCTACGTCCTAGATCAAGGGGAACCTTCGTCATGAAGTTCCGCAAGGAAAAGGCCAAGCAGCCTGCTTCCCAGCCGCAGGGCATGACGATCGAACAGGCGATCGGCACCGCCTATGCCCATTGGAGCGCGGGTCAGGCGCCGCAGGCCGAACATCTCTGCCGCCAGGTGCTGGCCCTCTGGCCGGAGCATCCCGACGCCCTGCACATTCTGGGGCTTCTGGCCCACGGTTTCGGCAACCTCGACAACGCGTTCGGCTATATGCGCCGGGCCTGCGCGGCGCCCCGCGCGCCCGCCCTGTTTCACAGCAACTTCGCGGAGATGCTGCGGCAAGGCGGCCAACTGACCGAAGCGGAAACGGAAGCCCGCCGGGCCGTGGCCCTGGACGGCAACGCCGCGTCGGCATGGGGGAACCTTGGCATCATCCTGCAGGAAGCCGACAAGCTCGCGGACAGCCTGCAATGCCTGATCCGGGTCTGCGAGATGACCCCCGCCAGTCCCGAGGCCCACAACAACCTGGGCAACACCTACAAGCGCCTGGGCCGGTTGGACGAGGCGCGGAAGGAGTACGCGGAGGCCATCCGCCTCAACCCGTCCTATCCCGAGGCCCACAGCAATTTGGCCAACCTGTTGCACGATCTTGGGGCCCTCGACGAGGCGATGGCGATGGCGCGGCGCGCCATCGAACTCGCCCCCCGCAACGCCGACGCCTATCTCAACGCCGCCGCCGTGGCCCTGGCCGGAAATCAGCCGGGCGAGGCGGCGCGCTGGATCGACAACGTCCTGTCCTTCGCCCCCGGGCATCCCGCCGCCCTGCGGGCCAAGGCCGAAATCCAGCGGCACGCCGTGGCCGTGACGCCGCGAAGCGGCGCGGCGCAGGCGGAAAACCACCGGCAAAAGCCGCCTCGGGCGCCGGAAGAAATATGTCCGGCATCCGCCCCCCCGGCTTCCGGCCCCGGGGAACGGCGCGACGGCATGAGCACGGTCCTGACCCAGCAGGAGGCCGAACTCCAGGCCCGTCAGGCGCTGGATGCCGACGACCCGGAAAAGGCGGAGGCCCTGGCCCGCGCCTTGGCGGCGGGCGGCATGGGGACGTTGCAGACATGGTCGGTTCTCGCCAAGGCGTTGGGCCGCCAGGGGCGCTTGGCGGAGGCGAAACCGATCCAGGAAATGCTGGTCGATCAGGTGCCGGGCAACATGGAACTGCGCTTCGACCTGGCCGTGACGCTGTTGCAGCTGGGCGAATTCGACAGGGGCTGGCGGGAATACCGCCATCGCTACAACATGGTTCATACCGCGGCCTTGGAGCGCAAGGTGCGAAAGCCGCGCTGGGATGGCGAGCCTCTCGCCGGAAAGACCCTGCTGATCCATGACGAACAGGGGTACGGAGACACCTTCCAGTTCATCCGCCTGCTCCCCTGGGCCAAAAAGAAAAGCGGCGCCCACCTGGTGTTACAGATCGTGCCGGAGCAGGAAAGTTTCGCCCGCCGCATGGACGGCATCGACGAGATCGTGCTGCGCGACCAGGTGCCGCCGCCCTTCGACATGTATTGCGAGATGATGAGCCTGCCCATGGCGATGGGATTGACGCTTTCCGACCTGCCCGGAACCATCCCCTACCTGACGGCGCACACGGGACGCCTGCAGAAGTGGCGGCGCAGATTGAAGAACCTGCCGCGGCCGATCGTCGCCCTGGTCTGGGGCGGACGTCCCGAGCATGTCGGCGATGCCAAGCGTTCGATTTCCCCGGCGACCCTGGCGCCCCTGGGCGGGGTGGAAGGCTGTTCCTTCATCTCGGTCCAGAAGGGGCCCAAGGCCGCCGAGGCCAAGACGCCGCCCGCCGGACTCGCGTTGACCGATCTGGACGAGGAAATCACCGATTTCGACGATACCGCCGCCATTCTCTCCGTCGCCGACCTTTTGATCTCGGTGGACAGCGCGCCGGTGCATCTGGCCGGGGGGCTGAACCGTCCGGCCTGGGTGATGCTGCCCTTTCCCAGCGAATGGCGCTGGCTGACCGAACGGGAAGACAGCCCCTGGTATCCCTCCCTGCGGCTGTTCCGCCAGGACAAGGCGGGCGACTGGGACGGCGTGGTGCGGCGGATGGCCGACGCCTTGCGCGAATTCCGCGATCGCGGCAGGGCCTGAACATGATTTCCCGGAGGAAATGCGCCGCGCTTCTGCTGTGCCTGGCCTGTGCCGCGTGTTCCGGCGTCGGCGAACGCCGCGCCGTCGGCCCACGCCTGTCCGGGGGCGCGGGCTGGACCTGGGAGATACTGAGCGGCGGCCAATTCCAACTCGCCGCCGCCGTCGCCCCGGCGCAGGCCTCGCCCCGGCTGGCGGTCTACCTCGAAGGCGACGGCTTCGCCTACGTCCGCGCCTCCCGGCTTTCGCAGGATCCCACGCCCAGCGACCCGTTGGCCCTGCGTCTCGCCCTGGCCCACCCCCGAACCGCTGCCCCCGTCAACCTGGCCTGGCTGGGCCGACCCTGCCAGTACGTCGCGTCGCCGCGCTGCACCAGCGCCTATTGGACCGACCAGCGCTATTCTCCGGAAATTCTCGATGCCGTCGATGCGGCCATCGACCGGCTCAAAAACCGCGCCCATGCCCGCGAGCTGGTTCTGGTCGGCTATTCCGGCGGCGGCGCCATCGCCGCGCTGCTGGCGGCCCGGCGCAACGACGTGAAGGGCATCGTCACCGTGGCCGCCAACCTCGGCCTGGCATACTGGACGAAACGCGACGGCCTTTCGCCATTGCTCGACTCCCTCGACCCTGCCGCCGCTGCCGCCGCGTTGGGGGCGATGCCGCAGGTGCATTTCACCGGCGGACGGGACGATGTGGTCGGCGCCGACGTCGTCCGGTCCTACCTGCGGCGTCTGCCGCCCGGCGCCCCGGCGCAGGTGATCGAAATCCCCGGATTCACCCATTCCTGCTGCTGGGCCCGCGATTGGCCTGGGCTGGCGAAGACCGTGGCCTGGATGCCTGGAAACTGAGCGTCCGCTGCTGTGCCCCCCAAGGTTCATCCAGCGGAGACTGGAGCCCGCCGTGAGGCGGGCTTTTGCATTGATATTTCGGTGGTATTTGGTTGCGGGGACACGCAAGTGTCTTTGTTCAACAATGACGTTACCGACGCGTCGTTCGATGAATCCGCGAGAGTTCGTCGAGAATCTTGAGATTCTCGGCTGACGTCTTGCCTCTCTTGGAGGGCGCGGCCCCGCTAAACATGCCTTCGCCGCCATTGACACCCGCCAATTCGGAAATATCATAAAATTTCATGATCTTACGATCCCATCGGGGGGCCGCATCATCGCCATCACCGGAACGCCCGCCGAAACCGGCACGCTCACCACCTGGATCACCTCCGCCGACCGCCGGGTACTGCTGCACCGGCAGGACGCCACCTCGCATTCACCCGAGGCGGTTATCGCCCTCGACCCCGCCCACAGCTTCCAACCCGTGCGCGGATTCGGCTTTTCGCTCACCGGCGGCAGCGCACTGCTGCTCTCGCGGATGTCCGCCGCCACGCGCCGCGCCCTGCTCGAAGAGCTGTTCGCGCCCGGCGGTCCGGTGCGCGTGAGTTGCCTGCGCCTCAGCATCGGTGCCTCCGATCTGGGCGAGCGGGCGTATTCCTACCGCACGCACCCGAGCTGCCGTTCGACCTGTTCGCCGGAGACCGCGAGGTGCTTCCGATCCTGCGGGACATTCTCGCGATCGCGCCCGACCTGCTGGTGATCGCCTCGCCGTGGTCGGCACCACCGTGGATGAAAACCAGCGGCGGCTTCATCGGCGGCGAACTCAAGGCCGCATGCCATGACGCCTATGCCGAGTATCTCGTCGCCTACCTCAACGGCATGCGGGCGCACGGCGTGAGCATCCGCGCGATCACCGTGCAAAACGAACCCGGAAACCACAAGAACGACCCAAGCATGGTGATGAGCGCGGCACAACAGGCGGCGTTCGTTGCTCGGCACCTGGGGCCGAAGCTGCGCGACGCCGGGTTTGCCACCGAGATCTACTGCCACGACCACAACTGCGACACCCCCGAATATCCGCTGGCGGTGTTGGGCGACGCCGCCGCGCGGCCATTCCTCGCGGGCGCGGCGTTTCACCTCTACGCGGGGGAGATCGAGGCGATGGCTGCGGTGAAGGCGCTGCATCCAGGCGCGGCGATGTTGTTCACCGAACAGTGGGTCGGCCGCAGCGACGACTTCGGCGGTGCATTGATGTGGCATGCGGAGCGGGTGCTGGTGGGGGCGCTGCGCAACTGGGCGGAAATCGTGCTCGAATGGAACCTCGCCGCCGACCCGGATTGTCGCCCCCACACCCCCGGCGGCGAGCCCCATTGCGTCGGCGCGCTCACCCTCGACGGCGACACCGTCACCCGCAACGTCGCCTATTATCTGATCGCCCACGCCGCCCGCTTCATTCCCCCCGGCGCGGTGCGGATCGCCTCCGAGGGGCCGCTGCCCCACGTCGCTTTCGCCGTGCCCCACGGGCGGATCGTCGCCCTTGTCATCAACCCTACCGAGGCCCCGTGCGCGGTTGCCCTCGGCTGCGGCGGCGAAACCTCCGCGACCGTCGCCTTGCCCGCCCAATCCCTCGCCACCTGCGTCTGGACCCAAGGAGCCCCGCGATGACCTTCATCGACGACCTGCTGGCGCGGATGACGCTGGAAGAAAAACTCGGCCAACTCAACCTCGTCACCGCCACCCTGCCGCTGCCGGACGAGCGCGTTGCGGACATCCGCGCAGGAAAGATCGGCGGCCTGCTCGGCGGCTTGGTGGATTGCAGCTTCGGCGTGGGTGGGCCGGATGCGGCACGGGAGATTCAGGCGATCGCGGTCGAGCAATCGCGGCTCGGGATTCCACTGCTGCTCGCCTACGACGTGATTCACGGGCACCAGACGGTGCTGCCGATCCCTCTGGCGCTCTCCTGCACCTGGAACCTCGGCCACGTGGAAACCGCCGCGCGCATCGCGGCACGGGAGGCGACCGCGTGCGGCCTCAACTGGATGTTCTCGCCGATGCTCGACATCTGCCGCGACCCGCGCTGGGGACGCATCGCGGAGGGCGCGGGCGAGGATCCCTTCCTCGGCGCGCGGATCGCCGAGGCGATGGTGCGCGGCCTCCAGGGCGCCGATCTCGCCCACCCGGAATCGGTGATGGCCTGCATCAAGCACTTCATCGCCTACGGCGCGGCGGAGGGCGGGCGCGACTACAACAACGCCGACGTTAGCCTCGCCCGCCTCGCCGACGTCTACCTACCGCCGTTCCGCGCCGCGCTTGAAGCCGGGGCGGGCCCGGCGATGATGTCCTTCGCGGCAGTCAACGGCGTGCCGTCGCACGCCGATGCCGATCACCTTCGCCTGCTCGACGGCGTGCTCAGGGTTTCGGATTTCAACGCCATCCCCGAGATGATTGCCCACGGCCTCGGCGACGAACGCGGCGGTATCGACGCGGACGACCCGCTGCAAACCCTCTCCGAACGCGCCCTGCGCGCGGGCGTGCAAATGGACATGATGGGCCATGGCTTCGTCTCGCGCCTGCCCGCCGCCTTCGCCGCCGGTCGTGTCTCGCAAGCGGAGATCGACACCGCCTGCCGTGCGGTGCTGGAGGCGAAGGCAAGGCTCGGCCTGTTCGACGACCCGTTCGACCGCTGCGACCGGGCGCGCGCCGCGCGCAACCTGCACGCACCCGAATACCGTACGGCGGCGCGGCAGTTGGCGGCAGACTCCTGCGTACTGCTCAAAAACGCGGGCGACCTGTTACCGCTCGCCGCACCGGGGCTATCGGTCGCGGTGGTCGGGCCACTGGCGGACGACGCATGGAACATCCTCGGACCATGGAGCTTCCAGGGCGATCCGGCTTCGGCGGTCACGGTGCTCGAAGGCATCCGCGCGGTGCCGGGGGTGAAGGTGCACCACGCGCACGGCGCCAACCTCATCGAAGACCGGCGGATGCTGGACCTGCTGAACTTTGCCGGGCCGAAGGTGACGCTCGACCCGCGCCCGCCCGCCGAGATGGTCGCCGAAGCGGTCGCCGCCGCCGAAGCCGCCGACGTAGTGGTGGCGGTGCTGGGCGAAGCGGCGGAAATGTCCGGCGAGGCCGCCTCGCGCATGGACATCGGCCTGCCGCCCGGCCAGCGCGCGCTGCTGGAAGCGCTGCACGCGACCGGAAAGCCGGTGGTATTGGTGCTGCTGCACGGCCGTCCTCTGACCCTGCCGTGGGAGGCCGAGCACATTCCGGCGATCCTCGCCACGTGGTTCGGCGGCTGCGAGACCGGCAACGCGATCGCCGATCTGTTGTTCGGCTTGCGCAACCCGTGCGGCAGGCTCACCACCACGTGGCCACGCCATGTCGGCCAGGTGCCGCTCGCCTACGACCGTGCCACCACCGGCCGTCCCGGCAGCCGTGACAACGATCCCGGCAAGTATACCACCCGCTGCTATCTCGACGGCGCGTCCGAGCCTCTGTTCCCCTTCGGGTTCGGCCTGGGATACACCCGCTTCGCCTACGGCCCGCCCGCCGCCAGCGCCAGCCAACTCGGCCCCGAGGACACGCTGACGGTTTCGCTCGCGGTCACCAACGCCGGGCCCCGGGTGGGAGAAGAGGTGGTGCAGATGTACGTCACCGATCCGGTGGCGAGCGTCGTCCGCCCCGGCAAACAATTGAAGGGCTTCGAGAAGATCGCCCTGGCTCCGGGCGAAACCCGCACCGTGCGCTTCCACCTCACCACCCGTGACCTCGAATTCCACACCCCGCGCGGCGACCGCGTGTGGGAGCCGGGGCGGTTCGTCATCGGCATCGGCCCCGACTCCGACACCCTGCAAACCCTCACAGTACACTGGCGACGCTAAGCCGCCGTTCCCCCAAACAAAAAGGCCTAGCCCTTATGGGGCTAAGCCTTTGTTTTATTTGGTTGCGGGGGTACGCAACTGCTTTCAATCAACGTTAAGCGTCCAAAGGCCTTCAAACCAGCGGGAACCGACCGGGCCCCTGTGACGCTTGTCACACCAAAATAAGTAGACAATGGCATTTTTTGGGCATAAAGTCCGCGCCACTCAAAAGTGTAAACCTTCCGATTACACAGCAATTAAGAACATAACGGGGTGTGTTCCGTGCGCATTGTCTTGCCCTATGCTGTTGCCATAATCGGCATGACGGCATTCGGTGTGATTTTCATCACACCTGTATTCGCACAGAGTCCTTCCGCTTCCGATCTCAACGCCATCGTTCAGCAGCAGCAGAGCATCCAGCGCCACCAGGAAGAACTTCGGCGCGAGCAGGAACGCCGCGCCAAGGAAGGCAGCGGTCGCAGCGAAACCATCCCCTTCGCCCTGCCCCCGGCCCCATCCGGAGACGATGGCGGCGCATGCATCGCCGTGGCCCGTATTGTTTTCGAGGGCGCGAATCACCTGCCGGAAGCCACCCTGGAAGCCCTGGCCCAGCCCTATCGGGGCCGCTGCCTGACCCTTCCCGACCTCAACACGATGCTGCGGGCGATCACCGAGGCCTATGTCGCGGCGGGTTACATCGCCGCCCGCCCCTATCTGCCGCAGCAGGACTTGAAGAATGGCGTTCTGACCATCGTGGTCGTCGAGGGCAAAGTCGAGGCCATCGAACCGGAGACAGGCGACTGGGCGCGGAACGCCGAACTGGAAACCGCATTCCCCGGCCTGGAGGGGAACACCCTTAACCTTCGCGACATCGAACAAGGCCTGGACCAAATCAACCGCCCGCGTTCCAACCGGGCGACCATGACCCTGCAACCGGGCGGCCAGCCAGGGGACACCCGCGTCGTCGTCAAGAACCAGCCGGGCAAACGCTGGCGGTTTTTGGCGGGACTGAACAACGGCGGACAGGCCAGCACCGGGCGTCACAAATACCAAGCCAATGCGGAATTCGACAATCCACTGGGATTAAACGATTTCCTGTCCTTAACCACCGACCGCAACGCGAATTACAACGATGATTGGCGAGCCTCGCGCAGCGTTAACGGATTCGCCTCCGTTCCTTACGGCTATTGGACTCTGACGGTTTCGGTCAACTATTCCGACTACGCCGCCCCCGTATCCGGAACCAACCAGACCTACCACAGCACCGGCAATTCGCGCACCCAGGCGGTCGAGCTGGAACGGGTTCTCCATCGCGACGCCGACAGCAAAACCTCCGCCAAGGGGTTGTTCCGTTATTACGGAACAAATGCCTATTTCAACGATCAGAAACTGGAAACCAGTTCCTACAGCCTTGCGGTCGGCTGCCTCGGCCTCGGTCATTCGCGCCGTTTGCTGGGCGGTCTTTTCTCGGCGCAGGGCACCTGGGAACGCGGACTCGACCTGTTGCAGGCCGACGCCGACGCCCCCGGTCTGGCGAAAGACTCCCCGCACGCGCAATTCGACAAGGCCACGGCGGACGTTTCTTACCTGCGGCCCATCGATCTGGGAGGAGCGTCGCTGACCTATACCGGCAGCGCTCGCGGACAGTGGAGCGAAACCACCCTTTACAGCCCCGAGCGGATCTCCCTTGGCGGGCGCTATTCGGTGCGCGGGTTCGATGCCGACGACATCAGCGGCGATACGGGATTTTACGTCCGCAACGAAGTGTCCCTCACCCTACCCAAAACCGGGGAAGCGCTGATCGACGACGGCATCGGCCAAGCCACTCCGTTCGTCGCCTACGACTATGGGGTTTTGCGCAACGACCCGAAAGACGCGAACGAGCGCGGCGTGATGAGCGGCTGGGCCACCGGGCTGCGGATCTCCGGCGACTATTTGCGTTTTTCGCTCACCTACGCGCAGCCCTTGCGCGCCCCCGCCTTCGTCACCCAGCGCGACCGCGAAGTCTATCTGTCTCTTGCCGTTCAATACTGAGGAACAGGCCATGAAGCCGCATCACACACTGCAAAAGCTGACCGCAATTCTCATGAGCCTGTGCCTCACCTTCGAGCCGGTAGCGGCCAACGCCGGAGGCGCAGGCCTGGTGATCGACCCCGCCGCCGCGCAAAAAGCCACCGTTGGAAAAGCCTTGAACGGCGTCGCGACCATCGACATCGTCGCCCCCAACGGGGCGGGCCTGTCGCACAACGCATTCAGCGAGTTCAACGTCGCCCCCTCCGGCGTGATTTTGAACAACGCCACCCGCGACGGGGTTTCCCAACTTGGCGGCGCCCTTCTCGCCAACCCCAATCTGGTCGGCAAATCGTCGGCTTCGACCATCCTGGCCGAGGTCACCAGCGCCAGCCGGTCGCGCCTGGAAGGCTTTACCGAGGTTTTCGGCGGCAGCGCCGACTTCATCCTGGCCAACCCCAACGGCATCACCTGCAACGGCTGCGGCTTCATCGGCACGCCGCGCGCGGTTCTGACCACCGGAGCGCCGCAATTCGATCCCCAGGGCGGTATTTCCGGCTTCGCGGTGGACGGCGGCGATATCGCCATCGACGGCAACGGGTTGAATGCCTCCGGCATCGACGTCCTGGATTTGATCGGTCGCTCGGTCACCGTGAACGGTCAGGTCAACGGCAAGTCCGTCAACGTCGTCACCGGGCGCAACGACGTCGCCTATGCCACCCGCGCCGCCACCGCCCGCGCCGCCGATCCGGCCAGCGCGCCGCTCTATGCCATCGATTCGACGGCTCTCGGCGGCATGTACGCCAACCGCATTTCCCTGGTCGCGACCGAGCAGGGCATCGGCGTCAACATGCAGGGCGACATGGCCGCCAATGCCGGGGAACTGCAAATCACAGCGGATGGCGGCCTGATCCTTCGCAAGGCGTCGGCGGCGCAGGGCATGGCCCTGACCTCGACCAACGGCGACGTCACGGTAAGGGAACAAGCCGTTTCCAACGGCGCGCTCCACGCCAGCGCCAGAGACATCATCGCCACCGACGCCAGCCTTCACGCCGACGGCGATTTGACCCTGACCGCACGCCGGGATCTGACCGCGACCCAAGCCAAACTGACGACCGAGGCCTCCGCCGCCTTGACCGCCGCGCGGACCTTGGATTTGACCGGCAGCACCCTGGAGTCCGCCCGGAACATCGCGCTGAAGGCCGAGACGGCGCAACTGAACGGCAGCCTGCAAGCCGGGCAAGACCTGACCCTGACCGCCACCACGGCCACCCTGGCTGGGGGCACCGTCGCCGCTGGCCGCGACCTTGGCGTCACCGCCGCCACGGTGCGGAATTCCGGAAAGATCCGCGCCCTCGGCGACATGACCCTGACCGTGACCAGCCTGCTGGAAAACAGCGGCGGCATCCTTGCCGGGCAGCACCTTAAGATCGTTTCCCCCGGCGTACTGACCAACGACGGCGGCGACATCATCGGCGGCACGGGCCTGACCATCGACGACGGAGCCAATGGGACCAAGGGGAAAGTCGAGAACGTATCCGGCACGATTCAGGCGGGCCCGGGCAACGGCGCGGCGGCGAACATGTCCATCACCGCCAAGCAGGTGACCAACCGGAAAAAGGCGTTCGCCGTCACCACGCGGAACCAATGCGTGCCGAAGGAAAACTTCCATGGCGTCGACTGCCGGGGCGCCAACGAAAGCTGCCACAACTACGTCTCGTACGACATCCAAGAGATCACCACCGACTCCACGGCGCCGAAGATCCTCGCCGACGGCGCGATGACCCTGAAGGGCGGAACCATCGCCAACGACCAGGGGCTGATCCACGCCAACGGCGATATGACCGTAGAGGCCGAAAGCCTGACCAACTCCGCGCCGCAGCTCAGCGTGACCCGGGTGGTGACCAAGGTCATGCACTGGTACCAGAAGGAATGCACTTGGCGGAAATGCAACGCCTGGCGCTGGAACACCGAAGCGGTTGACCGCTCGGTTCAATCCTCCGGCAAGACCTTCGGCACGATCGAAACCGCCGGGCAGCTCGCGCTTCAAATCGTGGGAACCGTGGCGAACGTGGGCGTAGCCTCCGGCACGCCGCTTTACGGCCTCGCCGCCGGATCGGTGGAGGATGCGACCAAGGGCATCGCCTTCGCCCTGCGCGGCGATGCCGCATCCGGGGCCTTGACCCACCTGCCGTCACGCGACGCCAACGGCCTGTACACCCGCAGCCAATCGCCGGACGCGAAGTATCTGGTGGAAACCGACCCCGTCCTCAGCAACCTCGGCAACTTCTACGGCTCCAGCTATTTTCTGAACCTCGCGGGGATCGACACCAACGCCATCGCCAAGCGCCTAGGCGACGACGCCTACGAGACCAAGCTGGTCCGCGACGCGATTTTTGCCGAAACCGGCAAGCGGTATCTTTCCGACGACGTCACCTCCGACGCCGCGCAGATGCAACGGCTGATGGACGCCGCCTTGGCCGAGCGGACGGCCCTGGGCTTGAGCTTCGGCGTCGGCCTGTCGGCGGAGCAGATCGCGGCGCTGACCCACGACATCGTATGGTTCGAGGAAGTCGAGATCGATGGCGAAACCGTTCTCGCGCCGCGCCTGTATCTGGCCCGGGCGACGACGGACAATCTGGAAACCCGCAGCGCCCGGATCGTCGCGACCGCCGCCAACATCCAGGCGGCCCAGGTCGCCAACTCCCCGACGGCGCCCTGAACCTCGCCGCCAGCGGCGACGTGCGCAACCAGGGCGGCGCGCTGGCGGCGGGAACCGCCCTTTCCGTCACCGCCGGAAACGACGTTCTCAACCTCTCCGGCACGATGAGCGGCAAGACCGTGGCGATCGAGGCCGGGCGCGACGTGGTGGCCTCCACCCTGGTCACCACGATTACGGAGGGCGGCGCGACCGATGCGATCATGCATCAGCAGGCCGCGATCTCCGGCGACAACGGCGTGACCGTCACCGCCAAGCGCGACATCGCCACCGCCGGGGCGCGCATCGCCTCCGGCGCGGACGCGACCCTCGACGCGGGCCGGGACGTGCTTTTGAGCGCGGCGACGGCGACCGACAGCACCAACTTCACCTTCCGGGGCGGCAGCGCCAGCAGCCAGAGCACCCGCAACCTGGGCAGCACCGTCGAGGCGGCGGGCAACCTGAGCGTCACCGCCCAGCGCGACATCGCCCTGGCGGGCAGCACGGCTTCGGCGGGCAAGGCGGCGCGCCTCGACGCCGGGGGCAACGTTCTGGTCACCTCGGTCCAGGACAGCGAAAGCTATCAGGCGGCGGTTTCCTCCAAGAGCGGCGGCCTGCTCGGCGGCGGCAAGCGGGGCTTTTCCGAAAGCTCTTCCTCGACCACGACGATCGGTTCGGCGATCGCCGGCGGCACCGACGTCACGGTGACCGCCCGTGGCGGCGATTTGGCGGTTCAGGCCTCCAAGGTCGCGGCCACTGCGGGCAGCGCCGCCCTGACCGCCAGCGGCTCGGTGCAGGTCACGGCGGGCGCGGACAGCACGGCCTTCAGCCGCAAGGACGAAAGCGCGGGCTTTATGCGCTCGCGCACCGACAAATCCAGCGATTCCCGCACCACGACGGTGGCCTCGACGGTCTCCGCCGGAAAAGACGTGACCCTGACGGCGCAAACCGGCGACGTGGCGGTCCAGGCGGCGGACATCGCCGCCGGGAGCAGCCTTACCCTTTCCGCCGCGCAGGGCGGCGTGCAGATTCTGACGGCGCGGGACAGCAGATTCCACAGCGAGGACCACGGCAGCAACGGCATGGTCTGGCAAAGCCAGAAGGGCAGCGGCCAGATCGACGAGACCACCCGCTACGCCGCCCTGACGGCGGGCGAGGCGGTCAAGATCACCGCCGCCAAGGGGGTCACGGCGGAAATCCACACCGGCGTCGCTTCCCTGGCCGATACGGTGGCCGCCCTCGCCCAGCAGCCGCAAACCGCGTGGATCGCCCAGGTCGCCCAGCGCGACGACGTCACCTGGAAACGCGTCCAGGAAATCCACGACGCCTGGGACTACAAAAGCCAGGGCCTCTCCGGCCCCGCCTCGGTGGTGATCGCGATCGCCATCGCCACCCAGGGCGCGGGGGCCGGCCTGCTGGGCGCGGCGATGGGCGGCGGAGCCCTCACCGGCGCGGGCGGAGCCATGGCCAGCGCCGCCTTTACCTCCATCGTCGCCCAGGCCTCCCTCAGCCTGATCAACAACCAGGGCAACCTCGGCGCCGCCCTCAAGGACCTCGGATCCTCCAGCGCCCTGAAATCCCTGGCCGTATCCGTCGCTTCGGCGGGGGCGCTCAATGAAATCGGCACCCTGACCGATGGACACTTCGGGGCCGACGGCCTGACCACGGGCCAAGGGTGGACCCCGACCCAGTACTTTGCATCGAACGAATACGTCTTGAATGTCGCGGGACACGCCGCCGTCGGCTGCGCCGCAGGCGCCGCATCCGGTGGAGACTGCGGCGCGGGCGCGGTGTCCGGTGCGGCCTCCGGCGCGGCTGGACCGTTCTATGTGAACAGCGGCGTCTGGGGTGGCACCGCCCTCGCCGCCGCCACCGGCAGCATCTCCTCCGCCGCAGCAGGCGGAGAGTTCGCGGATGGGGCCGCTATCGGCGCATATGGGTTCTTGTATAATGAGTTTAATGGGAGTTTCTTCGGTGTGAACGGGGGCAACCAGAGAGAATTGGCGGGACTTGCAGGGGCCCAATCTCGAGTGGAACAGGCCAAAGCAGCCACCGAACCCGTTGTATATGCAGGGGTGGGGGGTGAGGCTACCTTTATAAAAGGGATAGCAGTCAGCGGCGGGATTTATTACAGTTCATCTGACGCTGGTTTCTTTCTATCCACAGCAGATTTATGGGGAGCATCTTTGCCAAGCGCCTCAGCGTTTGCTGGCTTTGTCTTGGGCGGCCCAGGTGCTTTTTCGGGCAATTCGTACACGGGCTCGGTGGCCACTCCCTGGGGAGGGGTCGGTGTCACCCTGGACAAAGACAGCAACCCAATTGGATTCTTCTTTACAACGCCAGGAAAGGCCATTTCTGGCGGAGAGTCCGTAACCTGCACCACGTCTTCCCCATGCAAATAATCTGGTGAAATGAATGGTTAGGCTCATTGTTATATTAGGATTCATATCGTGCTGTATTATTTTTGTTTTGCACTATAAATTCATGTCGGCATGGAACAAAGATCATGGGCGTCATTATTCATTCGTCAAGAGAACCCTGCTGATGAACTCCGCAATGTTCACGCCAGGTCTCTCTGAAGAATGTAAGCTGGCACGCAATAGACTATTATTTTCAATATTATTGTTCTTTATTTTAGTTATATTCGGTTTCGCCGCAATCAAACTTACAAAATGATAGCACACCTTCCGCTATGTCGATCTCGCCAAACTTTCCGCCGCATTGACCGCCTTCGCCACGGGGCTCGATGTCGAGACCTCGGCAGCCGCAGGCGAAAATGCCGCAGAGAACAACGCGTTCTTCGTACCCTTGGTGATTGCCGTAGCGGTTACCGCCTACACCGCAAAGCAGGGTGACAGCGACATTGTCGCCGGGATCGATAAAATCCTCGCCAACGAGGATACCGCCAGCAAACTCTTCGGAGAGCTCGCCCAAAAAGGCATCGAAAACGCGCTGGTGATCGCGCCCGAATCGACGCAGGCGGCACTGACCGTGCTCGCCCTGACGGGGCAGTTGACCGACCAAGCCATCACTTATGTCGATGACGCAACCGGCAACGTCGTTTCCGGCACCTGGAACAATCTGTCGCCGGAAACCCAACAGAATATCCGCCGAACCGGCTTCGTGATCGAGGCCGCCGCTACCGTCGTCACCGGCGCGGGCGCCGTCAACAAGCTTGCAAAACTCCCAGGCGTCGCCAAAATCGAAAAGGCCGCAGACGGCGCCCTCAGCGTAAAGAATGCGACAAATACGGGAACAAACGGCATTTCTTTTGGGCGAAATACAAATCAAGATTACCATGTATGGCGTCATATTGAGGATGAACTTGGCATGAATAGAAAGAGTGTGCGGGACGCCATCATTGCCGACTTGCCGCCCACCACGAAACTCTCCGACGGACTTAATGTCGGATTCGTGACAGTCGACGGGGTAAGTCTACAGTATAACGCCTTTAAGCTCCCTGATGGCACAGTCAATATTGGGCGCATCCATGAGGCAAATTGAACCAAGAGAAGCAAAAATTGTGGAATTCCTGGCGAGAAGCAGCGGAATTCAGCTCACGCTTCCAGCCCCTCAACTTGTTTGGGATGTGAATCCTCAAATGAAATCAATTCGCGCAGATTGTTGTCCGAGTGGATGCCGCGTCTCTTCTGTCGCATCGCACCAATTCGAGGACAGCGATGGAGTACCCATCATTGCTACATTGCTTCTAACCAAGGACGGAAAATTTGGTGAACTGGATTTCTGGAAAGTTAATGACGAGCCAATTCTGGGTTTGCCATCCCTCGTCTCGGGCACCATTGAATTAGCCACCCTATAGCGCAGGCCAAAGTAACCAACTACGGACCGCCGCCGCTGGCGTCATCGGCGAAGTCGCCGCCAACGAAATCGGCGACGCGGCCAAGTCGGGAGACATCAACACCGCCGCCCAGTACATTGCGCACGCCGCCCTCGGCTGCGGCATCGGCGCCGTCGGCGGCGGAGCCCTCACCGGCGCGGGCGGAGCCATGGCCAGCGCCGCCTTTACCTCCATCGTCGCCCAGGCCTCCCTCAGCCTGATCAACAACCAGGGCAACCTCGGCGCCGCCCTCAAGGACCTCGGATCCTCCAGCGCCCTGAAATCCCTGGCCGTATCCGTCGCTTCGGCGGGCGTGGCCGAGGGCATCAATCAATATGCCAATATTGAAACCGGAACCTCCGCCTCCTTCGGCGATCGTTTGGCCTATCAAGGCATCAAGGGGGCAACCGGAACCGTCGTCAATACGACCGTCGGCGGCCAGGATTTCGATCAAGCCTTGCAATCCGCGGCCTTGTCAGCGACTTCCGCGATGGATCGCAGACTCTATTCCAGGGCATCGGCGATCTGGCCGAAGACCTGAACATCGAAGACGGCGACATCAGAAAAATCCTGGCCCACGCCTTGGTCGGCTGCGGTGTCGGGCAAATCTCGCAAAACTGCGTGGCGGGAGCCATCGGCGCGGGCCTGCAAGAAGCAGCAGGCGACGCCATCGACGCCATCACCTCCGACCCGCAACGGCGCGTCCAACTCTCCGGCCTGATCGCGGCAACCACCGTCATGTTGGTCGGCGGGGACGCGGGCGCGGTCTCGACGGCAAACACCACAGGCCAAGACGCCAGAACCTATAACCGCGACCTGCACCGCGCCTTAACCGGTATGGATGGAGCTTCCGCCGGAGCGTATGCTGAAGCAGCACAAATCAAGCAGGCACTAAACGAGTACATGAAGGAGAATTTCGGCGTCACTCTGTTCGCAGAAGTATCTGGAACAGTCGCCAATGGCGTTGGGACTGAGGCGGGTACTGGGATATTCATCGACACAAATGGCACAACTGGAAAATACTACAGGAATGGGGTTGTCATTGGCCAAATCAACGAACTGGGTATTAGCGTTGGAATCAGCCTCAACAACGCAAAGAATTTCAACGGCACATCATATGACCTAAAAGGAAATACTGCCATTATTGGAGGATCAGTGAGCTTTAACGAAAAAACCGGCCAACTCAGTGGAGGGGCCATTGGCTTAGGGTATGGGGAAGGATTTGGCGGATCTGTTGCTGTTACATGTAGCAAGGTCACGGGAACACAACAATATGCATGCAGGTAGAGAACATGAACGATAAGCTCACAACCATACTATTATTAGTATTTGCAGCAATGAGTGCAACCGGGCAATTGATGTTCATCATTTATATGAAAAATAATAGAAGAGAAGAATTCTTATCAAAGGCTTATAACTTCTTAACAAATCACAACCTAAGCGGGCACCCGCTACCAAAAATTGTTTCTACATGTAGATTAGCGTCTATTATATTCTCACTGTTAGGGATGCTGTTGATTTTTACAGATGTCCTGTTGAGCGACTAGCCTAAGTTGGAACGATTCGCACATTTCCCAGCCCCGATTCAGCAAATAAATGAGGCCAGAGAATGACTCCTTTGCATTTGGCAGGAGTGTTTTTTCTATTCTTCGCATCCTATAGTGCCTATTGCCAAGCTATGTTCATATACCTCATGCACAAGCATCATCCATACGACATAAAATCAATACACTACAACTTCCTAACCAACCCAAATCCATACGGCATTGAAATTAGACATGAAATCACTCGCTATCGATATAAATCATTATTATCAGGCTGCGGCGGCGCCTTGATTATTCTGACGTACATCGGAATAGATCAATTTCTCTTATCAAGATAAATTCATATCTGCATTACAGAGAGTCGGTAACGCCCCGAGAATTATGGCATAGACCCGCTGGAATACGGCCTGCACAAGGCGCTCCATGCCGCGCTCGGGTGCGGCACCGCCGCCCTGTCCGGCGCAAGCTGCGGCGCCGGAGCGGTGGGCGGCGTTGCGGGCGCGGCGGTGGCCGAAGCGTTCTACGACCCGGCGGACAAGGTCGTCGAACTGACGAAAAAGGTCCGTGAAGGAGACCTGACCAAGGGCGAAATGGCCGCCCAACTCCTTACGTGGCAAAACGAAGGGGCGGACCTGTCTCGCCTTGCGGCGGCGGTCGCGGTGTTCGCCACCGGAACCAAAAGCGGCGAAAACGTTACCGCAGGCGCGGGCGCGGGCGAGAACGCCGCCCGGAACAACGTTCTCGAAACCGCCCTGGATTTGGCCAGCTTGGCGCTGTCGCTCGCCGAGCTGAAAGTCGCCGTCGAAAAGGGCGACAAGCTGGATATCCTGCTTGCCGGAGGCTCCGTCGCCATCGACGGCGTGGCCGTCGTCGTGCCGTTCCTCCCCGGAGGGGCCGGATACATCCTCAAAATCGTCCGCACGGGAAAGAACGATAAACTCGCCGCCAAGGTCTTCGACGAAGCCGGAAACGAGATTGCCGTCCTCTCGAAAAGCACGGATCGTCATCGCCTCATGGGGACCATGAAAACAGGTTAGCCCCAGGATGCGACAAAAACGGTCGCAAGGCGAACCGCCCGGTCACGAAGCGTCGTAGCTTTGCTCCAGGAGGGATTTGGCCCGTTCGAAGTCGTGCCGGGTGCGGAGCGTGATTTCCAGGTCGCCGGTGCCGAAGTGGCCGAGTTGGCGGACGTCGCGGGTGAAGCCCGGCTCCAGAGTCACGCTGTCGGGATCGACTTTGACATAGACCAGGAGCTTGCCTTGCTGGTTATGCACCTCGAGACAAGCGAAGTTCTTGATGCGGCGAAAGGCGATGTAGTGCTTCAGGGTCTTCACCTGCACATCGTCGCCCAGGGTGGTGAGGAATGCCTGCAACGCCTCGTAGAGGTCGGAAAGCTGGGTTCCCGCCTCGGCCAAGTGCTGGGTGACGGTTTTCACCCGGCCCACGCCGTTGCCATTCTTGCGCTTCGGCCCCTCCTCCACCGCCACCGCTTGCTGGGTCGAGACGGCATTGACCAGATCGAACAGCAGCAGGTCGTCGCCATAGTGGCGATAGCGGATCAGTTCGATGTTGCGGTTCATCTGCTTGACCGCGTGGCCATCGAACTTGTTGAAATCCCCGGCAATGCACAGCAGGCGCGGCGACGACCATTCGACCGAGGCGGCGACCTCTTTGCCGAGCTTCTCCATCACCAGCCACTCGAAGTCTTTTTTGTGGTCCATCAGCCAGTCGAGATAGAACAGGCCCTGATTGATGACGTTCTCGTTCGAGGCCCGCTTGTATTCGATGATCACGGGGCTGCCGTTCTCGTCAATGCCCAGGGTATCCATCCGCCCGCCGTGGTCCTTGCCGGTGATGTACTCGGTGGCGAGGAAGCGCACCCCAGGAAGGTTTCCAGGTGGCACTCGATCAAGTTCTGGAGGGATTTCTCCAACGGCGAAGACGACCCGGAAATCTCGCGGGGTTGATCGCCGGACAACCGGAACAGCTTGATATCGCTCATGATGCCACCGCCCCCTCCGCTGTTTGCCTTCTTCCGCGCACCGCCCCGACCGCCAACTTGACCAACCTGACCGTACTGAACAGCCACAGGAACCCGCCCAAAACGCCAGAAATCGCCCATATGACAAGGCTGGCCATCCACCACGTCATGTTGACCACCGCCTTGAAGACGAACCCGGTAAAATCATAGGCCTTGCGCCCAATGACCTTCAGCACCGCGCCGGTTTTACCCATGAAGACAGCAGAAACCTTCTCCGCCGATTTGATATCGTCCAAGCTTTCGGCGGTCTTCAGAACCATGATCGCATCGACCCGCTTTCCGCGTTGCTCGATCTTCCGAAGGGTCCCCGCCGCCTCGATGACCGGTTCCACGCGCCGCAAATCCACCGCTTCGGAAGCCACGGCCCGAATTTTCGGCATGTTCATCG
This sequence comes from Rhodospirillaceae bacterium, assembly GCA_965228165.1. Lineage (GTDB taxonomy): Bacteria > Pseudomonadota > Alphaproteobacteria > Rhodospirillales > Rhodospirillaceae > Oleispirillum. The sequence goes on from CBDDHB010000003.1 coordinate 20,163, forward strand.
CATCGGAAAGGGTCAAGGATTTCAACGGTTTTGTGTTGATTGCGGAAGACACCAAGCGACCGACTTCGTGCATCAATCTGCGAGAGACGGTCGCCGTTTTCACCCCGGTCTTCATCAGCGAGGTTCCCACCTTGACCCCCACGGAGGTTCCTCCGGTCACCGCGCCCCCAGCCTCCAACGCCAACCCGGCAACCGCCAACCCCAGAACCAACTTATCCGGTTCTTTCCCTTCGGCGATCTTGTAGCTTTCGGCGGCGACATCCCGAAGATCGCCGAGCATGGTCATATCGCTGGCCAAGGAACACCCCATTCCGACCAGCCCCTCCCCTTCGTCGAGCACGAACCCCTTGCCACATTTCTTGACGAAGCGCTGCGAGGTTTTCCAGGCGGTGTTTTCCGCCGCATAACGATCCTGTACCGCCTGCGGCACGGGAATGCCGACCAGCTCGGCGGCCTGCACCAACAGTTCCACGCCCTCGATATCGTCGTCGGTAAAGGCTTCCTCGAAGGCCGCCAGCCGGAAACTCGTCTTCACCGCATCGGTAACCATCCGCTGAATGTCTTCCGGGGTCGCGGGAGCGAACTCGAAAAAACCCTCGGTGGCCACATGCCACACCACCCCGCCCAGTACGAAACAGACGAAGATCACCCCCCAAATGACATCCTCGATCACACAAAGGGCGGCGCGCATTTACAACTCACCCCGAAAGGCGCGTTGGGAGAGGGAGGCAAAGAGATTGTCGGAAATCGTCACACCTTCAGCTAACCGTTTGCTCCATACAGAAAATTTCGTAAACAGAGAGCCGAAACGGTCTTGCTCTCTCTTTGCAGGCTTGAGGAACAGGATCTCCTGAAACTGGCCCTTACTGACCATCCCCTTCATCGAATTTGTCGATGCCAGTTGCACCAACTTCTTCGCGAACCGAACCTGCGCGTAGAAAAAAACGGGGTTCGTGCCTGAATTGGGTACAACGGCGTTGATCTGTTGATTGAAGGCTACTGCTCGATCAGCTAGACCCACATTGCCAATACATGATCGGCTTCCAGCGATACAGGTCACCAGTATTGAACCCGCGGGAACAATCCGAGCCACGGACATACCCGCAGAAGAAAGGCCTTCTGCGGCCTGCGTCAGCCAGTGGCTCGGGTTATTCAGGTTATCAGACTTGATCCATTCGATAGCATCCCCGTAGTAATCGTCCCTTTGCCGAGATGGCGTGTTGCCGGTCACCACCCTGCCGAACTCTTTGACAGGAGCCTGCGGGAGCTTCCTAGGATTCGTAACAGGATCGCCGAACATCTCCAGGAAGGCGGAGCGGAGGAAGTCATCGGCGAGGGCGAGGGCTTGCTGGCGCTTGCGGCGGATGGCGTCCGCCTTGTCTAGAATGGCGGCGAGGCGGCGTTGTTCGTCGAAGGGCAACAAAGGAACACGAAGTTCCTCCAACCGCGCCTTATCTACGTGGGGAATTGTCGCGCCACGAGACTGTGCCTGCTTGTTTAGCGTCGCGAACTAGCTTTGCAACAACCGTCCGACGAAACCTACACACCACCGCTTAGGATCATGCAACCGTAATCGAGCAACGGTACTGCCAATCGCGCCAACCACCCCATATCCAACTGTGCCTGCATTAGCACCATCCCAAACGATGCATAGGTCATGAGAGGCAACATCTACATAGTTCTTGTCCAACACATATATGCTGGCAGGAGATCCTCGAACCTCATCAATCTGAATATACGGGACTGCGCCGGGAACAAGATGGTCCGAGGTGCAACCTGCCTTCCGTCCTTTAGATACGCGGACGAGTTCGCCGAGCGGGACAGTTTTCACCCCAGCATCTCCTCAAGCTCGGCCATGTCCTGAGCGATTTCGGCGTGGAGCGCCTTCATACGGTCCAGGATGACCTGGGGCGGGTCGTATTCCTCCTCCTCGTGCACTGTCTCGCGATAACGGGATAGCGATAGGTCGTATTTCTGGGCGCGGATTTCCTTGGCCGGGACGAAGAAGGCCTTGCCGGTGCGGTCCGTGTCCTTGGCCGGATCGCGGGTTTTCCAGCGGGCCAGGGCGTCGGGCAGGTCGTTGTCCTTCACCGGGTCGCGCTTGTCGTCCAGCGAAAAGCCATCCGCCTGCACGTCGTAGAAAAACACGTTGTCGGTGCGCCCGCCCTTGGTGAACACCAGGATGGCGGTGGAGACACCCGCATAGGGCTTGAACACGCCGGAGGGCAGCGAGATCACCGCTTCCAACTGGTTTTCGTCGATCAGCAGCTGGCGTAGCGCCTGATGCGCGGTGCTGGAGCCAAACAACACGCCATCGGGCACGATGGTGGCGGAGCGTCCGCCCAGCTTCAGCATCCGCAGGATCAGCACCAGGAACAGCAATTCGGTCTTCCTGGTCTTCACCTTCGCCAGCAGGCCGGAATGGACGTCGTCGTAATCCAGGCTGCCCTTGAACGGCGGATTGGCGAGAACGACGTCGAAGGCATTGGCCGCCGCCTTGGGGAAGTTGTCGGGGAAACCGGCGGACAGGGTGTCCTGGTAATGGATATCCGGCGCATCGACACCGTGCAGCATCAAGTTCATCGAGGCGATGCGCAGCATGGTGGCGTCGAAATCGAAGCCATGGAACATCCGGCTGCGGATGTGCTCGCGATGGGGTTCCAGCAAGTCGCCAGAGAAGGTGCGGTTGCCGTCTTGATCGACCAACACCCCGGCGGGCGAGGTGTGCGCCTCCAGCAGGTAACGCATCGTCTCGACCAGGAAACCGCCGGTGCCGCACGCCGGATCGGCGACGGTTTCGGTCGGCGCGGGGGGCCAGCATCTCCACCATCAGGCGGATGATGTGGCGCGGAGTGCGGAACTGGCCGTTGATCCCCGCCGTGGTCAGCTTGGAGAGCAGGTATTCGTACAGGTCGCCTTTGGTATCGTCGCTGCCGAGCGGCAGGTCGTCGATCATGTTGACCGCCGAAACCAGCAGGCTCTTCTTCTGGATCAGCAGTTGCGCGTCCTTCATGAACTCGCCGAACGCCGCACCCTCCACCGCCGCCTCGCGGAAGTGGGGAAACACCCGATCCCGCACCAGGGGCAGCATCTGATCCGCGCCAAGGTTCTTGAACCGCGACCAGCGCAAATCCTGTTGGTCCGGACCGAACAGGCGCGGGAACGGCTTGCCGGTCAGGTCCGCCTTGCGTTCGTTCTTTTGCTCCGTCATGTCCAGCAGACGGGCGAACATCAGGAAGGTGATCTGCTCGATCACCGTCAGCGGATTGGTGATGCCGCCGGTCCAGAACTCTTCCCACAGCCGGTTGATACGGCCCTTCAAATCTCCGGCGATCATGACGGCGGCATACTCTCGGGTTCGGGTGAAAACGCCTTGACGATGGTCAGCAGGTCGTTGCGCTGAACGTCACTGGGGAATACGCCAAAGACCCCTTCCGCATCAAGGGAGGTGAACGGCGCATCGACCAGCCGATCCAGCTCGATGCCGCCGTTGACGGCGATATGGTTCTGAAGCAGTTGCAGGAAACGCATCTGCGCCGCCGTGAGCGCGGGATACGCCCGCATGAAGGCGAGAAACCTGTCCTGCACCGCTGCGGGGTCGAGGCCGACGATGGAACGCAGCACCCGGTCCAGGTGCCCGGCGGTGTCGGGATAGAACTCGGCCAAGACGGAGAGATCGACATCCGGGTGACGGGTCAGCACCAGGGAAACCAGCGCATCCAGATCGGCCTGAGTCACCGCCTGCCCGGCGCGGATTTTCCGCAAGGTCGGATCGGTAGCGAACAGGCCTTTCAACACCTCCTCGACCCGCAGGCGATAGGCGGCCAAGTCGATGGAGCGGATCGCCGAGGAGCGTTTTTCGGTGTGGATCAGGTCCACGGCCTCGGCGATGTCGTACATCACCGCCCTTGCCGGAGAGCCTCCGCCGCCACCCTGCCGGAGTTGCATGATGCCGCGCAGGTCCTGCCGCAGGTCTTCGATCCGCCGAGGCGTGACCTCGGCCCAGAACTCGGCGGACTTCACCCGCTTGATGCTCTCCGCCTTCGCCTTGACCTGGTTGAGGTTGAGCTGAAGCCCGTTGACCGCATTGACGATGCCGCCCTTCAGGTCGTCGAACTCCGCCGACTTGCGCAAGAGAGCGATCTGCGCCTGGGTGGTCAGCAGGTCGAAGGCATAGGCGTCGCCGTGGCCGTAGATGTTGACCCACTGCATCAACGGCGCGATGCGGGTGCGCAGCAGGTGGACGGTCGCCGGATCGAACGCCGCGATCACCCCATCCTGAAGCACGGTCTGGATGTCGCGCCAGTGCTCCCGCACCGAAATGCTGTCGTTCGGCAGCGCCACAACATCCGCATGGATCAACGCCACCGCCGCGTCGAACTCCGGCAGCGCCATTTGCGCCAGCGCGGTCTCCGCCAGCGCCAGCCGCGCCTCGAACACCCGTTGCCGTAACGGCTTGGAAACCGAGGGTTCGGCCTCGGGCTTGTTCTGCTCGAAGTACTCGAAATTCTGCCAGTGGTCGAAAATGCGGAAGACGGTTTTGTCCCTGCCGGGGCCGAACAGGTCGGGACACAGCCGGGTGCCGCGCCCGATCATCTGCCAGAACTTGACCTTGGACTTCACCGGCTTGGCGAAGACCAAATTGACGATCTCCGGCACGTCGATGCCGGTATCCAGCATGTCCACCGAGATCGCGATGGTAAGAGCGGGGTTGGTGCCCTCGCCCTTGAAGTCGTCGATCAGGCTTTCAGCGCGGGGGTTGTAGGTATCGATGACCTGACAGAACTTGCCGCCGTATTGCGGGTACATCTCGTTGAAGAGGGTTTCCAACAGCACCGCGTGTTCATGGCTGCGGGCAAAGATCACCGACTTGCCCGGCAACTGGCCGGAAGCTTCGCGGATGCAGTTCTCCATCAGGTTACGGATGATCTGGCGCTCGGTGTCCTTGTTGAACACCGCCTTGTCGATATCCTCCGCATCGTGGTCCACGCCCGCCGGGTCGATACCGTCTTCCTCCAGTTGCCGCCGCTGCTCCTCCGACAGTTCCGCATAGCGGATGCCTTCGCGCAGGAACTGGGTGGTGTGGGTAAAGACCTCGTAAGGCACCAACCATTTTTCCTCGACCGCCCGCTCCAGCGGGTAGAAGGCGGTGGGGTCTTGGTCCGGGCAACCGAACAAGCCGAAGGTGTTGCGCGAGATGAACTCGACCGGGGTCGCGGTGAGGCCGACCTGAAGGGCGTCGAAATAGCGGAACAGATCGCGATAGATGTTGTAGACGCTGCGGTGGCTTTCATCGGCGACGATCAGGTCGAAGAACCCGGCGTCGAAGCTCTGAAAGATTTTCTCCATCGCCGGATAGGTGGCGACATAGATGCGCTTGTTGCGATCCTTCGCGGTGCCGGAAGACACCACCGTCAGCGGCTCCGACAGATGATTGGTGAAGGCGGTCTTGGCCTGCCGCACCAGTTCCTTGCGGTCGCACAGGAACAGCACCCGCTTCACCCAATTGGCGCGGATCAGAACCTCGACCAGGGAGATCGCCACCCGCGTCTTCCCCGTGCCGGTGGCCTGAACGATCAGCGCCTTGCGCCGCTTCTTCTCGAACCCCTCGGTGACGCGCTTGATCGTCTCCAACTGGTACATCCGCCCAGCGATGGCCGGATCGGGAGCGACGGTGCTGAGCGGAACCTTCACCCCACGCTGAAACCGCACGAGAAGCTGGAGACTGTCCTTCGAGTAGAAGCCGAACAGCTGGCGCGGGCTGTATCCCTGCGCATCGTCCCAAAGCCAGATGTCATATCCGTTGGTGGTGAAGATCGCCGGGCGCAGACCGTGGAGCTTCTCCAACGCGTTGGCGTACAGCTCCGCCTGCTTGCGCCCCATCTCCGGGCTGGTCGCCGTACGCTTCGCCTCAATCACCGCCAGGGGCTTACCGTCATCGTCCCACAGGACATAATCGGCGTATCCGATGCCGGTGGCGGTTGGCTGATCGGGAAGCTCGACCTCCTGCCCCACCTCCGCCGTGCTCCGACAGTTCGCGTCCACGTCCCAACCCACGTCCGCGAGAGCGGCATCAATCAACCGGCGGCGCGTCGTCGCCTCGTTGAACTTGAGCGCGTCGGCGACTTGCTGGCCGGATTCGCTGGTGCCGGGTTCGACCTTCCGCGCCTCATAGACCTGCTTCAGCTGGTCGCGCTCCGCGACCAGCGCGGCAAGCTCTTCTTCCTTCTTTGCCAACGCGATCTTGACGGCTTCCGCCTCACCCTCGGGCTTCTGGGGGACGGGCCTGAAGGGCGGAATATCGCCCGGTTTTCGCCCCAGGAACCGAACCAGGAACCACGCGCCAAGCTGATAGGCTTCCTCCAGAATCCAAGCTGCTCGTTTGGTGTCCACGGTCTGGCCGTGCGCCGCCTTGTTGCCTTCCTTGCGCAGAGCGTGGAGCTTGTCCTGGATGATCGGGGGAATCGCCTGCTTGAAGGCGGGTGCGGAAAGCAACCCATCGAAGGTCTGTTCCTGGGGCTTTTCCAGGCGAAGCTCCCAATAGATCGCCTTGGCCACATGCTCGCCAAACAGTCGAAACTTGACCAGCGCACTGCCGGGATCGGGATGCACATAGCCTTCTGCGAAGCTCCCCAGTTCGGCGAGCGTCGGACGATCCTTCCGAAGGATTTCAAAATTCTGCACCGCACGGGCCCCCTGCCAGCAAGCGCCAGCACCACGTGCATCTGTTCAACCACACCCGAAAACATCAAACAACCCCAATCGAGTCCAAAAGCGCCAGACATCTGTCGATTGTGTTCCAGGGATTGATTACAGCTTGGTCGCCGCTTGATCCCCGGCGAAGTTGGCGGTTGGGTTAAGGAAGACGATCCCCGGGCACCGGGGGACGACCGGGATATTGGGAAAGCCGATCTCCTTATGATCGGAGCGGGATCGTCGTTCACCTGCGGCGCGACCGTTCCGGTGGCAACGCCACCGACACCGCATTGCGCATGCCCGGCACAAACTGCGCCGGGATTTCCTGGTCCCGTTGCGTAACCTCCCACCGGTCCAATGCCTCCGGCAGGCGGCGGAAACCACTCTGCACCTCGTCAAGGATTTCACCCGCCCGCTCCCTGGAGAGTTTAAAGCTCTCGTATGCCGCCGCTGCGGTAGCGAGATCGGGAAGGGGATCAATGCCGGGCGCTGGCCGCAGAACCAAGCGCCGACCAGGGCATGGCACGATGTCGAAGGCGGGAGACAAACGCCATTCGCCACTTTCTCGGATGAACGCATGGTTGCGCAGATGATCGTCGGTATTGTGGATCGCGGCGTTAAACAGCAGCCGCCGGTAAAGCTCCGGCTCACAGGGACGGACCCCGACCGACCGCGCCTTGGCCGCGATCTCGGCATAGCTGATGTCGGTCGCATACGCAGTCGGCTCCGCACCAACCAGCGTAGCCGCGCTCATATAGCCCAAACGCCGTTCCCCCGGCGCACGATCGAACCGCTTGACCAGCAGCACGGCCCGCCCCGACACATCGACAACGTCGTGCTCGGGCACCACGATGCCGCAAGTTCGGGCGAGCGTCAGACTCGCCGCCTCGACCCGTGCATTATCGAAGCCATCACCCTGCGCCCGGAACTTGGCGATCCAGTCGCCATCACCTCGACGAATGCGCGTCTTCGGCCGAGCGCCGCCAATATCGGCGCTACTGCGGAACAGCAGTTGGAGGTGCTGTCGTGAAGGCTGCCCCTCGTCCACGGCCTCGGCGGCTGACTGTAATGCGGCGAGGTCATCGGCTCCGTCGGGAAGATCGAGCAACGGCTCTTCCGGACGCCATTGCTCCGGCCCAGCCTCCGGTGATGGACCGAAACGAAGATCGCCGATGCGATCATCACCTGCGGCGGCGATGAACTCCCCAAGGCCGAATACCTGATTGGGGAAAGCCATGGTCAACACTTGACGTCCCCACCCGTCCGGTGCTGCATCATAGAAGGGCAACGGCACCTCATAGGGAATGGAATACGCCGCCTTGTTCCGCAGCGGAAGATGAACCGGAGCAACCGGCCACTTGCTCCTCCTCGCCAGCCAACTCGCGGCATATCGGAACACTGACTGGCGGCGGCGGCCTCCACCTTCGAACGTCAGCGCGCCGATCGGAACCGGCTGGCCATCGACCGTCGCGAAAGCGATCAGGCGGTCGATGCGCCCCTCAGAAGTCTTCCACCCCATCTCCACGTCTCCCGGCCCGCTGTCGCCCGTTCACTTCCTCGAAGTCATCTCCGATAGGATCGTTCTCCAGCAAGCCCGGCAAGCGCTCCGGATAGCCAAAAACCGACAAAACCCTCATCACCACGGCCAAGCCGGCCGTCTCCGCACCGGCCTCAAGCGCCACGATCACCTTCCTGGTAACGCCCACCCGCTCGGCGAGATCGGCCTGAGACAGATTCCGTCGCAACCGCGCCCGTCGAACACGTTGGCCGAGCAGACGGAGCGAATCTGTCTCGTCCTTGGAAAGGAAGACGGCGCGACGCATTAGTGATCCATATAACGGCCAAAACACTCATCAAAGTGCCTTATATGGGCTAGATCGTCAAGACCCCGCCATCAAGGAGGACCGGCGACCCCTCTTTTCCAGGGCACGGCGAGACGCTCGCCAAATCCGCCGCCGCAACCCCGGGTCGCGCACGTCGATCACGCTGGCGAACGGCGAACTCGACCGCAGGCGCGTCATCCGTTCGTCCCGCCGAATAATGACCTGCCGCAGGGTAGCGACATCCAGCCGCAACAACCGATCCCATTCATCGTAGCAATCCAAATCCGCCCGGTCGCGCTGCCGCGCAAGCGTGCGCCGCGCCACATCGAGCAACGACGGATCCTGTCCAATTCGCCGTGCGATGAGGCGATGGAAAAACAGCTTTACCCGGTTGTTGACGTCCTCGGCGTTCGGCATGCCCTACCCCTCCGGCATAGCATCCACGGCTTCTTTGACCACGCGGAGAATATCATCGCAGAAGTCATCGAGGGTCCCATAGCGCCACTCTCCCGAGATTGGCGGCTCCGGCTCCGGCACCGCCATGATGACCGTCGGATTGGTTCGAAGCGGATTGGGTTCCGGCCTTGAGCAGACGAGGCGCAGATACGGATGCGCGGAAGGATCGAATTTTTTCATGGTCAGGAACCTCGGTTTTGGCTATCCAATGATGGGATAAATATTATCCTATTTCAAGCGCGCCTCACCGTCCCAAGGAGACCTGCGTGAAACCCGTTTCCGCCAAACGCAAAGCCGAGATCGATGCCTTCTCCGTTGCCGTCCGCGCCGCCGGAGAACGCCTTGGCCCTCAGGCAAGGGATGCCGAGCGCATCCGCCTTCTCGCGCGGGAACTTCAGACCGGCACTCCCGCCGTCAAGAAGTGGTGGTATGGGCAGAACGCGCCTCGCGGCGCGGCGGCCACGGCGATTCTGCGCGAACTGGAGTTCATCGGCGTGGGCGTCATCGACGCCAACGAGATCTACGACCAATACCTCGCCAATCTCGGCAAGCCGAAAAACTGAGACCGGTAGGTCTCGCGCGTAAGGAATGAAGGACATGCCCGAGCACATAACCAAGCCACCCAAACGGCAAAGCGAACGACAGGTGATCTCCATCGAGGAATTGCCGGAGGAGTTCATCGCCGCGTTGAAGGAACCCTATGACAACGCCGAACAGGCCGCGCTCGATTACCTGATGGACGAGCGAGGTCCAGAGCCTCGGGAACCGGCGTAAACCATTCGCTAAACCGGTCCCGACCGTTCGGAAGCTTGGCGCGCCCCGAGCAGGGGCCCGTGGGCGAGCGGCCGTCCGCCCCGGAGGCGGCGCGGTGGCGCGCAGCGCCACGCCCAGGGGACCGAGGGGCGCCATCCACGGAAAAAAGCGCGAACCGTTTGCGTAACAAACCTTGCTCAGCAAGGGGAGGCTTCGCCTCCGCTCCCGGGCCTTGTCGGCCCTGCGGTGGGGCTCCTTGCCCCACCACCCCGGTCAGGGACGAGGGCGGCTTCGGCGCAAGGGCGGCTTCTTCTCCGCCGCTCCGGGATACATCTTCTTTTCTCGCCACCCCTTCGGCGAGGGCGTCGCGGAGATTGCCAGAAACCGCGCCCCGCCCCCGCGCGACTGCTGCGCCCGACCGTAAAGCCGCTGGGTCTCCGGCACCGAGTGACCGAGCGCGGCGGCGATCGTATCCCAGTCGTCCGGGAACTGCGTTTTCACATCCGCCGCGAAGGCATGGCGATAGCTGTAGGGCGACACCGTATCCTTCTTCCTCGGCCATAGCCGACGCCCCAGGCGCGTCACCTCGTCCGCCAGCCGCCTCGGGCTGACGATCCGAACGGCCATCAACCCATCCCGCTCCATGCACGTCCCCCACAGCCACATCGCGGTCGGAGTGTCGTTGGCAATGGTTATGACGCGGGTTTCCCGCCCATGACGGCTATCGATACCGCGCTTCGTGCCGTGGATCGCTACGCGCAGGGAACCGTCGTATTCGGCAGAGACGTCAACGCCCCCCTTCCAACTCGCTCGGTCGGGCTCCGGCCAACTGCAATACCGCGATCGCCGCCCGATACTTTGAGCCCGACGGAATGATCTCCCACATCCGTTGCCGCCAGTCGGCGGGAAGATGCGCCAGCCCCTGGCGCTTCGAACGCCGGGGCTTGGGATCTTCGATCGGGCAAACCGTTCCGGCCTTCAGGGCATCGCCGGCTGTCTTCTGAGGAGGGTACCGTTCGAGGATAGAGAGGGCGAACTCAAGGCTGCTAACAAGCTGCCCGACCTTACCCCAATCTCCGGCCTTCTGAGCCTTGTCTTGCTCTGCAAGTCCCCACCCTAAAAGGCTTTGGCAACAGAACGTCGCCGCCGCGCGTCGGCGGTAGAACGTGCGCTTGCTCTGCGTTCCTTCCTCTGGATGGAACTGACCGTTCCCCCTCTCCAGCAGCAATTTGAAGTCGTTACCGTACTGCTGCTTCGTGGCCTCGCTGACCCCCCCTTTCCGGCAAATCGCGGAGAACCGCACGCGCCCGTCTTACGATATCGAACACATGCTCGCGATCTATCCCATCAGACATGTCGACGCCCTCAATGCCCAGCATCCTCCGCCGTGAAGGTGAAACTCCAGGGCGGCGCGCCTCGGTCATGACCGAGGCTGCTGGCCCCTACGTTCCCCCTTCCCGGCGTGGCATCTCAGGCTACGCCTGCCGTCCATCCTTCGCAAGATAACTTGCTCAAGATAGACGTACGATGCCGACATTCTCCCGGTCTTCATGAGAGACCAGGGAGAATGTACAAACGATATCGTTCTTGCCGTGCATTTTCGTGTTACGGACTGCCGCCGACCACCCCGCCGTATCCGGTCAAAGCCCCCTGGCGACACGGGACTGAAATTCGAATTCCCGCAGCACCGAACCATCATCCACGGCCTGCTGAAGCTTCCGCTCCCATTTGCGCACCAGAAACAATCCCACGATACCCCCGATGACAATCGGAATGCCGATCACGAAAAACGACATCGGCAGCCCGAAGATGATCACCGACACGCACAACCACCGGAACATCCTGAGCTGGCGGGCTCCATCTTTCCGCACCCGGTCGAGCAGCTCCGCCTTGTCCTGTTCATCCAACATCGTCAATCCCTTCCGATATGACCGCCCCTCCTCCGAGAGGCCACACCCGAAGAGCATACGACGAATATCGGATTTTTCGATATCGGATTTTCAGGTTTAGTTAAGTCGCTGGCCCGCCAACAGGGGACAGCGCCATGTGGATCCCTCCGGAACAGCACAAAGTCGTCGGAAGCGTCCTCGCCGCCGCGCGCAAGCGCCATGGCCTGACGCAGGTCGATATGGCGCAACGCCTCGGCAAGCCCCAATCCTTCGTCTCCGCCTACGAGCAAGGCCAGCGACGCGTGGACGTTCTCGAACTCATCGAAATCGCCAAGGCGATAGGCGAAGACGTCGCCGATCTGTTCGCGGCGATATGCGCGAAAACATGAAACAAACAACGAAAAAATCCGTCTAGACGGAAAATATTCCTGAAAGAAATTTCATGATTGGCGGCGACATTCGAATCAGAAGTCCAATGCTGATGATTTCGGGATATGTCGCCTTTTCTTACCATCCAGGATCTTGCCGAACGCTGGCGCTGTTCTCCCAGCCGCATCTACCACATGCGGCCGGAACAGCTTCCGCCGGTATTCCGTCTGCCTGGACAGCGACAGATGCTTTTCCCCTTGCGCCACGTCGAGGAATTCGAGGCGCGGCACATCGTCCGCCCCGCTCCCGCCGAGCCGGAGACGATGCCTCTATCGCGCAAGCCCGGCAGGCCGAGGAAACCACCGATCCGATAAATTCGCTCTCCACATGGGATTTGCGTTAATGTGCTGAATATCCTATATTTCCCACTCCCAGGCAGGATTTTATCCAGTGGAGTGGGAAAGTTATGGAATTCAACGCAATAAGCAGCACGCAAGCGCAAGCCGCCATCGACCTCCGGCAGACCTATGAAGCGTGGCACGCGGCTGATCGTGACTCCGCGCACCAGTTCTCCGGTTCGATGCGCTGGCAATCGCGTGGCGGCGTCGAATACCTGATGCGCAAAATCGGCAGCAGTGAAAAGGGCCTGGGAAAACGATCTCCAGAAACGGAACGCAGCTACGCGGCCTTCATGGAAGGCCGTCAAACTGCGCGGGAACGGCTTACGGGTTTGACGAGCGCTCTCGATACCCAAGCGGCGATTGCCCGCAGCATCGGCCTTGGGCGCGTCCCGGTGCTGGTGGCCCGCATCCTCCGCGAACTCGACCGATCGCAAGTCCTCGGTCATATCCGGATCGTCGGGACCAACGCCCTTTATGCCTATGAAGCCCTTGCGGGCGCGCACTTCTCCGCCGACGCCCTGGCGACACGGGACATTGACCTGCTGGTGGACGCCCGGCGGCAACTCCGCATCATCCTGCCAGAGGAAGACCAGCGCACGGTGATCGGCCTGCTGCACCGTCTCGACCGCAGTTTCGCCGCCCTCCCGGGCAAGCCCTACAGCGTCGCCAACGCGGAAGGCTTCATGGTCGATCTGATCTGCCCCGAAGCGAACCCACCGTGGAAGAAGCAACCCAGCGCAACGCCCTTAAGCGATGGAGACCTTTCCCCATCCCCCATCGAGGGATTGCAATGGCTGGTCAACTGCCCCGAGGCGCGCGCCCTGGTCATCGACGAACGGGGCTATCCCGCCCCCATCGCGGCACCGGAACCGCGCACCTGGCTGTTGCACAAGATATGGCTGTCGCAGCGACCGATGCGTGAGCCGGAAAAACGCCGCCGCGATCGTGAACAAGCGCGGGCGACGCATCGGCTGGTCGTCGAAAACCTGCCGCAGTATCCGTTCGATGCAGCGTTCGCCGAAACCCTCCCCCCCCCCCCTCCGCGAGGCCCTGGCGACACTGCCCACGCAGCCGACCGGCGACCACGACGACGGCGGGGAATGGGACGCGCCGAAGCCAAAGTGGTAGGTGCTACGGCTCCGATTCGGCCTCGGGGGCCATGTCCCTGCGGGACAATTGCGGGACACTCAGACTGAAAAAACCTGCAAAACGCTGCAAGCCAATGCATTCTATTGCGTTGAATATATTGAAAAATATATTGCTGCCAACGGCTTGAGACTGCCTTCACACGGCAGGGGTCACAGGTTCAATCCCTGTCGCGCCCACCATCGCGAACCAAGAAAAAGCCGATCGGAAACGATCGGCTTTTTCTTGGTTTCCTCGGCATCAAAAGCGGTTACTTGCCGGTCAGGCGCTCCCAGAACGAACGCGGCTTTGGAGGAGCGTCGATCGGAGCTTCCTTCGCCGCGACGCCCGGAGGCAGATCCGTGGCCTCGATACGCGCATCGAGCACATGTCCCGCGCCAAGATTGGCGTGAATGTTATGCGCGGTGGTTGCCGTCGGCACGAAACGAAAATGGCCATCCGCATCGGTGCGGGTTTCAAACAACACCCGCCCTTCATCGTCCTTCACTTGCACCGGCGCGTCCGCCGCCCATCCGGCGTTGAAATAACCGATCCGTCCGACCACCGCGTCGCCCTCGACCGACAAGCGATGGATCACCTTATGGGCGAACGCAGCCCCCGGATACAGCAGCGCCGCCAACGCCGCAGCGCAGGCGACCCGCCTGCATCCACGAAACCGAAACATGACTTCCTCCTTGCGGTTCGGTCGCCCGTCGCACGGGCGCCGGGGGAGGAGTTCCTCCCCCGAATTCACCCAATCGTCAGAAATCCAGACGCAAACCGACGACGCCGCCGATCGCGCCTTCGTTACCGTCCGCCTTTTTCCCGGTGTGGGATTCGGCATTGAGGTAAGCCAGCGCACCCCACAGATCGACGCCCGGCCCCAGGGTATAGCGCGCGCCCATGCGATAGAAATCGACCGTGTCGCGCGTCCCCGTCAGATTGGGAAGGGTGGTGTTGGACATATCGACGCCACGAGTCGAAGAATTGACATAGGCAAGAGACACCGCATACGGCCCTTCGGCGTAACCGACGCCGATTTCCCAGGCGCGACCGTTTTTGTCGTAATAGAAACTGTCCTGCGGCGCGGCCATGCGGTTGAACGACCCGCCAAGCGAATACCCCTGATAGGAAAGCAGGGCGCTGGCCTGGATGTTGTGAACGTCCCCCCCTTCTTGATGACGCCGTCCTGACGACCGTTGATGAAGTCATAGCCGACGGCGGCGTTGACGCCGACGCCCGCCAGATTTCCAGCATAGGAGAGCGCCCAGGCCCAGGCCTGATCGAAATCGGCGTCCTGGACGACGGTTTCGGACGTCGCACTGGCGTCATCGCCCGAAGTATTGTTCGATGGCGTGAACGACGTACCGAACTGGAAGCCATAAGCCTTCGGCGTCAAGTACAGGATCTTGTTGGCATAGTTCGTCGGCTTCTGGTTCGGATCGAGCGCCCTTACCCCTTTCCCGGAGCTGACCGGAAGAATCTGGTAGAAGTCGGAGCCGCCCAGCCCGGCATCGAGGTGCGAAGCTTCCGGCGCAAAGTTGTGGGTCAGCCAGACCACGTCGCGATACTTGCCGACGATCGCCTTGCCGTAATTGCCGCTCATCCACATGTAGGAGCGCTGCACGAAGGGGTCGTTGTAGTCGGAGCCGGAACTGATCTGCGCCCGCGTGCCGACCTCCACGCCGTTATCGAGGATGGTCTTGCCCGAGAAGTAGATCTGGGAATCGCCCTGGATATCGAAATTATTCACCGGAGAACCGAAATCGCTGCCCTGGCTGGCTCCCGCCACCCAGTACTCCATATAACCGCCGAGTTTGATCTGGATCGGATCGGCGGCCTGGGCTGCGACGGAAAAGAGACACCCGGAAGCCAGAACCGTGGAACACAGTACGATACGCCTCATTTCTCACCTTCTTGAACAATGATTGACCTATAAATTCGTCGGAAGGCTGGGATCGTCGAACCCACACCCAACCAAGCGGCAACTAAAGAGCGATGCGGCGATCGCAGACGTGGTCGATCAACGCCATGTCATGACTCACCAGCAGCAGCGCGCAGCGCCGCTCACGCGCCACGCCGACCAGCAGTTCGACGATCTCTCGCTGGGTGATCGGATCCAGACGCGACGTCGGCTCGTCGGCGAAGATAAACACCGGGTCGAGCAACAGCGCACGCAGGATCGAAAAGCGCTGCAACTCGCCGCCCGAGATGCTGCGGGAATCCCGGTCCAGCAGTTCGGGCAAAAGATGCAACCGCTCCATCAACGGCGGGATGCGCGCGGCATCCAGGCGATGCAGCTTCACCACGTCTTCCAGCAGCACGCGCATCGGCCAGTGACGCGAGAACGCCGTCGGCGGATCCTGATAGAGCTTGAGGAAACGGTGCGGCGCGATCCCGGGCGCACGCGTCACCGTACCCGCGCCGGGTTTGAGCAAACCGAGCAAGGTATCCCCGAGCGACGACTTGCCGCAGCCGCTGTCACCGGTGACGCCGACGATTTCGCCCGCCCGAACGACGAGGTCGAGGTCGGAGACCAGCCGCTTGCCGCCGCGAATCACCGCCACCCCTTCCGCGCGCAGCACCTCGGGGGCATCCGCCGCCAGCGCGGCCCGCGCCGCCACCGGCCAGTTTTCCGGATCGGCGGCGACCAGCCGACGGGTATAGTCGCCCTTCGGGTCGGCCAAAAGCGCGTCGGCCTCGCCCTCCTCCTGCAACTCTCCGGCGCGCATCACCATCACATAGCCGCCGAGTTGCCGCGCCACCGCGATATCATGGGTAATGGTCAAGAGAACGCCCCCGCCTCCACCGCATGTTTCAGCAGGGCGACCACATCGTCGCGGCGCGAGGCGTCGAGGCCCTTCGTCGGTTCATCGACGATCACGATCGGCGCGCCGCCCGCGTGCGCGGCGGCGAACACCACCCGTTGCGCCATGCCGCCCGAAAGCTGCATCGGCAACTTGCCCGCCGTTTCCGGCGGAAGGCCGAGGGCGGCCAGATCGGCATCGGCGCGCGCCGCGCTTTCGGCATCGGAAAGACCCCGGATGTACCGGTAGGCCTCGGACACCTGCGGCAGCGCCACCATCGTGGGATCGAGGGCGTGCCAGGGTTCCTGCGGCAACAGCGAAATCGTCCGCCCCCACAACGCCTCGCGCTGCTTGCGGGGCAGCGCCAACAGGTTGACGCCATCGATCTCGACGCTGCCGGTCGCGGTCAGGCCCTCCGGCAGATTGCCCATGATCGCCTGCGACAGCAGACTCTTGCCCGAGCCGCTCGACCCGAGAATGGTGAACGGCACCCCCGCATGAACGTCGAACGACACCTGCTGGACGATGTCGTCCCCGGCGGCGATCGCAAGGTCGCGGACGCGGATCACCGGTTGGTCAAGATCGATCTCGGGCCTAATCTTGGTTGCAAGGCGGGTCATTTGGGGTCGCTCCCGGCGATCAGGTTAAGGCTCAGCACCAGCAGAAACACCACGCCGATCGGTTGCAGCATGATCAGCGGCGCCTCGTCGAAGTACGGGAACAGCTCGGTCATCATCAGGCCCAACTCCGCCGTGGGCGGGCGGACTCCGACATTGACGAAGCCAAGGGCGGAAATCGCCATGATCGCGCTGGCCGCGCCGAAGGCGCCCATCGTCGCCACCACCGGCACGACCTCGGGCAGAATGTGACGGCGGACGCAGTACCACATGCCGAAACCGAGCAGTCGCGACGACTGGATCTCGGGCGAGCGCACGATGGTCTGGGTGTAGGCCCGGACGACGCGGTAGTATTCGATCCACAGCACCAGCGAAATGCCGACATAGAGCGCCCAGAAGTTCCCCGGCGCGATCGCCGA
Source organism: Rhodospirillaceae bacterium (assembly GCA_965228165.1). Taxonomy (GTDB): domain Bacteria; phylum Pseudomonadota; class Alphaproteobacteria; order Rhodospirillales; family Rhodospirillaceae; genus Oleispirillum. Next base: position 37,518 of record CBDDHB010000003.1, read on the forward strand.
AAGAATCAGCACCAGCAGCAAACCCGGCAACGCGAGCACGCTGTCGGCAATCATCACGAACGCCCGATCGACGATGCCGCCGTACCAACCGGAAACAATGCCGACGACCATTCCCGGCAGCACCGCGCTCATCACGCTGAGAAAGGCAAGACCGAGCGACAACCGCACCGCTGCGGCAAGGCGCACGATCATCGACCGGCCAAGGTGATCGGTGCCGAACGGCTCCGCCGCGCTGGAGGCGGCAAGCGTCCTCATCAGGTTCTGCGAGGCGATGTCGCCGCCGTGCAGCACCGGCACCAGGCAGGAAAAAACCACGACGGCGTTCAGAAGGACGAACATCAGCCCCATGACCAGCGCCGTGCCCTGGATCATCGGCACGTTGCGGGCGACGATGGCGTGAACCAGCGCATGACCGATTCCCGGCCACGCGAACAGGGATTCGACCACCACCACGCCTTCGATCAGATAGATCAACTGCACGCCGAAATACGCGACCACCGGAACCGAGACGTTGCGCATGCCGTGACGGCGGAAGGCGGTGGCTTCGTCCAGGCCCTTGGTGCGGGCGAAGGCGAAAAACGGCGAGCACGCCACCGCCACCACCGCGTTGCGGGTGACGCGGCTGGAAACCGCGGCGAGACCGAGGGCGAGGGAAAGTCCGGGAAGAATCGCGTGGGCGAACCCCGAATGTCCGGCGGCGGGCAACCAGCGCAGTTCCACCGCAACGACGATGATCAGGCCGATGCCGAGGATGAACGGCGGCACCGAACGCAACGCCGTGGAGAGCGCCAGAGAGGCGTGATCCACCGCCCCGCCCCGCCGCAACCCGGCGACCACGCCGAGAACCGGGCCAAGCAGAAGCGCGAAGGCAACCGCCACCACCGCAAGAATCAGCGAATGACCGACCTGATGCGAAACCTCGGCCCACACCGGTTCGTTGCTGACCATGTCGCGACCGAGATCGAAAGTCAGAAGATCCCACAGCCACGACAGATAGGCCATGAGCGGCGGCCGATCGAGGCCGAGTTCATGGCGCACCGCCGCAGCCGCCGCCGCATCGACATTGTCATAGCCATAGCATCCGGCGGCGATGCGGTACGCCATGTCGCCCGGAAGGGTCCGGGTCAGAACGAAGGTCAGCGTACCGACCGTCCAGGCGACCATCGCCGCCTGGAGCGCGCGCGGCAACAGCACCGCGCGGATCATTTTGCCCATGTCACCTTCTCCAGGTTCCAGGTCAACTGGAAGGGGTCCAGAGCGAAATTCTTAAGGTCTTTGCTGACGGCGACGGTCTGAACGTGCCACGCCACCGGAATCACCGGCATCTCGTCATGGATGATGCGGGCCGCCCGCTGCGACAGCACCTTGTACTGCGCACCGCCGTCGGAGACCTTCATCTTGGCGAGCAGATCGTCGAGTTCGGCGTTGCCCCAGTTCATCGCGCCCCAATCGCCGCCGCCGGAGCGGAAGTCCTCGGTCACCACCACGAACGGATCACGCACCACGCCATAGTTGCGGGCCAACAGCCCCATGTCGAGGGAACCGTCATGATGCCCGGCGGGAATCGCCGACGAATTGTTGACCGAAACCTTCACCTCGACTCCCGCCTGACGCAGGGATTCCTGAATGCTGGTGGCGATCAACGGCAATTCGGGCCGGTCGGAGAAAGTGGTCAGGACCAGCGACAGGCGCTTGCCGTCCTTGGCCAGATAGCCGTCGGAACCTGCCTTCCAGCCCATCGCCTCGAACTCGGAGCGGGTGAATTTCGGGTCGTAGCGGAACTGCGGCATCCCCTCGATGAACCAGTCGCCGAACATCGGCGAGAACTGCTGGTTGGCAAGGGATTTGGGTTCGCGCAGGATGCTCGCCGCGATGCCCTGGCGATCGATCGCCGCGTTGACGGCATTGCGGCCGCGCGCCGAATCCAGCCCCGGATGAGCGGCGTTCAGCTTCATGGTGACGCTGCGCGCGACGGGAATCGCGAACCCCTTGACGTTCGCGGTCATCTCCAGGTGCTTCAGGCTCGCCGCATCCATGTTGAAGGCAAGGTCCGCGTCGCCGCTCTGCACCATCAGGGTGCGCGTCTCGCTGCGCGGCGCGGCAAGATAGGTCACCCCCTCGGCGGCGGGCTTCGGCCCCCAATAGTCGGCGAACCTCTTCCCCGCGAGACGCTGCGGCGTTTGCAGCAGGGTAATCGCGAACGGCCCGGTGCCGATCACCTTTACCGTGTTCTTGTCGGCATCGTAGGACTCGGCTTCGAGAATTTGCGACGAGGCATGGGTGAACAAAGACGGCAGGGTCGAATACGGCTCGCTCAGCCGCACCACCAAGTCGCCTCCCTCGGCGGAAATTTCCTTGATCGGCGACTTCGCCAGAACGCCGGGCTTGCTGCGCGCGGCATTGAGGCTGAAGGCCGCCGCCTCGGGCGTCAGCGGCTTGCCGTTGTGGAACTTCACGCCCTCGCGAATCTTGAACCGCCAGACCAGACGGCTGTCATCGACCGACCACGCGGTGGCCAGCAAGGGTTTCATCGAACCGTCCGGCTCGACGCCGACCAGGGTTTCGGAAATCGACATCCAGCGGAACACATGCCCGGATTTGGTGGCGTCGGAACTGCCAATCTCCCACGGGCACACGACGTCGAGAATATTGTCCTTACGCGCCAACGCCTCGCTGGAAACGCTCAACGCGAAACATCCCGCCACGCATGCGACGGTACCGATGGTTTTCAACGTACCTCTCCTCGGGAAAACGCAATGTCTTCGACGGAAAGCACGACGAAGGTTGACACCTTCGCGCTTGTCGGCTACTTCGCCGCCATTGCGATGCTTGGTTATGCTCTATGTTATAACGTAACCTAATGATACCGGACTCTCCCGTCCGCGTCAATCATTCTTGTCGCTTTTCCGACACAAAGACGGCGTTCGGCTGTATCTCCCCATCGACGCCAGGAAAAAGTACGTTCTCGACGGAGCAATACCGCAAGACCCAACGATCTGTATTCGACGATTATTGGGATCGGCGAACCGATGCCCCCGGTCGAAGCAGCCCCATCCGCCCGCACGGCGAAGCGGACAAGACCGAAACAAGATGCCAGAATAGTTCCATGGTTGTTTCCCGACCAAAGTCGGTCAATCCCAAGACGTTAGGGACGGCGGCCATGGCGTTGAGCGTTTCCTTTCTGGACGGCGCCGACGACGGCCCGCTCTTTCCCGGGGGGCGTCTTTGGCGGAAATCAGGATGCCGCCGGACGGGTCACCCGGATGCGATAGGCGAATCCCACCTTTTCCAGCAGCCTGATCTCCACCCCGGTCGCCGGGTCGGTATAGGACTCCCGCCCAGGGATGGAGAAAGCCGCTCCATCCAGGTATTTCCGCTTCGGGTCGGCGTCGATCAGCTTCACCGGGGCGCGGCCATGACGGCATTCCGCCACCTCGTCGTCGCAGCGCATGATCAGCACGCCGTGGCCGGGCAGCGCCGCGTCGAAGCGTCCGATCGGCTGGCGGTTCTCGATCAGCATAGAGCGCGTCGGGGTGAAGGGTATCCGCACCGCCAGGGTCTCCGCATTTCCATCTTCCAGCGGGCCGAGAAGAATCTCCTCGCTGCGGCCGGCTTCGACGGAATGCACCTTCCGCAACGGCAGCCAGCCCAGGCGCAGCTTGGTCCACGACGAGATTCCGGGCGGCGGCAGACTGCGTTCGCGGCTGTGGCACGACATCGGATCCCAATAGCCCATGTTGATCAGGGCCTCCTGCCAGCCGGTATCGATGGTCGGATGGCGGGCCTGGATGTCGTGATCGTAGAGGCAGGGCACCACCCGCTTGCCGCCCCGCACCCCGCCCCAGACGTGGGCGCAGTCGTGGAACAGAGTGCCCAGATGCGCCGAAGCGGTGAAGATCGCCACGCCGCCGGGAACCGGCTGCCCCCGGCGGGACTTGAGGCCGATATCGGTGCGCCACCCCAGCATGCCGGGATAACCGCACAGCCCGACCATGCCGTAATCGCGGAAATAGGCGCGCATGAAGATCGCCACGTGGTCGAAGCGGGAGAAATCCTCGGTCTCGGCGGCGTCCACCGCCTCCTGCACCAGACGCATCACGCGGGACTTGTCCACCTCCAGGTTGACCGGGGAGATGGCGAACTTGCCGATGTCCTCGGACAGCGTGTGCCAGCCGGAGAAGCGGTGCTCCAGCCCCACCGCGCCATACGACATCGCGCGCACGTAGCCATCGAGCAGACCAAGGCGTTCCTTCGCGAAGTCGGCGGAAATCGGTCGCCCCAGACCGGGGAAGTCGACCAGGATGATCAGGCCGCGCCGCGGCACGAACGGAGCGGTTTCCGCCCGGACGGCTCCCGATACCCCGGCGAGCGAGGCCGCCAGAAGGCCGCTCAGAACATCACGGCGTGTACAGGATCGGAACATCGCAAACCCTCCCCCACAACCGCGCAAGGCATCGTCTGCCGATTGTCCGGGGGAGCGGGTCTCTCGTCAAGGAAACGCGAATCTGGCGACGGAACGGGTCGATACAACCCAGGAGACAAAACCACCGAAAATGTGGTATACTCTGGTTTCAGATAGGTCCGAGTTTCCCGGCGCGCGGAGGATAGGCGGCGATGGACCTGAGCGTTTCCTATGTGAACGGTTCCACCAGCAGCCTGCTGTCGCAGGCGGCGGGGTTGGCGCGTGCCGAGACCGCCACGCGGGCGGCGCGGATCGGCCAGGCCTCCTCGCAAGAAAATGCCGCCCGGCCCTTCGAGACGGACGAGGACGACAGCCGCGTCTGGTCCGATGGATTGGGCGACCGCTTCGCCAGCGACACCGCCAACACCCTTCTCGGCGCGCAGGAAGAGGCGACCGCGACGCAGACCGACCAAACCTATGTTTTCGACCCGCTGGACACCAACAAGGACGGCAAGGTGTCGTACTACGAATGGCTCGCGGGCCAGACTCAGTCCGCCTCGACCGCCCCGACCGCTTCCGCCGCCTGAGCCTTTCCTTCACTCCGCCCAGGGAAGAACCGCGCCGTCCGGCCAGGAAAACAGGTGGCTGACGCAACGCGCGCAATCGCTGCTGCCGAAACCGGGAATCGGCGTGGGGAAGCCGCGCGCCGCCAAGCTTGCCGCCAGATCGCATTCGTCGCCGCCGGGGAAGACCCGGGCCCCCGCCGCGCGCCCCGCCTCGGTCAGGCGGTCGATATGCCAGCGGATGGATTTGCCGGTGCGCAGGTGGCGGGCCAGCCGCGCCCGCAGGCCGCCCGGCCCTTTGGCGCTGCCGCAATACAGATAACGCCCGGGCGGCAGCCCCGCCGCCGGAACCTCCAGGTCCACCCGCAACACATAGGCGCCGGGCGCGGCGGGAATGGTCTCGGCGGTCGAGTGGAAATCGCGCATTGCGATAGCCTAAAACAAAAACATCGCGGAGGGCCTTCCCTCCGGGGGATTTCCACCCTCAAATCGCCCCACCGGGGCGATTTGTCCTCTACGAGGACCGGGGTTCCAATACCCTCCGGACTTCCCATTTGTTTGTTTTTCGCCGCGTAGCGGCAATCGGCCTGCATGTGGAAGCGATGGCTCTATCGCGCCGCGCGCAAAAACTTAAGGAATGGGGTGCGCAAGGGGTTCAAAACCCCTCGCAAAGTTTTGGCTTTCCTCTCAGCCGACGATCACCACCGGCTCCTTGCGGTCGGGATGCAGGCGCTTTTCCAGGAAGCGGATCAGATGGGTCAGCGCGTAGGTGATGACCAGATAGAACGCCCCGGCGGTGACGAAGCTTTCCACCGGCAGGTAGTTCTTGGCATAGAGGGTACGCGCCGTACCGGTCAGGTCGAGAAGGGTGATGGTGCTGGCCAGGGCGCTGGCCTTCAGCATCAGGATCAGTTCGTTGCCATAGGCGGGCAGCGCGATGCGGAAGGCACGCGGCAGCACGATGCGGGCATAGACCTGGCGGGCGTTCATGCCGATGGCGCGCGCCGCCTCCACCTCGCCCACCGGCACCGCCTGGATCGCGCCGCGCAGGATCTCGGTGATATAGGCGGCGGTATGCATCGAGAAGGTCAAGACCGCGCACCAATAGGCGTCGAACAGCACCGGCCAGAGGAAGCTTTGCCGCACCGCCTCGAACTGGCCGAGGCCGTAATAGACCAGAAACAACTGCACCAGCAGCGGCGTACCGCGAAAAAAGAACACATAGACGCGCGGCAGCAGGGCCAGCCAACGCCGCCGCGACACCCGCGCCAGCGCCAGCGGCACCGCCAAGCAAAGCCCGATGGCGCCGGACAGCAGCAGCAGGTTCAGGGCCAGCACCGCCCCCCGGGCAAGCTGGGGGATCATGGCGAGAACGACGTCCCACTGCATCAGGCAAGCTCCCGCACGCCGAGGCTGGCGCGTTGTTCCATCCGCCGCAGGGCGAACGAGGCGAACGACGTCAGCACCAGATAGATCACCGCCGCCGCGAAATAGAAGGTGAAGGGTTCCTTGGTCCGCCCCACCGCCAACGCGGTGACGCGCATCAACTCCTCCAGCCCGACCACCGAGACCAGGGCGGTGTCCTTCATCAGAATCATGAACAGATTGCCCAGTCCGGGCAGGGCGATGCGCCAGACCTGCGGCAGGGTGATGCGGAAAAAGGTCTGCCGCCGGTTCATTCCCAGGGCGCGCGCCGCCTCGGCCTGGCCGGGGGGAATGGCGATGATCGCGCCGCGAAACAATTCCGAGGCATAGGCGCCGAAGATGAAGCCCAGGGCGGTGGTGCCCGCGGCGAACGCGCTGACCTCGATATAGTCGTCGTGACCGAAGCGCGAGGCCACCGCCATCAGCGCGTCGGTGGCGCCGAAATAGAAGGTCAGCACCACCAGGAACTCGGGCAGGCCGCGCACCATGGTGGAATAGCCGTTGCCGATGGCGCGCAGGACGGCGAACTCGGACACCTTGGCGGCAGCCCCCGCCAACCCCAGAACCAGCCCCAGAATCAGGGAGGACAGGGCGAGTTGCAGGGTCACGCAGGTTCCCGCCAGAAGCTGTTCGCCGAAGCCGTGCAGATCGAACATGAAATACCTGAATGGACGTCCGGCGGGGCTGGTTGGCCCCGCCGGAGCGCGGACGGATCAGTAGATCGGGAAGGGGAAGTACTTGGCGTTGATCTTGGCATAGGTGCCGTCGGCGACGATTTCCTTGATCGCGGCGTTCAGCCGGGTGCGCAGCTTGTCGTCGCCCTTGCGCAGCGCGATGCCGATGAAGTCGCCGTCGAACACCGGCTCGCCCTTGAACTCGAAGCCCTTGCCCGCGTCGGATTGCAGCCAGTCGTAGTTGACGAAGGCGTCCGCCAGAATCGCGGTCAAGCGGCCCGAGGCGAGATCGAGATAGGCGTTGCCCTGGGCATCATAGAGCTTGACGTCGGCGGCGGGACGGTTCTTTTCCAGCCACTGGCCGCTGATCGTGGCGCGCTGCGCGCCGACGGTCTTGCCCTTCAGGCCTTCGGCGGTGACGTCGAGGGGAACCCCCTTCTTGCCGATGAACTGGAGCTTGTTGGTGTAATAGCGCTCGGTGAAGTCCACCGCCTTCAGGCGTTCCTCGGTGATCGACATGGAGGAGACGATGGCGTCGAACTTGCGCTTGTTCAGCGCCGGAATCATGCCGTCCCAGTCCTGCTTGACGAAGCTGCACTCGGCCTTGATCTTGGCGCACAGCGCCTGGGCGATATCGTAATCGAACCCGCCCAGGTTGCCCTTGCTGTCGACGGTGTTGAACGGCGCGTAGTCGCCTTCGATGCCGATGCGAAGCTTTTCGGCGGCGTCCGCGCTCGCGGCGGACAGGCCGACCATCGCCATCGCGGCCAGCGCCGCGCCCTTGACCAGTTTGCTGAACTTCATCCTCGTCTCCTGTTCTGTCCGATTGTTTCGGTTTCAGTGAACGTGACTTGCCATGAACTGGCGCACGCGGTCGGATTCCGCGCGATTGAAGACCTTGTCCGGGGTTCCCTGCTCCTCGACCTTGCCCTCGTGCAGGAACATGATCCAGTTCGACACCTCGCGGGCGAAGCCCATTTCGTGGGTGACGATCATCATGGTGCGGCCTTCCTCGGCCAGCGAGCGGATCACCGACAGCACCTCGCTCACCAGTTCGGGGTCGAGCGCCGAGGTCGGCTCGTCGAACAGAATCACTTCCGGCTCCATCACCAGGGTGCGGGCGATCGCGGCGCGCTGCTGCTGCCCCCCCGACAGGTGCGCCGGATAATGCCCCATGTGGTCGGCCAACCCGACGCGGGTCAGCATCGCCTCGGCGCGCTCGATCGCCGCCTTGCGGCCGATTTTGGACACCTGGATCGGCGCTTCGATGACGTTTTGCAGAACCGTCAGGTGCGGCCACAAATTGAACGACTGGAAGACGAAGCCGATGCGGGCGCGCAGGCGCGCCAGTTGCCTCTGGTCGGCGGGAACCAGGCCGCCGCCCTTCGCGGGCTTGGTGCGGATTTCCTCGCCGCGCAGCAGGACGCGTCCGTGGTCGGGGGTTTCCAGATAGTTGATGCAGCGCAGGAAGGTGCTTTTCCCCGAACCGCTGGACCCCAGAATCGAAATTACGTCGCCGCATTTCGCGCTGACCGACACGCCCTTCAGGACTTCGTTGCCGCCGAAGCGTTTGTGGATGTTCTCCACCTCAAGCACGGCGGAAGCGGCGGGGTCGAAGGCAAGTTCACTCATCGGCGGGGGATTCCTCGTTGTCCGAGGCGGAACCTTAAAACGCTCCACACCTTGTCACAACAGTTTATTGGACCCTGACAATCGGCGTTTTCATCCCGGCTTGATGGCCGCGCCGTCGCGGTATACACACCACTGTCGCGTCCCTTCCCCGCCGGATTTCCCCATGCGCCGCCTGCACGCCAATCTTCTGCTGCTCACCGCCTCCCTGATCTGGGGGGTGACGTTCTCCATCCAGCAGATGGCGATGCAGCACATCGGCCCCACCCTGTTCACCGGGCTGCGCTTCCTGATGGGCGCGGCGGTGGTGCTGCCCTTCGCCCTGCGCGAGGCCAGGACGAAACGCCGCGACGAGGCCTGGACCCTGGCCCCGTCCTCCCTGCCCTGGCTGACGCTGACCGGCTGCGTGCTGTTCCTCGCCGCGCTGTTGCAGCAAATCGGCATCGCCGGAACCTCGGTCGCCAACGCCGGGTTCCTCACCGCGCTTTACGTACCGCTGACGCCGCTTCTCGCCTTCCTGGTGCTGCGCCAGGTTCCCCACCCGGCGATCTGGCCCGCCGCCGCCGCCTGCCTGGGCGGCGCGTACCTGATGGCGGGCGGCGCGCTGGACACGATGCGCGAAGGCGACGTCTGGGTGATCGCGGGCAGCCTGTTCTGGGCGACCCACATTCTTCTGATCGGCGCGATGACCGCCCGCGTCGGCGCGCCGTTCGTCATCTCCTGCGCGCAATTCGCGGTGTGCGGCGCGGTCGGCATGGCCTGGGGGCTATCCACCGAGACCCTTTCCTGGAGCGCGGTGGCGGGCGCATGGCCGATGCTGGCGTTCTCCGGCATCCTGTCGGTGGGCACCGGCTTCACCTTGCAGGTGGTGGGGCAGCGCCACACCCCCGCCGCCGACGCTTCGATCATCCTGAGCGGCGAGACGGTCTTCGCCGCGATCGCCGGGGTGATCCTGCTGGGGCAGTCCCTAAGCCTTCTGGAATTGCAGGGCTGCGCCCTGATCCTTTGCGGCGTTCTGGCGGTGGAACTGTTGCCCCTGGCGGTCGAAAAGTGGAAGGACCGCAGGGCGGACCGCTGATCGCGGCTCGGCATTTTCGTCTTGCCCGGCGGAAACCGGCATCCTACGTAGGGTGTTTCCCTGTCCCATCGGAGATCCCCCGTGTCGTCCTCGCCGCTTGCCGACCTTGCCCCCGCCGCCCTGTGGCGCGCCTTCGCCGACCTTTGCGCGATTCCGCACCCCTCGCGGCACGAGACCGCGATCATCGCCTTCCTGCGCGACCGCGCGGCAGCCAGGGGCCTTCCCGCCGAGATCGACGCCAAGGGCAACCTGATCGTCCGCAAACCCGCGACTCCGGGCAAGGAGACCCGCCCCGGGGTGATTCTGCAAGCGCATGTCGACATGGTGCCCCAGGCCAACGCCGGAACCCTTCACGACTTCGCCGTCGATCCGATCCGCCCGCGCGTCGAAAACGGCTGGGTGGTCGCCACCGGCACCACTCTCGGCGCCGACAACGGCATCGGCGCGGCGGCGATGCTGGCGCTGATCGAGGACAAGGCGGTGGCCCACGGCCCGCTGGAATTCCTGTTCACGGTGGAAGAGGAAATCGGCCTGAACGGCGCGCGGGCGGTCGCCCCCGGCGCACTCAAAGGATCCATTCTGCTCAACCTCGACAGCGAAGACGACGGACGCATCACCATCGGCTGCGCCGGAGGCCGCGACGTCACCGCCACCCTGCCCCTGCCCCGCGCCGCCGTTCCGTCCGGATCGCTCGGCCTGAGGGTCGCGGCGCGCGGCCTGAAGGGCGGACATTCCGGGCTGGATATCCACAAAGGCCACGGCAACGCCATCCGCATCCTGGCGCGGGCTTTGCGCGCCGCCACCGCCGCGCCGTCGCTGCGTCTGGCGTCGATTTCCGGCGGCACCACGCGCAACGCCATCCCGCGCGAGACGGAAGCCCTGATCGTCCTCTCCCCCGGCGAGGAAGCCGCCGCCCGCGCCGCGATCGTCGCCGCGACGGCGGAGATGACGGCGGAACTGGCCTTCGCCGACCCCGGACTGTCGATCGCCGTCGAGGCGGCGAAAGCCCCCGCCGACGGATTCGCCGACGCGACGCCGCCGCTGCGCGCCCTGTCCGCCTGCGTCGACGGCATCGCGCGGCTGAGCGACACCCTGCCCGGCGTGCCCGAGACCTCCAGCAACATCGGCGTCATCGCCACCGAGGAGTCCGGCGTGCGCATCGTCTGCATGGTGCGCAGCAGCGTCGATACCGCCCGCGACGCCCTGGTGGCGCGGATCGCCGACCTTTTCGCCCTGGCGGGCGGGGAAACCCGCCTCGGCGAGCCCTACCCCGGCTGGAAGCCGGACCCGAAGGCGCGCATCCTCGCCCTCTTGAGCGACCTTTACCGGCAACGCACCGGCACGGCCCCCGCCGTGGACAGCGTCCACGCGGGCCTGGAATGCGCCATCCTGGGGGCGACCTATCCGAATTGGGAGATGGTCTCGATCGGGCCGAACATCCGCAACCCCCATTCCCCCGACGAACGGGTGGAGGTGGCGAGCGTCGGCAATTTCTGGACGCTGCTCACCGCCGCTCTGGAAGCGGTTTAGGCAGGCTCACAGCGGCCGGTTGTCCACCTTCGGCGCCAGCGCGCGGAACAGACGGGCGGGGTCGGCCAATTCCGGCCCCGCTTCCAGTCCCCGGTCGCCGCGCCGGACCAGCACCACCGGCGCCGCCTCGCCCGAGGTGATGCGATAGGGCTTGCCGGAAAAGGCGAAGGCCTCCACCGCCCCCGCCATCGCCTCGACGAAGGCGGGCTCCATCCAAGGCAGCGCGCCGTCACGAATCTCCGCCTGCACCTCGTCCACCTGCTCGCGCAGGATGTCGCCGACCGGGCGGCGGTCGCCGTTTTCCTTCGCCTGGAATTCGATGCGGCGGCGCACCGCGCCGAGGTCGGTCATCGCGAAGCCGAGACCGCCGATATCCACCCGATCGATCGCCTTGCCCGCGGTCGCGCCGAACGCCGCGGCGGCAACGACCGGCGGCACCCCGGCCTGCGTCGCTTCCTCCGCCCACCGGGCGACGTCGCGCAGGGTTGCGCTGTCCAGGCCGCCCACCGTCGCGGTCAGCCCGAAGGAGACGAAGCCGTGCAGGGTCACCGCGCCCGCCACCCGGAACCGCTTCGCCGCGTCGTCCATGGCGTACGAGGCATCGGCGTCCACCACCATCTCGTCGATGCCCTGGGCGCGCAGTTCGTCGGCGTTCGCGGCATAGGCGCAAGAAGCCCCGGTCGCGGCGCAGTCCTTCTCCCACTGAGCGAAGGCCAGGCGAATTCCCCGCACCGCGAGCGCCGCCTTGCGCGGCAGTCCCTGGGGGTTTTCCTCGTAATCCTTGACCTCAACCCGGTCGATCCGCCAGACCACCGCGCCGTTCTCGGTGAAAGTCAGATTCGACAGCGTCACCCCGGAAGAGAAGGGGGAGACCTTCAGGGATTCATAACGCACCGCCTCGGACAGGCCCATCTCCGCCAGGCGCGCATCGACCCGCTCGCGGGCACCGCCCTCCATCCGGTCCAGGACCAGGGCGTACCCGCCGAAGGCCAGGGCTCCCGCCGCCGCCACCGCCAAACCGATCTTGCCGCCGCGCCGCATGTCGCGCCCTTCCCTGCCATGATGCGAAGGGGCGCATCAGAGCATGCCCCGCCGCGCCTGTCCAGCCGGTGAAGTTCCGCCCAAAGCATGACCGAAAAACCGCCGGAAGGATGATTTTTGTGTGAACCGCTTCACTGACGGCGTGACCGCCAAGGACGAGGACGCCGTCATCGGGTTCGCGGTGCTGACACCCCTCGACATCCCCTCATCTCCCGTCAGCCGCGAATTCCGCCATCCCAAGGCCCAGAAGCCCCGGCCGCTCCCATGGTCGGGGCTTCACTTTTGCGCCGCGCCGCCGATCCGGCGCAAACGGTGGGAACCGCCGAATCCGGCGGACTCCAGACAGCCGAAGGCTTCCGCCGCTTCCTCGTCCAGGCGCCAGGGCGGATTGACCACCGCCACGCCCGAACCGTAAAGCCCCCGCCCCGCGCCGGGATCGCGGCGATGCCATTCGCTGACCAGAACCTCGGGGAAGCCCGCGTCGGCCAAAGCCGCCAGCAGGGTTTCGTGCCGCGCCTCGAGCAGCAGCGGATACCAGACGAAATACACGCCCCCCCGCCAGCGCGCGAAGGCCTTGGCCACCGCCGCCGGAATCGCGCGGTATTCGTCCTTGACCTCGTAGGCCGGGTCGATCACCGCAACCCCCCGCTTTTCGGGTGGGGGAACCAGCGCCAGCAGCGCCTCCATCGCGTCGCGGCGGTGCAAGTGGGCGCGCGGATCGCGTCCCACGGCGCGGCGCAATGCCTCGTGCGCGCGGGGATGCAGCTCCACCGCCAGCAGACGGTCGGCGGGGCGCATCAGGCGCAGCGCCAGCAACGGCGAACCCGGATAGAAACCGCCGCCGCCCAGCCCATCGCGATAGGCGCGGACGATTTCCGGCGGATCGGTCAGGGCAAGGAACCGCGCCACCCCATCCGCCGCCTCGCCTCCCGCCACCGCCTCGACGCTGGAGAGGTCGTAGCCCCCCTCCCCGGCGTGGGTATCGATGACGCAGAAGGGGGTTTCCTTCCGCGCCAGGGCCAGCAGCACCCGCGACAGCAGAAGGTGCTTGTGGACGTCGGCGAAATTTCCGGCGTGATAGCGGTGCAGATAGCTCAGCATGACGTTTCCGGGACAAGGCCGACGATCGCCGCACTCTGCCAAGCCCAGGCCCGCCTGTCCATGGCGATGCGGATCAAGGCTTGCAGACGTCGCGACGCACCTGCGGCAACAGGGCGCGCAGACCGGTCAGCCGTTCCTCCGGGGTGTCGAACACCCGCACCAGATCGCTGTAGATGCGGGCGGCGATGCGGCCATGGTGCTGCGGTTCCATCACCACCCCCTCCTCGGCGGCGGTGGCGTAAAGAACCTCTTGAATCCGCGCCAGAAGCCCCTCGTCGATCATCGGCGGCAGCAAACCGGAAAACGGCTTCGCCCGGCCCGCGATCAACCAGTCCAGCGAGACCTGGAAGATTTCGGAAATCCGCACCAGCGCCTCGGGCGGAGGAAAGCTCACCCCGCGCTCCCACCCCGCCACCGTGGTCAACGGCAGCCCCAGGGTCGCCGCGAAATCGGCCCGCGTCATCGCACCGCGCGCGGCGATCAGCCGTTCGGCGAATGCGGTTCGCGGCTTCAGCTTCCTGGCCATGTGGCCTCCGGCCCGACCGGCATCATGCTTGCGGTTGAATATCCACAAATACATTGAACGCATAAATGAATGCGACAATGGCGGTCCAGCTTTTTTCTCGAATTATCGCGCAAGAAACGATTCCCGTATTGCAAATAACGAAAAACGCGTTTACCGTCATTCGCGTATTGAGCCATTCTTCTTCCGGGGGGAGACGCCGAAGTCCTGGTTCATTTCCTGGGTTGGCTCCTATGAGAACAGGGACGCGACAATGCCCCCGCAGGGAGACGCGTGAAAAGAATTGGCGCATCGAGTGAGTCGGCGGCGTTCAGCTTGCACGACCCCTTATCGCGATGTCCACAGAACCTTTTTATCGCGATGTCCACAGAACCTTTCGCCAGCAATTTTCCCGTACATCCCGGCAATGGCGAAACAATACTTTGAAGCGACCCGAGCATTGCCTTCATCTTGTTGATTTATAGGTGTTTTATTAGAAAGTCGGCTATGGGAAACGTCGAGGGAGAACGTTCATGGGGTGGTTCGACAATCTGAAATTGAGTCGCAAGCTGTTCGGGGTTTTCGCGGCCTTGACCCTGATCGTCGTCGCGATGGGCGGAAACGCCCTGCGCGAGATCGGGCGCATGGGCGCGGCGACCGACGATCTGGCGGACATCCGGATGCCCGCGATCAAGGCCAACGGCGATCTTCGCTACAACCTCGCGGCGCGTCGCACCCTGGAGAACATGCTGATTCTGACCACCGAAGCGGCGGAAATCGCGGCGCTGGAAAAACAGTACGCCGTCTATGCGAAGACGTTCGACGACGCCCGCCAGACTCTCGGAACGCTTCTCACCACCGAGAAGGGCAAGGCCCTGTTCAAGGAGGTCAACGACCGCTACGCCGCCTATGACGCGGCGGCGCGCCCGCTGCTCGAACTGGCGCGCGGCAACCGCGACGCGGAAGCCATCGTCCTGATCGGCAAGACGCGCCAGGAGTTCCTGGTGTTGTCCCAGGCCATCAACGACCTGGGCGGCCTGATCGCCGCGGCGGGCGAAAAGGCGGCGGAGGAAGCGGACGACGTGGCCTCCCGCGCCCGCACCGTCAGCCTGATCGTGATGCTGACGGCCGTCGCCTTGTCGATCGCCTCCGCCCTGTCCCTGAAATCCGGCATCGCCACCCCGATCATCGCGATGACCGATGCGATGCGGCGTCTGGCCGGGGGCGACAAGACGGTGGAGATTCCGGCGCACGGCCGCAAGGACGAGGTCGGCGCGATGGCCGACGCGGTCGAGGTGTTCAAGCAGAACGCCATCGAGGCGGAGCGTCTGGCCGCCGAACAGGAAGCGGCGCGCGCCGAACGCGAACGCCGCGCCGCCGCGATCGAATCCCTGACCCATGACTTCGATCTGAAGGTCTCCCAGGTGCTGGGGGTGGTCACCGGCGCCTGCACCGAACTGGATGCCACGGCGCAGAGCCTGTCGGCAAGCGCCGAACAGACCACCCGTCAGGCGACGGTGGTGGCGGCGGCGACCGAGCAGGCCTCGGCCAGCGTGCAGACGGTGGCGACGGCGGCGGAAGAGCTTTCCGCCTCGATCGGCGAGATCGGTCGCCAGGTCGAAACCTCCAGCACCGTCGCCCGCTCCGCCGCCGACGAGGCGGAGCGCACCAACGCCATCGTGCAGGAACTGGCCCACAGCTCCGCCCGCATTGGCGAGGTGGTCGATCTGATCACCGACATCGCCAATCAGACCAACCTTCTGGCGCTCAACGCGACGATCGAGGCGGCGCGCGCCGGCGATGCGGGGAAGGGGTTCGCGGTGGTGGCGGGCGAGGTGAAGAACCTGGCCAATCAGACGGCGCGCGCGACCGAGGAAATCGGTCAGCAGATCAGTGCGGTGCAGGAATCGACCCGGAACGTGGTGACGGCGATCGCCCAGATCGTCGAACGCATCCGCGAACTCAGCCAGATCAACGCGACCATCGCCTCGGCGGTGGAGGAACAGGCCGCCGCAGCGACCGAGATCGCCCGCAACGTGCAGCAGGCCGCCGCCGGGACGCAAGAGGTCTCCAGCAACATCGGCGGCGTCAGCGAGGCGGCGGGGGAAACCGGCGCCGCGTCGAAGCAGATGCTGGCGGCCTCCCAATCCCTGTCGGTCGAGGCGGTGTCCTTGAAGGACGTGGTCGAGAACTTCCTCAACGGCGTGCGGACGGCCTGACCCGCCCGCGCTTCGTAAGCCCCGCCGTTCCACTGCCCGGGCGGCGGGGCTTTTTTGCCGGTTTTCCGGAAAATACGGCAAAAAAGCGTCATTTATGGCGCGCACATCACAAGGGGTGTTTCTACCCCAAGGCGTCACCACCTATGAAGGCGGCCCCCGGAACGGCGGGGAACCAACCATCGCCACAAGGTGACGTCATGCAGACCCTGAACAACCTCAGCATCGGCAAGAAGCTGTTTCTGATTTTTTCCGCCATTCTCGCCCTGGTCTTCATCCTGGGCGGCGCATCGATCCTGCAATTGCGCGACATGGGCAAGGCCACCGACGATCTGGCCAGGAACTGGCTGCCCTCGGTCGAGGCGGTGCGCAGCATGCAGTACCAGATGTCGGCGCGGCGCACCGCCGAATACATGCACATCCTCGCCACCGACGAGGCCGACATCAAGGAATTCGAGGGCCGCGTCGAACACTACGCCAAGCTGATGGCGGGCACCCGCAAGGTCTATGAGACCCTGATCTCCTCGGACGAGGAACGCAAGCTCTACGAGGCCGTTTCCAAGTCCCTGGAGACCTATGACCGGGAGATGGCGAAGGTGCTGGATTTGTCGCGCGCCAACCGCAATGACGAAGCGCGCGACGCGATGAACGACGCCCCCGCAAACTCAACCGCGGCATCGCCGACACCCTGGGCAAACTGGCCGAGATCAACGGCAAGGGCGCGAAGGACTCCGCCGACCATGCCCATGCCACCGAACGCTTCGCGATGATCGCGGTGGGAACGGTCCTGGCGGTGGTCCTGGCGCTCGCCCTGCTGTCCGGGCTTGCCCTGAAGTCCGGGATCGGCAATCCGGTGGTCGCGATGACCGACGCGATGCGGCGTCTGGCCGAGGGAGACAAGACGGTGGACATCCCGGCGCGGGGTCGCAAGGACGAGGTCGGCGCGATGGCCGAAGCGGTCGAGGTGTTCAAGCGGAACGCCATCGAGGCGGAACGCCTGGCCGCCGAACAGGAAGCGGCGCGCGCCGCGCAAATCAAACGCGCGACGGCGATCGAAACCCTGACCCGGAATTTCGATCAGCGGGTCTCGCAGGTTCTGGAAATCGTTTCCAGCGCCTGCACCGAAATGGATTCGACGGCGCAAGGCTTGTCCTCGACCGCCGAACAGACCAACCGGCAGGCGACCGCGGTGGCGGCGGCGACCGAAGAGGCCTCGGCCAGCGTGCAGACGGTGGCTTCCGCCGCCGAGGAACTGGCCGCCTCGATCGGCGAGATCGGTCGCCAGGTGGAACACGCCAACAACGTCTCCCACGCCGCGACCGAGGAGGCCAAACGCGCCGACGTTCTGGTCAAGGGGCTGGCCGAAGGATCGACGCGGATCGGCGAGTTGGTCAGCCTGATCAACGACATCGCCAGCCAAACCAACCTGCTGGCGTTGAACGCAACGATCGAAGCGGCGCGGGCGGGCGACGCGGGCAAGGGCTTCGCGGTGGTCGCGGGCGAGGTCAAGACCCTGGCCAACCAGACCGCCAAGGCGACCGAGGAAATCGGCGGCCAGATCACATCGGTGCAGGAAGCGACGAGAAACGTCGTCGCGGCGATCGGCAGCATCGTCGGACGCATCGACGAGATCGCCCACGTCTCGACGGCGATCGCCTCGGCGGTGGAGGAACAGTCCGCCGCCGCCGCGGAAATAGCCCGCAACGTGCAACAGGCCGCCGCCGGAACCCAGGAGATTTCCTCCACCATCGCCGGGGTCAGTCAGGCGGCGGGAGAAACCGGCGCCGCGTCGCGTCAGATGCTGGAGGCCTCGCAATCCCTGTCGCAGGAAGCGAATGGCCTGAAATCCGTGGTCGAGGAATTCCTGCACGGCGTGCGCGCCGCCTGACGCCGTCCGTCCATGACGGTCTCCCGTCGCGGCGTCTCCCGCCGCGACGGAACTGCCCAACAACTGTTCACCGGCTTTGACCATTCTTTCGGCAACATGCTAAAAGAATGGTCAATCGCCGATGCCGATTCCGATCCGGAACCGGGTCGGACCCCTCTCCCTCGGGGGTTCGGTCGGGGACGGCGGGTTGGCATGGCTCGTGCTTCAGCAATTCCGAAGCGCATGCCCGCGAACGATCCGGTCTCCACGCCCCGCTTCGCGACCGGGCATCGGTCGGACCTCTCCCCCCCGGAGCACTCGAACCGGAGCACCGGATCTCCATGAAGAAGATCGAAGCCATCATCAAGCCCTTCAAACTCGACGAAGTGAAGGAAGCCCTGCACGACATCGGCCTGCAAGGCATGACGGTGATCGAGGCCAAGGGCTTCGGCCGCCAGAAGGGCCACACCGAACTTTACCGCGGCGCCGAGTACGTCGTCGACTTCCTGCCGAAGGTGAAGGTCGAGTTGGTGGTCGATGACGACCAGGTCGAACGCGCGATCGAAGCGATCCAATCGGCGGCGCAGACCGGACGCATCGGCGACGGCAAGATCTTCGTCTCCCCGGTGGAGGAGGCGATCCGAATTAGAACTGGCGAAACCGGTAGGGAAGCCATATAGGATACCTGGCCTCTTCCCCCCTAAGCGGAGGAACGCCAGACGGTTTCGGGCCTTGGAAACACGCGGCGGCACCGCACCCGCCAAGGCAACGGGAAAGCAGGGAGCGGTCGCCGCCGAACGAACCGAATTATCGCGTAACCGGCACTTCACGAGGGAAGCATCATGTCCGCTGAAAACGTCCTGAAGATGATCCAGGAAAACGACGTTCAGTACGTCGACTTCCGCTTCACCGACCCGCGGGGCAAGTGGCACCATACGGCGCAACACGTCTCGACCGTCGATGAAGACATGCTGAATGAAGGCATTATGTTCGACGGCTCCTCCATCGCCGGATGGAAGTCGATCAACGAATCCGACATGACGCTGATGCCCGACCTGTCCACCGCCGTGATGGACCCGTTCTCGGCCCAGCCGCAGATGGTTCTGATCTGCGACATCCTGGAGCCGTCCTCGGGGCAGCCCTATGGCCGCGACCCGCGTTCCATCGCCAAGAAAGGCTTGGCCTACCTGGCCTCCACTGGCGTCGCCGACACCTGCTTCTTCGGCCCGGAAGCTGAATTCTTCGTCTTCGACGACGTCCGCTTCGACGTCAAGATGAACAAGATGAGCTACGAGGTGGACTCCCAGGAAGGCGCCTACAACACCGGTCGCGTCTATGAAGAGGGCAACACCGGCCATCGTCCGCGCGTCAAGGGCGGCTACTTCCCGGTCGGTCCGGTCGACTCCGGCGTCGATATGCGCGCCGAGATGCTGACCGTGATGGGCGAAATGGGCCTGCCGATCGAAAAGCACCACCACGAAGTGGCGTCCTCGCAGCACGAACTGGGCTGCAAGTTCGAAAAGCTTCTGACCGCCGCCGACCAGATGCAGATCTACAAGTACGTGGTGCAGATGGTCGCCCACTCCTACGGCAAGACCGCGACCTTCATGCCGAAGCCGATCATCGGCGACAACGGCTCGGGCATGCACTGCCACCAGTCCCTGTGGAAGGACGGCAAGCCGCTGTTCGCGGGTTCGGGCTATGCCGACCTGTCGGAAATGGCGCTCTACTACATCGGCGGCATCATGAAGCACACCAAGGCGCTGAACGCCTTCACCAACCCGACCACCAACTCGTACAAGCGCCTGATTCCGGGCTTCGAGGCTCCGGTGTTGCTCGCCTATTCGGCGCGCAACCGCTCGGCGTCCTGCCGCATTCCGTTCGCCACCAGCCCGAAGGGCAAGCGCATCGAAATCCGCTTCCCCGACCCGCTGGCCAACCCGTACCTCGCCTTCACCGCGATGATGATGGCGGGCCTGGACGGCATCCAGAACAAGATCCACCCCGGCGACCCGATGGACAAGGATCTCTACGACCTGCCGCCGGAAGAGCTGAAGGGCATCCCGACGGTGTGCGGATCGCTGCGCGAAGCCATGCTCTCCCTGGAAGCCGACTGCGACTTCCTGAAGAAGGGCGATGTCTTCACCGACGACTTCATCGCCGGTTACAGCGCCCTGCGCTGGGACGAAATCTATCACTTCGAACACACCCCGCACCCGGTGGAGTTCGAGATGTATTATTCCGCTTGATCCCCAAGGATCGGACAAGAGAATCAGGGACCGGCAACCGCCGGTCCCTTTTTTCGTCTCTTACACGAAATCCGCGCCAGTCTTTGCCTCTCTCCTCCGTATCCTTTCGCAGGGAGCCCGGAATGGCAGACTTCCCT
Organism: Rhodospirillaceae bacterium; assembly: GCA_965228165.1. GTDB lineage: Bacteria > Pseudomonadota > Alphaproteobacteria > Rhodospirillales > Rhodospirillaceae > Oleispirillum. The sequence goes on from CBDDHB010000003.1 coordinate 57,932, forward strand.
GCTCTTGAACGCGACGCCTTCCCGATCGAGGGCGCGACCTGAGGAGAGAGAAGATGATCTCAGGCGTAGCAGTGGTGGACGATACCGCGTATGCGTCCGGCGTGACCGAAGTCAAGCCGATCGCGGAAACCAGCAACGACTTCAAACCGCCGTGCCGCGGCGGCGAGACGCAAAAATCGGGCAGCCGACGCGACGACGAAATTCCGATCGCGGCCAGCGCCTTCGAGGGCTTCGGCGACCGTTTTTCCGCCGAGAGCGCGCAGACGCTGCTGGACGCGCAGGAGACCCTGCCCGCACCGCCGCCCCGCGTCCGCGCCGCCACGGCCCCGACGCCACGCGCGAAAGCGACACCGCGCTTGAGGACGACCCCAGCCCCCTGGATAGCAACGAAGACGGAATGGTGTCGTTCGTCGAATGGCTGCGAAGCCAGGCCGACGGCGCCGACCCAACCGCACGGGACGGCTGTACGGACAAGAATCGCACGGCATCGGTCGCGTCCGGGGAAGAGGCGTTCGGCTGACGGAATCCCCGTCGCCAAGCCCCCCCGTCACGGCGGTTTTTTGTATCAAAGTGTATCCGGCGCGACAGCTTTCCCTCGACCGGCCGTTCCTTCTCAAGAAGCCCCCGTCTCAGGGGGGGCATCCTTGGAGGAGATTTTCATGGTTACAAGCGTCAGTTCCTCCGACTCAACGACGCAGTCGCTGTTGCTCCAGCTTCTGCAGCAAATGAGGGCGCAGGCCAGCACGACGAGCGGAACCGAGGAGACCGGAGACACGATCTCGGAAACCTCGGCCGCTCAAAGCCTGTTCGCCTCCCTGGACACCGATGACGACGGATCGATTTTCCAGGCTGAATTCGACAGCTTCGCCGACCAATTCAGCACCGAAACCGGTAGCGTCCTGATCGCGGCCCAGGAAAGCGAAACCACCCAGTCCAGTCTGTTCAGCAGCCTGGATACCGATGGCGATGGCGGCATCAGCGAGAGCGAATTCGAAAGCGCCCTCCCCCCGCCTCCCCCCGAGAACGCGACCGTCTCCACCGATAGCCTGTTCGCCAGCATCGACACCGACGCCGACGGCAGCATCAGCGAAGACGAGCTCAACGCCGCCCTGGCGACGATCCTGGACGGCGATTCCGCCGAAACGGCAACCGAGGCTTCGACCTCGGCGTCCGGTTCGTCATCGACCTCGTCCGCCTCTGCTGCGGGGGGATCGACGGAGACCTACGACCCGTTGGACACCAACGAGGACGGCGTCGTCTCCGAGGCGGAGCGGATGGCGGGCAATCCGGCCCTCGCATCCATGGCCAACCGCCTGAGCAGCGGCATGATGGCCAGCCTGTTGCAGGGCGTGTCGGAAGCCGCCTGAAACAAGTTCCGAAGGACCGGACGAAACTATCCGGTCCTTCGTTTTCCCATTACCGCGATACCCCCTTGATTTTCTCGAAGGTGCGCAGGCCGCCCAGCCCCAGCATGCCGAACATCAGTTCCCAGAGCATGTCGTCGAGCCGGGGCGGCATCGGAATCGGATGCCCCGCCAATGCGGCGCCCCACACCGCCAGCGGCGAAATCACGTACTGATAGGCCATCGCCGCGCCGCAGACCCAACCGATCCACGGACGCCACCCGGCGACGAACCAGCCGCCGGACTGCGCCTCTGCGGTGTTGGTTTCCGCCTGGGCGCGATTCCACTCCTGCAAATCGCGGCGAAGGTCGGCCTCCGCGGCGATTTTCGCCTGCGGATCGGGAACGAACTTGTCGACGATCCTCAGCCCCGCCGCGATCGCGTCGTCGATGCCGAACGCCATGCTTCAGCCCTCCCGGATCGTTGCCGCGATACGCGCGGCGCGCGCCCCCACTTGGCGTGCCCAGGCGCTGTCCAGGGCCTCGGCGGCGGCTTCCTCCCATCGCCCGGCGCGCAACGCCGCCAGCATCGCCTTGAAACCCAGCAGGCGGGAAAGCCCGACGTTGAACGCCATGTTGACCAGCGCCCGCTGCCGCGCCTCCGACAGGCCGCGCCACCAGGGAAAGGCCCGGTCCAGATCGGCCATGGCGCGACCGAGATCGTTCTCCAGCAAATGATCCGCCTCATCGGCGGTGATTCCCACGTCGTCGAGGTTGCGCCCGACGCCGATGGTCAACCGGCCCGCCGTGCAGCGGTAGGGCTTGAGGCGCAGGCCTTCGTCGCGCTTCAGTTCGCCCTTCAGCAAGAAAATATCCATCCGCCTAGCCCTCCTTCGCTTCGTCGTCACGCCGCGCCTGACGCAAAACGCGGCACAGGCGCACCAGCACCAGGGCGGCGGACCCCACGACCAGCACCACCTGCGCCCACTCGGTCAGGTGCTGCACCCACAGGGGCACGGTCAGCGCCGCGCCGCCCACCCCGAAATCGGTGATGTTGTCCTTAGCCATCACGCCACCTTTTCGATGAACGCCTCGGAATAGATTTCCGCGTTCCCGGACGATGCGGGCTTGCCGAGAGCGCCGGAATTCGAGGTGCCGAAATAGTGGTCGAGGCGCAATTGGGTAGCGGTCGGGAAGGTGACCACGCCTTTTATGAAGGACCGCATCCCATCCCCCCGGCCAGCGTAGAGGTGCCTACCAAGGCCGCCGCCGACTGCGTGATGTTGTAGAGACGCAGCTGATGCGTGGACGAGAACCCCGGCGCGGACGCCTCGATCTTGTACGTGCCCGCCGGAAGCGTGATCGTGTTGGAGGCCAGGGAGGCCCCATCGATGGTGTTGGTCTTGACCACGTTGAGGACGCGGGTTTGCCAGCCCGTCGAGGGCGTTCCGCCGCCCGTGCCGGAAGGCTGTTCCTCTTGCACGCGCAGATAGCCGCCGATTTCCAGCGCCGCGATGCGGGTTTCGTGGCCCGCCACGTCGGCGGCGATCTCGCCGACCTCGATCATCGTCGGATTGCTGACCGCGTTGAACGCCTTGATGCAGGGCAAAGCGCCGGAGAACGTCAGATCGGGAGCAGCGAAGAAGGTCACTTCCGCGATGTAGTTGATCTCCGACGATCCGTAGCCGGACGCCATCTCCACCCAGTAATAGGCGTAAGAGGTCGTGTTGCTGCCTGTCAGCGTCACCGTCCGGTCTTGATCACTGACGGTCGTGTAGGAGGCCAGCAGCACACCGCCACCGAAGGACGGAGAGGAGTTGGAAGCCCGCAAACTCAAGGTCACGGTTTCAGAATAGTAGTTGAAGCCGTAGTTGTTCGACCCCACGACAATCGCCCGGTCGATGACCTTTCCGCCGGAATAGTATTTGCCGACGAAGGCGGTTGCCCCATTTCTCAACGCACACGCGGCATGCACCTGATTGGCGTTGCCGTCGAACGCGGCGGCCAGCCCATTGTACTCCGTCATATCGCCGACGTTTGTCCCCTCGGACTTGGGGACTTCCCCGGTTCCCGAGGTCACCGACTTCGCCGATCCGGGGGTGGCGCTGCCGTACATCGCTTTGCCGATGTCGTTCGGCAGATTGAACGTGGTGGAGCCGTCGCCCGCGCCGAAGGTGGTGCCGATGGCGGCGAACAGATCAGGATAGACGGTGCGGGACACCGCCGCGCCGTTGCGGATCAACCAACCGGCGGGCGGCGCGGAGCCGGGAAAGTCGGCGTAGAGACCCACCGGAGTCGCATCCCCCACCGCCACGCCGAAGGGCAGCGCCACCCAGTTGTCGGGGTCGGTGTCCTCGTCGATGGCGAAGCGCGCCCCGGCGAACCGGCTGGAAAGTTCGTAATCCGCCGCCGCGCCGTTGATGGTGTCCGTCCCCTGCCGTCGCACCAGCACCGGATGGGCGGTGTCGTCGGTCTTTTGCACCGACACGCCGCCCGGCTCGCCGAGGGCCGCGCCGAGCGGCAGCGTCACCACCACCTGTCCGGCGGCGGCATCGACGGCGAAAATCTGCCCGTTGTCCGTGGAGGTCAGAACCGTATCCGCCGTCAGCACCCGCACCTTGTCCTGCGACAGGGAGGCGAGCGCCGAGGCCACGGCGGCGGCATCCGACGCGGCGGCGGAGGCGGACCCCTGCGCGGTATCACGCGCGGTTTCGGCCAGTCCCCGCGCGGTTTCCGCCGCCGCCTGCGCCGCCTGGGCGGCGGCGGCGGAGGAGGCCAGGGTATCCGGATCGACGGCGCTGTTCACCAGCGCATCGCCCGCCGCGTTCCATTTCAGCGCCCGCCGCGTTCCATTTCAGCGCCCGCCCCGCCGCCGGATCGGGCAGGACCAGCGACGCGGCGGAGGTCGATGTGGCGGGCCGCGCGACGGAACGCGACAGGTCGTCGCGCAACTGCTGCACCATACAGACGATGCGGTCGAGCTCGGTGTTGATCACCACCGCACGGAAGGCGCCGCCCTCCTGGAAGTCGGTGGTCCGTTCCTCAGGCACTCGGCGAGACAGCGTCACCACCACCCCCAAAGCCGGAGGCGCGGAAAAATCGACGCTGCCACCCGCCGTCGCCCCTGCCCCGAAGACATCGTAACCATCGGCTTGCAAGGCATCGTCAAGGTAAACCAGAAGATCGGCGGATTCGAAGATCGGGAAGGGATAGGTGAACGCCGTCACCGACCCGTTGCCAACATACTGGATACGCGGCGAAACATCGCCAATCTGAAGATGTTCGGTCATGCTCGTTTCTCCCTATTCGGCGGCCAGCGCCGATCCCGATATCGGACAGGCGGAACGCTTCTCCGGTGCTTCCCGCACCGCCAGGGTCAGCGCCCGCACCACCGCCAGCGCGGCCCGCGCGCCCAGCGGCAGAGACGACAGAAACAGCTGCGTCAAGACACCGCACGGCACCCCCCTCGGGTCGTCCAGAAGGGCAAAAGCCGCCGCACTGGACACGACATCGCCCAGGGTCTCGTGCTGCAAGGCGGCGCAAACCGCCAGGGCATGCCGCAGTCCTCCGCCGGTTCCTTTCGTCCGCGCAAGGCGCTCGGCGAACGCTGCCTCGATCAGAAGAAGCCGCGCCGCCGCCACTTCGTCACACAGGCACAGCCCGGTGCGGCGTTCCATTTCCGCGACGCCGCACCCCAGCAAGGCCGACAGCCGGACCAGCGGATCGGCGGGAGCGGATGCATCGGCAAGTGCGTCCAGCAGAGTCTCCAACGCGTCGTCCAGGTCTTCCGACCGATGCACCGCATCCAACCGACAGAAACCCCAGATCGGGCCGATCGTTCCGGGTCCGTCCATAGTGCACCCCCTTTCCAACCCCCTTGTTCCCCAGGCGTCGTCATTGCCTTCGCGGGCATGACCTCGCCGATTACGCATCCTCATGAAATAAGCGCCATCTTTACGTGCGAAACACAAAAAACACAACTTGAAATAACGATGATGGCGCGCTCGCCACCGGAAAGAACAAAACAACCGACAAATCTCTTTTAATAATTGATAATCGCATCATTGTTTTTATCTTTACGTGCATTTACGCGGTAGCTGCACCAACAAGTGCGCGCAGCACATATCCTTTTCGACACTTCAAATTGACTGCAAGATGGGGGTGGGAAAGCGCCGGTTGCGCCGATGAAATCGGCGACTCCGGCGTGCCCTTCACTTCCAACCCGATGACATGAGTTGCGACCCCGCCGACATCCCCAGATTGAGCAGGGATTGGAACATGCCGAGTCTCGTATTGTCGCTTCCGGAGGCGAGGCGGCGGCGCTGTTCCTCCAGGTCGTCGGCGGCATAAAGCAGGGACAACTGGCGGTCGGCCTGGGTTTTCGCCGCATTGGCGAGACCGAGGGCCGAACCGGATGCGGCGTCCACCCCCTTGGCGCCGTACCAGGCGCTCTGACGCGCCAGAGTTTTCTGAAGAGCGTCCTGGCTGCTCCGTTCCTGAGAGGCCAGTTGCAGGGCGTTCTGCGCGTTCTGAAGGCCGACCTGCTGTTTCTGCGCCGACGCCTGTTTCGCCTGTCCCGCCACCGAAACCGCCGTGGACGCCGCCATCATCGCCACCGGCAAAGCCGCCATTCCCATGATCGTCTCCCTTCCCGTTGCTATTGCGCCACTTCCGTGGAAATCGACAAAATCGTCGCGGGCAGACGCGAACTGCCGCTCACCCGCACCGTCGCCCCTTCGCTGCCGAGCCTGCCGCCGCTCCAGCCGAGAAAGCGCACCTTGCGCACGCCGCTGACCAGGGAGGGCGCCATATCCAATGCCGCGTCGGACAGACGCGGATCGCCAAGAGACCGACCGTTGACGCTCAATCCGGCGGAATCGCGCACGCGGATCGCGGCGCAAGTCAGGCGGCAGCGTCCCCCGGCGGTAAATCCGTCGCTGGCTTCCACCGGCATGGTTTCCACCGCCCAGTCGAAGGCGAACCCGACCTCGAGCGCGGAGACCGCATAGGGGGTTTCCACCATTCCGTCCGCCACCACCGCCTGCCCCAGCGGCGCGTCGTCGCCGATCAGGTCCACCGTCGCTCCCTCCAGGTACGAAAGTCCGCTCCACGCCGTCACCGGGGTTCCCGACACCAGCGCAACCGAACAATCCAGACGGCGCGACGCATCCAGCTTCTCGATGAAGTACCGCACGGAACCCGCGATCTCGCGCCGCACCAGGAAGTACGGCACCCCGCCCACTACCGCGACCCGCAACACCGCGCCGCCGGTTCGCAACAGCGTCCATCCGGTCATTTTCTGGCTCTTGCGGCTGTTCAGCACCGCCACCGAGCCATCCCCGCCGTTGACTACGTAGAGGTGATTGGCGCTGTCGGTCTCGTTGCCCAGACGCGCCGCCATGTCCACCGGACGGCGCATCAGATGGCCGGAGAGCAACGCCACGTCCTCGGCGCGATAGCTTTGCGTCTCGTAGTCGAAGACCACCTCGTAGACGGTGCCGTGGCCGTCCCCGGCGCCGCGAATGAACAGCACCGAGCCATCCAGTTCGGCGGGCCGTGCCGCCGCCGACGGCACCTCGGAGGACCGCCGCAAGGTGAAGTCCGACGGCGTGATCACCGCGTCGTCGGTGCGCGCGAACAGGCCGCCGGTGGTGAAGGCGAAGAAATCGTTGAGCGCGTAAAGCTGTTGCACCGCGCACACCCGATCTTTGTCGAAGGTCAGCTCCACAGCCTCGTCGTCGAGGGCATCGTCGGTCGTTGTGAAATCGAAGAAGGAATTGGCGGTGCTGCCCCACACCGTTTGCGGACGCGATTTCGAGCCGCCGAAATACAGCCGCCCCTGGTGCAGGAACACCGAACGCGGCCAGCCGCGCGCCGCCGACCACACCGCCTCCGCCGTGCCGCTGCCCGAACCGTCGAAGTCGTGGGTCGGGATATTGGTGAGGACGAGATCGGACAGCACCCACTCGGAATGGGAACCGGAGCGCACCAGCTTCGCCGGGGGATGATCGGGATGCACCAGGATCAGGGTGTCCAGGCTCTGCGTCCAGGCCAGATCGGCGATCTCCCCCTCGGCATAGGCGGTGACGATGGTGGCGGTTCGGGCCCCATCGGGCAGGAACACGTCGATGGCGAGGGGCCGCAGAACCAGCAGGTACACCTGATCGGTGGAAAATTCAAAGCGCAGCAGACGCGCCGTCGCGCCGCCCTCGGCCAGTTCGGCGAAGCGGGCCAGGCCACCGCGCAACGCCACCCCGCCATGCGGCAGGCCCAGCACGTTGGTCAGGTCCGATCCTCCCTGGGCATAGGCGGACACGTCGGATCGCGACGCCAGACAGGGGTCCAGCATCCCCGCCGAGAAGTTGGTCTGGATGGTCACGCCGCGCGCCGTCATCGCCGCGCCTCCAGCAACGAGAAGTCCTCGAAACGGTTGGGAGTCTGCTGCTGCGCGTCGATCGATTTGGCGCGCTGGAATTCCGCCGTCGCCAACTTCGCCTGAAGCTCGCTGCGCGCCGTGTTCTCGGTCAGCGGCAGGCAGAACTCGGCGGCCATACGGACGATCAGCGCCTGATCGAAAAACGGCGGACAGGCGCGTTCGTCGGGGCGGAAAATATAGGTCAGGACGATCTCCGCCGCGTCGGTGTGAATCCGCCTCTCGCGGATGCGATAGGAAACGCCGCGCCCCATCGCCGCGCCCGCCTGCCCCACCGACAGGGCGCGCAGGAAATCGTCGGGCAGTTGATAGGCGTGCGCATGGTCGGCGATCGGCGACGCCGCCACCTCGGCCAGCACCCGCTGCGCGGTGGCGAAGCTCCATGGATAGGAAGAGAGCATCGCGTCGCGCACCCCGCCATAGAGCATGCCCGCCACGTCCGCCTCGGCGGAGCCGTCCTCGAAACTGGTGATCGGTTCGCAGCCGATGCAAAGCAGCGCCCGCGCGCAGACCTGAATCGCAGTCAAGGCCATGATCTCCTCCTCTCGCAAGGGGTTCCGGAATCGGCGGAACGGGGCGACCCGTTCCGCCGTTTAGGGTCTGCGACCCTAGGGTTAGCGGCTGTCCGCCGCACCCACCGCCAGCAGGTCGGCGGCATCCAAGACGCCGCCCGCATTCGAGGCAACGACGGCGATGCCGCGCCCATCGGCGGCGTTGACCAGCACCCAGTCGCCCACCTTCAACACCCCCGAAGCGGCGTTGAAGTACCCGGACGCGTCGATCTCCGCCTTGACGTCGACGGCGCTGGCATAGCCCCACAGCGACAGCACCGCGCCGCCGCCCGCCAGAAGTTCCAGTTTGCTCGGTTCGAAAGCCATGTTCGGCTCCTCCTGATGGATTGCGTCAGCCGATGGTCGCGGCATCATTGACCTTGATCTTGACCAGACCGGTGGGATCGATCAGCGTCGCCCCCTGGCTCATCATGTTGTTGACGAACCAGGCGGCGCGATCGCCGTGCCAGGTGATATCCGAGGTCACCTCGGCGCCGATCGCGTGGCCGATCGCGGTCTTGTGCCACAGGAAGCAGTCACGGTTGGCGGAGGCCGTCGGCAAGTCGGTGTGCATCAGCCAGACGATGCCCAGCCACTTGCGGCTTTCCGTGCCCTTCAGCCACGGAAAGGCGTCGGAGGCGAAGTCCGAGCTGGCGAACTCGTCGATGTTGAGGAGTTCGTTCCACTGATGCGGACCGACGATGCCGAAACGCTGGCCGTCGTCCGGAACGTCGGCGGCGTTCAGGGTTTCGAACGCCGACAACAGCAGGTTCTTGGTCAGGCCGGAGGAATAGTCGCCGACCGCGGTGGTGGCGGCGGCGGCGACGACGATCATCTCGTCGGTCTTGCGGCCGAGCGCATAGGCTCCGGCATCGACCAGAACCTTGCGCTCGTCGACGTTGGTCTTGATCTCGTCCATCTTGTCGACCCAGTCGCCGGCGTAATAGTCCTCCAGCATGCACTCGACCTGGGAATGTTCGAGATTCATCACCGGCACCATGCCGTGCCGGGTCTTGGTGGCGGCGATGCCGGTGCCCGCCTTCTGGAAGACGGTGGCGGCGCCGGTGGTGCTGGTCTTCACCCGCACCGTGTTGCGCAACTTCGCGCCCATCCGCTGATAGGCGATATGGACGTCGGCCTCATACTGCTTGATGAAGGCCCGGTTGATCGAAACGCTCATGAAAAGCCCTCGTGTCCGTTGCCGAAGACCGAGGGCCACCATGACGCATCGCCCCCGGTCGCTCCGTGTTCAAACGAAGCGGTGAAGGCCGATACGTCCGGGTCTGTGCCAGTGATATGCCGGACGCCGCGCAAAGCGGAAGGGTTCCCTGCCGTTCGCCGCGAAAGCCGGGAACGGGGGGCGCACGCCCCTTCTGGAAACCTTGTGCATTCTCTCCGATTTTTCGGGGAAAGTCAATAAAAACTTTCTATTTCAATAAGTTATACGTTTTGCGTGAAGGCGCCGCCACCCTCACGCGCGAAACCGTTGACAGCGCCGCGCGGGAAGACGACCCTGCCCCATCCGTTCACTCCGGGAGTCCCGCCATGGCCGTGCCGCGCATCCTCCGTCCGTCGGTCGTCCGGATCGGCGCTCTCGCCCTGCTGGCGCTGGCGTGCCCGTCCGCTCCGGCGCGGGCGGTGGACTCCGCCTGCCTGGCCGGCATCAAGGAACGGATGAACCTGGCGATCGGGCTCACCCGCATCGAGGTCGCGGCCAGTCACATGGTCGGGCAGACGATGTCCGCCGCCAACAATCCGGGACGCCAGCAGCAACTGGACACCGCGCGCGACGGCCTGAAGGAATTGAAGATCCGGCTGCGCAGCCGCGCCGAGGAACTTCTTGCCGATGGCGACGCGAAGGGCCGCTGCGCCGCCGAGACCGGCGTGCTGGCCCCCATCCACGCGGCGATCGCCACCTATTTCCAGACGGTGGAAGCCCGCTGGCAGTTCATGGAACGCCGCCTGGACGAGATCAAGCGCCTGCCCGTCGGCCAACCCCTGCCCGCCGCGCCCGACGAGGTGGACCTGTGGATGCACGAGCCGCTGACCCGTTACGAGGTCTGGCGCACCATCGCCCGCACCGTCAAGCCGAATGGAGAAATGGCCTCGGCGCTGTACGTCGTCGGCATGCTCACCCGCTTCGAATGGGATACCGCCGTGGCGTTACGCGACGCCCTGCGCGGCGACCGCGACCCCCGCGAATCCCTGCGCGCGGCGGCGGAGGACGCGGCTATGCTGCGCCGCTCCTGGCCGCGTCCGACCGGTCGGACAAACCCAGCCCTGTGGGCCGCCCTGGACGAAATGACCAAGGCCCTGCCCGATCCCGCCTCCGCGCCGATTCCCCAGGACCCGCCGCAAAACGGCTGGGCGCCCTGGATCGGCGGCTGGATCAAACCCTACGGCGACACCTTCGTCCGCACCGTCTCGGGGATGCTGAAGTCGCTGGAGGAAATCGAACTAGAGTAGGCCGACGCTGGCCGCCCAGCCATAGACCATCAGGGCGATGATGGCGACCACCCAGTACCACTTGAAATCCCGGCCGGTCCACTGGTTGCGTCCGAGAATCTGGGCTTCCGTGGGTTCGGCGGACTGATCGGCGGCACGCACCGAGATTCCCTCGGGCGGCACCAGGGACGGCCAGCTTCCCCCCGCCTCAAGATACGCGCCGAACGGGGCGGCGACCGCCGCACCAGAATCGCCCGCCAACGCCAGCCACCGGCTTTCCGCCGCCATCGCCAGCAGAATGAACGCCGGACAGAGCGCCCGCCCATAGGCCAGCGCCGCATGACTGCGCCGCCGCAATTCCGCCGCCGCGTCCGCTCCGATGCGGGGGATCAAGTTCTCCTCCAGCCGGTTTCCCCAGATGTCCGCGGCGGCGGACAGAGTCCTGGGCTGGGATACCAGGGTTTTGACCTCGTCCACCGACGCCCCCAGGCGCGCCAGGGCCTGATGCGCGATCTCCTCGGGGAACAGCTTGGCGGCCTCGGCGAAGGCGCCCTTCACCCCGGTGTCCTGGGTGAAGCGCAGACTCAGGTCGAAACAGGGACTGCCCGCCCGCCCGCCCAGCCCGGGCGGATCGATGTCGAAGGCGTCGCGCAGTGCCTTGGAACAGGCGCAACGTTCGGTCAGCGCGGTTTCGGGATCCATGGCGCGGCTGAAGACGTCGTCCTTCAAGGCCTCGAAAATGTCGCCGCCGACGGTCGAATCTCCGATGCGGAAATCCTCGGCGGACAGATCCGCCGGACGCGACGGCGACAGTTCCGCCACGTCGAAGGCGTCCAGAATCATCGCCCCCGCCGCGTCACGGGCCTGTAGAACCTCGCCATGCACCCAGGCGGTGCCGAGATGCAGGCGAATCGCCACCAGCGCCAAGGCATTGCGGAACAGACCGTGCGGTTGCGCCCGCATCGCCGCCCACAGGGCGGTTTCCAGGGATTCGGCCAACCCCATCTTGCGGATGGCGGTGCTGAATTCCTCGCCCTGGCCGCGCGTTGCCGCATCCAGAAGCGAAAGCCAATCGCGCCGCCCCGCCGCCCAGGCCAGGGTGCGCGCCACGTCGGCGACCAGGCACTGAAAGCGTTCCCGGTCCTCGCCGGATAGCCCCTGGACGGATTTGCGCAGCGCGGTCAGCGCCTTGGTGAACACCGCGTGATTGATCGCTTCCCGCTTGCGCGCAAAGGACGGTAACAGGTCTGCCATGCCGACTCCCCAGGGTTCGGGCGCGCCGTCGCGGCGCGTTGCAAGGACAGCGACTTTCACCCGTCCGCCCGGCGGAATCAACGCCTTTCGCACGGAGAGGAAAACGCCGCCCGAAGGGGCGGGGGATGTCCGGTCGCGGACCCCGGGGTCGTGACCTAACACTGGGTTGGGGCTCCGGGGTGGGGCTCCGCGACCGGACCTTGTCGATGGCGTCGGCGGGCGGAAACCGCCCGCCGCGCACCTTCGGCAATTCTCTGCAAGCCGCCGAACGGCCGACCCCGCTCGTCTAGGCGCGGATTATGGCAAGATTTTGGTGAATTAATTTCACAATATCACCAAGACAAGGGCAAGACGACAAACGGCAACCACAAGTTTGATTGCCCGAGTCCCCCAGAAGCCGCGCGTTACCCCCGGTCGTCGGCGTCCGGGAACAGCCGGGCCCATCCGTCCGCCACCTTGCGCCGTACCGCCGGATCGCCCGAAAGGTACGCTTCCGAGGCCTGAAGCGCACGCAGCGCGGCAGCATCCAGGGCAGACCTGCCGCCGTCGCGGAAGGAGGGCAAACCGGGTTCGGCCAGCCGGTCCTTGAACGCCTTGACCAGCAGCACGCCGTCGGCGGTGGAGGTCAAGCGGTGCAGCGCCGCCGTCACCTCGGGATTGCCGGACAGGGCATCGCCCAGCAGCCCCTCCACCCAACGGCCCAGGCCTTCGAGTTCGCGCTCCACCTTGGCGCCGAAGACGGACTTGAGTTTGCCGACCTCGGCGTCGCGGTCGATCGCCCCCTCCGCCAGACGGCCGTAGTAAAGGGCGGCGAGTTCGGAAAACGCCTCCTGTCCCAGCCCGTGTTTTTTCGCCCAGTCCATCGCCGATTTCGCCAAAGGGTCGTCGGCGTCGGGACGGACGCGTTCCGCCAGGTCCTGCGGCACCGCCAGATCGTAGGCTTCGGGAACCTCGGGCCGTTGTTCGGACAGCTTGCGCCGGAGGTCGGCGTGCGACTTCACCAGCGCGCCGAGATTGGGGCCACCGGACGCGGCATCCCAGAACGCGTCGGGAATCGCCAACTCCTCCCCCTTGAAGCGCACGTTGCGCGGGGAAAGGGCGGACTCGTCGGGCATCGGCAGGGTATCGGCATGGGTCATCGGTCGTTCCTTTCGTTGATCCGGCGGCGGCGGGCATCAGCCCTGCGCGGCGCCGCGTTCCACCAGTTTCAGAATATGACGGGCGAGGTAGCGCTGGCCCTCCAGGTGCCAAAGCTGCTCGCTGGTGACGTGCGCGCCCATCGCACGGTCCAGGGTGAGCGCCCGCAGATAGGCGAGCGCGCGGTCTCCCTCCGCCCCCGCGAACAGACGGGCGAAGGTTCGTTGCGCCTCCTCCGGGGCGAAGGGCGGCACGGCGACGGAGCCGGTCATCGTCCCGCCTCCCCGCCGGGGTCGGCGTCGCCCGCCGCCTCCAGCAACTGGAACAGCGGCGCAAGGCCCGCCTGCATCGGCGACGCGGCGGCGCGCAAGTGCGTCGCCTTGAAACCATGCGCTTGCAGGAAATCGCGGATGTAGCGTTCGCGGTCGACGATCGACAGCGTGGTTTCCGCATCCACCTGCATCGCCAGCAGCAAGGCCTGATTGCGCGCCTCCGCGTCGGCGATGTCCTGATAGCGAACCAAGGGAGAGACCGGCATCGGGTACACCCGCCGTCCGCCCAGATCGAAGGCGGAGATCGCATACGGACTGCCCGCCAGCGACGGCGACATCAGGATGGCGAGGCAGCGCATCACCAGCGGATAGTCGAGTTCGGACAGCAACCGCAGGCTCATCGGCACGTCCACCGCCATCTGGTCGGAGCGGCGTTCGCCGATCTCGTAGGCGGTGCGGCTGCCGTTGGCCTCGACGGGGGCAGGCTGGGCCCCTTGATCGCCGCGTCGATGCCGTCCTGCAAATCCTTCAGCAGGAGTTGCGAGACGTCGAACCGCCCCGGCGCCTCCAGCGGTTTCAGCCCTTCGGACCCCGGCGTCTTGGGAATGATCGCGCCGGGCACCAGTTTGATGTTGGCGGGGTTGAGAACGCCGTCATCCTCCGCCTGCCAGATGCCGGTGACCGCGATCGAGGCGTTCTTCAGGATCAGTTCCTTGGTCTTGTTGGCGGTGGCGATATCCGCCCGCGCGTCCAGGACCGGACCGCGCCCCATGGTTTCGCCGGTCGCCTTGTCCATGCGGAAGACCACCCAGGGCGAGGTGCGATAGGCCCGCTCCAGAAGCTTGTGCTCGCCCTCGACGACGAACACCGCATAGTCGTACAGGCGGCGGCGCGGGTCCCACACCGTCGCCTCGACCACCGGCACCTCGCCGTCCGGATCGTCGGCGACGCGGCGTTTGACGTCGTCGGGTATCGCCGCGTCCGGCCAGCGTTCCGCGATATCGCGCCCCGGCACGTCGAAGGCGCGGAACACGGTGCGGATGGTGCCGTCGGGGCTTTCCTCCGGGATCACCTGGGCGATCGGCACCGCCTCGAAACGCAAGGGATCGTCGGGCGTGCCCTCCTGGATCAGAATCGCCCCGGTGGACACCAGGGCATCGCCCAGCGCCAAGGGGACTTCCAGATGGAAGTTGGACCGGTCGATGGCGCGATGGAAGCGGCGCTCCGCGTCCTCGACGAAGATCGACCAGGCCCGCCCCGCTTCCTCGCCCAGATCGTCGGCATCGACGCTGTCGGGAAGGAACCGGGTCCAGTGACGGAACGGCGGGAACAGATCGCCGTGCAGCTTGGCGCGCCGCCATTTCACCGCGCGGATCGCGGTGCCGTCGAAGATTTCGACGTCGCGCTTGCCGCCACGCGGCGCAACATCGGGATCGTCCTGATTGGGCAGGGCGAGGCGATAGGTATCGTGCAGGATGGCGTCCCACATCCGGCGTTTGGCCTCGGCGCGGGCGAAGCGCGCCAGCACCGGGTCGGCGAAGCGATGATACGTCGAAGTCGCCATGTCAGCCCGCCCCCAGCGTCGTCTTGACGCCGGTTTCGCCGGTGCCGGAAAAGGTCAGCAGCGAACGCCCGCCGCTTCCGGCGCGCAACACCCGCAGCCGCGCCTCGTTCTTCGCCTTCAAGGCGTCGGCCTCGGCCTGCGCCTTGGCCGCCGCGGTCTCGGCGGCCGAGGTATCGGCCTTCGGCGCGGAAAACACTCCACCCATGGCAAGTTCCTCCGGTTTGAGGTGACGATAAAGGGTATGGGGGGTCGTCCATGGACGGGACGGCACCCCCAGAAGATGCGCCACCGAGGCGACGCAGGTGAACAGACCGCGCGGCACCCAACCGACGGGTCGCCGCGCCGCCACGACGACCACCGCCCCCCGACCGGATGCGGCATCGGCCAGCACCCGCGCCGGATAAGCATCGTCCGGCAGATCGAGAATGTCGGTTCGGGCGCTGTGCGGATTGAACAGTACCCAGCCTCCGCCATACGCCCGCCGCATCGCGTAGCAGTGACGGAATCCCGGGCGCAGCAGCCCGCACAGCGCCCGATAGAGCAGGCGGTCGCGCCAGCGGGCGGTGGGCGGCGGCGGCTCCGGATCGCAGAAGGCGACCAGCCAGACCGCGTCGGCGACAACCGGGGCATCGGCGGAAAAACCGGTCACGCCTCGTCCTCCCGCAGGAGCAGCGACAGCGCCCCGCCATCGTCGCCGGTTCCGTCCGCGGCCGCCGCGATCTCCGCCAACGACGCCGCGTCGTCGGCGGGTCGGCGGCAAAGCGCGTGATGTTCCGCGCAATAGGGCGATCCCGGCACTCTCGGCGCGCCGCAATAGCGCCAGGTTCCCTTGGGGTCGCCGTGGATGTAGCGACAGCCTTCGTCCGCATCGGACGGAACGACGACGCCGCGCCGCTCCGCCTCTTCCAGACGGGCGAGAAGATCACGGATCGCGGCACTGTCTTGCGCCGACCGGGAATTACGTATTTCGTAAAACCTCCAGCGCGGAATCGCCCCCCGCTCCTTCCACCCCTGCACCGTGCTGGGATGGGCGTGCCCCAAGGCCCGCGCCATCGCACTGGTTCCACCGAAGCTTTGCACCAAGCGACGGATCAACTCGTGGGTCGGCATCATGGTCGCCTCTCACCGCGCGCCGTTGTTTCAAGGACAGGAAGGATGTTACGATATTCGTCACCATTTGTCCAGCAAAAAATAACGATAATCGTCTGTACCGCGCCCGCGAGTCCGGGTATGATATCCGCATGGAACAGACCTGGATCGCCGACCGCCTGATCGAGATCGGCAAGAAAAAGGCCGAATTGGCCCAAGCCCTGGGACTGCCGCCCACCCGAATCTCCGAGATTCTGCGTGGACGGCGGGACGTTCACGTCTCCGAGATATTGCCCCTGTCCCGCTTTCTCGGCATGGACCCGATGACCGTCCTGCTTCTGTGCGCGCCGCTGCCCGCGCACTTGGTGCCGGAAACCTCGGCCACGCCGCCGCGCGCCGCCGATCCGGCGGAAGAAGCCTGGCTCGCCGCCTTCCGCGCCATGCCGGAGGCCGAGCGCGCCCGTTGGCTGCGCGCCCTGAACGCCTTCGGCGACTGACCTGCGGCGATCAGGCGGATGCGCCGCCCCCGGCACCACCAGGGGTTTCGCCCCCGGCGGGTTGACGATGGCGCGCCCGGATTCGCCGATGCGCACGAACCAGCCGCGCGCCCGCGCCGCCGCCACCAGCGCCACCGGCGGAATCGCCTGGAATCCCTTCAGGTGTTCGGCATAGCCGCCGCCTTCCGCCCAGAATCCCAGCTCGATGCGCAGTTCGATGTCGTTCAAGGCGTTCGCGGCGCGGCGATGCCATTCCTCCAGCAGGAACTGCATCCCCGCCGCGCCCAGGCGATCGACCAGTCCCTCGGACTCCAGGGCGCGGCGAAGCTCGTGCCACGTCGGCGCCCGCGCCAGCAGTTGCACCGCACGTTCGCGAACCGCAGCGGTCTCTTCCGTCATCTCGTCGCCCTCCTTCAACCCAGGATAATCCGCCGCCGGGATTCTTGAAATATTCATGACGCGATTGACCGCACTTCGGCGAATCCGCTCTATGGGACCGCCCTCGCAACCCGGTGGAGATCCCGTGACCACTCATTTCACACCGACGTTGATGCCCGGCGAACACCTGACGCCGGAAGCCATGGATGCCCTGGAACGGGAAAGCCGCGTCGCCCCCGCCCGTCCCCACGGGCCGCTCGACCGCCTGCTGGCGAACCTGCGGATCGGTCGCCGGATTTACGCCCTGGTCTGGCTCAGTCTGGCGATGCTGGGCGGCGCGGCGGCGATCCAGACGGTAGGGGACCGTACCCTGCGCGCCACCGAAGCGGAAGCCGACGCGGCGCGCGCCGTCACCGACGAAGTGAAAAGCCTGGAATTGATGCTGGCCCGCATGGAAGTGGCCGAACTCGGCGTGACCCGGGACTCCGCCGCCGCCCTCGCCGCCTTCGACGCAGCCCGTGCCGAGGCTCTGCGCCATGCCGACGCGGCGCGCGCCGCATCCCCCGCCCTGGCCGACGACACCGCCAGCCTGATCGCCGGAATCGGTCGCATCGCCGACGGATTCGTCGCCGCGCACGCCGCCCGCGCCGAAATCGGCCTGTCCGACGCCGAGGGCCTGCGCGGACAACTGAAGGCATCCAGCCACGAAATCGAAGCCGAACTGGCGCAATGGCCCAACGTCGCCGCGATTTCGGCGAAGATGACCGAACTCCGCCGCTTCGAACAGGCCTTCCTCGCCACCGCCAGCGCCGAGGACGGAGGCAGGTTGCGCAAGACCGTCAACGAACTCGACTTCGCCATCTACGGCGGACCGTTCGGCGCCGAAACCCGCAAGACGTTGACCTCGGCGGTCTCCGCCTACGGCAAGGCGGCTTCCGCCTATGTTCAGGCGATCGGTCGCCGGGCGGAAGCCGACGCCGAACTCGCCGCCGCCTTCGAAGCCACCCGCCACCAAGCCCGGTCCCTGATCGCCGCCGCCGCCCGCGATCTGGCCGCCGCTCAGGTCCGGTCCCGCGATTTGCGGGCGCGCACCACGGCCACCCTGCTGATCATCGGCGGCATCGGCATCGCGGCGTTCGGTTTTCTGTCCATTGCCATCGCCCGCTCCATCCACGCGCCGATCGCGGATATCCGCGCCGCGATGAACGCGCTGGCGGCGGGCGACCGTTCGGTGCGCATCCCCGGCCTCGGCCGCCGCGACGAGATCGGCGCGATGGCCCGGTCGATCGCGGTATTCAAGCAAACCGCGCACGAGGTCGAACGCATCCGCGCGCAGGAGCAGGAAGCCAAGGAAGAAGCCGAAAGAAACCGCCGCGAGACCCTGAAGCGGATGGCCGAATCCTTCGAGAACACGGTGCGCCGGGTGGCGCTTACGGTGCACGGCAGCGCCGAACGCATCGCCGCCGACGCGCAAGGCCTGTCCCGCGACAGCGCCTCCACCCGCGACCAGGGCGAGAACATGGCGCGGACCATCGCGCACGCCGCCGACAGCATGGGCCGGGTGGTGCAATCCAGCGACGATCTGCGGCAAAGCGTCGAATCGGTGGACCGCCATCTGGCCGAATCCGGAACGTCGATCCGCCGCGCCCTGGATGGCGCCAACGCCATCACCGGTCGCGTGCAGGCGCTTTCCCACGCGGCGCAGGGAATCGGCAAGGTGGTGGAACTGATCGCCGAGATCGCCGACAAGACCAATCTGCTGGCCTTGAACGCCACCATCGAGGCGGCGCGCGCCGGCGACGCGGGCAAGGGATTCGCGGTGGTCGCGGACGAGGTCAAGCAACTGGCGCAACAGACCCGCCAGGCCACCGCCGAAATCGACGCCCAGGTGCGCACCATCCAGGATGACGTGGAGCAGGCGGTGGGCGCGATTTCGGCGATCTGCTCCGACGTCGCCGAGATCGAGGCGATGGCCCGCAACCTGGCCGACGCGGTCCGGCGACAAACCGCCGTCAGCACCGACATTCGCGGCCATGTGGAGGCCGCGGCGGAGGGCACCGACGCGGTTTCCGATCGTCTGAACCACATGAGCCGCGCCATCGCCGCCTCCGCCGCCTCCGCCGACGGCGTGGTCGCGGCGGTGGCCGACCTGACCGCCCAGTCGCAGCGCTTGGAAACCGAACTCGACAGCTTCATCGGCGGCATCCACGCATTGTAACCGTTAACCTTTCCCTCACCGGCGGGCGCTATTCTGGGCATCTCTGGGAAAGGAGACGCCGATGATCCGTGCCCGATGGGTTTGCCTCTGCCTTGCCGCCGCGATTTGTCTGGCCGCCGCCCCGGCCTCGGCGGGATCGAACAACGGCGCGCCACAACGGACCTTCAGTTCGTCCAAGGCGAAGGCTGCGGTGCCGGTGGCGCCGCAACAGAAGATCTCCAAGAAAAACCGCAAGGCGGGCATCGTCTTCGACGACAAGGGGACATTGAAAACCCGCAAGCTGACCAACGGAAAGCTGTCGCAGACCGACCAGACCCTGGCCAAGACCCGCGCCAAGGCTCTGGCGTCACAGCAGTCCGCGCAATAGGCGTAGCGCCAGCCCCGCCATCACCAGGGCGGTCAGGGCATCGATCGCCCGCCAAACCACGGGGCGCGACAGGAAGCGCGACAGCGCCGCCGCACCCAGCCCCAGGGAAAAGAACCAGACGACGCTGGCGCTGATCGCGCCCAGGGCGAAGGCGGGACGATCCGCCGCCGCGGTGTGCGCGGCGACGCCGCCGATCAAAAGCATCGCATCCAGATAGGCGTGGGGATTGAGCAGACTGACCGCCAGCGCCCCGCCGATCGCCGCGCCGCGACCGCCCGCCGCGCCGCGATCAGGGCATAGATCAGCATGAAGGCGGCGCCCGCCAGAATCATCAGGCGGGACACCGCCGGATGCGCCGCCACCGCGATGCCGACCCCGGCAACGCCCGCCGAAATCAACGCCGCATCACACAGCGAGCACACCGCCGCCGTGGTCGCGGGAAAGGCGCGGCGAATTCCCTGTCCCAGAACGAAAGCGTTCTGCGCGCCGATCGCCACGATCAGGCTGCCGCCCAGAGCCAATCCCACGAAATACGCCGAAAATCCGGACATCGCCGCTCTCCACGAAAACCGGCGGAAGCCCCTTCCGCCGACGGCATCATGGGCTCGCCAATTTCATAAATTGAGCGTATAATTCTTATTCAACATGAATTGAATTAATATATGAAATGCTCGATTCCCGATGCCTGGAAGCCCTGTCCGCGATCATCCGGCTGGGCAGTTTCGAACGCGCGGCGGAAGACCTGGGACTGACCCAGTCGGCGGTGTCGCAGCGGATCAAACGCCTCGAATCGCAGTTCGGGGAACCCTTGCTGGTGCGCAGCAAGCCGGTGGTCGCGACCGCGGCGGGGGACCGGGTCTTCCAGTACATCCTCAACGCCCGCCTGATGGAACGCGATCTGCGGATCGATGACGGCGGCGCGTGCCCCTTCGAACGCCTGCGCATCGCCCTGAACGCCGACAGCCTGGCGACGTGGTTCGCCGCGGCGCCGTCCGTCCTGTTCCACCGCCACGGGCTGTTGTCCGATCTGGTGATCGACGACGAAACCCGCACCCTGGAAATCCTCAAGGCCGGTCACGCCCTGATCAGCATCGGCACCCGCGCCGACGCGATCCAGGGCCTGCGTGCGACGCGGCTGGGGTCTCTCGACTATTTCCCGGTGGCGTCGCCGGATTTCGTCGCCCGTTTTTTCCCCGAAGGCGTCACCGCCGAGGCGCTGCGCCATGCGCCGGCGGTGATTTTCGGTCGCCACGACGAATTGCACCACCTGTACCTCGAACGCCACTTCCGTATCGGCGCCGGAGACTTTCCCCGCCATGTCCTGCCTTCGTCCGAGGGCTTCGTGGTGGCGGCGCGGCAGGGCATCGCCTATGCCCTGTGCGCCGAGCCGCAGGTGCGCGAGGCGATCGCCCGGGGCGAGTTGATTCGCCTGGACCCGCGCGGCCTGTCGCGACAGTTGGTTCTCCACCGCCGCGACAACACCCCGCGCGTCCTCGACGCGGCGGTCGCCGAGATCCTGGCCCTGGCGCGGCGGACCCTTTCGCCGCCGCACCGCCGGAGCCATGAAAAACCCACAATCTCACCGTGAAACCCGAAAAACCCGACCGAATTCCTCTTGTTCGCCCCTGGGGAACGTGTCACACACTTATCACAGGGCTTCCGTCGCTTCGGGGCAAGGGGGTTTTGTGTCCTCTCGCTCTCGGCCCGACGGGGGTAAATATCCACGGAAGGTGGGCTGCGCGCATCCGCGATGCCGCTCCCACGGCGATCAGAAGGTACTACGACGATGGCGACTGGAACCGTGAAATGGTTCAACACCACCAAGGGCTTCGGCTTCATTCAGCCGGATGATGGCGGCAAGGATGCGTTCGTTCACATCTCGGCGGTCGAACGCGCTGGGCTGCGCACCCTGAACGACGGACAGCGGCTCTCCTACGAGCTGGTGGCCGGTCGCGGTGGACGCGAAGCTGCGGAGAATCTCGTCCTCTCGGACGACTGAACCGTACATCACGCGCCGGTCGACCACCGGCCAAAAAGAACGGGGGGCTCGCGCTCCCCGTTTTTTCTTGGATAAAAGATCGTCAAGTTCCGCCCGAAACCCCAGCAAATTGCTTAAATAATCTACATATAGTATGTGTTGCCGTTTTATGTCGCATTATTTTGATGCACCGGCCCGACAACTCGTGTACGGTCGTGTTCAGGGTTGATGGTTGGAAAGGGTTCCGCCGATGCGGTCTTCCCGTCTCGACACGGCCAAGACGACCTCCCGATCCGATGGTTTCGGACCGGGGCGCGGGCCGCGCGACATCCCTCCCGCACCATCCTCCTCTTCTCGTCGTTCCCGGAAGCCGCTTCGCCTCCCGCCTCGCCCGCGGGAGGTTTTTGCTTATCCGGGTTTGGTGTTCCCCGCGCAAAGGACCGCAGCACATGGGTAAACCGCAACGCAGCCGCAAGATCAGCCCGACCGCGATGCACGGCTTCGACAACGTGCAGCCCCTGTCCCCGCCGGACTCCTGCTGGAGCCCGCTCGACGACGGACGCGACCCGGGGCGCGACCAGAGCTTCCGCCGCCATGTCCGGCCCTATAACGAGAATCAGCGCCTTCTGATGGAAGCGATGGAAACCAGCCCGATCACCCTGGCCCTCGGCCCGGCGGGCACCGGCAAGACCTATCTGGCGATCGCGGCGGCGTGCGAGGCATTCGAGGACGGCGCCATCGCGCGCATCCTGTTGTCGCGCCCGGCGGTGGAAGCCGGGGAGAACCTGGGCTATCTGCCCGGCGGCCTGGAAGACAAGATGCAGCCCTATCTGCGCCCTCTCTACGACGCGCTGAACGACCGCCTGGGGGCGCGCAAGCTGAAGGCCCTGATGGCCGACGGCTCGATCGAAATCGCGCCGGTCGCCTTCATGCGCGGACGCACCCTGAACAACGCCTTCATCGTCATCGACGGGGCGCAGAACTGCACCTATGGCCAGATCAAGATGCTGCTGACCCGCCTGGGCTGGCATTCCACCATGGTGATCACCGGCGACCCCGACCAGTCCGACCTGCTGCCCGGGATGTCCGGCCTGACCGAGATCGCCCGCCGCCTGGAACCGGTGGAGGGCGTCGCCCAGGTCAAGCTGACCGAGGCCGACGTGGTGTGTCACCCCCTGGTCGCCAGCATGATCCCCTATCTATAATAGGCCGACAGAGCGGAGCCCCTTGGCGGGGGCTCCGCCGCCGGAGGCCGCCATGTCCGAAACGCCGCGCCACGCCCAGACCACCTTGACCATCGAGACCCGAGGTCTTGGGCTTTACCCCTTTTCCGGAAGCGTCGATCGCTGGTTGCGCGAAATCGGTGCATCCCTGGGGGTGGCGACGATTTTCTGCCGCCATACCTCGGCCTCTCTCACCATCCAGGAAAACGCCGACCCGGCGGTGCTGCGCGATCTGGCGGAGTTCTTCGCCCGCCTCGCGCCGGAAGAGACCCCCTGGTTCCGCCACATGCAGGAAGGTCCGGACGACATGCCCGCCCATATCCGCGCCGCGCTGACCGACGTTTCCCTGTCGATTCCGGTTTCGGAAGGCGGCCTAGCCCTCGGCACCTGGCAGGAAATCTATCTGTTCGAGCACCGCCGCCTGCCCCACGCCCGCGTCGTGGTGGTCCATTACGCCGGGTATTGACCGACTCAGACCACCGGCGCCCAGAGGACGCCGTCGACGGTCTCCGCCCCGGCGGCAAGCATGACCAGCCGGTCCACCCCCAGGGCGATGCCCGCGCTGTCCGGCATGCCGAAGGCCAGCGCGTCCAGGAAATCCCGGTCGATCGGCACTTCGGTTCCGTACAGGCGTTGTTTCAGCGCCGCGTCGGCGAGGAAGCGTTTCTCCTGCTCCGCCGCGTCGGTGAGTTCGGAGAATCCGTTGGCCAGTTCCACCCCGGCGACGTACAGCTCGAAGCGCTCCGCCAGACGCGGCTCGCCGGGCTTGCGGCGGGACAACGCCGCCTGACAGACCGGGTAATCGCACAGAACGGTGGGCGCGCCCGCCCCCAGGCGCGGCTCCACCCGGTCCAGCATCACCTTGAAGAACACATCCTCCCACCGATCGCTCGCCGACACCGAAAGTCCGATGCGACGCGCCTCGGCGGCCAACGGTCGGGGGGCCGGTTCCGCCGCGTCCTGATCGTCCAGCACCGCCATCAGGTCGATCCCGGCGTAACGGTCGAAGGCTTCCGGCACGCTCAGGCGCTCCGGCGGCGCGGACAGACGGCATTCCATGCCGCGAAAGGAAACCGCATCGCGCTTCGCCGCCTCCGCCGTGCGCGCCAGCAGGGCGGCGCAATCGTCCATCAGCACGGCATAATCCGCCCCGGCGCGATACCATTCCAGCATGGTGAATTCCGGGTGGTGGGTGGGCGAGGTCTCGCCGTTGCGGAACACCCGCGCCAACTGGAAAATGCGCGGCATCCCGGCGACCAGCAGCTTCTTCATCGCGAATTCGGGCGAGGTGTGCAGATAGCGCGTCGCGCGGCTTTGCCCGAGGGCGTCCTCCAGCTCGGTGGAAAACACCCGCAGGTGCGGCTCCATCCCCGGACAGACTTGCAGGATCGGCGTCTCCACCTCGACGAACCCCTGCGTAGCGAACCAGGCGCGCACCGCCGCGACGATCTCGCCGCGCAACGCAAGCGCAGGCAAACGCGCCGCCAGACTCTCGGGATGCCACCAGGATCGGGTCATCTGTGCTCCAAAAAACTGAAAAACCAAAACCCTGCGAGGGACCTTGGGCCCCTCGCGCACCCCATTCCTTGTTTTTCGCCGCGTCAGCGGCTATCGACCGTCACGCCGCGTGAAGGCTTTATCGCGCTTCGCGCAAAAAACTTATTGGGAGGCGCGGAGGGTCCGCGACCCTCCGCAAAGTTTTTGTTTTACGCCGCCTCTTGCTCTATGTATCGCGGACGCCGTGCCTTGTCATGATGAAGAAGGGCCATGTCCGTCCTGCCGGAAAAGTTGACGCCGCATTTGCGCGCGCTCGCCGCGCGGTCCCCCGCCGTGGCGCGGCAGTTCCTCGCCGACGCGGCGGAGAGCGCACCCGCCGACGCCGACGACTTGGCCGATCCCATCGGCGATGCGGCGCACAGCCCGCTGCCCGGTCTGGTGCATCGCTATCCCGACCGGGTGCTGTTGCTGCCCACCATGTCCTGCGCCGCATACTGCCGTTTCTGCTTCCGCCGCGACCGCCTCGGCGAGGGCCGGATGGACGCGGCGCAAATCGCGGCGGCGCTGGCCTATATCGCGGCGCGACCGGGGATTCACGAGGTCATCCTTTCCGGCGGCGATCCGCTGACCCTGCCCGCCCCGGCGCTGGCCGACCTGATCCGGAGGATCGATTCCGCCCCCTCGGTGGAGGTGATCCGCCTCCACACCCGCCTGCCGGTCGTCGCCCCCCAGGCGGCGGAAAAGGCCGCCGCCCGGATCGCGGAAACCCGCGCCGCGCGCTGGATGGCGCTGCACGTCAACCACCCCGACGAACTGACGGCGGAAACCCGGGCGGCGATCCGGGTCCTTGCGCGTGCCGGATGGACCCTGGTGTCGCAGACGGTTCTGCTGGCCAGGGTCAACGACGACGCGGGAATCCTCGCCGCCCTGTTCCGCGCCCTCACCGGCCTGGGGGTGAAGCCCTACTACCTGCACCACCCCGACCGCGCCGCCGGAACCCGCCACTTCCGGGTGCCTCTGGCGACCGGGCGCGCCCTGACGGAACGCCTGCGCGCCACCCTCTCGGGACTGGCGCAGCCGACCTACGTGCTGGACATCCCCGGCGGACACGGCAAGGTCTGGGCGACCGACGCCTTCGTCCGCCCGGCCCCGGACGGCGAAGGGTGGATCGTCCGCGACGTCCACGGCGAAACCCACGATTATCCCGAATAAGCCTGGGGTGTTGCTCCGCAAGCGGCAAAGTGTTAGGGTCCGCGCCGCCGTGGGGTCGAAATCTCCCCGCCCAGACATGCAAACCGGTAGCGAACGCACATGAAAATCCAAGCCAACACCATCCGTCCCGGCATGGTCATCGAGCACAACAATCGCAAGTGGTCGGTCCTTAAGATCCAGCTGATCCAGCCCGGCAAGGGCGGTGCCTTCATCCAGGTGGAAATGCGCGACCTGGATACCGGCAACAAGACCAATGAGCGTTGGCGCACCGCGGACACCGTCGAGAAGCTGATGGTCGAGGAACGCGAGTGTCAGTACCTGTTCGCCGAAGGCGACATGCTGACCTTCATGGACAACGAAACCTACGACCAGTTCACCATGCCGCGCGACGCGGTGGGCGAGCCCGCCGCCTTCCTGCAAGACGGCATGCAGGTGGCGGTCGAATCGATCGAAGGCAAGCCGGTGTCCTGCACCCTACCCCTGACCGTGATCATGGAAGTCACCGAGTGCGAGCCGGTGGTGAAGGGACAGACCGCCGCGTCGTCCTACAAGCCGGGCTTGCTTGCGAACGGATTGCGGGTGATGATTCCGCCCTTCGTCGCGGCCGGCGACAAGATCGTCGTCAACACCGCCGAGTGCAGTTACGTCGAGCGCGCGAAGGGCTGAGCCCTTCCCGCCGTTTCGTCGTCTCGTCGTTCGCGTTCAACGCTTCGCTCCCGGAAAGGACAGCGGGCCCATGGCTGCTTTGTCTCCCCTTCTCAACGTCATGATCGCCGCCTCTCGCAAGGCGGCGCGCGGCCTGCTGCGCGACTTCGGCGAGGTCGAAAACCTTCAGGTCTCGGTCAAGAGGCCGTCCGACTTCGTCTCCACCGCCGACCGCAAGGCGGAAACCGTCCTGCAACAGGAACTGGCGAAGGCGCGTCCGCGCTTCGGCTTCCTGCTGGAGGAAAGCGGCGAAATCCCGGGCGAGGACACCTCGCACCGCTGGATCGTCGACCCCCTGGACGGCACCACCAACTTCCTGCACGGCATTCCGCAATTCGCCATCTCGATCGCCCTCGAACGCGACGGGCAGATCGTCGCCGGAGTGGTGCACAATCCGGTCAGCGACGAACTCTACTATGCGGAAAAGGGAACGGGGGCCTTCCTGGTCAGCCCCGCCGCCGAGCGCCGCCTGCGGGTCTCCGCCCGCTCCCAGATGGAGAACGCGGTGGTCGGCACCGGGATTCCGCATCGCGGCTACGGCGACGCGGAACGGTTCTCGTCGCAGTTGGCGCGGGTCATGCCCCAGGTCGCCGGAGTGCGGCGGATGGGCGCGGCCTCGCTCGACCTCGCCTACGTCGCGGCGGGCAAGCTGGACGCCTATTGGGAAGAAGGCCTGAAGCCCTGGGACATCGCCGCCGGCGTCTTGCTGGTGCAGGAAGCGGGCGGCGTGGTGATTGCCAGCGACGGCAGCGCCGACCCCTTCGCCAAAGGCAATCCTTTGGCCGCCAACCGCAGGCTGCAAGGGCCGATGCTGCGCCTGTTGCGCGGTTCCTGACCCCGTCCAACCCCCGATTCCGCAAAGGGTTGTCGCCGCATCTCGGGCTTTACGACACGCCCAAGGATTGGGTATGGTAGGGCGTGCATGCTCGGCGGGAAGCGCACACGGCCTTCGTCGTGCGCGCGCCGCCAAATCCGGGGGAGACGGTAAGGTGGCGGAACTTTCGAAACGGCCTTGGTTCTGGTTCGCCGGGACGGCGTTGATGCTCGCGCTGGCTCAACCCGCAGCCGCGTTCACCGTGGTCGGCGACGCTCCGGGCGTGTTCCTCGACCCCTCGGCGATCGATGCCGCGCCGGTTCGGCGCTTCGCCGCCTACGATCGCCCGGCGTTGCTGATGCCGGGCGAATCCCGCGCTCCGACGCAACGCATCGTCCTCACCCCGCCCGGCGGACGCAGATCCGCGACCGTCGGGCTGCTTCTGACGCCGCCGCGCGGCCAGTCCTCTTCCCCTCGCCTGTTGGTTCCGGAAACCCGGCGCATCGTCCTGACCCCGCCTGCCGGAACCGCGGTGCGGCTGACGCCGCCATCCACCGCCAAGGCGCGCCTGACCGCCCCCGGCGAAAAGCGAATGAGCGCCCTGTCCGCCGCGCCGACGCCGCGTATCCCGGCGAAAGCCGCCCCGGCAAGGATCGCCCCGGCGATTCCCGCCGCCAAACCGGAGATGACGCAGCCGACGCCGTCGGCCGCTAAACCGGCGCCCGCCGTCCGCTCCTCGTTGCCCGCTTCACCACCCGAAAAGCCGGTGGAGGCCATTCCGCCCGCGATTCCCGACGGCGGCGAACCGATGCCCCTGATCCCGCCCGCGGACGCGGTCAAGGCCGCTCCACCGATGGCGGAAGCGCCCGTCCCGCCGACGGCGCCGGAAATCCCGGCAACGCCGATGGCGGAGATTCCCGCGCCGCCCACCACCCCGGCGGCGGCCATCGCCCTGGCTTTCGACCCCGCCGACGCGCGCCTGAACGAAACCCACCGCGCCCTGCTCAAGTCCATCGCGGCGCGATTGAACGAGGACAGCGACGCCAGCGTCCAGCTGCTGGCCTACGCCCAGGCGGAAAACCGCAGCAAGGAGCGGCGACTGTCGTTGTCCCGCGCCCTGGCGGTACGCTCCTATCTGCTCAGCCAGGACGTGCGCAACACCCGCATCGAGGTCCGCGCCCTCGGCGATCAGGTCCCCTCGGGCAAGCCGGATCGCGTCGACGTGGTGCTTCAGCATCCTTGATCGCTGACCCGCGTCCGGCCGCGCCGCCACGCCCCGCCCCGCGCGGGAAGCATAAGGAATCTCGCGATGCAATCGCCCCGCCGCTACCTTCGCCGCATGGTCCTGTTCCTCGCCGCGGTCGCGGCGGCGGCGGCCCTGCTGTTCCCGGTTCTCAGCGACGCCTTCATGGCCAACCCGGCGCTGAACGGCCTGATCTGCGGCACCGTCCTGGTCGGTATCCTGTTCGCCTTTCGCCAGGTGGTGGCCCTGGGGCCGGAACTCGCTTGGGCGAACGCCTTCCAGACCCAGAAGCCCGAACCTTCCGTCGCCGCCGAACCGCATCTTCTGGCCCCGGCGGCGCGGATGCTGGCCGACCGCCAGGAACGCGGCGGGCGTTTCACCCTGTCGGCGCAGGCCACCCGCGCGGTGCTCGACAGCCTGTCCGACCGGCTGGAGGAAAGCCGCGACATCTCGCGCTATTTCATCGGACTGGCGATCTTCCTTGGGCTTCTCGGGACGTTCTGGGGGCTGCTCGACACGGTGCGCGCGATCGGCGGGGTGATCGCCGACCTGACGGTCAGCGGCGCCGACCTCAACCAGGTCTTCGCCGACCTGAAAAAGGGGTTGCAGGCCCCTCTTTCCGGCATGGGAACGGCATTTTCCTCGTCCCTGCTCGGCCTTTCGGGATCGCTGGTGATCGGCTTCCTCGACCTGCAACTCGGGCAGGCTCAGAACGCCTTCTTCAATCAGGTGGAGGACTGGCTGGCCGGCCTGACCCGCCTGTCCTCGGGCTCCGGCCCGGTGGGCGAGGGTGACGGATCGGTCCCCGCCTACATCGGCGCGCTTCTGGAACAGACCGCCGAAAGCCTGACCGAACTGCAACGCCTGACCAGCCGGGGCGACGAAATCACGCTCGCCACCATGCGGGAAATCCGGGAACTGGCGCAGCGCCTGGACCTTCTGACCGAACACATGCACACCCAACAGCAGGTGATGCTGAAACTAGCGGAAAACCAGTCGTCGCTGCTTTCCGGCGTGCATGCCCTGGCCAAGGCCGAAGGCGGCATCGACACCGAGACCCGCAGCGCGCTCAAGGCCCTGCCCCGGACCATCGAAAACGGTTTGGCGGCGGTTCTGGACGAAATGACCCGGGGACGGTCCGAACTGTCGCGCGACGTGCGTTCGGAAATCAAGGTTCTCGCCCGCACCATCGCCGCCGTCGCCGAGGACGGCGCACCGGGCCGCGAGACATGAGCCAGCGGCGCGGGCGGCGGGCGGCCCCCGACATCTGGCCGGGCTTCGTCGATGTCATATCCTCGCTGCTGATCCTGATCCTGTTCCTGCTGATGATCTTCGTCCTGGCGCAGTTCTTCATGGGACAGGCGCTGTCGGGGCGCGACGCCGCGCTGGAGCGCCTGGGCCGCCAGGTCGACGAACTGGCGCAGATGCTCTCCCTTGAACGCAAGGCCAACGCCGACCTGCGCATCAACCTGTCGCAATTGTCCACCGAGCTTGCCAATGCCTCCGCCCGCGCGGAAAAGCTTCAGGGAATGGGCGAGGAAGCCGAACGCCTGTCCGCCGACGTCGCCGCCCTGCAAGCCCTGAAGCAGGAGTTGGAGGCGCGGATCAAGCAGATGGACGCGGCGCTGGGGGAAAAGGACAGCGCCCTTGCCGCCGAACGCCGCTTAAGCGAGGAAGCCCGCGCCCAGGCGGCCCTGCTCAACCAGCAGCTCGCCGCCCTGCGCACCGAAATGGCGCGCCTCAACGCGGCCCTGGAAGCTTCGGAAAAACTCGCCGAGGAACAGAAGATCCAGATCGCCAACCTGGGGCAACGGCTGAACCAGGCGCTGGCCAGCAAGGTGGCGGAACTTGCCCGCTATCGCTCGGAATTTTTCGGCCGTCTGCGCGCCATTCTGGGAAATCGCGCCGACATCCGCATCCAGGGCGACCGCTTCGTCTTCCAGTCCGAGGTGCTGTTCGAACAGGCCTCCGCCGAACTGGGGGAGCCCGGAAAACGGCAGTTGGACCGTCTAGCCAAGACCCTGATCGAGATTTCCGGCGAAATCCCGAAGGACATCGACTGGACCCTCAGGGTCGACGGACACACCGACAAGGTGCCGATCGCCAACCTGCAATTCCGCTCGAATTGGGAACTCTCCTCGGCCCGCGCGATCTCGGTGGTGCGCTTCCTGATCGACGCCGGGGTTCCGGCCAACCGCCTGGTCGCCGCGGGCTTCGGCGAATACCAGCCGCTCGACCCCGGCAACACCGCCGACGCGCTGCGCCGCAACCGCCGCATCGAATTCAAGCTGACGGAACGATAACTCTGGACAGCCCCCCCTGATTCTGGTACGGACTACGCCCTCATTCGGGAGCATGAAGACGATGAAAAAAGATATTCACCCGGCCTATCAGGAACTGAAGGTCATCATGACGGACGGCACCGAGTTCGTGACCCGCTCCACCAAGGGCGGCCCGGACGCGGTGATGCGCCTGGACATCGATCCCAAGTCCCATCCCGCGTGGACCGGCGTTCATCGCCTGAACGATGCCGGCGGGCAGTTGGCCAAGTTCAAGAAGCGCTTCGCGGGCTTCGGCTTGAAGTCCTGACCGTCGCCTTTGCGACCGCGTTCGTAAAAAACGATGCCGCCCGGCGAAGGCGGCATCGTTTTTTCTTGTTCCGGAAAGCCGGAGCGGAGAGAACTAATCATGCGCCCGCCGCGAACGAGGTGGGGCGGACAACCGTCCGGAAGGCCCAAACACCGGAAAACCACGGATCATGAGCGGGCTTGGCAAGATCGTTTCCTACGAACTGTTCACCCTGGAAATCACCGGGTGGGTTCTCCACGGGCGCTACCCCTCCGCCGAGCTTAACGACGCGACGGCCGACGCCAAGGCGATCGAACTGCACCAGGGACATGCCACCAAACTGGTGCGCGAGACCTATGACCCCGACACCAACCAGACCGACGAGGCGGCGGTGCGGATCAGTCCCAATCTGGCCGACTACAAACGCAAGCTGTCGCGCCCCGGCGCCGCTTCGGGGCGGCGCGGCGGCGGCGGCGACGTACCGGAACTCTCCCCCTCCTGGGGCGGCGAACGGCCCGGCACGCCGTTGCGCACCGGGCAACTGCTGTCCCGCATCACGATGATGGTGGCCAGCGCCCTGGTCATCGCCGGGGGAGTCACCGGCATTCTGGCGCTGCTGCTGCGTTCGACCTTCATCGCCCGGCATGTTTCGGCGTCCTTGGTGCCGCAAATCCTGTTCGGCACGTTCATCGCGGTGTTCCTGCTCTCCGCGTTGCCACTGGTCAACCGTTACATCCCCTCCTTCGACCTCGACGACTCGGCGGATGACGGTGCCGCGCCGCAGGCCTTTCTCGACATGTCGGGTCGCCCCGCCAAGGAACCGGAGAATGATTCGCAGGCCGCCGGGGGACCCGCCTTGTTCCGGAACTACCCTGGCCTGATGGAACGGAGCGCCGCCGCGCCGAAGCCGGAACCCGAACCCGAGCCGACGCCGGAACCCAAGCCGGCCCCCAAGCCCGAGGCCAAACCCGACCCCAAGCCCGAGGCCAAACCGAAGGCCAAGGAACCCCCTCGGGAGGAGGAAGAGGAAAAGGAGGAACCGGTCCCCGCCGAGATCCTCGCCCTCGAACGCCACCGCATGACGATGATGCGCTTCCTGACCGGGGTTCTGACCGCGCTGAAGGAGTCCTGCCCGCACCTCGACGCCTATAACAAATTCGGCCTCAACCTGATCATGGCCGGAGCCTGCGCGGCGCTGGGCCGCCACAAGTCCCTCTCCGCCTCGCAGGTGACCGCGATCACCTGCGAGGCGATCTCGATGCTCGGCAGCAAACCGACGCTTGCCGAATCCTTCTGCCGCAACCTTGAAAATCAGGTCATGGACCCGCGCTATGCCGCGATGTTCCAACAGGGAGCCAAATCCCTGGATGCGTATCTGGACGGAACCGGCACGCCGTTCGACGATATCGACGCCGCGATGTCCTCGTGGAATCGTCCGGCCGACCGGATTTCCGGCAGCAACATCGTCACCATCATGTTCACCGACATGGTGGGGTCCACCCAACTGACGCAACGGCGCGGCGACACTGCGGCGCAGGATTACGTGCGGGCGCACAACGCCATCGTGCGCGCCGCCCTGACCCAGCACCAGGGCGTGGAGGTCAAGCACACCGGCGACGGCATCATGGCCTCGTTCGGCGCGCCGTCCTTCGCCCTGGACGCCGCCGTCGCCATCCAGAAGGCGGTGCGCGCCCACAACGCCCTGCATCCGCAGCGGGAATTCCGGCTGCGCATCGGCATCAACGCGGGCGAACCGATCATCGAGGACGACGACATGTTCGGCGTCGCGGTGCAACTGGCCGCCCGCATCTGTTCCGCGGCGGAGCCCGATCACATCCTGATCGCCAACGTGGTGCGCGAACTTCTGGCGGGAAAGGCCTATCCCATCCAGGCCCTGGAACCCCGGGTCCTGCGCGGCATCAAGGAGCCGCAAATCCTGCATGACGTCGCCTGGGTGGAGATTCCCGACCCGCCGCAACCGGTGACGGAAGTTCCGGCGGCGGAGCCCCCGCCGCCCGCCGAGGCCGCCCCCACCCCCGAAACGGACGACGCCGAACCCGCCGCGCCGCCGGGGCCTTGACAGGCCGCTTTCCCCAAACCCATATCGCCTTTGTGCCGGTCGCCCTTGGCGGGACCGGAACATCCCGCGGGTGGCCCAAGCGCACCCGCACGGTTTGGAATCGCTCATTCAAGGAGGATTGCCATGCGCACCTACGACCTCTCCCCCCTGCACCGCTTCACCGTCGGGTTCGATAACGTCAGCCGCCTGATCGACGCGGTCAGTCGGCTCGACGAAAGCGCGGTGTCGTACCCGCCCTACAACATCGAACGCTTCGGCGAGGATCGCTACCGCATCTCGATGGCGGTCGCCGGTTTCACCGAAAGCGACCTCGACATCGTGCTGAAGGACAACACCCTGACCGTATCCGGCCGCAAGGAAGAAGAGGCCGACGCCTCCACCTATCTGCATCGCGGCATCGCCTCGCGCGCCTTCGAACGCCGCTTCGAACTTGCCGCGCACATCAAGGTGAAGGCCGCCAGCCTGGAGAACGGCCTGCTGCATATCGATCTGGAACGCGAAATCCCGGAGGAACTGAAGCCGCGCAAGATCGAAATCGCCGCCGCCGACGGCAAGAAGGCGCTCGGCGGCCCGCAAAAGGCCGCCTGAGTCCGGCATGAAACAAGAACGGGCGCGGCTTCGCGCCCGTTTTTTTATGCCCCGCCGGGCATCGTCCAGGCGCCGGGAACCAGGTATTTTTCGAACACCTGTCGCGACTGATCCGGCATCGGCGCCGAACGCATCGTCTTGCGGTCGATGAACACATGCACCCAATAGCCGACGGCGGCGGGCGTTTCCTCCTCCTTGCGGAACAGGGCGAAGCCGAAGCGCACGCTGGACTTGCTCAACCGCTCCACCCGCATGCCGCAATCGACGGCGGCGAGCGGATAGTTGAGGGGCCGCAGGAAGCGGCACATGTTCTCGGCGGCGAAGGCGGTCACCGTGCTGGCCGAAGGGAACACGTCGTGGTGGCGGAAGAAATCCACCACCGCGCATTCGAACAGGCGCATGAACTGCACGTTGTTGACGTGCCCCATCATGTCGAAATCCGACCAGCGCAGCGGCACCACGGTCTGGAAGCCATAGGCGGCGCGGCGTTCCGCGTTGGGCGAAAAAGGCGACGACGCGGCGTTCCAGCCTGCAACGGCGGACTCCGCCGCACCGTCGGCCAGGGGCATCGCCCGGTCCTTCGATTCGTCGGTCATGACCCGTCCCCCGCCGTCTTGCCGAAGGAGAACAGGGCATCCGCGCCCGAGCGCACGTTCCGCTTCGCGGCGATCGCGGCGCGGGCGCGCTGCGCCTCGGCTTCCAGGTAACCGATCGCGGCGGTCAGTTCCTCGATCGACAGCCCGGACAAATCCTTGGGAAGCGCCGTCGCGGCCTCCCGGGGCTTGTCATCCTCGTCGTCCATGTCGTATTCCCTATCTCGCGACGAATTTTTCTCCCGCATGGTATCAGAGGGGGGTTCCGCCGCGCCAGTTCCGCGCCATCTTTCGGGGGACGGTTTCGCATTCCGACGACACGCAGGAGAACTTTCATGTCCACTTTGCCCGACGTCATGACGTGCATCGAAATCAAGGAATTCGGCGGCCCCGAAGGCTTGGTGCCAGGGAAACGCCCGATGCCGGTCCCCGGCGCGGACGAGGTGTTGATCCAGGTCGAAGCGGCGGGGGTCAACCGGCCCGACATCGTGCAACGCCAGGGCAACTATGCGCCGCCGCCCGGCGCCACCGACATTCCGGGACTCGAGGTGGCGGGTACGGTGGTCCGGGTCGGCAACGGCGTCGCCGCGCCTAAGGTCGGCGACCGCGTCTGCGCGCTCTTGACCGGCGGCGGCTATGCCGACCACTGCCTAGCCAAGGCGGCGCTGTGCCTACCCTTCCCCAAGGGATACGACGCGCTCTCCGCCGCCGCGATCCCGGAAACCTTCTTCACCGTCTGGCACAACGTTTTCGAGCGCGGCGGGCTGAAGGCCGGGGAAACCTTCCTGATTCATGGCGGCACCGGCGGTATCGGCTCGACCGCCATCCAGATGGCCAAGGCGATGGGGGCGCGCGTCTTCGCCACCGCCGGCAGCGCCGAAAAGGTCAAGGCCTGCGAGGAGTTGGGCGCGGAACGCGGCATCAACTACCGCGAGGAAGACTACGTCGAGGTGGTGCGCGAACTGACCGGCGGCAAGGGAGTCAACGTCATCCTGGACGTGGTCGGTGGCGATTACCTCAACCGCGACGTCAAGGCGATGGCTCCCGGCGGGCGGCACGTGTCCATCGCCTTCCAGCAGGGCGCCAAGGTGGAATTCAATTTCATGCCGATGATGCTGAAGCGCCTGACCTTCACCGGTTCGGTGCTGCGGTCCCAGCCCACCGAGGAAAAGGCCCGCATCGCCCGAAATCTGCGCGAAACCGTCTGGCCGATGCTCGACGCCGGAACGATGAAGCCGCTGATTTATAAAACTTTCCCTCTGGCGGAGGCGTCGAAGGCGCATCAACTGATGGAAAGTTCGCAGCATATCGGTAAAATCATGCTGCTCCCGTAAGGGAACACGCCGCGACATTCCGCGTTCCGGCTCCGGCATCCGCCGCCCGACAGGGCGGCGGGGCGGCGGCTGGGATTTCGACCGACCCAAACAAGAACAAAGAGGAACGCCATGGCTCTGCCACTGATGCCGAAAGCCACCGCCGTTTGGCTGGTCGACAACACCGCCCTGACCTTTCGGCAGATCGCCGAATTCTGCGGCATGCATGAACTGGAGATCCAGGCGATCGCCGACGGCAACGTGCAAAGCAGCATCGTCGGGCAGGACCCGGTGGTCGCCGGTCAGTTGACGCGGGAAGAAATCACCCGTTGCGAGACCGACGCCAATGCCCGCCTGGCGGCGCGCGAAACCGATATCCCGACGCCGCAATCCCGCGCCAAGGGGGCGCGCTATACCCCGGTATCGAAGCGCCAGGACCGCCCGAACGCGATTTCCTGGCTGCTCAAGCACCATCCGGAACTGACCGACCCGCAAATCGTTTCCCTGATCGGCACCACCAAGTCGACGATCGCCGCAGTGCGCGACAAGACCCACTGGAACGCCGTCAACATCAAGGCGCGCAATCCGGTGACCCTGGGACTATGCAGCGAGGCCGACCTGGAAAAGGCGGTGGTGTTGGCCCAGGGACGCAGCGGCCTGCCCGCCTCCCCCATCGCGCCCGCCCCCTCCGTGGAGCCACAGAGCGACGAGGACTGAGGCCGCGCCGCGTCCGGCTTTTTTCCCGACCGAACAATCAAACGGCGCGCCCCGGGACGGGCGCGCCGAAAGACTTCAAGAACCGGGCGAAGAAACGTTTCCTCACATCCGTCGCGGCATCAAACCCGAACCGCGCGTTCGATCTCGTCCTTCACCAAAAGTTTCTGTTTTTTCAGGTTGGTGATCGCGTCTTCGTTGGGATAGGGGTGGAGTTCTTCCTGATGGATCGCGGTTTCCAGCGCGCTGTGCTTTTGCTTCAACGCCTCGAGATGCGCTTCACTGCTCATGGGCAACCTCCGTGTACGCTCTTCCAATGACCTTCTTTTAGTGTAAGACTTCCGGGCCGGTTTCTCCAGGTGGAGATGCGGGAATAAACCCAAATTCCGGCCTTGACAGGCCAGGGAATCCGCCACTTTCAAGGGGGCGCGCATGGCACGGACGATGGTCGTCGGCATTTCCGGCGCTTCCGGCGCGGTTTACGGCATACGCCTGCTGGAAGCCCTGCGCGACCTGGGGGTGGAAAGCCATCTGGTGATGTCCCAGGCCGCCGAAATCACCCTGGCCCACGAAACCGATTTCAAGGTGAGGGACGTGCACGCCCTGGCCGACGCCGTTTATCGGCCCGAGGACATCGCCGCGCCGATTTCCAGCGGCTCCTTTCCCACCCTGGGGATGATCGTCGCGCCCTGTTCGGTCGGCACCCTGGCGGAGATCGCCGCCGGCGGCGCGCGCAACCTGCTGACGCGGGCCGCCGACGTGACCCTGAAGGAACGCCGCCGCCTGGTTCTGATGGTGCGGGAAACACCCCTGCACCTGGGACACATCCGGGCGATGGCGGCGGCCACCGAGATCGGCGCGATCATCGCGCCGCCACTTCCCGCCTTCTACACCCGACCGCAAAGCCTGAACGACATCGTCGAGCACAGCGTCGGCCGGGTGCTCGATCTGTTCGGCCTGGAGACCGGCCGAATCAAACGCTGGGGCCGCCACGTCGGCCCCGGCGCGAAGTGAGGCCGTCCCCTTACAAATCGCCGACGTAGGTGCCCAGGCCCCGCGCGGCGTGCACCAGGGGATCGCGCGGGTCCAGCTGGCGCGCGCCGACGGCGACGATGTCGTCGATATTGACGTCCATCACGCCGCGATCCCGCCACGCCACCATGCGACCGAAACGGCCGCGCGCCGCCAGATCCACCGCATGCACGCCGAAGGCGGACGCCAACACCCGGTCGGAGGCCGAAGGCACGCCGCCGCGCTGCACGTGGCCGAGCACGGTGACGCGGGTTTCCGCTTCCATCAGTCGCGACAGGGACTCGCTCAAATAGTGGCCGATACCGCCATAACGCCGCTGACCGTCGGCCATCTTCATGGTAGCGGAGTTGCCGTCCTCCATGGCGACGCCTTCCGCCACCACCACCAGGGCATGGCGCCGCCCCTCTTCCTCGTGCACCTGCTTCAGTTTGGCGGCCACCGCATCCAAGGTATAGGGAATTTCCGGTATCAGAATGACGTCGGCGCCGCCCGCGATGCCCGAATGCAGGGCGATGTGCCCGGCGTCGCGCCCCATCATCTCGCAGATCATCACCCGGTGATGGCTGGCGGCGGTGGGTTGCAGATGGTCCAGCGCATCGACGCAGACCCGCACCGCGCTGCTGAACCCGACCGCCGATTCGGTGAACGGCACGTCGTTGTCGATGGTTTTCGGAATGCCGATCATCGGAATGTTCCCCTGACGGCACAACCGCCTGAGGATGCCCAGGCTGCCATCGCCGCCGATCACCAGCAGCACGTCGAGCCCCAGTTCCTTCACCCCCTCGATGAAGTCCTGGGAACGGTCCCTGGTGGTGCCGTCCGGCATCGGATAGGCGAAGGGATCGCCCTTGTTGGTGGTCCCCAGCATGGTGCCGCCCATGCGCAGCACCGTCCCCGAACACGCACTGAGATCGAGCTTCTGGTATTGCAACGGGCGGGTCATCAGCCCCAGGCTGCCGTCGGTAATGCCGATCACCTCCATGCCATAGGCCCGTATCGCGCGGGCCACCACGGCGCGGATCACCGCGTTCAGCCCGGCGCAATCGCCGCCGCTGGTCAAGACTCCGATACGCTTCACGACTGACTTCGGCATCTGGTTTCCTCTTGCTCGATGATGTGCGTTCCGCGATTCTGCGGGGGCTTCGACCGCCCCCCGGCAACCATACTCCTGCGCCGAAAAATCTGTTATCCTGGGTATCTTAGACCATTTTGCCGATTTGGGGACGATGAACCTTTCGGAAGATGATATCCGCCGCCGCCTCGAAGCGCTGCGCCTGGAGCACCGCGACCTCGACGACGTGATCGTGCGCCTGGATGCCGAAACCGTGGCCAACCAGTTGCAGGTCCAGCGCCTGAAAAAGCGCAAGCTGGTCCTGAAGGACGAAATCGTCCGGCTGGAGGCCTTGATGTATCCCGACATCATCGCATAGAGCGTCGCGCCTTCCCTGGCGGCGGTCCCGACCGTTCCCGGATGCGCCTGGGCGCGCGATCCGCATGGTGTGTGCAATCCGCAATCGAGGTGTTCCGTCGGGGCCGGATATGCTCTACACTCCGCGCTCCCGCTCCGGCGGGCGGTCCGATTTTGTCGAGGGAACCTGAACCCATGCCCAACCCCTTGATCGGCATCATCATGGGAAGCCAGTCCGACTGGGATACCCTTCGCCACGCCGCCGATACCTTAAGCGCGCTGGGCGTCCCGTTCGAGACCCGCATCGTTTCCGCCCACCGGACCCCGGACCGGATGACCGACTACGCCAAGACGGCACGCGATCGCGGCCTCAAGGTGATCATCGCAGGCGCCGGCGGGGCAGCCCATCTGCCGGGGATGACCGCCGCCATGACCACCCTGCCGGTTCTGGGCGTGCCGGTGCAAAGCCACGCCCTTTCCGGCATGGACAGCCTGCTGTCGATCGTCCAGATGCCGGGCGGCATTCCGGTCGGCACGCTGGCCATCGGCAAGGCCGGGGCGATCAACGTCGCCCTTCTCGCCGCATCGATTCTCGGCCTCTCGGATGCGGCGACGGCGCAGGCCCTGGCCGATTGGCGCGCCCGCCAGACCGACGCCGTGGCGATCGCGCCGGTCGATCCGCCCCCTTCCTCCTGAAGCAACCGGAATCTCGATCATGACGCAGGCCTCCCCCCCGGCGATCGCGCCGGGATCGACCATCGGCATTCTCGGCGGCGGCCAACTGGGACGGATGACCGCGCTCGCCGCCGCGCGTCTGGGGTACCGCTGCCACGTCTTCTGCCCCGAGGCCGATTCCCCCGCCTTCGCGGTGGCGGCGGCGCACACCTGCGCCGCCTATGACGACACGGCGGCCCTGGATGCCTTCGCCAAGGCGGTGGACGTGGTCACCTTCGAGTTCGAGAACATCCCGGCGGACAGCGCCGCCCGCCTGGCCAAGACCACCCTTGTCCGACCCTCTTGGGCGGTTCTGGAAACCTCCCAGGACCGGGTCGCGGAAAAGACCTTCTTCTCCAGGATCGGCACCGCCACCGCTCCCTGGCGCGCGGTGGACGACCTCGCCTCCCTGGACTCGGCGATAAAGGAACTCGGCACTCCCGCCATCCTCAAGACTCGCCGCATGGGCTACGACGGCAAGGGACAGGTTCGCATCCATGCCGCCGCCGAGGCCGCCGCCGCATGGGATGCGATCGGCCACGCCCCCGCGATCCTGGAAGGAATGGTCAGCTTCTCGCGCGAGATCTCGGCGATCGTCGCCCGCTCGCCGCGGGGCGAGGTCAACACCTTCGACGTGGTCGAGAACGTCCACGTCAACCACATCCTCGACACCACCCGCGCTCCCGCCCAGATATCCCCGGAACAGGCGGAACGCGCCACCGCCATCGCGCACCACGCGGCGGTGGAACTTGGCCTCGAAGGGCTCCTGGCGATCGAGATGTTCGTCGATCATGACGGGCGCATCCTGGTCAACGAGATGGCGCCGCGCCCCCACAACTCCGGCCACTGGACGATCGACGCCTGCGTCACCGACCAGTTCGAGCAGTTCGTCCGCGCGGTATGCAACCTGCGCCTGGGATCGACCGAACGGCACTCCAACGCCGAGATGAAGAACCTTCTGGGGCACGACATCGACGCCTGGGCGGAAATTCTCGCCGACCCCAAGGCGAAGCTGCATCTCTACGGCAAGACCGAGCCCCGCGACGGCCGGAAAATGGGCCACGTCACACGGATTTTTCCGCGCTGGAAAAACGGTGCGAAATAAGGCTATAACTGCCGAGTTCTCCAGCCATCCGTGGGGGCCGCCCGAAGGGGTGGGCGGATGGCGCAGATAGACCGAGGTCAGTGGATTTTCTTCTCAACTCCCTGAACATGTCGCTGGAGGAACTGCTGCAATCCTGGGGATATGTGGCAATTCTGGTCGGCGCCTTTCTTGAAGGCGAAACCATCGTCATCTTCGCCGGCGTCTTCGTGTCGCAGGGGATGATGTCCCTGCCCCTGGTGTTCTGCACCGCCCTGTTCGGCACTTTTTTCGGCGATCAGGTGTATTTCACCATCGGCAAGCGCTGGGGAGCGAAGATTCTCTATTCCCACCCCGCGCTGAAGCGCAAGACGCGTTCCGTCTTCCGCCTGCTGAAGAAATACGAAACCGGGTTCATCCTGTCGTTCCGCTTTATCTATGGCCTGCGCAACGTCAGCCCCTTCGTCATCGGCATGAACGGCATCAGTCACCCGCGCTTCGCCGTGCTCAACTTCATCGCCGCCTTCGTCTGGGCGACGATGTTCGCGGGCGGCGGATACCTTCTGGGGAAAACGCTGGAGAACTTCCTGGGCAAGTTGCACGGCATGATCCTGCTGGTCATTCTGGGGATCGTCGCCTTCTTCAGCATCCTCAGCATCGTCATCAACCGCCTGCGCGGCAACCGCGACCCGCGCATCCAGCGCCTGAAGCGGATGCAGGCATACCGCAAGCAGGCGCGCGAAACCGCCGCTGCCGCCGCATCGGAAAAATGAGGCCCGGCACCGGGTTTTGACCGCCGATTACGGCTTCACAACCCGCAAACGATATGATACCTAGTGCGCCCGGACGCCGAAGAGACCTTTTCCGGTTTTTCCTGGGCGAGTCGGATTGCATTGGTGAAAATCGGCAGGCTGCGGGCAAATGCATCGCGCCGCCCCCATCGGAGGATAGTCAGATAGTTCACGTTCTCGTTCGCGACAACAATGTCGATCAGGCCCTGAAGGCGCTCAAGAAGAAGATGCAGCGCGAGGGCGTTTTCCGTGAGATGAAACTGCGCCGGAACTTCGAAAAGCCGTCCGAGCGCAAGGCCCGCGAAACCGCCGAGGCCGTGCGCCGCGCCCGCAAGTTGGAGCGCAAGCGCCTGGAACGCGAAGGCTTCTAAACGCCCGACGTTCACCAATGCAACGGCCCGACCGCGACGGTCGGGCCCGTATTGTTTTGCCCGCCCGCCGCACTTCGTGCGGCTTTTTTTCATGCTCCGCGCACGCGACGCATGAAAAAGGGCGGCCCGATACGGACCGCCCCTTGACCGTCGATGATGTCCCTCCCTACAGGGCCTGACAGATTTCCTCGGTCATCTTCTTGGCGTCGCCGAACAGCATCATGGTGTTGTCGGCGAAGAACAGCGGGTTTTCGACCCCCGCGTAGCCCGACGCCATCGACCGCTTGACGAACAGAACCGTCTTCGCCTTGTCGATCTCAAGGATCGGCATGCCGTAGATCGGGCTGGACGGATCGGTCTTCGCCGCCGGATTGGTCACGTCGTTGGCGCCAATGACGTAGACGACGTCGGCGGTGGAGAATTCGTGGTTGATCTCCTCCAGCTCGAAGACCTCGTCATAGGGCACGTTGTCTTCCGCCAGCAGCACGTTCATGTGCCCCGGCATACGCCCCGCCACCGGATGGATGGCGTAGCTGACGGTGACTCCCTCTTTCTTCAGGGTGTCGGCCATCTCGCGAAGCGCGTGCTGCGCCTGCGCCACCGCCATGCCGTAACCGGGAACGATGATCACCTTGGATGCGTTCTTCATGATGAACGCGGCATCGTCGGCGGAGCCCGCCTTCACCGAACGGTCACCCGCCGCGGCACCCCCCGCCGCCGCCGCGTCATCCGCGCCGAAACCGCCCAGGATGACGTTGAAGAAGGAACGGTTCATGACCTTGCACATGATGTAGGACAGGATCGCGCCCGACGCGCCGACCAGCGCGCCGGTAATGATCAGCAGGCTGTTGGCCAGGGTGAAGCCGATGCCGCAGACCGCCCAACCCGAATACGAGTTGAGCATGGAAATCACCACCGGCATGTCGGCGCCGCCGATCGGCAAGATCAGCAGGAAGCCCAGAGCGAAGGACAGCGCCATCAGCAGGAAGAACAGCGGCGCGCTTTCGCTGGCGGCGAAGGCGGCGATCAACAGCACCAGGGCGATGCCCAGACCCAGATTCAGCAAATGCTGACCGGGAAAGGACAGCGGCTTGCCAGAGATCAGCCCCTGCAACTTGGCGAAGGCGATCACCGAACCGGAGAAGGTGATCGCGCCGACCGCGGTACCGAGCGACATTTCCACCAGGGAACCGGTGTGGATGTGCCCGGCGGTGCCGATGCCATAGGCCTCCGGCGCCAGGAAGGCGGCGGTGGCGACGAACACCGCCGCCAGACCGACCAGACTGTGGAAGACCGCCACCAACTGCGGCAGGGCGGTCATCTGGATTTTTTTCGCGATCACCGCGCCCGCCGCGCCGCCGATGGCGATGCCGAGGACGATCCAGAGGTAGTTGACCACCACCGGCGAGGCCAGGGTGGTGAGAATGGCGATCGCCATGCCGGCGATGCCGAAGATGTTGCCCATGCGCGCCGATTCGGGCGACGACAGCCCCTTCAACGCCAGGATGAAACAGATGCCCGCGATCACGTAGGCGAGCATGGTCAAGCTTTCCGCATGCATTGGTCCGCCCCCCTACTTCGTCTTTTTCTTGAACATGGCGAGCATGCGCTGGGTGACGATGAATCCGCCGAAGATATTGACCGAGGCGAGAATCACCGCAAGAAAGCCCATCACCCGCGACGCCGAAAATTTCGACGGCCCGGCGGCGATCAGCGCGCCGACGATGATCACCGAGGAAATCGCGTTGGTCACCGCCATCAGCGGCGAATGCAGCGCCGGGGTCACCCGCCAGACGACGAAATAGCCGACGAAAATCGCCAGCACGAAAATGGTGAACAGGTACCAGAACGGCCCTGCCGATCCGGCCGCCGGGTCGGCCCCGACGGTGGCGGCCTGTTCGGCCAGCAGGCGGGCGCCCGCTGCCAGTTCGTTGGCGATATCGGCCAGGCGACCGGCCTGTTCCGCAAGGATTTCCGCTGCCATCACTTCCCTCCTTCCGCGGCGAGAACCGGATGCACCAGCTTGCCGTCACGGCAAACCAGGGTGCCCTGAACCAGTTCGTCCGTCAGGTTCGGCTTCAAGGTCTTGGTCTCCTTGTCGATCATCGTGGAGACGAAGTTCCAGACGTTCTTGGCGTAGAGCATCGAAGCGTCGGAGGCGATGCGTCCGGGCACGTTGGCGTGCCCCATCAGGGTGACGCCGTGCTTCTTGACGATCTTGCCGTATTCCGACAACGGACAGTTGCCGCCCATTTCCACCGCCAGATCGACGATCACCGATCCCGGCTTCATCCCCTTGACCATCTCCTCGGTGATCAGGACCGGGGCGGGCCTGCCGGGGATCAGGGCGGTGCAGATGATGATGTCGGCCTTGGCCGCCTGCTCGGCGGTGGCCTGGGCCTGCTTTTTCTTGTACTCCTCGCCCATTTCCTTGGCGTAGCCGCCCGCGGTCTCGGCGCTTTTCATCGCCTCCTCGTCGACCACGACGAACTTGCCGCCGAGCGATTCCACCTGTTCCTTGGCGGCGGCGCGCACGTCGAAGGCGTAGACCACGGCGCCCAAACGCTTCGCGGTGGCGATCGCCTGCAACCCGGCGACGCCCGCGCCCATCACCAGCACGCGGGCGGGCGGCACGGTCCCGGCGGCGGTCATCATCATCGGCAGGGCGCGGTTGAATTCCGCCGCCGCGTCGATCACCGCCTTATAGCCCGCCAGGTTGGACTGGGAAGACAGCACGTCCATGCTCTGCGCGCGCGAAATGCGCGGCATCAGTTCCATGGCGAAGGCGTCGATCCCCGCCGCCGCCAGCTTTTCGACATAGGCCTTGCTGGTCAGCGCCTGGATGACCGAGAACAGGACGGTTCCCTTTTTCATCTGGGCGATCTCGTCGGCGCCGTCCTCGGCGGTCATCGGACGCTGCACCTTGAACACCAGATCGGCGTCCTTGTAGAGCGCCGCCGGAGTCTTGGCGATGGTCGCACCCGCCGCGACGAAGGCCTCGTCGGTGAAGCTGGAAGCGAGTCCCGCTTCCTTCT
The DNA here is from genome assembly GCA_965228165.1 of Rhodospirillaceae bacterium. Lineage (GTDB taxonomy): Bacteria > Pseudomonadota > Alphaproteobacteria > Rhodospirillales > Rhodospirillaceae > Oleispirillum. The sequence goes on from CBDDHB010000003.1 coordinate 102,439, forward strand.
CTACCACGACCTCGCATCCCAGGCCGACGAACTTCTTCACCGTATCCGGCGAAGCCGCGACACGGGTTTCGAACGCCCGCCGCTCCTTCGGTATTGCTATCTTCATCAGGCATGCCTCCCTACGACCGCCATTGTTTTTGCCGCTGCCGCAAGCCGCCGCGCGCACCCGACGCACGGCCCGATCCGACAGCGAATCGGAGCCTAAACCTTCCTACCAACGTCGCCCCGGCAAGGCAAGAACCGAGGCGAGAAATCCTCAGGCAATCCAAGGCTCCCGCCCTTGGGGGAGCCGACGCCGGAAACTACGGTTCCAGCGCCTCCAGTTCGTCGATCAGGCCGGAAACCACGTCGAGGCCGATCGACCAGAAACCGGGGTCGGCGGCGTTCAGGCCGAAGGGCTCTAGCAACTCGCGGTGGGTCTTGGTTCCTCCGGCGCGCAGCATATCCAGGTATTTCCCGGCGAATCCCGGATGGCCGGACTGATAGACACCGTACAACGCGTTCACCAGGCAATCGCCGAAGGCATAGGCGTAGACATAGAACGGCACATGGATGAAGTGCGGGATATAGGACCAATAGACGCGATAATCGTCGTCGAGGGCGAACGCCGGACCCAGGCTTTCGGTCTGCACCTCGATCCAGATATCGCCCAGACGCTCGGCGGACAGTTCGCCCTTGCGGCGCTCGGCATGGACGCGGGTTTCAAATTCGTGGAAGGCGATCTGCCGCACCACGGTATTGATCATGTCCTCGATCTTGCCGGACAGCAGAATGCGCCGCGCCTTCGCATCGACGGTGGAATCGAGCACCGAGCGGAAGGTCAGCATTTCGCCGAACACCGAGGCGGTCTCCGCCAGGGTCAGCGGCGTGTCGGACAGCAGCGGTCCCTGCGCCGCCGCCAGACGCTGGTGCACGCCATGCCCCAGTTCGTGGGCAAGGGTCATCACGTCGCGGGTACGGCCCAGATAATTCAGCATCAGATAGGGATGCGCCGAGGGCACGGTGGGATGGGCGAACGCACCCGAGGCCTTGCCCGGACGCACCGGCACGTCGATCCAGGGCTTGTCGAAGAACGGCTTGGCGACCTCGGCCATTTCCGGGCTGAATGCGGCATAGGCATCCATCACCGTGGTCACCGCTTCGCTCCACGAGAACCGCCGCCCATCGTCGCCGGGCAACGGCGCGTTGCGGTCGGTGTGCGCCAGCCTGGGCAGCCCCAGCCACTTCGCATTGAGAGCGTAATAGCGGTGCGCGATACGGGGGAACGCGGACTTCACCGCCGCCACCAGCGCGTCCACCACCTCGTCCTCCACCTGGTTGGCGAGGTTGCGGCTGCTCACCGGACGCGCGTACTTGCGGCGGTCGTCGTCCAACTGCTTGTCCTTGGCCAGAGCGTTGGTGACCAGGGAGAGAACCCGCGAATTGTCTTGCAGCACCTGGGCGATGACGCCCCCGGCATGGGCGCGCACCGCGCGGTCGGGATCGGACAGCTTGTCGAACGCCTTGGTCATCGTCAACTCGACGCCGTCGAAGGGGAAGCGCATCGCCGCCAGGGTCTCGTCGAACAGGCGGTTCCAGGCGGAACGCCCCACCACCTCGCGCTCGTGCAGCAGGTTTTCCGCCTCGTCGGAAAGCTGATGGTCGCGAAAGGCGCGGACCTGACGGACCCAGGGGGCATACCGCGCCGCGACGGGATCGGCCAGCCACAGGGCGATGCGATCGTCGGCGACGCGGTTGATCTCCAGGGTGAAGAACAGGGTCTTCTGGCTGATCGTGGTGGCGCGTTCGTTGACATCCTGCTGGAACCGGGCGACGTCCGGATCGGTGACGGCGGTGGCGTGGCGCAACTGCGCGTAGCTCAAGATGCGCCCCAGGGTCTCGCCGATGCGTTCGTAGTCGGCCAGCGCCTTGGCGAAACCCGGCCCGTCCAGGGTCTCGACGCGCCCGCCCAAAGCGGCGGAGAACGCCGTGGCCTCGGCCTCGACGGAATCGAAATCGCGAACGAATTCGGGGCTATCGGGGGCAGGATAGAGATCGCGCAAATCCCACCCCGGCAGGTCGGACGGGGCGGACCGCTTGGACGCTTCGACGGACATCGACAAACTCCTGGAGCGCGGCGCGAGGACCTCCCGCCGCGAAAGAAAAACCACGCAACAAACCAAGGGATTGTGCTTCCTCGCCCTCCCTCATGCCGGTATATATGAAGCACTTGGCCTTTCGCCGATACCCCCATCCGCCTTTTCCACCGGAATTCGCCGCCATGACCCAAATTTTCGAGCCGCCCTACCGCGAGTTGGCGACCCTGCCGGACCACCTGAATCTGCACGCGGACCGAACCCCGGATGCGCCGTTCCTCTGGTCGGAGGAGGATACGGGCTATTGCGCCCTTTCCTGGCGCGAGGTGGCGAACCGGGTGCGCGCCTGCGCCGCTGGACTGGCTGCACTCGGCATCGGCGACGGCGACCGGGTGATGCTGGTGTCGGAAAACCGGCCGGAGTGGCTGATCGCCGATTTCGCGATCATGTCGGCGGGGGCGATCACCGTGCCCACCTACGTCACCAACACGGTGGCCGACCACCGACACATCCTGGCCGACGCCGGACCGAAGGCGGCGATCGTTTCGACCCGGGGGCTCGCCGCCCGCGTCGCCGAGGCGATCACCCGCGAGGGACGACCGATCCCCTTGATCACCATCGAACCCTTCGAAAGCGCCCAGCATTCCATCGCCGAGGTACGGTCCTGGAGTTCCCTGCTCGACACGGCGGAGGCGCCACCGCCTTGTTCGCGTGGGCGCGACGACGTCGCCTGCATGATCTATACCTCGGGAACCGGCGGCACGCCGAAGGGCGTGATGCTGACCCACGATAATATCCTGTGCAACTGCGAAGGCGCCTGGCTGCACTGGCGCAATCTGCTGCCCACCCACGGCAGCGCGCGCTTCCTGTCGTTCCTGCCCCTATCCCATTCCTACGAGCACACCTGCGGGCAGTGCTTTCCGGTGACCGTCGGCGCGGAGATTTATTACGCCGAGGGGGTGGACAAACTGACCCAGAACATGGTCTCGGCCCGTCCGACGATCATGACCGCGGTGCCGCGCCTGTACGACATGATGCGGGTGAAGATCCTGTCCGCGACGGCGAAATGGCCGGCCTGGCGGCGCGCCCAGTTCGCCCTGGCGCTGCGCCTGGGAAGCAAACGCCTGGACGACCCGGCAAGCCTGACGCCCGAGGAAGCGCGCCGCGACCGGCTTCTGGATTCCCAGGTGCGCCGCGACGTGCAGGAACGCTTCGGCGGCAAGTTGCAGGCGATGATCGCCGGCGGCGCGCCTCTCAACCCGGAAATCGGGCGCTTTTTCACCGCCCTCGGGGTACAGATTCTGCAAGGCTATGGCCAGACCAAAAGTTCGCCGGTCATCGCCGCCAATCGTTTGCCGGGAGCGAAGATGCATACCGTCGGCCCGGCCTTCGCCGGGGTGATGGTAAAAATCGCCAAGGACGGCGAGATTCTGGTCAAGGGTCGCACGGTGATGAAGGGCTACTGGAACAAGCCCGAGGAAACCGCCGCCGCGATCGACGATAAGGGTTGGCTACATACCGGCGACATCGGCGCCATCGACGACGACGGCCATGTCGTCATCACCGACCGCAAGAAGGACATCATCGTCAATTCGGGCGGCGACAACGTCTCGCCGCAGCGGGTGGAAGGCCTTCTGACCCTGGCGCCGGAAATCGGCCAGGCGATGGTCTACGGCGACCGCCGCCCGCATCTGGTGGCGCTGATCGTGCCCGCCGCCCCCTTCGTCGCCGACTTCGCGGCGAAGTCCGGCAAACCCGCCGATCCCGCCCGCCTGATCGAGGACGCGGAGTTCATCAAGGCGATGCGCGCGGCGGTGACGCGGGTCAACGGCACCCTGTCGGCGATCGAGCAGGTGCGGAAATTCGTCCTGACGGCGGAGGCCTTCACCGTGGACAACGACATGATGACGCCGACGATGAAAATCCGCCGCCACACCATCCGCAAGCGCTTCGGCGCGGCGCTGGAAGCCCTGTACGCATAGGATTCCCCGCCCCCCGTGGCGGGACCACGGGCGAGCCCTCGCGACGAACCCGAGGCGGAAAAGAACGCGGCGGAAGGTTACTGCATGCCGAGGGCGCGCTTATACAGATCCAGGATCTCTTCCTGTTCCTTGTAGTCGTGCTCTTCCATTTTGCGCAGGCGGAGCACTTGGCGCATGATCTTGACGTCGAAGCCTTGGCTTTTCGCTTCGGCGAAGACTTCGCGGATGTCGGCCAGGATGTTCGCCTTGTCCTCTTCCAGACGCTCGATGCGCATGATCAGGGACTGCAACTGCTCGGCTGCGACGCCGCCAACATCGGTGCTCATTGCGGATTCCGTCCTAAAAATGATTCCGGGAAAGGCCGCGCTTCGCGGCAGGGGGAGATTACCCGTCCCGATGACTCTTCTCAACCCGCAAACCGTCACCTATAGTCGCTCGTGACATCTCGATGCCGGAACGCGGGGCCGGCCTGGGGGCTTTCCCGCTTGAAGCAAGGTATGACGTGAGCGCAATCAGTCTTGAGCGTCTGTCCATTCTGCTGGTCGAAGACAACCTGTACATCCGCGACATCCTGGAAAGCGTGCTGAAACAGATCGGCTTCGGCTGGGTGGCCACCGCGCGCAACGGCCAGGAGGCCATCGAGTTCCTGCAAATCGCTGGGAAGGCGCAGGGACAGGCGGCGGGGTTGATGAACGTCGACATGATCCTGTGCGATCTTTTGATGTCGCCGATCAACGGACTGCTGCTGCGCTGGGTGCGCATGCAGAAGGAAAGCGCCAACCGCTTCCTGCCGTTCATCATGATCTCGGGCGCGGCGGATCGCGAATACGTCGCGGCGGCGCGCGACCTGGGCGTCACCGAATTCATCGCCAAGCCGTTTTCCGCGCAGTCGATTTCGGAACGGGTGATGAAGGTGATCGACAACCCGCGCCAGTTCGTCACCTGCACCACCTATTTCGGCCCGGATCGCCGCCGCCGCATGCCGCCGCCGGGCGGGATCGAGGACCGCCGCCGCAACGACGATTCCCACGCCACGATCGTCTATTCCGCCGACAAGGTGGTGAAGCCGAAAACCCCGTCCGACGTCTGGTATTTCCGCCTGCCCAACACCCTGCGGGAGAAGGTCGGCGGCGCGGGGGTCAAGGGCCCTCTGGAACTGCCGAAGGAACTGCTGGAAGAGGCGGAAAACACCCTGCAACGCCAGGCGATGGATTTCGCCGACTGGGCGAAGAACTACCTGACCAAGCTGTCCAAGGTGACGGAAGCGGCGATGCTCAGCCCCAGCAACCGGCGCAACCACTTCCAGGAAATGAACATGGTGGCGCACGAGTTGCGCGGTCAGGGCGGCACCTTCGGCTACCCCCTGATCACGGTGTTCGCCAAGTCCCTTTACGAGGCGACCCTGCCCGGATGTCCGGAGGACGATTCGGCGCTGTCCGTGGTCAAGGCGCACACCGACGCGATGCGCGCGGTGATCCGCGACCGGATTTCCGGCGACGGCGGCGAGATCGGGCGGGAACTGCTGAAATCGCTGAAGGTGGCGATCGACCGGGCGGGCAACCGGATGGTGTGAAAACCTTCACGCATCGCCCCTTTAAAACGCCCCGGAACCAGCTTAGGTTTTGATCCATGAGACGCTTTCGCAACGCCAAGATCATCGCCACCCTCGGCCCCGCCTCCTCCACCGAGGAAGGGATCGAATCCCTGTTCCGCGCCGGCGCCGACGTGTTCCGGCTGAACTTCAGCCATGGCAGCCACGACGACCACCGCGCCCGGCTGAACACCATCCGCGCGCTTGCCAAACGCTTGCGGCGTCCGATCGGCATTCTGGCCGATCTGCAAGGACCGAAGCTCAGAATCGGCACCTTCGCGGACGGCAAGGTGACGCTGTCGGCGGGGCAGACTTTCCGCCTGGACCTTCTGGACGCGCCCGGCGGGCCGGAACGGGTGCGCCTGCCGCATCCGGAGATTTTCGCCGCCCTGGTCCCCGGCACCGACCTGCTGCTGGACGACGGCAAGATCCGCCTGTCGGTGACCCAGGTCACGCCCGAATTCGCCGAGACCGAGGTGGTGACCGGCGGCACTCTTTCCGACCGCAAGGGCGTCAACGTTCCCGGCGTCGCGCTCGACATTTCGCCCCTGACCAAGAAGGACCGCGCCGACCTTGCCTTCGCCCTGGACATGGGGGTGGACTGGGTGGCGCTGTCCTTCGTGCAGCGGCCCGATGACGTCTCGGAAATCCGGAAGCTGGTGGACGGCGCGGCGGGAATCGTCGCCAAGCTAGAAAAGCCCGCCGCCCTGGACCACCTGGACGCGATCGTCGAACTTGCCGACGCGGTGATGGTGGCGCGCGGCGACCTGGGGGTGGAGATTCCGCCCGAACGGGTGCCGGTGGCGCAAAAGCGCATCATTTCCGCCTGCCGCGCATCTGGAAAGCCGGTGATCGTCGCCACCCAAATGCTGGAAAGCATGATCACCGCCCCCGCCCCGACCCGGGCCGAGGCCTCGGACGTCGCCACCGCGATCTACGACGGCGCAGACGCGGTGATGCTGTCGGCGGAAACCGCCTCGGGCGCGTACCCGGTGCATGCGGTGGAGATGATGGACCGGATCATCGCCTCGGTGGAGTCCGACCCCCAGTACGCCCTTTTGATGGAGGCCTCGCACCGCCCGCCGGAAGCCACCTCCGCCGACGCGATCAGCGCCGCCGCGCGTCAGGTGGCGCATACCTTGAAGGCCCAGGCGATCGCCACCTTCACCTTTTCCGGTTCGACCACCCTGCGCGCGGCGCGCGAACGCCCGCTGGTGCCGATCCTCTGCCTGACCCCGAACGTCCAGGTGGCCCGCCGGATGACCCTGGCCTGGGGGGTGCACGCGGTGATCGATCCCGGCATCACCAGCTTCACCGAGGCGGTGCAGCGCGCCTCTCACGTCGCGATTCGCGACGGCTTCGCCGACCCCGGGGAGCGTCTGGTGGTCACCGCCGGAGTGCCGTTCGGCCGCGCCGGAACCACCAACTCGTTGCGCATCGCCTTCGTCGAGGACGCCTGACGACGACGCCCTTCCCCCCCCAGAAACACGAACGGCGGCCCGAAGGCCGCCGATTTCGCTCCGCCCGGACACATTGCCCGGCCCAGGGTCAGCCCTGGCGCACCTTGAAGCGCGGTTTGGTCTTGTTGATCACGTAGATACGCCCCTTGCGACGCACCACGCGGCAGTTCTTGTCCCGCGCTTTCGCGGACTTCAAAGAGTTGCAAACCTTCATGATACACACTTCCAACGTTGCGGCGTCCGGATAAGGCGCGCACCATACGCAGCCGCCGCCAAGCTGTCAATACTTCCCGTCGCCCGAAAACCATGGACGCGGCCTTTTTCTCTTCCGCCCGACGGCGCGGAAAGGCGGCGGCTCACGCCGGAAGCGAAAAGGCGATGCGGGTTCCCGCCGAGGGACGGGAGCGCAGGCTCCAGACGCCCCCCACTCCGCCACCAGCAACCGCGCCAGAAACAGACCGCCGCCCAGGGGCGCGGCATCCCCCCCCCGCCAGCGCCCCGGCCAACGCCGCCAGGGCCTCGCCGGACATCCCCTCGCCGTCGTCGGCGACGACGATGCGGCGGGCGTCGCCGCGCGCCCCGACGACGATGCGGCGGGCGCGTGCGCCGCGCGCGTTCTCGACCAGCGCGTTGAGGACCGTCGCCGCATCGCGGGGCGGCGCCGTCACCGTCCGTCCGGGGGTGGGACAACGCACCCCCCATCCCAAAGGTCGGGCCGATCGCGCCGCGCCAGATCGACGATTTCGGCCAGGGAAGCCGGTCTTGGCGGTTCGGCTTCCGCTCCGCCGTCGAGACGGCGCGCCAGGCGCTGCAATTGGGTCAGCCGCCGGTCGATTTCGGCCAGGGCGCGATCGACCTTGCCCGGCAGGCCGCGTCCGTCATCGACCAACGCGCCGGGCAGATCCAGCATCATCCGCACCGCCTGAAGCGGCTGCGTCAGATCGTGCGCGGCACGGCGCACCGCCGCAGGGAAATCCCGCCGCGCGGCGGCGGCGACATCCGCGCGACCATCGGGATGGCGCATCCTCGGTCACTTCCAGGGCGCGAGCGCCCGCAGTTTCTCGGCACGACGGCCGTTCTCTTCCAGCTTGATATTGTACTCGAAGGCGGCGCTTTCCCAGCTTCCGTAGGCCGGATTGGGCAGCATGATCCAGCGGCTGCCCCAATAGGATTCCTGGGTGCGGACGATCTGGGCGCGATGGGCGATGGTGACGCCGTAGTCATCGACGAAATCCCCCAGGTTGTCGCCGACGACCTGAAGAATGCGATAGCCTTCCGCCACCACGGCGCGACGGCTGCCCTTTTGCGACCCCCAATCGCGGCGTTCGCGCTTGAGCAGGATCGCGTCATCCCCCTGGGGCGGAAGAATCCGCAGTTCGGCCAGGCTTTCCCGCGTCGCGGCCTTGAGCGCGGCGGCGCGGTTGGAAATATAGAACGGGGTCACCCCGCGCGACATCGCATACCGCAGATATTCGACCGCGCCGGGCACCGGTTCGGAGATCTTTTCCTCGACGAATTCGGCCCAGGACTGGGCGTTATAGGTGCCGCCGGTGCGCACCAGCCAGGCCTGATAGGCCGAGTTGTCGAGCACCGTCTCGTCCAGGTCGAGGATGATCGCGGGCGGTTCGGCCATCGCGGCGGAAATTCCCGCCCACCCGACAAAAACGCTGAACGCTAGGCACCGGATCGTCCGCATCTCGTTCTTCCAGGAAAACGCCGCCGGTCGATTCCGGACGGCTGGCGGAGGGTTATCCCGAATTCTGGCAAAAATGCAATCCACATCGATCACGCCACGGGTGGCGGCGGCAGGGAAACCCGGCACTCCGTCCCTTGCGTCGCGGTTTCCGCATGCAGGGTCAGGGCGGTCATCGCCTCCATCGAGGCGTCGATCATCCAGCGAATCCGCCGTTCCGACGCGGCATCGCCCAGGGCCACCGCTTCGGGCAAGATGTGGCGTTGCAGGAAACCAGCCACCCCCGCCATGGCGCGGGCGGCGGGACGCGACCGTTCGAACCGCGCGACGATTTCCCCGGCGGTCTCGACGCCATCGGCGATCTCGGCGATATCGCGCATCATCGCCACGATCTCCGGCGTCACCGCCTCGGTCCGGCGCTCCATGAAGCGCAGGCAAGCCACGTAAAACCCGTAATCGCCGCTCATCGAGTCCCCTTCCCCAGCTTGTCTTCCAGCCACGCCATGACGCGGACGATCGCGCGCGATCGCGCCTCGGGTTCCGGTCCGACGCGCACCACCTTCTGTCCGGTCTTATAGATCGAATTCCGTACCACCACCTCGTGCACCGCGCCATCCCCCGGCTGGTCGAAACCATGGTGCGCGCGCGGATACGAATCGACCTCCACCGCCGGGCCGGGGCGACGCCGGATCGACTCCGCCAGCTTCAGGCAGGGCGCGGCGGGAGTCCACTCGTCGTCCTCCCCCAGTTGGAGAAGCATCGGCGCCGCCGCGACGTAACCCGGAAGTTCGCGCCCGACCTGCGCGCAACCGGGATAGAAAGCCACCGCACCGACGAAATCCCGTTCCAGTCCAACGGGTCGTCCGGGGCTTTTCTCCGCCATCGTCCACAGCGCGGTCATCGCGCCATGCGACCAGCCAAGCAGGGCAACGCGGTCGGCGCGCACGTAACCCTGCTTCTGAAACCATTGCAGAGCGTCATAGGCGTCGCGCACCCGCTCCCGTTCCGGCAGGATCGGCCGTTCGGTCAGGGAACAGACGGACTTCACGCCGCGCGGGTTGAAACTGTCGGGAAAAAGCACCGCGTAACCGGCGGCGGAGAGGCGTTTCGCCCAATCGCTTTCCCGCGCCTTCAGTTTGCCGCTCCCGGTCAACAGGCCGCCGCAGCCGTGCAGCGCGATGATGCCGGGAAACCGCCCCTCCCACTCGGGCAGGACGACAAGGCCGGAGAGCATCGTGCCGTCGCGGGCGGGGAATTCCACCCTTCGCGGCTCCGCCCGCGCCGGAATGGTAAGCCCGACCAGGAACGCGACAGCGAGGACTCCGAACCCGCGCATCGAGCCGCCTATCCCGCCCAGGCGGACAGCAACAGCGCCCAAACCGAACCGACGACACAGCCGAACAGCAGGAACATGCCGTTCCAGCGCAATCCCACGGTGGTCGCCGAAACCCACCCGAACAACGCCACCAACAGCACCGTTGCGGTGAACGGCGAGGTCGCGCCGGAAAACGCCCAGCCGATGGTCATCGCCATCAGGACGATATCCGGCGAAAGCCCCAGGGCGGCGGGATCCGGCAGCAACGGCCCGATCATCGAGACGGCGAGGATCGGGTGCATGCCGATCTGCCCCAGGAACGGCAGGCCGCAAACCAGGCCGACCAGAACCGCCCACCCCGGGACCGTACTGAAATCGACCAGATGACCGGTGACCAGGGGGGCGGCCAGAGCGCCGCCCAGCTTGCCGATGTACCCCGCCATGAACAAAAGGACCGTCTCGGACTTATAGGTATCGAGCTCGCGCCCGAGGTAGTCGAGACAGCGGCGCCCGACCTCGGCGGCGACGGAGGGAACCCGTTTGTCCGCCTCTTCCGGCCACGCGGTCTGCACCGCCACCCAGGCGACGCTGATCAACGGCACCACCGCCATCACCACCATGGTGATGCGCAGACCGGTCAGAACGACGCCCGCGCCGACGCAAACGACGATGGACAGCAACAGCGCAAACAACGGAAGCAGGGACTTCAGGTTGCCCACCGGCGGCGGCGGCGGCGCGCCCGCCGGGCGGGGCGGCTTGAAGACGGCATCGACGAACCAGCCGACGGCGGTCAGCACCACCGAGGTCGCCAGATCATAGCCGACCGTCCCCTCCCAGCTGCTGCCGGCGATCACCGTGGTTCCCACCGCCATCGAAAAGGCGAGCGGCGACCAGCAGAGGGTGGAAACGAAACCGCGCTGAATCGCCATCAGCATGCGGCGCATCCGGACGACGTTGCGGATGCGCCCCTCGGCGTCGGTTTCCGCCTGCTCGACCAGGGCCCCCAGAAGCGAAATCGAACCGTAATTCAGAACCAGAGAAAACAGATGCCCGCCCATCGCCAGGGCGAGATACCGCTTCGCCGGGGTACGGGTGGCGAGATAGAGGCCGCAGCGCCGGATCGAGGTGGATGACCCCGCCGCGGTGCGCAGCGTCGACAGGGCGACGAAAAAGCCGATGACGAAGGCCCCGGCGGCCAGGGCGTCGGCCACACGCGCCCAACCGTCATCGCGAAAAACCAAGGCGAAGGCGGAAACCGCGATGCCGACGACGACGAAGGCGCGGCGCGACCAGCGGACTTCCCGCACCACGCAGGCGAGAAAACCGACGCCCAGCGCCCCCGCCCAGACCTTCAACGACGGCGCGCCGAGGGCCTCGGCGGCGACCAGAAGAACGGTCAGGGCGACCAACATCGCCCCCCTGGCAAGAATGCAAGAACCCATCGGCCTGAGCTTTTCGACTTCGCGCGGCTCGTCCCGCCGCTTGACGGAAACCACAATGGCAGGAAAAACCCCGCCGGTCAGCGGGGTTTTTCATAATCGGATGCGGATCAGCGCCGGATTTTCCCGACGTCGCGCACCGCGCCCCTGGCGGCGTTGGTGGTCATCGCCGCATAGGCTTTCAGCGCCTGCGATACCTGCCGGTCGCGGCCCTGCGGCTGCCAGCCCGCATCACCCTTGGCGTCCTCGGCGGCGCGGCGGGAGGCCAACTCGGCGTCGGAAATCCGCAACGACAGGCCACGATTGGGAATGTCGATGTCGATGATATCGCCGTTCCGCACCAGACCGATCGCTCCGCCTTCCGCCGCCTCGGGCGAGACGTGGCCGATCGACAGGCCCGAGGTGCCGCCGGAGAACCGCCCGTCGGTGATCAGGGCGCAGGCCTTGCCCAGGCCCCGGCTTTTCAGATAGCTGGTGGGATACAGCATTTCCTGCATACCCGGCCCGCCCTTCGGCCCCTCGAAACGGATCACCACCACGTCGCCTGCCTTGACCCCACCCTTCAGGATCTTGTCCACCGCCTCTTCCTGGCTGTCGCAGACCACTGCGGGGCCGGAGAACGTCAGGATCGATTCGTCCACCCCGGCGGTTTTGACGATGGCGCCGTCGAGCGCCAGATTTCCGGACAGAACGGCAAGGCCGCCGTCTTTCGAGAACGCATGGCCGACGTCGCGGACCACGCCCTTGGTGCGATCGGCGTCCACGTCGCTCCAGCGCTTCGCCTGACCGAAGGCCTCGGTGGTACGCACCCCGCCCGGCGCGGCGCGATAGAACTCCGCCACCTGGGGGTCGTTGCTGCGCACGATATCCCACTTCGCCAGGGCGTCGCCCAGGGTCGGGGCATGCACCGTCTTGCAGTCGGCATGGATCAGACCGGCGCGCTCCAGTTCGCCCAGGATGCCGATGATTCCGCCGGCGCGATGCACGTCCTCGACATGGACGTTGGCGATATTGGGCGCCACCTTGCACAGACAGGGCACCTTGCGCGACAGGCGATCGATGTCGGCCATGGTGAAGTTCACCCCGGCCTCCTGCGCCGCCGCCAGAAGATGCAGCACGGTATTGGTGGAGCCGCCCATGGCGATGTCGAGCGCCATCGCGTTCTCGAAGGCCTCGAAGGTGGCGATGGAGCGCGGCAGGACGGAGGCGTCGTCCTTCTCGTACCAGCGACGGCACAGATCGACGATGGTGCGCCCGGCGGACAGGAAGATTTCCTTCCGGTCGGCGTGGGTGGCGACCATGGTGCCGTTGCCCGGCAGGCCGAGGCCCAGGGCCTCCATCAGGCAGTTCATCGAGTTGGCGGTGAACATCCCCGAGCAGGAACCGCAGGTCGGGCAACTGTTGCGTTCGTACTCCGCCACTTCGTCGTCGCTCATCGCGTCGTCAGCGGCCTTGATCATCGCGTCAATCAGATCCACCGCGACGGTCTTGCCCTTGACCGTCACCTTGCCCGCCTCCATCGGCCCGCCGGAAACGAACACCGTGGGGATGTTCAGGCGCAGGGAGGCCATCAGCATGCCGGGAGTGATCTTGTCGCAGTTGGAAATGCAGACCAGGGCGTCGGCGGTGTGGGCGTTGCACATGTATTCCACCGAATCCGCGATCAGGTCGCGCGACGGCAGGGAATAGAGCATGCCGGAATGGCCCATGGCGATGCCGTCGTCGATGGCGATGGTATTGAATTCCTTGGCGACGCCGCCCGCCTTTTCGATCTCGCGGGCGACCATCTGGCCCATGTCCTTCAGATGCACGTGCCCCGGCACGAACTGGGTGAAGGAGTTGGCGATGGCGATGATCGGCTTGCCGAAATCGCCGTCCTTCATTCCGGTGGCGCGCCAAAGGCCGCGCGCGCCCGCCATATTGCGCCCGTGGGTGGAAGTCCGTGAACGGTAAGCCGGCATCTGATCGATCCTCGCGCGGATGGAAAACGGCGGCTCCCCCGATGGGGGAACCGTTTCAGGGTTGATACGCCCGATGTCGTACGCGCGTCAACAGCGCGCAACCCTTCGCGCGGTTACATGTGGTCCGGCAGATAGGTGACGATCCCCGGAAAGACGGTGATCAGCCCCACCGCCAGCACCAGAATCAGGAAGAACGGCACCGCCGACTTAGCGATGTAAAGGATATCGCGGTTGCTCAAACCCTGGATTACGAACAGGTTGAAGCCGACCGGCGGAGTGATCTGCGCCATCTCGACGACCAGAACGATAAAAACGCCGAACCAGACCGGATCGATCCCCGCCGCCAGAATCATCGGCTGAATCACCGCAGTGGTCAGCACCACCACGGAAATGCCGTCGAGGAAGCAACCCATGATGATGAAGAACACGGTGAGCGCGGCAAGCAGGGCATAGGGCGACAGATGGAACGAAGCGATCCACCGCGCCAGACCCGCCGGAATGCCGGTGAACCCCATCGCCATGGTCAGGAACGACGCCCCCGCCAGGATGAAGGCGATCATGCACGAGGTGCGAGTGGCGCTCATCAGCCCGTCGATGAAGGTGGCGCGGGTCAAATCGCCGGACAGCCAGGCCAACCCGAGGGAGAGGAACACCCCCACCGCCGCCGCGTCGGTGGGCGAGGCGATGCCGGAATAGATCGAACCGATCACCCCGCCGATCAGCAGGATCACCGGCCCCAGGCGCTTCAGGCTGTCGAGACGATCGCGCCAGGTATAGGTTTCGGTCAGCGGCGGAATGTCCTGCGGCCGCAGCAGGGCGCGGACGATCACATAGCCCATGAACAGGCAGACCAGCATGATGCCGGGCAGAACCCCGGCGACGAACAGCCGCGCGATCGACTGGTCGGTGGCGATGCCATAGACGATCAGGATGATCGACGGCGGAATCAGAAGCCCCAGGGTCGCCGACCCCGCCAGGGACCCCAGGATCGCGGTTTCGGCATAGCCCCGACGCTTCAGTTCCGGAATCGACATCTTGCCGATGGTCGCGGCGGTCGCCACCGACGAGCCGGAAACGGCGGCGAAGATGCCGCAACCGATGATGTTGACGTGCAACAGGCGACCGGGCAGACTGGTCATCCAGGGAACCAGACCCTCGAACATGTCGTCGGACAGCCGCGACCGGAACAGGATATCGCCCATCCAGATGAACATCGGCAGCGAGGCCAGGGACCACAGGTTCGACGACCCCCAGATCGCGGTGGCGAGCAACGGCCCGGCGGGGGAATTGGTGAAGACCAACATGCCGAGCAGACCGACGCCGAGCAGGGCGAGAGCCACCCAAACCCCGGAGGCCAGCAAAAAGAACATGAAGCCCAGCAGAACCAGACCGGGAATGACGCTGTCTTCCATTTATTCGCTCCCCGCGCCGAGATCGCACGCGGAATCGCGCCCGTCCTGAATGAAACGCACCGCGCTGTCCAGCATCGCCACCGCCAGAACCGACGCGCCGACGGCGATCGGAATCTGCGGAATCCACAGCGGCACCGGCACCAGACCGGGCGACAGATCGCCGAATTCGTAGCTGTCGAAAACCAGTTCCCAGGCGTACCAGGCGAAATAGGCGCTGACCGCCGCGCCGACCAGGCAGACCAACACCGCGCACACCCCCTGCGCGGCGCGCGGCAGACGGGACAACACCAGGGTCACGCGGATGTGCGACCCCTTGCGCAACGCGTGGGGCAGCGCCAGGAACGAGGCCGCCGCCAGGAAGAAACCGGCGATTTCGGCATAGGACGGCACCACCAGACCGACCGGCAAACCGGTCACCAGGCTGACCGCGAAGTCGAGCGCATTGGCGCCGACCTGCAAAAGGACGATCGCGAAGATCGCCACCAGGAATCCCGCCGCCGCGACGCCGCAGGCGGCGTACAGGGCGTCCAAGGTTTTTCTCATCAAGAGCCTTCCCAACCGTCGGCTTCGCGTGCCGAAACCGACTCCCCTCGTTTCTCGAATAACGAGGAAGGAGCCGACGACCCCGTCGGCTCCTTCCGATGACCAGCCTATTTCTTGTTGAAGGCGTCGAGAATCGCCTTGGCGTCGGCGCCGCCCTGCTTTTCCCAATCGGCGACGATCACCTTGCCGGCGGCGGCGAAGGCGGCCTTCAGCTCCGGCGACGGGGCCTGCACCACCATGCCGTTATCCTTCAGGATCTTGGTCTTGGCGGCGGCTTCCGCCTTGCTCATCTCCCAGCCGCGCTTCTCGGCGGCGGCGGCGGCCTTCAGCACCGCGGCCTGGGTCTTGGGCGGCAGAGCGTCGAAGGCCTTGGCGTTGACCGCCACCACGTTCTTCGGCAGCCAAGCCTGGACGTCGTAGTAGTACTTCACGAAGTCCCAGGACTTCGAGCTGGCTCCGGTGGAGGGCGAGGTCATCATCGCCGCGACCTGACCGGTGGCGAAGGCCTGCGGAATGTCCGGCACTTCCACCTGGGTCGGCACCATGCCCAGTTCGCGCGCCAGCTTCTGCTGCAACGCGTTATAGGCGCGCATCTTCAGCCCCTTCAGGTCGCCGGGGGTAGCGGCCTCGAACTTGGTGTAGAAGCCTTGCGGCGGCCAGGCGACCGAATACAGAATCTTGATCCGCTGCTTCTCCAGAAGCTTGTCGATCACCGGGCGGGAGGCCTTCCACAGCTTTTCCGCCTGATCGTAGTCGGTGGCGAGGAACGGCAGGGAATCGACGCCGAATACCGGGTTTTCGTTGGTCAACAGCGACAGGAAGAATTCGCCGATCGGCACCTGCCCGTTGCGCAGGGCGTTCTTGATCTCCGGGTGCTTGACCAGGGAATCGGCGCTATGCACGGCGATTTTCAACTCGCCGCCGGTGGCTTCCTCGACGTCCTTGGCGAACTGGCGAACGTTGATGGTGTGGAAATCGGCCTCCGAATACGGGGTCGGCATGTTCCAGGTCTCGGCCTGCGCCGAGGCAACCCCCAAAAGCGAGGCGGCGAACGCCGTCACCGCGATTTTACGAAGCGAAGCCATGATGTGGTCTCCCTGTTATGTTTCATGCGATTGGCCATCGAAGGCGAAGGGCACATTTTAGTCAATCCCAGAAAAACCGCCAGGGCCTGATGAAGAAACAGGCACCAAAACCAGGGATCACCCGATGTGCGCCGCTTTCCAGCGCGAAACTTGTACCCCTGCAATGCGCAAACTGCAAAAAGAGTCCCACCGAACCCAGAAGAAAAACCGCGACTCGCCCCGGCGCCGCCCCGGAGACATGGGAATTACTTATCGAAACGCATAACAAGCAATGATCCATGCAAACGCGCCGGAAGACCGTGGCGCGGGCGGACAGATGCGGCAAAGGCTGGTATAACCTCCGCATCATGTTCGCCTACGACCTCGCCCACTGGATGACCTTTGCCGCCGCCGCGATGGCCCTGACCCTCGCGCCGGGGCCGGACCTTGCCCTGATCATCGCCCATACGGTCAAGGGCGGCCGCCGCAACGGCTTCGCCGCGATGGCCGGGATTTGGGCGGGGGCCTTGGGACACGTGACCCTGGCCGCCTTCGGGCTGTCGGCGATTCTGGCGGCCTCGGCCACTGCGTTTGCCGCCATCAAGTGGGCGGGCGCGGCCTATCTGGTGTGGGTCGGCGTGCAAACCCTGCGCGGCACGGGCGGACCGACCGCCGGACCGGGGGCGCGGCACGGCGATGCCTGGCGGATTTTCCGTCAGGGGGTGTTGACCGACCTTTTGAATCCCAAGGTGGCGATCTTTTTCCTCGCCTTCCTGCCGCAATTCGTGGTCGAGGGTGCGGGCCCGGTCTGGGCGCAACTGGCATTGCACGGGGTTCTGGTGGTGGCGTCGGCGGTGGTCGTCGAACCGCCGCTGATCCTGCTCGGCGAGCGATTGGCCAAACGCCTGCACGGGCGCAACCCCCGGCTGGAACGCGCCTTGGGCGGCGTGCTGATCGGCCTGGGCGTCAGGCTAGCCCTGATCGAAGGCTAGGACGTAAACTCATCAATCCCGCCGATTGCGCCGGAGCGATTTGGTTCGTCCGAACAGGAGAAAAGCGAAGACCGTAGCGGGGTCTACGAGCAAGCTTTTCAACGCCTTCGGCGGACGAAATCGCCCGGCCCTTCGGGTTGGTCGCCAAGGAACACCCTGGTTCGTCGCCACCGCTCACCGATGTCCCGGCATCGCCTTCGCGGCGGCTCCTGCCATTGTATCCCTTGGCGACCAACGCAATTTAGCAGGATTTATCAGTCTACGTCCTAAGACAAAATGCCGTGGATTTTCGCCAGCCACCCGCCAATCCGCGGGAGATACCGTGTCCTGCCGTGCTTGAACACGATGAAGGAAACGTGCGCAAGGACGATCCAGACGGCGACCTCGGCCACGACCTCATGCGGCCCCTTGAACCACCCGACGGCGTCGGCGATCAAGCCGGTGACGGCGGTCAAACCGATCCCGAACAAAAGAAACGCGGCAATCCACGCATACAGGGGATGACGCCCCTGGCGCGTCGACCACCACAGAGACGCACCCGCAAGGCTCGGTCGCGGCAATCGGAACGGCGACCCCACCGGTGCGACACCCCCGATCAGCAGGCGCAGCAGGATCGCCGCCAACGCAACGTATCCCGCGAACCGGTGAATGGGACGGAGGAAACCCTCCGCCGTGACATAGGCGACAACAAACGCCACCCCCAGCCCATCGTGCCAGTACGTCAAGACCGTGCGGGACCGTTTTCTGCTGCGAAGCTGATGATCTGTCATCGTTTCCGATCTGGTTTCCGTCCTTCGCCGCAGAGCGGCCTGCCGATCGGCCTGGGCGTCAAACTTGCCCCGATCGAGCGTTGACGCCGCGAACGCGGGCGGCGAGCAGGGCGACCAGCAACGACTTCAGGAAGGCGCCGGGCAGGAAGGGTATCACCCCCTTCATCAGGGCCGGATGCAGGCCGATCGCGTGCGCCAGCCACAGCGCCCCACTCCCAGGCATATTCCGTTGCCCAGCAGCATCACCGCGAACAGCCGGAGCAGCCTGCCCCGGTCCCATCCCCGTTCCACCAGCCAGCCGATCGCCGCCGCCGCAAGGGGGAAAGCGAACAGATACCCGGCGCTCGCCCCCAGGAACTTCGCGAGCCCGCCGCTGCCCCCGGCCAGAACCGGTAATCCGGCGGCCCCGGCCAGCAGCCAGACGACGACGCAGGCCGCTCCCAGCCGCCAGCCGAGGATCGCCCCGACCAGCGACACCGCGAGGGTCTGCATGGTCACCGGCACCGGACCCACGGGAATGGAAACCCGCGACGACACCGCCAGGACCAGCACTCCCGCGACGGCCAGAAGCGCCTGTTGCCAGGGCGGCAAACGTCGCGCCTAGGCGGGAAGGGAGGAAACGGCGATTTGCGGCTCGACGGACGGAATCATGGCTCACCCGATCGGCGCGGTCCCGCCCCCGCCGACGCGGCGGAGGGACAGGCCGCACAACCTTGAATTCGCAGAATACCAGCCCGCGACACGCCGGGCGAGATCGAAGTGGTGGCGAAGCTTGGCTCGCCGCAACGAAAAAGCCCGCCGGACCGCGCCGACGGGCTTTTTTAAATGGTAGCGGAGGAGGGACTCGAACCCCCGACACGCGGATTATGATTCCGCTGCTCTAACCAGCTGAGCTACTCCGCCACAGGTCCGCGCCACGGGGCAAACAGCCTCCCCGCGCGGGAGGCGCTTTACTTATTCGGAATCGCCCCCTGCGTCAAGACCGGAAATGGCATTCCGATGACCCCGCCCGATCCCCCGGCGGCTGGCAATCGCCGCGCCCAACCGCTACTCTGCCGCCGGGACACGGCAGCGAAAGGGAGGCCGCGATGCGAACGGTGGTGCAGCGGGTCGGCGAGGCGGCGGTCCGGGTCGATGGCGACGTGGTGGGAGAAATCGGCCAGGGGTTTCTGGTGCTGTTCTGCGCCGAAGCCGGAGACGCCGACGCCGACGCCGCCTTTCTCGCCCGCAAGATCGCCGCCTTACGCGTCTTCACCGACGACGCGGGCAAGATGAACCTGTCGCTGAAGGACGTCGGCGGCGCGGTGCTGGCGGTCAGCCAGTTCACCCTGGCGGCGGAGTGGCGCAACGGCAACCGCCCGGGGTTTTCCCGCGCCGCGCCGCCCGAGGAAGGCGACCGCCTCTATCGCCTGTTCTGCGACCGCCTGCGGGCGGAAGGCGTGGCGGTGGAAACCGGGGTCTTCGGCGCATCGATGGCGGTGTCCCTGGTCAACCAGGGTCCGGTGACCATCCTGATGGACACCCGCGACCCGCGCTGAACCGAGCAAAAACACCCTCCCTATTTAGAACGCTTATCATCCGCACTATCTTCAGAGTCCGGGCCGCCTTCGCGGAGCCGCGAGGAAAGGATCATGCGATGATCAGCCGCAGACGCATTCTGATTTCCGGCATCGCCGCGACCGCCCTGTGGTCCGGCTTCCGCGCCGACCGCGCCGCCGCCTTCGAGGTCGAGCGCAGCGACGACGACTGGCGCGCCCGCCTGACCCCGACGCAATACCGCATCCTGCGTCGGCACGGCACCGAGCGCCCCTTCAGCAGTCCGCTCAACGATGAAAAGCGGGCGGGTACGTTCTCCTGCGCCGGATGCGCCCTGCCGCTGTTCTCCTCCGCCGCCAAGTTCGACAGCGGCACCGGCTGGCCGAGCTTCTGGCGGCCCCTGGATGACGCCATCGGCACCACCCGCGATTTCAGCCTCGGCATGCTGCGCGTCGAGGTCCACTGCCGCCGCTGCGGCGGCCATCTGGGGCACGTTTTCACCGATGGGCCGAAACCGACCGGCCTGCGCTATTGCATCAACGGCGACGCCCTGTCGTTCGCCCCCAACACCTAAGGAAACGCCATGCTGTTGCTGGCCGCATATCTGGGCGGGGCGCTGACCATCCTCTCCCCCTGCATCCTGCCGGTGCTGCCCTTCGTCTTCGCCCGCGCCGATCGCGGCTTCCTCCGCAACGGCTTGCCCCTGCTGCTGGGGCTGGCCGCCACCTTCGCCGCCGTCGCGGCTCTCGCCGCCCTGGGCGGCGCATGGGCGGCGACAGGCAACCAGATCGCGCGCTTCCTCGCCTTCGGATTCCTGACCCTGATGGGGCTGGCGCTGCTGTTCCCCGCGGTTTCCGCCTGGGCGACGCGGCCCTTCGTCGATCTGGGGAGTCGCCTGTCCGACCGCGCCGGAGAAGGCGGCGCCGGTTCCGCGTTCCTGATCGGCGCGGCCACCGGCCTGATCTGGGCGCCCTGCGCCGGACCGATCCTCGGCCTGGTGCTGGGCGGCGCGGCGCTGGCGGGCGGCGGCGCGGTTCCGGCCCTCGCCGCCTATGGCCTGGGCGCGGCGACATCCCTCGGCATCGGCGAGGGAATACGCAAGGCCCTGGGCGCGCTGACCCTGGCGGGAGTCGCCCTGGCGGCGACGGGCGGGGACACCCTGGCGCGCTGGTCGGCTTCGGGCACCAACCGCGTCGAGCAGGCGATTCTCGACCGCCTGCCGATCGCGCAACGCCGCCCCGTCGCATCCGAAACGCCCCTCGACTCCCTGGCCGGAATCACCGCCTGGATGAACGGCCCGCCGCTTTCCGCCGACGCCCTGAAGAGCAAGGCGGTGCTGGTGGACTTCTGGACCTATTCCTGCATCAACTGCCTGCGCTCCATCCCCCACGTCCGCGCCTGGGATGCCGCCTATCGCAATCGGGGGCTGGTGACGATCGGCGTCCACACCCCGGAATTCGCCTTCGAAAAACTGCCGGAAAACGTCGCCCGCGCGGTGCGCGACCTGGGGATCGCCTATCCGGTGGCGATCGACAACGACTACGCCGCATGGACCGGATTCTCCAACCGCTATTGGCCCGCCCACTACCTGATCGACGGCGAGGGTCGGGTCCGCCACCGCCACTTCGGCGAAGGGGGCGAGGCGGCGACCGAACGGGCGATCCGCGATCTGCTGCGGCTGGAGGAAACCGCCCCGACGGAAACCCGGATCGCCGCCAGCGGCGTCGAGGCCGCCGCCGATTTCTCCCGGGTGAAGTCGCCGGAAACCTATCTCGGCCACGCGCGAGCGGCGGGTTTCGCCTCGCCGGAAGGACTCGTCCGCGACCGCCGCGAAACCTATGCCCCGCCCGCCGCCCCGGTCCTCAACCAGTGGGGCCTTTCCGGCGAATGGACGATGCGGGCCAAGGACTCCCGCCTGGAGGCCGCCCCCGGCGGCATCGTCATGCGGTTTTCCGCCCGCGACCTGCATCTGGTGCTGGGAACGACGGGCGGGACGGCGCGGTTCCGGGTTTTTCTGGACGGCCAGCCGCCGGGCGCGGACGCGGGCGGCGACATCGACGCGGCGGGATTCGGCAGAGTGGACGGGCACCGCCTGTATCAACTGATCCGCCAGACCGGCGAGGTCCGCGAACGCACCTTCACCATCGAGTTCCTGGACCCCGGCGTTCAGGCCTATGCCTTCACCTTCGGATAGGAGCCACCGACATGCCGAACCCGGTTTTTCGCGAATTCCTGGGGGCGGGCATCCTGGCCGTCGCCCTCGCCCTGCCGCCGCTGTCGGCGCAAGCCTCCGCCGCCAACCGTGCCCTGCCCGCCCCCGCCTTCGATCCTCCCCCCGCCGCCGCCCGCGAAACCGCGCTGCTGGCGGGCGGATGCTTCTGGGGGTGCAGGCGGTGTTCCAGCACACCGAAGGCGTGATCCGCGCCACCTCGGGCTACGCCGGGGGGGGACCGCCGAAACCGCCGACTACGAAACCGTCAGCCGGGGGAGGAGCCGCCACGCCGAAGCGGTGGAGGTGGTCTTCGACCCGGCGAAGATCAGTTACGGCGAACTGCTGCGGGTGTTCTTCTCGGTGGCCCTCGACCCCACCCAGATCGACCGCCAGGGGCCGGATGTCGGGCCGCAGTACCGGTCGGAAATCTTCGCCGCCGACGACCGGCAACGCCGCGTCGCCACGGACTATATCGCCCAACTTAACGCCGCCGGGGTCTTCGCCGCGCCGATTGCGACCAAAGTGTCGCCACCCGCCGCATTCTATCCGGCGGAGCCCTATCACCAGGACTTCGCGGCGCGCAACCCGGCGCATCCGTACATCGTCTTTCACGACAAACCGAAGGTGGAGGCGCTCCGCCGCGCCTTCCCCGAACGCTACCTGGAAAAGCCGACCCTGCTGGGGCAGAAGTGAAAAAGATTCCGGAGGGACTCGATCCCTCCGGACCTCCCAATTCCTTTTTATTTTTGCGCGTAGCGCGGTAAAGCCACCACGCGGCGTGACGGGCGATTGCCGCTTTCGCGGCGAAAAAGAAATGGGATGCGCGAAGGGCCCGAGGCCCTTCGCAAGGTTTTGTTTTTTTTACGAACGGCGGATCCAGCCGCCGCCGAGCAGGCGGTCGCCGTCATAGAAGACGCAGGCCTGCCCCGGCGCGATGGCCGAAAACGGCGCGTCCAGCCGCACCTCCGCGCCGCCGTCGCCGGTATCGGTCAGGGTCGCCGCGACGGCGCGGCTGGCGGCGCGCATCTTGACCGTCACCCGCGCGCCGTCGAGGCCGCCCTCGCCCAGCCAATTGACCTCGCGCAGGCGGCAGGACGCCCCCTCCAGCGCGGCGGCGGAGCCGACCACGACGCGATTCCGGTCGGCGTCCAGGGCGACCACGTACAAGGGCTCGGGCGCGGCGATGCCGAGACCCCGCCGCTGACCGATGGTGAAACCGACGATGCCGTCGTGCCGCCCCAGCACCCGACCGGAAAGATCGACGATCTCGCCGGGATGGTCCGCCTGGGAATCGATCTCGCGCACCACCCCGGCGTAACCGCCGCCGGGGACGAAACAGATGTCCTGGCTATCCGTCTTCGCCGCCACCGGCAGACCGAAGTCCGCAGCCAGACGCCGGGTTTCCCCCTTGTCCGCGATGTCGCCCAGGGGGAACGCCGCGCCCGCCAACTGGGCGCGCGACAGGGCGAACAGGAAATAGCTCTGGTCGCGGCGCGGCTCGCGAGCGCGGTGCAGTTCCGCCCCCGCCGGACCCTCCACCCGGCGCACGTAGTGCCCGGTAGCCAGCGACGCAGCGCCCCATTCCGCCGCCGCCTCGGCCATCGCGCCGAACTTGATCCGCCGGTTGCACACCGCGCAGGGCAGCGGCGTCTCGCCGTTGCGATAGGATCGGGCGAAGGGACGCATCACCTCGGACAGGAACGGCTCCCGCAGATCGAGAACCCGGTGCGGCACCCCCAACTGGGCGGCGACGCGCACCGCGTCCGCCACCGCGCGGTCGGCGGCGGCGTGGTCGAACAGGCGCATGGTCAGGCCGACCACGTCGAAGCCCATCGCCTGCAACACCGCCGCCGTCGCCGAACTGTCGACGCCGCCCGACATCGCGACGCACACCCGCGCCCCGGGTTCAAGATGGGCGACAGCGGCGCGGAAGGAGGCGAACATCGGTTCGGATCAGGCTTCTTCCTTGGGGGGCAGAGTGACGGTCAGACCGTCCAGTTCGTCCGACATGCGAATCTGGCAGCCCAGACGCGACGTCGCGGTGACGCCGAAGGCCATGTCCAGCATTTCCTCTTCGTTCTCGGACGCCGGGTTCAGCTTGTCGAACCACGCGGCATCGACTATCACGTGGCAAGTGGCGCAGGCCAGCGACCCTTCGCACGCCCCTTCCAGTTCGATGCCGTGCAGATGCGCGACTTCCATCACCGAAAGGCCATCGGGGGCCTCGACCTCGCGACGGCTGCCGTCGCGCTGGATGAAAACCAATTTCGCCATGCCGGAAATCTCCTTGGAAAATCGTCTCGCCCTTGCCACCGCCTTCGCCGTGGGGAAGGCTGCTCATAGCAAATTTTCACGTCGGGGAAAGCAAAAATCCGCCGGTCGGCCCGCCTGCCGCGCGGCCTATTGCGCGGCGGCGCCCTGGGTGCCGTGGAACATGCCGCTGGTGCCCAGAAGCTTGCGTTCCACCACGTCGTCGAGAGTCACCGAACTTAAGTACAGATAGATCTGATTGCTCAGTTCCTCCCACAGGTCGTGGGTCAGGCAGCGTCCCTTGTTGTTGTGGCAACCGGCGGGGGTTCTCGGCGTGCAGCGCGTCGCCTGGATCGGCTCGTCCACCGCCAGGATGATGTCGGAAATCCGGATGTCGGAGCCGGGGCGCGCCAGCATGTAGCCGCCGCCGGGGCCGCGCGCGCTTTTCACCAAAGCGCCCTTGCGCAGCTTGCCGAACAACTGCTCCAGATAGGAGAGCGAGATCTCCTGTCGGCCCGCGATATCGGCCAGGGCGACCGGCTTGCCGCCGCCCTGGGACGCGAGATCGGCCATCGCCATCACGGCATAGCGGCCTTTCGTGCTGAGCCTCACCTGAACCGCTCCCTAACGATCTTTGCCTTCATCGGCCCGCGGCGCCACCTTGGCGGCCCGCTTCGCCTTGCCTGCCGCCTTCGGCGCGGGCTCGTCGCCCAAACGGGCTTCCAACTCGCGAATACGGCGGCACAACGCCTCGATCTGACGATGCACGCCCTTCAAATCCTGCCCCACCGGGTCAGGGGAGGTACCGACCACCCCATAGGCGCGGAATTCTTCCTCGCAGACCTCGGGGCGTTCGCGCTTCGCCATCTTCGCCGGGATGCCAACCATCGTCGCCCCCGCCGGGACGTCCTGCAACACCACCGCGTTGGCGCCGATGCGCGCCCCCGCGCCGACCAGCAGCGGCCCCAGAACCTGCGCGCCGGAACCGACGATCACCCCATGCTCCAAAGTTGGGTGTCTTTTGCCAACATCAAGGGAGGTGCCGCCCAAAGTCACGCCATGGTACAAGGTCACGTCGTCGCCGATCTCGGCGGTTTCGCCGATCACCACGCCGGTGCCGTGATCGATGAAAAAACGCCGCCCGATCGTCGCGCCGGGGTGAATCTCGACACCGGTCAGCATCTTGCCCAGGTTCGACAGGAAGCGCGCGGCGAACCACATGCGATGGGTCCACAGCCAGTGGGTCAGGCCATGCACCATCACCGCGTGCAGGCCGGGATAGCAGAACAAAACCTCCCACGGACCGCGCGCCGCCGGGTCCTTGGCGACGATGTTGTCGATGTCTTCCTTTAGATGCTTGAAAAAAGGAGCCATAGCTGTGCTACACTTCCCGCGCCGCCCGGGTCGGCCCGCCGCCGAATGCCCGAGGGCTGAATGTATGCGCGAAAGCCCTGTTATCTCAAGGCTGAATATCATATATCCGACAACGGCAATCGAATATCAACCCGTCCATCAGCCCGCCGCGGCGCCCACCGGCCCTTTCCGGACAGGCGTCCGCCCCGAAAACCGGCGCTGACGACCGTCATCCGCTGACATCACGCAAGCAGGCCAAGTCACTCATGCCAGACGTCATCATCAACGGACCCGAAGGCCGCCTGGAAGGCCGCTACACCCATTCCAAGACGCCCAACGCGCCGATCGCGCTGGTTCTCCATCCCGATCCGCGTCACGGCGGAACGATGAACAACAAGGTCGTCTACAACACCTATCACGCCTTCGCCCGCAACGGGTTTTCGGTGCTGCGCATCAATTTCCGGGGTGTCGGACGCAGCCAGGGCGGCTTCGACAACGGCATCGGCGAGCTTTCCGACGCGGCCTCGGCCCTCGACTGGCTGCAAGCGGTCAACCAGAACGCCGCCGCCTGCTGGATCGCCGGATTTTCGTTCGGCGCCTGGATCAGCATGCAGTTGCTGATGCGCCGTCCGGAGATCGAGGGCTTCGTATCGATCGCGCCGCCCGCCAACCTGTTCGATTTCTCGTTCCTCGCGCCCTGCCCGTACTCGGGTCTGATCGTACAGGGCGGCGCCGACGACATCGTGCCGGAAAGCTCGGTGGCGAAACTGGTCAACAAGCTGTCGGCGCAGAAGAACATCGCGGTGGACTATCACCTGATCTCCGGCGCCGACCACTTCTTCGGCGAGCACCTGACCGACATGACCCTGGCGGTCTCCAACTACCTCGCCCGCCGTCTCGGTCAGGCCGCCCCCAGGCCGTAAGCCTTCCTACGGACGATCGATCCGCCCCCCCCCCCGGCAAGGGCCGGGGGGCGGCGGTGGTGCCGGGAAAGCTGATCGGCAGGCCCTGCGCCGTTCGCGCCGCCAGGAAGGCGAACGCCTGCGCCTCCAACGCGTCGCCGTCCCAGCCCGCCGCCTCGGCGGACAGAACCGGAACCGCCAGCGCGGCGCGCAGACCCGCCATCAGCACCGGATTGCGCCGCCCGCCGCCGCAGACCAGCCAACAGGCCGGAGCCTCCGGCAGGTGACGCACCGCCGCCTTCACCGCGCGCACGGTGAAGGCGGACAGGGTCGCCGCTCCGTCCTCCGGCGATGTTCGCCCCTTCTCCAGGCCGGGAAAGGCGTTCCGGTCCAAGGATTTCGGCGGGGGCGCGGCAAAAAACCGCGCGCTCAGGGCGGCATCCAGCCAATCCTCGTCGGGTCGTCCGCGCGCCGCCAACTCGCCGTCCAGATCGCAGGCTTGCCCGGTATGCGCCGCCGCCCAGTCGTCGAGCAGGGCGTTGCCGGGACCGGTGTCGAAGGCGAGCATCGCCCCGTCCGGTGCGATCGCGGTCAGGTTGGCGACGCCGCCCAGGTTCAGCACCGCCACCGTTCCCGCCGGACGGTCCGGCCAGGATTCGACCAGGGCGCGGTGGAAGACCGGGACCAAAGGCGCCCCCTGCCCGCCCGCCGCGACGTCGGCGGAACGGAAATCCGACGCCACCGCGATGCCGGTCCGGCGGGCCAGCCGCGCGCCATCGCCGATCTGCACGGTGATTCCGCGTTCCGGCGCGTGGAAAAGGGTCTGCCCGTGGAAACCCACCAGCGCCACGTCCCGCCACTCCGCCGGAGCCTCGTCCAGCAGGGCTTCGACGCCGCCGCATGCAGATCGGTGATGTCCTCCTCCACCGCCCGCAACGCCGGAGCGTCGCGATCGGCCCGCCCCAGCACCGCCCGAATCCGCGCCCGGATCGCCGCCGCATAGGGGAAGGTCCGGCGCGGCCCGCAGGCGAAAACCCCTTCGCCGTCGGTCCTGATCAAGGCGGCGTCGATGCCATCGAGCGAGGTGCCGCTCATCAGGCCGAGCGCGATCACGGGCTGCATCAAAGACTGGCTCCCTGCGGGCGCTTCCGCTAAAAGGGTACGTTTTCCAAATCAGAGCTAACACAAGTCAGGCATCATGAGCACCTTCAAATCGGCCTTCCTGCGAACCATCTCCGAACGCGGCTTCATCCACCAGTGCACCGACCTCGACGGGTTGGACGCGGTTTGCGCGGGCGGCCCGGTTCCGGCCTATATCGGCTTCGACTGCACGGCGGACAGCCTGCACGTCGGATCGATGGTGCCGATCATGCTGCTGCGCCGTCTGCAACAGTCCGGGCACAAGCCGATCGTCCTGATGGGCGGCGGCACCACCAAGGTCGGCGACCCGACGGGCCGCGATTCCGCGCGACAGATGCTGTCGGACGCCGACATCGCGCGCAACATGGCGGGGATCAAGACCGTCTTCGAAAAGTTTCTGACCTTCGGCGACGGCCCCACCGACGCGATCATGATCAACAACGCCGACTGGCTGGACAGGCTCAACTATCTGGAGTTCCTGCGCGACTATGGGCGGCATTTCTCGATCAACCGCATGCTCTCCTTCGATTCGGTGAAGCTGCGCCTGGAACGGGAAACCCCGATGTCGTTCCTGGAATTCAACTACATGATCCTTCAGGCCTACGACTTCCTGGAAATCAACCGCACCCACAAGTGCCGCCTGCAAATGGGCGGCTCCGACCAGTGGGGCAACATCGTCAACGGCGTCGAACTCGGTCGCCGCGTCGATGGAGCGGAACTGTTCGGTCTGACCGTGCCCCTGATCACCACCTCTTCCGGCGCGAAAATGGGCAAGACCGCCCAGGGCGCGGTGTGGCTGAACGAGGATCGCCTGTCGGCCTACGACTACTGGCAGTTCTGGCGCAACACCGAGGACGCCGACGTCGGACGCTTCCTGAAGCTGTTCACCGATCTGCCGATGGACGAAATCCGCCGCCTGGAGGCGCTTCAAGGGTCCGAGATCAACGACGCGAAAAAGATCCTGGCGAATCAGGCCACCCTTCTCTGCCGTGGCGAGGACGCCGCCCGCGCCGCCGAGGAAACCGCCCGCAAGACCTTCGAACAGGGACAAACCGGCGACGCCCTGCCCAGCATCGACGTCGCCGCCGATGCGATCGCCCAGGGCTACGCGGTGATCGACGCGATGGTCGCCGCCGGCCTCGCCGCCTCGAAGGGCGAGGCGCGTCGCCTGATCAAGCAGGGCGGCGTCAGGGTCAACGACGCGGCGCTCTCCGATACCGAGGCCAAGTTCGCCGCCGACCAGGTAGCCGACGGACAGATCAAAATTTCGGCGGGCAAGAAACGCCACGCCCTGGTCAAGGTGCGGTAAAAAAAACTCTGCGGGGACCGAAGCTGACCGCCAAAGACGGTGAAAACGAATGGGGTTCCGGGACCGACCCTGGCCCGGTTTCCCGCGTCGCCTCTTGACGCATTACGTATAACCCGTTGAAAAACATGAAAAGCACGCAGGGCGTGTCAAGACGTTTATCGCACCACCCATGAAACTGTTCTCTTGCTTCGTTCCGGCGATGGTTCCATGATCGTTCTCATCGTCCGGATTGGGCGCGGAGGGGGAAATGACGCGGCGGATCGGGTGGCGGTTGATCTTGGCGGTTCTGGCGGTGTGCGCGGCGGCGTTTCCGGCCTGGGCAGCGGATGCACCGCCCGTGGCCGAGGGCGCGGCAGCCTCGCCCCCGGCGGCGGAAAAATGCCCCGACGTCTATGGGGTGTGGGAGACCGAATACGCGGTCGGTCGGTTCGGCGTCGAGGAGGTCGGCCCCTGGTACAGCGGCCTGTTGGTCCGCGCCATCATCGGGCGGGAGAAGACCGGATTGGTCTGGATGAAGGAGAAGTTCCCGGAAAGCAAGGACGGCAAATTCCACCCCAGCACCTATGCCTCCTCCGTCTTCCGGCCCATCACCTCCTTCGAGCAGAGGGATAATCGCTTCGCCGGAAAAAATGCCGGGGGAGCGGACATGTTGGCCGAAATCATCGACGAAAGCGACTTGCTCGAACTCTACCCCGATCATCGCTGCATGTTGGATATCGCCACGGCTCGAAAGGGCAACAACTCCATCGACGACATTCAGCAACGGGTTCTCATGCGTAAGGTGAAGTAACAGGTTCAATCGTAATTAACGTTTGTACGGCGAAGCGGGCGCTTCGTCGGGTTGTGTTTGCCCTTGAACTTACGATAAACAGGAGAAATGCCATCACGAGGGAAGCGTCCCTCGCGTCTATTCCGATCCGAAGGGCATTCCCACCATCGGGATGGGCCACGCCTTGATCACCCAGGACGAGAACGGCCTGTTCGACGCTCTTGGCGAATGGATGGGGGAAATCTTCGGCGGCGGGCCAGGCGCGGGGGTGGAGGGCGAAGCCTTGCAGACCCTGCTCAACGATCTCAATACCGGAGGATACCCGCCGGTGGACGTGGACAACCGGATCGGCCCGGAAACCACCGTTGCCTTCATCCAGGCGCTACGGGAAAACGATCCGGAACGCCTCGTCCGCCGCTTCGGCAAGGCGCGCGCCGATGCGGTGCGGGTGCGCGCCTATACCCAAAACCGGGGCGGCCACGCGGTCGCGGTCGCCGAACACCAGCGGTCCGCACCCCACCACGGCGTGGCGTGAAAACCAGAGCCTTACGAGGGGCCTTCCCTCCGGGGGATTTCCACCTTCAAATCGCCCCACCGGGGCGATTTGTCCCCTGCGGGGACCGGGGTTCCAATCCCCTCGCGCACCCCATTCCTTTTCTTCGCCGCGACAGCGGCTGTCATCCGTCACGCGGCGTGACGGTTTGATCGCGCTGCGCGCAAGAAACTCATGGGATGCAAGGGCCTTTCGGCCCTTGCCGGGTCCAGGGCGGAGCCCTGGCCTGTATTACCCCTTCAGCGCCCGGACTTCCTTCAGCACCTCCGCGATGTGTCCATCGACGTTGACCTTGCGCCAGGATTTGCGCACCGTGCCCTCGGCATCGACGAGGAAGGTGGAGCGTTCGACCCCCATGAATTCCTTGCCGTACATGCTGCGCAATTTCCACACGCCGAAGGCCTCGCACAGGCTGCCGTCGGCGTCCGAGAGTAGGGGGAAGTTGAGGGAAAACTTCTTCTTGAAGGCATCGTGCGAAGCGCCGTCGTCGCGCGACACCCCCAGGACCACGCAATCGAGCTTCGAGAAGTCGGGCAGATTGTCGCGGAACGCGCAGGATTCCTTGGTGCAGCCGGAGGTATCGTCCTTCGGATAGAAGTAAAGGACGACGATCTTGCCGCGCAGGGCGGCGAACGACACCGACCCGCCGCCATCGGCGGGAAGGGTCACATCCGGAAGCTTGTCGCCGACGTCGATCATGGGGACTCCTTCATCTGGGGAAGACCGGCGGCGGGGCCGTCGATCAGGGCGGCAAAGGCGGCGACGGTCTTGTCCGCCGTGACTTCCATCTGTTGCTTCAGCCCCTCGAAATCAACCGCCCCCACCGCGCGGCACAGCTTTTCCCGCAGACCGCCGGGCAAATCCTCATCCCCCGCGTGCTCGGCCATGGTCAGGCGCAGCATCGTCTGCACGGTAATCCAGAAGCGCCGCGCCGCCAGAAGATCGTCGGCCATCGCCGTCGCGATCAGTCCGCGCCGCGCCGCGAAGCCGATCGCCTGCGCCGCGCCGCCGTTCAATATCTCCGGCAGATCGTGGGCATGGCGCAGTTGCAGGTACTGGGCGATGAAGTCGATATCGACCAGACCGCCGCGACGGTGCTTCACCTCCCACGCCGGAACCCGAGGGAAGGACTTGCGGATGCGGTCGCGCATCTCCGCCACGTCGGCGAGCAGGCGGTCGGGATCGCGCGGCGCAAGCAGGGTCTTCCGGACGATCGCCTCGACGCGGGAGGCCAGATCGGCATCCCCGGCGACGACGCGGGCGCGGGTCAGCGCCTGATGTTCCCAGGTCCAGGCGGATTCCGCGTGATAATGGGCGAAGGAATCCAGGCTGGCGGCAAGCGGCCCGGCGTTGCCGCTGGGACGCAGACGCATGTCCACCTCGTACAGGCTGCCTTCGCCGGTCTGCGCAGTCAGGGCGTTGACCAGACGCTGCACCAGACGCGCGAAATAGGTCGGCGTCGGCAGGGGGCGCTTGCCGTCCGACTGGGCCTCGATCGGCGCATCGTAGATCAGGATCAGGTCGAGGTCCGAGGTCGGAGTCATCTCCCGCGCCCCCAGCCGCCCCAGCGCCAGCACCGCGACGGCGGACTCCGGCACCCGCCCGTGCGCCTGGGCGAATTCGGCCAGGACTTCGGGCAGCAACGCGCGCAGCACCGCCTCCGCCAGATCGGACAGGTGCCGCCCCGCCGTCTCGGCGTCGATCACCCCGCGCAGGGTCTGCACCCCTATCTGGAAGCCGCGATCGTGGGCAAAACGCCGCGCGAGGTTCAGCATGTCCTCGTAATCCACCGCCTGCGACAGGCGCAGGGACAAATCCGACGCGGCGGCCCCCACCGCCGGCGGCGGCTGGAAGAATTCCGGCGACAGCAGATTGTCGAGAAGGCCGGAGTTGCGGCCGAGAGCCTCCGCCAGCTTGGGCGCGTCGCCCAGAAGCTCGGCCAGGTCGTCCATGATCGCCGGGTGGGCGTGGAACAGCGAAAACAACTGCACCCCAGCGGGCAGATGGGCGAGGAAGTTGTCGAACTGGCGGAACGCCTCGTCCGGGCGCGCCGACCGCCCCAGCGCGGCCAACAGAGCGGGGGCGAGTTCGGTCAGGATTTCGCGGGCGCGGGTGGACCGCGTCGCGCGGTAGCGCCCGAAGTGCCAGGCGCGCAGGCTGGCGCTGACCGCCTCGGGATGCTCGAACCCCAGCCCCCGCAGGGTGGCCAGGGTATCGGGATCGTCGTCGGTGCCGGTGAACACCAGATTGCCGCCCTGCCCCGACAACTCCGGCGCATCGGCGAACAGCGCCGAATAGTGGGTTTCGACCCGCCGCAGATGGGTCAACAAATCCTCGGAAAAGGCCTCCGCCGACGGATAGCCCAGGAACACCGCCAGACGGAGCAGCTTGTCCGCTTCCTTCGGCAGGGTCTGGGTCTGGGCGTCGTCAACCATTTGCAGGCGATGCTCGACGCGGCGCAGAAAGACATAGGAGTCCTTCATCTCGCGCGCCACCTCGGGCGCGACGTGGCCGATCGCCGCCAGATCGTCCAGCGCCTCCAGGGTGCGCGGGCTGCGCAGGGCGGGCAGCCGCCCACCCCAGATCAGTTGCTGGGTCTGGGCGAAGAACTCGATCTCGCGGATGCCTCCGCGCCCCAGCTTGACGTTGTGCCCGGCCACCGTCATGTCGCGCCCCCGGCCTTGGCGCTGATCTGCCGCTTGATCGAGTGGATATCCTGAATGGCGTTGAAATCCAGCAGCTTACGCCAGACATAGGGGCGCAGGGTCTTGAGGAACTCGGCCCCCGCCGCCAGATCCCCCGCCGCCGGACGGGCCTTGATCATCGCCGCGCGTTCCCAGTTCTGGCCGAAGCCCTCGTAATAGATTTCCGCCGCCAGGGTGGACATCGCCACCGGCGTCGAACCCGGGTCGGGACGCAACCGCAGATCGGTACGGAAGACATAACCCTCGGCGGTGCGGGTCTCGAAGATCGCCACAAGGTCGCGGGTCATGCGGATGAAGGCCTTGCGCGGATCCTCGATTCCCGCCTCGACCGCCTTGGTTTCGTCGTAGAGGGCGATCAGGTCGATGTCGGAGGAATAGTTCAGTTCGCGCGCCCCCAACTTCCCCATCGCCAGAAGGAAATATCCGGCGTCGGCATCGGGATCGGCCACCCCCGGACGCAAGGGGCGCATCAGGTGCCGCACCGCCAAACCCAGCGCGGTTTCCGCGACGTCGCTGATCATCTCCACCAGGGTTTCGAAGGGCAGAGCCCCGGCGATGTCGGCCATGGCGACGATCAACGCGGCGCGGCGCTTGAAAATTCGCAGGCGGCGCATCAGTTCGTTGCGGTCGGTCTGATCGCGGCACGCGGCGCGCGCCGCTTCCCTCTCGGCGGCGAAGGCGGCGGCGGGGCCGTCCAGCATCGCCGCCAGGGCGGCGTCGGGTTCGTGAAGAAGCACCTGCGACAGAAACGGGCTGTTGCCGAACAGCGCCGCGAGCAGCCGACGCGGCAGCGGCGCGGACGCGGCGGCGGCGATGTCCCGCCCGCGACACGGGTCGGATGCCCCGGCCTGCGCGGCCAGCGCGTCCCAACGTTCGAATCCGATATCGGCGGCGGCGGCGGAGCCACTTTCCGGGATGACGTGGCCCTGAGAAGGAAATACAAAATCAGTCATACATGGATTCCGGGACGGCCCATCGAGATCGGACCTGGGGTTGAACAGATGGCGAGGCGATCATTCTCCGTCAGATGACAGCATACGCAATCCGCGCGGGGTTGGGGATACTCGCCTTCGCCGTGGTCTTCGTGCCGGTTCTGGGCGGCGCGCTGATCTGGGGGGTGCGCCAGGGGCCGGTATCGATCGCGTGGATTCTGCCGCTGCTGGAGCGCGAAGTCCATGCCCACACCAGCGCGACCGTCGCCGCCAAGGGGGCTTTTCTCGCCTGGGACGCCGACCACCGCCGCCTTGCCATCCGCCTGACCGAGGTGTCGGTCTCCGGCACCCCGGGATCGGTGACCCGTCTGCCCCTGGTCGATCTGTCCTATCGCCTGAAGGCGCTGGCGCGCGGCGCGATCCTGCCCACCGCGGTGGCGATCTACAATCCGCGGCTGGTGCTGGCGCGCGACGCCGAGGGCGACCTGACGGTCAGCCTGGGAGGACGGAGCGACGCCGCCGCCGCGCCGAGCGAAAACCGCCCCGCCTTCGACCTGCGCGCCGCCCTGGCGCCCCTGATGGCTCCCGGCGTCCGGCACCTCGACTTCATCGACATCGTCGGCGCGGAAGCGACGGTGGTGGACATCCCGCGCAGCCGCCACTACGGCATCCCCCGCCTGGACGCGGTTCTGGGTCGCACCCCGGAGGGGCTGTCGGCGCAGATCGCCTTCGAAACCCTGATCGGCGGCGTTTCCTCGCTTTTCGAGATCGATGCGGCGTTCGACACCACCCCGGCGGAAGCCCGGGTGAGCCTCGCCTTCCAGGACGTGGTGCCCAGCCTGCTCGCGGCGGAGTTCCAGTCCCTGTCGGCGGTCAAGGACGTGACGCTGCCGCTTTCCGGTCGCGTCTCCGCCCGCCTGCGCCCCGAGGACGTCACCCGGATTTCCCTGGCCGACCTGGCGCGCGGCGAGGCGCGGGGCGAAATCATCGGCGGCAAGGGAACGATTCTCGCCCCCGATCCGTTGGGATTGGCCTATCCGATCGTCGGCTTCCGCCTGCGCGGCGACTATGACGGGGCCTCCGGACAGGCAACCCTGGACTCCCTGCATCTGCAACTGGAGGAGGCGGCGATCTCGGCGCGGGCCACCGCCTCGTGGACGCCATCGCCGACGGAAGGCGACGCGGCTGGCCGCGCCATCGCGATCAAGACGACATTGCGGCTGACCGACACCGCGCTCGACTCCTTCGAACGCTATTGGCCGCCCGGCATCGCGCCGCCTGCGCGCAGTTGGCTGGTCGAGAACCTGAGGGATGGCCGGGTCGAGGAAGCGCGCTTCGCGGCGGAGCTGCGCGGCGCGGACATCGAAACCCTGGACGTCGCCGCCTTTTCCGGCGAAGCGACGGTAAAGGATGCCTCGGTCCACTACCTGCGCCCGATGCCGCCGATCGTCGGCGCCTCGGGACGGATCGTCTTCGGCCTCAAGGAGATCGACGTCTTCCCCGAGACCGGCCACGTCGGCAATCTGATCGTCCGGCCCGGCGGCAAGGTCCGGTTCAGCGGACTGGACGAGTTCGACCAGTCCGCCGACATCGAGGCCGACATCGAAGGCCCAGCGCGCGAGGCCCTGGAACTCCTCGACCAGGAACCGCTCAAGCTTCTGCGCGGCCTCGGCACGGTGGACCCCAAGGCGATCTCCGGCAACGGCAAGACCCACCTGACGATGCGCTTCCCGCTGCTGCTCGACCTGCGGATCGCCGACATGACGGTGAAGGCCAAGTCGGCGTTGTCCGAGGTGGCGATCAAGAACGTCATCCCCGGCCGCAATTTGAGCGACGGCACGCTCGATCTGGCGGTGGACCTGGACAGCCTGGAGGTTTCGGGCGAAGGCAAGGTCAACGGCGTGCCGCTGAAACTCGGCTGGGAGGAACGCTTCTCCGGCCCCGGCACGCGCACCCGCTATACCATATCCGGCAGCATCGACGACGCCGGACGCGCCGCCCTCGGCCTCGACTTCATTCCCTTCGTCGCCCCCTATCTGCGCGGCCCGGTGGAAGGCGACGCGGTGGCCACCGTGGACCGTCAGGGGCGGATGTCGCTGGGGGTGCAGATGGACCTGACCCAGACGGCGATGGAAGTCCCCGGCATGGGCTGGCGCAAGTTGCAGGGCGGCCCCGCCTCGGGCACCGCATCGATCCGCTTCGACAAGGGCCGCCTGATCGACATCCAGCAGTTCCGGGCGCAGGCGGGCGACGCCTTCGAGATTACCGGCAGCGCCAAGGCCGCCAACGACGGGCGGATCCGCAGCCTGACCTTGCGCGAGATCCGGGTGGGGCGCAGCCTGCTGACCGGCGGCATGGACTTCGCCGCCGACGGACGCGTCGATGCTTCCCTTCAGGGCGAGACCCTGGACCTCCAGCCCCTGGTCGGAGACGAGGGCTGGAAAGCCTTCGTCGATGACGACGAAGAGGACGCCAAGCCCGATCCGACGGTGCCTCCGGTGACCCTGAACCTGGCCGCCGAGCGCGTCTGGGTATCCGCCGAAGGCATGGTCGGCAAGGCCACGGCGACCCTGCGCCGGGGAACCGACAACACCTGGACGGGAAACTTCAACGGCAAGGTCGGCGATAGCGGCAACGCCGCGATCGGGGTCGAGCGCGACGGCGAGGTCCGCCGCCTGACGATCCGCTCCGACGACGCGGGCTCACTGCTCGCCGCCTTCGACTTCACCCGGTCGATCCGGGGCGGCGCGATATCCCTGGACGGCTCCATCCCGAAGAAGGGGCCGATTTCCGGCAAGGCGCGCATCGACAACTTCAGCGTTGTCAAGGCGCCGATCCTCGCCCGCCTGGTTTCGGTGGCCTCGATCACCGGCATCGCCGACCTGCTGAACAATACCGGGGTCAGCTTCTGGTATCTCGACGCGCCGTTTTCCCTGGAGCACGGCATCGCCACCCTGACCGAGTTCCGCGCCGCCGGACCATCCTTCGGCATCACCACCAGCGGCATCGTCAACACCGACACCGACGCGGTCTCGCTGAAGGGAACGATCGTCCCCCTGAACGTGGTCAACCGGGTGATCACCGACATCCCGCTGATCGGCCAGATTCTGGGTGGGCGGGATGGCGGTCTGTTCGCGATGAACTACACCATCGCGGGGACCCTGGACGAACCCGACGTCTCGGTCAATCCGCTCTCCGCCCTGGTGCCGGGCGGCGTGCAGTCGCTGTTCTTCCCGGAAACGCCGCCCCCGGCGGCCCAGCCCACGCCGCCGACAACGCCCTGACCGCCGGGATCAGTCGGCGGTCGCCTCGTCCGCCCCGGCCAGACGGGAAGCCAGGGACGCCGCCATGAAGGCATCGAGGTCGCCGTCCAGGACCCCCTGAATGTCCGAGGTCTCGACGTTGGTGCGCAGATCCTTGACCATCTGGTAGGGCTGCATCACGTAGGACCGGATCTGATGCCCCCAGCCGATCTCGGTCTTGGTGGCTTCCAGCGCGTTGGCCTTCTCCTCGCGAATCTGCAATTCGCGCTCGTACAGGCGGGCCTTCAGCATGTCCCAGCAACGCGCCCGGTTCTGGTGCTGCGAACGCTCCATCTGGCACTGTACGACGATGCCGGTCGGATTGTGGGTGATGCGCACCGCCGAATCGGTCTTGTTGATATGCTGGCCGCCCGCGCCGGAGGCGCGATAGGTGTCGATGCGGCAGTCCTTTTCCTCGATGACGATGTCGATGGTGTCGTCGATCACCGGATAGACCCACACCGAGGAAAAGCTGGTATGCCGCCGCGCGGCGGAATCGTAAGGCGAAATCCGCACCAGGCGGTGGACGCCGCTTTCGGTCTTCATCCAGCCGTAGGCCCCGGCGCCGGAGAACCGCAGGGTCACCGACTTGATCCCCGCCTCTTCGCCTTCGCTTTCTTCCAGGTACTCGACCTTGAAGCCGCGGCGTTCCGCCCAGCGCATGTACATGCGCGCCAGGATCTGCGCCCAGTCCTGGGCCTCGGTGCCGCCCGCCCCGGCGTGGATTTCCACATAGGCGTCGTTCTGGTCGGCCTCGCCGGAGAGCAGGGTTTCGAGCTTCAGACGCCGCGCCTGCTCCAGCAGGCGAGCCAGCGCCGCCTCGGCCTCGGCGACGATTTCGGCGTCGCCCTCGGCATCGCCCATCTCGATCAGTTCCAGGGTGTCGGCCAGATCGGTTTCCAGCCGCTTATAGCCGGAGATCGCGGTCTCCAGCTTGGTCCGCTCGCGCATCAGGGTCTGGGCGCGCGCGGCGTCGTTCCACAGATTGGGGTCTTCGGAAAGGGCGTTCAGTTCGTCCAGGCGACGGTTGGCTTCATCCCAGTCAAAGATGCCTCCTCAGCAGGGCCATCGCCTGACGGATTTCCTGGGCCACGGACTCGATTTCGGCGCGCATCGGCGTCTGTCCTCGTTCGGTATTCTGCGAAAGGCGGCGACTTTAATAGAGACCGCCGGCTTTGGGAACCCCCGTATCGCCCGGAGCTTCCTCCACCGGCGCGCCGGACCCGGTGACGGTGCGCGCCGAACCCGGGGTTTCGCCGGGACGGAAAGCCTCGAAGATGACGTGGGCATCGCCGGGCTCGGCGCGCAGACCGGTGTCGTGATTGACCCGGATCAGCCGCGCTCCCGGCGGAATCCGGAACGGCGTTCCGGGCTTGCCCTTCAGCGCCTCGGCCATGAAGTCCTTGAAGACCGGGGCGGCAACCGAACTGCCGGTTTCCTTCTTACCCAGGCTTTTCGGCTCGTCGAAACCGACGAACACCCCCACCACCAGATCGGGGGAGAAACCGACGAACCAGGTATCCATGCTGTCGTTGGAGGTGCCGGTCTTCCCCGCAAGAGACTTGCCTACCTCGGCGATCCGCCGCCCGGTGCCGCGTTCGATCACCCCTTCCAGGATGTGGACGATCTGATAGGCGGAAATCGGATCGGCGATCTGCGGACGGGTATCGGGCAGTTCGGGCGCCGCGTCGCCGGTCCAGAACACGCCGCTGCAACCGCCGCAGGGACGCGTGTCATGACGATAGATGGTCTTGCCGTCGCGATCCTGAATGCGGTCGACCAAGGTCGGCACGATACGCTTGCCGCCGTTGACCAGCATCGCATAGGCCGAGGTCAACTGCATCACCGTGGTCTCGCCCGCGCCCAGCGACATCGACAGCACCGGCAACATCCGGTCGGCGATGCCGAAACGCCGCGCGGTGGACACCACCTCGTCCATGCCCAACGCCTCGGCCAGACGCACCGTCATCAGGTTGCGCGACTTCTCGACGCCGATGCGCAAGGTGGTCGGCCCGAAGAAATCGCCGCCGTAGTTCTGCGGCTTCCACTTCGCCTGACTGGGAACCTCCAGAACGAAGGGAGCGTCGAGAATCAGGTCGGTGGGCTTGTAGCAGTTCTCCAGCGCGGTCAGATAGACGAACGGCTTGAAGGCGGACCCCGGTTGCCGCAGCGCTTGGCTGGCGCGGTTGAATTCGGACCGTTCGTGGGAAAAACCGCCGACCATCGCCAGCACCCGCCCGGTGTGCGGATCCATCGCCACCAGCGCGCCATCGACCTCGGGGATCTGCCGCAAGGCGTAGAGTCCCGCATCCGGGTTGACCGCCTCCACCGCGACCACGTCGCCCGGCTTCAGCGCCTCGGACGGCGTCTTCGGCGACGGCCCGATTTCCTGTCCCGGCAGATGCGGCCGCGCCCAGCGCATCTCGGCATAGGGGATGGTGCCGCGCTTGCCGCCGACGAAGCCGATGGCGGCGGACTGCCCCCCGACGCTCAACACCACGGCGCGCTGCCATTTTTCGTGCAGGCCTTTCGGCAACTCGGCGTCGCGCAGACGGATGCCCCAACTCTGGTCGAGTTCGATCCGCCCCAGGGGGCCGCGCCAACCATGGCGGCGATCGTAATCGAGCAGGCCGTCCCGCAGGGCGCGGGTGGCGATTTCCTGCAAATGCGGCTCCAGGGTGGTGCGCACCGCCAGACCGCCCTTGTAGAGCGCCTTCTCGCCGTAACGCGCCACCAGATCGCGCCGCACGTCCTCGGAAAAGTACTTGGCGTGCCCCAGGAACTCGGTTTCTCCCCGGTTGCTGACCGCCAGCGGCTCGGCCATCGCCGCGTCGGCGGCGGCGGCGGTGACGTGCCCGTCCTCGGCCATGCGACCCAGCACCCAGTTGCGCCGCGACACCGCCGCCTCGGGGAAACGCTGCGGGTTGTAGTTGTTGGGCGCCTTGGGCAGGGCGGCCAGATAGGCGGCCTCGGCCAGGGTCAGTTCGTCCAGGGACTTGTTGAAATAGTTCATCGCGGCGGCGGCGACGCCATAGGAGCCGCGCCCGAGGTAGATCTCGTTCAGATAGAGTTCGAGAATGTGTTCCTTGCTGAACGCCTGTTCGATGCGTAGCGCGAGGATCGCCTCCTTCACCTTGCGCGAGAACGACACCTCGTTGGTCAGCAGGAAATTCTTCGCCACCTGCTGGGTGATGGTGGAGGCGCCGACCGGTCTGCGGCCGCTGCCCGCGTACTTCAGGTTGGTCAGCGCGGCCCGCGCCACGCCCATCACGTCGACCCCGGCATGTTCGAAAAAGCGCTGGTCCTCGGCGGACAGGAAGGCGTGGACCGCCACCTTGGAAATCGCCGAAAAGGGAACGAAGACGCGTTTTTCGACGGCGTATTCGGTCACCAGACGCCCGTCGCCGGCATAGATGCGGGTCATCACGTCCGGGGTATAGGTCTCCAGTTGGCGAAAGTCCGGCAGTCCCCTGCCGTAGTGCCAGAACACGTAGACCCCGCCGCCGACACCGACAAGCGCGATGAGAACCAAAAGGCTGACCGCGAAGGTCAGAACTCGCATCATGACTTGATTTCCCTGAAGCCGCACCACCGCGCGGGGGTAGAGCAGACCCCCTCACATACGCGATTCCATCCGGAAATGCCAGCCCAAGCCGGAGACCTCACGGACGTTGCGCGCTTTGCGTCTGATCGAAATAGCGATCCACCGCGCGGGCCACCGAGTCCGCCAGCTTTTCGCGATAGGACGCCTGCTGCAACAGGCGCACCTCGTCGTCGTTGGAGAGGTAACCCATCTCCACCAGAACCGACGGAATGTCGGGCGCCTTCAGCACCGCGAACCCGGCGAAGCGGTGGGTGTTGTCCAGTATCCGCACCTGCCGCCCCAGTTCCCCCACCGCGAGGGAAGCTAACTGCGCCGACAGGTTCATCGATTCCCGTTGCGCCAGATCGATCAGGATGCCGGTGACCTCGGGACTTTCTTCCGAGAAGTCCATGCCGGAGATGATATCGGCCTTGTTTTCCTTGTCCGCCAACAGCGCCGCCTCGCGGTCGGAGGC
Organism: Rhodospirillaceae bacterium; assembly: GCA_965228165.1. Classification (GTDB taxonomy): domain Bacteria; phylum Pseudomonadota; class Alphaproteobacteria; order Rhodospirillales; family Rhodospirillaceae; genus Oleispirillum. Next base: position 143,757 of record CBDDHB010000003.1, read on the forward strand.
CTTCTCCGACAGGGTATAGATGGAGAGGCCTCGGGTACGGCGATTGGGGTTGCTGTCGGCATGCAGGGAAACGAACAGGTCGCCCTTGGCGCGGCGCGCGATGGCGACGCGTTCGCGCAGGGAAATGAAAATGTCGCGGTCGCGGGTCAGCACCACGCGGTAACGACCGGCTTTTTCCAGGCGGGCTTTGAGTTGGCGGGCCATCGCCAGGGTCAGGTGCTTCTCGTAGACGCCGTTGACGCCGATCGCTCCGGGATCGACGCCGCCGTGTCCAGGGTCGAGAACGATCACCGGCTTCGGCCCCTCGGCGCGGCGCTGGCGATCCCCCACAGCAGGCTCCGAAGCGCGCGCCGCCTTCGGTTCGCCGACGTCCTTGCCCAGACGGGCCATGAACGCCTCGCGCGAGGTGGGGCGCAGATCGGCGACGAAGCGCCAACCGTAACCGGCCTGCGGCGGCAGGGTCAACACCCGCGACACTTCCGCCGGACCGCCCAGGTCGAGAACCAGGCGATAGGTGCCGGGACGGAACAGCCCGGCGCGCAGGCCGCGAATCAGGCCGGTGGGCGCCGGCATCTTCTCCGAAGCCACCTGCCAGTCGAATTCCGGAAAATCGAAGACGATGCGATAGGGATCGGCCAGATTGAAGGTGGCGTGGCTGGGCGCGGAACCGACGTCCAGCACCAGGCGGGTGTTTTCCGCATTGCCGCCCAGGCGCACCCCGGAGACCGGAATCGCCGCCCCGGCCCACGCCACCGGCGCGCCCAGCGCGGTCCACGCCCCGGCGACCAACCCCATCAGGGAAAAATCGCGCCGCGTCAACGACGGACCGCCCGCCCCCAGCCCGGGAACGGGCCGCCACCAGCGACCGTTCGACAATCTGCGTTGGTTCATGGCCTTCCGCCGTTCGGACACGAAACGTCCTCGCATTCCAGAGTATTATGAAAAGCGGAGTCGCGATGCAACCTTCGTCACAGGCGGGCGAAGAATTTTTATCCGCCGACGCTCCCCGAAAAAGCGACGGTTTTGCGAAAGATTTCCGTCCGTTGCATTTGCGCCATTGTCCTTTCGGGGTTTCAAGGCTATCTTTCGCCCGGCGTGGGTTGTGTTGTCAGCCGCTCGTTGGGCGTTGTTTCGCCGTTTCCAGTATCCGGCCGGAAGGCTTTTCCCCGGCACGATGAACCAGATGAAGAATCAAGGTCCTGGACCTTACCTGGCGGAAACGGCGGCGCGGTGTCGGAGCGAACGGCGCGGGTCATCGGGGGCATCCTCGTGCCCGCCGGGGTCGGGATGCCACCGCCGCGCTCGCGAAATGAAACGATTTGCTGGAAACGGAATGTCGATCGCCAAACCCGAACCGATGATCTCGGCTTTTTCGACGGCGGCGGTGCGACCGAAGACCGGGCGCATGCGCGCTGCTTCCGGCATGATCCATGGGTTCAACGAATATACACGCGCCGCGCCGCGATCGACGGCCTGCGGCGGCGTGCCGTACTGGAGACTCCCCCTTAATGGTCAAACGTATGTTGATCGACGCCACGCATCCGGAAGAGACGCGTGTCGTCGTTATGAATGGGACGCGGCTTGAAGAGTTCGACGTCGAGACTTCGACGAAGCGCCAGATCAAGGGTAACGTCTATCTCGCCAAGGTGGTTCGGGTAGAACCCTCCCTCCAGGCCGCGTTCGTCGATTACGGCGGAAACCGGCATGGTTTCCTGGCGTTCAGCGAAATCCACCCCGACTATTACCAGATTCCGGTGGCCGACCGGCAGCGCCTGATCGCCGAGGAAGCCTCTTCCGGCGACGCGCACGCCGAGGAAGCACACACCGAGGAAGCGGTTGAAGCCGAGGTTCCGGCCGAAGCCGAGGCCGCCCCGGAAGGAACCGAGGGCGAGGAGACCGCCGACGACGCGCACGCCGACGACGCGCAGACGGTCGAACATCTGGGCGGCGACGACGCCGACGACGCATCGGCCCGCCGGGCGCGGGAAAAGCCTTATTGCCAGTACAAGATCCAGGAGGTGATCAAGCGCCGCCAGATCCTGCTGGTGCAGGTGGTCAAGGAAGAGCGCGGCAACAAGGGCGCGGCCCTCACCACCTATCTGTCGCTCGCCGGACGCTACTGCGTGCTGATGCCGAACACGCCGCGCGGCGGCGGGGTCTCGCGCAAGATCACCAGCGCCACCGACCGCCGCCGTCTGAAGGACATGATGAGCGGCCTGGAGGTTCCGGACGGCATGGCGGTGATCGTCCGCACCGCCGGGTCCGAACGCTCCAAGGCGGAAATCAAGCGCGACTACGAATACCTGCTGCGCACCTGGAGCACCATCCGCACCGTCACCTTGCAATCGCGCGCGCCGGCCCTGGTGTACGAGGAAGCGACGCTGATCAAGCGCGCCATCCGCGACGTCTATTCCCGCGATATCGAGGAAATCCAGGTCGAAGGCGACGAAGGCTATCGCGTCGCCAAGGACTTCATGAAGGCGCTGACGCCGTCGCACACGAAGAAGGTGCAACCCTACCGCGACAGCCACCTGATGCCGTTGTTCCACCGCTTCCAGGTGGAAAGCCAGTTGGAGGCCCTGCACAACACCCAGGTGACGCTGAAGTCCGGCGGCTACATCGTGCTGAACCAGACCGAGGCGCTGGTCGCCATCGACGTCAACTCGGGCCGTTCGACGCGCGAGCGCAACATCGAGGAAACCGCGCTCAAGACCAACCTGGAGGCCTCGGACGAAATCGCCCGCCAGCTCCGCCTGCGCGATCTCGCCGGGCTGGTGGTGATCGACTACATCGACATGGAGGACGCCAAGAACAACGCGGCGGTGGAACGCCGGTTGAAGGAGGCGTTGCGCTCCGACCGGGCGCGCATCCAGGTGGGACGGATCAGTCCCTTCGGCCTGATGGAGCTGTCGCGCCAGCGTCTGCGCCCCTCCTTCGTCGAGAACAGCTATGTGATCTGCCCGCACTGCAAGGGCTCCGGGATGATCCGCTCCACCGAGTCCGAGGTGGTGCGCATCCTTCGCGTCATCGAGGAGGAAGGCGTGCGCCGCCGCTCCGCCGAGATCGCGGTGACGGTGCCGTTCGCCGTGGCGCTCTACATCCTCAACCAGAAGCGCGCCGCCCTGGCCGAGATCGAAACCCGTTACGGTTTCTCGGTCGCCGTCAACGGCTCGGGAACCATGATGCTGGGCGAGGTCACGCTGGAACGCCTGCGCGCCCTGACCAAGGAGGAAAGCGACGCCCTGGCCGCCGGTCAGACCGCCGCCGAGGCGCGCCCGATCGAACCCGAGGACGAGGACGCCGAAACCGGGGACCAAGACGACGACGCGGACGACGCGGACGACGCGGACGACAAGGACGAGGACTCCGCCCCCGCCGCCTCCGGCGAAGCCGCCCGCGACGGTGCGAAAAAGAAACGCCGCCGCCGTAAGCGCCGCAGCCGCCGCTCCGGCGAGGGTGAAACCGGCGAAACGAACGACGTCGCCGTCCTGCCGGTCAACGAAAACGGCACGGTGACGGTCGAAGACGGCGACGAAGACGCCGATGCCGATGCGCCGCGCGCCGCCCTGCCCGCCGCCGCCAACGGCGACGCGGCCAGGAAGTCGCGGCGGCGCGGACGGCGCGGCGGACGGCGGCGCAACCGCCCGGCGCAGGCCGGCGACATCACCGTGGAGGAGGTCAACCACATCCTCTCCGAGGATGGGGCGGAACAGGCCTCCACCGACACCGTGACCTTGAGCGCCGCCACCGGAATCGCCGTCGAGGCGATCGAGGACGCCGAGGCGCCCGCGCCGGAAGCCGAAGCCGCGCCGGAAGCTCCGGCGGAAAAGCCCAAGCGCACCCGCAAGCCCGCCGCGAAAAAGGCCAAACCCGCCGAGACCGAGGCGACGATCATCCCGATCGCAGTGGCCGAGCCCGCCCCGGCGGTCGAACCCGCGCCGGAAACGACGGCGGCCCCGCCGCAGCCCGAAGCCGCGCCCGAACCCGAGGTTCCGGCGGGTCCGCCGCGCAAGGGCTGGTGGAACCGCTGATCGCGGATGTCCCGCGAACGAACGAAAGGGCGGCGGAATTTTCCGCCGCCCTTTTGCTTTTGTCGAAACCCTCTATGCGGCGCGCACCGCCCCCAGGAACCCTTCCACCACCGTCCGCAGTTCGGCGGCCTGTCGAGCCAGCATCCGCGCCGAATCCAGAACCTGACCCGCCGCGCCGCCGGTTTCCGAGGCCGCCTGATTGACCTGAACGATGGTTTCCGAAACCTCGCGGGTGCCGACCGAGGCCTGCTGCACGTTGCAGGCGATTTCGGCGGTGGCGGCGGATTGTTCCTCCACCGCCGAGGCGATGGTTCCCGAGATCTGGTTGATCTGGGTGATCCGCCCGACGATCGCCGCGATGGCTTCGACCGCCCGTTCGGTCTCCGCCTGCACCGCGCCGATCTGGGCGGTGATTTCCTCGGTCGCCCGCGCCGTCTGATTGGACAGGTTCTTCACCTCGCCCGCCACCACGGCGAAGCCCTTGCCCGCCTCTCCGGCGCGCGCCGCCTCGATCGTCGCGTTGAGCGCCAGCAGATTGGTCTGGCTGGCGACGTCCTGGATCAGGCCGATCACCTCGCCGATCCGCGACGACGACTGGGCCAAGCCGTGAACCGTCGCATCGGCCTTGCGCGCATCCTCGGCGGCATCACGCGACGCGATGTTGGATTGTTCCACCTGACGCGCGATCTCGGCGATCGAGGCGGAAAGCTCCTCGGCGGCGGCGGCGCCGACCACCTGAAGCACTTCCCCTACCGCCCGGTCGAAATTCCGGGTCAGCCCGTCCACCGCCACGACACGGCGTTCGCGGTCGGCACGCGCCGCTTCCTGCTCGGTCGCCAGACGATCGGCGCGGATGGCGTTTTCCTTGAACACCTCCAGCGCGTCGGCCATCGCGCCGACTTCGTCGTGACGCCCATGGGCGGGCACGGCGACGGTCTTATCGCCTTCCGCCAGACGCTGCATCGCGCCGGTCATCGCCGCCAGCGGCACCGCGATGGAGCCGTGCAGCCGTATCACCGCCGCCACCGTCAGCAGAACCACGACCACCATCGCCGCCATCGACCCGCGCACCGCCAGGGTGGACGCCGCCGCGGCTTCTTCGGTCGCACGGGCCGCCCCCTGGTCGCACAACGCGATGCTTTTGCCAAGCGCCGCGCGCATCGCGCGGAAGGTGGCGCGGCTGTCGCCCACCTGCACCGTCCGCGCCTCCGTCTTATTCCCCGCCGCCGACAGGGAAAGAACCCGGTCCGCCACCTTCACATAGTCGCCCCACAGGCGCGAGAAATCCGCGTACAACGCCCGTTCCTCGGGGGATGCGATCAGCTTCTCGTAAACCGTCTGGGTTTGGCCGATCTTGACGCGCAGAGCGGCGATGCGCCGGTCTCCCTCCTTGTGGGTCGCTTCGTCGTTGGCGACGATGTGGGTCAGTTCCAGTTGGCGGTGTTCGACCACCAGGGTTTCCAGATTGGCGAGAACCCGCACCGCCGGCATCCGGTTAGTCGCGATATCGGCGGTGCGCGCCTCCATGTCGAAAGTCCGGAGCACCGCGTAAACGCCGCTGGCGACGAACACCGCCGCCAGAACCGAAAACACCAACGCCAACTTGCGCGCGATCTTCAGATTGTCGAGCCATGCCATGGCAACACGTCCTGTTGGAAAAACAACCGCAAAAACAAGACCGTTCCACCCCAGGCAACCCCTGGGACGCGATCTCTCACATATGGGGAAGATCGTCTAACATAAATTCCACCTTAAGGCGGTGAGAAGTGTCACAACCGGAAATATTTCCCCGCCCAATGAAGAAATCAGGATCAGCCTAAAGGATTATTCTTCTCCCGCGTCTCTCCCCTTTTCGGTGCCGCTTCCCGCCCCCATCTGAAAGACGCCGCCCCCTTCCCCCTGCAAAGGCCTTCGCATGACCACCTGGAAGACCCGCCTGTCGATCCTGCTGTCCGGCCTGTTGTCCGCCTGCACCGGCATGCCCGAGGGCGTGACTCCGGTACGAGGGTTCGACGTCTCCCGCTATCTCGGCACCTGGTACGAAATCGCCCGCCTGGACCATTCCTTCGAACGCGGGCTGGTCGCGGTCAGCGCCGCCTATTCCCTCAACCCCGACGGCAGCATCAGGGTGGTCAACCGGGGCTTCGATCCGGAAAAATGCCGATGGCGCGAGGCGGTGGGCCGCGCCAAGTTCATGGCGGAGCCGGAGACCGCCCATCTGGCGGTCAGCTTCTTCGGCCCGTTCTATGGCGGCTATACGGTGTTCGCCCTCTCCCCCGACTACGCCTGGGCGACGGTTTCCGGGCCCAGCCACCGCTATTTGTGGATACTCTCCCGCTCCCCCGAGATGGCGGAGGACACCTATCGCCGTCTGGTTGACGACGCCCGGGCGCGGGGCTTTTCCACCGACGGACTGATCCGGGTGGACCCACTGCCGCCGGAGTGTTCTTCCTCCGGCGGCGCGTCGAGGTCAGCCGTCAGCGGTTGACCGCGGAATTGTCGTTGGCCTTTTCCTTCGCCCGATCGGAGGCATGATCGGCGGCGGCATTGCCCTTCTTCGCCGCATCCTTCTTGGTCTTGTCCTTCTCGGTCTTGACCTTATTTTCCTTATCGGCCTTGGCCTTGGTCGCGTCCTTGTTCTTTTCGGCCTTGATTTTCTTGGCATCGGCGTCGGTGGTCTTCTTGGCCTTTTCCACCTTCACCGCTTTTTCCGTCTGTATCGCAGCATCCGCAGCCCACGCCGTCGGAGCCATCGGCCCGAAGGCCAGAGCGGCCACGACAGCCATCAGCCAAACCGTTTTCATGATCGGACATCCCCTCCTGAATACTGCACGCCGCGCGCGGAAGCCTTGCCGCGCGCGTACCCTCATCCTATACCTCGAGACGGATCGACGCACGGAGGAAGCATGTCCCCCACCCTCGCCCATCTTTACCTTGCCCTCGCCATCGCGAACGAAATGGTGGGCTCCACCTGTCTCAAGCTCACCGCCGGATTCACCAGGCCCCTGCCGATCGGCTTCGCCTACGCGGTGTGGGCCGGGCTAGGCATCGCCGTCATCGTTTCCGGGGCGGTCGTCCTCAGCGCATTTTCCCGCATGGAAGGCCACGCATGACCCACCTCCGCCGCATCTCCCCGGTTCTCGCCCTGGGCCTCGCCGCCTGCGCCGCCGCGCCCGACATCGACGGCAGGCTGGCCGAACTGCGGGGAAAACCCGCCCAGACCGCGCTCAACGCCCTGGGCCGCCCCAGCAAACAGTGGAGCAAGGACGGCGAAACCTTCTACGCCTGGGTCTCCGCCCGCGCCCCCGTCAGCCACCGCGATTGCGAAGACCGCAGCCACGGCCCCACCGGCTCCACCACCTGCGGCATGATGCAGTCCTCGACCCAGGGAAGCTATTGCGCGGTCCATATCACCGCCAACGCACGCGGCACCATCACCAGCGCCTTCCGCGACGGCGCCCCCGCCGCCTGCGGCAAATTCGCCCGCAGGCTGGAACGGTAAAACTAGGCCAGGGGCGTTGCCCCTGGACCCCATCGGGGTCTTCCCTCCGGGGGATTTCCACCCTCAAATCGCCCCACCGGGGCGATTTGTCCCCTGCAGGGACCGGGGTTCCAATACCCCGAACCCCATTCCTTTTTTCGCCGCGTCAGCGGCAAACGACCATCGCGTTGCCGCGTGATGATTCCATGGCGCTTGCTCGGAAAATGCTGAATGCATTTCCCTCGTCCTCGGCTCCGCCTCGGACCGCCGCCGTTGGCGGCGTCCCTGCGAACGCCTTCGGCGTTCTCCGTCGCGCAAAAAACAAAAAATGGGATCAAAGGGTCCGCGACCCTTCGCGGGTCCGGGCCGCGCCCGGCCTGGTTTTTCCAACGCCATGGCTCGGCCCGGAAAACGGGTGTATAGTCCACCACGGCTTATTCGGGTTGCGTCTGTCCCTTCTTTGAAAACGATGGAGGTCGCGATGCGGCGGAACGCGTTGGGGGTCGCGGTGGCGTGTTGCGGATTGGCGGGGTGCGCGGGATACGAATTCCATGAAACGCCGCAACAAGGCGCGCTCACCTATTGGGAGACCGCGCCCTTCCTGGCGGTGACCACCGAGGCGGACTGCAAGCAGACGTTCTCCGTCCTCTCCATCCCCACGCGGGCCCGCTCGGTCAGCCTGAAATCCGGCTACGGCACGGCGGACCTCAACATCGACTTCAAGGACGGCATGGTCATCGGCCACATCGGCCAGAAGACCGATACCAAGGTTACCGAAACCCTTACCGCCCTGCCCGGACTGGCCACCGCCTACGCCACGCTGAAGGAAACCACCCGCGACAAATCCGTCACGCGTGCAGCGACCTGCCAGACCAGCACCGTTCTTTATGCGATCAACGGCTCGTCCGGCACGCCGACCTTCACCCAGATTCGGCAATTCAAGCCGCAGTGAAGCACGGCAGGTCAGGGGCTCCGCCCCTGAACCCCGGCAAGGGGCGCAGCCCCTTGCATCCCATGAGCTTTTCTGCTCAAAAATCCAAAATCAAATTACGCTAGACATGAGCATATATTTACTAGAGAGATCAATTAAGTCAAAATTTGGCAATCTCGGCCATCCAATTTCCAACCAACAATCACCTTTCATACGCCCATAAGATAAAAGAGAAATATAAATGCAGAACGAAAACCACATCACCGCACAAGAAGATTTCTTCATATCATGCGTCAGGGAAACAAAGGAAAACATATTTAACCTTATAGAATTTCGAGGGTATGAAGATATAATACTTGACTTCTCTAATACATATGGATGTTTTCCAGATGCAATTCTTCCAATAATAGCCAAGATAAATAAATACCAGGACGAAGGCATTTCTTTCTCCATCATTACACCAAGGCGTGCTGGTTTACAAAGAACGTTCATTAGCTCAAATTGGTGCCATCTAATAGATCCAGATCACTACAACGAACACAATAGCCCCAGGCACGGACAATTGCCTGCGCGCCGCTTCAAAGATGCCGAATCGCAGAATGTCGTTGTCAATGAAGTCATGGATCACGTGCTACGAGTTGCTTCATTCCTTGAGAGGAACGATATAAAAGCACTTGAGTGGGCCGTAAATGAGATAACCGATAACGTCATAACTCATTCATTATCAGATCACGGAGGCATAATACAACTTGTTACAAAAACAAAATCACAAGAAATCGAATTTAATGTTTCTGATTGTGGAATAGGTATCCCAGAATCACTGCGTGGTGGCCTTGGGACAAACTGGACAGACATCCAGAGCATTGAAGAATCCATTAAAGAAGGTGTGACGCGTGGTACGGGACAAGGAAACGGGCTGTTCGGCAGTTTCCAGATCGCAACCGAGAGCAAAGGTGCGTTCAGTATAAACTCAGGCCTGGCCGCCATGAGTTTATCGCGATCCGGGAAAGTGAGGCCAGTAGAGCACGACCTAGACTGGAGGGGAACATCCATCGATTGCTGCATAAGCCTTCATCGCCCCTTGATACTTGAAAAAGCTCTGAAATTTCATGGCATGGCCCACATTCCTTTAGATTTAATCGATATAAAATATGAGAACATGGAAGGGGATGTCGTCTTCTCGATTTACCATGAAGCAAAATCCATTGGGAGTAGACAATCTGGCCTGGAAGTCAGAAAAAAATAGAAAATCTACACCGGATAACTTGCAAGAAAGTATTTATTGACTGCTCCAGAATAGGCATTATGTCGAGTAGCTTCGCCGATGAATTATTCGCAAAGTTAATAAAATCACATCCAAATGACTTTAGCGTATGCTTCTGCATAGTTGGCATAAGTGGAGCAAACTACATGATAACAGATCGTTCTGTGACAATAAGAGCAGGGACAAATCTAGAGAATGTAATATCAAGAAAATAGCCTATATGATAAAGGCCGGAGCGAATGCCCCGGCCTTTCCTGCATCTGCATATGCGTGCGGGGGTCAGCCCAGCAGTTTTTTCTTGATCATCTCGTTCAAGATTCCGGGGTTGGCCTTGCCCTGCGAGGCCTTCATCGCCTGGCCGACGAACCAGCCGAGCAGTTTCTCCTTGCCCGCCTTCACCTCCGCCGCCTTGTCCGGGTTGGCGGCGATCACCTGATCCACCACCTTTTCGATCGCGCCGGTATCGGTGACCTGTTTCAGACCCTTTTCCTCGACGATTTTCGCCGGATCGTCGCCGGTTTCGACCATGATCTCGAACACGTCCTTGGCGATGCGGCCGGAGATCGTGTCGTTCTTGATCAGGTCCACCAGCCTGCCGATGTTTTCCGGCTTGACCGGGCTTTCGGTGATGCCTTTGCCGGTACGGTTCAAGGCGGCGAACAGGTCGCCCATCACCCAGTTGGCCACCGCCTTGGCGTCGTGGCCATCGGCGGCCGCCTCGAAGTACGCGGCGGTTTCCTTTTCCGCCACCAGCACCCCGGCGTCATAGGGCGACAGCCCGTAGTCGCCGATGAAGCGGGCCTTCTTCGCGTCGGGAAGTTCGGGCAGGCCGGCCTTGATCTCGTCCACGAACTCCTGGCTGAACTCCAGCGGCAGCAGGTCGGGGTCGGGGAAATAGCGATAGTCGTGGGCGAATTCCTTTGACCTCATCGGCCGGGTTTCGCCCTTGTTGGAATCGAACAGGCGGGTTTCCTGTTCGATGATGCCGCCCGATTCATAGACCTGGATGTGGCGCATCGCCTCGATCTCCACCGCCTGCATGACGAAGCGGACCGAGTTGACGTTCTTGATCTCGCAGCGGGTGCGCAGCGGCTCGCCGGGGTGGCGGACCGAGACGTTGACGTCGGCGCGCATGGAGCCTTCCTCCATGTTGCCGTCGCAGGTGCCGAGGTAACGCAGGATCGCCCGCAGCTTTTTCAGGTACGCCCCCGCCTCCTCCGGGCTGCGCATGTCGGGCTTGGAGACGATCTCCATCAGCGCCACGCCCGCGCGGTTCAAATCGATGAACGACTTGGTCGGGTGCTGGTCGTGCATCGACTTGCCCGCGTCGATTTCCAGATGCAGGCGTTCGATCCCGACCTCGCGGCTGGTACCGTCCTTGAGGTCGAGGATGATCGTGCCCTCGCCGACGATGGGGTGGGCGAACTGGCTGATCTGATAGCCCAAGGGCAGATCGGCATAGAAATAGTTCTTGCGGTCGAATACCGAGCGCCGGTTGATCACGGCGTTGAGTCCCAGGCCGGTCTTCACCGCCTGACGGATGCATTCGGCGTTGATCGTCGGCAGCATGCCGGGCATGCCGCAATCGAGGAACGCCACCTGCGCGTTGGGGTCGCCGCCGAAGGTGGCGGACGCGCCGGAGAACAGCTTGGCGTTGGAGATCACCTGGGCATGAACCTCAAGCCCGATGACCACCTCCCACGGGCCGGTTTCGCCCTGAATGATATAGCTCATCTTACTTGCCTCCCCGCAGCAGCGTCGGCACGGCGGAGAATCCCGCCGCTTTCTCCATCACCTGCGCGGTGCGCAGGACGGTTTCCTCGTCGAAGGGACGACCGATCAGTTGCAGGCCGAGCGGCAAACCCCGCTGCGACAACCCGCCGGGGAGAGACAGACCGGGCAGACCGGCCAGGGATGCGGGCACGGTGAACACGTCGTTCAGGTACATGGTGATCGGGTCCACCTTGGCTCCGCCCTCGACCGGGAAGGGATCGGACGGCGCGGTGGGGGTCAGGATCACGTCCACGGCCTTGAACGCCTGCCGGAAGTCGTCGGCGATCAGGGCGCGCACCTTCTGCGCCTTCAGGTAATAGGCGTCGTAGTACCCGGCGGAGAGCACGTAGGTGCCGATCAGGATGCGGCGCTTCACTTCCTTGCCGAAGCCCTGGGCGCGGGTCTTCATGTACATCTCGTCCAGGCTGCCGTCGGCGCCCGCGCGCAGGCCATAACGCACGCCGTCATAGCGGGCGAGGTTCGACGAGGCCTCCGCCGGGGCGATGATGTAGTAGGTCGCCAGCGCCTTGTCGGTATGCGGCAGAGAGATATCCACCACCGTCGCGCCCGCGTCCTTCAGCCAGGTGATCCCCTGATCCCACAGCGCGGCGATTTCCGAATTCAGGCCATCCGGCCGGTATTCCTTCGGAATGCCGACCTTGAGCCCCCGGATGTCGCCGGTGAGCGCCTTGGCGAAGTCGGGCAGCGGCACGTCGGCCGAGGTGCTGTCCTTGGGGTCGAACCCCGCCATCTGCCCCAGCATGATCGCCGCGTCCTCGACGGTGCGGGCCATCGGCCCCGCCTGGTCCAGCGACGAGGCGAAGGCGACGATGCCCCAGCGCGAGCAGCGGCCATAGGTCGGCTTCAAGCCGACGATGCCGGTGAAGGCGGCGGGCTGGCGGATCGAGCCGCCGGTATCGGTGCCGGTGGCGGCGACGCACAGACGGGCGGAAACCGCCGCCGCCGAGCCGCCGGAGGAACCGCCGGGAACCAACGCCGCATCGTCATCCTCGGCCCGCCAGGGGCTGATCACGTTGCCGTAGGCCGAAGTGATGTTGGCCGAGCCCATGGCGAACTCGTCCAGGTTGGTCTTGCCCAGCATCACCGCGCCGCCGTCGCGCAACTTGGCGGAGACGGTGGATTCGTACTGGGGCTTGAAGCCTTCCAGGATTTTCGACGCGGCGGTGGTCTGCACCCCTTCGGTACAGAACAGATCCTTGATCGCCACCGGAGCGCCATCCATCGGCCCCTTGACGTCGCCCTTGGCGCGGCGCGCGTCGGAAGCCTTGGCGCGGGTGAGCGCCACCTCCGGACAGGCGACGATATAGGCGTTCAGATCCTTGCGGGCGTCCATCGCCGCCAGATAGGCCTCGGTCAGTTCGACCGAGGTGAAATCGCCCTTGGCCAGCCCGTCGCGGACCTTGGCCAGGGTCAGGGAGGTCAGTTCGGTCATCGCGCTCACTCCACCACCTTCGGCACCAGGAAATAGCCGTCCGCCGCGTCGGGAGCATTGGCCAGAACCTTGTCCGGCATGCCGCCGTCGGTGACCGCGTCCTCGCGCCAGAACAGCTTGGTCTCGGAGACCGAGGCCAGCGGCGCGACGCCGTCGGTGTTCACCTGCGCGAGTTGCTCCACCCAGCCCAGAATGCCGTTGATTTCATGGGCGAGCCCGTCCAGGTCCGCCTCGGGGATTTCCAATCGCGCCAGAAATCCGATCTTTCTGACTGTGGCCTTGTCCAGCGACATGGGATATCTGTCTCCATAGAGTCTCGTCGCGCGCATGCGCTTGGGCAGGCTTAGCAAACGATGCGCGCGCGCGCAACCGCCGCCCCATGATGCAAGGGCTTTTTCCGATGATCTGCCGCTCCATCGAAGAGTTCGCCGCCGCCCGCTCGCGCGAGGCGGTGGGGGTGATTTATGGCCTGCCGCTGCAAATGGACGGAGCCGAGGGCGAACGCGCCGAGGCCACCCGCCGCTTCGCCGGGTACGTGGCGGCGGCCTGGGATGCCCCCGCGTTTTTCTGGGACGAACGCCTGTCCACCGCCGCGGTGGAACGCATCCTGATCGGCGAGGCCGACCTCTCCCGCGCCCGCCGCAAGCAGGTGGTGGACAAATCCGCCGCCGCCTTCATCCTGCAAGGCGCGCTCGACCGCCTGCGGATGCTGTAAAACCGGGCCAGGAGCCCCGCCCCTGGGCCCCTTTGATCCCATAAATTCTGGTTTTTGCGCATAGCGCGATAAAACCGTCACGCTACGTGATGGTTGACTGCCGCTGACGCGGCGAAAAAAATTAAGGGGTCTGGGGCCCAAGGCCCCAGCGGGGACCGGGGTGGAACCCCGGCCTGGTTTTTCCGGCGCGACCAGTCAAAGTTCCCTTCTTGTTCCCCGCCTCAAGCCCGGCTAGAGTGGCGGAGAGGGAGGATGCGGCATGCGGACATCGGGCACGGTTGCGACGGTTCTGATTTTTCTGCTCGGCATCGCGGCGGCGCAGGCGGCGGAGACCTATCCCTCCGAGGTCCGTACCATCACCGCCACCTCCGCCACCTCGTCCTGCATCGGCGCCCCCAAGACCCCGGTCTGCGCGGTGGAAACCTTCCGCGCGTGCGACGTTCGCCTCGACATCGGTTTTTGTCATCGCGTCGGCGTCGGCTTGGAACACGATTTTTTCTTGCCGGAAATCCAACAAGACCTTCGCTATCGCATCCTTTCCATGCGCATCCTCCGCCCCAGGGATATTCCGGCCGAATTCCGCGATACCTATTGGATGAAGCCGGGATATGCGGAAATCGTCCTTCTCGAACTCCCCGACTCTATCCGAGGGACTTGCCCGGAGGGATGCAAATACGATTATGTCGCCCGCCCCCTGAACGGTGAGTGGCAGATCGTCGCATGGTCAGCGTGGGGTATCGACGATTAACGGCCCCCGATCCACCTGTCGATCACCGGTTTGGGATCGATCTTCTTTCCGTTCTCCTCGACCTCGAAATGGATGTGGTTCTGCATGCCGGGGTCTTTCGACGCCCGGTCCTGCACCGTGCCGATAGCGGTGCCCGGCGCCACCCGATCGCCGTTCCTGACCAACGGGTTTCCGTTCGCATCCTTAGCCGCGACGTAATAGAGGTCATAGGAACGTCCGTCGTCGCCGATCACCCGGATGTTGGTGAACTTCCCGGCCAGCGGATGACCGGAACTATAACTGTCGCGAATTTCTATGCGTCCCCAGACCGGACTGGTAACCGGGGCTCCCGCTTTCGCCACGATGTCCACGCCCTGATGCTTGCGAATGGAACCATCCGGATTTCTGCGTCGATCGCCAAAAAAGGCACCACCCTTTTTATCATCCCGGTACTTCGGTTCCGGGATCGGGCTTTTCGGCCGATCGGGTTCATGCCCCTTGTATCCGCCGCCGCCTACGGCAGAAAGACCGTCGTGAATCCGCCCGCGCGCTTGGTTTCCGCCGCCACCGGGGGCGGTGCGGTCGTAGGCGGAGACATGGTGTCCGTCGCGAGTATGTTGCCGCACGTGCACCGTACCGCCGTTTCCCCCGCTGCCGCTCGGATCGAAGGGCGTCACGTCCTCGGGTCGGATCGCGGGGTCGGCGATCTCGGTTCGCCCCGTTGCGTCGGCCCGCGCCTCGCCGGGATAGGCATGCCGATACAATTCACTGACATGGTCGCGCAGCCTGCCGTCGACGGGATCGGAATAAAGCGGATGCTCCATCAGCGAACGCAGGCGTTCGTCCACCGTCTCACCCCTGGGAACGATGGAGAAGCCGCCGTCCGCATGTTCCGCCGTATTGGATGCTGACGATCTTCGTACCTTTCTGGGCATGACAATCCTCCGGATTGGTAAAAGATGGGAATACCCTAACGAAATTTCCCCTTCCACGCAAGTAAAGATAACGAATATCGGCATTTCGTTTTCTGCGCCTCCGGAAACCAGGCCGGGCTCCGCCCGGTTCCGGCAAGGGCCGAGAGGCCCTTGCATCCCATTTCTTATTTTTCGCCGCACCAGCGGCCATCGACCGTCACGCGGCGAAAAAATGGGGGCGCGGGGGACCGAGTCCCCCGCAATGTTTTGTTTTTCCAGGTACTGCCGGTTTCTGCTAGAAACGGACGAGCCCTGAAGCCCTGGGAGAGTCTTCCCGTGAACGCCATTTTCTTCGCCATCGTCGCGATTTCCTTCGCCGTCGCCGGATACCGCCACGTCCTGGCCCCATCCGGCCTGGCGGCGGGAACCTCGCCGATGGAGGTTCTGGGCGTCGCGGCGATCGAGGGCGCGACCGGCGCGGTGACCCTTTCCCTGGGACTGGTCGGGGTGATGACCCTGTTCCTCGGCCTGATGAAGGTGGCCGAGGCGGGAGGACTGCTCGCCGCCATCGCCCGTCTGGTGCGCCCGCTGATGGTGCGCCTGTTCCCCGACGTGCCCGCCGATCATCCGGCGATGGGCGCGATGATCATGAACCTGTCGGCCAACGCTCTCGGCCTGGGCAACGTCGCGACGCCCTTCGGCATCCGTGCGATGCAGCAGTTGGACCGCCTGAACCCGAACAAGGGCACCGCCACCGACGCCATGGTGCTGTTCCTGGCGATCAACACCTCGTCGGTCACCCTGTTGCCCACCGGCGTGGTGGCCTTGCGTGCCGCCGCCGGATCGACCGACCCGGCGGGAATCGTTTCCACCACCCTGTTCGCCACCATCTGCTCGACCACCATCGCCATCCTGGGCGCCCTGTTCTATCGCCGCTTCTTCCCCGGCGGAGCCTCGGTCAGCGGCCTCCCCGAGGCGGAGCCCACCACCGACCAAGCCGCCCCTCCCGTTCCCGAGGAAACCGGGGCCGCTCCGCTCTGGGCCTCCGCCCTGGCGCTCGGCGCGATTTTCCTGATGGTTCCGGTCACCATCGTCTGGGGCAAGGCGATCGCGCCCTGGATCGTGCCGGGGCTGATGATGGCGTTCCTCGGCTATGGCCTGGCGAGGAAGGTTCCGGTCTACGAGATCTTCGTCGAAGGCGCCAAGGACGGCTTCCAGGTGGCGGTACGGATCATCCCCTTCCTGGTGGCGATCCTGACCGCCGTCGCGATGTTCCGCGCCAGCGGCGCGATGGATTTGCTGATTTCCCCGCTGGGGCGGATCACCGGCCTGTTCGGCCTTCCGGCGGAGGCCTTGCCGATGGCGCTGTTGCGTCCGCTCTCCGGCTCCGGCGCGTTCGGCATCATGGCGGCGATCCTGAACGATCCGGCGTTCGGCCCGGACAGCTACGTCGGCTATCTGGTTTCCACGTTGCAAGGATCGACCGAAACCACCTTCTATGTCGTCGCGGTCTATTTCGGCGCGGTGCAGGTCAAACGCATGCGTCACGCCCTGTGGGCGGCGCTGACCGCCGACGCGGCGGGAATCGCGGCGGCGGTGTTCATCTGCAACCTGATTTACGGCTGACGGCACACGGCGAAGGCCGGATGGCACACCACCTCGCCCGCCGGAAGCGAACCGCCGAGGGACAACGCCATCAGATTTTCCTCGGGAACCTCCGCCATCGTCGGCCGGTTTCCGGACGCAAAGCCGAAGCGCCCATAGAACGCGGGATCGCCGACCAGAACCACCCCCGGAGCGCCCGCCGCCCGCGCCGCATCCAGCCCGGCCTTCAGCAGCGCGGAACCGATCCCCCGCCGCCACAGATCACGCCGCACGGCCAGGGGCGCGACGATCAGCCACCCGTCGTCCGCGCCGCCGATCGACACCGGGGAGAACCCGATGTGTCCCGACACCGCCCCCTCGCCATCCTCGGCGACCAGGGATACGAACAGCCCCCCGGCGGCGCGCAGGGCCTCCACCAGAAGATGTTCGGTCTGGTTGCTGAAGGGGTGATCGGAAAAGGCGTCGGCGACCAGCGCGGAAATCGGGGCGACGTCGCGCGGTTCCTCGGGACGGATGCGCAGGATCATCCCTTCAGCCTCGGCAGCCAGTCGCGCAGACGTTCCACCGCCGTGACCACGGTGGAGGCGGATCCGGAATAGGAAAAACGGATCGACCGGCCTCCGCCCTCGGGGTCGAAGTCCCAGCCCGGCGCCACCGCCACCCCCGCCTCGTCCAGCATGCGGCGGCAAAGTTCGGCGCTGTCCAGGCCCAGGCGCGACACGTCGGCATAGACATAGAACGCCCCGTCCGGCGGAGCGACCCGGGAAATCCCGATCCCTGCCAACCCCTGCACCAGAAGGTCGCGGTTGCGGGCATAGCCCCGGACCACCGCGTCGAATTCGTCCAACCGATCGAAGGCCTGCACCGCCGCCACCTGCGAGATGGTGGGCGGCGAGATGAACAGGTTTTGCGCCAGACATTCCACCGGGCGCAACATGTCCTCGGGCAGGACCAGCCAGCCGAGCCGCCAGCCGGTCATGCAGTAGTATTTCGAGAAGCTGTTGATCACCACCGCAGAAGGGCTGAACGCGGTGGCGGTGGCCGCCGTCATGCCATAGGTGATGCCGTGATAGATCTCGTCCGAAATCAGGCGGATGCCCCGCGTGTGGCAAATTTCCGCCAATTCGCGCAGCGCCTCCGGCGACAGCATCGAACCGGTGGGATTGGACGGACTGGCGACGATCAGGCCGTCGATCTCAAGCCCTTCCAGCATCTTGGGCGTCGGCTGAAAGCGGGTCTCCTCCCCCACCGGCAGCAGCACCGGCTCCACCCCCACCGCCTTCAGGATGTGGCGATAGGCCGGGTAACCGGGCGAGGCCAGGGCCACCCGATCCCCCGGAGCGAAGGCGGACAGGAAGGCGATCAGGAACGCCGCCGACGACCCCATGGTGCAGAACACCCGATCCGGGTCGATATCGACGCCGTAGGCGGCGCGCGCCCGCGCCGCGATCCGCCGCCTCAGCGCCGGAATCCCCTGCGCCATGGTGTAGCCCATCGGGTCGCCGGAGACGAGCTCGCGCGCGACCTACTGCGCCGCCTCGGGCGGCAGCCCCCGGGAGGGCTGACCGATTTCAAGTGCAGGACGTCGCCGCCCCGGATCTCCCGTTCCGAGGCGGCGCGCAACACGTCCATCACCATGAAGGGCGGAACCCGACCGCGATCGCTGACTTTCAGGGCCATGGCTCAGAACTGAAGCTTGGTTTTGGAGCCGCCGAAGTCCATGCCGACGGCGCGGGACACCCCGGCGCCGCGCGGATCGACCGGCAGGGTGCAGTTGGCCACGTTCGCCGGAGCGCCATCCGGACAGACGACGCCGGTGACCCGGCTGGACGTATCCCCCGCCGCCGCCACCGCCGAGACGGCGGTCTGGGCGTTCTGTCCGGCCAGACGACCGCGCGCCGCGAAGTCCAGCACGTCGGGCACGGCGGTCGCCCCCGCCCCCGCCACCGCGACGCGCAAGTCCTTGACGTAACGATTGGAAACGATCATCGGCAACATCGCGTCGGCGTCCAGATCGCCGTCGAGCGGGGAATAGGCGAACAACCCCAGCGCACCCGCGCCGCCACCGCTGCCGAACATCTGCCCCATCGACAACGTGCAACTGACCGCCATGCCGCCGCAATCGACGACGACGAAGCCGGTCGCGCCATAGGACGACAACGCCGGTTCGGCCATGCCCAGGCGCTTCGCCGACTTGCTTTCGGCGGCGGCGGCCCAGGTCTTCGCCGCCAGCGGGCCGGAGAACGGCGCGGGCGGGAAATAGGCGGTTTCGTTACCCGCATCGACGGTGACCGGATCGGCGCGTTGGACGCGATAGGCGCGCAAGGCGGCGCGACGCTTTTCCTCCTGCTCCGGCATCGCGGCGGCGATCAGATAGCCCATCTGTCCGGAATAGGCCTCGCCCACGCCCTTCATCCGCAGGGATGTCAGGGCGGCGGCGGTGCGCAACTGCACCAGGCTGTCGCCCTCGCGCAGCAGGGAGCCGTCCGCCCGAACATAGGCGCCCCGGATATCCGCATCCAGGGCGGTGGGCGATCCCAGGGTCGCCATGTCCTTGGCCAGGGCGCGCGACACCGGCACGCCGAAACGCGCCAGTTGCTCCGCCGGGGCGAGAATCTGTTCCCAGCGCAGAACCCCGGAGGTCGCGTGCAGGGCGTACAGGCCGCGCGGCATTCCCGGCGCGAAACCGCCGCCGGGCAGCGGCGCGGGCAGGAAGGCGAACGCCTGCACCGATTTGTCCCTGGGCAGACGGCTCAAACAGACGCCGCCGCCCATCCATCCGGCGCGGCTGGGCAGGGTGACGGTCAGGGTCGCCGCCATCGCCACCGCCGCGTCGGCGGCGGTGCCGCCCGCGCTCAAGGTGTCCTCGCCGATCAGCACGGCGCGCGGCTCCTCGGCGGAAACGAAGCCCGCGAAACCGGCGACGTAGCCGGTAACCCCCTGCGCCGGTTTCTGCGGGTCGCAGGCCGACAGGGCGGTCACCGCGACGGCGCAGGCGACGGCAAGCGCCGTTTGACCTCGCCCGCGGGGAAGGATAGCCTTGGCCTCGCGGTGACGGCGTTCTAGGTGCGGTATGAGCAGGGTGCGCATGAGACTTCCGGCTTTGGTGTTTGCGATTGCGGCGTGGGCCGTCACGTTCTTCGGCCCGGGGGACGGCGCGCGCGCCGGGACCGGGTTGTCCCTGATCCGCGACGCGGAAATCGAAAATACCATCCATGAGTTCGCCGCGCCACTGCTGCGAGCGGCCGATTTGGATGCCCGGTCGCTGAAGGTCCACCTGGTCAAGGACCCGTCGCTCAACGCCTTCGTCACCCACGGCATGAACCTGTTCCTGCACACCGGCCTGTTGATGCGGGCGGAGGACGCCTCCGAGGTGATCGGCGTGATGGCGCACGAATTCGGCCACATCGTCGGCGGCCACATCATCCTGCGCGAACAGCAGTTGGAAGCGACGCAAAAGAACCTGTGGCTGTCCTATGCCCTGGGCGCTGCGGCGGCCCTCGCCACCGGGCGAAGCGACGCCTTCACCGGCGTCGCCCTGGGGGTGCAAAGCGGACTGGTCGAGAACCTGATGTCCTTTTCCCGCTCCGAGGAAAGCCAGGCCGATCAGGCGGGAACCGAGTTCATGGACAAGATCGGCATGTCCTGCGCCGGCCTGCTGAAGTTCATGCGCCTTCTGGAAAACCAGGAGCTGCTGGTCACCGCGCGACAGGACCCCTACATGCGGACCCACCCGCTGACCCGCGACCGCATCGCCTTCATCGAGAACCACGTCAAGGCCTCCGGGCTGCCCGCCGACACCGTGCCGCCCGCATGGAAGATCGCCTATGCCCGGGCGCGGGCCAAGCTGTTCGGCTTCCTGGAAACCCCGGCCCGCACCCTGCAACGCTACCCGGAAAGCGATACCGGCATTCCGGCGCGCTATGCCCGCGCCATCGCACGCTACCGTCTGGCGGAAACCGACGTCGCGGTGCGGATGATCGACGGCCTGATCAAGGAAATGCCGCGCGATCCCTATTTCCTCGAACTCAAGGGGCAGGTGCTGTTCGAGGCGGGCGACGTCGAGGCCAGCATCCCCCCCTATCGCGAAAGCGTGCGCCTGTCGCCGCACGACGCGCCGCTGCAACTCGGCCTCGCCCGCGCCCTGATCGCGCGGGGCGGCGAGACCGACCTCAAGGAAGCGACCAAGGCCCTGGAACAGGCCCTGCGCGACGAGCCGGACGCGCCCGGTTATTGGAAGCAGATGGCGATCGCGCGCGGCCGCGGCGGCGACGAGGCGGCGGCTGCCTATGCGATGGCCGAGTACTCCCTGCGCACCGGCCGCAACGCCGAAGCCAAGTTCCACGCCGGAAAGGCGCTGCAAGGTCTGCCCGCCGGTTCGCCCGCCCGCCTTCGCGCCGACGACATCAAGGCCGAGGCCGAACGCCTGCTCGAACTGCAAAAGAAGAAGAAGTGACTTTCCTCTCCATCACCCCCGGCAAGGACGCTCGCATGCTCCGTTCCCTGTTCCGCGTCGCCGTATTCGGCCTCGCGATCGGTCTTTTCCCTCCCGCCGCCCAAGCCGCCGAACCGGCGCTGTCCGAAGCCCAGGCCCGCGCGGTGCGCGAACTGGTGCGCCAGACCCTGATCGACAACCCGGACATCCTGGTGGAAGCGATGGAGGCTCTGAAGGAACGCCGCGTCGCCGAACAGGCGGAAAATCAGCGCGCCGCGATCCGGTCCAGCGGCGCCGAGTTGATCCGCGCCGACGATCCCTTCCTCGGCGCGAAGGCGGCCAAGGTCTCCGCCATCGAGTTCTTCGACTACAATTGCGGCTATTGCCGGACCGCCCTGCCCGAGATCCGCGCCGCCCTGAAGGCAACCCCCGACGCCCGCATCGTCCTGAAGGATCTGCCGGTGCTGGGGGCGGACAGCGTCGCGGTGTCCCGTCTGGCCCTGGCTTCACGGGCGCAGGGGCGCTATGCCGACTTCCACGCCGCGCTGATGGCGGCCAAGGGTCGCCTGGACGAGGCGGCGGCCCTGGCGATCGCCGCCGAGATCAAGCTGGACGTCGCGCGCCTGAAGACGGATGCCACGTCCAAGTCGGTGGGAGAGGCCATCGACCGCAACTTGGCGTTGGCGGAAAAACTGGGCATATCCGGTACGCCCAGCTTCGTCGTCGGCGACGCCCTGTTCCCCGGCCGCATCGATGCCGAAACCCTGGGCAAGGCCCTGGCGGCGGCAAGAAACCCCAAGAAATAGAACGACGCAAAAAGGCCGGGATCACCCCCGGCCTTTTCCCTATCGGATTGGACGTTTCGGTCAGGAAACCGCGACGCTTTGCAGCAAAGCCGCCATGGTGCCGACGCTCAAGCCCCCCGAAACCAAGCCGGAGCGCAACCCCGCCAACTGTTCGGCAAAGGAAACGAAGCCGTCCTCGTTGGTATCCAACGGATCGTAGCTTTCCTCCCCGGCCGCAGCGGTTTCGCTTGCCGCCTCGGTGGAATCGGCCCCTTCGGTCGCGGAGGCGACCTCCTCCGACGGCGGCGGAGGAGGCGGCTGAAGCGCCGCCAGCGCGGTCTTCAGTTCGCTTTCGCTGATGCTGCCGTCGCCGTCGGCGTCGAGCGCGGACAGCAGCGACGCCGCATCCTCGTCCTCGGCCAGGGCGGCCTGCGACAGCGCGGCCTCCAACTCGTCGGCGTCAATCGTGCCATTGCCGTCGGCGTCGATCAACGCGAACAGATCGGCGGCCAAGGCCTCGACGTCGCCGCCTTGCGGCGGCGGCGGCGGCGGCATTCCGGCCTCGAACTCGCTTTGATCGAGGCTGCCGTCGCCATTGGTATCCAGGCTCGCGAACCTTTCCGAAGACTCCCCGGCCTCGGACTGCGCCTGCAACAATGCCGACGAAGCCTCCGCCGAAAACTGCTCCGAAAAACTCGTGAACTCCGCCGCGGAAATCAGGCCGTCGCCATCGCTGTCGATATCGGCGAACAGATCCCGCATCCCTCCTTTTTCGGTCGGGTCTTCCGACCCGACCGCGGTCCCGGACTTCGAGGCCGCTCCCTGACCATTGGCGGCCTGCAACAGCTGCGCCAGCAGCGTCGAGGTCGAATAGTCAGAGGAAACACCGAAAGTCATGGTTTCCCTCCTTCACGCCCCCGCCGCGGACCCACGGGCGCGCCCTTCGCCCGGCGGACATCGCCGGACGCATCGGGGAAACGCACCCATCCGCGCCCCCGCATTCACACGACCAACAACGCTCGGGATTACCGCTTCATCGACACCGCGACGTCGATCATCTCGTCCACCGTGCGGAAGTTGGTGGAGGCCATGGTGTAGGCCTTCTGCACCATCATCATCCGGGTGAATTCGTCGGCGAGATCGACGTTCGAGGATTCCAGGTTGCCGACCAGAATGGTCGTCCCCTGCTGCTCCAGCTCCAGATCGCGCACCGCCACCTCGCCCGCCGCCTCGGTGGCGCGGAACAGGTTGCCGCTGACCGCCTCCAGGCTGTCGGGAGCGACGAACTCCGCCACCGCCACCTTGTAAAGGGCGCGGTTGCGGCCGTTGGTATAGCTGCCCCACAGGACGCCGTTCTTGTCGAAGCTCTCGTCGTAGAGGCGACCGCTTTCGTTGCCGTCTTGCCAGGTGCGATAGATCGTCGTGGCGTCGGCGTATTGTTCCATCTCGGTCAGATCGACGGCGATGGTGCTGGTGGTGCCGTCGTCCCAGGTGACCGCGACCTCGACCGGATCCTGCGGCGTCAGCAGTTTGCCGTCGCCGGTGAACGACACCGCCGAGGTCCCCGCCGCCGGGGCGGTCACCGTGCCGCCGCTGACCCCGAAATCGATCGTCCAGTTGTTGGCGGCGGTCTTGGTCCAAAGGTAGCTCAAGGTCTGGGAATTGAACGCCTGATCGTGAACCGATCCTTGCAGAGAAACGCTTTCCCCGATTTCGGTATTGGAGGGGATGTTGGCCGCCATCAGCGCCTGGGTGGTGGCGACGCCCGAAATCTCATCCAGCGAAAAGGCGCGCAACGGCACCAGACCGGTAATGCTGTTGCTGGTGGAAAAGGTTCCGTCCTCGCTGGCGGCCCAGCCCATCAGGTACTTGCCGTTGGCGGTGGTGTAATAGGAATTCTGGGTGCCGCTGCCGTCGTCCACGTACTTCTGCTGCAAGGCGCCGTCGCGGGTGAAATAGATATCGTTGTCGATGGTGCTGCCGAAGGTGCGGGAAACGATGAAGAATCCCTCGCCGTCCAACGCCAGATCGTCGGAACGTCCGGTGCTGGCGATCAGCCCCTGCGCCATCACCGAACGCCGGTCCACCGCCTGCGCCGAGAACATCTTGGTGCCGTTCGCCTTCTGCCCGTTGAGCAGGGTGGCGAACAGGGTCTCCTCGCGCTTGTACGAGATGGTGTTGACGTTCGCGATGTTGTTGCTGACGGTCTGCATACCCTGGCTTTGCGCCAACATCGCCAGGGAACTGCAACTCAGCGCGCCGATCAGACTCATGATGCAGGCTCCGGTGCCGGATACAAAAATCTCCGGAACCTTGGCTGCAACCCGCGCGCCAAATTCAATCTTATGATTTGTATGTGATTTTTCCGGAAGCACCGGATACGGCGGCAATTTCTGCCGGGACGTTCCGCCCCCGGACGGCAGATGCTGCCGCCCGGGAGGCCGATCGGTTCAGACGCAATACTGCTTCAGCGGCGCGAAGCCGTTGAAGTTGACGCTGGCATAGGACGCGGTATACGCGCCGGTCGAATGGAACTCGACCTTGTCGCCCGATTCCAGATCGACCGGCAGGCAGTACCCCGCCTTGTCATAGAGCACATCGACGGAATCGCAGGTCGGACCGGCCAGGATCACCGGCGCGGTCTCGCCGCCGTCGCGGCTGGTGGTGACGCGATACTTGATCGCCTCGTCCATGGTTTCGGCCAAGCCGTTGAACTTGCCGACGTCCAGGAACACCCAGCGGCGCTCGTCGTCGTAGGACTTCTTCGACACCAGCACCACCTCGGCCTGGAGGATGCCGGAATCGCCCACCAGGGAACGACCGGGCTCGATCATCAGGGCCGGAATGCGGTTGCCGAAATGGTTGGTCACCGCGTGCATCACCGCGTTGGCATAGGCGGGCAGGCCCTCCACCTCGTCCAGGTAATGCGCCGGGAAACCGCCGCCCAGATTGACCGCCTTCAGTTCGATGCCGCGTTCCTGCAAGGTCGAGAACAGCATCGCCACCTTGGCGATCGCCACATCCCACTGGTCGAGGGCGGTCTGCTGCGAACCGACGTGGAAGGACACGCCGTAGGGATCGAGCCCCAGGGTGCGCGCCTCGGTCAGAAGGTCGGCGGCCATATCGACGGCGCAACCGAACTTACGGGAGAGCGGCCACTGCGCGCCGGTGTTTTCCACCAGGATGCGGCAATAGACGCGGGAGCCTGGCGCGGCGCGCGAAACCTTGTGCAATTCCGCCTGGGAGTCGATGGCATACAGGCGAACGCCCCTCCCGAAGGCTTCCGCGATGTCGGAT
Organism: Rhodospirillaceae bacterium; assembly: GCA_965228165.1. Classification (GTDB taxonomy): domain Bacteria; phylum Pseudomonadota; class Alphaproteobacteria; order Rhodospirillales; family Rhodospirillaceae; genus Oleispirillum. Next base: position 169,168 of record CBDDHB010000003.1, read on the forward strand.
TCCTTCTTGATGGTGTTGCCGAAGGAGAGGTTCTCCGGCGAGGCGCCGTTCGACAGGCACAGGTCGATTTCCGGCAGGCTGGCGGTGTCGAAGGACGAACCCTCGGCGGCCAGCATCCGCACCACTTCGGGCGCCGGATTGGCCTTCACCGCATAAAAGACCTGCGCAAGGGGCAAATGTTCGCGCAGGTTACGGAAGTTCTGACGAATGATTTCCAGATCGACCACCAGGCAGGGGGTGGGCGGTCGCTGCTGCTCCAGGAAGCGTCGGATACGTTCGGACATTCTTTCAAGTCCCCACAAGTAAGGACCAGGCCGGATCACACGATCACTTAGGCACAGGTCATCGGATTCAGGTCCAACGACATGCTTCCCGGACGAAGCGCCCGAAAAACACCCCGTAATTCCGACCAGGGCAAACTTGAGGTGAAGAAAAGATGACAGCCGAGATACGCGAGAAATCACCGACCCTCGGTAACCCGCGCCCCCTTCGGTGGCCGAACCCTCACGAAGGAAAGCCATTCGCCTTGACGTACAATACGCAATACGGCGGTCATCTTCAGTCCACCCCAGGCTTCCGCCTGGTCACGTGTCGTGCGTCGTTGCGTAGCCACCAAGGGTCAGAGGCACGTGCGCAAGGTGGGTCTGTATAGTCTCATCCGCGCCTTTTCGTAAAGAAAAAAAGCCCATGAAAAATGCGGTCCGGATATACCCGGACCGCATGGCTTTTCCCCTTGCCCCTCAAGGGGTTCAGATCAGCCCGGCAAGCGGCGACGAGGGATCGGCGTACAATTTTTTCGGCATCCGCCCGGCAAGATAGGCAAGTCTTCCCGCCTCCACCCCCAGACGCATCGCGCGCGCCATCCGGATCGGGTCCTTGGCGGCGGCGATCGCGGTGTTCATCAACACGCCGTCGCAGCCCAGTTCCATCGCCTCGGCGGCGTCCGAGGCGGTGCCTACCCCGGCATCCACCAGAACCGGAACCTTGGCTTCCTCGACGATCAGGCGGATGTTCACTGGGTTCTGAATCCCGAGTCCGGAACCGATCGGCGCGGCCAGCGGCATGATCGCGGCGCAACCCATCTCTTCCAGGCGCTTCGCCATGATCGGATCGTCGCTGCAATAGACCATCACCTCGAAACCTTCCTTGAGCAGGATTTCGGCGGCCTTGATGGTTTCGACCATGTTGGGATAAAGCGTCTTCTGGTCGCCCAGAACCTCCAGCTTGACCAGGGACCAGCCGCCCGCCTCGCGCGCCAGGCGCAACGTCCGGACCGCGTCCTCGGCGGTGAAGCAGCCGGCGGTGTTGGGCAGATAGGTGTAGGTCTTGGGATCGACGTAATCCATCAGCATCGGCTGCTTGGGGTCGCTGATGTTGACCCGGCGCACCGCCACGGTGACGATCTCCGCCCCCGAGGCCTCGATCGCCGCCTTGGTCTCGGTGAAGTCCTTGTACTTGCCGGTGCCGACCAACAGGCGGGAAGCAAAGCTCCGTCCCGCCACCACCAAACGATCTTCCGCCACGTTTCCTCCCTGCGGCGCGCCGCCGCCGATAAAATGCACGATCTCGAAGCGGTCGCCCTCCGCGACCGGGGTCTCGGCATAGGCCGATTTCGGCACGATCTCAAGATTGCGCTCGACCGCCACCTTGCGCGCCTCGATGCCCAGGGCGGCCAGCAGCGCCGCCACCGCAAGCCCTTCCGCGACCTCGCGGACTTCGCCGTTCACGGTGATCTTCATCGTGTCTCCGGTGTTGCTTTTCCCCTGCGAGGGCCAGAGTATGGAACCGAGCGGCAACGGATGCAACCGACCCCTCGCCCATCGTTCACACGGAGGCCGAACCCGTGCCACTGTCCGCCACCGCCAAGCGCGTCCTTATCCTCAACGGCCCCAACCTCAACATGCTGGGCGCCCGCCAGCCCGAGGTCTATGGCAGCACCACCCTGGACGACATCGCCAAGTCCTGCGCCGACTTCGCCGAAGCGCGCGGCTGGCGCCTGGACTTCCGCCAGTCCAACTGCGAAGGGGAAATCGTCTCCTGGATTCAGGGAGCGCGCGGCGGCGCCGACGCGCTGATCATCAACCCCGCCGCCTATACCCATACCTCGGTGGCGATCCTCGACGCGCTGCTGCTGCTCGACATCCCGGTGATCGAGGTCCACCTGTCGAACATCCACAAACGCGAGGAATTCCGCCACCACTCCTTCGTCTCGAAAGCCGCGACCGGAGTGATCGCGGGCTTCGGCGCAAAGGGATACCTGCTGGCCCTCGCCGCGCTGGAAGACTAGAAAACCAAAACGTTGCGGAGGGTCGCGGACCCTCCGCGCCTCCCTTTTGTCGGTTTTTGCGCGCCGCGCGATAAAACCATCACGCGGCGTGACGGATGACAGCCGCTGACGCGGCGAAAAGGGGTACACAGGGTCAGAGACCCTGTGCGGGGTCCAGGGGATTGGAACCCCGATCCCCGTAGGGGACAAATCGCCCCTGTGGGGCGATTTGAGGGTGGAAATCCCCCGGAGGGAAGCCCCCTGGCCTGTTTATGGAAGAAAGCCGCGATGGAGCCGCTGACGCCGGAACTGCTGCTGTCCGCCTATGCGCAGGGGGCATTCCCGATGGGGCGCGGGCGCGACGACCCCGATCTCGTCTGGCTGTCGCCCCAGATGCGCGGCGTCATCCCCCTCGACGGATTGAAGGTCTCCCGTTCGCTGCGCAGGACCCTGCGCCAGGAACGTTTCCGCGTCGTCGCCGACGACGACTTTTCCGCCGTCCTCGCCGCGTGCGCCGCCCCCGTGCCGGGGCGGGAGGACACCTGGATCACCCCGCGAATCGCCGATCTCTACGGCAGGCTGTTCGAGATGGGTTTCGCCCACTGCATCGCATGCCGGACGGAGGACGGGGATTTGGCGGGAGGCCTGTACGGCGTGGCGATCGGCGCGGCGTTCTTCGGCGAAAGCATGTTCTCCCGCCGAACCGACGCCTCGAAGGTGGCGCTGGCGCATCTGGTCGCCCGCCTGCGCGCCGGGGGCTATACGCTTCTGGATGCGCAGTTCACCACGCCGCACCTGGAGCGCCTGGGCGCGGTGGAAATCCCCCGCCCCGCCTATCTGGCGGCATTGCGCAAGGCGATCCGCCGGGTGGCGATCTTCGACCCGCCGCAGACCCTGATCGACGCCGAACTGGCGGCGATCACCGGCTGAAAGCGCTCACCGCAAATTCCCAACGGTCTTCCGGAAACAGCGGATCGGCGCGCCGCCAGACCACCCGTTCACGAGTCACCGTCAGCCACCACCCCTGGGATTCCAGAGGACGCGGCGCGGCAAATCCCTGCGGCGTCAACAAGGCAACACAACCTCCTCCCTGCGGATCGCGCACCGAACCATAGCGGATCGCACCCACCCCGGCCTGACGCGCCGCGACCGCGAACGCCTGACAAGCGGAATGATCGGCGGCATCGGCCCAATACCCCGCATCGCGGACGAAGGGGGAAAGGCGCAAATCGACGGCGGAGGCTTCCACCGCGACACGGAATACCGTCTGCTGCCGCGCCTCGAACGACGCAAGGGCAGGACTCTCGCTCAGCATCCGCCAACGCCAATATCCCAGTTCGGCGCAAGCGGTGCGGACTTCATCGGCGGCGTAGAACACCCCCGGATCGGTGGCGGCGCGGAAGCGCGATCCGCGCGGCGCGGCGGACGGATAACGGAACGGCGTGAACAGCAGGAAATGCAAGTGCGCCAGCCGCTCCGGAAGCGGCGGCTTGGACTCGTCGAGCAATCGTTCCAGGAGTTCCTGTTCTTCCAGAGTGTCCACCAGAGGCCGGGTGGCGATCACATGCTGCGCCTCGACCGCGCGCCAGGGTTCGAGGCGGACGGACCGCGCCTCAGAGGCGACCGCGATAGGAGTCCAGGTAGGCGACGACACGATTGATCCCTTCCATCGAGCGCACCAGATCGGCGGGGCGACCGCCCAACGCCGTATTCTCCCCGTTCAGCCAAGTCCGAGCCTGTTCGCCATGGCCCAGGATCGAATCCAGAGAACGGAACAGACGCCCGAACATCAGACCGAGCTGCCATTCGGCCCGCCGCGCCGGACTGAGAACATAGTCTCCGGAAAACAGGCGGGAAACGCTGGACGGACTGAGGCACAACACCTCGGCCATCGCCGCCTGGGAAAAACCCAGGAACCCGGCGGCCCTTACCACCGCCTTGGAAAGAGTCGGCCCGGCCTCGGGATGAAGGGATGCGGATTTCTGCTGAAGCATTTCCCCCTCCTTCGTTTCCATAGAAACAATATAGGGGAAATTTTCCCCGGAGGCAAGCGGATCAAATATCCAGCCCCTCGGCGAAGCGGGCGCGTTCCTGGATGAAGCGGAAGCGCAGTTCCGGCTTGCGTCCCATCAGGTCCTCGACCAGGCGCGCGGTGTCGCGCGCTTCCTCCGCCCCTTCGCTGGTGCGGGGGTTGGGCACCATCACCCGCAGCAGGGTACGGCGCTTCGGGTCCATGGTGGTTTCCTTCAACTGCGACGGCGGCATTTCGCCCAATCCCTTGAAGCGGCTGACCTCCACCTTCTTGTTGGCGAAGGTGGTCCGCATCAATTCCTCGCGGTGGGCGTCGTCGCGGGCATAGACCGTGGTGGCGCCGTGGTTGATCCGGTACAAGGGCGGCATCGCGAGATAAAGATGCCCGCCCTCGATCAGCTTCGGCATTTCGCGATAGAAGAAGGTCATCAACAACGAGGCGATGTGCGCGCCATCAACGTCGGCGTCGGTCATGATGATGACCTTTTCATAGCGCAGGCGTTCCGCATCGAAGTGGTCGCGCACGCCGCAGCCCAGCGCCTCGATCATGTCCTTCAGTTCCTGGTTGCCTTGCAGCTTTTCCAGGCTGGCCGAGGCGACGTTGAGAATCTTGCCGCGCAGGGGCAGAATCGCCTGAGTCTCGCGGCTGCGCGCCTGCTTGGCCGAGCCGCCCGCCGAATCGCCCTCCACCAGGAACAGTTCCGATCCTTCGGCGGCGGCGCGGGTGCAGTCGGTCAGCTTGCCCGGCAGGCGCAGACGCTTGGTCGGCGACTTGCGGGACAGTTCCTTGCTCTGGCGGCGGCGCTGCCGATCCTCGGCCCGCTCCAGCACGCTGCCGAGCAGGCGGTTGGCGACCTCGGGATCGGCGGTCAGCCAGTGGTCGAAGTGATCCTTCACCGCCTGATCGACCAGGCGCGTCGCCTCGGCGGAAGCCAGCTTTTCCTTGGTCTGACCCTGGAACTGCGGATCGCGGATGAACAGCGACAGCAGCACGCAGGCGCCGCCGAAGACGTCCTCGGCATTCAGCTTGTCGGCCTTGCGGTTGCCGACCATCTCGGCATAGGTCTTCAGGCCGCGCACCACGACGTTGCGGAAGCCGTTCTCGTGGGTGCCGCCCTCGGGCGTCGGGATGGTGTTGCAATAGCTGCCGAAAAAGCCGTCGTCCATGTCGTCGGGCCAGAGAGCCGCCCACTCCACGTATCCCATATCGTCGGACAGTTGCGCCGTCCCGGCGAAAGGCAGCGGCGTCAGGCGGTCGCGGTCGCTGGTGACGTCGGTCAGATAGTCGGCAAGGCCGTTGGGGAAATGCAGGGTGGCGGAAGCCGGGGTGGCGTCGCCTTCGACGATCAACTCCGGCGCACAGGTCCAGCGCACCGTGACGCCGCGATACAGGTACGCCTTCGCCCGCGTCATCCGGTACAGGGCGGAGGGCCGGAACCTGGCGCGCGCGCCGAAAATCTCCGGATCGGGGGAAAAGGTCACCGTGGTGCCGCGCCGGTTCTGCACCGGCCCCGCATCCACCAGCCCCCCCAACGGCGCGCCGCGTGAAAAGCTTTGGGTGTAGAGGCGGCGGTTGCGCGCCACCTCGACCACCAGGGACGACGACAGGGCGTTGACCACCGAAATGCCGACGCCGTGCAGACCGCCCGAAACCTTGTACGCGCCGCCGCCGAACTTGCCGCCGGAATGGAGCGTGGTGAGAATCACCTCCAGCGCCGATTTGTCCGGATACTTGGGGTGCGGGTCCACCGGAATGCCGCGCCCGTTGTCGCGCACCGTCACCGCGCCGTCGGCGGCCAGTTCGACGTCGATGATGGTGGCATGGCCGGCCACCGCCTCGTCCATCGCGTTGTCCAGAACCTCGGCCACCAGATGATGCATGGCGCGGTCGTCGGTGCCGCCGATGTACATGCCGGGACGGCGACGCACCGGCTCCAACCCCTCCAGAACCTCGATGTCCTTGGCGGTGTAGGATTCGGTCTTGGCGGGCGTCAGGTCTTGGAACAGATCGGTCATCGCAACGGTCGGCCTCGGGGCTACGGAAACAATCCATAGGGGGCGCAACCGCCCCCAACCCACAAGAACATGGGGCTGGGCCGTACTCTAGCCGGGAAGGATTAAGAAAACAACAAAAGGAAAACCCATGGGCTCCGCCCCTGAACCCCGCACAGGGCCTGAGGCCCTGTGTACCCATTTCCTGTTTTTGCGCGCAGCGCTATCAAACCGTCACGCGGCGTGACGGCCGATTGCCGCTTTCGCGGCGAAAGAATGAATGGGGGCGCGGGGGGATCGAATCCCCCCGCATGGCTTTTATCCCTTGAGCTTCGCCACCGCGGCGATTTCCACCGGCGCGTTGCGCGGCAGCACGGCGACGCCGACGGCGTTGCGGGTATGGCGTCCGGCATCGCCGAACACCTGCACCAACAAGTCGGACGCGCCGTTGCCGACCAGCGGCTGATCGAAGAAATCGGGCGTCGAGGCGACGAAGACGTCCAAGCGGACGATCCGTTCGATGCGGTCGAGATCGCCGCCGCAGGCGTCCTTAAGCTTGGCGATCACCTGCAAGGCGGCCAGCCGCGCCGCTTCCGCCCCCGCCGGAACGTCCAGTTCCGCCCCCAGGCGTCCGGTGCAGGCCAGTCCCGCCTCGGTCATCGGCAACTGGCCGGACAGATAGACCCAGCCATCGACGACGTGGAAGGGCACGTAGTTGGCGACCGGCGCGGCGGAAACCGGCAGAACGATTCCCAGGGACTTCAAGCGAGAATTGACGACGTCGGCCATGCGGACGATCCCTTGTGTCGGGGCGGCCTTGCGCAAAACGCGATTGGCGGAAAGCCGCGGTTGGGCCTATTGTTTGCTGGCCCCTTATGGGGTTCAGGTTGGCGAAGATTAATGTCGGAGACCCCGGTGAGCAAGCTCTCCCTGCCCAAGGAAAAGATCAAGGTGGTGTTGCTGGAAGGCATCCACGACAACGCGGTGCACGCCTTCAACGTCGCCGGATACACCAATATCGTCAGTTGCCCCGGCGCCCTGGACGGCGCGGACCTGCGCGAGGCGATCGCCGACGCGCACATCGTCGGCATCCGCTCCCGCACCCGGCTGACCGACAAGGTGATCGCCGAAGCGCCGAAGCTGATGGCGGTGGGGTGCTTCTGCATCGGCACCAACCAGGTCGATCTGAAGTCCGCGAAAATGGCGGGGATTCCAGTGTTCAACGCCCCCTATTCCAACACCCGCTCGGTGGCGGAGCTGGTTCTGGGCGAGATGATCATGCTCTATCGCGGCGTGCCGGAAAAATCCGCCGCCGCCCATCGCGGCGGCTGGCTGAAGTCGGCCAAGGGCTGCCACGAGGTGCGCGGCAAGAAATTGGGCATCGTCGGCTACGGCCACATCGGCTCGCAACTGTCCATTCTGGCCGAGGCGCTGGGGATGGAGGTGCAGTATTTCGACATCGTCAACAAGCTGGCCCTCGGCAACGCCAAGGTCAGCCACACCCTGGACCACCTGTTGCAGACTTCGGACGTGGTCACCCTGCACGTCCCCGCGACGCCGCAGACCAAGGGGATGATCGGCGCGGCGGAAATCGCCCGGATGAAGACCGGCGCAATCCTGATCAACGCCTCGCGCGGCAACGTGGTGGACATCGACGCCCTGGCCGCCGCGCTGAACGACGGACGCCTGCACGGCGCGGGGATCGACGTCTTCCCCGCCGAGCCCGCCGACAACGGCGAGGAGTTCGTCTCCCCCCTGCGCGGCATTCCCAACGTCATCCTGACGCCGCACATCGGCGGCTCGACGCAGGAAGCGCAGGCCAACATCGGCACCGAAGTGGCGGACAAACTGATCACCTATTCCGACAACGGTTCGACTCTGGGGGCGGTGAACTTCATGGAGGTGGCGTTGCCGGTGCAGGGCAGCGCGACCCGCTTCATGCACATCCACCGCAACGTGCCGGGGGTGATTTCGCGGATCAACGACATCTTCTCGGGCAAGGGAATCAACATCTCCGGCCAGTACCTGCGCACCGACGGCGAGATCGGCTACGTGGTGGTGGACGTCGAGGCCGAAATCGAACCCGGCATGGGCTTCCGCAAGGCGATCGACGCCATCGACGGCACCATCCGGTCGCGCTTCCTGTTCTGATGCCCGGAAAACCGACGCCGACCGCCCCCCGGGGGGACGGTCGGCGTTTCGATTCAGGCGACCGAGGCGAGAATCTGCGCCTCGGCGTCGGCCAGGGCCTTTTCCGCGCCGACCGCGCCCATCGCGAAGCCCTCGGCATAGACGAACGCGACGTCGGTCATCCCCAGGAAGGACAGCACCGTCTTCAGGTACGGCACCTGGCTGTCCGCCGGGCCGTCGCGATAGATCCCGCCGCGCGCCAGGGCGACGTAGACCTTCTTGCCCTTGACCAGACCCTCCGGCCCCTTTTCGGTGTAGCGGAAGGTCACCCCCGCCCGCGATACCGCGTCGATCCAGGCCTTCAACTGCACGGAAACGCCGAAGTTGTACATCGGCACCCCCAGCACCACGACGTCGGCGGCGAGCAACTGGGCGATCAGGGCGTCGTCCAGCGCCACCCGCGCCTCCTGTTCGGGAGTGCGCCGCTCCGCCGGAGCGAACAGCGCGCCAAGCGCCGCCTCGTCGAGAATCGGGTGCGGATCGCGGGCAAGATCGCGCACCTCCACCCGGGCGTCCGGATGCCGGTTCTTCAGGCGGGCGACGATCGCGTCGGCGACCCGGGTGGAATTGCCCGCGCCGGAGCGGGCGCTGGAATTGATCTGGAGAATATTCATGGCCTTAGGTCCTTTCCTCGAAAAACGGTTTCAGGCGAGATCGAACAGCAGGAATTCGGCATCGGAGGCGGCGCGAACGTCGATGCGCTCGGCATCCTCCACGGCCAGGCCGTCGCCGCGCTTCATCGCGACGCCGTTGACCGAAATGTCGCCGTCCACCACCTGCACCCAGGCGCCGCGACCGGGGCGCAGCGGATAGCCGACCTCGCCGCCCGCATCCAGCAGCGCGGCATGAACGAAAGCGTCCTGATGCAGGGGCAAGGCCGCACCGCTGCCCTCGGGTCCGGCTAGAAGAGCCAAGCGATCGCGCTTGCCCGCATCGGGGATGGCGGTCTGCGCATAGGACGGAAGCAACCCCTCGCGCGGCGGCAGAATCCAGATTTGCAACAGGCGCACGTCCTCGTCCTGCGAAGCGTTGAATTCGCTGTGGCGGATGCCGGTTCCCGCCGACATCGCCTGAACCTCGCCGCGCCGGATCACTCCCTCGCCGCCGGTGCTGTCCCGGTGCGCCAAGGCGCCGGAAACCACGTAGGTGAAGATCTCCATGTCGCGGTGGCCGTGCGTCGGGAAACCCGCGCCCGGCTTGACCACGTCGTCGTTGATCACCCGCAGGGAACGGAACCCCATGTGCCGGGGATCGAAATAATGGGCGAAGGAAAAGGTGTGGTGGCTGTCGAGCCAGCCGTGGTCGGCGTGGCCTCGGGCTTCGGCGGGTCTCAGAATGGCGTTCATGGCGGTCCTCCCGGCCAGGGGCGTGGGATGCCCCGATTTGTCGAACCGATTGAAGCTTGAATCTTCAAACACAACAATCCATCATCTTGGAACAATATTGTTGCGCAAGGAGCAACTATGATGGACCGCCTCGCCATCCTGGAAGCCTTCGTCGGCGTTGCCGAGACCAAATCCTTTTCCCAGGCGGCGCGCCGTCTGCGCATTTCGAAATCGGCGGTCAGCCGCCAGGTGGCGGCGTTGGAGGCAGACCTGGGGGTACGGCTGTTCCACCGCACCACCCGGTCGCTGACCCTGACCGAGGCCGGACAGGGCTATTACGCCCAGGTTTCGCGCATTCTTGCCGATCTTGAAGACGCGGACGTGTCGATTTCCCGCCTGCAAGCGTCGCCGCGCGGACGCCTGAAGATCAGCGCGCCGATGAGCTTCGGCATCCTGCATCTGGCCCCGGCGATTCCCGACTTCCTGCACCGCTTCCCCGAGATCGAGACGGACCTGTCGATGTCGGACCGCTACGTCGATCTGGTGGAGGAAGGCTTCGATCTGGCGATCCGCATCGGACGGCTGGAGGATTCCAGCCTGATCGCCCGCCGCCTCGCCCCGATCCGGATGACGGTATGCGCCAGCCCGGAATACCTGAAGCAACGGGGCGCCCCCACCCACCCCCGCGACCTCTCCGGCCACGACTGCCTGTGCTACACCCTGATGTCGGACGGCGCGTTCTGGGATTTCTCCGCCCCCGACGGCGCGCCGCTGCGGGTGGCGGTCAAGGGGCGAATGCGCGCCGACAACGGCGACGCGCTGAAGGTGGCGGCGCTGAAGGGGCTGGGGCTCTGCTATCTGCCTACCTTCATCGTCGGAGCCGACCTGCAAAGCGGCGACCCGGCCTCGGTTCTGACCGAATTCATGCCGTCCGATTTTGCCGCCCATGCGGTCTATCCCACCGCGCGGCTGCTTTCCCCCAAGGTGCGGGCCTTCGTCGATTTCCTGACCGAACGCTTCGGCGGCACGCCCTATTGGGATTTAGTGGGCTAGCGGGAAGCTGAAAAATCGATTGAAGCCATCGATATTTACGGCTGGATCGATTTCTTCCCCCGGGGAATATTAGGCAATCTTAATACTCAAAAGGAGAACCGAGATGACCGACGAAACTCCTGCGATGACCTTTCCCCGACTCAACGAAGCCGCCCCGGACTTCGCGGCGGAGACCACGCATGGCATCAAGAAACTGAGCGATTACAAGGGACAGTGGCTGATCCTGTTCTCCCATCCGGCAGATTTCACCCCGGTCTGCACCACCGAATTCATCGCCTTTGCCCAGTTGCAGGACGAATTCGCCCGGCGGAACTGCCAGCTTCTCGGCCTGTCCATCGACTCGACGTTTTCCCACATCGCTTGGGTCCGCAACATCAAGGAAAAGTTCGGCGTCGACATCGGCTTCCCGATCATCGCCGACCTGTCGATGGCGGTCGCCCGCGCCTATGGCATGGTGCAGCCCGGCGTTTCCTCCACCTCGGCGGTTCGCGCCACCTTCCTGATCGATCCCGACGGCGTGCTGCGGGCGATGATGTACTATCCGATGACCACCGGGCGTCAGGTCGCGGAATTCCTGCGCGTGCTCGATGCGGTGCAGACCACCGACAAGCACGGCACGCCGACCCCGGAAAACTGGCGCCCCGGCGACAAGGTAATCGTGCCGCCGCCGAAAACTCCCATGGGCGCGGAAGAACGTCGCGACGAAGGATACGAATACGTCGACTGGTACTTCTGCAAGAAGGCGATCTGACCGGATAACGGACCGGCCCGCCGGACGGATGTCGCGGCGGGCCGGGAACTCTACCGATAGGCTACTCTACCAGTCCCCCCAGAAGCTCAAGAACAGCCGGTGGTCGAACCGCAGGTATCGCACTTCAGGCAGGTACCGTTGCGCACCAGGGTGAAGTTGCCGCACTCGGGGCAGCTGTCGCCCTCGTAGCCCTTCATCCGCGCCTGCTGGATGCGGGCCATGCGGGTGGCCGAGGCGGAGGATGCGGCGGTGGTCACCGTCCCGCCGGTCACCGCGCCCGAGGTCACCGCCACGGCCGAGGTTTCCATGCTGGCGGTGGCGGCCACCGGGCCGTCGGTGCCGGTGGCGGCCAGGACGCCGCCGTCGAACACCCGGAAGTTGCCGCGCACGTACCCGGCGGAGGCATAGGCCTCCACCACCTTTTCGGCGGCCCTTTCCAGATCGGCCTGCGCCTCGCCCTTGCCCAGGCTGTCGTGGCGCAGGTCGTCGGGCTGCACATGGGCGAGGTCGTTGCGCCCGAGGTAGGAAATCGCCAGTTCGCGGAACAGATAGTCGAGGATCGAGGTCGCCATCTTGATCGCGTCGTTGCCCTGCACCGCGCCCGAGGGCTCGAAGCGGGTGAAGGTATAGGCCTCGACGAATTCCTCCAGCGGCACGCCATACTGCAAGCCGATCGACACCGCGATGGCGAAGTTGTTCATCAGGCTGCGGAAGGCGGCGCCTTCCTTGTGCATATCGATGAAGATCTCGCCCAGGCGACCGTCGTCGTATTCGCCGGTGCGCAGGTACACCTTATGCCCGCCGACCATCGCCTTCTGGGTATAGCCCTTGCGGCGGGTGGGCAGCGCGGTGCGGGTCGGATCGGCGGCGACGATCTTTTCCACCACCTTCTCGACGATGCGTTCGGCGATCACCGTGGCCTGCTTGGCGGCGGGTTCGTCGGCCAGATCGTCCACCAGATCGTCGCCGAACGAAGAGGACAGCGGCTGGCAGAGCTTGGAGCCGTCGCGATAGAGGGCGTTGGCCTTCAGACCCAGCATCCAGCTGTTCAGATAGGCGGTGGTGCAATCCTCGACCGTCGCCGAACCCGGCATGTTGATGGTCTTCGAAATCGCGCCGGAAATGAACGGCTGCGCCGCCGCCATCATCCGGATGTGGGCATCCGCCGAAAGATAGCGGGTGCCGGTGCGACCGCACGGGCTGGCGCAATCGAACACCGAAAGATGCTCGTCCTTCAGGCCGGGGGCGCCCTCCAGGGTGCCGGCGCCGCAGACATAGGTGTTGGCGGCGTCGATCTGGGCGGCGGAGAAGCCCAGGGCTTCCAGCATGTTGAACGACATGTCGTTGATCTGCGCGTCGGTCAGACGCAACGCGTCGCGGCAGAAATCCACGCCCAGGGTATAGGCGTTGAAGGCGTACTTGACGTCGAAGCAGTTGCCCAGACCCTCTTCCAGTTTCATCAGGGCGACGTCGGTGAAGCCCTTCGCCTTCAGGGTCTCGTGGTTGATCTCGGGCGCGCCCTTCAGGGTGCCGTGGCCCAAGGCGTGGCGCAGCATCGCCTCGCCCTCGGCATCGGAATAGCCCAGGCTGCGCAGGGCCTCGGGGACCAGACGGTTGATGATCTTGAAGTAACCGCCGCCGACCAGCTTCTTGTACTTGACCAGGGCGAAATCGGGTTCGATGCCGGTGGTGTCGCAGTCCATCACCAGACCAATGGTGCCGGTCGGGGCGATCACCGAGACCTGAGCGTTGCGGAACCCGGCGACCTCGCCCAACGCCAGCGCGGCGTCCCAGGCGGCACGCGCCGCCTCGACCAGATCGGCCTGCGGGCAATTGTCGGCGTCCATCGGCACCGGCATCACGTTCAGGCTCTCGTAGCCGTGGGTCTTGCCGTGCGCGGCCAGACGGTGATTGCGGATCACCCGCAGCATGTCGCCCGCGTTCTTGGCGTAGCCGGGGAAAGCGCCCATTTCCTCGGCCATCTCGGCGGAGGTGCGGTACGCCTCGCCGGTCATCAGGGCGGAAATCGCGGCGCACAGGGCGCGGCCCTCGTCGCTGTCATAGGACAGGCCGGAGGACATCAACAAACCGCCGATGTTGGCATAGCCGAGCCCCAGGGTGCGGAACTCGTAGGACCGCTTGGCGATTTCCTTCGACGGGAACTGCGCCATCAGGACCGAGATTTCCAGGGTCACCGTCCACAGCCGCACCGCATGGGCGAAGCCCGCGACGTCGAAGTTGCCATCCTCCTTGCGGAATGTCATCAGGTTCAGGGACGCCAGATTGCAGGCGGTGTCGTCCAGGAACATGTATTCCGAGCACGGGTTGGAGGCATTGATCCGCCCCGACTGCGGGCAGGTGTGCCAGGCGTTGATCGTGGTGTCGAATTGCAGGCCGGGATCGGCGCAGGCCCACGCCGCATAGCCGATTTGCGACCACAAATCGCGCGCCTTGATCGACCGCGCCACCTTGCCGTCGGTGCGGCGGATCAGGTTCCAGTCGCCGTCCTGGGCGACCGCCTTCAGGAAATCGTCGGTGACGCGCACCGTGTTGTTGGAATTCTGCCCGGCAACGCTGGTGTAGGCCTCGTTGTCGAAGTCGGTGTCATAGACCGGAACCTCGATCTCGGTGAAGCCCTGCCGCGCGAACTGGATCGCCCGCTGGATGAAGTTCTCCGGCACCGCCACCTTGCGCGCCGCCAGGATCGCCTTTTTCAGGGCGAGGTTCTTGCGCGGGTCGAAGCGCGCGTCACCGTCGGCCAGGGCCGCGCCGTCGCCGTCGCGAGTCGCCTTCATCACCGCGTTCAGGTGGGTGTTGATCAGGGTGGAGCCGGTGACCAGGCAGCCGACCTTCTGTTCCTCGTGAACCTTCCAGTTGATGAAGGTCTCGATGTCGGGATGGTCGATATCGACGATCACCATCTTGGCGGCGCGGCGGGTGGTGCCACCCGACTTGATCGCGCCGGCGGCGCGGTCGCCGATCTTCAGGAAGCTCATCATGCCGGAGGACCGCCCGCCGCCGTAGAGCTTTTCGCCCTCGCCGCGCAGGGACGAGAAGTTAGTGCCGGTGCCCGAACCGTACTTGAACAGCCGCGCCTCGCGCATCCACAAATCCATGATCCCGCCGTCGTTGACCAGATCGTCGGACACCGACTGGATGAAGCAGGCGTGCGGCTGCGGATGCTCATAGGCGGAGTTGGAGAGGACCAGCTTGCCGGTCTTGAAATCGACGTAGAAGTGCCCCTGGCTGGGGCCGTCGATGCCATAGGCCCAGTGCATGCCGGTGTTGAACCACTGCGGCGAATTCGGCGCGGCCATCTGCTTGCACAGCATGTAGCGCATTTCGTCGTAATAGGCGCGGGCGTCGGACTCGGAGTCGAAATAGCCACCCTTCCAACCCCAATAGGCCCAGGTTCCGGCCATGCGGTCGAACACCTGCGTCGCCTTGGTTTCGGAAACGGTTTCGGCGCTGACCGAAAGGTCGGCTTCGGACCGCCACAGCCAGGCGGGAACGTCGGATTCCTCGACCCGCTTCAGCGCCACCGGCGCCCCCGCCTTGCGGAAGTACTTCTGCGCCAGGATGTCGCAGGCCACCTGCGACCAGTCGGTCGGCACCTCGATATCCTGCAAACTGAAGACGATGCTGCCGTCGGGCTTGCGAATCTCGCTGCTGGCGAGGCGAAACGCGATGGAAGCATAGGGAGAAATGCCGTCCTTGGTGAAATGCCGTTCGATCCGCATGGTCTGAGTTCCGTCCTAAGAGATAAATTTCTGGCGGCGGTCCGTCGCCGGACACAAGGCCGCGTGATGAAAACGCCGGGGAGGAAAAGTCGCGCGAAAATGCAGCCGCGCGATGCCTTCGACCCCAGTTCGACCGAGCAAGGGAGCCTTGCCGCTTCGCGCCTTCGCGCCGTGGAAGGATCCGCCGCAATAACCACGTCTAGTGTTCTTCAGCGGCAAGGACACAAGCTACTGCGCCTTCCGGGGGCGCGCAACTCAAATTTCAAGATTTGGTGTGACCGCCATCACGACATACAACCGGATGTATACCGAAGGACGGATTTCGCCCCCTTCCTTCCGCTGAACCCGAAGAAACGCCATATCCAAGGGATGCGCCGCGAGCACCTTTACGAACCGGGCCATGGGTGGCATAGTCCCTTGCGTTTTACGGATCGATCGCGGCGAACGCGAGCTTCGGCGGGAGAGTGGATAATGACCTTGGGCACGCGCCTCTATACGTGGCTGCGCGGCGAGTTCGTCGGAGAGGACGGATTCGGCAACCGCTATTTCCGCGACCGCAAAACCGCGCGCGGCCAGCGCGAGCGCCGCTGGGTGATGTTCAACGGCGCGCCGGAAGCGACCAAGGTGCCGCCGGAATGGCACGCCTGGCTGCACCATACCACCGACGCGCCGCTGGAAGGCGCGCGCCACGCCTGGCAGAAACCGCACCATCCCAACCTGTCCGGCACCCAGTACGCCTATTTCCCGCCGGGACACGACCGGCGCGGCGGCAAGCGGGACAAGGCCACCGGCGACTACGAATCCTGGCGTCCGTCCTGAAAGGGGCGGCGCCGACCAAGGGGAGCACCGTGCACTTCGGCGAACGCGAGGATATCGGCCTGGGCGCCCTGACCTGTCTGGTGGGGGCGCTGGCGCTTGCCTACGTGCATGCCCGCGACGCCGAACCGGCGGAGAAGGGCTACCCTCTGTATGCCGGTTTCCACCGCACCGACGGCCTGGCCGAGGGCGCCCCGGTGCGTCTGGCGGGAATCGACGTCGGCACCGTCGGCGGGCTGGAGTTGCGCCCGGGTTTCCTGGCGCACGTCACCCTGCGCATCGACGACGGCATCCGAGTCCCCGGCGATTCCGCCGCGGTGATCCACACCGACGGCCTGTTCGGCGGCAAGTACATCGAGATCGAGCCGGGCGGCGCTGCCGAAAACCTGTCCGGCGGAGACAGCATCGCCTTTACCCAGGACGCCCTGGTGGTCGACGACCTGCTGGAGCGGCTGGTGGCCATGGCCAAGTCGCGCAACGCCAGATGCGCCGAGGCCCTGGCCGCGCCGGTGCGTCCGTCGGCGACCGAAACCACCAAGGCGGCCGTGCCGGAGCCGCTGCTGCCGATCGGCAAGGGGGACTGAAGACCATGCGCAAACAGATCATCGAAAGCGTCATGGGGGCGGTGGTCCTGCTGGTCGCCGGCTATTTCCTGGTTTTCGCCTACACCTCGGCGCAGATCAGCGAGGTCAAGGGGTATCACGTCAAGGCCAACTTCCTGAAGGTCGGGGGCTTGCGCGTCGGCAGCGACGTGCGGATCAGCGGCATCAAGGTCGGCACGGTGGTCGATCAGCGCCTCGATCAGGACACCTTCGAGGCCTCCCTTACCTTAAGCATCCGCCCCGACATCCTGCTGCCGGTCGATACCGTGGCCTCGATCGCGACGCAGGGGCTGATGGGCGACAAATACATCCGCCTGGAACCGGGCACTCTGCGGGAACGACTGAAGGACGGCGAATCCTTGAAAAACACCCGCGACTTCAAATCCCTGGAAGACACGGTGGGCGAGTTCATCTTCCTCGCCACCGGCAGCGGCGAGGACGCCAAACCGTGATCCCCCGCCTCCCCCTTCGTCTGGCCGGACTCGCCCTGGCCGGACTCTTCGCCGCCCCCGCCGACGCGGCGACCAACATCGACACCCGGCTTGCGGTGCTGCGCGGCCTGGACAAGATCACCGGGCGCATCACCACCCTGACCACGCCGGTGGGCGACACCGTGCGCTTCGGCTCGCTTGCCGTCATCGTCCGCGCCTGCCGCACCCGTCCGCCCGAGGAAACGCCGGAAAGCGCCGCCTTCCTCGACATCACCGACATCAAGCCGAACCAGCCGCCCGTCGATGTCTTCCGGGGATGGATGTTCGCCTCCAGCCCGGCGGTCTCGGCGATGGACCACCCGGTCTACGACATCTGGGTTCTGGAATGCCGCGAACCGCTGCAACCGCAGCCGGACGCCGCCGATTCCATCGAAACCGGCCAGCAGGGCGCGGAAAAGACTTGGGCGCGCGAGCGACGAAAAACCTTCGTCAATGTCAGGAGCGTTTAAAGCAGGATAGTGGGTCTGTCTTGCGAGAAAACGACGCGGACTTGGCGAAAAGACCCCGGACGCGACCGTGCAACGGTTCTTCCGCACCCTTTCAGGCCTGATCCATCCCCTGCGGCCCGGGGCAAGGGAAGCTCCCCCATATGCGTCGGAATTCTCACGAGCCGTCGAAATTCTCATCCTCCATTAACTCTTAAGGTTGTATTGTTTCGGGGTATCCCGGCAAGAGGAAAGCCTTGCCGCGTGTGGTGATTTCCGCAGAAGAGGAGGATCCCATGCAAGTCACCTCGTCCAACGATTCGCCGTTCGCCGACATCTGGGCCACGGCGAGCGCAGCGTCCACCGGCGTCAAGACGTACCGATCCATCGCCGATATGAACGATACCCTGATCGCCCACGGCCAGCAGTACACCCAGGAATATGCGGCGGAATATGCCGCTTCCAAAGATGGCGGCGCTTGGTCCACGGATCAGGTGCTGAACTCCCTGAAATCGGAGTTCCCCACCTATGACATCGTTTCGTCCGACCCCAAAAACGTGGTCAGGGGGCGGAACCTGCTTTACATCGATTCCACCAACCTCTCCAAGATGGCCAAGGATCCGAACTACCGCGCCCGGGTCATGGGATTGATCAAGCGCGAATCCGAAGGGATGTCCGGCGCCCGCTTCAACCAGGGCGACCAGACCTTCACCTTCCGTCCCACAGGACCGACCTTCTCCCTCAGCGAAACCAACCCCACGGTCGATGGGATTCCGTACCTGGGAAGCGCCGAAAGCGAAGGGTTCAGCACCACCACGACCTCTTCCGGCGGAGCAAGCGACCCCATCTTTGCCTCCGGCGAAACCTCGCCGCGCCGCACGCTGAAAAAACTGCTGGAAGAGGCTATCGCCAAAAGACAGGCCAAGCGCGCCGAGGAGGAAAAGCAAGCCGCCGAGACCTCGTCCGGCTCCGGACCGGCGGACAAACAGGTCGATATCCTGGTCTGACGCCAGACCTCCGCAATGGCGACGGACCGGGCGGCGCGACGGCTCGCTGCCCTACGCGGTCAGCCAATCGCGCAGGGCGGCGGCGGTCGCCTCCGGCGCTTCCAGGGTGGCCAGGTGGCCGCTGCCGGGAATGACCGTCAGCTTCGCCCCCGGAACCGCCGCCGCGATTTCCTGGTGGCGGTCGGGCGGCGTCAACTCGTCGGCGTCGCCGCAGATCACCGCCGTCGGCGCCGCGATGCGGCACAGGTCGTCGCGACCGTCGGGACGGTTGATGATCGCGGTCTGCTGGCGGATGAAGACCTCCGCCCCCACCGCCTCGGCCATGCCGACCACCAGACGCCGCAACGCCGCGTCGTCGCGCCGCCCGGCGGAGATCAGCTTCGGCAGCAGGCGGGGCATCACCTGGGCGAAGCGGTCGGTTTTCGCCAATTCGATCAGATCGCGGCGCATCGCGCTCTGCTCCGGCGCATCGGGCCGCGCGGTGGTGGAAATCAGGGCCAGCCGCGTCACCCGGCTGGGCGCGCGGCGCAGAATCTCCTGCGCCACGTATCCCCCCATCGACAGCCCGGCCAGAGCGAAGCGATGCGGCGCGGCGGCCAGCACCGCGTCGGCCATCGCGGCGACGCTGTCGGCGGAAAGATCGGGCACGATCGCCCGCGCCACGTCGGACAGGGCGTCCGCCTGCGGCGCGAACAGACGGGCGTCGCACAACAGACCGGGCAGCAGGATCAGGTCTTGACGGTGCATGCGCGCCTCAACGGATCAGGGTCTTGGTGATGTCCTTGAACTCCGGCGTGCCGGAACGCTCCAGCCATTCAAAGATCGCCATCTCGATGGTGACCAGATGAATCCCGGCGGCGGCGAAGCGCAGCTTGGCGGTTTCCTCGTCGGTGGAAAACCGCGAACCGCAGGCATCGACGACGACGAAGACGTCGTAGCCCTTCTCTTTCAGGTCGAGCGCGGTCTGCATCACGCAGACGTGCATCTCGATCCCCGCGATCACCGCCTGGCGGCGACCGACGCCTTCGAACTTCGCCATGAAGGCGGGTTCTCCGACGCAGGAAAAGGCGGTCTTCCGTACATAGGCGTCCTCGTCGGGAAGGATTTCCCGCACGTCGATCATCGTCGGCCCCAGCCCCTTGGGGTACTGCTCGGAGACCAGGGCGGGCACCCCCAGACGCGCCGCCGCAGCGGCCAAACGGGCGGCGCCGTCGATCACCTTGCGCGGGTCCGCCATCACCGGGGCCAAGCGCTCCTGAACGTCAACGATCACCAGACAGGACTGATCGGCCTTGATGCGCATGGGATTCGCCTCCACGGATTGACGATACGACTGCCGGAAGTGTCGGGGGACGGCGCGCCGCTTTCAAGCCGGTATTTCGCGATTTCGCGCTTTTCCGGCAACACCCTGATATCTTCGGGCGGATTCTCGCGCCTCGCGCGTTGACATTCGCCGATTTCCCCCCGATTATCCCCGAGCTTTTTCCCGGCGTGCCCTGGGTTTCCGCCCGATGCGGTCCCCCACGCCCCCGGAAGCCTGCTTCCGCGCAACACCTCAACGGAACATCGAACCACATGACGTTCGAAGAGCTTGGGCTTGATCCCAACACCCTGAAGGCCATCGACGAGATGGGATATACCGCCCCGACCCCGATTCAGGAGCAGGCGATCGGCCTGGTCCTGATGGGGCGCGACGTCATGGGCATCGCCCAAACCGGCACCGGAAAGACCGGCTGCTACACCCTGCCGATGATCGACATCCTGTCGAGCGGCCGGGCCCGGGCGCGGATGCCGCGTTCCCTGATCCTCGCCCCGACCCGCGAACTCGCCGCCCAAGTCTCGGAGAATTTCGAGCAATACGGCAAGTATCACAAGCTGTCGAAGGCGCTCTTGATCGGCGGCGAATCCTTCGGCGACCAGGAACGGGCGCTGGACCGCGGCGTCGATGTGCTGATCGCCACGCCGGGCCGGATGATGGATTTGTTCGAGCGTGGACGCATCCTGCTGTCGGACGTGCGCATCCTGGTGATCGACGAGGCCGACCGGATGCTCGACATGGGGTTCATCCCCGACGTCGAAAAGATCATCGGCTGGCTGCCGCCGCTGCGCCAGACGTTGCTGTTCTCCGCCACCATGGCGCCCGAGATCAAGCGCCTGGCCGACAAGTTCCTGTCCAACCCGAAGATGGTCAGCGTCGCGCCGCCCGCCTCCCCCGCCGAACTGGTCACCCAGTCGATGGTGGTGGTGAACGCCCGCGACAAGCGCGACACCCTGCGCTCCCTGATCGAGAAGGAGTCGGTGGCCAACGCCTTCATCTTCTGCAACCGCAAGCGCGACGTCGCGGTGCTGTTCCGTTCGCTGGAACGCCACGCCCTGCCCGCCGGGCAGCTGCACGGCGACATGCCGCAGTCGATGCGCACCGAAACCCTGGACGCCTTCCGCAAGGGAGACATCAAGCTTCTGGTCTGCTCCGACGTGGCGGCGCGCGGCCTGGACATCGCCGACGTCTCCCACGTCTTCAACTTCGACGTCCCCAGCCATGCCGAGGACTACGTTCACCGCATCGGCCGCACCGGTCGCGCCGGCCGCGAAGGCCGGGCGCTGACCATCGCCACGACCGAGGACGGCCGCTACGTCGCGGCGATTCAGAAACTGATCGGCAAGCCGATCCCGGTGATCACCCTGGACGACGCCGCGCCGCTGCCGTTGCCGCTGGAAGAGGCGGAAAGCGAACGCCGAGGACGTCGCGGCGGCAAGCCGCGCGACCGCAAGGCAGCCGCCGAACCGAAAGCAAAGGCGAAGCCGGAGGCGGAGGCCGAAGCGCAGGCGATGCCCGAGGCCCCGTCGGAAGCGAAGGGCGAACCCCGCGCCGGAAACCGGGCGCGGGGCGAATCCCGTTCGCGGAACGAGGCCCGGACTCCGGCGACGGACCGCGCGCCGCGTTCCTCGGAACGGTCCGAGCGCCCCGACCGCGAGGCGCGTCCGCGCGGGCGCGGACGCGGCCGCCTTCCCGCCGACGAAGTCGGCGAGATGCGGCACTCCGACGACGTTCTGGCCTTCGGCGACCACATGCCGGGCTTCCTGTTGCGCGACCCCCTGGCGAAATGACCGCCGGGGGCCGCCCCGCGCCCCTTGCCGCCGCCACGGCGGCTCGACTATATAGACCTCGGGCGGTTTCGCCGCCCCGGTGTTCTGGTCGCGCCGGTCGATTTTTTCCGGGATGGTTCGTCTTGCCGCGCTCCGTCAAACTGCTGCTCTCCGCCGCCGGGCTGGCCGCGATCGCCGCCTGCTCCCCCAGCTATTCGCCCAACACCTACTCCACCGGCGCGGTGCAGCAGGTCAACAAGGTCGAAACCGGCGTGGTCATCGGTTTCCGTCAGGTCCGGATCAGCGCCAGCGGCACCGTCGGCGCGGTGATCGGCAGCATGATCGGCACCACCCTGGACCATGCGGCGGGCGATACCTTCGGCTGGGAGTACATCGTGCGCAAGGCCGACGGCGAATTGCTGTCGGTGACCCAGCACGAGGAAGCGCCGCTCGCCCTCGGCCAGAAGGTGCTGGTGATCGCGGGCAATCAGGCGCGCATCGTCGCCGACTATTCGGTGCCGGTCGAACTTCCCGCGAAGGCCGAGAAAAAAGCCGCCCCGGCGAAAAAACCGCCGCTGAAGCCGCTGGCGCCGGTGGCCGAGTCCGCCTCCCCCGACCCGCAGCCGGTGGTTCCCATCGACGAACCGCCATCGACCGAGAGCGCGACGACTCCGGAACCGATTCCGGAAAAACCGGCCGAATCCGCGCCGGAACCGGCGACGCCTCCCGTCGTCCCGGATGCGCCGCCCACCGGGGCCGACGCCGCGCCGGAACCGGTCAGGAGTGCAGAGCCCTGAACTTCGCCGCCAGTTGCTCTTGGCTTTCGGCATGCGCCAGGTCGGGATGGATGGCATCGGCGGGGCAAAGCAGGCGGCACTGAGGCTCGTCGAAGGCGCCGACGCATTCGGTGCACAAGGCGGGATCGATCACATAGGTGTCGTCGCCGGGGGAAATCGCCTGATTCGGACAATCCAGTTCGCACGACCCGCAAAACACGCAATTCTTATTAATTTTCAGCGACATAACAACAGAACCCCAGCCGTTTTCCAGTTCGCCGGGTGATATACTCCTTTCTTCCGCCGCAGGGAAGCGCCGTCGCGATTCCGCCATGGACACGGCCCCCGATAACCGTTTAGAAACAACAATCCCCTCGGGGGCAAACGCGGCGAAAAACAGACCGCGAACGATCACGCCGACTCGCTGGACGGATGACGGCACGGACAGGTTTTCTCGAGGCCTCTCACGGCAGGAGCACCATGACGGAACACATGCTTTCCCTGGCCTTGACCGGATCCGGCGGCGCCGGGGTGATGACGGTCGGCCAGATTCTCCTCGACGCCGCATCGCGCGCCGGATGGTACGGATTGATGCGGCGCTCGCTCGGACCGCAGATCAGGGGCGGCGAATCCGCCGCGCTGATGCGTTTCGGCTCCCGCCCGATCTTAAGTCACGGCGACACCTTCGACGTCCTGTTCGCCTTCGACTGGGGCAACATCGCCCGATTCGCCGCCGAACTGCCGTTGCGTTCCGACAGCGTGGTGCTGTTCGACCCCGACGCGGGCGAGGTACCCGAGGTGATCGCCCGCAGCAACGCCCGTTGCGTCGCGGTTCCCCTGTCGGCAACCGCCAAGTCGGCGCCCGGACTGCGCGTCAACATGGTCGGCCTTGGGCTGGCGGCGCATATCCTGCGCCTGACCCCGGAAGACCTGAAACCGCTGCTCGCCGACACGTTGGGCGACAAGGGCGAGGACGCCCTGACCCAATCCCTGAAGGGCATCGAACTGGGGGCCGGACTGGCCGCCGCCCTGCCCGAATCGACCTGGCCCGCCTGCCCGCGCCCGGCGGCGGCGGACAAGCCGCGCTGGTCGATCACCGGCAACGAGGCGGCGGGACTGGGGGCGATCCGTGGCGGAGTGCGCTTCGTCGCCGCCTATCCGATCACCCCGTCCACCGAAATCCTGGAATGGCTGGCGCCCAACCTCGCCCGCGTCGGCGGCCAACTGGTGCAGGCGGAGGATGAACTCGCCTCGATCAACATGCTGATCGGCGCGTCCTATGGCGGCGTGCCGTCCTTGACCGCCACGTCCGGCCCCGGCCTGTCGCTGATGATCGAGGGCCTGGGCCTGTCGGTCGGCGCCGAAGTCCCGGTTACCGTGGTCGACGTGCAGCGCGGCGGCCCCTCCACCGGCATCCCGACCAAGTCGGAACAAAGCGACTTCAACACCGCGGTTTACGGCCTGCACGGCGACACCCCGCACATCGTCGTCGCCGCGACCTCGATCCCCGATTGCATGACGACGGTGCAGTGGGCGGTCGCCGCGGCGGAGGCCGCGCAATGCCCGGCGATCGTTCTGTCCGACCAGAACATGGGGCAGTCGCGGGCGATCATCGATCCGCCCGCCGAGGGCGGTCCGGCCGCCGACCGCCGTCTCGCCACGCCGGAAGACGGCGTGCCGTACCGCCGTTACGCCCTGACCAACGACGGTGTCTCGCCGATGGCGGTGCTCGGCATCGCGGGCGGCGAGTACACCGCCGACGGACTGGCGCACAACGAACGCGGCACCCCCTCGACCCAGGCCGCCGACCACCAATCGCAACTGGACAAGCGGCTGCGCAAGCTCGAATCCCTGGATTGCGACGGCATCTGGGCGGAACGGGAGGGCGACGGCCCGATCGCGGTGATCGCCCTCGGCTCGCTGACCGAACCGGCGCGCGAAGCAGTGCGCGCGGCGAACGGCGCGGCCCGACTGATCGGCCTGCGCGTCGTCCTGCCGTTGCAAAGCGAGGCGATGGAAAAGGCCCTGGCGGGCGCGACCAAGGTTCTGGTGGTCGAGCAGAACCACGGCGGACAGTTCTTCCACTTCCTGCGCGGCCATTTCGATCTGCCGCCGGTGGTCGAATCCCTGCGCCGCGCCGGTCCCTTGCCGCTGCGTCCGATGGAAATTCTTGCCGCGATCAACGCCCTGAAGGGAGACGCGTGATGAACGAAGTCACCCCCACCCCCGAACTCGAGGCCTTCGACTACAAATCCGACGTCAACCCGGTGTGGTGCCCCGGCTGCGGCGACTACGCGGTCCTGTCGGCGATCACCAAGGCCCTGGCCGAACTGCGCCTGAAACGCGAAAACGTCGCGGTGGTGTCGGGCATCGGCTGCTCGTCGCGCATCCCGGCCTATACCTCGGTGTACGGCTTCCACAGCATCCACGGGCGCGCCCTGCCGGTCGCCCAGGGGCTGAAGCTGGCCCGCCCCGACGTCACGGTGATCTGCGCGGGCGGCGACGGCGACGGATTCTCGATCGGCGGCAACCACTTCCTGCACGCCTGCCGCCGCAACATCGATCTGACCTACATCGTCATGGACAACTCGGTCTACGGCATGACCAAGGGGCAGGCCTCGCCGACCACCGAGGCGGACTGGAAGGAATCCAAGCTCACCCCGGAAGGTCCGGGGGTGCCGCCCTTCCAGCCTCTGGACATCGCGCTTGCGGCGGGGGCGAGCCACGTGGTGCGCGCCTTCTCCGGTCGGGTGCAGATGCTGACCAAGTACATCGTCGAGGCGATCGAGCATCCAGGATTCTCGTTCATCCAGGTGATCTCGCCCTGCGTCACCTATCGCCCCGAGATGCGGGCGTTGAAGACGCGGGTGCATGACGGCTTCGCCGAGACATCGACCAACCGGCTGGAGGCGAGCCGCCGCCTGCTGGAGGACGACGGCTATTCGCTGGGGGTTCTGTTCAAATCGGTGGAGCCGTCGTATAAGCCCTGCGAAACCTCCGCCGAGACGATCGCGGATCTGGAAAGGCAGTTCGCCCTATGAACAGCATGGAACTGTTTCTCGCCCACGCGCTGCGCCTGGAAGAGGACTCCGCCATCAATTACGACGAGATGGCCAACGCCCTCGACGCCCACCACCGGGGCGAGGTCTCGCGCCTGTTCCGCAAGATGGCGCATTACAGCCGCCTGCACCTGGCCGAGGTGGAACGCCGCGCCGCCGGTCTGGTTCTGCCTCGCCTGAAGACCTGGGAATACCAGTGGCCCGGCGACGACAGCCCGGAGAACGCTCCCGCCGACGAGGCCGACTACGCGATGAACGAACGCGACGCCCTGCTACTCGCCCTGAAGGGGGAAAAAGGGGCGCTCGCCTTCTACGCCTCGGCCGCCGAGAACGCCGCCGACGCGGCGGTCTCCGATCTGGCCAGGGAATTCGTCGCCGAGGAAAGCGAACACGTCGCGATTCTGGAAGACTGGCTGGCCCGCACCCCGGATACCGGCCCCGGCGACGACCCCGATCCGCCGGTCGCCGTCGCCTAGGGCACGTCGTTATACTTTCCAGCCCTTTCAACGAGGGAGACGCTCGCCATGCTTGGCGCCGTCACGCTGCTGCTGTCCTGCCAACTGGCCGGAGAGATTCTGACCCGACTGCTCGATCTGCCGGTCCCGGGCCCGGTGCTGGGGATGGTCTTCCTGTTTCTCATCCTGTGCGCGCGCGGACGGGTGTCGCAGCCGGTGGAGCGCGTCACCGGCGCCCTGCTCGATCACCTGTCGCTGCTGTTCGTGCCCGCCGGAGTGGGGGTGGTGCGCTATGCGCAGCGCATCGAACAGGAGTGGCTGGCGATCTCCCTGTCGCTGATCGGCGGCACCGTCGTCGCCATCGCCGTCACCGCCTGGGTGGCGCAACGCCTGATGCCGCCGCTCCACCGCGACGGGAAGGCGGAATGATGGGCGACCCGACGATCAACGAACTGTGGGTCTATCTGGCCAGCGCTCCCCTGTTCTGGCTGACCTTGACCCTGGTGGTGTTCCAGGCGCTCGACTGGCTGTTCCGCAGAAGCGGACGCTTCCCCCTGCTCAATCCGGTGCCGTGGAGCATGCTGCTTCTGGGTGGCCTTCTGGTCGTCACGGGCACCTCGTACGAAAGCTATTTCGAGGGCGCGCAGTTCATCCATTTCCTGCTCGGCCCCGCCACGGTGGCTCTTGCGGTGCCGCTGTACCGCCAATTCGACGCGGTTCGCCGATCCCTCGCCGCGCTGGGCCTTTCGCTTCTCGTCGGCAGCGTCGTCGCCGCCGCCTCGGCGGTGGCGATCGCGGGCCATTGGGGGCCGAGCCCTCGACCCTGGTGTCGCTGTCGCCGAAGTCGGTGACCACGCCGATCGCCATGGGGGTCTCGGAGAAACTGGGCGGCGTGCCGTCGCTGACCGCGATTTTCGTGGTCCTGACCGGCACAGTCGGCGCGGTCTGCGCCGCCTTCGTCTATCGGATTCTGGGCATCCGCGATCCGCGCGCCATGGGCTTCGCCCTGGGGCTGGCCGCGCACGGACTGGGCACCGCGCGAGCCTTCCAATTCGGCGAGACGGCGGGTGCCTTCGCCGGCATGGCGATCGGCCTGAACGGCCTCGCCACCGCCGTCCTGCTGCCGATCCTGCTCCCCATTCTGCTGGGATTTTTCGTGTGAGCGCGTCCCCATGACCGAGTCCGGCCTGCCCCTGGAAGGCGCGTTCCACCCGACGCGGAACCTCGAGATCGCCGCTTCGGCGGTAATCTTCCTGCATGGTTTCGGCGCATCCGGAGACGACCTGATCGACTTTTCCGGGTTCCTGGCGGGAAGCCTGCCCGACACCGTGTTCTATGCCCCCGACGCGCCGGAGCCCTGCGAGGTTTCGCCCTTCGGACGGCAGTGGTTCAGCATGGACGACCACGACCCCGGCCTTCTGCGCCGCGCCCCCGCACCCTGCCTCGGGCGCTGGAAGACCTGTATTGCGGCGTCGAAATGGCGGCGGCGCGCCTGGATTCCTTCATCGACGCGGTGATGGCGCGCCACGGTTTCGGGCCGGATCGCGTCGCCCTGGTGGGTTTCTCGCAAGGGACGATGATGGCCCTGCACGTCGCCCTGCGCCGCCTGCCGGAACTGGCCGCCGTGGTCGGATTTTCCGGCGCGCTGGCCGAGGAAAGCCGCCTGGCCTCGGAAATCCGGGCGCGCCCGCCGGTGCTGCTGATCCACGGCGACGCCGACCCGCTGGTGCCCTTCGGCGCGATGTCGCTGGCCGCCCACGCCCTGGCCGCGAACGAGGTGCAAGTGCGCACCCACGCCTGCCACGGCCTCGGCCACGGCATCGACGGGCACGGCCTGTTCGTCGCCCGCGATTTCCTGTTCCACCGCATCGGGGTTCCGCGATGAACCGCGACGCCGCGACCCGCCGCGCCACCCTGATCGGCGGCACCGCCATCCTGATGTTCTCCAGCCTCGCCCTTTTGGCGGCGATCAGCGGCCCGATTCCGCCCTTCCAGATGGTGGCGACGGCGTTTTCCGTCGCCTTCGTCATCGGGTTGATTCTGCCGCTGGCGCGCGGGCGTTCCCTGGCGCGGGTGTTCGCCCTGCCGCTTCCGGTCTGGGGTCTGGGGATTTACGGCCTGTTCGGCTATCACTTCGCCTATTTCACCGCGATCAAGCACGCGCCGCCGGTGGACGCCACCCTGATCAACTATCTTTGGCCGCTCTTGATCGTCGTCCTCTCCGCGCTGCTGCCGGGGGAACGCCTGCGCTGGTTCCACGTCGGCGGTGCGCTGGCCGGATTGGCCGGGTGCGCGATCCTGGTTCTGGGGGCGGAACGCGGCGCGGCAGGCGGCTCCGCCCTGGGGTACGGCATGGCGGCGGCGGCGTTGATCTGGTCGTCCTATTCGGTGATGAGCCGCCGCGTCGGCCACGTCCCCACCGACGCGGTGGGCGGATTCTGCGGCGCCACCGCCATCCTGGCGGCGATCTGCCACATTGCCCTGGAAACCTGGGTATGGCCGGATGCCCGCGCCTGGGCCTGCCTGATCGGCATGGGGCTGGGGCCGGTGGGTCTGGCCTTCTTCACCTGGGATCACGGGGTGAAACACGGCGACATCCGGGTGCTGGGGGCGATGTCCTATGCCGCGCCCTTGATGTCCACCGCCTGGATGATCCTGGCCGGATTCGGCCAAGCGAGCCCGCGCATCGGCCTCGCCTGCCTGCTGATCATCGGCGGGGCGTGCCTCGCGACGCGGGACTTCTGGCGTCGCCGTTGAGTCCCAGGTGCCGCAGCATCGCCCGTACGTTACAGATCAGATGGCCGATGAAGGCCGCGATGAACGCCCAACTGGCGTACAGGTGAATATCCTTCAGCCAGTGCTTCAGCAGCGATGGCGCACCGCCGGGCCCGCGCCCGCCGAACCCTCCCAGCCACAACCACAGGCCGGTCACCGTCAAAAGCAGCGTCGTCGCCAGCAAGGCCAGGGCCAACGGTCGTCTCCATGCGAGCATTCTGCGTCCTCCCCCGAATGGCGGCGGCGGGGATGACCCCCGCCGCCCGTTCCGGAAACATCACCGGCGCACCGGCATGCCGGTCGCCTTGCCGACCTCGACGGTGTTGACCAGGGAATTCTCCTTGGTGACGATCTGCGCCTCGTAGGTGTTGTTCTTGGTCTCGACGATCTTGCCGACCTTGAGGTTGTCGTTGCCCATCATGATCAGGTGCGCCTGCGCGATGATGCGGATCTGATCGACGCTGAGCACGCGGTTGGGGTCCTGCTTGCCCGCCATCATTCCCCAGCCGCCGCGCGGCCCGTGCATGCCGGCACGCATGCCGGCGCCCTTGCCGGGACCGCCCATCTGCGGGCATTGCACCGTCTGTCCGGTCGGGGCGGCTTCCGTGGTCTCGGCGAAAGCCCCCTGCGACAAGGCGAACCCGCCAGCGGTGAGGGCGCCGACCAACGCGATAGTCTTGAGCATGGTGTTCATCTTCGTCTCCTTCGGTTTCATGGGAACGGGAAGCCCCCGTCCGATATCCCGATCAAACACCACGCCCGTCGCAGGAGCTCGCCGCGCCAAGGCGAAAAGTGTCGCGGAGTATGGCAAACCCCGCATCCGTTACATCTTGATACGATTTTTTTTCACGCGGAAACGTCATCCGCCCCTATTCTTGAAGCTGCAACGACCGCGCACGGATCGAACATGAGCGAAAAGACCCCGCATATCCTGATCGTCGACGACAACGCGGAAATCCGCGACTTGTTGAGCAAGTATCTGGCCCGCAACGGCCTGCGCGCCACCACCGCGTCCGGCGGAGCGGAGGCGCGCAAGGTTCTGGCGACGGCGGCGATCGACCTGATCGTGCTGGACATCATGATGCCGGGTGAGGACGGCCTGTCGGTCTGCCGCCACGTCCGCGAGAGCGGCGACACGCCGGTCATCCTGCTGACCGCGGTGGCCGAGGACACCGACCGCATCGTCGGCCTGGAGATGGGGGCCGACGACTACCTGACCAAGCCGTTCAATCCGCGCGAGCTGCTGGCCCGGATCAAGGCGGTCCTGCGCCGCGCCAACAGCCTGCCGCGCGCCGCCGCCGACGCCCAACCCGAGGAAACGGTAATCGGCTTCGGCGACTGGCGGCTGCGCGTCGACCGCCGCGAACTGGAAGACGCCAGCGGGCGGGTGATTTCGCTCTCCACCGCCGAGTTCGCCCTGATCAAGGCCTTCACCGATCGTCCGCGCATGGTGTTGTCGCGCGACCAGTTGCTGGACCTGACCCAGGGCCGCGCCGCCAACGTCTTCGACCGCAGCATCGACAATCAGGTCAGCCGCCTGCGCAAGAAGATCGAACCCGACCCCAAGAACCCGACCCTGATCAAGACCGTCTGGGGCGGCGGCTACATGCTGAGCGTCCCGGTGGAACGCGGCCTGTCGCCTTCGCGGCGGGGCAAATGATGCGTTTTCGCCTGTACCCGCGCGGCCTGACCGGACAGTTGACCCTGCTGCTGCTGGCGGCCCTGGCGGTGGCGCAGGCGGTCGCCTTCCAGGTGATCCACGACGAGCGCAAGTTCGTGCAGCGCACCGTGTTCAAGTCCCAGGTTCTGGAACGGATCGCGGCGGCGAGCCGCCTGATTGCCGATTCGCCGGTGGACCTGCGGCCGCAGATGCTGCGTGCCCTACAGACCGAAGACCTCCGCTTCTGGATCGCCGCGTCGCCGCACCTGAAGGATTCCCCACTGGATGCGGAATCGCAACGCATCCATCGCCGTCTGTCGTCGCTGCTCGGCGCCGCCGAGGGCGATCTGCGTCTGCGCATCCAGACCGAACGGGAAAGCCTTCCGCCGACGCCGCACATGCTGGCGCCGCCGGACCTGGGGCCGCTGCCGCCCGACGACGAACGCGGTCGCGGACGCTCGTCCTGGCGGCGCTGCATCGACCCGAAGACCGGCTTCGTCGATATGGACTGCATGCACGCCTGGCGGGCGATGCGTCCGCCGCAGCAGCGCAACAACCCCTTCGTCATCGCCGCCGCCGCATCGATGAAGCTGCCGGACGGCCTGTGGCTGAACGCCGAAACCAGCCTCGACATGCCACCCCTGGCCCTGGCGGTGCCGACCCTGGTCACCTTCGGCCTGTCGGCGGCGCTGATCGCGCTGGTGGCGGTGGTCACGGTGCGCCGCATCACCCGCCCCCTGAACCGTCTGGCCGCCGCCGCCGAAAGCCTGGGCCGGGGCGAATCGGTGCCCGACCTGCCGGTGACCGGCCCGGATTCCTTCCGCGCCACGACCCGCGCCTTCAACCTGATGAACCGGCGGCTGCAACGCTTCGTCAGCGACCGCATGAAGTTCCTGGCGGCGGTTTCCCACGACCTGCGCACGCCGTTGACCAGCCTGCGCCTACGCGCCGAATTCATCGAGGAGGAGGAAACCCGCTCCCGCATGCTCGCCACCCTGGACGAAATGACCCAGATGGTCGATGCGGTGCTGGCCTTCGTGCGCGAGAACACCCGCGACGAACCGACCGACCGCGTCGATCTCGCCTCGCTGGTGGAAAGCGTTTGCGACGACTTTTCCGACCTCGGCCTGCCGGTGACCATGGACCCGCCGCCCGCCGGGTTGCCGGACGCCATCCCCTGCCGCCCGTTGTCGGTCAAGCGCGCCCTGCGCAACCTGATCGACAACGCGGTCAAATACGGCGCCCGAGCGGCGGTCTCGATCGAGGTCGGCGACGGCGGCGTGTTCATCCACATCGACGACGCGGGCCCGGGAATCGCCGAGGCGGACATCGATCGCGTCTTCGACCCCTTCGTCCGGCTGGAAGTCTCGCGCAACCGCAGCACCGGCGGGGTCGGCCTGGGGCTGTCGATCGCCCGCTCAATCGCCCAGGCCCACGGCGGCGGCATCGCGGCGAAAAACCGCGCGGAAGGCGGCCTGCGAATGACCCTGCACCTGCCGCTTTGAACTTCGGACCTTGAAGTCTTTGCGTTTTATGCCTTCATAGGGGGGAATCCTTCCCTTCCCCTTTCGGGATGTCACGCCATGGACGTATCCGGCCTTTTCGACCAGAAGACCCTGTCGCAGACCGCGCAGGCGGTGATCGACATTCTCACCTCCTATGGACTGTCGGTGATCGGCGCCACCCTTATCCTGATTCTCGGCTGGATGGCGGCGGGGGCGATTTCCGGCATGGTCGGGCGCAGCCTGAACCGCATCGGACGCATCGACGACATGCTGCGCGGTTTTCTGGCCAGCCTGACCCGCTATTTCATCCTGGCGCTGACGATCATCGCGGTTCTGGGGCAGTTCGGGGTGCAGACCACCAGCCTGGTGGCGGTCCTGGGCGCCGCCGGTCTGGCCATCGGCCTAGCGCTGCAAGGCACCCTTTCCAGCCTGGCGGGCGGCGCGATGCTGCTGCTGTTCCGCCCCTTCAAGGTCGGCGACTTCATCGAGGCCTCGGGCCATGCCGGCACGGTCAAGGCGCTGACCCTGTTCACCACCGAACTCGCCACCCCCGACAACGTCCGGATCATCGTCCCCAACGCCGACCTGTGGGGCAAAGCGATCAAGAATTTCAGCGCCAACCCGACGCGGCGCATGGACCTGACCATCGGACTGTCCTATGCCGACGACATCGAAGCCGCGCTGGCGGCGTGCCGCGACGTCGCCGCGGCGGACCCCCGCGTTCTGGCCGACCCCGCCCCCCTCGCCTTCGTCGCCGAACTGGCCGACAGTTCCGTGAATATCGGCCTGCGTCTGTGGTGCGAAGGCGCGGAGTATTGGAACGTCCGCTGCGACACGATCAAGGCGCTGAAACAAGCCTTCGACCGTAACGGCCTGACCATTCCCTTCCCGCAGCGCGACGTGCGGATGATCCCGACCCAGGAAAACTGACGAACGACGGGATTCTTCCGTGCCGCACGCCATCCATGCCGCCGTGGTCGTTCCCACCTTCAACAACGCGGGCGAACTCCGCCGCGCCGTGGATGGCGTGCTGGCCAGCGCTCGGGCGGCGCGGGTGGATTTCGGCCTCGATCTGGCGCTGGACGCGGCGCTGGCGGACGACGCCTCCGCCGACGAAAGCGCGGCGATCGCGCAAGACATCTCCCGCTCATCCCTGCCGGAAGGAACGCGCGTCCTGACCGTGCGCAACGCCGAAAATCGGGGAGCGGGGCCGGCCCGCAACGCGGGCGTCGCGGCGACCGACGCCGATTTCCTGTTTTTCCTCGACGCCGACGACGAATTCCTGCCGCCGCACATCGGTCTGTGCCTGACGGCGCTGCTGTCCGATCCCGCGATCGGCTATGTCTGGGGACGGCGCGACTGGGATCTGCCGGTTCACGACAGTTGGCGCGACCGCCTGGACCAGTCGAGCGTGATGAACCTGTGCGTGCGCCGCCCCTGGCACGACCTGATCGGCGGCTTTCCCGAGCATCCGGACTATCGCGGCCACGGTTACGAGGATTGCGTCTATCGCATCGTCTTGCGACGGCTGGCGCGCGGTCGCCCCATCCCCGAAATCACCACCCGGGTTCACTTACGCGACGACAACGCGCTGGCCCGTCAGCGCGCCAAGTTCGCCGCGAATTTCGAGGACTGGCGGGCCGAGGACGACGACCGGCAGCCGACCCCGGCGATGATCGCCGACCTGGAGGCGCGGCTGGAGGCGGCGCGCCGGGTGCGCGAGGCGTTCCTGTCGCCGCAATGAATCTCAGACGGTGGTCTTGATCCGGCGATAGACGGAATGGCTGACGTAGTCCTTTTCCGGGCCGCAGACGGTGTAGGTGACGTCGAACTCGTCCTCGGTTTCGAAACAGAACATCGCCTTGTAGGTATCGCGCAGGCAGAAGTGGGTGTCGCCGGAGCAGAGCGGCCAGTCCGCCTCCGGATCCGCCGGGAACAGAATATCGACGAAGTGCTTGCCGTCGTTGGGGCCGTCGGCGAACAGCACCTCGATGCGGTCCTCGTTGAGCAGATAGGTGTGGCGGCGTTCGCCCTGCATGCTCTGTCCGTCGTTGAGCACCAGAACGCCTTCTTCCGCATAGGCCAAGGTCGTCGCATCGACCCGGACGAAACCGGCGGTGCCGGAGAACCGGCCCTTCGGACGGATTTCCCGTTCGATCATCCAGTTGCCTTCCAGCAGGGCGAAAACCCGGTCGGCCAGAGGCGGGCGAGTCGTCTGCGATTGGGTCATCGGGCACCATCCATCAAGGGGGCGGGAACGGAACGAATCGTCCGGCGCGCCAGTTCCGGCTTGGCGTGCGGACCGATCAGGCGGAAATGCGCCGCCACCACGGGAGCCTGATCCAGATACCCGGCGACGTCGGCGACATCCGCGCCCTTCGGGAAGACCCCCCACCTGCTTCGCCAGGTCGTCGGCCAATCGCACATAGTCGCCGTGCGGAAACTGCGGTCGCGGCCTCCGGTTGCGGATGCGTCGTTCTATGTTGACCCCGGCCTTCATCTCCGCAAGGGGCGGCAGCGGAATTTCTCCGGCGGCGACCCGCGCCACCCAGCGCCCGTGCAGTTCCATGATCGGGAAATACGGCCCCCGGTAATAGCCGACGAAGGCCAATCCGGGCAGAGCCGGCAGAAACACCTGCTTGTGCAGCAGCACCGGCTGCAACTGGTCGCAGGGGTCGAACTCCAGCGCCTCCAGCACGTCGGGGCAAAGGAACGGCAGGGCCGAGGCATAGCCGGTGCACATCACCACCGCGTCGATATCCTCGCGCGTGCCGTCGGCGTACAGCACCCCATCGGCATCGAAGCCGAAGGCGCGGGAACGCTTGACGTGGACGCGCCCCGCCGCCACCAGGGGCAAAAAGTCGTCGGAGGTGACCACGGTCAGGGGAGCCTCGGCGATGTCGTCGAAGGCAAGGTCCGGCGAAATCGCGCCGGGATCGCCGCCCAGCCGCCGCAGATAGTCGCGCGGATGGGTGGTCAGCGGATTGTCGATGTCGCGGTTATAGAACACCAGATCGGCGGGATAGCGCGGCGCTCCCTCCCAGGGCGAGACCCAGCGCGGCAGGAACCACATCGGGTTGCGCAGGCCGACCGTCACCTTTTCGGCGACGTCGATCAACTGCCCGGCGATCTCGGTGCCGGAGAACGCGGCACCGACGATCAGCACCCGCTTGCCGCCGAAGTATTCCCGGTTGACCTCCTCGGAATAGCAGTCGGCGGCGTGGAATATCCGGCCCCGGAAAGTGGAAATCCCCTCGAACTCCGGCACGTGCGGACGGGAGAACACCCCGGTCGCCACCACCACGAAATCGAACATCCGGGTCTCGCGCCGCCCGCCGGAAACCGTGATCATCCGCCACAGGTGATCCCCCGCCGGTTCGACGTTCTCCACCGCCGTGCCGAAACGGATGTGGCGGATCAGGTCGAAGGCCTCGGCATAGCGTTTCAGATAACCGATGACGTCGCGCCGCATCGGAAAGACGTCGGTCCCTTGCGGCCAGGGGAAATCGGAAAACGAACAGCTATGGTGGGACAGATTGGTGCGGGCATAGGACGACCACGCGCCGCGCCCCGGCGCCCCCACATGCCGCCGATGCCGTTCGCCGTGTCGAAGACCTCCGGTTCGATGCCGTGCTCCAGCAGAGCCTTGGCCGCCGCAAGACCGCTGGGACCGCTTCCGATGACCGCGACTCTCGGCATGCCCGACCCTCGCCATTCCGTGGTGGGGGAAACGGCGGAGGAAGAGACCGCCGTCCTTCACAGGTGCCCACCGCCGCACGGGTTTTCAAGACGCAGGCGGTTGAAAGCAAAACATAACCCGTCGGATTTCAGCGCCCGTCCAGAACCTCGGCGACGACGCGGCGCACCGGCTCGCGCCAGTCGGGCGGCGCAAGACCGAAGGTCCGACGCAGCTTGCCGGTATCCAGGCAGGAATTGCGGGGGCGGCGCGCCGGTCCCGGATACTCGGCGGAGGCGATCGCCGCCACCGCGTCCGGCCCCGCCTTCAGCTCCGCGCCCATCCCGATGGCGGCAGCGATGACGAAGCAGGCATAGGCGTGCCAGGTGGTCTCCCCCGCCGCCGCCAGATGATAGAGGCCGGAAACCTCCCCCCCCCGCCGGAAAGGACGGCGCGCAGGGCATGGGCGGTGACGTCGGCGATCAAATCCGCGCCGGTGGGCGCGCCGGTCTGGTCGGCGACGACGCGCAAGTCGTCGCGCTCGGCGGCCAGCCGCAACATGGTTTTCAGGAAATTTCCGCCGTGCGCGCCGAACACCCAACTGGCGCGAAAAATCAGGTGGCGGCAGCCGGAGGCGAGAATCGCCTCCTCCCCCGCGCGCTTGCCGCGTCCATAGGCGTTGATCGGCGCGGGCGGATCGGTTTCCGCATACGCGCCGGGCTTGTTCCCGTCGAAGACGTAATCGGTGGAATAATGGACCAGCCACGCGCCCGCCCGCGCCGCCTCCTCGGCCAGAACGGTGGGGGCCTCGGCATTGATCCGCCGGGCGAGATCGGGTTGGCTTTCGGCGCGATCCACCGCCGTATAGGCGGCGGCGTTGACGATCGCGTCGGGACGAAGCCGCCGCACCAGTCCGCGCAGACCGTCCAGATCGGTCAGGTCGGCCTTCTCTCGGCCGCAGGCGTGAACTTCCCCCAGAAGGGCGAGGGACCGCTGCAATTCCCACCCTACCTGACCGTCCTTGCCCAGCAGCAGGATGTTCATGCGCCGCTGCCTCCGTACTGCCGCGCCATCCAGTCGCGATAGGCGCCGCTGGTCACCTTTTCCACCCAGTCCGGGTGCTCCAGATACCAAGCAATGGTCTTTTCGATGCCGGTTTCGAAGCTTTCCGCCGGACGCCAGCCGAGTTCCCGCTCCGCCTTGGCCGCGTCGATGCCATAGCGGCGGTCGTGCCCGGCGCGGTCCTTGACGAAGGCGATCTGCTCGGCATAGCCGCGTCCGTCGGCGCGGGGGCGCACCGCGTCCAGCCGGGCGCACACCGTCCGCACCACCGCAAGGTTAGTCATTTCCTGATTGCCGCCCAGGTTATAGGTCTCGCCGGGGCGGCCCGCCTCCAGCACCCAGCGCACCCCGGCGCAGTGATCGGCGACATAGATCCAGTCGCGCACGTTGCCGCCGTCGCCGTAGATCGGCAACGCCTTCCCCGCCAGAGCGTTGCGGACGATCAGGGGGATCAGCTTTTCCGGAAACTGGAAGGGACCGTAGTTGTTGGAGCAATTGGTGGTCAAGACCGGCAGGCCGTGGGTGTGGAACCACGCCCGCGCCAGATGGTCGCTCGCCGCCTTGCTGGCAGAATAGGGACTGTTCGGCCGATAGGGATGGGTCTCGGCGAAGGGCGGATCGTCGGGGCCGAGCGAGCCGTAGACCTCGTCGGTAGAAACGTGCAGGAAGCGGAACGCCACCGCGTCCTCCGGCGACAGCCCCCGCCAGTACGACAGGGCGGCGTCGAGCAGGCGATAGGTGCCGACGACATTGGTCTGGATGAACGCCTCGGGATCGGCGATCGACCGATCGACGTGGGACTCGGCGGCGAAATGCACCACGGCGCGCGGCGCGCGCTCCGCCAACAGGGAGGCGACCAGGGCGGCGTCGCCGATATCCCCCCCCGCACGAAGGTCAGACGCGGATTGCCGGTCAGCGACGCCAGGTTGTCGAGATTCCCGGCATAGGTCAGCTTGTCCAGAACCACCACCGGCTCGCCGCCCGCGGCCAGCCAGTCGAGAACGAAATTGGCGCCGATGAACCCGGCGCCGCCGGTAACCAGAATCGTCATGCCCCTCGCCTTCCCCAAAGCCCATCCCGGTCAAGGTTCTACCGTTCCCGCCCCGCCCCGCGCAACCCGCGGGGAACGGGAAAGCGGTGACAGCCCCCCTTCATGACGATATTCCATGAATCGGATGAAAGAAGGAAGGAACGCCGATGACCGACGAGGAACAACAGACCCTAGACACCCAGATGAAGCTGCAAGCCATCCTGCTGATGGTGCGCAACCTGTATGTCTTCGTGAACAAGATGGACGGGATGAGCGGCCATGTCGCCGACAATTTGCGCGGCTTCCTGGACGACGAACTGCCCGCGATGACCCTGCCGCTGGAGGTGCCGGGCGAAGTGCTGGAGGCGATCAAATCGGCGCTCGCCGAGCCGATCCGTCTGGTCGTCGCCGACGTCGAGAGAGGCGAAGAGGCGAAACCGCAAGGACCGAAGCTGACCCTGCTGCGCGGCGGCCTGGACGACGAAACCGACGGGGTTTAGCCCCCTGGAAAAGGAAAACCCCATGACCTGGACGATACGCCCGGCGCGAAACGACGAAGCCGCCGCCATCGAAGCCCTGTGGGCGGACTGCGGACTGGTGGTTCCCGGCAACGACCCGGCGGCGGATTTCCGCCTCGCCCTTGGCAAACCGGGCTCGGATATCCTGGCCGCCGACGAAGATGGCCGCATCGTCGGCAGCGTCATGGTCGGACACGATGGACACCGCGGCTGGCTCTATTACCTTTCCACCGCTCCCGACCGGCGCGGACGCGGCATCGCCCGCGCCTTGATCGCCCGCGCCGAGTCCTGGCTGATCGACCGCCGCATCCCGAAAGTCCACTTGCTGGTGCGGGAGAACAACCTTGGCGTGGTGCCGATCTATCAAGCGCAGGGCTTCGCCCTGCATCCGGTACGGATGATGCGGAAGGTGCTGATTCCTTTTCCCCCACCGCAGAAGAGCGAATGAAGGAAAAGGATCGCGCCCCGCCGTCAATCCCGCATGATGCTCCGCACATCCTCGGGGGTGATCGCCCTGCCGAGAATGCGGCTCGACACCTTGGCGGCGGCGTTCAGCACCGCGTTCGCCGCCCTGAGGCCGGAAAGCCCTTTCTCCCGGGCCGCCAGGGAGGCCTCGGCATAGGCGCGGCGCACGATGATTTCCGCGTCGTCTTTCATCCCGTATCCCCCATGCGCTAGGTGGCGTCAATGCGCGGGATATGTAGAACAAGGCGTCTGCCGGAAACAAGCGCGGCCGGGAAATTTAACATCTCATTCATAGAGATCCGATGAGAGGAAGAAGCTCTCCGGTCTTTCGCCGAACCACCGGGTTCTCGCCCTCGGTCCCAACAGTTCAAAGCCCCGGGCTTCTGACGAAGCCCGGGGCTTTGAACTGGCGGAGGGACCGAGACTCGATACCCGACAAACCACTGGACTAACTGCGAAATTCACAGATTTACGCGCCGAACGAGTTTCTGGGCGAATGGCTTCAATGTCACGGGTAAGTAGAGGTTCCTTCGGGATTGATCCCCTCTTCGCGGAGGGCCCCCTGGAATGGGGCAAGGGCCTGAAGCTCGTCCATCAGGGGAGACGGGGCATGCCTCGGGCCACCGCTGTAGATAATAAGCCCGACGACTAGACCTGTCCTCGAAAGGCCTAGCTCGGTCGCGGCAAGCTCATCCTCACTGGAAAAATGTGAGGGTATCATCCGCCCTGCAAGAACATCCCGAATTTTCCCGAGCCACTGTTGAGGTGCTTCCTCAGGATGATGTGCCTGGAGATCTGCCCTAACACGCACCATCTCCGCGAGGAGGATGACCTCCTCCCGCCGCAACGACGCCAGCACGTCAGCCCAGGCCAGGAACTCATCCGCCACCAGCGGCCCCGCCTGGGCCTGCCCTGCGATCACCTTTGCCATGAGCCGGAGGTTCAGCCGGGCAGTTCCTTCCTGGGCAGCGCGGGCATAACGGAAGGTAATCGCCGCAAGCTCATCCACCTCCCCCAGGTCATGCAGGGTCTTCTCCCCCCTGCTCACCTCTTCAAGGAGAATCTCACGAGCGACATCCAGGCGATACCGTAGCAGCTTCGCCACCACTGCCGACAGCCCTGCCCCACCGAGAGCCGCCACCGGAGAGGCATAGCTCGCCAGGATGTCTGAAACTGCCGCCCCGAGGGCGAGGGGGAGGAGATTGGTCATCCATTCCCCCTGAAAAGGGCGATGATACTAGCCACCGCCGCCACTACCGCGCTCACAGTTCCAGCCACGGTCCACCAGAACTGGACTGCCTGTCGCCTACGGAGCAAGTCGTCTTCATACGC
Organism: Rhodospirillaceae bacterium; assembly: GCA_965228165.1. GTDB lineage: Bacteria > Pseudomonadota > Alphaproteobacteria > Rhodospirillales > Rhodospirillaceae > Oleispirillum. The sequence continues at coordinate 209,257 of CBDDHB010000003.1, forward strand.
CTCCAGAACCTTACCGCTAGGACTGGAATCGGGTGGGATAAAATCAGCACAGCATCTAGCAAGCAGGGACGTTCGGTCTCGGTGGATTTGATCGCCGCCCGGGACATTCTCGTCCCACTGCCCTCGGTGGCACTTCAATGAGTAATGACTCTTGAGATTACTTCCGAATGGAGTGGCCGCCCGCTCGTCGGCAAGGAGGGTGAAAGTCCCCTCGGCCCCTTCAAGCCGAAAGTATTTCACGCAGAACACACACTCGACACATGATCGATTCACGAGCCGCCTCCCCGTTTCAACGAGAGTATGCCTCTCCACCAGAGGCAGAGGAAGGCCCTCACCGGAAGATCATCGGCGTGTGGGGGAAACGTGTGGGGGAAAGAAAATCCAGCCCTCCCTATTATGTTGAAAAATAAGATAAATTCAACGTCATGGGAAGCTGGCGGAGGGACCTGGACTGTGGAAATCCGCGTCAAAACGCGGCTTTCCATCCTCGGGGACATGCCCCTCGGACCGCCTTCGGCGTCTCTCAAGACGCTTGCGCGTCTTTCGCCGAACCACCGGGTTCTCGCCCTCGGTCCCAACAGTTCAAAGCCCCGGGCTTCTGACGAAGCCCGGGGCTTTGAACTGGCGGAGGGACCGGGACTCGAACCCGGGGACGGTTTTAAAGCCGTCACGGATTAGCAATCCGCTGCATTACCGCTCTGCCACCCCTCCGCACCCATCAGCGGCATGCCGCCGACAAGAGTCGAATGTCTATCCGAAGCCGTTCCCTTCGTCAACTCCGACGGGACGGGGAGAAACCAAGAATCACCCCCGGGCGGCGAAGCGTCCCTTGAACACCTCGCCCAACAGTTCGAATTCCTTCCTGCGCGGCGAGGATGCGCGCCAGACCAGGGCGATCCCCCGGCTGGGACGGGGCCGCACGAAGTGCCGCGCGACGACGCCGGACCCGCCATGCGCTTCGGTCGGCACCGCCATTTCCGGAATCAGGGTCAGGCCCAGACCGTTCGCCACCATCTGCACCAAGGTGTTCAGGCTGGTCGCCTGCACCGCCTCGTTGGTGCGCAGGGGATGCCCGGCGCAAGCGCCCAATGCATGGTCGCGCAGGCAGTGCCCGTCTTCCAGCATCAGCATGTCCTCGGCCTCCAAGCGTTCGGGCGGGATTTCCTCGACCTTGGCCAGGGGATGCGCGGCGGGAACCGCCACCAGCAGTTCGTCCTCGCCCAAGGGCAACGAAGCCAGATCGCCCAGATCGTAGGGCGTCGCCAACACCGCGCAATCCAAACGTCCGGCGCGCAAGCCATCGACCAGACGCGCCGTCTGGTCCTCGCGCAGATAGAGTTTGAGCTCGGGATAGTGGGTGCGCACGTCGGGCAGCGCGCGCGGCAGGAAATACGGCCCGATCGTCGGGATCACCCCCAGGCGCAACCGTCCGGCGAGAGGGCGGCGACCGGATTCCGCCACCTCGGCCAAGGCCTCGGCATCGCGCAAGAGGGCGCGGGCCCGCTCCACGATTCCTCCCCAAGAGGCGTCAGCATCACCTGACGGCGGGTTCCGCGTTCGATCAACTGGCAGTCGAGAACCGATTCCAGATCCTGGATGCCCGAGCTTAAGGTCGATTGGGTGACGAAACAGGATTCCGCAGCACGGCCGAAATGCCGCAGGTCGGCCACCGCCACCAGATAGTGCAGTTGTCGCAGGGTCGGAATCAGCTTCATCGTTTTTCTCGATCAGTTTTTAGCGGATTATCGGTTTTACAATATCCCATATGCCGAATAGGGTTATTCCCATCGACATCGAATACCAGGGGCAAGCCCGCTCCACCCGATTCCCCTTCCAACGTTGCGGAAATCGTCGCGGGGCCGCCCTTGCCGAAACCCGAGAGAGACCTCACAATAACCGGGATCGCCTGAACGATCCACCCGAGACAAGGAGTCGCACATGTCCAAATCTGTCGCCGTCGATATCTCCAAGCCGCTGCCCATCGACATCGGCATTCCGGAAAAGGACCGCGAGAAAATCGCCAACGGCCTGAAGCGCCTTCTGGCCGACACCTATACCTTGTATCTCAAGACACACAATTTCCACTGGAACGTCACCGGGCCGATGTTCAACACCCTGCACCTGATGTTCGAGACCCACTACGACGAACTGGCGCTGGCGGTCGATCTGATCGCCGAACGCATCCGGGCGCTCGGCGTGTTCGCGCCAGGCAGCTTCAGCCAGTTCAAGGAACTGGCGACGGTGAAGGAGGAAACCGGCAATCCCTCGGCGGTGGAGATGATCTCCCAGTTGGCGAAGGACAACGAAACCCTGTCCAAGGTGGCGCGCGAAATCCTGCCGTTGTCGGGCAAGGCCGACGACGAGCCGACCAACGACCTTCTCACCCAGCGGATGCAGATTCACGAAAAGAACGCCTGGATGCTGCGCAGCCTTCTCGGCTGATCGGCACAAAACCCCGGCCAAGAAAAAGAGCGGCAGTCGAAACTGCCACTCTTCTTCATTGGGAAGGATCGTTCCGCGATTATTCGCAGAGATCGACCTTGATGTCCCAGTTCTTGACCTTCATGGTGCCGTTCTGGGCCAGGTTCAACTGCATCTTGAGGGCGCGATCCCACAGCTGCGGCTCGTGACCGACACCCTTGGCGAGGCATTCCTTCTTCGCCATGTCGTAGTATTCCTGGATGATCGGCTTGTATTCCGGATGCACGCACTTGTCGATGATGCACTGGGCGCGTTCCCGCGGAGCCAGACCGCGCAGATCCGCCAGGCCCTGCTCGGTGACCAGGATGTCCAGATCGTGCTCGGTGTGGTCGATGTGCTGGGCGTGCGGCACGATGCAGCTGATGCCGTGCGGGTCGGTCTTCGACGGACGCACCGACGGGGAGTGCATGATCTTCAGGAAGCCCGAGCGCAGGAAGTCGCCCGAACCGCCGATGCCGTTGACCATGCGGGTGCCGTTGATCAGGGTGGAGTTGGCATGGCCGTAGATGTCGAACTCGACCGAGGTGTTCATCGCGATCACGCCCAGACGACGGCTGACTTCCGGGTTGTTGGAAATCGCCAGCGGACGCATGACGATCTTCGGCGCATAGAAGTCGCGCTTGTCCAGGAAGCGTGCGAAGCCGGTCTCGGACAGGGACAGCGAGCACGCGGAAGCGGTGTCCAGACGGCCGGAATCGAACAGATCCAGCATGCCGTCCTGCAACACTTCGGTGTACACGCTCAGGTTATAGAACGGCCCGCTGGACAGTCCGCCGACGACGGCGTTGGCGATGGAACCCACGCCCGACTGCAACGGCAGCAGGTTCTTCGGCAGACGACCGGCCTTCACCTCGGCGCCGAAGAATTCCAGCAGATGGTTGGCGATGGCCACCGAGCTTTCCTCGGCATCGGCCAACGCGCGGCCCCGATCCGGATACGGGGATTCGACGATGGCGACGATCTTGTTCGGGTCGCACGGCACGAACGGGGTGCCGACGCGGGTATCGGCGGCGGTGATGCCGATGATTTCGCGGTGCGGCGGCGCCTGCTGCACGATGATGTCGTGCATGCCCTCGAAGGACGGCATGGCGGTGTTGACTTCGAGAATGACCTTGTCGCAGACCTTCAGGATTTCCGGAACGATGCCGCAGGACGCGGTCAGGATCAGGCCGCAGTTCTCGGTGATCGCGGAGACTTCGATGATCGCGATGTCGAGCTTACCGGAGGGGGTGTCCTTGGTATAGAATCCATAGGCCATGTCCTGGGCGAACAGCGACAGATGCTTGTCGCCCATGCGGATGCTGCCGTCATTGATGCCCTTGGCGATGTCCTTGCCGGTCTGGTACGGCCAGCGACGGTCGAGCATGTGGTTCCGCGCCCAACGGTTCTCGATATCGGCAGTGGAGGAAGCGCCGACGAACAGGCTGAAGCGCAGCTTGCCCTGAAGGTTGTTCTTCTCGACATAGTCGGCGAGAGCGGTCGGCGCCGCCTTCGGACAGCCGGCAGGGGTAAACCCGGAGAAGCCCACGTGCATCCCGTCCTTGAACAGCGGGATGGTGTCTTCGATCGGGACGACCTTGTTCATCAGGGATTTACAGTGGATGCGGTCATCCAGCGTTCCATACTTACCCATTATTGCAGTCTCCTGTTAGATGTTTGCTCGTTTTCGAACAACCAATTCTCCAACCCCGCGACAACCCCCGTCGCGAGACGGATGCAGAATGGCGACATCCACCCTCCGCCGACCCGGTTCCCCGGCTCAACATGGTCGTCCACGCATAATCGTGTCCGGCGTTCCCCTTATGCGACCACAAGGTCTTCGCCCCCCACTCCGATTATTCCTGACCGCCCCTCGTGCGCACGGCTTTCGCTCACGGCGAAGCGGACCCCCCGATACCGACAAGCGGAGCGCGAAGCCTGCCGCGATACGACTGGCGACCCCAACGGGATTCGAACCCGTGTTACCGGCGTGAAAGGCCGATGTCCTAGGCCTCTAGACGATGGGGTCGATCGCCCGCTTTCTTAGCCGAAAAACCCCTCTTCGTTCAATCCTTTTCGGCGGATTCCGGACCGAATCGGCGGGAATGGAGCGGCCCTCTTGCGGGGGAAGAGGAAAGTATCCTATCCTTTGTCGCAAGATTTCCCCGCGAAGGAAGACAGACGATGACGCACGCCCCGCTTTCGGTGGTCAAGGTCGTGCCGCCGGTCGAGGCCACGGTCCGCGATTCCACCCCGGACGACCTGCCGGAAATTCACCGCATCTACGCCTTCAGCGTGACCAACGGCACCGGATCGTTCGAGGAGGTCCCTCCCACGCCGGAGGAAATGGCAGCCCGCCGCCAGGGCATCCTGGACAAAGGGCTCCCCTTCCTGGTGGCGGAGCATCGGGGCAAGGTCGTCGGCTATGCCTATGCCGGGGCCTTCCGCCCGCGCTCGGCCTATCGCTACACCCTCGAGGATTCGGTCTACGTCGCGCCCGAGGTCCGGGGAATGAGCATCGGGCGCACCCTGCTTGCCGCGCTGATCGAGCGCTGCGCCGCGCTGGGCTACCGCCAGATGGTCGCGGTGATCGGCGATTCCGAGAACCACGCCAGCATCCGCGCCCACGCCGCCTGCGGCTTCGCGCACATCGGCACCCTGTCCCACATCGGGCTGAAATTCGGGCGCTGGCTGGATTCGGTCTACATGCAGCGGCCCTTGGGCGGCGATCAGTCCCCGGACTGATCCGCCCAGGCCAAGTCCTCGACCACGAACTGCACGTCGTTGCGCCCGTTCCAGGTGTCGGCGCGCAACACCCCCAGCAGATGCACCAGACGGTCGCGATGCCCCAGAAGGGCGCGCCCCAGGTCGTCGTCGGCGACACGGAAGGCGATCACCTTCAGGCGCCCCCCCGCCTTGCCATAGGCATGCGCCCGCACATGCCCGGCGCCGACCGTCTCGGCGCGTCCCAGGCGCACCCCGGGCACCGCGAAACGCGGCTCGTCGTTGCCCGCGCCAAAAGGCTCCATGCGCGACAGGACCGAAACCAGCCCGGGCGTCGCACCGCCGATATCGATCGCGCCATCCACCAGAACCGGCGTCACCACCGCCATCCCCGCCTGCTGGGCGCGCACGTGGTCGCTCAAGAAGGCGCAGAAGCGCGACAGATCCTTGCGCGCCACGGTGAACCCGGCGGCCATCGCGTGGCCGCCGCCGGACAGCAGAACCCCGGCCTCGCGCGCCGCCAGGATCGCCGCCCCCAGATTGACGCCGGGCACCGAACGCCCCGACCCCTTGCCGTGTTCCCCCAGGAAGGTGACGGCGCAGGCCGGAACGTTGAAACGCTCCTTCAACCGCGCCGCGACCAGACCGACGACGCCGGGATGCCAGTCCTCCCCCCCCGCCACCACCACCGGACTGTCCGGGGGCATGGTGGTCGCCACCTGCGCGGCGGCTTCGTCCAGGGCGGCGGCCTCGATCTCGCGGCGGGCCGCGTTGTGGGCGTCCAGTTCCTCGGCCATGCCGCGCGCCAGCGCCGGATCGTCGCAGGCGAGCAGCCGCGCCCCCAGGTCGGACTTGCCGACCCGCCCCCCGGCGTTGACCCTGGGCCCCATGACGAAACCGATGTGATAGGCCTCGAACGGCGGCTTGACCCCCGCCACCGCCGCCAGGGACGCCAGACCGACGTTGCCGCCCGCCGCCAGAACCTTCAGCCCCTGGGCGACGAAGGCGCGGTTGATTCCGGTCAGCGGCACCACGTCGCAGACGGTGCCGAACGCCACCAGATCCAGCAGCGCCATCAGGTCGGGCTCGGGCCGCGCCGCGTCGAACAGCCCGGCCCGGCGCAGGGCGCGGTTGAGCGCCACCAGCAGCAGGAAGGTCACCCCCACCGCCGCCAGGATCTCGGTGCCGCTGTCGTCGTCGCGGCGCTTCGGATCGATCACCGCCAGGGACCGGGGCAGCGTATCCTCCACCTGATGATGATCGACGACGATGGTCTCCATTCCGGCCTCGTGGGCGGCGGCCAGAGCCTCGAAGGCGGTCACCCCGCAATCCACGGTCAGAAGCAGCTTCGCCCCCGTCGCGTAGAGGGCCAACAAAGCGGCGGCGTTGGGGCCGTAGCCCTCGGCGAGGCGGTCGGGGATGTGAACCCGCACGTCCATCCCCAGGCCGCGAAAATACCGGGTCAGCAGCGCCGACGAGGTGGCGCCGTCAACGTCGTAGTCGCCGAACACCGCGATCGGCTCCCGCGCCCGCACCGCCTCGACCAGACGCGCCACGGCGCGGTCCATGTCGGCAAGACGCGACGGATCGGGCAGCAAGGCGCGCAGGGTGGGGTTGAGGTAGGCCTCCGCCGCATCGGCGGAAATCCCCCGCGCCGCCATCGCGCGGGCCACCACCTCGGGCAGGTCGAAGCGGCGGACCAGGCACGACACCAGATCGGGATCGGCCTCGCTCAACCGCCACAGGCGCCCGCGCACCGACCGCCGCACCCCCAGAAAGGCCGCGTCGTCGGCGGAGGGGGCGATGGTCGCGCAATCGTCGGGCACCGGCGGCATCCTGGTTTTTCAGCGTGGCGGGTCGCCCGCGGCGCGGCGCGGGTCGTGGAAAGCGGTGATGTAGCGCACCGTGCCCGACTTCGAGCGCATCACCACCGAGTGGGTGACCACGTCGCGTCCGACGCGGCGCACCCCCTGCAACAACGCGCCGTGGGTAACGCCGGTGGCGGCGAACATCACCTCGCCGGGGGCCATGTCGGCGATGCGGTACTTGCGATCGAAATCGGTGATTCCCAGGCGCATCGCGGCGGAGCGCGCCGCATCGTCGCGCAGGCGCAGACGGCCCTGCATCTGGCCGCCGGAACACTTCAGCGCCGCCGCCGCAAGCGCGCCCTCCGCCGCGCCGCCGGAGCCGAGATAGATGTCCGGCCCCACCCCCAGGCCGCCCTGCGCGGTGGCGATGGCGGCGGAAACGTCGCCGTCGGGAATCAGCATCACCCGCGCGCCGCAGGACCGCACCTCCCCGATCAGGCCTTCGTGGCGGGGGCGGTCGAGGATGCAGACCAGAAGTTCGCGCACCGAGACCCCCTTGGCCTTGGCCAGGGACGCCAGATTGTCGCCGGGGGAGGCGTCCAGATCGACCACGCCGTCCGGCAGATCCGGCCCCACCGCGATCTTGTCCATGTAGACCCGGGGCGGATTGAGGAAACCGCCCTGCTCGGCGATCGCGATCACCGACAGGGCGTTCTGGCCGCCGCGCGCGACGATGGTCGCGCCCTCCAGGGCGTCCGCCGCGATATCGACGCGCCGCCCGCCGCCCACGCCCACTTTCTGCCCGGAGAAAAGCAGCGGCGTTTCACCTTCCGCCCCCTCGCCGACCGTCACCACGCCATCGACGTCGATGCACGACAGGGTGCGGTACATCGCCTGGATCGCCGCCTCGTCGGCGGCCTGTTCGTCGCCGTGGCCCATCAGCCGGGCGGAGGCCATCGCCGCCGCCTCGGTGGCGCGCACCGCGTCGAGCGCCAGATTGCGATCCATGCGGGCATCGACTTCCTGACACTCGTTCGACGCCATCGGATGGTCGGACATGGGGGCTCCCTCCGTTCTACACCGCCTCGATACGAATGGCGCGCGGCGTATCGAGCACGCCGTTGACCGTCTTCATCCGCTCCAGGGCGCGCATGAACGCGCCCTCGGTGGTTTCGTGAATGGTCAGCACCACCGCCACCGGCCCGTCGGGGTGGCGACCGTGTTGCAGCACCGATTCCATCGAGACGTTTTCCTCGCCCAACGCGGTGGCGATGGCGGCGAAGACGCCCGGCTTGTCCACCACCATCAGTCGAACATAGTACGATCCGAAGTGATCCGACATCGGCGCCGGCTTGAACGGCTGCTGCGCGACGGTCGGCACGCCGAAGGGCGGCGTTCCGGCGCGCCCGGCGGCAATGTCGATCAGATCGGCGATCACCGCCGAGGCGGTCGGCCCCTCGCCCGCGCCGCGCCCGCGGAAGGCCACCTGGCCGACCGCGTCGCCTTCGACGATCACCGCGTTAAAGACGCCCTCGACCGAAGCGATCGGCGACCCCTTGGGCACCATGCAGGGATGCACCCGCTGCTCGATCCCCGCCTCGGTGCGGCGCGCGATGCCCAACAGCTTGATGCGATAGCCGAGTTCGTCGGCATAGGCGATGTCCTGGGCGGAGACGTGGCGGATGCCCTCGACGTGCACATGGGCGAAATCGACCGCCGTGCCGAAGGCGAGGCTGGTCAGGATCGCCAGCTTGTGCGCCGCGTCGATCCCGTCGATGTCGAAGGAGGGATCGGCCTCGGCATAGCCCAGGGCCTGGGCGTCGGCCAACACGTCGGCGAAGTCCCGTCCGGTTTCGCGCATCGTCGTCAGGATGTAGTTGCAGGTGCCGTTGAGGATGCCGACCACCCGCTCGATGCGATTGGCGGCCAGACCCTCGCGCAGCCCCTTGACGATCGGAACGCCGCCCGACACCGCCGCCTCGAAGGCCAGGGGAGCATCGTGGGATTCGGCGCGACGCGCCAGATCGGCGCCATGATGGGCCAGAAGCGCCTTGTTGGCGGTGACCACGGCGCGACGGGCGTCGAGGGCCGCCTCCACCGTCGCCTTGGCGGGGCCGTTGGCGCCGCCGATCAGTTCCACCACCGCGTCGGCGTCGGCGGCGCGCGCCATTTCCACCGGATCGTCGTACCAGGCGACGCCGTCCAGCGCCACCCCCCGATCCTTGCCGCGATTGCGAGCCGAAACCGCGGTGACGACGATTTCCCGCCCCGCCCGCGCGGCGATCTCGGCGGCGTTGTCCCGCAGCACCTTCAGCACCCCAGCGCCGACCGTGCCCAGACCGGCCACCGCAACCTTCAGCGGCGGCTTCTTCGACGGCGCGCCGCCGGGTTTCTTGGGTTCGCTCACGGTTTTTCCCCTGTGGTCTTGGTCTCGTGATCGGCCAGAATCTGGTCGGCGCGCGACAGAAACGATTTGATGCTGCGCAACGCCTGACGGGTGCGATGCTTGTTCTCGACCAAGGCGATGCGCACGTGTCCGTCGCCGTATTCGCCGAAGCCGAGCCCCGGCGCCACCGCGACCTCCGCCTCCCGCAGCAGCAGCTTGGAAAACTCCACCGAGCCGAGGTGGGCGAAGGCGGGCGGGATCGGAGCCCAGGCGAACATCGTCGCGGGCGGACTGGGAACCTCCCACCCGGCCTGGGCCAGACCCTCGATCAGCACGTCGCGGCGTTCGCGATAGAGGGTGCGCACCTCTTCGACGCAGTCCTGCGGCCCGTTCAGCGCGGCGGTGGCGGCCACCTGGATCGGCGTGAAGGCGCCGTAGTCGAGATAGGACTTGATCCGCGACAACGCCGAAACCAGGCGCGGGTTGCCCGCCGCGAAGCCGATGCGCCAACCCGGCATGCTGTAGGTCTTGGACATCGACGAGAATTCGATGGCGATGTCCTTGGCCCCCGGCACCTGAAGGATCGAGGGCGGCGGATTGCCGTCGAAATAGATCTCGGAATAGGCGATGTCGGACAGCACGTAGACCTCGTGCTTGCGGCAGAAGGCGACCACCTCGCGATAGAAATCCAGGCTCGCCACCCGCGCCGTCGGATTCGACGGATAGTTGAGGATCACCGCGATCGGCTTCGGGATGCTGTGGCGCACCGCCCGGTCCATCGCCTCCAGGAAGGTCTCGTCGGGGGCCGCCGGCACATGACGGATCGCGCCGCCGGCGATGATGAAGCCGAAGGCGTGGATCGGATAGCTGGGGTTGGGCACCAGGATCACGTCGCCGGGAGAGGTCATCGCCATCGCCAGATTGGCCAGCCCCTCCTTCGACCCCAGGGTCACCACGACCTCCCGCTCCATGTCGAGATCGACGCCGAAGCGGCGTTCGTAGTAACCGGCCAGGGCCTTGCGCAGGCCCGGAATGCCGCGCGACGCGGAATAGCGGTGGGCGCGCGGATTGCGCGCCGACTCGCACAGCTTATCGACGATGTGGTCGGGGGTCGGCTGGTCCGGGTTGCCCATACCGAAGTCGATGATGTCGGCTCCGTTGGCCCGGGCGCGCGCCTTCATCGCATTGACTTCGGCGAAGACGTAGGGGGGCAATCGTTTGACGCGGTAAAAATCCTGTTCCATATCGGGCCGTTGACTTCGTTCTAGGGTTGTCGGGTTGGGTTTTCATTCACAGGAAACGCCCGGTTTTCCGGGTCGGGGGACGAATTGTAATCGCGCCCATGGCGACTTGGCGAACGGAAAAAGGCCCGGCGATCGGGGCCGGGCCTTTTTCTTTGCGTCGCCGACGCCAAGGACTCCCGATCAGTGGTTCAGGAAGACCTCGGTTCGCCGGTTGTAGGCTTCGCCCGAGGGCATGACTTCCTGATAGACCGGCTCGGCGTCCGAGACCGCGCCGACGTACAGCGCCTTGGCCGGAACCCCCTGCTTGATCAGGGCGCGGGCGACCACTTCGGCACGGCGAACGGAGACGTCGAAATTGGCGATCTTGTGAGCCACCGCAGGCATCTCGCCGGTGCGGCTGGAGGCATGGCCGACCACGGTGACGACGCCGCCCTGTTTCTTGTACTGCTGCGCGACCTGACGCAACGCCGCCATGTCGGCCGCCGACAGATGGGCCGATCCGTGACCGAAGGGCACCGTCGCGGCCAGATAGGACAGGCCGTAATTCTGCGGCATGAAGGTATCCAGCCCCTGCAAACCGGCGTCGCGCGCATCGGCGGCCACCGTCGCATCGGGCGCCACCGAAGCGGAGGCCGGGTCGCCCAGCATGCGCGGCGCTCCGGGCGCGGCGGCGGGCAGATCGCCGGACTGGGCAACGGCGGAAGACCGGGAGACCGGAGCGACCGGAGCCGCCTGCGGCGCGGGCGAAGCGGCGCCGACGGTCACCTTGGGCGGCGCGTCGGCGCGCAAGGGACGGATCACCGTGACGTCGGAACGCCCGCCCTCGGCATAGGCGCGGCCCGAGCCGTCGCCCGAAAGCCCCTGCGGCAGTTCCCCCTGGTCGGCGGCATCGTCGTCGGCGGGCAGGGCGATCTGCTGCGGCTTGGGCGTCCCGTCGCCGAACCAGTTCACCGGGTTGTAGGAACTGGAACACCCGGCGAGAAGGAGCCCCAAGACTCCGGCGAGACCGACGGCCAAAGACCGCTTGGCCCGACCCCCCGCGGCGGCCCCGAAACCCTCTGCCCCGATCTGCATTGCTTGCATTCCTTTGTCTCTTGCCAACAAGCGGGCGGCGGACCCGGCACGCACCCCCCTTGCGGTCGATCCCGCCCACGCGGCCATGGTCATCCGGCTATCCATATAGCATTAAAACCGAAACGGATGAAATCCCAAACGCGCCGGAACCGCCCGCCGCGACGGACTTTCAGAGTCCGCTTTCGGTCTTGTACTGACGCGCCAGTTCGACGTAGTTCCAGGCGTGCGGTTTGAAGTGCTCGATTTCCTCGGGGCGCAACTTGCGCAGGAACTTCGCCGGGGAACCGCCCCACAACTCGCCCGAGGGAACCCGCTTGCCCTGGGTGAGCAGCGCGCCCGCCCCCAGCATGGCGCCGCTTTCGACCACCGAGCCGTCGAGGAGGGTCGCCCCCATGCCGACAAAGGAACGATCCTCCAGGGTGCATCCATGCAAAATCGCGCCATGGCCGACGGTGACGTCGTCGCCGACGATGGTCGGCGCGTTGCGGCTCAAGTGGACCATGGTGCCGTCCTGGATGTTGCTGCGCTTGCCGACGCGGACGACATCGACGTCGCCGCGCAGCACGCAACCGAACCAGACATTGGAATCCTCGCCGATGGCGACGTCGCCGACCACCGAGGCTCCGGGCGCGACGAAGGCGGTTTCGTGGATGTCGGGGCGCACCCCCTTGTAGGGCAGAATGATCGGAGTCATCGGCGTCCTCTGTTGCGACGGAAAAACCGTATATAGGGCGGCAAGGAACCTATGGGAACATCGGCGCCTGGGCCAATCCCAGGGTTTCGTCGAATCCCAGCATCGCGTTCATGTTCTGCACCGCCTGGCCGGACGCGCCCTTGACCAGATTGTCGATGGCGCAGGTCAGGATCGCGGCGTTCGGGCGACGATCCGCCGCGACGCCGATCAGCGCCAGGTTGGAACCGCGCGTGTGCCGGGTATGCGGCGTCTGACCGAAGGGAAGCAGCTTGACGAAGGGCTCGCCCGCATAGCGCGCCGCCAGGGCCGCGTGCAGATCGACGGCGGCGGCGCCGTCCGCCAGATTGACGTAGATGGTGGACAGCATGCCGCGATTCATCGGAATCAGGTGCGGGGTGAAGCTGGCGATCACCGGCCTGCCCGCCGCCGCGCTCAGCCCCTGGTCGATTTCCGGGGCATGGCGGTGGCTGGCGACGCCATAGGCGTGCATGCCTTCGGCCACCTCGGCGAACAGGGATCCCTCCTTCGCCGCGCGGCCCGCGCCGGAAACCCCGGACTTGGAATCGATGACGATCGCGTCGGGATCGATCAGGCCCTTTTCCAGCAGCGGAATCAGGGGCAACTGCGCGGTGGTCGGATAGCAGCCGGGATTGGCCACCAGCCGCGCCTTCGCCACCTTGTCCCGCGCCAGTTCGGTCAGGCCGTAGACCGCCTCCGCCTGGAGGTCGAGGGCCTGGTGCGGATGGCCGTACCATTCGGCATAGATCGCCGGATCGGTCAAACGGAAGTCGGCGGACAGATCGCAGATTTTCTTGTCGCGCGGCAACCGCGCGATGATCTCTTGCGTCGTGCCGTGCGGCAGGGCGCAGAAGATGAAATCCGCCGCCGCCGGATCGAAGGCGTCGAGTCCGATCAGATCGGGCAGTCCCAGGTGCGCCAGATGCGGAAACACCGAGGCCATGCTCTGCCCGGCCTTACGGTCGGCGGTCAGCGCGGTCAATCGGATGCGCGGGTGGGTCGCCAGAAGCCTGATCAGTTCCGCCCCGGTATAGCCGCTCGCCCCCAGGATCGCCACGTTGGCCGCATTCGCCATCGCCTGTTCCTCGCCTTGCCGTCGTCGCGCGCGGGAGTGCGCGCCGCATCACCTTATGAAAAGCCGGGGTCCGCCGCAACCAGCGACCCAAAAGAAAAGAGCCCGGAAGACTCCGGGCTCTCGTTTCTCCGCCGCGATGCGGCGCAAAATCAGCGCTTCGAGAACTGGAAGCTGCGGCGGGCCTTCGCCTTGCCGTACTTCTTGCGCTCGACGACGCGGGAGTCGCGGGTCAGGAAGCCGCTCTTCTTCAGGACCGGGCGAAGCTCCGGCTCGTAGAGGTTGAGGGCCACCGAAATGCCGTGACGCAGCGCGCCGGCCTGACCGGACAGACCGCCGCCCTTCACCGTGCAGACGACGTCGAACTGACGCTCGCGGTTGGTGACGACGAACGGCTGGTTGATCACCATGCGCAGCACCGGGCGCTGGAAGTAATCCAGAACGTCGCGGCCGTTGACGGTGATGCGGCCGGAACCGGCCTTCACCCAGACGCGGGCCACCGCGTCCTTGCGCTTGCCCGTGGCATAGGAGCGGCCCTGCGCGTCGCGCTTCGGCTCGGCCTTCGCCGCCGGAGCCGCCGCTTCCACGCCCTTCAGGGCCTCGAGGGACTTCAGATCATCGGCCATGGAGTTACACGCTCCTCTTGTTCTTCGGGTTCAGCGCCGCGACGTCGAAAGTCGTCGGCTGCTGCGCCTCGTGCGGATGCGCCGCGCCGGGGTAGACCCGCAGCTTCTTCAACTGGGCGCGGCCCAGCGGCCCCTTCGGCACCATGCGCTGCACCGCCTTTTCGATGACGCGCTCCGGGTGCTTGCCTTCCAGGATCTCGCCCATGGTGCGATCCTTGATGCCGCCCGGATAACCGGTGTGCCAGAAGAAGCGCTTGTCGGTCAGCTTGCGGCCGGTCAGCTTCACCTTCTCGGCGTTGATCACCACGACGTGATCGCCGCAATCGATGTGCGGCGTGTAGGTCGGCTTGTGCTTGCCCCGCAGAAGGTTCGCGATAATCACCGCCAACCGGCCAAGGACCACGTCCTCGGCATCGATCAGCAGCCACTTGCGCTCAACTTCGGAGGGCTTGGCGGAATAGGTCTTCATCGCACCATCCGTCTCGTTCTGTATCGATGGATCGTCGGCCAAGGCACCACGCCTTCGCCGTCAAGGGCGCGGAGTATGCCACGGAAACCGCCCCTGTCAATTAAGACTTTTCCATACAAAACATGATGTTGCAATGTGGTATCTAATTACCACCATACTTATCCTTTTATATCAGTTAATTAGATGGTGAATCGCAGATTGGAAAAAGGTTTTCACATAACTGCAATTTGGCAAGCGCTGATTCGCATTTCGCGAATCCGGATGCGCCGCACGCCCCGGGGACCGTGTTCCATATCCAGGTTTTTCATCCGGTTATCGGCTTCGTTAGGCTTGGCATGACCCGTGCTTCCTCCCCTTCGACAGAGACTCCACGGGCAGGGAGACGATCATGGGCGGCAACGGCGCGATTTCCATCCGGCAGGACCACCACATCTGCGGCATGTTCGACGATGCGTTCCCGTCGCGCGACATCTACCGCTTCGGCCTCTCCGTCGGGATGGCGGCGGCGCGGACCGGCGTCGCCAAGATCGTCGTCGCCTCGGACCGTCGCGAGATCAACCGCACTCACGTCCATCTGGCGATCGGCGGCTTGCAGGGCGCCGACTGCGACGTGGTGTTCCTGGGCTGCGCCCCGTATTCGATGCTGAACTATGCCTGCCGAATCCTGGAAATTCCGCACGCCCTGATGATGACCTCGGCCGAGGCCGAGGACGGCACCACCGGATTCCGCCTGACCCTCGACCAGTCGCCGATCCCCAGCTTCGAACTGAAGGAAATGTTCGATGCCAGCCGCACCGCCGACTTCGACACCGTCGCGGGCAACGGCCGCCTGAGCGAGGTGGACCTGAGGCACGGCTATCTGCGCTGGCTGATGCATGGGGCGCGTCCGACCGGCAAACCGCTGTCGGTTCTGTGGGACGCCGGCAACGGCGCCACCGCCGACATCATCACCAGTCTGGCGACGATCCTCCCCGGACGGCATGTGGTCATCAACCAGGGCGCCGATTCGCCGCTGACCGCACGCGAGGCCGAAACCGCCCTACGCGACTTGGGCGATACCGTGACCGGCGGCGGATTCGACCTCGGCATCGCGTTTTCCGGCGACGGCATCGGCCAGATCATGGTGGACGACCACGGCGAGCCGATCCGCGAGTGGCACCGTCTGCGCATCCTCTCCACCCGACGAGGCCGCCAGCCGATCGCGGGCAACGGCCTGCTCGCCTCGCGTCGCAAGGCGCGCGGCGATTCGATCAAGCATGCGCTGAAGGTGATCCAGGCGATCTCGGAAAGCGGACGCAGCGCCTCCTCGTTGCGCCTGGAAGCCGACGAACGGCCGGTGGTGCTGGGCAAGGGCTCGGTCTCGCCGTTCCTCGCCGGAAGCGGTGCGATTTCCGGCGTCGCCGCACGCCTGGATCGGGAACGTTGAACCCGTCGCGGCGTCCAGGCATCATGAGGGGCCGCATCCCGTCCCGGAGACCGCCATGCCCGTATCGCCCCTTACCGCCGACGACGCCGTCATCCGCGCCGTCCTGTCCTCGGTCAGAACGATCGCGCTGGTCGGCGCCTCGGCCAATCCGTACCGCCCCAGCCACGAGGTGATGAGCTTCCTGCAAGCCAAGGGCTATCGGGTGATCCCGGTCAACCCCGGCCTCGCCGGACAGACCCTTCTGGGGGAAACCGTCCACGCCCGCCTGGCCGACATCGGCGAGGCGGTGGACATGGTCGACATTTTCCGCAACGGCAAAGACGCCGGTCCGGTGGTCGATGAGGCAGTCGCCATCGGCGCGCGCATCGTCTGGATGCAACTGGACGTGATCAACGAGGCCGGAGCGGCGCGCGGTCGGGCGGCGGACCTGACCGTGATCATGGATCGTTGCCCGAAGATCGAAATCATCCGAATGGGACTGTGACGCCGCCGAACCGGGAGCCATTCGCCCCAAGGGAGAACACCGCAGATGAGCTTCGCCGCCCTGATGGGCATCGCCCTGGCGATCGGCATCGTCACCATTCTGGGGATCGCGCTGGTTTCCTATATGTCGTCGCTGGCGCGCAGCGCCTATGAACTCAAGGTCGAGATGCGCAAGGATCTGGACGACGGCATCAGGCGCGTCGAGGCCGAAATGGTCAAGCAGACCAAATGGGCGCGCGGCGACCTGATGGCCGAGGTGGAGCGCACCCGCGCCGCGATGCTGGAAGACCTGGGCCGCCGCCAACAGGACATCCAGGCCGCCTCCACCGCCGAAATCCAGAAACGCGAGGCGGCCTGGACCGCCGAACGCGAGACTCTCTCCACCGCGCTGACCGACCTGGACGGACGGGTGGCGCTGCTGGAACAGCGCCTGCGTTCGCGCCTGCGCCCCGCCGATGAGCCCCCGGCCGAAGCCGCCGCCACGCCGGAGCCCGCCGCCGCAGCGCCGACGCTTCCCGACTTCGAAACCCCGCCCGGCGGACAGGCGAACGCCGTTCCCGTGCGTTGACGGGATGCGAACCTCGAAAAAAGAAGGGGGAATGGGGCGAGTGATCGGAATCGAACCGACGACATCCAGTACCACAAACTGGCGCTCTAACCAACTGAGCTACACTCGCCACATGGGGCGCTGTAGATAGCGCCCTTCGGCGGAATCGTCAAGCGATACGATATCAGCGCCCGCGCTTCGGCGGAAGGTCGGGCGGCGTCACCGCCGCGTCGGGCCGAATCCCCCAGGCGCGCGCCCACTTCAGGCCGACCAGGGTGCCCATGCGCGGGCGGTATTCCAGCCCCACCCATCCGCCGTAACCGTGCGCGTCCAACAGATCGAACAGATAGGGGTAGTGGACCTCGCCCGCGTCCGGCTCGGCGCGGTCCGGCACCCCCGCGATCTGCACATGGAACAGGGACGCCATCCCCGCCTCGATGGTCTCGGACAGCCGCCCCTGGGCATTCTGCGCGTGGAAGACGTCCAGCATCAGCCCCAGGCCGGGATCGTCAACGTCGGCGATCACCGCCAGCGCCTGCTCCGGCGTCGCCAGCATGTAGTCGGGGATCACGGCGGGCGCGATCGGTTCGATCATCACCGTCAAGCCGCGGGCGCGCGCCTCCTTCGCCGCGCGCTTCAGGTTGCCGATATAGGTGTCGTAGACCAGGTCGAAGTCCGCGTCCTCGGGAATCGTCCCCGCCATCACGTGGATTCGCTTGGCATCGACGAAATCGGCCAGATCGAAGGCCCGCTCCAGCCCGTCGAAGAATTCCCCCTTCCGCCCCGGCTGCGCGGCGAGGCCGCGTTCCCCCGCCTCCCAGTTTCCGGCGGGCGCATTGAAGGAAACCAACTCCAGGCCGTTCATCGCCAACAGATCGCCCAGCCGCCCCAGACCGAAATCGTAGGGAAAGGGAACCTCCACCCCCTTGAAGCCGACCTCCCGCGCCGCGACGAAGCGCGCTTCCGGCGACCATTCCTGAAACAGGAACGACAGATTGGCGGCAAACCTGGGCATGTCGGCATCCTTCAAAAAAACCATCGGCATCGGAGTGTGATGGTACGCGCCGCCCCTTGCAACCCCTTCCCACACCGCCTAGCTTCAGCAGGGAAAGGGAGCACCATGACGACCGAGTTGATCGCCAAGTACGATTCGCGCATTCCGCGTTATACGTCCTATCCGACCGCTCCGCACTTTCACGCCGGGGTCACCCCCGGCCACTTCCACGACTGGCTGCGCGGCCTGGCGCCGACCCAGGAGCTTTCCCTTTACCTCCACATCCCCTATTGCGAAAGCCTGTGCTGGTTCTGCGGCTGCCACACCCGCGGCGCTTCCAGCTATGCGCCGGTGGCTGCCTACATCGAGACCCTGAAGAGCGAGATCCGCCTGATCGCCCGCCTGCTGGGCGGCGGAGGACGGGCGCCGCAGCCGGTGCGCCAGGTCCATTTCGGTGGCGGCAGCCCGTCGATCCTCGCCGCCCCCGACTTCACCGATCTGATCGAGGCCCTGCGCCGCGACTTCCGCTTCCGCGACGACGTCGAGATCGCGGTCGAGCTGGACCCCCGCACCACCCATCCCGACCTGATCGCGGCGATGGCGGCGGCGGGCGTCACCCGCGCCTCGGTCGGGGTGCAGGACCTGACGCCTGCGGTGCAGAAGGCGATCCACCGCATCCAGCCCTACGCCATGGTCGAACGCGCCATCCAAGGTCTGCGCGACGCGGGAATCGCCCACATCAACGTCGATCTGATGTACGGCCTGCCCCTTCAGACGGAAGCCAACGTCCGCGACACCGTGACCCGCGTCCTCGCCCTTTCGCCGGACCGGCTGGCGGTGTTCGGCTATGCCCACGTGCCGTGGATGCGCAAGCTGCAAACCCTGATCCCCGAGGACACCCTGCCCGGCATCGCCGAACGCTGGGCCCAGGCCAACGCGGCGCGCGACCTGCTGCTGTCCAACGGCTACACCGCGATCGGCTTCGACCACTACGCCCACCCCGAGGACGATCTGGCCCGCGCCCTGGCGAACGGCTCCCTGAACCGCAACTTCCAGGGCTACACCAGCGACACCGCCACCGCGCTGATCGGCATGGGGGCGTCGGGGATCAGCGAACTGCCGCAGGGCTACGCGGTCAACGACGGCGACATCGCCGCCTATGCCGAGGCGATCGCGGCGGGCCGCCCCGCCACCCGGCGCGGCATTGCGTTTTCGGTGGAGGACAAGGCGCGTCGCGCCATCATCGAACGCCTGATGTGCGACCTGCGGGTCGATATCGCCGCCACCGCCGCGCTGCACGGCATCGACATCAGCGATCTGCGCGCCGATTACCCGCGCCTCGCCGACATGGAGAACGACGGCCTTCTGGTGCGCGACGGCGACGTGGTGCGAATCACCGAAAGCGGACGCCCCTTCGTCCGTTCCGCCTGCGCCGCCTTCGACCGCTACCTAGTGGAGGGCGAACAGCGGCACTCCCGCGCGGTGTGATGTTTCTTCAGACGAGGCCCCTGCGCCGCAGTTCGGCGGCGATCTCGGCGGCGGCGTTGAGCGGCATCCGGTCCAGGCCGGGAAGCGCCCGCGCGATCGCCCCGGCGTCGCCCTCGAGCATCAGAACCCGGCGGCGCGCCGCCAGTTCGGCGTGCAGACGGGCGTGCTTGGCCGAGGTTTCCTCCGCCGGGGCGTCGATCAGCACCGGACGCGCGGTGCCGCAGGCCTCGGAGACCATCGACATCGAATCCCCGGTAACCACCGCCACGTCCGCCCAGGCGAGCAACCCGAAATACGGGTTCTCCCCGGCGTCGCCCCAGCGATAGACCCAGGCCTCCGGCGGCAGTTCGGCGATCAGCGCGTCCTCCGCCGCGCGCCCGGTCCGGCGCGAGGTGGTCAGAACAAGCCCCCCCCCCAGCTCCGCCGACAGGGCGGCCAGGGAACGCCCCAGACGGGCGGCGCGGGCGGCGGAAAATCCCCGCGCCTTGGTCGCGCCGCCGACCAGAACGGCGACGCGCGGCGCGGCCAGACCGCCCAGACGTTCCGCCCAGGCGTCGCGCGCCGCCGCCAGCTTCGCCGCCGTCACCCGGTGCGGCGACCCGGTGACGCGCAGGACGTTGTCTCCCTCGGGACGGACGGCGTCATGGTTGGGCACGGCGATCAGGTCGAAATCGGCGCGCCCCGGCCACCCCGGATCCATGATCTGGCAGAGCGCGCACCGCTGCCCGGCCCGCGCCGCGCGGGCCTTGATCCAGCGCGCCACCGGGGCGAGCCTGCGGCCCGCCGCGACGACCAGACGGGGCCATCCGCGCGCGCCGGAACGGGGGCGCGATTCGGGCGCGCAGCCCAGCAGGCTGGCGCCGCGCAGCAGGTTGGGCAGACGCGCCGAGGCGACATAGGCGATCCGCATCTCGACGAAAGGCTCGCCCAGGAATTCGGCGACGCCCAGGCTCTGCGCGGTGTTGCCCGCGCGGTCGTCGATCAGCACCCAGATGTCCCGCCCGTCCACGGCAGCGCCCCTTTCGCTTCTGTCTCGCGGCGGCAAATCGTCCGGCGCGGCGTCTTCGTTCCGCAACCGATAGCCCTTTTCAGGGTCGAAAAAAAAGCCGTATATCGGCGAACGCACCCCGCCCAAGCCGCCCCGACCGTGAAGGGAAACCAGATGTCCACCGCCTCCCGTACGTCCGAACAGCGCCGCGCCGGCCAGACCGTCGCGCGCATCCTGATGGAAATCGGCGCCGTCAACTTCCGTCCCGAAGACCCCTATACCCTGACCTCCGGCTGGGTCAGCCCGGTCTACATCGACTGCCGCAAGGTGATTTCCTTCCCCCGCGCCCGCGCGGAAATCACCAAGCACGCGCGCCAGCTGATCACCAGCAAGATCGACTTCGAATCCCTGGACGCCATCGCCGGCGGCGAAACCGCGGGCATCCCCTATGCCGCATGGCTGGCCGACGCCATGGACCTGCCGATGCTCTACGTCCGGAAAAAGGCCAAGGGCTTCGGCCGCAACGCCCAGATCGAGGGCGACCCCCGCCCCGGCCAGCGCGTCCTTCTGGTCGAGGATCTGGCCACCGACGGCGCCAGCAAGATCAACTTCGTCAACGCCCTGCGCGCCGCCGACCTGCACACCGCGCATGCCCTGGTGGTGTTCTTCTACGGCGTTTTCCCGGGCGCCCTGAAGCTGTTGGAGGAAAGCGGCGTCACCCTGCACTACCTCGCCACCTGGTGGGACGTGCTGGAAGCGGCGGAGGACGGCGGCTATTTCTCGAAGGAGGCGATCCAGGAGGTCCGCGCCTTCCTGCACGACCCGGTGGAATGGTCGCTGCGCCACGGCGGACGCGGACCCGAAGCCGCGGTTTGATGAAAAAGGCCCCCGGAAAACCGGGGGCCTTTTCCTTTGCCGGATGCAACGGGATCACGACCAGAGTTTCAGCGCGGTATAGATGGCGTCGTGCATCGGCGTCGGCACGTTGCACTCGTGACCGAAACGGCTGACCGCGCCGGACAGCCACGGCACCTCCAGCCGCTTGCCCTGCAACATGTCGGTCAGCATCGAGGTCCCCATCTCGGGCGGCATCGCCCCGAACATCTGCATGATGGTGTCCTTCAGCGTCGGTTCCAGCTTCACCCCCTTGGCCGAAGAAACGCGGATCACTTCCATGATCGCGCCTTCCAGCATCGCCTTGGTATCGGGGTCGGCGAGGATTTCGCCCAGCGGACGCCGCAGCAGGGCGGCCATGCCGGACAGCGGCGCCAGGTAGGCGAACTTCTTCCAGATTTCGGTCCGGATATCGTCGCTGACCGAGGCCTCCAGGCCGGCCTCGACGATCACGTCCTTGATCGCCTCGGCCCGGAGTTGCGGCGCGCCTTCCGGCAGCGCCTCGCCCTGGGCGGTGGCGCCGGGGGCGAAACGGCCGACGACGAAACGGCCCCAGCGGCCGATCTGGTGGATGATTCCGGGGGTCTCGGTGAAGGACATGGTATAGGCGACGCCGCCCAGGACCATGTCGTGGCCGAACGCCTTCATCAACGGTTCGGCGGCGGTCAGGCCGTTCTGGAAGGAAACCAGGACGGTCCCCGTGCCGATCATCGGCGGCAGCAACTTGATCGCGTCGTCGCTGTCGTACAGCTTGACGGTCAGGAACACCACATCGCAGGCGCCGACGTCCTCGGGGTTGTCGGTGACTTGCGGATGCGCGATGAAGGTATTGCCGAAATGCTCGCTTTTCACGGTCAGCCCGGACAAACGCATCGCCTTCATCTGATTGTCGCGCGCGATAAAGTGCACGTCCTGGCCGGTTGCCGCCAGTTTGGCCCCCAGAAAGCCACCCACCGCACCCGCACCGAAAATGCCGATCTTCATGACAAGATCCTCCGTTCGCGTTGTTTCCGTCGCTCCGGCGGAAATGGCGCTGATCGCGCCGGTCGCGGCCGTCTCGCGGTCGCGAAAAAGCGGGAAGAGAGAACCCCCTTTCCCAACCTTAGATATGGTTTCTCCTCATTATTTTTACAGGTTTTTCCGGACAAAAAGCATCGGGCGCGCCGGTCTTCCGGCGCGCCCGAATCGTCCGGCCTCGAAGGCGCGGTCAGTGCGACATCAGCACCGGCACCGTCATGTGCCCCAGAAGGTGACGGGTCACCCCGCCCAGGACCAGTTCGCGCAGGCGCGACCGGCCATAGGCGCCGGTGACCATCAGATCGACGCCGTCGTCGGCGGCGCGCGACAGCAGGATCGCCCCGACGTTCATGTCCTCGGCATAGACCGTCTTGGCGGTGGCGGCGACGCCATGGCGCGACAGGTGGGAGCAGATCGCGGCGCAGGGAATGTCGCCATGCACGCCCTCGGCGTCCTGCGGATTGGCCGCGACCACCGACACCGACTTGGCGGCTTTCAGGAACGGCAAGGCGTCGTGGATGGCACGCACCGATTCGCGGCTGGCGTTCCAGGCGCACATCACGTTCTCGCCGATGGTGGGGAAGGTTCCGGCATAGGGAATCACCAGGACCGGACGGCCCGCGTCCATCACCACGTTGTCGGCAAGCGCCACCTCTCCCTCGCGATGTTCCTCGTCGGGGTTGAACTGGCCGATCACCACCAGATCGACGTACTTCGCGTGCAGGCAGACGGTTTCGATCATGTCGCCTTCGTCGCAGCGCCATTCGCCCGACCGTCCGGCATTGGCGCAACGATCCAGGAAGTCCTTGCGCACCGCCATTTCCTCGCGCTCGGCGACGCGCTTCTGGGTCTCGTAGATGTCGGGTCCGATCTGCGCGGCGACGAAATGCGGGACATAGGGCAACGTCCGCACGAACAGGCCGATGACGCGGGCGTCGTATTTCGCCGCCAGCCGCAACCCGGCCTCGATGCGTTCGCCGCAGGCCGATCCGGCGTCGAGATGAATCAGAATGTCCTTGATGCCCATGGCTACCCTCCCGTAGGAACCTGGCCGGTCGGTATCCGGCCGATGCGTTTTCACCCTTGCTTCGATACCTTGATGCTACTCCTTCCCCGGCCTCGGAGCGAGGGAATTTCACGCGTCGAAACAAAGGTGTAACCGGGCGTGGGAATTACCCGGACGCCCCTTCCCCCGCTTCGGAAGAAACCACGCGCTCCAGCGCGGCGGGATTGGCGACCGACTCGACGATGCCGATCGGGTCCAGGTGCACGATCACCTCGGCCTGGGCGAAGGCGGCGGACAGCGCGTCCTCGACCCGTTGCGCGATATCGTGGGCCTCGGCCAGGGGCATCGATCCGTCCACTTCCAGATGCAACTGGATGAAGGCGTTGGGACCGGACATCCGGGTGCGCAGATCGTGCAGCGCCAGCGCGCCGCTTTCCGCCAGAGCGACTTCGATCAGGCGGGCGCGGTCGGCCTCGGGCATTTCCTTGTCCATCAGCTGATCGAAGGCGGCAACGCCGATTCCCCAGGCGTTGCGCGCCAGATACGCCGCGATCAGCAGGGCGAAGACCGAATCGGCCCACCCCCATCCCACCCAGCGATTGAGCAGAAAGGCAACGATGACGCTGGCGTTGACCAGGATGTCGCCGGTGTAGTGGGCGGAATCCGCGCCGATCGCCAGCGACTGGGTCTGCCGCACCACGTAGCGCTGGAACGCCACCAGGGCGGCGGTCGCCGCCATCGAGAACAGCATCACGCCGATCCCCACCGCCTCGCGCGAGACCGCGACCGGATTGACCACGCGCTGCGCCGCCTCCAGGGTCAGGAACACCGCCGAGCCGCCGATGAAGGCGGCCTGCGCCAGCCCCGCCACCGATTCCGCCTTGCCGTGACCGAAGCGATGGTCGTGATCGGCGGGCTGAAGCGCCTGCCGCACCGCCATCATGTTGATCAGGGACGCCGCCGCGTCGAGACCGGAATCCACCAGACTGGCGAGCAGCGCCAGGGAACCGGTGCTCACCCAGGCCGCCAGCTTGACGACGATCAGGGTTCCGGCGGTGGCGACCGCGGCGATCGTCGCCAGATGCATCAACCGATGGCCGCGCGGCACGTCCTTGGCGAAGAACGGCATGGAGTTCCCCCTCAGGGATACAGCTTTTCCACCGTCCAGCCGCCCTCGGCGCGGGTATAGACGGCGCGATCGTGCAGACGGAACGGCTTGTCCTGCCAGAACTCGATCCGTTCGGGCGGAACCCGGAAGCCCGACCAGTGCGGCGGACGGGGAACCTTGCCCAAACCGAACTTAGCGGTGAATTCGGCGACCCGTTTTTCCAGGGCGAAGCGGCTTTCCAGCGGACGCGACTGCTGCGACGCCCAGGCGCCGATCTGGCTGCCGCGCGCCCGACTGGCGAAGTACTCGTCGGCCTCGGTCTCGCCGACCGGCTCCGCCGGTCCCTCGACGCGCACCTGGCGGCGCAGGCTTTTCCAATGGAAGCACAAGGCGACGAAGGGATGCCCGGCAATCTCGCCGCCCTTTCGGCTTTCCAAGTTGGTGTAGAAGACGAACCCCTTTTCGTCCACCGCCTTCAGCAGGACCATGCGCGACGAAGGACGCCCCCGCGCATCGACGGTGGCCAGGTTCATCGCATCGGGATCGTTGACCTCCTTCGCGGCGGCGTCCCGCATCCAGGACTGGAAAAGGTCGAAGGGTTCCGACCATGGGATCAGAGTCATGAGCTGCGTCCGATTCGGCTGTATCGCGGTGGGTAGGGTCCGGAGTCTTCCACGGAATTCCCGCCGCGACAAGCCCCGTGGACGCAAGCCCTGGCGGAAGCCGCGCAAACTCCATAAATCCTTAACGTCTCCGCGTTTATGTTGACGCCGTGTTTCCAGGGCGGAAATCGAGAAGAGGATGAGGCATGGTCACGCGTGACCCCTATACCGTGCTGGGCGTAGCCAAGACCGCCGACGCCGACGCCATCAAGAAGGCGTTCCGCGCCAAGGCGCGCGCCGCCCATCCGGACAGCATCCCCGGCGACCCGAAGGCCGAGGACCGTTTCAAGGAAATCAACAAGGCCTACGAAATTCTGGGCGACGCGAGCAAGCGCGCCCGATTCGACCGCAGCGAGATCGACGCCGACGGCAACGAGGCCGCCCCCCTTCGGCGCGCACGCGCGACGCGGCAGGGCCTATTCCGGCGGCGGACGGGGGTTCTCGTTCGAGGACATCTTCGGCGACAACGACGCCTTTTCCGAGATGTTTCGCGGCGGCGCGGGCGGCGGACGCCCCTTCCAAAGCCGGGGCGCGAACGTTTCCTACACCCTGAAGGTCCCCTTCGTCGAGGCGGTGACCGGCGCCACCAAGCGCATCGCCCTGACCAACGGCAAGACCCTGGACGTGCGCATCCCCCCCCGGCACCGAAAGCGGCCAGACCCTGCGATTGAAGGGCCAGGGGATGGCGGGCGCGCAGGGCGGCCCGGCGGGCGACGCCCTGATCGAAATCCGGGTCGAGGACCACCCCCATTTCAAGCGGCAGGGCCACGACATCCTGCTCGACTTGCCGGTAACCTTGAAAGAGGCGGTACAGGGCGCCAAGGTGACGGTTCCCACCCCCCACGGCGCGGTCAGCCTCGGCGTCCCCAAGGGATCGAGCAGCGGCAAGGTGCTGCGCCTGCGCGGCAAGGGCGCGCCCTTCGTCCCGCCGGGAGAAACCGCCGAACGCAGGGGCGACCTGCTGGTCACCCTGATGATCGTGCTGCCGGAAAACGACGCCGCGCTGGACGCCTTCGTCGATGCCTGGCATCCGGCGGAGGACGAAGACCCGCGCACAGGACTGGTCTGAAACCAACCGACCGCGATCAGGCGGAGCGGCCCTCGATCACCGCGCGCACCGGAATCTCCCAGGCGGCGCTCTCGGCGGCCCGGCAGGCCTCCGCCCCGCCCTTCAACGCGGCCTCCCAGACCTGCGGCAGCCCGTCGGGATCTTCCTTCGTCCATCCCAACCCCAACGCCGCCAACAACGCCGACATCGGGGTCTCCCCAAGGTCGCGGGACAGCAGCCATTCGCCGTCGTCGGTGCGCGCGACGAATCCGCCCGCCTTCAGCTTCTCCAGCACCGCCTCGACCGTCGCCTCCGAGGCCGGCCCCGCCGCCAGCAGCGTCCGCCGCTTCACTCGCGCCCCGGCGGTCTGCGCGGCGCGCAGCAGGGCCAGCGCATCGAGCGCCACCCCCGCCTCCGCCAGCCCCCGGACGTCGCCGCCGGTGGCGGCATGCGCCCGCCACTCCGGCAGGGCGGCGGTCATCACCGCGCCGAACAGAATCACCGCCCAGGACAGATACATCGACAGCAGGAACAAAGGAATCACCGCCAACGCGCCGTACAGGGTGCGATAGGTATTGGCGCTGGCGACGAACCGCCCGAAGCCGAAGCGCAGCAGGGCGAACAGCACCGCCGCCACCGCGCCGCCGATCAGGGCATCGCGCCAGGCCACCGGACGGTTGGGCACCGCCAGGAACAACAGCGAGAAGGCGATCCATGAAAACAGCGTCGGGGTCAGCAACTCGGCCCAGGCGGACACCCCGGCGAGGGCGTCGCCCGCGATCGCCTTGCGCAGGGCGAACAGGCCGCCCGAGAACGACGAGGACACCCCCAGCAAAAGCGGCCCCAGGGTCAGCACCGCCCAATAGACCAGCACCCGCGACACCATCGGTCGCTGCCGGGTCACCCGGAAAATCGCATTGAAGGCGGTTTCGATGGTGGTCAGGGTCAGGATCGCGGTCACCCCCAGGCCGACCACGCCGACCGTGGTCAGTTTGCCGGTGGCGTTGACGAACTGCCGCAGGTACACCTGCACCGACTGCCCGGCGTTGGGCAGCATCGACTGCGAGATGAACCCTTCCAATTGGCCGCTCATCGAGGAAAACGTCGGAAACGCGGAAAAGATCGCCACCATGATCGCCAGCAGCGGCACCAGGGCGATCAGCGAGGTATAGCTCAAGGACGCCGCCACCCGCAGGAACTGATCCTTCTGGCCGCGCGCGAAGACGTAAAGGGCGAAGTTGGCCCAGGGGGCCTTCCGCCGTAGCCAGGCGCGCAGACGCGGCAAGCCTCCCCGGGGGTCGCGCGCCTCGGTTCGTTCGTCCATCCCGTTCCCCTTTGCCGGTTGCAGGGTTTCGTGTAGGATACGCGCGCTTTGCCGCCCGCACACCCGGTTTTCCATGGGGTTCGCACGATTGCGGGCGCTCCGGTTTATCCGTCCGTAGCATGAGGAATTGAATGACACTCGCCGCACCGTTGATGGCCGGTAAGAAGGGCCTGATCATGGGGGTCGCCAACGACCGCTCCATCGCCTGGGGGATCGCCAAGGCCTGCCGCGCCCAGGGCGCCGAACTCGCCTTCACCTATCAGGGGGAAGCCCTGCAACGCCGCGTCGAACCGCTGGCCGAGGAGGTCGGGTCCAAGCTTCTGTTTCCCTGCGACGTCACCGACGCCGCCAGCATGGACGCCCTGTTCGACGGCCTGAAGGAAGCCTGGGGCGGCATCGACTTCGTGGTTCACGCCATCGCCTTCGCCGGCAAGGAAGCCCTGAAAGGCAAGTACTACGACGTCACCGCCGAGAACTTCGCGCGGACCATGCACATTTCGGTGTTCTCGTTCACCGACGTCTGCCGCCGCGCGAAGGCCCTGATGAAGGAAGGCGGCAGCCTGCTCACCCTCACCTATTACGGCTCGGAAAAGTTCATTCCGCACTACAACGTGATGGGCGTGGCGAAGGCGGCTCTCGACGCCTCGGTGCGGTATCTGGCGATGGACCTGGGCGAGGACGGCATACGCGTCAACGCGCTGTCCGCCGGGCCGATCAAGACCCTGGCCGCCTCGGGGATCGGCGACTTCCGCTATATCCTGCGGTGGAACGAGGTCAACTCGCCCCTGAAGCGCAACGTCACCATCGAGGACGTCGGCGCATCGGGCATGTATCTGCTCTCGGACCTCGCCAACGGCGTCACCGGCGAACTGCACCACGTCGATTCCGGCTATCATGTCAACGGCATGATCAACCCCGGCAGCGCGGCGGAAAACGCCGAACTGATGAAGTCCTTCGCGGAATCCTGATTCCCGCGCCAACCCCTGAAAGGGGCGTCACCCGACCGGGCGACGCCCCGCCCGATCGGAGACCACTCCCATGGCCGGCAACGCATTCGGCGCCGCGTTCCGTTTCACCACCTTCGGCGAAAGCCACGGTCCCGCGATCGGCTGCGTGGTGGACGGCGCGCCGCCCGGAATCCCGCTGTCGGAAGCGGACATTCAGCCCTTCCTCGACAAGCGGCGACCCGGCCAATCGCGCCACACCACCCAGCGGCAAGAACCCGACGCGGTCAAGATTCTCTCCGGCGTCTACGAAGGCCGGACCACCGGCACGCCGATCGGCCTTTTGATCGAAAACACCGACCAGCGATCCAAGGACTACGGCGACATCGCCCAGTCCTTCCGCCCCGGCCACGCCGACTATGCCTATCAGGCGAAGTACGGCATCCGCGATCCGCGCGGCGGCGGGCGGTCCTCGGCGCGGGAAACCGCGATGCGGGTCGCCGCCGGAGCGATCGCGCGCACGGTCCTGAACGCCCTGATTCCGGGCGGCGTCGTGATTCGCGGTGCGATGACCGCGATGGGCGGCCACGCCATCGACCGCGCCCGCTGGAACTGGGCGGAGGCGGCGGCCAACGACTTCTTCTGTCCCGATGCCGAAACCGCCGCCCTGTGGGCGGTGGAACTGGACGCCATCCGCAAGCGCGGTTCCTCGATCGGCGCGCTTGTCGAAGTGACCGCCGAGGGCGTGCCGCCGGGCCTGGGCGAGCCGGTCTACGACAAGCTGGACGCCGACATCGCCAAGGCGCTGATGAGCATCAACGCGGTGAAATCGGTGGAAATCGGCGAAGGCCTCGGCGCCGCCCTGCTGCACGGCGAGGACAACGCCGACGAAATGGAGCCCGACGGTCGGGGCGGGGTGCGGTTCCTCTCCAACCGCGCGGGCGGCATCCTGGGCGGCATTTCCACCGGCCAGCCGATCGTCGCTCGAATCGCGGTGAAGCCGACCAGTTCGATCCTGATCCCGCGAAAAAGCGTCAACCTGGCGGGCGAGGCGGTCGAGGTCCTGACCAAGGGCCGCCACGACCCCTGCGTCGGCATCCGCGCCGTACCGGTGGCCGAGGCGATGCTCGCCTGCGTCCTTGCCGATCATCTGCTGCGCCATCGCGGTCAATGCGGCGGCTTCGCCTAAGGACCGCGCCGATGTTCTTCCGCCGGAGTCCGGTCGCCACGGTCGATGCCCGTACCGCCCATGCCTGGTTGCAAACCGGCGAGGCGGCGTTGATCGACGTGCGCGAAGCCGACGAAACCGCCGAAGCCGCGATCGCGGGGGCGCGTCTTCTGCCGATGTCGCAGGTTGGCGTGGACGCGTACCCGGATTTCGGTGCACAAAAGGTCGTGGTGATCTGCCATTCGGGCGTCCGCTCGGCGCGGGTCGCCGCCGCCCTTGCCGCGCGCGGCGCGACCGGGGCATACAATCTCGCGGGCGGCATCGTCGCCTGGATCGACGCCGGACTGCCGGTGACTCTCGGACGCGGTTGACAAGGGCGCGGCACCCCGCCGCCCGGAAAGGAAGAGACGGAAGATGCGCACGATTGCCCGCTGGCTGGTGGTGGTCCTGGCCCTGATCGGCGCCATGGCCTGCGTCGCGACGATCGCCGCGATCCTCGCCGTGCGTTCCTCCGAACCGTCCAAGGTCTCGGTGAGCAAGGGCGACTATCTGCTGCTCGACTTCGACCGGGGCCTCGTCGCCCAGCCGCCGCGAAACGCCTTCGCCGCGCTGTCGCGGGGCAAGGCCTACGTCCTCTCCGACCTCGTCGCCGCGCTGCGCCGGGGCGCCGCCGACCCGAAGATCGCGGGCGTCGCCGCCCATATCGGCAGCGCCCAATTGCCGCCCGCCGCCGCCCGCGAACTCGCCGACGCCATCGCCGACTTCAAGAAGGTCGGCAAGAAGACCCTGATTCATTCCGAGTCCCTCGACGGCGGACCGGGCGCGGTGGCGCTGGCCACCGCCTTCCAGGAGGTCTGGCTGCAACCCTCCGGACTGGTCAGCCTGCGCGGCCTGATGCTGGAAGCGCCCTTCCTGCGCAAGGGACTGGCGGATTACGGCATCCGGGCGGATATCGTGCAGCGCCACGAATACAAAAGCGCGATGGACTTCCTGACCCGCGACGAAATGTCGGCGCCGGTGCGCGACAACCTCTCCGCCCTGATCGGCGACGTCGCGGCGGCGCTGAACGAAAGCATCGCCGCGTCGCGCGGCCTTTCCCCCGCGACGGTGGACGGCCTTGCCCGCAAGGGACCGCTGTTCGCCGCCGAGGCGAAGGACGCGGGCCTGATCGACCGGCTGGGCTATCGCGGCGATTTCCAGGCGGCGGTGAAATCCGCCTTCCCCGGCAAGGGAATCCTGGCGGAAGCCTATGCCGCCACCCTCGAAACCCCGGACACCTCGATCAAGATCGCCCTGGTCCAGGCCTCCGGCCAGATCGTCGCCGGGGAAACCGACGACGGGCCGATGTCGGACCGCGCCACCATCGGCGCGACCACCGTCGCCCGCGCCATCCGCGAGGCGGCGCAAACCAAGGACGTGCGCGCCATCGTCCTGCGCCTGGACAGCCCCGGCGGCGACTATGCCGCCTCCGACACCATCCGTCAGGCGGTCGTGGCGGCGCGCAAGGGCGGCATCCCGGTGATCGCCTCGATGGGCGACGTCGCCGCCTCCGGCGGCTATTTCGTCGCCTCGGCGGCGGAAACCATCATCGCCGAGGACGCCACCATCACCGGGTCGATCGGGGTGATCGCCGGCAAGGTGGTGCTGGAGGAGGCCTGGGCGAAGCTGGGGGTGCGCTGGCAGGCCCTGAAAACCGGGGAAACCGCCGCGATGTGGTCGCCCAACCGGGGATTCTCCCCCGCCGAACGCGCCCGCCTGGAAGCGGTGGTGGACGTCGCCTACGCCGACTTCACCGCCAAGGTCGCCGAAGCGCGCAAGCTGTCGCCCGAGGCGATGGACAAGGCGGCGCGCGGTCGCGTCTTCAGCGGTCGCAAGGCCAGGGAACTGGGGCTGGTGGACGATACCGGCGGCTTGGTCAAGGCCCTCGCCTATGCCAAGCGCGCGGCGGGAATACCCGCCGACCAGATTCCGGCGGTGCTGTCCTTCCCGCGCCCGAAGTCCCTGTCGGAAAGCCTCATCGACCTCTTCTCCGGCGAAGCGGGAAACCCGATCGCGCAAATGACCGCGCACGTCGCCGCCCCCCTCCCCGAGCCGCTCGCCAGCTTACGCGCCTGGACCGGCCTCGGCCTGGATCGCGGCGCGGCGATCCTGCCGCCGATCACGGTGCGGTAAGCCGCGCGCCAAGCAGGAATTCGACGTTGCCCTCCGGCCCCAGGACCGGGCTTTCGACGATGCCGTCCACCGTCCAGCCCCGCGCCGCGAACCAGTCCGCCGCCTCGGCGCAGACGCGCGCCCGCACCGCCTCGTCCTTGACCACGCCGCCCTTGCCCACGTCCTTCGGCCCCGCCTGGAACTGCGGCTTGACCAGAACGATCGCCCAGGCCCCCGCCGCCGCCAGGGACAACGGCGCCGCCAAAACGGTTTGCAGGGAAATAAAGCTGGCGTCGCAGACCACCGCGCCGACCGGCTCGGGAACCTCCGCCGCCGACAAATGACGCGCGTTCACCCCTTCCCGCGACACCACGCGCGGATCGGCCCTCAGGCTTTCCGCCAACTGACCGTGCCCCACGTCCACCGCATAAACCCGCGCCGCCCCGGCCTGGAGCAACACCTGGGTAAAGCCGCCGGTGGACGCCCCCACGTCCAGGCACACCCGCCCCGCCGCATCGTAACCGAAATGCGCCAACCCGTGCGCCAGCTTCAGCCCGCCGCGCGACACCCAGGGCAGGGGCTCGCCCCGAACCTCCAGCCGGTCATCCGCCGCCACGCCGCGCGAGGCCTTGTCCAGAACCGCGCCGTTGACGAACACCGCCCCCGCCTCGATCAGCATCCGCGCCCGCGCCCGGCTGACCGCCAACCCCCGCGCCACCAACGCCTGATCCGCCCGCTCGCTCATGTGTTCTCCGTAGAACTCGGCCGGGCGCTGCCCGGACCCCGAAAAGGGAAAAAACGTTGCGAGGGGTCTCGGACCCCTCGCGCACCCCATTCCATTTTTTCGCCGCGAAGCGGCTATCGACCCTCACGCAGCGTGATGGTTTTATCGCGCTGCGCGCAAACACCCAAGAATGGGTACACAGGGTCCAAGACCCTGTGCGGGGCCCGGGGCAGCGCCCCGGCCTGGTTTTCCCTACCGGCCCAGGACGCCGCGCACCGCCGCCGCGATGCCTGCTGCATCCAAGCCCGCGTCCTTGACCTGTCCGGCCTGGGTATCCTGTTCGAAGGTGGCGTCGGGGATATGCAGGCAGCGGATTTTCGGTCCGCCGTCGAGTCCGCCGGAATTCGCCAGATGGTCCAGAACCTGCGCGCCGAAGCCGCCGACCGAGCCTTCCTCGACGACGATCAGGGCGGCATGGCGGCGGGCCAGATCGTCGATCAGCGCGGTATCCAGGGGCTTGGCGAAGCGGGCGTCGGCGACGGTGACGGAACATCCCTCAGCCTCCAGTGCCTCGGCCGCCTTCAGCGCGTCGCCCAGGCGGGTGCCGAGGGAAAGGATCGCCGCGTCGCGGCCCCGGCGCAGGATGCGTCCGCGCCCGATCTCCAGAACCTCCGGCGCGTCGGGCACCGGCTCGCCCCGACCGCAGCCGCGCGGGAAGCGGATAGCGCAGGGGCCGGAATCGTGAAACGCGGCGGTGGCCACCATGCGCGCCAGTTCCGCCTCGTCGGCGGGGGCCATCACCACCATGTTGGGCAGGCAGGAGAGAAGGGCGAGGTCATACGCCCCCTGGTGGGTGGCGCCGTCGGCGCCGACGAACCCGGCGCGATCGACGATGAAGCGCACCGGCAGGTTCTGCAAGGCGACGTCGTGCGCCACCTGATCGAAGGCGCGTTGCAGAAAGGTGGAATAGATCGCGACGAAGGGACGCAGTCCTTCCGCCGCCAGACCGGCGGCGAAGGTGACGGCGTGCTGTTCGGCGATGCCGACATCGAACATCCGTTCCGGATGCGCCTGGGCGAAGGCGTCCAGGCCGTTTCCGGCGGCCATCGCGGCGGTGGCGGCGACGATTTTCGGATCGTCGGCGGCGGCGCGGATCAGGGCGGCGGAAAAGACCTCGGTGAACGACGGACCGTTGCCCTTGGAAACCGCCTGCGCGCCGGTTTCGACGTCGAAGCAGGAAACCCCGTGGTACTTGTCGGCGGCGCGTTCGGCGGGACCGTAGCCGCGCCCCTTCTGCGTCACCACGTGAACCAGAACCGGGCGGCTGGCCTTGGCGTCGCGGACGTTTTTTAGCACCGGCACCAGATGGTCCAGGCGGTGGCCGTCCACCGGGCCGACGTAGTGGAAGCCCATTTCCTCGAACAGGGTGCCGCCGGTAACCAGGGTGCGGGCGTATTCCTCGGCCTTGCGGGCGGCGCGCTCGACGGCGGCGGGAAACAGCGCGGCGACGTCCTTCATCGCGCTGCGGATCGCGTGGTACGACTGCGAGGAGAGAAGGCGCGACAGATAGGAACTCATCGCGCCGACCGGCGGCGCGATCGACATGTCGTTGTCGTTGAGGATGACGATCAGGCGGGAATTGGTCGATCCGGCGTTGTTCAACGCCTCGTAGGCCATGCCCGCGCTCATCGCGCCGTCGCCGATGACGCAGATCACGGCGCGTTTTTCGTGCTTCAGGTCGCGCGCCACCGCCATCCCCAGCCCGGCGGAGATCGAGGTCGAACTGTGCCCCGCGCCGAACGGATCGAAGGGGGATTCCTCGCGCTTGGTGAAGCCGGACAGCCCGTCCTTCTGGCGGATGCGGTGCATCCGGTCGCGCCGCCCGGTCAGGATCTTGTGCGGATAGCACTGATGCCCGACGTCCCAGATCAGGCGATCCTCGGGGGTGTCGAAGACGTAATGCAGCGCCACCGTCAACTCGACCACGCCCAGTCCCGCGCCCAGGTGGCCGCCGGTGATGGAGACCGCCTCGACCATCGCGGCGCGCACGTCGTCGGCCAGAGCGGGCAGCCGCTCCTCGGGCAGGGCGCGCAGGTCCGCCACCGAATTCACGGCATCGAGAACCGGGGTCTTCCGGGCGGGTTCCTTCCCCTTCGCCACGCGAGCTTCTCCCATCGTCTTCAGCCGTCAGCGACGGCGGTCCACCACATAGCGCGCCGCCGCCGCCAGGGAGGCGGCGCGGCCTTCGAACGGTTCCAGATGCTGGATCGCCTGATCGACCAGCAGCCGCGCCTGATCGCGGGCGCGGTCCGCCCCCATCAGGGTGACGAAGCTGGCCTTGCCGCGCGCCGCGTCCTTCGCCGTGGCCTTGCCGATTTCCTCGGCCGAGGCCTCGACGTCCAAAAGATCGTCGGCGATCTGGAAGGCCAGCCCGACGTTCTGCGCATAGGCGACCAGGGCATGGCGCAAGCGCGGCGCGGCGCGGCCCAGGATCGCGCCGCATTCGCAGGAAAAGACGATCAGGCAGCCGGTCTTCATCCGTTGCAGGCGGGTGATCGCGGGCAGATCGAGATCCCGGTGCTCGGCCAGAAGGTCGAGCATCTGGCCGCCGACCATGCCGTGCGCGCCGGAGGCCTGGGCCAGCCGCGCCACCAGATCGCACCGCACCGCCGGATCGGCGTGAACCTCCGGATCGGCCATCGCGCCCAGGGCGGCGGTCAGCAGGGCGTCGCCCGCCAGAATCGCCGTCGCCTCGTCGAAGCGGCGGTGCACCGTGGGCAGACCGCGACGGAGGTCGTCGTCGTCCATCGCCGGAAGGTCGTCGTGGACCAGGGAATAGCAGTGCAGCATCTCGATCGCCGCCGCCGCCCGCGCCGCCGAGCGGGGATCGACATGGAACAGCGCCGCCGATTGCAGGGTGAAGAACGGACGCATCCGCTTGCCGCCGTTCAGGCAGGCATAGCGCATCGCCTCCACCACCCGGTCCTCCGGCGCGCCGGAAAGCGGCAGCAGGCGGTCCAGTTCCTCGGCGACGCGGGTCGCCGCGTCTTCCAGCGCGGCGCGGAACGCGGCAACGCCATCGGGAGTGTTCACGCCTGTTCCCCTATTCCATATCCGGCAACGGCGAGAGTCCCGGCGTACCGTCCGGGGCGCGGGTGATCTGATCGACCCGTTCGCGCGCCTCGGCGAGCTTCCTTTCGCAATGCCGCTTCAGCAGAACGCCGCGCTCGAACGCGCCGACCGCGGCGTCCAGCTCGACCTCGCCGGATTCCAGGCGGCGCACGATGGTTTCCAGACCGGCCATCGCCTCCTCGAAGCTCAGACTCGCGACGTCGGCGGGCTCGTCGGGAACCACGGGCGTATCGGCCATGGAGACTCTCTCGTTTCCGGTTGCGGCAAAAACGGCTCGGGCGGCGCGCCGCCGCCCGAAACCAAGGTCGGTACTTTACGCCGAAGCGCCGTCTTCGACAACCGGGGAAGCGGCTGCCGTCGCTGGCTCCACGATGGAAAACAGGGCTGGATTTTTTCACGAGTTACACTATAATAAATCGCCCTTCCATCCTCAGGAGAGTCCGCCGTGACGCCGGTGCCGTATCTGTGCTGCCTGTTCCTGGGCCTTGCCGCCGCGACGCCCGCCGCCGCCGCCGAGGCGGCGACTCCCGCGAAGAAGGCATCGGTGCAGGTGTCGGTCGATGCGGTACGGCGCGTCGCCTCGGACGAGACGGTCCCCCTGCTCGGGCGGGTCGTCGCCCTGCGCGAGGGACCGATCGCGATCGAGGTGGCGGGCGTGGTCACCGCGATCCGCGCCGAGGTCGGGGACCGGGTGAAGGCGGGCGCACCGCTTCTGGAGATCGATCCGGTGCCGTTGCGCCTGAAGGCCGACGTCGCCCGCGCCGAGGAAGCCGCCCGCGCCGCCCAGGTGATCGAGGCGAGGGCCTCCGCCAGGATCGCCAAAAGCGAACTGGAGCGGATGGAAAAGCTGAAGAATTCCGCCGCCTTCACCCCCTCGCGCTACGAGGACAAACACCAGGACGTGGCAAGGCTGGAGGCCGCCGCCGAGGCCGCCGACGCCTCCCGCCGGATCGCCCTGGCGAACCGCAAGCTGGCCGAACGCGACCTCGTCAACGCGGCATTGGCCGCCCCTTACGACGG
Organism: Rhodospirillaceae bacterium; assembly: GCA_965228165.1. Lineage (GTDB taxonomy): Bacteria > Pseudomonadota > Alphaproteobacteria > Rhodospirillales > Rhodospirillaceae > Oleispirillum. The sequence continues at coordinate 245,956 of CBDDHB010000003.1, forward strand.
CGTCGTCATCGAACGCCGCGTCGATATCGGCGCCTACGTCGCCAAGGGGGAAGCGGTCTTCGCCCTGATCAACGACCGCGACATCGAGGTCGAGGCGGACGTTCCCGCCGACCTGCTGCTCCACTTCAACCCGGCGGGGCGCGATATCGAGGTCGAAATCACCGAAACCCGCAAGATCGCAGGCACGGTGCGCGCGGTTCTGCCGCGCGAGAACCCGCGCACCCGCACCCGGCTGATGCGCATCGCCCTGCCCCCCGGCGCGGTGACCCATGCCCTGGCGACCAACCGCGCGGTGAAGATCGCCTTTCCCTCCGGACGGCAGCGCGAAATCCTGTCGGTGTCCAAGGACGCGGTGATCCGCCGCGACGGCAAGACCCAGGTGATGATCGCCACCCCCGAGGGCGCGGCGGCGCGTTCCGTCACCCTGGGAGCGTCGCTGGGCGGGCGCTTCGCGGTGATCGACGGCCTGGCCGAGGGCGATCTGGCGGTGGTGCGCGGCAACGAACGGCTGGCTCCCGGCACGCCGCTGAAATACCAGGAGCCGCGCTGATGGATCTGGTCCGCGCCTCCCTGCGCCGCCCGATGGTGGTCATGGCGCTGGTGATGAGCGTCGTTCTGTTCGGCATCGTCGGACTGATGACGATTCCGATCCAACTGATCCCCGACGTGCGCCGCCCGGTGATCTCCGTCAGCACCTCGTGGGGCGGCGCCGCCCCCGCCGACGTCGAGCGGGAGATCATCTCCCGCCAGGAGGACGTCCTCAAGGGGCTCAGCGGATTGCAGTCCATGGAATCGTCGGCGCGGCGCGGCAGCGCCTCGGTCACCCTGGAATTCGCCATCGGCACCAACATGGACAAGGCGATGCTGCTGGTCTCGAACCGGCTGAACCGGATTTCCGGCTATCCCGAGGAAGTCGACGAACCGACCCTCGAAACCTCCGGCTCCGAGGACACGCCGATCGGTTCCCTGATCCTGGAACGCCTGCCCGGCAACCCGCGCCCACCCACACCTACGGCGACTTCGCCGAAAACGTCATCGCCGACCGGCTGGAACGAATCCCCGGGGTTCCCACGGTGCGGGTCTACGGCGGCAGCGAAAGCGAATTGCAGGTGATCGTCGATCCGACGCGGCTGGCCGCCTATCGTCTGACCGTATCCGACGTGGTGGCGGCGTTGCGCGCCGCCGACGTCGCCACCAGCGCGGGATTCGTCAACGACGGCAAACGCCGCTATCTGGTGCGGGTGGACGGCAATCTGGTGACGCCGGAACGGGTCGCGGCGGTCCTGTTGCGCAGCGAACGCGACGCCGCCGGGGACCGCACCGCGCGGGTCACCGTCGGCGACGTCGCCGAGATCGTCTTCGGTCACAAGCGCCCGACCATGGTGCTGCGCAGCATGGGCGAACCGGCGATCAGTTTCTCCCTGATGGCGGAAACCGACACCAACATCATGACCGCGATGGACAAGGTGCGGGCCGAAATCGACGAGATGAACGCCACCCTGCTGCCGCGCGAGGGCCTGCGCCTGCGCATCGTCTATGATCAGACCGACTATGTCCGCCAGGCGATCGACCTAGTGGTGCAGAACATCTATGTCGGCGGCACCCTGGCGGCGCTGGTGCTGTTCGCCTTTCTGCGCTCGGCGCGCGCCACCCTGGTGATTTCGCTCGCCATCCCGATCTCGACCATCGGCACCTTCGTCGGCATGACCCTGCTCGGCCGCACCATCAACGTGATTTCCATGGCCGGACTGTCGTTCGCCGTCGGCATGGTGGTGGACGCCGCCATCGTGGTGCTGGAAAACATCTATCGGTATCGCGAACAGGGGCTTTCGCGCGCCCGCGCGGCGGAGGCCGGGGCGCGCCAGGTGTGGGGGGCGGTCCTCGCCTCGTCGCTGACGAAGATCGTGGTGTTCGTGCCGCTTTTGCTGATGAAGCAGGAAACCGGACAGATGTTCCGCGACATCGCGGTGGCGATTTCGGTCTCCATCGCCCTGTCGATGCTGGTCGCGATCACCGTGGTGCCGGTGCTGGCGCGTCGCCTGCTGGGGCCGCGCGTCGGCGACCGCGCGCCGCTGGCCCTGCCTTTGTTGGACGGCGTCGCCCGAGCCTTCTCGGCGGCGCTGGAGGGGGCGTTGGCCCGCATCACCGCCGACCGCAAATCCGCGCTGATCGCCGTCGGCGGCATCACCGCGGCCTGTCTGGCGCTGACCTTTCCCCTGCTCCCCAAGCTGGAATACCTGCCCGAGGGCAACCGCAACATGGCGTTCGGTTCGGTGCGTCCGCCGCCCGGCTACAACCTGACCACCACCGAGTCCACCGCCGAACGCATCGAAAACGCGGTGCGCCCCTTGTGGGGCCCAGGCGATTCCGCGCGCGGCGCGCCGCCGCGGATCGACAACTTTTCGTTCCGCGCCTACGAAAGCGGCTATATCGAGGTTTCCGCCACCGCCGCCGACCCCACCCGCGTCGCCGAACTCATCCCCCTGATGCAGGCGCCGATCTTCGACGAACCGGGAACCTACGGCTACATGACCCAGCCGTCGCTGTTCAGCCGCCGCTCCGGCAGCGGCCGGTCGATCGATATCGACATTTCGGGCGACGACATGGAAGACGTCGCCGCCGTCGCCCGGCGGGTCAACGCCACCCTGGAAAGGGTCTTTCCGCGCCGCGCCGGATATCAGATGCAGCCCCGTCCGGGGCTGGAGCTGGGCGCGCCCGAGGTGCGGCTGACCCCCGATCCGGTGCGCCTGCGCGACGCCGGGGTCAGCGCCAGCGACTTCGCCCGCTCCATCGACGTCTTCAACGACGGCATGCGGGTGCTGGAAATCAACGTCGCCAACCAGCGCATCGACCTGACCCTGAAGGGGCGGGACAACGTCCACGACGCCACCCAGGACATCGCCAAGCTGCCGGTGGTCACCGCCGACGGCACCGTGGTGCGGGCGGCCAGCCTGTCGGAGGTCGAGGTCACCGAAGGCCCCACCGAAATCCGCCACACCGAGGGAAGGCGCACCATCACCCTGCAACTGCGCCCGCCGAACAGCGTCGCCCTGCAATCGGCGATCGAGCGCCTGCGAGCCGAGGTGGTGGACCCGGCGATCCGCGAGGGCCTGCCCGACGGCATCCGCATCGAGGTCAGCGGCGTCGCCGGCAAGCTGGCGGCGACATGGTCCGAACTGATCTGGCAACTTCTGATCGCCGGCGGCGTGGTCTATCTGATCATGGCGGTGCTGTTCGAAAGCCTGCTCTATCCGCTGATCATCATGATCACCATGCCGATGGCCTCGGCGGGAGCGCTGGTCTGCCTGGGTCTTTTGAACCTGTTCGTCTACACGCCGTTGGACATGCTGACCATGCTGGGGTTCGTCATCCTGATCGGCACCGTCGTCAACAACGCCATCCTTCTGGTGGACCAGTCGCTGTTCCTGAGCCGCAAGGAAGGGCTGGAGATGCGCCGGGCGGTGGCTCTGGCGTCGCGTTCCCGGGTTCGTCCGATCTTCATGTCCACCCTGACCAGCCTGTTCGGCATGGCGCCGCTGGTCCTGTTTCCCGGCGCGGGAACCGAGCTTTATCGCGGCCTGGGGGCGGTGGTCCTGGGCGGTCTGGCGCTGTCCACCTTCCTGACTCTTCTGGTCGTCCCCGCCCTGATGTGTCTGGTCTCCGGAACGCGAACCGGCAAGCCCGCTTGACGTTCCGCAATTTAGCAGGAAGAATCGTTCGCAATCACCCTGGGGAGGGGGAGAGGACGGACCAGCGGATCGAACATGGACATCGAACTTCTGCAACAGAACGCCCGCCGCGCCAGCGCCCTCTTGAAGGCGATGAGCAACGAGCATCGCCTGCTCATCCTCTGCCAGCTGCAAGGCGGCGAACGCTCGGTCGGAGAATTGGAACGTCTGGTGGGGTTGAGCCAATCGGCCCTCTCCCAGCACTTGGCGCGGTTGCGCCGCGACGAACTGGTGCGCACCCGCCGCGTCGCGCAGACGATCTATTACTCGCTCGACGGCGACGAGGCGACCGAGGTGATTCGCACCCTGCACGGCATCTATTGCGCCCCGCCCGCGGCGATGCGCGCCGTCGCCGAATAGACGTCTACACTGCGGTGAAGCGCAGAACCCCGGCATCGAGGCTTTCGGTCAGGCGTCCGCGGCGTTGCAGATAGCGCACGTGCGCCAGCGCCTCGCCCGAGGCGATCACCCGTTCGTGGTCGTTGAGTTCGGCGTCGAACAGCACCCCCAGTATTTCGACGATGCTCTTCGGCGACGCGCAGGCCGCCACCACCTTCTCCAGGCGGTCGGCGTGATGCGCCTCGATCTGGCGGATGCGCCGGTGCAGGCCGCGAAACGGCCGCCCGTGCGAGGGCAGAACCAACGTATCCTCCGGCAGGGCGAGGAACGGCGCGAAGCTGCCCAAATAGTCCCCCAGGGGATCGCCCTCCGGCTCCGCCGGATAGATGCTGACGTTGGGGGTGATCGACGGCAGCAGATGATCGCCCGCGACCAGAAGACCAAGCTCCGCCGCGTACAGGCAGACCATCTCCGGCGAATGTCCGGCGGCGGTGATCACCCGCCACTCCCGTCCGCCGATCGGCAGAACGTCGCCGTGGCGCAGGCGGCGCATCACCGGCGGCACCGGAATCACCTTCGCCGCATAGGCGTTGCCCGCCGCGCCCAGGCGCGCCAGTTGCTCCGCGTCATAACCGAGGGAGCGATAGAAATCCTGCTGCGCGTCCAGAAGCGACTGGGTGCGGTCGATTCCCAGGCTGCGCGCCATGCACCATTCGATGTGGCTGGCGAAGAACGGCGCCTCGTAGGTTTCGCACATCCAGGCGGCCAAACCGATATGATCGGAATGGTAATGGGTGCCGATCACCCGGCGGATCGGCCGGAAAGCGAACGAACCGGACAGCACCGCTTGCCAGGTTTCCCGGGTTTCCGGCATGTTCATGCCGACATCGACGATGGACAGGCCCTCTCCGTCCTCGAGCAGCCAAAGATTGACGTGATTCAGGCGATAGGGCAGGCGCATCCGCAGCCAGTGAACGCCGGGTGCGACCTCGCGCACCTCGCCGGTGCGCAGGACCGGAATGGGGAACTCCAGAAGGTGGGGACGCAACATGGGAAAACCGATCTCCGAAGGCGCGGCGGCGCTGCCGCGAGGCATCAGTTTGAGCGCCGACGCCCGGCTTGACAACCCGGAGGATGCGGAAAAACCCGCCCCGGCGATCGGCATCGATCTGGGCGGCACCAAGACCGAGGCGATCGTCCTGTCGCCGTCGGGCGCGGTTCTCGACCGCTGGCGGGTGGCCTCGGCGGTGGGCGACTACGACGCTACCGTCCGCCTGTTGCGCGACATGGTGGAGCGGGCGGAGGCCGCCTTCGGCCCGGCGGGCAGCGTCGGCATCGGCATCCCCGGCGCGATCTCTCCCGCCAGCGGTCTGGTGAAGAACGCCAATTCCACCTGGCTGATCGGCCGTCCGCTGCAAGCCGACGTCGAAGCGGCGCTGGAGCGCGCCGTGGCGATCGCCAACGACGCCGACTGCTTCGCCCTGTCGGAGGCCACCGACGGCGCGGGCGCGGGCGCGTCCTCGGTGTGGGGGGTGATCCTCGGCACCGGAGTCGGCAGCGGCATCGTGGCGAACGGACGCCTCCTCGCCGGGCCCAACGCCATCGCCGGGGAATGGGGGCACTGCCCCCTGCCCTGGCCCGCCGACGCCGAACGCCCCGGCCCCGCCTGCTATTGCGGACGCGCGGGCTGCATCGAAACCTTCCTGTACGGCCCCGGATTCGTCCGCGACTTCCGTGTCCACGGCGGCCCCGACATCCCGCCCGCCGAGATCGCGGCGCGGGCGGACGCGGGCGACGCCATCGCCGCCGCCGCGCTGGACCGCTACATCGACCGGCTGGCGCGCGCCACCGCGATGGTGATCGACATCCTCGACCCCGCGATCGTCGTCCTCGGCGGCGGCATGTCCAACCTGGCCGCGCTCTACGACCGCGTCCCCGCCCTGTGGCCGCGCCATGTCTTCTCCGACCGCGTCGATACCCGCCTGTCGCCGCCCCGGTTCGGCGATTCCAGCGGCGTGCGCGGCGCCGCCTGGCTTGGCCGGGCACGCCGGGAACACCCGGAATAATTTGCCCAACCGGCAACTTTTACCCATCAAGGGTTGCGATAACGCCTTGATTCTTAACGATTCGTTAAGGCACGGCGGCTGCATGGGGTTCAAGCTTGGCAGCCAACGGACCGTCATGAACAAGCCGCTTTCCACCTTCCACGCCGATCGCCCGCTCCGCCCGATCCCGCTGCTGCTGACGCAGCGGGATGACGACGAGCCCTTCACCGCGCCGCCGCTGACCTCCTTGCCGCCGCCGCCCGCCGCCCATCCGATCCGCGAAATCAGCCCGCGCGGTCTGGCCGCACTGGCCTTCGAGCTTTACCTCGACGGCGGCCTCGACCTCGACGACTACCTCTTGATCGGCTTCCCCTCGGAACTCCATCCCGCCTACAACCGCACCATCGGCGCGCTGACCGGACGCCGCGCCCGCCCCGACGCGCCCCGCGACATGATCCGGGAATGGGAAAACCGGGTGCGCGACCTGCGCGCCTCTTCCGCGCCGATGGCGGAACTCACCGCGCGGGCCGAACGCGTCCTCGCCCTGTTGCGCTGGCTGGAACGCCCGGAACTGGGAAAGCCGTGAAATCGGAATCTGCTCTATCGAACGGCGGCGCTCGTGGGCTTTTTCCGCACCCTGCTAGAGCATATTCCGCTCAAGTGGAGCCACCTGCGCCGGAGCGGCTTTGCATCGTGGCCAGGAGAGGGGCGAAGCCCGTAGCGGGGACTACGGGCGAGGCTCTCGACGCCGCCACGCCGCAAAGAGGCCCGGCCCTTCGGGTCGCCCTGCGGCGGGTGTCCGCTGCGTTGCGCCGCTTGCGCGATGTCCCTGCATCGCGCCGCGCGCCGCGCCTGTCGGACCACCTTGCAGCAGGGCGACGCAGGCGAGTCCATTTGACCGGAATATGCTCTAGCGCACCACCGGGTCGAGGTGGATCAGTTCGTCGAAGCCGCGCCGCCACCACAGGCCGAGCATCAGTCCGGCGGCGAAGCTGATCGACAGCGGGAAAAGGACCGCCCCCAGCAGACGCCCGCCCGCGCTCAGCGACTTGAATTTGACCCAGGTATCGCGACGGAGTTTCAGGATGGTGCCGTCGCGATCGACGACGCGGAAGCCATAGGTCGCGGCCAGGGCGCGCAGCCCCGGGTCGTCGCATCGGTCCGCGCCGAACAGCTTGCGGGCGCGGATGTCGGCCAGCAGGCGGGCGACGTCGGGGCTGGCGGGCATGGCGCGGCGGTCGGGGAAATAGCGCACCGCCAGGACCGCGCCGCCGCACAGGCAGACCGACAGGACCAGAACCACCGCAACCAGCATCGGCGCATCCTTCACGAGTGAACGGAAAGCCCCGCCCGCGTCAGCAGGGCGTGGAATTCGCGCAGTTTGGTTTCCGCCTCCGCCGGACCGGGGCAGTCGGCCGCGAAGGTTTCGACGAAATCCGGGCGCTTCAGGTGTTCGCGGATGCGGTCCCGCGCCAGGGTCGAGGCCTTACCCTCGGTCAATACGCCGGAGAGCAGGAAGTTGAGCAGCAGGACGGCGCGGCGCGGCAGGGGCAGGTCGGCGCGGTCCACCCGCTCGATCACCCGTTCGGTCACCAGGAAGCGCGCCGACAGTTCGTCCAGACGTTTGCGCAGGGGCGCGACCGCCTTCGCCGGATAGGCGGCGGCGAGCCAGCGACTCAGATCGACCGCGGCGGTCAGCGGCTTGACCGGATCGGCGGTCTTTTCGGCAAGATCGGAGACGGTCGCGGCTTCGGCAACGATCGCGCGCATCGCATCGAACGCCGCGACGCGCACCTCCGGCTCGCGCTTCAGCGATTCGTCCAGGACTCGCAGCAGGCAAAGTCGTCGCACCGGGGACTCCAGCGCCCCGAGCAGGCGTTGCAGGCCCAGCTTGCGGCCGGTGACGCCGCCCTCGACGACGAACTGCATCGCCCGGTCGAGAAGCGCGCCCGCCATCTCGGCGCCGCCCAGAACCTCGGAAGGCCCGACCAGCCGGTTGGCGAGGACGCGGAAGCGCGGAGCCTCCTGGGTCGGATCGTTGCGCGACAGGCCGCCGGGGCCGGAGACCATGCGGATCAGACGGTCGAGCAGGGCGGCGCGGAACAGCGGCAGCCTCCCTTCCCGCAGTTGCGCGGCGAAGGTCTGATGATGCGGCAGGGCGCGGTCGAACCCCGCCGTCTTGCCGCCTTCCAGCACCCCCACCAGAGCCAGACAGGCCGCCGCCAGATTGGCCCGAGGCCCCAGGGCGTCCTGCAACACCTCGCGGTTGCCGAAGACCTGGGCGACCACGCCGTCGAGAATCGCCAGCGCCTCGGCGTCGGTTTCGGCCTCGATCAATTCGCCCAGGCGGTCCAGCTTGCCCATCCACTCGCCGCATTCGACGAGATCGCGGGCAAGAACCGCCGTGGCGGCGAAGGCGCGGTCGAGCGCGTCCTCGGCGACCGCGTCCGCCGCTTGCAAAACCGCGCCGAAGGTGGCGTCCACCCGTTTGGGAGGCCGCGCCGCGCCTCGCAGCGCCGCGCCCGCGCGCCGATCGCCTCGACGGCGCGATAGATTTCCTCGGCCCGGCTGCGGGAATCCCGCTCGGTGCCCCTGGTCTGCACCACCGCCACCCGGTCCACCCCCGCCGGAACGATGCTTTCGGTGTCCCAGATGCGCTGGTATTCGCGCGGCAGGTGCAGCACCTCGGTCGGGGTGATCCGCCGCTCGTCCAGATATTTGCGGAACAGCCGCCCCATCGTCGCCAGACTCTCCGGCGACAGGAAATCCGCCTCGTCGGCGCAGGCGTTGGCGGTTTCGATCGGGGTGATGCGGACGTCGCGCAGCGGCTTGGCGTCGCCCTGCTTCTCGAACACCACCTTTTCGGCCAGTTCGCCGTCGGCGCGCTGCCAATTGCGGATCACCCGCACGCCCTCGGCGCGACGGGCCTTCAGTTCCTGTTCGGCGGCGCGAATCGCCGAGGCCTCGTCGTCGTACAGGTTGATCACCGTCCAGTTCTTGGACTGCAAGACCTGGCATTCGAATGTCGCGCGGCGGCTCGACATCGCGGTCCCCTCCCCCTCCCTCGCGTCCTTCTTCTTTCCGGAATGGTCGCGGGGGCGCGTTCCCTCTCACTCAGTTTTCGCGGAATTCGCCTTTTCCGTCCAGCGTCCATTGGCGTCCTGCTGCCAATAGGCCAGTTCGTGCCCGGCCTCGCGCGCCCGCGTCCAGCGAAGCCGCGCCGCCGCCACGTCGCCTTCCACCGCGCCGTCGAAAATGTCCAGGCAGCGGGCAAAGCCGCCGGGGTCTTGAATATCCGCGCCGTCGGTGACCACCAGCACCTCCGCGCCGTTGGGATTTTCGGCGCGGTCGGTGATCCACACCGGCTGCGCCGCGTGGTTGCCGCATCCGGCGGAGCCGTGGGGCAGCCAGGAGTCCTCGCGATAGGTCCACAGCAGGGCGTCGAGGGCCCGCACCCGGTCCTCCGAGGCGGCGACCACCACCGCCTTCAGACCCTTGGCCAGAACCCGCTCCAGCAGTTCGGGAAGGGCGCGCTCCAGCGGCCATTTCTGCAAGTGATAGAAATCGACCCGCGCCATTCCCCGCCCCGCCTACTCCTTGCCGATCTTCAGCGCCAGGAAGCGCTTGCGGTCACCCAGGCGAACCTGCAACAGCACCGACTGACGACCGGATTTCCGCGCCGCGTTCACCGCATCGCGCAATCCGTCGGGAGTGGTCACCGGATTCTGCGTCACCGCCTCGATCACCACGCCGGGCTGGATGCCCTTGGTCGCCGCCTCGCTGCCCGGATCGACCGAGGTGACCACCACGCCCTTGACCTCGTCGGCGACCTCGAAATTTTCGCGCAACGCCGGGGACAGCGCCGCCACCGACAACCCGAGGCTGCGAATTTCGCGTCCGGCCAAAGCCTTCTTGTCCTCGGGCGGTTGCGGCTTGGCGGCGGCCTGCTTGGTGTCCTCGGCCATTTCGGCGACCTTGACCTTGCGGGACATCTGCTTGCCGCCCCGGATGAAATCGACGGAAACCGTCTTGCCGATACCGGTTTCGGCGACGATGCGCGGCAGGCGGCGCATTTCGTCCACCGGCTTGCCGTCGAAGGCGACGATCACGTCGCCCGCCTCCAGCCCGGCCTCCGCCGCCGGACTGCCGTCCTGCACGCCCTGCACCAGGGCGCCCCGGGCGCGGTCCATGCCCAGACTTTCGGCGATGTCGTCGGAGACGTGCTGGATGGTCACCCCCAGCCAGCCGCGCCGCGCCCGACCGAAGGCCTCGATATCCTTGATCACCGCCTGCACCGTCTTCGCCGGGATGGCGAATCCGATGCCGACGCTGCCGCCCGAGGGCGAAAAGATCATCGAGTTCACGCCGATCACCTTGCCGTCCATGTTGAACATCGGACCGCCGGAGTTGCCGCGATTGATCGAGGCGTCGGTCTGGATGAAGTCGTCATAGGGACCGGCGTTGATGTCGCGCCCGCGCGCCGAAACGATGCCCGCGGTCACCGATCCGCCCAGGCCGAAGGGGTTGCCGATGGCGAGCACCCAGTCGCCCACCCGCGCATGGTCGGAATCGCCGAACTCGACGAAGGGCAGCGGCTCCTTGCTCTCCACCTTCAGCAGGGCGACGTCGGTCTTGGGATCGCGCCCCACCAGCTTTGCCGGAAGCTCGCGCCCGGAATTGAAGCTGACGACGATTTCGGTGGCGTCGTCGATGACGTGATTGTTGGTGACGATCAGGCCCTTGGCATCGATCACGAAGCCCGATCCCAAGGACCGGGTCTTCTGCTTCGGCTGTTGGCCTCCCCGGTTCTGGAACTTTTCGAAGTAGTCCTTGAAGAACTCCTCGAACGGGCTGCCGGGGGGAAACTGCGGCAGGCCGAGGGTTTGCTGTTCCTCGCCCTCGACGACATGGGTGGTCGAAACGTTGACCACCGCCGGCTGAAGCTTTTCCGCCAGATCGGCGAAGCTGTCCGGGGCGCCGCGCGCCTCCGCCCGGGGCGCCGCCACCAGGGCGAACAGCGCCACGGCGCACGCCGCGCCAAGCAGACGGGAAAACCCCCAAACCGCCCGCGATTTCCCCATCGTATCGGTCACGATTGCCGTCCTTTCGTTCACGTCGTCACCAGACTATTTCTTGCCGCGCGCCGCCTCGAAGTACCGGAAGAACTCCGAATCCGGCGGCAGAACCAGGGTGGTGTCCGCCCCCAGAGCCTCGCGGTAGGCCTCCATCGAGCGATAGAAGGCGAAGAATTCCGGATCGCGGCCATAGGCCTTGCCCAGGATTTCGTTGCGCGTCGCATCGCCCTCGCCGCGCAGGGCCTGCGCCTTGCGCCGCGCGTCGGCCAACAACACGGTGCGGTCGCGTTCCGCCTCCGCCTGAATTTTCGCCTTCATCTCGGCGCCGTCGGCGCGATAGCGCGCCGCTTCGGCGATACGGTCGGAGCGCATGCGGTTGTAGAGGGCCTCGGCGGTATCCTTCGGCAGTTCGGTGCGACCGACGCGCACGTCGATCACCTGGATGCCGAATTCGCCCTCGCGCTCGCTCACCGCCTTGCTGATGCTTTCCATCACCTCGGCGCGCTTTTCCGACAGCATGTCGGGCAGCAGAACCTTGGCCACCTCGACCCGCACCGCGTTGTTGAGTTCGCGGCCCAGGCGCTGACGCAGCACCGTCTCGTTGCCGGCGGCTTTGCGGAACTGCAAGGGATCGACGATCTTGTAGCGGGCGTACAGATCGACGATGATCCGCCGCTGGTCGCGCAGGTTCATTTCCTCGGGCTCGGGATCGAGGTCGAGCACCCGCTTCTCGTAGAACGCCACCTCCTGGATGAACGGCAGCTTGAAGTAGAGGCCGGGCTCCTGATAGACCGCGCGCGGGTCGCCGAACTGCATCACCAGCGCCTGCTTGGTCTGGTGGACCACGAACAGCGAGTTGAGGGCGACGAAGACAAGGGCGGCGGCGCCCAGGCCGAGGAAGGCATAACGGCGGTTCATTTTACTTGCCTCCCTTGGACGGATTGCGCTTCTGCACTTCCGGCAGCGGCAGATAGGGCACCACCCCCGGTCCCGACTTGTCACCGATCACCACCTTGTTGGCGCGGCCCAGGACTTCCTGCATGGTTTCCAGGTACAGGCGCTGACGGGTCACGCCCTCGGCGACGCGATAGCTGTCGTAAACCGAACTGAAGCGGTCGGCCTCGCCCTGCGCGTCGCGCACCTGACGCTCCTTGTAGCCGATGGCGTCCTGCAACATCCGTTCCGCCTCGCCCTTGGCGCGCGGCAGGATGTCGTTGCGATAGGCCAGGGCCTCGTTGCGCTGCCGGTCCAGATCCTGGCGGGCGTTGTTGACGTCGTGGAAGGCCTCGATCACCTGTTTCGGCGGATCGACCGCCAGCAGCTTGACGCCGGTGATCGCCGCCCCCGCGCCGTAATAGTCCAGCAATTCCTGCAAGCGCTGCGTCACCTCGGCCTGAAGCGCCTCCTTGCGGTCGGTCATCAGCTGATCCAGGCTGGACCGGCCCGCCACCTCGCGCATCGCGCTTTCGGCGGCGCGGCGGATCGTCGCCTCGGGGTCGCGGATGTTGAACAGGTAATCCTCCGCCTTGGCGACGCGCCAGAACACCGTATAGTCCGCGTCCACCACGTTCTGGTCGGCGGTCAGCATCTGCCGTTCGTCGGTCTCGCGGCGAACGGTGACGTAGCGGCGGGAGGTTTCCTCCGCCTGCGCGCCGATGTTGATCTGGCGGATGTTGGTCACCGCCACCGTCACCACCTCGCCCACCGGAGCGGGGAACCAGTAATGCAGGCCGGGTTCGGTGGACTTGACGAACTTGCCGAACATCAGTTCGACGCCCTGCTCGTCGGGCTGCACCTTATAGAAGCCCGAGCTTGCCCACACCGCGATCAGCACGCACAGGCCAAGGACGATCGCCTTCGGCCCCTGCGGGCCGCCGGGGAACATGCCGCGCATGCGGTCCTGCCCCTTGCGCAGCAGATCCTCGAGGTCGGGGGCCTGCTGGCCCGGCCCCTTGCGCGGGCCTCCCCATGGGCTGTTGGAGTTGTTCCCGGGTCGGCCACCGCCGCCCCAGGGACCACCCCCGTTCCCGTTGCCGGTATTCCAGGGCATCGTCGTTCGTCCCCTCTTGGATTTGATTATTGTGAATCGCAGGTTTGCCAGATGCGTCAAATGCACCTTATATCGAAGAACCGCATCAGGAAACCCGCATGATCGAGACACCACGAAAGTGAACTGGCGAACTTTTCTTCCCCGCATATCGGGGCAATCCGATCCCATGTCAACGTCCGGAACCGGCGCTTCCGCCGCCGACGCCGCGACCGTCCGCCGCCTGCTGGAGGGGATGCCCGCCCCCGCCGCCCTGCCCGGCTGGAAGGCGGCGGAACGAATCGACGGCCTTTCCGTCTCGGGCGGGCGGGTTCTGCTCGCCCTTTCCGCCAGACCCGAAGACGCGCCCGCGCTGGAGCCCACCCGCGCCGCGATCGAGGCGGCGATCCGGGCCCTGCCCGGAATCTCCGCCGCCAGCGTCGTGCTCACCGCCGAAAAGCCCGCCGCGCCCGCCGCGCCGCCGCCGCGCATCGGCCAGCACCCGACCGGCGGACGGATCGAACTTCCCGGAATCGCCACGATCATCGCCGTCGCCTCGGGCAAGGGCGGCGTCGGCAAGTCCACCACCACCGCCAACCTGGCGATGGCGATGGCGGCCAAGGGGCTGAAGGTGGGGGTTCTGGACGCCGACATCTACGGCCCGTCGATCCCCACCCTGTTCGGCTGCGAAGGCATCCGCCCCGAAGCCACCCCGGAAGGCAAGATGCGCCCGGTGGAGGCGCACGGCCTGAAGCTGATCTCCATCGGCTTTCTGCTGCCCCCCGACGCGGCGGTGATCTGGCGCGGCCCGATGGTTTCGGGCGCGATCGAACAGTTGTTCCGCGACGTCGATTGGGGAACCCTGGACGTGCTGCTGGTCGATCTGCCGCCCGGCACCGGCGACGCGCAACTGACGATGAGCCAGAAGGCGCCTCTGTCCGGCGCGATAATCGTCTCGACGCCGCAGGACCTGGCGCTGATCGACGCTAGGCGGGCGATCGCGATGTTCCGCAAGGTCGAGGTTCCGGTCCTCGGCCTGATCGAGAACATGAGCTATTACCAGTGTCCGGCCTGCGGCCACCGCGAGCACATCTTCGACCACGGCGGCGCGGCCAAGGCGGCGGAGGAACTGGAGGTTCCCTTCCTCGGCGAGGTACCGCTCACCCTGGCGATCCGTCAGGCCTCCGACGCCGGAACCCCGATCGTCGCCGCCGACCCCGACGGCCCGCAGGCGAAGGCCTACGCCGCCATCGCCGGAGCCATCCTCTACGGCGCGGAGTCCTGATCCCGCCACCGACAAGATGTCCGGAGTTGACGTCTTACGTATTGAAAACGCGGGAAAAACCGGAAAACGCGTAAACCGTGTCAAGGGGTTTATTATTCTACCTATGAAATAGTCTCCTTGCTTTTTTCGGAGGGGCGTTCTATGATCGTTCCATCATCCGAATGTTCAGAACCGGCAAGAAGGCTGCGATGCCGCTCGCGGATTTTCGTTCCCTGTTCCTGGAAGAGCCCAGACGGGCCTGGCGATCCGGCCTCGGGCCGTCCGGCGGCTCCTGGCGGGCGCAGGCGGTGGACGACGCGATGGACGACAACCGCTTCGGCGCGTTCCAGCAGGCGTGGCGCAACGGCGCGACCGATGCCGACCTCTTCGGCGACAACCCGTTCGAACTGAAGGGCTCGGTGGGCGCGGGGAATTCGGTCAACCGCCGCGCCGACGTGGCCAAGGTGGAAACCTTCCTCGGCCGTACCGGACATTACAAACCATTGAAGGATGGTCCCTCCGGCTATGTCAGCAACAGCCTGGACGAGGCGATCCGCGGCTTCCAGACGGACAACGGGCTGGAGGTGGACGGCGTTCTCAATCCCGGCGGCCCCACCATCGCCACGCTGAAAAAGATCGTCGCGGGAAGGCCGAACCCGGCCGTGCAAACCCTGAACCTGCCCGAGGACTTCCTCGGCGGAACGGGCGGCAACGACAAAATCCTCGGGGGCAGCAGGAAGGACGGCATCAAGAAAATGGTTTGGATAAACGAGGAACATCCGGAGCCGGTGAAGCCGATCCGGCTTCCCGCCCAGACCGCCCCCAACGGCGAGCCGCTACGCCCAACGCCGTTCGCCTCCTTCGGAGGAGGCTCGCTGCTGCGCCTCGCCGACAGCGGCACCACCAAGACAGATGCAACGCCGGAGACGGCGACAAAGACGCTTCCGCCCTTCCATTCCGACACACCCGCCGGGTCGGAGCGCTTCGAGAGATTCCTGGATCGTCTATGGCCGCGCGAAGGCGGGTATTCCAACGACCCGGATGATGTCGAGACCAACCACGGCGTCACCGTCGGCCTTCTCGAAGACTATCAAGGCAAGTATGGCGGTCTGGGGGCCAACGGTGAGAAGGTCGAGACCAAGAACCTCACCAGGGAGCAGGCGCGAATCGTCTATAAGAACGAATTTTACGATGGCGGCCGCCTGGGGGAAATCCGCGACGAGAAGACTGCCGAACAGATTTTCGATATGCGGGCTAACCACAGGCCCCAAGACGCTGCAAGATTGCTTCAAAGAGCGATCAACCGGGCCGTTCCGGGAGTCGATCTAGAACTCGACGGGGTGATCGGCAGCAAGACCATCGACGCGATCAACCGGGCGACGCCCGAGCAGTTGAAGGCACTGAACGCAGCGATCGTGGATCTGCGAGGATCCTTCTACGAAGGCGTTGCCAGGAACCAGCCGGGAAAAGCTAAGTTTCTCCGAGGTTGGAAAAATCGCAACACATCGTTCGATCCATGACACTTATCGCCGCCGCGAACATGCCTTACGCTCAGCATGCCGATGCGATCCTATTCCGGAGAACCGAGATGTTTCTGCGCTCCGCCTTTCTAGCCCTGGCTATGCTGCCGTTTTTGACAACCGGGGCTTTGGCCTTACCTGCGTGTGATTGGTGGAATTTCTTTTCTGCGATTCCCAGCCAGTTCTATTCGCGCATGCTGACGCGCCCCGTGGATTATCGTCCCGCACGGGTGATCGGTTCACCGACGGGCGAGGTGCATCTTTACGACGGGGAAGGTGGGCGTTGTCCCGGTTCGATTTGCCGCCGCGCCGACGGCCTCGACCCCGGCGACGAGGTGATCGTTTCCTCCGTCTACGATGGCTGGGCCTGCGTATTCCGTCCAGACCCGGCGGCTGCCAATGGGGTTTCCCGAGAACGCGTCGGCTGGGTCGCGGCGCGGTCCCTGAAGATCGGCACACCGATCCATAACCCTCGCCTGGAGGATTGGCTCGGCAAGTGGGAGTATCAGGCGCGGAAGGATTACCAATGGGCCAGCGTAGAACTACGGCTAGGCAAGGCACCGGGAACCCTGTTCGCCAAGGGGTTTGCCCTGGGATATGGGGGAAATGTCCCCCATACGGGGAGTCTGGAGGATTTGGTGAAGGTCAAGCGGAATCTGGCGTCCTTCAATGAGAGGGGGATATGTCGGGGCATGATGTTCCTGCTGGGGGATTGGCTGGTGGCGATGGACAATATGGGGTGCGGTGGCCTGAACGTGACGTTCGGCGGTGTGTACCACAGGGTTAAGCCATGAACCTTTTTTTTGTAAAAGCAAAGTTCAGATACCCCGGCCTCATCGGCCGGGGTTTGGTTTTGTAATGGTCAGACGCTCGCGGTCGGCGGCGATGTCGGTCGCGGCGGCCAGAGCCGCATCGATGATCGGGTTGTCGAGATGATTTTCGAGGGCCGAACGCAGTGTGTTGGGACCGACGGTTTTACGCCCCGGCGCGGTTTATCTCCCCCGGCCCTTCTTTCCGTCTCAGCCTTCGCGCCCCAGGGTCGCCATCAACTCCCCCCATTCGCGTTGGGAAAGGCCGCTTTCCGCCTGCGACACCTCGCCCCCCGCGATCATCCGCCGCACCACCGCCAGGTCCTTCGCCGACAGCGCCGCGCCGCCGACGCGATAGTCCAGGAACGCTTCGTAGGTGGCGGGCACCCAGGCCTTCAGCACCTTCAGCATTTCCTCGGCATAGACGCGGATTTCGTACTGCGCGTGGGCGTCGGCGCGCAAGGAGAGGAAGTGCATCAGGTTGTGCAGATCGATCTTCCAATACCATTGGGTATAGGTGTTCAGCGTCAGGTCCATGCGCGCCAGTTCGCGCGCCAGGCCGTCGCGCGAAGGGTCCACCGGATTGCCCGCCTCGTCGGCGTTGAGCATTTCCTCGTAGTGGGCGAAGTTGGTCTCGGCGTCGGCGCGCAGCATCGAAAGAACCCGCGACGCCTCCTCGCCCTCCAGCACCGCGCCGCGCCCCTGGCGGTTGTCCCGCGACTGCGCCGCCAACTGTTCGGGAGCCGGGATGTAGTATTCCTTGTCGAGAATCGAATAGCGCGCCGAAATCTCGTTGACGCTGGCGGTGCGGTGGCGAATCCACTGCCGCGCCACGAAGATCGGCAGTTTGACGTGGAACTTGATCTCGCACATCTCGAACGGCGTGGTGTGGCGATGCCGCATCAGATAGCGGATCAACCCCCGATCCTCGGAAACCTTCTTCGTCCCCCGGCCATAGGACACCCGCGCCGCCTGCACGATCGCCGCGTCGTTGCCCATGTAGTCGATCACCCGGATGAAACCGTGGTCCAGGACCGGCAGCGCCCGATAGAGCATCTCCTCCAGCTCCGGCACGGACGGCCGGACGGTCTGGCTGGCCTGGGCGCGGGCGGCGGCGATTTCGGCAACCTGTTCCGGGGAAAGCGGCATGGCGGGCAACCTCTCGAAAGCGAAGACGAACGGGCTGCGAGCATAGCCGCAACCGCCCGCCGGGCGAACCCCCTTTCGGATCCCTCTTCCCCCGGAGCCGCAAACCCCCTATATAGGGGGGGTCCGGAAACGGACTATGGTGCTAAACCTATGATGGAATAATCGTTGCGGACCCGGGGGCAGTGCCCGGCGCCTCCACCATATCCCGGCTGGTCCGGGGCCATGGGGGCGAAACAGGATCGACGCGCGTGGTAAAGATCATAGCTGTGCCCGGCATGGTTCCGCCGTTATCGGGCCGTATTAGTAGCTGCGAACGATAATCGCGCTCCGGTTCTGGCTGCCGCGTAAGCGGTCTCCAAACCGACCTTCAATTCCTGAGGCCTTGAGCGGTTTCAGGTGGGGAGTGGGGCTTCCTAGCAACAGAAATGCCCCATTTTTTTTATCCGTTTCGTCGTATGGGATTTTCCTCGCCGGTCGAGTGTGGGTAATATGGGCTCCGTTTCGGGCCTTGTCTTCCGCCCGCGTCCCTTGCCGAGGCTGCGTTCGCTCCATGGACCCACGTCCGATTTTCGATTATGGCGCCCTGGTGGAACAGGCCCTGCGCGGCGTGGTGCGCGAGGCCCTGTCCCGCGCCGCCCTGCACGGCCTGCCCAACGACCACCACTTCTACATCACCTTCCGCACCGATGCCGAAGGGGTCAGCATTCCGCCGCATCTGGCCGCATCCCACCCCGAGGACATCACCATCGTCCTTCAGCACGAGTACTGGGATTTGTCGGTCAACACCGACGCGCCGGACAGCTTCGGCGTCACGTTAAGCTTCAACAACCGGAGGGAGCGCCTGGTGGTGCCTTTCGCCGCGGTCACCGGCTTCGCCGATCCGTCGGCGAAGTTCGGCTTGCAGTTCCAGTACGATGACGACTTCGAGGACAGCCTCGACGACGACCCGTTGATCGACGCCCCGCCGCCGAACCCGCCGGAAATTCCCGCCCCGCCGAAGCGCGCGCAAAGCGGCGCGGCGGACGCCTCCGACGCCAGCAAGGTGGTGGTGCTGGACGCGTTCCGGAAAAGTAACCCCGCGCTGTGCCGGCGCGGTTTTTCCAAGAAGCAAAAACCAAACAGGGAGGATTGTTCCATGCCGTTCGATGCCGCCTATGCCGAAATGTTCCCCCTGGGCAAGGACGATACCCCGTATCGCAAGCTCACCGGCGACTACGTCAAGGTCGAAAAACTGGGCGACAAGGAAATCCTGGTCGTCGATCCCAAGGCGATCGAGCTTCTGACCTACGAGGCGTTCAAGGACATCAACTTTCTGCTGCGCCCCGGCCATCTGGCGCAGATGCGCAAGATCATGGACGACCCCGAGGCCTCGGCCAACGACCGCTTCGTCGCCCTGGAACTGCTGAAAAACGCCAACGTCTCGGCGGGCATGGTGCTGCCGATGTGCCAGGACACCGGCACCGCCATCGTCATGGGGAAAAAGGGCCAGCAGGTCTGGACCGGCGGCGGCGACGCCGCCGCGATCAGCGACGGCGTGGGCCGCGTCTACACCGACTTGAGCCTGCGCTATTCGCAGAACGCCGCGCTCGACATGTATGAAGAGGTCAACACCGGCAACAATCTGCCGGCGCAGATCGAAATCTACGCCACCGAGGGCGACGCCTATAAGTTCCAGTTCGTCGCCAAGGGCGGCGGCTCGGCCAACAAGACCTTCCTCTATCAGCAGACCAAGGCGACGCTGAACCCGGCCAGCCTGCGCAAGTTCCTCTCCGACCAGATCAAGACCTTGGGCACCTCGGCCTGCCCGCCCTATCACCTGGCGATCGTCATCGGCGGCACCACCGCCGAAATGACGATGAAGGCGGTCAAACTGGCCTCCACCCACTATTTCGACACCCTGCCGACCACCGGCAACAAGTTCGGCCAGGCCTTCCGCGACCTCGACCTGGAACGCGAAGTCTTCGAAATGACCCGCGAATTCGGCATCGGCGCGCAGTTCGGCGGCAAGTATTTCTGCCACGACGTGCGGGTGATCCGCCTGCCGCGCCACGGCGCCTCCTGCCCGATGGGCATCGGCGTGTCGTGCTCCGCCGACCGCCAATGCCTGGGCAAGATCACCCGGGACGGCGTCTTCCTGGAGCAGTTGGAGACCAACCCGGCGCAGTACATGCCCGACATCAAATCCGAGAATCTGGGCGGCGAGGCGGTGAGCATCGACCTCAACCAACCGATGCCGGAAATCCTGAAAACCCTCTCCAAGTACCCGGTGAAGACCCGCGTCATGCTGACCGGCACGATCATCGTCGGCCGCGACATCGCCCACGCCAAGATCAAGGAACGCCTGGACAAGGGCGAGCCGATGCCGGACTACCTGAAGAACCACCCGATCTACTACGCGGGCCCGGCGAAGACCCCGTCCAACTATGCCTCCGGCTCGTTCGGGCCGACCACGGCGGGACGCATGGACTCCTACGTCGATCAGTTCCAGGCGGCGGGCGGCTCGATGGTGATGCTGGCCAAGGGCAACCGCTCCAAGGCGGTCACCGAAGCCTGCAAGACGTACGGCGGCTTCTACCTCGGCTCGATCGGCGGCGCGGCGGCGCAGCTCGCCAAGGAATCGATCAAGAAGGTCGAACTCCTGGAATACCCGGAACTCGGCATGGAAGCGGTCTGGAAGATCGAGGTCGTGGACTTCCCGGCGTTCATCGTGGTGGACGACAAGGGCAA
Source organism: Rhodospirillaceae bacterium (assembly GCA_965228165.1). Classification (GTDB taxonomy): domain Bacteria; phylum Pseudomonadota; class Alphaproteobacteria; order Rhodospirillales; family Rhodospirillaceae; genus Oleispirillum. The sequence goes on from CBDDHB010000003.1 coordinate 266,638, forward strand.
CGACTTCTACGCCCAGATTTAAACCGAAAAACTTTCCGGAGGGACTCGGTCCCTCCGGACCTCCCCTTCGTTCGGTTTTGCGCGTCAGCGCGATAAAACCATCACGCGGCACCACGGATGAGTCCCGCTTCGCGAAAAAAACAAATGGGGTCGAGGGGGCTGTGTCCCCTCGCGGGTCCAGGGCAGAGCCCTGGCCTGGTTTTCGACTCCCCCGCCGCTCCCTTCGCCCTGCTGGTGCTGGCGCACGGCGCGGGCGCGCCGATGGACAGCGATTTCATGACCGCGATGGCGGCGCGGCTGGCGGCGCACGGCTTGGCGGTGGCGCGGTTCGAATTTCCCTATATGGCGCGGCGGCGCATCGACGGCGTGAAACGCCCGCCCGACCGCATGCCGGTTCTGCTGGCCGCCTTCGCGGCGGCGGCGGAGGAAGCGCGGACGCGATTCCCCGGCCTGCCGTTGTTGATCGGCGGCAAGTCGATGGGCGGACGCGTCGCGGCGATGGCGGCGGCGGAAATCGCCCCCGCCGGGACGGCCTGCCTGGGCTATCCCTTCCACGCGGACGGCAAGCCGCCGACGGCGGAGCGCCTCGCCCCATTGCTGGCCCCACCCTGCCCGGTCCTGATCGTCCAGGGGGAACGCGACGCGCTGGGCAGCGCACCCGAAGCAGCGGATTATCCCCTGGGCGCAACGGTGGAAATCGCCTGGATCGCCGACGGCGACCACTCGCTGAAGCCGCGCAAAGCCTCCGGCATCGGCGCGGCGGAGACTCTGGCCCGCGCCGCCGACGCGGTCGCGGCCTTCGCAAGGAAGATCGCCCGATGACCGAGGCGGCGCGCAAACGCTCGGTGACCCTCGACCGCCACCGCACCAGCATCTCCATCGAAGACCCGTTCTGGGAGGCGCTGAAGACCATCGCCGACGAACGCGGCATCAGCCTGCATGCCCTGGTCGAGGACATCGACCGCACCCGCGACGGACTGGAAGGCAACCTCTCCGGCGCGCTGCGGGTGTTCGTCCTCAAAACCTTGCAGGACAAACTCGCGGAAAAATGAAACCCTGCCGGGGCTCCGCCCCAGACCCCGCAAAGGGTCGCGGACCCTTTGATCCCATTCATTTGTTTTTGCGCGCAGCGCCATAGAGCCATCACGCGGCGTGATGGATGATTGCCGCTGACGCGGCGAAAAATAAGTTATGGAATGCAAGGGGCCAAGCCCCTTGCCGGGGTCCGGGGCAGCGCCCCGGCCCGGTTTTTCCCCTCACACCGGCACCGGCTCCGGTTCGGCTTTCTGCCGCGGCAAGGGTTCCTCGACGGTGAAGGAGAGTTTGCCGTCGGCGACGTCCACCCGCACCGTTCCGCCGTGCATCAGGCGACCGAACAGCAGTTCCTCGGCCAGCGGCTTTTTCACGTGTTCCTGGATGACGCGGGCGAGCGGCCGCGCGCCATAGGCCTGATCGAAGCCCTTTTCCGCCAGCCACTGACGCGCTTCCGGGGTGAGATCGATCGCCACCGCGCGGTCGCCCAACTGGCCTTCCAGCTGCGCGACGAACTTGTCCACCACCTTGAGCACGATTTCGGGCGCGAGGTGGGCGAAGGCGATGATCGCGTCCAGGCGGTTGCGGAATTCCGGAGTGAACAGGCGTTCGATCGCCTCCTTGTCCTCGCCGCCGCGCTGGCCGCGCCCGAACCCCAGGGGCGCGCGCGCCAGATCGGAGGCTCCGGCGTTGGTGGTCATGATCAGGATGACGTTGCGGAAATCCACCGACTTGCCGTTGTGGTCGGTCAGATGGCCGTGGTCCATCACCTGCAACAGGATGTTGAAGACGTCGTTGTGCGCCTTTTCGATCTCGTCCAGCAGCAGCACGCAGTGCGGATGCTGGTCCACGGCGTCGGTCAACAGGCCGCCCTGGTCGAAGCCGACATAGCCGGGCGGCGCGCCGATCAAGCGGGAGACGGTGTGCCGTTCCATGTATTCCGACATGTCGAAGCGGATCAGTTCGATCCCCATGATCTTCGCCAGTTGGCGCGCCACCTCGGTCTTGCCGACGCCGGTGGGGCCGGAGAACAGATAGTTGCCGATCGGTTTGTCGGGATCGCGCAACCCGGCGCGGGCCAGCTTGATCGCGGTGGAGAGTTCGCCGATCGCCGCGTCCTGGCCGAACACCACCGCCATCAGGTCGCGGTCGAGGGTCTTCAGCGCGACGCGGTCGTCCTTGGACACCGCCTTCGGCGGGATGCGCGCCATCTTCGCCACCACGGTTTCGATGTCGGCGACGGTGACGGTGCGGCGGCGTTTCGCGGGCGGCAGCAGCATCCGCGCCGCGCCGACCTCGTCGATCACGTCGATCGCCTTGTCGGGCAGCTTGCGGTCCGAGATGTAGCGCACCGAAAGGTCCACCGCCGCCTCGATCGCGGGCAGGGTATAGCGCACCCCGTGGAAGGCCTCGTAATAGGGTTTCAGGCCTTTCAGAATTTTCACCGCGTCGTCGCGGGTGGGTTCGGGCACGTCGATCTTCTGGAAGCGCCGCACCAGGGCGCGATCCTTTTCGAACTGGTTGCGGAATTCCTTGTAGGTGGTGGAACCGATGCAGCGCAGCTTGCCCGCCGCCAGAGCCGGCTTCAGCAGGTTGGAGGCGTCCATCGAGCCGCCGGTGGTGGCCCCCGCGCCGATCAGGGTGTGAATCTCGTCGATGAACAGCACCGAGCCGGGATAGGTTTCCAGTTCCTTGATCACCTGCTTCAGGCGTTCCTCGAAATCGCCGCGATAGCGGGTTCCCGCCAGCAGCACCCCCATGTCCAGGGCGAACACCGTGGCGTCGGAAAGAACCTCGGGCACCTCGCCATCGACGATCTTCAAGGCCAGCCCCTCGGCGATCGCGGTCTTGCCGACGCCGGGATCGCCGACGTAGAGCGGGTTGTTCTTGGCGCGGCGGCAGAGCACCTGAATGGTGCGTTCGATCTCGTCGCCGCGACCGATCAGGGGGTCGATCCGCCCCTGGCGGGCCTTGTCGTTGAGGTTGACGCAATAGGCGGCCAGCGCCTCGAAGGCGGGCTTGGCCGCCCCCGGTCCGGGACGCGGCGGCGCCTCGTCGTCGGCGCCGCGCACCGGGCGCGGCTCGTTCATCTCGGAATTCTTGGCGATGCCGTGGGCGATGTAGTTGACCGCGTCGAGGCGGCTCATGTCCTGCAATTGCAGGAAATAGACGGCGTGGCTTTCCCGTTCCGAGAACATCGACACCAGGACGTTGGCGCCGGTGACCTCTTCCCGCCCCGAGGACTGGACGTGAATCACCGCGCGCTGCACCACCCGCTGGAAGCCCGAGGTCGGCTTGGGGTCGCCCGCCGCCTCGCTGACCAGGGGGGTGAGTTCGGTTTCCAGGAAGGCTTCGATGTCGCCGCGCAGTTTTTCGACGTCGACGCCGCAGGCGCGCATCACCGCGACCGCGTCGCGATCCTCGGACAGGGCATAGAGCAGGTGTTCCAGGGTCGCGTACTCGTGGCGGCGCGCGGTGGCCTCGGCCAGGGCGCGGTGCAGGCTGCGTTCGAGATTGCGCGACAGCATGGCGTTACTCCTTTTCGATCGTGCACTGCAACGGATGCTGGTTGCGCCTGGCCAGGTCCATCACCTGACCGGCCTTGGTCTCGGCGACCTCGAAGGTGAAGACGCCGCAGACCCCGACGCCGCGATGATGCACCTTGAGCATGATCTCGGTCGCCTCATCGTGACTTTTGTTGAAAATCCGCTCCAGCACGTGGACCACGAACTCCATCGGGGTGAAATCGTCATTGAGCAGCAGAGCCCGGTACATCGACGGGCGCTTGACCATGGCGCGCGCCTGCACCGAAACGCCGACCCGCCCGTCGTCGCCGTCGCCCGCGCGCTCCCCCGCCATACGCGGGACCAGCCGTTCCAACCCTTCGACCCACGAACCCATCGTCTTTTTCATCCTCCTCCGCGAGGGTCTCCCCCCACGGCGTTCGTTCTTGATATGGGAGAACCCCGGAAATCCCGGAAGCCCCCCGGCGAGAATTCCCTCCGCCCTAGGGCAGGAAACGCGAGACGGGCGGCGCGGGCAGATCCAGACGTCCGGCGATGCCGTCGGCGTCGGCGGTCAGGAAAAAGCGGCGATCGTCGTGCGGCCGCTGCTCGGGATAGGCCGGGGCGACATCGTGAGCCTCGGCGAAGAGGCCCTTCGAGGGCAGCAGGCGCCGCACCACCTCGGGGAAGAGCAGCGCCTCGTACTCCGCCGACGGATACCCCCAGGCATGGAACCAGAACCGCCCGTCGCGACATCCCGCGCCGGTCCAGAAGAAGCCCTGCCCGGCCAGCCGCACCGGTTTATCCAGGGGCGCGAAGGCGCGGTCGGCCTCCAGCGCCGCCCCCACCGAGGCCGCCTGTTCCGCCGTCCAGACGCCGTCCACCGTCTCGCCGCGCCAGGGGGCGCGCGGCTTGGCAAGATCGACGACGACGTTGCTCCAGTCGATGCGCAGGAAGAGCTGCTCGCGCACCGTCATCTCGCCCTTCGCCGGTCCCTTCGCCTCGATCACCCGCACATCCTCGTCCCAGATCGCGTTGTGGACCAGGCGCAGGCTGGTCTGGCCGGGAACGCAGGCGGCGCGCAAATCGTCGCCGGAAAGGAACGAGAACCAGGTGACGCGGCGCACCGCCGGGTCCTCGATCTCGCCGGTGGCGGCGCATCCGGCCAACAGCGCGCCCGCGCAAGCGCCCAGAAGGACGCGGGGTATCCAGCGGCTCGTCATGTCCAGTCTCCATGCAAAAATCCTGCGGCGATTTTGGGACCTTGCGCGGCAAGAATCCAGGGCATAACGAGGGTCTTGCGGATTCGCCGCGACTCGGCGGGAAATTTGGCCTGGACAGCCGAGTCAACGATACCTTATGGTTGGCGGAGAAAGAACTCCGGGAGCCTCCGGGGCGGCGGCTTCGGGCCGCGCAGGGATGCCGTAGCGTTTTGATCAAGAACCGAGGTCGTTTCCGATGAATGGGCGCATGACGGTCGCAACCGTGTCGCTCAGCGGCGCGATTCAAGGCGGACTTCCCGCCGCGAAGCCGCTTCGCCCGGTCTGGGCGATGACCCTGTTGTCCCTGCTGCTGCTGTTCGCCGATCCGGCGCGCGCCGTCGCCAAGTACGCCGCCTTCGTCATGGATGCCGAATCCGGCCGCGTCCTCTATGCCGAAAACGCCGACGACCGCAACCACCCCGCCTCGCTGACCAAGATGATGACCCTCTACCTCCTTTTCGAGGACCTGGAGGCCGGACACATCACCCTGCGCAGCCCGCTGTCGGTCACCGCGCGCGCCGAACGCCAGCCGCCGAGCGGCCTGGGGCTGAAGCGCGGCCAGATCATCCGCGTCCATACCGCGATCGAGGCCCTGGCGATCAAGTCGGCCAACGACGTCGCGGTCACCGTCGCCGAGAACCTGGCGGCCAGCGAGGTCGCCTTCGCCACCCGGATGACCGCCAAGGCGCGGCAACTGGGGATGACCAGCACCACCTTCCGCAACGCCTCGGGCCTGCATCACCGCGATCAGGTCACCACGGCGCGCGACCTGGCCCGGCTGGCGCGCGCTTTGCAGCGCGATTTCCCGAAGTATTACAAATACTTCTCCCTGAAGGAATTCGACTTCCAGGGACAGACCATTCCCACCCACAACAACCTGATGGTCAACTATCCCGGCGCCGACGGCCTGAAGACCGGGTTCATCCAGGCCTCGGGCTTCAACCTTGCCGCCTCGGCGGTTCGCGACGGTCAGCGCTTGATCGCCGTGGTGATGGGCGGCAACACCGCCCGCTGGCGCGACCAGCGCACCGCCGATCTGCTGGACGACGGCTTCGAGGCGGTGGCGGTCGCCGCCAACCGCGCCCCCCGCTCCGGAAACGTCGAGAGCCGTCTGGCCGGCCTGTCCGCCGACGAGCGCGCCCATGTCCCCGGCCTGGGCGAAGGCGACGCCGACGCCGCAGCGCCGGTTCCGCCGATGGCCGCGCCGCGCCGCGCCGCGCCCACCGCCGCCGCCAAGACCTCGGCGGCGGGTGGCAACTGGGCGATCCAGGTCGGCGCCTTTTCCGACCGCAAGGCCGCCGAGACCGCCTTGCGCGCCGCCATGGCGACGCAGACCGATGCCGCAGCCGATCGCGCGCGGACGCGCATCGACACCATCAAGGCCGACCGCAAGGCCCTCTACCGCGCCCGTGTCGTCGGCCTGTCCGCCAGCGACGCGCGACGCGCCTGCGGCCTGATGAAGCGCGAGGAACGGCCCTGCATGGTGATCAAGCCCTGACCTGAGCGGAGCGCCGTCCCCTTTCGTCCTTGGAGTCAGCATCCGCCGTGCCCGCAGCCTTCGGTCGCAGATTCTTCCTGAACGGACTTGCCGCCGGAACCGGCCTGGCGGCGATGGGGGCGCCCGCCTTCGCCGCCACCTTGCACGCGGTCAGCCACGCCTGGGCCCCCTGGAACGCCGAACCGCCGGGATCGCCCGCCGTCGGCGGCATCGGCACCCGCATGGCGCGGCGGGTCTTCGACGCCGCCGGACTGTCGGTGGACATGGCGATCCTGCCCTGGCAGCGCTGTCTGAACGACCTGCGGACCGGCTGGAGCCAACTGGGATGGAGTGTGGTGCGCAATCCCGGACGCGAGGCCTATCTGGTCTATTCCCAACCGCTGTGGCTGTCGTCGAATCTGGTGTTCGCCCGCGCCGACGGTCCCGGCGCGTCGTGGCGGGAGTGGCCGGACATGGCGGGCATGACCCTGGGGGTGACGCGCGGCTACTGTTATGGCATCGACCTGAACGAACTGCGCGCCCAAGGCTTGCGCATCGACGAAATCGGCGGAGAGAGTTCCCTGTTCGCGATGCTGATGAACCGGCGCCTCGACGCCTTCGTCATGGACTGGCAGGCCTATCACCACCTGCGCCGCAAGCACGGGGCGACGACGCCGGAGTTCGTTGCCTGTCGATTGCCGTTGCCCGAAATGGCCTATCACATCGTCGCGGCGCGCGCCGCGCCCGACGCGGTGGCGGCGATCCCCGCGATCGACCGCGCGATTTCCTCCCTGCGTCGGGACGGCACCCTGGCCGCCCTGATGCGCGACGACCTGGACTCGACGCCGCCCCCGGCGGGAACCCTGCAAAGTCGCGTCGCGCCGGGCTGAAGAGGCTCTATTCGCCCCGCAATTCCGGCGGCGGCTCGAATCCCGCCGCCACCGCCGCCTTCGCCGCCGCCAGACCTTGCGGGGAGCGCGCCTCGCAGCGCGCCACCAGCTCCGCCTGGGTGTTGGAGGCGCGCAGCAGCCACCAGCCGTCGGCGGTTTCCACCCGCACACCGTCGATGTCGATGAAGTCCACCCCTTCCGCCGCCAGGGCCTCGCTCAAATCGTCGATCAGCGCGAACTTGCGCGCCTCGTCGCAGGGGATGCGCACCTCCGGCGTGTCGAAAAGGCGCGGCAGTCCGGCCTGCCACCCGGCCAGGGAGCCGCCCTTGGCCGCCAGCGCGCCGAGAAACCGCACCGCCGCGTAAAGCGCGTCGTCGAAGCCGTAATAGCCGTCGGCGAAGAAGATGTGGCCGCTCATCTCTCCGGCCAGGGGGGCCTTGAGTTCGGCCAGACGGGTGCGGATCACCGAATGGCCGGTGCGGGTCATCACCGGACGTCCGCCCAGACGGCGGATTTCGTCGAACAGAACCTGCGAAGCCTTGACGTCGGCGATCACCGGCGCGCCGGGATGCCGCGCCAGGACTTCCTCGGCCAGGAGGGCAAGGATGCGGTCGCCCCACAGGATGCCGCCGTCGCCGTCCACCACCCCCAGGCGGTCGCCGTCGCCGTCGAAGGCGAAGCCGATGTCGGCGCCGGTTTCGCGCACCGCGGCGATCAGATGGCCCAGATTGGCGGGAACGGTGGGATCGGGATGGTGATTGGGAAAGGCGCCGTCCACCGCGTCGAACAGCACCGTGTGCCGCCCCGGCAGGGCGGCGGCGAGCGCCTTCGCCGCCGGGCCGGTGGCGCCGTTGCCGCAGTCCCAGACCACGTGGAAGTCCGCCCCCGGCGCGGCGTCGGCCAACAGGCGGGAAACGTAGGCGTCGAACACCTCGCGCGGAGAGATTTCCCCCTCACCCGCGACGAAATCCCCCGCCGCCGCCCGGCGGCCCAGCGCCCGGATGTCCGGCCCGAAGAAGGGACGGCCCAGCATCGTCATCTTGAAGCCGTTGTGGTCCGCCGGATTGTGCGAGGCGGTGACCATGATCCCGGCGTCGGCGGGCAGGGTGGCGGCGGCGAAGTGCAACATCGGCGTCGGGCCGCAGCCGACCGGCAGCACGGTGACTCCGGTGGAGATCAGTCCGTCGATCAGCGCCGCCGCCAGATCGGGGGAACTCACCCGGCCGTCGCGCCCCACCGCCACGGTACGCCCCCTTGCTCCACCAGGATGGAGCCGAAGGCCATGCCGAGCGCCACCGCGTCGGCGATCTTGAGGGTCCGCCCGGCAACGCCGCGAATGTCGTAGTCGCGCAGGATCGACGGGTCGAAACGATGCCCGGACGCCGTCACCCGGCCTCCTTGCCCGATGCCGCCGCAACCGGACGCCCGACGCAGGTATAGGCGAACCCCTTGTCCGCCATGTCCTTGGGGTCGTAGATGTTGCGCAGATCGACGATCACCGGCTGCGCCAGCGCGCCCTTGACCCGCTCCAAGTCCAGACTGCGGAAGGCGTTCCACTCGGTCAGAATGACCAGCACGTCGGCCTTGTCCATCGCCTGATAGGCGTCGTCGCAATAGACCACGCCCTGGGGCAACAGGGCTTTCGCCTCGTCCATGCCCTCGGGATCGAAGGTCTTGACCTTGGCGCCCGCCGCCAGAAGATCGGGGATCAGGTCCAGGCTGGCGCTGTCGCGCATGTCGTCGGTGTTGGGCTTGAAGGTCAGGCCCAGCACCGCCACCGTCTTGCCCGACAGCATGCCGCCCGCCGCCGCCGCGACCCGGCCCGCCAGCGCCTTCTTGCGCTTGTCGTTGATGTCCACGGTGGTCTCGATCAGGCGCACCGGAGTGCCGTAGTCCTTCGCCGTGCGTACCAGGGCCAGGGTGTCCTTGGGGAAGCAAGAGCCGCCATAGCCCGGACCGGGGTGCAGGAATTTCTTGCCGATGCGGCCGTCGAGGCCGATGCCGCGCGCCACGTCGTGGACGTCGGCGCCCACCGCCTCGCACAGATCGGCGATCTCGTTGATGAAGGTGATCTTCATCGCCAGGAAGGCGTTGCCCGCGTACTTGATCAGCTCCGAGGTCTCGCGGCTGGTGAAGACGATCGGCGTCTCGATCAGGTAGAGAACGCGGTAGAGCTGGCGCATCACCTCGCGCGCCCGATCCGACGAGGTGCCGATCACCACCCGGTCGGGACGCATGAAATCGTTGATCGCCGACCCCTCGCGCAGAAACTCGGGGTTCGACACCACGTCGAAATCGGCGTCGGGGCGGGTCTTCCGGATGATCGCCTCGACCTCGCGGCCGGTGCCCACCGGCACCGTCGATTTGGTGACGACGACGGTATAGCCGTCCATGGCGCGGGCGATTTCCTCCGCCGCCGCATAGACGAACGACAGATCGGCATGGCCGTCGCCGCGCCGCGACGGCGTCCCCACCGCGATGAACACCGCGTCCGCGCCCTTGACCGCTGACGCCAGATCGGTGGTGAAGGACAGCCGCCCGGCCTTGACGTTGGCGGCCACCAGATCGTCCAGACCCGGCTCGAAGATCGGAATCTCCCCGGCCTTCAGGCGCTCGATCTTGCGCGCGTCCTTATCGACGCAGACCACGTCGATGCCGAATTCGGAGAAACAGGTTCCCGACACCAGACCGACATAGCCGGTTCCGATCATCGCAATGCGCATCGCAACAACACTCCTTCATCGGTCCGCCGGGGCGGACGCACAAACCCTCGGTCAGTCGCAGATCATCGCGCGCAAGGCGGCGCGCACGTCGTCGGCCATGTCGGACCGCGCCAGGGCGAAGGCGACGTTGGCTTCCAGGAAACCCACCTTGTCGCCGCAGTCGAAACGCGTGCCCTCGAACCGCAGGCCGTGGAACGGCACCACCGCCAGGGTCACCGCCAGCGCGTCGGTCAGCTGGATTTCGCCGCCCTCACCCAGCATCCGACGCTCCAGCGGCGAGAACACCACCGGATCGAGAATGTAGCGCCCGATGATCGACAGGGTGGAGGGCGCGACCTCCGGCTTCGGCTTTTCCACCAGCCCCTTCGCCTTGGCGAGGCGACCGTCGTCGGCTTCGACGTCGAGGATGCCGTAGCGCTGGGTATGTTCGCGCGGCACGTCCTGCACCGCCACCAGATTGCCGCCCAGGCCGTCGTAGACCTCGGTCATCTGCGCCAGCGCCGACTTTTCCGACAGGATCAGATCGTCGGGCAGGATCACCGCGAAGGGCTCGCCGCCGACCAGATGGCGGGCGCACCACACCGCGTGCCCAAGGCCCAGGGGCTCGGTCTGGCGGGTATAGCTGATCTGCCCCGAACGCGGCATGAAGCGGCGCACCGCGTCCAAGGCCTCGTCCTTGTGGCGTTCCTCGAGCAGGCGCTCCAGTTCCGGCGCGTAGTCGAAATGATCCTCCAGCGCGTTCTTGCCCCGCCCGGTGACGAAGATGAAATGCTCCACCCCCGCCGCCGCAGCCTCTTCCACCGCATACTGGATCAGCGGTTTGTCCACCACCGGAAGCATTTCCTTCGGCATCGCCTTGGTCGCGGGCAGGAACCGCGTTCCCATGCCGCCGACCGGAAAGACCGCCTTGCGCACTCGATGACCCATGACCGCGCTCCACACTCCGCTGAAAACACCCCCTCGGGGCGAAAGAAAGTTCCTGGTTATAGGCCTGGACAGAAGGGAAGTCCAGACCCCGGAAGATGACGGAAATCCTTAGGAATTGGGGATGATATCGGTGAATCCGATGGCGTTGAAAAGCCCCCGCAATTCCTGCCGCGCGGCGACGTGCGACACCGACAGATCGACCGCAACCCCGGGGGTGCGCAAATCCAGAAGGGTCAGCCCGGAGAGGAACAGCTCGCGATAGATCACCCGCTCGCCCAGGCCCGCCACCGGGGTGAAACCGATGCGTTCGGACAGCGAGGAAATCGCCTCCTCCATCGCCCGCTTGTTGCGCGCGTCCAGGGTGGACAGGCGGTTGCGCAGGACGAACCAGCGCAGCGCGGCGCGGCCCTGGCGGGCGCGTTCCTTGCGGGTATCCCAGACCAGTTCGGCGTAATGGCTGGGGGATATCACCCGGTGGGTTTCCGGGTCCACCCGGCCCAGCACGTCCAGATCGACGAAACTGTCGTTCAGCGGAGTGATCAGGGTGTCGGCGAAAACGTGCCCGGCGCGCGACAGCTCGGTCGCCGCGCCGGGGGTGTCGATGATCAAAAGATCCTCGTTGCGGATCGCCGTCAACGCCAGTTCGGCCAGTTCCTCGATGCCGTCGCCCGCCATGGTGTAGACGGTCGGCACCGCCATGATGATGCCGGTCTTGCGCACCGTCTCCACCCGGTTCTCGACATAGCGGGAAACCGACTTCTGGCGCGGATCGAGGTCGATGATTCCCACCTTCCCCCCGGCGTTGGCGAAGGCGACCGCCATGTGCATGGCGATGGTGGACTTGCCGGTGCCGCCCTTTTCGTTGCCGATCACCACCACGTGCGCCGGTCTGGCCTGAGCCCCACTCGTCACCCTGAATATCCCCCGTCCGTGCGTGCCGCCGAAAATTCAGCCGGTTACCAGGAAGCCACATTCCACCGCCGCCCGCAACCCCGCCCGTCGCCTTCGGTTTACATCGCGCGCAAAGGCCGATACCGTACTCCCCCGCGCCCTCTCCACGCTTCATGTGACATGATTTCCGAAAGCCTCCACCACGTTCTTCTGTCCGCGCCTTTGTTCCTGCTGATCCTGATCGGCTATGCGGCGATGCGCGCCTTCAAATGGCCCGGAGAGACCGCCGACCGGTTGTCGGCCTTCGTCTTCAACATCCTGGTCCCGGCGCTGCTGTTCGAGACGATGTCGCGCTTTTCGTCCCTGCCGCCGGTGGATTCCCGGCTGCTCATCGCCTTTTTCGGCAGTTGCCTGATCGTCTTCGCGATCGGCCGTCTGGTCGCCTGGAAGCTGTTCGGCATGGATGGAACCTCCCAGTCGGTGTTCGCGATGGGGGGGGGATTTTCTCCAACAACGTGTTCCTGGGCATCCCCCTGGCCAAGGCGACCCTGGGCGAGGCCTCCCTGCCCTCGGTCTCGCTGATCGTCGCCTTCAACGCGCTGATCCTGTGGACGTTGATCACCGTGTCGGTGGAATGGTCGCAGCACGGCAGCCTGTCGATGCGGGGCTTCGGCAAGATGCTGAAAAGCGTCCTGCTCAACCCGATCATCCTGGCGATCGCGGCGGGACTGGGCTTCGACGCCAGCGGCCTCGTCATGCCGGAAATCCTGCACGCCCCGATCCGCATGCTGGCGCAATCCACCTCGCCCATGGCGCTGGTGGTGCTGGGGATGGGGCTGGCCAAGTTCGGCTTCAAGGCGGGATGGCGGGAAGGCTCGGTCATCGCCGCGCTCAAGCTTTCGGTGCAGCCCGCCGTGGTGTGGGGGCTGGCGCGGCTGATGAACCTGCCGCCCCTGGAAACCCAGTCGATCGTGATGATGGCGTCGATCGCGGTGGGCTTCAACGTCTACCTGATGGCCGACCGCTTCGGAAAATTGGGCGCCGCCACCGCCTCGGCGATCGTCATGTCCACCCTGCTCGCCTCGGTAACCACGCCGGTGGCGATCGCCCTGGCGCAGTAAAACCAGGCCAGGGCTCCGCCCTGGACCCGGCAAGGGCCGAAAGGCCCTTGCATCCCATGAGTTTCTTGCGCGCAGCGCGATCAAACCGTCACGCCGCGTGACGGATGACAGCCGCTGTCGCGGCGAAGAAAAGGAATGGGGTGCGCGAGGGGATTGGAACCCCGGTCCCCGCAGGGGACAAATCGCCCCGGTGGGGCGATTTGAAGGTGGAAATCCCCCGGAGGGAAGGCCCCTCGTAAGGCTCTGGTTTTCACGCCACGCCGTGGTGGGGTGCGGACCGCTGGTGTTCGGCGACCGCGACCGCGTGGCCGCCCCGGTTTTGGGTATAGGCGCGCACCCGCACCGCATCGGCGCGCGCCTTGCCGAAGCGGCGGACGAGGCGTTCCGGATCGTTTTCCCGTAGCGCCTGGATGAAGGCAACGGTGGTTTCCGGGCCGATCCGGTTGTCCACGTCCACCGGCGGGTATCCTCCGGTATTGAGATCGTTGAGCAGGGTCTGCAAGGCTTCGCCCTCCACCCCCGCGCCTGGCCCGCCGCCGAAGATTTCCCCCATCCATTCGCCAAGAGCGTCGAACAGGCCGTTCTCGTCGGCCTTCCGGATCGCCTCCAGCAGCCGTTGCAGGTCGAAGGCCTCCTTCGTCGCCTCGCCGCCATTTTCCACCAGGGTCCGGACCAGGGTCAGATGGGTCTTCGGCCCATAGTCGCCGTCCTCCAACAGCTTGGGGCGCTTGCCGCCGCCGGGAGCGAAGCGATTGAGGCCGCCCTGCAAGGCGCGGATCGCGCTTTCCAGGCCGTCGCTTTCCGCCGCCCGCGCCACCCGCAGGGCGACGTCTTGCGCCGCGACGTCCACCTCCTCCCCCTGCGGCGTGCGGACGGGGGAGGCTTCGCGCGGCACCGCCCGCAGCGGCAGCGACGGCAACGGCCGCCCGGCGGCGTCGGTGCGCATCCGTCCGTCGCCGTAAGTCAACCGAAACCATTCGGCCACCCGGTCGAACGCCTCCTGCCGTTCCGCCGCGCCGTTGGCCCCTTGATAGTCATCGCTTTCCATCACCGCGCGCACCTCGTCTTCGGTCCACAGGGCGGGGGACTTCAGCAGGATTTCCCGCGCCGCGTCGGCCAGCGGCGCGCCCAGCATCGCCAGCAGTTTTTCCGCCTCGGGGGAAAGGCCCGCCGCCGTTTCCCGCCGCGCCGCCTTCTCCGTGCGGTAGGCGTCGGTGGGGATGAAGATGGTCTTGCCGGCCTTCTCCGTCAGGTCGTTAAGGCCGTTGAGTTCCTTCAGTTCGTCCACCGTGCAGCGGTATTTTTCGGCGATGCCGTCCAGGGTTTCCCCCGGTCGCACGAGGTGGGGCGTGCCCAGGCCGTGGATGTCGGCGAATTCCCTGCGATACGCTCAGTGCTCGGCTTCCAGAGCCGCCCAGTGTTTCTTCTCCGCCTCGGTGAACTCCGCCAGCGGCGCGGCCTTGTCCGCCTCGTCCCGGCGGCGGCGGGCCAGACCCCGGCGAACGTCTTCGTTCTCATCCGTCTTCAAGTTGGAGCGGAACTCGATCTCGGCACGAAGCTTCGCCCTGTCGCCGTCGAGCAGCGCCTTGATCGCCTCGGGCGACCGGACGTTGTTGAAGCGGAGGGAGGCGAGCATCATCCCCTCCCACGAGCCCTGGAACCGTTCCCGGTAGCGGGCGATTTCCTCCGCCGACCAGCCACGCCGCTTGGCCTCCGCCTCGACCAGCGTCCAGACCCTATCCCGGGCCGTCCGCCAGTCCTCATCGCTCATCGCCTGGATGCGGTCATTGTCTTTGTTCTTGTCCAGGTAGAACGAGAATACGTTTCTTTCCTTCGAGTTCTCCCCCGCCGTGTAGGGAGGGATGAGCTCTTGCGCGATGCCGGGACGTTTCGATTTATCTTTTACAAGCTCTTCCGTCTCGTCGTACCACGCCTTGTACGCCTTGTCCGTGCCGTACCTTGCCGGGTCCTTCTTCGGCATCTCGCCGTTGAGAATCTTCTCCACGTCTTGCAGGCGCTTGTAGTCGTCGTCGGTGACGATGGAGGGGGGATTCCCGGTGCCGCCCAAATCCCTGTCGATGTCTTCCCGCTTGCACAGGGCGTAATGGCCGTTCTTGTCCTTGGTGATCAGGGCATGGCCCATCCCGATGGTGGGAATGCCCTTCGGATCGGAATAGACGCGGGGAACGCTCCCTTCGTGCTGTTACAGGTGCTTCTGCCGTTCGGCGTCGTAGTCCTTGGCCGGACGGGGCGGGATCGCCTGCGCGTCCCGGGTGGATTTCTGATTTGCGGCATTCGTCATGGCATTTCTCCTGTTTATCGTAAGTAAAAAGGTAAACAAACCCGACGAAGCGTCCGCTTCGCCGTACCGATAACAACGAATCATGACCCCCCTTACTTCTTTTTGGTCATGATTATTTCCTGCCCGAAATTCATGCCGCCGCCTTGGCGCGGATAGGCCGTACCGACGTACAGCATGCAGCGATGATCGGGGTAGAGTTCGAGCAAGTCGCTTTCGTCGATGATTTCGGCCAACATGTCCGCTCCCCCGGCATTTTTTCCGGCGAAGCGATTATCCCTCTGCTCGAAGGAGGTGATGGGCCGGAAGACGGAGGAGGCATAGGTGCTGGGGTGGAATTTGCCGTCCTTGCTTTCCGGGAACTTCTCCTTCATCCAGACCAATCCGGTCTTCTCCCGCCCGATGATGGCGCGGACCAACAGGCCGCTGTACCAGGGGCCGACCTCCTCGACGCCGAACCGACCGACCGCGTATTCGGTCTCCCACACCCCATAGACGTCGGGGCATTTTTCCGCCGCCGGGGGCGAGGCTGCCGCGCCCTCGGCCACGGGCGGTGCATCCGCTGCCCAGGCCGGAAACGCCGCCGCGCACACCGCCAGAACCGCCAAGATCAACCGCCACCCGATCCGCCGCGTCATTTCCCCCTCCGCGCCCAATCCGGACGATGAGAACGATCATGGAACCATCGCCGGAACGAAGCAAGAGAACAGTTTCATGGGTGGTGCGATAAACGTCTTGACACGCCCTGCGTGCTTTTCATGTTTTTCAACGGGTTATACGTAATGCGTCAAGAGGCAGAGCCCCGGCCTGGTTTTCCGCTGGACAGCCCTGCCTGCGCGTGGTTATCTCCGCCCTTCGCATGCCCGGTCTCTTCGTGACCCGGCAGGTTTGTCGTGCGCGCAACAACAGGAAGAACGCCCGTGAAGACGCAATTCACCCTGCCGGTCCTGGCGATGGTCGCCGTGGTGGTGATCTCCAACGTCCTGGTGCAGTACCCGATCAACGACTGGCTGACCTATGGCGCCCTGACCTATCCGGCGGCGTTCTTCGTCACCGATCTGACCAACCGCGCCCACGGCCCGGCGGCGGCGCGGCGGGCGGTGCGCTGGGGCTTTTTCTGCGCGGTGGCGATTTCCGCCTTTCTCGCCACGCCGCGCATCGCCGTCGCCTCGGGCTCGGCGTTCCTTGCGGCGCAGCTTCTCGACGTCACCGTGTTCAACCGCCTGCGCCGCCGGTCCTGGTGGCAAGCGCCTCTGGCCTCGTCGCTGATCGGATCGGCGCTCGACACCACGGTGTTTTTCTCCGTCGCCTTTTACGGCGAGGCTCTGCCCTGGGTGACCTGGGCCTATGGCGACTTCGCGGTGAAGGTGGGGATGGCGCTGTTGATGCTGGCCCCCTATGGCGGCGTGGTGCGCGGGCGCTGCGCGCAAAGCCGCGCCTGATCCGGTTTTTATCGCTTTATTAAGGCGCCGGGCGTTAAGGTTTCCGGCGGACCGGCCCCGATCGGTCCGACCCGGTTGTCGATTTCCGGCGGAGACCCCGTTGCCCCGTTTTCGATCCCATGTCCGGCTTTGCGGCGCGGCGATGCTTCTCGCGGTGGCGCTGGCGTTAACCGCCCCTTCCGCCAACGCCCAGGTGCGGGTTGACGGCCGCATCCTGCCCGACGCCTGGGGGTTCCCCGCGTCGGCAACAAGCCGCCGAAAACCCGCGACATCCCCAACTTCCGCGAGGAATTGCGCCTGCTGGTCGATGGCCTGGCACAGTATGCCGAAAGCCGCGACCCCCGCTTCATCCTGATCGGACGGATGCCCCTGGGCCTGATGGCGACCAGCGACTGGGAACGCCAGCGCGAGGCTCTGCTCGACCCCTCGTCCCTCGACCGCGAGCCGGTTCCCGACGACGCGCCGGGCGGCCCCTTCCGCCGCATCCTGCGGAACTTCGACGCAATCGCCCTCGACGACGTCAACTGCCCGGTTACGCCGCCCAAGCCCGACGCCCCACGCCCCACCGCCGCGCAGGAACGCCGCGCCGCCAAGGCCGCCGCCCTGACCGCCGCCCTGACCGCCGCGATCCGCGCCTCCGGCACGCCGATGTACAGCATCGACGCCTGCGCGCCGCCGGTTTCCGTCTTCGATCTGGCGAAAAAGGGCCGCGAGACCAAATCCTTAAGCCTTCCCGCCGTGGGCACACCGGAGGCGCCGCTGCGCCTGCCCGCCGGACGCCCGCCGTTCGAGAACCCGGCCAACGTCGAAACCCTGTCCGGGGTCCGGAACGGCCTGTGGCTGCGCAGCCCGCGCGCCTATGCATCGAAGGCGGAATGGCTGCTGGCGATGGCGAAAAGCAACGCCGACTTGGTCGTCGTCGATGCCTTCTACAAGGCCGACCAGCCACTTTCCAAGGCCGAGGTGGATGCCCTGAAGTACAAGTTCATGGGGGCGCGTCGTCTGGTCCTGGCGGAAATCGACCTGTCCGCCGCGCGTGACGACCGCTTCTATTGGAAGCGGGAATGGAAGGTCGGCGAGCCCCCCTTCCTGCGCTAGCCGCAGCCCGGCACCCCCACCGGCATCCTGGTCAACTATTGGGATCCGGCGTGGAAGGAAATCCTGGGAATCCACTTCAAGGGATTGATGGATCTGGGGTTCGACGGCGTCCTGATCGACGGCATGGGCGCCGCCGACCGGCCGGAGCGCGAGATCATCCTGGAATGACGCGCCGGAGTTGAAGCCATGTTGCCGACCGTTCACAGCTATGAAGAGTCCCGCCGCGCCTTCCGCTGGCACGTTCCTTCGGCGTTCAACGCCGCCGCGGACGTGGACCGCCAGTGCCGCGCCGGGGCCGACCCCGACCGCACCGCCCTGATCTCCACCCTGGCCGACGGCACGGTGGCGCACGTGTCCTATGGCACCCTGAAGCGCCTGTCCGACCTTCTTGCCGCCGCCTTCGCCACCCTGATGGTGGAGCCCGGAACCCGGGTCGCGACGCTGCTGCCGCACGGCCTGGAAATGTCGCTGTCCGCCCTCGCGACCCTGAAGGCGGGCGGCGTGATCGCGGCGATGGATGCCGCCTGGACTCCCGGCGCGCTGAAATCGGCGATGGAAATCGCCCAGCCCCGCGTCGTCGTCGCCGACCGCGCCTCGCTGACCGCCGCGCGCCGCGCCGCCGCCGGATGCGACCCCGCCCCGACGATTCTGTGCGTCGCCGCGCCGACCGAGTCCGCCGCCGATTTCTGGGCGACCCTTTACGCCGCGCCCGCCGCGTCGGTCAGCGTCGCCACCGCCGCCGACGATCCGGCTTTCCTGGTCTTTTCCCAGGGACGCACCGGGCGCGCCAAGGCGATCCTGCACGCCCATCGCGCCGCGATCGGCCACCTGCCCGCCCTGGAAATGGTCTTCGACGAGGCCCCCAAACCCGGCGACCTGCTGTGGTGCGCCGCCCACCCCGCCCATCCGATGGGCCTGATTTCCGGCCTGTTCGCCCCCTGGATGCTGGGCATGCCGGTGATCGCCATGGCCGCCCCCGAAACCGCGCCCGCGGCGGAGGACTGTTTCGCCGGATTCGCCCGCCACGGAGTGCGTCTGGCGCTACTGACGCCGAAGGCGATCGAGGGACTGGCCCGCTTCCCCGAGGCGCGCGCCCATTACAGCTTTTCCCTGCGCGCCGCCGCCTGCGTCGGCGGACGTCCGCCCAAGGACGCCCACGTCTGGTGCCGCGAGGCCCTGGGCCTGCCGCTGGGACGCATCTATGGCGAGGCGGAAACCGGACCGGTCGCCGCCACCCATCCGCACTGGTTCGCCGACGACAGCGAGGCGGCGATCGGCCGCGCCATTCCCGGCATCTCGGTCGATATCGTCGATGCCGACGGGCAGCGCCTGCCCTTGAACGCGATCGGCCATCTGGCGGTGAAGCAGGAACACCCGGGGCTGTGCCTGGGCTATGACGGCCCCGCCCCGGTGGTGGCCGGATGGGCGCGGCGCAAATACGTCGGCGCGTGGTTTCTGACCGACGACATCGTCTCCCTGGACGAGGACGGCAACCTGCGCTTCGTCGCCAAGGCCGACGACGTCCTGCCCTGCGACGCGGCGGGCTTTTTGCCCGACGACGTGGAACGGGTGATCGCGTCGCACCGCATGGTGGCGGCGGCTGCGGTTCTGGCGGTTTCCGCCCAGGACGGAGAAACCCAGGTGGTGGCGGCGGTGACGATCAAACCCGGACTGCCGAAGGGCGACGCCGCTGCCTCCGCCCTTCTTGCCGCCGACATTCTGAATCACGCGGCGAAAAGCCTTACCCCCTACGCCCTTCCCAAGCGCATCGTCTTCGTCGAGGAAATTCCCCGCACCGACGAGAACCGGGTCCACCGCGCCGCCCTGCGGGCGCTGCTGGAGGGGTGACTCAGGCTCAGGCGGCGGAAGCCTCGCTTTCGAAGTATCCGTGCCCGAACAGGGCATCCTCGGTGGAGCGAATCCTGGCGGAAGCGCCGCCCGGCGAGGCCACCGCCGCGCCTTCCAGGGAGCGGCAGGTCGGGCAGTATCGGGCCTCGAACCGCATCGGCGCCAGGCAGTGCGGGCACAGCGCGGCCCGCGGCTTCCACAGGCCGACCGCGACCACGCCCAACGGCCCGGCGGCGGCGCCCGCGGCGCCCCAGACCTTGGTGCTCAGGCCCTTGCGGCGGGCCCATTCGCGCGCCCACACCGAGCACGCGGCCAGACCGCCCGCATAGCTCATCCCGATCATCCATCCATTCATCTCGGCACCCCATGTCTTGGCCGGAACCGGAACGGCGGCCAAGCCGGGAACCGGACCGCCCCTCAGGACGTCTTGCCGGACTCCATCTCGGCTACCGCCTCGCGCAAGGCCTGCTCGAAGCGGTCGAACGCCGCGGTGTCGGCGGGAAGGCCGAAGCGCAACCAGCCGGGCCGGGCGGCGAATGCCCGCGTCAGGACTCCTCGCCTAGCCAGGGCATGATACACCGCATGGGCGGCGTCGAAGTGTGTCAGTCTGAATAAATCGGTGCCGCCGACCACGGTCATCCCGACCGAGACCAGCAAGGCGTCCATCCGCGCGGTCATCGCCGCCAGTTCGCGCCGCGACGCCGCGATCCAGGCGGCATCGGCCAGCGCCCGCGCCCCCAGCGCCGCCGCCGGACCGGAGACCGCCCACGGCCCCATCGCCGCGCCCAGGCGATGGCCGAAATCCGGAGCGCACAGGGCGAAGCCCAGCCGCACCCCGGCCAGGCCGAAGAACTTGCCGAAGGAGCGCAGCACCACCAGACCGGGCAGTCCGGCGAAGGCGGCCAGACTGGATTCCGGGGTGACGTCGCAGAACGCCTCGTCGACGACGATCAGGCGACCGTCGTTTTCCCGTCTTTCGGCACGGCGCAACAGGTCCAGGGGTTCGTGCAGACGACCGTCGGGGTTGTTGGGATTGACCACCACCAGAACCTCGGCGTCGTCGCCGTCCTCGATCCGCGGAACCTCGCGCACCGAAGCTCCGGCGGCGGCCCAGCTGGCGGCGTGCTCGCCATAGGTCGGACCGACGATCGCCACCGTCGCGGCGGAGACCAGACGCGGCAGCCACTGGATGATCGCCTGGGTGCCCGGCGCGGCCACCACCGCCGCCGCCTTGGCGACGCCATAGCCGTCGCGCGCCGCGCCGATCAAGGCGTCGTTCAGGGCGGCGTCGGGCAACGCCCGCCAGGCCGCCGCCGGCAATTCCGCCACCGGATAGGGATTGGGATTGATTCCGGTGGACAGGTCCAGCCACGCCTCGCGCGGCACGCCGTAGCGCGCGGCGGCAGCGGCCAGATCGCCGCCATGAATCGGCAAGGAATCGGTCTTCACCTTGAATCTCCCCGGGTTTCCGGCGTCACCCCGCGCGCCGACGATGCGCCACCATAAATCCGCCGATGGGATGAGACAAGGCCGTCGCCGTCCCTCCTTCCGAGGGAATCCTTGATTTCACCCGGAACGTTGGGCACAGTCGGCGACAGACCTTCGCGGAGGGCGGACGACCGCTCCGCCTTCATCAGCCATTTCCCGCACAGGGCCGGAAACGCATGGTCAAGCAGACCGCCGCATCGAAGACCCAACGCCCGCCGGAGCCCGGCGGCAAGGCCGCCAATGGGAAAAAACCCAGCCGCGCCCGCCTCGCCTTGCGGATTCTGGACGGCGATTCGAACCTGCAACGCATTCTTCCCTTCGGCCTCGGCCTGCCGTTGCGGTTCATCTCCCTGCACTCCCAGGGGGGGCGTCTGGCCCGCCTGGAACGCATCGCGCGCAAGCTCTATCCCTTCCTGCAAAAGCTGGAAACCGCGGCGCTCGGCCCCGAAGGCACCCTGCTCGGCGATCTGCCGTTCGAAAACGCCCTGAACAACGATCAGGCGATCGAACGGGCGATCAAGGTGTTCGAGGTCGCCTGGCAACTCGACCTGATCACGGTCATCGGCCCCGACGGCAAAAGACTCTCCTCGGGCAAGCGCACCCAACCGGCCGGAGCCTGCGGCATGAGCGTGCAGCAGGCGGAGCAGGTCTATCTGGAGCGCGCCATCCGCGCCATCTTCGCCCGCAACCCGGAAGCCCTGGAACGTCTGCCGGGCGAGGCGCGCGCCCTCGACGCGCTGCCGCGCCTGCGCATCCTGGCCGGGATGAACGGCCTGGCGCTGGGCGAAGTGCGGGTCAAACTGGGCACCCGTTTCGGCGCGATCCTGACCGATCAGGTCGACGACGACTGGCTGAACGCCCTGACCCACATCAAGTTCTTCCAGATTCACACCCTCGGCGAGGTGTTCGGCCCTTCCGTTTCGGAAATCCTCGGCTGGGACGCGCGCTATCTGTTCGCCTTCACCCAGGCCTTCACGGTGCCCGAGCAGGTCACCGATCTGGGGCTGGACCTGCGCCTGATCCGCGCACCCGATGCCCTGGTCGCGATCGGCACCTGGGAAGTCCGCGACGTCACCGACAAGATCAACGAGGAACTCAACAAGCGCGGCCGCCCCGATATCAAGGACCGCCGCCGCGAAACCGACATCGCGGTGTTCCGCGCCATGCTGGGCGGCGACTTCCCCACCCTGCTGAAACAGCCCGCGCCGATCATCCAATCCTTCGGCGAACTGCTGCGCAACGTGCGCGGCATGCCCCCCGGCCCGCCGCGCAGCGAGATCATCGAGAACCTGAAGACCTTCTGCGGCCGCTATCTCGACTACATGACGCCGGAGGCGCTGGCCGCCCTGGACCTGTCCACCGACATCGAACCCGACGACACCGCCGGGCCGACGGTCAGCGAGATCGTCGGCATCATGAACGGCATCTGGGGGAAGCCCGGACTGGGCCGCGTCTTCTTCGAGCAGCACCTGCAACGCGCCGACGGCGTCGCCGCGCTCAAGGGGCTTCTCGCCGACTACCGCGAGATGGTCAAGCGCGGCTCGATCCAGCGCAACCAGGACATCGCCACGATCATCATTACCTCGACCGTCCTGGACCGGGCGATTTCCCGCTTCATCAGCGCGTGATCGGTTTTCCGGCTTGGCAGGGCTCGGAAAAAGGCTTGCACGCGCGAGCGACGGGAGATTTTCGGCAAGATTAGGAGCATTTGAAGCAAAATAGTGGTTCTATATTGCAAAAATGCGACGCGAAATGGGCAAAAAGACCCCGAGCGCAGCCGTTCAATGGTTTTTCCGCACCCTGCTAGACCAGGAACAGGGTCGCCAGCCCCAGGAAGGCGAAAAAGCCGACGGAATCGGTGATCGCGGTCAGGAACACCCCCGACGCCACCGCCGGATCGACCTTCAGCCGTTCCAGGGTCAGGGGAATCAGAATCCCCGCCATCGACGCCACCGCCAGATTGACCACCATGGCGGCGGCCAGAAGCACGCCGATCAGCAGGGTGCCGAACCACAGATAGGACACCGCCCCCGCCAGCGAGGCGATCAGCAGGCCGTTGATCAGCCCCACCGCCAGTTCCTTGCCGATCACCCGACGGGCGTTGGCGGGGGCGAGTTCCTTCATCGCCAGGGCGCGCACCGTCACCGTCAGGGTCTGGGTTCCGGCGTTGCCGCCCAGGCCCGCCACCACCGGCATCAGCACCGCCAGGGCCACCACCTTCTCGATCGTGCCCTCGAACAGGCCGATCACCGAGGCCGCCATCATCGCCGTGCACAGGTTGACCAGAAGCCAGGATATCCGCGCCCGCACCGTGCCCCAGACGGCGCGGAAAATGTCGGAATCGGAGACGCCGCCCAGGCGCAGCATGTCGTCCTCGGCCTCTTCGTCGATGACGTCGACGATGTCGTCCACGGTGATCCGGCCGATCAGCCGCCCGTCGCCGTCCACCACCATCGCCGCCACCCAGTCGCGGTCGCGGAAGGTCATCGCCACCTCTTCCTGGTCCATCGTCGCCGGGATCGGGCGGGCGTCCTCGTCGATCAGATCGCGCAAGGGGGTTTCGGGGCGCGCCCGCAGCAGGCGCGACGCCGCCACCCGCCCCACCGGATGGTGGCGCAGATCGACCACGAAGACCTCGTAGAAGGTTTCCGGCAGTTCGTCGCCGGTGCCGCGCAGATACTCCAGGGCGTCGCCGACCGACCAGAAATCCGGCACCGCCACCAGTTCGCGCTGCATCATGCGCCCGGCGGAATACGCCGGATAGGCCAACGCCTGCTCGATCACCGCGCGGTCCTCGGCGGGGAGGGCCTGAATGACGCGGCGACGCTCGTCCTCGTCCAGGCCTTCGATCACCGCCACCGCGTCGTCGGACTCCATCGCCTCGACCGCCGCGGCGACGCCGGTCAGTCCCATCACCCCGACCACCTGGTCCTGCACCTCGTCGTCCAGCGAGGCCAGAATGTCGGGATCGATGTCCCGGCCCAGCGCCAGAACCAGCTGCGCGCGATCGTCGGGGGACAAAAGCTCGATGATGTCGGCGGCGTCGGCGTAGTGCTGGTCCAGCACCAGGGCGCAGGCGCGCGGCATGTCTCCGGCGGCGATCGCCTCGGAAATCAGGCGCGGCAGAACGTCGGCGAAATCCTCGCCGGGAAAGGAGTCCTCGACGTCCGGAACGGCAGCGCGCGCCTGCGCCTCGGACGGGCCGGGAACGGTCTTGACCTCTTCGGATGCGCGCGGGGACGGGTCGGGAGCCATCGGAACCTCCGGTGTCCTCCGGCGCGGAGGACGGCAAGGAAGACGGATGGACGGAAGCCCCCCGCCGGGGAAAAATCATACGCCGGTTTCCCGGCGCTGTCCCGGAAAACCGGGCCGCCGCAAGGGCCAAGAAAAAACCCGCCCGGTCCGGGAAACCCCGGCGTCGGCGGGTTCTGATCGAGATGTGGTGCGGTCGAGAAGACTCGAACTTCCACCCGTGTTACCGGACAGCGACCTCAACGCTGCGCGTCTACCAATTCCGCCACGACCGCACATCTCGGCGTCGGCATCCTCTCACCAAGAGCGGGGGTTGCCAACGAAGGAAAGGTGACATACCAAATCCCTTTCCCCCTGTCCAGAGGCATTGCGCGCCTTCGGACAACGCTTTCCGGACGACGCCATGACCTCGCCGCTGCCCCGCTTCATCGCCCCCGTATCCCCCCTTCCGAACGTCGGCCTGCCCTTCCCCATCGACTGGCTGCGATCCGACCAGCCGGTCGATTACCCCATGGCCGTCGCCTTCATGGAGGCGCGCGTCGCGGCGATCCGCGAGGACCGCGCCAACCCGGCGATCTGGCTGCTGTCCCACCCGCCGCTCTACACCGCCGGAACCAGCGCCGACCCGGCGGACCTGCTCAGCCCCGACCGTTTCCCGGTCTTCGCCAGCGGACGCGGCGGCCAGTACACCTATCACGGGCCGGGACAACGGGTGATCTATGTCATGCTGGACCTGAAGGCCTTGGGCGGCGACGTCCGCCGCTTCGTCCACGCGCTGGAGGCCTGGGGCATCGCCGCCCTCGCCCGCTTCGGCGTCGCCGCCGAAACCCGCGCCGACCGCGTCGGCCTGTGGGTGAAACGCAGCGAAACCCGCGAGGACAAAATCGCCGCCATCGGCGTGCGGGTGCGCCGTTGGGTCAGCTTTCACGGCATGGCGATCAACCTTTGCCCCGACCTGTCCCACTTTTCCGGCATCGTCCCCTGCGGGATTTCCGAACACGGCGTCACCAGCCTTCGGGACCTCGGCATCGCCGCCGAAATGACCGCCCTGGACGCCGCCCTGACCGAAACCTTCGGCCCGACTTTCGCCGATCTGGCGCGGTAAAACCAGGAAGGGGGGCTGAATCCCCGGCGCAACCGGCGGGATTTATGAGTCTACGTCCTAGGACGTAGACTCATAAATCCTGCTGAATTGCGTTGGCCGCCAAGGGATACAATGGCAGGAGCCGCCGCGAAGGCGATGCCGGGACATCGGTGAGCGGTGGCGACGAACCAGGGTGTTCCTTGGCGACCAACCCGAAGGGCCGGGCGATTTCGTCCGCCGAAGGCGTTGAAAAGCTTGCTCGTAGACCCCGCTACGGTCTTCGCTTTTCTCCTGTTCGGACGAACCAAATCGCTCCGGCGCAATCGGCGGGATTTAGGGGTCTACGTCCTAGCGCGCCGGGATCGCGTCCAGGGCTTCGCGCAGCACGTCCTTCAGCTTGACCTTGGCGGGCGGCGGCGGCTCGTCGCCCTTCCTTTCCGGATTTTTCTTCGACAGTCCCTTGAGGAACTGGCTCAGCCCCTTCTGGATCATGTAGCCCTGGAACTCCCCGGAATCGAAGAACACGCGGGGGGATTCCCACGCGCCTTGCAGTTTGAGGCCGAGCGGCGGCGCGTCCTTCAGGCTGGCGAGGGAGAAGCGCACCTCGGTGTTGATCCGTTTCGCCGCAAGATCAGCGCTGCCCCTGGCGGAGCCTTCGCCGGAGGGGGCGAGCATATTCAGATCGTCGCTTTTCAGCACCCCGCCCGCCACCGCGAAATGCGCGGTCAACGCGGTGAACGCGGTGCGCCCACGCCCCCCCGCCTCGATCGCCGAGACCAGATCCTGCAAGGACTTGACCTTTCCCAGACGATCGTTGACCGCGCCCAGATCGACCCCGGCGAAGGAACCGTCGCGCACCGCGACCTCGCCCTTGCCGTTCAGGCCGCGCAGCAGGGTGTCGGCGTCGCCGCCCGCGCTTTCGCCCTCGGCGGACAGGGTGACCCGCCCGGCGAGCGGCGCATTGCCGGCGAACAGCGGCGATTTCGCGTCCACCGCGACGTCCTTGACGGCCAGCGTCGCGGCGAGTTTCGGCAGGGATTTCAGGTCGGCGCGTCCCTTCGCCTCGACGCTGCCGCCGAACAACCGGGCAGCGGCGCGATCCACGGTCAGCGCGCCGTCGTCCAGGCGCGCGGCAAGGATCACATCCTCGGCGGAAAGAGTCTTGCCGACCACCGCGTCGAAGTCGGCGTCGAGAGCGCCATCGATGCCGCGCAGCGCCGTCCACCACGCGGCGGGCGTCTCGGCGGCACTCGCGGCGACCGGGGCGGCAGCGGGACGCGCCACGGCGGACGGAGCGGCGGCGCGTCGATCGGGGCCACGCGATGGCAGCGGCGCGAACAGCGGCAGCAGATTGCCCTTCAGCCGCGCCTCCAGGCGCGGGCGCGGGCCGTCGGTCTTCGCCGTCATCTCGCCGGTCAGGGCGATATCGCCCGCCGTCGCGGTCAGCGCCGGAATGGCATAGCCGTGGGCGTCGCCGTTGAGCGGCACATAGATCTCCACCCCGCCCTTGCGGGCAAGGTCGGGCGCGACCTCGGCGCCGAAGACGGCGGCCAACGCTCCCAGGGTGGGGGCGGACAGGGTGG
The DNA here is from genome assembly GCA_965228165.1 of Rhodospirillaceae bacterium. Classification (GTDB taxonomy): domain Bacteria; phylum Pseudomonadota; class Alphaproteobacteria; order Rhodospirillales; family Rhodospirillaceae; genus Oleispirillum. The sequence goes on from CBDDHB010000003.1 coordinate 293,559, forward strand.
CGTCGCCGTCGCCGACCGGAACCCTGCGCACCGCGTCGAAGCGACCGGCCAGACCGAAGCGCACATCGGCGACCGCCATCGCGACCTCGGCCTGGAGATCGGCGAGCGGCCCGTCCGCCGCCAGGGTGGCGGTCATCGCCCGCCAATCCTTGGCGAAGCCGGGCAGGGAAAGCGGCAACAGACCAAGCAGCCGGTCGGCGCGCGGGGTATTGACCGCCGCCTTCACCGCGTCGAGGCGCGGCGCGCCGTCGCCTCGCGCGGCGAAACGTCCCGAGGCGGACAGCTTGCCGTCGCCGCCGATCTCCGCCGCCAGGGCGGAGACCTCCAGCACCCCCGCCTGCCAGCGCCCCCGCGCGGCGACGCGGTCCAGCGGCTGGCCTCCCAGGGTCAGGCGGCCGACGCGCAGGTCGAGGTTGGCGTCGAAGCGGTCCCACGGCCTTGCCGGAGGGGCCTCCGTTGCCGTGGCCTGAGCGGCGGCGGGAATCGCCCGCACCGCGTCCGCCGCCGGGGCGGCGGCGCGATAGGCGTCCAGATTGACCTGATCGACCGCGAGGGACAGGCCGAAGGCGGGTTTTTCGCCCCACCGCAGATCGAGCGCCCCCTTGCCGCGCGAGGCGTCGAGCAGCAGGTCGAGGTCGCGGACCCGCACCAATCCGTCCTTGGCGACGCCGACGGTGGCGGTCAGGGCGGCCTTGCGCAGGCGGTCGGCGGGAACGTTCCCGGCCTCCACCCCCAGCCAGTCGAGAAGGCCGCGCAGATTGGCCGCCCCCGCCTGCACCGTCAGATCGACGTTGCGGTTGCCGGGGTCGGAGCCGACGAAGCCGAAGGCGCGAATTTGCGCCGCCCCCGGCAGATCCGCCGCCAACTGATTGACCACCAGATCGCCCCGGGTGAAGGCGACGTCGCACGCCGCCCTCTGCACCGCCTGGCCGCGCCAGACGATGGCGTCGGCGGCCAGCGACAGGTCGAGATCGACGGCGCGCGGCGGCGCGAAACCGAAAGCGGAAGCAAGCGACGGCGCGGCGGCGGTTTGCGCGAAGGCGGCGGAAACCAGCGACGGCGCGGCACCGTCCGCCCGCGCAGCGCGCGGCGCGGACAGCGCATCCAGATCGACCTGCCGCGCCCTGACCGTGGCGGCCAAGCGAGGGCGCGGCCCGTCGAACGACCAGGACAGCTTCGCCGTCGCCTCGGTCGGACCGAGGCGCAGAATGCCGTCGGTCAGGTCGCCGCCGACGGCGGTCAGGCGCATTTGACCGGACAGCGACGCCGTCCGTCCGGTCAATTCCGGAACGGCGACGCCCGCCCGCTTCGCCAGGGCGCCGATGTCGGGAGCGGTCAGTTCGGCAGCGGCCTTCAGCACCGGGCCTTCGTCGGTGGCGCGGAGCAGCAGTCCGTCGAGGTGCAGGCGCGCCGATTCGACGCCAAGGTCCAGGCGCAGGGTGACGGCACGTCCCGCCTGGATCTGGCCGACGTTGCCGTCCAGCGTCACCGTCTGGCCGGAAACCACCCCCTGGGCGCGCAATTGGAACGGCCCCTGCGCCGCCTGCGCCTCGATCCGCGCCTCGATCTTGTCCGCGCTCGCCGATTTGTCGCCGTTGGCGTCGCGATAGGAAACCCGCCCGTCGCGCACCGCGATGCGGTTGAAGGCGACCGCCAGCGCGGTGGCGGATGCGGGCACGGGCGCGGCGACCGCCGGAGCCTGCGCGGGAGCCTCGAACGCCGGGCGCGGCGGCAGTTGCCCGGGAGGAACGAAAGCCCAGTTGCCGCGACCGGCACGACGTTCCAGCAGCAGGCTGGGGGAATCGAGTTCGAGGGAACGGACGGTGACCTCGCCGCGCAGCAGGCCGAGGGGCGACACCGTCGCGGTCACCCGCCGCACGCTGATCATCCAGGGCTCGGCGCTGTCGGCCCAGTTGGCGAGGCGCACCCCTTCGGCGGAAAAGCGCGGGCTGGGCAGCAGCGAAAAACCCAGGCCGCCGTCGATCGCCAGTTCGCGTCCGGTGGCGTCGTAAACGGCGCGGGCCAAACGCTTCTTCACGTCGTCCTTGTCGATCAGCAGGGCGGGCAGAACCGCCAGGGCAAGCAGCAGCAGGACGGCGACCGCCCCATGGCGTAACGTTTTCCTCACGGCGTGGGTCCCTCGGATCGAGCCAGGGCGGCCTTGGCGACCGCTCGTCTATTTCGCGTTTCGGTGGTGCAGCATAAAGCATGGCGCGCCGAGAATGAACCACCCGCACGCAAAACGCGGAAATTCCGCCGCCGCACCTTGCCCTGCGGCGCGTCTCGCGATAAGTCCTTGAGGCACGGCGCGAAGGCATGGGAAAGCACATTGCATGAGCATCTGGGGCAAGATCATCGGCGGCATGGCCGGGTTCTCCATCGGCGGACCGCTCGGCGCGCTTCTTGGCGCGGCGCTGGGCCACGCGGTGGACAAGATGCATACCCGCAGCGAGGCGCGGATGCCTCCCTGGGCGGACGCATCGCCGCGATCCGAACAGGAGCGCCAGATCGCCTTCACCCTGGCGGTGATCGTGCTGTCGGCGAAAATGGCGAAGGCCGACGGCGTGGTCACCCGCGCCGAGATCGACGCCTTCAAGCGCCTGTTCCAGATTCCCCGCCAGGACATGGCCCAGGTCGGCCAGATGTTCGACGAGGCGCGGCAGACCGCCGACGGCTTCGAGCCCTACGCGGCGCAGATCGCCGATCTGTTCCGCGACAGTCCGACGGTGCTGGAGGAACTGCTGCACGCCCTGTTCCTGATCGCCCGCGCCGATGGCGAGGTCAACCCCAGCGAGGACCTTTTCCTGTCCCGCGTCGCCCAGATCTTCGGCTTCTCGGCGGCGCATTTCGCCACCATTCGCGCCCGCGCCGCGGCGGGCGAGTCCTCCGCCGCGTCGTCCGCCGCCGAATCCGATCCTTACGCGGTGCTGGGGGTTTCCCCCTCCGCCTCCGACCAGGAGGTCAAGGACGCCTATCGCCGCCTGATCCGCGAAAACCACCCCGACCTTCTGATCGCCAAGGGCCTGCCGCCCGAAATGGTGGCCAACGCCAACCGCACCATGGCGGCGATCAACGCCGCCTTCGAAACCATCAAGCGGGCGCGGGGATTGAAGTGAACGACCTCCCGGGGTGCGCGGGCGACCGCCTGGGACGGCGCGACACCCTGCTCGCCGCCCTGGTGGTGACCTTCTGGGGGATCAACTACGTCGCGGTGAAGCTGGGGGTGGCCGAACTGCCGCCGCTGTTGATGACCACCCTGCGCTTCGTCATCGTCGGCTGTCTGGTCCTGCCCTTCGCGCCGCTGCGGCGCGAACACGTCAAGCCCCTGCTGCTGTCCTTCACCATGGGCAGCCTGCACTTCGGGTTGCTGTTCGTCGGCATGGTGCGGGTGGACGCCGCGACCTCGGCGATCGCCTTGCAGACCAGCGTGCCGTTCAGCGTGCTGATCGGCGCCTTGGTGTTCCGCGAGCGCATCGGCCTGAAGCGCGGCCTGGGCGTCGCTCTGGGGTTTCTCGGCATCGTCGTGCTGGCCGGGGAGCCCGGGGACTCCCACCCCGTCGCCCTTGCCCTGATCGTCTTCGCCGCCCTGTGCTGGTCGGTCTCCAGCGCCCTGTTCAAGGTGATGCCATCGATCCCCAGCCTGACCTACATCGGCGGCACCGCCGCCTTCGCCGCGCCGCAGACCCTGCTCGCCTCGCTGATTTTCGAGGACCACCAGATCGCCGCGATGCAGGCGGCCTCCCTTTACGGCTGGGGCGGGGTGGCGTTCACCGCGATCGGCGCCTCGATCATCGGCCACGGTCTGTGGTACGGTCTGGTGCAGCGCCACGACCTTTCCCTGGTGGTGCCGTTCACCCTGCTCGGTCCGGTGATCGGGGTGATCTCCGCCGTGGTCTTCCTGCACGAGCCGATGACCGTGGAAAAGCTGATCGGCGCGGCATTGACCCTGGCGGGCGTCGCCGCCATTCAGTTCCAGTGGCCGCGCCGCAAACGCCCCCGACCGGAAGAAGGATGATCCCGATGCCGCCGCCGATCCGCGCCGACCGCGCCTCGCCCAACCACGATCCCCGCCCCGAGGGCGCGGCGATCGACACCCTGGTGTTGCACTACACCGGCATGGAAACCGCCGGGGCGGCTCTCTCCCGCCTGACCGACCCGGCGGCCAAGGTCAGCGCCCACTATCTGATCGACGAGGACGGCGCAATCCTCGCCCTAGTGGCGGAAGACCGGCGCGCCTGGCACGCCGGGGTTTCCCTCTGGCGGGGGAAAGACCGCCTCAACGACCGCTCGATCGGCATCGAACTGGTCAATCCGGGGCACGAATTCGGCTATCGCGACTTCCCGCCGCGCCAGATCGACGCCCTTTGCGACCTGTGCCGGGACATCCTGGCGCGTCACCCGATTCCGCCGCGCAACGTCGTCGCCCATTCCGACATCGCGCCGACCCGCAAGCAGGACCCGGGCGAACGCTTCCCCTGGCCCGCGCTGGCCCGCCTGGGCATCGGCCTTTTCCCCGCCGCCGCGCCGGTGCCGCACTGGGGGCTGGCCTGGACCGCCCCGGCGCTCGCCCGTTTCGGCTATGACACCGCCGACGTTCACGCCGCGCTCGCCGCCTTCCAACGGCATTTCCGACCGAAACGGGTGGACGGCCTGCCCGACCGCGAAAGCGCGGAAATCCTGGCCGGACTGCTGAAGGCGGCGGGCGAGGCCGCGGCGTAGTTTCCGTTTACTTCGCCATCCCTTCGCCGCTATGATCCCGTCCGCGTCAGAGGGTCGGATGGCCGCGTCCCCGCTTGTCGGGGCCAAGGAAAGTCCGGGCTCCACGAAAACACGGTGCCGGATAACGTCCGGCGGGGGCGACCCTAGGGAAAGTGCCACAGAAAGCAAACCGCCTGCCTGCGCCCTTCGGGCTTCGGTAGGTAAGGGTGAAAGGGTGCGGTAAGAGCGCACCGCGGACCCGGCGACGGGGACGGCACGGCAAACCCCACCGGGAGCAAGACCGAATAGGGATGGCACGCCGCAAGGCAAGCGGGTTTTCGCGCCGCCGTCCGGGTTGGTTGCTTGAGGCGTCCGGCAACGGGCGTCCCAGATGAATGGCCATCCATCCCCCGCAAGGGGGAGGACAGAACCCGGCTTACAGACCCTCTGACGCGTACCCCCGCCCTCGCGCAGACGGCGGAACCCTCTCGTAAAACCGGGCCGGGCTCCGCCCGGACCCCGCACAGGGTCGCCGACCCTGTGGTCCCAGTTCTTTTCTCGCCGCACCAGCGGCAATCGACCGTCACGCGGCACGACGGTTGCACCGCGCTGCGCGCAAAAACGTAACGAATGGGGTGCGCGAGGGGTCCGCGCCCCCTCGCAACGTTTTCCCGTCTTCGGGGGCCGATCCGATGATGAACACGATCCTCAATCGACCGCTTGATTACCACGGCACGAACCAATCTCGCCGATCTCGTCTTGGCGGTTTTTCGTTGCGCCGGGATGCGGGGAATGGAACCCTGAGGCCTTCCCGGAAGGAATACCCCCATGCGCCGCGTTCTGTCCGTCCTGGTTCTTGCCCTTGGCCTTGCCGCGCCCGCTGTCGCGCAGACGGAGGAGGACGGCTACGCCGCCTATGACGCGGGCGACTACGCCAAGGCCAGGACCCTCCTGCTGCCCCTCGCCGAGGCGGGCGACCCCAAGGCGATGAACCGCATCGGCAATATGTACGATTTTGGAGAAGGCGTTTCCCGCAATCTGACGGTGGCCTGCGATTGGTACGAGAGAGCGGCCCAGAAAGGCCTTGCCGTCGGCCAATACAATTTCGGCCTCTGCCTCGACTACGGCGACGGTCGCCCGAGAAATGCAGAACAGGCGGCCTTCTGGAATCATAAGGCTGCGGATCAAGGCTATGTGGACGCCCAAATCTTCCTTCTTCGCCACTATGCGGAAACGGACCGCAAACAGGCGCAAGCCTGGGGGCAAAAGGCCGCCGACCAGGGCAGCGTCGTCGCCCGCGTGGTGATGCGGGGCTACGGCATGACCTATTCCGGTCCCCAGGCGTCGCGCTTCGACATCTTCTGCGTCCTGATTATGAACACGATCCTCAATCGACCGCTTGATTACTGCGATCCTCCCGGTTAGCGCTTTCTGTCAGGCCTCATCGCGTGGACGGTGGCGGCGGCGCTGGCGCGGTCGATGGCCTCGTCGGCGGCATATTCGCCCGCGCGGCGCAACGGCGATGGAATTTTACCCCCCAACTTGACGCCGCCCCCGCGCCAAGGCGCTTTCCGCCGCGCCGACCCCCGTTCGGGTCACCCCTTTCCCGATCCGCCCGACCAGAGACCCCACCACCGCACCGATGCGTTGTTCGTCCAACGACGCGCCGCGCTTCCTCAGCTCCTCGGCGACTTCCGCCGCACCGATCGCCGCACCGGCGGGGGCGGCGGCCCACGAGGCGACGTTCACCGCCAAGTCGGTGGCGTCGCGGATTCGGTCGTAGACCGGGCTGTCCTTGTATCCCTTCGGCACCGACTCCCGGATATTCTGAAGCCGCTTTTGCAGAGCCGCGTAATCGGGTTCCTCGCCATTGACTAAGTCCATCGCCTGACCGATGCGTGTTACCACCTCCGCCAGCGGTTCCTTGATCGCGCCGTCGGCGTTGCGCAGGGCGCCGACGTGCATGGCGACCTCGAAGGCTTCCCTGTCGAAGCGGGCGTTGAGTTCCTCCTCGCTGCCCAGGCCGAGTTCCAGCGCCTTCTTCTTGATCGGTTCGTACGCCTCGCGGGATGTCTCGTAAGCCCGGTGAACCGCGCGGGTGTCGGCGGAAAGTTTGCCGTAGGCCTCGGCGTTCTTTTCCCGCAACTCGCCCAGCCGCCGCGCCGCCGCCTCGAACGCCTGCCGGTCGCCGCCCGCAAACTCCGGCAGCAGACCCTTCTCCCACGCGGCGGCGGCATCCTGCTTTTCCTTCGCCGCGCGGAAGGCCTCGCGGGTTTGCGTCAGGGCCTCGTCGGAAAGCTCGCCCTCGGGCAGGGGGGTGGCGTTCCTCGCCGCCTCCGCCGCGCGCTCCCGGCGCTGCCGTTCGCCTTCGCGGAAGGCATCCCGCACCGCCGCGTTGGTTTCCTCGGGCGGCACGGAGATCTCCGCGCCGCCGGTGTAGTCGGCGGGGTCGAATTTCCACGCCACGGCGTTGCGGATGGCCCTTCGCCGTTGCGCCAGGACGCCCCGGGGGTCGAAAGGAGAGACTTCCGACGGAGTGATCTCCGTCAACGGACGCTCCATCCGGCCCTGGACGTCGAAGCGCAGGGCGCCGGGATAGGCGGTCTCGAACTGCCGCTCCACATGCTTGCGCAGGCGCGCATCGGAAGGGTAACGGGAATCCTCCATCAGCGAGCGGATGCGCCGGTCCACCGTATCCCCCTGCGGAAAGCGCGGCGCGTCGGCGGGATCGGCCTTCGCCACCAACTCGCCCAACGTCTTCTCGGTGGGACCGCCGGGGTTCATCACCCCGTCGATCTCCAGACCGTTGTCCTTCTGGAAGTCGCGCAGGTCGTCGAACAGGTCGCCGCCATCGCCCTCGGCATCGCGGCGATACCCCAGAAGGTCGAGCGCGGCTCGGGTGCGCCTGCCGTCTTCCGGCTTCGGCGGCGCGCCGTCGCCCACCGCCGCGCCGACGGCGAAGGGCGTCCGGAACCCGTCGGACATGGAATCGAACAGCGGCATCACGGCCTCCCCAGAAATGACGATTTCCGGTATTTATACCCCATAATACCGATATTCGTCAATAAAAATTACGGGGATCGTTGCATCGAATCCTGCCCCCGTCGTCCCGACTCCACGCACCATCCCTGGAATCCGGAAAAATCCCAAATAGAACAAACTTGGAACGAAGGCAATGCCGCGTGATCGCCGTCACAGCCACGAAAACCGACGCGATTTCGGGGCGTTTTTCCCGTATTCGGCAAAACCGTGGTTTCCGAGGACCTTACCGCACTCTCCGACGAGTCTGCACAAAGCATAGGAAAAACTTGGGGTTATTCGGCAAGTTTTGGCATCCGGCGGCATTGACTGGCAAGAAATCCCATGTTACCCCATGAATACCCACGGAAGAGCATCTTCCGGGGAGGCATCGGACGCGATGCCGGAGCGGAAGGGCGCAAGCGACCATGGCGGATCTGGCGAAGGCCAAGGCCTTCATTTCGACCACGACCGTGAAAGTGGACGGCAAGGGACGGGTCTCCGTCCCCGCCGTGCTGCGCAATCTGCTGATCGAAAAGGGCATGCAGGAAATCGTCGCCTTCCCGAACTTCAAGCTGCCCTGCATCGAATGCTGCGACTGGGACCGCATCAACGCGATCACCGACGCCGCCGACGGCATGGACCTGTTCTCCGACGAGGCGGACGACCTCTCCAGCCTGATCTTCGCCGCCGCCCAGCCCCTGCCGTGGGATGCCACCGGACGGATCAGCCTGCCCGAGCCCTTCCTTGCCCACGCCGGAATTTCCGACGCGGCGGTGTTCGTCGGCAAGGGCCGCACCTTCCAGATCTGGCGGCCCGAGGACTTCCACGCCCGTCAGGCCGAACAGATGCGCCGCGCCCGCGAAAAGGGCCTGTCGCTGACCCTGCGCCGCAAGCCGGAGGACGCATGATGCCCGGCCTGCCGCACATCCCCGTCCTGCTGCCCGAGGTGGTCGGCGCGATCGCGCCGAAGGACGGCGGCGTTTACATCGACGGCACCTTCGGCGCGGGCGGCTATTCCCGCGCCATCCTGGCCGCCGCCGACTGCGCGCTGTACGCCATCGACCGCGACCCCACCGCCCGCGCCGCCGCCGACGCGGTGGCCGCCTCCTTCCCCGGACGCTTCCACTTCCTGCCCGGACGCTTCGGCGACATGGCCGATCTGCTGCCGCCCGAACTCCACGGCCGGATCGACGGCATCGCCCTCGACGTCGGCGTCTCGTCGATGCAGATCGACCGGGCGGAGCGCGGCTTTTCGTTCCAGAAGGACGGCCCCCTCGACATGCGCATGGGCGGCGACGGACCGACCGCCGCCGAGCTGGTCAACACCCTGCCGGAAGCCGAACTCGCCGACCTGATCTATGCTTATGGCGAGGAACGGGCGTCGCGCCGCGTCGCCGCCGCGATCGTCGCCGCCCGCGCCGAGAAGCCCTTCGCCGCCACCCTGGAACTCGCCGCCTGCATACGCACGGCGGTGCGCCCGTCGAAGGACGGCATCGACCCGGCGACCCGCACCTTCCAGGCGCTGCGCATCGCGGTCAACGACGAGTTGGGGGAACTGCAACGCGGCCTCGCCGCCGCCGAGGCCCTGCTCGCCCCCGGCGGGGTGCTGGCGGTTGTCAGCTTCCACTCGCTGGAAGATCGCATCGTCAAGCGCTTCCTGGACGCGAAAAGCGGACGCGAGGCGGCGCCGTCGCGCCATCTGCCGCAAGCCGCCGCCCAGCCGACCTTCTCCCTGCGCCACCGCAAGCCGATATCGGCCTCCGACGCCGAGGCGCGGCTCAACCCGCGCGCCCGCAGCGCCCGCCTGCGCGTCGCCACCCGGCGGGGGGATGCGTCATGATCCGCCTGTTCGTCGCCACCGCCATCCTGTTCAGTCTGGTCAGCGCCGGCCTGGTCGCGGTGAAGGGCCGAGTGCAGGAGATGGAGACCCGGCTCGCCGCCCTGCAAAAGGGCATCCAGGCCGACCGCACCGCGATCCGCGTGCTCAAGGCGGAATGGAGCCACCTCAACGATCCCGTGCGCCTGAAGCGCCTGGCCGACGCCCATCTGTCGCTGTCGCCGGTGAATTCGGGGCAGATCGCCTCGGTCTCCGCGCTGCCCTTCGCCGACGAGGCCGAAACGCCGCGCGTCGCCGGACGCCCCGCGCCCGCCCCTCGCGCCGCCGCCCCCGAAATCGCCAGCCGGAGGAGCGCGCCATGATCTTCCGCAAGGCTCCGCCCGCGATCGTCCCCGGCATCGATCTGCCGCAGGTCGGCGCGACCGCCGCCCGTCCCGGCACGGTGCGGATCGAAGGCGCCAACAAGACCGCCCTGGAAACCGGGCGCAACCGCTTGGTCTTCGCCGGTGGCGTGTTCCTGCTGCTGTTCCTGGCGGTGGCGGTGCGTCTGGTCGACGTCGCCTTCCACCCCGACGCCGAACGGGTGGCGCGCGCCGCGCCGCAAGCGGAGCTTCCGGCCAAGACCCTGCGCGCCGACATCACCGACCGCAACGGCCTCGTCCTCGCCACCAACCTGCCCACGGTCAACCTTTACGCCGACGCCCGCATCGTCCGCGACGCCGACCGCATCGCCGCCGATCTGGCGAAGGTTCTGCCCGACATCGATCTGGCCAAGACTCGCGAACGGCTGAAGAGCGGTCAGGCCTTCGTCTACCTGCACCGCAACCTCACCCCGTCGCAGCAGTTCGCGGTGAACCGCCTGGGTCATCCGGCGTTGGGGTTCGAGGACGGCGAACTGCGGGTCTATCCGCAAGGCGGACTGTTCGCCCACGTCGTCGGCAAGACCGATATCGACAATCGCGGCATCAGCGGCGTCGAGCGCCGTTTCGACGCGGCGCTCAAGGAAGGCCGGACGGTGCGTCTGTCGCTGGATTTGCGGGCGCAGACGGCGGTGGCGCGCATCCTGCGCGACGCGGTCGCCACCTACAGGGCCGAGGGCGCGGCGGCGGTGGTGCAGGACGCGCGCACCGGCGAGATCGTCTCGCTGGTGTCGCTGCCCGACTTCGACCCCAATCGCGGCGACACCCTGACCGAACAGGCGATGTTCAACCGCGCCACCCTGGGGGTGTACGAGATGGGCTCGGTGTTCAAGGTGTTCAACACCGCGATCGCCCTGGAAAGCGGCAAGATCCGGGTCACCGACCGTTACGACACCAGCCCCCTGAAGGTCGCCAACTACACCATTCACGACCTGCACGCGCTGCGCGGCTCGGCCTCGGTTCCGGAAATCCTGATCCACTCGTCGAACATCGGCTCGGCGCGCATGGCCCTGGACTTCGGCGGAGAGGTGCAGAAGGCCTACATGGCCCGTTTCGGCCTGCTCAAGGCCTCCGATATCGAACTGCCCGAGGTCGGCGGACCGCAGGCGCCGCCCGGCAACTGGCCGTCGATCACCGTGGCCACCGTCGCCTTCGGGCACGGCATTTCGGTATCGCCGGTGCAGGTGGCGACCGGAGCCTCGGCGATCGTCAACGGCGGCGTCTTCCATCCCGCCACCCTGATCGCCCGCGACCCCGGCGAGCCGATCCCCGGCGTCCGCGCGGTCAGCGAGCGCACCTCGCAACTGATGCGCCGCCTGATGCGCATGGTGGTGACCGAAGGCTCGGGCAAGAAGGCCGACGTCGCGGGATACCGCGTCGCGGGCAAGACCGGCACCGCCGAGAAGGTGGTGAACGGCCGTTATGCGAAGAACGCGGTGCTGTCCAGCTTCCTGGCGGTCTTCCCCGCCGATCAGCCGCGCTACACCGTTCTCGTCACCCTGGACGCGCCGAAGGGCATTCCCGCCACCGCCAACTTCGCCACCGCCGGTTGGAACGCCGCGCCGACCGCGGGCAAGGTGATCGCCGCGATCGGTCCGATTCTGGGGGTCGCCCCCACCATCGATCCCTTCGCCGGAAACGACCCGGCCTACGCCCCCCTGATGACCGCCGCGATGCGGAGGGAATGACGATGCGCCTGGATCGCCTGATCGCCGCCGCCCCCGCCGCCTCCGAGATGTCGGTGAGCGGCGACGCCGCCGTCGAGATCGCGGCGATCGTCCTCGACTCCCGCAAGGCGGCGCCGGGAGCGCTGTTCGCCGCCCTGCCCGGAACCAAGGCCGACGGCCTGGCCTTCGTTCCGCAAGCGGTGGCGGCGGGGGCCGTCGCCCTGCTGCTGCCCGCCGACGCTCCGGACGCCGCCGTGCCGCCGGGGATCGCGACGCTCCGCTGCGCCGACCCGCGCCGCGCCCTGGCCGTCCTGGCCGCCGCCTTCCATGCGCCGCTACCCAAGGTTCTGGCGGCGGTGACCGGCACCAACGGCAAGACCTCGGTCGCCGAATTCACCCGCCAGATCTGGGCGGCCTCCGGCCACGCCGCCGCCAGCCTGGGCACCCTGGGGCTGATCTCCCCCGCCGGACGGGTTTCCGGCGGCCTGACCACGCCGGACACCGTGACTCTCGCCGCCGCGCTGGGCGATCTGGCGGCGCGCGGCGTCGGCCATGTCGCGCTGGAGGCCTCCAGCCACGGCCTCGACCAGCGCCGCCTGGACGGCCTCGACCTCGCCGCCGGGGCCTTCACCAACCTGACCCGCGACCATCTGGACTACCACCGCACCGAGGCCGCCTATTTCCAGGCCAAGTCCCGTCTGTTCGACACGGTGCTGCCCGAGGGCGCGGCGGCGGTGATCAACGCCGACACGCCGCAGGCCGCCGCCCTTTCCGCCGTCGCCCTGCGCCGGAAACTGCGGCCGATCGACTACGGCGTCGCCGCGAAGGCCTTGCGCCTGGTCTCCCGCACCGCCACCGCCGCCGGGCAGAGCCTGGAGCTGTCCCTGTCGGGGCGCGCCGCGCGCCTGGATCTGCCCCTTGCCGGGGCCTTTCAGGCGATGAACGCCCTCGCCGCCCTGGGGCTTGCGATTTCCACCGGGATCGACGAGGATGCCGCGCTTTCCGCCCTGGCCGCGATCGAGGGCGCGCCGGGACGGCTGGAACGCCGCGCCGCGCGCGACGACGGCGCGACGGTCTACGTCGATTACGCCCACACCCCGGATGCGCTGGAAACCGTGCTGTCGGCGCTGCGTCCGCACGCGGCGGGCCGCCTGATCGCGGTCTTCGGCTGCGGCGGCGACCGCGACCGCGGCAAGCGCCCGGCGATGGGCGGCATCGCGATGCGCCTCGCCGACCGGGTGATCGTCACCGACGACAACCCGCGCACCGAAGTCGCGGCGGCGATCCGCGCCGAGATTCTGGCGGGCTGCCCGGGGGCCGAGGAAATCGGCGACCGCGCCGAGGCGATTCGGACCGCGATGGCCGGGATGCAGGCGGGCGACCTGCTGCTGGTGGCGGGAAAGGGACACGAAACCGGGCAGATCGTCGGCGCGACGGTTCTGCCCTTCGACGACCGCGCGGTCATCGATGCCTATGCACGGGAGATCTGGTGAGATGGCGAAACCCTTGTGGACCTCGGCCGAACTGGAGCAGGCGCTGGGCGCGAAGACCACCGCCGCCTTCGCCGCGACCGGCGTATCCATCGACAGCCGCTCCGTCGCGCCGGGAGACCTGTTCGTCGCCCTGGCCGGACCGGCGCACGACGGCCACGCCTTCGTCGCCGACGCCTTCGCCAAGGGCGCGGCGGGGGCGATCGTCCATGCCGACGGCAACTTCCCCGGCCCGGTCGTCCGCGTCGCCGATACTCTGGCGGCGCTGTCCGCGATCGGCGCGGCGGGCCGCGCGCGGGCGAAATCCACCCGCGTCGTCGGCGTCACCGGCAGCGTCGGCAAGACCGGCACCAAGGAAATGCTGGGAGCGATCCTGGCCGCGCAGGGGAGCGCCCACGTCAGCCAGGGCAGCCACAACAACCACTGGGGGGTGCCGCTCACCCTCTCCCGCCTGCCCCGGGAGACCCTCTTCGCGGTGCAGGAAATGGGGATGAACCACGCGGGCGAACTCTCCGCCCTGACCCGCATCGCGCGGCCCGACGTCGCGGTGATCACCACCGTCGGCCCGGCGCACCTGGAATACTTCGGCACCCTGGAAGCGATCGTCGCCGCGAAGTGCGAAATCTTCGAGGGCCTGAACAAGGGCGGCGCCGCGGTTCTCAACGCCGACCACCCCTTTTTCGGCACCATGGAGACCGCGGCGATCCGCGCCGGGGCGAACAACGTCATCACCTTCGGCGCGGCGGCGGACGCCGACCTGCGGCTGATCGACGCCCGGGTGATCGCCCTGCGCACCGAGGTCGAGGCGTCGATCGGCGGCAAGGAGATCTCCTATTCCCTGCCCTTCGTCGGCCGTCACTGGGCGATGAACAGCCTGGCCGCCCTGGGCGCGGCGGCGGGCGCCGGGGCCGACCTGTTCCAGGCCTTGGAAACCCTGGAATCCATCGTCGTGCCGGAAAGGCGCGGCGCAATCACCGAGTTTCCGATGGACGGCGACAGCCTGGTCCTGATCGACGAAAGCTACAACGCCAACCCGCAGTCGATGACCGCCGCGATCGAGGCGCTGGCGGCGGTGGCGCGGGTGCGCCAAGTCTATCACACCGGTCGCGCCATCGCCGTCCTGGGCGACATGCGCGAGCTTGGCCCGACCGAAAAGGCGCTCCACGCCGAGATCGCCAACACCCTGAAAACCAACGAGATCGACCGCCTGTTCGCTTGCGGCCCGCTGATGGCGGAGGCCTTCGCCGCCGCGCCCGAGAAGATGCGGGCGGCGCGGTTCGACACCTCGGACGCGGCGATCGACGCGCTTCTCGCGGACATCCGCCCGGGCGACGTGGTCATGGTCAAGGGATCCCACGGCATGCGGATGGACCGCATCGTCGCGGCATTGAAGTCAACCGTCACCAAGGCTTGAGTGAAAGCGGAACGCCATGCTCTATCACCTGCTCTATCCCCTGGCCGACCAGTTCCAGGCGTTCAACCTGTTCCGCTACGTCACCTTCCGCACCGCCGGGGCGGTGCTGACCGCGCTGCTGTTCGCCTTCGTCTTCGGCCCGGCGATCATCCGCTATCTGCGCCGCAAGCAGGGACGCGGCCAGCCGATCCGCACCGACGGCCCGGAAAGCCACATCCTGACCAAGCAGGGCACGCCGACGATGGGCGGGATCATGATTCTTCTGGGGGTGGGAATTTCCACCCTGCTCTGGGCGAAGTGGGACAACGGCTACGTCTGGGCGGTGCTGCTGGTCACCCTGGGCTATGGCGCGATCGGCTTCTACGACGACTTCATGAAGGTCACCAAGCGCAGCACCGCCGGGTTCTCGGGCAAGAAGAAGCTGGCCGCCGAGCTTGGCATCGCGCTTCTTGCCACCGCCTGGATTTCCTGGATCGGCGGCGCCGACCGGATGGCCCTGGCGATTCCTTTCCTCAAGGACGCGACGGTCAACTTCGGCCTGTTCTATCTGCCCTTCGCCATGGTGGTGATCGCCGGGGCGGGCAACGCGGTCAACCTGACCGACGGCCTGGACGGCCTCGCCATCGTGCCGGTGATGATCGCCTCGGCGGTGTTCATGATCATCGCCTATCTGTCCGGCCACCTGGTCTTCGCCAACTATCTGCAAATCCACCACACCCCCGGATCGGGCGAGTTGGCGGTGTTCTGCGGCGCGATCGTCGGCGCGGCGATGGGGTTCCTGTGGTTCAACGCCCCGCCGGCGCAGATTTTCATGGGCGACACCGGCTCGCTGGCGCTGGGCGGCGCGCTGGGAGCGATTTCGGTGGTGACCAAGCATGAACTGGTGCTGGCGATCGTCGGCGGCCTGTTCGTTCTGGAAACGATTTCGGTGATCGTGCAGGTGGCGAGTTTCAAGCTGACCGGAAAGCGGGTGTTCCGGATGGCGCCGCTGCACCATCACTTCGAGAAAAAGGGCTGGGCCGAACCCACCGTGGTGATCCGCTTCTGGATCATCGCGATGATCCTTGGGGTGATCGGCCTGACCACCTTGAAACTGCGCTGAGAAGAAAGAGAAACCGGGAATGATCCCGCTACAGGCCCTCAGGAACGGACGCTACCTCGTCGCCGGACTCGGCAAGTCCGGCAAGGGCGCGCTGCGCGCCCTTGCCGCCGCCGGAGCGACGGTGTCCGCCTGGGACGACGCGGCGGAGACCCGCGCCACGGCGGGCGCGGCGGCGCTGTCCTCGATCGAGGAGATCGACTGGGCGAATATCGACGCGGTGATCTGGAGCCCCGGCATCCCCCATACCCTGCCCCGCCCGCACCCTTTGGCGACGGCGGCGCGCGCCCACGGCGTCCCCCTGATCTGCGATGTCGATCTTCTGGTGCGCGCCAAGCCGGAGTGCGTCTTCGTCGGCGTCACCGGCACCAACGGCAAATCCACCACCACCAGCCTGATCGCCCATATCGTCGGGAAAAGCGGCCGCGCCTGCGCGGCGGGCGGCAACCTGGGCACCCCGGCGCTGGACCTGCCCGATCTGCCGAAGGGCGGCGTCTACGTGCTGGAACTCTCCTCCTACCAGTTGGAACTGGTGCCGTCGCTGTGCCCCGACGTCGCGGTGCACCTGAACATCAGCCCCGACCACATCGACCGCCACGGCGACCTTGCCGGATACGTCGCGGCGAAGACGCATCTGTTCGACCATGCCGCGCCGGGGGGCGTCGCCATCGTCGCCGCCGACGACGCGGACTCGCGCGACATCGCGGCGAAGATCGCGGACCGCGCCGACTGGCGGCTTCTGCCGGTGTCCGCCGAAGGCGCGACGGCGGGCGGCGTCCACGTCCAGGGCGGGCATCTGTTCGACGCCGCCGAAGGCACGGCGGAGCATATTCTCAACCTTGCCGAAACGCCGGTTCTGACCGGTCGCCACAACCACCAGAACGCCGCCGCCGCCTATGCGGCGGCGCGCGCCGTCGGCGTCTCGGTGGCCGACGCGGTGGCGGGATTGCGCACCTATCCCGGCCTCGCCCACCGCCAGGAACGGTTGGGCGAGCTTCGCGGCGTGCTCTACGTCAACGACAGCAAGGCGACCAACGCCGACGCGGCGGAAAAGGCGCTGGTGTCCTACGACACCCTGTTCTGGATCATCGGCGGTCGTCCCAAGGCGGGCGGCATCGAGCCCTTGCGGAAATACTTCCCGCGCATCGTCCGCGCCTATCTGATCGGCGAGGCGGCGGACGCCTTCGCCCGGACCATCGGCGACGCCGTTCCCCTCGACCGCTGCGGCACGCTTGCCGTCGCCACCGCCAAGGCCGCCGACGACGCCGAGGCCTTCGCCGCCGCCCATCCCGGCAGCCGTCCGGTGGTGATGCTTTCCCCCGCCTGCGCCAGTTGGGACCAGTTCACCGGCTTCGAGCAACGCGGCGACGCCTTCCGCGAACTGGTGCGTCGCCGCGCCACCGAAGCGGGAGGCGAATCATGAGCCGGGGCTTCACCCGCGCCGACACCAGCGTCCTCGGACGCTGGTGGTGGACGGTGGACCGCTGGACGCTGTCCGCCCTGGCGATCCTGATCACCGTCGGCATGATGCTGACCGTCGCCGCCGCGCCGATGCGCAAAGGGGCGGACGCCCTGCACTTCGTCTGGCGTCAGGGAATGTTCGTGCCGATCGCGGTGGCGATCATCTTCGCCCTGTCGCTGCAAACCCCGAAGACGGTGCGCCGCGTCGCGGTGCTGGGCTACGCCCTGATGATCGGCCTGATGGCCCTGACCCTGGTGGCGGGGGTGGAGGTCAAGGGCGCGACCCGCTGGATCCGCTTCGCCGGGTTCTCGTTGCAGGCGTCGGAACTGATGAAGCCCTGCTTCGTCGTGGTCACCGCCTGGATGCTCTCCGCCCACCGCGAGGACCCCACCTTCCCCGGACGCCAGATCTCGGTCGCGCTGCTGGGACTGACCCTCGGCCTGTTGATCATGCAACCCGATTTCGGGATGAGCGTGGTGGTCGCCGCGATCTGGTGCGGCCAGCTGTTCCTCGCCGGACTGCCGATCGCCTGGATCGCCGGGTTGGCGGTTCTGGCGGTCGGCGGCGCGGCGGGGGCCTACGCGACGCTCTACCACGTGCGCAGCCGGGTCGATCGCTTCCTCGATCCCTCGACCGGCGACACCTATCAGATCACCAAGGCGTTGCAGGCCTTCCAGAACGGCAGCCTGTTCGGTCGCGGCCCCGGCGAGGGCCGGGTCAAGGAGGTCCTGCCCGACGCCCACACCGACTTCATCTTCGCGGTGGCGGGCGAGGAATTCGGCATGATCCTGTGCCTGATCCTGATCGCCCTGTTCGCCTTCGTGGTGCTGCGCGGCTTCGTCCTGGCGATGCGGGACGAAAGCCTGTTCGTGCTGCTGGCGGTGGCCGGGCTGCTGGCGGAATTCGGCTTGCAGGCGTTCATCAACATGGGCTCCAGCCTGCACCTGATCCCGACCAAGGGGATGACCCTGCCGTTCGTTTCCTACGGCGGGTCGTCGATGATCGGGCTGGCGATCGGCATGGGCGCGGTGCTGGCGTTGACCCGCAAGCGCGCCGAACGGGGGGACGCATGATGGCGGCGCGCAATCCGAAACGGGTGATCCTGGCGGCGGGCGGCACCGGCGGCCACGTCTTCCCGGCGGAGGCCCTGGCCCAGGCGCTTCTCGCGCGGGGGATCGACCTCGCCCTGCTCACCGACCGGCGCGGCCAGGCCTTCGGCGGTGCGCTGGGCAGCCTGCCCACCCACGCGCTGCGCGCCGGGGGAATCGCCGGGCGTGGCCCGATCTCGCGGCTCAAGGCGGTTCTCGACCTCGGGGTCGGGGTATTGCAGGCGCGCCGCCTGCTCGCCGACCTTGCCCCCGCCGTGGCGGTGGGCTTCGGCGGCTATGCCTCGATCCCCGGCATGGTGGCGGCGGTCTGGCGCGGAGTGCCGACGGTGATCCACGAACAGAACGCGGTGCTGGGCCGGGCCAACCGCCTGCTCGCCTCGCGGGTGACGCGGATCGCCACCTCGTTCGCCGAGGTCGCCGCCCTGCCCAAGGGGGCGCGGGTCGAAATGGTCGGCATGCCGGTGCGCCCGGCGATCGCCGCCCTGGCCGAAATCCCCGCCCCGGAGATGACCGCCGACGGACCGATCGAGATTCTGGTGATCGGCGGCTCGCAGGGGGCGACGGTGCTCTCCCAGGTCGTGCCCGCCGCGCTGAAATCCCTGCCCGAGGCGATCAAGGCCCGCCTGTCGGTCAGCCAGCAATGCCGCCCGGCGGATATCGACGACGTGCGCGCCGCCTATGACGGCAGCGGCATCGCTGTGGACCTGAAAAGCTTTTTCGACGACGTGCCGGAGCGTCTCTCCCGCGCACATCTGGCGATCGCCCGCGCCGGAGCCTCCACCGTCGCCGAGTTCACCGCCGCCGGACGCGCCGCGATCCTGGTGCCCTATCCGCACGCCATCGACGATCATCAGACCGCCAACGCGCAAGCCGTCGCCGAACGGGGCGGCGCCTGGATGATGCCGCAGGACGTCTTCACCGCCCCGGCCCTGGCCGCCCGGCTGGAAGGCCTGTTCGCCCAGCCCCGGGCCCTGGAACGCGCCGCCGCCTGCGCCCGCGCCGCCGGACGCGCCGACGCGGCGGAAAAACTCGCCGATCTGGTGATCTCCCTGTTGCCCGCCGCCGAACCGGAGTCCGCGTCATGAGAGCCCTTCCCCTCGACTTCGGCCTCCTTCACTTCGTCGGCATCGGCGGCATCGGCATGAGCGGCATCGCCGAGGTTCTGCACACCCTGGGCTATCGCGTCCAGGGCTCGGACCTCGCCGACAACGCCAACGCCCGGCGCCTG
Organism: Rhodospirillaceae bacterium; assembly: GCA_965228165.1. GTDB lineage: Bacteria > Pseudomonadota > Alphaproteobacteria > Rhodospirillales > Rhodospirillaceae > Oleispirillum. The sequence goes on from CBDDHB010000003.1 coordinate 313,003, forward strand.
CGCAAAATGGGCATTCCGGTATTCGTCGGCCACGCCGCCGAACACCTGGGCGACGCCCGCGCGGTGGTGATCTCCTCCGCCGTCAAGGCCGACAACCCCGAGGTCAGGGAAGCCCGCGAGCGCTCCGTCCCGGTGGTCCGCCGCGCCGACATGCTGGCCGAGCTGATGCGCCTGAAGTGGGCGGTGGCGGTGGGCGGCACCCACGGCAAGACCACCACCACCAGTCTGATCGCCGCCGTGCTCGACACCGCCGGTCTGGACCCCACCATCATCAACGGCGGCATCATCAACGCGCTTGGCACCAACGCGCGGGTCGGCGCGGGCGACTGGGCGGTGGTGGAAGCCGACGAAAGCGACGGCACCTTCACCCGTCTGCCCGCCACCGTCGCGGTGGTCACCAACATCGACCCCGAGCACCTGGACTTCTATGGCGATTTCGAAACCGCCAAGGCCGCCTTCAAGACCTTCGTCGAGAACGTGCCGTTCTATGGCTTCGCGGTGCTGTGCGTCGATCATCCCGAGGTGCAAGCGCTGATCTCCAAGGTCTCCGACCGCCGCGTCGTCACCTACGGCTTCTCGCCGCAGGCCGACGTGCGCGGCGTCAACCTGACCTTCGACACGGCGGGGGCGCATTTCGAGGCGGTGGTCTCGGACCGCCGTTCCGGCGAAACCGCGACACTGAAGGACCTCTTCCTCTCGATGCCCGGCGAGCACAACGTCCTCAACGCGCTCGCCGCCGTGGCGGTGGGCCACCAGATGAAGATCGCCGACGACCGCATCCGCGCCGCGCTGGCCTCCTTCAGCGGGGTGAAGCGCCGCTTCACCCGGACCGGCGTTGTCGATGGCGTCACCGTGATCGACGACTACGGCCACCACCCGGTGGAAATCGCGGCGGTCCTGAAGGCGGCGCGCCAGGTGGCGGGCGAGCGTCAGGTGATCGCGGTGGTGCAGCCGCACCGCTTTACCCGCCTGCACAATCTGTTCGACGATTTCTGCGCCTGCCTCGCCGCCGCCGACCGGGTGATCGTCGCCGACGTCTACGCGGCGGGCGAAGCGCCGATCGAAGGGGTGAACCGCGACGCCCTGGTCGAGGCGCTGCGCGCCCGCGGCCACCGCCACGCCGAACCCCTGGAAGGTCCGGACTCCCTGGCGGCGATGATCCGCGACACGGCCCAGCCGGGCGATCTGGTGGTCTGCCTGGGAGCGGGCAGCATCAGCCAGTGGGCGAACGCCCTGCCCTCCCAGTTGCAAGCCCTGAAGGGAGGCGACGCATGAACGCCGTCCGCCGCCTCGATTCCGCTTTCGACCGGCTGCCGCCGGTGCGCGGCCGCTTGAGCTTCGACGCCCCCCTGGCACCGATCACCTGGTTCGGCGTCGGCGGCCCGGCGGACGTGCTGTTCAAACCCGCCGACAGCGCCGACCTGGCGGCCTTCCTGGCGGCCAGGCCCGACGACCTGAAGGTCACCGTCCTGGGCGTCGGCTCCAACCTGCTGATCCGCGACGGCGGCCTGCGCGGCGTGGTGGTGCGTCTGGGCAAGGCCTTCGCCGAGGTCGTCGTGGACGGAACCGAGGTCCGCTGCGGCGCGGCGGCCCTGGATTCCTCGGCTGCGCGTGCGGCGCAGCGCGCCGGTCTGACCGGCCTCGAGTTCCTGTCCGGCATTCCCGGCACGGTGGGCGGCGCGGTGTTCATGAACGCGGGCGCCTTCGGACGGGAAATTCGGGACGTGCTGGTCAAGGCGACGCTGCTCGACCCGTCGGGCTTCCGCCATGTGCTCTCCGCCCGCGACCTCGGCCTCGCCTATCGCCATTCCGACATCCCCGAAGACTGGATCGTCGTCGAGGCGACCTTCCGGGCGCAGCCGGGCGATGCGACGGAAATCGCCACGAAAATGACGGAAATTCGCCGCAATCGCGAGGCCAGCCAGCCGCAGCGGGTGAAGACCGGCGGCTCCACCTTCGCCAATCCGCCGGGCGGCAAGGCCTGGGAACTGATCGACCGGGCGGGATGCCGGGGTCTGGTCCTCGGCGGCGCGATGGTCTCGGACAAGCACTGCAATTTCCTGATCAACACGGGCGGCGCCACCGCCCGCGACATCGAGACCCTGGGCGAGGAAGTCCGCCGCCGCGTCAAGGCGGCGACCGGCGTCGATCTCGTCTGGGAAATCCGCCGCATCGGCGACCCCCTGCCGGAAGGAACCGCGCCATGACCGCCAAGCACGTCACCGTCCTGATGGGGGGCTTTTCCGCCGAGCGCGAGGTCAGCCTGACCAGCGGCAAGGCCTGCGCCGAGGCCCTGGTCCGGGCGGGCTATCGGGTGTCCACCCTGGACGTGCCGCGCGACGTGCGCGCCATCGTCGCGGGCATCCCGGCGGACACCGACGCAGTGTTCAACGCCCTGCACGGTCGCTTCGGCGAAGACGGCTGCATCCAGGGAATCCTCGACATCATGGGCATCCCCTATACCCATTCCGGACGGCTGGCCTCGGCGCTCGCCATGGACAAGCCGATGGCCAAGCGCGCCTTCGCCTCCGCCGGGATTCCGGTGGTGCCGGACCTGCTGGTCGATCGCGAGACCCTGAACGCGGGCGACCCGATGCCGCGCCCCTATGTGGTCAAGCCGTTCAACGAAGGCTCCAGCGTCGGGGTGCGGATCGTCAGGCACGGCGACAACCTGCAACCCTATTCGGTCGAGGCCTGGCCCTACGGCGCGAAGGCGATGGTGGAGGAATACGTGCCGGGACGCGAGGTGACGGCGGCGGTGCTGGGCGACCGCGCCCTGGGGGTCACCGAAATCCGCCCGGCGCAAGGGTTCTACGACTACGCGGCGAAATACACCGAGGGCAAGGCCACCCACATCTGCACCGCGCCGTTGACTCCGGAAATGACCGCCCGAATCTGCGAGCTGACGGTGCGCGCCCACGCGGCGCTGGGCTGCCGGGGAGCGAGCCGCGCCGACTTCCGCATCGACGACACCGATCCGCGCCGCCCCCGGGTGGTGATCCTGGAGGTCAACACCCAGCCCGGCATGACGCCGTTGTCCCTGGTTCCCGAACTCGCCCGCCACGCCGGGATGAGCTTCGAGGAACTGGTCGCCTGGATGGTGGAGAACGCGCAATGCGACGGCTGATCCCCACCCTGTCCGCCGAAGCGCCGAAGCGCGCGCCCCAGCCCCGGCGCGGCGCCGCGGCGCGGACGCAGCGCCTGTGGCGGCGGCGACTGGCGGCGGCGGGTCTGGCGGCGGCGGTGTCGGCGGGGCTGGGTCTGGCGATCCTGATCGGCGCGTCGGACAAGCCGATGCTTCTGGCGCGCGCCGCGAAGGCGCAAGTCCTGGCGCTGACCGCGCGGGCGGGACTGACGGTGTCCGACATCCAGGCGGTGGGCCGCCGCCGCACCGGCGGCGAGGACCTTCTGGCGGCGCTGGGGGTTTCGGCGACGACGCCGATTCTCGGCCTCGATCTGGTGGACGCCAAGCGCCGCGTCGAATCCCTGCCCTGGGTGGCGAATGCCGAGATCGAACGCCGCCTGCCGCACACCCTGCGCATCGTCATCACCGAGCGCGAACCGATCGCGATTTCCCAGACCGACGACCGTTCGGTGCTGATCGACGCCCAGGGCACCGAGATCATCGCGGTGGCGAGCCGCGTCGCCGACCTGCCGATCGTCACCGGGCGCGGCGCGGCGGAAAGCTTCGCCCGGCTGCGAGCCGAGATCGCTCCCTTCCCCGAGCTTGCGTCGCGGGTCAAGGCGGCGGTGCGGATCGGCGACCGGCGCTGGAACCTGAGGCTCGACTCGGTCGAGGACGGGATCGAGGTCCGCCTGCCGGAAACCGACGCCGCCGCCGCCTGGGGACGCCTGGCGGAGATGGACCGCAAGCACCGCCTGCTGGCGCGCGACGTGGCGCTGATCGATTTGCGCCTGCCCGACCGCGTCGTGGTGCGCCTGTCCAACGGCAAGACCCTGCCGCCGCCCAACCTGGGACCGACCCGAAACAAGGGAGGGCAAAGCGCATGAGCGAGGCCGCCCGCCGCGACGTGATCGCCGCGCTCGACATCGGTTCGACCAAGGTCACCTGCTTCATCGCCCAGGGCGAGGGGGCGGAGGGGATGCGCGTGCTGGGCATCGGCACCTATCGCTCGAACGGCCTGAAGCACGGCGTGGTGGTCGATATGGACGCCACCGAGGCCGCCGTCGGCAACGCCGTGGACGCCGCCGAACAGATGGCGGGCAACCGCATCGAGCGGGTGATCCTGGGGATGTCCGGGGCGCAGATCCGGTCGCACCGCCTGAAGGCCGAAGTCTCGGTCGCCGGGCACGCGATCCAGGCCGCCGACGTCGCCGAGGTGATCGACAGCGCCTCCGCCGCCCTGCGCGCCGCCGAGGAAAAGGCGGGGCTGGATTCGGTGCCGATCCACCGCATTCCGGTCGGCTTCGCGGTGGACGGCGGCGCCGGAGTGAAGGACCCCACCGGCATGTTCGGCGAAACCCTGTCGGTGGACGTGCTGCTCGCCACCGCCGCGCCCGGCCCGGTGCGCAACCTGGAAAGCGCGATTTCCCGCTGCCACCTGGGGATCGAATCCCTGGTGGTCTCGGCCTATGCCTCCGGCCTGTCCTGCCTGGTCGACGACGAACGCGATCTCGGCGTCACGGTGATCGACATGGGCGGCGGCACCACCTCGGTCGCGGTGTTCCTGGAAGGCTACGTGGTCCACGTCGGCGTGCTGCCGATCGGCGGCCAGCACGTCACCAACGACATCGCGCGCGGCCTGTCCACCCCGGTCGCCGCCGCCGAGCGCTTGAAGACCCTGTACGGCCACGCCCTGCACGCCCCCACCGCCGACCGCGAGCTTCTCGACGTGCCCCTGATCGGCGAGGACGAGGACGGTCAGGTCAATCAGGTGCCGCGTTCGATGCTGACCCAGATCATCCGGCCGCGCCTGGACGAAACCTTCGAACTGGTGCGCGACCATCTGGAAAACGCCGGACTGTTCCACGCCGCCGGACGCCGCGTGGTGCTGACCGGCGGCGCCAGCCAGATCAACGGCGCGCGCGACGTCGCCACCGAGATCCTGCAACGTCAGGTCCGCCTGGGCCGTCCGCTCGGCCTGAAGGGGATGGCCGACGCCGCCGCCGGGCCAGGCTTCGCCGCCTGCGCCGGACTGTTGCGCTATGGCATGACCAGCCTGCCGTTCGACCGGGGACTCGAACGTTTCCGCAAGCCTTCCGCCGCCGGCGAGGCGGGCGCGCCCCGCGCCCCCCGCGCCGCCGGCCGTCTGGGGAGATTGGGACAATGGTTCAAACAGAATTTCTGAATCCGACCGCCGCGCCCGCGACCGACCCCGGCCCCCGGACACCGAACGACTTTCCCGCCGACGGCGCCGCGCCGACGGCTGACTTTTCACCCGTGAATTTGTATCCTTCAGGAATCGAAGCGGAGGCCACCATGGCGATCAACCTCGGACTGCCCCAGGGGGAAACCCCGTTGCTGAAACCCCGCATCCTCGTCGTCGGCGTCGGCGGCGCGGGCGGCAACGCGGTCAACAACATGATCCAGTCCGACCTGGAAGGGGTGGACTTCCTGGTCACCAACACCGACGCGCAGGCGCTGTCCACCTCGAAAAGCCCGCGCACCATCCAGTTGGGAACCGCGGTGACGCAGGGGCTGGGCGCGGGCGCCCGGCCCGACGTCGGCCGCCGCGCCGCCGAGGAAAGCCTGGAAGAGATCATCAAGGAAATCCAGGGCGCCAACATGGCCTTCATCACCGCCGGGATGGGCGGCGGCACCGGCACCGGCGCCGCGCCGGTGATCGCCGCGGCGGCGCGGGATCTTGGCATCCTGACCGTCGGCGTGGTCACCAAGCCCTTCGACTTCGAAGGCATCCACCGCCGCCGTCTGGCGGACAAGGGCATCGAGGAACTGTCGCAGTTCGTCGATACCCTGATCGTCATTCCCAACCAGAACCTGTTCCGGGTGGCGACCGAAAAGACCACCTTCGCCGACGCCTTCAAGATGGCCGACGACGTGCTGCACTCCGGCGTGCGCAGCGTCACCGACCTGATGATCATGCCCGGCCTGATCAACCTGGACTTCGCCGACGTGCGCACCGTGATGAACGGCATGGGCAAGGCGATGATGGGCACCGGCGAGGCCGAGGGCGACGACCGCGGCGTTCGCGCCGCCGAACTGGCGATCGCCAACCCGCTCCTGGACGACACCTCGATGGCCGGGGCGAAGGGCGTCCTGATCAACATCACCGGCGGACCCGACCTCGGCCTCTACGAGGTGGACGAGGCGGCCAACCGCATCCGTTCGGAAGTCGACGAGGAAGCCAACATCATCTTCGGATCGTGCTTCGACGAACCTCTGGCGGGCAAGATCCGGGTCTCGGTGGTCGCCACCGGCATCGGCGGCGCGGCGGTCTCCGCCCGCCCGGTCGAAGCCCCGTCGGTCGCCGCCGCGCCGCTGCCGCCCACCCCGCCCTCCGGCGGGCCGAAGGGTCCGGCCCTGGAAAAGGCCGAACCCGCCTTCGATCCGCTCGGCCTGTCGCTGTTCGACCGTCCGTTCGCCGCCCCCGCCGCCACGCCCTCGGTGCAGTTGGACGCCTTCATCCCCGCCGCGCCGGTGGCGCCCGAGGACGTCGCCCCCGCCCTGCCCCTGAAGGCCGAGCCGGTCGCCGAGGCCGAACCCCGCCTCGACCCCGCGCCGCGCGTCGAGCCCGAGGCGGAAGCCGACAACGTGGTGCGCCCGTCGCGCCGCTGGGCGCTGTGGGGCAACCCCGCCCGCGCCGAGCTGCCGCTGGACGAACCGAAGCCGCGCGACGGCGCGGCGGAACGGCCGAGCCTCGACGCCGGCGACCGCGCCGCGCTGTCGGCGGCGTTGGACCCGCAGATCGACAACATCCCGGCCTTCCTGCGCCGTCAGGCCAACTGACGCCAAAGCTTCGCCGCCGGTCCCCGCGACCAGCGGCGAAACGCCCCGACACACCATCAGTTGCGTCGATCGTGCGGACAGAACACCATATATGGTGTCGCAAGCCGCGCGACAAGCCCGCCCACGAGTGTGGGATGCTTCACATATCCCGATGATTCGTCTGGGTTTTTCGTCGGCCTCCGGTGTAACAATCGGTAACAATCATTGATTTGAGGCGGTGACAGCGGCGGGGTACAACCCTCATGGTTCCGATGAAGGACGCGAACGGCCCCGCGCCCACGGTTCGGAACCCTCGCGGCCACATCGACGGCGCATTTGTTTCAGCCGCGCCGGTGACCGCCCGAAAGGGCCGGTTGTCTCTTGCGATTTGTGGAATAGCGCCATGTTCGATGTCACCCACGCCCCCGAAGCCCCGGCCAGCGCCCGCCAAGCGGGACGCTCCATCGGCTTCAAACAGAAGACCCTGAAGTCCGCCATCGGCTGCTCCGGCATCGGCTTGCATTCCGGCAAGAAGATTTCCATGACCCTGAAGCCCGCGCCGATCGGCACCGGCGTGGTGTTCAACCGCATCGACGCGGCGGACGGCCGCGACCCCCTGATCCCGGCGCGCTTCGACGCGGTGGTCGATACCCGCCTGTGCACCTGCGTCGGCAACGCCGCCGGTCTTTCCGTCGGCACCATCGAACACCTGATGTCGGCGATCGCGGGCATGGGCATCGACAACCTGATCGTCGATATCGACGGTCCGGAAGTCCCGGTGATGGACGGTTCCGCCGCTCCGTTCGTCTTCCTGATCGAATGCGCGGGGATCGCCGAACAGGACGCGCCGCGCCGCGCGATCAAGATTCTGCGCCCGATCGACGTCACCGACGGCGGCATCGCCGCCCGTCTGGACCCCGCCGACGACGACTTCTCGATCACCTTCGAAATCGCCTTCGCCAACCCGCTGATCGGCCGCCAGCGCTTCGACGTGACCTTCCCGCTGACCGACGCGCCCGCCGCCGGTCCCTACCGCGCCGAGGTCTCTTCGGCCCGCACCTTCGGCCTCCTCGAGGACGTGGAGCGGCTGAACAAGATGGGCCTCGCCCTCGGCGGCTCGCTGGAGAACGCGGTGGTGATCAGCGGCAACAAGGTGCTGAACGAGGAAGGCCTGCGCTTCGAGGACGAATGCGTCCGCCACAAGGCGCTCGACGCCCTGGGCGATCTGTACCTCGCCGGGGCGCCGATCATCGGCCGCTTCACCGGCAGCAAATCCGGCCATGCCCATTCCAACCAGCTGCTGCGCGCCCTGTTCGCCAACCCCGACGCCTGGTGCTGGGTGGAACTGGACGACCACCGCACGGCGCTGGACGCGGACTGGCGCAAGGCGGCGATTTCCGCCTGATTTTCGACGGATCGCGAACCGCGATGCGGGAGGCTGACAAAGCCTCCCGCTTTGCTTTATAGTCCGAACACACAGAATCGCCCCGCGTTTCGCCAAAGGACATTCCCGCCGTGCTTCGCCATTCGCCCTTCCCCCGCGCCGCGACCCGGCGCCGTTTCGCGCCCATCGCCCTGGCGGCGATCATCGCCCTGTCCGGTTGCGCCGGAGACGGCAAGAAGGACGACTACGTCGAAAAGCCGATCGCCACCCTCTACGACGAGGCGATGGCCAAGATGAACGAAAAGGATTTCAAGGGCGCGGCGAAATCCTTCGAGGAGGTGGAGCAGCAGCATCCCTATTCCACCTGGGCGGTGAAGGCGCAGCTGATGGCGGCCTACGCCTATTACCAGGCGGGCAAGTTCGACGACGCGGTCGTCGCCGCCGACCGCTTCATCGACCTCTACTCCGCCAACGCCGACGTGCCCTATGCCTATTACCTGCGGGCCCTTTGCTATTACGAACAAATCAGCGACGTCGCCCGCGACCAGAAAATGACCCTGCTCGCCCGCGAGGCGCTTCAGGAAGTGGTCAAACGCTTCCCGGAAAGCGAATACGCCCGCGACGCCCGGCTGAAGATCGACCTGACCACCGACCATCTGGCGGGCAAGGAAATGGAGATCGGGCGCTACTACCTGACCCGCGGCGACTGGCTGGCGGCGATCAACCGCTTCCAGGCGGTGGCCGAGGGCTACCAGACCACCACCCACGTGCCGGAGGCCCTCTATCGGCTGGTCGAGACCTATACCCGCATCGGGCTGACCGACGAGGCGAAGAAGTCGGCGGCGGTGCTGGGCCACAACTATCCCGGCTCGGACTGGTACGTGATGGCCTATCGCATCGTCAACCCCGGCGCCGACGCCCCCGAACCGGCCCCCGAAAAGAAGACCTGGATACAGCGGGCGCAGCAGCTGTCGCCGTTCTGATTCGCGACCCGAACCGCCTGGGGGAGAGACCGCCGTGCTGGTTTCCCTGTCGATCCGCGACGTGGTGTTGATCGAACGCCTGGATTTGTCGTTCGAGGCGGGTCTGTCCGTGCTCACCGGCGAGACCGGCGCGGGCAAGTCGATCCTGCTCGACGCCCTCGGCCTCGCCCTGGGCGGGCGCGGCGAGGCGGCGATGATCCGCGCCGGGGCCGACCGCTTGAGCGTCGCCGCCGCCTTCGCCCCGCCGCCGACCCATCCCGCCTGGGCGATCCTGGCCGAACAGGGGCTGGACGCCCCGGCGGACGAGCCCCTGGTGCTGCGCCGGACGATCGCCCGCGACGGACGGGGCCGGGCCTTCGTCAACGACCAGCCGGTGGGGGTGGCCTTGCTGCGCGGCCTGGGCGACACCCTGGTCGAGATTCACGGCCAGTTCGAAACCCAAGGGCTGCTCAATCCGGGGAGTCACCGCGCCCTCCTCGACGCCTTCGGCGTCGATCCCGGACTGGTCGCCGCCGTCGCCCGCGCCCATGCCGACTGGCAGAGGGCGAAGACCGCCTTCGCCGAGGCCGAGGCCGCGCTCGCCCGCGCTCGCGCGGAAGAGGACTTCCTGCGCCACGCCGCCGAGGAACTGGAAACCCTGTCGCCCCAGCCCGGCGAGGAGGAAACCCTGGCCGAGCGCCGCCGCATCCTGCAACACGGCGGCAAACTGATCGAAGCGATCGAAACCGCGCAGCGCGAACTGACCCACGCGGAAGCGCCGATGTCCGCCGCCGCCCGCGCCCTGGACCGCGCCGCCGCCGCCGCCGAGGGGCGCTTCGCCCCGGCGCTGGAAGCCCTGGAACGCGCCCGCATCGAACTCGCCGAGGCGGAGGCGCAACTGGAACCCCTGGCCGCCGATATCGACCTCGACCCGGCGCAGGCGGAAAGCCTGGAGGAACGGCTGTTCGCCCTGCGCGCCGCCGCCCGCAAGCACGGGGTTCCGGTGGACGGCCTGCCCGCCCTGCGCGACGAGATGCGGGCGCGACTGCAAGCCCTCGACCTTGGCGCCGACGGCCTCGCCGCCCTGGCGCGCCGGGAAGCCGCCGCCCGTCAGGCGGCGCTGACCTCGGCCCTCGCCCTGTCGCGGGCGCGCCACGCGGCGGCGAAGGACCTGGACGTCCGCCTTGCCGCCGAACTGCCGCCGTTGCGGCTGGACAAGGCCCGCTTCGTCACCGAGGTCGTCACCGACGCCGCCGCCCCCGGCCCCCACGGCATCGACGCGGTGCGCTTCCTGATCGCCGCCAATCCCGGAACCCCGCCCGGCCCTCTCGCCAAGGTCGCCTCGGGCGGCGAACTCGCCCGCGTCATGCTGGCGCTGAAGGTGGTGCTGGCCCACGCCGACCCGGTGCCGACCCTGGTCTTCGACGAGGTGGACGCGGGCATCGGCGGCGCGACGGCGGCGGCGGTGGGCGGACGCCTGGGCCTGCTGGCGCGCGACGCGCAGGTGCTGGTGGTGACCCATTCGCCGCAGGTGGCGGCGCAGGGAAAGACCCATCTGCGGGTGCGGAAAGACGGCGCGGACCGCATCGCCACCACCGTCGAACCCCTGGACGACGCGGCGCGGCGCGAGGAAATCGCCCGCATGCTGGCGGGCGCCACCCTGACCGATCAGGCGCGCGCCGCCGCCGACGCCCTGCTGGCGGGGCGGCGATGAGCCGCGACACCCCGGCGGCGGACCTGACCCGCCTTGAGGCGGCGGCGGAACTCGCCCGCCTGGAGAAGGCGATCGCCGAGGCCGACGCCGCCTATTACCAGGCCGACGCCCCCACCCTGACCGACGCCGACTACGACGCCCTGCGCCGCCGCAACGCCGCGATCGAAGCCGCCTTCCCCGATCTGGCGCGCGCCGACAGCCCCAGCCGCCGGGTCGGCGCCGCCCCCGCCCAGGGCTTCGCCAAGGTGCGCCACGAGGTGCCCATGCTCTCCCTCGACAACGCCTTTTCCGATGGCGACATGGTGGAGTTCCTGGGCTCGGTGCGGCGCTTCCTGAAATTGCCGGAGGGCGAGCCCCTGTCCCTGGTGGCCGAGCCGAAGATCGACGGACTGTCGTTCTCCGCCCGCTACGAGGGCCGCCAACTGGTGCGCGGCGTCACCCGCGGCGACGGCGCGGAGGGCGAGGACGTCACCGCCAACCTGATGACCGTCGCCGACCTGCCCCGCCGCCTGCCCGAAGGCGCGCCCGAGATCCTGGAGGTGCGGGGCGAGGTGTTCATCAGCAAGGAAGGATTCGCCGCGCTCAACCGCGCCCAGGCCGCCGCCGGGGACAAGACCTTCGCCAATCCGCGCAACGCCGCCGCCGGATCGCTGCGGCAGAAGGACCCTTCGGTTACCGCGCGACGGCCGCTTTCCGCCTTCGCCTATGCCTGGGGCGAGGTTTCCGCGACGTCCTGGGACAGCCATTGGGAATTTCTGCGGTGCCTGGCCGACTGGGGCTTCCCGGTCAATCCCAGGAACCGCCGTTGCGCCACCGCCGCCGAGGCCCTGGCCGCCTTCGCCGACCTCGACCGCGAACGGGCGCTCCTGCCCTATGACATCGACGGCGTGGTCTATAAGGTCGATCGCCTGGACTGGCAGCAGCGCCTGGACTTCGTCTCGCGCGCGCCGCGCTGGGCGATCGCCCGCAAGTTCGCCGCCGAGCAGGCGCGCACGATGGTCGAGGCGATCGACATTCAGGTCGGCCGCACCGGGGCGCTCACCCCGGTGGCGCGCCTCGCCCCGGTCACCGTCGGCGGCGTCGTGGTCGGCAACGCAACGCTCCACAACGCCGACGAAATCCGCCGCAAGGACGTGCGCGTCGGCGACACGGTGATCGTGCAGCGGGCGGGCGACGTCATCCCCCAGGTGGTGGCGGTGGTCCCCGAGGCGCGGCCCGAAGGCGCGCCGCCCTTCGTCTTCCCCGACGTCTGCCCGGTCTGCGGCAGCCGCGCGGAAAACGACGACGACGGCGTGATCATCCGCTGCACCGGCGGCCTGACCTGCCCGGCGCAGGCGGTGGAGCGTCTGAAGCACTTCGTCTCGCGCAACGCGATGAACATCGACGGCCTGGGCGACAAAGCTGTGGAGGAATTCTTCGACCTCGGCTGGGTGAAGCGGCCCTCCGACGTCTTTTCCTTGCAACGCCGCGCCGAAGCCGGGGAGATTTCCTTCGCCGGACGCAAGGGCTGGGGCGACACCTCGATCGCCAACCTGTTCGCCGCCATCGACGCAAGGCGGAGCGTGCCGCTCGCCCGCCTGATCTTCGCTCTCGGCATCCGCCACGTCGGCGAAACCACCGCCAAGGCCCTGGCCCAGCTCTATCGCTCCCTGCCCGCCTGGGTGGACGCGATGGTCCGCTTGGCCGCCGGGGACGCCGCCGCCCGCGCCGAACTCACCGACCGCGACGGCCTGGGCGAGGCCGCCGCCGACGCAATCGCGGAATTCTTCGCCGAGGCCCACAACACCGACGAACTCGCCCGTCTCGCCGCCGAGATCGCGGTCGAGCCCTTCGCCGAGGCCGCCGTTCGCGCCTCGGCGTTTTCCGGCAAGACGGTGGTCTTCACCGGCAGTCTGGAACGGATGTCGCGCAACGAGGCGAAGGCCCGCGCCGAATCCCTGGGCGCGAAGGTCGGCTCCTCGGTCTCCGCCAAGACCGATTTCGTCGTCATCGGCGCGGACGCCGGATCGAAGGCGAAAAAGGCCGCCGAACTGGGGCTGAAGACCCTCTCCGAGGACGAGTTCCTGGCGCTTTGCGACGCCGCCGTCTGACCCTTTCCCGCCGAACCGCGACACCCCGGATTCCAACCCCTATGGGTCGGAAATGCCCCTGCTTTTCCTTGGTTGATGGCCAATCAAGACAAGACGAAACAAGACTAAAAATCGCCCCGCGCCGACACTCATGAAACAATTGAAATAATCCGTTACTGAAAGATTGCGAAACAAAACGTGATGATCTTGGATATTCCATAATCATCCGCGTTCTGCAAATCTTCGCCCCTCGAGGACGGACGCATGACCGGGGAAGTCATGCCAGAACGAGGGGAACGACGATGAAGAACAAGGTGATCACCGCGACGGAAGCCGTCGCCCTGATCCGGGACGGACAAACCGTCGCCACCGGCGGATTCGTGGGGATCGGCTTCGCCGAGAATCTCGCCGTGGCGCTGGAAAAGCGTTTTCTCGACACCGGCGCGCCGCGCGACCTGACCCTGGTGTTCGCCGCCGGACAAGGCGACGGCGCGGATCGCGGCCTCAACCATCTGGCGCACGAAGGCCTGCTCGACCGCGTCGTCGGCGGCCACTGGGGGCTGGAGCCGAAACTCCAGCGCCTTGCCGTGGAGAACAAGATCGAGGCCTACAACCTGCCGCAGGGCGTGATCTCGCACATGTTCCGCGACATCGCGGCGAAGAAGCCGGGAACCCTGACCCACGTCGGCCTGGGCACCTTCGTCGATCCGCGCAACGGCGGCGGGCGGATCAACCCGCGCACCACCCGGGACATCGTCCGGGTGATGGAGATCGACGGCCAGGAATACCTGTTCTACAAGGGCTTCCCGATCCATGTGGCGATCCTGCGCGGCACCACCGCCGATCCGGACGGCAACATCGGTTTCGAGAAGGAGGCGCTGACCACCGAGACCCAGGCGATCGCCATGGCGGCGCACAACTCGGGCGGCATCGTCATCGTCCAGGTGGAGCGCCTGGCCGAGCGCGGCGCGCTGCACCCCAAGCTGGTCAAGCTGCCGAGCATCCTGGTGGATTACGTGGTGGTGGCGGAAAAGCCGGAATACCAGCACCAAAGCTTCATCGAACCCTACAACCCGGCGTTCTCGGGCGAGTTGCGGGTGCCGATGACCGCGATCGCGCCGATGGCCCTGTCCGAGCGCAAGGTGATCGCCCGGCGCGCGGCGCTGGAATTGGTTCCCGGCGCGGTGGTCAACCTGGGGATCGGCATGCCCGAGGACGTCGCCGCGGTGGCGGCGGAGGAAGGCTGCACCGATCTGATGACCTTGACCGCCGAACCCGGCGTGATCGGCGGCATTCCGGCGGGCAGCCTGAACTTCGGCGCGGCGACCAACGCCCACGCGATCATCGACCAGCCCAGCCAGTTCGACTTCTACGACGGCGGCGGGCAAGCCGGTCTATGCCATCGGCGACGGCAAAATCGGGATTTCCGACGACGCGGGCGAGCCGAAGTTCCTGGAAAACGTCGAGCAGAAAACCTTCAGCGGTCTTCATGCCGCGGCGGCGGGCCGCCCGGTGCTCTATATCACCGAGCGCTGCGTCTTCGAACTGACCGGGGACGGCCTGGTGCTGACCGAAATCGCGCCAGGGATGGACCTGGAACGCGACATCCTGGCGAAGATGGACTTCCGCCCGCTGATGCCGGAAGCGCCGAAGACCATGGACGCCCGCATCTTCACCAACCACAAGATGGGTCTGCGCCACGACATTCTGGGCTGACCTTCACGGCGCCGTCGCGAGAGGCATTCCATCCCTCCCCCACGCGACGGCGAATCCCCGGCGGCACGGCATGCCCCCACGCCGTGCCGCCAATCTTCCCGGTCAGGCGGACCGGACGTTGCCCAGGAACACCCGCACCTGATCCTCGAGCGCGGCGAAACGATCGACCAGTTGCTCCGCCGCGACACGAACCTCCCCGGCGCGTTCGGCGGCGGAAACCACCACGCCGCCGACCTGCTGGATGTTGGTGGCGACATGCTGCGCCCCCGACGCCGCACGATTGACGTTCTGCGAGATTTCGCGGGTGGCGACGCCCTGCTCCTCAACCGTCGAGGCGATGCTCGCCGCCAATTCCTTCGCCTGCTGAGCCACGGTCGAGATCGCGCGGATTTCCGCCACCGCCTTCTCGGTCGCCTTCTGCGTCGCCTCGATCTGGGCGTTGATCAAGCTGACGATATTGCCGACGTTGGCGGTCTGCCGCGCCAGTTCCTCGATGGTTTGGCAAGAGTCTTCCGCACCGACCGCAGTACGGGTGGCGATCTCGGCGCTTTCGGTGACGCGCCGCGCGATCTCGTCGATCGAGGCCGAAAGTTCCTCGGTCGCCGCCGCCACCGTCTGCATGTTGGCCGAGGTTTCCTCGGTGCTTGCCGCCACCGCGTCGCTGCCCTGGCGCGCCTTTTCCATGTCCTCGCCCAGCCATTTCGCCTGATCTTCCATGGCGCGGGCGGCGACCAGCACGTCCCGCACCACCCCGGAAACCTGGGATTCGAAGTCTCCCGCCAGGCGTTCCAGAAGGGTGCGGCGATTGTCCTCCGCCTCGCGACGCATCCGTTCCTGCTCCGCCTGCAAATGCTGGATTTCCTGCGCGTTCCGCTTGAAGACCTCCAAAGCGCCCGCCATCGCCCCCAGTTCGTCCCGCCGGTCGAGGCCGGGAATCTCGACGTCCGTCTCCCCCCGGCTGAGCGCGGTCATCGCCGAGGTCATTTGCACCACCGGACGCGACACCAGCCGCAACAGCACGAAACCGAGCAACGGCAGAACCACCGCCATCGCCGCCAGCACCGCCACCACCATCACCACGCCCAGGGTGCGCAGCGGCGCGAAGACCTTGGCGCTATCCATCGAGACGCCGACGTGCCACTTCACCCCCGACAGACCGGAGATCGGATAGAAGCGCACGATCTCCGCGCCATCGTCGGATTCGGAACGCGGCATTTTCGGGTCGAAACCGGAAGGCTGCATGACGCGACCGGCGTCGGGATGCACCAGCACCGTCCCCGCATCGTCGACCAGGAAGACGAACCCTTTGCCATCCAGTCGGATGTCGCCAAGAAAGCGTTGCAGTGCGTCGAGCGGCATGTCCGCCGCAGCGACGCCGCGCAACGCCGACCCGGCATACACCGGCTGCGCAACGCTGATGACCAGCTTCTTGGTGGTCACGTCGGTATAGGGTTTGCTGAACGTCAGCGTCTTCGCCTGTACCGCGGCGGCATACCAAGGCCGCTTGCGCGGATCGTAGCCCGCCGGCAGCGGCGCCGTATTATTGGTCACGAAGCCGCCGTCATTCTCGCGCCCAAAGTACACCTCGGAAAAGGGCTCCGCCTGGACCTTGCGCCGCACAAGTCCCTGAACCGCCTCATCCTGGGCATCGGCGGCATCCTCGGCCAGCCCCCGCACCAACGTCACGCGTTCCCGCAGCCAATAGCGAACGCCGTCCGCCGCCAACGAACCGACGCTGGAAATTTCCGCGGAAATTTCCGCGCGCAGCGCATCGCCGGAGGATTTGAACACCCAAAGGCCCAACCCGCCGAACGACAGCGCGATCAGGACGGCGGTGACGGCGAGGACGCGATAGACGAAATGCTTGTTCCGCCCTTCCGCCTGCATGCGGGAACAAGCCGACGGGGTGTTGATGGTCTCGATCGGGGCCATTGCGCGCTCCTGTATGTCGTGGCGATACGGCCACCCTGTAACGCGCAGCGGAAAAAATCATAACGAAGGTTTGATGAAATCGGCGAAAGCGCGCCGGAAGCGACGCCCCCCGTTCAAATCGGGCGGGTGGCGGCGTCCAGCCAGATCGCGGTTTTCGCGTCGAGCAGCGGGCTGACCACCTCGGCCACCCGTTCGTGATAGGCGTTCAGCCAGTCGCGCTGTTCCGGGCTCAGCATTTCCGCCTCGATCAGGCGGCGGTCGATCTGCACCAGGGTGAGAATCTCGAACCCCAGCATCGGGCGTTCGCCGCCCTCCAGCGCGCGCACCGCCTGAAGATTCTCGATGCGGATGCCATAGGCTCCGGCCTTGTAATAGCCGGGCTCGTTGGACAGAACCATTCCCGGCTTCAGCGGCACCGCGCTCGGCACCTTGCTGATTCGCTGCGGCCCTTCGTGGACGCTTAAATACGCGCCGACGCCGTGGCCGGTGCCGTGATCGTAATCCAGGCCGTCGGCCCACAGCGGGCGGCGGGCCAGGGCGTCCAACTGGCTGCCGGTGGTGCCGGGCGGAAACGCCGCCATGGCGAGGTCGATATGCCCCTGCAAGACGCGGGTGAAGTGGCGGCGCTGATCCTCCCCCGCTTCGCCCAGGATCAGGGTGCGGGTGATATCGGTGGTGCCGTCGCGATAATGGCCGCCGGAATCCAGCAGGAACATCTGCCCCGCTTCCAGGATGCGCGCGGTTTCCGCCCGCACGTGGTAATGGACGATCGCGCCGTTCGGCCCCGCCCCGGCGATGGTGGGGAAGCTGGGACAGACGAACAGATCCTGTTCCTCGCGAAAGTCGAGCAGACGGTTGGACACCGTCTTTTCGTCCAGCCCCAGGGCCTCGCGGTCGAACCACGCCAGGAACCGCGCCATCGCCACCGCGTCGCGCCGATGGGCGCGGCGGAAGCCGTCCAGCTCCACCGCGTTCTTGCAGGCCTTGGGCATCAGGCAGGGGTCCGGCCCCCGGCTGACCCGCGCCCCGGTCGCCTTCAACAGATCCACCACCGCCGCCGGGATGCTGGACGGATCGACCCGCACCGTCAGCCGTCGCGCCGCCAGATCGCACAGGGCGGCGCGGAAATCGTCGCGCACCGCCACGCCCTCGCCCAGGTGGGCGCGCACCGCGTCGTCCACCTTCGCCGCATCGACGAACCAATCGACGCGGGCGTCGCGGTGAACGATGGCGAAGGACAGCACCACCGGCGTTCCGTACAGGTCGCGCCCCCGCACGTTCAAAAGCCAGGCGATGGAATCCGGCAGGGTGAGCACCGCCGCGTCCTCGCCGTCGCGTTCCAACTGGGCGGCGACCTCGCGCCGCTTGTCCAGCGCGACGCGGCCGCTCAACTCTACCGGATAGACCTCGGCGGGGGCGGCGGGCGGCGCGGGACGGGCGGGCCACACCGCATCCAGCGGATTGTCGTCGCAGGACACCAGAACCGCCCCGGCGGCGCGGGCCGCGCCCTCCAGCCGCTTCACGTCGTCGGGAATGTGTAGCCAGGGGTCATAGCCGATGCGCTGCCCCGATTTCGCGTTGCGTTGCAGCCAGTCGTGCGGCGGGTCCTCGGTGATGTGGCGGGTCTCGAAGCGGGCGGTGTCCACCTCTTCCCGCACCTGCAAGGTGTACCGCCCGTCGGAGAACACCGCCGCGACCTGGGGTAGAACCACCGCCACCCCCGCCGACCCGGTGAACCCGGTCAGGAAGGCCAGCCGCTTCGCCGAGGCGGGAACGTATTCCCCCTGATGCTCGTCGGCGCGCGGCACGACGAAGCCGTCCAGGCCGCGCCGCCGCAACTCGGCGCGCAACAGATCGAGGGGGGAAAGGGTCAGGGAGGGAGACATGGCATCCATCATACCCAACCACATAATACGGCGAACGCCGGAAGGACAGGGGAAAAACCGGGCCGGGGCTCCACCCCGGACCCCGCCGGGACCTGAAGGCCCCGGACCCCGGTTCCCGATGGATGGCGTGGCGAAGAAGGTCTTGATGCTCTTGACGTCATCACCAATATGATGCTCAATAGGTCATCATGACGAACGATGCGGAACCCCTGCTGAAGCGCCGCCAGTTCCGGACGGAAGACGGCTTCGCCGACGTGGAACGGATGGAAGGATGATGGGCATGGAAACCTTGCGAATCAACGTCGCGACGGCGGACGACATCATCGCCGACTTGGCGGCGGAGCGGAACGTTGGAGAAGCGGTCTACAGCTTCCCGACCTGGGAAGCGCTGCACGCCACCCTGACCCCGAACCGGGTGGCGTTGCTGGCGGCGCTGAAGAACAAAGGCGCCGTCACCATGCGGGAGGCCGCACGGCTCGTCCATCGGGATTACCGGCCCGTGCATGCGGACATCGCGGCCCTGCTCAAGGTCGGGATTCTCGACCGCACGGCGAAGGGCATCGTCTTCCCTTTCGCGGATTTGCACATCGACGTGACGGGGATCGCCCTGGTGGCTTGATGCCGCCGAACAAACCCCGTGAACGGCCTTTCCGCATCCCTACGTTGCGCGCAAAATGCGAACCGGAAACTCCGCGCCCAGTCCAGCCACCAAAAATCGGCGTTGATTTTCCGATAGTGGACCTTGCGCTGAACGACCTCGCCGGCTGTTTTGGGCCAAACACAACAATTTTACCACGCCATTCAGCGGGCTCAGTTAATTCCTACAGTTGCCATTCTCGATATGACCTTCGCCTCGAGCGTGAGAGTGACTTCCATCGGTTTTGGCAATAATCTGGTTGATGCCTCCGACACAGGAACGCTGCCATGGGTCTATACATTTACAACCTTAGCCGTCTCCCTATAGGCGTGGAGAGCGACTATTACGTTTACTTGTTGGATTACGGCTGGCACGAGCCATTGGGCGAAGCTTTGCACGCTAATTTTAGGCTGATGGCCGATCTAGCCGCAAAGAACAAAGCTGTGGTTCTTGCCGGAACAAACTCTCGTGCGTTTGCTGATGAAATGTTGGCGGCTCACTTCGATGACCCACAATTCTCCTGGAGCAATATTAACGGTGAGAGTGGCGAAGAGGTTTTGCCTGCTCTAATGATATCTACAATTCATCCGCAGAGATTCCGTGACGAAAATCGCGGTTATCGCCCCCATATATCGTCACATGGCATGGCGGATGAAAAGCTAATCATTATCCCGTTGCGCGATTTCTGTAAAAGTTCTACCGAGGTTGTCGCGTTGATTGAACGGATTTTTCGAGAGATTGCTGCAAAAAAGCCGCTGACAGATTTTGCTATCGCTAAGGAGATTAAGGCTGGGAATGGTGGCGCAATTTCAGACGCGCTGATCCTCAAGCCATCATTATGGGGTATGGGTGTCGATTTGCGAGAACTGATGCGAGCTTTCAAGGAGAAGCGAACCTTGCGGGGAAAAAGGCTATCCAGTAAGGCATCTGCTTTGTCCGTCCCGTTTCCGTAACCCGCCCTTCCGCAAACGGCCCATCCCTGCCGTTCCTATTTTTCGCGCGCAGCGCGATAAAGCCCTCATGCGGCGTGGGGGTTGATGGCCGTTAGCGCGGTGAAAAAAGGAACGGGTACACAGGGCCCACGGCCCTGTGCGGGTGCGGGCGGAGCCCGCGGTTGTCCGGTTTGTTTTCGCCCCCCCCATCGTCATGCCCGTGCTCGTCACGGGCATCCACGAGTTGTTGTTTTCCAATTGGTTATAAAACAAGGCGTGGATCCCCGGCACAAGGCCGGGGATGACGAATCGAAGAATTGGCGAGATGTGTCCTGCCCGATTGATTCCTTCCCGGGGGTGACGAATCGAAGAATTGGCGGGAGTTGTCCTGCCCGATTGATTCCTTCGGAAACGGCGGGTTCGCGCGGGTTTCCGACCGGCAGCCGGAATGAACCGGGCAGCCATAGGCAGCGCCCGGCCTTCTCCCCTGCCCTGGCTTTCCCCCTAGATCGTCACCGGGCCGCGCGGGGTGAAGCGCGGCAGGCGGATGCGTCCCGGCGTGCCCGCGCCGGATTTGCGCAGGACCAGGGTGCTCCAGGCGCGGTGGCGGAAGCTGGCGATCTTGACCAGTCCCCGCGCGCGGTGGGCGGACAGCACCATCGCCTCTTGCTTGGTGAGCAGGCCGGAGAGCACCGCGACGCCGCCCCGCGCCAGGGCGCGGTCGAGAGCCGGGGCCATTTTCATCAGCGGCTTGGCGAGGATGTTGGAGAGGATCAGGTCGTAGGGGGCGTTGCCGCGCACCAGCGGGCTTCGGTATCCGTCGCCCGCGTCGGCGCGCAGGCGGGCGGCGACGCGATTGCGCACCGCGTTGAAGCGGGTGACCCGCACCGATTCCGGGTCGATGTCCACCGCGTCCACCTCGACCGGCCAGATTTTCGCCGCGCCGATGGAGAGGATGCCCGAGCCGCACCCCATGTCCAGCACCCGCGCCGGGCGGTTGTCCAGGCGCTTCAAGGCGTGCAGGGCGAGCAGGCAGCCCATGGTGGTGGGGTGTTCGCCGGAGCCGAAGGCGGTGGCGGCATCGACCAGGATGGCGACGCGGCCGGAGCGGTTGGGCGGCGGCACGTGGCAGCTGTGGACGAAGAAGCGACCGATCGGCAGCGGCGGAAAGCTGATCAGGTTCTCGCGCAGCCAGTCGCGCTGTTCCAGCGGCTCCAAGGTGTAATCGGGCACGGCGATGCCGAGGCTTTTGGCGGCCTCGGCCAGGGCGGCGGCGATGCCGTCGCGGTCGGGTTGGTCCTCGCCGATCGCTTCCAGCGACCACAGGCCCTTTTCCTCGTCCGCCTCGAACGCCAGCAGGGCGGGCGCGAAGGGTTCCAGCGCTTCCTCGAAGGCCGCGACCTCGGCCTTATCGCCGATCAGCGCCAGACGCCATTGTTCCGTCATCGTTCAGTCCTTTCACGCGGGGGCGACGAAGCCCGCCATCACATTTTTCAGACCCGCCTTGTCGAAGGCGATTTCCAGCTTGTTGCCGTCCACCGCCCGCACCTCGCCATAGCCGAACTTGTCGTGGAACACCCGCTGGCCGCGCGCATAGGCGCCTTCCTTCGCGGGCGGACGCTCGAACCGCGTCGCGGCGACGAAGGCGGGCGGGGTGCGGTTCTGCGGCGCGGCCGCGCCGACGCCGGGGTCCGATCCCCTTGCGATGTGGTCCTCGGGCAGGTCGTCGATGAAGCGGCTGGGCATGTTGTTCTGCCACTGGCCATAGATGCGGCGCGCCGCCGCGAAGGTGACCACCACGCCCTTGCGGGCGCGGGTCAGGCCGACGTGGGCGAGGCGGCGTTCCTCCTCCAGCCCCTTGGCTCCGGTTTCGTCCAGCGCCCGCTGGTTGGGGAACACTCCGTCCTCCCACCCCGGCAGGAAGACGTGGTCGAATTCCAGGCCCTTCGCGGCGTGCAGGGTCATCAGCGACAGGCGGTCGGTTTCGTCGCCCGCCTGGTTTTCCATCACCAGACTGACGTATTCCAGGAACTCGCCCAGATCGGCGAACTCGTCCAGGGCGGCGATCAGTTCCTTCAGGTTTTCCACCCGCCCCGGCGCGTCGGGGGATTTGCCCTGCCGCCACATGTCGAGGTAGCCGGAGGCCTCCAGCACCTCGGAGAGCAAGGTGCGCGGGTCCGCGCCCTCGGCCAGGGCGCGCCAGCCATCGACCTCGGCGAGGAAGCGTTCCAGCGCGCCGCGCGCCCGCGTAGGCAGGGCGTTGCGCGCGATCATGTCTTCCGCCGCGCGGGTCATCGGGGTTCCGGCGGCGCGCGCCGCGACCCGCACCTGATCCACCGCGGCGTCGCCGATGCCGCGACGCGGCAGGTTGACGATGCGTTCGAAGGCCAGATCGTCGGCGGGCTGGCGGATGAGGCGCAGATAGGCCACCGCGTCGCGGATTTCCTGACGTTCATAGAATCGCGGACCGCCGACGACGCGATAGGGCACGCCCTGGGTCATCAGCCGTTCCTCAAAGGCGCGGGTCTGGTATCCGGCGCGCACCAGGACGGCGATCTCGGCCAGCGGCACCTTGCGGCGGTGCAGGGTTTCCGCCTCCTCGACGACGAGGCGGGCCTCGTCGTCGCCGGTCCAGACGCCCTGCACCCGGACCTTTTCCCCCCACTCGCCCGAGGCGGGACGCAGGGTCTTGCCCAGGCGGTCGGCGTTGCGCGCGATCAGGGCGGAGGCGGCGGCCAGGATATGCCCGGTGGAGCGGTAGTTGGTCTCCAGCCGGATCACCCGCGCGCCGGGGAAATCGTGGGTGAAGCGCAGGATGTTGCCGACCTCGGCGCCGCGCCAGGAATAGATCGACTGGTCGTCGTCGCCGACGCAGCACAGATTGCGGTGCCCCATCGCCAGAGCCTTCAACCACAGCCCCTGGGCGACGTTGGTGTCCTGGTATTCGTCCACCAGGATATAGCGGAAGCGGCGCTGATAGCGCGCCAGAACCTCGGGGGCTTCGCGGAACAGGTCCAGGCACTTCAGCAACAGGTCGCCGAAGTCGCAGGCCGACAGGCGGGCGAGTTCGGCCTGATAGGAGCGATAGACCGCGACGGCGCGACCGCCCGCGTACTCCGCGCCCGGGTCCGCGCCGACCTGATCGGGGCCGACGCCCCGGTCCTTCCAGCGCTGGATGACGGAAGACAGCGCCTGCGGCGGCCAGCGCTTAGGATCGAGGTCCATGCCGACGGCGATCTGCTTGATCAGGCGCAACTGGTCGTCGGCGTCGAGGATGGTGAAATCGCGGGGCAGGCCGATGCGTTCGCCGTCGCGGCGCAGCATCCGCGCCCCCAGGGAATGGAAGGTGCCGAGCGCCACCGAGGCGGCGTCGGGCCCGACGATGTCGGTCACCCGTTCGCGCATCTCGCGCGCCGCGCGGTTGGTGAAGGTCACCGCCAGACACTGCCAGGGCTGGGCGAAGCCGCCCGCCAGCAGATAGGCCAGCCGGGTGGTGAGGACGCGGGTCTTGCCGGTGCCCGCGCCGGAGAGCACCAGAACCGCTCCCTCGGTGGCGCGCACCGCCTCGGCCTGTTCGGGGTTGAGCCCGGCCAGCAATTCCTCCGGCGTGGGGCCGGACGGCGGCGCGAAGTCGGCCCCGTCTTCCAGGGCGAAGGGATCGTTCATCGGTTTTCTTTCCTGCGGCAAGGCGCCTGTTGTGCCCAATCCGGAAGCGGCTGGCAAGACCGCATCACCGTTCCCTCAAGGCCGCGAGCAGGGCGCGGTTGGCGACGGCCAGCGCATCGACGCGGTCGATCACCCCGACCAAACGGTCCGCGCCGTCGGCGCCGGGTTCCATCACCGCCAGACGGTCGTGGCCGGTTTCCGCCATGCGCGGCAGCACCGCCCCCATCACCACCACGGCAAGGCGATAGTCGGCGGTCAGCTCGAAAACGATCAGGGCGGTGGAAATCGGCGCGCCCAGAACCGCCGAACTGACCGCCGCCGCGCCGACCAGGGCATAGGCGGCGGGGCCGGAAGAAAATCCGGGGAACAGCGCATACGCGGCGGAGCCGAAGACCGCGCCGAACAACGCCCCCAGGATCAGCGAGGGCGAGAACACCCCGCCGTGGAAGCCCAGCCCCAGGCACAGCACGGTCGCGGCGAACTTGGCGGCGAGCAGCAGCAACACCGCGTACCAGGCGAAATCGCCGCGCAGGGCGATGTCCATCGCCTCATAGCCGACGCCCAGAACCCGGGGCTCGACCCAGGCGATCAGGCCAACCGCCAGACCGGCCAGCGCCGGACGCGCGAAGGCCGGACCCGGCAGGATCGCCGCGATCCGTTGGGAACGGATCAGCGCGCTCATGAACAGCACCGCCAGGACGCCGCACCCCACCCCCAGCACGGCGAAGGCGGGAATCTCGGCGAACGAGCGCAACACGAACGGCGGCACCGCGAACGCGGGAAAGTCACCGTACCATCAGCGCGACACCACGGTGGCCGAGGCGGAGGCCATCACCACCGGGGCCAGGGCGCGCAGGCCGTAGTGGCCGACCACCACCTCGTGCACGAACAACGCGCCCGCGATCGGCGCGTTGAACGAGGCGGCGACCGCCGCCGCCGCGCCGCAGCCGAGAAGGGTGCGCGCCTGCGACGGGGTCAGGCGCAGCGCCCGCGCCGCCCAGGCGCCGAAAGACGCCCCCAAATGCACCGCCGGACCCTCGCGCCCCACCGACGCGCCGCAACCGATCGACAGCGCGGTCAGGAAGGCGGCGACCAAGCCGCCCCGCACCGGCATCCGCCCGGCGCGCAGATCGGCGGCGGCGATCACGTCGGCGACCCCCAGGGGGCGGCGTTCCGGCATCGCGACATGGGCGATCAGGCCGACCGCCAGACCGGCAGCGCCGCCAGAGCCGGGGTAATGACGTCTTCCGCCGTGCCGAGAGCCAGGGACTGCAACAGGGCGATCGCCTCGCGCCAGCCGACCACCGCGCCGCCCACCGCCAATCCGGCGACCACCCCGGCGAACCCGCCGAGCAGCGGGCCGCGCCGCCCTCCCCGCCGCAGCGCCGAAAGGAGTTCCCCGGCCCGGCGGATCATGGGGCGGACACCGCGCGGTTGCGCCCCCCCGCCTTGGCGGCGTGCAGGGCTTCCCCGGCGCGGCGTATCAGTTCGGCGGGGGGTTCGCCGGGCCGCCATTCGGCGATGCCCAAGGACATCGTCACCTGCCCCAGGGTGGTCTGGGTGCGGCGGTTGACGACGCTGCGCGCCGCGATCCCGGCGCGGATGCTTTCGGCGGAGCGTTCCGCCTGTTCCGCCCGGGTGTCGGGCAGAATCACCGCGAAGGTCTGGTCGGTATAGCGCGACACCGTATCCTGGCCCTTGACGTTCTCGGTGATCGAACGGCCGATCAGGCGCAGCACCTGATCCCCCACCCGTTCGCCGAAACTGCCGAGGAAATTCTGGAAGTTGTCGATGTCCATGACGATCACCGACAGGGGATGGCGGTCGTGTTCGGCAAGCAGCACCGATTCCTTCAAGGCGATCTCGAACACCCGGCGGCTGGCCAGCCCGGTCACCGCGTCGGTGCGGCCCTCGCGGCGCAGCGCCTCCAGGTGTTCGCGCACCTGTTCGATCTCGCGCGAGGACTGCGCCAGGTTTTCCTCCAGCGAGCGGTTGAAATCGACGAAACGCCGGGTTTCCTCCGCCGCCTTGGTCAGCACCAGGGCCAGTTCCTCGGGCTCGGCGTCGGTGTCGCGCAGGCTGTCCGACACCGCCTCGATGGCGCGACCGTAGCCGCTGGCCCCACGGTGCGCCGCGCCGACGTACTCCATGGCGCGCAACACGCTGATGCGGACGTTCTCGCTGGCCGCTTCCCACGCCGGATCGGCGTCCGGCTCGGCGAGAAAACGGGCGTACAGGCTGGCGCAGCGCGCCTCGGTGAAGGGGTGCCCGGCCTCGATCGCCGCATCGATGGCGCGGCTCAAATCGGGCATGCTGCCCGCGCAATGGACGTACCACAGGGCGTAGTTGCGCGGATGCGGCACCACGCCGTGCGCGGCCATCGCGTCGGCGGCGCGGCGCGCCGCCGCCAGGGCCCGGTCCGGAGTCTCGGTGAAGTCCATCGCATCCTTCGATTCGTCCCCGCGTCCACCCGTCGGGAGTCCCATGGTGAAGCCAGACGCGGACGAGGACAAGCCCCGAATGCCCCCCGGATCACACCCCGAAGTACTTCGCCTGCGGATGATGCGCGACGATCGCCGAGGTCGATTGCTCCGGTTCCAGCTGGAATTCCTCGGACAGGGACAAACCGATGCGGTCCGCCCCCAGAAGCGCCAGGATTTGCGCCTGATCCTCGAGATTCGGACAGGCCGGATAGCCGAACGAATAGCGCGACCCGCGATAGCCCTGATTCAGCATCGTCTCGATGTCGCGGTCGTCCTCCGCCGCGAACCCCAGCTCGGCGCGAATCCGCTTGTGGGTGTGCTCGGCCAGGGCCTCGGCCATCTCCACCGACGCGCCGTGCAGGTACAGATAGTCCTGATACTTGTCGGCGGCGAACCACTGGCGCGCCACCTCGGAGGCGCGCCGCCCCATGGTCACCGCCTGAAGGCCGATGACGTCGCGTTCGCCGCTGGCGACGTCGCGGAAGAAGTCGGCGATGCACAGGCCGCCATCCCCGCTTTGGCGCGGGAAGGAAAAACGCGCCACTTCCCGCGCGCCGTCCGCCGGATCGAACAGCACCACCGCGTCGCCTTCCGACGCGCAGGGCCAATAGCCGTAGACCGCGCGCGGCTCCAGAATCGCTTCCGCCTCGCAGCGGGCGACCAGATCGTGGAAGATCGGGCGGATGTCCTTCGCCGCGAAGGCCTTCCATTCCTCCAGGCCGCGCCCCTGCTTCTTGTAGCCCCACTGGAACTGATAGAGCATCCGCTCGTTGACGAAGGGAATCAGCGCCTTCAGCGGCACCGCCTCGATCACCCGCGCCCCCCAGAACGGCGGCGTCGGCACCGGCGCGTCCTTCGCCAGTTCGGCGCGGCGCAAACGCAATTCCGCCAGATCCAGCGGCCGCTCCGCCGGGCGCATCGCCCGCCCCAGTTCGCGCCGGGCGTTCGACGGGCGACCCCGGCGCTTGTCCTGCTGCGCCGCGAGGAAGGCGTCGAAGCTTCCCTCCGCCACCTTGCCCATCAGGTCCAGACCGTCGAAGGCGTCCCGCGCATAGGCGACGCGCCCGCAGGTGGCGTAGGCGTCGACGCAATCTTCCTCGACGAATTTCCGGGTCAGCGCCGCGCCGCCCAGGATCACCGGAATCTTGAGGCCGCGCCGCGCCATTTCCGCCAGATTGTCGCGCATGATCACCGTGGACTTGACCAGCAGGCCGGAGAGGCCGATGACGTCGGCTTGGTGTTCCTCCGCCGCCTTCAGGATGTCCTCGATCGGCTGCTTGATCCCCAGGTTGACCACCTTGTAGCCGTTGTTGGACAGGATGATGTCCACCAGATTTTTGCCGATGTCGTGGACGTCGCCCTTCACCGTGGCCAGGACCATCACCCCCTTGTGCGCCCCTTGCGCCTTTTCCATGAAGGGCTCCAAGAAGGCGACGGCGGCCTTCATCGTCTCCGCCGATTGCAGGACGAAGGGCAGCTGCATCTTGCCCGAGCCGAACAGCTCGCCCACCGTCTTCATCCCGTCGAGGAGCAGGGTGTTGATGATCTCGAGAGGCGCATGGGTCTGCATCGCGGTCTTCAGGTCTTCGTCCAGGCCGACGCGGTTGCCATCGACGATGCGGCGCTTCAGGCGTTCCTCGACGGTGGCGGGTTCGGGCCGCGCCAGGGTTTCGGCGTCCTCCTTGTTCTCGAACAGGGCGATGAAGGTTTGCAGCGGGTCGTAACCCTCCGTACCGCGCGCCAGGATCAGGTCCTCCGCCGCCTTGGCCTCGGCCTCCGGGATGGCGTGCAGCGGCATGATCTTGGACACATGCAGGATCGCCCCGGTCATTCCCGCCCGCGTCGCGTGGTCCAGGAACACCGAATTCAAGACATGGCGGGCGGCGGGCTTCAGCCCGAAGGAGACGTTGGACAGCCCCAGCACGATCTGGCAGTCCGGCATCTCGGCGCGGATCCGGCGGATCGCCTCCAGGGTTTCCAGCGCCAGACGGCGGTCGTCCGGATTGCCGGTGCAGATGGTGAAGGTCAGGGGATCGAACATCAGATCCGATGGCGGCAGGCCATGCTGGACGCAGGCGAAGTCGTAAAGCCGCTTGGCGATGGCCAGCTTTCCGTCCGCGTCCTTGGCCATGCCGGTCTCGTCGATGGTGAGAGCCACCACCGCCGCGCCGTATTTCCGCGCCAGGGCGAGGCGCTCGGCGGCCTCGGCCTCGCCGTCCTCGAAGTTGATCGAATTGATGATCGCCTTGCCGCCATAGAGTTTCAGCGCCGCCTCGATGACGCGGGTGTCGGTGGAATCGATCACCAGCGGCGCATCGACCGAGCCGCGCAGGCGGGTCACCACCTCCGTCATGTCGGCGATCTCCGGCCTGCCGACGAAGGCGGTGCAGACGTCGAGGGCGTGCGAGCCTTCGCGCATCTGTTCGCGCGCCATGCCGACGATGCCGTCCCAGTTCTCGGCGTCCTGGAAGTCGCGGAATTTCTTCGATCCGTTGGCGTTGCAGCGTTCGCCGATGGAGAACACCGCGTTCTCCTGGCGCAGCGCCACCTGACCGTAGAGCGAGGCGACGGCGGGCACCCAATGCACGGAGCGCTTCACCGGCAGGGGACGGGCCTTCGCGCCGCCCAAACGGCGCAGCATGGCGTCCACCGCCCGGGTATGCTCGGGCCGGGTGCCGCAGCAGCCGCCGACCATGTTCACTCCGTCCTCGATGACGAAGCGCTGGTGCCAGAAGGCCAGCTCCGCCGGGGTCAGCGGATAATGGGTCTTGCCGTCCAGCAGTTCGAGCAGACCGGCGTTGGGCTGCACCGAGATCAGGCCCGGCCAGTTTTCCGACAGCCACCGGACGTGCTTCGCCATTTCCGCCGGACCGGTGGCGCAGTTCAGCCCCATCGACTGCACCCCCAGGGCGTGGATCGCGGCGGTGGCGGCGGCGATGTCGGCGCCGACCAACAGGGTGCCGGTGGTTTCCACCGTCACCTGCACCAGGATCGGCAGCGCCTTTCCGGCGGCGGCGTTGGCCGCCTTGGCGCCGTTGACCGCCGCCTTGATCTGCAAGGGGTCCTGGCAGGTCTCGATGAGGAAGGCGTCCGCCCCTCCGGCGAGCAACCCGGCGCACTGCACCGTGTAGGCTTCCTCCAGCGCGTCGTAGGAAACGTGCCCCAGGCTGGGCAGCTTGGTCCCCGGTCCGATCGACCCCATGACGAAGCGGACGCGGTCGTCGGCGAAGCCTTCCGCCGCCTCGCGGGCGATTTCCGCGGCGCGCTTGTTGATCTCGAAGGCGCGGTCGGCGAGATCGAATTCCGCCAGGGTGATCGGCGAACCGCCGAAGGTGTCGGTCTCGACGCAATCCGCCCCCGCCGCGAAATACTGGGCGTGGATGTCGCGGACGACGTCGGGACGGGCGAGCACCAGGGCCTCGGTGCAGTTCTCCCGCCCCAGGAAATCGTCTTCCACGGAAAGGTCGAGAACCTGCACCAGGCTTCCCATGCCGCCGTCGCACAGCAGCACCCGTTCGGACAGAGCAGTCAGAAAATCACGCATCGGCCTACCTTCGTCAGTGTTCGAGCAAACCGCCGGGCCGCCCCGCCTCTTGCCGGGCGGGGTCGGAGCGACGGGAAACCTCAGGCGCGCGGGCGAACCCCCAGCAAATGGCAAATGGCGAAGGCCAGATCGGCGCGGTTCAGGGTATAGAAATGGAAATCGCCGATGCCGTCGTCGGCCAGCGCCCGCACCTGTTCGTAGGCGAGGGTGGCGGCGACCAGACGGCGGGTTTCGGGATCGTCGTCCAGGCCGTCGAAGGCGCGGTGCATCCAGGCGGGGACGGTGGCGCCGCAGGCGGCGGAGAACTTCACCACCTGGGCGAAGTTGGTCACCGGCAGGATTCCCGGCACCACCGGGATG
Source organism: Rhodospirillaceae bacterium (assembly GCA_965228165.1). Classification (GTDB taxonomy): domain Bacteria; phylum Pseudomonadota; class Alphaproteobacteria; order Rhodospirillales; family Rhodospirillaceae; genus Oleispirillum. The sequence goes on from CBDDHB010000003.1 coordinate 343,195, forward strand.
AAGATGCCGGCCGCCGCGATGTCGTCGCGGAAGCGGCGGAACAGATCGACGTCGAAGAAATACTGGCTGATCGCCCGGGTCGCCCCGGCGTCGATCTTGCGCTTCAGGTTGTCGATGTCGGCGGCGCGCGACGGCGACTGCGGGTGTCCCTCGGGATAGGCGGCGACGGAGACCTCGAAATCGGCGATGCGCTTCAGCCCCGCCACCAGATCCGAGGCATAGGCATAGCCGCCGGGATGGGGCACGTAGACCCCCTGCCCGTCCGGCGGATCGCCGCGCAGGGCGACGACGTGGCGGATGCCCGCGTCCCAATAGGCGCGGGCGACGGCATCGATTTCGTCCCTGGTCGCGGCGACGCAGGTCAGATGGGCGGCGGGCTTCATCGCGGTTTCCCGGGCGATGCGGACCACCGTGTCATGGGTGCGTTCGCGGGTCGATCCGCCCGCGCCATAGGTGACGGAGACGAAGCTGGGGGCAAGAGGCTCCAGGCGTTTCACCGCCTCCCACAGGGATTCGGCCATCTTTTCGGTCTTCGGCGGAAAGAACTCGAACGAGACGCGCACCGGGCGCGACGCCGCGTCGGCGATCGGCGGGCGGCGTCCGGCGGTCGCGTCGCCGACTTCGGTTGGATTTCCGTTCATCCCTTGTGTCCTTCCGTTACGGGTTTTTCCGCCACCCAGATGCCGATGCTCAACGGATCGCCCGGCAGCCGCCGCTCCGCCAGCGGAACCAGACCGGCCCCGGCGAACCAGCGCGCCACCTCGTCCGGGGGAAAGCCGAGGCGGACATGATTGTGCCGTTCGCGCAGTTCGTCCAGGCCGTGCGGCAGGTAATCGACGATCGCCACCCGCCCGCCGGGAGCGGCGACCCGCGCCGCCTCGCGCACCGCCAGGGCGGGCCGCGCCGCGTAGTGCAGGACCTGGTGAAAGATCACCGCGTCGAACCCCTCGGCGTCGCCCGGCAGGTGCTCCATGTCGCCATGGCGCACCAGGCAGTGGCGAAGCCCGGAGCGGGCCAGATTTTCCCGCGCCACGGCGAGCATTTCCAACGACAGGTCGATGCCCTCGGCGCAGGCGACCGACGGCCCCAGCAGGGTCAGCATGTGGCCGGTGCCGGTGCCGACGTCAAGCAGGCTTTGCACCGGACGGTCCAGCAGCAGGTCGCGAATCGCCGCGTCCACCACCGCCTCGTCGGTCTGCATCCCGCGCAGCCGGTCCCAGTCCGCCGCCACGGTGGCGAAATAGGCCCCCGCCCGGGCGGTCTTTTCGGCGGCGACGCGGCGCAGGCGCTCGCGGTCGGCGGCGAGCGCCGGGTCGGCGGCGGGCAGCGCGGCGAACGCCGCCTCGATCAGACCGATCACCGGGCTTCGCCGCGCCAGACGATAGAAGACGAAGCTGCCCTCGCGGAAGCGTTCCAGCACCCCGCCCTCGACCAGCAACTTGAGGTGGCGGGAAATCCCCGGCTGGCTGCTGCCCAGAAGCTCGGTCAGTTCGCCGACGGTCAGGTCGCTGTCCGCGCACAGACGCGCCAGACGCAGGCGAGTCGGCTCGGCCAGGGCTCTCAGACAGGTCAGAACGGCATGCACGCGGCCTTCTCCTCCGGTTCGGAGACAAATTATATAAACGGATGTTTATATGTCAATACGGGTCAATGTGACGGCGATCACACCGCGCGGCACGGGTGTACGATTTTTGCCACAGCCGATGCAAAACCGCTGATGGAACGGGAGATTGTCTCTGGTAAAGAACCCATGCCGATGATATTTGAAAAGAGCCTTCGGGGTGGCTCGCCCCGGGTTCCCGTGTTGACTATCGCGCGCTCCGCCGAACAAGAGAGACCGCCATGCCCGGTATGACCTCCTCCCTCCGCCGTGTCCTTCGTCACGCCGTCTTCGGCGTCGTTTGCGCGTTCTCGCTGTCCGCGGCGCCCGCGTCGGCGAGCACCCTGGACGAAGTCTACGACCCGGCGGAACCGTTCAACCGGGCGATGTTCGATTTCAATATGGCGCTCGACCGCGCCCTGCTCGCCCCGGTGTCGCGCGGCTACCGCACCGTCACCCCGGACCCGCTGCAAAAGGGCATTCACAACGCCCTGGTCAACTTGCGCTCGCCGATCGACCTGTTGAACACCCTGCTGCAAGGCGACTTCGCCCAGGTGGGAATCGTCGTCAAGCGCTTCGTCGTCAATTCCACCGCCGGCATCGGCGGACTGATCGACGCCGCCGCCGAAACCGGCGACGTGCGCCGCAAGGAAGACTTCGGCCAGACCCTGGCGGTCTGGGGGGTGGGCGGCGATCCCTATGTGGTGTGGCCGTTCTTCGGCCCCTCCAACCCGCGCGACAGCGTCGGTGCGGCGGTGGACGTGGTTTCCGACCCGCTGTTCTGGCTGGGAATGAATTCGGATTGGGACGCCGCCGAGCCCCTGATGTGGACCCGCTTCGGCCTGACCGTGATCGACAACCGCGTGCCGCTTCTCGATCCGCTGGAGGAACTGGAACGCACCTCGGTCGATTTCTACATCGCGGTGCGCGACTTCGTGCGCCAGCAGCGGATGCTCGACATCATGAACCGCAAGTCCTCCGACCGCCCGGACGCTGGCGAAGGCTACCGCTTCAGCTTCACGCCGCAGCAGTCGTAGGCCGCAGGTGTCGTCCTTCCTGGGAATTCCGCCGATGTTCTTCGCCATCGACCGCGCCGCCCGGGCGGCGCGGAGCCTTTTTTGCTCCCTGCTTATTCTGTTCGCCGCAGCCGCCCCCGCCGCCGCCGGAACCGACGAGGCGACGAAGTTCATCTCGTCCCTGGTCGATCGCGCGATCAACGACGTGATCGGCGCCGACATTCCGCAGGGACAAAAGGAAGAGCGCTTCCGCCGGATGTTCGTCGAGGCCGCCGACATCCCCGGCATCGCCGCCTTCGTCATCGGGCGCGAGTGGCGATCCGCCACGCCGGAGCAGAAGCAATCCTTCGTCGAACTGTTCCAGGACGTCTCCATCCTCACCTGGATTTCGTATCTGGAAGAATACAAGGACATGAAGATCGCGGTCACCGGCGCCTACGCCGACAAGTCCGACATCTTCGTCGAAAGCGCCGTCGCCACCAAGGACGGCCAGCCGGTTTCGATCGTCTGGCGGGTGCAGGAACGCCCCGGCAACGCCCTGAAGCTGATCGATCTGGTGATCGAGGCGAATTCCATGCTGATCAACACCCGCAAGCAGTACGCCTCGGTGATGAAGCGCGAGGGCGGCCTGGAAGGCCTGATGTCCAGCCTGGACCGGATGCGCGCCGATCTGCGCGCCGGCAAGAAGCCCGCCCCCCCCGACCGCCCAGACATAGACCGGAAGTCTCCCTTCCCCGAACATGAAAACGCCCCGGATCGTCTCCGGGGCGTTTTCGTCGGGGTTCGGGATCAGAACAGCCCCAGCGGGGACTCGTCGTAGCTGACCAGCAGATTCTTGGTTTCCTGGTAATGCTCCAGCATCATCAGGTGGGTTTCGCGGCCGAAGCCGGAATCCTTGTAGCCGCCGAACGCGGCGTGGGCCGGATAGGCGTGATAGCAGTTGGTCCACACCCGCCCGGCGCGAATCCCCCGCCCCATGCGATAGGCGATGTTGCCGTTGCGCGACCAGACGCCGGCGCCCAGGCCGTAGGGGGTGTCGTTGGCGATTTGCAGGGCTTCCTCCTCGGTCTTGAAGGTGGTCACCGACACCACCGGACCGAAAATCTCCTCCTGGAAGACGCGCATCTTGTTGTGGCCGAAAAACACCGTCGGCTGGATGAAGTTGCCCCGGTCGAGATCGTTGCCGAAGCTCGCCGCCGCGCCGCCGATCAGGCACTTCGCCCCTTCCTGCTTGCCGATCATGATGTAGTCGAGAATCTTCTTCCGCTGCGCCTCGGAAGCCTGCGCGCCCATCTGGGTCGCGGCGTCCAGGGGGTTGCCGACCTTGATCGCGGCGACGCGCTTCAACGCGCGTTCCATGAACTTCTCGTAGATCGATTCCTGAATCAGGGCGCGCGACGGACAGGTGCAGACCTCGCCCTGGTTGAAGGCGAAGAGGGTAAAGCCTTCCAGAGCCTTGTCGAGGAAGGCGTCATCCGCGTCCATGACGTCGGCGAAGAAGACGTTCGGCGACTTCCCGCCCAGTTCCATGGTCTGCGGGATGATATGCTTCGCCGCCGCCTGCATGATCTGGCGGCCGGTGACGGTCTCGCCGGTGAACGACACCTTGCCGACGCGGGGGTTGGCGGCGAGATAGTCGCCGACCTGCGCGCCCGGCCCGGTGACCACGTTCAAAACGCCCGGCGGCAGGATGTCGGCGGTGATTTCCGCCAGCAACAAAAGGGAAAGCGGAGTCGCCGACGCGGGCTTGATCACCGTGCAGTTTCCGGCGGCCAGGGCCGGGGCGATCTTCCACGCCGCCATCAGCAGGGGAAAGTTCCACGGAATGATCTGGCCGACGACGCCGATCGGTTCCTTGAAGTGATAGGCCACGGTCTTGTCGTCGATGATCGAGATTCGGCCTTCCTCGGCCCGGACGCAGCCGGCGAAATACCGGAAGTGATCGATCGACAGGGGAATGTCGGCGTTGATCGTCTCGCGGATCGGCTTGCCGTTGTCCATGGTCTCGACGGTCGCCAGAAGCTCCAGGTTTTCCTCCATGCGGTCGGCGACCTTGTTGAGGAGGCGCGACCGTTCCGCCGGAGAGATCCGGGCCCAGGCATCCCGCGCCGCGTGCGCGGCGTCGAGGGCGCGGTCCACGTCCTCGGTCGAGGACTGGGCGAATTCGGCAAGCGCGGTCGAGTCGATCGGACTCTTATCCGTGGTGTAGAGGCCGCGCAACGGCTCGACGAACTTGCCGCCGATGAAGTTGCCGTAGCGGGCCCTCAGCTTGCCCTGCGCACGGAGGGACTCCAATGCCTGTTCGATCATGAAAAGCTCCCATTTCCTAGGTCGTGTTTCGGTTTTGCCGGTGCGGGCACGGGACGGCGCGCACGGAAGGACCGGAAGAGGACTGTCCGCATGGCGCGGGGTCGATGTCTTCAGGTATGACTTTATTCCTATACGCGCTTTGCCGACCGGCAGAAACACATATGTTTCTTAGGGTTATTCCGGAACGCGGCGGACGAAAAACCGCCGGGGACGAAACCGTCCCCGGCGGCGCATCGGTCTTGTCGCGGGGTGGAATCAGCCCCGGGTCAGCGGCTTGAACTTCAGGCGGTGCGGCTGATCGGCGTCGGCGCCGAGGCGGCGACGCTTGTCCTCCTCGTAGTCCTGGAAGTTGCCCTCGAACCATTCGACGTGGCTGTCGCCCTCGAAGGCGAGGATATGGGTCGCCAGACGGTCGAGGAACCAGCGGTCGTGGCTGATCACCACCGCGCAGCCGGGGAATTCCACCAGCGCGTCTTCCAGGGCGCGCAGGGTCTCGACGTCCAAATCGTTGGTCGGTTCGTCGAGAAGCAGGACGTTGACCCCGGATTTCAGCATCTTCGCCAGATGAACGCGGTTGCGTTCGCCGCCGGACAACTGCCCGACCTTTTTCTGCTGGTCGGTGCCCTTGAAGTTGAACTGCCCGACGTAGGCGCGGGACGGCATCTTGCGGGAGCCGAGGTTGACCTCCGCCTCGCCGTCGGAGATTTCCTCCCACACCGTCTTGTTGGGGGCCAGCGAATCGCGCGACTGATCGACGTAGCCCAGCTTCACCGTGTCGCCGACGCGGAAGGTTCCGGCATCCGGCTGTTCCTGGCCGGTGATGATGCGGAACATCGTGGACTTGCCCGCGCCGTTGGCGCCGATGACGCCGACGATGCCGCCGGGCGGCAGCTTGAAGGACAGGTTCTCGAACAGCAGGCGATCGCCGTAGGCCTTGGAGAGATTCTCCGCCTCGATCACCAGACCGCCCAGGCGCGGACCCGGCGGAATGACGATCTGCGCCTCGTCCAGGCCGCGCTTCTGCGCGCGTTCGACCAGATCGTCGAACTTCGAGATACGCGCCTTGGACTTCGCCTGACGCGCCTTCGGCGACTGGCGAATCCATTCCAGTTCCTGGCGGATGGTGCGCTGGCGGGCGCTTTCCTCGCGGGATTCCTGCTCCAGGCGCTTCTGTTTCTGTTCCAGCCACGAGGTGTAGTTGCCCTCGTAGGGGATGCCCTGGCCGCGATCGAGTTCCAGAATCCAGCCGGTCACATGGTCGAGGAAATAACGATCGTGGGTGACCACCACCACCGTGCCCGCGTAATCGGCAAGGTGTTGTTCCAGCCAGAGAACCGATTCCGCGTCCAGGTGGTTGGTCGGTTCGTCGAGCAGCAGCATGTCGGGCTTGGACAGCAGCAACCGGCACAGCGCGACGCGGCGGCGTTCGCCACCCGAAAGCACCGAAACGTCGGCGTCGCCGGGCGGACAGCGCAGGGCGTCCATGGCGATTTCGACGGTGCGCTGCAAATCCCAGCCGTTGGCGGCGTCGATCTTTTCCTGCACCTCCGCCTGTTCGGCGATCAGGGCGTTCATCTCGTCGTCGGAGAGTTCCTCGGCGAAGCGGGCGGACAGCGCCTCGAAGCGGTCCAGGAGGCCCTTGACCTCGGCGGCGCCCTCCATCACGTTGCCCAGCACGTCCTTCGACGGGTCGAGATGCGGTTCCTGCTCCAGGTAGCCGATCTTGGCCCCCTCGGCGGCCCAGGCCTCGCCGCCGAATTCGGTGTCGATCCCCGCCATGATCTTGAGAAGGGTGGACTTGCCCGCGCCGTTCGGCCCCAGAACGCCGATCTTGGCGCCGGGCAGGAACGACAGCGACAGCCCCTTCATGATCTCTTTCCCGCCGGGATAGATCTTGGTCAGCTGCTTCATCACGTAGATGTACTGGTAGGCGGCCATCGGAAACTCCGGATCGTAGGATTCGTCGGCGCAGACTCTACGGACCCGCGCGGCGAAAGCAACCCCCTATTCGTCGAGCGCGGCTTGCCGTTTCGCGGATTTCGACCTACCCTATGCCCCTTACCCACCCCAAGGACGGAGAGCCGCGCCCATGGACCAGTCGAACCGCTACGCCGACCTGTCGCTCGACGAAGCCCGCCTGATCGCCGGGGGGCGGCACCTTCTCGCCGCCTATGCGATGAAGCCCAAGTCCGGGGATTACCTGGCGGCGGCGGCGCATTTCGCCGCCGAGTCCTCGACCGGAACCAACGTCGAGGTCTGCACCACCGACGACTTCACCCGGGACCTCGACGCCCTGGTCTATGCCGTCGATCCGGCGCGCGAACTGATGAAAATCGCCTACCCGGTGGATCTGTTCGACCGCAACATCCTCGACGGCAAGGCGATGATCGCCTCGTTCCTCACCCTCACCGTGGGCAACAACCAGGGCATGGGCGACATCGAATACGCCAAGATGCTGGATTTCTACGTGCCGCCCGACTTCCTGGCGCTGTTCGACGGCCCCGCCGCCAACATCGCCGGTTTCTGGCGCATCCTGGGACGCCCCGAGGCGAACGGCGGCCCGATCGTCGGCACCATCATCAAGCCGAAGCTGGGCCTGCGCCCGCAGCCCTTCGCCGACGCCTGCCATGCCTTCTGGCTGGGCGGCGACTTCGTCAAGAACGACGAACCGCAGGGCAATCAGGTGTTCGCGCCGCTGAAGCAAACCATGCGCGCGGTCGCCGACGCGATGGCCCGCGCCCAGGACGCGACCGGCCAGCCCAAGCTGTTTTCCGCCAACGTCACCGCCGACGACCCGGCGGAGATCGTCGCCCGCGCCGAGGCGATCCTGGACATCTTCGGCGAAAACGCCTCCCACGTCGCCTTCCTGGTCGATGGCTACGTCGCCGGACCGACGGCGGTGGCCTGCGTCCGCCGCAACTTCCCCGGCCAGTTCCTGCACTATCACCGCGCCGGGCACGGGGCGGTGACCTCGCCCCAGTCGAAGCGCGGCTACACCGCCCTGGTCCTGGCGAAAATGGCGCGGTTGCTCGGCGCTTCCGGCCTGCACGTCGGCACCATGGGCTTCGGCAAGATGGAAGGCGACGCCGCCGACCGCGAGATCGCCCGCATGCTGACCGACGACATCGCCCAAGGAACCTGCTTCCGCCAGGACTGGCGGGGGATGATGGCGACCACGCCGATCGTCTCGGGCGGTATGAACGCCTTGCGTTTGCCGGGGTTTTTCGCCAACCTGGGGCATGCCGACGTGATTCAGACCTGCGGCGGCGGCGTCTTCGGCCACATCGACGGGCCGGCGGCGGGGGCGCGCTCGATCCGGCAGGCGGTGGACGCCTGGCGCGCGGGCGTCGATCTGCCGACCTACGCCAAGGATCATGCCGAGCTTGCCCGCGCCTTCGTCTCCTTCCCACGGGACGCGGACGCGCTTTTCCCCGGCTGGCGCGCCACCTTGGGCGGCTGACCGGCCCCATGCCCGCGAGGGAGAGCCAGGATCATGTCGCGCAGATTTCCCATCGTCGTCGTCACCGGGTCGTCCGGCGCGGGAACCACCACGGTGCGCGAAGCCTTCGAGCACATGTTCCGGCGCGAGGGCATCGCCGCGACGATCGTCGAGGGCGACGGATTCCACCGCTATACCCGCGCCGAGATGAAGGCGAAAATCCGCGAGGCCGAGGCGGCGGGCAAACGGATCAGCCACTTCGGGCCGGAAGGCAACCTGTGGCCGGAGCTCGACCAGCTGTTCCGCGACTATTCCAAGGAAGGCGGCGGGCGTTTCCGCCGCTATCTGCACAACGACCAGGAGGCCGCCCCCTTCGCCGGGGCGGGCCTGAAGGCCGGGGATTTCACACCCTGGACCCAGGTCAAGCCGGGCACCGAACTGCTGTTCTACGAAGGCCTGCACGGCTGCCTGCGCGCCGGAGAGATAGACCTGACCCAGTACGTCGATCTGAAGGTCGGCGTCTCGCCGGTGATCAATCTGGAATGGATTCAGAAAATCCACCGCGACACCCACGTGCGCGGCTATTCCGAGGAAGCGGTGGTCGATACCATCCTGCGCCGCATGGACGATTACGTCCGCTACGTCATCCCGCAGTTCGAGGCGACCGACATCAACTTCCAGCGGGTGCCGATCGTCGATACCTCGAACCCCCTGATCGCGCGGGACATCCCCACCGCCGACGAAAGCCTGACGATCATCCGCTTCCGCCAGCCGGAGCTGTTCCGCATCAACTTCCCCTATCTGTTGCAGATGCTGCATGGCTCGTGGATGACCCGCCGCAATACCATCGCGGTGCCCGGCGGCAAGACCGGCCTGGCGATGGAAATCGTCATCACCCCGATTCTGCGCCGCATCGCCGAGGACCGGCGCTGCCTGATTCGCTGAGGGAGAAAACGCCATGCGCGCCTGGACCGGAGGCTGTCTGTGCGGCGCGGTGCGCTGCCGCATCGATGCCGACCCGCTGACCGGCGTCGCCTGCCACTGCCGCGACGGCCAATACGTCTCCGCAACCCGCCGAACCAGGGTCCGTAAAAGCCAAAACATCGCGGAGGGACTCGGTCCCTCCGCACCCCCCATGATTTTTGGTTTTCCGCGCGCAGCGCCATAAGACCATCGCGCGGCATGACGGCTGACCGCCGCTACGCGGCGAAAAACTTGGTCATGGGGAGCGCGAGGGGATTGGAGCCGACTGCCGGAGGCAGTGGGAACGCCCGGTGGGCGTTCCCAAGGCGGAAATGTCCCCTCGCAAAGTTTTACCGGGCAACCAGTCGCGCCAGCCGCGCAACATCTCGGCCAGCGCCAGCGCGGCGCGACTGGGTGGATAGTCGCGCGCCCAGGCCAGAACCGCCTGACGGCGGATCACCGCGTCGGAAAAAGGGATCACCCGCAGCACCCCGGCGGCCTCGCCCAGGCGGCAGGCGGCGCGCGGAAACACCGAGCACCCCATGCCGCGCCCCACCAGATCGAGTTGCAGTTTCATCGACGCCATTTCCACCGGCACCGTCACCGCGAGGCCTCGGGCGCGGGCCTCGCGCTCCACCGCGTCGCGCAGGCCGTGCTCGGCCGAGGGCAGGATCAGCGGCTGCGCCACCGCCTCGGCGAAGGGGATCGACTCCCGCTCTCGCCATGGCGGCCGGTTGGGCGCGACGAAGGACAGGGTATCCGTCCACAGCGGCTCGACCCGCAGACTGGCCGACGCCGCGTCGGGGAAAATCACCCCGAGGTCCAGGCGTCCGCGCAACAGGGCGTCGCGCGCGACGACGGACAGAACGGTGATCGCCTCCACCTTCACCGCCGGATGAAGGGCGAGGAAGCGTTCCAGCACCGCGCCGCCCAGGGCCGCGCCGATGCTGGGGGCGAAGGCCAGGCGCACCGTCCCCGAAACCTCGGCGGCGCGGACCAGCATGTCGGCATGCAGGGTTTCGAACTCGCCCAACAGGCGGCGGGCGCGGCGTTCCAGTTCCAGACCGGCATCGGTGGGGCGCACCCCGCGCCCGGTGCGCACCAGAAGCGGCGCGCCGAATTCGTCCTCCAGCAGACGAATCTGCCGGGTCAGCGCGGGTTGGGTCAGCCGCATCCGTTGCGCGGCGCGGGAGAGACTGCCGGTTTCGACGACGTGGACGAAACCGCGAAGCTGGCGAAGGTCCATGGCCGTCATGATATCAGTTTTTCTGATATCTGATAGAAGCAAATAGCGTCTCGATGAATATCCGGGAATTCGCTACATCGGAGTCATCGTTCCCCCGCCGGAGTCCCCTCGTGTCCGCTGCCGCTGAACCCGAAGCCTCGAGCGCCGTCGTCGCGGTGCTGATCACCACCGTGGCGCTGTCCTTCAAGGGCATCGTCGCCAAGCTGGCCTACGCCACCGGCATGGGGGTGGAGGCCCTGATGCTGGTCCGCTTCGCCCTGGCCGCTCCCCTGCTGTGGCTGTGCGTGCGCTGGCTGGCCAAGGGCGCGCCGACGATGGGGCTGACCCGGCGGCAATGGATGCACGCCGGGGTCGGCGGCCTGGCCTTCTTCCTCGCCGCCTACAGCGACCTGACCGCGGTGTCGCTGATCGACGCCGGAACCTCGCGCCTGTTCCTGTTCACCTTTCCGGTGTTCGTGATTTTGATCAACGCGGCGCAGGAACGCCGCCCGCCACGGGCGCGCGACGTCCTGACCTTCGCCGTCACCTATGCCGGGGTGGCCCTGGTGGCCCTGCCCAAGGGGCTGTCCGCCCTGTCCCCGTCGCAGATGCTGGGCATGGCCTGGGCGGTCGCGTCCGCCATCACCTATGCGGTCTATCTGACGGTCAGCCAGGGGATCATGAAGGAGATCGGCTCCGCCCGCTATACCGCCGCCTCCAACACCGTGACCCTGGCGGCGCTGGCGATTTCGACCGGCATCTCGCCGACCGGGTACGGCGACCTTTCCTTCCCCGAGGGCGGGGTGTTCTGGGGCGCGGTGGTGGCGGTCGGCTGCACCGTCATCCCCTTCCTGCTGCTGTTCGAGGGCATCCGCCGCTGCGGCGCGGTGCGCGCCTCGCTGCTCACCCTCTCCGGGCCGGTGGTCACCGCCATCGGCGCCTGGGCGATCCTGGGCGAGACCCTGACTCCGGTGCAAATCGCGGGATTCGCCGTCACCCTGGGCAGCGTCGCCACCCTCTCCCTGCCCAAGGACCTGATCGCCCGCCTGCGCCCCGCGCCGAAAAGCTGCTCCGGCGCGGGCGGCTCCATTTGACCGGAACATGCTCTAACCGCAAGGACGGACTTTACGCGGGCGGCGCTTCCCGGCACTCTCCCCCCTGACCCAGGGGAAGGACGAACGATGGCGCACACCGCGACGGTGATCGGCGGCGGCCCCGCCGGACTGATGGCGGCGGAGGTTCTGGCGCGGGCCAGGGCCAGGGTCGATCTGTTCGAGGCGATGCCGACGCCGGGCCGCAAGTTCCTGCGCGCCGGGGTGGGCGGTCTCAACCTGACCCGCGACGAAGACAGCGAAACCTTCCTGGCCGATTACGGCGCGGCGCGGGATTTCGTCGCGCCGCATCTTGCCGCCTTCGGCCCGGCGGAGGCCCGCGCCTGGGCCGACGGCCTGGGGGCGGAAACCTTCATCGGCTCCTCGGGCAAGGTCTTCCCCAAGGCGATGAAGGCGGCGCCCCTGCTGCGCGCCTGGCTGGCCCGGCTGGACGGCCTGGGGGTTTCCCTCCGCCCGCGCCACCGCTGGCGGGGCTGGACGGCGGACGGCGCGCTGGCCTTCGCCGCGCCGGACGGCGACGTCGCGATCCGCCCCGACGCGACGGTGCTGGCCCTGGGCGGCGCCAGTTGGCCGCGCCTGGGCTCGGACGGCGGCTGGCGCGATTTTCTGGCGGCGCGCGGCGTCGGCTTTTCCCCCTGGCGGCCCGCCAACTGCGGCTTCGACGTGGCGTGGAGCGCGGTCTTCCGCGACCGCTTCGCCGGAGCCCCCCTGTCCACCCTGGTCTTCTCGTTCGGCGGAACCCGGATTCGCGGCAACGCGACGATCACCGAACACGGCATCGAGGGCGGCGCGATCTATGCCCTGTCCGCCGCCCTGCGCGACGCCATCGCGGCGCACGGATCGGCGACCCTGTCCATCGACCTTGCCCCCGACCGCTCCGCCGCCGACCTCGCCCGCGCCCTCGCCCGCCCGCGCGGCGCGCGGTCCTTCGCCACCCATCTGGCCCACGCGGGCATCGACGGCGCGCGCGCCGCCCTGGCGCGCGAGACCTCTCCCGGCATCGCCACCCTTCCCCCCGCCGCCCAGGCCGCCGCGGCGCGCATCGTCTGCCTGCGCCCCCGCCCGCTCGCCGAGGCGATCAGCTCGGCGGGCGGCGTCCGGCTGGAGGAACTGGACAAAACCCTGATGCTGAAGCGCCTGCCCGGCGTCTTCTGCGCCGGCGAGATGCTGGACTGGGAGGCGCCGACCGGCGGCTACCTGATCACCGCCTGTCTGTCCCTGGGCCGGGCCGCCGGAATCGCCGCCGCCCGCTTCCTCGGCCTGCCCGAAGCCGAGGGCGGCATGGACGATTCCCCCGGAATCGGTTAGTCTGATTTCCGTCATATTTCCTGCCGAACGACGCCAGCGATGGAGAACCGCCATGCCCGAGACCCGTGTTCCGACGGTCGTTCCGACCGTGCCCTTCGAGGATCAAAGGCCGGGAACCTCGGGCTTGCGCAAGGCGGTGCCGGTATTCCAGCAACCGCATTATCTGGAAAACTTCGTCCAGTCGGCGTTCGACAGCCTGCCCGACCACGCCGGGCAGACCCTGGTGGTCGGCGGCGACGGGCGCTTCTTCAACGTCGAGGCGACCCAGACCATCCTGCGCATGGCCGCCGCCAACGGCATCGGACGCATCCTGGTCGGACGGAACGGCCTGCTGTCCACCCCCGCCGTCTCCTGCCTGATCCGCAAATACCGGGCCCACGGCGGCTTCGTCCTGTCGGCCAGCCACAATCCGGGCGGCGCCGAAGGCGACTTCGGCATCAAGTACAACATCGGCAACGGCGGCCCCGCGCCGGAAAGCCTGACCGAGGACATCTTCACCGCCAGCCGCAGGATCAGCCGCTTCCTCACCGTCGAAGCGCCGCACTGCGATCTCGACCGCGTCGGCGAATGCCGCGTCGGCGGGATGACCGTGGAGGTGATCGACCCGGTCGCCGACTACGCCGCCCTGATGGAAAGCCTGTTCGACTTCGACGCGATTTCCGATCTTCTGAAGACCCCCGGCTTCCGCATCCGCTTCGACGCCATGCACGCGGTTACCGGCCCCTATGCCCAGGCGATCCTGGAAGACCGCCTGGGCGCGCCCGCGGGCAGCGTGGTCAACGCGGTGCCCCTGCCCGATTTCGGCGGCCACCACCCCGACCCCAACCTGACCCACGCCGCCGATCTGGTGGCGGCGCTGCGCGGTCCGGGGGCTCTCGACTTCGGCGCGGCCTCGGACGGCGACGGCGACCGCAACATGATCCTGGGGGCCGACGCCTTCGTCACCCCCAGCGACAGCCTGGCGATCATCGCCGCCCACTGCGATCTGGTGCCGGGCTATGCCGGGCGTCTGTCCGGCATCGCGCGGTCGATGCCGACCTCGCGCGCCGCCGACCGCGTCGCCGCCGCGCGGGGCGTCCCCTGCTTCGAGACGCCGACCGGCTGGAAATTCTTCGGCACCCTTCTCGACGCGGGCAAGGTCACCTTCTGCGGCGAGGAAAGCTTCGGCACCGGATCCGACCACGTGCGGGAAAAGGACGGCCTGTGGGCGGTTCTCTACTGGCTCAACATTCTGGCGAAGACCCGCCGCTCCGTCGGCGACATCCTGACCGACCACTGGCGGACCTTCGGCCGCGACTATTACTCCCGCCACGATTACGAAGCGATCGACGCCGACGCGGCGAAGGCCCTGATGCGCGCCCTGCGGGCGGCGCACCTGATCGGGAAACGCTTCGGCGAACGCGAGGTGACCCTGCACGACGACTTCGCCTACACCGACCCGGTGAACGGCGAAAAGACCTCTGGCCAGGGGGTGCGCGTCGGCTTTTCCGACGGCGCGCGGATCGTCTTCCGCCTGTCGGGCACCGGCACTAGCGGCGCCACCTTGCGGATCTACCTGGAACGCTTCGAGGCCGACCCGAAACGCCAGGGCCTGGACCCGCAAACCGCGCTGGCCGACCTGATCGCGGCGGCGCGGGAAATCGCGGGAATCGAGTCCCGTACCGGACGCACCGCCCCCGACGTGATCACCTGATCGACCCCGGGGTTTCCGCCAACAACAAGGAACGGCTGGATTTTTGCGACCATCCGAAGGATGATCGGACGAGCGGGGCGCGGAGAGCGTCGCGCAGGGTGGTCGCGCCGCCGTCGCGGCGGAACCGGCCACCCCGGCGTATCGTGTGTTGTGGTTCTCCAACTGGAACAAGGATCAGCCCGCAATGACCGAACACACCGAAATCAAAATCCGCAGCCGGGCCTATGCCTTGTGGCTGGAACATGGCTGCGAGGAAGGCCGGGACATGGATTTCTGGCTGCTCGCCGAACGCGAAATTCTGGGGGGCGCGCCCATGGACGCGGCACCCCGGGTCAAACCCGCCGCCGCCGAACCGAAAACCGGCCCCCGATAACCCGGTCGCGTCGCGGCGTCCCCGCCCCCGTTCGGGCGGGGACGCCGTCCGGACCGACCGGGACGGCCCGGCCACGCACAAGGGATGGATATGGGCCCCCCCAGAAGACGTCCGGCGACGATGCCGGATTCACCCGGATCGTTCACGCCACCCATCGCGATCCCTTCGGATTTCTGGGGCCGCATCGTCTTGACGACGGCCAGGCGGTGGTCCGCGCCTTCCTGCCGGACGCCGACCGCGCCGAGGTGATCGCCCCCGACGGGCGCACGATCGCCCCGATGCTGCCCGGCAAACCGCCCGGCTGCTTCGTCGCCCGCCTGCCCGACCCCGGCCTGACCGGCGCGCCCTATCGCCTGCGCCTGCATCACGGCGAACACACCTGGGAAATCGACGACCCCTATCGCTTCCCCTCCAACCTGGGCGACCTGGACCGCCACCTGATGGCGGAAGGCCGCCACCGCCGCAGCTTCGACAAGCTGGGGGCGCATCCGGTGACGATGGAGGGAACCGCGGGGATCAACTTCGCGGTCTGGGCGCCCAACGCGCGGCGGGTCAGCGTCGTCGGCGACTTCAACGCCTGGGACGGACGCCGCCACCCGATGCGCCTGCACCCCGGCTGCGGCGTCTGGGAAATCTTCATCCCCGGCATCGGCGAGGGAGCCGTCTACAAGTTCGAGATTCTCGGCCCGAGGGGCGAACTGCTGCCTCTCAAGGCCGACCCCTACGCCTTTTCCTGCGAGACCCCGCCCCGCACCGCCAGCCGGGTGGCGCGACGCGGCGGCTATGCCTGGACCGACGGCGACTGGATGGCCCGGCGCAAGGCGGCCAACGCCTGGAACGCGCCGATGTCGGTCTACGAGGTGCATCTGGGATCGTGGCGGCGCTGCCCGGAACAGGGCAACCGCTACCTCACCTATCGCGAGATCGCCGAGCAGCTGGTGCCCTATGCGAAGTATCTGGGCTTCACCCACATCGAACTGCTGCCGATCAACGAATATCCCTTCGACGGCTCCTGGGGCTATCAGCCGATCGGCCTGTTCGCGCCGACCAGCCGCTTCGGTTCCCCCGATGATTTCCGCTTCCTCGTCGACGCCTGCCACCGGGAAGGGATCGGCGTCATCCTCGACTGGGTGCCCGGCCACTTCCCCGAGGACGCGCACGGCCTCGCCTGGTTCGATGGCACACACCTGTACGAACACGCCGACCCGCGCCAGGGCCGCCACATGGACTGGGGCACCCTGATCTACAACTTCGGGCGCGCCGAGGTGCGCAACTTCCTGATCGCCAACGCCCTGTTCTGGCTGGAGGATTACCACATCGACGGACTGCGGGTGGATGCGGTGGCGTCGATGCTCTACCTCGACTACAGCCGGAAAGACGGGGAGTGGATTCCCAACGCCTTCGGCGGCCACGAAAACCTGGAGGCGATCGCCTTCCTCAAACGCCTGAACGAGGTCCTGTACGAGGAACACCCCGGCGCCTTCACCGTCGCCGAGGAATCCACCGCCTGGCCGATGGTGTCGCGGCCCACCTACCTTGGGGGCTTAGGCTTCGGCTTCAAGTGGAACATGGGCTGGATGCACGACACCCTGCGCTACATGGGCAAGGAGCCGGTGCATCGCGCCTATCACCACAACGATCTGACCTTCGGCCTGCTTTACGCCTTCCAGGAAAACTTCGTCCTGCCGCTGTCCCACGACGAAGTGGTGCACGGCAAGGGATCGCTGATCGGCCGGATGCCGGGCGACCGCTGGCAGAAGTTCGCCAACCTGCGCGCCTATTTCGCCTTCATGTGGACCCATCCGGGCAAGAAGCTGCTGTTCATGGGCGGCGAATTCGCGCAGGAAGCGGAATGGAACCACGACGCCAGCCTGGACTGGCACCTCGCCGACGACCCCCTGCATGCCGGCATGCAGGCGGCGATCCGCGACCTGAACGCGCTCTATCGCCGCACCCCGGCGCTCCATCGCGCCGACTTCGATCCGGCGGGATTCGCCTGGATCGACTGCTGCAATCCGGAGCAAAGCGTCCTCGCCTTCCTGCGCCGCGATCCGGAATCCGCCGGGGGCGAGGTGGTGGTCGTCGCCAACTTCACCCCGGTGGCGCGCCCCGGCTATCGCCTGGGGGTGCCGCGCCAGGCCTTCTATGCCGAGGAGATCAACACCGATTCCCATCTTTACGGCGGCGGCAACGTCGGCAACGGCGGCGGCGTCCTGGCCGAGGCGATACCCTCCCACGGGCAGCCGTTCTCGATCGTCGTCACCCTGCCGCCCCTCGCCGTCCTGGTGCTGAAGGCGGGCGGCGACGCGCCCGGCGGGGACTGAAGCCATGGGCGCGACGATCTGGCCGGGCCGCCCCTATCCCCTGGGAGCGACATGGAACGGCAAGGGCACCAACTTCGCCCTGTTCTCGGCCAACGCGGAAGCGGTGGAGCTGTGCCTGTTCGAGTCCAGCGGCAAGCGCGAAACCGACCGCATCCTGTTGCCCGAATTCACCGATCAGGTCTGGCACGGCTTCCTGCCCGAGGTCAAACCCGGCCAGTTGTACGGCTATCGCGTCCACGGCCCCTATGAGCCCTCCGCCGGGCACCGCTTCAACCCCAACAAGCTGCTGATCGATCCCTACGCCAAGGCGCTGTTCGGCGACGTCGTCTGGCACCGCAACAACTATGCCTATCGCCTGGACCACCCGCGCGCCGATCTGTCGTTCAACCGCCAGGACAACGCCCGCACCGTGCCCAAGGCGGTGGTGATCGAAACCCCGACGCTGCGCCACCTGCCGCCGCCCCCCGACGTGCCCTGGCAGGATTCCCTGATCTATGAAGCCCACGTGCGCGGCATAACCATCCGCCATCCGCAGCTGCCGCTGGCGAAGCGCGGCACCTTCGCCGGGATGGGCGAGGCTTCGACGATCGCGCACCTGAAATCGCTGGGCGTCAACGTCGTCGAACTGCTGCCGATTCATCCCTGCCTCGACGAGCAGCACCTGGTCGAAAAGGGCCTGACCAACCATTGGGGCTACAGCAGCTACAATTACTTCGCGCCGTCGCCGCGCTATCTGTCGGGGCGCAACGTCGCCGAATTCCGCACCATGGTCGGCCTGCTGCACGACGCGGGCATCCAGGTGGTGCTGGACGTGGTGTTCAACCACACCGGCGAAGGCAACCATCTGGGGCCGACCTTGAGCTTCCGGGGCATCGACAACGCCTCGTACTATCGGCTCAACCGCGACGACAAGCGCTACTACACCGACTTCACCGGCTGCGGCAACACCCTCAACATCTCGCACCCGCGCGTCTTGCAGATGGTGATGGACTCCTTGCGCTATTGGGTCGAGGTGATGCAGGTTGACGGCTTCCGCTTCGACCTTGCCACCACCCTGGCGCGCGCCCCCGACGCCTTTTCGCAGGAAAGCCCCTTCCTTGCCGCGGTGCGCCAGGACCCGGTGCTGTCGCGGGTCAAGATGATCTCGGAACCTTGGGATCTGGGGCCGAACGGCTATCAGCTCGGGCAGTTCCCCCCCGGCTGGTCGGAATGGAACGACATCTATCGCAACAAGGTGCGGCAGTTCTGGCGCGGCGATTCCGGGATGATGGGGGATTTCGCCTCCAGCATCACCGGTTCCTCGCCGCTGTTCGACCGCCAGGGGCGCCGCCCCCGCTCCTCGATCAACTTCGTCACCGCCCACGACGGCTTCACCCTGACCGACCTGGTCGGCTTCGAGCGCAAACACAACGAGGCCAACCAGGAAGGCAACCGCGACGGCAGCGACTATAACCTGTCGTGGAACTGCGGCGTCGAAGGCCCCACCGACGATCCGGCGATCCGCGCCATGCGGATGCGCCAGAAACGCAACGTCATCGCCACCCTGCTGCTGTCGCAGGGGGTGCCGATGCTGACCGCCGGCGACGAACTGGGGCGCAGCCAGAAGGGCAACAACAACGCCTATTGCCAGGACAACGAGATCAGCTGGCTCGACTGGTCGCCCCTGTCGCCGGAGGACCGCGACTTCCTGGAATTCGTCCGCATGGTGTCGCGCCTGCGCCGCGAACATCCGGCGTTCCGCCGCCCGCGATTCTTCCACGGGCGGCGCCTGGGGCGCGGCCCGATCAAGGACATCACCTGGCTTTCCCCCCGGGGCGGCGAACTCGCGCCCGAGGACTGGGGACTTTCCTATGCCCGCTGCCTGGGCTTCCACCTGGGGGGCGAGGTCGGCGAATACTTCTCGCGCCAGGGCGACTGCCTGGACGACGACCAGTTCATCGTGCTGATGAACGCCCACTACGGCGCGGTGCCGTTCCGCCTGCCCGGCGCGGACCTGGGCAAGCATTGGCACGCCCTGTTCGACACCAGCGAATCCCTGCCCTATCCCGAAAACGCGCAGCCGGTCTTCCGCGCCGACGAAATCTATCCGTTGCAGGGGCGCGCCCTGGCGGTGCTGATCCACGCCGACCCGTTCGCCTCCTGCCCGATCGAAAAGGATTGATTCCGGTGAGCTTCCGTCCCGATGCCGTTCCGCCCGATCCCTCGCTCGACCTTCTGGCCGAGGCGGCGGGGATTCACGGCTCCTATTGGGATATCGCGGGCAACCACCACGTCACCACCGCCGACGGCAAGCGCGCCATCCTGGCGGCGATGGGAATTTCCGCCGCCACCGACGGAGAGGCCGCCCGCAGCCTGCGCGACTGGCGGGAACGCCCCTGGCGCGAGCCCCTGGCCCCGGTCGCGGTGATCCGCCGCGCCGATCCCGCCGCCGACGTCGCGGTGGAGGTCTCGGTCCCCGACGAGTTGGCCTTCTCCCGCCTCGACTGGCGGCTCGAGGTGGAGAACGGCGACGTCCACGAAGGCGCGGTCGCCGCCTGCGCCCTGCCGGTAACGGCGATGGCCGACGTCGGCGGACGCACCCTCTGCCGCCGCCGCCTCGACCTGCCCGCGCCGCTGCCCGACGGCTATCACGACCTGTTCGTCACCCTGGCCGGAACCCGCGCCCACGGTCGCCTGATCCTCGCCCCCGCCCGCGCCTTCGTCCCCGAGTGGATGGAACGGGGCGAACGCCGCTGGGGACTCTCCTGCCAGGTCTATGCGCTGAAACACGCCCGCGACTGGGGCGTCGGCGATTTCTCAAGCCTCGCCGCCTATGCCAAAAGCGCCGCCAGGCTGGGGGCGACGATGGTCGGGATCAACCCTCTGCACGCCCTGTTCCCGGTGTGGCCGGAGGCGTGCAGCCCCTATTCCCCCTCCAGCCGGGTGTTCCTCAACCCGCTGATGATCTCGGTCCCCGCCGCCCCCTTCGCCGCCGCCAGCCCCGGCCTGAAGGCGCTTGCCGCCGACCCGACGACCAGGGCGACGCTGCGCGCCGCGCGGCGGCGCGACCAGATCGACTACCCCGCCGTCGGCGACCTCAAGGACAGGGCCCTATCCGCCCTCTACGAGGACTTCCTGCAACTGCCGCCGGAACGCCTGATCGGGTTCGAGGAATTCTGCGTCGCGGGCGGCGACGGACTGCGCCGTTTCGCCGAATTCTCGGCCCTGCACGAAACCATGGGCGGCCTGCCCTGGAACACCTGGGCCGCCCCGTTCCAGGATCCGGACAGCCCGGAAGTCGCCGCCTTCGCCCTGGCCAACGCCGAGCGCGTCACCTTCCACGCCTTCCTGCAATGGCTGTGCGAAACCCAGCTTGCCGCCGCCGCCAAGGCCGCGCCGGGAGTCGGCCTCTACCGCGACCTCGCCATCGGCGCCAGCGCCGATGGCGCCGACGCCTGGGCCAACCAATCCGAACTGGTCAGGGGAGCCTCGTTCGGCGCGCCGCCCGACGCCTTCAGCGCCGTCGGCCAGGACTGGGGCCTGCCGCCGCCCCACCCCCTCCGCATGCGCGACACCGCCTATGCCGGGTTCGTTTCCATCCTGCGCGCCAACATGCGCCACGCCGCCGCCCTGCGCCTGGACCACGTGATGGGCCTGATGCGCCTGTTCTGGATTCCGGGCGGGGAGCCGATCTCCAACGGCGCCTACGTCTCGTACCCCTTCGACGACCTGCTGGGGATCGTCGCCCTGGAAAGCGCCCGCAACCGCTGCGCCGTGATCGGCGAGGACCTGGGAACCGTGCCCGAGGACTTCCGCGGTCGGATGGCCGCCGAACGCCTGCTCTCCTACCGCGTCGTCTATTTCGAGAAATGGCCGAGCGGCCTGTTCAAGCGCCCCGACGCCTATCCGCCGCTCGCCCTGGTCACCGCCACCACCCACGACATGCCGACCATCGCCGGGCACTGGCTGGGCCAGGACGTCGCGGCGCGCGAAAAAGCCGGGGTGTTCGGCGACGGCGCGGAGGCTGAACGCGCCGCCCGCGCCGCCGAACGCGCCGCCCTGTCCGGAGCCCTGGCCGACCAAAACCTGCCCGCCATTCCCGCCGACGCCGCAGCCTCCGGCACCGACCTGGAAACCCTGACCGATGCCGTACACCGCTTCGCGGCGCGCACCCCGTCGCAACTGCTGATGATCAACCCCGGCGACCTGGCGGGGGAAACCACCCAGATCAACCTGCCCGGCACGGTGGACGAACACCCCAACTGGCGCCGCCGCATGACCACCGACGCCGCCAAATTCGCCGATTGCCCGAAGGTCAAACGCGGCATCGAGGCGATCAAGACGGAACGGTAGGGGCATAAAAAATGCGGGCTGCTGTTCGGAAGACGCTTAATGCGTTTTCCTCATCCTCGGCTTCGCCTCGGACCGCCGCCGATGGCGGCGTCCCTACGAAAGCCTTCGGCTTTCTCCGTGCCCGCACCCGCCGGGGTCGCGGACCCCGGACCCCGTTCCTTTGCCCCACCCAACGGCCACGCGCCAACTCACCGCGCCACAAAACAACGATGACGGGGATAGGGCCGGAAGCGGAATGGCAATTTCCGAACGCCCCGCGCAGATAAGCTAACGCTTCCCCACGGTTGACTTCGATTTTCTCTTGTTCGGACGAACCAAATCGCTCCGGCGCAACCGGCGGGATTGATAAGTTTACGTCCTAGAACCGCCCGGAAATCCCGACAGAGAACAAGTCGATCTCGTTATCGTAGCGTCCCGTAAGGTGGTCTGTCCGCTGACCGAGCAGCGTGGACGTCGAAATCGACGTGTCGATTTTGGGATTATCGGCAAAAATATGGGCGTAGCTGGCGTTGAGCGTGATGGCGTCATTCAGGGCGTAACTTGCGCCTAAGGACAGCCATGTCCGATCGGAATCGGGAACTCTTGCTGTGCGGTAAGCGTCGGAAACGGGGCTGACGTCATAGGCGACACCGACGCTTAAATCGAGCCCCGGATGCGGCGTATACGTCGTTCCCAACGCAAAGAACCAACTATCGCGCCAGTTTTCTTTCGTGACGGAATCGGGAAGGACGTCGGCGCGGCGAACGCGAAGTTCCTTGAACAGCGACCAGTTGGTCCAACTGACATCCCCCATGACTGCCCACTGCGGATCAATGCGGTGATAGACGCCGAGTGCGGCGACATCGGGTGTGGTGATTTTCGCCGAAGCGTCGGAGTTGGCGTAAATACGGGTGAGGGAAGGAATGGCCGCATATTGGCTCGGCACGCCGCTTTGCTCGACTTTTCCCTTAAAGGTGTGATGAATGCGCGAACGATAGGACACCCCGATCCGGGAATCTTCGTCAAGGTTGATCATGACCCCGGCCGTGGCACCGAAGGCCGTGTCTTTGCCCGAGAGTTTCGAGAGACCGTCGTGACTTCCCGCCGACGCTCCGGGAACACCCAATGCCGCTAGATTAAGGCCGTGATCAACGGCATTGGTCAACTCGGCCGAAGCTTTTTGGATATTGAGGCCTAACCCGAGGGAAAGCGCGTCGTTCACCCGATAGGCCACCGTCGGCTGAAGATTGGACATCGTCAATTCCGACTTTACCGCGTGGTAACGGCCAATCCAGTCGGAACCATACTCGGTGTCCGGCCCAAAGGGGGCATTGAGAGACAGGCCGATCTTGAAATCGTCCGAGAGCGACGCATAGCCGTAAAGAGTTGGGATCGCCGCCGAATACCCCCCCGCCGAGGACGCCGGACCACGAGACGGGGCGTTCGAGAAGCTTCTCGACCCCTCGTTGGTGAAGGTGGTTTGCAGGTGGATATAAGAGATATCGGACTGCGCCCCCATCCCGAAAGAGACGTGAGGCCCGCAGGGTTATAGAAGATCGTCGAGGGCTCATCGGCGCGAGCCGTGGCCCCGGCATAGGCGGTTCCCAAACCCCGCGCACTTTGCCCCTTGAGTTGGACCCCTGCGGCCCGCGCTTGACCACATTCGACCCCAACCACTCCGGCAACAACAAGCGCGGCAAGGGTTCCCCGCAGCAGGTTGGCCCCGAGGCCGACGAAGGAGCTCCGAGCGGACCCGAACAAAAAACTGGCTTCTTGCATAGTCTATCCGTGGGCGAATGTTGGCGCCAAAATGGCGCGACAGCTTGTTATAAGTTAGCGACAATCCATAGTGGAATTGCCACGTTTGGTTACGACGACCAGAGGAAGTGCAACATAGCGGGAAGAGGCGACAGATTTGTCTGGAATCGTGAGAAGATCGGCCATCCGATCATACTGTTATGGTTGATGAAGTCATCAGAGTCCAACTCAAAAAGAGTGAACCGCGCCGGGATTGCCGGAGGCTCCCACTTCCGAGAAGAAGGAGCCATGACGAGCGAGACGACGAACAAATGCGCCGACTGCCCGAAGGTCAAACGCGGCGTCGCCGCGATCAAGACGGAACGGTAGGGCAAAAAATGCGGGCACCGCCCGCACCCGCACAGGGCCTTGGGCCCTGTGTACCCATTCCTTGGTTTCTGCGCGGAGCGCCATCATGCCTTCATGCGGCAACGTAATGGCCGATTGTCGCTGACGCGGCGAAAAACAAGTTTATGAGGTCGAGGAGGCCGAGCCTCCTCGCGGGTCCGGGCGGGGCCCGGCCTTCCCGCATGCCGTCCCCTTCAGGTCAGGGTTTTCAGCCGGTCCTCGTCGAACAGGCGTTTGCAATAGCTGTGGCTGGTATAAAGCGCCACGGCGGGGTTATGGCCGAGCGCCCGGTCCTTGGCGATCAGGGTGGTCACCGGCGCCTCGGAGTGGCGGATGAACAGGCTGTCGTGGCCGACGCACAGGCCGACGAGAACGTTAAGGTCGGCCCCCCACCGGTTGAGCAGCATCGCCTGGAGGATCGGATTGCAGCAGGATTCGTCGTTGCCGGGTTTGACCTTGATCGCATCGGGGATGCCGATTTCGGTCTTGTCGATGGACCCCACCTTGCACAGCACGGCATAGGGGTCCAGACCGCCCAGTTTGAGGAATCGGGCGAAGATGCGGGTTTCCTCGATCAGGCCGATGCAGGTGGCGATGCCGATTTTCTTCGCGCCGATCTTCCTGGCGAAGACCAGGGTTTCCTCCACCCGCGTCAGCTTGCCGTAGTACTGGCCCTCGACCTCGGCGGAGGCGCGGGCCATGCGCGCGTCGAGTTCGTCGCCGCGATAGATGGCGAGAACCTCGGCGCGCTGGCCGACTTCCAGCGCCTCGGTCAGGCAGAAGGTGGGGTACATCTTGTCGTGCCGATAGCAGTTGAGCTGGCGGCAATCGGCACAACTGTGGTCGTCGTTCCGGGGCATGGCGGCCTCACCTGTCGAGGGGCTGGATGTTCCAGATCAGCCGCGCGTAGTCGTGAATGGTGCGGTCGGACGAGAACTTGCCCATGTTGGCGACGTTGAGGATGGCGCGGCGCGTCCACTCCGCCCGGTTGAGGTAGACCCGGTCCACGTCCTCCTGGCAGCGGATATAGTCCGCGTAGTCGGCGAGCAGCAGGAAGTGGTCGCCGCCGCGCAGCAGCGCGTCGATCAGGGGCTTGTAGCGGGTGGGATCGCCGGGGGAGAAGAAGCCGTTGCGGATCATTTCCAGGGTGCGGCGCAGTTCCTCGTTGGCGTTGTAGTATTCCCAGGGGTCGTAGGATCCGGCGCGAAGCTGCTTCGCCTCGGCCACGTCGAGGCCGAAGATGAAGATGTTGTCGGCCCCCACCTCGTCGTGGATTTCGATGTTGGCGCCGTCCATGGTGCCGATGGTCAGCGCGCCGTTCAGCGCGAACTTCATGTTGCCGGTGCCCGAGGCCTCGGTTCCCGCCGTCGAGATCTGTTCGGAGAGTTCGCTGCCGGGAATGATGATCTCGGCGTTGGAGACCTTGTAGTCGGGAATGAAGGCGACCTTCAGCCGCCCCTGCGCGGCGCGGTCGTGGTTGACCGTTTCCGCCACGTCGAGGACCAGGCGGATGATCAGCTTCGCCATGTCGTAGCCGGGCGCCGCCTTGCCCGCGAAGATCACGGTGCGCGGCACCATGTCGCGGTTGGGGTCGTCCTTGATCCGGTTGTAGCGGGTGATCACGTGCAGCACGTTCAAAAGCTGCCGTTTGTATTCGTGGAAGCGCTTGACCTGGGTGTCGAACAGGCTGGCGGGGTCCACCTCGACATGGCAGTGGGCGGCGATCTCCGCCGCCAGACGCCGCTTGTTGGCGAGCTTGATTTCCTGGAAGCGCTTCTGGAAGAAGGCGTCGTCGGCGAACGGGGCCAGGGCGTGCAGCCGGTCCAGATCCTTTTCCCAGCCGGGGCCGATCGCCTCGGTGATCAGTTCGGAAAGCTGGGGGTTGGCCTGACGCAGCCAACGGCGCGGAGTGATGCCGTTGGTCATGTTGATGAACTTTTCCGGCCAGATGCGGGCGAAGTCGGCGAACAGGCCCTCGCGCAGCAGCTGGGTGTGGAGTTCGGCGACGCCGTTGACCTTGTGGCTGCCGACCACCGCCAGATGCGCCATGCGGATGCGCCGGGTGTGGTCGTCCACCAGCGACACCCGCCCCAGGATCGACGGATCGCCGGGGAAGGCGCGCCGCACCTCGCGCAGGAAGACGTCGTTGATCTGATAGATGATTTCCAGGTGGCGCGGCAGGATCGCCTGAAGCATGTCGATCGGCCAGGTTTCCAGCGCCTCGGGCAGCAGGGTGTGATTGGTATAGCCGAAGGTGGCGCGGGTGATCGTCCAGGCCTGTTCGAAGCCCATCCCGTGGTCGTCCATCAGCAGGCGCATCAGTTCGGCCACCGCCATCGCCGGATGGGTGTCGTTGAGCTGGATCGCCACCTTCTCGGCGAAGTTGAGCAGGTTGTCGTGGGTGCGCAGGTGGCGATGCAGGATGTCCTGCATCGATGCGGACACGAAAAAGTATTCCTGCTTCAGGCGAAGCTCCTGCCCATCCTGGCTTTTGTCGTTGGGATAGAGCACCTTGGACAGGGTTTCCGAGATCGTCTTGCTGCGCACCGCCTCGACGTAGTTGCCCTGATTGAAATAGTTGAGGTCGAATTCGCGGGTCGAACGGGCCGACCACAGGCGCAGATTGCCCACGGTATCGGTATCGAAGCCCGACACCGGCACGTCGAAGGCCATCGCCATCACTTCCTCGGCATCGACCCACCGGCAGATGTCCTCGCCGTTGCCGTCGCGGAAGCACAGGTTGCGTCCGCCCAGGCGCACCTTGTACAGCACCGAGGGACGGGCGACCTCCCACGGGTTGCCGTAGCGCAGCCAGTTTTCCGGCTGCTCCAACTGCTGGCCTTCCTCGATCCGCTGGGTGAACATGCCGTATTCGTAACGGATGCCGTAGCCGATGCCCGGATAGTCGTGGGTGAACAGGGAATCGAGGAAGCACGCCGCCAGCCGCCCCAGACCGCCGTTGCCGAGCGCCGCGTCGTATTCGTGGCTTTGCAGCGCCTCGAAATCGAGGCCCATGTCCTCGAGGGTGCGCAGGGTCACGTCCATCACGCCCAAGTCGATCAGCACCTTTTTCAGCGAACGGCCGATCAGGTATTCCATCGACAGGTAATAGACGATGCGTTTGTCCTGGGCGTAGCTTTTGCCCGAGGTCTTGACGTTGCGCTCGGACAGGACGAAGCGCAGCAGATGCGCCAGGGCGAGAAACCAGTCCCGCGTCTCCGCCCCGTCGGGGGATCGCCCGACGGTCTGGATCATCGAGCGCATCAGCGCCTTTTTCAGGTTCTCGGGGTCCTTGAACACCTTGAACAGTTGTTCGTCGATATAGCCATCGGTCTTCATACGGATCGACATGGGACACCTACGCCTTGTTCTTCTTGACGGATTCATAGACTTCGCGATACCGCGCGGCGGCGGCGCGCCAGGAGAAATCCTTGTTCATGGCGCGTTCCCGCGCCGCCGTCCACGCCGCCGGACGGGCGAACCGGTCGCGCGCCCGCCGAAGGGCGGACAACAGCGCCCAAGGCGTATCGTCGTCGAAGACGAAGCCGGTTCCCTCGGGGGATTCGTCCATATCGACGACGCTATCGGCCAGGCCGCCGGTGCGCCGCACCACCGGCAGGGTACCATAGCGCAGCGCGTACATCTGGGTCAGGCCGCAGGGTTCGAACCGCGACGGCACGACGAAGACGTCGGACCCCGCCTCGATCGCGTGGGCGAAGTCCTCGTCATAGCCGATGCGCGTCGAGACCCGTCCGGGAAAGGCCTGCGCCGCCTCGCGACACTGGCGCTCCAGACCGGCCTCGCCGCTGCCCTGAATCACCACCTGGAACCCCATCGCCAGGATCTCCGGCAGGGCGGCGAGCACGACGTCCACCCCCTTCTGCCAGACCAGCCGCCCGAGGAAGCCCAGAAGCGGCGCGTCGGCGTCGGCGTCCAGCCCCGCCGCCGCCTGCAACGCCGCCTTGCACACCGCCTTGCCCGACATGTCGGCGGACGAAAACCGGGCGGCGATGACGGCATCCTTCGCCGGGTTCCAGATCTCCTGGTCGATGCCGTTCAGGATGCCCCGCAAGTGGTGCGCCCGCTCCGCCACCACGCCTTCGAGGTTGCAGCCATAGGCGTGGGTCTGAATCTCCCGCGCATAGGTCGGGCTGACCGTGGTCAGGCGGTCGGCGAACACCAGCCCCGCCTTGAGGAAACTGACGTTGCCGTAGAATTCCATGCCGTCGATGGCGTTGAAACCCGGATCGACCGCGACCTGGGGCAGCACGTCGGGGCCGAACACCCCCTGGTAATGCAGGTTGTGGATGGTGAACACCGTCGGCGGCGTCGCCCCGCCCCACTGCCGCAAATAGACCGGCACCAGCCCGGTCTGCCAGTCGTGGGCGTGGACGATGTCGGGCTGCCAGCCCATCAGGCCGCCGCCCACGCCGATCAGCGCGGCGACGCGGGAGAGCAGGGCGAAACGGCGGAAGTTGTCGGGCCAGTCGCGGCCCTCGGGATCGAGGTAGGGCCCGCCCGGCCGGGCGAACGCCTCCGGACAGTCGAGCAGCAGAACCTCCAGCGCGCTGTCGGGCATCCGCGCCGGGATCAACCGCGCCGCGCCGTAGCCCAGGGCATCCCCCAACTCCAGCGGCGCGCCGGGATCGACGACGCGGGCGCAAGCCTCGGGATAGCCGGGCAACAGAACCCGAACCTCGTCGCCAAGGGCGCGGAAGGCCTTCGGCAGCGCACCCACCACGTCGGCGAGTCCTCCGGTCTTGACCAGCGGGAAGACTTCCCCGGCAACGAACAAAATCTTCATTTCGAAACGACTATCCTTGTGCCCATCCCGGATTCGACTATGGCACACCCGGTTGCCCGGCTGTAGGGACAAAACATCGGCGGCGGCGGATTCCGCGCGTTTGGCCTTGGCGTTCCCCCGTCCCTTGGCTTACCCTGGAAGGCGGAAATCAGGGGATGGCAGGCCGGGAGGAACGACCATGGAAGCCCGTCAATACGACCTCAACACCTCCTTGAAAAGCACCCTCGCCCTGGTTCTGGCGGGCGGGCGCGGCAGCCGCCTGATGGACCTGACCGACAATCTGGCCAAACCGGCGATCCCCTTCGCGGGCAAGTTCCGCATCATCGACTTCCCACTGTCCAACTGCATCCATTCCGGCATCCGCAAGGTGGCGGTGCCCACCCAGTACCGGTCGCACCAGCTGATCCAGCACGTGCAACGCGGCTGGGCCTTCCTGAAGGCGGAATTGCAGGAATTCATCGAAATCTGGCCGGCCCAGCAACAGACCGCCGACGAAAGCTGGTATCGCGGCACCGCCGACGCGGTGTACCAGAACATGGACTTCATCCGCGCCATCGCCCCCACCTACATCCTGGTTCTGGCGGGGGACCACGTCTACAAGCAGGACTATTCGAAGATGCTGGCGCAGCACATCGAACGCGGCGCCGAGGCCACGGTCGCCTGCGTCGAGGTGCCGCGCGCCCTGGCCTCCGGCTTCGGCGTGGTCAAGGTGGGCGAAAACGACCAGATCGTCGAATTCCTGGAAAAACCCGCCAACCCGCCCGGCCTGCCGCACAATCCCGAGATTTCCTTCGCCAGCATGGGAATCTACATCTTCAACGCCGACTTCCTGATCGACCAGTTGATCCGCGACGCGGGAACCCAAGGGTCCAGCCGCGACTTCGGCAAGGACATGCTGCCCAATCTGGTCGGCCAGTCGCGGCTGTACGCGCACCGCTTCGCCGACAGCTGCGTCCGCGCCAGCGATCAGGTCGAGCCCTATTGGCGCGACGTCGGCACCGTGGACGCCTATTGGGAGGCCAATATCGACCTGACCAGCGTCACCCCGGCGCTGGACCTTTACGATCCCGACTGGCCGATCTGGACCAGCCAGGAGCAGCGCCCCCCGGCGAAGTTCGTCTTCGACGACGACGACCGGCGCGGCACCGCCCTCGATTCCGTGATCGGCGCCGGATGCGTGGTTTCCGGCGGCACGGTGCGCCGTTCGTTGCTGTCCAACAACGTGCGGGTGAATTCCCATTCCCTGGTCGAGAACAGCGTCATCCTGCCCAACTGCGACATCGGACGCCATGCGCGGATCAACCGCGCCATCATCGCCCAGGACACCAATATCCCCCCCGGTCTGGTGATCGGCGAGGATCCGGAACTCGATGCCAGGCGTTTCTACCGATCCGAGGGCGGCATCGTCCTGGTCACCGCCGGAATGATCGCAGACCTGTAACGCAAAGGAGTCTCTCCATGCCCTGCATGACCGCGCGGAACGATGGCGAAAGCCGGTTTTCCGTCACCCATGTCGCCTCTGGCGTCACCATTCTGACCGACGCCCCCGCCGGACACGGCGGCGACGGCGCTTCGTTCTCCCCCATCGACCTGTGCGTCGCCGCGCTGCTGAACTGCACCGGCACCCTGATCGCGGTCAAGGCGAAAGCCCTGGGGCTGGACACCGCCGGGATGACGATGAGCGCCGACTACACCATGGCCGACGCGCCGCGCCGCATCGTCGCCACCACCATGACCGCCAACGTCCCCTTCGCCGCCGACGAACGGCAGCGGCAAAGCATGATCCGCGCCGCCGCCACCTGCCCGGTACGCAAAAGCCTGATGGCGGAATGGAAGATCACCCTGGTCCTGCATTGGGCCGACGGCACCACCGACACCGTCGAGGAGTGATCCTCGATTAGTCGGGGGCTTCCGCCGTCGCCGCGCGGAAGCCCCGCATCGAACAGAACGCCTCGCCGCACATCGTGCAATGGTGGCCGTCGCCCGCGATCTCGCCGCGATAGGCCGCCGCCGTCGCCGGATCGATCGCCAGCGCGATCTGCTCCCCCCAGCAAAAGTCCACCCGCGCCCGGGACAGGGCGTCGTCGCGGGCGCGGGCGGCGGAGTTCCCCTTCGCCAGGTCGGCGGCGTGCGCGGCGATGCGGAAGGCGGTCACCCCGGTCCGCACGTCGTCGCGATCGGGCAGGCTTAAGTGTTCCTTCGGCGTCACCACGCACAGCATCGACACCCCCATCGCCGCGATCATCGCGCCGCCGATCGCGCCGGTGATGTGGTCGAAGCCGGGCGCGGCGTCGGTGACCAGCGACCCCAGGGTGTAAAGCGGCGCGTCGCCGCAGGCTTCCGCGTGGCGGGTCATGTTCTCGGCGATCTTGTGCATCGGCACGTGGCCGGGGCCTTCGATCATCGTCTGCACGCCCGCATCCCCGGCGACCCGCGCCAACTCGCCCAGGGTCGCGAGTTCGGCGAACTGAGCGGCGTCATTGGCGTCGGCGGTGCAGCCGGGGCGCAGGCCGTCGCCCAGGGACACCGCCATGTCGAAGGCGGCGAGGATGGCGCAAATTTCGGCGAAGCGCTCGTACAGGAAATTCTCCCGGCGGTGGGCGGCGCACCAGCGGGCGACGATGGCGCCGCCACGACTGACCACCCCGGCCAGACGCCTTTGCGCCAGCGCCAGATGGGGGCGCAGCACCCCGGCGTGAATGGTGACGTAGTCCACCCCCTGTTCGGCCTGTTCGACCAGAACCTCGCGATAGATTTCCCAGCTCAGGTCCTCGGCCCGCCCGCCCGTTGCAGCGCCTCGTACAAAGGAACGGTGCCCACCGGCACCGGCGCGGCGCGCAGGACCGCCTGTCGCGTCGCCCGAATCGCCGGTCCGGTGGACAGGTCCATCACCGTATCCGCGCCCCAGGCCAACGCGTCGGACATCTTGGCGACCTCGGCGGCGGTGTCCGACACCGTCCCCGAAGCGCCGATGTTGGCGTTGACCTTGACCCGGAAGTTGCGGCCGATGACCATCGGCTCCAGTTCCGGATGGTTGAGGTTGGCGGGGATGATCGCCGCGCCGCGCGCCACCCCCTACGAGGACGTGGGCGGCCCCTTCTTCCTCGACCCCGAAGGCCAGACCCCAGACACCATTCCCGACGACCAGTCGCTGTGGATCAAGACCGACAAGGGTCTGGTGGTGATTTGCGGCTGCGCCCACTCCGGCGTCGTCAACACCGTCCATCAGGCGCGCCGGGTCACCGGCGAGCACCGCATCGCCGGGCTGATCGGCGGCTTTCACCTCAACGCCGCGTCGGAGACCCGGCTGCGGGAAACCGCGCGGGTGCTGCTGGACTGGAACGTCGGCTTCATCATGCCGTGCCACTGCTCGGGCCAGGCGGCCACCGAATACCTGCGCGACCGCTTCGGCGACCGGGTGCAGGCGTTCGGCATGGGCGACGTTCTGAAAATCTGAATCAGGCGCCAAGAAAGGCGGCTTCGGCGCGCGCCGCGAGACGCATCGTGGGCGACGGGTCAACCGCGCCCGCGATAGGTCGGCACCTCCTGCTCGGGAATCCACACGCCGCGCGGCGGATCGCCGCTTTGCCAGAAGACGTCGATCGGCATGCCGCCGCGCGGATACCAATAGCCGCCGATGCGCAGCCACACCGGCTCCAGGGTTTCCATCAAACGGCGGGCGACGAAGACGGTGCAGCTTTCGTGGAAGGCGCCGTGGTTGCGAAAGGCGTGGAAGAACAGCTTCAACGACTTCGATTCGACCAGCCAGCGCCCCGGCACGTAGTCGATCACCAGATGGGCGAAGTCGGGCTGGCCGGTGACCGGACACAGCGAGGTGAACTCCGGACAGGTGAAGCGCACCAGGGTCCGCGCCTTGTCGTCGCCGGTCCAGGGAATGCGCTCCAGCGGCGCTTCCTCGGGGGTGGCGGCGGCGCGCGTCGCGTGGCCCAGTTGGGTCAGGATGGGTTCGAGCTTGTCGTTCATCTGCGGAATCTCCTTTTCCCGGCATCATATTCCGGGTTTTCCCTTGCCGGAAGCGCGGCGACGCGCTTCCCTGGATTCCCCCTGACGGAGTCCGCCATGCCCTCCCGACCCGACGACTGGAACCGCCTGAACGCCGCCACCACCTGGCTGTCCCATGCCGCGATCCTGGACCCGCCGGAGGGCGACGCGGCCAGCCGCCCGGTCTGGCGGGCGATCGCCGAAGCCCGCTTCGACGCCGCCATGGCCCTGGCGGAAGACGCCTTCGCGGCGGGCGGCGGCGGCGACGTGTGCGAGGCGATGGGCCTGCTGTGCCGGATATCCCGGCGGGAGGACTTGGCGGAGGAATTCTTCGCCCTCGCCCCGCCGCCCGACGCCCGCGTCTGGCGCAACCGGGGCGTCGCCGCCCTGTGGGCGCGGCGCTGGTCCGACGCGGCGGCGGCCTTCGCCAGAGGCGCGGGAAACGGCGCGAACGGACGATGGTGCGATGTCGCCCACGGCCTGATGGCGACGGTGGCGCGACGCTGGAGCCTCGCCGCCGCGATTCTGGGGGAGCCCACCCGGCCAGCGGGCGAAGACGGGCTGGAACCGCTCGCCCACCTGTGCCGCATGGCCGCCGCCTTCGGCCTCTCCGGCCTCGCCGCCGAGATGGGGCCGGACCTGCGCCCGGCGCTGCTGACCGCGCCGGAAACCGCCGCGCCGCCGCCCAATCCGGGCAGCGGACGCCCGGAGCGCGGCCTCGCCGCCGACCTGATCCTGTTCCTTGCCTGCGACCCGGCCTATCTGGATCGCCACGGCCTCGCCGCGCTGGCCAGCTTCGCCCTGTCCCATCCCGGACGCCGCCTGGGGGCGCACCTGCACCTCTACGACCCCACCCCGCCATCGGCGGCGCTGGCCCGCCGCGCGGCGGAGACCCTGGGCCTCGATCTGGTCCTGACCGCCGAAACCACCCCCGCCGAGGCCGGTCGTTTCCTCGCCGACGCCGCCTTGCTGATCGGCGATTCCCTGGGGCGGGGACGGCGGTTGTGGTTCCTCGACCAGTGGGCGCTGCTGCTGGCGGCGGCGCGCCACCCCCGCGCCCTTCGCCGCCTGCCCTGGCGCTGCGTCTACGACACCGATTTCCGCGAAACCTCCTGGGTCTGGCAGGCCAACGACGACCGCAAGAGCCGCTCCCCGGCCTATCTGGAGGAAGTTGCGCGCCTGCGCCGCGCCGCCCTGACGGGCGGGGCCTGATCGCCGGAACGGAGACTTCGGCTGTTGCCGCCCAGCCCTCCGAAGGAGTATGTTTCACCGAACAGAGAAAAAAATTCATACCACCGAAGCCGTCCAAAAGGCGCGGTCAGATGGGGGATACACGATGCGCATCGCCGACGCCTCGATCCGGCGCAAGCTGTTCCTGTTTTATCTGATCTCCGGCATCGTTCCCCTTGTCCTGATCGGTCTGCTGGGGTTGCGTTTCGCTTCCGACGCCTTGCTCGACAAGTCCGCCGACCAGCTGATCACCGTGCAGAGTCTGCGCAAGGCGCGCATCGAGCACGACTTCGCGATGCGCCTGGAATCGGTCAGGCGGCTGAACCAGCGCAACGACATCATCAACCTGTTCACCGAGATCGCCACCCTGCGCGCGTCGCGCAAGGACGGCGGCCTGGACGTCGCCGCGCCGGACTATCGCGCCATCGTCAACCGCTTCACCCCGTCGCTGCGGCATTACCTGGCCACCTATACCTACCGCGATCTGCTGCTGCTGGGGGCCGACGGGCGGGTCCTGTATTCCCTGGCCGACGATCCGGGCCTGGGGTCGTCCCTCGACACCGGCCTTTTGCGCGACAGCGGCCTGGCGCGCCTGTGGCAACGCATCTCGGTGACGCGGCAGACCGCGATCGTCGATTTCTCCGCCTACGCCGACGGCAGTCACGCCGCCTTCATCGGCCAGCCCTATTTCGGCCGCGACGGCCGGATGGCGGGGATCGTCGCCCTACGCATGGGCCCGGAAATGGTGGACGCCATCGTCTCGTCCCGCGCCGGAATGGGACAGACCGGGGAATCCTATATCCTTTCCTTCGACAAGGAAAAATCCCGCTTCGAGTTCCGCACCACGGTGCAGACCACCGGAGCCGGACGCTGGACCATGGGCACCACCCTGCCCCGCCCCCTCGCCTATTGGGACAAGGCGCGCGACGCCAAGGGCGTCAACACGGTGGGCCAGTACGCCGACAGCGAAGGCAACCCGGTTCTGGTCGCCCACGACGGGCTGGATATCCCGCACGTCGAATGGTACCTGTTCTCCAAAATCAACCACGCCGAGGTGATCGCGCCGATCCGCCGCCTGGGATTCGACGTCCTCGCCCTCGGCGTCTTCATCGTGCTGTTCGTCGGCGTCGGCTCCCTGCTGTTCGCCGACAACTTCACCGCGCCGATCCTGAAGGCCACCACCCTGGCGCAGTCGATCGCGGCGGGAGAACTGGACGTCGCCATCGCCACCGACCGCAACGACGAACTGGGCGACCTGTCGCGCGCCCTGGACGCGATGGCGCGCCGCCTGCGCGACCACGACTGGCTGAAAACCGGCAACGAACGCCTGGACGACGCCCTGCGCGGCGAACACGATCCGGAGCAGTTGTCCCAGCGGCTGCTGGCCTTCATGGTCGAACATTTCCAGGTGCCGCTCGGCGCGGTCTATCTGACCTGCGGCGACGCCCGCGTCTTAAGGCTCGCCGCGCGCCACGGCTGGACCGACCGCGACGGCGCGCGGCTGGCCTCGGTCGGCTTCGGCGACGGCATCGTCGGCCAGACGGCGGAAAACCGAACCCCGACCTTCCTCGACGCCGCCGACGCCGACGCGCCGGTGGTCGATTACGGCGCGGGAGAGATCACCCCCACCCGCTTCGCGGTCATCCCCCTGGTCTTCGAGGGCGCCACCCTGGGCGTCCTGCTGCTCGCCGGGTTCGCCGCCTTCGACGAGACCCAGCGCCGCTTCCTGCGCGACTGCCACGGCAACATCGGGGTTCTGCTCGCCGCCGCGGAAAGCCACCAGACGATCGAGGCGCTGCTGAAAAAATCCCACGAGCAGGAAACCGATCTGCGGATCGGCAACGCGGAACTGCAACGCCAGGCGCAGGCGCTGATCGAATCCGAGCGCGAGTTGCAGACCCAGCAGGAAGAACTGCGGGTCATCAACGAGGAACTGGAGGAACAGACCCGCGCCCTGCGCAAGTCCGAGGCCGAGTTGCAGTCGCAGCAGGAAGAACTGCGGGTCACCAACGAGGAGTTGGAGGAACGCACCCAGGAACTGGAAACCCGCAGCAGGGCGATCCAGCGCCAGAACCAGGAACTCACCGCCGCCCGCGACGAAATCCGGCAGAAGGTCAAGGAACTGGAAACCGCCAACCGCTACAAGTCGGAGTTCCTGGCCAACATGAGCCACGAACTGCGCACGCCGTTGAACAGCATCCTGATCCTATCGCAGCTGATGGCGGAAAACCGCGCCGGAAACCTGTCCGCCCGGCAGGTGGAATCGGCCCGCACCATCAACGCCTCGGGCAGCAACCTGTTGAAGCTGATCAACGACATTCTCGATCTGTCCAAGGTCGAGGCGGGCAAGATCGACCTGACCGTCGAGGCGATGCCGGTGGCGGGCTTCGTCGCCGATATCGAACGGGTGTTCCGTCCGGTGTCGGAAAACCGGGGCATCCCCTTCGCCATCGACGTCGCGGACGACGCGCCGCAGGCCCTGACCACCGATTCCCACCGTCTGCAACAGGTGGTGCGCAACCTTCTTTCCAACGCCTTCAAGTTCACCGAACCGGGGGGAAAGGTCGGCCTCGCCATCGCCCGCCCCGCCGCCGCCGATCTGCCCGCCGGGTGCGCCCTGACGCCGGAAACCTCGGTCGCCTTCACCGTCACCGACCAGGGCATCGGCATCCCGGCGGAGCGTCAGGCGGACATCTTCGAGGCCTTCCGTCAGGCCGACGGCGGCACCAGCCGGAAATACGGCGGCACCGGCCTGGGGCTGTCGATCTCGCGCCGTCTGGCCGAGGCGCTGGGCGGCGTCATCACCCTGAAAAGCGAACCGGGCAAGGGCAGCGCCTTTTCGGTGATTCTTCCGGTCGGCGAAACCGTCGCCCCGGCGGTGCCGGTCGCCGCTTCGACGGAAGAATCCAAACCCGCGCCGGAGCCGGAAGCCGCCGCCCCCGCGCCGACGGCGCAACCCGCCAAGGCCGCCAAGTCGCGCCCGGCGGACCCGCCGTTGCCCTCGATCGGCGCGGCGGAGGAAGTTCCCGACGACCGCCGCGTCCTCGTCCCCGGCGAAAAATCCCTGCTGATCGTCGAGGACGATTCCGACTTCGCGCGCATCCTCTCCGACCTCGCGCACGATCGGGGGTTCAAGTGCCTGATCGCCGCCGATGGCGAATCCGGCCTGCATTTCGCCGATTATTACAAGCCGAGCGCGATCATCCTCGACATCGGCCTGCCCGGCATCGACGGCTGGGAGGTGATGGCCCGCCTGAAGGACAATCCGGAAACCCGGCACATTCCGGTGTATTTCATCTCGGGCGCCGACAACGCCCTCGACGCCTTGCGGATGGGGGCGGTCGGCTTCCTGACCAAGCCGATCGGCGTCGAACGCGTCGAGGAAGCCTTCGCCAAGATCGAGGACGTGATCAACAAGCCGGTCAGCTCCCTGCTGGTGGTCGAGGACGACCCGGTGCAGCGCGAGGCGATCCGCCAGCTGATCGGCAACGGCGACGTCGTCTCGACGGTCGCCGGCAGCGGCACCGAGGCCCTCTCCGCCCTGGCGGAAAAACCCTTCGACTGCATGATCTTCGACCTCGGCCTGAAGGACATGAGCGGCTTCGACCTGCTGGAACGCCTGCGCGGCATGCCGCACTGCGCCCGCCTGCCGATCATCATCTATACCGGGCGCGAACTCACCAAGGACGAGGAAGAGGAACTCCAGCGTCACGCCGAAAGCATCATCAAGGGGGTGCGCTCGCCCGAACGCCTGCTCGACGAAAGCGCCCTCTTCCTGCACCGGGTCGAAGCCACCCTGCCGGAACGCCAGCGCGCGATGATCCGGATGATGCACGACCGCGACGCGGCGCTGAAAGACCGCACCGTGCTTCTGGTCGATGACGACATGCGCAACGTCTTCGCCCTGTCCGGCGTGCTCGAGGACAAGGGCCTGAAGGTGCTGATCGCCCGCGACGGTCGCGAAAGCCTGTCCAAGCTGGCCGAACACCCGGACATCGATCTGGTGCTGATGGACATCATGATGCCCGAGATGGACGGCTACGAGGCGATGCGCGCCATCCGCAAAAAGCGCGAATTCGCCAAACTGCCGATCATCGCGCTCACCGCCAAGGCGATGAAGGGCGACCGCAACAAGTGCGTCGAGGCCGGAGCCAACGACTATCTCGCCAAGCCGGTGGATACCGAAAAGCTTCTCTCCCTCCTGCGGGTGTGGCTGTACCAATGACCGACGCCGCCGCCGAACTGGAAAACCAGCGCCTGGAAATCCGCCTGCTGCTCGAGGCGATCTATCAGAAATCCGGGTTCGACTTTCGCGGCTATGCCGCCGCCCACATCAAGCGCCGCCTGGAACACATCCGGGCGCGGGCGGGTCTGGCCTCGTTCTGCGACGTCACCCATCGCCTGATCTGGGACGACGGCTTCTTCGACGAGGTCCTGTCCGCCCTGTCGATCAACGTCACCGAGATGTTCCGCGATCCGGGCTTCTATCGCCGGGTGCGCGAGGCGGTGATCCCCCACCTTAAGACCTATCCCTTCATCAAGGTCTGGCACGCCGGATGCGCCGCCGGGCAGGAAGTCTATTCCATGGCGATCCTGCTGGAAGAGGAAGGGATGAAAAACCGCGCGCAACTCTATGCCACCGACATCAATCCCCCGGTCCTGGAAGCCGCGCGGCAGGCGATCTACCCCCTCGACGTGATGCGCCAGTATACCGCCAACTACCAGAAGTCCGGAGGAAAGACCTCGTTCTCGGAATACTACACCGCCGACAACGACTCGGCGGCCTTGAACAGCACGTTGAAGGCCAATGTTCTTTTCTCGCCGCACAATCTGGTGACCGACGGAATCTTCGGCGAGATGAACGTGATATTCTGCCGCAACGTTCTGATCTACTTCGGCGACGAGTTGCAAAACAAGGTAATCAAGTTATTCCTTGACAGTCTTTGCAATGGCGGGTTCCTTTGCCTTGGGTCGAAGGAAAGTCTTCGTTTTTCCGATCACGCCGACGCCTTCGACGTCGTCGACGCGCGGGAAAAGATCTACCGCAAGCGACCGGTACGGACGCCCGTGGGGCGGGGGGACGCATGACCGTGAGCGCGATCGTCATCGGCGCATCGGCGGGAGGGTTGGAGGCGATCGGCACCGTGCTGTCCGCCCTGCCCGAGAATTTCGCGCCCACCGTGGTGATCGTCCAGCACATCCCCACCAACGCCGGCGACGCCCTGCCCCGCCGCTTCCAGCGCGACTGTCGCCTGCCGGTGCGCGAGGCCGAGGACAAGGAGCCGATGACCGCCGGAACCGTCTTCGTCGCGCCGCCCGACTTCCATCTTCTGGTCGAGGCCGACCGCCGCTTCAGCCTCTCGCGGGAGGAACGGGTCAATTTTTCCCGCCCGTCGATCGACGTTCTGTTCGAAACCGCGGTGGAAGCCTTCTGCGACGAACTGGCGGGTGTTATCCTGACCGGCGCCAGCGCCGACGGCGCGGCGGGTCTGTCCAGGATCAACCGCATGGGAGGATTGAGCGTCGTGCAGGACCCCGCGACCGCCGAGGTGGAGATCATGCCCCGCGCCGCGATCGAGGCGTGCGCGGTCGGCCACGTGCTGCCGCTGGCGGCGATCGGCCCCTTCCTGGCGCGCCTGGGGGCGGAGGGCGGAACGCCGTGCAAGCCGATATCCTGATCGTCGACGACAATCCCAACAACCTGTTCGCGCTGGAAAACATTCTGGCCGCGCCGGGTCTGAACATCGTCAAGGCGCAGTCGGGCAACGAGGCGCTGGCGAAAACCCTGTCGCACGAATTCGCCATCGCGCTTCTCGACGTGCAGATGCCGGAAATGGACGGCTTCGAAACCGCCGCCCTGATGCGCGGCAATTCCCGCACCCGCAACATCCCGATCATCTTCGTCACCGCCAACCGCACCGAGCGCGAGCACATCTTCCGGGGCTACGATTCGGGCGCGGTGGACTATCTGGCCAAGCCCCTCGACGTCGGGGTCCTGAAAAGCAAGATCAACGTCTTCCTGGAACTCCACCGCCAGCGCCGCGAACTGGAGGAAAAGACCCGCGAACTCGACGCCAAGATCGCCGAAATGGAGCGCCTGCAAAACCTGTTGCAGGAGCGCAACGAGCAACTGCGGGTGTTGTCGCGCACCGATCGCCTGACCGGCATCTTCAACCGCCTCTCCTTCGACGAGACCCTGGACTACGAATGGCGGCGCTGCACCCGCAACAACAAGCCGCTGACCCTGATCATGGCCGACATCGACCATTTCAAGGCCTATAACGACTGCCTGGGGCACATCGCGGGCGACCACTGCCTGAAGCAGGTGGCCTGGGCGCTGTCCGCCGCGCTGATGCGCCACGTCGATACCATCGCCCGCTACGGCGGCGAGGAATTCGCCGCGATCCTGCCGGAAACCGACGAAGGCGGCGCGATCGCCGTGGTGACGCGGATGCGCAACGCGGTCAAGGCGCTGTCCATCGCGCACCCGGCCTCCGCCACCGAAAAGCACGTCACCATCAGCCTGGGCGTCGCGGCGATCGTTCCCACCGCCGAGACCTCGCCCCTGCGCCTGATCGAAATGGCCGACACCGCGATGTATCAGGCGAAGTCGCGGGGGCGCGACCGCCACGCCCTGTTCAGCCAGATTGGCTGAGCAGCAGTTCCGCCAGGGCCGCGCCGGGAAGCGCCTCGACCGTGCGGCTTAAGCGTCCGGTGCAGGATTCGGCCGCCAGCATGGCGTTGAGAACCGCCCCTTCCACCGCCTCGACCACCGCCAGAAATATCGGATCCAAGCGATCGTTGCCGATCGCTTCCAGGCTCAGGCGGCGCGGTTCGGGCAGCGGGCCTTGCGCGTTGGCGGTGGAAAACGCCAGGAAAATATCGCCGGAACCGTTGCCCGAAGGCGTGCCGCCGCGCCCGATGCCCAGGGCGGCGCGGCGCGCCAGACGCTGCATCTGGATCGGCAGCAGCGGCACATCGGTGGCGATCACCGCGACGATCGACCCCTTTTCCCGCGTCCAGACCGTCTTGCCGGGCAGGCGATCCCCCACCCGCCTGCCGCACACCGTCAGCCAGGGGCGCAGGCCGTGGTTGGCCTGCACCAACGCGCCGACCGTGACCTCCTGCCCGGCGACGCTCAAACGGCGCGAGGCGGTGCCGGTGCCGCCCTTGTACTCGTAGCAGATCATCCCCGTGCCGCCGCCGACGCTGCCCTCCGCCACCGCGCCGCCGGTCGCGCCG
Source organism: Rhodospirillaceae bacterium (assembly GCA_965228165.1). Classification (GTDB taxonomy): domain Bacteria; phylum Pseudomonadota; class Alphaproteobacteria; order Rhodospirillales; family Rhodospirillaceae; genus Oleispirillum. Next base: position 384,292 of record CBDDHB010000003.1, read on the forward strand.
TCGATCGCCGCCAGAACGTGCGCCTCGGCGACGTGCTGGCCATAGATATCGTTCAGCCAGCCGTCATAGGTCTCCGCCGCCACCGGCAGGAGCCACAGCCCCTTTTCCTCCAGACGCGGACGGAACCGATTCGCCATCCAGCGGATGGTGGCGTGGTGCGCGATGCCGAGCGACAGGGTGTTGTTCAGGGTGATCGGCCCGGCGAACCAGCCCGCCTCGTCGATCCAGTGGGTGCCGGTCATCTCGCCGTTGCCGTTCATCGAAAACCGCCCCGCCCATACCGGCGTCAGCAGGTCTTCCGGCGGACGCGGCAGGATCGCGGTGACGCCGGTACGGATGTCGGGCGTCGTTGGATCGGCCAGGGTAGAAAACCCCACCGCCACCCCCGGAACGTCGGTGATCGCGTTCAACGGCCCCGGCGTTCCCGGCAGCGGCAGCTCCCATCCGCGAGCCCGCAAGCGACCGGAGGGGGAACGGACCAGGGGATCGAAAACCGGCATCGGCGGAACCTCGGCGAGTGGGAAAATCGGTCACCCCAGGATGACCCGCCGCCGCGTCCCTTGTCAAAACCCCATGCCCCAAAAATCTGGGATCAATTCGCGCCGATTGCGCCGACGCGAGGTTTCCGGGACAATCCGTTTCACGCGTCGAAACGCGCCATGCCAAAAAGGGAGAATCGATCGTGCTCCGTTTCCTGATCGTGTTGCTTGCCGCCGGAATCGGTTCCGCGCCCCCGGCGATCGCCGAAACCCCGACCGCGCCGACGATCGAGGCGATTCTCTCCCACCCGGCCTTCGAGGCGAGAATCCGCGAGTTGGTGATTTCCCATCCCGAATGGGTGGACGAGGGGGTCGAGCGGAAAAAGAATCAGGAGCGCCGTGCCACGCTGAAAAGCCTGAAGGGCCGCCTGACGACGGAGGACGACCCCTTTCTCGGCGCATCATCCCCCTCCGCGCCGACGATGGTTTGGTTCGTCGAGCCCAACTGTTGGCCTTGCCGCAACCATCTTTCGGAAATCGACAAGGTTCTCGCCGCGCGGCCCGACCTGCGCATCGCGGTGAAGTTTCTGCCCGTCGAAGGGGATTCGGCCTCCGCGACGCGCATCCTCCTCGCCCTCCGGGGGCCACGCTGGGCGGAGGTTTTCCGCGCGGCGATGGGGCGTTCCGACCGCATCAACGGCGATACGGTGGTTTCGATCGCCGGAAGTCTCGGCCTGCCGAACGAGAACCTGGAGGCGAAGGCGCGAAGAGACGTCGTGGATGCGATCACCACACGGACTCTCACCCTCGGCTCAGACCTGCGCATCCGGGACATGCCCGTCCTGATCGTCGGCAACGAGGTCGTCACCGGCACGCCCCCCGCTTCGGAGATTCTGCGCCTCGCCGCGTCGGCCCGGCGGTAAGAGTCCTTCCGGCTCCTTCGCGAAGGACCACCCGATTCACGACCCGAATGTACCTGATTTCACCCGATCGACGGGCACGGCCCAAATAGGTCCAAAAATCCAAGGAAATTCGAGGGGGTTTGGCCGAAAAGCCGCAGAAAACTTGGAGCGGGTGAAGGGAATCGAACCCTCGTCGTAAGCTTGGGAAGCTTCTGCTCTACCATTGAGCTACACCCGCGGCCGGTCGCCCGAAGGGCGAGGCGAGAGGGCCGGATATTAGGGTACGCGGCGCCCCCTTGGCAAGGGGGCTTTTCCGCTCCGCGCGGATCGCGGTTTTCGGCGAAAGCGGGTTGCATCGGGCGGCGCGCCTGCCAACATCTGGGGCGTGGCGCGTCCGCGCCCGAAGCCGTCGAAGGAGACCCGCCGTGAACCAGTTGCCGAAGAAATCCAAGCCCGCCCCCGCCGCCAACGCCGCGCCGACCCGTCCCAGCCGCGAGGAAGCGGAAGCGGCGGTACGCACCCTGCTGCGCTGGGCAGGCGACGATCCGGCGCGCGAAGGGTTGATCGACACCCCGGCGCGGGTGGCGCGATCCTACGAGGAATTCTTCGCCGGATACGCCATGGACCCCGACGAATATATGCGCCGCACCTTCGAGGAGGTCGAGGGCTACGACGAGATGGTGGTGTTGCGCGACATCCGCGTCGAAAGCTATTGCGAGCACCACATGGTGCCGATCATCGGGCGGGCGCACGTCGCCTATATGCCGCACCGCCGCGTGGTCGGCATCAGCAAGCTCGCCCGCGTCGTCGAGGCCTATGCCAAGCGCCTGCAAATCCAGGAAAAGATGACGGTGCAGATCGCCGACACGATCAACAAGGTGCTGGAGCCGATGGGCGTCGCGGTGGTGATCGAGGCCAGCCATCAGTGCATGACCACGCGCGGCGTCCACAAGCCCGGCGTGTCGATGATCACCAGCCACATGCTGGGGGTGTTCCGCTCCAACCCGACGACGCGCAAGGAATTGATGTCCCTGCTGGGGGCCTCGGGCGGCAACCCGCTGCACCCGTGACCGAAAAGGCTTGAAACCGGGGGGAGAAGACCGGACATTCGGGAACCGCCCTTTCCGTCAGTCCGCGAGTGCATCGATGAGCAGAGAAACCGCCCTTCCCGAACTTCAACAACTCCGCGCCAGCATCGACAACATCGACGCGGCGCTGGTCTATCTGCTGTCCGAGCGGTTCAAGTGCACCAAGCGGGTCGGCGCGCTGAAGGCGGCGCACGATCTGCCGCCGTCCGACCCGGCGCGGGAGAAGGAACAGGTCGCCCGCCTGCGCGCCCTGGCGCACGACGCCGACCTCGACCCCGAATTCGCCGAGAAGTTCCTGTCCTTCATCATCACCGAGGTGATCCGCCACCATATCGAGGCGAAGAACGGCTGACCGCCATGAACCATCCCTTGCCGCTGCACGTCGAGCGCTGCCTGCGCGAAGGCGACCTGACTCAGGCCCTGCGTCTGGCGCGGCGAGCGGTGAAGGACGCCCCGGACGCGATGGCCCACAACCTGCTGGGCAACGTCCTGGAACGTCTGGGATCGTACGCCGGAGCCCTTGACGCCTATGGCGCGGCGCGGCGTCTGGCGCCCGGCGCCTTCGTTCCCGCGTTCAACGCGGGCAATGCCCTGCGCCAACTGAAACGCTGGGAGGCCGCCAAGCAAGCCTTCGCCGAAGCCCTGTCCCTGGCGCCGGACGAACGCACCCGGATTTCCGCCCTGAAGGGCCTGGCCGGGGTCCATCTGACCCTGGGCGAACTCGAACCCGGCTTCTCCCTGTGGGCGCGGGCCCGCGCCGAAAGGATCGGCCAGGTCCCCCTGCCCTCCTGGAATGGCGATCCGCTCGCCGGACGGACCCTGTACGCGCACGAACGCCAAGGATTCGGCGACATCATCCAGTTTTCGCGCTTCCTCAAGCCGATCAGCGGCGGCCGCATCGTTCTGGAAGCGCCCGAGGCGCTGCACCGCCTGCTCGCCCCGGCCCTTCCCCACGTCGCATTCGCACCGCGCGGCGCGCCCGTGCAGGCCGACGTCGCGATTTCCCTGATGGAGCTGCCGCTGCGGATGGGGATGAAAAACCTGACCGAGATCGACGGCGCCCCCTTTCTTTCGGCCGAGCCCGCGCCGCGCCCGGCGGCGGGCCGCACCGTCGCCGTCGCCTGGGCGAGCAGCCGGAAAAGCGGCAACGGCGACCGCCGGTCCTGCCCGTTCCCGGAGTTCGCCCGCCTGTTCGCCACCCCCGGCGTCAGTTTCCTGAGCCTGCAAATGGACCCGGAAAAGGCCGAAGCGGACTTTTCCCGCCATCCCAACCTGATCGACGGAACCGTCGGAATTCGCGACTTCGCCGACACCGCCCGCCTGGTCGCCGCCGTCAACCTGGTGATCACCGTGGACACCGCGCTGGCCCACCTGGCGGGGGCGCTCGGCACGCCGGTATGGATTCTTCTGGACGACGACGCCAATTGGCGCTGGCACCGGGGCGAGGCCTCGCCCTGGTACGCCTCCGCCCGCCTGTTCCGCCAGTCCGCACCGCGCCAATGGCGCGAGGTGATCCACCGCGCCGCCGCCGCGTTGCGGCGACTCTGACTCTCACCCCCTCATCTTCGTCAGCACGAAGTGGGCGAAGTGCTTGTCGGTGCGCGTGCTGTGGCTGATCAGCCAGTCGTAGAGGAACTGATGAACGCGGAACAGGCATAACAGCTTGTCGTGGCGTCCGGAGAGAATCTCCCGCCTCGTGGCGAGCAGGGTCTTGACGAAGGCGGCATGTTCGCGCTGGTGCTCGGGCAGGAAGGGATAGTCGTACCGCCGCATGTAGGCTTCCTCCGTCTCGAAGTGCTCGACCCCATAGGCGGCGAGAAAATCGAAGACCTCGCCGACCTGGGCGGAATCCTCGGACTGGATCGCCTCGGACAGTTTGTTGATGTTGTCGAGCAATCCCCGGTGTTGCGCATCCACGTCCGCGAGGCCGGTGTCGAACTCGTCCCGCCAGGCGATCTGCTGGCGGAATTCCCAGGCCGTATCCCGCTTCTCGGCCCGGCAGCGGTCGAGATAGAACCCGGCGGCCGGATCGCCGGGAACCGCCTTCAGACACTGTTCGAGCAACGGCACGGCACGCGCGCATTCGCCCAGATGGCAATAGGCGACCGCCTTCTCGAACACGTCCAGCACCGACAGCTTGCCGCGCGCCACTTCCGGCGGGTCGCCGTCGAACACCTCGTAGACGGAGATCGGACGGTGCCGCCCCTTCACCGCCACCCGGTCGATGAAGCGGATGGAATAGGCCTCGGGATTTTCCAGGCTGGAGAGGGTGTCCTCGCTGATCAGGATGCCGACCCGGTAGGTCTTGGTCAGTTCCTCGATCCGCGAGGCGACGTTGACCGCGTCGCCGATGATCGTGGTTTCCATGCGTTCCATGTGGCCGACCACGCCCAGGGTGGTGAGCCCGGTGTTCAGCCCGATCCCCATGCCGATCGGAGGTTCGCCTTCCCGCGCGCGGCGGCGGTTGTAATGGTCGAGCGCGGCGCGCATCGAAAACGCCGCCTCCAGCGCGTCCTCGGCCCGCACGGGAAAGAACGCCATCACCGCGTCGCCGATGAACTTGTCGACGATGCCGCCATGCATCTGCACCGCCGGTTCCATCCGCCCCAGGTAGGAGTTGACGAAGGCGAAGGTCTCGCCGGACGACATCGTTTCGGACAGGGTGGTGAAGTTCCGGATGTCCGAAAACATCACGGTGATGCGCTTTTCCGTCTCGTGCCCCAGGTTGACTTTCAGGATATCCTCCGCGCCGAGAAGCCCCAGAAAGGCCTTCGGCACGAAGCGGCCATAGGCTTCCCGCGTCTGACGCAGGGTATAGACCGCCTGACGATGGTCGGACCGCAACTGGAGGAGTTCGGCCTCGACGTCGGATGCGGCGCGCGCGCCGCCGCCTTCGCCCACCGATCCGTCCCGCCCCTTCGATTCCGCTTTCGCCATCGCCATCCCGGCGGGAATCGCCGCCGCCTCCCTCCATGGAACGGTACGACGGACCATGCCCCCGCCCATCGCATGAATTCCCGAAATGGTCACGAAAGCGGCGAAATCAAGCCGAAGACATCGCCCCGGATCGTCTTGCCGATCCGGGGCTCTATATTGGAGGAATTACAAACCTTGCGGTTTGCATTTATGATGAAACGACTTGGAAGTCTACATCTTTGGAGATTGCCGAATCAGAGGCGGCGAACTGATAGGATGTGTCGGCATCGTTCGCGTGCTCGGAATAGCACAACGTGAATGTGTGGGTCGCGCTATTCTCGTACAGGAACACCGCCGCATTGGTCGCCGTAATCTCTCCGAATTCGCTCTCGTAGGCACTCAAGGCATCGGCAAGACTGCTACCAAAGCCAAGGTCATAGACCTGCACATCCGACCCGAAAACGGCGGAATCGAGGTAAATCTTGTCCTGCCCGGAAGCGAAACCGTTGATGGTGTCCGTGCCCATGTTGGCGAAGATGTCGGCGGTGCTGGAGCCGGAACCGGAAAAGCCGATGGCTTCGATCTTGTCTCCGCTGCAATTGATCGTGTCGTCGCCGCCCATGCCATAGATGGTGTAGTCGTCGTAACCGCCGGTAAAGGTGTCGTTCATCGCGCTCAAACGATAGATTTCGAGCCGCGAGATCGTCGATGTGTTGAGCAGGGAGGTGCTGTCGTAATACGCGAGGCTTCCGGTCTCGGTGCTGGCGTCGATCACCGTATGGCCGCCCGCCGCGAACAGATCGTGGAGCTCCAGGGTGTCGATGGCGGCAGCGCCTTCTCCGCCCCAACCGTCGAGAACGTCGGTTCCCCCATCGTAATACAGGGTGTCCTGGCCGCCGTTGCCGTACAGCTTGTCGTCGCCCGCGCCGCCGTGCAGGACGTCGTTGCCCTCCCCGCCATAGATCGTGTCGCACCCCGCATCGCCATGGAGGGTGTCGTTGCCGTCGTCGCCGTAGATCGTGTCGTTGTTGGCATCGCCATGGATGGTGTCGGCCCCATCGCCGCCATGGATCTTGTCGTCGCCGGAACCGCCATAAACGGTGTCGTCGCCGCATTCCCCGTACAGCGTATCCTGTCCCTCGCCGCCATAGATGACGTCGTCGCCCAGGCCGCCGGAAACCCGGTCGTCGCCCGAACCGGCATCGAGAGAATCGTCGCCCTGACCGCCGTCCAGGGAGTCCTGCCCGGCATGGCCGTACAGGGTGTCGTTGCCCGGCCCTCCGGACAAATAATCGTTGCCCGAGCCGCCGGTCAGGGTGTCATTGCCTTCCAGCCCATAAAAGGTGACGTTGCCGCCGCCGGTGAAGGTCATGGTGTCGTCGTTCGCGGTGCCGCTGTAGGTCCCGGCGGTAGCGTAGTCGTCTTCGTTCGTCGTATCCGAGCCGGAGGAAGTCGTCGTCGTCTCGGTCGTGGTGGTGGTTTCCGTCGTCGGTGCGGTTTGCTGGATCTGGGCGATCAGCGCTTCCACCGCGCTGGCCACCGTCGGCGCCACCGTCGCCAACGCAGCCAGGGTCGCCGCCACCGTCGCCTGGGGAGTCGGCGTCTGAGAATTCACCGATGGCTGCTGCGTCTGGCCCTCTCCCTGGCCCTCGCCCTGGCCTTCGCCCTGACCTTCGGTCTGCGGCCCGCCGGGGGGGTGGTGGCCCCCTGGATGAACTGGGAATTGCCCGACGCGGCGGGCAACTGGCTGGCCACCGCTCCGTATTGTTGCGCGAACTGCGCCGGGGTCATCGTCTGGATCACCACCGGAGCCAGCGGATTGATGCTGACCGTCGCCGCCTGCAACACGCTGGACAGGCTGAACACCCCGGCGGGGGTGACCAGAACGATCTCGCCGATGGTGCCGTCCGGGTCGCGGATCAGAACGATGCTGGTCTGGCCGTCGCCGCCCACCTCGCCCGAGCCCGAGGTGCCGCGAAAACCGATGGTCGCCGACGGCGTCGTCACCTTCATCGCGTCCGGCGAGGTCTTGGCGATCTGGCCGCTGATGAAGGCGAAGGCACCGCTCATCACCCCGACGTTGGCCGAGCCGCTCTGCGACGCCGGGTCGTAGACCATCTCGTCCAGGATCATCTTGCCGTTGCCGCCGAGCGAGAAGTTCGATCCGTCGAGAAACACGATACCCACCGAGGCGCTTTTGCCGGTTTCCAGCACGTCGCCCTGGCGAACCTCGTCGCCGACCTTCAGAACCGCCCGGCTGCCGTCCAGGCGCGCCACCGTCACTTCGCCCGCCAGGGTCTTCACCGTGCCGATCGACGCCGCCGCGCCCGCCGGGGCGGCCTGCGCCACTTGGCCCGAGCCCATCACCAGCCGGCCCACCCACGCGGCGCGGAACGCCATGCCGCCGTCCAGCGCCAGATCGGCGTGCGCGTCGCTGGCGAACTGCCCCTTCACCAGAAGGGTCTCGCCATGCGCGTCGGTGATCGCCAAGTCCTGGCCCAGGCGCTCGAAATCGGCGTGCGCCAGCCGCTCCACGGTCCAGCCGGAGGGCAGGGTCTGCCCCGACGCGGCAAGGGCGGCAAAAGGCGCGGGCGCGGCGGAAACGGCGGCGGAAATCGTCATGATGCGGCCCCGATAAGGGTTGCGAGGGGGCGGTCAGCCCGGTTTACCCAACGCAAAACGCGGCCCTGCCGTTCCCGGTTCGGCAACGCCGGGAAAATCGATCGGTGGTCCTTTTTCCCCTCACCTTTCTTGACGCTATTATGACGTGTTTCGGAGCCGGGTTCAAACCTTGCGTCGCGCCCCGGCGCCCCGGCAGGCCACAGGCCTGCCGCATCCTCATCTCGTCACCCCCGGCCTGGTTCACGCCTTGTTTCGTACCTCGCTGAAAAACAAAAACTCGTGGATGCGCGGGTCAAGCCCACGGCTGTCCGGTTTAATCCCGGCTTCTGGTCGGAACCCCGCGCGAACCCAACGTTTCCGAAGGACTCGACCGGGCAAGACACATCCCACCGTTTCTTCAATTCGTCATCCCCGGCCTTGTGCCGGGGATCCACGTCTTGTTTTGTAATCCATTGGAAAACAACAATTCGTGGATGACCGGGACACGCCCGGTCATGACGGATGTGGATGCGGAACCGTCGGGCGAAAATAAACCGGACAGCCGTGGGTCAAGCCCGCGCATGACGAATAGGGGAGCGGAATCGCCGGGCAAAAATGAACCAAACGGTCGTGGACGCCTCCGGCATCCTCGCAGCCAACAAAAAAGCCCCCACGAGGGGGGCAGGATGCGGAAGGGGACGAGGATTGGCGAAAACGCGCACATGGCGCGTTTTCGTCCTCCGGACGCCTCCGGCGCCCCGGCAGGCCACAGGCCTGCCGTATGGCAAAACCCGCTCATGGCGCGTTTTCGTCCTCCGGACGCCTCCGGCATCCTCGCAGCCAACAAAAAAGCCCCCGCAAGGGGGGCTTTTTGTTGGCTGGGGGACGAGGATTCGAACCTCGACTAACGGAGTCAGAGTCCGCAGTTCTACCGTTAAACTATCCCCCACCAGGGGCGTCCGGGCAGGCCCGAACGTTTGCAAGGGCGGCTGTATAGCACGATGCGGCGGGACTGTGTAGCCTTTTTTCGCACCCCCGCCCCGACGTCGGATTCCCCAGGATTCGATTGCTTTTTTCCTCGCTCTATCCCACTAAGATAGGCCCGGAGACGGATGTTCCCCCCAAGCCACGGATCGTACCGAGATGATCGTTCTGGTTACCGGCGCCGCCGGATTCATCGGCTTTCACACCGCGCTGCGCCTGCTTGCCGACGGCCACACGGTGGTCGGCATCGACAACCGCAACGCCTATTACGATCCGGCCTTGAAGCAGGCGCGCGCCGACATCCTGACCGCGACGCCGGGATACACCGACATCGTCGGCGACATCGCCGACCTCGACACCCTGAAGGTCGCCTTCGCCGCGCACCGTCCCGAGGTGGTGATCAACCTCGCCGCCCAGGCGGGAGTGCGCTATTCGGTCGAGAATCCCTTCGCCTACGTCAGCAGCAATCTGGTCGGCTTCGTCAACATCCTGGAATGCTGCCGCCATGGCGGCGTCAAGCATCTGGTCTATGCCTCGACCAGTTCGGCATTCGGCGCCAACGCGCTGATGCCGTTCTCGGAAACCCAGGGCACCGCCCATCCGATGAGCCTGTACGCCGCCACCAAGAAATCCAACGAGGTGATGGCCCATTCCTACAGCCACCTGTTCGGCCTGCCGACCACCGGGTTGCGCTTTTTCACCGTCTATGGGCCGTGGGGCCGCCCCGACATGGCGCTGTTCAAGTTCACCAAGGCGATCCTGGCGGACCAGCCGATCGACGTGTTCAATCGCGGCGAGATGACCCGCGACTTCACCTATATCGACGACATCGTCGAGGGCGTGGTGCGCGTCGCCGCCCAACCCGCCGCCGCCGACCCCGCCTGGCGCGCCGACGTGGAAAATCCCGACCCGTCGAGAAGCGGCATCGCCCCCTATCGGATTTTCAACATCGGCGGCGGCTCCCCGGTGCCGTTGATGACCTACATCAACACCCTGGAGGCCTGCCTGGGCAAAACCGCCCGGCTGAACCTGCTGCCGATGCAGCCGGGCGACGTGCCCGCCACCGCCGCCGACACCTCCGCCCTGCGGGAAGCGGTCGGCTATGCGCCATCCACCCCGGTTTCGGTGGGCGTGGCGCGCTTCGTCGAATGGTACCGCGCGTACTTCAAGGTTTAGAAAGGCACTTCCCCATGTCGCACAATCGTCGGATTTCGGTGATCGGCCTCGGCTATGTCGGCCTGCCCGTCGCGGTCGCCTTCGCCAAGGCGGGAACCCCGGTGGTCGCCTTCGACATCAACCCCCGCCGCGTCGCCGAACTGAAGGCGGGCAACGACCGCACCGGCGAGGTCTCCGACGCCGATCTGGCCGCCGCCAAGCTGTTCCTGACCGCCGACCCCACCGACCTGAAGCAGGCCGACTTCCACATCGTCGCGGTGCCCACCCCGATCGACGACGCCCACCGCCCCGACCTGTCGCCGCTGATTTCCGCCAGCCGCACCGTCGGCAAGATCCTGAAGCGGGGCGATATCGTGGTCTATGAGTCCACCGTCTATCCCGGCGCGACGGAGGAGGACTGCGTCCCGGTGCTGGAAAAGGAATCCGGCCTGAAACTCGGCGCCGACTTCGCCGTCGGCTATTCCCCCGAACGGATCAACCCCGGCGACACCGAACACCGCTTCACCACCATCGCCAAGGTGGTCTCCGGCTCCGACGCCGCCACCCGCGACGTGGTGGCGGCGGTCTATGGCTCGGTGGTGACGGCGGGGGTGCATCCGGCATCCTCGATCCGCGTCGCCGAGGCGGCGAAGGTGATCGAAAACACCCAGCGCGACATCAACATCGCCCTGATGAACGAACTCGCGGTGATCTGCCACAAGCTCGGCATCGACACCCTGGACGTTCTGGCCGCCAGCCGCACCAAGTGGAACTTCCTGCCCTTCGCCCCCGGCCTGGTCGGCGGGCACTGCATCGGCGTCGATCCCTATTACCTGACCCACCGCGCGGAAAAGGCCGGCCACCATGCCGAGGTCATCCTCGCCGGACGGCAGATCAACGACGGCATGGGCGGCTTCGTCGCCCGCGAAACGATCAAGGCGCTGATGACCAAGGGCTGCCCGGCCAACCCGCTGGTCACCGTCCTCGGCCTCACCTTCAAGGAGGACGTGCCCGACGTGCGCAACACCCGCGTCGTCGATATCGTCGCCGAACTGAAGACCTTCGGCGCGCGGGTGCAGGTGGCCGACGCCATGGCCGACCCCGCCGAGGTGACCCACGAATACGGCATCTCGCTCGCCCCCCTCGCCGACCTGGCCCCCGCCGACGCCCTGATCCTGGCGGTGCCGCACCGCGCCTATCGGGATATGGGCTGGGGCGTCGCCCGCCTGCTGAAGGGGGGGACGGGCTTCGTCGCCGACGTCAAGGGGTGCCTCGACCGCGCCGCCAAGCCCGCGAACATCGACCTCTGGCGGCTGTAGAACCGTCCTATCCCCGCAGGGTTTCCTCCACCGCGTCGGGACGGGCGGCAATGACCCGCAACAGGGTCCGCGCCGCGCCGGTGGGCCTGCGCTTCCCTTGCTCCCATTTCTGCAAGGTGCGCAGGGAAAAGCCGTAGCGCCGCGCGAAATCCGTCTGCGACAGGCCGGTCGCGGCGCGCACCGCCGCCACGTTCAAGGGATCGCTGACGCGGGCAAGACCCAGGTCTTCGGCGCGCGGCTCCCCATCCTCCCGCGACTGGCGCGCGATATCCGCCTCGGTGGTCGCGGCGATGCGCTCCCGGTTGACCCGCGCGGTCCGACGCGCCTGCTCAAGCGTAAAGGTTTTTATAGTCACGGCGTTCGCTCCTGCTGGCCAGACGGGCGGAAATGATGCGGCGGCTTTCTCCCCGCCATGTATAAACCACCGTCAGGACATCGCCTTCGCAAGCCTCCCCGGTGGCGAGGATTCGGTTTTCCCCATAGTCCCGCCGCATGTCGTCCCGCTCCATCACCGGGCCGAGGAAAATCGTCGCGGCATAGGCAAAATCGAAACCTCGTTCGAGCAGGGTCCATTCGCTTTTCCGTTCGTCCCACTCGAACATCGCCGCCCGTCCGCATCGTTTCGGACTCGATTGTGCCCCAATGGGGCATAACGGTCAACCCGCCCCCTTTTATCCGGGGCGGCGCGCGCCTATGTTGAGGGCACACTCTTCGAAGGCAAGGAGGCGGTGGCATGCGCGTCGTTCTGCAAACCCTGGGCATCCTGTTGATCGCGGTGATCGGCCTGGTCGCGGTGATCGGATCGGTGCTGTTCCACGTCTCCTTCGTCATCTATCTGGCGCTGCTGCTGACGGTTCTGGCGATGGCGGGCATCGTCAGCCTGTGCTGGGGGAAGCTGGAAGACCCCGACCCCCACTGAGACCGACCGGAGAATCGCGAAGAAAATCCGTTTACACCCCGGGCGCATCGGTTAGAGTGCGCCGGGCGGCGTTCCGTCGCCCCCACACCCCCGGTTAAAGAGACATCACATGAGCATCGGCCCCCTGGTCAATGGCGCCGCGATCCTGCTTGGCGGCATCGCGGGCGCATTCCTGGGCAGACGCGTTCCCCGGCGCATCGGCGAACGGTTGCCCCTGGTCTTCGGCTGCGTCGCGATCGGCCTCGGCATTTCGATGATCGCCAAGGCGGCGACCCTCCCGCCGGTCGTCCTTGCCCTGATCCTCGGCACCATCCTGGGCGAGGCGATCCAGATCGAACGGCTGTTCCGCTGGATCGCCAGCGCCCGCGGCGCGGCGTCAACGCCCTTTCGCCGAAAAAGCTTCGCACCGCCGACGACGATCCGGTCCACGCCGAAACCTTTATCTCCGCCACCGTGCTGTTCTGCTTCAGCGGCGTCGGCATCATGGGCGCCCTTACCGAGGGGATGACCGGCGATGCGACCCTGCTGTTGGTCAAGGCGATCATGGACCTGTTTACCGCACTGGTCTTCGCGATCTCCCTTGGCGCATAGACGGCGGTCCTCGCCCTGCCGCAAACCGCGGTGCAGATGGCGCTGTTCGCCTCTGCCGGATGGATTCTGCCCCACACCACGCCGGAAATGATCGCCGACTTCGGCGCCTGCGGCGGCTTCATCATGATCGCCACCGGACTCACCATCAGCGGCGTCAAGACCTTCCCCCTGGCCGGCATGCTGCCCGCGCTGTTGCTGGTCATGCCGCTCACCGCGCTGTGGATTCGTTTCGCGCCATAGGCGGAAACGCGAACGCCGCGCGGCGGATGCCGCGCGGCGTTCTCGAGACGGGCAATCGCCCCAAGCGTCACTCCGCCCGGGGCGGGGTCCAGCGCAGCACCGGTTTGCGGGCCGCCAGGGTTTCGTCGAGGCGGCGGCGCGGGGTAAGCCTGGGCGCTGCGTGGAAGAAGTCTTCCTCCCCCGCCTTGGTCTTGGCGACCAGTCCGCGCACCGTATCGATGAAGGCGTCCAAGGTCTGCTTGCTTTCGCTTTCCGTCGGCTCCATCAGCAACGCGCCATGCACCACCAGCGGGAAGTACATGGTCATCGGGTGGTAGCCTTCGTCGATCAGCGCCTTGGCGATGTCGAGGGTGGTGACGCCGGTATCCTTCAGGAATCCGTCGTCGAACAACGCCTCGTGCATGCAGGGGCCTGCGAACGGCGCGGTCAGCACGTCCTTGAGGCGGGCGAGCAGATAGTTGGCGTTCAACACCGCGTCGCCCGAGGTCTGGCGCAGGCCGTCCCTGCCCAGGCTCATCGCATAGCCGAGCGCCCGCAGCATCACCCCGAACTGGCCGTGGAAGCCCTTCATCCGGCCGAAGGGGTGAGCCTCCGCCCCCGCCTGGGCGCGGGTTTCCACCAGTTCGTAACCGTCCTTGCCACGGCGCACGAAGGGCAGCGGCGCGAACCCCGCCAACGCCGGGGAAAGCACCGTCGGCCCCGCTCCCGGCCCGCCGCCGCCGTGCGGCGTGGAGAAGGTCTTGTGCAGGTTGATGTGCATCGCATCGACGCCCAGGTCGGCGATCTTCACCCGCCCGATCAGGGCGTTGAAGTTGGCGCCGTCCATATAGAAGAACGCCCCCGCCGCATGCACCAAATCGGCGATTTCGCGCACGTCGCGTTCGAACAGGCCGCAGGTGTTGGGATTGGTCAGCATCAGCCCGGCGACATCGTCGGAGAGCTTCGCCTTCAGGGCGGCGATGTCCACCCGACCCTCGGCGGTGGCGGGAATCGCCACCACGGAGTAGCCGCACAGGGCGGCGGTGGCGGGATTGGTGCCGTGCGCCGATTCCGGCACCAGGATGATCTTGCGCGGGTTGCCCCTGGCCTCCTGCGCGGCGCGAATCGCCATCACCCCGCACAGTTCGCCGTGCGCTCCGGCGGCTGGCGACATCGCCACCCCGGCCATGCCGGTCAGCTCCATCAGCCAGGCGGCGAGAACGTGGATCGCCTCCAGCGCCCCCTGCACCGTGGAGACCGGCTGCATCGGGTGCAGGTCGCCGAGGCCTGGAGTGCGCGCCAGCTTTTCGTTCAAGCGCGGGTTGTACTTCATGGTGCAGGAGCCGAGCGGATAGAACCCGGCGTCGATGGAGTAGTTCTTCTGCGACAGACGGGTGTAGTGGCGCACCACCTGCGGCTCGCACAGGCCGGGCAGGCCGATACGGCCGGTACGCTCGAACCCCGCAAGGCAGCCCGGCACGTCGCGGGGCTCCGGCAGATCGACGCCGGAACCGTCGGCGCCGCCCTGTTCGAACAGCAGCGGTTCCTCGACGATCAGGCCCCGGTTGCCGGACACCGTCCCCGCCGGAGCGGAGGGAGAGACATGAACCTCGGTCATCGCAGAACCTCCGTCAGAGCCGCGACCAAGGCATCGAAGTCCGCGTCGCTGTTGGTTTCGGTGGCGGCCACCAGCATCAGGTTTTCCAGTTCCGGGAACTGCGGATAGAAGCGCGAGACCGGCACCCCGCCCAGAATCCCCTTCGCCGCCAGGGCCTCGACCACCGGCGCCGCAGGCTTGTCCAGCATCACCGCGAACTCGTTGAAGAAGGGACCGGATACCGGCTTCGCCCCCTTCACCGCCGCAAGGCGCTTCGCCAGCGCGGCGGCGGCCTTGTGGTTGACCTGCGCCAGCTTGGCGAACCCGGCCTCGCCCAGCATCGCGACGTGGATCGAAAACGCCAGGGCGCACAGGCCGGAATTGGTGCAGATGTTCGAGGTCGCCTTTTCGCGCCGGATGTGCTGCTCGCGGGTGGACAGGGTGAGCACCCAGCCGCGCCGCCCGTCCACATCCACGGTCTCGCCGACCAGACGTCCGGGCATGCTGCGCAGGTATTTCTCGCGGGTGGCGAACAGGCCGACCCCCGGCCCGCCGAAGGACAGCGGCATGCCGAGCGAGGAACCGTCCACCACCACGATGTCGGCGCCCATGTCCCCCGGCGGCTTCAACGCGCCCAGGGACACCGGCTCGGCCACCGCCACCACCAGCAGCACGCCCATGGCGTGGCACTGCGCGGCGAGAGCGGTGAAGTCCGACAACCGCCCGAAGAAACCGGGGGTCTGCACCACGACGCAGGCCAGATCGCCGTCCACCCGGCCCATCAGGTCCTCGATCCCCAGGGGATCGGGGGCCAGACGTTCGCAGGAAATGTCGGTGAATCCGGTCTGGGTGAGGATGACGTCGGCATAGTGCGGATGCACCGAGCCGGAGATCAGCACCTTTTTCCGACGCGTCGCGCGGGCGGCCATCAGCGCCGCCTCGGCGCAGGCGGTGGCGGCGTCGTACATCGAGGCGTTGGCCACCTCCATGCCGGTCAGCAGGCACACCTGGGTCTGGAATTCGAACAGAGCCTGCAAGGTGCCCTGCGAGATTTCCGGCTGATAGGGGGTATAGCTGGTCAGGAACTCGCCCCGCTGGATCAGCGCGTCCACCGCCGCCGGGATGTGGTGGCGATACGCCCCCGCCCCCAGGAAGGTCGGCGCGCAGGCCGGGGACAGGTTCTTCCCGGCGAAGGCGGCGAAGGCCTGCTCCACCGCCATTTCCCCCTGGTGGTCGGGAAGGTCGAAGTCCGCCCCGGCCAGCACCTCGGGCGGCACGTCGCGGAACAGATCCTCGACCGAGGCCGCGCCGATCGCACCCAACATCAGGGCGCGATCGGCGTCGCTCAACGGCAAATAGCGCATTATTCCAGGCCCTTGACGAAGGCGTCGTATTCCTCGCGGTTCATCAGGTCGTCGAGTTCGGTTTCCTCGGACAACTTGATCTTGAAGAACCAGCCGTCGCCTTCGGCGTTCTGGTTGACCAGACCGGGCGCGTCGGCCAGTTCCTCGTTGATCTCGACGATCTCGCCGGAAACCGGGGCATAGACCTCGGAAGCCGCCTTCACCGATTCGACCACCGCGACGTCGTCGCCCTTGTCCACCTCGGCCCCGACTTCCGGCAGTTCGACGAACACCACGTCGCCCAACTGCTCTTGCGCGTATTCGGTGATGCCGACGGTGCCGACGCCGCCCTCGACCGAGATCCATTCGTGTTCGTCGGAAAAGTAAATCTTCGCCATGTTGATGTCCCCTCTACCTGATCAACCCTTGAAATAGCGGTGCGCCGCGAACGGCATCGTCACCACCTCGGCGGCCAGGGCCTTGCCGCGCACCATGCAGGCGACCCTGGTTCCCGGCGCGGCATGCGCCGTTTCGACGTATCCCATGGCGATCGCCGCCTGAACCGTCGGACCGAACCCGCCGGAGGTGATCTCGCCGATTTTCCGCCCCGCCGCATCGACGATGTCGGTATGCGCCCGGGCGGGCTGCCGTCCCTCCAGACGCAAGCCGACGCGGGTGCGCGCCGCGCCGTCCTTGAACTGTTGCAGAATCGTCGCCGCGCCGGGGAAGTCCCCGGCCTCGCGGCGGCGCTTGCCGACCGTCCATTTCAGCGCCGCCTCGACCGGCGTCGTCGCGGTGTCGATGTCCGACCCGTAGAGGCATAAGCCCGCTTCTAGGCGCAGACTGTCGCGCGCCCCCAGGCCCGAAGCCGCGACTTCCGGCTCCTTCAGCAGGCGGCGCGCCAGGGCCTCCGCCCGGTCGGCGGCGACCGAAATCTCGTAGCCGTCCTCGCCGGTATAGCCGGAGCGCGACGCCCACACCGGAATGCCGTCCAGGGAAAGGGCGCGGGCGGTCATGAAGGTCATCGCCGCCGCCGCCGGGTCGAGGCGCGCCAGAACCTTCGCCGCCATCGGCCCCTGCAACGCGATCAGGGCGCGGTCTTCCAGGATTTCGACGCTGCAACCGGCCAGCCCGGCCTTCATGTGGGCGAAATCGGCGGTCTTGCAGGCGGCGTTGACCACCACGAACAGGTGGTCCCCGGCGTTGGTGACCATCAGATCGTCCATGATCCCGCCCGCGCCGTTGAGGAACAGGGTGTAGCGGATCGCGCCCTCGGCCAGGGACAAAAGGTCGCCCGGCACCAGCGCCTCGAACGCCTTGGCGGCGGCGGAAAAACCGCCCGGATGGCGGACGATCGCCTGCCCCATGTGGGACACGTCGAACAGCGCCGCCCGTTCGCGGCACTGCGCGTGTTCGGCCAGGATGCCGGAATACTGCACCGGCATGGCGTACCCCGCGAAGGGCACCATGCGCGCCCCCAGTTCGCGGTGCAACGCGTCGAGCGGCGTGGTCAGAAGGGGTTCGGAATGGACTTCGCCCATCGGGTTCCTCATCGACAGAAGACCGCACCGCCCGTCGGGCGAATGCGAATCGGCCAAGGACCGGTTTCCCGGTCCGACGGCCCCCTCTGTCTTCGGAACCTGAAAGATTCGCCGGAAACGAGGGGCAACCACGCTCGGGCTTACATCTTCGGTGAGGAGGCGCGAAACGCCGCGCCCGCCTGCTTTCCAGAGGTCCCCCTGACCATCGCGGTTCCTGTTGTCTGAGAGTTTCCGGGGGCGGTTGCTCCTTTGGCGGCGCGGCAGGGGGAAGGCCCTGCGACGCTCTCTCCCGCGACGGCATTCGGGGACGATTCCCACTGTTACGGACGGATCGCCGAAGGTCAACCACCGGCTTGAAGATTCCCGCATTTTCCCGCCGATCCCGGCTTGAGGGCCGGGCCGACTCGGCATATCCTGCGCGCGGCAATGCAATGCCTTTTCCGGGAGGGAACATGCGCCTCAAGGGTTCCCACCTGGCGGCGGCGGCGATCGTCGCGGTCTGCGTGGTCTGGATCGGCTCCGGCCTGATCGGCAAACCGACGGCGCGCCCCCAGGACGCCGACGCGAAGGCGGCGCGCGCGGCGCAGGTCGGGGTGGTCGAATCGACCGCCCGACCGGTCACCGCCCAGATCGTCCTGACCGGCACGACGCGGGCGCACCGCAGCGTCGCGGTGAAGGCGGAAACCAAGGGTCGGGTCGTCGAGGTCCCGGCGGAGCGCGGCGCGCGGATCCGCGGCGGCGAGGTGATCGCCCGCCTGGCGACGGACGACCGCGCCGCCCGCCTGGCGCAGGCGGAATCCCTACTGGCGCAACGCGAGATCGAATTTTCCGCCGCCACCGAGCTGTCCGACAAGGCCTTCGCCAGCCGCATCCAACTGGCCACCTCCAAGGCGGCGCGCGACGCCGCCGCCGCCGAGGTCGCCGCCGCCCGCCTGGACGTCCGGCGAATCGACATCCGCGCCCCCTTCGGCGGCGTCCTCAACGACCGCACGGTGGAAGTCGGCGACTATCTGGCGGTGGAGGGCGCGGTCGGCACGGTGGTCGATCTCGATCCCCTGAAGGTGACGGTCCAGGTTTCGGAGAACGCCATCTCCGGCGTGGCGCGCGGCGCGGTGGCCTCGGTGCGGTTGCCCGGAGGCGCGGAGCGCGACGGCATCGTCACCTACGTCGCCTCGGTCGCCGCCGCCGCCACCCGCACCTTCGCGGTGGACGTGGAATTCGCCAACCCCGACCACGCCGTCGCCGACGGCATGACCGCCGAGGTGCGGCTCCCCCTGGGGCAGACCTCGGCGCATCGGGTCTCTCCATCGGTGCTGACCCTGTCGGCGGAAGGCCAGATCGGGGTGAAGACGGTCGATGCGGGCAACGTCGTCGTCTTCCACCCCGCCACCCTGGTGCGCGAGGACGAACAGGGCCTGTGGATCGGCGGACTGCCGCCGACCCTGCGCCTGATCACCGTCGGCCAGGACTTCGTTTCCGCCGGACAGACCGTCGATCCCAGCCCCGACGCCCTGCTCGCCCCGGCGGCTAGGACCGCTTCATGAACGGACTGATCTTCGCCGCCCTGGGGCGCACCCGCACCGTCCTCTTGAGCCTGTTCCTGACCCTGGCGGCGGGACTGTGGGCCTATGTCACCATTCCCAAGGAATCCTCGCCCGACGTCAACATCCCGATCATGTACGTGCTGATGACCCATCAGGGCATCTCGCCCGAGGACGCCGAGCGCATGCTGATCCGGCCGATGGAGCGCGAACTCCGCACCATCGAGGGGGTGAAGGAGATGCGCGCCACCGCCTATGAAGGCGGCGCCAACGTCATTCTGGAATTCGACGCCGGGTTCGACGCCGACAAGGCGCTTTCCGACGTCCGCGCCAAGGTCGATATCGCCAAGGCCGAACTGCCGACCGAAACCGACGAACCGTCGATTCACGAAGTCAACGTCAGCCTGTTCCCGGTGCTGGTGGTGACCCTGTCGGGCGCGGTGCCGGAACGCACCCTGCTGAAGATCGCCCGCGACCTCAAGGACGAGATCGAGGCGATCCCTTCGATCCTGGAGGTCAACATCGGCGGCGACCGCGAGGAGCAGGTCGAAATCGTCATCGATCCGGCGCGGGTGGAAAGCTACAACCTGGTGGCGCAGGACATCACCGGCTTCATGGCGCGGTCCAACAAGCTGGTGGCGGCGGGCACCATCGACACCGGCCGGGGGCGTTTCGCGGTCAAGGTGCCGGGCGTCATCGAGACGGTGCAGGAGATCATGACCCTGCCGATCAAGGCCTCGGGCGACGGGGTGATCCGGCTGTCCGACATCGCCTCGATCCGCAAGGGCTTCCAGGACCCCACCAGCATCGCCCGGGTCAACGGCCAGCCCGCCCTGGCCCTGGAGATTTCCAAGCGCACCGGCGAAAACATCATCGAAACCATCGACCAGATTCGCGCCGTGGTCGAGGCGGAGCGCTCCCGCTGGCCGGAAGCCGTCACCGCCGGATACTCGCAGGACCAGTCGGACGACATCCGCGACATGCTGTCCGACCTCCAGAACAACGTCATCGCCGCGATCATCCTGGTGATGGTGGTGGTGATCGCGGCGCTTGGCGCGCGTTCCGGTCTTCTGGTCGGAATCGCCATTCCCGGCTCGTTCCTGATGGGCATCCTGGCCCTCGCCGCGATGGGCCAGAGCATGAATCTGGTGGTGCTGTTCAGCCTGATCCTCGCCACCGGCATGCTGGTGGACGGCGCGATCATCGTCGTCGAGTACGCCGACCGCAAAATGTCCGAGGGCGAGGGCCGCCGCTCCGCCTATACCCAGGCGGCGCAGCGCATGGCCTGGCCGGTGATTTCCTCCACCGCGACGACGCTGGCCGCCTTCCTGCCCATGGTGTTCTGGACCGGCGTGGTCGGCGAGTTCATGAAATACCTGCCGATCACCCTGTTGATGACCCTGTCCGCGTCGCTGCTGATGGCGCTGGTCTTCGTGCCCACCCTGGACGCCCTGGTCGGACGCCCGGGCTCCGCGGACCCCGAGATGCTGAAGGCCCTGTCCGTCAGCGAGGAAGGCGATCTCGCCCAGCTTTCCGGGTGGACCGGCCGCTACGCCCGCCTTCTGTCCGCGGCGCTGGCCCGTCCGGGAACCGTGGTGGCGGGCGCGGGCGTGGTCCTGGTCCTCAGTTGGGGGCTCTACGGCGTCTTCGGGCGGGGGGGGGAGTTCTTCCCCGACATCGAACCCAAACAGGCGGTGGTCTATGTCCACGCGCGCGGCAACATGGCGGTGGCCGAACGCGACCTCATCGTCCACGAGGTGGAGCGCCGGGTTCTCGAATACGGCGACGCCTTCGACACCGTCTATGCCCGCGCCGGAGAGATCGCCGACCGCGAAGCCGCCGAGGACGTGATCGGCGCGATCTCGCTGGAGTTCAAGGACTGGCAACTCCGCCGCCCGGCCGCCGAGGTCTTCGCCGACATCCGCGCCCGCGTCGCCGACATGGCGGGAATCGAGGTGGAAATCCGCAAGCAGGAGGAAGGCCCCCCCCGGTCGGCAAGCCGGTGCAACTGCAACTCGCCAGCCGCACCCCGAAACTGCTGCCCGGCGCGGTCGAACACGTCCGGCGCGGCCTGGCCGAACTGGGCGGTTTCATCGACATCGAGGACAACCGCCCGATCCCCGGCATCCAGTGGGAGGTCAAGGTGGACCGCGCCCAGGCGGCGAAGTTCGGGGTGGACGTTTCCGCCGTCGGCGACGTGGTGCAACTGGTGACCAAGGGACTGAAGCTGTCCGACTATCGCCCCGACGATGCCGACGACGAGGTCGATATCGTCGTCCGCTACCCCGTGGACTTCCGCACCGTCGAGCAGTTGGGCCGCCTGCGGGTGACCACCGCCCAGGGCAGCTTGCCGATCGCGAGCTTCGTCTCGATCACGCCGCACCAGCGTACCAGCAGGCTGACCCGCAGCGACGCGAAGCGGGTGATGACGGTCAAGGCCGACGTCGAACCCGGACTTCTGGTGGACGGTCAGGTGCAGCGCCTGCGCGGTTGGCTGGCCGCCAATCCGCTGCCGCACGAGATCGCGACGAAATTCAAGGGACAGGACGAGGAACAGAAGAAAAGCCAGGAATTCCTGGGCCGCGCCTTCCTGATCGCCCTGTTCCTGATCGCGATGATCCTGGTCACCCAGTTCAACAGCTTCTATTCGGCGTTCCTGATTCTCTTCGCCGTGGTGATGTCCACCATCGGCGTGATGCTGGGCCTTTTGATCACCCATCAGCCCTTCGGCGTGATCATGAGCGGCATCGGCGTGGTCTCCCTGGCGGGAATCGTGGTCAACAACAACATCGTGCTGATCGACACCTTCGACCAGTTGAAGCGGGAATTCGCCGACCCGCGCGAGGCGATCCTGCGCACCGGCGCGCAACGCCTGCGCCCGGTGATGCTGACCACCGGCACCACCATCCTCGGCCTGCTGCCGATGATGTTCATGGTCAACATCGACTTCATCAACCGCGACGTCACCGTCGGCGCGCCGTCGATGCAGTGGTGGACGCAACTGTCCACCGGCATCGTCTTCGGACTTTCCTTCGCCACGGTACTGACCCTGGTGGTCACCCCTTGCGCCCTGCTGCTGCGGGTCCGACTGGCGGCGGGAATGGGGCGCCTACGCGCCCGCATCCTCCGCAAGGTCTGAACCCCGCCGCGACAACAGGCCGATCAACGCCCGCGCATCGGGCGGCGGGCGACGCTCGACGCGGCGATAGACGCTGCCGTCCGGGGTCCGATCGAGCAGCCCGCGATCCACCAGCCAGCGCCGCAACAGGGCGTAATCGCCGAAGTCGTGACGCGCGTCGAGCCGACGGTTGACCTCCTTCTCGGCAAGGTCGCGACGGGCCGGAAACCCCGCCCACAGCGCCCACAGGCAAAGCTCGCGCTCGGACTGCTTCGGCGGCCAGCGCAGCAGACGCCCCCGGTCGTCGAACAGGCGCATCAGCCGCCGGAGCTTCAGGAAATCCACCGCCGGTTCGACCGGTGGCGGAGCCTCCAGCGCGGCGCGAGCGGCCTGCATCGCCCGCCAGTGCTGAAAATTCCGGCAGCCCCCGGCGCGGGCCAGCATGTTGAGAAGTTCAACATGGCCGGGCGCATGGCCGCAGGCGCGCAACTGCCCGCCCAGGGCGCGGGCGAACCCGGACAGGTCTTCGGTCTGAAACGAAAGAAGGGTTTTCGACATGGCTCATCCTCGCGATGCGCCGCCTGAATCCGCAAGGGATCGGGAGTCGTCGGCTTGCCGGAGGCGGCACGGGATCGGGCGTGTCGAACTCGGCGGGAAGATGGGGCAGGTTTAGCTCCCCTCGCGGGGCGACGACGTCTGGGTGAACTGCCGACCGGGCGGAACCATACTCCGCCCGTCCGGGCGGCGCAAGATCACAACCCGGCGTCGAACAGATCGTCCTCGTCGTCCTCGGCGGCGCTTCCGGCCGCTTCCTGCTCGGCACGGCGAGCATAGGCGCGCATGCTGACCGGAATGCTGGCCAGATAGACCAGTCCCAGGGCGGACAGGGTGAACCACGGCTGCGTCACCAGAAAGGCGGCGACGGCGCCGAACAGCAACAGCAGCGGCAACACGCCGCGCACCGGCACCCGTCCCTTCTTGAACGAAAAGGTGGGAACGCGGCTGACCATCAGGAACGACACCCCGGCGAGGAACGACCCCACCACCCCGGCGTGGGAAAAGATGCCGTGGTTGTATTCGATCGACAGGATCATCGGAATCATCACCACCAGCGCCGCCGCCGGAGCGGGAACCCCGGTGAAGAAATTGGCCGCCCAGGCGGGCTGATCGGGATCGCCGATCATGGTGTTGAAGCGCGCCAGCCGCAGCGCGCAGCAGACCGCGTAGCACAGGCACATCGCCCAGCCGACCCCCGCCGACCCGTGCATCGCGAACTGATGCAAAACGATCGCCGGGGCGACGCCGAAACAGATGATGTCGGACAGCGAGTCGAGTTCCGCGCCGAATTTCGAGGTGCCGCGCAAGAGCCGCGCGACTCGACCGTCCAACCCGTCCAGAATCGCCGCGATCAGAAGCGCGATCACCGCACGCTCCCAGCGTTCCTCGATCCCGAAGCGGATCGACGTCACCCCGGCGCACAGCGCGAACAGGGTCAGCACGTTGGGAATGATCACGTTGAAGGGCAGGCTGCGGATCGGGCGCCGCGCCGCGCCGGGGATCAGGGGCATCTTAGCGGACCTCTCCGGTCGTCGGCGCATCCTGGGCGGACAGGCGCAAGTCGGCAAGAACGGTTTCCCCCGCCAGCATGCGCTGCCCTTCCGCCACCTTGGGGGCGACGCCGTGCGGCAGATAGACGTCCAGACGGCTGCCGAAGCGGATCAGACCGAAGCGTTCGCCGGGAGACAGGGAATCGCCCTCCTGCACGAAGCAGACGATGCGCCGCGCCACCAGACCGGCGATCTGCACCACCCCCAGGGTTCCGCAAGCCAGGCCGTCGCGCGGCGGCAGGTCGATTCTCAAGCCGTTGCGTTCGTTGTCCAGGCTGGCCTTATCCAGGGTGGCGTTGAGGAACTTGCCGGGGCAATAGGCGATTTTCGCCACCCGGCCCTCCGCCGGAGAACGGTTCACGTGCACGTCGAAGACGCTCATGAAGATGCTGATGCGGGTGCGCGGCTCCGCCCCCAGGTCGAGCTCGGGCGGCGGCGTCACTTCGGCGATCGCCTGCACCATGCCGTCGGCGGGGGAGATCACCCAGTGCCCGCCGACCGGGGTCACCCGCTCCGGATTGCGGAAGAAATAGAAGCACCACACGGTCAGCACCGCGCCCGCCAGCCCCAGGGGCATCCACAGGAGCCACAGCAGCAGCGTCAAGCCTGCGAAAATCGCGACGAAGCGCCGCCCTTCCGGATGCATCGGCGGCAGCACGTAACGCCGCCAGGACAAATCGACCATTCCCTCATAATCCGCCAGTTTCATTCGAGCGCACTCTAGTGCATGTTTGGGCTCAAGGGGAAGCGCCCTTCGCGGAAATCCCTCCAGGCCCCGGCTTGGCGGGGTCGGTCCCGCGTGCTAGACTTACACCCTGTGGTGTTCTTTCGAGCGGTTCCATTGTGACGAGACTGGTCAAGATCGGCGAACAGGTTCTGCCGCTGCAATTGCGGTCGGTGGGGATAGAGGACGGCGAAGTGGTGTTCCTGCCGCCCGAGCCGCCGATGACCTATCGCGGGCCGGTCGGCTTCACCTTCCGCTATCTCGACGCCGACTTTTCGGTGCGATACCTGGAAATCGGCAAGGCGGCGCGCCTGAAGCTGGAGGGCGAAATCACCCGCCTGCCCCCCGCCGAGGACAAGGCGCGGCGCAACCGCGTTCTGGCGCTGATCGACCTGATCCAGGAAGACGTGGGCGGCGGCCTTTCCCTGTCCGACGACGGGGTGGTCCGCTTCTCGGCGGAAGCACCGCTGGTCGCGCCGGTCTCCGCCGAGCACCTGATGGTCGGCCTGACCCGCGCGCTCGCTTGGCACAAGCCGCTGCTGCGCCTGATCCAGGAACACGCGGCGGCGTGACCTTCTATTTCTTCTTCGGGGCGACGAAGGTCTGGCTGGGATAGATCAGGTCCGGATCGCGAATCTGCTTGCGGTTGGCCTCGAAGATCACCGTATAGGCCAAACCCTCGCCATAGATGCGCCGGGCGATCCGCCACAGGCTGTTGCCCGGCTGCACGACGATGATCACGTCGCCCGCCGGCGCGTCGCCCGCCTCGATGCGGAAGGAGACCTCCACCCGCTTCGCCACCGCCCCCGCCGCGTCCAACTGGTCGGCGCGCAGGGCGTGCTCGCCCTCGGACAAAGGCGCGGTCGCCTGCAAACGCCAATCGCCGTTGGCCGACGCGGTGGCCTGCCCCAGGTCCGCGTTGTCCAGATACACCTTGACCCGCGCCCCCGCGTCGGCGGAGCCGGAAACCCCGATCCGCCCGGTGCGGTCGTAATCGACCGTGGCGATCGACAGGCCCGAGGCCGGAGCATCCCCCGGCCGCTGCAACACCCGCGACACCCCGCCCTTCGGCGGCAACTGCACCGCCACCACGCCGCCCTTGCCGGGTTCCGGCACCACCAGCACCACGTCGGATTCCGAACGCAGGGCGTTTTCCGCCTTGCCGTCGGGGAAGACCGCCAGGTTCAGGCGCCGGGTTCCGGCGGGCAACGGCTTTTCCGACAGATAGACCCATTCGCCGCGTTCGTCGGCCTTGGCGCGACCGATCTCGACCTCGCCGTCATAGATCACCACCTGCGCCCCCGGCGCGGCGCGCCCGGCGATCACGGTGTCGCCCTCGGGGCTGATCCGCACGATGTCGAAGCTCGGACGCACCGGAACCGCCGCTTCCGGCGCC
Organism: Rhodospirillaceae bacterium; assembly: GCA_965228165.1. Lineage (GTDB taxonomy): Bacteria > Pseudomonadota > Alphaproteobacteria > Rhodospirillales > Rhodospirillaceae > Oleispirillum. Next base: position 410,332 of record CBDDHB010000003.1, read on the forward strand.
GCCGTCGGCGCGGAAGCGACAGGCGCGGCGGGCGGCTTGCCCTCGTCGGCGGCATCGCGCAGCATCCACAGGGCGGCGCCGACCAGCGCCAACCCCAAAACCACAACCCCATACGTTCCGACGCGCTTCACCTGTGCCCCCAAGACCGCCGCAGACCTCTGGGCGCGGCCCCTCCCGCCCCACGAGGAGAATCCAACGCCCTCGTCAACCTACGTCCGAACCGCGCCGGGCGCAACGGCGCAGAGCGCATACCCCCACCGTTGCCGGGGGATACCGCATTGAAACCGGCCTCGCGCGCTTCTATGTTTGGGGTCCATCGCATCGCATCCGGGGCGCGCCCCGGCAGGGCGGCAACCTCACCCTGAACGCACCAACCGGACACGAACGGAAACCTTCGTCATGAAGAAAATCAAGGTCGCCAACTCCATCGTCGAACTCGACGGCGACGAAATGACGCGCATCCTCTGGTGGTTCATCAAGGACAAGCTGATCCTGCCCTATCTGGACGTCGATCTGCTGTACTTCGACCTGGGGGTGGAAAACCGCGACGCCACCGCCGACCGGGTGACGGTGGACGCCGCCAACGCGATCAAGCAGCACCGCGTCGGCGTCAAGTGCGCCACCATCACCCCCGACGAGGACCGGGTGAAGGAATTCAACCTGAAGCAGATGTGGAAGTCGCCCAACGGCACCATCCGCAACATCCTGGACGGCACCGTCTTCCGCGAGCCGATCATCTGCAAGAACGTGCCGCGCACCGTGCCCAGCTGGACCCAGCCGGTGGTGATCGGTCGTCACGCCTTCGGCGACCAGTACAAGGCCACCGACTTCACCGTGCCCGGCCCCGGCAAGCTTTCCATGACCTTCACCCCCGCCGACGGCGGCCAGCCGATCACCCGCGAGGTCCACACCTTCCCCGGCCCCGGCGTGGCGATGGGGATGTACAACCAGGACGATTCGATCAAGGGCTTCGCCCGCGCCTGCATGAACTATGCCCTGGGGCGGGGCTGGCCGCTGTACCTTTCGACCAAGAACACCATCCTGAAAGCCTATGACGGGCGCTTCAAGGACCTCTTCCAAGAGGTCTTCGACGCCGAATTCGCGGGCCAGTTCAAGGCCAGGGGCATCACCTACGAGCACCGGCTGATCGACGACATGGTTGCCTGCTGCATGAAGTGGTCGGGCGGCTTCGTCTGGGCGTGCAAGAACTACGACGGCGACGTGCAATCGGATTCGGTGGCGCAGGGGTTCGGTTCCCTCGGCCTGATGACCTCGGTGCTGATGACCCCCGACGGCCAAACCGTCGAGGCCGAGGCCGCGCACGGCACCGTCACCCGCCACTTCCGTCTGCACCAGCAGGGCAAGGAAACCTCGACCAACCCGATCGCCTCGATCTTCGCCTGGACTCGCGGCTTGAAGTTCCGGGGCCAGTTCGACGCCACGCCCGAAGTGGTCCGCTTCGCCGAAACCCTGGAAAAGGTCTGCGTCGCCACCGTCGAGGCGGGCTTCATGACCAAGGACCTGGCCATCCTGATCGGCCCGAAACAACCCTGGCTGACCACCACCCAGTTCCTGGAAAAACTCGACGCCGAACTGAAGACGGCGATGGGGTGATCCCCAGTCTCGAAAAGAAAGCCTGGAGGGATTCGATCCCTCCAGACCTCCCTTAACTTTCGGTTCTCCGCGCGGATTCCTTGGGGCTCACCGCCCCGGGATCGGAATGCGATAGATCGCGCCGTCGCCCCAGGTGGCGGTGAGCAGCGACCTGCCATCCGGGGAAACGACGAGGCCGACGGGACTGCGCAGGCCCTCGGCGACGGCGCGGGAAACGCCCCCGGGCAGGATTTCCCGCACCGTGGTGCCGCCGTAATCGACGGCGAAGACGCGATTTTCCCGCGTGCGCACCAGACCGACGCCGGGGGCGTGGAAGCCTTCCCGCACCTCGACGCGGCGACCGTCCGGGCGAAGGACGGTGACGCCCCCCGCGATGTTGGCGACGACATGGCCGCCGTCCCCGGTCTGCACCACCCCCACCGGCGTGGAAAGACCGTCGATCACCGGCTGAACCGCGCCATCCCCCGCCGTGGCGAGAATCCGGTTGCTGCGACGATCCGCGATGAGCAACCGTCCGGAGAGATCGAAGCTGAGCCCGGCGGGCGTGCCGAGACCGCCGACATACACGCTGCGCGCTCCATCGGGGGCGAAACGGACGACCTCGTCGCGGCTGTAGGAGGCGACGTAGATCGCCCCATCGGCGGCGATCGCCAGCCCCGAGGGGCTGGAGACTTCGGCGAACAGGCTGCGCTTGCCGTCCGGCGCGACGCGGGTGACCCGCCCCGCGCCCCATTCGGCGACGTAGAGGTTGCCCCCCCGCGTCGAAGGCCATGCCCACCGGGGAGGAAAACCCCTCCCACAGTTTTTCCGGCGCGGCGGCGGCAGAGGCCGTCGCGGCAAGGCCGAGAACGGCGGCGATCGCGGCGAGGATGCGCTTCATGCGCCGCCCTCCTCTTCCGCGAAGACCTCCCGGGCGGCGAACAGGCCGTTGAGCGCCGCGATGGTGGCGATCTCCCTCTCCCGCAGGCCGAGGCCGGGGCGGGCGTAAATGTCGCCGAAGGGAAACTCCACCAGATAGCGCGCGAAGTCCGGAGAGATATCGGCGAGACTCGCCACCACCTTCTCCCCGGCGCTGCCGTCAACCTCCGAGAGGACGCGCAAACCTCTCTCGAAGCGATTTTCCTGAAGCGTCATCATCCGTCTCCACCTTGGCGTCGCCGGCGTATCCGGCGATCTTGGTGTCGAGGACGGCGAGGCAATCCTGAAGCTCGGCGACATGGGCCCGCACCAGGGCGCGGTGCTCCTCCAGCAACAGGCGGCGCTCCGCCACGGTCGCCGCGCCGCCCTCCCGCAGGCGGGCATAGCGCAGCATCCCGGAAATCGGCATGCCGGTGGTGTTCAGACGCCCGAGAAACCCGATCCACACCAGGATCGACGGCTCGTACTCCCGGTGCCCGGAAAGCCCGCGCGCCGCGCGCGGCAGCAAACCGATCCGCTCATAATAGCGAAGGGTGTGGGCCGAAATCCCGGTGCGCGCGGCAAGCTCCCCGATTCTCACGATCCACCTCGTTCCGTCACGACGCTCTCTTGGCTACAGCTTCGAGCGTACTCTAAGTCAAGAGGGAAAATCGGGGAGAGAAGGAAAATCCTTCGCGAGGTGTCGCAACCCCTTGCGCGCACCATAAACCTCTGTTTTTCGCGCGAAGCGCCATCAAAAGACAAGAAAGGCCGGTGAAACCCTCACCGGCCTTAAACTGATGGGTTCAAAGGGGCCAGCCCCTTTGCGGGTCCGGGCAGAGCCCGGCCTTAATTCGCCTTCGCCGCCATTGCGGCTTCGATCGCGGCGATCGCCTCGGCGGCCTTGGCCCCGTCGGGGCCGCCCGCCTGCGCCATGTCGGGGCGGCGGCCGCCGCCCTTGCCGCCCAGGGCGGCCGACCCGGCACGGACCAGATCGACGGCGTTGCAGCGTTCGGCGACGTCGGCGGTGGCGGCGACCACCAGGGAAGCCTTGCCCTCGACGACGCTGATCAGGGCGACGACGCCCGAGCCGATCTGGGTCTTGATCTCGTCGGCCATGCCTTTCAGATCCTTGGCGGGCACGTCCTCCAGCACCTTGCCGACGAAGGCGACGCCACCAACGCTCTTCGGCCCCTCCGCCGCGCCCGCGCCGCCCATGGCGAGCTTCTTGCGGGTGTCGGAGAGTTCGCGCTCCAGGCGCTTCTTGTCTTCCAGCAGTTGCGCCAGACGGTCGGGCAGTTCGGTCGGCGGCGCCTTCAAGGTCTCGGCGGCGCGCGCCAGGATCGCATCGTGCTCGGCGACGTAGTGTTCGGCGGCGGCGCCGACCACCGCCTCGATCCGGCGCACGCCCGCCGCCACCGCGCTTTCGGCGACGATCTTGAACAGGCCGATGTCGCCGGTGCGGGAGACGTGGGTGCCGCCGCAGAGTTCGACGGAATAGGTGTTCTCGCCCTCGCCCATCGACACCACGCGCACTTCCTCGCCGTATTTTTCGCCGAACAGGGCCATCGCCCCCGCCGCGACCGCCGATTCCGGGTCCATCAGGCGGGTGGTGGAGACCAGATTGGCGCGGATGCGATCGTTGATTTCCGCCTCCACCGCCGCCTTGTCCTCGGGCGACAGCGGTTTCGGATGGCTGACGTCGAAGCGCAGCCGGTCGGAAGACACCAGAGACCCCTTCTGGGTCACGTGCTCGCCCAGGCGGTGGCGCAGCGCGGCATGCAGCAGATGGGTCGCCGAGTGGTGGGCGCGCAGGGCGGAGCGGCGGGTATGATCGACGATGCAGCGCGCCGCGTCGCCCACCATGATCGGTCCGCCTTCCAGCACGCCGACGTGGACATGCAGCGAACCGACCCGCTTCTGGGTGTCGGTGACCGACAGGCGCGCGCCGCTGGCGAAGACGATCTCGCCCGCGTCGCCCGACTGGCCGCCGGATTCGCCATAGAACGGCGTCTGGTTGAGCAGCACCGCGACAGCGCCGGGCTGGGCGGTCGCGACCGGCTGACCGTCCACCACCAGGGCGGTGACGGTGCCTTCCGCATCCTCGGTATCGTAGCCCAAGAACTCGGTGGCCCCGACCTTGTCCTTCAGGTCGAACCACACCGATTCGGTCGCCGCCTCGCCGGAACCCGCCCAGGCCTTGCGCGCGTCCTCGCGCTGCTTGGCCATCGCGGCGGCGAATCCCGCCTCGTCCACCCGCATGCCGCGGGCGCGCAGGGCGTCCTGGGTCAAATCCAGCGGGAAGCCATAGGTGTCATAGAGCTTGAACGCCACCTCGCCGGGCAGCACGCCGTCGGCGGCAAGGGCGGCGGTCTCGTCCTCCAGCAGGCGCAGGCCGCGTTCCAGCAGTTGCTTGAAGCGGGTTTCCTCCAGCTTCAGGGTCTCGGTAATCAGCACCTCGGCGCGGGCGAGTTCGGGATACGCGCCGCCCATCTTGGCGACCAGGGCGCGCACCAGCTTGTGCAGCAGCGGCTCGCGGCAGCCCATCATGTGGGCGTGGCGCATCGCCCGACGCATGATCCGGCGCAGCACGTAGCCGCGCCCTTCGTTGGACGGCAGCACGCCGTCGGCGATGAGGAACCCGGCGGAGCGCAGATGGTCGGCAACGACGCGGTGCGACACCTTGTGCGGACCGTCCGGATCGACGCCCGAGGCATGCGCCGAGGCCTCGATCAGGAAGCGCATCAGGTCGATGTCGTAGTTGTCGTGCTTGCCCTGCAAGACGGCGGTGACCCGTTCCAACCCCATGCCGGTATCGATCGAGGGCTTGGGTAGAGCCACGCGGCTGCCGTCGGCCTGCTGTTCGTACTGCATGAACACCAAGTTCCAGATCTCGATGAAGCGGTCGCCGTCCTGATCCGGGCTGCCGGGCGGGCCACCCGCGATGTCCGGCCCGTGGTCGAAGAAGATTTCCGAGCAGGGGCCGCAGGGGCCGGTGTCGCCCATCGACCAGAAATTGTCGGAGGTCGGGATGCGGATGATCCGGGATTCGGGCAGGCCCGCCACCTTTTTCCACAGATCGAAGGCCTCGTCGTCCTCGGCGAAGACGGTGGCGAGCAACCGATCCTTCGGCAGGCCGAAGTCCTTGGTGATCAGGGTCCAGGCGAAATCGATGGCGTCGGCCTTGAAATAGTCGCCGAACGAGAAGTTGCCCAGCATCTCGAAAAAGGTGTGATGCCGCGCGGTATAGCCGACGTTGTCCAGGTCGTTGTGCTTGCCCCCGGCGCGCACGCACTTCTGCGAGGTGGTGGCGCGGGAATAGGGCCGGTGTTCCGCCCCGGTGAAGACGTTCTTGAACTGCACCATCCCCGCGTTGGTGAACAACAGGGTCGGATCGTTGCGCGGCACCAGCGGCGAGGACTCGATGATCTGATGTCCGTGATCCTTGAAGAAGTTCAGGAAAGCGGAACGGATATCGTTGGTGGTGGTGGTCATGGCGTTTTCACCGGCACAAATGTTCGACCCGGCCCCCGGACGCCTTCCGGCCTTCCGCGAAGCGAAGGACTTGTGTATCGCGCGTCCCGGAGGAAGTCAAAAATTTCGCCGGAACCCGGCGGGAAAACCGGAACGATCACCCGACCGGGGTGCAGAGCTCGACCAGAAAGCCGTGCGGGTCGCGCACATAGGCGACGGTCTGCCCCCAGGGCTTGTCTTCCGGAGGCTTGACCAGGACCGCCCCGGCGGCGACGGCGCGATCGAGCGCGGCGGCGACGTCGTCGGTCAGCAGGGCGATCTCCGCGCCGGGGGGAGACTCCTCCGGACGCAGGGGGCGGAAGCCCAGGTTCTCGCCTTCCAGCAGGGATTCGGCGGCGAAGGCCAGCGACGTCGCGCCGGTGTCCATTTCGCCGAAATTGCCGCACTCGGTGACCATGCGCGGCGATAAGCCGAAGGCGCGTTCATATAAGCCGACGGCAGCGCGAACGTCCGGCACGTACAGAATGACGTATCCCAGTTTCATGTCGAATTCCCTTTGAAAACAAGATCGGGGCGCTGCCCCGAACCCCGCTGGGGACTAGCTCGGAAAACGCTTGTTGCATTTTCCTCATCCTCGGCTTCGCCTCGGACCGCCGCCTTTGGCGACGTCCCTACGAAAGCCTTCGGCTTTCTCCGTGGTCCCCAGACCCCGTTCGTTTCGGTTTTTGCGTGGTGCGCGATAAGACGATCACGCGGCGTGAAGGACAACAGTCGCTTGCGCGACGAAAAAAGACTGGAGTTCGGGGTCTGCGATCCCGATGGGGTCCGGGGGCAAAGCCCCCGGCCTGGTTTTCCCGATCCTACGGCTCGTCCGCCGGTTCGGTGGTGTCGGTCAGCATCGCCTCGACGATCAGGCCGGCGTTGGCGCGCACCGCGCCCTCGATTTCCGCCGCGATCGCCGGATTGTCCTTAAGGAACGACTTGGCGTTGTCGCGGCCCTGGCCGATGCGCTGGTCCTTGTACGAGAACCACGAGCCGGACTTGTCGATCAGCCCGCCCTGCACGCCAAGGTCCAGAAGCTCGCCGGTCTTGGAGATGCCGACGCCGTAATCGATGTCGAATTCCACGGTCTTGAACGGCGGCGCGACCTTGTTCTTGACCACGCGCACCCGGGTCTGGTTGCCGGTGACCTCGTCCTTGATCTTGACCTGACCGATGCGCCGGATGTCCAGCCGCACCGAGGCATAGAACTTCAGCGCGTTGCCGCCGGTGGTGGTTTCCGGATTGCCGAACATCACGCCGATCTTCATCCGGATTTGGTTGATGAATATGACCAGGGTGTTGGAGCGGGAGACCGAGCCGGTCAGCTTGCGCAGCGCCTGGCTCATCAGGCGGGCTTGCAGGCCGACGTGGGAGTCGCCCATCTCGCCTTCCAATTCGGTGCGCGGCGTCAGGGCGGCCACCGAATCGACCACCAGAACGTCCACCGCGCCGGAGCGCACCAGGGTATCGGTGATTTCCAGCGCCTGTTCCCCGGCGTCGGGCTGGGAGATCAGAAGATCGTCGAGATTGACCCCCAGTTTGCGCGCATAGGACGGGTCGAGGGCGTGTTCGGCATCGACGAAGGCGCAGGTGCCGCCCTTTTTCTGCGCCTCGGCGATGACGTGCAGGGCCAGGGTGGTCTTGCCCGAGCTTTCCGGGCCATAGATTTCGACAATGCGCCCGCGCGGCAGGCCGCCGATGCCGAGCGCCAGATCGAGTCCCAGGGATCCGGTGGAGATCGCCTCGATATCCACCGCGTTCTCGTGCTGACCGAGACGCATGATCGAGCCCTTGCCGAAGTTGCGCTCGATCTGCGTCACCGCCGCTTCCAAAGCCTTCTGTTTGTCCATGGTTTCCTTATCCACCAGGCGAAGAACGGTTTGCATCATGGCCGAGCCTCGTTATCCCATATTTCGCTGCGGTGGCACAACGTCCCTTCATGCCGCGCCATCTGATCATGTTTTGTTCCGGTCGTCCAGAGAAAAGAACGTAAGCGGAACATGCGACATCAGGGAACGGCGGTGGCCTCCGCCACCTTGGCGGCGAGCGCGTCCAGGGAGAACGGCTTGGCGAGGAACAGCACGTCGGGAGAATCCGCCAGGTCGTCGGAGGCGATGTCCTCGGAATAGCCGGACATCAGGATCACCCGGATCGAGGGATATTCCTGCCGCACCAGACGGGCCAGGGTCGCGCCGTCCATTCCCGGCATCACCATGTCGGTAATCAGCACATCGACCTCGTCGTGGTCCTGAAGCAGGGCAATCGCCTGTTCGCCGTCGGCGGCCTCCAGCACCGTATAGCCCTTGGCCTTAAGGGCGCGGGCGGAGAACATCCGCACCGCGTCCTCGTCCTCGACGATCAGCACCACCTTGCCCTCGGGCAGGGCGAGCGGACGCTCATCGGCTTCCTTTTCCTCGGTCGCGGCGGGCTGCGCCGAGGCGGCGCGGGCGCGCACCGCCGCCTCGTCGAAGCGCGGCAGATAGAGGGTGAAGGTCGCCCCCTCGCCCTTCCTGCTTTCCACCGTCACCGTGCCCTCGGTCTGGCGGACGATGCCGTAGACGGTGGACAGCCCCAGCCCGGTTCCCGCCGCCGCCGATCCCGCCTTGGTCGAGAAGAAGGGCTCGAAGATGCGCGGGATGTCTTCCTTGGCGATGCCGGTGCCGGTGTCCGCCACCTCGATCGCCACGTAGTGGCCGGGAGCCACGGTTTCCGCCCCCACCTTCCGCGGTTCGGAGAGGTGCCGCGCCTCGGTGCGGATGGACAGGGTGCCGCCGCCGATCATGGCGTCGCGGGCGTTCACCGCGAGGTTGATGATCACCTGATCGAACTGGCCGGGATCGACCCGCACATAGCCGACGTCGCGACCGTGGATCAGATTCAGTTCGATGGTCTCGCCGAGGAACCGACGCAGCAGGTGGGAAAGCTCGGCCAGCGCGTCCGGCACCTTGACGAAGCGCTGCAGCAACGGCTGGCGGCGCGAGAAGGCCAGCAACTGCCGCACCAGATTGGCGGCGCGGTTGGCGTTCTGCTTGATCTGCATGATGTCGGTGAACGAGGCGCTGCCCGGCCCGTGGCGTTGCAGCAGCAAATCGCAGAAACCGATCATCGCGGTCAGAAGATTGTTGAAGTCGTGCGCCACGCCGCCCGCCAATTGGCCCATCGCCTGCATCTTCTGCGCCTGGGCGGTCTGGATTTGCAGGGCGCGGCGGTCGGTGGTGTCGATGACGTGGATCAGTTGCCGGGCGGGCGCGTCCCCGTCCCCTTCCGCCGCGTCGTCGAACAGCGGACGGATGAACAGCATGGCGACCAGGTCGCGCGGCGTGTCCAGACGGACCTCCAGCGGCGCCACCGGCTGGCCCGAGGCGGCGCGGACGAACACTTCCGCCAGATCGGCGCGCATCGCCGGATCGACCAGTTCCTCCAGCTTCAGGCCGACCAGATCGTCGCGCGACCGGCCCAGCATCGCCGCCAGGGTCTCGTTGGCGTCGGCGAGCATCGGATAGGGCAGGCCGCCGACATCGACCACCGCGATGCCGACCGGCGCTTCGTCGAAGACCAGGCGGCTGAACTGGCTGGCGATGCCGGATTCGGCGGCGGCGTCCCCGGCGTCGCGCACCACCACGGCGCGGGTCAGGGTTTCGTCGTTCTCGTCGGCGAGGGAATGGACCAGAAGAGCGGAAAATCCGCCGCCGCGCGGTCCGCGAAAGCGCACCAGGCCGCGCCACGCGCCATCCAGTTCCGGCCGCGCCGAGCCTTCCGCCAGAACTCCGGACAGGGACTGGCCGACCAGCGCGTCGGGGGTGAACCCCAGCCACTCCGCCAGGGTCTGGTTGACGTAGCGGAAGGTCTGCCCGGCGGACAGCGCGTACACCCCGACCGGCAGAAAGTCGAGAAAGTCGCTCAAATACTCGCGCTCGCCCTTGAGCACGTTCTCCACCGCGCGGCGGGCGGAGACATCGGCGGCGACGAGCAGCCTGCCCCCCGGCGGCTGCGCCAGGGCGCGCACCTCGACCCGCACCCAATCGCGGCTGCCCAGGCGCTCGTCGCGCACCGGCTTCAGGGAAAGCTCCTGCGCCGCGTCCAGACCGGCGGCATAGGCGCCGCGCAGACGTTCCAACGCCTCGCGATCGGGTTCGGTGTCGGCCAGCCGCGCCGCCAGCACGCTCAAGGGATCGGCGTCGCCCCAGAAGCGGCGGCCCTCGGCGTTGGCGGCGACGGTGCGCCCCGCCGCGTCCACCGCGCGCAAGGCCCGCTTGTCACGGTCCAGACAGGATTGCAGCGCCTCGGCGCGGCCGAGCCGCGCCTGCCACGAGGCCGCCTCGCGCAGCATCAGGGCGGCGCCAAGAACCCCCAGGCCGGCGCCCGCCGCCATCGTCCAGGCGGCGACGCCGCTGCCGGTGGCGCCGCTCAAGGTCACCCCGAAGCCCAGCACCACGATCAGGGCGCCCCACGTACTGAATCCCTTCATCTTTGGCTCCGGTTGCCGCCCGAACCGCCAGTGTGGCAGGCCACGAAGTCCCTGTCAGCGCGATTTTTTCTTCAGCTTCATGACATAGCCGATGACCTCGGCCACCGGGCGGTAGTGCTCGGGCGGGATGAACTGATCGACCTCGACCGAGGCGTAAAGAGCACGGGCGAGCGGCGGATTCTCGACGATCGGAACCTCGTGTTCCTCGGCGATCTCGCGGATCTTCTTGGCGATCAGGTCGGCGCCCTTGGCCACCACCTTCGGCGCGGCCATGTCCTCCATCTTGTAGCTCAAGGCCACCGCGAAGTGGGTCGGATTGGTGATCACCACGTCGGCGTGCGGCACCGCCGCCATCATCCGCTTGCGAAAGCGTTCCATGCGGATCGAGCGGATGCGCGACTTGACCTGAGGATCGCCTTCCGACTGCTTGTGTTCGTCCTTGACCTCCTGCTTGGTCATCTTGAGCTTCTTGTGGCTCTGATAGCGGGTGTAGAACATGTCGGCGCCGGCCACCGCCAGCATCACCGCCACCACCGTGGCGACGAGCAGCAGGATGACGACGCGGACCTGGAGCAGCATCGCCTCGGTTTCCATTTCCGGCAGGCGCAGAATCCAGGACAGGCGCGGCCACACCACGAAGCCGAGCGCCGCCACCACCAGCGCCAGCTTGACCAGGCTCTTGAGCAGTTCGACCACCCGGCGGATCGAGAAGAACTGCTTGATCCCCTTGATCAGGCTGAGCTTGTCCAGGCTGGGGGCGGCGCGTTTCGGCGAATAGACGAACCCCACCTGCCCGGTCACCGACAGCACCGCCAGGACCATCAGAACCGCGATCGGTAACAGCAGGATCAGCCCGACCTCGGCCAGGGTGCCGCTGATCAGGGCGCGCAGCCCCTCGAAATCGGTGGGCATCTCGTGCGGCTTGGCGATGAAGGGAGTCAGCGTGGTCTTGATGTCGCGCGCGATCATCGGCGAGAACATGCCGACCGCGATGACGCCGCCGACCAGCATCAGCAGGCTTTTGACTTCCTGGGAGATCGGGACGTTGCCTTCCTCCCGCGCCTTTTCGATGCGTTTTCCCGTGGGTTCTTCGGTTTTTGAGGCGTCGTCTTCTTCCGACATCGTTCACCCCCCCGCGACGAAGGCGCGCAGGCCGCCTTCGAAGTGGTGGACCAGCCACAGCATCAGGGTCGGCAGAATCAGCATCACCAGACCCAAGGCGAGCAGAATCTGCATCGGCAGACCGACGAAAAAGACGTTCATCTGCGGCATCAGACGGGCGGTGACCCCCATCGCGGTCTGGAAGACGATCGAAAACACCAGAAACGGCGAAGCCAGGCGCAGGCCGATCGAAAAGCTGCGCGCCAGGGTGCGGGCCAGATAGTCCGCCATGTCGGAAATCGGCAGCACCCCGCCCGGCGGAAACAGGGTGAAGGTCTCGGCCACCGCCTCCAGCATCAGCATGTGGGTGCCGGTGACGAAAATCAGGACCAGCGCCACCAGATTGAAGAACCCGGTGACCATCGCGCCCTGCGACTCGCTGACAGGATCGAAGACGAAGGCATTGGCCAGGCCGGAGGACACGCCGACCACGGTGCCCGCGAAATGCAGCGCGGACAACAACGTCTGCGCCAGCACCCCGACGAACACCCCGACCGTCAACTCGTAGACCATCAACCGGAACAGTTCCCCCACCGAACCGGGCGGCGGCGGCAACAGATCGACCAGCAGCGGCAGCAGCGAGATGCTGACCCCCAGGGCGATGAACAGCCGCACCCGCGCCGAGATATAGGTGGCGGCGAAACCGGGCAGGGCGATGAAGGCGCCGCTCAAGCGGGCGAACACCATCGCCAGACGGTAGATATCGAGAGCGAGGAGTTGTTCCAGCATCGCCGCCACCTATCGCGGCGCGATGATCAGATCGAACAGATGCTCGCTGAAAATCTTGATCTCGTGGAACATGAAGGGCAGCAGCAGGATCAGGGAAACGAACACCACCAGCACCTTGGGCACGAAGGTGAGGGTCATTTCCTGGATCTGGGTCAAGGTCTGGAACAGCGAGATGACCAGGCCGATCGCCATGCCGACCAACAGCACCGGCGCCGACACCATGACCAGGGTCAGCACCGTCTCGCGCGCGATCTCCAGAACCTGGGCTTCATTCATGAAAGACGTCCGATGCCGCGTCAGATCGTCATCTTGAGGATTTCCTGATACGCCGACAAGACCTTGTCGCGCACCGCGACCACCGTCTGCAAGGCGGTTTCGGCATTCGCCACGGCGTTGACCACGTCGCGCAAGTCGGCCTTGCCCTGAAGGGCAAGGACGCTCATCTGCTCGCTCTTCTTACCCGCGGCGACCGCCTCGGACAGGTTGTCCTTGATCAGGTCGGCGAAGGCTTGGCCGGGGCGGACCGTCGCCGCGTCGCCGCCGGTTTCGCTTAAGGCCGCCGAACTCGCGGCGTTCGCCGCGCTGCGATAGGCATTGAGGGCCGTGTTCATCGAAACCGTCATCGCGCCTTATCCTTCTTGCTGCGGGGGGAAACGGCGGACCGTCACTTCAGCATGTCCACGGTCTTCGAAATCATCTGACGGCTGATCTGCATGGCGTTGAGGTTGGCCTCGTAGCCGCGCTGCGCCTCGCGCATGTCCATCATCTCGACCAGCGGATTGACGTTGGGAAGCTGCACGTAGCCATCCGTTCCCGCCGCCGGATGCGCCGGATCGTAGCGCTTTTCGAAGTCGCTTTTGTCCGCCGCGATTTTGTTCACCCTGACCATGTTGGCACCGACCTCGCGATTCAACTCGCTCTTGAACGACAACGTCTTGCGGCGATAGGGGGCCTCGCCCGGATTGGTTCCCACCGAGTCGGCGTTGGCGATGTTTTCCGAAACCACGCGCAGACGCGTCGCCTGCGCCTTCATCCCCGAAGTCGAAATCTTGGTGCTGGCCATCAGGTCATCCATCGCGCCGCTCCTTCACGCCATCACGACCCGCCGCGCCCGAGCGCGGTGCGGATCAGGGCGATGTTCTTCATCACCAGATTGGACGCCAGTTCGTACTGGGACCGGTTGCTCGCCGCCTTTTCCATCTGTTCCTCGACGTCCACCCCGTTCTTGTCCAGGGTGTATTCGAAGGGACGGCGCACGGTTTCCACCCGGTAGGGACCGCTTCTCGGCAGGCCGCCGGTCAGGTGCGCCGGATCGGTGCGCGCCACCGCCACCGACTGGGTATCCTTGGACAGGGCGCGCGACAGGGTGTCCTTGAAGTCGATCGGCTTCAGATCCTTCGCCGCATAGCCGGGGGTGTTGGCGTTGGCGAGATTCTGCGACACCACTTTCTGCCGCTGCGCCAGCCAGTCCATGCGCTCCTGCGCGATCTGGAAGAACGTCAGGTTCTGAAGGTCCATGAAACGTCCGCCTCCACTCCATCCGGATCGCGGGCCACCTTCGGCCCCCGACTCCGATCCAGGGTCAGTATCCCGCCTTCCCTTTAACAATCGGTAAAAGCCGAACGCCCCGCGCATTAAGGGTTTTTTCATGGGGGAGAGGAATACTGGAGGCTCGATTCGACGTTTACGGAACCGTTCCGCCATGCCCGCACGCACCCCGCGCGACCGCACCGCGAAGCCCGAAGCCCCGGCCCACGACATGGACCAGTTGGCGATCGCCCTTTCCTACGACCAGGCGAGCGACGCCGCGCCGAAGGTCGTCGCCTCGGGGCGCGGCGCGATCGCCGAACGGATCCTGGCGCTTGCCTTCGCCAACGGCATCAAGGTGCGCGAGGACGCGGACCTGGCGGAAATCCTGGCCGCCATCGACGTCGATACGGAAATCCCGCTGAAAGCCTTCGCCGCCGTGGCCGAGATTCTCGCCTACGTCTACCGCGCCAACGGCGTACCGATCCTTCCCGCACGAGAGGAAAAGGCGACGCCATGACCGCCACCCCCTATTCCGAAATGATCATCCGCATTCAGGCGTTGCGTCGCCACATCGACGAGGCCAATCGCGCCCTGGTGAAGGGCGACGTGCTCAGCCTCTCCCGATTCCCCGAGGAGATCGCCTCGCTGTGCGCCCTCGCCACCCGCGTCCCCAACGACAAACGGCGGCAGGCGGCCTTCGCGCTGCACGCCCTTGACGCGGACCTGACCTCCTATACAAGAATCCTCGCCAGCCGTCGGCGCGCCGACGGTCAGGCCCGCTTCCTCGAGGGAGTCCTTCGCCCGTGACCGCTGACTCGATGATCGACGGCGCCATGCTGATGCGGCTGACCGCCGTGCTGGGGCTGGTGGTCGGCCTGATCCTGATCGCCACCTGGCTGGCGCGGCGCATCGGCTTCGGTCTCGGCGGTCCGCGCGGCGCGGCGAAATCCCGCCGCCTGACGATTCTGGAAGTCCGCCCGATCGACTCGCAGCGGCGTTTGGTTCTGGTCGGACGCGACCGGACGCAGCACCTGCTGCTGATCGGCGGCAACCGCGACCTGGTCGTCGAAAGCGGCATCGAGGCCGACGCCGCCGACGCCGAGGATCCGTTGGAGCGGGTGCGCTTCCGCGACGTCATCCCGGACAGCGGCAGGACCGGCGCGCGCATCCTGCGCCCCGGCCAGCGCATCGATCCGGAGGACGCGCCATGATCCGATGCCTCCGCCGCGGCCTCGCCTTCGGACTGCCGCTCGCCGCGATCCTGCTGCTCGGCGCATCCGACGCCGCCCTGGCGCAATCGGTGTCGATCAACCTGGGCGGCGAAGGCGGCGGCAGCACCGCCGCCCGGGTCATCCAGCTGTTCCTGCTGATCACCGTCTTGAGCCTCGCCCCCGGCATCCTCTTGATGGTGACTTCGTTCACCCGCATCGCGGTGGTGCTGTCGATGCTGCGTCAGGCGATCGGCACCAACACCACGCCGCCCAACATGGTGCTGCTGTCCCTGGCGATGTTCCTGACCTTCTTCGTCATGACGCCGACCCTGGAACGCTCGTGGGAGCAGGGAGTGCGCCCCCTGATCAACGAGGAGATTTCCGAGGGCGAGGCGCTGGAACGCGCCGCCAAGCCGTTCCACGACTTCATGATGAAGAACGTCGGCGAACACGACCTGTCCCTGTTCGTCGATCTGACCAAGGTGCCCGAGGGCACCGCGCCCGAGGCCATGCCCTTCCAGGCGCTGATCCCCGCCTTCATGATCAGCGAACTGCGCCGCGCCTTCGAGATCGGCTTCCTGCTTTATCTGCCGTTCATCATCATCGACATGGTGGTGGCCTCGGTCCTGATGTCGATGGGCATGATGATGCTGCCGCCGGTGATGCTGGCCCTGCCCTTCAAGCTGATCTTCTTCGTCCTGATCGACGGCTGGTACCTGATCGCCGGATCGCTGGTGCAGAGCTTCGCGCCATAAAAAAGGCCGGGGAAATCCCCGGCCTTCCGTATTCTTCCGTCACCCGGATCATTCCACCGCGTCGTAGGCGCCGGTCTTCCAGCGATAGACGACGAAGCCCGGCACCTTGAGGTCGCCCTTGGCGTCGAAGGACAGCGGCCCGATCACCGTATCGAAGCTTCCCTTCGCCATCGCGTCGCGCAGCGGCTGGTATTTCACGCTCTTCGCCCGGACCGCCGCCTGTTCGAACATCTGCATCGCGGCATAGGCATAGAGGACGTAGCCTTCGGGCTCCATCCCCTTCTTGCGGAAGGCGTCCACCACCGGCTGGGCGGAGGCGGTCTTGCGCGGATCGGGGGAGAAGGTGAACAGCACGTTGTTGGCGGCGGGACCGACGATGCTGGCGAGTTCGGAATTAGTCATGGTGTCGCCGCCCATCACCATCAGGTCCAGCCCCGCCTGCTTCGCCTGACGGACGATCAGCCCGACCTCGGTGTGATAGCCGCCATAGGCCATCACCTTGACCCCCGCCGCCTTCAGCTTGGTGACCAGGCTGGAATAGTCGCGTTCCCCGGCGGTGATCGATTCCTCGATCGCCGGAACCACCCCTTTCGCCTTCATCGCCTTGGCCATTTCCCCGGCCAGGCCCTTGCCGTAGGCGCTTTTGTCGTCGATCACCGCGACCTTGTCCTTGGCGAAGTGGGCGGCGATGTAGTCGCCCGCCACCCGGCCCTGCTGATCGTCGCGCCCCATGATGCGGAAGATGTTCTTCAAGCCGCGCTCGGTGACCAGGGGATTGGTCGAGACGGTGGCCATCGGAATCGCCGCCTCGTTGTAGATGTCGGAGGCCGGAATGGTCGAACTGGAACACCAGTGCCCGTGCATGAAGACGATGCCGCTGGTCGCCATGCGGTTGGCCACCGCCACCGCCTGCTTCGGATCGCAGGCGTCGTCGCCCACCAGCAGTTTCAGCTTTTCGCCCAGCACGCCGCCCTTGGCGTTGATTTCGGCGATGGCGAGTTCCGCGCCCATGCGGATCTGGTCCCCGGCGGACGCATACTGACCGCTCATCGGACCGGCGATGGCGACCAGGGTCTCGGCCCGCGCCTGTCCCGCGATCAGACAGACGGCCAAGACGCCGCCGAAAATCGACTTGTGCAGCATCAAAAAGTCTCCTTGCCTCTCGATTCCGCTTCTACGCGGCCCCACCCGCCCGCGTCTTCGCACGGGTCAGGGTATCAACAGTTCCCGAATGTACCCCGGCAGGGCGAACGCCGCCAGATGAACGTCGGGGGAATAATAGCGGGTGGACAGGCCGCGCGAGGCGGCGCGCAGGCGCGCGACCGTCCGCCTTCGCAAGGCGGCATCGGCGGAAGCCCAGCCCAGGGCCATCAGGCCGCCGACATAGGTGGGAACCGCGCAGACCGTAAAGGTTACGTCGGCGAACGCCGAGCGCATCCGGCGAAAACTGGCGGTCACCCCGGCGGGTTGCAGGAAGGGAACCCCGCACTGCGCCACCAGAATCCCCCCGGGATTGAGAATCCGGGCGCAATCGGCATAGAAGGCTTCGGCGAACAAGGCCTCGCCCGGGCCTTCCGGATCGGTTGAATCGACGACGATCACGTCGAACCGTTCGTCGGTCGCGGCAACGAAGGCCAGGCCGTCGCCCACCGTCACCCGCGCCCGGGGATCGTCGAATGCCCCCGCCGACAAGCCGGGCAGAAAACGCCGGGACGCGGCGATCACGGCGGCGTCGATCTCGACCAGGGTGACTCCCTCCACCGGACGCTTAAGAACCTCGCGCAGGCAGCCCCCGTCTCCGCCCCCGACGATCAGCACCCGGCGCGCCGCGCCATGGGCGACCAGCGGCGGATGGACCATCATCTCGTGATAGATGAATTCGTCCGCCGTGGTCGTCTGAATCACTCCGTCCAGGGCCAGCACGGTTCCGAAGCGAGGGGTGGAAAACACCTCCAGCCTTTGAAACGGCGTGACCTCGGCATGAAGCGGGCGCACCTCGCCGAAGGCCTGCCCCCAACCGGGATGCAAGGCCTCGGCGTATCCGGAAGCGCCGGTCACCACGTCGTCATCCCGCGCTTATGCTCGTTCAGGGTGACATGCTCGGGATGGAAAGCCTCGCGCAGATGGCGAAGGCATCGGTACGGATCGCAGGAGCCGCACATGAAGATATCAAGAGCGGCATAGTTGCGTTCCGGCCACGTGTGGATCGAGATATGGCTTTCCGCCAGAACCACCACCCCGGATACGCCGCCGTTGGGGCTGAAGTGGTGCAGATGGGTATGCAGAATGGTCGCGCCGGCATCTTCCGCTGCGGTTTCCAGGGTCTTTTCGATCAGATCCAGACGATCGAGATTGGTCGCCCCCCACAAATCGACGATCAGGTGCGTCCCGGCGAATTTGACGCCGTTCCGTTCCACGAAGTAATCGTTGCCGTTGTCGATGACCGGCCACAGACGAACCGCCGCGGGTTTCGCCGCGGTATTGTTACGCGCACCATTTCGGGAGTCTCTCAGAACCGCTTCCGAGTTCATCCCCAGTTGGGCCGCGAGAGAAGCACTTTGCATGATTCCCCACTCCTAACCAGCAGATGGACCAGACATTTTCTGGAAGTAGGGTTTTTGCGGGCAAAAGCCAGGGAACGCAAGAAAAATCATGCGCACCCCCACCCCTGGGGGGGGCGCAAGCAGGAGGACACGATCCCTGGTGTCGCGGATCGGCGCTCCGAAGCCTGCGGGTTGGCGTCAGTTGATGCCGCTTAAGCCCGCGGCCTTCATCCGCGCCTTGTATTCGGCCATGAAGGAACGGAAGTTTTCCGCCTGCTTGATCTGCTCCTCGACCGCCGCCATGTCGATCAGACCGGCCTGCGCCCGGTTGGTCAGAAGGTTGAAGGCGTCGAATTCCGGCGTCGCGTTCATGAACGGCAGGTAATCGCGGCGCAGCTGCGCGATCTCGCGCCGCTGGTCGGACAGGCGCAGCGCGGTCACCCATTGCAGCACCCGCTGGCGCATCTCGGCCGGCATCTGGCTGCCCGGTTCGGGGGCGCGCACGGTGCGCGACAGGGCCTCCGCCGCGCCCACCCAATCCTTGCGCCGCCACTGAATTTCCGCCTTCAGCAGGTTGGCGTCGTCGCTCATGTCGGCGGCGACGATCTGCAACGCCCGGTCCGACTGATCCAGGTCGGCTAGCGCGCGGGCGCGCAATTGGTCGGCCTGACGGCGCATCTCCGGCGGCATCTCCGGGGTTTCGCCCTTTTTCAGGGCGGCCAGGGCCAGGGCCGGCTTCTTGTTCAACAGGTGGACCAGGGCAAGGCGCACCCCGATGCGGCTTTTTTCGGCGCCCGACAGGCGGGTGTCCACCTGATGCTCCAGAAGCTGCGCCGCCTGATCGAGAAGATCCACCGCGACCAGCCGGTCGGCGAGCTTGCGGATCATCTCGTCGCCCTCCGCACCGGGCGGAGTGAGTTCGCGGAATTCCTCGAACAGGGCGATGGCGCGCACCGGCGGCATGTCGTCGGCGCGGTCGTTCAGGTACAGTTCGCGGAAGGTGGTGCGCATCAGCTCGGCGATGTCCTTGACCCCGGCGGTCTGACGGAAATAGCCGGCCATCTGCTTCAGCACCCGCAGGCCGTCGCTATAGCGCTTCGCCTTCAACTGCATCTCGGCCAGGGTCTTCAGCAGATTGTATTCGAAATCGTCGCCCCGCCAGGCGAAACGCAGGCGGTCCAGGCCGTCGATCGCCTCGTCGTCGGTGATCTTGCCCATCTTGCGCATCAGGATGATGCGGTCGAAGGCGGCGCGCGCCCGGAAGGGGCGGACCATCATCTCTTCCGCCTTCGTCCAGTCGTCGATCGCGGTTTCCAGGGCGCCCGAGGCGGCGTTCATCCGCCCGGTCAGATAGGCGGTCTCGGCCCGTTCGGCGGTGGTCAGGTCGTCGCGCTTGGCGATTTCCAGGAAATTGCGCACCCCGACGTCGTCGCCGGCGTCGGCCAGCGCCTGGGCGGCGGCCAGCGCCAGACGGGAGCGCAGACGCGGCGGATAGTCCTTGAGCAGCGGGGCGGAGGCGCGCGCCACCAGCACCGCCTCGGCCTTGGCGTCCTTGTCCTCGCCTTCCAGCGCCGCCAGAGCGCGCCAGAACTTCGCCTCCGCCGAGCCGCCCAGGACCTCGTGCCCCAGATCGCGCACCGCGTCGGCGGGACGGTGCAGCAGGAAGGCCGCGCCGCCACGCACCGACAGGAATTCGGGCAGGTTCTGCGCCTGAGGATCGTCGGCGGAGACCACCTTCAGCACGCCCAGCGCCTCGGCCCCCAGGCCGTGCGCGAAATAGAACCGCGCCAGGTCCATCCGCGCCCGGTTGCGGCGATCGTCGGAAGCGGCGACCACCGCGCCGATCAGGCGGAGCTGGTCCTCGACGAAGGCCTCCTCGCCGCCGCGAATCCAGGCCTTAAGGTCGAAGGCCTTGGACAACGGCGTGTCGGAGACCTCGGCCTCCAGCGCCACCGCCGAGGACGCCTGACCCGACAGGCGCATCCCCCCCTTGCGCGTCACCTCGATGCCGGTGCGTCCGGAGACCACCTCCACCTCGTCGGCGCGCGGCACCACCACCCCCTGCGCGGTCGTCGGCAGAATCGCATCGATGGTGCGGCGTTCCGGCGCGACGCCGTAGCCGAGCGGAATCACCGGCACCACCCACAGGGTATCGCCAACCTCCGGATCGACCAGGGCGAGCGGCGCGCCGCCCTCGTTCATCGGCAGGAACAGGCGCGGCCCGCCCGGCGCGGTCAGTTGCGGAATGACGTCGATGGAACGCATCGGGCGCAGCGGCTGCAACATGAAATCGACGATCCAGAGCAACCCTTCGCGGCGCAGGCTGGGGTTGTAGCCCGGTTGCACCACCAGACGGACCACCGTGGCGCGGCCGCTGGGGAACTGTTCGATGTCGTCGACCACGCCCTTGCCCATCCGGCGCATCAGGGCAAGATCGACCGAATGGGGCCGGTCGAAGACGATCCAGACGTACCCGGCGCGGCGGAACACCGCCGCCCCGGTCGGCTGGTCCCACGAAAAGCTCAAGCTGACCACCCGCCCGGCCTCCGTCGGGGCGACCGGCACGGTTTCCACCTTGGCGACCGGAACGGCGGCGGGTTTGGCGGGCTCGCCGCCCTTCGCCCTGGCGGCGGGCGGCGCGGGTGGCTCCTTGGCGGCGGGCGGCGCGGCGGTGGCGCGGGTCGGCACGTCGATGGCGATGCCGTTCGCGCCCACCCGGAAATGCTTGGGCAGGGCAGCGGCGGGCAGCGACACCACCAGCGGATTGCGGTCGTCCTCGCGCACCGACTTCAAGGCGGCGGGCAATTGGGCGCGCAGACGGGCAAGATCGATGCGACCGGGGGATTCAAAACGGACGAAGGCGCGGCCGTCCTCGAACGACACCGCATAGCCGGTGGCGCGCGGCCAGTCGAAGACCAGCCGGGTGTAGTCCGGGTGGGCGCCGACCCGCACCGGCACCGCCCCGGCGGGCGGGGCGACGGCGGGCTGGCCGGAAGGAGAAGCGGCGGGCGGCGCGCCCCGAACCTCGACCAGATCGAGAACCACCGACGCGCCGAAATTCCGCGTCCGCAGGGTATGGTCGCCGCGCAGATCGAAGACGATGCGGCGGTTGCCATCCTCGCGTCGCGCCGCGCGCAGATAGGTCGGCAGACGCGACACCAGAACCGCCGGGTCGGACTCCACCGCGCGGTCGAAGGAAACGATCAGGCGGTCGCCTTCGATGCGCGCGGTGTGCCCCACCGGCTGCGGCCATTCGAAAACCAGGCGCCCGAAACCTTCGTGCACCCCGGCCCGCATCTCAAGGCTTTGCGCCGCCGCCGGAAGACCCATCCCCCACAGCAGCAGAACCGCCAGAACAACGCCACGCAACAGGATCCGCCCCCCCCATCATTCCCGTCTCCAACCGGGCAGGATCACAATATCGACGCGACGCGCCAAAACCAAGCGTTCGGCGGCAGGGACTTCGGGCAGATCGCCGAAACGCGCGTCCGCCAGACCGTAGACGCGGATCGTCTGGCGCACCCCGACGCCGCGCAGATGGTTGGCCACCGCCCCGGCGCGGGCGAGCGAGAATTCCCAGTTCGACCCATAGGCGCCGCCGCCTTCGGCCATCGGCGAGGTATGGGCGGCCACCGCGATCTGGTTGGCGAGGCCGTTCAGAACCTCGCCGATCGACGACAGCACCGGCCGCGCGGCGGGAGCGATGGCGACGCCGCCGTCGGCGAACAGGGCCCCGGCGGGCAGCGACAGCACCAGCCGGTCGCCGGTGAGGCGCACCGTCGCCGCCTTGAGCAGCGGCGTGTCGGCGACCACCGCCTCGAACAGGCTGGCAAGATAGGGCAGGCTCATCGCGTCGGGCGGCGAGACCTGCTCGATGTTGCGAATCGCCGCGCCGGTCTTCGCCGGAGAATCGACCGTCGGGTTGAGACTGCGGGACAGCGCGTCCACCACGTCCTGCCAGCGATCGTCCTTGACCCCGGAAACCGCGAACAGCAGCACGAAAAAGGTCAGCATCAACGAGACCAGATCGGCAAAGGTCAGCATCCAGGCGCCCGTCGGAACCGGCGGCGGCGGCGCCTCGGGTTCGCCGCCTTCCCAGGCGATCAGGGCGGCGGGATCGATCATCGCCGCTCCTCCGCCTCGATCCGCCGTTCCTCGTCGGCGACCGCGCGGAAAACCAAGCGCGCCTCCGTCGGGTCGCCCTCCTCGATCGCCACCGCCACCGCCTGGCGGGGCGTTCCCTCCGCGACGAAGGCCCGCGCGATCACTCCGGCGCGGCGCACCGCCAGGGTTTCCGTCTCCGGCAAGGTGCGTTCGCCGATGCCGAACCGCGCCTCGACCTCATACCGCAGGCCGGGCGGCGGCAGGGACAGCGACGACACCAGTTGCGCGATGGCGCGGCGCTGCGCCGGGCGCAGGGCGTCGGTGTCGTGTTCAAACAGGGAATCGACGTGGAAGCGCATTTCCATCAGGCGTCCCGGCTGCACCACGGCGATCCGCGCCGCCGGAATCGCGGTCTCGTAGACCTCGGCGGCGCGATCGAAAAACACCGACGGCGAGACGAAAGTTTCCAGGTCCGAGGAAAAGCCGCGCGCCTCGCTCCGCGCCTGGTCCACGGCGAACTGCGCGGTGACGCGCTCCATGATCTCGCGGCTTTTCGCATTCTCGCCGTTGGAGATCGCCACCAGCAGGATGAAGAACGCCAGAAGCAGCAGATACAACGACAAAAACAGGGCGACCGTCCCGCCACCCCGCCGTGCCGCGTCGGCTTCGCCCGTTCCGTAATATCCCGTGGTCGCGCCCGGCATCGCCGCATGCTCCGGATCGTATGTTGCCGATCGGTCGCCCCGGAAGCCGGGGATCAGCCCAGGCTCGCCAGCAGCGCGTCGATATCGTCCTGGCTGGCCGCGCTGTCGGGACGCTGCGGCCCGTTCAACAGGTGCGCGTCCTCGCGCGCGGGCGGCGCCTCGGCGGCATCGCCGCGCTTGTCGCGCTCGCTTTTCAGGACTTCCTCGATCTCGGCGCCGAAGGCGGAGACCAGGGTGTTCACCCGCGTTTCGATCTGCCTGAAGGTGTTGACCACCTTGGAAATCCGCTGCCCGGTCAGATCCTGGAAGTTGCAGCCCTCGTAGATGCGCATGGTGGCGTTGCTCAAGGCCTCGCCCGCCGTGGCGTCGACGGTGGGAATCACCGCCTCGATCGCCTCCACCGCGTCGAGAATGGTGTTGGCGGCGGTCTCGGTGGACTGCACGATGGCGTCCAGTTCGTCGGTGGCGTTCGGCAGGAACTCGTCCTTGATCTCGTCGGGACGGATGTCGGCGATCTCTTGCTTGGTCTTGCGGATGATCACCGCCAGGGCTTCGAGTTCGTTATAGACGCGAAGTTCGCCGGAACTGATCTCGCCGCTCATGGTGTCGAGGATGGCGCGCACCACCTCGACCACGTCGTCCAACGACACAGCGTTGCCCTGGGCCGCGCGAATCAGGTCGAGGCGCTTTTGCAGGGCGGTTTCGGCATCGTCGTGTGTCATCGCGTGCTCCCTTGGCCGGCACCTCGCGACGTGAAAACCGTCAGAAATCGCCCAGGACGCTGGACATCTTGGTCTTCAGGGTTTCGGCGTTGAAGGGCTTGACGATATAGTTGGAAACCCCGGCCTGCTTCGCCGCGATGACGTTCTCGGTCTTGCTTTCCGCCGTCACCATGATGAAGGGCAGCCCCTTGAGGTGGGCGTCGGCGCGGACCTCGCACAGGAGCTGCAATCCGGTCATCGGCTCCATGTTCCAGTCCGAGATGACCAGCCCATAGGTGTTCCCCGAACGCAGCATCTGAAGCGCCATGCTGCCGTCGGTCGCTTCGTCGATGTTATCGAAACCCAGTTGTTTCAGCAGGTTACGAATAATGCGCAGCATCGTCTTGTAGTCGTCGACGATGAGGATGCGCATGTTCTTGTCAACAGCCATGGGGACCTCTCCCGAAGGGACCATTCATCCGAGACATTAACCGCTAATGCCGCTTGCAGAAACGGAATTATAACGCTGGGGTATAAAGGAAGCCAAGCAATCGACGCAAGGGTTTTCGCAGTTCCCCCCCCGAGCGAACCTTATCCTACCGCTTCACCCCCGCCTCGCCGACCAGATCAGCGGGAAGCTGCATCTGGGTGGCGAGTTCGGCGGTCACCGCGTTGGCGCGATCCGACGACATCTCGGCCAGGATCGCCGCCGAGGAACGTTCCTTCATCCCCTTGAACACCCGGATCAGGATCGGCATGTCCATTTGCTCGAAGATGCGGGCCGCGTCCTTCGGCTTCATCGTCTGGTAGATCTTGACCAGATTCTCGATCTTCTTGTTCTCCTGATCCTCGTGCTTCTCGATCAGACCTTCGATCGTCGCCTGGATTTCGCGCAGCTTCTGGATCTTCGCCTCGATCTGGGTCTCCGCGGCGGAGAGCACCGCCAGACGCTGATCGAGTTCGCGCTCGCGCTGTTCGATCGCCTCGCGCCGCGCCGCCAGACTTTGCAGGACCTCGATCTCCGACTGGGAGAACCCGGCGGGTTCGCTCATCCCCGGCAACGGCGCGGCGTCGCCGGACTGACCGGCCCCCGGCGCGCGCGCCGGGGCGGCCTGCGCCAGGACGGGAGAGATCAGCGGCTGCTCCGCCACCAAGCCCACCGCCGCCGGAGACGCGCCGCCGTTCTGCCACAGGCTGCCCAGCCGCGCCCCGAACATCAGGGCTCCCGCCAGAATGAACAACGGCAGCAGGCGGAAGCGCGGGGTGGAGAGAAGCGGTTTCTTGTCCATCGTTTCCCCGTTCTAACGCGACGCCCGGATGGCGCGCAGAAGCTGACGCTCCGCCTCGGAGCGTTCGTCGTCGCGGACCTCGGGCCCGCCCGCGTCCTCGGCCAGAAGCGCGGACAGCAGCGTCGGCCCCGGCGAGATGCCGCCGACGACGCGCGCGCCTTCGCCGATTTCGCGCACCTTGTCCATGCCCAGGG
Source organism: Rhodospirillaceae bacterium (assembly GCA_965228165.1). Taxonomy (GTDB): domain Bacteria; phylum Pseudomonadota; class Alphaproteobacteria; order Rhodospirillales; family Rhodospirillaceae; genus Oleispirillum. The sequence continues at coordinate 435,748 of CBDDHB010000003.1, forward strand.
GCTCCGGCAGGTCGGCGGGCATCCCGGCTTCGGGATTGAGGCCGGGGCGCGCCGCGCCCCGCGCCTCGCGCAGCTGCGCCTCCAGCCGGTTGGCCATGCTGTCGGCGCGTTCGGTCATGAAGGCCAGATCGTCGCGCAGGGTCTGCGCCTTTTCCATCGAGGTCTGAAGAGCCTCGCCGACTTCCTGCACCGCGCGGCGCATCTTCGGGATTCCCGCCTCGGCCCGCGTCGTCGCCTCCTGGAAGGAGGCGATCATCTTCGCCAGATCGTCGCGGTTGCGCCGCAACGCCTCGAGTTTGCGGTTAAGCATCACCGCATAGACGATGGTCGGCACCAGCAGCGCGACGATGACGACATCGAGAAGTACGGTGGGGGACATCGGCGATAATCCTCGTCTCTTTCATCCGGACGCCACGGCGTCAGTTGCGTTTGCGCTTGACCTTCTCGTCAAGGCAGATCGCGATGTTGTTGCCCTTGCGGCCCATCCGCCCGGCCCACATCGGCACGTCGCCGCAGCGCATCACGACGCGGGAATCCGGCGTCGCGTTGAACATCAGGCGGGTGCCGACTTCCATGTTGAGGACCGAATAGAGGGACAGGTACTGCTGATCCAGAACCGCCTCGAGCTCGACCTCGGTCTGCCAGAGTTCCTCCGCCAGGTGGATTTCCCAAATCGAGTCGCGGCCGAACTTTTCGCCCATGAACATCTGCAACAGCAGTTCGCGCACCGGTTCCAGGGTGGCGTAGGGCAGCAGAAGCTCCAGGCGGCCGCCGCGATCCTCCATATCGATCCGAAGCTTGGCGACGATCGCGGCGTTGGAGGGGCGCGAAATCGTGGCGAAGCGCGGGTTGGTCTCCAACCGGTCGAAGCGGAAGGCCACCGGCGACAGGGGGTCGAACGCCGCCGACAGATCGGCGAGAACGACGTGGATCATCCATTCCACCAGATTGCGTTCGATGGTGGTGTAGGGGCGGCCCTCGATGCGCATCGCGGCGGTGCCGCGACGCCCGCCCAGAAGCACATCGACGATCGAATAGATCAGCGAGGAATCCACCGTCAGCAGGCCGAAATTGTCCCATTCCTCGGCCTTGAACACCGCCAGCATGGCGGGCAACGGGATCGAATTGAGGTAGTCGCCGAAACGCAAGGAAACCAGGTTGTCGAGCGACACCTCGACGTTGTCGGAGGTGAAGTTGCGCAAGCTGGTGGACATCATGCGCACCAGACGGTCGAACACCACCTCGAGCATCGGCAGACGCTCGTAGGAGACCATGCCGGAATTGAGGATCGCCTGGATGCCCGAACGGCTTTCGCCGGACTCGCCACCACCGTCGAATCCCAGAAGGCTGTCGATTTCGTCCTGGTTGAGGACGCGCGCCGACTCCCGGCCCGAGACGTTGGTCATCAGTTCGGTTTCGTCGGCTCCGCCTTCCTTGTCGTCGGAACCGAGCATCGCCTCCCACTCGGCGGCGGCGTCCTCGCCCTCCTTGGGCGCGGGCTTGTCGTCGGCCATCGCCTCCCATTCCGCCATCAGGGCGTTTTCGTCTTCGGCGTTGCGCGGTTTGTCCTCGGCCGGGGTCATAACCCTCTCGCCCTTTCCTCAAAACCCTATTGCACCAACACATCCTGGAAGAGGACGTCGTTGACCTTGGCCGGAACCGCCACCCGGTTGACCCGCAGCATCAGCTCCTCGCGCAGGCGGTACATCCCCGCCGCGCCCTGCAAGTCCTCGACCCGAAGCTCCCGCAGATAGACCTGGAAGCCATCGACGATGCGCGGCAGCATCGCCTCGATCTTCGGGGTATCCGCCGCCGAGACCAGTTCCAGACGCACCTTGATCTTCAAGTGCGCCGGACGCCGTCCCTGGCCGGGATTGAGGTTGACCAGCATCTCCGGCAGTTCGTAGAACACCGGCGGCGCGGCGATCGCCTTTTCCTTGGGCGCCGCCTCGCTTTCCGTCTTGCCGCCGCCCAGCATCGCCATCACCGGATCGGCGAGGCCGGTGAAATAGGCTCCCGCCGCCGCGCCGACGATCAACAGCAACGGCAGCACCACCAGCAGGATCAGCTTCTTCTTTCCGCCCGACGCCTTCCCGGTCTCGACCGCACCGTCGGCGGCATCGTCTTCATAGTCCTCGGCCATGGCCGCTCCAACCCGCTTGTCTGCTTCCGGCGTGGCGGGGGCGCGCAAGCCCCGATGCCCGATCCTTACCCTATCCGGAATTGTTTAAAAAGACGTTGAAACATAGCACGCCCGACCGCCGACGGCAGCCCAAGCCGTCCCCTCCCGGCGTTTTTTGCCGCCCCGACCCGGCAGCAATGCGCCGCACGGTACCGGCCTCGCCCTCGTCGAACCCAATATTATCATTTAACATCAATATACTAAATAATTGGCACAGGGGGTGCATCGCAATCGCCAAGAAGAGCACCGCCCCTTGAACGGCGGGCCGGACGACAGACGACAAGACGGGAACGATCATGGAAAACGCCGGTTACATCGCGCTCAGCCGCCAGACCGCCCTATGGCGGCAGATGGACCAGATCGCCAACAACATGGCGAACGTCAACACCGCCGGGTTCAAGGGCGAGCGGGTGCTGTTCACCGACTATCTGGCGAAGGTGCGCACCGACCGTTCGCTGTTCCGCGACACCATCGCCTATACCGAGGACTTCGGGATGGTCCGCGACCTTTCCGAAGGGGCGTTGCAGACCACCGGCAATCCCCTGGACGTGGCGATCAAGGGCGACGGCTATTTTGCCGTCGAGAACCAGGACGGCCAGCGCTTCTATACCCGCAGCGGCCGCTTCAAACTGGACGCCGACGGCCAGATCACCACCTCTTCGGGCGAGATCCTGCTGTCGGACACCGATCAGCCGATCGTTCTCGCCCCCACCGAGACCGAGATCACGATCTCCCGCGACGGCACGGTCACCACCGAGAATGGCCAGATCGGCCGCCTGCGGCTGGTCGGATTCGCCGACCAGCGCGCCCTGAAAAAGGTGACCGAAGGCCTGTACGATGCGGGCGAACAGACCCCCACCCCGTTGTCGGCGCCGCACGTGACGCAGGGCATGCTGGAGGGATCCAACGTCAACCCGATCAGCGAAATCACCCGGATGATCAGCGTCCAGCGCGCCTATGAAAGCGCGCAGAAGATGATCGAAACCGAACACGACCGGCAACGACAGGCGATCGACGCCTTCGCCAAGCAGTCCGACTGACCCGGCTTAGGAAAGGAAGACAACCATGCGCTCCTTGAGCATTGCGGCGACCGGAATGCAGGCCCAGCAGACCAACGTCGAGGTCATCTCGAACAACATCGCCAACATGAACACCACGGCGTACACCCGCCGCCGCGCCGAATTCAACGACCTGCTCTACCAGAACCTGCGCCGCCAGGGCGCCGCCACCTCGGATGCCGGAACGGTGGTTCCGGCGGGGGTGCAACTGGGCCTGGGGGTGCGCACCGCCGCGGTCTATCGCATCACCGAACAGGGCAGCCTGACCAATACCGACAACACGCTGGACCTCGCGATCGAGGGCAAGGGGTACTTCCAGATCACCCTACCCTCGGGCGAGACCGCGTACACCCGCGCCGGAGCCTTCCAATTGTCCTCGACCGGAGAAATCGTCACCAACGACGGCTACACGGTGCAGCCAGGGGTGACGATTCCCAACAACGCCACCTCGGTGACGGTCAACGCCTCGGGCGAGGTGTGGGTGAAGATCGACGGCCAGACCACCCAAACCAACGTCGGCGCGTTGCAGATCGCCACCTTCATCAACGAGGCGGGAATGGAGGCGATCGGCGACAACCTGTACATGGAAACCACCGCCTCGGGCACGCCGACCACCGGCACGCCGGACTCCACCGGCTTCGGTTCGATCCTGCAAGGCTACCTCGAGACCTCGAACGTCAACGTGGTCAGCGAGATCACCGACCTGATCAGCGCGCAGCGCGCCTATGAAATGAACTCCAAGGTGATTCAGACCTCGGACGAGATGCTGAACACCGTCACCTCGATGAAGTGACGGGACGAGGAGAACCGCGATGAAACGCACCGCCTGGATTTTCGCCACCGTCGTCTCCCTGTCCGGCTCCCTGCTGCCCGCGACGGGCGGCGCGCAGGCGGGCACCGGCATCGTCCAGGTCGCCGCCGCCACCGCCGCCCATCCGACCGAGGCCAACACCCTGAACCCGCTGATCTCGGTTCGCGACGCGGTGGTCAAGGTCAGCGACATCTTCAGCGGCCCGATCCCGCGCGGCGACCGCGCGGTGCTGGCCGCCCCCGCCCCCGGCGAGCGCAGCGTCCTCGACGTCGACCTGCTGATGCGCATCGCGCGGGCCTATGGCCTGGATTGGAAGCCCGTCTCGCGCGAGATCAAGGCGGTGGTGAAACGGGAAAGCCGCATCCTCGCCCACGCCGACATCCTCGCCGAGGTTCGCGCCGCCCTGGAGGCCGAGGGCGCGCCCCCGGACGCCGAACTTCAAACCTCCAGCGCCTCGCTGGCGGTGGCCCTGCCCGCCGACGCCGACCCCGGCATCGAGGTCGGACAGGTCTCCTACGACCCCAAGACCCGGCGTTTCTCGGCGGTGGTGGATGTCACCGCGCTGTCGGGCGACCGCGTCGTCTTCACCCGCCAGATGCCGGTCGGCGGACGCGTCTTCGCCACCGAGCGGGTGCCGGTTCTCTCCAGTTCGCTCAGCCGCGGCGACATCATCCAGCCGGAGAACGTGACCATGGTCAGCCTGCGCGCCGACCTGGTGCGCGACGGCGCGATCACCGACGCCCAGTCCCTGATCGGCAAGCAGGCCCGCCGCCTGATCAAGGATGGCGAGCCGATCAAGCCCAATCAGGTGCAGACCCCGGTGCTGGTGCGCCGCGGCGACGAGGTGGTGGTGTTCTACGCCCTGAAGACGATGAACCTGACCGCCAAGGGCAAGGCCCTGGATGCGGGCGGACAGGGCGAGCACATCCGCGTCCTCAACCCGAAAAGCAACCGCATCCTGACCGCCAAGATCGTTCAGCACAACCAAGTGGTGGTCGACATCTCCACCCAGACCGCCCAGCGCTAACCAGGGGAGGCGACGAAAATGACCCGCACGATGCGATGCGATCCGATCCGGCGTCTGGCCGCCCTGTCCCTGGCCGGGCTGCTGCTGTCCGGTTGCAACACCCTGACCCGTCTGTCGGAAATCGGCGAGGAGCCGAAGCTGAGCGAGATTTCCAACCCCACCGAGAAGGCGGGCTACCGCCCGGTGACGATGCCGATGCCCGACCCGGAAACCCCGCGACCGATGGCCAATTCCCTGTGGCGTCCGGGGGCGCGCGCCTTCTTCAAGGACCAGCGCGCCGCCAAGGTCGGCGACATCCTGACCGTCTCGGTCTCGATCGCCGACAGCGCCTCGCTGTCCAATACCTCGAAACAGAATCGCGGCGGCGACGGCGAAAGCATGGGCGTCACCAGCCTGCTCGGCCTGGAGAACAGCATCAACAAGGTGCTGCCGAACTCGGTGGACCCGACCACCATGGTTTCGGGCGTCGCCAGTTCCCGCGACGTCACCGGAACCGGCTCGATCGCCCGGACCGAGACGATCAAGATCTCGGTGGCGGCGGTGGTGGTGCAGGTGCTGCCCAACGGGAATCTGGTGGTCGCCGGTTCGCAGGAGGTGCGGGTCAACTACGAACTGCGGCAGTTGCAGGTCTCGGGAGTGATCCGGCGCGAGGACATCAGTTCGACCAACACCATCGCCTCGTCCGACATCGCCGAACTGCGCGTCGCCTATGGCGGACGCGGCACCATCAGCGACATGCAGACGCCGCGCTACGGGTCGCAACTTCTCGACGTCATCCTGCCTTTCTGATCTTCGCGGCGTTCCCGTCTGCCGCATGGGCCCGGCCTCTGGCCGGGCCCTTTTTCCTGCGCCGACGGGAAGGGAGGACAGACGAACCGCTTACCGTTGATGACTTGGTAAGAATTCCAGGTTAAACCTTAAGTGGAGATGTTTGCGCTTCCTCTTGGCACGCCCGAACGGCGTGGGGAGCGATGCGCTGTGACCGGCTCGTCCGCGAAGGTGACGGGCGCATCCATGGGAGGCAACCGAATGACCACCGAACACGCATCGTTGTCCAGCTTCGAGGAAGACGCGTTCGCCCTGACCCGCGCCGCGGTGGGCTTGTCCCAGGCGCTGGAAAACGGCGACCAGGCCGCCCTGGCCGCGGCGCTCGACGAGAACCTGAATCTGTGGACGGGAATCAAGACCCTGGTCGCGCGCGACGACTGCAAGCTGCCGCAGGACATCCGTTCCAACCTGACCCGGTTGTCCGACTACACCGCCAAGGTGACCTTCGATTTGTCGAAGCAGCGGCAGATGGAAAAGATCGAGGTCCTGATCAACACCAACCTGCAAATCGCCGAAGGCCTGCTGGAAGGCGCCGCCAAGCCGGGCAAGGCGTAATACCGGGATCCTGGCGACGAAAAACCCCCGCCGGTTTCGGCGGGGGTTTTTGCATGCCCGGCGAAGTCCGCCGTCATTCGTCGCGATGGGTGCGTTCCAGCCGTTCGTGACGCTCCTGCGCCTCCAGCGACAAGGTGGCGATCGGCCGCGCCTCCAACCGGCGGATGCCGATCGGCTCGTTGGTTTCCTGGCAGTAACCGTAGGTACCGCTTTCCACCCGCTGCAAGGCCTCGTCGATCTTGGCGATCAGCTTGCGGGCGCGGTCGCGGGTGCGCAACTCCAGCGCCCGATCGGTCTCCGACGAGGCGCGGTCGGCGATGTCGGCCTCGTTGACCGGGCCTTCCTTCAGGTGGTCCAAAGTCTCCTCGGACTCGCGCAAAAGGTCGGCGCGCCAATCCACAAGCTTGCGGCGGAAGTACTCGACCATCCGCTCGTTCATGAATTCCTCGTCCTCGGACGGCCGATAATCCGGCGACAACATCACGGTCATACCTGCCTCATCCTCCCCAGTCCGGACATACCCCCCGATCGAGGGTCCGGGCCGACGCCCAAAACTTCGCGGCTCGCAATATAGGGATGGAAGGTCCTCGGAGCAACAACTTACGCATGCGCGAAGCATCCGGGGCGGGCATCGTCCTTATCCGGACCCGGCAAGGGCGAATCACAAACCGCGCCGCAGCTTGGCCAGTTCGACCTCGGCGCGCAGTTCGATCTCGTCCAGGATCGCCCCCAGACGGGGATCGATCCCTTCCTCGCGCTTGGAACGAACCAGACTCGCCAAGTCCGCCAAATCGTCCTTCGGCACCGCCCCGGTCAGAAGCCCCAGGCGCACCCCCTCCAGCCGGTCGAGGATGTCCTCGCCGCGCCGCGCCTGCCGCGCCCGCGAACCGCCGTCCGGGTTCACCGACTGGGTGGCGAGAATCGCCTCCACCCCGCTCAAGGAGGCCGGACCCTCGACCGCGCCGCCCTCGTCGACGCCGCCGATCGCCTGGTCGAGAATCTCGGCGAAGCCCACGGCGGGAGCCTTGCCGTGGGTCTCCGCCTTGCGGGCCCGCTGCGTCGCGGATGTCGAGCCGGTGGCGCCGACCTTCATGCGATGTGTCCTTCCCATGCCTGCCACCGGGTTTCGCACCCCCGGATCGGGGTATTTTACCGCCATCCCGAGTCCCGCTAAATGGGCAATATTTGCCGCCCCCGCCCGCTCCCCGGGTGGGGCGGCATTTCTTGCCCCCTTCCCTGCGGGTTTTGCCGCCCCTGCCTCTCAAAAACCCAGCCAGAAAACCAATATCCGTTCATTTTCATGGTCTTGGATCATGGCACGCAGTTCGCAGGTGGGTTGCGGGATAAGGCCCCTTTCGTGGGGGCGTTGGCGATTTCAACGATTGGGTTCCGACCATGGGCGTGTGGACGAACAGCGAAACCACCTTGCGCGCTTGGCTTCTGCGGCCGCTTTTCGCCGTCGCGGTGGCCGCCGTGGCGGCGATCGCCGCGCCCACAGACGGACTGGCTTCGTCCCGGATCAAGGACATCGCCGACGTCGAGGGCGTGCGCGACAACGTCCTGATCGGTTACGGCCTGGTGGTCGGCCTGAACGGCACCGGCGACAGCGTCGACGACATGACCTTCACCAAGGAAAGCCTGATCGCGATGCTGGAACGCCTGGGCATCAACACCCGCGACGGCAAGGTCGATGCCGACAACATCGCGGCGGTGATGGTCACCGGCACCCTGCCGCCGTTCGGTCGCCAGGGCAGCCGCGTCGACGTCACGGTTTCCGCCATGGGCGATGCCAAAAGCCTTCAGGGCGGCACCTTGCTGGTCACCCCGCTGATCGGCGCCGACGGCGAGGTCTATGCCGTCGCGCAAGGGAACGTGGCAATCGGCGGCTTTTCCGCCTCCGGCCAAGGGCAGAGCGTGGTCAAGGGGGTTCCGACCTCGGGCCGGATCGCCAACGGGGCGATCATCGAACGCGAGATTCCGTTCTCCCTGAACGCGATGAGGGACGTCAAGCTGGCGTTGCGCAACCCCGACTTCACCACCGCGCGGCGCATCGCCCAGGCGGTCAACGCCTTCCTCGGCACCCGGTCGGCGCGCGCCATCGACCCCTCGACGGTGCAGATGACCATTCCCGCCGACTATTCGGGCAGCGTCGTCGATATGATCACCGACGTCGAACAGCTGCGCGTCGAGCCCGACCAGGTCGCCCGCGTCGTCGTCGACGAACGTTCGGGGATCGTCGTCATCGGCTCGCAGGTGCGGATCAGCGAAGTGGCGATCGCCCAGGGCAACCTGACCATCCGAGTCACCGAGACGCCGCAGGTTTCCCAGCCCGCGCCGTTCTCCACCACCGGCACCACGACCACGGTGCCGCGCACCGACATTCAGGTGGACGAGGACAAGAACAAGCGTCTTGCCATCGTCAACGAAGGCGTCTCGTTGCAGGAATTGGTGGACGGTTTGAACGCCCTCGGCGTCGGCCCCCGCGACATGATCGGTATTTTGCAGGCGATCAAGGCCGCCGGAGCCCTGCACGCCGAGATCGAGGTGATGTGATGAGCGCGCTGCCGATTTCCGCCGCTTCCACCGACCTTGCCGGCCTGACCGGCGGCGGGGTTCGCGCCGCCGCCGCGACGACGGCGGCCAAGGGGGGCTCCCGCGCCGAGATCGCCAAGGCCGCCCAGGATTTCGAGGCGATGTTCTTGAGTCAAATGTTCCAGTGCATGTTCGAGGGCGTCACGGCCGACCCGACGTTCGGTGGCGGCAACGCCGAGAACATGTACCGTTCGCTGATGGTTGACGAATACGGCAAGCAGGTCGCCAAACGGGGCGGCATCGGCATCGCCGAACAGGTGAGCCGCACCCTGCTTGCGGCACAGGAGAAACGGGTATGAGCACCGCGACCAACACCGACGCCACCGCCAAGACCTCCACCCCGACGGAACGCAGCCGCCGCAACCTCGACGACTTGCGCCTGGTGATGACCAACCTGAGCGACCTGATCGACGCCGAGAACGCGGCCCTGGCCGGTCACGACATCGACGCGGTCAAGGCGCTGTCGGCCAACAAGTGGACGCTGACCCGCAACTACCGCAACCAGATGCAGGCGATCGCCGACGCGCCCGACATCCTGCAAATCCTGGAAGACGAGGAACGCAACCGCCTGCGCGACTTGGGCCTGCGCCTCAGGACCGTGACGATGCGCAACGAACGCCTGCTGTCGGCCAACATCGCCGCCGCCAACCGGGTGATGCACGCGGTGGTGGACGGGGTGCGTCAGGCGCAGGAACACAACGCCGTCTACGGCAAGTCCGGATCGCTGAAATCGGCCCCTCCGGACGGGCGGCCGATGGCGGTCAGCTTCAACAAGGAACTCTGACGCAAGTTACCCCGCTCCGGCGTCAGAACGACGCCACAGGATCGTACGGGAGTTACAGGATATGTCGATCACACTCGCCTTTGGCGCCGCGATGTCCGGTCTTTCGACCGCCCAGCAGGGACTGGACTCGGTTTCGCGCAACATCGCGAACGTCAACACCGCCGGCTACACCCGCAAGGTCTTCGTGCAGGAAAGCCAGGTGCTGGCGGGCAAGGGCGTCGGGGTGCGCGCGGTCGGGCTGCAACGCACCGTGGACAAAAGCCTGCTGCGCGACGTCCGGCGCGAGGCCACCCTGGCCGGCGATTATTCGGTGAAAAACACCTATTACTCCCGCCTTCAGGACCTGTTCGGCGCGCCCGAGGACAACAGCTCGATCTCGCACGCCATCGAAACCCTGGCCGGACAGTTCGAGGCCCTAGGGCTCGACGTCTCCAGCGTCACCCAGTCGCTCAACACCGTGCGGTCCGCCCAGGACGTCACCGACCAGCTGAACCGCATGGCGCAGTACATCCAGGACCTGCGGCTGGAAGCCGACCGCGCGATCGAGACCGACGTCGACAAGGTCAACAGCCTGCTCAAGTCGATCGACACCCTGAACGCCGAGATCGTGCGCAGTCAGAACACCTTCCAGGACACCGGCGACCTCGAGGATCAGCGCGATCAGGCGCTGACCGACCTCTCCAAGCTGATGGACTTCACCTATTTCAAGCGCGACAGCGGCGAGGTGATCCTGCTCACCTCCACCGGGCGCAGCCTGCTCGACAAGAACCCGGTCAGCGTCACCCATCAGGCGGTGACCCAGACCTCGGCGGAGCTGACCTACGACGGCGGCAACTTCAACCCGATCTCCGCCGGCGGCTACGACATCACCGAGGACCTGAAGGGCGGCAGCATCGCGGGTTACGTCGAAATGCGCGATAGCGTCCTGCCCGCGATGCAGTCCGAACTGGACGAACTGTCGACCCGGATGAAGGCGGCGCTGAACGCGGTGCACAACCGCGGCACCCCCTATCCGCAACTGGCGCAGGACTTCACCGGGTCGCGCCGGTTCATCGACTCCTCGACCCAGTCGATCACCCTGGGGTCGGGCGACGTGCAGCTGGTGCTTTACAACGCCGACGGCAGCCAGGCGGCGAACGCTTCGCTGAAGACCCTGATCGGCGGCTCCACCGCCACCGTCGATGGCGTGGTCACCGCGCTCAACATCTTCTTCTCCACCTATGCCGGGGGGGCGGTGACCTGGGCGTCGGTGAACAGCGACGGCAAACTCGCCATCGACATCCCCAGCACCCAGAGCGTCGGCTTAGCGATGCGCGACAAGGACACCACCGGCGCCGCCGCCGACATCACGGTGCGCTTCGACGCCGACGCCAGCGGCCTCGGCATCTACGAGGAAACCGTCCAGGGATTCTCCAACTTCTTCGGCCTGAACGACTTCTTCGTCAACGACACCAAGGCCTATCTTTACGACAGCAAGATCGTCTCGTCGTCGTGGAAGGCCTCGACGACCACCGGCATCCGTTTCGGCGTCGAGGGCAGCCCCGGCATCGCGACGATCGCGGTCGGACCGCAGGACACGGTGGCGACGATCGCCGAGAAGATCAACGCCAACAGCACGCTTGCCGCCGCCAACATCACCGCCAGCGTGATCGACGAGGGCTCCGGCGTGCGCCTGCGCATCCTGCAGAACGACGGCCTGGAGATGGTGGTCAGCGAGACCACGACGCAGGGGGTTCTGGACAACCTGGGGCTTGGCGCATCGACCGCCGGGGCCGCCGCGTCGATCACGGTGCGCTCCGACCTGGCCAAGGACTCCTCGCTGTTGAGCACCGGCCTCCTGCAATACAACGCAGACACCGGACAATACGGCCTGGCCGAAAGCGACAATTCCGTCGTCAACGCGATGGCGGCGATCTTCACCTCCACGACCGGCTTCGGCGAAGCGGGCAAGATCTCCGCCGGGACCCAGACCTTCTCGCAGTACGCCGCGGCGATCCTGTCGCAGAATTCGTCGGAAGCCAGCCGGATCAAAAGCCAGAGCGAGACCCAACAGACCCTGGTCGAGACTTTGAACCTGAAGCAGGGCGAGGTCAGCGGCGTCAACCTGGACGAGGAACTGACCCAGTTGATCATCTTCCAGCAGGCCTATACGGCGGCGGCGCGGGTGATCACCACGACCCAGACCCTGTTCGACATCCTCAACAACATCGTTCAATAAGGGAGTGAGGCCATGACCCGCGTTCCCACCCTCGCCGCCCACAGCCTGATGTCGGCCCGGCTGATGGGCACCCAGTCGAAGATCTACGATCTTCAGACCCAGTTGACGACGGAAAAGAAGTCGCAGACCTATTCCGGGATTTCCAGCGACGCCCTGCGCTTGATCAACTTCGAGAACGAATCGACGCGCACCAGCACCTACATCACCAACAACACGGTGGCCAACGCCCGCCTGTCGGCGATGAACGAGTCGGTGTCCGGGGCGCGGAAATCCCTGGTCACCTTCCGCGACGACCTATCGAATTTCCTCAGCAAGGACATCACCACGTTGTCCAGCGATGAGATCTCGGACTTCGAGGACTTGCAGGCGCGCGCCTTCAACTTCATGAAGGACATGGAGGATTACTTCGACATCAAGCTCGACGGCCAGTACCTGTTCTCCGGCGGCAAGTCGGGCGTCCCGCCGGTGGACACCGGTTTCGACAGCCTGGAGGAATTCCAGGCGGTCTACGACGGCAACGACATCCTCGCGCCGGAATCCCGCTTCACCCACATGAACGACACGTTGATCACCTCGACCGACACCGGCAACCTGAACTTCAACAACGGCGCCAGCACCATCACCGCCACCACCGCCGAGGCCTTCAATCTTCAGCACTACGACAACGGCGACACCGGCGCCGTCGCCTTCAGCGCCGCCAACGGCACCATCACCGCGACCACGGCGGGCGCGTTCGCCAACGTCGAGGCGGGCATGATGATCCGGGTCGGCGGCACCGGCACCGACAACGACCGCTTCTATACCGTGCAGTCGGTCTCCTCCGACGGACGGACGATCACCGTCGAACCCGACATCGCGGCGGACATCCCCGCCTCGGTCACCACCGAGATCACCGTTCCGGCGATCCAGCCGGGCAAGATCACCATCGCCGGCAGCGACTACAATGCGCGCAGCTTCACCGTCACCGACATTTCGGCGGACGGGCGGACCCTGACCGTCACCCCGGCGCCGACCACCGAGGCCATCCCCGCGCCGAGCGACGTGACCTTGAGCAACGACATCTACTACAAGGGCGGCGAGACGGTGGTGGAGCACCGGGTGAGCGAAAGCCGCACCATCGAATTCGGCATCAACGCCAAGGACGGCGCGGTGGAGAAGGCCTTCCGCGCCTTCGGCATGGTGCTGCAAGGCATGCCGATCGACAGCGCCACCGGCGAAGTCGACGGGGAAGAGCTGAACCGCCGCCTCAACGAGGCCTTGACCGTCGCCAACGACGCGCTCAAGCACGAGGTCGTCAACAGCGACGAAAGCAACCAGGATTTCGGACGCCTGGAAAACCTGCTGGCGAGCAATCAGGTGGTCCTGAAAACCGCGATCACCAACCAGAAGACCTATTCCTCGTTCCTGGCGACGCGGATCACCGACATGGAGAACGCCAACCTGACCGAGGTGGCGGCGCGGATCAACGACGAGAACACCGCGTTGCAGGTCTCCTATGCCGCGATGAGCATGATCAGCCAGCTGTCGCTGCTCAACTACATGGGCTGAAGCGCGGCGACCGCCGCCGAAAGCGGCGCCGACCAATCGCCCAGGACTTTCTGGCGGAACAATCGCACGGTCGGATACCAGGGGGTATCCGACCGGTCGCGCAGCCAGCGCCAGTCCGCCCCCCGGATCAACAGGACGAAGGTGGGCAGGCCCAGGGCCCCGGCCAGGTGGGCGACCGCCGTATCGACGGTCAGCACCGCGTCCATCCGCGCCAGCAGCGCGGCGGTGGCGGCGAAATCGACCAGTTGGGGCGACAGATCGGTCCACCCCGCGCCGACGGGGATTTCCCGTCGCGGCGCGCCGGTCTGGAAGCTGAACACCTCCACCGGGAGTTCCGCCAGCGCGTCGCGCAACAGTCGCGGATCGATGGCGCGGTTGCGCGGACGGGGCTTCCCCGCCCATGCCACCGCCAGACGCATCCGCCCCTCGCGGCGAGGCGGCAGCGGCGGAGCCTCGGGCGGCGCAAGATAGGGAACCGCCCCCGGCACCGCGTCCGGCGCGGCGGCGAACAGTCCGGCCAGGCTTTGCATCGGAATTTCGGCGACGCAACCGGAAGGAATCTGGCGCAGATCGACGCAGGCCGCGACCCCCGGCAGGGCGGCGAACAGCCGATGCAGCGAAGCATTGGCCGACACCGCCACCGCCGCCCCGGCGCGCACCGCCGCCAGCGGGATGAAGCGCGCGAACTGAATCTGGTCGCCGTACCCCTGCTCTCCCCGCACCCACAACCGCGCGCCGGGGGGCAAGGCCTCGCCCCGCCATCGCGGACAGCCGGGATCGGGATAGGCGTCGCGGAAGGCGCGGGTCCGCCAGCGCGCCTCGTACTCCGGCCAGGCCTCCGCCCAACGCCCGGCCAGCAGCAGGGCGATGGCGCGGGTCATCCGCGCCTCGGCATGGCCGGGATCGAGAACGAGGGCGCGGTCGCAGGCGGACAGAGCCTCCTCGCAGCGATTGAGGTCGATCAGCGCCGCCGCCCAGTTCATCCAGGCGGCGGCCTCGCCGGGACGGGCCTCGGCCACCCGGCGCAGGTGCGGCTCCGCCCGATCGGGACGCGACAGCGACATCAGGCAGGCCCCCAGGGTCTCGGCGAAAGCCGGATCGTCCGAGGCCTCCACCGCCAGGGTCAGGGGAGCCGCCGCCGCCTGGACGAAGCCTCGCTTGAACAGCAGCAGGCCATGGGCGTGACGCAACACCGGGTCGTCGGGACGCAGCTCGGCGGCGCGCCCCAGGTGGTCCACCGCTTCCGCCGCGTTCAGGCGCTCCAGCGCGCCGCCCAGGATGAAATGGGCGTCGGCGTCGTCGGGGTCGGCCGCCAGAACCCGTCGCGCCGCCTCGGCGGCGGGCTCCGGCAGGTCGACTTCCAGATATCCGGCGGCGAGAATCAGGTCTTTTCTCATCGCGTATGCAATTCCGTCTCGAAGGGGGACGGCCCCAGGCCGCAACGCGGCCCGGATTCGCACCAGGTTCGCCACATCGCGCGATAGGCGTCCTCCAGCGCCACGACGAAGCCCGCCTCGTCACAGAGGGGGGAGGCCAGCAGCAGCCGCCTCAGGCCATGGCGCAGCGCCGCCAGATCGCCGCGCCGCGCCGCGAAACCGACGGCGCGACGCACGTAATCGCCGATATCCTTGGCCAGGAACTCCTCCGCCAGCCCCGCCGCCGCGAGCAGGCTTTCGCCGACCCGCGCGCAGTGGCGGTCTCCCTTGACCCCCAAGACCGGCACCCCCATCGCCAAGGCCTCGCAGGTGGTGGTGGTGCCGTTGTAGGGAAAGGTATCGAGGGCCAGATCGATGCCGCCGTAAAGATCGAGGTGCGCGCCCAACGTCGGCGCGAAGGCCAAAACGGTCATCCGCTCCGGCGCGACGCCGCGCGCCGCCAGGGCGTCGATGACCCAGGCGCGGCTGCGCGGGCTGGCGAACTGCTTGGCCTTCAGCAGCAGGCGCGCCTCCGGCACGGCGCGCAGGATCTCCCCCCAGGCGTCGAACAACGGGTCGTTCAGCTTCATCGCGGTGTTGAACGAGCCGAAGGTCATCGGCTTCCCGTCGGCCAACGGTCCCGCCGCCACCGGCGGCAAATCGGCGGTCGGGCGATAGCAGAGGAAGGGACGCGGCAGACGCACCAGGGTCTCGCAGGCCAGGGAGTCGGACTCGCCCGGCGGATCGGAGAGCGCATCGACGAGGCGATAGTCCATCGCCGCCAGGCCGGTGGTGTCGGGATACCCCAGCCAGTTGACCTGCACCGGCGCGGCACGGCGGGCGAACAGGGGCAGCAGATTGTCGCCGGTGTGACCGGCCAGATCGACCAGGATGTCGATGCGGTCGGCGCGGATCCGCTCGCGCATCGCCGCGAAGGTCATCCCCGAGACGTCGCGCCACAGGTCGAAGCCGTCGCGGAACCAGCGGGTCGCCGCGTCGGCCCTGGAAACGTTGCCGTAGGCGACGACCTCGAAGCCGTCGCGGCGGTGTCCCTCCACCACGGCGGTCATGAAAAAGGCCACCGAATGCGCCCGGAAATCCGGCGATACGTAGCCGACCCGCAGGCGGCGCGAAGGTTCGGGGGGATTGGCGAAGGCCGCCTCGGGATCGTCGCCGACGCCGCCGAAGCGATCCCCGAAGGCACGGTGCGCGGCGAACAGCTCGGCGGGGGAAATCCGGGGATCGTAGTGCAGGGCGTAGATGCGGTTGGAGGCGTAGGACGACGCCTGCGGCAAGGGCAACGCGGCGGCGACGTCGAAAGAGCGGCGCGCGCCGTCGAGATCGCCGCAGGCAAGACGGGACAGACCGATCAGGTCGTGCAGCTCCAGCGCCTCGGGCCGCAGGGACAGGGCGGCCCGAGCATGCCGCAGGGCGCCGTCGTAATCGCCGTCCTCGTGCAGGATCAGGGCCAGACGATAGCGAGCGGCATAATCATCCGGGAAACGCGAAAGGACTCCTTCCAGCATCGCCTTCGCCTCGCCGATGCGGGCGGTGCGCGCCAGCAGGCGGGCCAGATGTTCCGCCGCCTCGGGGTGATCCGGCCGGATGATCAGGGCGGCGCGAAAGGCGGCCTCCGCCGCCGCGTCGTCTCCCATCTCGAATGCCGCCAGGGCTAGGCCCAGCCGCGCCTCGAACAGATCGGGGGCCTGTTCGACCGCCTGCATGAAGCACTCCCGCGCCTCGACGAAGCGGCGCAGACCGCGCAACGCGCCACCGCGATTGACCAGGGCCAACGGATGCCGGGAATACGCCTGGGGCAAACGATCCAACGCGGCCAACGCCTCGACGAAACGATGCGCCGCCAGATGCCAGGCGGCCGACACGTTGAGCAGGTCGGGATGATCGGGGTGGCGGTTCAGCGCGTCGGCAAGCACCTCGCCCACCGCCGCCGTTTCGCCGACAGCACGTTCGCGCCGCGCCCAGACGGCCCAGACGGATGGAGAATCGACGGCGGCGAGAGAAGCGGCGAAGGCGCGCCGCCCCGCCGCCAGGTCGCCCAGATCGAAGGCGCACACCGCCGCCTGAAACGACAAGGCGGCGATCTCCGCCACCCCGGCCAGCCCGGGCAGAACCTCCGCCAGCGCGGCGGCGGCGGCGGCGACGTCCCCCCGCGCGTAGGCGATGGCGGCGCGGATTTGCGCCAGGGCCGCCGCCCCCACCGTGTCCTCGGACAGGGCCTCGGCGAAGAATTCGGCGCCTTCGGGATCGCCCAATTGCAATCGCCGCCAAACCGGGGAGACCCCCGGCGCGGCGGCGAAGACGAAGGTTTCCGGCGCGAAAAACTGCGGATCGAGGGACACGCGGCCCCCTTTCGCCATCGCGGATCAGCCCGCGTCGGCTTCCCCGGGTTTCATGCGCAGACCCGCGGCAATATTGCGATTGATGTTGATCAGGGTTTCCAGATCGGCGGGGTTGCGGGTACGCAACGCCTTGGCCGTCTGCTTATCGACGAAGATGCTCAAGGACATGACGTTGGCCTTGATCTCCGGCGGCAACTTGTTGCCGGGCTCGACGATGTCGGCCTGGATGATCGTCCACAGCAAGTGATTGAAACGCAAAGCCTTGCCGTGTTCCTGGGGATTATCGGTGAGCTTCTTGGCGTCCTCCAGCTTCAGCGCGGCGCGGGTGAACACCATCGCCTCCAGATCGCGGCCGGACAGATTGGCCTGCTGGGTCTGCTGGTAGGCACACAACTGATCATTCGCCATGTGACATGACCTCCGACTCATAATCGATCAATTTCCGGCACGCCTTCAAAGCCTTGTAGTGATCTCCGGCAATGATGTGCTCGGACATTTCCATCATCATGTCCAAACCCTCTTCCCCAAGAGGCATGACCAGCAACTGTTTTAACAGCAAAAAGTAAAATTTGTGTAAACTTCGTTCCTGCTCGGGCGTCACGTACATGTTGAGGATGGCGTGATAGATTTTCTTGGCGACGGTATCCGCCGCCTCCTCGGTCATGATGTCCTTTTCGCGAAGAACCGGCACATGGTTCAGCACCACGAACTCCGACTTGCCTTCTCCGTTCTGCAGGACGGCATTGCCGATCAGGATTTTTTCGTTCTTGCGGAGAGTCAGCTTCAGAGGCATGGCCATTCCTTGACGCGCGGGCCCACCCCGCCGAGGCGGCCATTATGCGCAAAGGCGCGACGTCTGGCAAAACCAAACGGCGGGCCAAAGCCCGCCGTCGGTAATCCTTGAAATCGCCCGCAGGCCTTAGAACAGACGCAGGATCGCCTGTTCGGACTGCTGCGCGATCGACAGGGCGATCGAGCCCAGGGACTGACGAGTCTGCAACGACAGCATGTTGGCGGACTCTTCATTGAGGTCGGCGTTGACCAGGTTCGCCGCGCCGGATTCCAGGGTCTTCACCAGATTCTCGGTGAATTCCTGACGGATTTGCAGCAGCGAGGCGTTGGTACCGAAGGTCTGCGCCGAGGTGCGCACCGTGGTCAGGGCGGAGTCGATTTCGTTGATCACGGAGTCGAGAACCTGGGCGTGCGTGCCGCTGGAAATGCCCCAGCCGGCGCCGGTGGACCCGGACGCGGTGGCCGACCCGGTGGTCGCCGACTTCACGCCGAGGGCGCTGGCGTCGGAGGCGATGCCCGCGATCGACAGCTGACGCTTCGGAGTGACGTTGTTCTGTTCCGAGAACTTCACCGTCAGGGTGTCGGCGCCGCTCTTGATCAGGTTGACGCCGTTGTAGGACGCGTCGTTGACGAGGTGATCCACCTGGCTGCGCAGTTCGTTGAACTGGCTGGACAGCTTGTTGCGGGTGGTGCTGTCGGCGGCGGCGGTGGACTTCGCGGACGAGACGACCGCCTTCATCTGCTTCAGGATATCTTCGATGCTGGTCAGCGCCTCGGTGGTGGTGGTCAGCACCTGAATGCCTTCCGAGATCGCGGACTTGATGGAGGTCAAGTCGGAGACGCGATCGTTCAGCGACCGGGCGGTGAAGAACGACAGCGCATCGTCGATGGCGCTGTTGACCTTCTTACCGGACGACAGGCGATCCTGGGTACGGCTGATCAGATCGGTGGTCTTTTGCAGGGAAAGCAGATTGGACCGCGTCGCGGACGACAGGGTGATATCACTGGCCATGGCTCATTCTCCTATTCTAGGTTGGGGCCGGACATATCGGCGATGGGCAGAGACGATTCTCGGCTCCTTCCCACCGTTTGGACAATCATGGCAGCCCGACAGTCCGTAATCAAGCCTCAATGCCGGAATACCCATTCCAGCACCCTGGCATTAGAACATTCCGAAGGTTACCAAAGCCCTAACGAAAAGCGGATTCCCGTCTTGCCGAATATTTGACGCGGCGGACACGAACCGCCATGCTGCGACTCGGATGTGCGTCCCTTGGAACCGCCGATGAGCAATCCCGCCCTGATCGCACGCATTGCGCTGCTGAGCCGTTCCGCTCTGATCGACGATCGGGCGGAAGCGGCGGAGACCTATTGCCGCCTGGGGTTGATGCTGGATGCCCGCGCCGCCGTTCTGTTGCACCACCTGGGGCTGTGCGCCCTGATCCGGGACGACGTCGCGGCGGCGCTGCCCTTCCTCGACGACGCGGTCGGCGCCTATACCGAGGAAGCCGGAAGCGCGGCGGAGGACGCGCATCGCGACCGCATCGTCGCCCTGTTGCTGGCGGGGCGCGACGCCGACGCCCTGGACGCGGCGCGCGAGGCCGCCCGGCGCTGGCCGAACAGCGCGCCGATCGCCCGTCTGTGCGCCCAGGCGGCGGAAAAGCGCGGCGACTCCGGCCTAGCCGCCGAGCACTACGCGCGGGCGCTCGCCGCCACCCCGGAGACGGACCCCGAGCGCGCCGAAATCGCCTTCTCCCTGGGCACCGCCGAGTATGCCCGCCACCGCTTAAGCGACGCCTATGACGCCTATCGCGCCGCCATCGCCGCCGACCGGCGGCACGCCCGCGCCTGGTGCAACCTGGGCACCGTTCTGTCCGACATGGCGCGCCCGGCGGAAGCCCTCAAGGCCTTCGAGGCGGCGCTCGCCATCGACCCCGGCTATCGCCACGCCCACGGCAACGCGCTGCACACCCTGCACTATCTGCCCGGGCAAAGCGCCCAAACCCTGCTGACCGCGCATCGCGCCTTCGCCGCCCGCCACTTCCCCGACGACCCGCCCCGCCCCGAACCGCCCGCTCGCACCCGCCCCCTGGTCGGTCTGGTCTCCGAGGATCTGCGCCGCCACCCGGTGGGGTATTTCTGCGCCGGGTGGCTGCCCTTCGCCGCCGAGGCCGGATTCGACGTCGCGATCTATTCCTCCGCCCGAAACGAAGACGACATGACCGCCGCGATGAAACCGGCGGCGACGCTTTGGCGCGAGGCGCGCGAACTCGACGACGACGCGCTGGCCCGGGTCATCCGCGCCGACGCCCCCGACCTGCTGATCGACCTCGCCGGGCACACCGGACGCAACCGTCTGGGCGTCTTCGCGCGGCGCGCGGCGGCGTTGCAGGCGACCTGGATGGGCTATGTCGGCACCACCGGCTTGCCGCAGATCGACGGCCTGATCGCCGACCGCGTTCACGTGCCGCGCCTGGAGGAATCCGCCTATGTCGAAAGCGTCTGGCGGATGCCCAACGGCTACGTCTGCTACGCCCCGCCCGCCTATGCACCGACTCCCCTGACCGGCGCGGCGAAGCGCAACGGCTTCGTCAGCTTCGCCGCCTTCCACAACCCGGCGAAGATCAACCCCGACCTGATCGCCGCCTGGGCGAAAATCCTCTCCGGAGCGCCGGAGGCGCGCATCCGCATGGCGTTCCGCGGACTCGACGACCCGCGGGTCAAGGATGCCATCGTCCGCACCTTCCAGGCCCACGGCATCGCCCCCGAACGCCTGGATATCCGGGGGCAATTGCCGCATGCCGAACTCCTCGGTCTTTACAACGACTGCGACTTCGCCCTCGATTCCTTCCCCTACGCGGGCGGACTGACCACCCTGGAAGCCCTGTGGATGGGAATTCCGGTGATCGCCGCGCCGGGCGCCACCTTCGCCAGCCGCCACGCCGCCAGCCATATCACCTTCGCCGGGTTCGGCGCGGAACTCGCCACCGGCCCCTCCGACTACGTGCGCACCGCGATCGCCTGGGCCAACTCCCCGGCGATGCTGGGCGCCGACCGGGCGGCGCGGCGGGCGCGGTTCTCCGCCTCGCCCCTGCTCGACGGACGGCGCTTCGCCGCCGACTTCCGGACGCTTTTGGCGAATGCCCTGGCGCAGCCGCAATGACCCCGACCGACGACACCGACTGGCGCCCCGCCGCCCCGTCGCCCGGCCTCGCCGCCGGGCTCGACGCCTTGGCCGGAGGCCGTCTGGCGGAGGCGGAGGCCCTTCTCTCCGCCGCGCCGGAAGCGGCAACCGACCCCCACGTCGTCTATCGCATCGGCGTCGCCCAATCCCTGTCCGGAAACGCCGCCGCCATCGACTCCTGGAAGCGCGCCCTGCGCCTGGACGCGGCATTCGCCCCCGCCCTCTACGACCTTGCCCTCGCCCATCTGGCGGCGGACGACGCGGCGCAGGCGTTTCTCGCCTTCACCCGCCTGCTCGCCGCCCGCCCCGACCACGCCGAGGGCCGATTCAACTTCGGCAACCTGTTGTACCGCCTGGGCCGCACCGAGGAAGCGGTGGCCCTTTACGCGCCGCTGACCGAAGGCCCGAACCCGCCGCGCGGCATCCTGGTCAACCTCGGCCGGGCGCTGCGCCGCCTGGGACGTCTGGACGAGGCCGACGCCTGCTACCGCCGCGCCCTCCTCGACAACCCCGACGACCACTTCACCTATTGGAACCGATCCCACGCGCTGTTCCTGATGGGGCGCTGGGCGGACGGCTTCGCCGCCTGGGAACACCGGCTGAAGATCGGCAAGGGGCCACCCATCCGGCCCGCCCTGCCGCGCTGGACCTCGGGCGATCCGCCGCCGCGCCTGCTGGTCCTGGGCGAACAGGGGCACGGTGACGCCCTGCACGCCCTGCGCTGGTTGCCGCCGCTGATCGCCCGGGGATGCCGCCCCACCCTGGCCCTGCATCCGGCGCTGGTCCCCCTGGCGCGCACTCTGCTGCCGGACGTCCCGATCCTGCGGTTCGACCGCGCCGCCGAGGCGGAGGCGGAAGCCTGGTCGCCGCTGTTCAGCCTGCCCCATCGCCTGGGCCTGCCCGCCCCCGGCGACACCGCCGAACCCGCCGCCTGCCCGGCCTTCGCCGCCGGTCTCGCGGCGGTCCGCGCGGCAGCGGAAAGCGGGCCGCGCCCCCGCATCGGGGTGGTCTGGGCGGGCAACCCGGAACACGACAACGATCGCTGGCGATCGATGCCTCTTTCCGCCCTGTCCCCGCTGTTCGCGGCGCGACCGGACGCGACCTGGATATCCCTGCAAACCGGCGCGGCGGCGGCACAGGCGGAAGCCCTTCCCACGCTTCTGCGGCCCGCCCCCCCGGCCGACTTCCTGGACAGCGCGCGCCGGATCGCCGGGCTTGACCTTCTGATCTCCGTGGACACCGCCGCCGCCCTGCGCGCGGAGGGCCCGCGATGAGCCGCGCGGTCCTCGCCACCAGCCTCAACCCCGCCGCCGACGCGGTGCAGGATGCGGCCGTCGCCAGTTGGCGGGCGCAGGGCTTCGCCGTGGTCTCCTTCAACGTCGCGGCGGAGGCCGAACGCCTCGCGCCGCGTTACCCCGGCGCCGTCTTCCGCGAACCCGCCCGCGTCGCGGCGGGAAAGCCCCTGCCGCTGATCGGCGAAATGATCGCCGACATCGCCCGCGAAGACGCCGACCTGTTCGGCATCGTCAACGCCGATATCGTCTTCCATGCCGACGCCGCGATCCCCCGCCGCGTCGCCCCGCCGCGCCGCACCCTGATCGCGGTGACCCGCACCGATATCGACAGCCTTTCGGAATGGCGAAACCCCGCCCCGGCGCGCGGCTTCGACGCCTTTTTCTTCGACCCGGCGCTGGCCGAGATCCTCGACGACCGTCCCTTCTGCATCGGCATGCCGGACTGGGGCTATTGGTTGCCGCTCGCCGCCTTCGCCGCCGGATGGAATCTGGCCGCGATCACCGCGCCGATCGCCCTGCACGTCCGCCACGAAACCCGCTGGAGCGACCGCACCCTCGCCTTCAACCACCATCTGATGCGGTTCCTGTTCTCGCCGCGCGTCCGCGCCACGGCGGCATGGCTGCCGCCGGACGCCGACGAAACCTATCGCGACCTCGCCTTCCGCGTCTTCAGCGACTCCTCCCTCGCCGACGACGAACGCGCCGCCGCGCTGGAAGACCTCGCCCGCTTCCAGGACGAAACCATGAGCGCCACCCTCGCCGCCCTGCGGACGCGAATGCCGGAATACCCGCCGGTGGGATGAAGAAAACCAGACCGGGGCGCTGCCCCGGACCCCGCACAGGGTCGCGGACCCTGTGGTCCCATTCTGTTTTTCCGCGAAGCGGGATAAAACGATCAGGCGGCGTGACGGTCGATTGCCGCTATCGCGGCGAAAAAAGGAAACGGGGTCTGGGGCCCAAGGCCCCAGCGGGGTCCGGGGTTCGGGGCCGACCCCAACCTAGTTCTACCCCCAGCCGAGGGCGGCGAAGAGGGCGTCGATCTTCTCCGGCCAGGCCCATTCGCCCATGAACTCCGCCCCGGCGCGACCGATCGCCGCCGCCTCGGCACGGTGGGCATGGACCCATTCCAGGCGTTCGACGATTTCCTCGGGGTCGCTTTCCCCCCCCAGTCGAAGAACAGTTCCGGATCGTCCGCCGCGCCGCCCTTCACCGCGCCCTGGGCGGCGAGGGGAATCGCCGCGCCGTCGCGCGCCAGCAGATCGAGGTGCCCGGTATTGCGGGACAGGATGGCGGGCACGCCGCAGGCCATGCACTCCATCGCCACCAGATTGGTGCCGCCCTCGCAGCGATTGGGGAACAGGCCGACGTCGCATTCGCGCAGCAGGCGGGGCATGTGGGCGTGCGCCACTTCGCCCAGATCGAGCACCGCGTCGGCGGGAATCCCGAGACCGGTCAGCCATTCGATCATCCGCCAGGGGCCGTTCTCGGCGCGTCGGGGGCGGCCCAGGCGGTACGGCGACAGACTCAGGCTCGCCACCGACTGGTCCCAATGGTTGTGCCAGGCGCAAATCAGCAGCGCCTCGGGGTGGCGGGCATGAAAGCGGCGGAAGGCCTCCACCGCGATGTCCTGACCCTTGCGGAATTCCAGCTTGCCGCCGGAAAAGATCACGAAGCGATCGGCGAGAACGCCGCTTTTCGGCGCGGGATGAAAACGGGTCGGGTCGATCCCCTGCGGGCAGAAGACGACGTTGGAAAAGCCCATGCCGCGCAGCGCCCCGGCATTCCAGGACGACCCGGCGACCATGCCGGAGAACCGCTCGCGGGCACGGGCGACGTCGGCGGCGGGAATGTTGCGGTGTTCGAAGAACACCACGCCGATGTCGGGCTCGCCGCGAATGTGGGCGATCGGATCGGCGACCGACAGGTCGTTGCCCAGCCCCATCAGGAACGGATAGCCGGCACGGGCGGTTTCCTCGCCTAGGGCGAAGAACTGTTGCTCGACGAACCAGCGCCGCCGCAGCGGAGCGAGCGCCCGTTCCTCCAACGGGTCGGGCGCGAACTTGGGCGAAACGTAGACCGGCACCGGCAGCAGGCCGCGCCGCGCGCCCTGCATCGTCAGGGCGAGGCCGTAGACTCCCCAGCCGGTGGTGCCGCCGACCTGCCAGCCGATTCCGAACTTCCCGACCATGGAACGCCCCCCGCCGCCGCCCGAAAGCGGAACCTTCCGTGGAATTGTCCCATGACAGTTCCGGAGGCTTCCGCTATGGTGGCCCGACCATTCGCTTTTATTTACCAGGGGTCGGAGCCATGAGTGAAGGACTGATTGAACGGGTTCAGGGGCTGCTGCAAACCGTTTCGGACGACGTCAACCGTCTCTACAACGAGGCCCAGAACAACACCGAGACCTTCCTCGAAGCGCTGGACGACGTCGCCGCCAACGTGCTCGGCCTGCAGTCGATCATCGCCGCCCTGGTCAAGAAGTACCCGGTGGACGCCGACGACGCCAAATCCTGGCTGAAGGCCAACATGGACCCCGACGGCGAAGGCACCGACAAGGCCGAGTCGGTGGTGGACTTCCTGCTCGGCAATAAATAGCCGCCGCAAATGTCCAACTCTTCGGCTTATATCGGCGTAATCCCCGCGAAGGGCGGCTCCAGCCGTCTGCCGAACAAGAACATGGCCGATCTGAACGGCCGCCCGATGCTGGATTACACCGTTCAGGCGGCCCGGGAATCCCATCGCTTAAGCGCGGTTTACGTCTCCACCGACAGCGACGCGGTGGAAGCCCACGTCCGCGCATTGGGCCTGCCGACGATCCGGCGCGGCGCCGATCTGGCGGGTGACGCGCCGATCATCGCGGTCTACCGCCACGCCTGGGAGAAGCTGGGGCGCCCGCCGGTCAGGGCGATCGTCGGCCTGCAACCCGACCACCCCGACCGCACCGTGTCGATCGACGAGGCGATCGCCGCCTTCGAGGAAGTCGGCGCCGACATGCTGGTTTCGACCGAGGCCAGCGGCGCCAAGAACGGCTCCCATTACATCGTCTCGCTGGCGGTGCTGGAGGGCGCGGAACCGCTGACCAAGCACGTCATCATCGACGATTGCACCAACGTCCATTACCAGGCCGACCTCGACCGCGCCGCCGCGCGCCTGGCCGGAGCGAAGGGCTGACCGTCGTGGCCTTGCCGCTGATCGTCTCAGGCGTCGCGCTCGACGACGCGCCGGAGGCCGCCGCCATCCTGGAAACGGCGGGGAGCTTGCGGTGCCTGCCGCCGGACCGGTCCACCCTGATCGCGGGCATGGCCGACTGCGTCGCCTATGTCGCTTCGGCGGCGGTCCGCGTCGATGCGGAATTCCTGGACGCCGCCCCCAACCTTCGCTTCATCGGCTCGCCGCACACCGGCAAGGACCACCTGGACCGGGAGGCGATCGCGGCGCGCGGCATCGTGCTCCGCCACATCGCCGAGGAACGCGCCCTCCTCGACGGATTCTCCGCCACCGCCGAACACGCCTTCGCCCTGATGCTGGCGGTGATCCGCCGCCTCGGCCCGGCGATGCAGGCGGCAAGCCGGGGCGACTGGGCGCGCGAACGCTTCACCGGATTCCAGTTGCTGGGCAAGACCCTGGGGCTGGTCGGACTGGGACGCCTGGGCAGCATCGCCGCACGCATCGGACAGGGTTTCGGCATGCGGGTGATCGGCTGCGACCCCCGCCCGGTCGAATTGCCGGGGGTGGAGCGCCTGCCCTTCGAGCGCGTCCTGGCGGAGGCCGACGTGCTGTCCCTGCACCTGCACCTCGCCCCCGACACCGAGGGCCTGATCGGCCGCGACGCCCTTGCCCGAATGAAACCCGGCGCCATCCTGATCAACACCAGCTGCGGGCGGATCGTCGACGAAGCGGCGCTGATCGAAGCCCTGAACTCCGGCAGGCTGGGCGGCGCGGGATTGGACGTCATCGACGGCGAATGGATGGACGAGGCGGCCCGACGCCACCATCCGCTGCTCGTCCACGCCCGCGCCCACGACAACCTGGTGGTCACGCCGCACATCGGCGGCGCCACCGTGGAATCGATCACCGGCGCACGCCTCTTCATCGCCCGCGAGGTCGCCGCATTCCTGACCGGGCGGCATTAAGCCATTCTTCACCCGGACGGGTGAAAAATGGCGGCACGGTCGAGAAACGACCGTCATTCGCAGCACGGAACGGAGGCCGCATTGATCGTCCTGGGCATCGCCGACAGCCACGAATCCCACGCCTGCGTCCTGCGCGACGGAGTTCTGCTTGCCGCCGTCGCCGAGGAACGGCTCTCCCGTCTCAAGGCCGACATGGGCTATCCGCGCCTGGCGATCGACCGCGCCCTCGCCATCGCCGGGGTGTCGCCGTCCGAGGTCGATATCGTCGCCTTCGCCGGACGCGACGGCAACGCCTTCATGCGCCTGTACAAGCGCAGCGCCCTGTTCTCGGTTTCCGACTGGGTGGCGCAGAACCGCGAGTACTTCCACCCTCGCATGTTCGAGGGCAAGCCGCTGACCCCGCTGGACGATTTCCGGCAACGGCGACACCTGCGCCCGGATGTCGAGGACGATCCCTACTACCCCTTCGTCCCATTGGCCGAAAAGGCCGACCCCAAGGACTGGCCGGAACTGTTCCGCCGCGTCCGCATCGCGGCGATCACCGCGCAACTGGGCATTCCGGCGGAACGGGTCCGCTTCTACCGGCACGAAGACTGCCATCAGGTCTACGGCGTGCACTCCGCGCCCTGGCGCGCCGCCCGCGCCCTGGTGGTCACCGCCGAGGGCGGCGGCGACGATTCCTCGGCCACCCTGAGTCTTCTGGAAAACGGCGCGATCCGCGAAATCTGGAAGTCCAACCACGCCAGCCTGGGACGGCTGTACCGCAACGTCACCCTGCTGCTCGGGATGAAGCCCGGCCAGCACGAATACAAGGTGATGGGCCTTGCGCCGCACGGCTCCGAATACGTCGGACGGCGCAGCCTGGAGCTGTTCCGCCGCATCGACCGGGTGGAGGGACATACCCTGATCCGCCAGCCGGATCTGCCCGATCTTTACTTTTCCGTCCGCGACGCGCTGGAAGGCGAGCGCTTCGACGGCATCGCCTGGGGCCTGCAAACCTATCTTGAGGAAACCCTCTGCGCCTGGATCGACAACGCCTGCGCCGAATTCGACATCGACGACGTGATCTTTTCCGGCGGCGTGGCCCAGAACATCAAGGCCTGCAAGGCGATCCTCGACGGCACGCGGACGGAACGCCTGTGGTCGGGACCGGTGGCGGGCGACGGCTCGCTCGGCATCGGCGCGGCCTGGCTGGCGCACCTTGAGGCCACCGCCACGCCGCCGACGGGATTGTCCTCGGTCTATCTGGGCAGCGTCCACGACGCTGCGGCGGTGCGCCGCGCGGCGGAAAGGGAAAACGCGGCAAGCCTGGGAACCGTGATCGAGCGCCCGACCCCGGATCAGGCGGCGGCCTGGCTGGCGCGGGGCAAGGTGATCGCCCGCTTTTCCGGCCGCATGGAATTCGGCCAGCGCGCCCTCGGCAACCGGTCGATCCTGGCCGACCCGCGCGACACCGCGACGGTGGAGCGGATCAACGCCAAGATCAAGCACCGCGACTTCTGGATGCCGTTCACCCCGTCGATGCTGGACACCGACTGCCCGCGCTATCTGGTCAACCCGAAGGGCATCGATTCGCCGTTCATGACCATGGCCTTCGACACCACGGCGGCGGCCCGCGCCGATTTGCCCGCCGCCCTACATCCCGCCGACAAGACGGCGCGGCCGCAGATGCTGAAACGCGCCGCCAATCCCGGCTATTACGATCTGATCGCCGCGTTCAAGGCGGAGACCGGGGTCGGCGCGGTGCTCAACACCTCGTTCAACCTGCACGGCGAGGCGATCGTCGACTCCCCGGCCGACGCCATCGACACCTTCCGCCGCTCCGAACTCGACGTGCTGCTGTTCGACGACCTCGCGGTGGTGCGCGATGAACCATAGGGTCAGGACCCACAATTTCTGCCGAATTGCGTTGGCCGCCAAGAAGCCCCATGGCAGAAGCCGCCGTGAAGGCGATGCGGGACATCGGCGAGCGGCGGCGACGCCCCTGGGGGGTGCTTGGCGGCCAACCCGAAGGGCCGGGCGGTTGGGTCCGCCGGATGCGTCGAAAGGTTTGGCCGTAGTCCCCACTACGACCCGCTCCCTTCTACTGTCCGGACGGACCCAACCGCTCCGGCGCAAACGGTACAAATTATGAGTCCTGACCCTAAACCCTGCGACTGCGGCGAAGACGTTCTGGCCGTCCTTGAACGTACCTATCTGCTCGACCGCCACGCCGCCACCGCCGATTCCTGGAAGGCGCTGGAAATCCTGGGCGAATACCTCGACCTCGAGATTCATTCCTTCCCCTCCGGCACGGAGTGCTTCACCTGGCGCGTCCCACCGGGCTGGGCGGTGGACCGCGCGGAGATCCGGCTGGGCGACCGGGTGCTGCTGCGCCACGCCGACCACCCGCTGACGGTGCAGCCCTATTCGGATTCGTTTTCCGGCCGCGTCGGCCGCGACGAACTGCTGAAGCATCTGGTCTGGTCCGAGGCGCGTCCCGACGCCTATGCCTATCGCGCGCAGCTCGCCTACCAGACCGACCTGCGCCGCGACTGGCAGATGTCGCTCCCCTGGGCCGTGGTGCGAGACCTGCCCGAGGGAGACTACGAAATCGACCTGCGCACCCGCTTCTTCGACGGCGCGATGCCGGTGGGCGAAGCGGTGCTGGAGGGCGACAGCCCGCATTCCATCCTGATCGTCGCCCACATCTGCCACCCCGGCATCGCCGACGATGGCCTGTCGGGCGCGGTTACCGGCATCCGTCTGATGCGCTGGCTGTCCGCTCTGCCACGGCGGCGCTACACCTATCGCCTGCTGCTGCCGGTGGAGACCATCGGCTCCATCGCCTGGCTGTGGAAGCGCAGCGACCTGTTGCCCCATCTGGCGGCGGGGATGGTCCTGGAAAGCCTGGGCAACGCCGCCCCCTTCGCCTGGAAGCGCAGCTATCCCGGAGACACCCCGATCGACCGCATCGCCCGGCACGTGGCGCGACGTTTCGGCGATATCGAGGAACGGGATTTCCGCGACAAGGTCGGCAACGACGAACTGGTGTTCGGAGACCCCGATTTCGCGGTACCGATGGTCGGCCTGCAACGCTGGCCGTACCCGGATACCACACCAGCGACGACGCTCCCGCCGCGCTGTCCGCCGCGCGCCTGGACGAAGGCTTCGCCTTCGCCCGGGGGATCATCGAGATTCTGGAGACCGACGCGGTGCCGGAGCGCCGCTTCGTCGGACCTCTGCACCTAAGCCGCCACGACCTTTACGTCGATGCGCGGCAGGACTTCGCCCTCTATTCCCGCATCTGGCGGATCATGCAGATGATGGACGGCAAAACCCCCCTGTTCGACATCGCCGAGGCCACAGGCCTCGACTTCGCCGCGTTGCAGGCCTATCTGGACCGTTGGCGGGACAAGGGACTGATCCGCAACCGCGACCGCGATCCGCGCGCGGTGTTCCCGCGCGGCGCGCCGGAATGGACAATCGACGGGCGGGACTGAATCACTCCACCGCGTCGCGCGGCAAGGGCTGTCCGGCGGCCACCGAGACTTTCAGGCGGCGCCCCAGCACCGCGCCGATCTCGCCGCTGGCGAACTCCGTCGCCGGGCGGGCGAAGACCAGATCGCCATCGGCCAACACCGTCCCGACGGCAAGATCGCGCGCCGCCGCCAGCCCCTTGCGCAAGGCCGCCCGGGCAGGCGCCTCGCACGGTTGCGGCCGCTTCTCTCCGTCGCCCAAAGCGGCGTGCACGGCGCGCGCCGCGATCACCAGTTCCGCCAGTTCGGCGGGTTCCAGCGACAAGGCGTGGTCGCGGAAAACCCGGTCGGCGCGGCTTTCGGTGACGTGCACCTCGACGATCTCCGCCCCCAGCGCCACGGCGGCCAGGCAGGCCTGGGTGCCGATGACGTGGTTCGACCACCCCACCGGCAGACCGAAACGCCGCTTCAACGCCGGAATGGCGCGCAAATTGGCCTGTTCCACCGGCGTCGGATAGGCCGAAACGCAATGCATCAACGCCAGCCGTTCGGCCAGGGGCGCGCCGTCCAACGCATCCTCGAACAGGCGCACCGCCGCCGCCACCTCGTCCATATCGGCGCAGCCGGTGGACAGGATCGCCGGACGTCCGCTTTGCGCCACCGCGCGCAGCACCGGGGCGAAATCGATGTCGCCGCTGGCGATTTTCAGAACCGGGCAGATTTCCGCCAGCAGGGGGACCCAGTCTTCGGACACCGGCGTGGAAAAGAAGCCGATGCCGCGCCGCTCCGCTTCCGCCGCCAGACGGCGGTGCGCCGCCGCGTCCAGGCCGAAGCGCCGCACCCGCGCCAGGCGTTCGGCGTCGGTGGCGGCGATGAAGCGTTCCGGCGTATAGCTTTGGAACTTGATCGCATCCGCCCCCGCCTCCGCCGCCAGCGCCACCAGACGCAGCGCGGCCTCCAGGCTGCCCTCGTGGTTGACCCCCGCCTCGGCGATCACCAGGGGCGCGACGCCCAGAACCTTGCCGAACATCTCCATCCGTCTACGCCTCTCCGCCGATCGCCAAGTGCCGTTCCACCAAAGCCTGCGCCAACCGCGCCGACGCCGCCAGGACATCGCTTTCACGCCCCCCCGGCCACCCGCCGCTGCACCGCCAGAGCGGCGTTGACGGTTTCCGCCAGCGCCTCGTGCAACGGGCGGCTGACCGGGTGCAAGCGCGCGGCTTCGATCAACAGGGAGACTGCCGCCTCGTGCGCGTGCGCCGCCGCCAACCGTCGCGCCAGGGCGGTCAGGGCCGAAATCGCGCCCGGATCGCGATCCACCGCGGCGGTCAGGGGATCGACCGCCGCCTCGGCATCGGGAAACAGGGTGTCGATCGCCGCCAGCCGACGGTACTGCGCCTCATAGGCGGCGGCGACGGCGGGCCAGGCGAACACCGCCTCCACCCGCCTGCGACCCGCCGCGCCCATCGCCGCGCCCCCATCGGGCCGCGCCAGAACCCGGATCATCGCCGCCGCCAGACGCTGCGGCGACGGTGCCTTAACCAGCACGCCGGTCTGGCCGTCCTCCACCTGGAAGCGGGTGCCCGGCGCATCGGCGGCGACCACCGGCAAACCGCAGGCCATCGCCTCGCAGGTGACGTTGCCGAAGGTTTCCAGCACGCTGGGATTGAGGAACAGGGTGGCGGCGCGATAGACGCCGGGCAGATCTGCGTGCGGCACCGTCCCCAGCAGATGGACCCGGTCGGCGATGCCCAGGTCCGCCGCCAGGCGGGCCAACGCGCCCGCGTCCTTGCCCACAAGCAGCAGGTGCGCCTCGGGGAAGGCGGCCAGAACCTGGGCGAAGGCCTCCAGACCCGCGTCGAACCGCTTGCTCGGAATGTTGCGGCCGACCATCAGGACCACCGACGCTTCCTCCGGAATCCCCAGACGGGCGCGCAAGCCCCCCTCTTTCCCCGGCGAAAAGGCTTCGGCATCGACGCCGTTGGGGATGCGAACGATACGCCCCGGATCGGCCAGCGCCGCCAGTTCCGCCACCACGTCGTCGCTGATCGCGACGCACAAGTCGCTGCCCGCGATGGCGGCGGAGATCGCCGCGTCGTTCGCCGGGTCGAGCCGCCAGCCATAGCCGATTTCCGGCATGCGGTTGATGTCCATGCCATGACATCGGGTGAGCACCGGCACCCCGTGCAGGGCGCGCAGGGCAAGGGCGAAGGGCGCCGCCTCGAAGGCGCTGTGCGCCGAGATCGCATCGAAGCGCCGCGTCAGATGGCGGCACAGGAATTGCTGATGGAGCGACCCCGGCAACAGGCCGAGCGGCCGCAGACGCGGGTGCTCGGCCAGGGGCCCGCGCGCGAAGCCGCCGGAAAACCGCGCCAGGGCATAGGGGGCTTCGGCATCGGCCCCCGGCTGCTGTTCGGCGGGAGCGAACACCGTCACCGCATTGCCGCGCGCCACGAATTCGCGGGCCAGACGATCCAGTTGCAGTTCCATCCCCCCCCGCGACCGGCAGGAAGGAATTGGTCAGCATCGCCAGATTCAAGGGACGCGGCGGCGGCGCGGCGGCGGGCAACGGCGCCTTCGCCGCCGACGGGCACAGCACCGCGCAACGGGTCTTTTCGCCGCCGTAGACCGGAAATACCGTGGCAAGGCGGCTTTTCGCGCTCATCGTATAGGCGCGCATGCCGAAGCGCTCGGCGAACAGTTCCGCCATGTCGCGCAGAATCTGCCGGATCGGGAAGCGCCGCCCGCCGCCGCCCTCGTGCGGATGGCGCATGTCGGTCTTGCGCGGCGGCAGCAACGGCGCGAAGGATTCGTATTCCGGCATCTCGTAGAAATGCAGCGCGTCGGTCATATCGACGCCGCAGAACACCACGTTGCGGCAACCCAGCATCGCGGCAAGAGCAAACATCGCGGGCACCGTGGCGGTCGGCTTGGGCAGGAAGGCCGCCCCGCGCCCGAAGCCGAACAGGCCATGATCGATCAAATAGCGCAGCAGCAGCACCGGATTGACCGCGCAGCCGGAATACTGGAACAGTTCGCGCGCGAACAGGCAGCGCGGCCCGCATTCCCGCAACAGGGTGCGGCCGAAGGGCCTTTCGTGGAAGCGGAAGAAATTCACCTCGTCGCCGCGACAGATGAAGGTGGTGTCGCGATAGTCGGGCAGACGCAGGCGCAGCAGCTTCTCGATGCCGCTTTCGCCGTTGTCGGCGACGCGGCTGGTGGAAATCGTCAGGTAATAGTCGGTGGCGAAGGGATGCACCAGCCAATGGTTCATGCCGATGCTGGTCTGCCCGGCGATGTGCGCCCACTCGCGGTCGGTGATGTCGAGGATCGTCGGCCCGCTGCCCATCAGGAAGGCGGTGTCGCCCTTTATCGGCAGCACGGTGCGCCGGTTGAGGTCGGCATGGCCCATCCTCATGTAGGCGGCGACCGAACGGGCGGCGTGGCCGGTCTGGTCGGTGGGGTCCCAAAGGGTGCGCACCGCGGCGCGCAGGCCCATGCCGAAATCAGTCATCGCCATCCCTCCGCCGCAGGGGCAACCCCGCGCCATCGGCGGCGAAAGCGCCGGAGGGCAGCGGCCCGCCATCCTCCGCCGCCCAGTCGGTCAGTTGCAGCGCGCCATCGCGGCAGATCAGGAACGGCCCCCCGCCGCCGACGCGAACGATCCGCCCGGGGGTGCCACGCACCTGCGGCGCCGCGTGCCGCGCCGCGAAAACGCGAACGATCCTTCCCGTCACCTCCAGCCAGGCACCGGGATAGGGGCGGGTCAGGGCGCGGATGAAGCGCAGGGCCTCCGCCGCCGTCGTCCGCGCGGGGCAAAGCCTGCCGTCGGCGTCGGCGCGCTGATGCCAATAGGCGGCGCGCGCGGCGTCCTGCGGGATTCCCGTTTCGCCCCGTTCCAGGGCGGCGATGGCTGCCAGAACCAGGCCGGGAAACGCGGCATTGGCCTTGTCGTGCAGGGTGGCGATGGTGTCGCCGTCGGCGATCGGGATGCGGGCCTCGGCCAGCAACGGCCCACTGTCGATCCCCGCATCGACGCGAAGGACGGAGATCCCCGCCTCCGCCTCGCCCATGATCATCTGCCAGTTGAGGGGGGAACCGCCGCGATATTCGGGCAAGCGGCCGCCGTGCAGGTTGATCGCTCCGTGGCGCGCCGCCACCAGCAACGGCGGACGGAAGATCTGCGAGAACCCGGCGATCAGCAGCAGTTCCGGGTCGAGCTTGGCCAGGGAGGCCAGAAAGTCGGCATGGTTGACGTCC
This sequence comes from Rhodospirillaceae bacterium, assembly GCA_965228165.1. Taxonomy (GTDB): domain Bacteria; phylum Pseudomonadota; class Alphaproteobacteria; order Rhodospirillales; family Rhodospirillaceae; genus Oleispirillum. Next base: position 470,248 of record CBDDHB010000003.1, read on the forward strand.
GCCACCGTCTCCACGGAAAGACCGAGACCGCGCAGATCGTCCAGAACGGCGGGCGGCGCGGCGGGCGGCAGCACCGCCCGCGCCACGCCGTGACCGGCGGCCAGCAGCGCCCGCGCCGTAGGTCAGGTTGAAGGTGCGGCTCAAGCCGCCGGGCAGGGCCATGGCGCGTACCAAGCCATCCACCAGATCGTCGATGTGGGTGAAGTCGAGCAGACCGGAACCGCCCCCTTCCAGCTTCGATGCCTTTCCCATCAGGGCGTTCTCGACGAACTTCTGGGTGACCCGCTGCGAGATGCAGCGGATACCGTACAGCGCGCTGGGACGCACGATGGTATAGGGGATGCCGTACAGACGCTCATGTTCGCGCATCATCCGCTCGCCGATGTACTTGGCGTTGGCGTAAACGCCGCGCGGGCGCGGGCGGACGGTTTCGTCCACCCAATCGTTCTCGAAGTCGCCGTAAACGGTACTGGAGGAGAAAAACACCACCTGCCGCGTCTCCGACTGGCGCAGGCGGCAAAGCTCCAACAGATTGCGCAGACTGGTGATTTGCAGGTCGTAGGCCAGGGCCGGGGTCTTGTTGGCGGTCACCGCGCTGGAAATCGCCGCCAGATGCACCGCCTTGGTCGGCATGAATTCGTTGAACACCTCGGACAGCTCGTACATGTTGCGGGCGTCGACCACCCGCATGTCGATGCCCGCGTCGCGCATCAGGGCGAAGCGTTCCAGAACGAACCCCTGATAGAGGGCGCGGCGCACCGGATCGATGTCGCGGCGCACCACCAGGCTGACCAGATTGTTGACCAGCACCGAGTCCGCGACCAGCACCTCGGCCCCGGCGCGGCGCAGGGCCAGCGCCAGATGGTGGCCGATGAACCCGGCTCCGCCGACCAGAAGAATCCGCTCTCCCTTCAGGGACAGGGCTTCGGTGGCATATCGATGGTATTGGCGGTCATGGCGGACACGTTCTGTTCCTCCCCTAGCCTTTTCTGAAGAAATCGACGACCGCATCGGCGATCGCATCCATGTCGTCGAGGCCGAGATGCGGTCCACACGGCAGGGACAGGGTCTGCGCCGCGATCCACCGCGCCACCGGAAAGGCGTCGGCGGCGGGATGGATTCTGGCGGCATGGTAGCGCGAAAACGGCAGGGCGACCGGATAATGCACACTGAAGCCGACGCCGCGCGCCTGCAAATGGCACATCAGGGCGTCGCGCGATACCGATCCGTCGCGCGGCAGGGTCAGGTTGACGCAGAAGCAGCAGCTTTCCGCCGCGCCGTGGCGCAACGGAAACAGGATCGCCCCCGGCAGCCCGGCCAGAGCGGCGTGCAGGCGCCCGGCGTTGGCGCGGCGGCGGGCGAGGAAATCCGGCAGGCGCGCCAACTGGCACAGACCGATCGCCGCCTGCGCCTCGTTCATCCGGTAGTTCCAGCCCAGCCCCTCGATGTCGTACAGACCGGGCATGGCGCGCTCGCCCAGCCCCTTGTCGTAGGAAAAGGCGCGTTTTTTGCGCGCCGCGTCGGCGATGGCGTCGTCGTCGGTGACCAGCATGCCCCCTTCGAGCGTCGTCATCAGCTTGGTCGGATAGAAGGAATAGGCCCCGGCGGTGCCGATCGTCCCCGCCTGGCGATCGCCGAAACGCCCGCCCAGGGCAGCGGCGGCGTCCTCGATCACCGCCAGTCCGCGCGCCCCGGCGATCGCGCCGATCTCGTCCATGTCGCAGGGCAGGCCGAGGTAGTGCACCGGCATCACCGCGCGGCTGCGCGGCGACAGCGCGGCGCGCAGAGCCACCGGGTCCAAACAGCCGGTTGCCGCCGAAACGTCGGCGAAACGGACGGTCGCACCGCAGTGCTCGACGACGTGGGCGGTGGCGACGTGGGTCATCGCCGGAACGATCACCTCGTCCCCCGGACCGACCCCCGCTGCAATCAGGGCCAGATGCAACGCGGTGGTGCAGGACGAGGTGGCGACGGCATGCCGCGCGCCGACGAACTCGGCGAAGGCCCGTTCGAAGGCTAGGCCCTCCGGCCCGTGGGTCAGCACGTGACCGGACAGCACGCGCATCGCAGCGGCGCGTTCGTCATCGCCGAGCAGCGGACGGGCGAAGGGAATCTCGCGTTTCGGCTTCCGGTCGGTCATGGCGTTCCTTTTCTCCTCACATCAGATAGTCGACGGCGACGGTGCGGCCGCTCTGCACCGCCTCCCAGATCGCGAAACAGACGTCCATGACGCGGAAGATCTCCACCTCGCGCACCGGCGGCTCGCCGCCCGAACGCAGGGCGGCGATGAAATCCGGCAGGTGATCGCCCTTTTCGATGCCGGGATAGGGGGTGGAGAAGACCTCTTCGTCGTCCTCGCCGTCGCCACGGAACAGGCGGGCGTCGGGCATGCCGTTCTCGAAGGACAGCTTGCTGCCATAGACGTTGAGCGCATGGAACTTCCGCCGCTTCGGCCCGTACATGGTGGTGGTCTTGCCGGTGGCGCCGGAGGCGAAGCGCAATAGCGCGGTGATGGTATCCGGCCAGCGATAGGACGTCCCCCGCGTCAGGACGCCGTTGCCCATGGCGCAGACCTCCGTCACCTCCTCCCCGGCGATCCAACGCATCAGGTCGATCAGGTGGATGCCGCCGCCATAGACGGTGCAATAGAAGTCCATGCGACCGCGCCAACCCTCGGTGATCTTCCACAGAATGTCGTGCAGATAGTCGCCCTCGATATGCGCCAGATCGCCGAACTCCCCGGCATCCATCATCGCCTTGACCCGCTTGAAGCGCGGACTCTGCCGCAGGATCAGGTTCGAGGTCAGGCGCCGTTTGCTGTCTGCCAGGGCGCGGGCGACGCGTTCGGCGTCGCGGCGGAACAGCACCACCGGCTTTTCCACCATCACGTGCTTGCCCGCCGCCAGCGCGGCGATGGTCTGTTCGGCGTGCGCGTCGTCGTAGGAGCAGACGGAAACCACGTCGAGGTCGGCCTCCAGCAGCCGCCGCCAGTCGGCATGGCGGCGCGGCACGTCGTGGCGATCCGCGACTTCGGCCAACTTCGCCGGATCGAGGTCGCAGACGTCGGTGACGGCGCAGCCGGGAATCGCGTTATAGGCGGCGACATGGCGCTCCCCCACGCCCAGGCCGATCACCCCGGCGCGGATCGGGCGGAACGGCGGAACGGCGGCACAGAGATCATCCATGGGTCACCGCCGCGCGATCAGAAGGTGTTTGTTCTTGAGAATCCCCGCCCCGTTGGTTTGCAGGTTGCGTCCCGCCGCGTCGCGGAAGGTCCAGGTGCGGCTGGCGGGCTGATCGGCGCGATAGGGCAGATCGGCGTCCATCGCCACCTCATCGAAGCGCAGGCTTTTCACCCGTCCGTCGAGGATTTCCCGCACGGTGCGCTGCGCATGCAGGTTCCAGTCGGTGTTCCAGACCTGCGAGCGGCTGCCCGGCGAGCGATCGCGGAACTGCATGCGCACATCGACGTCGAGCGGATTGAAGCGTCCGTCAACAACCAGCAAGCCGCCCGGTGCGACCAGGGAAACAAGCTTTTGCAGAACCTCCGTCGGATCGGTGAAGATTTCGACGACGCCGGTGGAGATCACCACGTCCCACCGCCCCTCGACCGCGAAGACCGAGGCGACGGAGAAATCGATCCCCGCCAGCTCCGGCGCGGCGGAGGCGGCGGCGATATAGTCCGCCGAAAGATCGACGCCGGAAAGCCGCCAGCCGGGAAACGCCTGCTTCAGGCGGTAAAGGCATTCGCCATTGGCGCAGCCGACGTCGAGCAGGCGCAAGGGCCGCGCCGCATCCGCCTCGGAAGCGAGAACGCGGATCAGGTTCTTGTGGTCTTCCTTGAACAGGTCGGAAACGCCGCGCCGCGCGTAAGGCGTGTTGGCGGGTTCGACCACGAACAGTTTCTCGTCGCTCATCGAGGGATTCTTCCCGTGCGGAGATGACGGACCCGGGCTCCCTTCGGAAGCTCGCGAGTCAGTGTGCGGCGTCGCCGGTTAAGAAGTGGTTGAGGAAACCGGCGGCGCACCCCGTTACAGGATCATCCGTCGCAGGTGCGCGCCGATGCGGGCATAGACATGGGGGTGGAAGTGGCGGATGCCGTTGGTGTGGTCCTGCGCCCCCCACACGTCGAGCCGCAGATCGCACAAGCCGACGCCGGGATGGCGGGCGACCACCGCGTCCAGGATGGCGTTGAAGGCGCGGTGGCGCAAATGGCGGTCCTTTTCCGTCGAGCCCGGAAATTCGGTCTCCACCGCGTTGACCAGGATCAGCGGACAGCGTCCGTCCAGGCGGGCGATGATCGTCTCCAGGTTCGCTTCGAAGCGATCGGGCGATATCCCCCCCATGAAACGAAAGTTCTCGGCGAACCAGGGCAGAAAATCGGGATCGGCGTCCAATCCGGGCACGCGGGAGATCTGGTGCTCCCAGTTCGCCGGATCGGTGATGTCCCATTCCAGGTTGCCGAACGACACGGTGTAGTCGCCGTCCAGGTAACGATAAACCCCCTGCGTGTAGTCCATCAGGGTTCCCAGAACCCGCACCGCGCCGTCATCGCCGAAGAACCGGGATTGATAGGATCGTCTCTCGACGAAGGGCAGGTGGTCGATCACCGCGCCAAAGCGCTCCGCTACGTCGGTTCCGCAACGCAATAGAATTTCGGTGTGATCGAGGTGCATCGGAACCCCGGAAGGACCGACGGTGGTGAACTCGGCGACGGCTTCGATGCCGTCGCCGAGGAAGGGGAAGGAGTTGAGCAGGTCACAACTGCCTTTCATCACCGCAGCGACCGGCGAATCGCGGCGCATCGGCGGCGACGAAGCGACGGGGCAAGGCAACTCCTGTCCGGCCAGAAGCGCCGCATACAAATCGCGCAGGGACGTCGCCAGCCGTTCGTAGGAATAGGTCCGCCGGGTGAAGTCGCGCAGGGCGGCGCGGTATGCCGGGTCCCTGCCGCGTTCCGTCGCCGCGCGGACGGCATCGCGGATCGCGTCCGGATCGGTGGGATCGAAATAGACCGCGAGATCGCCGAAATACTCCCGCTCCGACGAGCGATCGCTCAACGCCAAGGGCGTTCCCGCCGCCGCCGCCTCCAGCGCCGACAACGGCGCGCCCTCGGACAGGCTGGGCAGGACGAAGGCGTCCGCCCCGGCATAGGCCGAGGCGAGCAGGGCGTCGTCGTCCAGGTGTCCGGGCGCCACCCAGTCGCGGCGCAGCCGCAGCCGGACGAGTTCGACGTATTTCGGTTCCGCCCCCGCGCCGATCAGCGCCAGGGGGGTCGGCTCGTTCCGCCAGGCCGCCGCCAGGGTCATCTGGTTCTTCCGCGCCTCCAGGCTGCCGACGCACAGCACGTAGCGATCCAGGCCATAGGCGCGGCGGAAGACATCGGGATCGGCGCCGTCGATCCAGTCGATCCCCGCGGCGTTGCGAACGATGGAGCCGCCGCATCCGTCCAACGGCTCCAGGGCGGTCATCGCCGCCTTCTCGTGCTCGGACAGGAACACCACGTGATCAACGGTGTCGAGAATCCGGCGCAGGCACCCGCGATAGTCGGGGGAGAGCATCTTCAGGATGTCGTCGAGACCGGGACCGACCCACCGCAGGCGTTCCATCATCGGACGATGCAGAACCGCCGCCTCGTCCAGGGAGGCGGAGGTCGCATACAGCTTGGTCAGGCCGAGGCCGATGACGAATTCGCTCAAGTCCAGATAGATCGGCGAGAACACCAGATGGCGGCAGCGCGGGCGCAGCAGCCGAATCTGCTTCAACGCCTCCTCCGGCTGCCAGATGTTGTGAACGTGCGCGACGTCGAAGACTCCGTCCGGAATCTCGTCGCCGTACGCCACCACCGCCTCCACCCCCAGGGCGGCCAGCGCCCGGGCGGTCGCCCGCACCCGCCGCGACGGGCCGCCGAACTGGCCGTTCACGCCCTCCGGCGCATGCAGCGCCAGCAACACCCGCAGGCTCATCGCCTCGCCCCCCCGCCGTTTCGTCCCAGGTCCTCCAACGCCGCGCGGATCGCTCCGGCCAGGTCTCCCCACGAGAATTTCCGCACCTGCCGGTAGCCCCGCGCCACCATCCGATTGGCCACCCCGAAGTCGGCAAGGCCGCGAATCGCCTCGGCCATCCGGCCCACGTCGCCCGCCGGCACGATCAGCGCCGCGTCGCCCGCCGCCTCGGGCAGGGCGCCGCCATCGGTGCAGATCACCGGACAGCCGCAGGCGAAGGCCTCCAGCACGGTCAGTCCGAAGCCTTCGTAGTAGCTGGGATTGACGAAGGCCATCGCCCCCTTCAGCAGCAGACGCAGGGTCTCGTCGTCGGCCTCGATGCCGCGCACCGTCCAGAAGCCCAGCCGATCGATGAAACGCGGCAGCACCTGACCATCGCCGACGAAGACCACTTGCGGACGTTCCTCCTCGGGCAGGGCGGCCACCGCCTCGACCAGGACCTCCGCCCCCTTGTAGCCGGTTTGCGAGCCGATATAGACCACGTAGTCGCGGACGATGTCGTGCTTGCGCAGGAACGCCCCGCCGTCGTCCGGCGCCGGTTCCAGGAAATCCGCCGCGATGCCGGGCAGGGCCATGTCCACCGGACGCGCCGCCGTCTCGGGGAACAGACGCAAAAGATCGCGACGCGAACAGTCGGAAATGCAGACGAAGCGTTCGGCGCGGCGGATCAGGGCGTGCTTTTCCGCCCACATCGGAACCTTCAAGTCGAATCCCAGGACCTCGGGGATCATGTCGTAAATCATCGCCAGGGTCGGCGTGGCGCGGGGAAAGGCGTAGTAGGTGGAAACGTACGCCGCCGCCCCCAGGTCGTCGCAATATCCCTGCAACAGCGCCGGATCGACGTCCAGGCGACGGTAATGGTGCGGCTCGATCAGGATGCGCTCCACCCCGTCGATCTCGGGCGCGGTGCCCGCCCGGTCGAGCAGCACGACGCGGTCGATGAACCCGTCCTTGCGCCATTCGGCGAAGACGTTCTTCCACAGCCGGGCGATGCCGCTGGTGCGGCTCAGATGGAAGAAGCTGCCTTCGACGACGAAGGGCGCGAACTTCGCGGTCAGCTTGCGGCGCGGCGCGGCGGCGCATTCGGCGAACCCCTCGACGGGGCGATTCCGGCGCAGCCAGAGCCCTGCCTGCTCGCCGCGCCGGTGGCGCAGCGCTTCCGTCAGTTCGGGGAAATACTGGTCGGAGGCAAGCTTCCACGCCATCTCGTCCAGGGTCTTGCTCTTCAGCTTGCGCGGCGGATCGAGAATCAGCAGATGCACCCGCCCGCCGCTGTACAGGCGATAGCCGATCCCGGCGGCCAGACGGGCCAGCCCTTCCATGCTGGGCAGGACGCGAACGTCGTCGCCCAGATCGTCGAGCAGGCGGCGCGACCCGGCATCGGCCCACACCGGAGCGTCGAGGACGATGACGTCGGGGCGCAAGGCGGCGGCGCGCGCCAAGGCGGCGGCGGGATCGGCCTCGCGCTCGAAGCGGCACCACGCCACCGCCTCGGCCACGCCGCCCGGATGCGCCGCCAATCCGGCATGGGCGGACGGCGCGCTTCCCGCCGGGCGACGCGCGGCATAGCCCCGCTCGCGCAGCAGGGATGCGACCAGGCCGTCGTCCAGACCCTCCACCACCAGGGGTTCGGTACGCGGCGCGCCGGTCAGATACAGCGCCGCGTCGAAACGTTCGGCCAGGCGCACCGCGTGGCCGCCGTGACCGAAGGGCAGAACCGCCGCCGGGGCCTCGCCGTCGAAGCTCAAGCTTCCACAGGCGACGCACTGATGCGCCTGACGCTCCGGTCGCGACTCCCCCGCCGCGCGGACGAAGCGCGCCACCGTGGCGCCACCGCAAACCCGGCAGCGCATCCCCACCGCCGGAACCGACAGCGCCGACGCGGCAACGCCGTCCTCCAGCCGCCGCATCGCCGCGACCAGGGCGGCGGCGGCGGCGGACCAGGTGGAGGCGGCGGCATGGCGGCGCGCCCGTTCCCCCAGCGCGGCGCGGTCGATGCGCCCCTCGCGGAAGTCGCCGATCAGGCGGGCGACGGCGGCGACGTCGTTGGGATCCACCAGAATGCCCACGTCCCCCGCCACCTCGGGCAGGGAGGCGCGGTCGGAGATCACCGCCGGGCAACCGCAGGCGAAGGCCTCCATCGGCGGCAGGCCATAGCCCTCGTAATAGGACAGATAGAAGAAGCACAGCGCCCCGGCGTAGAGGGCGGGCAGATCGTCGTCGGGAACGTAGCCGGTCACCACGATCCGCTCGCGCAGGCCGGGCGTGGCGGCGATCAGACGTTGCAACTGCTCGTTCCCCCAGCCGCTCGCCCCGGTCAGAACCAGGGTGGTCGGCGCGCCGCCCGCCGCGACGAAGGCGGCGAAGGCATCCACCACCGCCTCCATGTTTTTGCGCGGCTCCAGGGTGCCGACGCTCAGGATGTAGGGGCGATCCGCCGGAATGCCGTAGGCGGCGCGTACCCGGTCCACCGCCGAGGCCTCGACCGGACGATGGAAGCGGTCGTCCACCGCCGGATACAGGACATGGGTCCGCGCCGCGCCGCCGGGATGGAGACCGAGAAAATCCCGCCGGGTGCATTCGGAAATGCAGACCACCTGGGTATCCGGACGGATGAAGTTCAGGGTGTTGCGACGAAACGCGTTTTCATAGCTGGGCGGAAACAGTTCGGGATAAAGCACCGGCAACAGATCGCAGATCACCAGCCAGTCGTGAATCACCGGATTGCTCAGTTCGCCCAGCTCGACTCCGTAATACGGGGTGAAGACGTGCAGCGGCTCGTTCCCGGCATAGGGCGGCTTGCCGATCAGTTCGGTCATGCCGGTCTCGGCAAGGTACTGCTTGACCCCTTCGTGCCAGCGGGGGGCGTAGGCCAGGGAGACATCCACGCCGGGGGTATCGCGCAACGCCCGCAACAACTGGCTGGACAGGCTGAAAATGCCGGTGCGGGCCAGAACCTCGGCCTGGCCGTGACCGATGATCGACGCCTCGAACAGGATATGAACCACGTCCCCCCTCCGCGTTTTCTTCGCGATGCCCGCGCTTCCGCGCCTTCCCACTCTCGGCTTTACGCCTTAACGATTTGCAAACGACCGAGGAATAAACTGTGCTAAACTGTTCGAAACGCCGCCACGGGCAGAAGCCTTGAGGGAGGATGTTTGGCATGAGCACAACGATCCTTGAAAACGACGGCCTGGCCAGCGTCAGCTGGCAGCAGGTCGTCTACAACCAGATCGTCGAGAGAAAATCGACCGAACTGGACAAGACCACCGCGAAGATCGAGGAAAAGTACGACGCCCAGGCCGTGCTTCTCGAGGCGCAATCCAACCAGTGGGCCAAGGCCAAGGCCAGCATCAGCAATGCCGATCTGGCGGTGGACAACGGTCGGGAAGGCATCGACGAGATCAAGGACATCCTGCTGCAAATGCGGATTCTGGTCGGCAACTACGCCGAGGCCGAATCCACCGAGTCCAAGGATCTGCTGAAGGAACAGTTCGACGAATACGTCGATCGGATCAACCGCGTCGCCGATACCTATTCCAAGGCCTACAATCCGATCGGCAACGTGGTCAGCACCGACTGGACGCCCAACACCATTTCCTTCACCACCGACCTTGCGGGCAGCGAGACCGCGATGGCCGGCACCTATGTCGGCGCCGACTATTACATCCAGGCCTCCGACGGCACGATGTGGGTGCCCGAGCCCGGCACCTCGACGATCACCCAGTACACCGTCTACAACACCGAGAACGAGCCCGACAGCACCAAGGCGGAGGGGTTCGCCTCCACCCGCAACGGCCTGAAGCTGCAAAGCTACAACGCCGCGACCGGCGCGATCGCCGTCACCGTCGACCCCGAAAACAATCCCCAGACGGTCACCGGCACGCTCAAGACCGGCGGCCTCGACCTGATGCAAAGCTGGTTCTACGGCGGGCTGGACAGCGAACAGGGGCGCGCCGACGCGATCGCCGCGATCGACCATGCCGAAACCCTGATCATCGCCGCGGAATCGAAAATGGTGTCGATGGCCGCTTCGGTGAAGGCGGCGAACCTCAAGGTCGATGACTCGATGAGCGAACTCAAGGCCGAACGCTCCGAGGCGATGCGCGGCCAGTTGACCGAAACCTACGAGGCGCAGATCAAGCAGCAGCAGGAACTGCAAATCCTGCAAAGCACCTTCGAGAACATGGCGACGCAGCAGGCGTACTATGCGAACCTGTTCGCCTTCGTCGACAAGGGGCCCTTCTTCAACCTGACCGCCTGACCGAAACGAAGACCCCGCCGGGTGGGAAAGAATCCACCCGGCCAGGGCGGCAGAAGTTGCCGCCCCGCCCCCTCCCCGCCCGATCCAGGGCCGGAAGCGCACAAGAAAATCATATAAAATCAATTGATTATGCTCGCGCCTCGGGTTGGCCCAAGGCTTGCTGGAAGGTCAATGCTATCGTGTTTTCCGGCCAAGCTGAAGAGGACGGGCCATGGATCTTTATGCGCTGCTCGCGAAGAAATCGGTGGAAACCGGCAACGCCGTCGGCGCCACGACGTCCCGTGCCAAGGCGGCGCAGGGCTTCGCCGACGCGCTGAGCGCGGCGCGCGGGCGTCTGTCCTCCGGCGACCCCGTCGCCGCCCTGGGCGGATTGCTGAACCAGGAGACCTCGTCCGACGCCGCCGCCGAGAGCGAAGTCGCCAAGGCCGAGGACTCCGCCGCATCGAAGCGCCGCAAGGACAGCCGCGCCAGCGCGGTGCGCGAAGGCGAAGAAACCCGCCCGCGCGCCCACCGCACCGAGGAATCGGGCGACGAAACCGCCACCCGGCCGGAAGCGACGCGCGACGAAGCCGTGTCCACCCCGGACGCCGCCGCGCCCACGGAAGCCTCCGCCAAGCCGACGGAGGCTCCGAAGGCTCAGGACGGCGCAACCGCCGCACCGGTCGCCGACGCCGCGACCGACGCCCTCTCCCCGGAGGAAGCCGCCGCGCAGGCCGCCGCCGCCGCGGTCGTCTCGCCGGTTGAAATCGCCACCCCGGCGACCGCGCAAGCCTCTTCGGTTCCAACCCAGTCCGCCGCCCCGGCGGATGCCGCCGTCCCCCAGGCCGACGCCGCGCCCCAGCCCTTCGCCCCGCAACAACAGGCGCAGGCCGCGCCGACCGGCGCCGAGGCGCCCGCCGCGCAGGCGCCCGCCCAGACCGCCGCGCAGGCTCCGGCGACGCAGCCCCAAACCCAGGAACAGGCCCAACAGGCGGCGCAGGCGAACGCCGCGCCCCAGGAACAGGCCGAGGCCGACCCCCTGTCCCGCGCCCAGGCGGCGGGTATCGCCGAGCGCCTGAACGCCGGAGACAAGGTCGCGGTGACGGTCAAGGTGACGGAGACCGCGCAGACCGCCGCGCCGACCCAGTCCGTGACGCAAACCCAGACCGCTCCGCGCGCCGCGCAGACGCAGGCCCAGCCCTTCGCCCCGCAACAACAGGCGCAGGCCGCGCCGACCGGCGCCGAGGCGCCCGCCGCGCAGGCGCCCGCCCAGACCGCCGCGCAGGCTCCGGCGACGCAGCCCCAAACCCAGGAACAGGCCCAACAGGCGGCGCAGGCGAACGCCGCGCCCCAGGAACAGGCCGAGGCCGACCCCCTGTCCCGCGCCCAGGCGGCGGGTATCGCCGAGCGCCTGAACGCCGGAGACAAGGTCGCGGTGACGGTCAAGGTGACGGAGACCGCGCAGACCGCCGCGCCGACCCAGTCCGTGACGCAGGCCACCGAAAAGACCGAGGCGGCGCAGTCCGCCCGCGCCGCCCTGCCGAAAACCCCGGTGCCGCCGAAACAGATCGCCGATCAGGTCAAGGTCAGCATCACCAAGGGCGTCGATGAAGGCCTGGACAAGATCAACATCCGCCTGCGTCCGAACGAACTGGGGCGCATCGAGATCAAGCTCAACGTCGGCAACGACGGCACGGTGCGCGCCATGGTCACCGCCGACCGGCCGGAGACCCTGGACGTCCTGAAGCGCGATTCCGCCGGGCTGGAAAAGGCCCTGCAAGACGCCGGGCTGAAGACCGGCCAGGACTCCTTGAGCTTCAGCCTGCGCGACCAGAGCGGCCAGGGTTCGGCCAACAACGACCACCGCAACAAGACTCCCTACGGTCGCATCGCCGCGGCGGGGGACGAGCTTGACGCGGCGGACGCGGCGCCCCCGGCCTATACCGGATCGGCGCGCGCCGACGGCATCGACATTCGGGTCTAGGCGAGAAAGGAACCCCTGCCATGACCGACGTCACCTCTCTCGCCGCCCTGAACGCCGACTACAGCAAGTCGACCGGTTCGCGCACGTCGCTGGCCAAGGATCTGGACAGTTTCCTGACCCTGTTGACCGCGCAGTTGAAGAACCAGGACCCGCTGTCGCCGATGGACAGCACCGAGTTCACCAACCAATTGGTGCAGTTCGCGGGGGTCGAGCAGCAGATCAACGTCAACACCAACCTGGAAACCCTGATCGGCCTGAACCAGGCGAGCATCGGGGCGCAGGCGGTCAGCTATATCGGCAAGGAAGTGCAGGCGAAATCCACCACCCTGCCGTTGCAGGACGGCGCCGCCAAGTACACCTACACCCTGTCGGAAGACGCCAAGACCTGCCAGATCGTGATCAAGGACAGCTCGGGCGCGGTGGTGAAGACGGAACAGGGCCAATTGACCGCGGGCACCTACCACATGACCTGGGACGGCAAGAATTCCTACGGCGAACAACTGGAGGATGGGGCCTATACCCTGGAAGTGCAGGCCTCCGCCGCCGACGACGGCAAGACCGTCGAGAACATCTACACCACGACCTTCGGCAAGGTCACGGCGGTCGCCAACGACGGCGACGACGTGCTGATCGCCGCCGGTCCGGTGCTGTTCGGCATGAGCTACATCATCTCGGTGCGCAACCTCGAAACCGCGAGCACGGGCACCGGAACGAATACCGAGACCGGAACCGAGACCACCACCGGGACCGACGCCTCGACCGATACCGGCACCACCACCACGGAAACCGAAACCAACGGCTGAAGCCGCGAGCCATCCCCGGCGCGACGACGGTCGGAGCCGCAGGACCAGGAAGTCAAGGAGACGATACCATGAGCCTCTACGGTGCACTTTTCTCGGGCGTGTCCGGCCTTTCCGCGCAGTCGAGCGCGATGGGCGCGATCGCCGACAACATCACCAACGTCAACACCATCGGCTACAAGGGCACCTCCGTCAATTTCCAGACCCTGGTGACCAAGCAGAACTCGCTCACCACCTATTCGGCGGGCGGCGCGCAGCCGAAGCCCCGGGCCAACATCGACATCCAGGGCCTGCTGTCGGCGACCAGTTCCTCCACCGACGTCGGCATCTCCGGCCAGGGCTTCTTCATCGTCAACGAGGCGGCGAACCCCGGATCGGGCAACGTCTGGGGCTACACCCGCGCCGGTTCGTTCAAGCTGGACGACCAGGGCTACCTGACCAACGTCGCGGGCTATTACCTGCAAGCCTGGCCGCTGTCCACCTATGACGGCAGCACCAACGCCTCGCTGGTGACGGTGGGCGACAACGTCTACATGAAGGCCTATCAGGACCAGAACGGCGTCACCACCTATGTCAACGACAACGTCATCGACAGCCGCAACCTGAAGCCGGTCAACCTGAACCGCATCGGCGGCACCGCGACGGCGACGCAGAACATCCGCATCGGCGCCAACCTGCCGTCCTCCGACCCGGTCTTCGACGCGGGCAACGCCAGCGCGGGCGGTCGCCACAGCCTGTCCACCCTGGTCTACGACAGCCTGGGCAACGACCACAACCTGAACATGCAGTTCACCAAGACCTCGTCGAACTCGTGGGGCCTGGACGTCGAAATGCCCTCCGGCGCCGCCAGCCTGATCGTCTATGACGAACGCGAGGTCAGCACCGACGCCGGGGCGGAAGACGTCTACGCGGCGCGCGGCCAGATCGAACTGTCGAAGATCCCGGAATGCGGCGAGGTGATCACCATCAGCGACGGCACCACCACCTATCGCTTCGAATTCACCAACGGCGGCGGCGTCACCTATGTCGGTCCGGGCACCGAGGTGGACATCAGCGCCGTCACCAGCATCTCGGACGTGATCAGCGCCCTCAAGACCCAGATCGACAGCCGCCTTTACGACTCCGACCGCTTCGTCACCAACGGCGCGAAGATGGACATCATCCAGTCGGCGGCGGGCAACACCATCACCGTCAACGCCTCGACCGCGCTGTCGTGCCTGCAGTCCCAGGCCAACCCCAACGCCGCCACCGGCATTCCCAGCGGCCTCTACTCCATTCCGGAAATCAACGCCGGGCTGAAGAACGTGGCGCGCATCGACCTGGCCGCCGCGCCCGCCGATACCAACACCGTCACCATCAACGGCGTGGTCTTCGAATTCAGCACCGACGGCGTGCCCGCGGTGGACACCAACATCGTCGTCAACATCAACGGCATGACCGACCTGACCGACATCATGTCGGCCCTGAAGACGGCGATCGACGCCAACCTGGCCGAGCCCAACCGCTTCGTCGCCAGCGGACGCACCCTGAACATCCAGCAGACCACCTCGGGCGCCGACATCACCTACAACGTCGCGGGCACCCCCGACGCCGCCGCCACCTATGTCTCGGCCGGCACCACCTCGACCGCCGACTCCAACACGGTCAGCAGCTCGTTCACCTTCAACGGCGTCGCCAATTCGGAAAACGGCTATCTGGTTCCGGCGGTGCGCTTCAACGCCGACGGCACCCCCAAGTATTTCAACGTCAACAGCGTCGAAATCGACTGGGCGAACAGCGCCGAGAACATGGAACAGACGGTGAAGAACGGCCAGAACGTCGATCTGCGCATCGATCTGTTCTTCGGCAACACCTCCACCGCCGACGGCCTGACCCATCTGGCGGGCGTCTTCTCGCCCAACTACATCAACCAGGACGGCGCCAAGTTCGGCAGCTACGCGGGGGTGACCATCGGTTCCGACGGCATCATCACCGCCCTGTTCGACAACGGCGAAAGCCGCCCGATCGGGCAGATTCCGCTGGCCACCTTCGTCAACCCCAACGGCATGGAGGCGCGGACCGGCAACATGTGGATCGAAACCGACATCTCCGGCCAGCCGAAGGCGCGCACCGCCGGAACCAGCGGCGCGGGCACGGTCAACGCCGCGTCCCTGGAAGCCTCGACGGTGGATCTGGGGACCGAGTTCACCAACATGATCACCACGCAGCGCGCCTATTCCGCCGCCGCCAAGGTGATCACCTCCGCCGACGAAATGCTCGACGAACTGGTCCGCATCAAGCGGTGATCCGGCAGACGGTCGAACCCCAACGGCCCCGCCATCGGCGGGGCCGTTTCCATTGTCGAGACGTTTCCTCGTTCCGCCACCCCCGGGTCAAGCCCACGCCTGTCGGTTTGTTTTCGCCCGGCAATTCCGTCCCCCCTTCGTCATGCCCGTGCTCATCACGGACATCCATGGGTTGTTGTTTCCCAATGGGTTGCAAGACAAGACGTGGATCCCCGGCACAAGGCCGGGGATGACGAATTGAAGAAACGGCGGGATGTGTCCTGCCCGATCGATTCCTTCGGAATCGAAGGATTTGCGTGGGTTTCCGACCAGTAGCCGGAATTAAGCCGGACTGCCGTGGATCAAGCCCGGCCATGACAAGGGAGAGGGAGGCGTCGCACCCCCAACCGTCATGCGCGGGCGTGACCCGCGCATCCACGAGTTTTTCGGCACGGACGGGGAAGGATAGAAAGGCGTGGACCCCCGGGTCAAGCCCGGGGACGGGGGTGATGAATCGTGAAAAGGGGA
The DNA here is from genome assembly GCA_965228165.1 of Rhodospirillaceae bacterium. Taxonomy (GTDB): domain Bacteria; phylum Pseudomonadota; class Alphaproteobacteria; order Rhodospirillales; family Rhodospirillaceae; genus Oleispirillum. The sequence goes on from CBDDHB010000003.1 coordinate 486,072, forward strand.
AAGATCGGATTCTTTTCAACCGGAATGATGATCCGCCTCACTTCAGGTCGTCGATCTCGACGAAGCCCAGGCGTCCGTCGGGCAGGCGCACCTGCACCCAGGTCTCTCCGGGGACGATCGCGGTCATCGTCACCCGCGTCCCCTTTTCCGCCCAGGCCAGCACCGCCGACACCCGGCTGGGGCCGTCATGGAGGGCGATCCGCTCCCGCGCCACGGTATAGACCGGCAACGGCGTCGCCGGACCGTCCGGCAGGGCGACCAGCGCCTGCACCGGCGGCGGCGCGACGAGCGGCGCGGACGGCGGCGCGGCACGGTTGAGGGAAAGCCCCAGCGCCAAGGCGAAGATCGCGGCCACCCCGGCGAACGGCAGCAGTTGCAGCCAGAAGGCGCGACCGAAGCGCGGCCAGCGGCTTTTCAGCGCCTTCGCCCCGCCAAGCCCGGCCAGCAGGGTCTCCGCCTCGTGGCGGAAGGCGGTCTTCGCGGCGAAGGGCAGCGCCTGGGCGACGCTGGCGCGGGCGAGATCGACGTCCCCCTTGCCCAGAAACGCCCGCGCCTGCGACAGCAGCAGCCGCGCGTTGGCCTCCACCGGCATCTCGCCGCCCATCAGATTGCGGAACAGCGCGGGAAACGCCCACAGGGTGCCTCGCGGCAACGCGGTCAGGCCGCGCACCCAGGTATGCAACGAGGCCTTGATCGCCGCGTCGGCGGCGCAGCGCGGACAGAATACCCCGGCGACGTTGCGCCGGGTCGCGGCGAAGGGACGCCCGCCGACCTCGCGGAAGGACACCACGCGCGGCTGGGCGGACAACGTGCCGCAGGCGCGGCAGGGGTGGAAACGGGCGCGCGGCGGCGGTTCGGGACGCGGCGGCGGCGGGGCCTTGGCCCCGGCGGGACGCTTGCGCTGGGCGGCGGCGTGATAGCGCTTGCGCCGTTCGGGATCGCTCAGAACCCGATAGGCCTCGTTGAGCAGGCGGAACTCCGCCTCCGCCCCCGGCGCATCGTTGTGATCCGGATGCAGGCGCTTGGCGCGGGTCCGGAACGCCGCCTTGATCGCGTCGAGGTCGGCGTCGGCATCGACGCCGAGGATGCCGTAATAGTTCCTGGGATCGGAGGACGGAGGCATTCTAGACCACCACGCCGGGGCGACCCGGCGCATCCTCGGCGGGATCGACGGGAACGACGAAATCCGGGGTGACGCGCAGGCTCAGGCTTCCGGTATAGCCGACCGCCAGCAGCGCCCCGGCGTAAAGACCGCGCAGGTCGGCGGGCATCGGTTCGGGCAGGGGGTGGTGGGTGCGGATCAGAAGGTCCAGGCTGCGCGCGCCCGCGTTGACCAGACCGTCGATCTGCATCTCCCCCAGGCGGGACAGAACGATGTCGAGAAGGAAGCGCATGTCCTTGCGCCCCCCGCCGCGACCGCCGCCGTCCTCCGCATCGTCGGCATCGGGGGCGCGGCGCACCAGCATCTGGATGCGATCCACCGCGCCGCCCGCCAGAAACGGCAAGGGATAGACCCGCCACTCCCCCTCCGGGCGGTTGGCGGCGCGGGACGCCTCCTTCAGATCGGCGGACAGGCGTTGCGTCAGCTTGGCGACGCGCGATTCCTCTCGCGGCGCGGCGCGGTCCAGGGGATCGGAAAACCCCAGCCAGGCGCGGGCGTCGCCGCCGCGCACCGCCGCCATCGCCGAAGTCAGATTGGCCAGCAACTGCGGCCCCACCTGCGGCAGGGCGGCGGCCAGACGCGCCGCCGCCACCGGATCGGTTTGCCCCAGGCTTTGCCACAGCGCCTCCAGCGTCGTCCACGGACTGGACGGTCCCAGACCGACCAGGGGAGGCGGCGCCCCGACCTCGGGCGGCATGCGGGAAAGAATCTCGAAGCTCACCCGCGTGCCGTTGGGCAACGGCGCGCGCACGTCCAGGGCGACGAACCCGGCGGGGATGTGCACCGTCGGCTGGCCAAGGGCGGAGCGGCTGATCACCACTCCGGACAACGCCCCCGGCACCGCCGGGACGGACGGCGCGCCCCCCGGCGTCTGCGGCGCGGCGGGAAAAACCGCCTCGGACGAGCCGACCGGTCGCGGCGGCGCGGGAAACGTGGGCACGGGCGGCGGCGACGCCCCGGCGACGCCGGAGGCGACCGTCGGCATCGCCCCCGCCGCGTGCAACGGAAAGGACGGCGCGGGCGTCGGCGACGGCGACCCGGAGGGCGCGGCCGTGGACGCCGTCGCTCCGGGCGGCAGCGAAGGCGCACCGCCGAAGCGTCCGATCGCTGCATAGCGCGCCGCAGCCTGCACCGCCACCGCCTGCGGCGCGACCGGCGCCCCCACGGTGGCGGCAGACGCGGAGAATCCGGACGGCGGCGGGGCGGCGCCGGGAACCGCTCCCGGCAAGGCGGCGCGCGGCGCGGCGTCGAGCAGGGTGAACTGAGTCAGTCGCACGGTCAGGCGGGTGCCGGGGAGAAGCGCCTCGGCCCGTCCCTGCCCCGTCGGGTCCTGCATCACGTCGCCTTGCAGCACCAGGGCGGGAATCGGTCGCCCGACGCCGATGGTGCTGGCGGCGGAGATCGCCGCCGGGGTTTCCGCCGCCAAAGCCGTCGGCGCCGATGCGGCGCGTCCCCCCAGAACGGCGGGATCGGCCAAGGCCAACGCCGGAGCGCGACCGTTGATCGCGGTCAGGCGCAGCGCCGCCGCCTCTCCCGGTTGGGTGACGCGCAACGAAACCTCTACCCCCGGCGGCAGGACGGCGGGAAGACGGGCCGGAATCTCGACGGCTTCGCCGTCGATCACCGCCGACAACACGGTCAGACCGCCGTCGGCGGGACCGGACACCCGCGCCTCCACCGCCGCGCCGCGCGACAGAACCGCCAGGGCGGCGGGCGCGGCAGGCACCGAAACCGTGACCGCGGCGGCGGGCGTCGCCACGGTCTGGACCGGTGGCGGCGCGGGCGGTATGCCGCTGCTGTTGCTGGTCATCCGGCCTCCTTCCCGCCTACCCGGCGAGCAGACGCTCCGCGATCGCCTCGACGTCGATCGCCGCCTCGGCATTGGGATGGCGGGTCAGGATCGGCGTCTGGTTGCGGATCGCCTCGCGCACCCGGGTGTCGCGACGGATCACCCCGGCAAGCGGCGGCGAAATCTTCAGGAAACCCTGACAGGCCTTGAGCAGGGTGTTGTAGGTGCGTTCGCCCTCGCGGGTCGAATTCGCCGCGTTGACGACGATGCGGATATCCACCCCCGCCGCCTCCGCCGCCGAAATCTTGATGAAGGCATAGGCATCGGTGAGAGCGGTCGGCTCGTCGGTGGTGACCACCAGGATGGTTCCGGCGCAGCGGGCCAGACTGCGGATCGACTTTTCCACCCCCGCGCCCAGATCCAGAACCGTCTTGTCGTAGCCGTCGGCGGTGATACGCAAGTCCTCGGTCAGGGTTTGCAGGCGCAACAGCGGAATGTTGGCCAGGGTGCCGGACCCCGAGCGCCCCGCCACCACGTCGAACCCCCCCGCATCGTAGCGCATCATCGCCTGATTCAGGGTCAGCCGCCCGGCGATCACCGACCCCAGATCGTGTTTCGGCATCAGGCCCAACTGGATATCGACGTTGGCGAGGCCGAGGTCGCCGTCGAACAGCAGGGCGCGCTGGCCGCGCCGCGCCAGGGCATGGGTCAGGGTGATGGCGAACCAGGTCTTGCCGACGCCGCCCTTGCCGGAGGCGACGGCCATGATGTTCTTGCCGCGCGGCTGCGCGGCGCGGGCGAGGACCGGGGTAGGAGGCGTGGTGGGCGATGTCATGCGGAAACCTCGTTCTCGTCGGCCCACGGCGGGGGCGGCAGTTCGGCGGCATCGTCGGGCGGCAGGATCAGCCGCGCAAGGGAAATCGGCGTGATCGGACACAGCCCGTCGGCGACGTGCGGATTGATCGTGACGTCGCAGAATTTCAGTTTTCCGGCCTCGGCGGCGGCGAGCACGCCACCCAGGCGGCGGGTCATGTCGAGGCGGGTCGCGAGCAGGCGGGTCGCCCCCACCTCGGCGAAGGCGCGGGCGATGTCCCAGCACTCCACCGGATCGCCGCCGGCGCTCAGCACCAGGACCGGTTCGACCTCGGCGCAGTCGCAGAGAGTCCTGAGGTAGGCCATGTCGGGGGCGCTGAAGGGGTTGAGCCCGGGACTGTCGATCAGGGTCAGATCGGCGCCCGCGCCATCGGCGAGCAGCTTGCCCAGGGACACCCCGCCGCGCGCCTTTTCCAGGCCGATCTTCAGAATATCGGTGAACGCCTTCAACTGATCCAGCACCCCGGCACGCACCGCATCGGCGGAAATCACCCGCACCTTGCGCCCCGCCAGATGGGACCGCGCCGCCAGCTTAGCAAGGGTCAGGCTTTTCCCCGACCCCGGCGGGCCGACCAGCATCAAGGGCCTGGCCGAGCCTTTTTCCGGCAACGGCGCGAAGCCGAAGGCGGCGTCCAGGGCGGCGGCGCAGGCCATCACCGGCCCTTCGTCGTCCAGACCGCGCGCCGTCGCCATCAGGCGGTCGATCAGGCGGTCGGGCACGCCGTGATAGACCAGCGCCTCCCGCACCCGCGACAGGGTCGCGGGCAGGGTGCCGGGATCGGCCAGCGCCTGTTCGATATCGTCGTCGACCTCGGGCGATTCCTCGATCGCCGCGGTGATCCGCACGCCCTGGCCGCCAACGCCGCGCTGGGTGGAAACGATGATCGCCTCCTCCCCCAGTTCGGCGCGCACCATTTCCATGGCTTCGGCCATGTTCGGCGCGGCATAGGTCTTCAGGCGCATGGCGCGGCGGTTCTCCTACTCGGCTAGATCTGCCCCAGGGTGCGGATCTTCGCCTTGGGGTGAATCTCGTTCTGACTCATGATAACCGTAACCGGACGGAATCGCTCGATAATCGAACGCACGAAGGGGCGGATCGTCGGGCTGGTCAAAAGCACCGGGGTTTCCCCCTGGCGGGCGAAGTTCTCGAACGCCTGACGCACCCGGGAAATGAACTCCTGCAACTGCGACGGCGGCATCGCCAACTGACGATCCTCGCCCTGGCCGACGATGGTGTCGGCGAAGGCCTGCTCCCACGCCGGGGACAGGGTCACCAACGGCACCACGCCCGAGGAATCGGCGTTGGCGTCGCACAACTGACGGGCCAGACGGGTGCGCACGTGCTCGGTGATCAGGGTGATGTTGCGGGTGTGGGCGCAGGCCTCGGACACCCCTTCCAGAATGGTCGGCAGGTCGCGGATCGACACCCGTTCCTGCAACAGGTTCTGCAACACCCGCTGCACCCCGGAGACCGAAATCTGGGTGGGGATGACCTCGCCCACCAGTTTCTGGTGTTCCTTGTCCAACTCGTCGAGAAGCTTCTGCGTCTCGGTATAGGACAGCAGATCGGCCATGCTTTCGCGCACCACCTCGGTCAGGTGAGTGGTGATCACGGTGGGCGGATCGACCACGGTATAGCCCCGGAACATCGCCTCCTCGCGGTGGCCGACGTCCACCCACATCGCGGGCAGGCCGAAGATCGGCTCGGTGGTCTTTTCGCCAGGCAACGTGATCTCGTCGCCGCGCGGGTCCATCACCAGAAGCATGTTGGGGCGCAAGTCGCCGTGTCCGGCCTCTACCTCCTTGACGTGGATGACGTACTGGTTGGCCGCCAGTTGCATGTTGTCCTGGATGCGCACCGAGGGCATGACGAACCCCATTTCCGAAGCGAGCGCCCGGCGCAACGCGCGAATCTGATCGGTCAGACGGTAGTTGCCGTTCTCGTTGATCAGGGTCAGAAGGCCGTACCCCAGTTCCAGACGCACGTTGTCGATCTTGAGAACGGAGGAGATGGGTTCCTCGGCCGGGGGCGGCGCGGCGCGCCCCTGCGCCTCGACATCCGCCTTCTCCTTCTCCTCCACCTCGGTCTGCCGCTTGCCGACGAAGTACGCCCCCGCCCCCGCCGCGACGCCGATCAACAGGAAGGGCAGCATCGGCGTGCCGGGCAGGAAGGCGAGCGCCGCGGCCAGCGCCGCCGACAGCCCCAGCGCCTTCGGCGTGTTGCCCATCTGGGCGTAAAGCGCCTTGTCGGTGCTTTCGGTCAGGCCTCCCTTGGACACCATGACGCCGGCGGCGACGGAAACGATCAGCGCCGGAATCTGCGACACCAGGCCGTCGCCGACGGTCAGCCGGGTGTAGGTGTCGGCGGCCTTGGAAAAGGTCAGCCCCCCCTGCGCCATGCCGATGATCATGCCGCCGACGACGTTGATGCCGGTGATCATCAGGCCCGCCACCGCGTCGCCGCGCACGAACTTCGACGCGCCGTCCATGGCGCCGAAGAAGGCGCTTTCCTCGGTCAGAACCTCGCGGCGCTTCCTGGCCTCGGTTTCGTCGATCAGCCCGGCGGAGAGGTCGGCGTCGATCGCCATCTGCTTGCCGGGCAGGGCATCCAGGGTGAAGCGGGCGGAAACTTCGGCGATGCGGCCCGAACCCTTGGTGATCACCACGAAGTTGACGATCACCAGAATGATGAAGACGATCACCCCGATGACGAAGTTGCCGCCCATGATGAAGCCGCCGAAGGCCTGAATCACCTGGCCCGCCGCGTCGGTTCCGGTATGCCCCTCGGCAAGGATCAGGCGGGTCGAGGCGAGGTTGAGCGACAGCCGCATCAGGGTGCCGATCAGGAGCACCAGGGGAAACGAGGAAAACTCCACCGGCTTCTCGATGAAGATCGAGATCATCAGCACCAGGACCGAGAACACCAGCGACAGGGCGAGCGCGATGTCGAGCAGCCAGGACGGCAGCGGCAGGATCAGGACGACGAGGATCATCACCACGCCGAGGGCGAACCCCAGATCGCCCCGGCGCATCGCCTGCCCCAGGGTCTTCGCCGCCTTCAGTCCGAACTCTCCGGCGAAGGCGGAGGCTCCCCCCTCCTTGGAGGGTGGGACTTCGGTAGGCAGGGTGGTGTCGTCGCGCTCCGCCATCGCCGGTTACGGGGCCGCCGCCTCGCCCTCGCCGGGCGCGGGAACGGCATGGCCTTCGTCCAGGTACTGCCGCAGCTTGTTGCGCAGGGTGCGGATGGAGATGCCCAGGATGTTGGCGGCGTGGGTGCGGTTGCCGACGCAATGGCGCAGGGTGTCGATGATCAGATCGCGCTCGACGTCGGCGACGGTGCGACCGACCAGGGAACCGACTCCGCCGTCGGACGCGGACGCGGCCTCGTCGCCGTCGAGAAGCTGAATCGCCTCGGCGTCGATCTCGTCGCCGGTGGTCAGCAGGACCGCGCGGTGCAGGGTGTTTTCCAACTCGCGCACGTTGCCCGGCCAGGAATGGCGAAGCAGGGCCTCCTTCGCCGCCACGGACAGCGGCCGGAAGGGAATGCCGTTGGCCTCGGCGTATTTCTTGATGAAGTGCTCGGCGAGGACGGGGATATCGGCCTTGCGCTCGCGTAAGGGGGGCAGCGCCAGGTTGAGGACGTTCAGGCGGAAGTACAGATCCTCGCGGAAGCGTCCGGCCTTGACCTCCGCCTTCAGGTCGCGGTTCGAGGTGGCGATGATCCGGGTGTCCACCTTGACCGGCTTGCCGCCGCCCAGGCGGTCGATTTCCTTTTCCTGGATGGCGCGCAGAAGCTTCGCCTGCAAGCGGATATCCATTTCCGAGATTTCGTCGAGCAGCAGGGTGCCGCCCGAAGCCTCCTCGAAACGGCCGACGCGGCGCGCCACCGCCCCGGTGAAGGCCCCCTTCTCGTAGCCGAACAGCTCGGACTCCAGCAGATTGTCGGGAATCGCGGCGCAGTTGACGGCGACGAAGCGGGCGGAGGCGCGGCGGCTTTTGGCGTGGACGAAGCGGGCGATCACCTCCTTGCCGGTGCCGGATTCGCCGGTGATCAGGATCGACGCCTCCGAAGGCGCGACCTGCGCCGCCAGCTTGACCAAGCGATCCATGCGCGGATCGGCATGCAGAAGGGCATGGCTTTCCTCGGCGATCGCCTCCAGAACCGCGGCGATCAGATCGGCGTCGGGGGGCAGCGGAATGTATTCCTTCGCCCCCGCCTGGATGGCCCGCACCGCCGCCTTGGCGTCGGTTTCGGTGCCGCAGGCGACCACCGGCACGCCGATGCGTTCCGCCTCCAGGCTTTGCATGAAGGAAACGATGTCGAGGCGGATATCGAACATCACCACGTCGGCGCCCTTGCCGGCGCGCAGCACCTCCAACCCGGCGGCGGCCCCCTCGGCGTGCAGCACCGATGCGCCGCGCGCCACCGCGATACGGCTGGCCGCGCCGATCTGGTTGCTGAGCGATCCGATGATCAGAAGACGCATGGCGAAGACTTTCCCTTCAGTCGTAGAAGCGGATGCGCTTGGCGGGCGGCATCAGGCTGTTCAGCAGCATTTCCAGGCGGCGCGGGTTCTCCTGGCGGCCGATCGACCCGGCGGCGACCAGATTGAGCTGGCCGATCAGGGATTCCTCGGCGGAGTTGCGCTCCAGCTTCGACGCCAGCGGGTTCAGGATCATGTGCGCCAGCACCGCGCCGTAGAAGGTGGTCAGCAGCGCCACCGCCATCGCCGGGCCGATCGCACCGGGATCGGACAGGCGCCCCAGCATCTGCACCAGGCCGATCAGAGTGCCGATCAGCCCCATCGCCGGGGCGATGTCGGCGGCGCGGCGCAGCACCGTGGCCGACTTGCGGTGCCGTCCCAGAGTGGCGCCGAGTTCGCGGCGGATAACGTCCTCGACGTCCTCCACCTTGATGCCGTCGACCACCATGATCAGCCCCTTGCGCAGCAGGGGATCGCCGATTTCGCCCTTGGTCAGCGGCGATTGCAGCGACAAAAGGCCGCCGCGCCGCGCCGCGTCGGCCAGACGCAACAGATCCATCGCCACCGCCGAGGGATCGCGCCGCTGGTAGGACACGGTGCGGAAGATCGCCCCCGCCGTCACCCCCATGTCGGTGACGGTGAAGCTGGCCATGGTCAACAGGGTGGTGCCGCCGATGACGATCAGGATCGAGGGCACGTCGACGAACGCCTGCGGCGCGCCGCCCAGATAGAGCGCCGCGACGACCAGACCCAGCGCCCCCGCCAACCCGATCAGGGTGGCGGGATCGAAGGCGTTTTGCGCCGCCCGGTTGCCGTTTTCGTCGTCCGCCATCGAACCTTGCCTCGATTTCCGTGAACCGACCTTGCCGTCAGGTGCGTTCGCTTTTGATGATTTCGGTCATCGTCACGCCCAGACGGTTTTCCACCACCACCACCTCGCCGCGGGCCACCAGGTGGTCGTTGACGTAGATGTCGATCGCCTCGCCGACCTTGCGGTCGAGTTCCACCACCGCGCCGCGCCCCAGCTTCAGCAACTGGCTGACCTGCATCGAGGACTTGCCGAGAACCGCCGAGACCCGAACCGGAATGTCGTAGACCGCCTCCAGATCCGCCGCCGAACGCGGCTTGTCCATGGCGAGGAATTCGTTCGGCCTGTCGTCGTCCAGTTGCTGCGCCGACGGCGGCGCGCCGCCGTTGAGCTCGTTCAGTTCCAGATCGTCGTTGTCGGCCATCGTCTCTCCTTACCCCGGACCGGGGATCATTCGTTCGCGGGCGGCAAGGCCGCCGGGGCGTCGTCCGCCACCGGGACGCGGTCGGAATTCCGCGCCACGATATCCTGAATCCTTTGAAAAAGCGTTTCCACGTCGCGTTCCGCGCCGCCGTTGTTCCATTCCAGGCGGCAATCGGCGGGACCGACGCCCGCGTCCGCCATCACCACCACCGCGCCGCCGAAGCCGCGATCCCGCGCCAGGGGCTCGACCCGGTCGCGCACCGCCTCGACGTTGCCCGGGGCGACGCGCAGAATCAGGCGGGGCTCGTTCAGCAGATGGGGCAGACAGGCGGCGACCAGCGCCTCGACCTCGGCGACGCCATGGTCGCGCGCATAGACCGGCAGCAGCTTTTTCACCACCGCCACCGCCAGGGCCGCCGCCATGCGATGGGTTTCGGCATTGGCCTGGTCCTGGGCGGCGCGCGCCGCGCTCAACTGGTCGGCCACCGCCTCCAGCGCCAGAACCTGGAAATGCAGGGCCGAATCCTCGGCGTCCTTCAGCCCCTGGGCGTGGCCCAGAACCCGCGCTTCCTCGCGCGCCGCGGCCAGATCCTCCTCGGTGAACAGGGGCGGCGGCGGCGCATCCACCACCTCGGCCTGGGCGTCGATGTCCTGGGCGGGAGCCTTGGCCTTTTCCGATTCCGGCGCGGCGAAGTCATAGGAAAAGAGAAAACGGCGCACCGCCACCGCCGCCGCGATCTCGTCGCCGGCGTCGGTATCGAAGGCGCGGAAAGCCTCTTCGCGCTTTTTGGTGGTCGTCGCCATGCCAGCCTTTCACGGGCGCCGGGGGCACCGCCCCCCGCGATCAATAGACCAGTTCGTCTTCCTCTCGGCCTTCCGAGATCACGATCTGGCCGGAGTTCGCAAGTTCCTTGGCCAGGGTGACGATGAGGGCCTGGGATTCGTCCACCTCGCGCAGGCGCACCGGACCCATCGCCTCCATGTCCTCGCGCAGCATCTTGCCGGCGCGTTCCGACATGTTCTTGAAGAACATTTCCTTGATCGGATCGGAAGCACCCTTGAGGGCGAGCGCCAGCTTGTCCCTTTCGACGTGGCGCAACAGGGTCTGCACCCCTTGCGCGTCGAGGCGCACCAGATCCTCGAAGGTGAACATCAGGGCCTTGATCCGTTCGGCGGATTCGCGGTTGCGCTCCTCCAGGGCCGACATGAAGCGGTTTTCCGAATTGCGGTCGAGGTTGTTGAAGATATCGGCGATGAGTTCGTGCGAATCGCGGCGGTTGGTGCGGGCCGGGTTGCTCATGAACTCCGTCCTCAAGGTTTTCTCGACCCCGTCCAGAACCTCCTTCTGCACCGATTCCATGCGCAACATGCGCATGATCACTTCCATCGAGAAGTTCTCGGGCAGCAGGGCGAGCACCCGGGCGGCGTGATCGACCTTGATCTTGGACAGGACCACCGCCACCGTCTGCGGATATTCGTTCTTGAAATAGTTGGCCAGGACCTGCTCGTTGACGTTGCCCAGCTTGTCCCACATGGTGCGCCCGGCGGGGCCGCGAATTTCCTCCATGATGGTGCTGACCCGGTCTTTGGGCAGCGCCTTCGTCAGCAGGCGTTCGGTGCTTTCGTAGGTGCCGACCAGCGACCCGGTGGCGGAGATCGCATCGGCGAACTCGATGAACAAGCGCTCCACCAGGGCCGAATTGACGGTGCCGAGCGACGCCATCACCTGGGAGATTTCCTTGATCTCCTCGTCGTCCATCAACGAGAACAGGCGCGCCGAGTACTCCTCGCCCAACGACAGCAGGAACAGGGCCGCCTTTTGCGGTCCGGTCAAGCTGCGGTAGTCTTCCTTCGCTCGCGCCACGGTATGCCGTCTCCGTCCAGGTCAGGGGGCTCAGGTTTCCTGATACATCCAGTTGCGCACGATGCTCAAGGCCTCCTCGGGGTGTTTGGTGACGATCTCGCCGATCTTGCGCAGCGACGACGCCTTCACCCGACCCTCCACCTTGTCGATGTCGATCAGTTCCTCGGCCTCCAGGTCTTCCTCGTCCTCGGAGGGGACCATCGATCCCGACGGCGCGGCCAACTGCGGCGCGGCGCTTTCGGTCAGCAACTGGCGGCTCGCCTGTTCGGACGGCGTCGGCAGGCTTTCGAAGGCGCGGGTGACCAGGGGACGAACGATCAGCAGGATCACCAGGATCGCCACCACGGCAACGCCCAGGCCCTCCGCCATGCGCATGATCTCGGCCTTGGTGAAGCCCAGGAACAGCGCGCCATCGACCGGTCCCAACGCATCGTCCAGGGACTGGAAGCGCATGTTGATGATTTCCACCTGGTCGCCGCGCGCCGGATCGTAACCGACGGCGGAACGCACCAGGGCGCCGATCTTGTCCATCTCGGCGGCGCTGCGGTCCTGATAGTCCTTGCTGCCGTCCGGCTTGGTGGTGATCACCCCATCGACCAGAACCGCCACCGACAGGCGCTTGACCACGCCGTTCTCGCGAATCGAGTTGGCGACCTTCTTGGTGATCTCGTAGTTGACGGTTTCGACGCTGCGCTGCTGCGAACTGGTGGCGCGACCGTTCTCCGCCCCCAGGTTGGCGTCGGGCAGGTTCTGCTGCACCGAGACCGCGTCGTTCTGCTTTTCGTCGGTCTGGGCGCGCTCGCTCTCGGTCACCGTGGAACGCACCACCTGGCCGTCGGGATCATAGGTTTCCTGATTGGTGACGACGCGGTCGAAATCCATCTCGACGCTGACCTGGGCGCGCACCTTGCCCGGACCGACGCTGCGCGCCAACAGATCCTCGACCGACTGGGAGAGGCGGCGTTCCTGCGCCTGACGCATCTCCTCGTGGGTGGAGATCATCACCTGCTTGTCGTCCTCGAAGCCCCGGGCAAGCAGCGCGCCCTTGTCGTCGACGATGGAGATTCGCGACGGCTTCAGCTTCGGCACCGCGGCGGCGACCAGATACTGGATGGCGGAAACCTGCCCCTTCGACAGGCTGGCGCCCTGCACCCTCAGGATCACCGAGGCGGAGGGCTCTTGGCTCTCGCGCGAGAACATCTCGCGGCGCGGCAGGACCAGATGCACCCGCGCCGCCTTGACCGCGCCGATCGACATGATGGTGCGGGCCAGTTCGCCTTCCAGGGCGCGGACCAGATTGACGTTCTGCATGAAATTGGTGGCGCCCAGGGCGTCCATCTTGTCGAACAGCTCGTAGCCGTTGACGATGCCGGAATTGTGCGCCACCTCGGCGGTTTCCAGGCGCATCCGCAGCATCTGATCGGAGGGAACGAAAATCGCCCGGCCCTCGGCCCGCAGTTGGAAGGGAATCCGCTTCTCCTCCAGCTGCTGGGCGATGGTGCGCGCCGCAGCGGGATCGAGGTCGCCGTAGAGCTGCTCCATCTTCGGCGAACCCATGCGCATCGAGAAATAGACGATGAAGCCCAGAAGCCCGACCGACACCGCGGCCATCGCCATCAGACGGCCCGGCCCCAGACTGCGCAAGGATTGGATGAAGGCGTTCACGGCGACCGACCTCGGGCTCTGGCCGGGGAAGGCGGACAGACTCCCCCCGGCGGTTCTTGATGCTCCAAGGGAAGAGCCTACGCGTCGGCATTAAACAGTTGGTTAACGGGCGGCAATTTTTGCCGGGCGTCTCCGCGTTGACAGGCGGGGATGAAGGTTATAGCGTAGCGCCCCGGCGTCATGCGGGGGCATGGTGCCTGGACGGCGCGCCGCGCCGGAGCGGATCAGTGGGGAAATCGATCGATGCGACCGTCGCGGTGGGATTCCGATGGAATTAAGTAACATTATAACATTATTGTCCTGGCCCGGCTTGGCGCGCCTGTTGGCCGCGGCCTTGTGTTGCGTCGGCGCGGCGGAGGCCCGCGCCTCGGACGACACCGGCGTGCTGTGGCTGTCGGAATGGATGGCCCCGGTGGCGGTCCCCAAGGGCGCGAAACGCGGCCCCAAGTATCCCCTGGGCCTGAGCGGCAAGGAAATGCAGCAAAGGATGCGCGACGCCGCCAAATCCACAAGCGAGTCCAAACCGGACGGCAAGCCGCCGACGATGCCGGTCGGCACCAGCATGATGCGAGGCGACGACCGCCTGTTCTGGCTGTATCGCGGCAGCGAACCCGCGACCTCCCGCCCCGCCGCGCGGGACGCCGCGCCGTTGCGCCTGATCGGCGAGACCGCCCCGGCGCAGGAAATCGCGCCGGCCACGGAGATGCGGCGGTACATGGCGCAGATCTCGGTAACGGTCTCCGGGCACTACAACGCCTATGTCACCGAAGCCCGGGTTTCCGGCGGACGGCTGGAGGTGGAAACGGCGAAGTCCCAGTTCGTTCGCACCGAACGCGGCGTGCGCGAGCCCGAACTGGATTCGCGCGCCCCCCTGTTCAATCCGGAAATCCCCCTGGAACTGGTGCGCGAGCGGGAACCCGGAGACCGCATCGGCAAGCGCCTGATCTCCGGCGAGGAGGCGCGTTTCACCGTGCGCGCCCACGGCGTGCCGGTAGCGGGGATTCCGGTCACCCTGATTTCGCAGACCGGCTGGCGCAAGACGGCGATCAGCGACGCCGCCGGAAGCGTGCGTTTCCGGATGCTGCGCGACGAATTTCCGGACTGGAAGGATTTCTCCAACCGCATCTGGAGCACCTATCTGGTGGTGGCCGAACGGATCCTGGACGAAAGCGGGGAATACCGGGGCGTCCCCTACGTCGGCACGCGCATCCGCGCCAGTCTGGCCGACCGGTACTATCCCTCGCCCCGCGATTATCGTTCCTATGCCTACGGTCTGGGGATTATCGGCCTGACCCTGCTGGTCTCGGGGATCGCGGTCTTCGTCTATCGGGAACGGCGAACCCGAAAATTCAAGGAGACGCGCTTCGATGAAGCGGCTTAGAGACGTCATCGACGGCGCCCACATCAACCGCTTCCGCTTCTGGGTGCAGATCGCCTGTTTCCTGCTGATCATGTACGGCGGCAAGCTGGGGCTGGACTGGGGACGATCCCTTCCCGTGCTGTCCTGCGCCTATGGCGGCTTCGACAACCGTCTGGGCATCTGCTACCTGCGCCCCTTGCAGGCGGCGATGAGTTGGCCTCCCGATCGTCTGTTCAGCGCGGCGGGCTGGACAGTGCTGACCGGATTCTTGCTGTTCGCCGGGTTTTTCCTGGTGCTCAACCGCGCCTGATGCGGCTTCGTCTGTCCCTTCGGCACGGTACAGGACTGGATCACCGCGCTGCGCCGCCGCCTGGGCATCCGCGGCAGCGCGTACGAGGAACGGCTGCGCCGCCCGCTGTCGAAGGTCAAATACGCGATGCTCGCCTTTTCCGTCCTGCTTCCCCTGGCGATCGGCGCGGGGTGGGCCTCCAACGACCTGCTGGTGCCCTTCTGTCAGATCTGTCCGGCGAAAATGCTCGCCCCGCTGTTCAGCGGCGACACCTCGTATCTGACGGTGGACTTCTCGAATCCGTCGATCATGATCCTGACCGCCACCGGCATGCTGACCACCGGCCTGTTCGTCGTCGGCGCCTTCGTCAAGAAGCGGTTCTGGTGCTTCTTCTGTCCGATGGCGGCGCTGCAATACCTGATCGCCAAACCCGCGCTGCTGCGGCTGGTCAAGGACGGCAACAAATGCACCCGCTGCGGCGATTGCGCCCGCGTCTGCGATATGAACATTCCCTCCATCGCCGACGACGTGACCACCCGCGACATCATGGCCGACGGTTGCATCCTGTGCATGAAGTGCATCGCCGCGTGTCCCGAAACCGACGCGCTCAAACTCACCTTCCTCGGCAAGACGGTCTTTTCCGCCAGCGACCGGGGTTTCGTTTCCCGCATGAACAAGGACGGCAAGCCGTGACCCCTTCCCCCGAGACCGCCTTCAACCGCAGCCGCCCGGCGCGCGAGGCGGACGCGGTCCTGACCCGGATCACCGACGAATTCGACGACCCGCCGGAAGCGATGCGCTATTTCTACGACCTGTTCCGCCGCGTCTACGTGCAGGGCGAGGACATCCGCGCCGACGGCCTTCAGGTCGGCACCACCTGCATCCTGGCGCCGGAGGAACTGATCTATGCCCTGGGGGCGAAGCCGGTGCGGCTGTGCAACGGGTCCTACCACCACGACCAGATCGGCGCCGATTTCATGCCCGCCAAGTCCTGCGCGGTGGTCAAGGCGACGCTGGGGATGCTGACCGCCGACAACCCCGCGCCACGCATCGGGCCGCTGGCGATGATCGTCAACCCCACCTCGTGCGACCTGAAGAAAAAGGCAAGCGGGATGATGGCCGGAATGGGCCACACGGTCTTCGACCTGGAACTGCCCAACGTCAAGGAAAGCGAGGCGGCGCGCATCTATTGGCGGCGATCGGTGCGCGACTTCGCGAAACGGCTGGAACAGTTGACCCGCCGCCGCCTGACCCGCCGCAACCTGCGCGCGGCGATGGCGCGGGTCCGCCGGGCGGAAGCGGCGTTCCGTGTGCTGGACGAATTCCGCACCGCGCAGCCTGCGGTGTTCCTGGGCAAGGACGCCTTTCTGGTGGCCAACGCCTTCTTCTTCGACGACATCGACCGCTGGACCGAGGCGGTGGAGGCCCTGAACGCCGAACTCGCCAGCCGCGCCCGGGCGGGCCTCGCGGCGGCGCAGAAGAAGGCGCCGCGCATCGTTTTCAGCGGCTCGCCGCCGATCTTCCCCAACCTCAAGCTGCCGCTGTTGATCGAGGAAGCGGGCGGCGTGGTGGTGGCGGACGAGACCTGTTCGGCCAACCGCATGCTCTACGACATGACCGCATCGGACGAATGGCTGGTCAATGACATGGTGGACAGTCTGGCCGACAAGTACCTGAAGCCCTGCACCTGTCCGATCTTCACCCGCAACGACGACCGGCTGCGCCGCCTGGGCATGCTGATCGACCGCTTCCAGGCGGACGGCGTGGTGCATCAGGTGTTCGCAGGATGCCTGGTCTACGAGATGGAGCAGAAAAGCGTCGCCGACATGCTGAACGCGCGCGGCGTCCCCCTGCTCGCCATCGAGACCGACTACAGCCCCGACGACATGGGGCAGATGTCCACCCGGGTCGAAGCCTTCCTGGAAGCGATCAAGAACCGCAAACGCGCGAGGAAAACCGCATGACATGGTTCGCCGGAATCGACATCGGCTCCACCGCGATCAAGACCGCCCTGGTCGATGAAAGCGGAGCCTTGCGTGCCGAGCACGTCGCCGCCTCGGGCAGCCTGTTCCACAAGAACGCGCGGGAGGCGTTGCAAACCCTGCTCGACAAGGCGGGGCTGGCGCGTTCCGACGTCGCCTATCTGATCGCCACCGGCTACGGTCGCAAGCTGTTCAAGGAGGCCGACGATTCGATCAGCGAAATCACCGCCAACGCGATCGGCGCGCACGAAACCGGCAAGGCGTATGGCGGGGTGCGCACCATCATCAACATCGGCGGTCAGGATTCCAAGGCGATCCAGATCGACGACACCGGCAACGTCGTCAACTTCAACATGAACGACAAGTGCGCGGCGGGGACCGGACGCTTCCTCGACGTCGCGGCGCGCAACCTCGACCTCGACCTCGAAAATCTGGGCGAAGTCCACTTCCGGGGGACCGGCGCGCCGCTGACGATCAACAGCACCTGCACGGTGTTCGCCGAATCCGAAATCATCGGCCTCCTCGCCACCGGCCACGGCAAGCCCGAGATCGTCGCCGGCATCCACTACTCCATCGCCCGGCGCACCGTGCGCATGGCGAAGCGGGTGGGGATCGAGGACCGGGTGTATTTCGACGGCGGCCCGGCCCTCAACAAGGGGCTGGCGGCGGCGCTCGCCGACGAACTGGGACGCGACCTCGTGGTGCCGGAACATCCCCAGACCACCACCGCCTTCGGCGCGGCGATCCTGGCGCGCGACGCCTGGATCGCGGAAAACCAGGGCTAGACCGATGGACCCGGCGGCGCTCGGCCTGCCGATGGCGGCGAAGATGGGACTGGCCTTCGGCATGGGGCCGTGCCTGCTCTCCTGCTTCCCCTTCCTCGCCCCGGTGTTCCTGGGATTGCCGGACGGAACCCGCGCCGCGTGGCGGGTGTTGCTGCCCCATTCCCTGGGGCGGATCTGCGCCTATGCCGCCTATGGCGGGACGGCGGGACAGGTCGGCGGCTGGGCGGGACAGACAATGGGGGCGGACACCATCCGCGCCGTCACCGGCCTCGCCGCCCTGGCGGTGGGCGTCGCCCTGCTGCTGCGCGCGCCTTCCTGCCGCTGCCGCCCGATGGAACGGCGCGCCCTATCCGACGGCGTCCTTCCCGGCGGTCTGTTCCTGATGGGCGCGGCGATGACCCTGACCCCCTGCGCCCCCTTGAGCGCGGTGATGATCGCGGCGGCGGCGGGCGGCAGCGCCGCCTGGGGCGGAATGCTGGGGGTATCCTTCGGCCTGGGGCAACCCTGATCCCGGCCCTGGTCTTCGGCGTCGGCGTCGCCCGCCTGGGGGCCCGCCTGCACGAACGGCTGGGCGAATGGCGGCGACCGATCGAAACGCTGAGCGCCCTTTTGCTGGTCGTCTGCGGCGTTTCCGGCCTGTGGGGTCAATGATCGGCGGCGTGACGGCGGCGATGGTTGGTCGCGGCGATTTCGTCCATCGCCGCCTGTTCCTTGCGTCCGCGTTCGATCGCGGCGCGGCGGTCGCGGTTGGCCTGGACCTGCTCCAGGGTCTTGAAGTCCTGGAAAGCCTCCGCCACCTTGCCGCGCTGCGCCACGATCTCCGCCTCGACCTGGGCGCGCGCCGTCGCCAGCCTGGCCCGCTTGTCCACCGCCGATTTGGCGAACGCGCCATAGGCCAGCCCCGCCAGACCGGCGGCGTCCGATGCCGCCACCGCCTGTTCGCGCCGCACCTCCTCCTCCAGGCGCTGCTGAAGGCGGATCACCTCCGCCTCCCGCGCCAGAAGCTGCGCCAGCGCGCGGCGTTCCTCGTCCACCGTCCATTTCTTCAGCCGGATCAGGGCGTGGATGTCCTTGCTGGCCATTCAGGAAAGCGTCCTCAGTGCGAGAGTATCTGTTCCAGGGCGGCATAGCCCGAGGCCAGATCGGTCGCCTCGGTCTTCGCCTGGGCGAGAAACTGTTCCAGCGCCGCCTGATAGTGGATCGCCTCGTCCACCTCGGGATTGGAGCCCTTGCGATAGGCCCCCAGGCGGATCAGTTCCGCCATGTCCTCGTAGGTCGCCATCAGCCGCCGGGCGCGGGAGACCAAGGTATTCTCCTCCACCGAGTTGCAGCCGGGCATGGTGCGCGAGACGCTGCGCAGAATGTTGATCGCCGGATAGCGTCCGCGCTCGGCGATCGCCCGGTCGAGCACGACGTGGCCGTCGAGGATGCCGCGCACCGCGTCGGAGATCGGCTCGTTCATGTCGTCGCCTTCGACCAGCACGGTGAACAGGCCGGTGATGCTGCCGCCGCCGACGCCGGGACCGGCGCGCTCCAGTAGGCGCGGCAACTCGGCGAAGACCGAGGGGGTATAGCCCTTCGATGCCGGAGGCTCCCCCGCCGACAGCGAAATCTCGCGCTGCGCCATGGCGAAACGGGTAACGCTGTCCATCAGCACCAGCACGTCCTTGCCGATGTCGCGCAGATATTCCGCCACCGCCATCGCGGTATAGGCCGCCTGGCGGCGCATCAGCGGGCTTTCGTCGGAGGTGGCGCAGACGACGATGCTGCGCGCCAGGCCCTCCGGCCCCAGGTCGTCTTCCAGGAACTCGCGCGCCTCGCGCCCGCGTTCGCCGATCAGCCCCAGCACCGTGGCGTCCAGGCGGGTATGGCGGGCCATCATCGCGAGAATCGACGACTTGCCGACGCCGGAGCCGGAGAAGATGCCCATGCGCTGCCCCCGGCAGCAGGTGAGGAAGGTGTTGAGCGCCCGCACCCCCAGATCCACCTTGCCGCGCACCCGGTCGCGGGCGTGGGCGGACGGCGGCTGGGCGCGCACCGGATAGGCGACGTCGCCCTTGGGCAACGGCCCCAGGCCGTCCACCGGCTCGCCGAAGGCGTTGATCACCCGGCCCAGCCACGACGGGTGGGGATAGATCGCGGGCTGGGTTTCCGCCACCTCGGCGCGGCAGCCCAGGCCCACCCCTTCCAGCGCGGTGAAAGCCATCAGCAGGGCGGCCCCGGCGCGGAACCCCACCACCTCGCAGGGGACGCGGCGGCCGGAACGGGCGATCAGGTTGCAGCGGTCGCCGACCGACAGCGTGCCGTGCGCGCCGCCGACCTCGACCAGCATGCCGGAGACGCCGGTGACGCGGCCGAAGACCTCGTAATCCGGCAGTTCCTCGATCTCGTGCAACATGTTCTGAATCAGAACCGTCATCGCATCCGTTCCCGCAAATGCCGAAGCATGCGGCCAACCCCGTTAAGGTCCGGTAAATGCGTTGCGCACCCTTGCGCGACTCGGTATTGTGGATAAGTTATTAACCAAGGTTAATTTCAAGGATCGAAGCGATGCGGGTTCTGCTGGTCGAGGACGATCCCCATCAGGCGCGCGCCGTCGAGTTGATGCTGCGGACCGAATCCATGGTGGTGGACGCCACCGGCCTGGGCGAGGACGGCCTGGAGATCGGGCGCCTGTACGAATACGACATCATCATTCTCGATCTCGGACTGCCCGACGTGGACGGCCTGGACGTGCTGCGCCAGCTGCGCGCCGCGAAGGTGGCGACGCCGGTGCTGATCCTGTCTGGCCTGGACGACACCGACCGCAAGATCAAAAGCCTCGGCCTGGGAGCCGACGATTACCTGACCAAACCCTTCGAGAAGGGCGAACTGATCGCCCGCCTGCACGCCATCATCCGCCGGTCCAAGGGCCATGCCGCCTCGGTGATCCGCGCCGGACGGTTGAGCGTCGATCTGGACGCCCGCGCCGTCGCCATCGACGACCAGCCGGTGCATCTGACCGGCAAGGAATACGGCATCCTGGAACTTCTCGCCCTGCGCAAGGGCACCACCCTGACCAAGGAACAGTTCCTCAACCACCTGTACGGCGGCATGGACGAACCGGAACTGAAGATCATCGACGTCTTCATCTGCAAGCTGCGAAAAAAGCTATCGACGATCAGCGGCGGCGAATCCTATATCGAGACCGTCTGGGGACGCGGCTACGTGCTGCGCGACCCGCAGGCCTGAAAGCCGGGCGACCCCTCGGGGTCGCCCGATCCTCGATCAGGACTACGGGCGAGGCTTTCGACGCCGCCACGCCGCAAAGAAGCCCGGCCCTTCGGGTCGCCCTGCGGCGGATGTCCGCTGCATTGCGCCGCAGGTGAGTCCATTTGAACGGAATATGCTCTAGGCCTTTTCGGCCTTCTTTACCTCGATCTTCTTCGTCTTCTTCTCCGCCTCGGCACGGCGCGGCACGGTCACGGTGAGCACGCCGTTGTCGAAGCGCGCCTCGATCTTCTCTTCCTCCACCGCGAAGGGCAGGACGAAGCGGCGCAGGAAGGTGCCGACCGAGCGCTCGACCAGGTGATAGGTCTTCGCCGCGTCGGACTTCTCGCTCTCCTTGCGGATTTCCGCCTTCAGGGTCAGCACCCCGTCCTCGATATCGACGTCGATGTCCTTCGCCTCGGCGCCCGGCAGTTCGGCGACCAGTTCCAGCCCCTTTTCGGTTTCGGCGATATCCACCTTGGGGGAAAGGAAGGCTGCGGGCGCCGTCGGCGCGCCCCAGCCGCTGGCGAAGTCGTCGAACATCCGGTCCATTTCCCGGCGCAGGCCGACAAAGAAATCGGGATCGGCGCCCATCCGCGCCAACGGCGACAGGCGACCGAAGGGAGTCAAGGCTCTGATGTTCATGGCAACACCTCCTCGGTTCCGGTCAACCCGCGACCGAAACCCCGGATCGCGGTTTCGATCGCGGGTTTTTCTACCGAAGATGTAGGCAAGCGGAAACCGCCGCGCAAGCGGCGGGGACGACCCGAAGCGCCGGAGACTACATCTTGGCGGCGCCGCCGCCGTCGCTGAGCTCATAGAGGCCGCGTTGGCCGATGATCGGACGGAATTTATCGGAGATGCCCAGAACCGTCTCCGCCCCGCCGAGATAAAGGAAGCCGTCCGGGCTCATCAGCTTGGCGATGTCCGCCAGAACCCGACCCTTGGTTTCCTGGTCGAAATAGATCAGCACGTTGCGGCAGAACACCACGTCGAAGCTGCCGAGGGTGCTCCGCACGTCGGTCAGAAGGTTGAGCGGCCGGTACTGCACCATGGCGCGCAGACGGGCGTCGATCTGCCACATCTCGTCCTTCTTCTGGAAATACTTGACCAGAAGCTGGATCGGCATGCCGCGTTGCACCTCGAACTGGGAATAAAGCCCGGCCTTCGCCTTTTCCAGAATTTCGGTGGACAGATCGGTGGCGACGATGTCGATGCGCCAGCCGGAGAGCCGCGCCTCCATCTCCTTCAAGATGATCGCCAGGGAATAGGGCTCCTGGCCGCTGGAACAGGCGGCGCACCAGATGCGAATCTGCTTCTTGTCCTTGCGCGCCGCCATCAGCGACGGCAGCACCCGCTCGCGGAACTGATCGAAGGGCTTGCCGTCGCGAAAGAAGAAGGACTCGTTGGTGGTCATCGCCTCGGTCACGTCCTTGACCAGGGCGGGGTCCATGCGGCGGATCGCGGCGACCAGTTCGTCCAGCCCCTTCATCCCACGGCGGCGGGCGACCGGCATCAGACGGCTTTCCAGAAGGTAGGACTTGTCCTTGGAGAGGACGAGACCCGACCGTTCCTTCAGAAGTTTCGCAACGAAGTCGAAGTCTTCTGGTTTCATCTTCTATTGCCTCGCCGCCGCTTTCTTGATGAAGGCGCCGATGTCCTGCAACGGCAGAACCGCCGAACAAATCCCGGACTGAGCGGTCGCGCCGGGCATCCCCCAGACCACCGAGGTTTCCTCGTCCTGGGCGATGACGCTGCCGCCCGCGGCGACGATCTCCGCCCCGCCCTTGGCCCCGTCGGAGCCCATGCCGGTCAGGACCACCGCCAGCGCCCGCCGCCCGAAGACCTTGGCGATGGAACGGAACATCGGGTCCACCTCAGGCTTGCAGAAGTTCTCCGGCGGACCGTCGATGACCCGCAGCACCTGCTCGACGCCCTTGCTTTCCACCAGCATGTGGAAGCCGCCGGGAGCGATGTAGACGTTGCCGCCCTTCAGGGGCTCGCCGTCCTTGGCCTCCTTGGCGGGCCAGCCGGAAACCCGGGTGATGTGCTCGGCCAGGATGGTGGTGAAGGTGGCGGGCATGTGCTGGGTGATGACGATCGGCTGCTTCGGCGCGCTGCCCTGACTCAGGTCGGTCAGCACCTTGAACAGGGCCTGCGGCCCGCCGGTGGAACTGCCGATGGCGATGATGTCGGGGGTTTCGATCTTGTTCTGACGCAACTGGATCGGCGCGGCGGGGCTGAGCAGCGACCGCCCGGCGGGCGCGGCGCCCCCCCGGCGCGGACGCGCCCGGACGGGAAAACGGCGTCCGCTGCGGCGCGGCGAATCCCGGACGCGCCGGTTGGGCGGCGGCGCGACGCGCCCCGCCGCGTCGCAACGCGGCGCCGAGGGCCGTCACCTTCTCCAGCAGTTCGCGCTTGAAATCGGCGCCGCCGGACAGCTCGCGCGTCGCGGTCGGCTTGGGGATGTAGTCGATGGCGCCCAATTCCAACGCCCGCAGGGAGATGTCGGCGTTTTGCAGGGTCAAGGTGGACGCCATGATCACCTTGAGGTCCGGACGCTTCTTCAGCATCAGCGGCAGGGCGGTCATCCCGTCCATCACCGGCATCTCGATGTCAAGGAGCACCACCTCGATGTCGAAGCGGTCCAGCGCCTTCACCGCGGCCTCGCCGTTGGGCACCGAGGTGACGACCTGCACGTCGGGAGCATCCTCCAGCATGCGCGCGATCAAGCCGCGCACCACGGCGGAATCATCGACCACCATGACCCGGATCGGATCCGCCGCGCCACCGCGCGCTCCCGTCAACGACCAACCTCCCTCGGACACCCGTACCCCTCCTCCCTTGACCTCGACCCTTTGCCACGCGCGCCGACGAACCGCCGCGCGCCCTATTCCCTGGGTTCGAGCAGGCCGACCTGCTCGAATTTGGCTTGAATGATTTCGCCGTCGAAGGGCTTCATGATGTATTCGCTGGCGCCGGCGGCGATCGCCTGCTGGATGTGCTGGATATCGTTCTCGGTGGTGCAGAAGACCACCACGGGCTTGTCCCCGCCGGGCAGCTTGCGCATTTCGATCAGGAATTCGATGCCGTTCATCACCGGCATGTTCCAGTCCAGAAGCACCGCCTCGGGCAGGGATTTTTTGCAATAGTCCAAGGCCTTGGCCCCATCTTCCGCTTCCGCCGTGGAAAACCCCAGCTCTTGCAGGATTTTCCGGGCCACCATGCGGATAACCTTGGAGTCATCGACAATCAGGCAGGTCTTCATTGCAAGTCATCCCGACCTAATAGAGTACGAACGAAACGCCACCGGCGACGGCAAAAATCCATGCCCGATGGTAACATGCGCGCCCCGGCGGCAGGGGAAGAATCCGCGCCGCCGGGAAAGATCGCGGGCCTCAGACCGCCTCGGCCTTGCGCCCGATCAGGGTCTTCAGAACCTGCATCACCGCCTCGCGGTCGAACTTGACCACATAGTCGTCGAAGCCGACCTCGCGCCCCAGTTGGAAGTCGCGATCCGATGCGTGAGAAGACAGGGCGATCATCGGCACGTCGCGCCAACGTTCGTCGCCGCGCACCGCGCGGGCGAAGGCGAAGCCATCCATGCCCGGCATCTCGATGTCCGAGATGATGGCGTCGAAGGACTCTCCCTTGTCGCGCAAGGCCAGCGCCCGGTCGGCGGTTTCCACCGCCACCACCTGATAGCCGTTGACCGACAGAAGCGGCGACAGCAGGTTGCGGAAGAATGCGCTGTCATCGACGAACAGAACCCGCCACCCGATGCTCCCCCCTCGTCGTGGAAGGCCTTGGAATCCTCGCGACCGAACCAGTCGCCGAACGCCTTGGTCAGGAAGTAGCCGGTATCGATCACCTCGGTGGCCTTGCCGTTGATCACCGCGGTGCCGATCAGGCCGGGCTGTTCGACCTGCAACTCCATCTTCAGGCGATCCTCGACGATATCGACGATCTCCTCGACCAGAAGACCCATCGACCGATCGCGATCGGTGAAGACCAGAACCGGCTGACGCCCGTCCTGAACGATGCGGAAGTCGTCGGAAACCCCGACCAGCGGCATCAGTTGGCCACGGTACTGCACCACCGGCGTGCCGTGGGAATACTCGATGGTCGCGGCCTCGATCTCTTCCAGGCGCGCCACCAGGGCAAGCGGCACCGCCTTAAGGTCGTTTTCGCGGGAACGGAAGATGAGGAGCGAAACGCGATCCTCGCTCGAACCGGCGGCGGCGCGCGCCGCCTCTTCCTTGGCGTGATCGCTGCCCATCGCCACCTCGCCGGTGGCGGAGGCGATGCCGTTCGGATCGAGAATCATGATCACGCTGCCGTCGCCCGGGATGGTATTGCCCGAGAACATCGAGATGTGACGCAGAATCGGCGCCACCGGCTTGACGACGATTTCCTCGGTGTCGAACACCCGATCGACGATGATGCCGAAGGTATAGGTGCCGACCTGGGAAACCACGATGAAGGTTTCCTCGCCCTTCTCCTCCCCGGACTTGCTGCCCAGCCGCAACAGATCGGACAGATTGACCAGCGGCAACAGGCGGTCGCGCAGGCGCAGCACCGGCGCGGCGTTGATGTTCTCGATCTGGTGTTCGGAGTTCTCGGTAACGCGCACCAGTTCGACCACCGAAATCTGCGGAATGGCGAAGCGTTCGGTGGCGCATTCGACGATCAGCGCGGAAACGATCGCCAAGGTCAGCGGAATCTTGATGACGAAGGTGGTGCCGCGCCCCTGCGCGGTCTTCAACTCGATGGTGCCGCCGATCTTTTCGATGTTGGTGCGCACCACGTCCATGCCGACGCCGCGACCCGACACCGAGGTCACCTTCTCGGCGGTCGAGAACCCGGCGCGGAAGATGAACTGGCAGATCTGCTGCTCGCTCATCCCGTCGAGTTCGGCGTCCGAGGCGAGGCCGCTTTCCATCACCTTCTGGCGGATCCGGGCGGTGTTCAGACCGCGTCCGTCGTCGGCGATCTCGGTGATGATATGACCGCCCTCGTGATAGGCGTTGAGGGTGATCACCCCGACCTCGGGCTTGCCCGCGGCCAGACGGTCGGACGGCATCTCCAGACCGTGATCGGCGGAATTGCGCACCATGTGGGTGAGCGGATCCTTGATCAGTTCCAGCACCTGACGGTCGAGTTCGGTGTCGGCGCCGTACATCTGGAGGTCGATCTTCTTCTTGGTTTCCAGCGCCAGATCGCGAACGATGCGCGGCAGCTTGGCCCAGGCGTTGCCGATCGGCTGCATGCGGGTCTTCATCACCCCTTCCTGAAGGTCGGTGGTGATGTGGGACAGGCGCTGCAAGGGCGCGGCGAATTCGGAATCGTCGCGACCGCGCACCATCTGGAGCAACTGGTTGCGGGTCAGCACCAGTTCGGACACCAGGGTCATCAGGTTTTCCAGAAGATCGACGTTGACCCGGATCGACTGGGCGGCGACGGCGCTTTCCTTCGGCCCGTCGCCGTTGCCGGCGGCGGCCAACGGCGCAAGCGGCGCGGCGACCGGCACCGGCGGCGGCGGCTCGACCGGAGCGGGCTCGGACCGCGCGGCGGCGGCGGCCTCGCGCGCCGCCTCGGCGGCGAGTTCGCGGGCGATCTCCTCGTCGGAGGCGGCCTTGATCCCGGCGGCCTGCGCCGCCTCGACCTCGGCCAGAAGATCGGCGGCAACCGGGAAGCCCTCGTCGCTCAACACCGGTCCGCCCGCGGCGGGCGGCGCGGGCGGGGCAACCGGCGGCGGCGCGGCGGCGGGGGCCTCCTTCCCGGCGGCGACCAGATTCAGCCGGTCGATCAGATCCTTGTCGTCGCCCGGAGGCTCTTCCTCGTGCGCCTCGATATAGGCGAGGCTTTCCTTGATGCGATCGATCGACTGCAAAATCAGGGTGACCGAGGTCGGCGACACGCTGAGTTCGCCGCCACGGAACTTGCCGAGCACGTTCTCGCCCGCATGCGCCAGGGATTCCAGGCGCGGCAGGCCAAGGAAGCCGCAGGTTCCCTTGATCGTATGCACCAACCGGAAAATGTTGGACAGAATGGCGGTGTCGTTGGGATTACGCTCGAGATTGACCAGTTCGACGTCGAGCGTCGCCAGGCTTTCCGAAGTCTCGGTCAAAAACTCGCTCAGCAGATCGTCCATCATTCCTCTCCACACGTCCCGGCGGAGGAGCGACACGTCCATCGGGACGCGACCGACCCCTCTCCGGGGGGATCATAAAGCACCGCGCGATCGTCTTTCCTGCCCGCAAAGACCCAGGCAGACAGTATGCCGTTACGAGGCTCTAATGAAAAGACTATTGTCACGTTTACAGATTTTCCAAGGGGGCGGGGACAAGATCGACGCCGCAAGCCGCCCCGTCGTACCAGGGCACCGGAACCCGCCCCCACCCCGCCGCCAGAACCCGCACCAGGGCGGAGGCGGCGGCGCGGGGATCGGCGGCGGCGGCATCGAACCCCGCCAGAACCTCCGGCGGCCAACCGGCGCGGCGTCCCTCGGCGCGCAGACAGGGCAGTTCCTCCGCCCGCGCCGCGACGCCGATCCGCCCACCGAAGGGCAAGGCCTCGGCCCCGGCCAGGACCAGCGCCAGAACCAACCGCCAGCGCGCGGGCGGCAATTCCGCCCCGGCGGGAAACTCGGCCAGATCGAAACGCCGCGACCGGTCGCCGAGTTGTTCCAGATAGGCCCGCGCCACCGCTTCCGCCACCGCGCCGGACCTGACGGCGCGCGCCGTCGGCAGGCCGAAGACGGCGCGCAGGAACTCCAGCCGCGCCGCCAGGGCGCACGCGCTGCCGCGCAGCATCTCCAGGATTTCCGGGGCGTCGACCGCTTCCATCGTCAACAGGTCGATCCCGTTGGCGAGCGCGCCGATCGGCCCCGCCAGATCGTGGCAGATGCGCACCACCGCCGCGTCGCCCGGAATCTCCCCCTCGCCGTTCGCCATGTCTTCCCCCACGGATCGCGGTTTTCCCGTCATCCTAGACGGTTTTTTCCGGGTTGTCGCGGCGTCCGCGGCGATGTCTCCATGACAATCGACGAAGCCCTTGGGGGGGAAGCCGGGTTCGTGCTATGAAAGGCGGACGCCACGACCCCTTCCCCGCAAGGCGGGGCGCGGCCCTGTCATCGGAACCCATTCGTCCATGTCCCTGCCCGTCGCCTCGCCGCGCATGGCGTTCGTGGCCGCCGAAACCCCGAACGCCCAGTTCGCCTGCCAGCGTCTCTCCAACCGTTACGGCTGCGTGGCGCTGGCCGAGGCCGAGGTGATCGTCGCCCTGGGCGGCGACGGCTTCATGCTGGAATGTCTGCACCGTTTCATCGACCATCCGGCGCCGATCTATGGGATGAACCGGGGCACCGTGGGCTTCCTGTTGAACGAATACGACGAGACCAACCTGCCGCAGCGGATTTCCCGCGCGGTGCTGGTCGGTCTGTCCCCCCTGCGGATGGAAGCGGTGACCGCCTCGGGCGAGATCGTCCGCGCCCTCGCCATCAACGAGGTCTCGCTGCTGCGCGAAACCCGCCAGACGGCGCATTTGCGCATCCGCATCGACGACTGCGTGCGCCTGGAGGAACTGGTCTGCGATGGCACCCTGGTCTGCACCCCGGCGGGCAGCACCGCCTATAACCTGTCCGCCCACGGACCGATCCTGCCGATGGGATCGAACGTGCTGGCGCTGACGCCGATCAGCGCCTTCCGCCCCCGGCGCTGGCGCGGCGCGATCCTGCCCCATTCCTCGGTGGTCTCGATCGAGGTCCTGGAGCACGAAAAGCGCCCGGTCAGCGCGGTCGCCGACTACACCGAGGTCCGCGACATCGCGAAGGTGACCATCCACGAGGACGCCGAGGCCAAGCTGCGCATGCTGTTCGACCGCGAACATCACCTCGAGGAACGCATCCTCAAGGAACAGTTCACCCCATGAGCGACGCCCCCCGCCCGCGTCACCCGCGCATGGCGGCGCGACCTGCCGTCGTGGGCGGGAACCCTGGCGATCGGCGCGGCGGGCGGGACCGCCTTCGACTCCCTCGACCTGCCGCTCGCCTGGATGCTGGGAGCGATCGCCGCCACCACCGCCGCCGCGCTGATCCGCCTGCCGGTGCGCATCCCGAAGCGGGTCGCGCCGGTGATGTTCTCGGTGGTGGGGGTGCTGCTGGGCAGCACCTTCCCGCCGGATTTCCTCGACCGCGCCCATCGCTGGTCGATTTCGCTGGCGGCAATGCTGCCCTACGTCGTGCTGATCACCCTTTCGGTCGCCGCCTATTTCCGCCGGGTGACCGCCTTCAGCCATCCGACGCGCTTCTTCTCCGCCTGTCCGGGCGGCCTGAACGAAATGATGATCATGGGCGGAGCCAAGGGCGGCGACGAAGCGGCGATCGCCCTGGTCCACGGCATGCGCATCCTCACCGTGGTCTACGTCCTGCCTTTCTCGTTCCGCTTCCTCGGCGGGGTGGACGCCACCGCCGCCCGCGCCGCCGCCCGCGCCGCCGCGATGCCGGATGCCGCCGGATGGGCGATCATGGCGGCCTGCGCGGTGGCGGGGGTCTGGGGCGGACGAAAGCTGCGAATCCCGGCGGCGGTGCTGGTCGGCCCGCTGCTGCTATCGACGGCGGCGCACTTGAGCGGCCTGACCGACGCCCGCCCGCCCGCCTCCCTGATCAACGCGGCGCAGGTGGTGATCGGTTGCGGCGTCGGCTGCCGCTTCCTCGGCGTCACGCCCGGCGTATTCGGGCGCGCCATCGTCGTCTCCCTGGGGTCCACCGCCCTGATGCTGACGATCGGCGCGGCCTTCGCCGCCGCGCTCGCGCCTCTTACCGGGGAATCCTTCGCCGCCCTGGTCCTCGCCTATTCGCCGGGCGGCATCACCGAAATGAGCCTGATCGCCCTCGCCATGGGGACAGACCCGATGTTCGTCTCCACCCACCATCTGGGACGGATCGTCATCGTGCTGCTGACGACGCCGCTGCTGTTCCGCTGGCTGCCTCACGCCAAGAAAGACGCGGCGGCGGAATGAGACTCGCCTACCGGACGAAGGCGGGAATCGCCCCCACCGGCGCCATCCCGAAGCATTCCGCCAGGGCGGCGACGGCTTCGGCGGAGGGGGCTTCGCCGTGCCGGACGCCGAGTTCCGCCGCATGCACCCCGCCGGTGCACAGCACCGCGTCGATGCCCGCCGCGCGGCAACCCGCGATGTCGGTGGCGAAGGCGTCGCCGATGCCGACGACGCGGTTGCGCGGCGGATCGCCGATCAAGGCCAGGGCGTCGGCGTAGATCGCCGCGTCCGGCTTGCCGGTGAAGACGACCGAACCGCCCCGCGCCGCGTACAGGTCGGCGATGTTGCCGGCGCAGACGACGGTCTTCCCCATGCGGATCACCGCGCGATCGGGATTGGCGCAGATCATCGGCGGCAGGGTTTCGGCGCAGCAGGCGATCAGGGGACGATAGGCCTCGATCGGATCGTCGAAATCGAACGGCCCGCAGACGAGGATGAAATCGGCCTCCGCCGGGTCGGCGACGACCCGATGGTCCAGCCCCTCGATCAGGGAAAGATCGCGTTCCTGGCCGATGAAGAACAGCCGCGCGCCCAACCCGACATACCCCGGATCGGCGCGGCGGATCAGCTTTTGCCACACCGCCTCGCCCGAGGACAGAATGGCGTCGTAGCTCCCGCGCGGCAGACCCATCTCCTCCATCGCCGCGACCAGCACCCGCGCGCGGCGCGGCGCATTGGACAACAGCACCACCCGCTTGCCCATATCCTTCAGATGGTAAAGCGCGTCCGCCGCCCCGGCATAGGCGGTCACCCCGTCGTGCAGCACCCCCCAAAGATCGATGACGAAGGCGTCATAGCGATCGGCGAAGGCGGACACCCCGCCCCAAAGCGGAACCGTCACGCTTATACCCCCACGTCGGGGTGATCGGCGCCCACCGCCTGGGTGACGTGGGCGAAGCCGTCGGCCTTCAGGCAGGCGGCCAGCTCGCGCGCCACCTTCGCCCCCACCGCCGGACCGTCGAAGACCATCGCGGTGTACACCTGCACCAACGACGCTCCGGCGCGGATCTTGGCATAGGCGTCCGCGCCGCTGGCGACGCCGCCGACGCCGATCAGCGGCAGGCGACCGTGGGTCAGGCGGTACATCCGCGACAGGACGGCGGTGGAAATCGGCATCAACGGCGCCCCCGACAAGCCGCCTTCCTCGTCCTTGAAACGGCTTTTCAACCCCTCGCGCGACCACGTGGTGTTGCTGACGATCAGCCCATCGACGCCGGTCTCGCCGTCCGCCACCCCCAGCCCGTCGCCCAGGGCCACCGCCGCGATGTCGGCCAGGTCGTCGGGGGTCAGGTCGGGGGCGATTTTCAACAGCAGCGGCGGGCGGCGCACCCCGTTTTTCGCCAGTTCGGCCAGGACGTCGCGCACCCCGCCCAGAATCTCCAGCAGCGGCGCGCGGGATTGCAGGGCGCGTAGGCCGGGGGTATTGGGCGAGGAAACGTTGATCGCCAGATAGTCGGCGTGCCGCGCCAGGGCCTTCGCCCCCTTCACATAGTCGTCGACGGCGCGTTCGGTGTCCTTGTTCTTGCCCAGATTGACGCCGACGACGCCGCGCCGGGGACGCGCCGCCAGACGCGCCGCCATCGCCTCCATGCCCTTGTTGTTGAAGCCCATGCGGTTGATCACCGCGCCGTCCTCGACCAGCCGGAACAGGCGCGGCTTGGGGTTTCCCGGCTGCGGCAGGGGCGTCACCGAGCCCACTTCGACATGGCCGAACCCCTGGGCGAGCATCGCGTCGACGACCTCGGCGTTCTTATCGAACCCGGCCGCCAAGCCGACCGGATTGGGGAAGGACAGGCCGAACACCCGGGTCTCCAGCACCGCCTCGCGCACCGGCGGCGGCGGCACCAACCCCAGGAGCAACGCCAGGATCGCCATCTTGTGCCCGCGTTCGGGGTCGAACCGCATCACCAGCGGCTTGATCAGGGGGTAAAGGTCCATCCGTCGGTCTCCATCGGTTGCGCGGCCCCGCCGAGGAAGCCGAAATCCCGATCCTGCATCACCCGCCAGGCGCGCGCCGCCGAGAGCGGCAGCGGTCCATAGAGATGCGGGAACAACGCGCCGCCCCGGCTTTTTTCCCACCGCAGGCCGGCCCCCAGGGACGCGGCGTCGACCGCCATCAGCACCAGCGGGCCTTCCGCCGGATAGTGGCGGGCCGCGGTTGCCGCGACTTGGGCCGCCGCCGAGAAATGGAGGAATCCGTCGCGCCGGTCGCCGTCGTTGCCGGAGAAAACCCCGTCTCGCCGGAACGCCGACCACTCGCCGGGCAGACACAATCTGAATATCCACGCGTCCATGGCGGCGACACTACGCGCTTTCGGCGGGCACCTCAAGCCGTGCGGATTTGCGCTGCCGTGACGATTTCGCGTCGCATTCCGCGAATCCGCCGCCGCCAGAGCCTTCCCACCCAACCGGAAGTTTTCGCGGAAGTCCAGGCAAGACCAGGGGTTACCACCCCGAACGGCAACCGCAGCACCCTGGCACGGGGGTTGCTTTGTTACAAAGCAGAGAAGTTCCAAAACAAAGAACAACGGGAAAACCCCTAAGGAGGAACACCATGGTCACCATTCACGCCGCGCCGTTCGGACGTTCGAACGCCTTCAATCTCTCGCTCGCGCTGATCGAGGCCTTGGGCAACGCGGGGTTGACCGTGGTCAGCGCCCAGCCCACCCCGGCGATGCTGCAAGCGGGAGCGCAGGCCGCCAACATCGCCCCCGCCGATGCCTACCGCGTCTTCGCCGCGATGATCGGCACCGAAACCTGAGGCCGAAACCGACTCCCTGCCGCCGGTCCCCGCCACCGCCCACACGCGGTGGCGGTTTTTTTGCCGGTCAAGGCGTGACAATCCCCGGTTGGCAGGGGTATCCTTTGCCCATCCAAACAAGAAAAGCTGTCTGGCGCGAGGAACATACCGGCATGGATACCCTGACGTATTCCCGCGGCGCGTGGTTTGTCGGCAACCCGCCCCTGCTTGGCCCGCACGCCCATTCGGTCTGGCTGGGCTCGGCGGTGTTCGACGGCGCCCGCGCCTTCGACGGCTGGGCCCCCGATCTCGACCTGCACTGCGACCGGGTGGTGCGTTCGGCGCGGATGATGGGTCTGGACCCGGTGCTCACCGGCCCCGAGATCACCGAACTCGCCTGGGACGGCATCTCCCGCTTCCCATCGGGAACGCACCTGTACATCTGCCCGCTGTTCTATGCCGACCGGGGCTTCGTCCTGCCCGATCCTGCCTCGACCCAGTTCGCGCTGACCGTCACCGTGTCGCCGCTTGCCGAACCCACCGGATTCTCCGCCACGGTCAGCAGCTTCCGCCGCCCCGAACCCAGCATGGCGCCGACCGGGGCCAAGGCCTCGTGCCTCTATCCCAACGTCGCCCGCGCCTACCGCGAGGCGCTGCAAAAGGGCTTCGACATCGGGGTCAGCCTGGATTCCGACGGCAACGTCGCCGAATTCTCGTTCACTAACCTGTTCTGCGCCAAGGCGGGCCGGGTGTTCACCCCGGCGGCCAACGGCACCTTCCTGAACGGCCTGACCCGGCAACGGGTGATCCAACTGCTGCGCGACGACGGTCTGGTGGTCGAGGAAACCACCCTGACCATCCAGGACGTCAAATCCGCCGACGAGGTCTTCGCCACCGGCAACTACCAGAAGGTCAGCTGGTGCCGCCGCATCGACGAAGTGGCCTTCGGCAAGGGACCGATGTACGAACGCGCCCGCCGCCTGTATTGGGACTTCGCCCGCAGCGAAGGCGGCCGGTAGGAATATCGAAAATCTTGCGAGGGGATTCCACCCCCCTCGAATCTTGATCAAATGAGATTGAGACGCAATTTCATTGGGAGTATCATCCGGAGCAGCAGCCCCCTTCCGGAAAAGATGAAATGGGTACGAAAAGCCGTCCGATCGTCACCTCCCGCCCGATGATGCTGACCATGGCCACCGGAGCCGTCCTTCTGATTTCGGCCATCGTCAACCGACGATGGAACGATTGGGGCGCGCTGGTCTGGCTGGGGGCCTTCGTCCTCACCGGCGTCATCCGCACGCCCCATGCGGTGCGCAACCGGCGGAACGTCGTCGTCGGCACCCACGCCGGACGAAAAGACAAACCCCTTCTCGTCGCGATGTTCCTGGCGATGATGATCCTGCCGCTCGTCCATCTGGCGACCGGCGCGTTCGATTTCGCCGACTACGCCTTGCCGGTCTGGGCCACCGCCGTCGGCGCCGCCCTTCAGATTCCGGCGCTTTGGCTGTTCTGGCGCAGCCATGCCGACCTTGGACACAATTGGAGCCCCGGCCTGGAAATCCGCCGGGAGCACGATCTGGTCACGACGGGAATCTACGCCCGCATCCGTCACCCGATGTACGCCTCCATCTGGCTTTCGGTTTTCAGCCAGAGTCTGCTTCTGCCCAATTGGATCGCGGGGTTCCTGGCGATCCCCGCTTTCGCCGCGATGTGGCTTCTGCGGGTGCCGGAGGAAGAAGCGATGATGCGTTTGCGCTTCGGGGATGCCTATGACGCCTACGCGGCGCACACCGGACGGCTGTTTCCCCGCTAAGCGACGGCAACGCCGCCCCACCGCGCTCAAGAACCGGGATTCGAGTCCGGGGCGGCGCCCCGGACTCGGTTTTAGGACGTAGACTCATAAATCCTGCTGAATTGCGTTGGCCGCCAAGGGATACAATGGCAGGAGCCGCCGCGAAGGCGATGCCGGGACATCGGTGAGCGGTGGCGACGAACCAGGGTGTTCCTTGGCGACCAACCCGAAGGGCCGGGCGATTTCGTCCGCCGAAGGCGTTGAAAAGCTTGCCCGTAGCCCCCGCTACGGTCTTCGCTTTTCTCCTGTTCGGACGAACCAAATCGCTCCGGCGCAACCAGCGGGATTTATGAGTTTACGCCCTAAGCCAGGTCCCGGCCCGCGATCGCCTTGTCCAGCAGGGCGAGACTTTCGGAAAGGCCATAGAGGGCGAAGAAGCTGCCCATGCGCGGCCCGGTATCCTGCCCCAGCAGAATCTGGTACAGCGCCTGGAACCACGCCTTCAGGTCGGCGAAGCAGGAATGCGCCTTGCCCACCTCGTAGACGAGGGTTTGCAGGGCCTCGGGCGTCGGTGCGACCGAGGGTGCCGCCAGTTCGTCGCGCAGGTGCTTCAGCGCGGCGATTTCCTCCGCCGTCGGCTTGCGGAAGGATTTCTTCGGCAGGACGAAATCGCGGTAATAGGCGATGGCGCAACGCACCAGGGAATCGAGGAACGGCATCTCCGCCGGGGCCGCGCCCGGCGCGTAGCGGCTGATGTACTGCCAGATCACCGCCGGATCGTCGGAATGGCAGACCGACACCAAGTTCAGCAGCATGGAAAAGCCGATGCCCTCGGCCTCCCGCGGCGGATGCCCGGCGTGGATGTGCCACGCCGGATTGTTCAGGCGCTCCGTCTCGGTCTGGCGGGGGAAGGCGGCGACGAAGCTTTGGTATTCGTCCACCGCGCGGGGAATGACGTCGAAGTACAGGCGCTTCGCCGCCTTCGGCTTCTGGTACATGAACAGGGACAGGCTTTCCGGCGGCGCATAGGTCAGCCATTCCTCCACCGCCAAGCCGTTGCCCCGCGACTTGGAGATTTTCTCTCCCTTGTCGTCGAGGAACAGTTCATAGGTCAGGTTCTGCGGCTGCTCCCCGCCCAGAATCTTGACGATGCGGGAGGCGAGCTTCACCGAATCGATCAAATCCTTGCCCGACATCTCGTAATCGACGCCCAAGGCCGCCCAGCGCATCGCCCAGTCGGCCTTCCATTGCAGCTTCACCGCGCCGCCGGTCACCGGGGTTTCCACCAGCTTGCCGTCCTCGCGCTGATAGACGATGGTCCCCGCCTTGACGTCGGTTTCGACCACCGGCACCTGCAACACCACGCCGGTTTCCGGGCAGATCGGCAGGAACGGCGAATAGGTGGCGCGGCGTTCCTCGCCCAGCGTCGGCAGCACCACGGCGCGAACCTCGTCGTGGTGCGCCAGAACCTTCAGCAGCGTCGCGTCGAAGCGGCCCGAGGTATACCAGTCGGTGGAGCTTTGGAATTCGTACTCGAAGCCGAAGCTGTCCAAAAACGCGCGCAGCCGCGCGTTGTTGTGATGCCCGAAGCTTTCGTGGGTGCCGAAGGGATCGGGAATCCGGGTCAACGGCTTGCCCAGATGAGCGCGCACCATCTCCTTGTTGGGGATGTTGTCCGGAACCTTGCGCAG
Organism: Rhodospirillaceae bacterium; assembly: GCA_965228165.1. Classification (GTDB taxonomy): domain Bacteria; phylum Pseudomonadota; class Alphaproteobacteria; order Rhodospirillales; family Rhodospirillaceae; genus Oleispirillum. Next base: position 522,088 of record CBDDHB010000003.1, read on the forward strand.
GCCGTCCATGTCGTCGGAAAAGGCGAACAGCCGGGTCTTCACGCCGGGGGCCAAGACCGCCAGCGCGTTCCTGACCATGGTGGTGCGCACCACCTCGCCGAAGGTGCCGATGTGCGGCAGGCCCGAGGGTCCATAGCCGGTCTCGAACAGCACGTAGCCCTTGTCGCCGCCTTCATTGCCTTTGCCGCGTTTGGCCAGCCGACCCTCCAACAGCGCCTTGGCTTCCTGGAAGGGCCAAGCGTTGGAGGCAAGGGCGGCGGCGGCAAGGTCGGACATGATCGGATTCCCATGATAAATCGGCCCGCCACGGACGCGGCGGGATCGGCAAAGCTAGGCAAAGCCGGGGACGGAGTCAAATGGATGCGCGGAAGACGACCGCGTTCCGCACGCGGGTGTGGGCGGTCCCGGCCTTTCTACCCTCGGCGGCGTTGCCTACGGAAGTGGAGGATCGCCAGGGTCATCGCGACGGTTTGCAGGGTGGCGCAAAGGAAGAAAGGAACGCCAATGCGCCAGTCCCCCGCCGGATAGTGGGAAACCGCCGCCAGCAGCGGCGGGCCGATCATCGGCGCGACCACCGAGGTCAGGCTGTTGACAGCGTTCACCGCCCCCAGCGCCCGCCCCTGGTCGCGGGCGTCCGCCGCCGCCGAAACGATGCTTTGCAGCGAGGCGGCGACGGTATAGCCCAGAACGTTGCCGCCGATCGCCACGAACAGCATCCAGTCCCGGGGAACGCCGCCGATCGCCAGATAGCTGATGGCGGAGGAAGCCAACCCGGCGATCGCCAACTGCCTCGGCTTGAAGCGGCGCAGCAGCTTCCCGAACAGGAACCCCTGCACGATCACCGACATCGCGCCGACGGCGGCGAGCGACCATCCGTTTTCCAGTGGCCCCCAGCCGAACTTGAAGCCGGTGAACAGCACCCAACTGCTGATCTGGACGAACTGGGCCAGGCTGCTCAGCCCGACCACCGCGACCAACCAACCGACCCCTTGCAGTCCGGCCAAATCGCGCAGCGAGGCGAAGGGCGAAAGCGCCCGCCAGGAAAACCCCTTGCGGCGCTCGGGCGGCAGGGATTCGGGCAGGACGAAATAGCCGTAAAGCAGGTTGAGGAGGGCCATTCCCCCGGCGACGAAGAACGGCAGCCGCAGGTCGATCGCCCCCAGCAATCCGCCCATCACCGGGCCGATGATGAAACCGACGCCGAACATCGCCCCCAGCATGCCGAAACGTTTGGCCCGCTCGGCGGGCTCGGTGATGTCGGCGACATAGGCGTTGGCGACCGCCGAATTGGCCTGCATCGCGCCGCCGACCAGGCGCACTGCGGCCAGCACCCACAGCGATCCGGCCAGGCCGGTGACGATGAAGTTGAGGGCGAGACCGCAGAACCCCAGCAACAGCACCGGACGGCGGCCATGGACGTCGGACAGCGCTCCCAACACCGGCGAACCGAAGAAGTTGGCGATGCCGAAGGCGAGCAGCACCACGCCGAACCAGAAGGCCTGATCCGCCTGCGATCCTGTAAAGTCTCCGACCAGGGAGGGCAGCACCGGCACGATCAGGCCGATCGACATCATATCGATCAGAACCGCCAGCATGATGAACGGCATCCCCGCGGCGGACTCGCGCCGCCGCGAGGACGGTTTGGGAAACGACATTCTTGCAATCCTTCGGGCTCGGACAGGGATGCGGTTATCCCACGTTCATCGCGGCGGAACCGTGGGCTCGCTCACCCTTGCCACCGATATGGGGACGATTGCCGCCCCGTCACCGGGGCCGAACGATGACGCCGCCAAGAAAGATGTCCACCACCGCATCGACCCGCGCCAGGGCCCCGGCGCGTTGCTCCGCCAGGGAGTCCCCCACGACGGTCAGAATCTCGGCATCGACCAGGAGCATGCCGCGAAAGGCGAACGACATCGCCGCCGGATCGCCCGGACGCAGCAGTCCGGCGTCGATGCCGCGCTGGAAATAGGCGACCAGCTTGGCGTGCCCCACCTTCGGACCCAAGCGGAAAAAGGCCTGGACGATATCGGGAAAGCGCGGCCCCTCGGCGATCAGCACCCGGAACATCGCCATGGTCTCGACCTCGAAAACCGCGAAAACGAAGCGGCGCGCCATCTCTTTTATGGCGATTTCGGGGGGGGCGTCGCTGGCCTCCAGAGCGTCGAAGATCGCCCGAATGTGCCGGGAGGATTCCAGCATCACCTCGGTGAACAGGCCTTCCTTGCCGCCGAACAAATCGACCAGGGTGCTCCGCGAACCGCCGGAAACCTCCAGGATGTCGCCGATGGTGGTGCGTTCGTAGCCGTGTTCGAGGAACAGCCGCTTGGCGGCGTCGATCATCGCCCGCCGCCGCCGTTCCCTGCGGCTTCCGGTCGCTTCGGTCAAGTCCGTCGATGTCGCTGTTTCCACCTTCCTCCCCCCGGCGAATGTGATTTCCCTCACGATACCGCGACGGAAAACCGATTGGCAATCCGATATGTACTGTACTATACAGTACACAAATGCGACAAGGACCAAGCGGCGGACGCCGCGCTTGAACGAGGACGAGATGAAGACCTGGCAAAAAGTCGGAACCAGCGCGGTCGGCGCGTTGGCGTTGCTTTCGGCGTGCGGCGGCGAGGAACCGAAATCGGCGCCACGCCCGGTGGACGTGGGCGTGGTCGAGATCGCGCCGCGCGACGTCGGCCTGACCTCGGAACTGCCGGGGCGGATCACCGCCTATCGGGTGTCGGAGGTCCGGCCCCAGGTTTCGGGCATCCTGAAGCGCCGGATGTTCGAGGAAGGCGGCGAGGTCCGTTCCGGCCAGCAGCTCTATCAGATCGATCCGGACCGCTATGCCGCCGCGTTGGCCAGCGCCGAGGCCGACCTCGCCAAGGCCAACGCCACCCTGAAATCGGTGCAGGCGAAGGCGTCGCGCTATGCCGAACTGGTGCGGATCAACGCGGTCAGCAAACAGGACCACGACGATGCGATGGCCAGCCTGGATCAGGCGAAGGCCGAAGTGAAATCGGCGAAGGCCGCCCTCGACCTCGCCAAGATCGATCTGGTCTATACCCAGGTGAACGCCCCGATTTCCGGTCGCATCGGCAAGTCCTCGGTGACCGAGGGCGCCCTCTCGTCACCGCCAACCAGGAAACCGCCCTCGCCACCGTCACCCAGCTCGACCCGATCTATGTCGATCTGACCCAGCCCAGCGTCGCGATGATGAAACTCCGTCGCGAGGTGGAGGCCGGACGCCTCGACAGCCAATCCGAGGACTTGAAGGTCAGCCTGACGGTGGAAGGAGATGCCGCGCCCTATACCTACTCCGGCACCCTGCAATTTTCCGACGTCACGGTCAACCAGACCACCGGCACGGTGACGGTGCGGGCGATCTTCCCCAATCCCAAGCACGAACTGCTGCCCGGCATGTTCGTCCGCGCCCAGGTCGCCCGGGGGGTCAGCAAGAACGCCCTGACCGTGCCGCAGAAGGCCCTGATCCGCGACGCCTCGGGCGGCGCCAATGTCTGGGTGCCGGGCGAGAACAATCAGGCGCAGCTTCGCCCGATCGCCGTCTCGCGGCTGGTCGGCCAGGACTGGGTGGTCGAAAACGGTCTGAAGGCGGGCGACCGGGTGATCGTCGACGGCTTGCAGAATCTGCGTCCCGGCGTCGCCGTGGCCCCGGTCCCGGCAACGGCGGAACCGCCCCAGGTGGCCTCGCGTTAGGATAACCGACAGATGATCTCGAAATTTTTCATCGACCGCCCGGTCTTCGCCTGGGTGATCGCGATCTCCATCATGCTCGGCGGCGCCCTGGCGATCCTGGGCCTGCCGATCGAGCAGTATCCGCGCATCGCGCCGCCCTCGGTGGTGATCAGCGCCAGCTATCCCGGCGCGTCGGCCAAGACCCTGGAGGACACCGTCACCCAGGTGATCGAGCAAAAGATGAACGGCATCGATCACTTCCGCTACATGTCGGCGACCAGCGATTCCTCGGGCAACGTCAGCATCACCCTGACCTTCGACGCCGAAGCCGACCCCGACATCGCCCAGGTGCAGGTGCAGAACAAGCTGCAACTCGCCACCCCGCTTCTGCCGCAGGAGGTACAGAAGCAGGGGATCACCGTGGCTAAGGCGGCGAAAAGCTTCCTGATGGTGATCAGCTTCGTCTCCACCGACGGTTCGATGTCCCAGGGCGATATCGAGGACTACGTCGGCTCCAACGTCATCGACCCGATCAGCCGCGTCGGCGGCGTCGGCGACACCACCCTGTTCGGACGGCAGCACGCCATGCGGGTCTGGCTGGACCCCGGCAAGATGCACGGCTTCGGCGTCACCACCGCCGACATCGTCGCCGCGATCGAGGCGGAAAACGCCACCATCTCCGCCGGACAGTTGGGCGGCGCCCCGGCGATGGAGGGGCAGCCGCTGAACGTCACGGTGATCGCGCAGCAGCGTCTGGAAACCGCCGAGGAATTCGGCGACATCCTGCTTCGGGTCAACACCGACGGTTCGCGCCTGCTGCTGAAGGACGTGGCGCGGATCGAACTGGGGTCGGAAAGCTACGAAACCTTCAGCCGCTTCAACGGCATGCCCGCGGGCGGCATGGCGATCAAGCTATCCTCCGGCGCCAACGCCCTCGACACCGCGAACGCGGTGCGCGCCAAGCTCGCCGAGCTTCAAAAGTTCTTCCCGGCGGGACTGGAAGCCCGCTACCCCCTCGACACCACGCCGTTCGTCAAAATCTCGATCGAGGAAGTGGTGAAGACCCTGGTCGAAGCGATCGTCCTGGTGGTCGCGGTGATGTACCTGTTTCTGCAAAACCTCCGCGCCACGATCATTCCCACCATCGCGGTGCCGGTGGTGCTGCTCGGCACCTTCGGGGTGATGGCGGCGCTGGGCTTCACCATCAACACCCTGACCATGTTCGGCCTGGTGCTGGCGATCGGCCTGCTGGTGGACGACGCCATCGTCGTCGTCGAGAACGTCGAACGGGTGATGCGCGAAGAAAAGCTGCCCCCCGCGCCGCCACCCGCAAGTCGATGGACCAAGTCTCCGGCGCCCTGGTCGGCATCGCCCTGGTGCTGTCGGCGGTGTTCGTGCCGATGGCGTTCATGAGCGGCTCCACCGGCGCGATCTATCGGCAGTTCTCGCTGACCATGGTCTCGGCGATGGTGCTGTCGGTGGTGGTGGCGCTGGTGCTGACCCCCGCCCTGTGCGCCACCATCCTGAAGCCGGTGGACAAGGACCACGAACCGAAGGCGGGCGGTTTCTTCGGACGCTTCAACCGCGCCTTCGACCTCGGACGCCGCCGCTATCAGATCGGGGTGCGCGCCTCGGTCCGCCGGATCGTGCCGTTCTTTGCGGGCTACGGGCTGATCGTCGCGGTCCTGGCGGCGCTGTTCGTGCGCATGCCGACCGCCTTTCTGCCCGACGAGGACCAGGGCTACATGTTCGCCCAGGTGACCCTGCCGCCGGGCACGCCGCGCGAGCGGACCTTGGCGGTGGTCAAGGAGGTCGAGACCTATTTCCTCGGCGCGGAAAAGGACAACGTGCGCGGCATCATGACGGTGGTCGGCTTCAATTTCGCCGGACGCAGCCAGAATTCCGGCATGGCGTTCATCGACCTGAAGGACTGGAGCGAACGCACCCGCCCCGAACAGAAGTCCGGCAGCATCTCGGCGCGGGCGATGCGGCATTTCGCGGCGCTGCGCGAGGCGCGGGTCTTCGCCTTCCAGCCGCCCGCGGTCTCGGAACTCGGCAACGCCAGCGGCTTCGACTTCCAACTGATCGACCGGGCGGGGGTCGGCCACGACAAGCTGCTCGCCGCGCGCAACATGCTGCTCGGCATGGCGGCGCAGAACCCGAACCTGATCGCGGTGCGCCCCAACGGGCTGGAAGACACGCCGCAATACAAGGTCAGCATCGACCGGCAGAAGGCGAAGGCCCTGGGGCTGTCGATCGGCGACATCAACGACTCCCTGTCCGCCGCCTGGGGCTCCAGCTACGTCAACGACTTCAACGACAAGGGCCGGGTGAAGAAGGTGTTCGTCCAGGCCGACGCGCCGTTCCGCATGGTCCCCGACGACCTCGACCGCTGGTACGTCCGGGGAAACAGCGGCGCGATGGCGCCCTTCTCGTCCTTCGCCTCCGCGCGGTGGCGCAGGACCGCAACGCCCTCGAACTGCTTCTCGGTCGCCCCCTGGCGGCGGACGAAGCGCCGGAAACCGGCATCGACGCGACGGTGGCGGTGCCGCCGGTGGGAATGTCGTCAACGGTGCTGTTGCGCCGTCCCGACATTCGCGAGGCGGAACACAAGCTGCGCTCGGCCAACGCCAACATCGGCGCGGCGCGCGCCGCCTTCTTCCCGTCGATCTCCCTGACCGGCAGCCTGGGGGTTTCGAGCACGACCCTCGGCAGCCTGTTCGAAGCGGGATCGCGCGCCTGGTCCTTCGCCCCCGACCTGACGGTGCCGATCTTCACCGCCGGGAAGAACCAGGCCAACCTGGACGCGACCAAGGCGCAACGCGACATCGCCGTCGCCACCTATGAAAAGACCATCCAGACCGCCTTCCGCGAGGTCGCCGACGCCCTGGCGGCGCGCCGAACCCTGATCGACCAGATCGCCGCGCAACGGGCGCTGGTCGATGCCAGCCGCGCAAGCCTGGAGCTTTCGCAAGCGCGGTACGACCGGGGAATATCCGACTACCTCGCGGTGCTCGACGCGCAGCGCGAGCTGTATTCGGCGCAGCAGACCGAAATCGACCTGGAACTTTCCGAAGCGGCGAATCTGGTCAGCCTCTACAAGGCGCTGGGCGGCGGCGCGGTCGGCGTCGCATAACCTGGACCGAGCGACCCAACCCTTGCGCGCCGCCGCGTCCTCGCGCATTCTCTTTCCCTGGGAGGGGAAGGGCGTTCCTTGGGAGAGGACGCCCCGAGGGGGGGACGACGGGACGCTCCATCAAGCGCGTCGCGGATTATGCCGCGAGCCGCGACAACAATTTCAATCTGATCCGCATTCTCGCGGCGCTGGCGGTGCTGGTGACGCACAGCTTCGTGTTGGCCAGCGGAAACCCCGACGACGAGCCGATGCGCTCCGACGTCGGAATGACTCTGGGATCGATGGCGGTGGACGTGTTCTTCGTCACCAGCGGCTTCCTGGTCACCGCCAGCCTGATCGCCCGACGCGGCACCCTGGAGTTCGTCGCCGCGCGATTCCTACGCATCTATCCGGCGCTCTGGGCAATGGTGGGGATCACCGTTCTCGGACTGGGGGCGGCGGTCACCACTCTGCCCTTGGCGGAGTATCTCTCCGCCGCCGCCACCCGCGCCTACCTGTGGAAGTGCGCCACCTTGATTGGCGGGGTAGCCTATTTCCTGCCGGGAGTGTTTCCGGATACGCCCTACCCGCAGGCGGTCAACGGCTCGCTGTGGACGATGCCCTACGAGATCAAGATGTACCTGATCCTGGCGGCGACATGGCTGGCTTTGAAGCCACTGGCCTCGCGACGGATACGGACCTTCCAGGCAATGATCGTCGCCGCCGCCACTCTCGCCGGGGGACTGGTGCTGGCGAATTTCTACGTCCGTGACGTGAATAGCGAATTCACCAAACTGTTCTTCATGTTTTTCAGCGGCGCGGCGGCCTTCGTGTTGCGCGACCGCATCGTGCTGTCGCGCGGGGCGGCGCTGACCATGGTGGCGGCATTGCCTTTGGCCTATCTTGGCGGACGCGAGGTGTTTTTCGGCGTCCACACCCTGTCGGTCGGCTATCTGGTTCTGGCGCTCGCCTATCTGCCGGGCGGGGCGTTGCGCGCCTATAACCGGCTGGGGGATTATTCCTACGGCGTCTACATCTATGCCTTCCCGATTCAGCAACTGATCTGCCATCTGGCTCCGGGGATTTCGGCGGAAGCCTTAATGGCGTTCTCGGCTGGGGCGACGCTCGTCTGCGCCGTCCTGTCCTGGCATCTGTTGGAAAAGCAAGCGCTTGCCCTGAAGGGCCGCTTCGCATGGAAGCGCCAGGAAACATAGCCCTGGGCCGAAACCCCCGAGCGATCAGGCGGAAGGCGCGGTGAAATCCATCACCAGGATTTCCTGGTCGTAATGGCGGTCGCCGACCTTGAAAATCTTGCATTCGACGCCGCTGAAGTCGAACCCCAGACGTTCGTAGAACCGCCGCGCCCGCGCGTTGCCGACGGTGACGTGGCCGGTCAGCAGATCGACGTGGCGGCGGGCGTGCTCGATGACGGCGCGCACCAGACGTTCGGCGGCTTCGCCGCCGCGTTCGCCGGGAACCACGTGAACCCCCCACAGGGTTCCGCGATGTTTCATCGTGCCCGAGGCGGGGCGGGACATCCCGGCGATGCCAACCAGGGTTTCGCCGCGAAACGCGCCGAACACCGCCTCCCCCTCCTGTTTGCCGCGGATACGGGCGGCGAACTCCGCCACCCCGGCGGCTTCCTCCTCGGCGGCGGGGGAGCCGAAAAACTGCGGATTCTCGACGATCGCGGCGACGCGCATGGCCATGAACGCCGAGGCTTCCGCCTCGACCAGACGGCGGATCGCAAGCGGCTCGGGGGTCTGCATGACGGGAAACCTTCTGCGGGACGGAGGCGGGACGGGAAAGGTAGCCCCGATGCCGCCGCCTGACAAGCCGAGGCGTGCAACAGAACACAAAGGGAACGCTTGCCGCGCGCGCCGCTTCCGGGCATCATCGCGCGATGATGCGTCACCCCCACCCCCACCGATCGTCCCCATGACCCGCCCGGTGCACCTGCCGTCTGCGCCCGCCCTGGCGGTCACCCCCAGGGGCTGCGCCTGGATCGACACCGACGGCGAGATTTCCGCCCCCCCGGCGGCGCGGGCGGCGCGCCTGTGGGCGGAAACCCCGCCGCTGCTCTGCCACCGGGTATGGACGGCGGAACGCCTGGGCTGCGCCGCCGCCGACGCCTTCGACCTGCTGGAGCTGTTCGCCTTCGTCCATCCGGCGCGCTTCGCGGTGCCGACGGCGGCGGGCCTGTGCGACGCCCTGGATTTGCCCGACCCCGGCGACGACGCCGAGGCCCAGGCCGCCGCCCTGCCCGACGCGGCGCGCATCCTTCTGGGCACCCTCGCCCGCCTGGACGAAACGGCGACCCGCCATGCCCTGGCGGTGGCGCGACCGATGGCGGCGGGCGGCTGGCCGTGGGGCGGGGCGGTGGTCGCCGCCATGGGCGGGGCCGAAACCGCCGCCGCCGACCCGCGCGGCCTGCGCGTCTGGGACAGCCTGAAGGAATGGGAGGACGCCGGTCCGCCGCCGCCCGCCGGATGCCTGCCGGTGGCGGAAACCGACATCCGCGAGCGCCTCGCCCATCTGCTCGGTCCACGGGCGGAACAGCGCCCCAGCCAGGCGGATTTTTCCGCCGGACTGGCCTTCGGCTTCGCGCCGCGCGAAACCCCGGCATCCCCCAACACCGTCCTCGCCGAGGCGGGAACCGGCGTCGGCAAGACGCTCGGCTACATCGCCCCCGCCAGCCTGTGGGCGGAAATCAACGGCGCCCCGGTCTGGGTCAGCACCTTCACCCGCAACCTGCAACGCCAACTGGACGGAGAACTGTCCCGCCTCTACCCCGACCCGGCGGAAAAGGCGCGACGGGTCGTGGTGCGACGCGGCCGGGAGAACATCCTCTGCCTGCTGAACCTGGAGGACGCCCTCGACCGCGCGGTGCGCGAGCCGCGCGGCATGACCGCCCTCGGCCTGGTCTGCCGCTGGGCGGAGGCGACCCGCGACGGCGCGATGATCGGCGGCGACTTCCCCGGCTGGCTGGTGCATCTGCTGGGACGGCCCCGCACCCTCGGCCTGACCGACCAGCGCGGCGAATGCCTGCACGCCGGATGCGTTCACTACGGACGCTGCTTCATCGAGAAATCGGTGCGCCGCGCCCGCCATGCCCGCATCGTCATCGCCAACCACGCCCTGGTGATGGCGCAGGCGGCTCTGGGCGGTCTGGACGACGCCTTCGTTCCCACCCGCTATGTCTTCGACGAGGGGCACCACGTCTTCGACGCGGCGGATTCCGCCTTTTCCGCCCACCTGACCGGGCGCGAGGCGCACGACCTCCGTCGCTGGTTCCTCGGCGGCGAGGAGGCCAGCCGGGGCGGCCTGAAATCCCGCGCACGGGGGCTTTCCCGCCGCGCCGAGGATCTGGTGGCGGGGCACGAGGAGGCGGAAACCGCGCTTGCCGCCCTCGCTCGCGCCGCCCGCACCCTGCCCGCCACGGGATGGGAATCCCGCCTGGGTCAGGAAACCCCGCACGGCCCGGTGGAGGCCTTCCTGATGGCGGTGCAGGGGCAGATTCTGGCGCGGGCGGAGGACCCCGCCTCCCCCTATTCGCTGGAGACCGCGCCCCATCCCCCGGCGGCGTCGGTGAGCGCGACCCTGCCCGCCCTCGACCGCGCGTTCGAGGACATTCTCGGCCCGGCGCGGGGGCTGGCGGCGGTCCTGCGCCGCCGCCTGTCCGAGGAAACCGACACCCTGGAACCCGCCTTCCGCCAACGGATGGAGGCCCTCGCCCGCACCCTCGACCAGCGCGCCCTGCGCCAGGTGGTGGCGTGGCGGGCGATGATCAAGGACCTGTCCGCCGCCACCCCGGCGGACTACGCCGACTGGTTCGGCATCGAACGGATCGAGGGCCGCAACCTCGACGTCGGATTCTACCGCCACTGGATCGACCCCACCCGCCCCCTCGCCGAATGCCTGGCGGAGACCGCGCACGGCGTGGTGGTGACCTCCGCCACCCTGCGCGACGGCGGCGACGCCGACCCCGGCGGCGGATGGGAGGCGGCGGCGCTGTCCGGCGGCACCCGGCACTTCGCGCGTCCGGCGGTGCGCACCGCCGTACCCTCGCCCTTCGACTACGCCGAACAGACCCGCGTCTTCATCGTTCACGACCTGGGCCGCGCCGGAACCGAGGCCACCGCGTCGGCGATGCGCGAGCTGTTCCTCGCCTCGGGCGGCGGCGCGCTTGGGCTGTTCACCGCGATCCAGCGCCTGAAGGACGTCCACGCCCGAATCAAGCGCCCGCTGGCGGAGGCCGGATTGGACCTTCTGGCGCAACACATCGACGGCCTGGACGCCAGCACCCTGATCGACCTGTTCCGGGCGGAGGAAAACGCCTGCCTTCTCGGCACCGACGCGGTGCGCGACGGGGTGGACGTGCCCGGCCCCTCGCTGCGCCTGATCGCCTTCGACCGGGTGCCCTGGCCGCGCCCCGGCATCCTCTATCACGCCCGGCGGGAGGCCTTCGGCGGCACCGCCTACACCGACCGCCTGACCCGGATGAAACTGCGCCAGGCCTTCGGTCGGCTGATCCGCCGCGCCGACGACCGGGGGGTGTTCGTGCTGCTGGCGCCCCTGCCGTCGCGCCTCCTCTCCGCCTTTCCGGAAGGCGTTGCGCCGATGCGGGTCGGCATCGCCGAGGCGATCGCCGCGACCCGCGACTTTCTCGCCGCCGACCGATTCACCGAATCTTAAGCGCGGCAGGCATAGGGTATGGGCGTCGACAACCCCGATTCGGGTGCAGGGACATGTCCGTCCAGACGCCGCACGATCCGCCGTCCGACGCCTCCGCGCGCTTCTTGCAGCGCCTGATGGCGGCGTTGGCGCATGGCCATCGTCTGGACGACCCCCGCGATTCGGTGATCTGCCGCCGCTGGGTGGAAATTCTCGACGGCATTCCCGACGGCAAGCTGTTCCAGATCGTCCCCGAGACCCTGCGCCGCCTGTTGCGCGACCCGGCGGTCCGTCCGCGCCTGGAGCGCGCCGGGATCGCGGTCGGGCAACCGATGAAGCACGAGGCGATCGCCCCCTACGTGGTCAGCTTCCGCCGCTTCATGGCGGCGCGCAGCAAGCCCAACGAAGACGAGGTGACGCGCGGCGTGATCGCGGGCCTGCGGCTGGAACTGCGGCGTTTGAAGCGCCAGTTCGACCACGTCTTCGATCGGGCGGCGGCGATCGAGGCGGAGCGCGAGCGTCTGGCGGCGGAAAATCGCGATCTGAAGCGCGAGGTCCTCTCCCTGCGCCTGGAACGCGACGAGGCGCAGCGCCAGGTCGGCGACGCCCGCTCCAAGGCCTTCCGCTTCCTGCGGCTCTATCTGTTCATGCTGAAAGAGGAATGGCAGCGCCGCAGGCAGGACCCGATCCGCATGGTCACCGTCGAGGTGGCGATCGAAACCAACCTCGTCACCCTGGAAGCCCTGGGCTGGCAGGATCAGGCGCAGAAAAGCGCCCGGGAGATTCTCGGCCCCGAACTCTATGCCGCCTATTTCGATGGCGGCCCGGCCATCGATCGCGGGGCGCCCCGCCCCGCGCCGCCCCGCCCGGCGGCGGAAACCGCCCCGCCCAGCTTCCCGCTGGCCGAACTGCGCCGCGAACCGCGCGCCACGCCGCGCACCCTGATGGCGCCCAGCGTCTGACACCGGCTTTTCCTATGAAAACGGGGCGGCTTGCGCCGCCCCTCGACCGCTGGAACTGGAAATCCCGCGTCGTCCTTACTTCTTGACGATGCCGCCGATGGTCTGCACCGACTGCGGCGCCTTGGCGCCGTGACCGGCATAGATCGCCTGACGCCCCTGGCTTGTCCAGGACACGGACTCGCGGCCCGGAACGTGAACCACCACGTTGCGCAGCTGCTGCCCCATCTGGGACACCGTATAGGCCGCCGCGGCGACGATCACCGCCAGCGGAATCTCGTCCTTGGCCGCCGCCGGGGCCTGCACGACGGCAGGAGCGACCGGAGCGGCCTTAGTTTTTCCCGGTGCGGACGCCTTCTTGCTGAAATAGGTGCCGACCAGCGAGGTCGCCGCCCAGATCGACATCAGGGCGACCATCACCACGGCGAACCCCAACAGCCCGGTCAGCCACGGGGCCGCGTGCTCCTTCGCCTGCGCAATCTGGGCGATGTCGGTCACCGAGATCCGATTCGCCAACTCAACTCCGCGTTCGATCATTATTTTCTCCATCGAGGTTTCTATCGACGATCGCCCCGACCTTCGGAGCCCGACCGTGGAAATCTTCGGTGGACGCAATTGCGCCGGTTCCGCGGGGGGGGGGGGGGGCACCGCCCCCTCCGACACAGCCACGCGCGGAAACGAAATCCCGGCGGCAGAGCCGCCGTCCGGGCCGAATTGCGAAGCGCCCGGTTCGCCGATCCGCGCGTCCGCGCAATCGGCCGTTTCCGCCACGCCCGGACAACGATGCCGGACGCCCCATAACCGCGAGACGGACCCTTTCATCCATCACGTCGGCATGCCCTTCCGGATTTTCCGAAGGACCTTCTCCGACGTTCCGCGTGGGTTCCTGTATACCATGATCCGCCCGAAAAACGGAGGGTTTTTGACATACTTTTGCCATAATTAACCTATGCTGACATATTTGCCCATATCCCGTTATTCCAAAAGGAAATTTTCTCCATTGAAATGGAATTATCCGACGATAAGGGGAGAAAAGCCGTAAAACCGAGGATAAATTTCCTCGCCAGGAAGGAATAAATCGGAATTACAGACGAATCCTGTCGTCGGTAAAAATGAAAAACCATCGGCGAAAAAATCCTATCCGTTTCCCGGATGCCTTCGATGATCTTCCCACAGATTTTCTGATGGACGCGATTTTTCGACTCGGGTTCCCGACGGAACAAACGATGCCGCAAACGAAAATGGCGGCGCTTGCGGCGCCGCCCCTCGCAGAGGTTTGGAGACAGAAATAAACGCTTAGTTCTTACGAACGGTGCCGAGCGACGTCACCGCTTGCGGTGCCTTCGCGGAGTGGGAGGCGTAGATCGCCTGTCGTCCCTGGGAGGACCAAGTGGTCCCCGCCGAACCCGGAGCGCTCACCACGACGTTGCGGATCGGTGCCTGCACCATCTGCACCGCCGCCGCGATGATCACCGCCAGGGGGATGTCGTTGGAGGCCGCCGCCGAGGTCTGCACGGCGGCAGGAGCCTTCGGAGCGGCCTCAGTTTTTCCCGGCGAGGGAGCCTTCTTCTTGACGAAGTAGCTACCCACCAGGGAAGTCGCCAGCCAGATCGAGATGAGCGCGGTCATCACCACGGCCATGCCGAGCAGGCCACCCAGCCACGCCGGGGTCTTCTCGGCGGCGGCTGCCACCTGCGCGACGTCGACAACCGACGTCAACGCGGACAAAGTTTCCAGTTCCAGAGCCATACTTGGCACTCCATCATGTTTTTGTCGTCCCGGCGCCGCCGCCGCAAAGGGGAAAGGCCCTTCGCCGCGACGAAATCCGGGACCATCCCGAGGTCATCGGGACGGAACAGTCATGCTTTTGGGGAACGTCAACGCGCCGAAGGGAACGAGTTCCCGGCGACGCGGCGTGCGCATGGAGAGCGGTCAAGACCGGCATCGCACCCGCGAGAAGCGGACACCGCACCGGCGTTTCCTTGCGGCACAAGGCCGCGGGACCGCGCCATCCATGACGCCCGGCGGAAACGTCTTCCGCCGCACGCCCCAACCCATCAGTCGGACGGCCAAGGCCGCCCGGTCACGGTACGCAACTTGACGCGGTCGCGATGTCGCCATCGCCGGGGTGCCCCCACCCCCCGCGGAATTCGTTTTACCCTACGCACACGATATGGGGTGGAAGCGGGGGTTTCGCCCCGCTTCCACGAAACATTACTTCAGGGTCGCGATGAAGTAGCCGGCGATCACCGCCGTGCCGATCACGCCCGCCACGTTCGGGCCCATCGCATGCATCAGCAGGAAATTCTGCCGGTCGTGCGAAGCGCCCACCACCTGCGAAACGCGGGCGGCCATCGGCACTGCGGACACGCCGGCGGAACCGATCAGCGGGTTGATCGGGTTGGAACGGTTGATCGTGGCGTTCATCAGCTTGGCCATGATGACGCCGGCGCCGGTGGCGACGCCGAAGGCGACCACGCCCATCACCAGGATCTTCAGGGTGTCGAAGCGCAGGAAGCTTTCCGCGGTCATCGTCGCCCCCACCGAAGTGCCAAGGAAGATGGTGGTGATGTTGATGATCTCGTTCTGCGAGGCCTTGCTCAAGCGATCGCAGACCTGGCTTTCACGGATGAAGTTGCCGAGGAACAGCATGCCCAACAGCGGGGCGGCCGGCGGCACCAGCAGGATGGTCAGGGCGCAGGACATCGCGGCGAAAATCAACTTTTCGGCACGGCTGACCGGACGCAGGGACTTCATGCGGATGCGCTTTTCGGCATGGGTGGTCAGCGCGTTCATGATCGGCGGCTGGATCATCGGCACCAGCGCCATGTAGGAATACGCAGCCACCGCCACCGCGCCCAGAAGGTGCGGAGCAAGCTTGCCGGCGAGCAGGATGGTGGTCGGACCATCGGCGCCGCCGATGATGCCGATGGTGGCCGATTCCCCTTCATTGAAGCCCATCGCGTAATAGGCGGTGAAGTAGGTGGCGGCCACGCCGAACTGCGCCGCGCCGCCCAGGAGCAGGGTACGCGGGTTGGCGATCAGCGGCCCGAAGTCGGTGAGAGCACCGACGCCGAGGAAGATGATCGGCGGGAACAGTTCGAGATGAATGCCCTGCATGATGTAGTAGTACAGACCGCCGGCGATGACGTGACCACTCGCGTCGACGCCCGGGGCGTTCCACATGTTTTCGCAGGGAAGATTGGCGAGGAAAGCGCCAAACGAAATCGGGATCAGCAGCAGCGGTTCGAACTCCTTGACCACGGCAAGGTAGAACATCACCGCGCACACCACCCACATCGCCACCATGCCCAGGCTCACGTTATAGAACCCGGTCAGGTCGCGAATCAGTTGAAGTGTACTATCCATCGTGGAAAGACCTTATCCTTGGTTACGCCTTATGGCTCAGCCCCGCGTTAGCCCAGGGTGCAGAGAACCTGGCCTTCGTTGACGGTCTGGCCCTGCGCGACGTCGAGGGACTTCACGGTGCCGGAGCACGGAGCGGTGATCGGGGTTTCCATCTTCATCGCTTCCAGGATCATCAGCTCGTCGCCTTCCTTCACGGAAGCGCCGACCGAGGTGACGACCTTGGACACCGAACCCGCCAACGGGCAGGTCACCGGGGTGCCACCGGCCGGAGCGGCGGCGGCCGGAGCCGGAGCAGCCTTCGGGGCCGGAGCGGCGGCCGGAGCCGGAGCGGCAACCGGAGCCGGAGCGGCAACCGGGGCCGGAGCGGCGGCGGCGGCGCCGACGACTTCCACGTCAACGTCGTAGGTCTTGCCTTCAACAGTAATCTTCAGCTTGGTCATTTTCCCATTATCCCTTCTTAACGGCGCTAAGCCCGGACACATCACGCGGCGACTTCATCGTGTGCGACGAGAAGATCGTCTCGCGGCCCTGAGCAACCCAAGTCGTGCCAGGCACTGCGGGAGCGCTGACAACGACGCTCCTCAACGGCTGTTGAACCATCTGGGCCACGGCCGCAATGATCGCGGCGAGCGGAACCCCAGACGCCGCCACCGACGCAACCGGAGCGGCAGCCGCAGCCGCTTTCGGAGCTATCGTGACGGCCTCAGTTTTTTTTGGCGATTTCTTTACGAAATAGAGGGCGGTCAGCTCGCTGGCCCACCACAGGCCGGTCAGCGCGATCATCACCACCGCCATTCCCATAAGACCGCCCAGCCAGGCAGGGGTCTTCTCCGCCGCGGCTGCGATCTGCGCCACGTCCGTCACGGACGCCGCCAGATCGGCAAGGTTTACGTAGTCCATTTGGCTTTCTGTCTCCAAGAGGGCTTCGGGTTCGCCTCAGGCGGCCGGATCCGCATCCGACCGCCTGAGAAACCGTCCGTCCGGTTCTTACAACGGAATGTTGCCGTGCTTCTTCGGCGGCCGGGTCTCCCGCTTCGACAGCAGGGTCCGGAGAGCCAAAGCAATCGCGGCCCGCGAACGCGCCGGATTGATCACGTCGGTGATCTGTACGCGACCCGAGGCCTGGTAGGGGTTCTGGAATTCCTTGGAATACGTGGCCACGACTTCAGCGCGCTTCTTGGCCGGATCCTTGGCTTCCTTGATTTCCTTACCGTACAGGATGTTCGCCGCACCGTCGGCGCCCATCACCGCGATTTCCGCGGTCGGCCAGGCGAAGACGACGTCGGCGCCGAGCGAACCCGGGCACATCGCCAGATACGCGCCGCCGTAGGCCTTGCGCATCACCAGGGTGACCTTCGGAACCGTCGACGCGGAGTAGGCGAACAGCAGCTTCGCGCCATGGCGAATGATGCCGCCGCGTTCCTGCGCGACGCCCGGCAGATATCCGGGGGTGTCGACGAGGTTCAGCAACGGGATGTTGAACGCGTTGCACAGACGGATGAAGCGCGAACCCTTGTCCGAGGCGTCGATGTCGATGCAACCCGCCTTGAACGCCGGCTGGTTGGCGATGATGCCGACGACAACGCCGCCGACACGCGCCCAACCCACCACCATGTTCTTGGCGAATTCCTTGTGGACTTCAAGGAAATCACCGCCGTCGACCAGACGGGTGATGATCGGCTTGACGTCCAACGGCGCCTTGTTGGTTTCCGGGATCAGGTTGTTCATCTCCGGATCATCGGCGAGGACGAGTTCCTCGGTCAGATGATGCGGCGGCTCTTCCATGTTGTTGGAAGGCAGGAACGACAGGATCTTGTGGGTGATGGCGATCGCGTCGCGGTCGTCCTCGGCGATGAAGTGCACGTTGCCGGAAACCGAGGCATTGGCCTGGGCCGAGCCGATTTCCGCCATGGTGCAGACCTGACCGGTCACCGCCTTGATCACGTCCGGGCCGCAAATGAACATGTTCGCGGTGTTGCGGGTCATGATCAGAAGGTCCATCAGGGCCGGCGAATACGCCGCACCGCCCGCGCACGGACCCGCGATGATCGCGATCTGCGGAACCACGCCCGAAGCCAGAACGTTGCGATAGAACACATCGCCATAGCCGTTCAGGGAGTCGGTGGCTTCCTGGATGCGCGCCCCACCGGAGTCGTTGATGCCGATGATCGGCATGCCGGCCTTGATGGAGAATTCCTGAAGCTGCGAAATCTTGCGCGCATGGCGGGAACCCAGCGAACCGCCGGAAGCGGTGAAGTCCTGGGAGTAAGCCGCAACCGGCTTGCCGCCGCAGTAGCCGACGCCGGTGATCACGCCGTCGCACGGAATATCCTTGTTATCCATGCCGAAGCCGCGGGTGTTGTGACGCACCAGCAGACCGAATTCCTGGAAGGTTTCCGGCATGAACAGCAGGTCCAACCGCTCGCGGGCGGTCAACTGACCCTTTTGGTGGCGGGCTTCGGCCTTTTCGGGGCCGCCGCCGGCGAACGCCGCGGCGCGACGCTTGTCAAGTTCTTCGAGGAGTTCTTTTGCTATCGCCATTGGGACACAATTTTCCGATAATTATAAGTTAGGGGCGGCATGTGTATCATTATTCTTGGCCGCTTGCCAGCCTCGTGTGACACCAGGGTTTCACGCACCGTCTGCCGCGCCCCGCCGCCGGAAACCCGGGTTCGGGGCGCGTCTTCCCCGCCGCAAAACGCGGCGAACGACCTGCACACATCGCAAGCCGAACCGTTCGCGGCGCGGCGCGTTCCGCGAGACGGCTGTAATCGGAGGAAACCGTCCGCCGCCCCCGGCGCGCGCCGGGGCGGTGAAGGACGGAAAAAGGAGTCGAAGGCAGCGAAACAACAGGCCGCGCGGCGACGCCGATGATCGGCGAAACCGCGTCCGCAACCGCGCCCCGGACCCCCGTCCAGGACACGGCCCCAGCGATGGAGGCCCCCAAAAGCGGAGCCCCGACGCATCCCATGTTCACAGGCATTGTCGAGCCAGCCCCTGCTGTTCTTATGCGTTCCGGCCCTCCCCAGGACCGGGCGCATGTTGGTTTTCGAGCCGGCCGTCTAACACGAAACCCGGGACATGGCAATTTTATCCGTATGGATAGGGCAGCTCCTCTGACCCAAATAACTCCGCGCACACGTGGGGCGAAAACCGGAACCGCCGCCTTTCCAACGGGTTGCGCGGAACTCGTGGCAATCGGGGCATCTCCACGGCGGCGCGCACCCCCGGCGAAAACCTCGGAGTCCCCGGCTCGCGCCGGGGCCTCTCCCTCCCCGAAGGAGTGAGGATTCGCTCCTGGCCGGGACTCGCGACGGACGCCGACGCCGGAGTCCCGGCCATCATCCGGGTTGCGCCGCGCGGCAGGATCGCATACGCCTATGCGGCGGGCGGAATTTCGGAAGATACGGCATGTTGATCCTGCGTCATTCCGACGACGTCCCGGCGGATATCCGCCAGGGGGTCGTCGCCATCGGCAATTTCGACGGCGTGCATCGCGGCCACCAGGCGGTGATCGCGACCGGTCTGGCGCTCGCCCGCGCCGAGGCCCGGCCCTTCGGCGTCCTGACCTTCGAGCCGCACCCGCGATCGGCCTTCCAGCCCGAACTCGCCCCCTTCCGCCTCACCCCGTTCCGCATCAAGGCGCAGCTGATCGAGGACATGGGCGCGGACTTCCTGTTCGTGCGGGGGTTCGACCTCGCCTATGCGCAGACCGCCGCCGACGACTTCATCGCCGACACCCTGGTGCGCGGCCTGGACGTCCGCCACATCGTCATCGGCCACGACTACGCCTTCGGCAAGGGCCGCACCGGCACCCCGGAATCGCTGAAGCGCGCCGGAGCGGCGCGCGGCTTCGGCGTCACCGAACTCGCCGCGGTGACCGGCCGCGCCGGGGTGATCCTGTCGTCCACCGCCGCCCGCGACGCGATCCGCGAAGGCCGCTGCGAGGACGCAGCCGCCATCCTCGGCCGCGACTGGACGATCGAGGGCCGGGTCGAACACGGCGAGGCGCGGGGACGCGCCATCGGCTTCCCCACCGCCAACATCCATTTGACCGACACCCTGCGCCCGCGCGCCGGAGTCTATGCGATCCGGGCGCGGGTCGAAGGCGATCCCCGCATTCTCGACGGCGTCGCCAACTACGGGCGGCGCCCCACCTTCGACGGTCAGGGCTCGGTGCTGGAAGTGCATCTGTTCGACCTGGCGGAAAGTCTTTATGATCGGCACCTTCGCGTCGCGTTCGCGCATTTTCTGCGCGACGAGCGCAAGTTCGACGGCATCGACTCCCTGAAGCGACAGATCGAGATCGACGCCGCCCTGGCGCGCCGCCATCTGAACCCATCGGCCCCTGCAACGAGCGTATGAACGAAATGAGCGTGGATACCAAAGCGACCGTGTTTCTGCCCACCACCTCCTTCGGGATGAAGGCCGGGCTGCCCTCCCTGGAACCCAGGCTTCTCGCCCGCTGGCAGGCGATCGACCTGGAGGGACGCCTGCGCAAGGCGGGCGCGGACCGCGAACCGTTCGTTCTGCACGACGGCCCGCCCTACGCCAACGGCAACCTGCACATCGGCCACGCCTTGAACAAGATCCTCAAGGACGTAATCGTCAAAAGCCAGCAGATGATGGGCAAGGACGCCCGCTACGTGCCGGGCTGGGACTGCCACGGCCTGCCGATCGAATGGAAGATCGAGGAAAAATACCGCGCCGCCGGCAAGGACAAGGACGCCGTGCCGGTGATCGAATTCCGCCAGGAATGCCGCGACTTCGCCGCCCACTGGGTCGGCGTGCAGAAGGCCGAGTTCCAGCGCCTGGGCATCGGCGGCGATTGGGCCAATCCCTACACCACGATGAGCTTCGCCGCCGAGGCGCGGATCGTCGCCGAGATCGGGCGGTTCCTCTTGAACGGCGGCCTCTACAAGGGGGCGAAGCCGGTGCTCTGGTCGGTGGTGGAAAAAACCGCCCTCGCCGAGGCGGAGGTCGAGTACCACGACCATACCTCGACCACCATCTGGGTGCGCTTCCCGGTGGTCAACCCCGCCCATCCGGCGCTCGAAGGCGCATCGGTGGTGATCTGGACCACCACCCCCTGGACGATGCCGGGCAACCGCGCCGTCGCCTATGGCGCGGCCTTCGACTACGCGGTGGTCGAGGTCAAGGCGGTCGATGGAATGAGCCTCGCCCGGCCGGGCGAACGCTTCGTGGTCCTGGAGGAACAGCTGGCCGCCGTCGCCGCCGAGGCGCGGATCACCGATTACGTCGTCGTCGCCACCCTCAAGGGCGCGGAGATGGCGGGCACCGTCTGCCGCCACCCCCTGGCGGCGGGCGGCTACGATTTCGAGGTGCCGCTTCTGGCGGGCGACTTCGTCACCACCGACCAGGGCACCGGCTTCGTCCACATCGCCCCCGGCCACGGCGAGGACGACTGGAGGCTCGGCGTCGCCAACGGCATCGCGGTGCCGGATACGGTGGGCGACGACGGCGTCTATTACCCGCACGTGCCGCTGTTCGCCGGCAAGCACGTGTTCAAGGTCGCCCCCGACGTCCTGAAGGCGATGACCCAGGAAGGCGCGCTGCTCGCCTCGGGCAAGCTGGTGCACAGCTATCCCCACTCCTGGCGGTCGAAGGCCCCCCTGATCTTCCGCAACACCCCGCAGTGGTTCATTTCGATGGACACCAACGCCCTGCGCGACAAGGCGCTGGCCGCCATCGACGCCACCCGCTGGGTGCCCGAACAGGGACGCAACCGCATCTGCGCGATGGTCGAAAGCCGTCCCGACTGGTGCGTTTCCCGCCAGCGGGCCTGGGGCGTGCCGATCACCGTCTTCATCGACAAGACCACCGGCGAGCCGCTGCGCGACCCGGCGGTGATGGCCCGCATCGTCGACGCGGTGAAGGAAGACGGCGCCGACGTCTGGTTCACCGCCCCGGCGGAACGTTTCCTCGGCCCGGATTACGACGCGGCGAACTTCGATAAGGTGACGGACATCCTGGACGTCTGGTTCGATTCCGGTTGCACCCACGCCTTCGTCCTGGAGGACCGCAACGATCTGACCTGGCCCGCGGCGCTGTACCTGGAAGGATCGGACCAGCATCGCGGCTGGTTCCAAAGCTCGCTTCTGGAAAGCTGCGGCACCCGCGGCCGCGCCCCCTACGACACGGTGCTGACCCACGGCTTCGTCCTCGACGAACAGGGCCGCAAGATGTCGAAGTCGCTCGGCAACGTCGTCGCGCCGCAGGACGTCACCGACCAGATGGGCGCCGACATTCTGCGCCTGTGGGTGGTCGGCTCCGACTACACCGAGGACTTGCGCATCGGCAAGGAGATCCTGTCGCGCACCACCGACGTCTATCGCCGCCTGCGCAACACCCTGCGCTATCTTCTCGGCAATCTCAACGGCTTCGCCGAGACCGAGCGCGTCGCCGCCGCCGAGATGCCGGAACTGGAGCGTTGGGTGCTGCACCGGTTGAGCGACCTCGATGACCGCGTGCGCCGCACCTGCACCGAGACCTTCGCCTTCCACGAACTGTTCCAGGAAATCCACAATTTCTGCGCCGTCGATCTGTCGGCCTTCTATTTCGACATCCGCAAGGATTCGCTTTATTGCGACGCGCTCGACGATCCCCGGCGGCGCGCCTGCCGCACCGTTCTCGACACGGTGTTCAATACCCTGGTGACCTGGCTGGCGCCGTTCATCTGCTTCACCGCCGAGGAAGCCTGGATGTGCCGCTTCCCCGACCGGACCGACAGCGTCCACGAGCAGGCCTTCCCCGTCATCCCCGCCACCTGGAAGGACGAGGCCCTGGCCGCCCGCTGGGAGAAAATCCGCGCCGTCCGCCGCGTCGTTACCGGCGCGCTGGAAAAGGAACGCGCGGCGAAGCGCATCGGCGCCAGCCTCTTGGCCGCGCCGGTGGTGCATCTGACCCCCGACCTCGCCGCCCTGTGCGAGTCGGTGCCGATGGCGGACATCTGCATCACCTCGGACATCCGGCTGACCACCGCGCCCGCGCCCGATGACGCCTTCGTCCTCGACGAGGTGCCGGGGGTGGCGGTGGTGACCGCCCTCGCCGAGGGGGCGAAGTGCGGACGCTGCTGGAAGGTGCTGCCCGACGTCGATACCCACGCCCACGCCGGGGTCTGCGGCCGCTGCGCCGACGCCATCGACCGCTGGGAGGCCGCCGAGTAAGCCGATGCGCCGCGGACTTTTCATCGCCCTCGCCGTGATCCTGCTCGACCAGATCAGCAAGATCGCCGTCCTCGACCTGATGCAGCCGCCCCGCGTCATCGAGGTGCTGCCGGTGTTCAACCTGGTGCTGGCGATGAATCGCGGGATCAGCTTCTCGCTGCTGACCTCGCACGCGGAATACGCGCCCTATCTGCTCGGCGCGCTGTCGCTGGCGATCGTCGTCGCCCTGGCGGTCTGGATGCGCGACATGGACAGCCGTCTCTCCCGCCTCGCCTTCGGCCTGATCGCGGGCGGCGCGATCGGCAACGTCATCGACCGCCTGCGCTTCGGCGCGGTGGTGGACTTCCTCGATCTGCACTGGGGGGGCTGGCACTGGCCCGCCTTCAACGTCGCCGATTCCGCGATTTCGATCGGCGCCGTCCTTCTGATGTTCGACGCCTTGTTCTCCCGTCCCCATTCAAGGTAAGATGCCGCCACCATGGAGCAGACCGTCATGCATCTTCGCCGTTCCCGCGCCGTCGTCTCCCGCCTGGGGAGCGTGGTTTTCGTTCTGGCCGCCGGGCTTTCGCTCGCCGCCTGCGACAGCGTGAAGCAGCAGTTGGGCTTCAACCGCGAAGCGCCGGACGAGTTCACCGTTCTGTCCCGCGCGCCGCTGGCGGTGCCGCCGGATTTCGCCCTGCGTCCGCCGCAGCCCGGCGCCGACCGCCCGCAAGAGGGATCGGAACGCGACCGCGCCAAGGCCGCCCTGCTGGGCCGTTCCGCCAAGAATCCGCGCGTCTATGCCCGCGAACTCGCCGCCAACACCAGCCTGACCCCGGGCGAGAAGACGGTGCTGACCAAGGCCGGCGCCAACGAGGCGGAAGCCGACATCCGCGTCACCGTGGACCGCGAGACCTCGACCCTCGCCAAGGAAATGGAATCCTTCACCGACTACCTGGTGTTCTGGGAGGACCGCTCCTACAAGGGCACTGCGGTGGACGCGCAGAAGGAAGCCCAGCGCATCCGCGAGAACATGGACCTCGGCCGGTCGCTATCGGAAGGCGAACCGCCGAAGATCGAACGCAAGTCCAAGGGCATGCTGGAAGGCATTTTCTAGGTCTGCCCGTCTCCACATCCTGAAGGATCTGCCGGATGCGCACGTCGTTGTTCCGTCTGTCCGTCCTTGCCTGCTTTCTGGCCGCGCCGCGACCGGCGGCGGCGAAGGTCTTCGACCCCGACGTCTTCACCTTGAAGAACGGCATGACCGTGGTGGTGGTGGAAAACCACCGCGCGCCGATCGTGTCCCACATGGTCTGGTACAAGGTCGGCGCGGCGGACGAGCCTCCGGGTAAGACCGGCCTCACCCACCTTCTGGAACACCTGATGTTCAAGGGCACGCCCGCCGTGCCGTCCGGCCAGTTCTCGCGCCGCATCGCGGAAAAGGGCGGCATCGACAACGCGATGACCAGCCGCGACTTCACCGCCTATTATCAGCGCATCGCCGCCGAGCATCTGCCCCTGGCGATGCGCATGGAAGCCGACCGCATGGCCAATCTGACTCTTTCCGAGGCGGATTTCCAAAGCGAGCGGGAAGTGGTGCGCGAGGAACGCCTGCAACGGGTGGACAACGACCCCGGCGCGATGCTGGCTGAACGGTTGGCGGTGGCGGTCTGGATGAACCACCCCTACGCCCGCCCGGTCGGCGGCTTCGATTCGGACATCCGAGGGCTTTCCCGCGCCGACGCTCTCGCCTTCCACAAGCGCTGGTACGCGCCCGGCAACGCCATCCTGTTCGTCGCGGGCGACGTCACCCCGGCCTGGGTGCGCGAACTGGCGGAGGCGACCTTCGGGCGCATCCCCGGCAAGGCCCTGCCGCCGCGCGTCCGCCCGCCGTTGGAAGCGCCGCCCGCCGGGATTCGCGTCGCGCTCTCCGCGCCGACGGTGCGCCAGGCGGAATGGCGGCGCTCCACCGTCGCCCCCAGTTGCGGCACCGCCGACGGCAGGACCGTCGCCGCCTTCGAGGTTCTGGGGGAAATCCTGGGCGGCGGCCCGACCAGCCGCCTGTACCGTTCCCTGGTGCTGGAAAAGAAGTTGGCGATCGGCGTCGCCGCCGGACATTCCGGCATGGCGCTGGGTCCGGGGACCTTCTCGGTGGCGGCGACGCCGATGCCCGGCCGCGCGCCGGAGGAAATCGACCGCGCGGTGACGGCGGAAATCGAAGGCATCGCCGAGGCCGGAGTCGCCGCCGACGAACTCGACCGGGTGAAGGAGCGGCTGCTGGCGGCGCGGGTCTTCGCCCGCGACGACCTGTTCGCCGCGCCGCAGGCCCTGGCGCAGGCGCTGGCGGTGGGCTGCACGGTGGAGGCGGTGGAGGACTTCGCCGACGATGTCGCGGCCCTTTCCCCCAAGGATATCCAGGCGGCGGCGCGAGTGGTGGCCGGTCCCTCGGCGCAGGCGATCCTGACCCCGGCGGAGGACGCGAAATGATCCGCCGTCTGGCTCTGCTTCTGTTGCTCTGCGGCCTGGCCGCTCCGGTTCGGGCGGCGCAACCGATCCAGGCGGTGGTCAGCCCCGGCGGCGTCGCCGCCTGGCTGGTCGAGGACCACGCCAACCCGATGATCGCCGTGTCCCTGCTGTTCCGGGGCGGCGCGGCGGACGACCCGGCGGGGAAGGAGGGGCTGGCGCATTTCGCCTCCGGCATGCTGGACGAAGGCGCGGGCGACCTCGATTCCCAGGCGTTCCAGGATCGCCTGGACGCGTTGAACGTCTCGCTGAGCTTTTCCGCCTCCCGCGACGTCTTTTCCGGCCAGATGACCACGCTGTCGGCGCACCGCGACGCCGCCTTCGACCTGTTGCGGCTGGCGCTGTCCGCCCCCCGCTTCGACACCGAGCCGATGGAGCGGATGCGCGCCGCCTTCCAGGCGCAGTTGCGGCAACGGCAGGAGAGTCCCGCCGCCCGCGCCGGGGACGCCCTGTTCGCCGCGCTGTTCCCCGGCCACCCCTATGGACGCCCGGCGCAGGGCGCCCCCGCCAGTCTGGCGGCGATTTCCGCCGCCGATCTGCGCGCCTTCGCGGCGACCCGCTTCACCCGCGACCGCCTGATCGTCGGCGTGGTCGGCGACGTTTCCCCCGCCGAGTTGGCGCGCCTGCTCGACGCCGCCTTCGCCCCCCTGGCCGCGACCTCGCCCCTGCCGCCGGTGGCGCGCGCCGAGCCGCGCCTTTCGGGCGGCGTCGTCGCCCTCGACATGCCAGTGCCGCAGGCCGCCGCCCGCTTCGCTCAAGAAGGACCGGGGCGCGCCGATCCGGATTGGCACGCTTTTCAGGTGATGATGTACGTCCTGGGCGACGGCGGGTTTTCCTCCCGCCTGACCGAGGAAATCCGCGAAAAGCGGGGGTTGGCCTATGGCGTCGATGCGGAATCGGTTCCCCTGGCCGCTGCGCCGCTGGTGATCGGCGGGGTGGGCACCCAGTCGGCGCGAATCGGCGAAAGCCTGTCCCTGATCAGATCGGAGTGGGAGAAGATGCGCCGTTTCGGCCCCACCGACGCCGAGGTGGCGAAGGCGAAGAGTTTTCTCTCCGGCTCCCTGCCGCTGCGGCTGAACTCCAGCCCGGCGATCGCCCGTTCGCTGGCGGCGTTGCAGTACCACGGCCTTCCCCCCGACGAGATGGACAACCGCGCGGCGGTGCTGGCGGCGATTTCGCCGGAACGGGTGCGACAGGTGGCGGCGCGCTGGCTGACCCCGGACAAGCTGACCTTCGCGGTGGTCGGCGAGACCGCGAAAATGACCCTGAAGGGGGCGGCGAAACCATGAGGATCGCGCTGCTGCACCTGGACCTCGCGGGCGGACCGCGCCAACGCAACCTGGACACGATCGTCGCGGCGGCCAGCCGCGCCGCCGAGGCCGGGGCGGCGTGGATCATCACCCCGGAAACCGCGCTGCAAGGATACTTTTTCGCCGACGGCGTCGCCGAGCCGGAGGTCGGGGCCGAGCCCGCCGCCGACCTTGCGCCGCTTCTCGACCTGATCCGGGCGCGGCGGCTGACCCTGTTCCTGGGCTGCGCCGACCGCGACGCGGAGACCGGCCTGCCGCACAACAGCCTGCTCGCCTTCGGGCCGGACGGCGCGGTGCAGGGCCGCCACCGCAAGCTGATCGCCCACGGCGGGGCGGAGGCCTGGTCGAAGGCGGGCGCGACGCGCCGCCCCATCGCCTGTTGCGGCCTGACGGTCGGGGCGATGGTCTGCGCCGACATCTGGCACGCCGAGAACCCGGCGGCGATGCGCGACGCGGGAGCCGAGGTTTTGACTCTGTCCGCCGCCTGGCCGCCCGGCCCGATGGGCCCCAACGGCAAGTGGGAGGAAGCCTCCGCCGCCACCGGGCTGCCCCTGTTCGTCTGCAACCAGACCGGACGCCACCGCATGGACATGACGGCGGCGGAAAGCGCGGTGATCGTCGGCGGGACACGCCGGATGACCTATTCGGGCGAGGCTCCGGCGGTGCTGCTGTTCGACTGGGACCGCGACGGCGGCCTTGCCGCCGACGACTTCATCCGGATTCCGGGGTAAGGCGACCATGGAACGCCTCGACGCGGTGGTGATCGGCGCGGGCGTGGTGGGGCTGGCGGCGGCGCGCGCCCTGGCGCGGGCGGGGCGCGAAGTGGCGATCCTGGAACGGGAGGCCGCCTTCGGCACCAGCGTCAGCGCCCGCAATTCCGAGGTTCTGCACGCCGGAATTTACTATCCAACCGATTCGCTGCGCGCCCGCGTCTGCGCGCCGGGGCGGAAGCGCCTGTACGCCTATTGCGCCGAACGCGGCATCGCGCACCGGAAACTCGGCAAGCTGCTGGTCGCCGCCGACGCGGACCAGGCCGCCCGCCTGCCCGCCATCGCCGCGCAGGCCGCCGCCAACGGGGCGGAGGACCTGCGCATCCTCTCCGCCGCCGAGGCGCGGGCGATGGAACCGGCTCTCGCCTGCGCCGCCGCGCTGCATTCGCCGGGCACCGGCATCATCGACAGCCACGGCCTGATGCTCGCCCTGCTGGCGGATGCCGAGGCGGCGGGGGCGACCCTGGTGGTGAAAACCCCGGTGCAGGCCATCGAACCGATGGCGGCGGGGGGCGCGGTGCTTTCCTGCGGCGGGGACGACCCCTTCCAGGCGCGGGCGCGGCTGGTGGTCAACTCCGCCGGATTGGGTGCGCCGGGCCTGGCCGCCACCGCGTGGGCGGAACGGGCGAAGCGCCCCTGCCCGCGCCTGCACATGGCCAAGGGCAACTATTTCGCGCTCTCCGGCCGCGCGCCGTTTTCCCGCCTGATCTATCCCCTGCCGGTGCCGGGCGGCCTGGGGGTTCACCTGACCCTCGACCTCGCCGGGCGGGGGCGCTTCGGGCCCGACGTGGAATGGGTGGAGGCGGAAACCTATAGCGTGGACCCGGCGCGGGGCGATTCGTTCTATGCGGCGATCCGCCGCTATTGGCCCGACCTGCCGGACGGCGCGCTCGCCCCCGATACCTGCGGCATCCGCCCGAAAATCACCGGACCCGGAGACCCCGCCGCCGACTTCCTGTTGGCGGGCGCGGCGGAGCACGGCGCGCCGGGCGTCCTCCACCTGTTGGGCATCGAAAGCCCCGGCCTGACCTCGTGCCTCGCCCTGGCGGACGAAGTTCTGCACCGCCTGGGGGTGGATGGAGCGGAGTGACGAAGGGCGGCGAATGACGGCTTTGCGCCCCAAGGCGGACATTCCGCAGGTCTGCGCCTCTCCCTAATTACGGTCTTTCCATCAAGAAGGGACTGCACCAGAATTGCTGGAGACGTCCAAAGCGAAGCTGCTTACGGAATCGCGTGTACGAGCAAAACTAGAAATTGTATCGGGTGAAGGCTAGTCTTAGCTTCTAGAAGCATTTCTCGCGCTAAGGGAGGGGCAAGTGCTCGACACTAAATTTAGCGAACGATATTGGGGGGAAGAGCCTGCTCGTCCGGATGATGAACGAGACGGCTATCTTAGGGATAAATCGCGCATTGTGCACTCTGCCGCATTCCGACGACTACAGGCAAAAACACAAGTTATGGGGATCGGGGAGGGTGATTACCACAAGACGCGTCTCACACACACCATCGAAGTTGCCCAGATTGGGGAAGGTATCGTCACTAAGCTCCGAGGGAAAGAATCGGGTGTGAGCAAGGAGATTCGGCAATGGCTGCCGTCCAATGACCTAATCGCGGCGGCTTGTTACGCCCACGACCTCGGGCATCCACCTTTTGGACATGGTGGAGAACGAGCTCTGCACAACAGAATGCATATGTATGGTGGATTTGAAGGGAACGGGCAGACCCTGCGTATATTAACCCGTTTAGAAAAGTATCGAGAACATCAGGGCATGAACCCAACTCGACGTTTGCTCCTGGCCGTCCTGAAGTATCCCGCTCCTTATTCAGCCTTTGACAAAAAAGACTACGAAAAAAAGCCGCCAAAGTGTTACTTCGATGAAGAAGGGGAAATTGTAGACTGGATGTTAGGTGCCCCGTTCAAGCGTGGTGAGGCTGAGGTATTCAGGATGGGGCGTCGCAATGGGAAACCATCGCATCATAGCTTTGATTGCTCAATCATGGAGTGCGCTGATGACATTGCATACGGTGTGCACGACTTGGAAGACGTAATCGCCCGTCGGATGGTCAAGATTGACGACCTAATTGATCGCCTCAGGCCCGCTTTTGATAACAATGATGCGATTGGATTTGGAAATAAGGCTGTAAAAGTGGATGATTTTAAAGAAAACCTAACGGGGAACAGTTATGCTAGAAAGAGATTTATCGGTGAGTTGGTAAATCTCTTTATTACATCCATTGATGTAAAAACAGAATCTGTATTTAACCATCCGTTGATTAAATATCGTGCGTATTTCCCGGATGAAATCGGATGCTTACTTGAAAAACTAAAAGAATCAGTATACGAATTGGTTACACAGCAAGCAGAAATCCAGCAGCTCGAGTTTCGTGGGCAAAAGATCGTCGGGGAGCTATACGATGCTTTCATTACGTCACCTCAGACGTTAATTCCGCGGACAGCCTGGGAATCGTTACAAGAAAGCGACAGCATTCAACGTCGGGTCTGCGACTACATCGCGGGAATGACAGATCCATACGCAGAACGAATTTACAAGCGCCTATTCGTTCCAGGGATTGGCTCTAGTCATGATGAACTTTATAGCTACAGATACCAGTAGCCCCATTTCTGCGCTAGTTACTCAGACAAATAGATGAATTACACTTTTCCCACAGAAGCGTCGGCTTGATATATTCTCCGCTCAGAACCTACCATTCCGCTTCCGGCCCCAAGCCGGAATCTCTACTGTTATCGCGTCAACGATGAGACTGCTGTTCATCGAAAGGCGTAATCATACCAATCTCCTTTAGCAACATACGTCCGAGAAGTGAAATTCCGACTGAATGCCTGAAATCTCCCTGGCTGGAATCGAAGTCCGGCATCTGCCCCTTTTTCACGCTGCCGTAATTTTTCTTCAATAGTCCTAGTCGGATAAGGTGCTCTTTTCCAGCTTGGTAGAGGCGGTCTTTCTCGATGTCCACGGTGCTGGATTGGAGGTGTGCTGGACTTGGTCGATTAACGTGCTCGAAGGCCCTTTGGTCGGCGCCGGCAAAAGAGCGTCCATATGCATTCAATAAAATTACCTCGTCGTCGTCGAGTTCGCCGAAGATGAGCAGTAAACGCTTACGACGAATTACTTCGGCATCATCCTCGCTCAACCCTCGGGCTACTGCCTCGATGATTTGGTCGATACGATTCCCGGACGTCGCTCGGGCGGCTTGATACCCTCCTTCCTCGATGAGGTCGACCTTCTCTACGTTGGAGGCCACCCCACGCTTCAGTTCTTCTTCGAGGCCGTCGACGCGAACAGCCAGACCTCGCAGATACGCCGCAATCCGATCTGCACGTTGCCCTGGCACAACCATTCCCACAATTTCGGCGAGCGGACCTCCGACCATCGGAACAACTCCGGCAGCCCCCTTGCCGATCGCGACCAGTTTGTCCTTCCAGTTGTCGTCGAGCTTATCAATTTCTGGTTCGTTCTCGCCCATCGCCCAAACCGCTTGCTGTTGCTGCCAAGAATGATAGCGGCCGCAGCCAATCAGTTGAACTTCCTGTTTACGACGATGCAAGCCGACAAAATGTGAAAGCGTAACCGTCGGCAATCTTGGCTCTGAATGCCGAAGCCCGTCCGTCCGCTTCCGGCCCGTCCAAGTCATCGGAAAACTCGTGGATGCCCGCCTGCGCGGGCATGACAAATGGGGATGCGGAATCGCCGGGCGAAACGAACCGGACAGCCGTGGGCCTTGCGGTCCAATGGTAAAGGGGGGGGGGACAGCCTTCACCCTGCACCCCTCGAGCGCGCATCGGGCAAAGTTCCATTTTTGGGAATTTTTTGCTTGTTCCCAATTTGGGAACGCGCGATAATCAGCCCTGTCGAAATCGGGCTTCCCTGCATGGTTTCCGGTTTCGAATTTTATGATTTTTTTCAAAAGACAATTGGAAGCGAAAGCTTTTTTTCATGAACCAGGACATTGCCGGATGCACATCATCAAACGACAGACGTTAATCGATTTTTGCCAGAAACATGCCGATGTCGAAGCCCACTTATTGGCTTGGTACGCCGAGATCAAGAAAGGCCGGTACGGCAACGTACAGGACATCCTAAGGGATTTCCCCTCGGCCTCGATGCTCGACGGCGAACGCGTGAAGTTCAAGATCAAGGGCGGGGAATACCGCCTGATCGTGGCCTTTAAGTTAATAGGCTCCGGGGGAACCGCCTTCATCAAGTTCATCGGCACCCACGGCGAATACGACAAAGTGAACGCCAAAACGGTCAAAAAATATTAGGAACCCGACAATGCTGAAACCAATCCGAGACGCGGAAGCGTATGAGGCGGCGGTGGCACGGCTGGAGGAGCTTTGGGCGTGCGACGAGAACACCCCCGAAGCGGATGAGTTTGAAATTCTGTCCCTGCTCATCGACGCTTACGAAGAAAAAACCTTCCCCGTGTCGCCGCCGACCCCCGTCGCGGCCGTGCTCTTCGCCCTCGACCAGAGGAACATGAAGCGTTCCGATTTGGGGAAAATCCTGGGCAGCGCACCGCGCGCATGCGAATTCCTGTCGGGAAGGCGGTCGTTGTCCCTTGGCAACATTCGCAAACTTCATGCGGCACTGAAAATACCCGCCGAAATCCTTATTCAACCCGTATAGAGAATCGGGACGCCCCTTGCCGTCCCGGTTCTCCGCCTCGCCCCGACCTCGATCTTCCGTCTCGCACCGCCCGGGGTGACGCGGCGAAGCTGGGTCTGATACACTGCGGGCATCGTCTTTTCCCTCCGGGTCGAGGTCCGTCATGACCGCATCCTCTGGCTTTCCCGCATTGCCCGAAACCCTCGCCTGGGCGGCGCTTTCCGCCCATCGCGACGCCCTGGCGGGCACCCGAACCTCCGACCTGTTCGCCGCCGATCCGGCGCGTTTCGACCGGCTGGCGCTGTCCCTCGACACCGCCGAGGGGCCGTTCGTCCTCGACCCCTCGAAGAACAAGCTGACCGAGGAAACCTTCGCCCTTCTGACCGAACTGGCCGAGGAAGCGGGCCTTTCCCGCGCCATCGCCCGGATGTTCGCGGGCGAGGAGATCAACCCCACCGAACGCCGCGCCGCCCTGCACGTCGCCCTGCGCAGCCCCGGAGACGAACCCCAGCCCTGCGGCGGCCGCGACGTGATGCCCGAGGTCCGGGCGGTGCTGGACAAGATCGCCGCCTTCGTCGAACGGGTGCGCGGCGGCGACTGGCGGGGGGCCACCGGCAAGGCGGTGACCGACGTGGTCAACATCGGCATCGGCGGCTCCGACCTCGGCCCGGCGATGGTTTGTCAGGCTCTCGCCCCCTATGGCCGCGACGATCTGACCGCGCATTTCGTCTCCAACGTCGATGCGGCGCACATCGCGGGCGTGCTGCGCCGCCTGGACCCGGAAACCACGCTGTTCGTCGTCACCTCGAAGACCTTCACCACCCAGGAAACCCTGCGCAACGCCCGCACCGCCCGCGACTGGCTGGTGCGTCACCTGGGCGAGCGCGCGGTGGGCAAGCACTTCGTCGCGGTCTCCACCAACGCGGCGGCGGTCTCCGCCTTCGGCATCGACACCGCCCACATGTTCGGCTTCTGGGATTGGTTGGGCGGGCGCTATTCCCTGTGGTCGGCGGTGGGCCTGTCCATCGCTCTCGCCATCGGCATGCCCGCCTTCCGCGCCCTCTTGGCCGGGGCGCATGCGATGGACGAGCACTTTCGCGCCGCGCCGCCGCTGGACAATCTGCCGGTGGTGCTGGCCCTGACCGGCATCTGGAACCACACGGTTCTGGGGATTCCGGCGTTGGCGGTGCTGCCCTACGACCAGTCGCTGGCGCGCTTCCCCGCCTTCCTGCAACAGTTGGAGATGGAAAGCAACGGCAAGGGCGTCACCGCCGACGGTCTGCCGGTGCCCCAGACCACCGCGCCGGTGGTCTTCGGCGAGCCGGGAACCAACGGCCAGCATTCCTTCTATCAACTGCTGCACCAGGGCACCCGGGACGTCGCCTGCGACTTCGTCGTCGTCGCCCGCTCCCACCACGAGGTCGCCGACCACCAGCCGATGCTCCTCGCCAACGCCCTGGCCCAGGCCGAGGCCCTGATGCGGGGCCGCACCCAGGCGGAGGCCGAGGCCGAACTGCTCGCCCAGGGCAAGGATGCGGCGGAAGCGCGACGCCTGGCGCCGCACAAAACCTTCCCCGGCGGCCGCCCCTCCACCACCATCCTGCTGCCGACCCTGACGCCGGAAACGCTGGGCATGCTGATCGCCCTCTACGAGCACAAGGTGTTCGCGCAAAGCGTGATCTGGGGGATCAACGCCTTCGACCAGTGGGGGGTGGAACTGGGCAAGGCGATGGCCGGGGCGATCCTGCCCGAATTGCAGGACGGCGCGGGCGGCGGAACCCATGACGGCTCCACCGCCGCGCTGATCGGTCTGGTGCGCGCCCTGCGCATGCCCGATAGCGCGGGCGACGCCAATGACGGCGACGACGATGCCGACGACGCCCGCTCCGGCGAAGGCAGCGGACGCGACGCCGACGCCGACGACGCCGACGGCGGAGAGGGCAGCGGCGAAGGGGGCGGCGCGGCGTGAGCATCCGTCTTCTCCCCCCCCCGATCTGGTCAACCGCATCGCGGCGGGCGAGGTGGTGGAACGCCCCGCCGCCGCCAAGGAAATCGTCGAAAACGCCCTGGACGCCGGGGCGACGCGCATCGCGGTGACGATCCAGGACGGCGGGCGCGGCCTGATCGCGGTCACCGACGACGGTTGCGGCATGACGGCGGACGAGCTTTCCCTCGCCGTGGAGCGTCACGCCACCTCGAAGCTGCCCACCGGCGATCTGACCCACATCGACCACTTCGGCTTTCGCGGCGAGGCCCTGCCCAGCATCGGCGCGGTGGCGCGCCTGTCCATCGTTTCCCGCCCGCCGGGGGCGGACGCCGCTTGGCGGATCGCGGTGGAAGGCGGCGCGAAATCCGCGCCCGAACCCGCCGCCCACCCGCCCGGCACCCGCGTCGAAATCCGCGACCTGTTCTTCGCCACTCCGACGCGCCTGAAGTTCCTGAAAAGCCCGCGCACCGAGGCCTCCCACGCCCTGGACGCGGTGAAGCGTCTGGCGATGGCGCACCCGCAGGTGGGGTTTTCCTTTACCGACGACGGGCGGGAACGCCTGACCCTGCCGCCCGAAGGCGGCGATCTGTTCGACGCCCGCCTCGCCCGCCTGCGCGCCCTGCTGGGCCGCGACTTCGCCACCAACGCGGTGGCGGTGGATATCGACCGCGAAGGCCTGCGCCTCACCGGCTATGCCGGTCTGCCCACCCACAACGTCGGCACCGCGCAGGAACAATTCCTGTTCGTCAACGGTCGCCCGGTGCGCGACCGCCTGCTGCTGGGGGCGGTGCGCGGCGCCTATCGCGACGTTCTGGCGCACGACCGCCACCCGGTTTTGGCCCTGTTCCTCACCGTCGATCCGGAATTCGTCGACGTCAACGTCCACCCGGCGAAGGCCGAGGTCCGTTTCCGCGACCCCGGACTGGTCCGCGCGTTGATCGTCTCCGGCCTGAAATCGGCGATCGGCGGGGCGATGCATCGCGCCGCCGACGCCGCGCCCGCGATGCTCGCCGCCTTCCGCCCCGAGGGCGGGTTCGGCGGCTCAGGCGGGTTCGGCTTCGGCTCGCCCCGCCAACCCGCGCGCCGAACTGGACGCGGCGATTGCTTTCCAGGCTCCCGCCGCCGGTTTCGCCGAATCCGCCCTGCCCGGCCTCTCCCTGCCGCCCGGCGGCGCTGTGCGCGGCAGCGGCGGCGAGGCTCCGGCAATGCCGGAAACCGGCGCGGCGTTCCCCTTGGGGCAGGCGCGCGCCCAGGTGCACGAAACCTACATCGTGGCGCAGACCGAGGACGGCATCGTCGTCGTCGATCAGCACGCCGCGCACGAGCGCATCGTGTTGGAAAAGATCAAGGCGGAAATCGCCGCCTCCGGCGTCAAGCGTCAGGTGCTGCTGCTGCCCGAGGTGGTGGAACTGGACGAGGCCGCCGCCGACCGCCTGTGCGCGCGGGGAGAAGACCTGGCGGGCATGGGCCTGACCGTCGAACGCTTCGGCGAGGACGCGGTGGTGGTGCGGGAAATTCCCGCCGCCCTGGGCAACGCCGACGTCCGCGCCCTGGTCCGCGACATCGCGGATTCCCTGACCGAATGGGACGACGCCTCGGCGCTGTCCGACCGGCTGAACCGGCTGCTCGCCACCGTCGCCTGCCACGGCTCGGTGCGCGCCGGACGCCGCCTGTCGGTCGAGGAAATGAACGCGCTTCTGCGCCAGATCGAAACCACGCCGCGCGGCGGCCAGTGCAACCACGGCCGCCCATGCCGAAGGAAAAGCCGAAGAACAGACCGGCGATGGTGCCCACCTTGCCCGGAACCAGCTCCTGCCCGTAGACGACGATCGCCGAAAACGCCGAGGCGAGAATCAAGCCGATGATCACCGTCAGAATCGGCGTCCAGAACAGGTTGGCATGGGGCAGCATCAGGGTGAAGGGCAGCACCCCCAGGATCGAGCGCCAGATCACCACCTTGCGCCCCAGGCGGTCGCCCACCGGCCCGCCGATCAGGGTTCCCGCCGCCACCGCGCCCAGGAAGATGGACAGATAGACCTGCGACTGCCGCACCGAAAGCTGGAAGGTCTCCATCAGATAGAAGGCGTAATAGCTGGTCAGGCTGGCCATGTAGACGTTCTTGGAAAACACCAGCATCGCCAGAAGACCCAGGGTGATCAACACCTTGCGGCGCGGCAGGACCATCTCCGGGACCGGTCCGGCGGGCTTTTTCGCGGCCTGGGCGCGGGCCTCGCGGTACCACAGGCCGACCCGCCACAGCACCATCGCGGCGATCAGCGCGGCGGCGGAAAACCACGCCACCGAGGCCTGCCCATACGGCACCACGATCAACGCCGCCAACAGCGGGCCGAAGGCGGTGCCGGAATTGCCGCCCACCTGGAACACCGATTGCGCCAGACCGAAGCGCCCGCCCGAGGCCATGCGGGCGACTCGCGACGACTCGGGGTGGAAGATCGACGACCCCATCCCCAGCACCAGGGAAAACGGCTTGGGGTGCTTGTCGGTGTAGAAGCCGACCCAGGGCTGCAACAGCGACGCGGTTAGCTGGAAGGTCAGGGTCAACAGGCCGATCTGGCCGAAATCCAGGGAATAGTTGGTCTTCAGGATCGGATAGATCGCCGCCAGCAACGACTGCATCATGTCGTTGAGCATATGGCAGAAGCTCAAGGCCAGCAGCACCGTGAAGGCGGTGGTTCCGGCGGACGTTTCCTGGCGCACCCGCACCCTCCAATTGACGAACGATGTGCAACAGTGCTGTTATATCGGGGGCGCCGCCGCAAGCCGCAAGCGACGAAACGCCCCGAACTCCGCCGCGCCTGCTGCGAAAATGCCACAGAGTTTGCGACGGCGGAGGCGACGCCCCATATCGCGTCAGGGGAGAAGGGTACGTCCAAGAGTGCGTCCGATGGGGACTGTCCGGCTTTCATCCGAAACGCAGGAGGTCCGTGATGTTGTTCCAGTTGTTCATGCGTCGTCTGATCCGCCATGGGGCGTTGACCGTGGTCCTGCCCGGCGGCAAGTCCTTCCGCGTCGGAAACGGGCCGGAGGACGGCCCGGCGCCGCTGCGCCTGATCATCGACGACCCCAAGGTTCTGCGCCGCCTGCCCTGGAGGCCCGCGCTGGCCTTCGGCGAAGGCTATATGGACGGCTCCGTCCGCGTCGAGAACGGCTCGCTTCGCGACTTCCTGGCGCTGTTCATGAAGAACGTCGCGGACGCCCGCGATCACCCCTTCTCGCACGCCAAAAGCGCCGCCGACCGCCTGATCCGCCGCCTGCACCAGAACAACCCGATCCCCCGCGCGGCGAAGAACGTCGCCCACCACTACGACCTGTCGCCCCGCCTGTACGAGCTTTTCCTCGACGCCGACCGGCAGTATTCCTGCGCCTATTTCCCCACCGGGACGGAAACCCTGGAACAAGCCCAAGAGGCGAAAAAGCGCCACATCGCGGCGAAGCTTCTCCTCCGCCCCGGCATGAGCGTGCTCGACGTCGGCTGCGGCTGGGGCGGCACCGCGCTCTCCCTGGCGAAGGATTTCGACGTTTCGGTCACCGGCATCACCCTGTCCGAACGCCAGTTGGAGGTGGCGCGCCAGCGCGCCCAGACGGCCGGGCTCGCCGACCGGGTGCGCTTCGACCTGATGGACTATCGCGAGGTCGAGGGACGCTTCGACCGCATCGTTTCGGTCGGCATGTTCGAACACGTCGGGGTGCGCTTCTACCGCGCCTTTTTCCGCGCGGTGCGCGAGCGTCTCGCCCCGGACGGCGTCGCTCTTCTGCACACCATCGGTCGCTCCGGCCCGCCGGGAGACACCAACCCCTGGCTGCGCAAGTACATCTTCCCCGGCGGCTACTGCCCGGCGCTGTCGGAAATCATGGCGGCGGTGGAGCGGGAGCGTCTGATCACCACCGACGTCGAGGTCTTACGCCTGCATTATGCGGAAACCCTGCGCCTCTGGCACGACCGCTTCCGGGCCAACCGCGCCGAGATCGCGGCGATGCTGGACGAACGCTTCTGCCGGATATGGGAGTTCTATCTGGTCGGCTCGGAAATGGCGTTCCGCCACGAAAGCCAGGTGGTTTTCCAAATCCAACTGACGCGCGACAAGACTGCGGCGCCGGAGACCCGCGACTACATCGCGGCGTTCGAGGCGGCGCACCCGCTGTGACGCCGGTGCGCCGCCCCGCCGAACCCCGCCCTACTCGGCGCGGCGACGGCCTTCGGCGTCGGCGGCCTTCAGCGCCCAGAACACGGTTCGCGGCGTGACCTCGTGGGGTTCGTTGTGGATGGTCTCGCCCGGCGCGCAGGCGGCCTCGGCCACCCGCATCAGATCGGCGTCGGATACTCCGGCAAGGCCGATCGCCTCCAGCGTCGTCGGCAGGCCCACCGCTTCGCAGAAGTCATAGACCAGATCGATCATCTCCGGCGGCCGATCGGTCAGGAACAGCGCGGCGAGGACGCCGATCGTCACCTTCTCGCCGTGCCAGAAGGCGTGGGTTTGCGGCAGCGCGGTCAGGCCGTTGTGGATGGCGTGACAGGCCCCCAGGCCGCCGCTTTCGAACCCCAGGCCGGAGAGCAGGGTGTTCGCCTCCACCACCTTTTCCAGGGCCGGAGTCACCGCCCCCGCGCCCGCCGCGACCAGCGCCGACTCGCCGTATTCGATCAGGGTGTCGAAGCATAAGCGCGCCAGGGCATAAGCGGTCATCGGCCCGGGACGTCCGATCATGTTGGCGGCCCGCGCGACGCGGCAGCTTTCCGCCTCGAACCAGGTGGACAGGGCGTCCCCCATGCCGGACACCAGGAAACGCGGCGGCGCGGCGGCGATCACTTCGGTATCCACCAGCACCACGTTCGGATTCTGCGGCAGCAGCAGATAGCGCGAGAACACCCCTTCCGGCGTATAGATCACCGACAGGGCGCTGCACGGCGCGTCGGTGGAGGCCAGGGTCGGCACGATCAGAACCGGTATCCGGCGGGCATGCGCCACCGCCTTGGCGGTGTCCAGCGCCTTGCCGCCGCCGACGCCGACGATCGCCTGCGCCCCCTGGGCAAGGACGGTCAGGCGTTCGATTTCCGGATCGCAGCATTCGCCGCCGAAGGCCTCGACGGTCGCCTCGGCATGACCGGCCAATGCGGCGACGACGCGATCGCCCAGAACGCCGAGCACCCCCTTGTCGACGATCGCCAGGACGGTCTTGCCCAAGCGGGCGGCTTCCTCGCCCAGGACGGACAAGGCGCCCGCCCCTTGCACGTAGCGGCCCGGAAAAATCGCGGTGGTCAGCATAGCGTTTCCTCCCCGATTGCTGAAATCAAATCCGGGAAAAGCATACCCCCGAACCGTCAACGGGGACAAAGAAACTACGGCGTCAGCCGCGCCAGCGCAGAAAGAAAAGCGCCGCCTTGCCATAGGCGCGGCGGTCGTCGAGAACGAACCCCTCCGGCCAGACCGGAGAGTCGGTCGCGGCGGTTTCCACCACCGCCACCGCGCCGTCGCGCAGCCACTGGGCGGCAATCGCGGAGGCCAGGACGGCGGGCGCGATGCCGTCGGCATACGGCGGATCGAGGAAAACCAGCGAACAGGGGACGGAGGCGCGCGGCAGGCGGGTGGCGTCGGTCTTCAGCACCGTCGAAACCGCCTCCGCCTTCAGGGCGCGGATGTTGGCGGACAGCGCCGCCAGGGCGGCGGGGGCGCGCTCGACGAAGGTGGCATGCGCCGCGCCGCGCGACAGAGCCTCCAGCCCCAGGGCGCCGGTTCCGGCGCAAAGATCGAGCACCCGCGCCCCGGAAAGCGCGAAGTCGTGCGGCGGATAGCGATGGACCAGGATGTTGAACAGGGATTCCCGCGCCCGGTCGGAGGTCGGGCGCACCCCCTCCCCCTCCGGCGCGGTCAGAAGCTTGCCGCGATACCGTCCGGCGACGATCCTCATCGCCGCTTGCGGCCCTTGCCGCCATCGAGGTCCAGACGGTGCGGCCGGGGCGGGCGCGCCTTGCCGTCCGCCGCCTCGGCGGATTTCGCGGCGGGCTTCGCCTTCGCCGGAGCGGAAGACGGCCCTTCCCGTTCCCGGCGGCGGCGCTGGCGGCCTTCCTCGGCCCCCGAGGGGAGTTGCCCCCGCACCGCGCCGCCCAGAGTCTCGCGCAGAATCTTCGGCGGAATCTCCGCCGCCGCGCCGGGCGGCAGATCGCCCAGGGCGAAGGGACCGTAATGCACCCGGATCAGGCGGTTGACGGTCAGGCCGATTGCCTCCATCAGCTTGCGGATTTCGCGGTTCTTGCCTTCGGTCAGCACCACCTCCAGCCAGGCGTTGGCGCCCTGCTGGCGTTCCAGGATCGCCACCGCCTTGCCGTAGCGCACCCCGTCCACGGTCATTCCGGCGGCCAGGCGGTCCAGGGACTCCTGCGTCGGCGCGCCATGCACCCGCACCCGGTAGCGCCGCGTCCAGGCGTTGGAAGGCAGTTCCAGGCGGCGGGCGAGTTCGCCGTCGTTGGTCAGCAGCAGCAACCCCTCGGAATTGAGGTCCAGCCGCCCCACCGAGATCACCCGCGGCAGATCGGCGGGCAGGCGGTCGAACACCGTGGGCCGACCCTCCGGGTCCTTGTGGGTGGTGACCAGCCCCACCGGTTTGTGATAGCGCCACAGGCGGGGCGGCATGCGCTCGGGCAGGGGTTTGCCATCCACCGTCACGATATCGTTCGGGCCGACCAGGGTGGCCGGGGTCTCGACCTTGCGGCCGTTCAGGGCGACGCGTCCGGCGGCGATCCGCGCCTCCGCCTCGCGACGGGAACACACCCCGGCGCGCGCCATCGCCTTGGCGATGCGTTCTCCCTTGCTTGCGTCCTCGGGTGGGGCGCTCATGTCGTCGTCCTTTCGGAAAAGGGATCGGCAAAGGCCGGGTCAGACGCCGGGCCGGGCCTCGCGCGGCGCGGCGTCGGCGACCTCGGGCGTCGTCTTCTCATAGCGCGGCAGCGCTCCCCCCGCAACCTTGGCGCCGTCGCCCGCCGGACGCGGCGGCATCGGCGCGGCGAAGCGGGCGGCTCCCGGCGGGCGATGCAAAGCCCCCTCGGCCCGATCGGCGGGCACCCGGGAGAAGGCGGCGCGGGTGCCGATCATCGCGGCGCGCGCCGCCGATGGCGGCAACACCTGGACCAGAACCGGCGCCTCGTCGTCGGCGACCGAACCGCCGCCCAAAACCCCGCGCACCGCGGCTTCCCGCATCGCCGGACCGACCGGCAGGCGCACCGGTTCCGCGCCGTCGAGGGCACCGTCCAGCCAGGGCAGGGCCAGACCGCCGCCGGGGAGCAGATGGCGGGCGAGCGCCACCTGCAAATCCTCGGCGGGAAGACGCTTCCTTGCCGGGGACTTGCGCGCGGGCTGGCGCGGCGAAGCCGCGCGCGGCCGCCCCACCATCTCGGGGGAGAGACTGGCGAAGCGCACCATCTCGCGCTTGAAGGCGCGCACCAGACGGTCGTGCAGCGCCCCCTGCGCCCCCAGGAAGTGGGCGATGTAGAGTTCCTCCGGCGACACCTTGCGCCCCAGCGCGCGGGACAGGGTGGCGCGGTTCTCGCGGGTATATTCGGCGGCCAGATGGGCGGCGAGTTCGGGGTCGTGGCGCAGATCGAGAATCCGGCGGCCCGCCTCGCCCTCGGGCGGAATCAGGCCGCCCCGGGGCGAACGGACGATCATTCCGGCCAGATCGCCCCGGCCATAGGCGGAACCGTGACGGGAAAAGAGGTCGAGCCAGGTCTGCCGGGTGAACTGGAACATCCCCGAAGCGCTGGAAGATGCGGCATCGGCGGACACGTCGAAGCCGCTTTCCCGCGATGCCTTGGCCAACAGATAGGGAAAGGCGACGCCGGTGCTTTCGCTGGCGGAGCGGATCGCCGCCAGCACCCGCGCCTCGACCATGGTACCCGCCACCGCGACGCTGCCGTCGGGAGCGACGAAAGCCACATCCACCCCCGCGCCGGCAAACCCCGGCGCCGCCGCCGGAAACCCGACGACGGCAATGGAAACAATCGCCGCGAAAAGCGACGTATGCCCTTTTGCCGTGTTCATGAGAAACAGAATGGACCTTCCCGGTTATCATTTCCCTAACGCGGCGTTTTCCGCCGTCTTGACCGCAAGGCGCGAAGTGACGCACTGTTGAGGATATGAACACCGGACCGTCATCGTCAATCGCCGCCGACGGCGGCTTCATGGATCGCGCCATCGCCCTTGCCCGCGAT
The DNA here is from genome assembly GCA_965228165.1 of Rhodospirillaceae bacterium. Lineage (GTDB taxonomy): Bacteria > Pseudomonadota > Alphaproteobacteria > Rhodospirillales > Rhodospirillaceae > Oleispirillum. Next base: position 564,497 of record CBDDHB010000003.1, read on the forward strand.
GCGGCGCATCGCGGCGAGGTGCCGGTCGGCGCGGTGGTCGTCGAGGCGGACACTGGCCGCATCGTCGCCGAGGCCGCCAACCGCACCGAGACCGACCGCGACCCCACCGCGCACGCCGAGATTCTGGCGCTGCGCGAGGCGGCCCGCGTCCTGGGCGCGCCGCGCCTGCCCGGCTGCGACCTCTACGTCACCCTGGAGCCTTGCGCGATGTGCGCCGCCGCGATCGCCTTCGCTCGCATCCGCCGGGTCTATTACGGCGCCTTCGACCCCAAGGGCGGGGCGATCGACCACGGCCCCCGCCTGTTCCAGCAACCCACCATCCACCACCGCCCCGAGGTCTACGGCGGCCTGAGGGAGACCGAATGCGCCCGCCTGCTCAAGACCTTCTTCACCGAACGGCGCGACGGCAACGGTTGATCCGCGACGACAAAGCCGCGATCATGGACGACCTTTCGGTTTCCCGGGACATGCGATGATGGGGTCTTTTCTTTTCGGCTTTTCGACGCGGCTTCGCGTCCTCTCCCTGCTTGCGGCGGGGCTGATCGCCCTGGGCGCGACGGCGGCGGCGGCGGAGGGCGGCAAGGCCTCCGCCTTCGGCCCCGGCGAAAAGACCCTGCAACTCGCCCCGATGTGGGTTCCGGTAACCGGCGCGCGCAGCCAAGCCAAGGGGGTTCCGGGCTACCGCCCGCTGACCGTCAAGATTACCTCGCGGGACGGCGGAGCAATGATGATGTGCCACCGCCTGCCCCACATCGTCGAGGCCTTCCTGTTCGCGATGCACCGGGAACCGGCCGCGATGAAGGGCGGACGCGTCGATCTGTCCGGAGTGGATCGGCGTCTGTTCGCCGAGGCGAACCGCGTCGCCGGACCCGGCGTGGTGAAGTCGGTGGAAACCATCGACGGCGCGCCCCACCCCGACAAGGCGAACCAGGAACTCCTGGGACTGTGTCAATGACCCCGGCTTCGGACTCCCCGCTGGACGAGGCGGCGCGGCGACGGCTGGAGGCGAACGCGCCGCGCACCTGGCAGCGGATGCTCTCGGGTCGCCGCCTCAACCTGATCGAACCGTCGCCGCTCGACGTCGAAATCCACGACATCGCCCTGGGCCTTTCGCGCAACACCCGCTGGAACGGCCAAACCTCGGGCGAGCACGGCTGGTCGGTGGCGCAGCATTCGCTGTTCGTCGTCGAGATCATGCAGCGCCAGCACCCCGAGACCCCCAGCTGGGTTCTGCTGGCGGGGCTTCTGCACGACGCGCCGGAATACGTCACCCACGACCTGATCACGCCGCTGAAGGCGGCGGTGGGCGACGTCTTCCGCGAGATCGAGGCTCGTCTGGCGGCGGCGATCCATTTGGCCTTCGGCCTGCCGCCGAAGTTGCCGCGCGAAATCAAGGCGCGGATCAAGCAGGCCGACCTGGTGGCGGGCGCGACCGAGGCGGTGCAACTCGCCGGGTTCGCCCCGGACGAGGTGAAAAGCATCCTCTCCATCCCGGCGAAACCGTTCCCCGGCGCGGTTCTCAGGCCCCTGCCCTCGGCCCTGGCGCAGGCCGAATACCTCCGGCGGTTCGACCTTCTCCACCGCGCCCATCGCCATGCCCTGGCGCAGGGTAACGGCGCCGCCGCCGCGCCATCCGCCGCCGACGCGCCGCCGGACGAATTCCGGTTCTAATGTCCCGCGCCAGCCTCTATACTCCGCCGCCATGATGCGGGGAATTACACGTTACGTCCTGAAACAACTGGCCGTCGGCATGCTGCTGGTCACGGTGGGCTTGTCGACCCTGCTGTGGTTGAGCCAGTCGCTGCGTTTCGTCGATCTGATCATCAACAAGGGACTGTCGGTGGGGCTGTTCCTCAGGCTCACCTCGCTTCTGCTGCCGGGCTTCCTGATGGTGGTGCTGCCGATCGCCATCTTCGCCGTGGTGCTGTTCGTCTACAACAAACTTTCCGGCGACCGCGAACTGGTGGTGATGCGGGCTTGCGGCATGGGGCAATGGGACCTGTCCGTCCCCGCCCTGATCCTGGCCGGAGGGACCACCCTGGTTTCCTATGCCCTGACCCTGTGGATCGCGCCGGAATCGGTGCGCGCCTTCCGCGAACTGCAATGGACGATCCGCCAGGACGTCAGCCACCTGGTTCTGAAGGAAGGGGAGTTCACCGACATCGGCGACGGCATCATCGTCTTCGTCGGCCAACGCGACGCCGACAACGTGCTGTCCAAGGTGATGATTTCGGACATCAGCAACCCGGGGAAAGAGGTCATCGTGATGGCGGAAAAAGGCGCCCTGGTCCCCGGCGGATCGGTGCCGCACATCCACCTGATCAACGGCAGCCGCCAGGAATACACCCCGGCGGACCACGGGTTCTCGGTGTTGCACTTCGACTCCTACACCGCCGAATTCGGCGACACCCACCCTTCGGACGAGGTGCGTTTCCGCGACGCCCGCGAACGCTCGCTGAACGAACTGCTCACCGCGCAAGCGGACGACACCCTCTCCATTACCGACATCCGCCGCTTCCGCGTCGAAGGGGTGCAGCGCCTGCTGCTGCCCTTGCAGGTTCTGGGGTTCACCCTGATGGCGCTGGCCGGGCTTCTCGGCGGTTTTTTCGACCGGCGCGGCCAGGCCGGACGCGTCGCCGCCACCGTCGGCCTGATGATCTGCTTCCAGGCGGCCAATCTCGGCCTCAACAATCTCGCCGGACGGGATGGACTTTTCCTGTTCTTGCACCCGCTTCTGACGCTTCTGCCGATTGTGATTCCAGCCTACCTTTTGTACCCTGTGCGGCCATGGGCCCGCGCCACGGCGGGCGCTTCAGCCGGGGTCATCGGATCGTGAACCTTCCGCGCCGCACGGCGATCCTTCCGGCCGCGTCCTCCGCCCCGCGCCGCATCGCCCCCGCGATGGGACTGGCCACCTGCCTGCTGGGCGCACTGCCCGCGTTCGCCGCCGAATCCGCCAACGTCGGCGTCTTCAACCCCTACGCCGGGATGTCCAACCTCGGCGCGTTTCCGCCGATGTCCGGCCCCGCCGCCACGACGTCGCCGGATACCGCGTCAGGGGCCGCGACGCCCGCCAAGCCGCCCGCCAAGGGGAGCCCCACCGAGGAACCGGTGGCGCTGGCCGCCGAGGAAGTCACCCACGACCGCGAGCTCAACGTCGTCACCGCGCGCGGCGGGGTGGAGATCAATCAGGCCGGGCACACCCTGTTCGCCGACGCGGTCAGCTACAACGTCAACCAGGACATCGTCACCGCCACCGGCAACGTCTCCCTCGTCATGCCCACGGGCGACGTCATCTTCGCCGATCACATGCAACTGACCGGCAAGATGAAAAAAGGCGCGATGCGCAACCTGCTGATGATCTCCGCCAACCTGTCGCGCACCGCCGCCACCACCGCCCGCCGCGACGTCGGCGACCGGGGGCAGCAGGTCAACGAGCTTGACCATGCGGTCTTCAGCGCCTGCGACGCCTGCGAAGGAGGCGACACCCGCATCTGGCAGATCAAGGCGGCGCGGATTGTCCACGACGAAGCGGACAAGGACGTCGTCTATACCGATGCGACGGTGGAAATGTTCGGCATGCCGATCGCCTACTCCCCCTATCTGTCGCACGCCGATCCGACGGTGAAGCGCCGCAGCGGTTTCCTGTTTCCGGGAATGGGCAGTTCCAGCAACGTCGGTCTCTACGCCAAGGTTCCGTACTATTACGTCACCTCGCCCCATTCCGACGTCACCCTGGCGCCGATGCTGACCTCCGACGATCCCTCGATCCTGATCGGCGAATACCGTCAGAAGCTGGCCGACGCCAGCTTCATCATCGACGCCAGCGGCCGCGCCGGGGAATCCGACGAAAATCGCGGCCATGTCGGCCTGCGCGGCGAATGGGACGTCAACGAGGTCTGGCGCGGCACCGCCGATTTGCGCGCGGTCTCCACGGACACCTACATGCGGCGTTACAAGATCAACCAGCCCAACGATTACCTGGGCAAACGCGACCCGATGTGGGACTCCTCGCTGACCAACCGCATCGCCATGGAAGGGTTCGCCGGCGACGACTATGCGCGCGTCGAGGGTTTGAGCTTCCGCGAGTTGCGCGACCTGACCACCAACGAAAAGAACCCCATCGCCCTGCCGCGCGCCGACTGGACCCATGTCGGCGAACGCGGCGCGCGCGGCGGCTATTGGACCACCGCGCTGTCCACCGCCTCGCTCAACCGCGCCAACGGCGCCGACAGCACCCGCGTCTCGGCGTCCTCCACCTGGACCCTGCCCTACGTCGCGCCGTCCGGCGAGCACTATACCCTGACCACCGCCCTGCGCGGCGACGCCTATCAGATCGACAAGTACAAAACGGCCGACGGCAGCGTCTATTCCGGCACCGCCGGTCGCATCATCCCCGAGGCATCGCTGCGCTGGAGCTGGCCGTTCGCCAGCGCCGGGGAACGCACCACCCAGGTGATCGAACCGGTCCTGATCGGCACGGTATCGCCGAACGGCGGCAACCCGACGAAGATCCCCAACGAGGACAGCCGCGACCTCGAATTCGACGACACCACGGTGCTGTCGCGCAACCGCTTCATCGGCTACGACCGGATCGAAACCGGGCCGCGCGGCACCTATGGCGTCAATTGGAACGCCTACGTCAATGGCACGTCCAACCAGATGTCCGCCTTCGTCGGCCAGACCTATCGCCTGCACGAGGACTCGGTCTTTGCCGAATCCTCGGGTCTGCGCAAGGGATTCTCCGACTATGTCGGGCGGGTGCGCTATGTCTACGGCAGCTATTTCAACACCACCTATCGCGTCCGGATGAACCAGAGCAACTTCGATCTGGTCAGCAACGACCTTTCGGTCTCCGGCGGCACCGACCCGTTGCGGGCGTCGGTCACCTACCTCAACCAACGCAACCGCTTCCGCACCAGTTCGGACACCAGCGACGACGTCGAGCAACTGTCCTTCGGCCTGACCTCGCGGCTGACCCGCGACTGGGCGATCACCAGCAGTTTCAACAACGACCTGACCCAGGACGGCGGGCCGCTGTCGTTCTCGACCTACGCGACCTACGAGGACGAGTGCTTTCTGCTGCGCCTGACCGCGACCCGGGACTATACTTCCGACCGCAACGCGGAAGGGGGATGGGGCGTCAGCGCGTACCTTGTTTTCAAGAGCATCGGCGATACCACGTTCAGCATGTAGCCAGATCAGGGCGGGATGACGAGATGATCCGATTTGCGACTTTCAAACGCACGGCGGCGGCGATCTGCGGCGCGGCGGCGATTCTTCTCTCCCCGGCGGCACCGGCGCCGGCCGTGGCCCAGGAAGCCCTGCGCATCGCCGCCGTGGTCAACGACGACATCGTTTCGATCTTCGACCTGTCGATGCGGCTGAAAGTGGCGCTGTTCTCGTCGCGCCTTGAGGACACCCCCGAAAACCGCCACCGCCTCGCGCCGCAGGTGCTGCGCGGCCTGATCGACGAGCGCCTGCAAATGCAGGAGGCGAAGCGCCTCAACATCGCGCTCGAGGAAGCCGATCTGGAACAGGCGGTCAGCCGCGTCGAGGCCGGCAACAGGCTGGGACCCGGCGGCCTCAAGGAACTGGCGCGGGCGATGAACGTGCCCTACGAAACCATATCCGAGCAGATCCGCGCCCAGGCCACCTGGATCAAGGTGGTCAACCACGTCTTCGGTCAGAAGAACGCCCCCTCCGCCGAGGACGTTCAGGACCGTCTGGCCCAGGCGCGCGCCAACCTCGGACGGCCGCAGCATCTGGTGTCGGAAATCTTCCTGCCCTTCGACGCGGCGCAGAACGAGGCCGAACTCACCGCGATCGCCGAAAAACTGACCAACCAGTTGCGCCTGGGCGCGCCCTTCCCCCAGGCGACGATGCAGTTCTCGCGCAGCCCGACCGCGGGACGCGGCGGAGACCTCGGCTGGGTGCCGCAGGGACAGTTGGAACGCGAACTCGACGCCGCCCTGGCCTCGATGCGCGAAGGCGACGTTTCGTCGCCGATCCGCACCACCGGCGGCTATTACATCCTGAAACTCAACCAGCGGCGCGTCCAGAAGGCGCCCGACCCCGGCGACGCGAAGCTGCGCCTGAGCCAGATCAAGCTGCCGACCTCTGGCGACAGGGCGGTTTCCGTCGCCGATCGCGACAAGGTGGCGGCCTATGTCGCCGGGTCGCTGCGCGGCTGTCCGGCCTTCGAAACTTATGCCAAGACCCTCGGCACCGACGGCAGCGGCCCGCTCGGCAGCCTGCGCCTGCGCGAGATGCCGCCCCTGGTGGCGCAGACGGTGCAGAATCTGGAGGTCGGCATGCCCGCCCCGCCGATCGAGATCGGCGGCGTCACCACCCTGCTGATGATCTGCGAACGCACCGCCGCGGACGGCCTGCCGAGCAGCGAGCAGGTACGCGACGCCCTGCGCCTGGAACGCCTGGAACGCAGCGCCGAGCGCCACCTGCGCTACCTGCGGCGGATGGCGGTGATCGACATCCGGATATGACGGATACGGCGCCGCTCGTCCTGTCGATGGGGGAACCGGCGGGGATCGGCCCCGACACGATCCTTTCCGCCTGGGCCTCCGCGCGGCGCGATCTATCGCCCTTCGTCGCGATCGCCGATCCGGATCTTCTGACGGCGCGCGCCCGGGCTCTGGGGCTGGAGGTGCCGTTGCTGCCGGTGGCGGCGGACGCCTTGGGCACCTCCGCGCGCCGCTTCGCCGAGGCCTTGCCAGTCCTGCCCGTCGCCCTGCCCAACCCGAAGGTTCTCGGCGCCCCCGACCCCGCCAATTCGCCGCAGGTGGCGGAGGCGATCCGCGCGGGCGTCGCCCTCTGCCGCGAAGGCCGGGCGCGCGGTCTGGTCACCGCGCCGATCCACAAGGCGGCGATGGCCGCCGGGGGGTTCCCCTTTCCCGGCCACACCGAATTCCTGGAATCCCTGGCCGGACCCGGTTTCCGCGCGGTGATGATGCTCGCCTGCGACGGCCTGCGGGTGGTGCCTCTCACCGTTCACTGCGCCCTGGCCGAGGTTCCCGAACGCTTGAGCCGCACCCCGATCGCCGAAATCGCGCGCATCGTTCTGTCCGCCCTCTCCCGCGACTTCGGCCTCGCCCGGCCGCGCCTCGCGGTGGCCGGACTCAACCCCCACGCCGGGGAAGACGGCCTGATGGGGGACGAGGAAATCGCGGTCATCGCCCCGGCAATCGCTCTTCTGCGCGGCGAGGGCCATGACGTGACCGGGCCGTTGCCCGCCGACACGATGTTCCATGCCGAAGCGCGCGCCCTCTACGACACGGCCTTGTGCATGTATCACGATCAGGCTCTGATCCCATTGAAAACGCTGGATTTCCATGGAGGGGTCAACACCACCCTGGGCCTGCCCTTCGTCCGCACCTCGCCCGACCACGGCACCGCTCTGGCCATCGCCGGAAGCGGGCGGGCCAACCCCGCCAGCCTGATCGCGGCGATCCGCGCCGCCGACGCCATCGCCCGCGCACGGAGCGCCTTCCGATGACCGACTCCCTGCCGCCGCTGCGCGAGGTGATCGCCAGGCACGACCTCGCCGCCAAGAAGAACCTGGGGCAGAATTTCCTGCTCGACCTCAACCTCACCGCCCGCATCGCGCGCGCCGCCGGGCCGCTTGCGGACGGCACGATCATCGAGGTCGGACCCGGACCCGGCGGCCTCACCCGTGGCCTGCTGTCGGAAGGCGCGGCACGCCTCGTCGCCATCGAACGCGACGATCGCTGCCTGCCCGCCCTGGCGGAGATCGCCGCCGCCTACCCCGGGCGATTGACGGTGATCGCCGAGGACGCGCTCAAGGTGGATTACGAAGCCCTCGGCCCGGCGCCGCGCCGCATCGCCGCCAATCTGCCCTACAACATCGGCACGGTGCTGCTGACCGGTTGGCTGGACCGGCCGGACCTGTTCGCAAGCCTGACCGTGATGCTGCAAAAGGAAGTGGTGGAGCGCATCGTCGCCCCCCCCGGCGGCAAGGACTACGGCCGCCTGTCGGTGCTCTGTCAGTGGCTCTGCCGAACCTCGGCGCTGTTCGAGGTCGCGGCCTCCGCCTTCACCCCGCCGCCCAAGGTGACCTCGGCCATCGTGCGGCTGGAACCTTATGCCGAGCCGCTGTTCCCCGCGCCGCGCGCCGAACTGGAAACCGTCACCGCCGCCGCCTTCGGCCAACGCCGCAAAATGCTGCGCGCCGCCCTGAAGCCGCTGGGCGGAGAGGCTCTGTGCCGGGAGGCGGGCATCGACCCCGAGGCGCGGGCGGAAACCATCCCGGTCGAGGGCTTCTGCGCTCTGGCCCGCGCCCTGGCGGCGCGACGATAAGACCGGGCAAGAGTCCGATCCTGCCCTGGTTTTGTCTTTTTCCCTCCGATCCCCTATCATCGCGTCATGGAAAAGAAGAAGCCCGCCGAGGCCAAGCCCGCGCCGCGCCGCCGCCGTCCGCATCCGTTGGGAATGGCGGTGGCCTCGGTGGTGCGTCCGATGGTGGGGAAAAAGGGTTTCGCCGACGTTGAGATCATCACCCGCTGGGCGGAGATCGCCGGAGCGGAGGTCGCCGCCCATTCCCTGCCCCTGCGCATCGCCAAGGCGCGCAGCGGCGTCGCCGACGGGGCGACGCTGCATGTGCGCGTCGCATCCTCCGCCTTCGCCCTGGTGCTGAAGCACCAGGAGCCGGAACTGTGCGACCGGGTCAACCGGTATTTCGGCTATCCGGTGGTAACCCGGCTGAAGATCGCCGTGGGCAGCCTGCCGCCGCCGCCCGCGCCGCCGCCGCCGCCCGCGCCGCCGATTCCCCTGTCGGCGGAGGAAGAGGCCGCCGTCGCCCGCGTCGGCGACGCGGATTTGCGCGCCGCGCTGGCGGCGCTGGGGCAATCGATTCACCGCCGCGCGCGCGACGGGGGATGACAAGCCGCCGTCCCGGCTTTATCTGAAGGTCAGCAACCCGCCCGCAGGAGTCTCCCGCCGTGCCGTTCCGTCGCCTCGCCGCCGTTCTGTTCGCCCTGGCCGCCCTGTTCTCCGTCCATCCGGCGGACGCCGCCGACCCCCGCCTGGAAGACCTGTCGATCGGTCGGGCCAACGCGCCGGTGACCATCGTCGAATATTCCTCGTACACCTGCCCGCACTGCGCCGCCTTCCGCCAGGAGACCCGGCCCTGGCTGATCGAAACCTTCGTCAACAGCGGGCGGGCGCGTTTGGTGTTTTCCGATTTCCCGCTGGACGGGGTGGCGATGGCGGCCTCGATGCTGGTGCATGCCGCACCCCGGGCGAACGCCGAGGCCCTGTCCGAGGCCTTTTTCAGCGAACAGCGAACCTGGATGCACGCAGCCAATCCGCGTCAGGCCTTGTCCGGCATCGCCGCGCTGGCCGGAATGTCGCCGCAGGCGATCGACGCGGCGCTCGCCGATCAGGCGCTGTTCCAGGGAATTCTGGACAAACGCAACGCCGCGTCCAGGGATCACGGCATCGATTCGACCCCGACGTTGCTGATCAACGGCCGCGCCATCGCCGCCAACAGCCCACGCAAGGAACTGGCCGCCGCGATCGCCGCCGCCGAGGCCGAGGCCGGGATCAAACCCTAACCGACCAGAACCGGGCACGAAACGCACGTCGCCCCTTGGCAGCGCCGGGCATCCAGGCATAATCGCCGGATGATCCAGTTCAACAAGCTGCGCCTGTCCGGTTTCAAGTCCTTCGTCGAACCCACCGAGCTTCTGGTCGAACCGGGGCTGACCGGCGTGGTCGGCCCGAATGGCTGCGGCAAGTCGAACCTGGTCGAAGCGATGCGCTGGGTAATGGGCGAGACCTCCGCCAAGCAGATGCGCGGCGGGGAAATGGACGACGTGATCTTTTCCGGCACCCGCAACCGCCCCGCCCGCAACGTCGCCGAAGTCTCGCTGACCCTGGACAACCGCGCCCGCACCGCGCCCGCGCCGCTCAACACCGCCGACGAGTTGGAGGTCAGCCGCCGCATCGACCGCGGCGGCGGCTCCACCTACCGGGTCAACGGCAAGGAAGTCCGCGCCCGCGACGTGCAGCTTCTGTTCGCCGACGCGGCGACCGGGGCGCGCTCCACCGCGATCGTCTCGCAGGGGCGAATCGGCGCGTTGATCGCCGCCGCCCCCGCCGAACGCCGCGCCCTGCTGGAAGAGGCGGCGGGAATCTCCGGCCTCCATTCGCGGCGGCACGAGGCGGAATTGCGCCTGCGCGGCGCGGAAAACAACCTGTCCCGTCTGGACGACGTGCTCGCCGCGCTGGCGCAGCAGAAGCAGAGCCTGGACCGCCAGGTGCGGCAGGCGACGCGCTACCGCGCCCTATCCGGCGAGATCCGCGCTCTCGAGGTCGCGCTCACCCGCCGCAACTGGGACGATGCGCAGGCGGCGGCGGAGGCGGCGCGGCAGTCCCTGGCCGAAGCCGAGGCGAAGGTGGCGGAGACCGCGCAGACGGCGGCGGAGGCGGCGACCCGGCAGGCGGACGCCTTCGCCGCGGTCGATCCGGCGCGACAGGCGGCGACCGCCGCGGAAACCGCGCTGCACCGATTGATCGTCGCCCGCGAATCCCTGGAGGAAGACGAACGCCGCCTGGAACGCGCCTTCACCGACAACGCCCTGCGCCTGGCCCAGGCCGACGGCGATCTGACGCGCGCCGCGACCCAGCACGCCGACGCCGAACGCCGCCTGGCCGAGATCGCGGCGGAGCGCCTGCGCCTGACCGCCGAGGAGGAACACACCCCCGCCGCCACCGCCAGAATCGCCGCCCGCCTGACGGAGACCGAGGCGGCGCGGCAAACGGCGGAGCGCGAACTGACTGCCGCCTCCACCGCATTGGCGGAGACCGAGGCGGCGGCGAAGGCGGCGGCGAGAATCCGCGCCGAGGCGCAAACCGCGCTGGACCGCATCGCCGGACGGATTCGCCAGATCGACGACCAGATCGCGGCGGCGGCGGCGCGGCGGGTTCCCGCCGAACGTCTGGCGGCGGCGGAAACCCGTCTGAACGAAACCGAGGCCTCCGTGGCCGCGACGACAACCGCCCGCGACGGCGCGGAAGCCACGCGCGGCATGGCGGAATCGGCGGCCAAGGCGGCAACGGCGGCCTTTGCCCAGGCGGACGCGGAACACCGCCGCCTGCTCGCCGAAATCGAGGCGCTGCACGCGGTGATCGAAGGCGGCGACGCCCCCGCCGCGACGCAGCCGGTGCTTAACCGGGTGCGCGCCGAGGCCGGGTTCGAGGCCGCCGCCGCCGCCCTGCTGGAACACGGCGCCGACGCACCGGAAGACGACGCGGCGAAACCGCCGCCGCGCGCCTGGCGCACTCTGCCGCCGCTCGAAACCCCGCCGCCGCCGCCCGCCGACTTCCCCCCCCTGTCGCACCACGTCGAGGCTCCGGCGGCGCTGGCGCGGCGTCTCTCCCTCGCCTTTCTGGTCGGCGACGCCGCCACCGGCGACTCCCTCGCCGCCCGCCTCGCCCCCGGTCAGTGCCTGCTCGACCGCGACGGCGGGCTGTGGCGCTGGGACGGTTTCGTGGTGCGTCCGGGCGCGCCGTCGGCGGCGGCTGTCCGGCTGCAACAGGCCAATCGCCTGCGCGAGCGCCGCGCCGCCCTGCCCGATCTGAGCGAGGCCCGCGACCGCGCCATGGCCGCCCGCGAGGCGTCCGATGCGGCGGCGAAACGGGCGGAGGCCGACGAACGCGCCGCCCGCGACGCCGCCCGAGCCGCCGACGCCGCCCTGGCCGAGGCGCGCACGGCGCGCGACCGCCTGCTGCGCGAGGACGCCGACGCCGCCGACCGGCTGCAACGTTTCGCCGATTCGCGCCAATCCCTGGAGGCCGAACGCGCCGAGGCCGCCGCCCTGGCCGCGGCCAGCGACGACGGCGGCGCGACACGGATTCCGGAACTGGCCCTGGCCGCGGCAAATGCCCGCACCCAGGCGGAAACCGCGCGCGCCCAGGCGCTCGATGCCCGCGCCGCCGCCGATGCCGACCGCCGCGACGCCGAACAGCGCCGCGCCCGTCTGAAGGCGCTCGAGACGGAAGATGCCGCCTGGACGGATCGCCTGCGCGCCGCCGCCGAGTACCGCGACACCCTGGCGGAGCGCCGCCACGATGCCGAAGCCGAGCGCGAGGCCTTGCGCGCCCAACCGCAGGCCCTGGAAGACCGTCGCGCCGCCCTCTCCACCGAACTGGAAACCGCCGAGCGCCTTCGCCGCGACACCGCCGATGCCCTGGCGATCGCCGAATCCGCCCTGCGCGCCGCCGACGCCCGGATGAAGGAAGCCGACCACGCCGCCACCACCGCGCGCGAGGACCGGGTGCGCGCCGAGGCCCAGGTGGACCGCCGCGCCCAGGCCTGCGACGAGATCGCGGCGCGCTGCCGGGAATTCCTGGGCTGCGCCGTCGCCGATATCGACACCGCCGGAACCGAATCCTTCCTCGACATGCCCTCCGCCGAGATCGCGGAAAGGATCGACCGCCGCGCCGCCGAGCGGGAGCGCCTGGGACCGGTCAACCTGCGCGCCGAAATCGAGGCCGAGGACGTCGGCAAGCAGATCGACGGCCTGACCGCCGAACGCGGCGATCTTCTGGCGGCGATCGCCCGGCTGCGACAGGGAATCGCCGAACTCAACCGCGAGGGACGGGACCGCCTGCAAAAAAGCTTCGAGACCGTCAACCGGGCCTTTCAGGACATTTTCACCGACCTCTTCGGCGGTGGGCGCGCCTATCTGAACCTGGTGGAAAACGACGACCCTCTGGCGGCGGGAATCGAGATCATGGCCAGCCCGCCGGGCAAGCGGCTGCAACTGCTGTCCCTGCTGTCCGGCGGCGAGCAGGCGCTGACCGCGCTTGCCCTGCTGTTCGCGGTATTCCGCAGCAATCCGGCGCCGATCTGCATCCTCGACGAGGTGGACGCGCCCTTGGACGACGCCAACGTCGATCGCTTCTGTGGCTTGCTGTCCGCGATATCGGGGGAAGGGGCTACCCGCTTCCTGGTGATCACCCACCACCGCATGACCATGGCCCGGATGAACCGCCTGTTCGGCGTGACCATGGCGGAACGCGGCGTGTCGCAATTGGTGTCGGTCGATCTCCAGGTTGCCGAAAGCCTCCGCGAACCGGCATCATTCATATGATTTCATTGGACTTTACCGCACGACCCGGGAGATCGCCCGAGCGGTTTTCCACCTTGACAGTCGGGGGTGCAAACACTATGGTTCGTGCGCTTTCGTGGCGGAATACCGCCGGTTTTGGGGGATTGCACGGTTTCGCGGTGGCGACCGCCCGGTTCGATGTCGGCGTTGGCGCCCTGGCGCGCACCCGGCGGATGATCGAGGGGGCGGCATGACGGCACCGGTCGATGACGACACCTCCCGGAAACTGGGCGAACTTTCGTCCCGCGCTCGCGCGGCGCGCACCGAGGCGGGTCTGGACCCGCGCCCGGCGCCCGCTCGGGGTTCGGCGCACGGCTCTTTGGGTATGGGGCTGCGCGTCGCGTTTGAGTTGTCGGTCAGCGTCGGCCTGGGCGGTGTGCTCGGCTATGCCGCCGATGAGTGGTTGGGGTCCGACCCCTGGGGTATGGTGGTCGGGTTGGCGGTCGGTTTCGCCTCGGGCGTGTTGACGGTCTATCGCGTCGCCAACGGTTACGACCGGGTGATGCGGCCGGGGCGGACGAACGGCGAAACGCCGGTCGAGCCCTCCGACGAAAAGAAGTAGCCTCGACATTCCGAGGCTTGCGTGCGGTTGCGGTCGTCGCTTAAGGTTTTCCGCAACCTGGGGTAACGGGGGAAGGCGATTCGATGGCAAATCCAGTCGACCAGTTCAAGATCGAACCGATCATACCGATTCACGTCGGCGGCATTGACCTTTCCTTCACCAACTCCGCCCTGTACATGGTCGCGGGCGTGGTCATCACCACCTTGTTCCTGACCATGGCGATGGGCAAGCGGGCGCTGATCCCCGGACGGATGCAGTCCCTGGCCGAGATGATCTATGAATTCGTCGCCAACATGCTCCGCGACAACGTCGGGGACGAGGGACGGAAGTATTTCCCGTTTATTTTTTCGCTTTTCATGTTCGTGCTCTGCGGCAACGTTCTGGGGCAGACGCCTTACAGCTTCACCTATACCAGCCATATCGTCGTGACCGCGACCCTCGCCTTCGGCGTCATTTTCGGCATCACGCTCGTCGGCTTCGCCCGGCATGGCCTGGGGTTCTTCCGCGTGCTCTTGCCCGGCGGCTCCCCCCCTCTGGCCGGGCTGGTGATCGTGCCGATCGAATTGTTTTCTTACTTTGCCCGGATTTTCAGCCTGTCGGTGCGTTTGGCGGCCAACATCACCGTTGGACACATCGCGCTGAAGGTGGTGGCCGGTTTCGTCGCGGGGTTGGGGATTTTCGGCATCATCCCCTTCGCCGGAGTGGTTGGCGTGACCATACTGGAGCTCGGGATCGCCTGTCTGCAAGCCTACATCTTCACGGTGTTGAGCTGCATCTATCTGCACGATGCCCTGCATCTGCACTGAGTTGCCTTAGGCCTTTCGCGGTCATGGCGATAGCGAACGGATAGGGTTGGGTTCTCTAGTCGATTTGGAAAAGGAACAGGACATATGGACGCGCAAGCAGCAAAATACATCGGTGCCGCCATGGTCAACATCGGCCTGACCGCCGCGGCTATCATGGTCGGTTACATCTGGGTCACGCTGATTCAGACCGTCGGTCGCAACCCGGCGTGCAAGTCGAGCGTCGAAATCTACGGCTGGGTCGGCTTCGCGGTGACCGAGGCGATTGGTCTGTACGCCCTGGTTATCGCCCTGATCACGCTGTTCTCCTAAGTCTTGCGCCCTGCCGCCGCCCCGCCTGGGGGAGTCCGCCTCCCCCCCGGCAGCGGCGCGTCGGGGAGAGACGAGGGACTGAACGTGCATGGCCGCGCGGCGGACGAACCGGCTGAGTCCGGTTCTTGTCCTGTCGGATGGCCCTGGTATCCGGTTCGGGAGCACCTCTGCCCATGCCACAATTCGACGCAACGACCTTCGCCTCGCAGTTGTTCTGGCTGGTGGTCTGCTTCGCCACCCTTTGCGTGGTGATGTCGAAGATCGCGCTGCCGCGCATCGGCGACATCCTGGAGGAACGGCAGAAGCGGATTTCCGACGATCTCGACATGGCCGAACGGCTGAAGACCGAGACCGAGGCCGCCATCGCCACCTACGAAAAGGCTCTGGCCGAAGCCCGCGCCACCGCCCAGGCCGAGATCACCGCCGTCATGGACGCCAACGCCGCCGAAACGGCGCGGCGCCACGAGGAGCTTGAAAACATCCTTTCGGCGAAGATCGCCGAAAGCGAGGAACGCATCCACGCCGCGCGCCACGACGCCATGGCTCAGGTCTCCGTCATCGCCGCCGACGTCGCCGCGGCGATCGTCGACCGCATCGCCGACATCAAGGCCGACGCCAAGACCTTCGGCCCGGTGGTCAGCGCCATCGCCAAGGAGCGCGGACTATGATCGGCGATCTTCTGATTTCCGCCGCCCATGCCGCCGGACACGACGCCGCGCATGGCAGCACCCCCTTCTACATGGACAGCCACTTCTGGGTGGGGATGGGGTTCGTCGTCGTCGTCCTGATCGTCCTCAAATTCGGTTACGCCAAGATCTGCGCGGCCCTGGACGGTCGGGGATTGACGATTCGCGACCGCCTGGACAGCGCCCGGCGCATCCGCGAGGAAGCGCAGGCCCTGTTGGCCGAATACCAGCGCCGCCAGCGCGACGCATTGCGCGAATCCCAGGAAATCCTGACCCGCGCCCGCAACGAGGCGGAGAAGCTGAAGGTCCAGGCCGCCAAGGAACTGGAACAACAGGTCGCCGCCGCCGAGCGTCAGGCGATGGAGCGCATCGCCGCCGCCGAGGAACAGGCGAAGCGCGAGGTCCGTCACGTCGCCATCGACGTGGCAGTGGCCGCCGCCACCCAGGTGATGGCGGACAAGCTGTCGGACGCCCAGGCGAACGCCCTGATCGAGCGCGCCGTCGCCGACCTGCCGCAGAAGTTCCACTAAGGGCTTTTCGCACCGGAACGACCGAAGGGCCGCCCATCTTGCGATGGGCGGCCCTTCGCGTTTCACGGCGCGCAGTTGTCCAGGTAGTCCAGAAGCGGACGCCATTCGGCGCGGTAGTCTTCCAACCGCGCCAGCGGGGAATCGAACAGGCTGCCGCCGTCGATCGCCAGATTGGCATAGGCCTGGGTATCGCGCAGACGGGCCATCACCGGATAGGGCATCCCCGCCAGAAACGCCTCCAGCCGCTCGGCGGCGCGGGTCCGCTGTTTCAGCCGATTGGCGACGAAGCAGATGTCGCGCTTGCCCTTCCGGACCGTCTTCATGGTTTCCAGGTGCTTGAGAAAACGGGCGGTGCCATCCTCGTCGAAGATCGAGGGCAGGACCGGGATGACCAGAACGTCCGCAGCCTCCACCACGTCGGCCACCGCCTTGCGTTTCAAGGCGGCGGGAGCATCCACCACCAGCCGTTCCATCCCCTTGGGCGGACGCTGATTTTCCAGATCCACCGGAGAGATCGCGGGCAGTGTGTAGGGGCGGCGCTCCAGCCAGCCGCCCGCCGACTGCTGCGGGTCGAGATCGGCAAGGCCGGTGACCAGACCGCGCCGCGCGAAATGCGCCGCCAAGTGGGTGGCAAGGGTGGTCTTGCCGCTGCCGCCCTTGGTATTGATCACCGCCACGATCATCATGCCGCCGGTCCCTTCGATTCGCGAGAGCGCAAAGTCTAATCCATGCCGACGGCGGAGAAAACCCACGCCGTCCGGATCTCAAGGGATTTCACCGAAATCAAGACCGCGCCTTTCGTTGACACGACCAGGCGGGCGGGATACCCCTGACCATACCTTCCCCGCCAGGACCGCCGCCGATGGACATTGCCAGCCTTGCCTTGCTTCCCACCGCCTCGCTGCCGGTCCTGCTGGGATCGGCCTTCTCGATGGGGGCGCTGCATGGTCTGGAACCCGGCCATTCGAAGACGATGATGGCCGCCTTCATCATCGCGGTTCACGGCACACCGATCCAGGCGGTGGTGTTGGGCCTGTCCGCCGCCCTGTCGCACAGCGCCATCGTCTGGATTCTCGGCCTGTCCGCCGCCGCGATGGGCGAGGAATGGGTGCCGGAAGGCCTGGAATCCTGGTTCATGCTGCTTTCCGGCTTGAGCGTGGTCGGCGTCGGCTGCTGGATTCTGATCCGGATGATCGCCGCCGGCGAACCGCCCTGCCCCTGCGCCCCCGGCGATACGGCCTGCGAGGATGCCTGCGACGCGCATGAACACGAGCACGAGCACGAGCATGGGCACGGCCATCCCCACGGCCTGGGCCTTGGCGGCGCGCATGCCCTGGCGCACGCGCGGGAGATCGAAAACCGGTTTTCTTCCGGCCATGCCAGTCTGGGGCAGACCGTAGCGTTCGGCCTCTCCGGCGGACTGATCCCCTGCCCGGCGGCAATCACCGTCCTGATCCTCTGCCTGCACCTGGGCAAGCTGGGTCTGGGCTTCGCCGTGGTCTCGGCGTTCAGCCTGGGACTGGCGCTGACCCTGGTGATGGTCGGAGTGGTCAGCGCCCTCGGTCTGAAGGCGGCGCGCCACGGCCTGCCGGGCCTCGACGTCTGGCTGTCGAAGACCCCCTATCTGTCGGGCGGACTGATCCTGATCATCGGCCTGGCGATGATCGTCTCCGGCTGGAACGATCTGTCGCTGTAGCCGAACCGCCGCCTACCAGCGGTCGAAGTGGATGCGTTCGGACTTGAAGCGTTCGGAGGGTTCCTTCTCCTCCGCCGGGCGGCCGATCGCCACCACCGACAACGGATGTACATGGTGCGGCAGGTCGAGCAGGCGGGACGCCCCCTCGCTCCAGGCGATTCGCGGGTGCAGACCGCACCACACCGCCCCCAGTCCCTGCGCATGCGCCACAAGCAGAATGTTCATCGTCGCGGCGCTGCAATCCTGGACCCAGAATCCCTCGTGCTTTTCCAGGGTGACGTCGGCGCAGACCAGAATCGCCAGGGACGCCGCGGGCATCATCCGGGTATGGGGCTGAATATCCGGCAACTGCGACAGAATGGCGCGATCGCGGATGCAGACGAAATGCCAGGGCTGGGCGTTGCCGGCGCTGGGCGCGGCCATCGCGGCGCGCAGGATGGTATCGACCTCGGCATCGCCGACCGGCTCGCCGGTGAACCGGCGGATGCTGCGGCGGGTCATCAGGTTGGCAATGGCGTCCATCGCGGTCTCCCTTTCCTTCTGCCGTCGAGGGAACGGAGTCTAACGCCAATCGGCGATCCCGTCACTCCGCCAGACGCTCCGGCGGCAGAGTGACGCCACCGCCCAGGGCGCGATGGACGACCACCCGGTTGACCAGCCGGTCGTAGCGGTTGGCGAGCAGCGATTCCTCCGCCGTGCGGCGCTTTTCCTGCGCGTCGAGATAGGATTGCAGATCCGCCGCGCCGTTCTGGTAACGCACCGAATACAGGCGCTCCGCCTCGCGCGCGGTGTCGAGGGCGCGTTGCAGGCTGTCGTTCCGCGCCGCCAGTTGGCGTCCCGAGGACAGGGCGTTCTCGACCTCGGCCAGGGCGGCGTAGAGAGTCTGACGGAAGTCGGCCACCGTCGCCCGGTATTCGGAGTCCGAAACCTTGACGGTGCGCCGCATCTCCCGCCAGTTGAGGAAGGGCAGGCTGAGCCCCGCCCCCAGGGCGCCCACCGGATTGCGCAGAACGTCGGTCAGCGCGACGCTGGACGACCCCGCCGAGCCGGTCAGGGAGAACTTGGGCAGATAGCTTGCCCGTGTCGCGTCGGTTTCGGCCAAGGCCGCCTTCAACCGCGCCTCGGCGGCGCGCAGATCGGCGCGGCGTTCCAGCACCTGGGCGGGCAGACCCGCCGCGACCGGCGGCGGCAGGGTTTCCGGCAAAGCCTGGCGGGGCAGGACGGCGGCGGACGGCGGCGCGTCGAGCAGGATGGCGAGGGCGTTCTCGGTCTCGGTCAGGCTTTGGCGGTAGGTGGTGTCGTCGGCCTCCTGGCTGCGCAGGTTCTGCTCCGCCTCCAGCACGTCGAGGCTGGACACCGCGCCCGCCGCCAGCTTCGCCTGCGCCAGTTCGAAGGTCCGCCGCGCATAGGCGATGCTTTCGCCGCTCAAGGCGACGCGCTGGCGATAGTAGACCAGCTTCCAGTACAGCTCGGCGGCGGTGGCGGCCAGCTCTTGCGCCGCGTCGGCAAGGTCCAGGTCCGCCGCCTCGGCCTCCAGGTCGGCGGCGTCGCGGGTGCGCGACAGAGCCCCCCAGGGATCGGGGTCGAGATCGATCCCCAACGAGACCTCCGCCCCGCGCGTCGTCTTGCGCGGCGCGGACAGGGTACGGCGGCGGGTCAGATCGCCGCTCGCCGACAGGCTGGGGTAAAGGTCGCCCTGCGCCAGCCCGGCCTTCAGCCGCGCCTGACGGGCCTTTTCCACCGCCACCGTCAGGTCGTTGTTGCGCGCCAGGGCATCGGCGATCAAGCGATCGAGATCGGCGTCGCCGAATTCCCGCCACCAGTCGTCCATGGCGGACGCGGCGGCGGCGGGCGCGGCGGCCTGGGCGAACCCCGGCGGAACGGTCAGCTCGGGGCGGCGATAGTCGCTCTCCAGCAGGGCGCAACCGCCGAACGCCAACGCCGACGCCAGCAGGACGGCCCGCCTTCCCCAGATCGATATGGACGAACGGTTCATTCCCGCGCCAAAGCCTCCACCGGATCGAGGCGCGCCGCATGACGCGCCGGAAAAAAGCCGAAACCGACGCCGATCGCCGTCGAGCAACCGAAGGCGGCGGCGATCGACCCGGCCGAAATCACCATCTGCACGCTGCCGCCGAAGCGCCCGACCAGACCGTCGATGGCGAAAGCCAGACCGACCCCCAGCACCCCGCCGAGAAGGCAGACCAGAACCGCCTCAATCAGGAACTGCTGCATGATGTCGGACTGGCGCGCCCCCACCGCCATCCGCACACCGATCTCGCGGGTGCGCTCGGTGATGCTGACCAGCATGATGTTCATCACCCCGATCCCCCCACCACCAGGGAAATCACCGCGATCGCGGAAACGAGAAGAGTCATCGTCGCGGTGGTCTTGTCCACCGTCTGGCGGATGGTGTCGGTGTTGATGATGAAGAAGTCCTTGATCCGGTGCCGCTTCAGCATGAACTGGACGATCTGGTTCTCCGCATCCTTGGTCGAGTGGTCGTCGGCCACCCGCACCGTGATGCGTTGCAGATAGGTCTGGCCGAGTATGCGGTTCATCGCCGTGGTGTAGGGCACCCACACGTACAGGGTATCCTGGTTGCCGAAAGCGGCGGTGCGCGGCTGGGTGACGCCGACGATACGCACCGGAACGTCGCCCAGGATGATCACCTGGCCGACCGGATCGACTTCTTCGCCGAAGACCTTCTTCAGGGTATTGTCGTCGATCACCGCTTCCTGCGCGCGACGCTGCACGCTGCGCTCGGTGAACAGGGAGCCCTTCGCCAGTTCGTAGCCGCGCACCCGGAAATACTCCGCCCCCACCCCGGAAACCTGGACCGAAACCGAGACGTTGCGATAGCGCAGGCTGCGGCTGCCGCCGAAGCTGGGGGTGACGCTGTCCACGTAATCCTGCGTCTTCAAGGCCTCGGCGTCGCGCGGCAAAAGGGTGCGCACCTTGCCCGAACGTTCGTCGCCGAAGTCGCGACCGGGCAGGATATCGATGGTGTTGGTGCCGATCGACGAGATGTCCTTCAAGATTTTCTGGCGCGCGCCCTCGCCCAACGCCACCACCGACACCACCGAGGCGATGCCGATGATGATCCCCAGCATGGTCAGGAAGGTGCGCAGGCGGTGCGCGGCCATCGCCAGGACCGCCATGCGGAAGGCCTCCCGCGCCCGATCCGCCAGGCCTCGCCAGCCATCGCCGCCGCCGTCGCCCACTCTTACCGGCAAAGCCGCGGCGCGCGACGACGCATCGGCGCGACGGTCGGCGAGAATCTCGCCGTCGCTGATCTCGATGATCCGCTCGGCATGCGCCGCCACCGCCTGATCGTGGGTGACGATGATGATGGTGTGTCCCTCGGCGTGCAGATCCTTCAGCAAGGCCAACATGTCCTCGCCGCTCTTGCGGTCGAGGGCGCCGGTCGGCTCGTCGGCGAGGATCACCCGCCCGCCGTTGACCAGGGCGCGGGCGACGGAGACCCGCTGCTGCTGCCCGCCGGAGAGTTGCGCCGGAGTATGGTCCAGGCGGTCGCCCAGGCCCAACCGCTTCAACAGATCGACGGCGCGGGCGCGCCGCGCCGCGCGGGCGCGTCCGGCATAGATCGCCGGAACCTCGACGTTACCCACCGCATCGAGGATGGACAACAGGTGATAGCGCTGGAAGATGAAGCCGAAATGCTCGCGCCGCAATTCCGCCAAGGCATCGGGGGAAAGCTCGCGGGTGTCGCGTCCGGCGACGCAATAGGAGCCACGCGTGGGACGATCAAGGCACCCCAGAATGTTCATCAGGGTCGATTTGCCGGAACCGGAGACGCCGACGATCGCCACCATCTCCCCGGCCTCGATGGTCAGGTCGAGCCCCTTCAGCGCCGCGATGGTCTGTTCGCCGGACGGATATTCCCGCCACACCCCGGACAGGCGCAACAAGGGCTCGCCCATCAGAACATCCTCCCCATCGGGGAACGCGGAGCGCCGCGCGCCGGTCCGGCATTGGCGGCGGCGGCGCGGCTGCTGACCACCCGTTCGCCTTCTTCCAGCCCTTCCAGAACCTGCGCCTGAACGTTGTTGTTGATGCCGACCTTAATCTTGCGGGGCGAAAGTCGTCCGGCGGCGTCCATCACCTGCACCGGGTAAAGCCCCTTCGCGTCGGGGCGGCCCAGAACCGCGGCGGGAATGGTCAGCGCGGCCTTCGCCTCGGACAAGACGATCGACACCTGCGCGGTCATCGAAATCCGCAGCTTGCCGTCCGGGTTCTCCACGTCGAACAGCGCGTTGTAATAGATCGCGCTGGAGGAGGAGGAGGACGAGGACGAGGACGACGATGAAGACGACGACGAGGTGGAGGTAGAGGAACTGACGCTTTCCGGCGCCGGTTCGATGGTGCGTACCGTGCCGTAATATCGGCTGTCGGGTTCCCCCAGGATGGTGAAATAGACCTTCTGCCCCGGTCGGACCCGCGTCACGTCGGCCTCCGACACCTCGGCGCGCACCGTCATCAGGCCCAACTGCGCGATCTTCATCAGGGTCGGCGTGGTCTGGCTGGCGTTGACCGTCTGCCCCTGGTCCACCGGCAGCGCCACCACGGTGCCGGAAATCGGCGCGGTGATCCGGGTGTAGCCCAGGTTGACCTTCGCGGTTTCCACGGAGACCTTGGCCTGTTCGATCTGCGCGTCCAGGGCGGCAACTTCCGCCCGCAGGGCCAACAGGTTGGCCTCCGCCGACTCATAACTCTCGCGCGATCCGGCGTCCTGCTTCAACAGTTTCTTCTGGCGGGCGAAGGCCAGTTCCGCCTGCCGCAGCGAGGCGACCTTGGCGGCGCGCGACGCCACCGCGCTCGCCTGCTCGGCCTCCGCCTTACGCAGAGCGTTCTGCTGGGTCAGGGAATCGATCTCGACGACCAGTTGGCCTTCCGCGACCTCGTCGCCCAGGTCCACCAGCAAGGATTTGATCTGGCCCGAGGCCTGCGCGCCCACCGTGACCTGCTTCTTGGCCTCGATCTCGCCGTCGGCCAGAACCGTATCCTCGATATCGGCGCGGGAGACCGTCACCGTCGGCGGCGGCGTCTCGGACGGGGAAAATCCCCGCCAGCCCACCGCCGCCAGCGCCGCGACGACCAGACCGGCCACCGCCAGCCGCCGCCCCGTCAACCGGGGCAGCCGATGCCTCCATCCCGCTTCGCCCACCGGATCGTCCTCCCGCTTTCGCCGCACCGCGCCGACCGCACCGGGCGCATCGGCATCACGATGCAGGATGCCGTCCAACTGTCACAAGACTGTGCCGGGCGATTCGGAAAACTGTATCAATATGTAACACCTAATTCGCGGCGGGACCGTCCAGGCAGGCGCGGACGTTGTCCATGCGGCGGTGCAGCGCCTCGGCCAGGGCCTGTCGCGAGGGCCGGTCCAGGACCTCCCCCATCTCGACGAAGGCCCGGCGCACCGCCTCGGCGTCCCGGCGGCGGCGGTCGTCGAACCCCGTGTCCTCGGCCAGCGCCTGCGGCAGGCGTCCCTCGACGAAATCACGCAGCAGATCGTCGGGACGCGGCGGGAAGGGCGGACGCGCGCCCTCCGGCTCCGCGAAGGCGCGTTCCAGAATGTCCAGAACCCGGCGGCGCTGCGGTTCGCGCAAGGACTCCTCGGCGGCGCGGATCAGATCGCGCTGGATGCCGGGTCGCGGCCCGAAGGGAGGAAAGCGGGGCGGCAAGGGCAGAACCGACATCGCCAGAAACCCCGCGCCGATACCCAACAGCAGGACGTTCAGAGCCAGGGAACCGACCAACCACCGCTTCATCGAACCATGCCCCCGCAACCACTCACTTCAAGCCGTAAATATCCAGGGTCACCGACCAATCGCCGACGGAATGAACCACCGCCGAACGCTGCGCCAGATAACCCGCCGCCCCGATCAGAATGCCGAAGGCGAGACACGCCACCCACAGCCCCGTCAGGGGACGCACCAGAACCCCGATGCCGCCGCCGACGGCGCGCCTTCCCGGAGCGGGACCGGCGGCACGGGGGTGCGCCGACACCGGAGCCGGAGCCGGATCGTCCGGCAGATTGTCGAGGATCGCATCGGTCAAGCGACGCCGCCGCGCTTCGGTCAGCGGCGGCTCCGCCGTCGCCAGCAGGGCATCGAACGCCTGGGCGTCCGCGAACGCGTTGCGCGCATCCTCGCTTTCCTGTAGCAACCTTTGGGCGTCCTGGCGGCGCGCATGCGGCCACCGAATCAGGTCCGCGCCGTAGGTATCGAGCAACGCCCGGAATTCTTCTGGCGTCATGATCCCTCCGCATCGTCCACGTCCTGTGGACTTTATTTAAGCACTGTTCTCAGCTTTTGCCGCCCTCTCTTCAGGAGGGACTCCACGGCGTTCAGCCGCAGGCCCATAATCTCCGCAACTTCTCCCGCCGTCAAACTCTCGTGATAGTAAAGCGTGATCGCGGTGCGCTGCTGTTCCGACAGATGACCCATGGCGGCGCGCAGACGGGTTTCGTCCTCTCTTTGCTCGCACTGGGCGAGAGGCCCGGGGGAATCGTCTTCGATTTCCGGCACCTCGTCGATCGACGAGGTGCGGTTGCGCCGCACCGAATCGATGCAGCGGTTGACCGCGACGCGGTAAAGCCAAGTGCGGAATCGCGCCTGTCCCGGCGTCCACTGGGCGCGCGCGGTCCAGACCTTAAGGAACACGTCCTGCGCCACGTCCTCGGCCTCGGCGGCGCCGACGATGCGCCGCGCGGTGCCGACGATGCGGTCGATGTGGCGAGCGATCAGCAGACGGAAGGCGTTCTTGTCGCCGTCTTGAACGCGCAGCATCAGCGCCTCGTCGGTCATATCCTCCGACGACGACCCCGGCCCCAGCTTGACGGCAACCTCGTCCATCCACGTCCCCGTGGCGTGTCTGTCATCGACGGCTGCGATTCTGGTCAGTCCGTTCAACACACCCACCGATCAGCTAGCGTTGTAGCAGGCGCGGCATGCCCCGTCACTCGGCAGTATCTGCCGATGGCTAGGCAGTTTTTCCCGCCCCTGGGGCAGCAGGGACGGCACCCCGGCGATCGCCGCGAAGGCTTCGCGCATCGCCAGAACCTGGCGCTGCACGCTGCCGTAACGCAGTTCCGAATCCGGCGACTTCGCCTGCTTGGCGCGATGCAACTGGACAATGGTGGTCTTGTAATAGGCGCGTAAGACCTCGGCGATCGGCTTCGCCTTGGGATCGGTCTGGTTGAGCGCGCCGTCCAACCCCTGAAGAATCCCGGACGCCCGCTCCACCGCCTTGAATTCCCGCTCGAAATCGTCTTCCAGGCAGGCCGCCTTGGCATGCGCCACGGCGCACAGGGTGGCGTCGTACAGCTCGACGATGACGCGCAGCGGCGTCTGGGCGCGCCGTGCCGCGCCATAGGCCTTGACGCCCATTTCCAGGATGTTCTTGTCCATGATGCCCTCCTTGGGATCGGGTGAAAGATCAGTCGTCGTCGGTGCCGAACAGGGCTTCGACCTGGGCGAGCGCCAGTTCCGAGGCTTCGATCTCCGCCTCGATGCGCGCGTAGTACGAGGTCAGGTATTCCTCGTAGGCTTCCGCCTTCTCGGCGATGCGATCGCGTTTGGTTTGCTTGGAATCGGTTTGGTTTGCTTGGAATCGATGGTGTCGGAAAGGGACTCGACGCGGCTGGAGACCAACCCGTCGTCGCCTGCATAGGTTTCCAGGGTCGCCACCATCAGATCGGCGAAGCCGCCTTCGACGGTCAGGGTGACGCTATCGGTCGTGCCTGCGTTTGCGGTTCCACCGGTATAGACCAGACGCAGGCCCTCGTAGGCAGTGCCGTCCACACCCTTCAGCGTCTTGTTGCTGACGGTCAGCGCGGTGCCGTCGATGGTCGCGCCGGTGATGTTGCCGTCGTCGTCCAGGATCACCTCGACGGTGTACTCCCCCGACGCCATGCTGCCCGAGATATCGCCGACATACAGGTCGGACGAAGAAACCGAGGTGCTCTGCTGGAAGAACGCCTCCGCCACGTCGGCATGCTGGGTCAGAAACTCTTCCAGGACGTCGGCATCGAGTTCCAGGGTGTTGTCGTCGGCATAGGAAATGCCGAGGTCGGCGATGGAATAGGTGGTGCCGTCCACCTCGACGGTCTGGCCGAGCAGGGAATAGAGGGCGGAATTGATGCCGCGCAACAGGCTGTCGCCGAACAGCACCGCGTCGTCGGCGGCGCCGTCGTCGTCGGTTTCCTGTTGGGTGAGCGCGTACTCGCGATAGGTGTTGTAGGCGTCCACCAGGTCCTCGATCGCCGAATAGACGGTATCGAGATCCTGACCGACTTCCAGGGTGATGGTGCTCCCTGCGGAATCGTCGTACAGGCTGATCGAGACGCCGGTCAGCACGTCCTCGATATCGTTGGAAGAACTGGTGACGGTGACGCCGTCGATGGTGATTTCCGCCAGGGATGCCGCCTGCAACTGGTTGGCGTAGGCGCCGTCGGCATCGGTAATCCCCAGGCCTTGCAGCACGTCGTCGCCGGACACCGCGCTGGCGGTAATGCTTTGCCCGGTATCGGCGGAAGCGAGCACCAGGGTATAGCCGGAATCGCTGCTCTTGATCAGGGTGGCGGTGACGCCGGTCTTGTCGCTGACGTCGTTGATCGCTTCGGCCAGATCGGCCAGGGTCATGTCGGAGGTGACGGTGATCTCGGTCGCGGTGCCGTCGGTTTCCTGTAGGCTGAAAATCCCGTCGTAGCCGAGAGCCGCCGTCTTGTCGGTCGCCGTGTCGGAGGCGACCTTGTGCGACGTGGCCAAGCTGATCACCTCGACGGCATAAGTGCCCAGCGCCGCATCGTCGGTGACGGTGACGCCGATAACGTCGGAGGGATCGGAAATCGCCGAGGACGACAGATAGGCGGCGCGGTCGGAGAACACCGAATCCTCCGCCGAGGCGGACAGGACCTCCGCCGCCTCCGACAGGGAGGTCAGATCGGAAAGCACGGTCTGCCAGCCGGTAACCTGTGCGTCGAGAACGTCGATCTGGTCGTCGATCAGATAGGAGGCCTGCATCTTCGCCTCGACCGCCGTCTCGATCAGGGCGGCGGAATCGAAACCCGAGGTTCCGGTTCCGGTGATGTAGGTGGTGCCGCTGGCGCCCGTCACGGTCGTCGACATGATGCTGCGTCCTTCCCTCCCCCAGCCCGAAACCGGGATGAGGAGACCGAACCGCGCGGTGTGAACCGACGCGCAGGAGGGGGTGTCCGGTCTCCTCAAGGAAGCGCGCCCATCCGGGCAGGGAGGGGCGCGCGCCTTCGTCTTACTGCAACAGCGACAGCAACTGCTGCGGCATGTCGTTGGCCTGCGACAGCGCCGCGATGGCGGCGTTGGTGCGCGCCTGGGCGGAGGAGAATTCCGACTGCGCCTCGGCGATGTCGCAATCCGCGATCGCCGACTGGGCGGCATCCAGGTTTTCCTCGGACGAGGCGATCTGGGTCGAGTGGTAATCGAACCGCGATTCGAGAGCGCCGACGTCGGCGCGCGCCGCCGCCACGGTGCTGATCGCGGTGTTCACCACGGTCAGGGCCGACGTCGCCCCCGCCGAATCGCCAAGGTCGCAGGCATCCACCAGGGCCTGCATGGTGCTCATGTTGACGGTGCTCAGGTCGACCGAGATGACATCGGACGCCGTGGTGCCGACCAGGAAGCTGGCGCTGTAGCCGCCATCGATCAGGCTGTCGCCATTGAAGGTGGTGGTGGTGACGATGCTGGTGATTTCGGCGGCGAGCTCCTGGAATTCCGAGTCGATGTATTCACGTTCGGTATCGCTGACCGCGCCGGAAATCGCCTCGGCGCACAGAACCTTCATGCGCTCCAGCGCGTCGGAGATCGACGACAGGCCGCCGTCGGCGGTTTCCAGAACCGACGAGGCGTGGCTGGCGTTGGTCGACGCCTGGCCCAGGACCGCGACGTCGGACTGCAACTTGGTCGCCACGGCAAGGCCCGCCGCGTCGTCGGCGGCGCGGGTGATGCGCGAACCGGACGCCACCTTGTTCAAGGCGGAGGTCTGGTCGTTCGAGTTGATGTTGAGGTAGCGCAGCGCGGAATTGGCGGAGGTGTTGGTGGTGATAACAGGCATGTGAAATCTCCTTCGTTGATCTCTCGCGGGACCGTTCGAGTCCCGGTGCTTGGCACCCGTCGGCACGCCCATCGCGCATCCGAACCCCTGGCGCCTTACTCGCTCTTACGGGGCAGGTCCGCCGACACTGGCGCGCCGAGACGCAAAAATATTCGTGGAAAATTTTTCGCCAGTTTTCCGGCCCGTGCCGCGTTTGTCGGGTAACGGGGCGGACTGAATGGCCGCGCCAAACCTGAACCGGCAAAAGCGAGGGGCGAATTCCCTCGAGGCCGGACCAGAGACCGGAGACCGGCCATGACCACCGTCAGCACGATCAGCTCCAGCGGCTTGTCGTCCACCACCGCTTCATCGGTGGAATCGCTGTCCGAGAACTACGAGCTGTTCCTTTCCGTCCTCGTCGCGCAACTGGAGAACCAGAACCCGCTGGATCCCACCGACACCGACGAGATGACCAGCCAGTTGGTCAATTACGCCCAGGTGGAACAGCAGATTCTGGCGAACTCGTACCTCGAGAACCTGGTGCTCGCCACCAACAACGAAAGCGCCTCGGTGGCGCTGTCCCTGGTCGGGATGGAGGTCACCTACATCGCCGACGATCTGACCTATTCCGAGGGAGACACCCTGTCCTGGGCATTCGAGGTGCCCGACGACACCGAGACCCTGGTGGCGCAGGTCCTGAACGAGGACGGCGACGTCGTCTATACCGAGGAACTCTCCACCACCGCGGGCTCGACCACCTTCACCTGGGACGGCAGCCTCACCAACGGCAGCAGCGCCTCGGACGGCACCTATTCCCTGCAACTGGTGGCGACGGATTCCAACGGCGACGACGTCGATATCGACCCCGAGACCACCAGCGTGGTCAGCCGGGTCGATTGGTCCGACGGCAGCGCGCAACTGATCATGTCGAACGGCGCGACGGTTTCGCTGTCCAGCATCATCTCCGCCACCAACCCCAGCGATTCCTGACCGCTTTCAGATAAGGAGGCTCGATCATGAGCACTCTCAGCAGTTAGATGAACATCGCGGTTTCCGCCCTCAACGCGCAGTCGGCGGCGGTTTCGACGGTGTCCAACAACCTCGCCAATTCCAGCACCGCCGGCTACAAGACCACCACCGCGTCGTTCGCGTCGATGGTCTCGGGGTCGGGGTCGTACAGCAGCTTCACCGGCGCCGGAGTCAGCGTCGATCCGACCCAGAACCTGACCGTGCAGGGCACCCTGGTTGGCACCGAGAACGACACCGACCTCGGCATCGACGGCGAGGGCTGGTTCGTCGTCGCCAACTCCTCGGACAGCGATATCTTCTATTACACCCGCGCCGGCGATTTCTCGACCGACGACGAAGGCTATCTGGTCAACAGCAGCGGCTGGTACTTGCAGGGCTACGCCACCGACCGCGACGGCAACGTCACCTCCGGCACCTCCGCCGCCGGGTTGGAGGCGATCAACGTCAACGACTATGCCGGCGCGGCGGAAGCCACCACCGAGCTGTCGATCCAGGCGATCCTGCCCGCCGACGCCGAAGTCGGCGACGCCTTCACCGTGGACGCGGAAATCTACGACAGCCTGGGCACCGCCTATACCCTGACCATGACCTACACCAAGAGCGCCGCCAACACATGGTCGCTGTCGGTCAGCCAGCCCGCCACCAGCACGGACGGCGTCACCGACACCGCCACCACGGTGACCCTGTCCAGCACCGCCATCACCTTCAACGACGACGGCACCCTGGCGACCCCGACCACGGACATCACCATCGGCATCACCGGTTGGAGCAGCGGCGCGGCCTCCAGTTCCATCGCCTATGACGTCGGCACCGAGGACAAGACCGACGGATTGAGCCAGTACGCCACCGGAGACGGCACCTCGGACCCGACGATCACCCTGAAAGAGGTCGTCCAGGACGGCCTGCGCTTCGGCGAATTCTCGAGCGTCACCGTCGACGAGGCGGGCTACGTCTACGCCAACTTCGACAACGGCATCAGCTATACGATCTACAAGATTCCGCTGGCCACCTTCGCCAACGACAACGGCCTCGAGGCCAAGACCGGCACCGTCTATTCCGCCAGCATCTATTCCGGCGAAGCCAATCTGGTGGAAGCGGACAGCGCGTCGGCCGGATCGATCCAGGCCGGAGAGCTGGAGTCATCGACCACCGACACCGCCACCGAGTTCAGCAAGCTGATCGTCGCCCAGCAGGCCTACTCCGCCGCATCCGAAATCATCAGCACCGTCGGCGACATGTACGACGACCTGATGGCGGCCAAACGGTGACCGCGATGACCGGCGAACGCACCAGCATGGACCGCCTGCTCAAACGCGCCGAAATCGCGCGGCGCCAGGCCGACGATCTGCCGCCGTCCGCGCCCCTGCGGGAACGGCTGTGCGTCATCGTCGATCTGCGCCAGAGCCTGAAGGCGCTGGAACGACGCCACGCGGAGCTGGAAAAGCGCCGCGCCACGGTTTTGCACGGACGCAGCGCCATCGCCGCCTATGGGCAGGCGGCGGCGTTGCGCCTTTTCCCCCGTTGACCGGAGAACCCGCCATGTCCGAAGCCACCCTCGCCTCCCTGGACAAGAAGACCCTCGCCGACTTCTGCGCGGTCTTACGCGAACTCACCGCCCTGGTGGACGAGGAAAACGCCATCCTGGCGATCCCCACCGAAACCCTGCCGCAGGCCATGGTCGAACGGAAGGAGACCCTGGGCAACCGCTATGCGGCGCTGACCCAGTCCCTGCGCCGCCGCGCCGCCGCGATGCATGCGGCGGGCGACCTCGACCCCGAGGTCCTGGAAGGCGACATTCGCGGCCTGGTGCGCCGCCTGAAGGAAAACCAGACCCTGCTCAACGCCCGCAAGGCCGCCACCGCGCTTCGCGTCGAGGCGGTAATGCAGGCGCTGGCGGAACGCGAGCGCCGCGAGGCGACGGGATACGGCGCCACCGGCGACACCCTGCCGCCGATGGCGCGCCGCGTCGGCGGCCTGCACGTGCGCGCCTGAACCGCTGACGAGGGGAGGTCCGGCGATGTCGATTGCCAGCATCATCAACACGGCGAACAGCGGCCTTTCGGTGGCGCAGGCGCGGATCGCGCTCGCCTCGACCAACATCGCCAACGCCGAAACCGCCGGCTACACCAAGAAGACCGCCGACGTCACCGCCTCGACGGTGGGCGGACAGGCGACCGGCGTCACCATCATCGGCACCGGCAGCGACGTCGACGAGAAACTGCACCAGGACGTGGTCGAGGCGATTTCTCAATCGTCCTACGATTCCGTTCTGTCGTCGTATTACGAGACCGTGGTCACCGCGCTCGGCACCACCAGCGACGGCAGCGAACTGTCCGATACCCTGACCGCCTTGCAGACGGCGCTTTCCGACGCCATCGACGACCCGTCCACCACCACCCTGACCGCGGTGGAAGAGGCGGTGGACGACTGGAACGCCGCGATCGCCGACGCCTCCGACGCGGTGCAGTCGGCGCGCACCTCCGCCGACCAGGGAATCGCCGAGGCGGTGGAAAGCGTCAACGACCTTCTGCACCAGATCGACGACCTCAACGACCAGATCACCAAGGCAAAGGCGAACGGCGAATCCACATCGGATCTCGAGGACCAGCGTCGCGCCGCCCTGGAAGACCTGGGCCAGTACATGGAGGTCACCACCTTCACCACCACCGCCGGGGCGACGCAGATCTACACCACCTCGGGCCAGGCGCTGCTGACCAGCACCGTGCACCAACTGTCCTACACCGCGACCGGAACCTTGACCTCGTCGGCCACCTACGAAAGCGACGGCAGCGGCACGATTTCCGGCATCATGGTCGATGGCAAGGACGTCACCAACGCGATTTCCGGCGGCACCATCGCCGCCCTGGTCGAACTGCGCGACGAGGTCCTGCCTGCGGTGCAGGAGGAACTGGACGCCCTGTCGGGCGCGGTCTCCTCCGCGATCTCCGGCATCGACGCGGCGCTGACCTCGGCGGAAAGCGGCGATACTTCCGCCCTGCAAACCATCTGGTCGGCGCTGTCCGACACCACCAGTTTCGCCGACGCGGGCAACCTGTCGGCGACCAGCGCCTCGATCTCCAGCTACCTGAGTTCGCTGATCGACGACCTCGCCGACCGGGCGAGCGCCGCCTCCAGCGCCGCGACCAAAAGCGCCGCCACGGCGGAAAGCCTGTCCACCAGCTTTTCCAATTCCTACGGCATCAACGTCAACGAGGAAACCGCGCTGCTCACCACCTATCAGCAGGATTACGAC
This sequence comes from Rhodospirillaceae bacterium, assembly GCA_965228165.1. Taxonomy (GTDB): domain Bacteria; phylum Pseudomonadota; class Alphaproteobacteria; order Rhodospirillales; family Rhodospirillaceae; genus Oleispirillum. Next base: position 596,614 of record CBDDHB010000003.1, read on the forward strand.
GCGGCGGCGCAAATCCTCTCCGCCGCGCAAGAGATGTGGGACAGCCTGATCTCGATGATGAACTGACGGAGGTCAAACCATGCGGATATCGACGGCGGGAATGAACACCCAGATGATTTCTCAGGCGATGCGGGTGCAAAGCACCTATGCCGAGGCGCTGACCCAGCAAGCCTCCGGCAACAAGTCCGAATCCTTGAGCGGCCTGAACGGCCAGGCGGGCGCGGCGATCAGCCTGAAGGCCGACATCGAGACCTCGGAGCATCTGGCCACCCAGGCGGAAAACGCCGCCAGCAAGCTGGAGGAAGCCTATTCCACCGTCGGCACCATCGCCGACATCGTCGAAAAGATGCGGGTCGCGATCTCTTCCGGGCTCGACGGCACGGTCAGCGATGCGTCCACCGTGCAATCCGCCGCCGCCGGATATCTGGAAGACGTGGTCGATCTGCTCAACACCAAATACGCCGACAGTTACCTTTTCTCCGGCACCTCCGCCCAGACCAAGCCGGTGGACCTGACCGACACCGACTACGACCCCACCACCGGCAGCGCCGACACCGACTACTACCAGGGCAGCGACACCCTCGCCGCGGTGATGGTCGACAGCGGCAGCGGCAAATCCTATGGCGTCACCGCCGACGAGGCGGCGTTCGAACAGGTTCTGCGCGCCCTGTCCATGCTCGAGGCCATGACCACCGATCCCGCCGATACCGCCACCATGCAATCGGCCTTCGACCTGCTCGGCACCGCCACCACCGGCCTGGGAGAAATTCAGGAAACCCTCTCCAACCAGACCGACGCGTTGAACACCATCGTCGACGGCCAGACCGAGTTCCAGATCTACGCCAACGAGGCCCTGGAAAGCCTGACCCAGATCGACGTCGCCGAGGCCAGCGCCAAGGTCGCGCAGCAGGAAGTGCTGTTACAGGCCTCCTTCGCCACCCTGTCGTCGCTGAAGAGCATCAGCGTCCTCGACTATCTGTAAGACGCGCCGCCGCGAGGGAGGGAAAAATCGCCGACGACGACCTCAACGAACGTTTCTGCGCCGAACCCTTCGCGCACTTCGAGGTTCTGACCGACGGAAACGTCGCCCCCTGCTGTTCGATCTGGACGCATCAGAGGCTGGGAAACGTCCGCGCCTCGGACATCGGCGCGATCTGGAACGGCGCCGCCGCGCAAGAGATGCGGCGCTCAATCCTCGACGGCAGCTTCCGCCATTGCCGCAAGGACCGTTGCGCCCTGATCGTCAACCGTAGCCTGCCGCGCCGCGAGGACATCCGCGACCCCGACCTGCGCGCCGCCATCGACGGCGGCATCACCCATCTGCCGCACGGTCCCCGCCACGTCTTTCTCGCCCACGACCTGACCTGTAATCTCGCCTGCCCCTCATGCCGAAGCGGCCCGATCGCGGTCACCGGGGAAAGGCGCAAGGCCCTGGACTCCATCAGCGAGCGGGTGCTTTTCCCGGTCATCGCCTCTGGCGATTTGCGCAAGATTTCCATCGCGGGACAGGGAGACCCCTGGGCCAGCCCCCATTACCGCGACATCCTCTCCCGGCTCGCCGCGCCACAGACCGCACCCCTCGCTCTAGCGATCTACACCAACGGCATCCTGATGGGCCGCGAAACCTGGGAACGCTTTCGCGGATTGGAACGGCACGAACTGTCGGTCTGCGTTTCGGTCGATGCCGCATCGGCCTTTACCTATGCAAGATTGCGCCCACCGGGCCGCTGGGACGTCCTGATGCGCAACCTGGAATTCCTGGGGGATTTGCGGGCGCGCGGCGTGCTGCGGCGATACGAAGTGAACATGACGGTACAGGCGGACAACTATGTCGAAATGCCGGAGCTCGCGGCGATGGCGCGACGCTTCGGCTGCGACGCCGTCCTGTTCTATCTGCTGCAAAACACCGGAACGCATTTGCGGGAACGCTTTGCCGACGGCAACGTCGGCGATCCCGCCCACCCCGAGCACGAGGCCCTGCTGGAGGTCTTGCGCGACCCGATCCTCGGCGAGGATTTCTGCCACCTGTTCGACATCCGCGCCCTGCGCGCCGTGGCGACCGCCGAACCCGGCCACGACCGCGCCCCCCTGGCCGTGGCGACCCGGCGGCGACGGAACGGCGGAACGGCGGAGGACTGGTCCGCCGAGGCGCTGGCCCTGCTCGACCTCGGCCAGCCCTGGCGCGCGGCGCAGCGTTTCCTGCGGGCGCAAGACACGGACGATACCCCGGCGATCGCGATGAACCTGGGGGTGGCGCTGTTCCTGGCGGGACTGCCGGAACAGGCCCTGCCGCACCTGACGCGCGGGCGCGACGCGGCCCTCGGCGACGAAGACCGCGCCGCCCTGGACGATTGCATCGACGCAGCGGAGCGCCAATGCGCGGCCCCGCCACGGAGCGACCGATGAAGGACGCCCCCAAGGCCCCGCGCGAGACGGTGCTGACCGAAGCGCTGCATCTGATCGCCGAAGGCGGCGCGGAATCGATTTCGTTCGACGTATTCGACACCATGCTCTCGCGCCGCTGCACCGACCCGAACGGCGTGTTCGAACGCGCTTTCCAGCTTGCCCCGGTCTCCAGCCGAAGCCCCGGCCACGCCGAAGCGTTCGTCCAACATCGGCGGATCGCCGAAAACGCGGCGCGCAAGGCGGCTTTTGCTAAGCATGGCTCCCCCGAGGTCGGCATCGCCGAGATTTATGCCCGTTTTCCCTGTCGGTTATTCGGCATCGATCGCCCGGAGTCTCTGATCGCGGCGGAAACCCGCGCCGAGGAAGACCTTTGCCACGCCGACCCCGACATCCTGCGGCTGTTCGACGCGGCCCAAGAACGGGGACTGCGGGTCGGATTCCTCTCCGACACCTATTGGAGCGGGGAGCAAATCGCGGCGCTGCTGCGCATCGGCCTTCCCGGCCGGGACTGGGATTTTCTCTATGCCTCGTCCGATCACCGCGTCGGCAAGGGGAACGGACTGTTCGACCTGTACCTGCGGCAACAAAAGCTCTCCGCCACCGCCGCCCTGCACATCGGCGACAACCCCGCCAGCGACGTACACAGCGCCCGCCGATTGGGCATCCGCGCCCTGCACGCCCCGCAATGCGATGTGGCGCTGGCGGCGATCCTGTCGCGGGAAGACGCGGTGTTCCGCTCCGCCTGCGCGGCGACCGCCCCGGCGATGCGCCTCGACCGGGGCGCGCGGACCCTGCGGCGGAAAGTCCTCGCCGGTCTGGAGATGCCGGACGCCGCCTTCGCCTACGGAGCGCGCGTCATCGGGCCGGTGCTGACGGCCTTCACCGACTTCGCCGCCGCCCGCGCGACGGAAATCGGCAGCATCCCTGGTCGGAAGGCGGCCGTCGTCTTCATCGCCCGCGACGGCTTCCTGCCCCACGCGGTCTGGGCGGCGTGCGGCCATCCCGCCGCCGCCTATGTCGAGGTCAACCGCCGCACCGCCCTGCTTTCGGCGGCGGACGATGCCCGCGCCATGGCGGAATTCTTCTGCCGCATCGACGGGCTAGACCTTGATTCCGCAAGAAATTTCCTCAAACGAGACACGCCGCGCCTGCGCAAGTACTTCGCCCGCGCCGAAGACGGCATCGTCGATGGCGCCGGTTTCGCCGCCGATCTGCCCCATCTGCTGACCAGAAGGGAACTGGCGACGCTGGCGCGCGAAGGACGGCAGCGCCTGCTCGCCCATCTGCGGCGCGAGATTCCGGATTTCGACGCCTGCACCGACCTCGTCCTGGTGGATCTCGGCTATTCGGGGACGGTGCAGAAGGCGCTGCGCCGCGTCTTCGATCTCGCAGGCCTGTCGCACCGCCTTCACGGCATCTACCTGATCTCCGTCGACGAGGATATCGCCGCGATCGGCGCACCCGACACCGCCACCGGCCTGATTTCCGGAACGGTGCTTCTGCCCGCGCCGCGCCATGCGCTCCTCTCCAACATCGCGATCCTGGAACAGATCAGCTCCGCGCCCTGCGGCTCGGTCGGCGGCTACGACAAGGATGGCGGAGCGCTCCGCGAAACCGACTCGCGCCCCCCGAACAGACCGCCCTGTGCGCCCGCATCCGCGACGGCGCGGTCGCCTATGCCGCGCGGGCGGCGCGGATGCGCCCGGAAACGCCGCCACCCGACGCGACCGCCGCCGCCTGGGCGACCGCCGGACTTGGGCGCGCTCTGCTTCTGCCCACCGACGACGAACTGGAACTCCTGACGCCGTTGCGGCACGACGTCAATCTGGGAACCCAGGACGTGGCGGACATGGCCGACTCCCGGACGGCGCGAGACCTTCTGGACGCCCGGTCCCTGCCCACCGCCCTCGCCCCGCGCATTCCGCCGATGTGGATGGCGGGCAGCCTGGCCCATGTCTCTCCGGCGCACGGAGCGCTCTATGCCATCGCCGCGCTCGGCCACCTGCCGGAAGCGTCGCTCGCCGACGCGGCGGTGGCGGAGGTCGCGATCGTCGTCACCGAGGCGCGGAGCAATCGCGGCTTCCCGGTCAAGGTCGCGGCGATGCGCGGCGCCTTCGGGGAACTGCGCATCCGCGTGCCGCTGCCCCAATCCCTGGAGGCCGGTCTGGTCGCCTTCCCCGCCGCGACCCTGCCGCCGAGCGGCAGGATACATGGGCCATTCCTGTCCCTCGGCGACGGCGCGCGACAGGCCGTCGCCAAGGCGATTCCCGCCCGCCTGCCGCCCGACGCGCTGACCGGGGCGGCCCGCGCCGCGCCGGGGTCAGCTCCTTCGGCTTGAGCGGCATCAACGTCCATGTCGTCCTCGAAGCCGCGCCGCCCGCGCCGCCCGCGCCGTCCCCTTCCGGGTGGTGCGTCGTCGGCGTCTCGGCGTCGGACCCGGAGCGCCTGCGCGCCGCCGCCGCCGCCTATCTGGCGGGGGCCGACCTGTCCTGGCCCGGCGACGTCCCCGCACGCCGGGTTCATCTGCCGCCGACGCCCTTCGCCCGCATCCCCTGCCGCCCCGATTTCTCCCGCCGCGCGGCGGCGACGCGGTCCCACGGCCCCCTCGGCGCGGCGACGCCGACGCAAAACGGCTGGGCGCTTTCCTTCGACGTTCACCACCCCGCGTACTGGCCGATCGCCGAACACCGGCTGGAGGGACGTCCGACCCTGGTCGGCATGGCGCTGCCCGGCCTCGCCGCCGCCGCCCGGGCGGCGGGACTGGGAGAGGTCGCCCTCCGCGACGTCCGCTGGCTGCGCCCCCTGCGCCCGGACGAGATCGCGCCGGGCGGCGCCAGCCTGGAGATCGACGCGACGGGAGGGTCCCTCTCGCTGACCCTGGGCGGACGCCGCGCCGACGGTCGGGGCGGCTGGCGGACCTTCGCCGAGGCGACGCTGGTCCCGCGCGGCGACCTAGGCAAGGTGGACGTCGCCGCCCTGCGGACGCGCTGCGCGCGGGCGAAGCCGACGACCGCGCCCGCATCCCACGGCCCCCTGACGGTGAGCTCCCGCTGGGACTGCCTGACCGGCCTGTGGACGACGCCGGACGAAGGCGAAATCATGGCGGAATTGCGGTCTTCCGAAGGCGACGACCCGGCCTTGCTGGACGTCGCCGCCAGCCTGGTTCTCGACCGCGCCGGACGGGTTCCCGCCGGGTGCGACTCCCTGTCCGTCGCCCTGCCCCTGCCGCCGCGCGTCGCCGCCCACGCGGTGCGGCGCGAGGTCTCCGCCGAGCGGCTGATCGCCGACGTCACCCTGTTCGATCCCGCCGACGGCCGCGTCCTCGCCGCGTTGCGCGGCCTGCGCTTCGCCAGCCTCGGCCCGGCGCGGCGGGAGCCGCCCCTGGCGCTGCCGGTCTGGACCGAGGCCCCGCCGCCCGCCGGAGCGCGGCCGGAGCGCATCCTGCTGATCGGCGACGGCGCGGCGGTGGACCCCATCGCCCGCGCCCTCGACGCGGCGGGGCTGCTGGCCGGACGCGCCGACGCGGCGGACGCGGCGGCGGTGGCGGCGGCCACCGACATCCTGCTGGTTCCGGACACCCGGCGCGACCCCTTCGCCGCCTGCGTCGGTCTGCTGCGCGGGGTGATGCGCGGCCTGCGGGGCAAGCTGCGGGTTCTGGCGGTCGCGCCCCGCGCCTATGGGCTGGACGGCGAACCCGTCGATCCCGATGCCGCCCTGGTTCCCGGCGCGGTCCTGGCCGCCGCGTGGGAGGAACCGCTGCTCGCCCTGCGCTATCTGGACATCGACGAACCCCCGTCCGCTGCGGAGATCGCGGCGGAGTTCGCCGCCTTCGGATCGCCCGGCCCGGCCCCGGTGGCGATGCTGCGGCGGGGCCGCCGTTATGTCCGCGCCCTGGTTCCGGCGGCGGAGGCGGCGGAGGCCGCCGCCCGCTGGCCGTCCTCGGGCTGCTGCGTCGTCACCGGCGGCCTGGGCGGCATCGCCCTGTCCCTGGCCGAGAACTTCGCCGCCGGGGGACGGGTGGCTCTGGCCCTGATCGGTCGCCAGGGCCGCGTCGTCGGCGACGACGCGGAGGCGACGGCGCGCGCCCGCCGCCTTTCCGAACTGACGGACAAGGGCGTCCGCCACCGCGCCTATGCCTGCGACGTCGCCGACCCGGCGGCCCTGGCCGCCTGCCTGGAGCGCATCCGCGCCGAGATGGGGCCGATCGCCGCGATCGTCCACGCCGCCGGGGTGGCCGACGGCGGCTTCCTCGCCACCCGTTCCGACGCCGAGATGGCCGCCGTGCTCGCCCCCAAGCTGGAGGGCGCGCGCCACCTCGACCGCCTGACCCGCGACGATCCGCTGCAAGCCTTCGTCATCTTCGGCTCGCTGACCGGACTGGTCGGCGCGCCGGGTCAGACCGCCTATGCCGCCGCCAACGCCTGGGCCGACGCCTTCGCCCTGTGGCGGCGCGCCGAGGGACGTCCCGCCCTGGCGATCGATTGGTGCCGCATCGCCGAGGTCGGCATGGGGGCGCGGTCGAAGATTCCGGCGATGGCGGAGACCACGATTTCCCCCGCCGAGGCGGCGCGGGTCTGGCGACGGGCGATCGCCCTGGACGCGGCGCAGGCGGTGGTGGCCGATCCGGGATTCGCCGCGCCGCCGGAGCTTCCGTCGTCCCAGGAAACGCCGCCGCCCGCCGCCGCCCAGGCCCCCGGCAGGGTTCTGGACTCCGCCGTCGCAACGATCTGGGCCGAGGTTCTGGGCTATCCCTCGGTGGCGGCGGACGACGATTTCTTCGCCCTGGGCGGCGATTCGATCTCGGGCATGCAGATCGTCGATCGCATCGTCCGCGACCTCGGCCTCGCCGCCACCCTGCCCGACCTGTTGGGCGCGGCGACCCCCGCCGGGCTCGCCCGCATCCTGCGCGACAAGGCCGCCCCCGCCGCGACGCCGCGCGCCGCGCCGCCGGCCGCCGATTATCCGGTCGGCTGGGAGCAGTTGGACGTTCTCCTCTCCGAAGAGTCCGCCGAGATGGGAACCGCCTTCAACCTGCCCAATCTGATCGTCCTGCCCGCCGATCTCGACCCGGAACGGCTGGAGACGGCGGCGAACGCGCTGGTCGCCCGCCACGAGATCCTCCGCACCCGCCTCTACCGCGACGGCGACGACTGGCGCATGGAAGTCCTTCCGCCCCGACCGGTGGCGCTGCCGACGGTGGACCTGCGGGACGCGGCCGACCCCATCGCCGCCTGCCGCGTCCGCCCCTTCGACCTGCGTTCCGGGCCGCCGGTGCGGCTGGAACGGGTCCGCCTGCGCGACGGACAGGCCCTGTTCATCGACCTCCACCACGCCCTGGCCGACGGCCTGACCATCGAGCTGCTGGCGGGCGACCTCGCCCGGCTGTGCGCGGGGGAAACCCTTCCCCCCCCCTCGACCGGCAGTTCAAGGATTACGCCTGGTGGAGCCGCCAGACGGACAACGCCCGCCAGCGCGCGGAAGACCGCGACTATTGGCTGTCGCGTTTCGCCGGGGCGTTGCCCAGGCTCGACCTGCCCGCCGACCGCCGACGCCCGAAGGTTCACACCTGGCGCGGCGACACCGTGAGCTTCACCCTGCCCGAGGCCGCCGCCCACGCCCTGCGCGCCTTCGCCGCCCACCGCCGGGCGACGCCGTTCGCGGTGGTGCTGGCCGCCTGGATGGCGCTGATCCACCGCCTGACCGGGGCCGAGGACATCGTCCTTCCGGTGCCGTCCGACCGCCGCGACGACGGCGGCTTCGCGGGCGTCCCCGGGATGATGGTGTCGCTGCTGCCGCTGCGCCAGACCGTCCGCGCCGGGGACGCGGTCGGCGCGCTGATCGACCGCGTCCAGGCCGACCATGCCGAGGCGTTGCGCCACCGCGCCTACGGCCTGGGGCCGCTGCTGCGCGACCTGGCCCCGCCCGCCGCGCCCGACCGCACCCTGCTGTCCGAGGTGACGCTGTCCTACATGAATTTCGCGCAAGGCTCCGGCGGCGACGCCCCGACGCTGATCGGGCTGACCCGCGAATCCTGCAAGAACGACCTGTCGATCTTCGTCCGCGACCTGCCCGACCGGATTTCGGTCTCCCTGGAATACTACGCCGACCTGTTCGACCGGGCGCGGATCGAGCGCCTGGGACGGAGCTTCGCCGTCCTTCTCGACGCCCTGATCGCCGCGCCGCCGGAGGCCACGATCGGCGGCCTGCCCCTGCTGCCGCCGGACGAAGCGGCGCGGATTCGCGGATTCGAGCGCGGCGCGACGCCCCCCTGCCAACCGGAAAAGGCCTCTACGACCTGTTCCTGGAGCAGGTGGCGGCGCGTCCCGAGGCCATCGCGGTCGAGGACGAGCATACCCGCCTGAGCTATCGCGGCCTCGCCCGCCGCGCCAACGGCATCGCCCACGAACTTGCCGACGCGGGCGTCGGGCCGGGGGACCGGGTCGGCCTGCTGCTCGCCCGCGACGCCGACGCGGTGGCGGCGCTGGTCGGCATCGCCGCCGCCGGGGCGATCTATGTCCCCCTCGACCCCGAACACCCCGCCGAACGCCACGCGACGATCCTCGCCGACGCCGGATGCGGCACGGTGATCGCCGACGCCGCCGGGCGGCGCGCCCTGGCGGACGGCGGGCACCGCCTGCTCGCGGCGGAGACCCTGACCCGCGCCGACGCCGATCTGCCGCCCGTCCGGCTGCCCGCATCGCCGGACGACGCCGCGCCCGAGGACCGCCCGGTCTGTCTGATGTACACCTCGGGCTCCACCGGCACGCCGAAGGGGGTGCTGGTGACGGCGCGCGGCGTGATCCGGCTGGCGACCGACGACGACTACGTCCGGATCGGCCCCGGCGACGCGGTGATGCAGACCGGCCCCCTGGCCTTCGACGCCTCCACCCTGGAAATCTGGAGCCCGCTGCTGAACGGCGCGCGGGTCTGCGTGGCGCCGCGCGAAGACCTGCTCGACCCGGCGCGCCTCGCCGCCGCGTTCCGCCGCCACCGCGCCGACGTCGCCTTCCTGACCACCAGCCTGTTCAACCGTCAGGTCGATGTCGACCCGGCCAGCTTCCGGGGTCTGCGGGGGTTCGCCAGCGGCGGCGAGGCGATGAGCGTCGAGCACGCCCGCCGCGCCGCGAAAGCCTGCCCCGGGGTCGCCTTCTTCAACGGCTACGGCCCAACCGAGAACACCACCTTCACCACGGTGCACCGCATCCGCGCCGAAGACCTGGACGCGCCGTCGATGCCGATCGGGCGCCCCATCCCCAACACCGTGGTCAAGGTTCTCGACCCCCAGGGGGGGCCGCGCGCCGATCGGGGTCTGGGGGGAAATTCACGCCGGGGGCGACGGTCTGGCGGCGGGATACTGGAACCGCCCCGACCTGACCGCCGCCGCCTTCGTCGCCGACCCCGAGGAACCGGGGAAGCGCCTGTACAGGACCGGCGACCTGGGCCGCTGGCGCGACGACGGCCTGCTGGAATTCGGCGGTCGCCGCGACGGACAGATCAAGCTGCGCGGCGTCCGCATCGAACTGGACGAAATCGAACAGACCCTGCTGCGCCATCCCGGCGTCGGTCTGGCGGCGGCGCTGTTCCGCCGCGACGACGACGAGGGCCGGATCGTCGCCTGCCTGAAGGATGCGCCGGGCCTGCCGCCCCTGGCCGATCTGCGCGCCTGGCTGGGTGAACGGCTGCCCGCCGCCATGGTGCCAAGCCGGTGGTACGCCCTGCCGGAGATTCCGCTGACCCCCAACGGCAAGACCGACCGGGACGAGCTGTTGCGCCTCCTCGACGGGATCGCCCCGCTGGGAACGGACGGCGGCGCGGACGCCGAGCCCCCCGCCGACGATGCGGAACGCCTGATCGCCGAGATTCTGTCCGAGGTTCTGGACCAGCCGGTGCAGAGCCGAAACGCCGATTTCCTCGACCTCGGCGGCCACAGCCTGCAAGCCATCCGGGTGGTCAACCGCATCGCCGAGCGCGCCGGGGTGCGCCTGAAAATGGCGGAATTCTTCGCCGCCCCCACCGTCGCCGCCCTCGCCCGCCGGATCGCCGCCGCCGGTCCCGAGGCGGCGATTCCCCAGGCCCCGAAGGCCGAGGTCTATCCCGCCAGCCACGCGCAGCAGCGGCTGTACCTGTTGCACCAGATGGACCGGGGCTCCGCCGCCTACACCATCGCCTTTGCCTTCCGCTGCACCGGCGAAATCTCCGCCCAGACCCTCGGCGAGGCGCTGCGCCGCCTGGGCGAACGGCACGAGCCCCTGCGCACCGGCTTCGAGACGGCGGACGGCCTGATCGTCCAGCGCATCGCCGCCGACGCCCCGCCCCCGGTGGCGGAGGACGACCTTCGCGCCCACCCCGACGCCGTCGGGGAAGCCCTGGCGATCGCCCGGCGCGAGGTCGCGGCGCGCTTCGACCTGGCCCACCCGCCGCTGCTGCGCGCCCGCATCATCCGCCTGCCGGGAGACGACGTCCTGGTGTTGCTGGCGCTGCACCACATCGTCGGCGACGGCTGGTCGTCGCGCATCCTGACGCGCGAGTTGTCCGCCCTGTACGCCGCCGCCCGCGACGGCGCGGCAGCCGCGCTGCCGCCCCTGCCCATCGCCTACAAGGATTTCGCGGTCTGGCAGCGGGGCCGGGACTGGTCGGCCTCCGCCGGGTTCTGGAGGCATCGCCTGGACGGCGCGCCGGACCGCATCGCCCTGCCCTCGGACCGCCCGGTTCCCGAGGTGCAGTCCTATCGCGGCGCGACCTGCCGCGCCGATCTGCCGCGCCCGGTCGCGGACGGCCTGCGCGCCCTGGCCCACGCCCGCCGGGCGACGATGTCCGCCGTCGGCCTGGGCCTGTTCGCCGCCCTGCTGTTCCGCCTGACCCGGCAGGCCGACATGGTGGTCGGCATGGGCGTCGCCGGACGAGACCGCGCCGAGATGGAAGGCCTGATCGGCTTTTTCGTCAACGTCCTGCCGGTGCGCCTGCGCCTCGACGCGGAGACCGAGATCGACGCCCTGATCGATCAGGCGCAGGCGGCGATCGTCGAGGCGATGGACCACCGCGACTACCCGTTCGACCTGCTGGTCCGCGACGTCGCGCCGCAGCGCCGATCCAACCGGCAGCCGCTGATCAACGTGGTGTTCGAATACCAGCGCTTCGACGCCTTGCGGTCGGATGACGGCAACGGCCTGCCGCTGCGCCGCGCCGCGCCGGATGCCCTGGACCGGCAACTGCGGCCCCTGATCGACGCCGCCGCCGCCAAGCACGACCTGATCCTGTTCTTCATCGAGGACGACGACCGCATGGAATTCGCCATGGAATACGACACCGACATCGTCGATGCCGCCGCCGCCGAGCGCTGGCTCGACTATCTGCGGCGCGTCGCCGCGGCGGTGGCTTCGGAACCGAACCCGACGGAGACCCGGTCATGAAAATCGGCGATCTGTTTCTCGATGCCGGGATTTCCCGCCCCGCCGCGCCAGACGCCGACGCCGCGCCGCCGGACGAGTCCATCCCCGCCGTCTTCGCCCGGATGGCGGCGGCGTTCCCCGACCGCGTCGCGGTCGCCGACGAAACCGGCGCGCTGACTTATGCCGAACTCGACCGCCTGTCGGACCGCGTCGCCGGGTTCGTCGGCGGCCTGGGGCTGGCGGCGGAAACCCCGATCGGCCTGATGTTCGACCGCGACCGCCGCTTCGCCGCCGCCCTGGGGGCGATGAAGGCGGGGTGCGCCTACGTTCCGGTCGATCCGGTGCTGCCGCTGGAGCGGCGGCGGCGCATCCTCGATCTGTCCGGCGCGCCTCTCGCGATCTCGCAGTCCTCCCTCGCCCGCGACCTGCACCGCCTGCACTGGCAATGCCCGGCGCTGACCCATGTCCTGCTGATCGACGCCGAAACCGTTGACGAGATCGTCGAATCCCCCGGCGTGATGATGAACGGCGAGCTGTGGGAGCATCTGGCGGGCGACGCCGCCGACGACATCGCCGCCGGGGGCTGGAAAAGCGCCTTCACCGGGGAACCCATCCCCGCCGAAGCGATGGCCGCCTTCGGCGACAACGCCCGCCGCAAGGCGGCGGCTTTGCTGCGCCCCGGCGCGCGGGTGCTGGAAATCGGCTGCGCCTCGGGCTTCACCATGCGTCACGTCGCGCCGCTCGCCGCCGCCTACGTCGCCACCGACATCGCCCGCCGCAACGTCGAACGGGTGGAAACCCATGCCCGCGCCCACGGCCTGACCCAGGTGACCGCCCGCCAGATCGCGGCGCACGACATCGACGTCTTCCCCGCCGGGTCCTTCGACCTGATCGTCCTCAACAGCGTCATCGAGAACTTCCCGGGATTTTCCTATCTGCGGCAAGTCCTCGACAAGGCGATGGCGCTGCTGGCCCCCGGCGGCGCGGTGCTGGCGGGCAGCGTCTGGGACCTCGACCGGCGGGACGGCTATCTGGCCGACCTGCGAGCCTTCGCCCGCGAACACGCCGGAGAGGGATACCGCACCCTTCTCGACTTCGCCGAGGACCTGTTCGTCCCCCGCGCCTTCTTTTCCGACTGGGCGGCGGAACGGGGCGGCGCGCGGTTGGAGTTCGGCGCGGTCGAGGCCCCCGGATTCGAGCCTGCCCGCTATGCCTACGACCTGATCATCCGCGCCGACGAAACCGCCCCCGCCGCCCGGCCGACGAAGTTCCGTCACGGCGGAAACGCCCTCGACGCGGCGGCCCCGCCGCCGCCGCCGCCTCCCGCGCCCGACCGGCTGGCCTATGCGATTTTCACCAGCGGCACCACCGGCGACCCCAAGGGCGCGATGATCGAACACCGCTCGGTGGTCAATCTCGCCCGCCACGTCGGCGAGACCCTGTTCGCGCCGCTGCGCCCGGAGCGCGGCCTGAACGTCTCGTGCATCGCGTCGTTCGCCTTCGACAGTTCGGTCAAGCAACTGTTCGCCACCCTGCTCAACGGCCATTCCGTCCACATCCCCGGCGAGGAGACGAAGCGCGATCCGGCCCGCCTGCACGCCTTCGTCGAGGCGCGCCGCATCGACCTGTGCGACCCGACGCCGAGCCTGTTCGGCCTGCTGGTCGATCACTGGACCGAGACCGGGACCGCGACCTCGGCGCGGACCTTCCTGCTGGGCGGCGAGACGGTCGCGGCGGACCTGCCGCGCCGCTTCTATGCCATCCCCGGGCACCGCGACGCGCGGGTGGTCAACGCCTACGGTCCGACCGAGACCTGCGTCGCCGCCTGCCAGCACATCATGACCGCCGCCAGTTGGAGCGAAATCCTGCCGCCGCCGATCGGCCTGCCCTTGCGCGGCGCGCGGATCGAAATTCGCGACGCCGCCGGACGCCCCCTGCCGGAAGGCATTCCGGGGGAAATCTGGATCGGCGGCGCGGGCGTCGGGCGCGGCTATCTGAACGACCCGGAACAGACCGCGCGGCGCTTCGTCGCCGACGCGGAGGGGCATCGCTGGTACCGCAGCGGCGACATCGGACGCTGGCTGCCGGGGGGGATCCTCGCCTTCCTTGGGCGCGAGGACCGGCAGGTGAAGATTCGCGGCAACCGCATCGAACTCGCCGAGGTCGAGGCGGCGGTCGCCGCCCACCCCCTGGTGCGCCGCGCCGCCGTGGCGGCGGTCGATCCGGCGGGCGACGGCAACCCGGTTCTCGCCGCCTATATCGTGCCGCGCGAGGGCTTCGACGTCGCCGCCTGCAAGGCCGAACTCGACGCCCGCCTGCCACCCTTCATGGTGCCGTCGTGGCTGACCACGCTGACGGAGCTTCCCCTCAACCCCAACGGCAAGCTGGACGAGGCGCGCCTGCCGCGCCCCAGCCCGGCGCCATCGGCCAAACCGGTCCGCCCCCCGCCGACGACACCGAAAAGCGCCTCGCCGCCCTGTGGTCCGAGGTTCTGGGCTTCCCGGTCGAGGACGCGGAAGCCGACTTCTTCACCCTGGGCGGCCACAGCGTGCTGGCGGTGCGCCTGCTGTCGAAAATCCAGGCCGCCTTCGATTTGCGCCTGCCGCTCGCCGACCTGTTCGCCCATTCCACCGTCGCCCGCCTGGCGCAACGCATCCAGGCGCGGGCCCGCCGCTCCGACTGGCATCCGGTGGTGGCGATCAACCCCGACGGCGGCAAGACGCCGATCGTCTGCTTCCACCCGGTGGGCGGCAACGTGCTGTGCTATCAGCCGCTGGCGGAGCTGCTGGGGCCGGACCGGCCGCTGTTCATGGTGCAATCCTTCGGCCTGGAGGAAGGCCAGCCCCTGCTGCCGACGGTCGAGGACATGGCGGCGACCTATCTGGACGCCCTGCGCGGCCATCTGCCGGACGGCCCGGTGATCCTGGCCGGGTGGAGCTTCGGCGGCCAGATCGCCTTCGAGGCGGCGCGGCAAACCGCCCGCGCCGGCGGCGCGGTGAAGGCCGTCCTGCTGTTCGACGCCATCGCGGTGCCCGACCCGGTGCGCGAGATGCTGCGCAAGGACGAGGCCGAATACCTGGCCGCCCTGTTCGACGAACTCGGCATCGTCGATGCCGAGACCTTGCGCCCCCTTGCCCCCGAGCAGCGCCTCGACCTGTTGCTGGAACGGGGACGCGGCTCCAACCTGCTGCCCGACGACGCCGACCGCGAGGGGATGCGCCGCTTGCTCGGCGTTTTCCAGAACAACGCCCTGGCGGCGGTGCGCTATCGCCCCCGCCGCTTCGACGGGCGCATTCTGCTGGTCCGCCCCCGCATCCCCACCGCCGCCGCCCCCGGCATCCCCGGAGACGACTTCAGCGGCTGGAAGCCCCTGGCGGACGGCGGCGTCGATCTGCGCTGGATCGACGGCACCCACGGCCAGATGCTGCAACCGCCCCGCGTCGCCGACCTTGCCCGGCACGTCGCCGACTTTTTAGGAGACTGAGCGAGAGGTCAGGCGTCTTCCGCGTCGTCCCGCGAACGGCGTTTGCAGTTCTCCTGCTCGCCGCCGCAGTAGGGACAGGGCTCCTTGTCGAGCCCGAGGATGGAGATGCCGCCGCAGGACCCCGCGATGGGCTTGCGACCGGCCATTACCCCGATGGCCATGGCGGCCACCACCACCAGCATGACGCCGAACGCGATCAACCAGATCATGGACTTCCTTTCAACGCGGAAAAACGCGATTCGAATTCGGGGGTGCCACGGGCGGCGAAGGTGCGGTTGCCCGCGTCGTCGCCTCCGGCGCTGGTGACGAAAAACGCCGCCAGGCGATGGCGGACCGCGAAATCGTAACCCCGTTCCGGCCCCAGGGCCATCAGCAGGGTGGAAAGCCCGTCCGCCTCCAGGGCGGTTTCGCAAACCACCGACACCGCCGCCAGGGTGTGGGTCACCGGCGACAGAGTGCGCGGATCGAGGGTATGCGAATAACGCACCCCGCCTTCCTCGAAATAGTTGCGATAGTCGCCCGAGGTGGAAACGCCCATGTCCTCCAGCGGCACGATGCGCTGCGCCACCCGTGCATGGGATATCGGAGCCTCGAGGGCGATGCGCCAGGCCGAACCGTCGGGTTTCCGTCCCTTGGCGCGAATTTCGCCGGTGACGTTGACAAGGAAACCGCCAACCCCCTGCGCTTCGAGATAGGCGGCGATCCGGTCCACCGCGTATCCGGCGGCGATGCTGTTGAACTCGATGCTGGCTTCGGCGTCCTTGCACAGGGCCTTGGGGTCGGCGGGATCGACGCGGATGTGCTTCATGCCGACGACGCCGCGCAGCGCCTCCAGCTGCTCCGGCGCGGGACGGCGGGAAACCGCGCCGCGCGGACCGAACCCCCAGGCGGACAGCGCGGGCAGCAGGGTGATGTCGAACGCGCCCTCGCTCTCGCGGTGCAGGGTCTCGGCATAGCCGAACATCGCGACGACGCTTTCGGGCATCGGCAGGCAGGTTCCGGCGGGCGCGGCGTTGAAACGCGCCACGTCGGAATCCGCGCGGTAGGTGGAGGCGGCGCGGTCGAGATCGTCGAGAATGCCCTGCACCCCCGCGCGAAGGCGTTCCGTCTTCGGGGTCTTGCCGGTCGCCACGTACTGCACCCGGAAGGTGCTGCCCATGGTCGCCCCGCCGAAGTCCTGGACGCTCTCGCCGTCGCAGGCCGCCAAGAGGACGGCAAGGGCGACACCGGCCAGCCCGCGTCCCATCCTCCCGGCGTCAGCCGCCGAAGTCGTCCAGGAAAATATTATCACGCTCCACTCCCAGGCTCTCCAGCATCTTGAAGACGGCGGCGGTCATCATCGGCGGGCCGCACATGTAGTATTCGCAGTCCTCGGGGGCGGGGTGCGTCTTCAGATAGTTCTCGTGCAGGACGTTGTGGATGAAGCCGGTCGGCCCCGTCCAGTTGTCCTCGGGCAGCGGATCGGACAGCGCCAGATGCCACGTGAAGTTGGGGTTCTCTTTCTGCAACCGGTCGAATTCGTCCACGTAGAAGGCTTCCAGCAGGGACCGGGCGCCGTACCAGAAGGTGATCTTGCGCTTGGTCTTGATCCGGCGCAGCTGGTCGAAGATATGCGACCGCATCGGCGCCATCCCCGCTCCGCCGCCGATGAAGACCATTTCGTTGTCGGTCTCCCGGGCGAAGAATTCGCCGAACGGCCCGTAGACGGTGACCTTGTCGCCGGGCTTGAGCCCGAACACCCACGACGACATCTTGCCGGGGGGAACGCCGGGGCAGTTCGGCGGCGGCGAGGCGACGCGGATGTTGAACTTGACGATCCCCCGCTCCTCGGGATAGTTGGCCATCGAATAGGCGCGGACCACCGGCTCGTCCACCTTGGAGACATAGCGCCACAGGTTGAACTTGTCCCAGTCGGGGCGGAACCGTTCCGGAATGTCGAAATCCGCGTAACGCACCTCGTGCGGCGGCGCTTCCAGTTGGACATAGCCGCCGGCGCGGAAATCGACGGTCTCGCCCTCGGGCAGGCGCAGCGTCAACTCCTTGATGAAGGTGGCGACGTTGTCGTTGGATTCGACCGTGCACTCCCACTTCCTGACGCCGAACACCTCCTCGGGGACGACGATCTTCATGTTCTGCTTGACCGGGGTCTGGCAGGACAGCCGCCAGCCCTCCGCCATCTGACGGCGGGTGAAGTGCGGTTCCTCGGTCGGCAGCATCTCGCCGCCGCCGGACTTGACGACGCACTTGCACTGCCCGCAGGTGCCGCCGCCGCCGCAGGCCGAGGAGAGAAAGACCTCTTCCGCCGCCAGCGTCTGCAACAGCTTGCCGCCGGCCGGAACGGTGATCGTCTTCTCGCCGTTGATCTCGATGGAGACATCGCCCGAGGAGACCAGACGCGAGCGCGCGAACAGGATGACGGCCACCAGAGTCAGCACGATCGCCGTGAACATGCCGACGCCGATAAGGATGATTTCGGTGTTGTCCATGCCGCTTTCTCCTTCAGATCTGCACGCCGGAGAAGGACATGAAGCCCAGCGCCATCAGGCCGATGGTGATGAAGGTGATGCCCAGGCCCTGAAGACCGCCGGGCACGTCGCTGTATTTTAGCTTGTCGCGGATGCCCGCCAGCGCGACGATGGCCAGCGCCCAGGAAATCCCCGAGCCGACGCCGTACACCGCGCTTTCGCCCAGGGTATAGTCGCGCTCGACCATGAACAGCGACCCCGCCAGAATAACGCAGTTGACGGTGATCAGCGGCAGGAACACGCCAAGCGCGTTGTAAAGGCTGGGGACGTACCGATCCAGGGTCATTTCGAGGATCTGCACGATCGCGGCGATCACGCCGATATAGCTGAGCAGACCCAGGAAGCTTAAGTCCACACCGGGCAGGCCCGCCCACTCCAACGCGCCGTCCTTGATCAGGTAGCGGTAGATCAGGTTGTTGGCCGGAACCGTGATCGCCTGCACCACCACCACGGCGACGCCCAGACCGATGGCGGTCTCGATCTTCTTCGAGATGGCGATGAACGAGCACATCCCGAGGAAAAAGGCCAACGCCATGTTCTCGACGAACACGGACCGGAAGAACAGGCTGAGATAATGCTCCATGTCAGTAGGACTCCGCGCGCACGTGGGCGGTGATTCGGAACGCCGGTTTTTCCTTCTGGTCGGCCTTCCAGGTGCGCAGCCCCCAGACGATCAGGCCGATCAGGAAAAACGCCGAGGGCGGCAACAGCAACAGGCCGTTGGGGATGTACCAGCCGCCTTCGTTGACGGTTTGCAGGATGGTGAGGCCGAACAGCTTGCCCGCGCCGAACAGTTCGCGGGTGACGCCGAGGGTCAGCAGCATGACGCTGTAGCCCAGGCCGTTGCCGATGCCGTCGAGAAACGCCAGCTTCGGCGGGTTCTGCATCGCAAAGGCCTCGGCGCGGCCCATCACGATGCAGTTGGTGATGATCAGCCCGACGAACACCGACAGCTTCTTGCTGAGCGAAAAGGCGAAGGCCTTGAGGGTCTGATCGACCACGATCACCAGCGAGGCGATGATCACCATCTGCACGATCATCCGGATCGCTGACGGAATCTGCGAGCGGATCGAAGAGATGAACAGGTTGGAAAAGGCGGTCACCAGGGTCAGCGCCAGCGCCATCACCAGCGCGGTGTTGAGGTTGGAGGTCACCGCCAGCGCCGAGCAGATGCCCAGAATCTGCTGGCCGATCGGGTTGTTGTCGAAGATCGGGGTCAACAGGACGGAGCGGATGGTCGGTTTCGCCATGATCAGACTTCCCCCTTTCTCAGATTTTGCAGGAAGGGCCCGAAGCCGTCCTCCCCGAGCCAGAAGCGCAGCAGATTCTGTACCCCCCGGCTGGTCAGCGTGGCGCCGGCGATGGCGTCCACCTGATGCACGGCCTGGGGACTTCCCGGTTTCACTCCGCCCTTGATCACCCCCACCGACATCCGGCCGCCGTCGTCATAGACCTGCTTGCCGGGCCACTGCGCCAGCCAGCGGGGATTGTCCACCTCGCCGCCCAGGCCGGGGGTCTCCGCATGCTGGAAGAAGCCGAAGCCGCCGACGGTCTTGAGGTCGTTCTTCAGGGCGATGAAGCCGTACAGGGTGGACCACAGGCCATAGCCGCGCACCGGCAGGATCAGGGTCTCGATCCGCCCGTCCTTTTCCACCAGATAGGCCACGCTGTAGCGTTCCCGGCGGTGAATCGCGGCGATGTCCTGCGCCGGGGCGAGCGTGTCGGACAAGGAAGGATCCTGCGCCGCCTTCAACGGGTCGAAGCCGCGCGGATCCCGGGCGTCGCTGAACCGGCCGGTCCGCAAGTCCACCAGACGCGGGGAGATCCGCTGGTCGAAGACGCGCCGCACCTCGGCGGCGTCGGCGTTCGCGTCGATCATCCCGGCGATGCGCAGAATGCTGCGCTGCTTGTCCAGCAGCGCGTTGACCTGCTGATAGTGCTTCAGGGTGACCGCCGCGCCCGAAACGAACACCGAGCAGACCAGACAGACGGCCAGCGCGACGAGCAGGGTGCGCCCCATGGTTTCCTTTCGCTCAGACATGGCGCGCGGCCCTCCGCTTGATGTTGGCCCGAACGACGAAATAGTCGATCACCGGCGCGAACAGGTTGGCGAACAGGATGGACAGCATCATGCCTTCCGGAAAGGCCGGGTTGATGACGCGGACCATCACCACCATCACGCCGATCAGCGCGCCGTAGACCCACTTGCCGGTATTGGTCATCGAGGCCGACACCGGATCGGTGGCCATGTACATCATGCCGAAGGCATAGCCGCCGACCACGAGATGCCAGTACCAGGGCATGGCGAACATCGGATTGGTGTCCGAACCGATCCAGTTGAGCAGCGTGGAAAAGCCGATCATGCCGATCATCACGCCGGAGACGATGCGCCCGGAGGCGATCCCCATCAGCACCAGAACCCCGCCGCAGGCCAGGATGACCAGCGTGCTGGTCTCGCCGATCGAACCCGGCATCAAGCCGAAGAAGGCGTCCCACCAGCTCAGCCCGTTGGCCACCACCGCGTCGATGCCCCCCGAGGCGGCGGTGGCGAGGGCGGTGGCGCCCGCGTAGCCGTCCACCGGCACCCACACCTGATCCCCCGACATGAAGGCGGGGTAGGCGAAGAACAGGAAGGCGCGCGACACCAGGGCCGGATTCATGAAGTTCTTGCCGGTGCCGCCGAAGACCTCCTTGCCCAGCACCACGCCGAAGCTGATCCCCAGCGCCGCCTGCCACAGCGGCAGATTGGGCGGCAGGATCAGCGCGAACAGCACCGAGGTGACGAAAAAGCCTTCGTTGACCTCGTGCCCGCGGACCGAGGCGAACAGCACTTCCCAGGCGATGCCGACGACGAAGATCGTCGCATAGAGCGGCAGGAAATAGAGCCCGCCCTGAACCAGGTTGTCCCACGGGCTCGCCGGATCGACCCCGGCCAGCAGGCGCAGAATCGCGAAACGCCAGCCGTCTTGCGCCGCCAGCAGGTCGGGGTGGGCGGCGAACGCCAGATTGGCCTGATAGCCGACGTTCCACATGCCGAACGCCATGATCGGAAATGTGGTCAGCCACACCGTGGTCATCATCCGCTTCAGGTCCATGGCGTCGCGCACGTGCGCCGTGGTGCGGGTGACCGAATCGGGGCGGTAGAACAGCGTGTCGATGGCTTCGTACAGCGCCTGGAAGCGATGGAGCGCGCCACCCGGCTCGCAATGGCGGCCGATCTTGTCCAGAATGTCTCGCAGCCCCATGCGTCAGCCCTCTCTCTCGATGCGAGTCAGCACGTCCCGCAGCACCGGACCGTATTCGTATTTGCCCGCGCACACATAGGTGCACAGGGCCAGGTCCTCTTCGTCGAGTTCCAGACAACCCAGCTTTTGCGCGGTCTCGGTGTCGCCCACCAGCAGCGCGCGCAGCAACTGCGTGGGCAGGATGTCCAGCGGCATCACCGCCTCGTAGTTGCCTATCGGCACCATGGCGCGCGGGCTGCCGTTGGTGGTGGTGGTGAAGGGCAGCAGCCTGCGTCCCAGCCAGGTGGACAGGAAGGCCCGGGTGACCGAGTGCTTGTTCGCGCCGGGGCGCAGATAGTGCATGAACTCGCGGTCGCGGCCTTCGGGCAGACAGCTCACCTGAACGTGATAGCGCCCCAGCCAGTCCGCCGCGCCGCGCGCGGTGCGCCCGCCGAAGACCGAGCCGGAGACGACGCGCTGCTCGCCCGCCTCCAATTCGCCGTCGGTCAGATCGGACAGGGAGGCGCCCAGGCGGGTGCGCAGAAGCCGGGGATTCCGGACGGAGGGACCGGCCAGCGCGACGACGCGCTCGACCCACGGGCGACCGGTGACGAACAGCTTGCCGATGGCGATGACGTCCTGATAGCCGACGTACCAGACCGTCTTTTTCGCGCCGACCGGATCGAGGAAATGGATGTGCGTCCCCGGCAGACCGGCGGGGTGCGGCCCCTCGAAGATTTCCGCGTCGACGCGCTCGATCCGCTCGCCCGGCAGCGCGGGCCCCGGGGCCCGGCACAGGAACACCTTCGCCAGCCGCGTCAGCACCACCAGCCCCTGCGCGAAGGACTCGGCCTCCCCGGCGATCACCACGGCGGGGTCCGCCGCCAGGGGATGGGTGTCCAGCGCGGTGACGAAGATCGAGGACGGCCTGGAGCCGATCGCGGGCACCTTGCCGTAGGGGCGGGTGCGCAGGGCGGTCCACAAACCCGATTGCTGAAGGTTCTCGCGCACCTGGGCGTCGCTCAAGGTCGCCAGATCCCTGGCGTCGTAACGGGCGAAATCGACGGCGTCGTCGCCCTCGACCGCGATCACGACGGACTGGAACCGGCGCTTCTCGCCCCGGTGGATGTCGCGGACCAGGCCCGCCGCGGGCGCGGTGAAGTGAACGCCGGGATTGTTCTTGTCGGCGAACAGGGGCTGGCCCAACCGGACCCTTTCGCCCTCCTGCACCAGCATCGTGGGCTTCAGGTCGGGATAGTCGAACCCCACCAGCGCGACGCTGCGGACGGGGTGTCCATCGTGGATTTTCTGTACGGGATCGCCTTTGATCGGCAGGTCCAAACCGCGTTTGATTTGCATCACAAAGCCCACGTTTCGATTGAAAGCTAAAACAAACTCCCGTCAAGAGCCAGCATGAAACGACGCTGACGCCACCCACCCCGGCGGCGACAGTCGGCCTGCCGCCGGTTTCGTCGATAGGTAATCAAGCTAATCCAGGCATCCTTTCGAAGGCAATCGGGTTGACGCGGCCGGGCATGGAATGTTCGCGAAAGAACGCTGGGCGCGATCGCGGGCCGCGCCCGTCCCCACACCCCAAGCCCGCCCCGCGTCGGGTTGCGGAGCTGTAGATGGTTATTCCGAATCTCGATGATAAGACCCCCGGAGATCGGGATTTTCGCACCCCCGACGGATGCGATGGCGCGGCCTCTGGCCCCGGAGGATACCGGCTTACCCATGACGGTCTACGTGCCCACGCGCGACCCCAGCCGCCCCCGAACACCGCGAATCAAGGTGCCGCGCGACCACGGGCAGGGATCGAGCCAGAATCGGTTGGTCGATGTGTCGATATCGGACGATCCCTCGACTGTTGGGGCGACCGGGCTATCGAAAGGCGACCTCAGGCTGGTCCGGGCCTGGATTCTGCTGAACAAGGACACACTGCTCCGCTATTGGAGCCTCAGCCTGCCCGCCGCCGCCATGATGGCAGCGCTCCGTCCGCTTGGATCGCCCAGAGGCCGAAAGTGACCGGCCATCCCACCGCAGCCGGACGCAGCGACCAAGACCGTCGCCATAGCCTGCCATGCGTGGGGAGAGTCAACCTATCCCTCGCCGCATTCTCAGAGTGGCAAGAGGACACAAAAGCGCCCATGGCGGTCGTTCCTTAGGATCAGTGCCGATTCCAGGCAGCGGACTTTCCCAGATTCAGCGCGCCTTCTTGGATGGGCCCGGAGCGATCAAGGGACCTTGTCCACTTCTGCCTAGAGGCAATGGGCCAGTGCCTGTGTGGAGAACATTAACGGAGCTTTGCTATGATCGCTCAGCATCGTATGCTGGAGGTTGTATTGGCGAATGAAGGTGCGGATTTTTGGGAAATGAAATATAATATTTTTTATTCTTGGCAATCAGACCTAGATTCGGCATTGACTAGAAATATTATCGAAGAATGCTTAAAGAAGGCAGCCAAATCGATACATAATGACGAATCCGCCAACGTCGAGCCCGTGGTCGATCGCGACACACTTGGCTCATCCGGAGCGGCCGGAATTGCGGAAACCATATTTAAAAAGATTAGTGAGTGCGATGTATTTGTCTGCGACGTTTCATTTATAAATGGAATAGGTATACCACCTAACGGAATATTCCGGACTATTTCTCTGAAAGTTGCGACGTTTTTAAATAAAAATTACTTCAAGGAACATCGCCTAACGCCGAATCCAAATGTACTGGCAGAATTAGGGTTTGCCGCGGCAAAAATTGGTTGGGGTAAAATAATTTTAGTAATGAATTCTGATTACGGCCCAGTTGAGTTATTGCCATTTGATTTGAGATGTCGTCGAGTTGTTAAATTTTCACTATCTTCACGAGAAGAGAGGAAGGAAATTCGGCCAAAGCTCAGAGAGGATCTAGAGAGCGCCTTGCGGTCAACCCTCAACGATATTATTGAGCCCATCCATTGGCCTGGAGTTTCATCGCCGCGCTGGTTTGGCCGATGGGAAATTCCTCAACGACCAACGGAATCGCACCTGCTTTTCATCCAAGAAGTCGGGGTAAATGGCTTCACGTTTGATATGTCGCTCGTAGACGGCGCGCGCACAGGGAACATCTGTGGCTATGCAAAATTTGTTGGACCGGAAATGGCGTTCGCTCGTATTGAGCACCCTCACGGAGACTTGCCGTGTGAAATAAAATTTCGCCGGGATGGGAGAAAAATAACCATTGAACAAGGGGACGGGTGTGCGTGTTTTATGGGAATGGGGGCGTGCTTTGACGGTGAATACGAGTGTAAACGGGATTTGCTGTTCGATTATGGCGCCCTTAATGAAATAGAGCTTCAGCGTTTGTATATTATAACTGGTCAATATTTTATAAAATTGCAGGAGTGTTTTCAGGAGATACATGAAAATAGTGATGCCAACTCGCCTGTGCGAGTGTTTTTTGGCGGGGTAAAGGGTCTGTATACGATAATGGAAGCTGTAGTTGTTAAATCTGACAGCGGGCACATGTGGGCTGCTTTTATTGATGACGACGTGGTTAGATATTTTACGACCCACAGTGAATTTAAAGACAATCTGCCCAGCACTATAGATACTTGGAGGGAAAAATTCAGAGATAAACAAATTATTTTCGAGAACAATGTCAGAATTTTCTCAGAGATAATGTAGATCTCGGCTCTCCTATCAAAATTGGCACAGATATGCGAACGGCGGGAATGGGTCAGCACCCGCCTAAGCGCCTTTCCACGCCAGGGTCCGCTTGACCTGTTCCGCTTCCAAAACCTGCCGGTCCCCTCACGGCCCTTTACCGACGTCCCGTGTGACCACACGCCACAGATCGGCCTGTGATCAAATGACTCGGCGCCTCGTCCCTCGGAGACGATTCTCGCCGGTTTGGTCACGACTGTACGCCGGAGTGCGCGGCAATCCGGAAGCCGATTGTAGGTTGGATTGGGGGTTAGCAGACCACATGCTTCTGAGAATAACCTATATTCAATAGGTTATCAGAAGATACTGGCGGAGAGGGTGGGATTGTGAAAACCCGCGCCAACGCGGGTTTTCATCCTCGCGGCGGCGCCGCTCGGACCGCCTTCGGCGTCGCGCGCGCGCCCTGCGCCCGCGCCGAACCCGGTGGGTTCTCGGCCTCGCCCGCCGCCATATAAAAAGCCGGACCCAAAAGGGCCTGGCTTTTTATATGGCGGAGAGGGTGGGATTCGAACCCACGGAACCCGTGAGGGCTCAACGGTTTTCGAGACCGCCCCGTTCGACCACTCCGGCACCTCTCCGCAAGTCTTCGCGGTCAATCGAAGATGGGCTTTCTACAGGGGTCGCGCCCCGCCGTCAAGCGCCCTTGCAAGGGCCGGGCGCGGCGACCGAATCAACCCCGTGGAAAAGCGTTGACAGGGCTTGCCCGCTGAGTATAGTGCGCCCCTCTTTCAGCGGGCTGCGGGTCGCGGCGCCGCGTATCTTTGGTGTTTTACGAAGGCGGTTAACCATGTTTGCAGTCATCAAGACGGGTGGCAAGCAGTACCGGGTCGAGGCGGGCGACGTCATCGTCGTCGAGAAGTTGCCGGTCGCCGAAAGCGGCGCCGTGACCTTCGACGAAGTCTTGATGGTCGGCGACAAGGTCGGCACTCCCACGGTCGCGGGCGCCTCCGTCGCGGGCGAGCTGGTCAAGCAGACCCGCGAAAAGAAGATCATCGTCTTCAAGAAGAAGCGCCGCCAGAACTATCGGCGCAAGCACGGCCACCGTCAGCAGGTGAGCGTCGTGCGCATCACCGACATCGCCGTCGCCTGAACCCGACGAGAGCAGGAGTAACGAAAGATGGCTCATAAAAAAGCAGGCGGTAGCTCCCGCAACGGGCGCGACTCCGAAGGCCGTCGCCTCGGGCTGAAGAAGTCCGGCGGTCAGGCGGTGGTGGCGGGCAACATTCTGGTCCGTCAGCGCGGCACCGTCTATCACCCCGGCGACAACGTCGGCATGGGGCGCGACCACACCCTGTTCGCCCTGGTCGAGGGCCGCGTGGTGTTCAAGAAGGGCGCGAAGGATCGCACCTTCGTCGGCGTCGAGCCGCTGAACTGATCCCACC
The DNA here is from genome assembly GCA_965228165.1 of Rhodospirillaceae bacterium. Lineage (GTDB taxonomy): Bacteria > Pseudomonadota > Alphaproteobacteria > Rhodospirillales > Rhodospirillaceae > Oleispirillum. The sequence goes on from CBDDHB010000003.1 coordinate 622,725, forward strand.
CCGGCCCCTCGCGGGGCGCACACGGGTGGGTTGAACAAGGGGAATGGTCATCCATTCCCCTTTTTGCTTCGATAGGGCGCGGAAAGAGAACGCCATGAAGTTCCTCGATCAGGTCAAAATCTTCGTCAAGTCGGGCGACGGCGGCAACGGCTGCCTGTCCTTCCGGCGGGAGAAGTACATCGAATTCGGCGGCCCCGACGGCGGCGACGGCGGACGCGGCAGCGACGTCGTGCTGGAAGCGGTGGAGAACCTGAACACCCTGATCGACTTCCGCTATCGCCAGCACTTCAAGGCGGAACGCGGCCACGGCGGCATGGGGCGCGACCGCACCGGCGCCGACGGCAAGCCCCTGGTGATCAAGGTGCCGGTGGGCACCCAGGTGCTGGCCGAGGACCGCGAGACCCTGCTGCACGACATGGACGCCCCCGGCAAGGTGGTGGCGATCGCCCGGGGCGGCGACGGCGGCTTCGGCAACGCCCATTACAAAAGCTCGGTCAACCAGGCGCCGCGCCGCGCCGACGTCGGCTGGCCGGGCGAGGAAATGTGGCTGTGGCTGCGCCTGAAGCTGATCGCCGACGCCGGATTGATCGGCCTGCCCAACGCCGGAAAATCGACCTTCCTGTCGCGGGTAACGGCGGCGCGCCCGAAGATCGGCGACTATCCATTCACCACCTTGTTCCCCAACCTGGGGGTGGCGACGGTGGGCGAGGACGAGTTCGTCATCGCCGACATCCCCGGCCTGATCGAGGGAGCGCACGAAGGCGCCGGACTGGGCGACCGCTTCCTCGGCCACGTGGAGCGGACCTCGGTGCTGCTGCACCTGATCGACGCCACCGCCGAGGACGTGGCGGAAAGCTATCGGGTGATCCGGGGCGAACTCGCGGCCTATGGCGGCGGCCTGGACGAAAAGCCCGAGGTGGTCGGCCTGAACAAGTGCGACTCCGTCCTCGACGAGGAAATCGCGGACAAGATCGCGGCCTTCGAAGCGGTGACCGACTCGCCGGTTCTGGCGCTGTCCGGGGTTTCGGGCTACAACCTGAAGACGGTTCTGCGCACCCTGGCCGCCCATGTCCGGGGCGAGGCGGCGACGGACGAAACCGATGATGCGGACTGGGAGCCCCTAGAGAAGTAGGGCTCTTCCGCGGAGAACAAAAACGTTACGAGGGGGCTCGGCCCCCTCGCGCACCCCATGACTTAAGCGCCATAAGTCTGGAGCGGTTGCAAAAGGCGTGTTCCCCGCCGCCATGCGGCGAAAAACCGAGGGGAGGGGCGGAGGGTCCGCGACCCTCCGCGAAGTTTTGATCTTTCCAGGGCGCTAGCCCCGATGGAGCATGAGGCGATGCAGACGCACTCAGAGCAGAACCCTCTTTCAGAGGCCAAGCGCGTCGTCGTCAAGGTCGGCTCCGCCCTGCTGGTGGACGAATCCAGCGGGCGAATCCGCGCCGCGTGGCTGGATTCCTTGTGCGACGACATCGCGCGGCTGCGCGCCCTGGGCAAGGACGTGGTGGTGGTCACCTCGGGCGCGATCGCGGTCGGGCGCGAGCCCCTCGGCCTTTCCGGCAAGGTTCTGCGCCTGGAGGAAAAACAGGCGGCGGCGGCGGCGGGTCAGGCGAAGCTGATCCACGCCTATCAGGACAGCCTGGGGCGGCACGGCATTCCCGTCGCGCAGATTCTGCTGACCCTCTCCGACACCGAATCGCGGCGGCGGTTCCTCAACGCCAGCAACACCGTGGAAACCCTGCTGAAGCTGGGCGTGGTGCCGGTGGTCAACGAGAACGACACCGTGGCCACCCAGGAAATCCGCTATGGCGACAACGACCGTCTGGCGGCGCGCATCGCCCAGATGACCGCGGCGGAAGCGCTGATCCTGTTTTCCCTGGATATCGACGGGCTTTATACCGCCGACCCCACCTCGGACCCCTCCGCCCGGCACATCCCACTGGTCAAGGAGCTGTCGGACGAGGTCGAGCGCATGGCGGGCAAGCCGAAGGGGCACGGCTCCGGCGGCATGGTGACCAAGATCCTGGCGGCGCAGGTGTGCATGGCGGCGGGCTGCGCCATGGCGATCGCGCGGGGGCGCGACGACCATCCCATCGCCGCGCTGCTGGACGGCGCGCGCTGCACCTGGTTCGTCGCCGACGAGGAACCCCGCGCGGCGCGCAAGCGCTGGATCGCCGGAACCTTGAACCCGCGCGGCGCGCTGATCGTCGATGCCGGAGCGGTGGAGGCCCTGCACCACGGCAAAAGCCTGCTGCCCGCCGGAATCACCGCGATCGAGGGGCGCTTCGACCGGGGCGACGCGGTGGTGGTGAAGGACGCCGCCGGGCACGAACTGGCGCGCGGCCTGTCCGCCTATACCTCCAAGGACGCGCGCCTGATTCTCGGCCACAAAACCCAAGACATCGAAACCCTGCTCGGCTACCGTGGCCGGAGCGAGATGATTCACCGCAACGATCTGGTTCTCACCCGCCCCGCCAACGGGCATCCCCACTGAGCCGGACCCGGAGCCGCCGATGACCGCCGCCCAACACGATCTTGCCGCCGCCATGCGGGCGATCGGGCAATCCGCCCGCGCCGCCGCCGCGAAGCTGGCGCTGACCGACACCGCGACCAAGAACGCCGCGCTGACCGCCGCCGCCGCCGCCATCCGCGCCGCCGCCCCCGCCATCGCCGCCGCCAACGCGGCGGACATGGCGGATGCCCAGGCCAAGGGACTCTCCGGCGCGATGCTGGACCGCCTGCGCCTCACCCCGGAGCGGATCGAGGCGATGGCCGCCGGGCTGGAACAGGTGGCCGCCCTGCCCGACCCGGTGGGACGCTCCCTGGCGCGCTGGGACCGCCCCAACGGCCTGAACATCGAACGCGTCGCGGTGCCGCTCGGGGTCGTCGGCATCATCTTCGAAAGCCGCCCCAACGTCGCCGCCGACGCCGGAGCCTTGTGCCTGAAGGCGGGCAACGCGGCGATCCTGCGCGGCGGGTCGGAAAGCTTCCGCTCGGTCGCGGCGATCCACGCCGCCCTGGCCGCCGGAATCGCCTCCGCCGGGCTGCCGGAAGCGGCGATCCAGACCGTTCCCACCGCCGACCGCGCCGCCGTCGGCCTGCTGCTGACCATGCCGGAATTCGTGGACGTGATCGTGCCGCGCGGCGGCAAGGGGCTGATCGAACGGGTCACGGCGGAAAGCCGCATCCCGGTGTTCAAGCACCTGGACGGCATCAACCACACCTATATCCATGCCGCCGCCGACCCGGAGATGGCGCGCACCGTGACGCTGAACGCCAAGATGCGGCGCACCGGCATCTGCGGCGCGACGGAAACCGTGCTGATCGACCGCGCGATCCTGAAAAGCCACCTGCCCGGCGTGCTCGACGCCCTGATCGGCGCGGGCTGCGAGGTGCGCGGCGACGCCGAGGTGGCGGCGCTGGATTCCCGCGTCCTGCCCGCCACCGCCGCCGACTGGGACACCGAATACCTGGACGCCATCGTTTCCATCCGCGCCGTCGCCGACCTGGCGGAGGCGGTGGCGCACATCGAGTCCCACGGCTCCCACCATACCGACGCGATCGTCACCGCCGACGCCCAGGCGGCGGAGGCGTTCCTGAACGCGGTGGACAGCGCCATCGTCGTCCACAACGCCTCCACCCAGTTCGCCGATGGCGGCGAGTTCGGCTTCGGCGCGGAAATCGGCATCTCCACCGGGCGCTTCCATGCGCGCGGCCCGGTCGGGCTGGAGCAATTGACCAGCTATAAGTACGAGGTGCGGGGCAGCGGTCAGGTGCGCCCGGTCTGACCATGAGCCCGCCGCCGCGCCCCGATCTGGTCCGCAAACGCCCCCTGCCCCCGGCGGGAGACCGCCGCCGCCGCACCGTCGGCCTGCTCGGCGGATCGTTCAACCCGGCGCACCAGGGACACCGCTTCATCAGCCTGTCGGCGATCAAAAGCCTGGACCTGGACGAGGTCTGGTGGCTGGTCAGCCCGCAGAATCCGCTGAAGGACAGCCGTACCCTGCTGCCGCTGGACGAACGGGTGGAGCGCGCGCGGGCGATCGTCCGCCACCCGGCGATCCGGGTCACCGACATGGAACGCCGCCTCGGCACCCGGTTCACCGCCGATACCCTGGTGGCGCTGAAACGCCGCTTCCCGCGCGTCCGCTTCGTCTGGCTGATGGGCGCCGACAACCTGATGCAGATGCCGCGCTGGGACCGCTGGGAACGGATTTTCGCCGCCGTGCCGGTGGCGGTGTTCGACCGCAAGCCGCATACCTATGCCGCCCTGTCCAGCCGCGCCGCCGCCCGGTTTTCCCGCTTCCGCCGCACCGGACGGCGCACCCTGAACCTGGCCGAGGCGACGCCTCCCGCCTGGACGTTTTTGTTCTATCGCCGCCATCCGGCCTCCGCCACCGACATCCGACGGAAAACCGGACTCGACAAACTCCTTAAAAACCGCGAAAGATAAAGGTTGGCCCAACCGGCGCGAAAACCGCGCGGGCCGCAGAACAACCGATGGAGACGACCATAAACCCGAAGCCCGCTTCCTCCGACGTCCAGGAGCCGCCCAGTCGCGGCAAGGACGCGCCCGTCGATGTCGCCGACGCCGCCGCCTTGGTCGACATCGTTCGCCGCTCGCTCGACGACGACAAGGCCGAGGACATCTCGGTGATCGACCTCCACGGCAAGACCAGCCTCGCCGACTATATGGTGATCGCCTCCGGGCGCTCGTCGCGTCAGGTCGCCGCCCTCGCCGACCGCCTGCTGCGCCGCCTGAAGGATATGGGCGTCCGCCCGGCGACCGAGGGCAAGGCCAGCGCCGACTGGGTGATCGTCGACGCCGGGTCGGTGATCGTCCACATCTTCCGGCCCGAGGTCCGCGCCTTCTATAACCTGGAACGGATGTGGGGAACCTCCCCCGCCGCCGAAACCCCGGAAGCGCCGCGCTCCTTCGTCCCGGCGGGATATTCGCCGCTCGACCGGAGCGACGCCCGCCTCGGGGCATAAAGGGACGGCCCCATGCGCTTCGTCATCGTCGCGGTGGGTCGCGGCGGCAAAGGACCGGAACAGGCGATCCTCGCCGAGTACGCCAGCCGCCTGCGCCCCCATCGACCTGAAAGAGGTCGAGGAACGCCGCCCGATGACGCCCGCCGAACGCAAACCCCGCGAGGCGGAAAAACTGCTGGCCGCCGTGCCGCCGGGGGCGAAAATCGTCGCCCTCGACGAACGCGGCAAATCCCTCACCAGCGCCGAATTCGCCGCCGCCCTGGGGACATGGCGCGACCAGGGCGCGCCCGCCGTGGCGTTTCTGATCGGCGGCGCGGACGGCCACGACGACGGCATCCGCCGGAAAGCCGACCTGGTGCTCAACCTCGGCACCCTCACCTGGCCCCATATGCTGGTGCGCGGCCTGATCGCCGAACAAATCTATCGCGCCCAGTGCATCCTCGACGGCCACCCCTACCACCGGGCGTGAAACCAAGCCGGGGCCAGCCCCGGACCCCGTTGGGGCCTTTGGCCCCAAACCCCATTCCCTTTTCTCTCCGAGAACCCCCAGCCGCCCGCCACGCGGAAACGCGGACTTATTTGCGCTGCGCGCCAAAAAACCTCCCCCTTTGCACGGCTGCCCGGCTTCATTCCGGCTGCCGGTCGGGAACCTGTGCGAACCCACCGTTTCCGAAGGACTCCACCGGGCGGGACGCACCCCGCCGATTCCTCAATTCGTCACCCCGGCCTTGTGCCGGGGGTCCACGCCTTGTTCTCAACCTGTTGAAAAACAACAACTCGTGGATGACCGGGACACGCCCGGTCATGACGATTGTGGATACGGAGTCCGACACTGAGATGGGAATTCGGTATGCTGTCCCCAGAATTCCCCAGAATTCGGTATGCTGTCCCCAGAATTCCCCAGAATTCGGTATGCTGTCCCCAGAATTCTCCCCAGAGTGTTTCCTCATTGTTTCTGGTAAACGCTTTCCGTAGCAGACATGCATCCACCTATTCTGGCCACAATCCAGGGTTGCAGGAGGGGAGTGATGATCAGACCAATAATTGTTTCTCTCGACTCATCGCAATGGGCAAAATGGCTAGACGACGCTTTGCGCCCGGGGCGCTCTCGAATGAGAACGGCGCGGAGCTTTCACCAGCGTCTCATTTGTGACGGGATTATCCCCCTATTCTCGTGGCATCACCTGGAAGAGCTTCTGGGGATTGCCGACCTGGGACTTGCGCGCGCGAGTTGATTTCATCGCCGCTCTTCCACTGATCTCCTGGCTGGACCTGCCCGGCGGACAAGGACCAGGAGGTATCACTCGAATAGTCGCCGCTGAAGCTATAGCCATCAGGGAAGGCAAGTCCGAATTGGTATCGGTACGGGATCGTGCGCGAACACTGCTTTTTCGAACAGGGTCCGGCGTCGATATGCTTGGTAACAAGCTTGAGGTGTGGGACTTAATCCGAAGCGAAAGTCTAAAACAGCGCGAGAAGCTTCAACTGATGGCGACCGTCCGACCCATGCGGATGTTTGACGAGTCCCGTACAATTGGCGAGATTTCTAAGGGGCGCTTCCGGACGCAACAGAACCGCGCACAGGCATTCAACGCTCTACGCTCCACGCTTGCGTGTGAAATCGCGAATCACGGTGATAAGAAGATAGCTGATCCTATAGCGATGGCGGCTGCCTTTTACGAAAAGGTAGCCGCCAAAACGCCATCTCCAGGCACTACCGTTACCCAGATGATTATCTCGCAGTTGGTGGAGCAAGGTATCGATGAACATGAAATCACCGACGATCGTATTCTCGCTGACCTGAGTGAGTTAGCTACGTTCCGCAGTCAGCTGCGGGCCATTGCTCCCCATACAGGGGCGACATTCGAACAGCTCAAACGGTTGCCGAGTGAGATATTTCCTCATTGCGTGATTGAGCGGGCACTTAGGCTCTTTGGGCAGAAACGAAATCGACGCCCAGCAAACGATATTATTGATGGCTATCTCACTGCCCTCGCGCCCTACTGCGATGAACTTTATGTCGACAAACGTACGGCTGAGGATTTTAGACGAGCACAAACCCGAAGCCCCGAGCTGTCATTGCTTATTGGCAGGGTCTTGAAATCTGGCGACTATGAAGACGTGCTCCGCCAAACCAGGAAGTGACGTGCGCTGACGCTCAAGATAGTACAGACATGGTCGCTCAGAGGTGACCCCGTCCTTTCGGACAGATTGGCGGCCCCAGCTGTCATCTTAATCTTCTTTCCGTGCTAATTTAGGAAAGGAGGCCCGCTTTCCCGACCTTCTGCACACAGTCCTGCCCTGCCGCCCCTGGTTTTCGCGTGGGGCGCGGCGGCGTGGGGATTGCCGGGGATTGGGCGGCAAAAAGGGAATGGGGGGCGCGGGGGGACCGAGTCCCCACGCAACGTTTTTCCCGTTATCGGGTGTGGGCAGAGCCCACGTCTTCGGTGATTTCCTTCGGCCCCATCAAAAAAACTCGTGGATGCCCGCCTGCGCGGGCATGACGAATGAGTGTGCGGGCGGGGGCGGCGGGCAGGACGGATACGGCGGGTTCGCGTTCCGCGCGTCGTCGCTTGTCCGGTTTTTTACCGGCTCCAACCTCCGCCATGGATTGCGGGCGGCGAACCGCCTATATTGAGCCCGGTATTTCCTTAATCTTCCGGATAATGCGATGATCGAGCCCGTTTCCGTTCCGAAGCCCGTGGTGTTGTGCGTTCTCGACGGTTGGGGGGAGCGTCCGCCCGCTCCCGACAACGCCATCGAACTGGCGTCCATTCCCAACTGGCACAGGTTCGTCGCGGAGAGTCCCAACGCGTTGTTGCAGACCTCGGGTCTGGCGGTGGGGTTGCCGGACGGGCAGATGGGCAATTCCGAGGTCGGGCACATGAATCTGGGCGCGGGGCGGGTGGTGATGCAGGATTTGCCGCGCATCGACGCCGCCATCGCCTCGGGCGAGATCGAGAATACTTTCGCCTTGAACGAGGCGATCGCCGCGTTGGCGGAAAGCGGCGGGGTTTGCCACCTGATGGGGCTGATGTCTCCGGGCGGGGTTCATTCGCATCAGGCGCACCTTGCAGCGCTGGCGCGGGTGTTGGATGCGCGGGGGATTCCGGTTCGGGTGCATGCCTTCCTCGACGGGCGGGACACGCCGCCGTCGTCGGCGCGGGGGTTCGTCAAGGACTTCGAGGCGGCGGTGGCGGATTGCGAGGACGTCGCCATCGCCACGGTGATCGGCCGCTACTTCGCGATGGACCGCGACAAGCGCTGGGACCGGGTGGGTCTGGCCTTCGACGCGATGATGCTGGGCGATGGCGTTCCGGCGCTGACCGCCGACCGCGCGGTGGCCGAGGCCTATTCCGCCGGGGAGACCGACGAGTTCGTCAAGCCCCGGGTGATCGGCCCCTATGCGGGGATGGCGGACGGCGACGCGGTGCTGATGGCCAACTTCCGCGCCGACCGGGCGCGGGAGATTCTGGCGGCGCTGGTCGATCCGGATTTTTCCGGTTTCGTCCGCAAGAAGACGGTGGGCTTCGTCGGGCGGGTGGGGATGGTGCGCTATTCCGACGAGCTGGCGCCCCTGATGACCGACATTTTCCCGCAGGAGTCCCGCGACAACGTCCTGGGCGAGGTGGTGGCGAAGGCCGGGCTGACCCAGTTGCGCATCGCCGAGACCGAGAAATACGCCCACGTCACCTTTTTCCTGAACGGCGGCGAGGAAAAGGTCTTCCCCGGCGAGGAGCGGATTCTGGTGCAAAGCCCGAAGGTCGCGACCTATGACCTGAAGCCCGAGATGTCGGCCTTCGAGGTCACCGACAAGCTGGTGGCGGCGGTGGAGAGCGGGCGTTTCGACCTGATCGTGGTCAACTATGCCAACGGCGACATGGTCGGCCACACCGGCATCATCGCAGCGGCGGTGAAGGCGGCGGAGGCGGTGGACGCCTGCATCGGGCGGCTCGACGCGGCGGTGGAAAAGGCGGGGGGGTGCATTTTCTACACCGCCGACCACGGCAACGCCGAACAGATGCGCGATCCCGTCACCGGCGCGCCGCACACCGCCCACACCACCGGCCCGGTGCGCGCGGTGCTGCGTCATGCGCCCGGCTGGGTCAAGGGCCTGGACGCGGGCAAGCTGTCGGACGTCGCGCCGACCCTGCTGGCCCTGATCGGCCTACCCCAGCCCGCCGAGATGACCGGGCGCAGCCTGTTGCAACGCGGATAGGACGATGCGGTTCCTTCTTCTCGGCCTGATCGCGGCGATCGCCCTGGCGGCGGGCGGGTTTCCGGCCTTGGCCGAGACCCCGGCCTCGCCCAAGGACGACCTGTCGCGCATCGAGAAGTCGTTGAAGAAGGAACGGAAGCGACACGAGGATCTGAAGCGCCGCGAGGAAGCCCTTTCCCGCGATATCCAGGCGGTGAAGAAAAAGATGGTGCGCGCCGCCTCCACCGCGCAACGGCACGAGGAAGACCTGACCCGACTGGAACAGAAGCTGCGCGAGATGCAAAAGCAGCAGCGCGGCCTGCAAGCCGCGATCGACCGGCGCGGCGAGCAGATGATCACGGTGATCGCGGCGTTGCAGCGCCTGGCCTGGCGCCCGACCGAGGCGCTGATCGCCCAGCCGACGCCGCCGTCGGACACGGTGCGGTCGGCGATTCTGCTGCGCGCCGCGGTGCCGACCATCGAGGCCTCGGCCCGCGCGCTGAAGGACGACCTGGACCGGCTGTCGGCGGTGCGCGTTCAGGTCAAGGGGCAGAAGGACCGCATCGCCACGGTGGCGGCCAAGCTGTCGCGCAGCCACGACGAAATGAAGGCCCTGTTCGCCGACAAGGAAGCGATGCAGCTTGAGACCGCCCAGGCCTCGGAAGAGGCGAAGGCGCGGATGGAGGCGCTGACGCGCGAGGCATCGGACCTGAAGGACCTGATCGCCAGGCTGGAGGCGGAGCGCGCCCGCCAGCGCGAGGAAGCGCGGAAACAGGCGGCCCTGCGCGCCCAGCAGGAAAAAGAGCGCGCCGCCGCCGCCCGCGCCGCCAAGGCGCCGCCCCCCGCCCCGGCGAAACCCTTGGCCCGCGCCCCGGCCTCCGCGCCCAAGGGCTTCGGAAACGCGCGCGGCAACCTGCCGCTGCCCGCGGTGGGCGAAGTGACCCAGAAACACGGCCAACTGACCCAGACCGGCATCCACGCCAAGGGCGTGACCATCGCGACGCGCTCCCGCGCCCAGGTGATTTCCCCCGCCGACGGGGTGGTTCTGTTCGCCGGACCGTTCCGTGGATACGGGCAACTCTTGATCATCGAATACGGGGACGGATATCATATGCTCCTGGCGGGAATGAACCGGATCGACGCCGCCGTGGGGCAATCCCTCCTTGCGGGAGAACCCGTCGGCATGATGACCGATACGAACGCCCCGGAACTCTATGTGGAACTCCGCCACGAAGGCCAGCCCATCAACCCACTCCCCTGGCTCACCGCCGGAAAAAGCAAGGGACAAGGATGACGCGTAACTCCATGATCGCCCTCGGGCTCGGCACCGTGATGCTGACCTTCGGGGCACCCTCTGGCGCAACCGCGCGCAACGACGGCTCCGCTTACGAATACCTCAACCTGTTCGGCGACGTGTTCGAACGCGTCCGCCGCGACTATGTCGAGGACGTCAGCGACAAACAGCTGATCGAGGCGGCGATCGCCGGGATGCTGCAATCCCTCGACCCGCATTCCGCCTATCTCGACCCGGAAAGCTATGCCGACATGCAGGTCGACACCAAGGGCGAGTTCGGCGGCCTGGGCATCGAGGTGACGATGGACGGCGGCCTGGTCAAGGTGATCTCGCCGATCGACGACACCCCCGCCGCGCAGGCCGGGGTGCGCGCCGGGGATTTGATCACCCACATCAATCAGGAACCGGTGCTCGGCCTTTCCCTCGCCGAGGCGGTGGACAAGATGCGCGGCCCGGTGGGCACCGACATCACCATCAGCCTTCGCCGCGACGGCAAGGACGCCTTCGACATCACCCTGAAGCGCGCGGTGATCAAGATTCGCTCGGTGCGTTCGCGGGTCGAAGGCGACATCGGCTATCTGCGCGTCACCTCGTTCAGCGAACAGACCGACGCCAACCTGCGCCGCACCGTGAAGGAGATGCGCGCCCAGAAGGGCGTCGCCCTGAAGGGCTTCGTCCTGGACTTGCGCAACAACCCCGGCGGATTGCTGGAACAGGCGGTAGCGGTGGCCGACGACTTCCTGGACCAGGGGGAGATCGTCTCCACCCGTTCCCGCGAAGCGCGGGAGACCGAACGCTACAACGCCTCCAAGGGCGATCTGATCGACGGCCTGCCGCTGGTGGTGCTGATCAACGGCGGTTCCGCCTCGGCCTCGGAAATCGTCGCGGGCGCGTTGCAGGACCAGAAGCGCGCCGTCCTGATGGGCACCAAGTCGTTCGGCAAGGGTTCGGTGCAGACGATCATCCCCTTGCGCGGCCACGGCGCGATGAAGCTGACCACCTCGCGCTATTACACGCCGTCGGGGCGCTCCATCCAGGCGGTCAGCATCGTTCCGGATATCGAGGTCCCCGCCGCCAAGATCGAGATGCTGGAACCCCGCCGCCAGATGAAGGAGGCGGACTACCGCAACGCCCTGGACAAAAAGGCCGAGGACGGAGACGCCGCCAAGGCGCCCGCGAAAAAGGGCAAGACCCCGCCGCCCGCCGCCAAACCGGCGGAGCCGGACAACGGCGACCGCGAGGCCGCCGCCGCCAAGGCCGCCGCCGAGGACTATCAGCTGCAACGGGCGCTCGACCTGTTGCGCGGATTGACCCTGTTCCCTGGGAAGAAGTCCCCGTCCTGACCGGCGGGGACTTCCCCGGTCGCACCCGGAGGGGGGAGTCGTGACCAAGGAACCGATGGATGACGGGTTTCCCGAGATCGTCCCCGACGCGCCGAAGCCGCGACGGGGCGTCTTCGCGAAGCTGGGCGGCCTGTTCCGGCGCAAGCCGGGCTCCGACGCCTTCGGCCGGGTCGAGACCCCGCCGACGCCCGAGGACCCCTTCGGCGTCGGCGACGCGGAACAGGACGCCCGCTTCCGGCGGCAACGCCGCCTGATGGCGGCGGCGATGATCCTGCTGCTGGTCGGCGGCGGCGGCGTCGCCGCCTACATCCGCTTCGCCCCGCCGCCCCAGCCCAAGGCAACGCCGATGCCCGACGGCGGCGGACGGATCGTGCAGACGATGCCCCCCGAAACCGGGCCGGAAAACCTGAACAACGCCCTGATCCGCCCGCCGATGGCCGACAACCCGGACGCGGCGCGGCGAATGGGGGCGCTGGCCCCGGACGCCGCCCCGGCGACGGCTGCCCCCGCTCCGGCACAGCCCGCCCCGGCACCGACGCCGCCCGCGCCGCCCGCCGCGACGGCGCAACCGCAACCCCCGGCGGCGGCTCCCGCCCCGCCGCCCGCGCCGATTCCCGCCGCCGACGAACCGAAGTCCCCGGCGGCGCGCGCCGACCGCGACCAGGCCAGCCGCCCGCCGCGTTTCGCCGATCTGGCCAAGCCCGCCGCCGCCGCCGTGCAAATGCCGAAGGCGCCGCTGTCGGAGATGCAGCAGCGTACCCCCGCCGGGCTGGTGGTGCCGATGGTGGCGCCCGACGGCCGCCGCCCCTGGCAGGCCTATGCCCGCCCCTTCGCCCCGCAGGCGCGCGCGCCGCGCGTCGCGGTGGTGGTGCGCGGCCTGGGCCTTGCCGCCGAGGCGACGGCGGCGGCGATCGACCTGATGCCCTCCGAGACCACCCTCGCCTTCGACGCCAACGCTCCGCGTCTTCCCGAACGTCTGGCGGCGGCGCGCCGCGCCGGGCACGAAACGCTGCTCGAAATCGGCCTGGAGAACCCCGCCTTCCCCGCCGTCGATCCGGGACCGGACGGCCTGGTTTCCTCCCTGCCGGTGGAAGAGAACGAGCGCCGCCTGGAACGCCTGATGGCGCGCGGCGACGTCTATGTCGGCATTCTCGCCCAGGGAGGCGAACGCTATGCCGCCTCCGCGCCGCATTTCGCCGCCCTGGCCCAGAACCTGAAGCGACGGGGCGTGGCGTTCGTCGCCCCCAATGCCGCCGCGCCGTTCGAGACTCTCGAAATCCGCCCCGCCCGCGCCTATGCCGACATCCGCATCGACGACGCCGCCTTCCGCGAACAGATCGCGGCGCGGCTGCGTCAGGCCGAAACCGTGGCGCGCTCGCGCGGCGGCGTGGTGGTGGTCGCCGACGCCAGCCCGCTCGCCCTGTCGATGATCTCCCCCTGGATGGGCGGCCTGCCCGCCAAGGGCCTGCAAGCCGCCCCCGTCAGCGCCGTGGTGAAGGAATGACCGTTTCCCTGCCGCCCTATGCCGACCGCCCCTATCGCGCGGGCGTCGGCATCGTCTTGATCGGCCCCCAGGCGCGGGTCTTCGTGGCGCGGCGCATCGACACCGCCGAGGCCGCCTGGCAGATGCCGCAGGGCGGCATCGACGAGGGCGAAACCCCGCGCGACGCCGTCTTCCGCGAAATGGCCGAGGAAATCGGCGCCGACAAGGCGGACATCATGGAAGAAACCGACGGCTGGCTGAATTACGACCTGCCGCCCGCCATCGCCGACCGCATCTGGAAGGGACGGTTTCGCGGCCAAAAGCAAAAGTGGTTCCTGATGCGCTTCACCGGCAAGGATTCCGACATCGACATCGCCACGGAACACCCGGAATTCTCGGACTGGATGTGGACGGACTTCAAGACTCTTCCCGAATTGATCGTCCCGTTCAAGCGCCCTCTCTATGCCGCCGTGGTCGATATCTTCGCCCCCCGCGTCGAAGCCTTGGCGGCACGATCCGCTTGACAGTCCCGCGTCCGTTCCCAAATCTCTAATATATGCCGAGTACTGGGGTATTCCCTCGGCGGTTGGAGCGTGCGTGGCGATGTCGCATTCCACACGGATCGCGTTGGGTTACCTGGGCCTCTCCATCCTTTGGATCGCCGTGTCCGATCCGTTATTCGCCACCCTGTCCCCCGAGCACTACGCGACGATCAGCCTGTACAAGGGCTGGGGCTTCGTCGCGGTCACCGCCCTGTTGCTGAAGTTCTGGCTGGCGGCGGAGGAAAGCCGCCGCGACGTGATCGAAGCCAAATTGCAGGAAAGCGCGGTCACCGATTCCCTGACCGGAATGCGCAACCGCGCCGCCTTCATCGAACACCTGGAGCAGGCGGTGCTGCGCGCCCGCCGGGAGAATCGCCACTTCGGCCTGCTGTTCGTCGATATCGACGACTTCAAACGGATCAACGACTCCCTGGGGCACGCTGCGGGCGACACCCTGCTGCGCGAGGTGGCGCACCGCATCGAGGCCACGGTGCGCGGTTCCGACATCGCGGCGCGCCTGGGCGGCGACGAATTCATCGTCCTGGTGGACAACTGCACCGATGTCCAGATCCTGGCGAACCGGCTTCTCGCCGCCTTCCATCGGCCGTTCGCGATCGCCGGGCACGACCTGGCGGCGACCCTGTCGATCGGCGTAGCGCTCTATCCCGAACATGGCGCCGACGCCAACGCCCTGATGCGTTCCACCGACTTCGCGATGTATCGCGCCAAGTCGGAAGGCCGCGACCGTCTGGTCACCGCCGACGCCGCCGCGCCGATCATCGACTATCCGGGATGATCAACGGCCCACGCCCCACCCGGCCAACCCCAATCCGTCCTCCAACCGCTTCATTCGCGACGAATCGTGAACCTGAAGCAAATGATGATCGACCCGCCAGTCCGGCCAATCGCGGCGCAGACGGTCGATGTCCCGACGCGCCTCGTCCAGCCGCCCAAGGTGCGCCAGGGCGGCCGCCCGCCAGGCGAACAGATCCGGGCGGTTCGCGCGAATCGCCACCGCATTGTCGATGTAGGTCACCGCCGCCGCCTCGTCCCCCAGCAGGAAGCTCGCCATCCCGGCGTAGAAATAATTGCGGTCGACGCTGCGTGCCCGAGGATTCATCCGGATCGCCCGCAACGCGTAATCCAGGCCGCCTGGCGCGTCCCCCAGATAGATGCTGGCCTGGGCGATCTGGCCATAGGCGGCCTCGATCCTGGGATCGAACTCCAGCGCCAGCCGCCAGAGCATGCGCGCCTGCTGGAAATTGCGCTGCGTCTTGCGGATCAGCCCCAGGGTGAAAATCGCCTTGTCCTGGGTGGGGTTGACCGCCAGGGCCCGCTCGATGCGATCCAGCGCCTCGCGGGTGTCCGCTTCGCGGTCGTCGGACCAGCGGTCCGACAGCCGCGACGCCAGCAGGCTGGCGATGTCGGCCTGAAGCCGGTGATGGTCGGGATAATCCTCCAGCGCCCCGCGACAAATCTCCAAAGCCTGGTCGATCTTCCGCCGGGTATATCCCCCGGACAAAACCTGTCTGGCCTCGTTGAGACGGGTTTCCAGATCCGGCGGCGTGGGGGGGACCGGCGGCAGGCGTTCCTTCAGCAGATTGCGCAGACCGGCGGTCATCCGCAGGACCAGAGCCTCGCCCGCCGACGTCACCTCCTCCGGGTCGTTCAGAAGAAGTCTTTCCCCCCACAGCAGTTCGCCATTGCGGCGGTCGATCAGGCGCAAGGCGACCTCCCGCCCCGCCGCGACATGCTGGATGCCGCCTTCCAGCTTCAGGACACCGGCGTCATCCGATTCGGCCAGGGCGGTGGAGGGCATCATCGTCAAGGCGGTAGCGATCGTCTGGCGCAGGGCGAAGGCCGTCTCCGCATCCTCGACCGAAGCCATCAGCGGCGGAACCGCGAACGCGAATTCGGGCGGCGCATAGGAGGATTCTCCCGCCGGACGCCAGATGACGAAGGCCAACGCCGCCAGCAGGCGCAGGCGCAGGCGGTGCGCCTCCTCGTCCAGGGGATCGGCGGCCAGACGGCGGTCCGCATGGGCGGTCAGCCAAACGTGATGCGCGGCGGCGTCGGCATCGTCCAGCGCGGCGGAAAACAGGCGCAGGGCGCGATGCTCCCACTGCCTGCGCCGATCCGTCAGCCAGTCGTTGAAGGCGGGCGTGGAAACCTCCACCCCTTCCAGGGTCTGGCCGCGCCACAGCGCCGCCGCCGCCCGCCGCGACGACGCGTCCCCCCGCGCTTCGCACGCCGCGAAGTCCCAGGCGTCGCAGGAAACCTCTCCGGCAATCAACGAAACCGATACCCGGTCGGCGTCCAGCGCCGCGATCCCCAGGCCCGCCAACACCTTGCGCGCGCCGCTCAACGCCTGACGCAGGCTTTGCCGCGCGCTTTCGTCGCGCCCGCCCCACAGCAGACGCGCCAGAACCTCGCGCCCGGCGCGGCCATCCGGCTGCAAGGCCAGATAGGCGAGAAGAGCCCGCTCCTTGCGCCCCAGTTCGGCGGTCAGATCGACGCCGCCCGCTTCCAGGCGGAACTCCCCCAGCAACACGATGCGAATCCCCCGCGCCGCGACGGATTCCGCTCCCGGATCGAGCGCCGCCGACCCCTGATCCTCGATTTTGTTCATCCCCCACCCTCCGATCGCCGCTTTTGACGATCAATTCACGCGCGCGCCAAATCCACCGGCGCTAGACTTTCATGGCTATCGAGAAGTTCTTTATCCCATTGAAAAGACGGAACAATGTCAAGCAGGCAAGCCCTCCTGAGAACGCACGAGGACGCGCCGGAGCCCGAACATCCTTCGGCATCGGTTGCGGTCTCCCTTTCCCCGCGAGAACGAGAGGTCCTGTTTCTGCTCGCCAGCGGTTTGACCACCGGCCAGATCGCCTTGCGCCTATCGACCAGCGAACGCACCGTCGAAAAGCAGATCGCCTCGGCGCGAAAGAAACTTTCCGCCGCGACCCGCGAACGGGCGATCGCCCTGGCGTTGACGCAAGGCCTGATCCGCCTTGAACCATAAACCGCGCTCCGTTTCGCCGCAAATGGGGGATTTCCCCCAATTGATTCAATGGGTTGATGAATCTACTCTCGAGCCGACGAGATGCCGCTCCTTCGATCCTCGGTTCGGCGCTCCAGGATTGCGACAACACCTTGGGCCCTATCGGGCGTTTTTTATGAATGGACATGTCATGATGAAGAAATTGGGGGTAGCCGCGGCCGCGATCGCGATGACCGTGGCGGGCTCGGCGCAGGCGGCCGAGTGGACGAAGGACGTCTACGTGCGTCTCGACACCGGCTGGGGCTTTGCCAGCGATGCCGGGATCAAACAGACCGGCGGCGACGACACCATCAACGACATCGGCAACTCGCCGCTGTTCGGCCTGGGCGTCGGCTATCGGATCAACCCGATGTTCCGCACCGACCTGACCTTCACCTATCGCGGCGGCTACGCCATCGACGACAAGGTGAACGGCACCGCCTATGACGGCGACATCGAATCCTATGCGACGATGCTGAACGGCTATTTCGACATTCCGGTCAACCTCGGCCGCTTCAAGCCCTATGTCGGCTTCGGCATCGGCTGGGCGCATAACGAGCAGGATAACGGCGGCGCCACCGTCGGCGGGGTCAAGGACATCGGCCCCAGCGGCAGCTCCGACACCTTCGCCTGGCAGGCGATGCTGGGAACCGGCGTCGTTCTGACCGAGAACCTGACTCTCGATGCCGGGTATCGCTATTTCGACGGCGGCGAACTGAAATGGGATGCCGGTCCGACCAAGAACGGCAACACCTATAACGGCGGCGACGGCGACCTCAAGGCCCACGAAGTCACCGTCAGCCTGCGCTACGGCTTCTGATCCGTCCTTGCCCCACACGGAAAGGCCCTCGCCGCGATGCGGCGAGGGCCTTTTCCTTTGGTCGGCGGGAAGTCTTTTCCCTCAGTGATAGGAAAATTCGCCCTTCGCCGCGAGCAGCATCGCCCGCGCGACGTCGAGTTCGGCCTCGATCTGCGCGTGCGGCGCGGCCTCGTCGCCAAGGGAGTCCTGGAAGGCCTTGTCCGCCGCGGCGAACCGATCTTCCGCCGCCTTCAGCGACAAATCGGAAACGATCGCCGCTTCCTCCGCCAGGACGGTGCAGGTTTCCCGGGTGACCTCGGCGAAGCCGCCGGCGACGAAAATCCGCTCCTTCGGCTTGCCGTTCTCGAAGATCACGATGACGCCGGGACGCACCGTCGCCAGCTTCGGCATGCGACCGGGAAGAGCGGCGAAGTCGCCCTCGGTGCCCGGAACCACCACCATCTCCACCGGCTGGCTGAAGAACAGCCGCTCCGGCGAGACGAGTTCGAATCGCGTGGTTTCCGCCATCTTCCGATCCTTCCCCTAACCCGTTACGCCGCTTCCGCCATCTTCTTGGCCTTGGCGACCGCTTCCTCGATGGTGCCGACCATGTAGAACGACTGTTCCGGCATGTGGTCGTACTTGCCCTCGATGATCCCCTTGAAGCCCTTGATGGTGTCTTCCAACTGGACGAAGACGCCCGGCGAGCCGGTGAACACTTCCGCCACGTGGAACGGCTGGGAGAGGAAGCGCTGAATCTTGCGGGCGCGCGCCACCGTCAGCTTGTCCTCTTCCGAAAGTTCGTCCATGCCCAGGATGGCGATGATGTCCTGCAACGACTTGTAGGTTTGCAGGATGCGCTGCACCTCGCGGGCGGTGGCGTAATGCTCGTCGCCGACGATCCGGGGATCGAGAATGCGCGAGGTCGAGTCCAAGGGATCCACCGCCGGATAGATGCCGAGCTCGGCGATCTGACGCGACAGCACGGTGGTCGCGTCCAGATGGGAGAAGGTGGTCGCCGGGGCCGGGTCGGTCAGGTCGTCGGCGGGCACGTAGACCGCCTGCACCGAGGTGATCGAGCCCTTCTTGGTGGTGGTGATGCGTTCCTGCAAGGCGCCCATGTCGGTGCCCAAGGTCGGCTGATAGCCCACCGCCGAGGGAATGCGCCCCAGAAGCGCCGAAACCTCCGAACCCGCCTGGGTGAAGCGGAAGATGTTATCGACGAAGAACAGCACGTCCTGGCCTTCCTCGTCGCGGAAGTATTCCGCCAGGGTCAGGCCGGACAGGGCGACGCGGGCGCGGGCGCCCGGCGGTTCGTTCATCTGGCCGTAGACCAGAGCGCACTTGGAATTCGGACCTTCCAGGTCGATAACCCCGGACTCGATCATTTCGTGATAGAGGTCGTTGCCCTCGCGGGTGCGTTCGCCGACGCCGGCGAACACCGAATAGCCGCCGTGGCCCTTGGCGATGTTGTTGATCAGTTCCATGATCAGCACCGTCTTGCCGACGCCCGCGCCGCCGAACAGGCCGATCTTGCCGCCCTTCGGATAGGGTTCCAGCAGGTCCACCACCTTGATCCCGGTGACCAGCACCTCGGTCTCGGTCGACTGCTCGGAGAACTCCGGCGCCGAGCGGTGGATCGGCAGCTTCATCTTGGTTTCGACCGGGCCGCGTTCGTCCACCGGCTCGCCGATGACGTTCAGGATGCGGCCCAGGGTCTCCGGCCCCACCGGCACCGCGATCGGCGCGCCGGTATCGACCACTTCCTGGCCGCGCACCAGACCCTCGGTGGCGTCCATGGCGATGGTGCGGACGACGCTTTCGCCCAGGTGCTGCGCCACTTCCAGGACCAGACGTCGGCCCTGGTTCTGGGTTTCGAGAGCGGTCTGAATCGCCGGGATGGTATCGCCGGCAAACTTGACGTCCACGACGGCACCCATGACCTGGGAGATCGTACCGACGTTTTTCTTCGCCATGAGTGTCACTCCTATCGAATTGCGGTCAGGGGCTTGGCTGCCGCAAAAAGTCTGTCGTTTAAACGGCTTCGGCGCCGGAAATGATTTCAATCAACTCGCGGGTGATGAACGCCTGACGGGTGCGGTTGTAGGTCAGGGTCAGGTCGTCGATCATGTCCCCGGCGTTGCGCGTCGCATTGTCCATCGCGGTCATCCGCGCGCCGTGCTCGAACGCCTGGCTTTCCAGGAAGAAGCGGAAGACCTGCACCGACAGATTGCGCGGCACCAGGCTTTCCAGGATCTTTTCCTGCGAGGGGTCGTATTCGTAGGGAGCCGCCGGAGCGTCGGCCTCGTCCCCGGCCTGGGCCTCAATCCCGAGCTCGGCCTCGACTTCGGCCTCGCCGCCGCCCGGCGCGGCGAAGGGAACCACCTGCTGCCAGGTGACCACCTGGGTCATCGCCGACTGGAAGCGGTTGAACACCCCCCAGCAGACGTCGAAGGCGCCTTCCTCGAACAGGCGGACCAGGGTCTGGGCGACCTCGTCGGCCTCGGCGAAGCGGACCCCCTTGCGGCCGATCCCCTGGCGGGAATCGATGATCGCGTCGCCGAACTCGCTGCGCAGAAGGTCGCGGCCCTTGCGCCCGGCGGCGAAGAACTTCACCGTCTTGCCCATCATCGCCAACTCGCGCGCCTTCTGGCGGACGCTGCGGATGACCGAGGCGTTGAACGCGCCGCACAGGCCGCGATCCGAGGTGAAGAGGACGATCAGATGCACCTCGTCCTTGCCGGTTCCGGCCATCAGGCGCGGCGCCTTGGCATCCTTGCCCAGGCTGGCGGCAAGGCTGCACATCATCCGGTTCATCCGCTCGGCGTAGGGGCGGGACGACTCCGCCGCTTCCTGCGCGCGGCGCAGCTTGGCGGCGGAGACCATCTTCATCGCCGACGTGATCTTCTTCGTCGATTTGACTGAGCTGATGCGCAGCCGCAGGTCTTTAAGGCTCGGCATGGGCTCTCACCTTCCGCAAGTCCAACGGGTTATTCGAACGCCTTGGTGAAAGCATCCAGCGCCGCCTTGAGCTTGGCCTCGACGGCGTCGGAGATCTGCTTTTCGCTGCGGATCGATTCCAGAACGTCGGCGTGGTTGGCGCGCAGGCTGCGCATCATCGCCGCCTCGAAGCGGGTGACGTCGTTGGTGTCGATGCCGTCGAGGTAGCCGTTGGTGCCGGCATAGATCGCCACCACCTGCTCCTCCACCGGCAACGGCGAAAACTGCGGCTGCTTCAGGATTTCGGTCAGACGGGCGCCGCGCGCCAGCAGCTTCTGGGTCGCCGGATCGAGGTCCGAGGCGAACTGCGCGAAGGCGGCCATCTCGCGATACTGGGCGAGTTCCAGCTTGATCGAGCCCGCGACCTTCTTCATCGCCTTGACCTGCGCGGCGGAGCCGACGCGGGACACCGAGATGCCGACGTTCACCGCCGGGCGGATGCCCTTATAGAACAGTTCGGTTTCCAGGAAGATCTGGCCGTCGGTGATCGAGATCACGTTGGTCGGAATGTAGGCGGAGACGTCGCCCGCCTGGGTTTCGATCACCGGCAGGGCGGTCAGCGACCCGGCGCCGTGGTCGTCGTTCATCTTCGCGGCGCGTTCCAGAAGGCGCGAGTGCAGATAGAACACGTCGCCGGGGAAGGCCTCGCGGCCCGGCGGGCGACGCAGCAGCAGCGACATCTGGCGGTAGGCGGTGGCCTGCTTGGTCAGATCGTCGTAGAAAATCACCGCGTGCATGCCGTTGTCGCGGAAGAATTCGCCCATCGCGCAGCCGGTATAGGGCGCCAGGAACTGCATCGGCGCGGGTTCGGATGCGGTGGCGGCGACGATGATGGTGTAGTCCATCGCGCCGTTGTCCTGCAAAATCTTCATCACCTGGGCGACGGTGGAGCGCTTCTGCCCGATCGCGACGTAGATGCAGTAGAGCTTCTCGCTCTCGTCCTTGGCCTTATCGTTGATCCGCTTCTGGTTGATGATGGTGTCCAGAATGATCGCGGTCTTGCCGGTCTGACGGTCGCCGATCACCAGCTCGCGCTGGCCGCGCCCGATCGGGATCAGGCTGTCGATCGCCTTGACGCCGGTCTGCATCGGCTCGTGCACCGACTTGCGCGGGATGATCCCCGGCGCCTTGACCTCGGCCAGGGTGGTCTTGACGTCGGCGAGGTCGCCGCAGCCGTCGATCGGGTTGCCCAGACCATCGACGACCCGCCCCAGAAGCCCCTTGCCGACCGGCACCGAAACGATGTCGCCGGTGCGCTTCACCACGTCGCCTTCCTTGATCGTCCGGTCGTCGCCGAAGATCACGATACCGACGTTATCGGTTTCCAGGTTCAGCGCCATTCCCTTGATGCCGCCGGGGAACTCGACCAGTTCGCCGGCCTGGACGCCATCCAGCCCATAGACGCGGGCGATGCCGTCGCCGACCGAAAGCACCTGTCCGACCTCGACCGATTGCGCATCGACGCCAAAATTCGCGATCTGACTCTTCAGAATGGCGGAGATTTCCGCGGCGCGGATTTCCATCAGCCGACCCCTTTCATAGCGAGCTGCAAGCGTTGCAGCTGCGAACGCAGCGAGCTATCCACCATGTGCGAACCGATCCGCACGACCAGTCCGCCCAGAACCTTCGGATCCACCGCGGCTTCGACGTTGACGTCGCGCCCGGTGGCGGTTTTCAAGGCCTTCGCCAAGGAAGCGCGTTGCGCGGCGGTGAGCTCGCGCGCCGAGGTCACGGCGACGGTCAACTCGCCGCGCCAGTCGACGATCTTCCGAAGCAGAACCTCCAGAATCTCGGACAGCGCGAACAACCGGCGATTGTTGGCGATCAATAGAACGAATTTGCGGGTCAGGTCCCCGACCCCGGCCTTGTCAAGAACCGCGTCCAGACCCTTCAGATGGTCGGCGCGGGAAAAGGTCGGGCTGAAAATGAAGCGGCGAAGATCGGCGCTGTCGGCGACGAGTTGACGCAGCAGCTTGGCGTCGGCTTCGACGGACTCCACCGCGCCGCTTTCGACGGCCAGCCCCAACAGAGCGTCCGCGTAGCGGCCGGAAAGCCCCAAAACATCAGAAGTCATTGATGACACCGGGACAGACCCTCAAGTCAGAGTGGGAGCCCGGTGGAAACCG
Source organism: Rhodospirillaceae bacterium (assembly GCA_965228165.1). GTDB lineage: Bacteria > Pseudomonadota > Alphaproteobacteria > Rhodospirillales > Rhodospirillaceae > Oleispirillum. The sequence continues at coordinate 645,542 of CBDDHB010000003.1, forward strand.
ACGTTTCCACGGGCCGACAGCATGGCGGATTCCCCCGTTCGCGGGGAGGATGTTTAGCATTGTTGCCAAGCCCCCGCAACCCCGCTCTCCGCCCAGTCCGCCGGGATTTTACAAGAAAATCCCGCCGTGCGAACCGCGAATGCGAAAATCCGGCGACAAAAGTGGGGGCTTTCGCCCCGTATTCCCCTGTCCGGGCGGGGTGAATGCGGATGGCTGAGGGGTTTTTCCTACATGAAACCGTAGGGATCGATGTCGAGTCTGACCCGCGCCGAACGGGGAATCGGCACGGCGGAGAGCCAGGCGCGCATCAGCGGCTGAATCCGCACCTCGCGCGGCGCGCGCACCAACAGGCGATAGCGGACCCACCCGCGCAGGCGGGCCAGAGGCGCGGGCGCCGGACCGTACAGCTTCACCCCGCCGCCCGGATCGGGAAAGGCGCGCCCCAGGGCGGCGGCCAGCTTGGCCACCTCGTCCTCGGACCGGGCGGCGACGATCACCGCCGCCAGACGCCCGAAGGGCGGCATCCCCAGGGCGCGGCGGCCCGCCTGCTCGGCGGCGACGAAGGCGTCGCGGTCGGCGGAGGCCAACGCCGCGATCACCGCCTGATCCGGATCGTAGGTCTGCAACAGCACCCGTCCCGGCTTTTCGGCGCGCCCGGCGCGCCCCGCCACCTGATGCAGCATCTGGAAGGTGCGTTCGGCGGCGCGCAGATCGCCGCCCGCCAGGCCGATATCCGAATCGACGACGCCGACCAGGGTCAGGCCGGGAAAGTGGTGCCCCTTCGCCACCACCTGGGTGCCGATCACCACGTCGATCTCGCGGTTCCCGATCGCCGCCACCGCCTGGGCGAAGGCCGCAGGACCGGCGACGTGATCGCTGGACAGAATCAGCCGCCGCGCCTCGGGGAAGCGGGCGGCGACCTCGTCGGCGATGCGCTCCACCCCCGGGCCGCAGGCGACGAAGCTGTCCGCCGCGCCGCACGACGGGCAGGCGGCGGGCAACGGCTCGGCGTGGCCGCAGTGGTGGCAGATCAGCCGCCCCCGCCCGTCCCGACCGCGATGTTCGACCAGCCAGGCGGTGCATTGCGGGCACTGCACGCGATGGCCGCAGCGCTGGCAGATGGTCAGGGGCGCGTAGCCCCGGCGGTTGAGGTAGAGCAGCGCCTGCTCCCCCCTGGCGAAGGTTTCCGCCATCGCGGCGACCAGCGGCGGGGCCAGGAACCCCCGCCCCCACGCCCCCTTCTCCGGCGGATGGGAGCGCAGATCGACCCGCTCGACCCGGGGCATCGCCGCGCCGCCGTGGCGGTTGGGCAGACGGTGCGCCGCATAGCGCCCGGCGCGAACGTTGGCTAGGGTTTCCAGGGACGGCGTGGCGGAGGCCAGCACCACCGGAATCTCCTCGATCCGGGCGCGCGCCACCGCCATGTCGCGCCCCTGATAGATCACCCCGTCCTCCTGCTTGAAGGCATGCTCGTGCTCTTCGTCCACCACGATCAGGCCGAGGACGTCAAAGGGCAGGAACAGGGCGGAGCGCGCGCCGATCAGCACCCGCGCCCGCCCGGTCGCCACCGCCCGCCAGGTGTCGCGGCGCAGGGCGGGGGACAGCTCGGAGTGCCAGACCGCCGGGGCGGCGCCGAAACGCCGGGAAAAGCGCTCCAGCCACTGCGCGGTCAGGGCGATTTCCGGCACCAGCACCAGGACCTGCCGCCCCTGGCGCAGGGCTTCGGCCACCGCCTCGAAATAGACCTCGGTCTTGCCCGACCCGGTAACGCCGTCGAGCACCGTCACCGCGTACCCCGCCCCCACCCCGGAAGCGATCGCCCGCGCCGCCGCCGCCTGCTCCGGACTCAGCACCGGCGGCGCGGCCTCCGGGTCCGGCGCGGCGAAGACCCGCGCGCACGGCAGATCCGCCGCGACCAGGCCGCCCTCGTCGAGGAAGCCCTTGACCGCGGCGGGGGACACCCCGGCCAGGCGCGCCGCTTCCGCCATCGCCAGGGGCGGCGCATCCGCCAACGCCGTCCACAGGCGCTGCCGCGCCCCGGTGCGCCGCGCCGCCTTCGGCCACCCGGCGGCGCGGACCACGCCGGTCGCCGGGGTCTCCGCCTCCAGCGCCGCGGGCGCCGACAGCACCATGCGCAGCACCGCCCCCGGCGGCGACACCGTATAGGCGGCCACCCAATCGACGAAACGGCGCAACGCCGGGCTCAGCGGCGGCAGATCGGAAACCGCCTGCACCGGTTTCAGGCGCGCCTCGGCGACGCCGCCCGCCGGAGCCCCCCACGCCGCGCCCCACAGGACGCGCCCGCTCACCGGCACCCGCACCAGATCGCCCGGCGCGACCGCCATCCCCTCCGGCACAAGATAATCGTAGGGCCCGGCGAGGGGCAGCGGCACGCAGACCGCGACGCGGCGCGCCACCGGCGATTCGGGCGGCGGAAATGTGGCGCGCGGCACGGTCATCGGATACACTCCAGCGGATTTCCGGGCGGCGAGGACCGCCGGTCCGTGATTAGCAAATTCATCGCACGCGAAGCCATGACATTCTTGCCCGACGCCGCCGCCACCGCAACCCTGCCCTCCCCCGACGAGGTGGAGGCCTTCCTCCGCCGCCATCCCGACTTCCTGGCGGAGCGCCCCGACCTGCTGCGCGCGATGACGCCACCGTCGCGCTTTTCCGGCGACGACCCGGTGGCCGACTTCCAGGCGGCGATGATCACCGGACTGAAGGGCGACCTCGACCGCCTGTCGCGCACCTCGCGCGATCTGGTGCGCTTGAGCCACGGCAACCTGACCCAGCAGCAGCGCACCCACTCCGCCGCCTTGCTCCTGGCCGAGGTCGCCTCCCCCGCCGATTTCCACCGCGTGGTGATCCAGGAATGGCCGAAGGTGCTCGCCGTCGATGCGGTCGCCCTGATCATCGAGGACAGCGCCGCCGCCGACCTGCACGAAGGTCCGCGCGGCGTCGCCCGGGTGCCCGCCGGAACCATCAACCGCCTGTTCGCCGCCGCCCCCGGCGCACGGGTGATCCTGACCCCCGAACGTTCCGGCAATCCGCTGTTCGGCGGGCTGTCCGCCCGCATCCGTTCCGACGCGCTGGCCCGCCTGGACGAGCCCGCCGCCTGGGAGCCGGGCGCGGGCCGCGTCGCCCCCGCCGGACTGCTGGCGCTGGGATCGTTCGCCCCCGGCGCGTTCCACCCGGACCAGGCCACCGACCTTCTGCAATTCCTCACCCGGCTGCTGGCGATCGTATTGTCGCAATGGTGCGCACCGACCCCTTGAGCGGCCTTTCCGCCGCATCCGACCTGACCGCCGCCGCCGCCGACTGGCGGGAGTGGCTGCGCGCCGAACGCCGCGCCTCGCCCCACACTCTCGACGCCTATGCCCGCGATCTCGCCCGCTTCGCCGCCTTCCTGACCGAATACCGGGGCGCGCCGCCCGATCTGGCGGCGTTGCGCGACCTCGCCGCCCGCGACTTTCGCGCCTATCTGGCCGACCGCGACGGCGCGGGCGTCGGGCGATCCAGCCTCGCCCGCGAGGTGTCGTCCTTACGCGCCTTCGTCAAATGGATGGAACGCCAGGGCCTGGGCGCATGCCCCGGCCTCGCCGCCCTGCGCACCCCGCGCCGCCGCGCCGCGCTGCCCCGCCCCCTCTCCGCCGAGGACGCGCTGTCCGCCATCCGCGCCGCGACCGAGGCCGCCGCCCAGCCCTGGATCGGCCTGCGCGACGCCGCCGCGCTGCTGCTGATGTACGGCGCGGGGCTGCGCATCGGCGAGGTCCTGTCCCTGTCTGCGGCGGACAAACCGGACGGCGGCGCCCTGCGGGTCACCGGCAAGGGCAACAAGACCCGCGTCGTGCCGGTGCTGGCGGTGATCGCCGACGCCATCGACGCCTATCTGTCCGCCTGCCCCTTCGCGCTTTCCGGCGACGATCCGCTGTTCGTCGGGGCGCGCGGCGACCGCCTCAACCCCGGCGTATTGCAGCGCGCGGTGCGCCGCCTGCGCGACCGGCTCGGCCTGCCGGAGACCGCGACGCCGCACGCGCTCCGCCACAGCTTCGCCACCCACCTGCTGGAGGCGGGGGGCGATTTGCGCACCATCCAGGAACTGCTGGGCCATGCCTCCCTGGCGGCGACGCAGCGCTACACCAAGATCGACGCCGCCCGCCTGAAGGCGGTGCACGGCGCGGCGCACCCCCGCGACCGCAAGCCGGACCGGGAATAGCCTATTTTATAGGCCAATGCTCGAATCTGCTTATATTTTCATCTTTTTTGCCGGGGATTTTCGCCCACGACTTTCGTTGTATGCGCTTAACGCATTGATCGGAAACGGACATCCCGCACATGAGAGAATTGTGAAATGGCGCGGTTTTTGCGTTCGGAGGGGCCCGAACCGGGTGAAGGGCCCCGGAAACCGAAACGCACCATCACCGGGAGACGATCATGCCGCGCCGGATGCGCCTGATCATGAGCACCATCCAGAAAGACGTTCAGGGTTTCGCCAAAAGCAGCGAGGCGATCGCCAGCCAGGCCCAGCTTCTCGCCCTGAACGCCACCATCAAGGCGGCGCGCGCCGGCGATGCGGGCAAGGGATTCGCGGTGGTGGCGAGCGAGGTCAAGACCCTGGCTCGTCAGGCCGCCGCCAACTCCGAGGGGATGCGCACCGTCGTCCTCAACCGCATCCGCCAGGGGCTGGACATCAGCGACACCCTGGTCCGCGACCTGGAGGGCACGCGCATCGTCGACATGGCGCAGACCCTGGTGCAGTTGATCGTGCGCAACCTGTACGAACGCACCGCCGACGTCCGCTGGTGGGCCACCGACGAGGCCTTCTGGCGCGCTTTGCAGGACCCCGGCGACGAGCGCGCGACACGCGCCTTCGACCGGCTGGCGACGATCAACCGCTTCTATTCGGTGTATCTGGACCTGGTTCTGGTCGATCTCGACGGTCGGGTCGTCGCCTCCTCCCGTCCCGACAGCTTCCCTGCGATGGCGAACCAATCCTTCGCCGCGACCCCCTGGTTCCGCAAGGCGATCGCCACCGCCAGCGGCGACGACTACGTGGTCGACGACATCGCCACCGATCCGGCGCACCGGGACGCGCCGGTCGCCCTTTATGCCGCCGCGGTGCGCGAAAACGGCGCGATCGACGGTCCCCCGGTGGGGGCGCTGGGGGTGTTCTTCGACTGGGGGGCGCAGTCGCACACCATCGTCCGCGACGAACCCACCTTCTCCGACGAGGAATGGACGCGCACCCGCGTCCTGCTGCTCGACGCCCAGCACCGGGTGATCGCCGCGTCCGACGGGCAGGGGCTGTACCGCCCCTACGACTTCGACGCCAAGGGGCAGAAGAAGGGCATGGTGGTGACCCGCGACGGACGGATCATCGCCTTCGCCCAAACCATCGGCTACGAGGCCTATGACGGCCTGGGCTGGATCGGGGTGATCGAACAGAAATACCCGAACGACGAGGAACTGCGCGCCCAGATGGAGGGAACGGCCTCCTTCGCCACCGCCACCTCGCGCAAGAACGTCCTCGCGATGTAGGCCGGATCAGCCGATCAGGCGATAGCCGACCCCCGGCTCGGTGGCGATGAAGCGCGGCGCCGCCGGGTCGTCGCCGAGCTTCTGCCGCAGGTGCCCGATATGGACCCGCAGGTAATGGGTCTCGGCGACGTGGCGGTCGCCCCAAACCGCGCGCAGCAGGGTGTCGTGGGTCAGCACCTTGCCGACGTTGCGCACCAGCAGGCGCAACAGGTCGAATTCCTTGCGGGTCAGACGAACCTCCGCCCCGTCCACCGCGACCCGGCGGGCGGCGTGGTCCAGGGCCAGGCCGTCGCGTTCGTAGACCACCTGTTCCGCCGCCGCCGCATCGCGCCCGCGCAGCAGCACCCGCAGCCGCGCCACCAGTTCGGCGATGCCGAAGGGCTTGGTGACATAATCGTTGGCGCCGTTTTCCAGGGCCTCCACCTTCCCCGCCTCGTCGTCGCGCACCGACAGCACCAGAATCGGCACGCCGGACCATTCGCGCACCCGGCGGATCACCGTCTGCCCGTCGATGTCGGGGAGGCCGAGGTCGAGCACCAGAAGGTCGGGGGTTTCCTCCGCCAGTTTACGGATCGCGTCCTCGCCGCGCAACGCCTCGACCACGTCGAAACCGTGGGCGACCAGGCTGATCCGCAGGAACTTCCTGATCTGCGCCTCGTCGTCCGCCACCAGGATGCGCTGCCGCGCCGCGTCGGTCATGCCGCGTCTCCTTCGTCCTCGCCGTCGCCGGGCGGCGGCGAGGACGGCAGGGTGACGACGATCTCCAGGCCGACGCCGCCCGCGCCGCCCTCGGCGCGGATCGTCCCGCCGTGCGCCGCCACCAAGCCGCGACAGATCGACAGGCCCAGCCCGGTTCCGGCGGCCTGCGAATCCCCGGCACGCACCCGATAGAACATGTCGAACACCCGTTCCCGGTCGGCCTCCGGAATCCCCGGCCCGTCGTCGGCGACGCGGATTTCCGCCGCGCCGCCGCGCCACGCCGCGACCACGCCGATCCGCCCGCCGGGCGGCGAATACTTCGCCGCGTTGTCGAGAACGTTGACCAGAACCTGTTCCAGCAGCACCGGATCGGCGAAGAGCAAAGGCAGCGCGTCGTCCACCGCCACCTTCAGGCGGAAGGGCGCCAGCAGGTCGCGGGTGGCGGCCAGGGCATGGCCGACGACATCGCGCAGGTCGATCCAGTCGCGGCGCAGGCGCAGGCCGCCATAGCTCAGGCGGGTCATGTCCAGAAGGTTCTGGACGAACCGGTTGAGCCGCCGCGCCTCGTCCAGGATGGTGCGGACCAGATCGGCGCGTTCCTCCGCCGGGATGATCTCCCCCACCGTGGACAGGGTCGTCGCCGATCCGATCACCGAGACGAGAGGGGTGCGCAGATCGTGCGAAATCGAGGACAGCAACGCGGCGCGCAGGCTTTCGGTTTCCGACAACAAGCGCGCCCCCTCGGCGGCGGAAACCAGTTGCACCCGCTCCACCGCCACCGCCGCCTGATCCGCCACGGCGCGCAACAGATCCTCCTGTTCGGCGGTGACCGCGCGGCGACCGTCGGCGAACGCCACCCCAAGCAACCCGACCCGACCGCGCGCGGTGGACAGCGGCATGTACAGCCGCGCCGCCGCGCCATGGGCGCGCGCCGCGCGCCCCGCCGGTTCCCCAACCCGCCAGGCGTGCTCCGCCGCGTCGCGGTCGGAGGACGGCAGCCCCGCCGTGTCCGGATCGCCCGCGCCGCCGGGCAACAGCACCAGCGCCTCCGCCCCCAGGGTCTCGGCGACATGACCGCGCACCGCCTCGACCACCTCGTCCAGACCGGCGGCGGCCACCTTGCTGCTGAAGGCATAGAGCACGGCGACGCGATGCGCCGCCTGCCGCGCATCGAGCAACTGGCCGCGCACCCCGCCCGCCAGGTTGCCGGTCAGCGCCGCCACCACCAGGAAAAAGGCCAGAGTCAGGCTATCCGCCTCGTGATCGACGAAAAAAGTGAAATACGGCGCGGTGAAAAAGAAGTTGTAGACCGCGCTGCTCAACAGCCCGGCATAGATCGCGGGCACCGCGCCGAAACGCATCGCCACCAGCAGCACCGCCGACAGGAACACCAGCGACAGGTTGGGCAGGGGCAGAACCTTTTCCAGGCCATGGGCGATGCCGCCCGCCGCCGCCACCGCCGCCAGCCCCCAGGCATAGGGAAGCAGCCGCTGGCGCACCGGCGGCGTGGCGCGGATCAGGGGAGCATGGTCGGTGGGCATTTAGGGTCAATCCCGCCAGAAGGCCGTGGTCAGCAACACGTAAACCGTCGTCAACTCCAGGCGTCCCAACAGCATTCCCGCCGAGATCAGCCACTTCGCGACGTCGGGAACGTCCTTGAAGTTCCCCGCCGGCCCCACCACGGGCCCCAGGCCCGGCCCGGCGTTGGCCATCGCCTGCGCGATGCCGCTGGTCGCCGACAGGTAATCCATGCCGCCGATCATGCACCCGGTGGACAACGCCGCCCAGGTCAAAACGTACATGAAAAAGAAGTTGCGCACCGAGCCGATGGTCTCCACGTCCACCGCCGCCTCCTGATGACGCACCACCGCCACCCGATGCGGCGACAGGGTGCGCAGCATCTGATGCGCCATGCCGCGAAACAACACCTGCCAGCGGAAAATCTTGATCGCCCCGGCGGTGGACCCGGCGCAGCCGCCGACGAACATCAGCAGCATGAACACCGCGTTCGCCCAGTCGCCCCAGGCGGCGTAATCGGTCGAGGCGAATCCGGTGTCGGTGAGGATCGAGGTGACATTGAAGGCGGCCTCGCGCAGCGCCTGGAGGAACGGCACGCCGCCAGTCTTCCAGCGCAGGACCGAGGTCGCGGCGATGGCGCCCCCCAGAACCGCCAGGAAGACCGGCACCTGGCTTTCCCGCGCCAACGCCCGCCGCCAGTTCATCGCCAGCCGGGCATAGAACACCAGCGGCAGCGCGCCCGCGGTCATGAAGGCGATCAGCACCAGTTCGATCGGCAGCGAACCGTAGAATCCGACCAAGGCGTCCTTGGTGGAAAACCCGCCGGTGGCGACCGCCGCCATCGCGTGATTGGCGGCGTCGAACGGCGACATCCCGGCGATCACCAGCGCGGCCGCGCAGGCGACGATCAGACCGACGTAGACGAGGGCGGTCAGCCCGACGACGTGGAAGGCGCGCGGCACCGGGCGTTCGGAAATATCCGAGGATTCGGAATGGAACAGCTGCATGCCGCCGACCCGCAGGAAGGGCATCATGATCATCGCCATGGCGACGATCCCCAAGCCGCCGATCCCCTGCAACATCGACCGCCACAGCAGCAGGCCGGGCGGCAGGCCGTCCAGCCCCACCAGGATCGTCGCGCCCGAGGTGGTCAGCCCCGACATCGCCTCGAAAAAGGCGTCGGTGAAGCCGATCTTCAGGGGACCGAAGGCCAGCGGCAGCGCGGCGAACACCGTCACCACCAGCCAACTCAGCGCGGTCAGCAGAAAGCCGGTGCGCAGGGTGATGTGGCGGGGCGCGCCGCGATTGGCCTCCATCAGCGACAGGCCGACGTAATAGGTCACCGCCATCGAGGCCAGGAAGACCTGCCAATCCGGATTGCGGCCGAGGTAGTCCACCACCGCCGGAACCGCCATCGCGGTGGCGATGACGTTGAGCAGAATTCCGATGACGAACGCGACGAACTGCAACGGACCCGACGGCATGACTCTTGCGCCCACGACGACAAAACCGCCGGGAGCATGCCCCCGCCGCGCCGCGCCGACACCTAAAGATGCCGTCCGGAATTTACGCGGAATTTATGCGGGAAAGAGGCGAACCGGCGCGACCGCCCAGGGCGAAGCCGGGAACCGGGAAAACCCATCCGGGGGTTTCCGAACCGTCCCCGCGTCCTTTTGCCGCTTGCGCCGAAGGGGAAAACCGTCGATATATGGGGGCGGAGGCTGGCGGCGGGCAGGCCCGTCGCCAACCCGGTCAGGTCCGGAAGGAAGCAGCCGTAACGATTTCCGGCTTGGGTCGCTGCCAGTCTCTCCCTCTTTCCGCCGGGCGTCCGATGCCGGGCGCGGCGATCAGACGGGGCCAGACGTGACCGATACCCCCCCAACGCATTCGAAGACCCCCCCGGCCGAGACCAAGGCCGAGCCTTATCGCGTCCTCGCCCGCAAGTACCGCCCCACCCGTTTCGAGGACCTGATCGGCCAGGAAGCCCTGGTCCGCACCTTGCGCAACGCCATCGCCTCGGGGCGTTTGGCCTCCGCCTACATCCTCACCGGGGTGCGCGGCATCGGCAAGACGACGACGGCGCGGATCATCGCGCGGGCCTTCACCTGCACCGGCGCCGACGGCAACCTGACCCAGCCCACGGCGGAACCCTGCGGCGTCTGCCCCAACTGCCGGGCGATCGCCGAGGACCGCCACGTCGATGTCCTGGAAATGGACGCCGCCAGCCGCACCGGGGTCAACGACATCCGCGAGATCCTGGAGGGGGTGCGCTATCGTCCGACCTCGGCGCGGGCGAAGATCTACATCATCGACGAAGTCCACATGCTCTCCACCGCCGCCTTCAACGCCCTGTTGAAGACCCTGGAGGAACCGCCGGAGCACGTGAAGTTCATCTTCGCCACCACCGAAATCCGCAAGGTTCCGGTGACCGTGCTGTCCCGCTGCCAGCGCTTCGATCTGCGCCGGGTGGAGGCGGAGGTTCTGTCCGCCCACTTCGCGGGGATCGCGGCGAAGGAAAACGCCGCCATCGAGGACGAGGCGCTGCGCCTGATCGCGCGGGCCGCCGACGGATCGGTGCGCGACGGACTGTCGCTTCTGGATCAGGCGATCGCCCACGGCCACGGCCAGGTTTCCGCCGATCAGGTGCGCGACATGCTGGGTCTGGCCGACCGCGGCCTGATCTTCGACCTGTTCGAGGCGGCGATGACCGGCCGCGCCGCCGAAGCCCTGGAGATTCTCGCCCGGCAGTACGCCTTCGGCGCCGACCCGGCGACCGTCGCCGCCGATCTTCTCGACCTGGTGCACTGGCTGACCCGGGCGCGCGTCGTTCCCGCCGCCGCCGACGACCCCACCCTGCCCGAGGCGGAGCGGGTGCGCGGCAAGGCGATGGCGCAAAGCCTGTCGATGGCGGTGCTCACCCGCGCCTGGCAGATTCTGCTGAAGGGGCTGGAGGAAATCCGCTTCGCGCCGCACCCCCTGCAAGCCGCCGAGATGGTGCTGATCCGCCTGATCTATGCCCAGGATCTGCCCACCCCCGGCGAGGCGATCAAGTCGCTGATCGCGCGCGGCCCCGCATCGCCCGCGCCGCCGTCCGCGCCGGGCGGGGGCAACGGCGGCGGCAGCCGCATGGCGGTGGGCGAAAGCGCCGCCTTCCAGGCCGAGGCCCCGCCGCCGTCGATGCGCGCCGCGCCCCAGCCGGAAACCGGCGCGGTAATCCTGCCCGCCAGTTTCGAGGCCCTGGTCGGATTCTTGAGCGAGCAGCGGGAAGGGCTGCTCGCCGCCGCGTTGCACCAGGACGTGCATCTGATTTCCTATGAACCGGGGCGTCTGGTCTTCCGTCCCGCCGCCGGTCTGGAACGCGAGTTCTCGCTGCGCCTCGGCCAGCGCCTCTCCGCCCTCACCCAGCGCCCCTGGTCGGTGATCGCCACCGCCGACGAAGAGGGCGCGCCCACCCTACGCCAGCAGGCGGAGGAGGCGGAGCGCCGCCGCGAGGCGGAGGCGGCGCAACACCCCCTGGTGCGGGCGGTGATCGAAACCTTCCCCGGCGCGGCGATCACCCGCGTCCGCATGACCCAACCCGCGACGGCCTCCGCCGACGCCGACTGGACGAACGGAGACAGCGAAGAATGAAGAATCTCGGCGGCCTGATGAAACAGGCTCAGCAGATGCAGGCCCGCATGACCGAAATGCAGCAGAAACTGGCGGAAGCCGAGTTCACCGGCAGCGCCGCGGACGGCATGGTCGCGGTCACCCTGAACGGCAAGACCGAGCTCAAGGGAATCAAGATCGATCCGTCGCTGATCAATCCCGACGAAGCCGAAATCCTGGAAGATTTGATCGTCGCCGCGCACAACGACGCCAAGGCGAAGATCGAGCGGGAATCCGCCGAACAGATGAAGGCGCTGACCGGCGGCCTCAAGCTGCCGCCGGGCATGAGCCTGCCGTTCTGAAGGGTTTCCCCCTGGTTTTCAGACCAGCAGGTTGAGGTAGGTGCCGCGCGGCGCGGAGCGGTCGTAGACGCGACCGTTGGCCGAGACCAGATTCTGGGTCTCCGGCACCCGGCGGTTGGAGGTCGCGCCTTGCGAGTCGCCCGACACGGCGGAGCCGTCCGTCTGGGCGGCGACGCGGCGCACCTGGGGGCGCGCCCCAAGATCCTGGGGGCGGATCGTGCCGCTTGACTTGATGCCGCCGGTTTCCATGCTGGGCTTTCTGCCGGTTCGCCGTTCACACCGACGCGCGCCGAAGGCACGCGTATCCAACGTTTGAGTTTAATCCATCGCGCCGCCGCCAACAAGGGGCCTTCGCGGCGCGGCGAGGAGTGCCGATCTTGCCCGCCGCCGATCCCGTGACCCGCTTTTTCGCCGAAGTCGGGCAGGCCGTTGCCGACTTCCAGTTTTCCGATCTCTGGGGACCGGAGATGCGGCGCACCGTCGAGGCCCTGGCGATCCTCGCCGCCTTCATCGTGGTGCGCCGCCTGTTCAGCGCCTTCGTCCTGCGCCGCATCGAACTGCGCACGCCGCCGGGCAAGGGACGCAGGCGGCAACTCCTCGACGCCCTGCGCGGCCCCCTGAAGATGATCCCCTTCATCGTCGGCCTGCTGCTGGCCGGGCAGCACATGCGGTTTTCCAAGGACTTCGCGGCGGTGCATATGTCGCTGGTGCGTTCGTTCGCGGTATTCGACCTGTTCTGGTTCCTCTATGCCCTGGTCGAGCCCCTGTCCTTCGTCCTCAGCCGCTTGCAGCACGTCTTTTCGGTGTCGCTGATGGCCTGGACGATCAAGGCGATCAAGGTGCTGGTGGTGCTGATCGGCGCCGCCACCATCCTCGACCTGTGGGGGGGGTCAAGGTAGGGCCGATCCTGGCGGGCTTCGGGCTGTTCGGCGTGGCGGTGGCGCTGGGGGCGCAGGACCTGTTCAAGAACCTGATTTCCGGCCTTCTGATCATCGCCGAGAAACGCTTCAACCCCGGCGACTGGGTGCGCGTCGACGGCGTGGTCGAAGGCGTGGTCGAAACCATCGGCTTCCGCTCCACCCTGATCCGCCGTTTCGACAAGGCGCCGGTCTACGTGCCGAACACCGCCCTGTCCGACCACGCGGTGACCAACTTCTCGCAGATGACCTATCGCCGCATCAACTGGACGATCGGCGTCGAATACCGCACCACCACGCCGCAGTTGCGCGCCATCCGCGACGACATCGAATCCTATCTGCGGTCCAGCAGCGACATCGCGCAGCCGCCGGGCGCGCCGATGGCGGTGCGGATCGACGCGTTTTCCGACTCCTCGATCGACATTCTGGTCTACTGCTTCACCGTCACCACCGACTGGGCCGAATGGTTGCGGGTGAAGGAAGCGTTGGCCTATCGCGTCCGCGAGATCGTCGAACGGGCGGGCGCGTCCTTCGCCTTCCCCAGCCAATCGATCTACGTCGAAAGCCTGCCCGCGCCGCCGACCGACGCGCCGGAGCGCTTCGTGCCGCCCTCTCCCTGATTCCGCCCGGACCCCGATCAGGCGAGGATGTCGAGGAACTGGCCGGTGGTTCCGGCGGGAACCGAGGGAGCGTTGCCTTCGGGCATCGGCGTGCCGCCCGCCAGCAACTGCGCGGCGGCCTGGGGCATGGCGGCGGCCTGCTTGATCGCGGCCACCGCCAGCGTCTGCTGGAACAGCGCCTGATTCATCACCACGGCGGCGGCGGCATCCATGAGCGAGACTCCCTTGCCAACGATTCCTTAAGGATACCACGCCGCACGGTCCTTGCGAACCCGTCCGTCTACAGCGCCCCGTGGCAGTGCTTGTACTTCTTGCCCGAGCCGCAGGGGCAAGGGGCGTTGCGCTGCACCCGGCCCCAGGTCGAAGGATCGGCGGGATCGACGCCGGGGGCGGAGGACGGCTCCACCGCCTGCGCCGCCGGGGCGGGTTCCGGATCGTCGAAGCGCAGTTCGACGCGGCAGAGCATGGTGGTCACCCGCTCGCGGTACAGCGCCAACATCCGCTGGAACATGTCGAAGGCTTCCTGCTTGTATTCGTTCAAGGGGTCGCGCTGGCCATAGGCGCGCAGGCCGATCCCCTGGCGCAGGTGGTCCAGCCCCAGCAGGTGTTCCTTCCAGGTCTGATCGAGGATTTGCAGCACCAGCGACTTTTCGATCACCCGCATCGTCGCCGGACCGAAATTGGCGGCCTTTTCCGCCATCAGGCGGTCGCCTTCGCGCAGCAGGCGGTCGAGAATCTCGGCGTCGGCGATGCCCTCTTCCTTCGCCCAGTCGGCGACCGGCAGATCCAGACCCAGGACCCGGCGCGCGTCCTGCGCCAGGCCCTCGGCGTCCCACTGCTCGGGCATGACGCGCTGAGGGATGCGCGCGGCGACCAGATCCTCGACCACCTCGTGGCGCATGTCGGCGACCAGGTCCACCACCTCCTCGGCCTGCATCAGTTCCTTGCGCTGACCGTAGATCGCCTTGCGCTGGTCGTTCATCACGTCGTCGAAGCGCAGCAGGTTCTTGCGGATTTCGAAGTTGCGCGCCTCGACCTTCTGCTGCGCCTTTTCCAGGGCCTTGTTGATCCAGGGATGGGTGATCGCCTCGCCCTCTTGCAGGCCCAGCTTTTGCAGCATGCCGTCCATGCGCTCGGAACCGAAAATGCGCATCAGGTCGTCTTCCAGCGACAGGAAGAACTTCGACGCGCCGGGATCGCCCTGGCGCCCCGAACGACCGCGCAGCTGGTTGTCGATGCGGCGGCTTTCGTGGCGTTCGGTGCCGACCACGTAAAGGCCGCCGGCGGCCAGCGCCTTTTGCCGCAGCGCCTCGACCTCGGCGCGGATTTCCGCCTCCTTGGCCGCATGCAGGGCGGGATCGGCGATTTCCGCCAGTTCGGCGGCGACCCGCATCTCGACGTTGCCGCCCAACTGGATGTCGGTGCCGCGCCCCGCCATGTTGGTGGCGATGGTCACCGCGCCCGGCACCCCGGCCTGGGCGATGATGAAGGCCTCCTGCTCGTGATAGCGGGCGTTCAGCACCTGCGGCTTGATCTTGCCCTTCTTGCGCAGCATCTCGGCGAGCATTTCCGACTTCTCGATCGAGGTGGTGCCGACCAGGATCGGCTGGCCGCGCTGGTGGCAGTCCTCGATCAGGTCGATGATCGCGGCGAACTTCTCGCGCGCGGAACGATAGACCTCGTCGTCGTGGTCCTTGCGGGTCACCGCGACGTTGGTCGGAATCTCCACCACCGAAAGCTTGTAGATCTGCTCGAACTCGACCGCCTCGGTCTGCGCCGTGCCGGTCATCCCGGCGAGCTTGGGATAGAGGCGGAAATAGTTCTGGAAGGTGACCGAGGCCAGGGTCTGGTTTTCCTGCTGGATCTTCACCCCTTCCTTCGCCTCCAGCGCCTGATGCAGGCCCTCGGAATAGCGGCGGCCTTCCATCATCCGGCCGGTGAACTCGTCGATGATGACGATCTGGTTGTCCTTGACGATGTAGTCGGTGTCCCGCGAGAACAGCTTGTGCGCCCGCAGCGCCTGGTTGATGTGGTGCACCAGGCTGACGTGCTCGATGTCATAAAGGCTGCCGCCCTCGGCGATCGCGCCCTTCTCCCGCAGGATGTCCTCGATGAACTCGACGCCCGGATCGGTCAGGGTGACGGCGCGCTGCTTTTCGTCCTTTTCGAAATGCTCGGGGGCGAGCAGCGGAATGATCGCGTTGGCCTTGATGTACATCTCGGACGAGTCCTCGGCGGGACCGGAGATGATCAACGGCGTGCGCGCCTCGTCGATCAGGATCGAGTCCACCTCGTCAACGATGGCGAAGTTGAAGGGGCGCTGCACCATCTCGTCCAGACCGAACTTCATGTTGTCGCGCAGATAGTCGAAGCCGAATTCGTTGTTGGTGCCGTAGGTGACGTCGGCGGCATAGGCCTCGCGCCGTTCGGCGTCGTCGAGGCCATGAACGATGCAGCCGACCGAAAGGCCGAGGAAGCGGTACACCTGCCCCATCCAGCCGGCGTCGCGCTTCGCCAGATAGTCGTTGACGGTGATCACGTGAACGCCCTTGCCGGTCAGGGCGTTCAGATACACCGCCAGGGTGGCGACCAGGGTCTTGCCTTCGCCGGTCTTCATTTCGGTGATCCGCCCCTGGTGCAGCACCATGCCGCCCATCAGCTGCACGTCGAAATGCCTCTGCCCCAGGGTGCGCTTGGCCGCCTCGCGCACCACCGCGAAGGCCTCGGGCAGCAGCGAATCGAGGGAAGCGCCGTCGGCCAGGCGGGCCTTGAAGGCGTCGGTTTTGCCGCGCAGATCGTCGTCGGACAGGGCCGCGGTGTCCGCCTCCAGGGCGTTGATCGCGGCGACCGTCTTCCTCATCCCCTTGACGATCCGGTCATTGGCACTGCCGAAAACGCGCCTGGCTATGGCACCGAACATCGAAAACCCCGGTTTCTGGCGGTCCGCGAACCTTCGCGCCGCGATGAAAACACCCCCCGCTCCCGCGCGAGTCCCGCGCGGTGCGGAAAAAGATGTAGAGCCCACGGCGCGCCCTGTCAATGAAGCCCCGCCGCCGCCCCTTGCCGCTTGCTGGATGACTCTTGGTGGCTTAATATGGACGATGCCCTTAGAATGAGAGCGGATCGAACGGCGCGGCACCGGAACGACGCGCCGCCCGTGCGGATGGATCGCCCCCAGAAGGAGGAAACCCATGTCCGATGTCACGACGTCCCTGCGCGCCCAGGAAGTCGCCGAACGAACCCAAGCCCGCCAGATGCAGGTTCATGCCGGCGTGGCGGTGCAGACCGCGCAAGCGGTGTTTCCCGACGATCAGGTCAAACTGTCTTCCGCCGCCCAGGAGCGCCTGGCCGAGGAATCCGGCGCGACGGGCGACCCGACCGAGCGCTTCCGCGCGACAGTCGCGGGGTCGGCCAACGACGCCCTGTCCGAGGTGACGACCCAATTGAACCACCTGATGGCGGTCTATGGCGTCACCGGCAGCCAGACCAACCTTTCCGGCAACAAGGTGGTGGACGCCCTGCGCAACGAGGTGCGGCGGCTGGCCGGGGTGGTCGATCCGCCGGCCATCGACACCCAGGTGCGCCAGGAACTCAACCTGATCGTCCGCCAGATGGAAGTGAAGGTGGCGTTGAAGGACGAGTTGGAGGCTCCCAACCCCAACCCGGTCTCGGTGGAATTCGGCCTCGCCACCCTGGAATACAGCGGCGCGGACACGACCGTCGGCTCCCTGCTGGAGGAACCGGGGAGCATGGGGTCGGACGCGGCGGGCAACGCGGTCGATCTGTCGACGGTCAACAACGGCCTGTTCTTCACCGCATCCGGCGCGGGCGCGGCTTCCGGCGGCGGCGCGGCGGCGCTCGACCGCTTCTCCGGGCGGCTATCGCCCTCGGGCCTGGCGACCGACGCGCAGGGGACCAAGACCTCGTCCCTGCCCGACCTCAACCAGGATGGCGCGCGCAACGACTCCGACCGCGGCGCGGTGGTGGTGCGCGGATCGCCGCGACAGGACCGCCAGGCGGAAACCGGCGTCGCCCAGTTCGTCGCCGACCTTGCGGTGCCGATCGCGGTGCGCGCGTCCGAGGCGATGCCTTCGCGGGTGCAACGCCGCGACGTCACCGACTGACCGGACGCCCCGGGCCGCCGCCGTCATCGAAATTTCCCCGCAGACGGGGAAAGCCCCCCTTGTGCGCGGCGAAAAAGCGTCGGATATATGCAAAAGCCCTTTTGCGGGCGGGACATTTTCGTGTCCCGCGCCGCCGTTTTCATCCCTCAGGTAGTCGGTACATGCACGCCACCCTTTCCGCCATCAAACGCCGGGCCGCCGGTTTCGCGGTTGCCGCCGGTCTCGTCCTCGCCCCCTTCGCCCCGCCCGCCCACGCCGCCGACGACCCGGTGGTCGCCATGGTCAACGGCGAGGCGATCCACCGCTCCGCGCTGGAGCAGATCCGCGCCGCCATCCCGTACCTGAAGGACGTGCCGCTGGAACACGTCTACGACGCGTTGCTCGACAACGTCGTCGATCTCGCCCTGGTCGCGGCGGAAGCCCGCAAGGCGGGTCTGGACGCCGACCCGGTGGTGCAGCGCAACATCAAGGCGGCGGAGCGGCAGATCCTGCGCACCGTCTATCTGACCCGCGAGATCGACAAGAAGATCACCGAGGCGCAGTTGAAGGCCGACTACGCCGCCTGGCTGAAGGAAAATCCGCCGCAGGAGGAAATCCACGCCCGCCACATCCTGCTGGAAACCGAAAAGGACGCCCGCGCCGCGATCGACGCCCTGAAGTCGGGCAAGGATTTCGCCGCCCTGGCCAAGGAAAAATCCACCGGCCCGTCGGCGGGCGGCGGCGGCGACCTCGGCTACTTCAAGCAGGCCGACATGGTCAAGCCCTTCGCCGATGCCGCCTTCGCCCTGAAGACCGGCGAATACAGCAAGGAGCCGGTGAAGACCCAGTTCGGCTGGCACGTCATCAAGGTCGAGGACCGGCGCACCGCCAAGGCCCCCTCCTTCGACGACCTGAAGCCGCAGCTCCGCGACAAGGCGGCGGGCGACGTCGCCATGGAGATCGTCAAGGGCCTGCGCGACAAGGCGCAGATCAAGCGTTTCGCCCTTGACGGTTCGCCCGCCAAGCCCTGATCCGAACCGCCGGGGCGTCGCCGCCCCGGCCTTGCGCCCACGCCAAGAGGCCCGCCATGTCCGACGCCCACGTCTCCCCCTTCGCTCCCGCCGAATTCCCCGCGCTCGCCCCGGTTGCCGGGATGCGCTTCGCCACCGGCAACACCGGCCTGCGTTACGTCGGCCGCCCCAACCTGATGGTCGCCGAACTGGCCGAGGGCAGCGCCGTGGCGGGAGTCTTCACCCGCTCCAAGACCCGTTCCGCCCCGGTCGATTGGTGCCGCGAGGCGCTGGAGGACGGCAAGGCGCGCGTCGTCGTGGTGAATTCCGGCAACGCCAACGCCTTCACCGGCAAGCTGGGGGTGGACGCGGTGGAAGTCACCGCCGCCGCCGCCGCCAAGACCTTCGGCTGCAAGACGTCGGAGGTGTTCATCGCCTCCACCGGCACCATCGGCGTGCCCCTCGACGCGGCCAAGATCGCCGCCAAGCTGCCGCAGGCGAAGACCGAGCTTTCCGCCGAAGCGTGGGAAGCGGCGGCCCGCGCCATCATGACCACCGACACCTTCCCCAAGGTCGCCTCCGCCACCGCCGAAATCGACGGCGCGACGGTGACGATTTCCGGCTTCGCCAAGGGTTCGGGGATGATCGCCCCGGACATGGCGACGACTCTCGCCTTCGTCTTCACCGACGCCAACCTGCCGCACGAGGCGTTGCAGCCCTTGCTGAAGGACGGCGCGGACAAGTCCTTCAACAGCATCACCGTGGACAGCGACACCTCGACCTCGGACACCTTGCTGCTGTTCGCCACCCGCGCCGCCCCCCACAAGCCGGTGAAGACGGCGACCGACAAGCGGCTGAAGGCCTTCCGCAAGGCCCTGAACGCGGTGCTGATCGACCTGGCGCAGCAGATCGTCAAGGACGGCGAGGGGGTGAGCAAGTTCGTTTCCGTCACCGTCACCGGCGCGGCGGGCGCCAAGGCGGCGCGCAAGATCGGCCTGGCGATCGCCAACTCGCCGCTGGTCAAGACCGCGATCGCGGGCGAGGACGCCAACTGGGGCCGCGTCGTCATGGCGGTGGGCAAGTCGGGCGAAAAGGCCGACCGCGACAAGCTCGCCATCGCCATCGGCGGCATCCCGGTCGCCGCCGCCGGACAGGTGGTTCCGGGCTACGACGAAACCCCGGTGGCCGAGCACTTCAAGGGCCGCTGCATCGACATCGCGGTGGATGTCGGCGTCGGCCGGGGCAAGGCGACGGTGTGGACCTGCGATCTGACCCATGACTACATCAGCATCAACGCCGACTACCGCACCTGACGGTCCGGCCGCGCCGACCGGCATCGACGGCGGGCCGCGCGGCTGCTGGAACGCCCACGGCCCGACCCTGGTCCCCGGCCTGCCGGTCGTCCTGGTCGTCGCCGGGGTGCTGGTCGATGCCGACCGCCGGGTGCTGCTGGCGCAGCGGCCCGAGGGCAAAAGCATGGCCGGGCTGTGGGAGTTTCCGGGCGGAAAGATCGACGACGGCGAGCCGCCGGAGTTGGCCCTGATCCGCGAACTGGACGAGGAACTGGGGATCGAGACCCGCCCCGGCTGCCTGCGGCCGCTCACCTTCGCTTCCCACGCCTATGCCGGGTTCCATCTGCTGATGCCGGTGTTCCTGATCCGCTCCTGGCGCGGCGTCGCCACCGGCCGCGAGGGCCAGGACCTGGCCTGGGTCGCCCCCAACCGCCTGCGGGAGTTTCCCATGCCGCCCGCCGACCTGCCGCTGATCGCGGCGATCCAGGACGCCTTGACGTAGGAGAACCACCATGACCGCCCACCCCACCGCCTGCGTCGTCGTCATCGGCAACGAAATCCTCTCCGGCCGGATTCGGGACGAGAACCTGCCCTACCTCGGCAAGGCGCTGGCGAAAATCGGCATCCCGGTGACGGAGGCGCACGTCATCCCCGACATCGAAGGCGAAATCGTCGCCACGGTCAACGCGGCGCGGGCGCGGCATACCTATGTTTTCACCACCGGCGGCATCGGCCCCACCCACGACGACATCACCGCCGCCTCCGTCGCCGCCGCCTTCGGCGTGCCGGTGGTCCGCCATCCGGAGGCCGAGCGCGTCCTCTCCGCCTATTACGGCGAAACCCTCAACCCCGCCCGCCTGCGCATGGCCGACATGCCCCGGGGCGCGACGCCGATCCCCAACCCGGTCAGCGCCGCCCCCGGCTTCCGCCTGGAAAACGTTCACGTCATGGCCGGGGTGCCGCGAATCATGCAGGCGATGTTCGACGGCATCGCCCATACCCTTTCCGGCGGCCCGGCGGTTCTGT
Organism: Rhodospirillaceae bacterium; assembly: GCA_965228165.1. Lineage (GTDB taxonomy): Bacteria > Pseudomonadota > Alphaproteobacteria > Rhodospirillales > Rhodospirillaceae > Oleispirillum. Next base: position 666,218 of record CBDDHB010000003.1, read on the forward strand.
CCCGCGCGGTCTCCGCCGATGCGCGGGAAGGCGACATCGCCGAGGCCCTGACCGCGATCCAGAAGGCCCACCCGACGGTGGACGTGGGCAGCTATCCCTTCGGTCTGGGGGAGCGCATCGGCACCTGCATCGTCGGACGCTCCAGCGACCGCGCCGAACTCGACGCGGCGATGGACAAGGTGGCGGCGATGTTCCGCAACCTCGGCCACGCCCCCAGCGACGCCGACCCGATGGCGGACAGGCAGGGATAGGGCGAAACCCGCTCTACATCGCCGACGCGAGGGCGGCGCCGATCTCGTCGAGGATGTCCAACACCTCGCGCGAGGCCCGATTCATCGCCTCGACCGCCTGCCGCACCGCCTCGGCATTCCCCGCCGCGTGCATCTCCAGCGCCGTTTTGCCGTGTTCGTGCACCCGTGCGTGCGGCTCCTTCAGCCGAGCGAAGGCGGGATGCGACAGAATCCGCTGATCCTGGACGGAGTCATACCACTTGCCCAAACGGCAGGTGTGATGGTCCGATAACGGCCCCGTCGCATCGCCCTGACCGAGCAGGCGATCGACCACCGTCCGCTTGAAGCGGACATGGTCGTTCTTGGCAATTTCGACGATCGCCCGCGCCGTCCCCAGGCTGGAAAAGTCCTCCACCCGGGCGTCGAGGGTAGCGCTGGCCTTACCCAACGCCACCAGCATGGTGTCGATCTCGCCCAGGTTCTGCCGGGCCAGGGCGGCGACCCGCCCGCCGCCATCCGCGACCCCGTGCGCCGCCGCCGACTGCTGCCCCAGAATTCCGGAAATGTCGCGGACCCTTTGCGCCACGCCGTCGATGCGGCCGGAGATTCCTTCCAACCGACCGCTCATCTGATCCACCGCCCGTTCCCCGACCCCGGTGGCCTGGTTGCTTTCCATCATCGCCGCGACCGCCGCATCCATCCCCGCGGTCAGGGCGGCGATGCGTTCCCGGATGTCCTCGGTCGATTTGGCGGTCTGGTTGGCCAGGGTCTTCACCTCGTTCGCCACCACCGCGAAGCCCTTGCCCATGTCGCCGGCGCGCGCCGCCTCGATCGTCGCGTTCAGTGCCAAGAGGTTGGTCTGGCTGGCGATCGCCTGAATCTGATCGACGATGGCGCCGATCTGCTGGGAGGCCCCGGCCAGCGCCTGCACCTTACCGTCCGCGTCGGCGACGGCGGCGATCAGGGTTTCCGTCGCACGGCGCGCGGTCGTCGCGTCGGAAACCCCGGCCCGCGCCTCCGCCTCCGCCTGGTCCGCTTCCGCCAGAGCGGTCTCCGAATTCTGGGTGACCCTGGCGATGGCGGAGACCATCTCCCCGATCGCCGTAGCGATGCTCTCGCACTCCTCGGCGGTGGTGCGCAGGTCGGCGAGCATGCGGCGATCACCAGCCCCGCTTCGTTGCTTTGCACCGCCGCGTCCACGATGCCCGTCAATTGCCGTTGCAGGGTCTCCTGGACCACCGCGTCCTTGTCGCGCAACTCGGCGACCAGGCGTTTCTGTTCCGCCTCCATCGTCGCCAGGTTTTCCGACTCGCCGCGAACCACCTCGATCGCCCGCGCCATGTGGCCGATTTCGTCCTGGCGGTCGAGGCCGACCAAGTTCACCGCGAAGTCGCGCCCGCTGATCCGTTGCATCGCCCCGGTCAGCGACCGGATCGGCCCGGTGATGCCGCGCGCCAGAACCGCGCTGATCGCCGCCGACAAAGCCACGATTCCCGCCACCAGCATCAGGACGGTCCGGCAGCTCTGGTTCAACTGATCGGCATAGGCCTCTGCGTTCATCGCCAGTTCGACGACGCCGAAGGGCCGCCCGGAATAGTCGGCGATCGCCCACCCCAGGATCGCCGTCCGAATCCCATCGACGGTCCTGGTCCGCACCACGGTCTCGCCCGCCAAGGCCGCCGCCAGTTCCCCGGAATCCAGGCGGGGCGCGGCGACGGTCCCGGCGAACATCTTGAAGCCGCCGCCCTTGGCCTCGAGGATCAGCAGCGCCGCGTCCACGCCGTGAACGGCCTTGAAGTCGTCGAAGAACGGCTTGCCGAAGGACAATCCGAATTCCACCGATCCGACGTGTCGGCCCGCCGCGAACAGCGGGACCACCGCCCGCACCCCCAGACCGGCGACCCCGGTCTCCAGCCCATGGGTCGGCTGCCGGGAGGCGTTGGTCCGGACCACGGTCTCGCGGATCTTCGACAAATCGTCGCCGAACTTTCCCGGCGCGTGGGCGCGCAGGAACGACGTCGCCGGAGGCAGATGAAACTGGAACTGCTCGATGGCGAAGGGTTTGGCCAGTTTGTCGAACACCGGGGTCATCCGCCGCCCCAGCAGGGCGCGGTCCCCCGCCGCGACGGTCTCGGCGACCTCGGGCAGCGCCGCGACCAGGGAGGCCATGGCGTTGGCCTTGTCGGCGGACGCCGCGATCGCCCCGCTCAACAGGACGAAGCGCCCCTCCAGATCGTTCTTTTCCGCCTGGCGAATCATCTCGGTCAGATGAGCGTTAAGGGAAATCCCCACCGCCGCCGCGGCGGCCAGGGAGACGCCGACCAGAGCGAGGCCGAAACGGGTTGCGATGCCGATATGCATGGGGGCACCTTCCAGGAAGGACATAATCCATGATTTCAAGGCCGCGCGGTTCCGCAGCCTGAGGTAGATAATGTCCATTCCCGAAAGGCAATTCAAGGCCGCCCCGACCCGGCGGTTGTTCTACCGCAGCAGCGCGTCGAGGGCGTCGAGGAAGCGGCTGCGGTCCTGCCTGGAGAATCCCCTTGGGCCGCCGCCCGCGATTTCACCGGTGTCGCGCAGGGTGGTCATCAGGTCGCGCACCGCAAGCGCCATCCCCACCGAATCCGCGTCGAACACCTTGCCGGAGGGGGAAATCGCCCGCGCCCCCTTCTCGACGCAGCGGGCGGCCAGGGGAATGTCGTTGGTGACGCAAACGTCGCCCGGCGCAATCGCTGCGGCGATCCACTTGTCGGCGGCGTCGGGCTCGGCGGGCACCATCACCGAGCGCAGCAACGGGTGGCCCCCGGTGCGGAAACCGCGATTGCTGACCAGGACCACCGGAATGTCGCGGCGTTCGGCGACGCGGACGACCTCGTCCTTCACCGGGCAGGCGTCGGCATCGATATACAAGGTTATCCCGATCATCCCGGCAGCACCGCGAACGGCGCGATGGCGGTGGCGACCTGCCGCCCGGCGGCATCGAACAGCACGGCGCGGGCATGCGCCACGGTGCGCCCGGTGCGGTCCACCGCGCCCTCGACGGTAAAGTCCCCGGCGGGGGCGGGGCGCAGATAGTTGGTGGTCTGCGACAGGGTGGCGATGGTGGTCCCCGCGCCGATCGTCGAGAACACGGAAAAGACCATGCCGAAGTCCAGCATCGCCGAAACGATACCGCCCTGCACCACGCCGTTGCCCTGGGTCCAGTCCTCTCCGGCATGGAAAGAGGCGACGACGCGGCCCTCCGCCGCCTCGCGCACCACCATGCCCAGGGACTTCGCCAGGGGATTGGTGGTCACCTGAACGTCGCGCGCGCCGGTCTCGACGACGCGGCGGATGAAGGCCCGTTCCGGATTTTCGGTCGCGTCCATCTTTCCCCCGAAACCGGACCGGGGCCCGAAGGCCCCGGCGGTTCTTTATTTCTTCAGGTGATCGCAGATCAGAACCTCGGCGATCTGCACCGTGTTCAAGGCCGCGCCCTTGCGCAGATTGTCGGCGACGCACCAGAAGGACAGGCCGTTTTTCACGGTTTCGTCGGCGCGGATGCGCGACACGAACACGTTGTCCTCGCCCGCGCACTCGACCGGGGTGACGTAGCCGCCGGATTCGCGATGGTCGATCACGGTGACGCCGGGCGCGGTCTTCAGCGCCTTGCGCGCCGCCTCCACCGAGATCGGCTGTTCGGTCTCGATGTTGACGTATTCGGCATGGCCGATGAAGCTCGGCACGCGGCAGCAGTTGGCGTGAACCGCGATGTCGGGGTCGAGAATCTTCGCCGTCTCGACCTTCATCTTCCATTCTTCCTTGGTCGCGCCGTCGTCCATGAAGACGTCGATCTGCGGGATCACGTTGAAGGCGATCTGCTTCGGAAACTTGTTCTGGGTCTGACTGATCGGCTGGTTCATGTAGATGCCGCGCGTCTGGTCGAACAGTTCGTCCATCGCCTCCTTGCCGCCGCCGGACACCGACTGATAGGTCGAAACCACCACCCGCTTGATCTTGAACGCCTGATGCAGCGGCTTCAGCGCCACCAGCATCTGGATGGTCGAGCAGTTGGGATTGGCGATGATGTGGCGCTTCTTGTACCCGGCGATCGCCTGGGGGTTGACCTCGGGCACCACCAGGGGCACGTCCGGGTCCATGCGGAACTGCGAGGTGTTGTCGATCACCACGCAGCCCGCCGCCCCGGCGCGCGGCGCGAAGACCTTGGACACGGCGGCCCCGGGCGACGACAGGGCGATGTCGATGCCGGCGAAGTCGAAGCTCTCCAGGTCCTTCACCTTCAGCACCTTGTCCTCACCGAAGGAGATTTCCGACCCCGCCGAGCGCTTCGACGCCACGGCGAACACCTCGTCCGCCGGGAAATTCCGCTCCGCCAGGATGTTCAGCATTTCGCGACCGACGTTCCCCGTCGCGCCGACGACCGCAACCTTGTAGCCCATGTCGATTTCCGCCCGTTCATCGTTTCAAGACGAAGGGAAGGCCCGTGCGCGGGCCTTCCCCGGTTTTTCTCGCTCAAGCCTACCCGAACCGGGGGGAGGCGCAAGGAAAAGCGATCAGCCGTTCGCCAGATGGCGCAGCACCGCGTCGCCCATGCCGCTGGTGCCGGCCTTGGTCGCCCCCGCCTGCATGATGTCGCCGGTGCGGATTCCTTCCGCCAGGGTCGCCTTGACCGCGTTTTCCAGCCGATCGGCCAGGGCGTCCATTTCGAAGGAATAGCGCAGCATCATCGCGAGAGACAGAATCATCGCCAGCGGATTGGCCAGGTTCTTGCCCGCGATGTCGGGGGCGGAACCGTGCACCGGCTCGTAGAGGGCGTTGCGATGGCCGGAAGCGTCCGCCGCGCCCAGGCTGGCCGAGGGCAGCATGCCGAGCGAACCGGTCAGCATCGACGCGCAGTCGGACAGGATGTCGCCGAACATGTTGGTGGTGACCATCACGTCGAACTGCTTCGGGTTGCGCACCAGCTGCATCGAGGCGTTGTCGACGTACAGATGCGACAACTCGACGTCCGGATAATCCTTGGCCACGACTTCCATTTCCTCGCGCCAGAGGATGGTCGATTCCAGCACGTTGGCCTTGTCCACCGAACAGACCCGCTGGTTCCGCTTCATCGCCAGATCGAAGGCGACCTTGCCGATGCGGCGGATTTCCGGCGTGGTGTAGACCAGGGTGTTGAAGCCCTTGCGGTCGCCGTTGGGCAGGGTCTCGATGCCGCGCGGCTGGCCGAAATAGATGCCGCCGGTGAGCTCGCGCACGATCATGATGTCGAGGCCCGCCACCACTTCGCGCTTCAGGGTCGAGGCCTCGGCCAATTCCTCGAAGACGATCGCCGGACGCAGGTTGGCGAACAGCCCCATGTCCTTGCGGATGCGCAAAAGGCCGCGCTCCGGCTTCTTGTCGAAGGGCACGTTGTCCCACTTCGGACCGCCCACCGCGCCCATCAGCACCGCGTCGCAAGCCAGGCAGTCGGCCAGGGTCTCGTCGGTCAGGGGTTCGCCGAAGGCGTCGATCGAGGATCCGCCGATCTTCCCCGCCATCAGGTCGAACGAGGCCAGCCCGGCCTTGTCCATCCACTCGACGATGCGCACCACCTGCGCCATCACTTCCTGCCCGATGCCGTCGCCGGGCAGCAGCATCACCTTCTTCTTCGCGGTCATTTCGCCAAGCCTCAATCGTTACGCCAAGGGGTACGGATTATTCCGCTCCCATCCGAAAACGCCAGGAAAAAAGGAAAAACCGCGCGCCGCCAGGAAAAGCCGGGGCCGGGGCCGACGAAAACTACGGCGCGGGGAAGGGCGGCGCCGACGGGGTCAGCGACGCCAGATAGGCGACGATCGCGGCGCGATCCTTGGCCTTGGACAGCCCGGCGAAGGTCATCTTGGTTCCCGGCGCGAAGGCGGCGGGCTTGGTCAGGAAGGCGTCCAGATCGTCATAGGTCCAGGTTCCGCCCAAGCCCGCGACCGCGCCGGAATAGGCGAAGCCGGGTTTCCGCCCCTTGGCCGCGCCGACCACGGCCGCCAGATTGGGACCGACCCGGTGCGGGCCGCCCGCGTCGAAGGTGTGGCAGGAGACGCATTTCTTCGCCACCTTCTGGCCGTCGGCGGCGGTCGCGACGGCCAGCAGCGCGGCGAAGGAGCGTTCCTCCGCCGCCTGTCCGGACGCGCCCGCCAGACCGACCGGGCCGATCGCGTCGGTGGTGCCGACCGGAACCAGAAGGTCGCCGTAAAGGCTGGCCCCCACCACCACCAGCAGCGCGAGAACCGCCCCCGCCGCGCCCTTGCCTATCGCCTGGAACATGGATGACCGCCCGCCTCGGCTTTCCCGTGGACTATCGGATTGAGACATGGGCAGTGTGTGCAATTTTTCCAGGGACGGAAAGGGCGAAGCCGTTTGCCGAAGGCGAAGGCGGCGATTACAGTGCCTGGAATCGCCTTTCACGCAGGGAATCCTTGAAAATGTCCGCCGATGCCGTTTCCGCCGCCCGGATCGCCGAGCTTGCGCCGATCGTGATGATCCCGGCGCGCATGGCCTCCACCCGCCTGCCGAACAAGCCCTTGGCCGACATCCTGGGCAAGCCGATGATCGTGCGGGTGTGGGAACGGGCGGTCGCCGCCGCCGTCGGCCCGGTGGTGGTGGCCTGTTCCGAGCCCGAGGTCGCGGCGGCGGTGGCGGAGGCGGGCGGCCGCGCGGTGATGACCGATCCGGATTTGCCCTCGGGCTCCGACCGGATTTTCGCCGCCCTGCGCGAGATCGATCCTCAGGCTCGCCACCGCGCGGTGATCAACGTACAGGGCGACCTGCCGACGATCGACCCGGCGTTGATCCGCGCCGCGCTGATTCCCTTCGCGGATAAGGGCTACGACATCGCCACCCTGGGGGCGGAAATCGTCCGCGACGAGGAAAAGACCGACCCCAACGTGGTCAAGGCCGCCGCCGGGTTCGACCCCGCCGACGCCTCCCCCTGGCCGGTGGCGCGGGCGCTGTATTTCAGCCGCGCCACGGTGCCCGCCAACGACGGGCCGCTCTATCACCACATCGGGCTGTACGCCTATCGCCGCGAGGTGCTGGAGCGCTTCGTCGCCTGGCCGCCCGGCGTCCTGGAAAAGCGCGAAAAGCTGGAGCAGCTGCGCGCCCTGGAACACGGCCTGTCGATCGCCCTGGTGCGCGTTGACACCGTGCCTCTCGGCGTCGATACTGCCGCCGACCTGGCCCGCGCGCGGGAAATCCTGGCGAACCCATAGGGACGGAACGGCATGTACGAAGCCATCGCGGAAAAATACAAGGGCGGCAAGATCGCCTTCCAGGGGCAACCCGGCTCCTATTCCCAGATCGCCTGCGCCCACGTCTTTCCGGCGATGGACGTCCTGCCCTGCACCGCCTTCGAGGACGCCTTCGCCGCCGTCGCCGACGGAACCGCCGCCCTGGCGATGATCCCGATCGACAACTCGGTCGCCGGGCGCGTCGCCGACGTGCACCATCTGCTGCCCAATTCCGGCCTCTACATCGTCGGCGAACACTACGAGGAGGTGCACCACCACCTGCTGGCGGTCAAGGGCGCGACCCTGAAGACCATCCGCCGGGTGCGCAGCCACGTCCACGCCGTGGCGCAATGCCGCAAGCTGATCCGCAAGCTCGGCCTGACCCCCCCCTGGTCACCGCCGACACCGCGGGCGCGGCGGCGGAAATCGCCCAGCTCAACGACCCGGCGGAAGCCGCCATCGCCTCCAGCCTCGCCGCCGAAATCCACGGCCTGCAATCCCTGATGACCAACGTCGAGGACGCCGCCACCAACACCACCCGCTTCCTGATCATGTCCCGGGAGCCGATGCCCGCCGCCGCCGACAACGGGCCGGTGGTGACCAGCCTGATCTTCCGGGTGCGCAACGTCCCCGCCGCCCTGTACAAGGCCCTGGGCGGCTTCGCCACCAACGGCGTCAACATCACCAAGCTGGAAAGCTATCTGGTGGACGGCAACTTCGTCGCCGCGCAGTTCTTCGCCGAGATCGAGGGCCACCCGGACAACCGCCTGGTCGGGCTGGCGCTGGACGAATTGCAGTTCTTCACCGAGAAACTGCGCATCCTCGGCACCTATCCCGCGCCGCCCTACCGCTTCGACGCGCGCAAGCGGTCGCTGTAACCCCCCCCGGGCCCTGTCGCCGCCTTATCGAGGATCGGCGACCAAGGCGCGGGTGTCTCCATTCGACCGGAATACGCCAGGACGTAACCTCATGAATCCCGCCGGTTGCGCCGGAGCGATTCGGCAGGATTTACGAGTCTACGGCCTAGACCCAGGGCTGGGCGGTCTTGCGGGCGGATTCGTAGGCGTCGATCCTGGTCTTCTTGACCAGGGTCAGGCCGATGTCGTCGAGGCCGTTGAGCAGGCAGTGCTTGCGGAAGGAATCGACCTCGAAGGCGACGGTTTCGCCGTCCGGGGTGGTGATCTCCTGCGCCGCCAGATCGACGGTGAAGGTGGCGTTGGCGCCGTTTTCGGCGGCCTTCATCAGCTTGTCGCAGGTTTCCTGCGGCAGGCGGATCGGCAGGATGCCGTTCTTGAAGCAGTTGTTATAGAAGATGTCGGCGAAGCTGGGCGCGATGACGCAGCGGATACCGAAGTCGAGGATCGACCACGGCGCGTGCTCGCGCGACGAACCGCAGCCGAAATTCTCGCCCGCGACCAGCACCTTGGCGGCGCGATAGGCGGGCTTGTTGAGCACGAAATCCGGGATTTCCTTGCCCGCCTCGTCATAGCGCATCTCGAAGAACAGGCTTTTGCCCAGGCCGGTGCGCTTGATCGTCTTCAGGAACTGTTTGGGGATGATCATGTCGGTATCGACGTTGATCATCGGCAGCGGCGCGGCGACGCCGGTCAGGGTCTCGAACTTGTCCATTTTTCCCTATCCCCTTCAGGCCTGAAACTTGCGCGCGTCGGTCAGACGGCCGGTGATCGCGGACGCCGCCGCGATTTCCGGGCTGACCAGATGGGTGCGCCCGCCGCGCCCCTGACGGCCTTCGAAATTGCGGTTCGAGGTGGAGGCGCAGCGTTCGCCGGGCGCGAGCTTGTCGGCGTTCATCGCGAGGCACATCGAGCATCCCGGCTCGCGCCATTCAAAACCCGCCTCGACGAAAATCTTGTCCAGGCCCTCGGCTTCCGCCTGCTGCTTCACCAGACCGGAGCCGGGCACCACCATCGCCTTGACCGTCGCGGCGACCTTGCGGCCCTTGGCGACGGACGCGGCGGCGCGCAGATCCTCGATGCGACCGTTGGTGCAGGAACCGATGAACACCCGGTCGATCGCCACCTCTTCCATCGGCTGCCCGGCGGAGAGGCCCATGTAATCGAGGGACCGCTGCATCGCCTTGGCCTTGGCCTCGTCGCGGGCGTCCTTGGGGTCGGGCACGCGACCGGTGATCTCCACCACGTCCTCGGGGCTGGTGCCCCAGGTGACCTGCGGCACGATGCTGGCCGCGTCGATCACCACGGTGGCGTCGAAGCGGGCGCCTTCGTCGGTGTGCAGCGTCTTCCAGTACGCCACCGCCTTGTCCCAGTCGGCGGCCTTGGGCGCCATCGGGCGACCCTTGACGTAGGCGAAGGTGGTCTCGTCCGGGGCGATCAGACCGGCGCGGGCGCCCGCCTCGATCGACATGTTGCAGACGGTCATCCGGCCTTCCATCGACAGATTGCGGATCGCCTCGCCCGCGTATTCGATGACGTATCCGGTGCCGCCCGCGGTGCCGAGGGTGCCGATGATCTTGAGAACGATGTCCTTGGCGGTGGCGCCCTTCGGCAACTCGCCGTCGATGCGCACCAGCATGTTCTTCGCCGGAGCCTGAACCAGGGTCTGGGTGGCGAGGACGTGCTCGACCTCCGAGGTGCCGATGCCGAAGGCGAGCGACCCGAACGCGCCGTGGGTGGCGGTATGGGAATCGCCGCAGACTATGGTCATGCCGGGCAGGGTGAAGCCCTGTTCCGGCCCGACGATGTGGACCACCCCCTGGCGGACGTCGTCCATCGAGAACACCCGGATGCCGAAGGCCTTGCCGTTGGCTTCCAGGGTTTCGACCTGGATGCGGGATTCCGGATCGGCGATGCCCTGGGAACGATCGGTGGTGGGCACGTTGTGATCGGCCACCGCGAGGGTCTGTTCGGGGCGGTACACCTTGCGCCCGGCCATCGCCAGGCCCTCGAACGCCTGCGGGCTGGTGACTTCGTGCACCAGGTGGCGGTCGATATAGATCAGGCAGGTGCCGTCTTCCTGGCGGTCCACCAGGTGGCTGTCCCAGATTTTGTCGAACAGGGTACGCGGTGCGGTCATCGGCTCAGGCTCCCTTGGGCACATGGAGACTTCCGGATTCGTCCCGGGCGCAACCCGGAACCGGATACACGAGATAGTGCGCAACCCGCCGAAGGCCAAGCCCACGGCGGGATGCGACGACGAACCGGCGCCGCCGGGCGAAACGCCCGGCGGAGGGCGAGACTTACGCCTCGGCGGTCGGAGCGGCGGCGGCTTCCTCGGCGGAACGGGCGCGCGCCTTCAGCAGGGCGGCCTTGTCTTCCGAGATGCGGGCGGCGCGGCCGCGCAGGGCGCGCAGGTAGTACAGCTTGGCGCGCCGCACCTTGCCGATGCGGGTGACCTCGATCTCCGCCACGTTCGGCGAATAGAGCGGGAAGACGCGCTCCACGCCCTCGCCGAAGGAGATCTTGCGCACGGTGAAGGACGAATTCACCCCGGCGTTGCGGCGCGCGATGCACAGGCCTTCGTAGACCTGAATACGCTCGCGGGTGCCTTCGATCACCTTGGTGTGGACGCGCAGGGTATCGCCCGGCTTGAAGTCCGGGACCGGCCGCTTTTCGACCAGCTTCGCGATCTGTTCGGCTTCGAGCGTTTCGATGATGTTCATGACCTATTCCTCTTGCTTCCGTCCCTGGGACGCCTGGTAGGCTTCCCAAAGATCGGGTCGCCTGATCCGTGTGACTTCTTCCGCCTTTTTCCGCCGCCACGCCGCGATTTCGGCGTGATGACCGGAATTCAGCACATCCGGTACGGGCCTGTCGGCCCAAACTTGCGGGCGCGTGTACTGGGGATATTCCAGCAATCCGCGCTCGAAACTCTCCTCCTCCAGCGACTCCGCCGCGCCCAGAACCCCGGGCAGCAGCCGCACCACCGCATCCAGCAGCACCGTCGCCGGCAATTCCCCGCCGGAGAGCACGAAGTCGCCGAGGCTGATTTCCTCGACCCCGTGGGCCTCCAACAGGCGTTCGTCGACGCCCTCGAACCGGCCGCACAACAAGGTCGCGCCCGGCCCGGCGGCCAGCTCCCGGACCCGCTTCTGGTCCAGGCGCCGCCCGCGCGGCGTGAAATAAATCAACGGCCCGGCGCGATCTTCCGCCGCCTCGCGCGCCGACCGGATCGCCCGGTCCAGCACGTCGGGTCGCATCACCATGCCCGGTCCGCCGCCGAACGGCGTATCGTCCACGGTGCCGTGGCGGTCGAGGGCGAAGTCGCGCAAGTTCACCGCGACCAGATCCCAGACGCGGCGTTCCAGCGCGCGACCGGCCAGCGAGAACCCCAAGGCTCCGGGGAACATGCCGGGAAAGATGGTCAGGACCGTCGCCAGCCATGGCCGCGACGTCCGTCCCGCCTCTCCCGCGTCTTCCGTCCCCGGAAGGTTCGCCGTCATTCGTCCTCTCCCGCCGCGTCGCCCGCCAGCCCCTCGGGCATGGCGACGACGATGCGTCCTGCCGTCACGTCCACCAGCGGCGCCACCGCCTTGGTGAACGGCACCGATACCATCCGTCCATCCGTTCCCCGGATGTCCAGAACGTCCCCCGCGCCGTGATCGAACACCGCCGCCACCCGCCCCAGCGGAGCGCCGTCCGGGGCCTCGACGGCGAGGCCGATCAGATCGGCGTGGTAGAAGGTGTCCTCGTCCTCCGGCTGCGGCAGACGGTCGCGATCCACGTACAGCGCCACCCCTTTCAGGGCCTCCGCCGCGTTGCGATCCAGGACGCCGTCGATCTTCGCCACCACCGCGCCCTTGGCCAGTCCGCGCACCGTCAGGCGGAAGCTCCGCGCCTTCGGTTCGTCGGACACCGGGCCATAGGCGCCGACATCCTCGGGCCGGGCGGTGAACGCCTTGATCCGGACCTCGCCCTTGATGCCCTGGGCGCCGACGACGACTCCCAGGCAGACCCGGCTGCCGTCCGTATCCGGTTTCACCGCCATCGCGCGACCGTCAGGCCTCGGCGGAAGCGGCGGCGGCGGCCTCGGCGGCCTTCGCCTTCTCGGCGGCGCGTTCCTGCGCCTTCTTCTTCGGCGCGGACTTCTTCGGCTGCTCGGCGAGCGCCGGGGCCGGAATCACGCCGGTCAACCCGAGGAAACGGGCGACGCGGTCCGACGGCTGCGCGCCGACCGACAGCCAGTACTTGACGCGCTCTTCCTTGAGGATCAAGCGATCGGCATGTTCCCTCGGCAGCATCGGATTGTAGGAGCCGAGCTTCTCGATGAAGCGACCGTCGCGCGGCGCGCGGGAATCGGCGACGACGATGCGATAGAAGGGGCGCTTCTTGGCGCCGCCGCGAGTCAAACGAATACGAAGCATGGTCTGGTTTTACCCTTCGCTCTTGTGTGTACCTTCCGCCCCGGCGAACCCGCAGGGACGAACCCAAAGACCGGCGAGCCGGCCTACTTGAACTTGAATCCGCCCGGAAAACCGCCCGGGGGGAACCCTCCGCCGAAGCCGCCCGGCGGCAGACAGCCGCCGCCCAGGCCGGGCGGCATGCCGCCGCCGAACCCCGGGGGCAGACCGCCCTTCTTGCCGAGCTTCTTCATCTGTTTCATCATTTGCTCCATCTGCTCGAACTGCTTCAGGAGCTTGTTGACCTCCTGCACCGAGGTGCCGGAGCCGGCGGCGATGCGCTTCTTGCGCGACGCCTTGATCACGTCGGGAACGCGGCGTTCCTGCGGCGTCATCGACAGGATGATCGCCTCTTGCCGCTTCAGCATGCCGTCGTCGACCTTGGCCGCGTCCAGCTGCTTCTTCATCTTGGCGACGCCCGGCAGCATGCCCATCAGGCCCTTCAGGTCGCCCATCTTGCGCAACTGCTTCAACTGGCCCAGAAGGTCCTCGAGGTCGAACTTCCCCGCCATCATCTTCTTGGCGAGCTTTTCCGCCTCGTCGGCCTGGAAGGTCTCGGCGGCCTTCTCGACCAGCGACACCACGTCGCCCATGCCGAGGATGCGCCCGGCGATGCGGTCGGGGTGGAAGACCTCCAGCTTGTCGAGCTTTTCGCCCGCGCCCAGGAACTTGATCGGGCAGCCGGTGACCGCGCGCATGGAGAGCGCGCCGCCGCCCCGCGCATCGCCGTCGATCCGGGTCAGGACGATGCCGGTGACGCCGACCTTTTCGTGGAATTCGCGCGCCAGGGTCACCGCGTCCTGGCCGGTCATCGCATCGACCACCAGCAGGGTCTCGCGCGGCTTGACCACGTCGCGGACCTTCGCCACCTCGTCCATCAACTCGGCGTCGATGTGCAGGCGGCCCGCGGTATCCAGAATGACGACGTCGAAGCCTTCCTTGCGGCCGACGTCCATGGCGCGGCGGGCGATCGACACCGGCATCTCGCCGATGATCACCGGCAGGGAGGCGACCCCCGCCTGCTTCGCCAACTGCGCCAGTTGCTCCTGCGCCGCCGGACGATAGACGTCGAGCGAAGCGAGCAGAACCTTCTTCCGGTCCTCGTCCTTCAGGCGAAGGGCGATCTTGCCCGAGGTGGTGGTCTTGCCCGACCCCTGCAAACCGACCATCAGGATCGGCACCGGCGGCACCGCCGCCAGATCGAGTTCGGTGGAGTCCAAGCCCAGGGTCTCGACCAGGGCGTCGTGGACGATCTTGACCACCATCTGTCCCGGCGTGACCGAGCGGATGACCTCTTGCCCCAGGGCTTCCTCGCGCACCCGGGCGACGAAGTCCTTGACCACCGGCAGGGCGACGTCGGCCTCCAGCAGCGCGATGCGAATCTCGCGCATCGCGGCATCGACGTCCGACGCCGACAGCGTCGCGCGACGCTTCAGCTTGTCGAAAATCCCACCCAGACGATCGCTCAGCGACTCGAACATCGGCCCATCCGTTACGGCGAAAACCGCCCAAAACCCAACGCGCCCGTGCGCGAACCCTCGCGGACGGACGGACTTCCTTGGAAGCGTCAAGCGCGAAATCGCGCCCTTTCGACACTGGAAGAGCGGCAGACATACGCAATCCGCCGCCGCGAGTCAAGAGTTCAGGGCCAGGGACGGATTCCCTTCCGGCGAGAAATCGCCTATTTTTACCCCGTTTCGATTTCGTCTTCCCATCACCGCCGGTCCCCGGCAAGGGTGCCCTCATGCGCGACGCCAGAAAAATCCTGTTCTATTGCGACGACCAACCGGAATTCATCGAGAAGTTCAAGGCGCGTCACGACGACGAATACGAAATCCACGGCAGCACCGACATCACCAAGGCGAAGGGGGAAGTCCTTTCCCTGATCCACCAGGGCAGGAAGCCCGACATCATCCTCCTCGACCTCTATCACCCGCGCGAATGCCCCAACTTCGAAGCCAACCGCAGGACCGCCGAAACCAAGCTGGAGGAACTGCGCCAGAAGATCGAGGAAATCCGCCCGTACATCAACCGGACCTGGATGCCGGAGGGAATCTCCGCCCTGGAGGAACTGCGCACCCTTAAGGAACTGAGCGCGGTGCCGATCCTTTTCTATACCCAGCGCGGCCTGCTGTTCATGAGCGACGACCAGTTGCAGACGATTTACGACAAGGACTCCGACTGGATGCTCAAGGACCGGGAAAATTCCTCCAACATCGCCGAACGCGCCCGCATCAACCAGTTGATCCGGCGCAACGCGGAACGGCACCACTGGTTCAAGATCTACGTGGTTCCGGCGATCACCTTCGCCTCCGGCCTCCTTCTCGCCTTCGCCAACAGCCTGATCTCCGCGATTTTCGGCGCGCCGATTCTGAAGCTCCTGGGTTTCTGACGCCCCGCCCCCTTGTCCGGAACGGGGGAACACCACACATGGATATCCTGGGAAAACCATCAACCCAAGATTGATATTCCGCAATTTCCAGGAAGGCCCCGCGTCGTGCCAGGAACCCGCGCCCGCCCCATCCTCGTCGAAGACGCCCCTTGCGACGACACCCGCGCCACGACCCTGGCCTCGGCCCTGGCGGAACGCGGCCTGATCGTCCTCGGCGGCTTCGCCCCCGACGTCGGCGACGGCGTGCCGCTGCTGGCGAACGGTCAGGCGGCGCGCGCCGTCCTCCTGATCGGCAACGCCGGACCGACGATGTGGCAGGTCTTCCAGGCGGCGCGACGCGACGAACCCCACCCCCTGGACTCCTGGACCCGGCGGACGATCGAACCCTTGGCCGCCGACTTCGGCATGGAGGCGGCCTTCCCCTTCTCCGGCCCGCCGTTCCTCCCCTTCCAGGCCTGGGGAGCGAAGGCCGGAGCCTTCTTCCCCTCGCCGATGACTCCCGCCATCCACCCCCGCTACGGCACCTGGTTCGGCCTGCGCGCCGCCCTGCTGTCTCCCCGGCCCGACCCCGCCCTGGCCGCTCCTACGCCGACCCCGACCAGCCCCTACGACTCCTGCGGCGACCGCCCTTGCCTCGCCGCCTGCGGCTGCGGCGCGATCTCGGCCTCCGGCTATGACCCCCGCCGCTGCCTGAACTGCCTGGAAACCGCCGCCGGACAGCACTGCCTGATGAACGGCTGCCGCGCCCGCCTCGCCTGCCCGGTCGGGCGCGAATACACCTATGGCCGGGCGCAGGCGGAATTCCATATGCGCGCCTTCGTCCAGAACTTCGGCCCGCTGATCCGCGACAGGTGACGGCAAAACCAGGCCGGACGCCGCCCGGACCCCCGTTCCTTCTATTTCGCGCGCAGCGCGATACGACCCTCACGCCGCGCGAAGACCGACAGCCGCTAACGCGGCGAAAAACCAGGAATGGGGTGCGCGAGGGGCCCAAGGCCCCTCGCAAGGTTTTTGCCTCCCTCGCCTCCCCCGGGTTTTCCCCTGGACTTCGCGGCGCGGCATCCCTTAATAGCAGGATCATGAACAGCAGCGACACCCTTGCCGCCCTGCGGGGGCGGCCTTTCCGCAAGATGCACGGGCTCGGCAACGATTTCGTGGTTTTCGACGCGCGCGCGCAGGCCCTGGCGCTGACCCCGGCGGGTGCGGCGGCGGTGGCCGACCGGCGGCGCGGCGTCGGCTGCGATCAGGTGATCGCGATCGAGCCGGGCGACGCCGAGGCCGACGCCTTCATGCGGATTTTCAACGCCGACGGGTCGGAGGTTTCCGCCTGCGGCAACGCCACCCGCTGCGTCGCCCGCTTGCTGATGGAGGAAAGCGGTCGCGGCGAGGCGACGCTGCGCACCCGCGCCGGGCTGATCCGCGCCGCCGCTTCGGGCAACGGCGCGGTCACCGCCGACATGGGACCGGCCCGCCTGAAGTGGGACGAAATCCCCCTGGCCGAGGCCTGCGACACCCTTTCCCTGCCGCTGATGATGGGGGCGCTGGAGTATCCGGTGGGGGTGTCGATGGGCAACCCGCACGCGGTGTTCTTCGTCGCCGACGCCGAGGCGGTGGACCTGCCGACCCTGGGGCCGGTGATCGAGGTTCATCCCCTGTTTCCGGAAAAGACCAACGTCGAGGTGGTGTCCCTGGCCGGTCCCGACGCCCTGCGGATGCGGGTGTGGGAACGCGGCGTCGGCATCACCCAGGCCTGCGGCACCGGCGCCTGCGCCGCCCTGGTGGCGGCGGCGCGGCGCGGCCTGACCGGGCGCTCCGCGACGGTGGTTCTGGACGGCGGCGCGCTCTACATCCGCTGGACGGAGGACGGCCACGTCCTGATGACCGGCCCGGCCAGCCTGTCCTTCGCGGGCGCGATCGGCGACCTGGGCGAAGCGGGCCCGGCGGCATGAGCGGCGACGCCCACCCCCGCGTCGTCACCTTCGGCTGCCGGATGAACGCCTATGAGTCCGAGCTGATGCGCGGCCATGCCGAGGCGGCGGGCCTGTCCGACGCGATCATCGTCAACACCTGCGCGGTGACGGCGGAGGCGGAGCGCCAGGTGCGCCAGACCATCCGCAAGCTGCACCGCGAGAACCCGGAGGCGCGGATCGTCGTCACCGGCTGCGCCGCGCAACTCGCCCCCGAGCGCTACGCGGCGATGGAGGGGGTGACGCGCGTCCTCGGCAACCGCGAGAAGATGGACCCCGCCGCCTATGCGCCGGACGCCGGGGAGGCGATCCGCGTCACCGACATCATGACCGCGCGGGAGACCTCCGCCCATCTGCTGGAGGGGTTCGAGGGCCGAAGCCGCGCCTTCGTCCAGGTGCAGCAGGGCTGCGACCACCGTTGCACCTTCTGCATCATTCCCTTCGCGCGCGGCCCCAACCGCGCCCAGACGCCGGAGCGCATCGCCCGCGAAATCCGGGGGTTGATCGCGGGCGGAATTCCGGAAATCGTCCTCACCGGGGTGGACATCACCTCCTACGGCGCCGACGCGGACGGCGGGCCGGGCTTGAGCGGTCTGGTGCGTTACCTGCTGGCCGAAGTGCCCGAGATGACCCGCCTGCGGCTGACCTCCCTCGATCCGGTGGGGGTGGACGACGACCTGTTCCGCCTGCTGGTCTCCGAACCCCGGCTGCTGCCGCATCTGCACCTGTCGGTGCAGGCGGGCGACGACATGATCCTGAAGCGGATGAAGCGCCGCCACACCCGCGCCGACGTGGTCCGCCTCGCCCGCGCCTTGCGCGCCGAACGCCCCGACATCGCCATCGGCGCCGACGTCATCGCCGGATTCCCCACCGAAACCGACGCGATGTTCGAAAACGGCCTCGCCCTGATCGACGAGGCGGAAATCACCCATTTGCACGTCTTCCCCTTCTCGCCCCGTCCCGGCACCCCGGCGGCGAAAATGCCGCAGGTCAAGGGCGACGTGGTGAAGGAGCGCGCGCGACACCTGCGCGACGCCGGGGCGCGGCGGATGGAGGAACTGCTGGAGTCCTGGGTCGGACGCGCCGCCCGGATGGTGGTGGAAAACCCCGGACAGGGCCGCACCGACCACTATCTGCCGGTCAGGTTCGACGATCCGGGCTTGACGCCCGCCGCCGCGATTGGCACCGTCGCATCCGTCGCGATCATCCGCCGCGACGCCGCCACCCTTTACGGAACCCTGGCATGAGTGAAGAAGAACGGCACACCCAGACCGGCTGGCTGGCCCGGCTGCGGGCGGGCCTGGCGCTGTCCTCCGCCCGCCTGGGATCGGGGCTCGGCGCCCTGTTCGGCGGCAGGCTGGACGACGCGGCGCTGGAAAGCCTGGAAGAAATCCTGATCTCCGCCGACATCGGCGTCGCCACCGCCGCCCGCCTGACCGCCGCCCTGTGCGCCCAGCGCCTGGGCCGCGACACCTCGGAAGCCGAGGTGCGCGAACTGCTGGCCGCCGAAATCGAGACCATCCTCGCCCCGGTGGCGAAGCCCCTTCCCTTCGATCCGGCGAAGAAACCCCATGTGGTCTTGGTGGTCGGGGTCAATGGCGCGGGCAAGACCACCACCATCGGCAAGATCGCCAAGCAGTTGAAGGACGAAGGTCGGGGCGTGGTGATGGCGGCGGGGGATACCTTCCGCGCTGCGGCGGTGGAACAGCTTCAGGTCTGGGGCAAACGGGTCGGCTGCCCGGTGATGGCGCGCGAAACCGGGGCGGACGCGGCGGGCGTCGCCTTCGACGCGCTGAAGCTGGCCGCCGCGCGCAAAGACGACGTGCTGTTGATCGACACCGCCGGACGCCTGCACAACCGCGCCGAACTGATGACCGAGCTGGAGAAAATCTCCCGCGTTTTGAAGAAGCTGGTCCCCGACGCGCCGCACACCACCCTTCTGGTCCTCGACGCCACCACCGGCCAGAACGCCCACCATCAGGTCGACGTCTTCCGCCAGATGGTCCAGGTCGATGGCTTGGCGATGACCAAGCTGGACGGCACGGCGAAGGGCGGGGTGATCGTCGCCCTGGCGGAAAAGCACGGCCTGCCGGTGCACTTCGTCGGCGTCGGCGAGGCCGCCACCGACCTGCGCCCGTTTTCCGCCCGCGACTATGCGCGCGGCCTGATGGGGCTGCCGGAAGCGCCATGAGCAGCGTGGAAATCGAACGGCTGATCGGATTGCTGGCGAAGCTGCCGGGCCTGGGGCCGCGCTCCGCCCGCCGCGCCGTGCTGCACTTGCTGAAAAAACGGGAAAGCCTGGGCGATCCCCTGACCCGCAGCCTGGCCGAGGTGCTGGAAGGGGTGCGCCCCTGCTCGGTCTGCGGCAACTTCGACACCACCGACCCCTGCGCCATCTGCGCCGATCCCCGCCGCGACGACGCGCTGCTGTGCGTCGTGCCCGACGTCGCCGACATCTGGGCGCTGGAGCGCACCGCCGCCTTCCATGGCCGATACCACGTGCTGGGGGGGCTGCTCTCCCCCCTCGACGGAACCGGGCCGGAAGAGCTTTCCTTCGCCGGGCTCACCGCCCGCGTCGGAAATGGAAAAGTGCGCGAGGTGATCCTCGCCCTGCCCGCCACCGTGGACGGCCAGACCACCGCCCACTACGCCGCCGACCGGCTCTCCGGCCTCGGCGTCAAGCTCACCGTCCCCGCCCACGGCCTGCCGGTGGGGGGCGAACTGGAATTCCTCGACGACGGCACCATCGCCGCCGCGCTCCGCGCCCGCCGCAGCGTGGAATAGGGGAAAACCAGGCCGGAACCAGCCCCCGGACCCCGCACAGGGGCGCGCCCCCCTGTGAACCCATGACTTTTTTCGCCGCGCAGCGGCAATCGTCCATCACGCCGCGTGACGATTTCATCGCGCTACGCGCAAAAAACAGGAATCGGGTCTGGGGCCTAAGGCCCCAGCGGGGCCCGGGGCACGGAGAACGCCGAAGGCGTTCGTAGGGACGCCGCCAACGGCGGCGGTCCGAGGCGAAGCCGAGGATGAGGAAAACGCACAAAGCGTTTTCCGAACAGCAGCCCCGGCCTGGTTTTCCCTCTTGACGCCCGGACTTAAATTTGCGAATCGTCAATACATCGGCATGGCCCACCGCGACGGGCCCGCGGGATTTGATGGGTGCAGCTTGCGACCGCGAGACCAAACGCTAAAGCGCCACAGAGCTTCCAGGCGATGTGGTCCCGAAAGACCGCGTGCGTTCGGAGGCTCGATTGTTTTCCGCTCCTCCCCATATCGGTCTTCGGGGGCGTCTCGCCCAACCGCAGGAGACCGAAGATGCCGAAGTTCCGTTCCCCCCGCACCGTCGCCGCCCGCGCCGGAATCGATGCCGACGCCGCGTTCGGCGCGATCACCCCGTCCATCGTGATGTCCAGCAACTTCTCGTTCGCCGGATTCGACGCCAAGCGGACCTACGACTACACCCGCAGCGACAACCCGACGCGCGACGCCCTGGCGGGCGCGCTTGCCGATCTGGAAGGCGGCGCGGGCGCGGTGATCGCCGCCACCGGCATGGCGGCTCTGGATCTGGCCTTCGGGTTGTGCCGGGCGGGAGACCTGATCCTGGCGCCGCACGATTGCTATGGCGGCACCCACCGCCTGCTGTCCACTCGCGCGGCGAAGGGACATTTCCGCGTCAAGTTCGCCGATTTGACCGACCCCGCCGCCCTGGACGACGCCTTCGCCGAACCGCCGCGCCTGGTGCTGATCGAAACCCCCAGCAACCCGCTGTTGCGCATCACCGACATCGCGGCGGTGGCGGCGCGGGCGCACGCGGCGAACGCCCTGGTGATCGCCGACAACACCTTCCTGTCGCCCGCGTTGCAGCGGCCCTTGGACCTGGGGGCGGACGTGGTGGTGCATTCCCTGACCAAGTACGTTAACGGCCATTCCGACGTGGTCGGCGGCGCGGTGGTGGCGAAAAGCCAAGCCCTGCACCAGGAACTGGCGGCATATGCCAACGCCACCGGCGTCACCGGCGCGCCGTTCGACAGTTGGCTGGTGCTGCGCGGCCTGCGCACCCTGCACCTGCGCATCGCCGCGCAGTGCAAGACCGCCGGAATCCTGGCGAAATTCCTGGACGCGCAACCCGCCGTGGCGCGCGTCTATTACCCCGGTCTGGCGGATCACCCCGGCCACGCCCTGGCGAAGCGCCAGCAGAAGGGCTTCGGCGCGATGCTGTCCTTCGAGCTTGCCGACGCGGACGCGGTGAAGCCCTTCGTCGCCGCGCTGACCCGCTCCGGATCGGCGTTCAGTCTGGCCGAATCGCTCGGCGGCTTCGAAAGCCTGATCGCCCATCCGGCGACGATGACCCACGCCGCGATGGACCCGGACGCGCGCACGGTGGCGGGTATCGGCGACGCCCTGCTGCGGATCTCGGTGGGGCTGGAAGACGCCGCCGACCTGAAAAAAGCGCTGAAAGCGGCGTTCCGCGCCATCGCGTGAGGGACAACCAGGCCGGGCTCTGCCCGGACCCGCTAGGGGCCGAAAGGCCCCTAGAACCCCATTCCTTTTTTCGCCGCGTCAGCGGCAATCATCCATCACGCCGCGTGATCGTCTTATCGCGCTACGCGCAAAAACAAACCTCATGGGATCAAAGGGGATTGGAACCCCGGTCCCCGCAGGGGACAAATCGCCCCGGTGGGGCGATTTGAGGGTGGAAATCCCCCGGAGGGAAGCCCCTATGCGGGTCCGGGCGGGGCCCGGCCTTCCCCTTGGCCCTTTTCCTATTTATACATTTTTTATATGTTATATAAAATTATTTCTATTGACGAAATGTGAAATAGGGATTATCTCCCACTCCAGGACGCAACATCGATGACGTGACACCCATCATGAGCCGCATTTTCACCGACAACGCCCAATCCATCGGCCGCACCCCCCTGGTTCGTCTGAACCGCGTGGTGTCCGGCAAGGCGACGGTTCTGGGGAAGATCGAGGGGCGCAACCCCGCCTATTCGGTGAAGTGCCGCCTGGGCGCCGCCCTGGTCTGGGATGCGGAAAAGAAGGGTCTGCTGGGCCCGGACGTGGAAATCGTCGAGCCGACCTCGGGCAACACCGGCATCGCCTTGGCCTACGTCGCCGCCGCCAGGGGCTACAAGCTGACCCTGCTGATGCCCGAGACGATGAGCCTGGAACGCCGCCGGGTTCTGAAGTTCCTCGGCGCCAACCTGATCCTCACCCCCGGGGCGGAAGGAATGGCGGGCGCGGTGCGCCGGGCGGAAGAGATCGCCGCCTCCGACCCCAAACGCTATTACCTGCCGCAGCAGTTCCAGAACCCGGCCAATCCGGCGATCCACGAGGCCACCACCGGCCCGGAAATCTGGGAAGACACCGACGGCGCCGTCGACGTTCTGGTCTCCGGCGTCGGCACCGGAGGCACGATCACCGGCATCTCGCGTTTCATCAAGAAGAGCAAGGGCAAGGCGATCGTCTCGGTCGCGGTGGAACCGGAGGCCAGCCCGGTCATCGGCCAGTTCCTGAAGGGCGAGACGCTGAAGCCCGGCCCGCACAAGATTCAGGGCATCGGCGCGGGGTTCATTCCCGGCGCCCTCGATACCTCGATCATCGACCGGGTGGAAGCGGTGGACAACGACGCGGCGGTGGACTTCGCCCGCCGCCTGGGGCGCGAGGAAGGCATCCTTGCCGGCATCTCCTCCGGCGCGGCGGTGGCGGCGGCGGCCAAGCTGGCCGACGATCCGGCCTTCGCCGGAAAGACCATCGTCGTCATCCTGCCCGACGCCGGGGAACGCTATCTCTCCTCGGTCCTGTTCGAGGGCATCGAGACCTGATTTCCCTTCTTCTCCCGACCCAGGTTCAAGGGCCGCCCCACCGGGCGGCCCTTGGTTTATCAATCGCGAAGGTTTTCCATCGTAAAACCTTCATATTTGTAGGGGAATAACCACTTTCAGGTCATAAGGGGGCACGAAGTCCCCAAGCGCATCATCGGGAGCACCGTGAAGTGAATTTTTCGTCCATCCAAACC
This sequence comes from Rhodospirillaceae bacterium, assembly GCA_965228165.1. GTDB lineage: Bacteria > Pseudomonadota > Alphaproteobacteria > Rhodospirillales > Rhodospirillaceae > Oleispirillum. The sequence goes on from CBDDHB010000003.1 coordinate 689,468, forward strand.
AAGATCGCCACCCTGGCGGGGCTTTCCCTGTTCGGCACGGCGATCGCCCTGGTCGGATTCAGCGTCGTCTCCGCCAGCCGCAACGCTTCCCTGGTCGCCGACAGAACTTCCGCCGTCCTGGAGCAAAAGGGCAAGGAAATCGCCGAAGGAATCGGCGCGGCGCAAAGCGGGCTGATCCGTTCCGACCTGGAAGCGGCTCTGACCACCGCGCAGACCATGGCCGACGTCTTCGCCAAAATCGCGGAGGAAAAGGAGTCCGCATCGGCTCCCGCCGGTCAGCGCCGGGGGCAGATCAACGACATCCTGCACCGGGTCCTGAAAAGCAACGAAGGATTCAACGGCACCTATTCGGCCTGGATGCCCAACGCGATCGACGGCAACGACGCCACCTTTCGCGGACGGCGCGACCTGGGCACCGACGAAACCGGCCGGTTCCTGTCGTACTGGACCCGCCAGGACGGAAAGGAAGGGCTTCAGCCCCTGGTCGAATACGAAAGCCGCGATCTGCACGCCAACGGCGTGATGAAGGGCGGCTGGTTCATCGGCCCGCGCGAAACCGGCAAGCCCAGCGTCCTGGGGCCGCTTCCCTATGTGGTGCAGGGGCGCAACGTCTATCTGGCGACGATGTCCGCGCCGATCGTGGCGGGCGGCAAGTTCGTCGGGGTGGCGGGCGCCGACTACGACCTCAGTTTCATCGAGAATCTGACGCACAAGGTCAGCCAGTCGATCTTCGGCGGCAAGAACGAGGTGCTGATTCTCAGCGACCTCGGTCTGGTGGTCGCCCACAGCGGCAAGCCCGAGATGATCGGTTCGTCGGCGTCCTCGATCAGCCCCTCCTGGAACGAGGACCTGAAGATCATCCAGGCCGGGAAGGCCCAGGTTCTCAACGATCAGAAGACCGGGACCCTGCGGGTGTTCTCGCCGATTCCGCTGGGAGATACCGGGAAATCCTGGTCGGTGCTGATCCAGATTCCCCAGTCGGTGATCCTGGCCGAGGCCACCGCCCTGTCGGCCGAACTCGCCTCCCGCAACAGCAGCGCGGTGATCTGGCAAATCGTGGCGGGGATTCTGGTGGCGGCGATCGGCATGGCGATCATGTGGTTCCTGGCCGGCGGCATCGCCAAGCCGATCCGCGCCAGCGCCGAATTCGCCGAGGGCATCGCGCGCGGCGAATTCGAGCAGACCCTCGACGTCGATCTCAAGGACGAGGTGGGAACCCTGGCCAACGCGCTGCGCAAGATGCTGGAGGATCTGAAAAGCTCCCTGGCGCAGCGGGCCGCCGATCAGGCGGCGGCGGAGCAGGCGCGCCGCCAGACCATGCTGGCCCTGGCCGACGACCTGGACGCGAACGTCAGCCAGGTGGTGCATCAGGTGACCGAGGCGGTGTCTCGAATGACCAGCGCCGCCGAAATCATGAACGGCACCGCAAGCCAGACCACCGAGCAGGCGAGCAGCGTCGCCGCGGCGGCCGAACAGGCCAGCGCCAACGTTCAGACCGTGGCCTCGGCGACCGAGGAACTGTCGGCGTCGATCCGGGAAATCGGCATTCAGGTCACCACCTCGGCCGAGATCGCGAACGACGCGGTGAAAACCGCGGCGCAGGCGAACGCCCAGGTCCTGGGGCTGACCACGGCCGCCGAAAAAATCGGCGAGGTGGTCAACCTGATCACCGACATCGCCAGCCAGACCAATCTTCTGGCCCTGAACGCCACGATCGAAGCGGCGCGCGCCGGGGAGATGGGCAAGGGCTTCGCTGTGGTGGCGGGCGAGGTGAAGAATCTGGCCAACCAGACCGCCAAGGCGACCGAGCAGATCAGCGCCCAGGTCAACGACATGCAACGGGTCACCCAGGACACCGCGCAGGTCATCCAGAACGTCGGCACGGTGATCGGCCGGATCAACGAAATCTCGACCACCATCGCCTCGGCGATGGAGGAACAGGGCGCCGCCACCCAGGAAATCGCCCGCAACGTCGGCGAGGCGGCGCAGGGAACCCACGACGTGTCCACCACCATCGATTCGGTGCGCGCCGCAGCGGAACGCTCGGGCGAGACCGCCCGGGAACTGTTGGGCATCGCGACGGAACTGTCGGGGGAAGTCGGCAACCTGCAAGCCGCCCTCGACGGCTTCCTCGGCAAGGTCCGGGCGAACTGAAGCGTTCCCTCAAACGAGCCAAGGGCCGCCCCACCGGGCGGCCCTTGCGTGCGTGAAGGGCGCGGCGCTTCGCGGCCTTCGCCCATCGGCCCGCAGGGAACGGACGGGATCAGTCCTCCTCCCGCCACAGGCAGACGCGGTTCCGCCCGCCGCCCTTGGCCTGGCACAACGCCTGATCAGCCCGCAGGATCAGTTGCTCCCAGTCCGCCCCCGCGCCGAAACACTCGGCGATGCCCGCCGAAAAGCTGACCCCCACCGCCTGCCCCCGCAGGATCATCGGCTGCGCGCAATAGTCGGCGCGCCAACGCTCGACCCCGGCCGCCGCCTGTTGCGCCGAGGTCTGCGGCAACAGCACCAGGATTTCCTCGCCGCCGATACGGACGATCAAGTCGTCGTGGCGGACCCTGCCTTTCAGGAAAAGAGCGGTGGCGCGCAGACAGGCGTCGCCTGCCGGGTGCCCCCAGGTATCGTTCAGTTCCTTGAAGCGGTCGAGGTCGATCATCACCGCCGCCAGGGGGCCGCGCCCGGCGCGGACCTCGGCCAGCAGGGCGTCCCGCACGCCATGCAGGAAGTTGCGGTTGCGCAGCCCGGTGAGAAGGTCGCGGTTGGCCTGGTCGTGCAGCCGTTCCTGCAAGGCGCGGTTGGCCTTCAGTTCCTCGGTCAGGCGACGTTCGACTTCCTTGCGGCGGGTGATGTCCTTCAGCACCAGCATCCGGCCCAACCAGCGGCCTTGGTGCGACAAGGGGCGGATGCGGACCTCGTGGATTCTGTCGCCGGAGCCAAGGCGAAGCTCGCTCTCCACGTCCGCCTCGCCCCGTTGCAGCAGCGGCGCCAGCGTCTCGGCCAGCGCCGGAAGCAGGGGGCGGCCGACCGGGGAGGCCCCGTCCGCCGAGGCCAACGGCAAGGCGGCGGCGTTGGCCTCCACCACCGTGCCGTCGTCGTCGAGCACCAGAACCGCATCGGGCAGGCCGTCGAGCAGGGGACGCAAGGCCACCGGAGGCAAGGAAAACAGCCGCCGCCGCTCCACCTGCCAGAAGAACACCCCGCCGGTCAGAAGAAAACAGAACGGCGTGGGATCGAAACCGAACAGATAGAACACGCCGCTGACGTAGCCGATGCTGCCGAAGAACGGAATCAGCGCCGCCACCAGGAAGCCGAAATACCGGCGGCGGTACACGCTCGGCGCCCATTGCGCCGCAACGATCGCCGCCAACAGGCCAAGCAGCAGACAGAAATAGCAAAAGGCGACGATGATGAAGAACAGCGGACCGTGCTCGTAGAGAATCGGTGCGCCGGGCGCGTCCCCCATCGGCGTCGCCGTGCGATAGATCTGTCGATGCAGATCGTTGCTGAGCGCCAGTCCCCAGGCAACCAGCGGCAATCCCCAGACCACGGCGCGGATCGGGGCGCCGTTCAGCCCCCGTTCCCCCCGGCAATAGATCCAAACGAACATCGCCCAGAAGGTCGGCGTGGCGACGATGCCGGGCCAGGCCATTTCCGCCCAGAACACCTTGCTGTCCGGCGCCAGGACGAAGTTTTCGAACGCCGCCGCGACCGACCACCAGACGGCGGCCAGCATCATCCTGATGAATTCCCGACGGCCAGGAAAATCGGGACGGCGACGGGCGAGAACCGCCAGGGCCGCCATGCCGAACGCCCCGGCGCAGAGAATCGCCCCGGGAATCGTCACCGTCGCATAATCGGCCAACCGCAACATCGCGTCCCTACGCTGGGAGCAACCCCGCCCCGAACGCTGGAATAGCGAAGAACCGAGGGCATGGCAACCGTTCGTCGGGCGCAAACGGCCCGGACGGCGGGCCTCGCCCCGCGTCAGTGCGAACAGATCTTGTCCGGCGCGGTGTTGAAGCCCAAGGCCCGGGGCACGAACTTGCCCCGCTCCGCCAGAAACTCCACCAGGGTCCGCGCGTCCATCCCCTCCGCCGAGCAGGTGTGGAACCGCGCATCGGCCCCGAAACGCCCCTCGATCGCCGCGACCAGAGCCTCGACCGAGGCGAAGCCGTCCTCCGCCTCCAGCATCATGTGCAGAACTTCGTGCCCGTGAATCGACGCCATGAAAACCCTCCGGATAAGCCCAACGCGCTTATGGAAGGGGTTAAAAATTGACGGATGTCAATGAAATTTCAAGGGCGGGTTGGTTCCGGGCCCGGTCCTATCCCCGGATTTCCACCTTCAGCGCCTCGTCGGTGCGGCCGGTGACGCGCAGCTTCGCGCCTTTTTTCGGATCGTCGCGGCAGACGGCGTCGAAGGTTTCCCCGCCGATGCGGATCGTGCCGTGGCCGTGGCGGAAGTCCAGATCGGCGATGGCGGCGCGACCGATCAGGGACAGGCCGGTCCGGTGGGGATCGGGCAGGCTGTCGGCGAGGCGTTCCATCCGCCTGCCGCCGATCCAGGCGATCAGGGACAGTCCGGCGAACATCGCCAACTGGTGAAGCGGACCGGTTTCGCCCAGCCCCCAGAAGGCAAGGCCCGCGATGCCGCCGCCGACGCCGAGGGCGCGGCACAGGGACCAATTCCGCCACAGCCCCAGGCCGAGCAGCGCGCCGCCCAATCCGATCCAGGCGAGGGGAGGAAGCGGAGTCATCCTCAACCCGCCTTTCCCGGCGGCGCTTCGGGCGGCAGGCGGGCGATCTCCGGCGCGTCGGGGGAGCCGAGCTGCACCGCCTCGATCTTCTCGGCGCGGCTGACGATCTTGCCGATCGAGGTCTCCACCGGATTGATGTCGGCCTGCGCCTGATGGATGTGGGTGAACAGCTTCTTCAGCCGGTCGTCGAGGCGGGTGACGTCTTCCAAAAGGGTGCCGACCTCTTTCTGGATGCGGCCCGCCTGTTTGCGCATCTGCACGTCCTTCAGCACCGCGCGCACCGTGTTCAGCGTCGCCATCAGGGTGGTGGGGGAAACGATCCATACCCGGTTGCGATACGATTCCTCGACCACGTTGCGGAAGTTGGCGTGAAGCTCGGCGTAGACCGCTTCCGACGGCAGGAACATCAGGGCGGATTCGGCGGTCTCCCCGGCGATGATGTAGCGGTCAGCGATATCCTTGATGTGTTTGGTCACGTCGTCGGCGAAGCGCCGGGCGGCGAGTTTTCTCGCCGCGTCGTCGGCGGCGTCGCGCAACGCCTGATAGCCGTCGAGGGGGAACTTGGCGTCGATGGCGATCGGACCGGGCGGATTGGGCAGATTGAGCAGACAGTCGGCGCGCCGTCCGTTGGACAGAACCGCCTGGAAGGCGAAGGCCTCCGCCGGCAGGGCGGCAGCGACAATGTCGTGCAGCTGCACCTCGCCGAAGGCGCCGCGTGCCTGCTTGTTCGACAGGATGTCCTGCAAGCCGACCACCTGGGTGGACAACTGGGTCAGGTTCTTCTGCGCCGCGTCGATCACCGCCAGGCGTTCGCGCAGATCGTGCAGGGTGGCGGTGGTCTTTTCGGCGGAAACCGTCAGATTCTCGCCGACGCGGCGGGTGACTTCGGTCAGGCGTTCGTCCAGCGCCTTGGCCAAGGCGCGTTCCTGCGCCTGCATCCGCTCGGCCAGCATCGCCTGCTGCGCCGCCTGGGTTTCCGCCATCTGCGCCAGACGCCCGGCCAGCTCGCCCAGAATCGGGTCGGCGGCGGGGGCGCGGCGCGCCAACCAGACGATACCGCCCGTCAACGCCGCCACGACCAGCGCCAACGCCAGAACCTCGACCGTGCCGAAAGCCATGTTTTCCCCTTCCCCTGACCCGTTCGACCCCAGGATAGGGCAGCCGCCGCTTGACGCGAAGGGGCAAAACGCCCTATGTCCCCATTGACAAAGACTTGCAACAAGGACGCCCCGACGACATGGCGATACTGCCGATCCTGGTCGCCCCCGACCCCATCCTGAAAGCCAAGGCCGCCAAGGTCGAGGCGGTGGACGACGCCGTCCGCGCCCTGATGGACGACATGCTGGAAACCATGTACGAAGCGCCGGGCATCGGCCTGGCCGCGCCGCAGGTGGGGGTGTCCCGCCGCATCGTGGTGCTGGACGTGGCGGGCAAGGACGAGCCGCCCGCGCCGATGTTCCTGGTCAACCCCGAGGTGGTCTGGGAATCCGAGGACCTGTCCACCTATGAGGAAGGCTGCCTGTCGGTGCCCAAGCAGTACGCCGAGGTCGAACGCCCGGCGCGGGTGAGGGTGCGCTTCCTCGACCGCGACGGCCAGCCGCGCGAGGTCGAGGCCGACGGCCTGCTCGCCACCTGCGTGCAGCACGAGATCGACCACCTGAACGGCACCCTGTTCATCGATTATCTGTCGTCGCTGAAGCGCAACATGATCCTGCGCAAGGTGAAAAAGGAAATCCAGCGCGCGGACGACGACTGACCGCCCGCCAAGGGGAACGCCATGGGGAAACCCGAACGCCTGCGCGTCGTCTTCATGGGCACGCCGGATTTCGCGGCGGCGGCTCTCTCCGCCCTCGCGCCGCTTCACGACGTCGTCTGCGTCTACAGCCAGCCGCCCCGCCCCGCCGGACGCGGCTATAAGCTCGCGCCATCGCCGGTGCATGCCCTCGCCGAGCGCCTCGGCCTGCCGGTGCGCTGCCCGACCACCCTGAAAACTCCGGAAACCCAGGCCGACTTCGCCGCCCTCGCCGCCGACGTCGCGGTGGTCGCCGCCTATGGCCTGATCCTGCCGAAAGCCGTCCTCGACGCGCCGCGTCTCGGCTGTGTCAACATCCACGCCTCGCTGCTGCCGCGCTGGCGCGGCGCCGCGCCGATCCAGCGCGCGATCATGGAGGGCGACGCGGCGACCGGCATCACCCTGATGCGGATGGACGAAGGCCTGGATACCGGCGCGATGCTGGCGCGGCAGGAAATCCCGATCGGCCCCGCCGACACCGCCGCCACCCTGCACGACGCCCTGGCCACCCTGGGGGCGCGGATGATCGGGCCGCTGCTCGCCGACCTCGCCGCCGGGCGGACGACGCCGACGCCGCAACCGGAAGACGGCGTCACCTATGCGAAAAAGATCGACAAGGCGGAAGCCCGCATCGACTGGACCCTGCCCGCCGAGCGGGTCTGCTCCCAAATTCGCGGTCTTTCCCCCTTCCCCGGCGCCTGGTGCGAACTGGCGGGCGAACGGATCAAGCTGTTGAACGCCGCCGCCGTCGCCGGAAACGGCGAACCCGGCACGGCCCTGGACGACCAACTGACCATCGCCTGCGGCGCGGGCGCGGTGCGCCCCACCCTGCTGCAACGCGCCGGAGCCAAAGCCGCCGATGCCGACGCCTTCCTCAACGGCCGGGCGGTGCCCGCCGGGACGCGGTTCGGGTAAACCAGAGCAGGGGCGCCGCCCCTGAACCCCGGCAAGGGCCTTGGGCCCTTGCATCCCGATCTTTTTTCGCCGCGTCAGCGGCAATCGACCATCACGCCGCGCGATGGTCTTATGGCGCTTCGCGCAAAAACCGGTTATGGGATCGAAGGGCCCAAGGCCCTTCGCGGGTCCGGGCGGAGCCCGGCCTGGTTTTCTTTTACCCCTGGATTTCTACGAGATGCCACGCGTCAAGCTGACCCTGGAGTACGATGGCCGCCCCTTCGTCGGCTGGCAGAGGCAGGACAACGGCCCCTCGGTGCAGGCGGCATTGGAAGCGGCGATTCTGGGCTATTGCGGTCAGGCCTGCCCGACCTTCGCCGCCGGGCGGACCGATGCCGGGGTGCATGCGCTGGGTCAGGTGGCGCATGTCGATCTGCCGCGCGCGGACCCGCCCGCCACCGTCCGCGCCGCGATCAACGCCCATCTGCACATGGCGCGGCAGCCGGTGGCGGTGCTGGAGGCGGAGATCGTCCCCGACGACTTCCACGCCCGGTTTTCCTGTCTCGGGCGGGCCTATCTGTACCGCATCGTCAACCGGCCCGCGCCCCTGGCGCTGGACGCCGGGCGCGCCTGGCAGGTTCCCAAACCGCTGGACGCGGCGGCGATGCACGACGCGGCGCAGGCGCTGGTGGGGCGGCACGACTTCACCTCGTTCCGCGCCGTCGCCTGTCAGTCGCAATCGCCGGTGAAGACCCTGGACGCGTTGACCGTGGCGCGGATCGGCGAGGACATCGAAATCCGCACCCGGGCGCGGTCGTTCCTGCACCACCAGGTGCGCAACATGGTGGGAACCCTGAAACTGGTGGGGGAGGGCAAATGGACGGCGGACGACGTGCGCGCCGCCCTGGAGGCCCGCAACCGCGCCGCCGCCGGACCCACTGCCCCCAGCGCCGGATTGTATTTCGTTCAGGCCTGGTACGCGTGAAGCCGGGGGGGCGCCCGCCGCGCGCGGCGGCGGCGCGAAGCCGTGATAGGTCTCGTGGAACCAGCGCACGCAGCGCGCCGCCAGGGCGGCGGTGGCGTCGATCAGCGTCGGATCGCCCTTGGGCATCGCCGCCGGAATTTCGGTGCAGGCGAGAATCACCGCCGCCGCGCCCCGCGCCCGCTGCGCCTCCGCCTGACGAACGAAAATCTCTCGCGCCTCGGCGATCCGCCCCGCCTTGACCAGGGCGATGCCGTGCCCGACCGCCGCAAGGTCGGACTCCGACGGCGGCAGCAACCGCCAGCGTTCGGCGTCCAGACGGCGCGCATAGACCCCGGCGGCGTGGGTGCCCGCCGTCGCCATCACCGCCACCCGACCGCCGCCGGGCAGTTCCCTGGCCAGCAGGTCGGCCACCGCATCGACGATGTGAAGGATCGGCGGCAGGTCGTCGGCTTCCAGGGCCTCGACCCAGTGGTGCGCGGTGTTGCAGGGGATCGCCACCGCCGTCGCCCCGGCCCGCGCCAGTTCCCGGATTCCCAGACGCAGGGCGGGCAGCGGGCTTTCGCCGCCGCGCAGGATGCAGGCGGTGCGGTCGGGAATTTGCGGCACCGAGCGCACCACCACCGGGATGTGCTGCTGATCGGTTTCCGCCTCGGTGGCGGCGACCAGCTTCGCCAGAAAATCGACCGTGGCCAGGGGCCCCATGCCGCCCAGAACTCCCAACATTTCGCGTCGCCTCAAGGTTTTTCCTTCCCCCATCCTGGGGCGGAGCCGGGCGGCGGGTCCAATGCAAAGGGAAAATCGGTTATGCGTTTTCGGAATAACGATTACAATACAGCAAGCTAAACCGAACCCGAGGGGGCCGCGATGGAACTCGACTGGCTGGAGGATTTCCTCGCCCTGTCCGTCACCCTGAACTTTTCCCGCGCCGCCGAGGCCCGCAACGTCACCCAATCGGCGTTCAGCCGCCGCATCCGCAATCTGGAAATGTGGGTCGGCACCAGCCTGATCGACCGCGGCGTCTATCCGGCGGCGCTGACCCCGGCGGGGATCGCCTTCCGCTCCGCCGCGACGGATCTGGTGCAGCAGCTTGCCCAGGCGCGGGAAGAGGCCCTGGGCCGCACCCCGACCCATGGCGGGGTGATCTCGTTCACCGCGCTGCACACCCTGGCCTTGAGCTTCTTCCCCGCCTGGCTGCGCCGCCTGGAGGAATCCCTGGGGCCTCTCAAGACCCGCATGGCGGCGACCAACGTCCACGACTGCGTCGAGGCGGTCGGCACCGGCGCCTGCGACCTGATGCTGTGCTACAGCCACCCGATCGTCCCCACCGCGGTGGACATCGGGCGCAACCCGTCGCTGCGTCTGGCCAGCGACCGCATCCTGCCGGTCTGCGCGCCGGACGCGGCGGGACGCCCGCTCCACGACCTGGAAGGGGAAGGCGGCGCGCTGCCCTATCTGTGCTATACCCCGGACAGCTTCCTCGGCCGCATCGTGCAGACGATCGTCGACCGCGAGGATCTCTCTTCCCGGCTCGACTTCTGCTACGAGAACTCGATGTCCGAGGCGTTGAAGGCCGACGCGTTGCAGAATCGGGGACTCGCCTGGCTGCCGGAAAGCGCGATCCGCCGCGAACTCGCCGAAGGGTCCCTGGTGCAAAGCGGCGGCGAACGCCTGACCATGGCGGTGGACATCCGCCTTTACCGCGCCGCCGAGCGCAGCCGCAGGGAAGTGCGGCGGCTTTGGGCCTTGGCGGAAAAACAAACCCTTTGACGCCTTGCCGGAATGCACCATCTTGGAGTCTGATGAAGCGGCGGGACAACCGTTGCGGTGAGGCCTGGGAGTGACCGATTCACCGGACGCGGTGCGCGTCGTTCTCGACGACGGCGGATTCGCCGCCATCGGCGCCGCCGATTTCCGTTTCGACGGCAAGGCGGCGGCCCTGGCGATCGCCTTCGTCTCCCCCTTCCTCGACTTCGCGGCGACCTGCCGCCGCCTCAAGGCCCTGGCCGGGGAAACCCCGCTGGTGGCGATGACCACGGCGGGCGAGCTGTGCGCCGCCGCCGCCGACCCGCTCTACCGCCCGGTGGACGAGGCGCGCCCCCATCTGGTGGTGCAGATTTTCTCGCCCGGCCTGCTGAGCGCGGCGGTGCGTTCCGTCGATCTGTCCGGCGGCGCGGACCGGGTGGAGGCGATCGCCGCCGAACTCGCCCGCATCGAACTGCCGTTCGCCATCGATTCCCGCGACACCCTGGCCCTCGCCTTCGTCGATGGACTGTCGGGGGGCGAGGACTTCCTGATGGAGGCGGCCTATCAAACCGGGCGCTTCCCCTGCCTGTTCGTCGGCGGCTCGGCGGGCGGACGCCTGGACTTTTCCGCCACCTGGCTGTTCGACGGCGACGCCGTGCGCGCCAACGCGGCGGTGATCGCCTTCGTCAAGCTCGCCCCCGGCAAGCGCTATGGCGTGCTGAAAAGCCAGAACTTCCGCAAGACCGGAAAGTCCTTCGTGGTGGTCGATGCCGACCCGGCGACGCGCTCCATCTCCACCCTGCTCGACCCGGACGGCGACGCGGTGCGCCCGGCGATCGGCTTTCTGGCCGAATCCCTCGGCACCGATGCCGCCGGTCTGGCCGGAAAACTGGTCGGGCACACCTTCGGCATCGAACTCGACGGCGAGATTTTCGTCCGTTCGGTGGCGCGCATCGACGACGCGGCGGACCGCCTGCACTTCTTCTGCGACGTCCATCAGGGCGACGAACTGCTGCTGGAGGCCACCGACTTCGCGGCGCAGACCCGAACCGACGTCGCCGCCTTCCTCTCCGGCAAGCCCAAGCCCCTGTCGGTGATCCTCAACGACTGCATCCTGCGGCGGCTCAACAACCAGGATCGCCTGCACCAGTTGACCGGCCTGTGGCCGTGCCCGGCGGCGGGGTTTTCCACCTTCGGCGAACTCCTCGGGATCAACGTCAACCAGACCCTGACCGCGGTCGCCTTTTTCGACGAGGCGGACGGCCCGGTGGCCGACGATTTCGTCGATCGTTTTCCCGTCCACTACGCCCGCTTCCACACCTATTTCACCCGCCGCCGCCTGCACCGACTGGAAATCGTCAACCGCCTGCGCGCCGAGATCACCCGCCGCCTCACCCAGCACCTGGGGGCGAGTCCGGAACTCGCCTGCGAGATCGAGGGCGTGCTGACCCACGTCTCCGACGTGCGCGCCAGCCTGGACAACATCCGCGCCACCATCTCGCGCGAGGTGGAGGCGGAACGCCGCGCCCACCGGGCCGAACAGCAACTGGCCGACGCCATCGAGGCGATCAGCGAGGGCTTCGCCCTCTACGACGCCGAGGACCGCCTGGTTCTGGCGAATTCCCGCATTCGCGCGATGTTCCCCGGCATCGACGACGCCTTCGCCATCGGACGCAGCTTCGTCGAGATCGTGAACCACGCCGCCGAGCGGGGGCTTTACGGCTATACCGGCGCCGACCTGAAGGGTTTCCTCGAACAGCGACTTCAGGCGCACCGCGCCGCCGATGGCAGCCCGACGCTGCAACGGATGACCGACGGCACCTGGCTGATCAACCGCGAAAACCGTACCCGCGACGGCGGCGTCGTCGGCATCCGCACCGATGTCACCGCGCTGAAGGAGCGCGAAACCGAACTGGAGAAGCTGAAAACCCGCTACGAGCTGATCCTCGACGCGGCGGGGGACGGCATCGTCGGCATCGACGCCAAAGGCCGGGTGCGCTTCGCCAACCCGGCGGCGGCGCGGATGCTGGGCGTCACCCCGGCGGAGATGGAGGAAAAGACCCTCGCCGCCACCCTGGGCGCGGCGATGCTGCCCGCCTTCCCCCCTGCGCTGCGGGGGAGGCCATGCCGCCTCCGGCGAGTGCCAGTGCCACCGCGCCGACGGCGCGCCGTTCACCGCCGAATACATCCTCACCCCGATTTGCGAGGACGGCCAGTGCATCGGCGCGGTGCTGACCCTGGAAGAAATCGACCGCCGCGTCGCCTTCGCCGACGGCCCCTTCCGCCGGGTCATCGACAGCGGCGAAACCGTCACCAGCGACGACGCCGTCTTCGTCGTCGGCGAAGACCGCCGCCTTGCCGTCGCCTTCGCCGCCGCGCCGCTGGAGGAAGGCGGACGCGCCCGCATCGCGGTGATCTCGTTCCGCGGCATCGACGCGATCAAGGAGGCGCAGCGCGAGGCGTTGCAGGCGTCGCGTCTGGCCAGCGTCGGCCAACTGGCGGCGGGGGTGGCGCACGAGATCAACACCCCGATCCAGTACGTCGGCGACAATCTGCGCTACATCCAGGACACCTTTCCCGACATCGTCGCCGCCCTGACCGAGATGCGGGCCGCCCTGCCGCCGGACGACGCCCGCGCGATGATGGACCGGCACGCCATCGGCGATATCCTCGACGACTATCCCGACGCCATCGACCAGGCCTTGCAGGGGGTCGGCCACGTCACCCACATCGTCCGCTCGATGAAGGACTTCTCCCACCCCGGCGACGGCGCCAAGGTCGGCACCGACGTCAACGCGGCGATCGACAGCACCGCCACCGTCTGCCGCAACGAATGGAAGCACGTGGCGCGCCTGGAAACCGACCTCGCCGCCGATCTGCCGAAAATCCTGTGCTTCCCCGCCGACCTCAACCAGGCGCTCCTGAACCTGATCGTCAACGCCGCCCACGCCATCGCCGAAAAGGGGGAAAGCGCCCTGGACACGATCCGGGTGAGCACCCGGCTGGACGGCGACTGGCTGGAAATCCGCGTCGCCGACGACGGCCTCGGCGTGCCCAAGGCGTTGCGCAACCGCATCTTCGACCCCTTCTTCACCACCAAGGGCGTGGGCAAGGGCACCGGACAGGGCCTGTCGATCTGCCAGGACATCGTGGTCAGGAAACACGGCGGCAAGATCTTCCTGGACGAAACCGCCGCCCCCGGCGCGACCTTCGTGGTCCGCCTGCCGGCGGACGACCCGTCTTGACACCCCGCCGGGAGGGAGGGAGACTCCCCCCATATTCCCCACCCGCCAAACCGGAAAGGCCGTCATGTCCGAAACGCCAAGCTTCGGGGGACTTCCCTACGACCGCCTGCTGCGCCTGTTCTCCAGCGACGTCGGTTCGGTCCCCGCGCTGGTCTGGCGCGCCGATCTGGTGAAGAACGAAATCACCTTCCTCACCGACCATGCGATTCCGGGGCTGGAGGACACCATCCCCCGCCTGTTGCAGGACGCCGCCAGCGCCGACGCGATCCTGGCGGCGCAGGACCGCGCGGTGTTCGCCCGCTTCCACGAACGCCTGCGGCAGCGCCAGCCGGTGTCCGAGGTGTTCCGCGCCCACGGCCGCGACGGCCTGATGCGCTGGCTCTATATCCTCGGCACGCCGGACCCGGAAATGACCTTCTGCTATCTCGGCCTCTTGGCCGACTGCACCGGACTGGCCAACGGCATCCTGCAACGCGGCAGCGAAACCGGACTGGCCGAACACGTCGAGCTGTTCGACAATCCGGTGTTCATGGTCGATACCGCCAACCGCCGGGTGTTCGCCGCCAACGCCGCGGCGCGCGCCGCCTTCGGCCTGGACCCGGCGAACGACCCGGCCACCCTGGACGGCATGTTCGCCGCCAACGCCGACGCCTATCTGCGCGACATCTACGAACGGCTGCTGTTTTCCCGCGCCTGGAACGGCCTTCTCACCATCCGCGACGGCCAGGGACGGCCGACGGTGTGCATGAGCCGGGTGCGCGCCTACGACCGCGACGGGCGCAGCCTGTTGTGGTTTTCGGTCAATCCGCGCCAAAACCCCAGGGAAGCGGATCGCACCGCCGCCGCCGCCGCGCCGGAAGTGGCGGCGGCGCTGGCCGGGGCGCGCGACATTCGCGGTCTGCTGCGGGTGCTGTTGGAGCACCAGCTGCCGGGAAGCCACGTCGACGCGGCGATGCTGTCGCAGATCTTCATCGCCGACGGCCGGGTGGCGGTGACCGGCGTCGGCGCGCCCTTCGAAAGCGTCCACGACAACGATACCCACCCCTACCAGGGGTCGATCGCCGAGAACATGGTGCTGTTCGACCTGCCCCACATCATCGTCGAGGACACCGCGAAAAGCATCAAGCCGATCGACTGGGCGCTGTTCATCCCCAAGGGCATCCGTTCGTACCTGGCGCTGCCCTTTTTCGTCGATGGGGTGCTGCGCGAGGTGCTGATTTTCTGCTCCACCCGGCCCCACGCCTTCTCGGACGACGGCATCGCCCCCTACGCCGGTCTGGCGGAAGGCCTGTGGGCGGAACTGCCGCGCCTGCTGCCCGCCCTGCCCAGGGCTTCGGACGCGGCGCCGTAACTGGTCCGACCAGACTGGCGTCGTTCTGGCTTCCCCACCCTCGATTCGTCCTCCGTTTCCCGAGAAGTTGCGAACGACTCTCGATTAACCGGGAGAAACCCTGGGAACGAACCCGTCCAATCTGCCCCAACCAGCATGGAATTCCGCTTGGCGCCCCCCATTCGTGTGGGCTAACCTGAGGGCGTTCTCGGGTCGAGTCTCTCGACCCTTGGGATAACTGGCTGGACCAGGGGACCCCATCATGGCCGCCGCCTGCACCGACCGCATCCTCGACCTCGTCGCCACCCTCCGCCTGGGGGAGGGCGACCGTCTGCCCGGCGAGCGCGAGTTGGCGGCACACCTGGGATTCAGCCGCAACACCGTGCGCGAATTCCTGATCGACCTGGCGGCGCGCGGCCAGGTGGAAATCCGCAAGCGCAGCGGCTGCTATCTGCTGTCGGCGACGCCGCCGACCCCCTGGCAAAGCCTGCATGCCGACGTCGAAGGCGCGATCGACGCCCTGCGCGCCGTCGGGCCGCACCTGGCGGCGCGCGCCGCGCGGAACTGTCCGCCGGAACAGACCCGCCGCCTGGAGACCGTCACCGCCCGTCTGGGGCGCTATCTGGTCAACCGCGACGCGACGCAAACCGCGCGCGAGTACGTCACCTTTTTCGTCGTCCTCGCCGCCCAGGCGGGCAACCCGTGCCTGGAACTCCTGATCAAGGAGATCGCCGCCGCGCACCCTCACTTAAGCCGCGTCGTCGGCATGGACAAGGCCGGGGTGGAGGCGTTCTTCGCGCTGCACGTCAGCCTGTTGCAGGCGATTCAGAACCACGACGCGCGGCGCGCCCTGCCCCTGGCGGCGCACGGCCTGGACGCCTTCGCCGCGATGCTGGGCCACGGCGCGCACGCCGAAGCGCAGGAGCACGTGGCATGAACCGTCGAGACTTCTTTTCCCGGATCAATCCCTTCCGGGTCGATGCGCGGCAGGGGGAAAAGACCGCCCTGACGGAACGGAAAGAGGCCGTGATCAACGACCTGTTCCGGCTCGCCATGGCGCGCGGCATCGACCCCGCAACCGTGGACCCCGAGCGACTGCCCGAGTTGCTCGGCCTGAAGGCAGGAGAACCCTAAACCAACGCAACGGAAACGGCGCGGGGAAAGGGCCGGCAAGTCGAAATCCCCCGCGCCGGATTATCCCAAACCAAGGAGGTTGTCTCATGGAAGCGGACAATCGGGGGGTAAGCTATCTCGAAAGCCGTAAGCTCGTCAAACGCTGGGACGGGCCGTGGCCGGCAGTAGCCAACATCCTCATGATCTTCGCGATTTTCTACGCCACCTGGTGGATCTTTCACGATCCGCGCGGCATCATGCGCATGTACACGCCGTATCTCGGCTACATGGTCTGCCGCTGGCTGCTGATCATTTTTATCTGGTTGGCCTACATTCTCGATTATTGGCCGTTCAAGCGCAGCTGGCTCAACAAGACCCATCCGGTGGTCAAGGGAACCGTCCTCACCGCCGCCTGCGTGTTGACCATGCTGGTTCTGACCGAGGGCTTCTTCAAGGGCATCCTGGGCCAGTACGGCATCGCCTATTTCAGCCCCAGCCGCCTGCATGCTATGGGCCTGACCGAGTTCTACGCCGAGGAATACGCGACGGAAGCGATCATGATGTTCGCCGCCATCGCCTCGTGGCTGGCCCCCTCCTGGGTGGTCGCCTGCGAGAACGCCCCCTGGCAGAAACTGGATCAGCCGGCGCGCGGCATCACCATCATCGTGGTGACCTTCTTCATGGCCACCATCGTCTATTTCGTCACCATGCACTCGCACATGGCGATCCTGTTCTATCCCTGGCAGCAGTACACCGCGATCACCCCGCCCTATTGGGAAGGGTTCGCCAACACCGTGTCGGGCAATTTCCACATTGCCTGGATCATGTGCTGCACGGTGGTGGTCTGGGTGTATGAAAGCATCTGGGAACGCTATCCCTTCAACCTGATCAAGACCAACTGGCTGCGCCGGGTTTCCGCCTTCTTCGGCATCATCGCGGTGGCGTTCTGCCTGTGCTTCTTCCTGTTCTACGCGCAGGATCTGGCCTGGGGCCTGAACATCCGCGGCACCCGCCGCGACATGGCGCCCGACTGGCGTTGGCTGCACGTCGGCGAAAGCGCGATCTTCTGGCTGGTCGGGGTTCTTGCCCTCTCCTTCTATGGCGGCAACTGGCCGACCAAGTTCAGCCGTCCGGTCAACGTCTTCCTGCGCACGGTGATCAGCCTGGCGATCGGCATCGCGGTGTACTTCCTGTACTACCGCTACGCCCACCTGTTCCTCGGCACCCAGAAGGGCATGTCGCATCCGCAGCAGTTCCCGATGATCCCGATGATCTGGCTGATCAACATCTTCCTGGTCAACATGTGGTTCATGGACGGCTGGCCGGGGTGGCGGGCGGTGCCCAAGACCGCCGAGGAACTGGAAAAGGTCGAGGAAACCATCGTCGCCCACGACGTCAAGTGGACGCCCAGCCTGGCCAAGGGCCTGGCGGTCGGCGCGGTGGCGGGCGCGGTGGTCTACGTCGGGGTGATCAACATCCTGCCGTGGGTCGGCCAGATCCAGATGATTAAGTGAGCACGGGGAAGGAGGAAAAACCATGACTGAAGACATCACCACTTCCCGCCGCGATTTCGTCAAGGGCGTCGCCACCGGCGCGATCGGCGGCACCCTTGCCGGGATGGGGCTGTATTCCTATACCGGCTCGGCCTACGACCGCCTGCCCAAGGTGGCCCGCAACCAACAGGACTTCGGCGCGGTGCGCAGCGTCAAGGTTCTCAACATCTCGGAAACCAGCTGGTTCAACAACGCCCACCTGATGGAAGACATCAAGAAGGCGGGCGGCCTGCTGGTCGATCACTACACCATCGGCTGGGCGCCCTTCGGCAACGGCAAGGGCCCCGGCAAGTCGAGCTACGAGGAAGGCATCTCCAGCATCAAGAAGATGCTTCCCGGCGACCTGGAGGAAGCCTGGGCCTTGCAGACCAAGCAGTCCCTTCACCCCGACAATCCGGGTGGGTTCTCCACCCTGATCGAGGTCGAGGATCTGGACGGCAGCAAGCACAAGTACCTTCTGGACACCGGCTGGTCCTACACCTGGATGGACCAGAGCTTCAAGCGCGAGGGCATCGATCAACTGCTCAAATCCGGCGAGATCGAGGCCCTGATCGTCAGTCACGAGCACTTCGACCACTACTGGGGTCTGCCCGCGACGATGAAGTACAACAACAAGCTGCCGATGTACCTGCACAA
Organism: Rhodospirillaceae bacterium; assembly: GCA_965228165.1. Lineage (GTDB taxonomy): Bacteria > Pseudomonadota > Alphaproteobacteria > Rhodospirillales > Rhodospirillaceae > Oleispirillum. Next base: position 707,515 of record CBDDHB010000003.1, read on the forward strand.
GGGCTTCTACAAGGAAGGCCTGCAATACGCCAAGGACTCCGGCTACAAGGGCGACCCGATCATCGTCGATAAGGAAATGACGCAGATCCGCCCCGGCATGATGCTGATCAAGTTCGACGTGCCGATCATCTGCCGCACCTTCGGCGAAACCTCTCTTGCCTTCAACGTCAAGGACAAGGGGCTGGTCCTGATCTCGGGATGCAACCATCAGGGCATCCTGCAAATGACCAGCACCGCGTACCAGAAGCTGAAGTACGACAACGATCGCTTCTACGGCATCTATGGCGGGCTGCACATCTCGCCGTTCGAGGACTGGGACCCGAAGTACGATGACCTGGTCATCTCGCTCGGCAAGTGGAAGTTCGAGAAGGTCGGCTGCAACCACTGCACCGGCCACCTCACCGCCAAGAAGTTCGTCGAGCGCGGCTATCCGGTGGTGCGCGGCACCGCGCGTTTCCGGAGTTCGTCGCCGGACTACTTGGGCAACGGCGACACCATTACCTTCTGACCATCGGTACCGGGCCGCGCTTCGGCGCGGCCCCTTTTCCCCTTCCCCTTTCCCCTCGGACGAGGTTTTTCCCATGCCCGCCGCGTTTCTCGGACCCGATGCCGACCGTATCCCGACGGAGGCCGAGCTTCTCGCCCTGCCCGCCACCTGGATGGCCACCGCCTGCATGGACAGCCGGTTCCGCCGCCTGTCGGGCTGGATGGGGCTGGCCCCCTGCGCCGCGTTCGCGCGCGCCTTCACCTGCCGGATCAAGGCGCGGCCCGGCATCTTCGGCCTGATGCCCTACGCCGCGCGGGTCGGCGACATCGCCGAGGCGGATTTCCGCCTGTTCTATTTCCCCGGGCTCGACGACCCGATGATCGACCGGGTCTCGCTCGCCGCCGCGATCGCCGCCGCCGACCCCGGCGCGGCGGAGCGCATCCGCGACTTTCCCGCCCACCCCGACTTCGCCGCCGCCTTCGCCATCGCCGAAATCCATCTGGCGCTGGCCTGGCGCGAAGGCTCCCTGGGCCTGGCGCTGACCGCGCCGACCCGCCGCCGCGTCGCCGTTCCCGACGGCATCGCCGCGCCGGACGGCGGTTGGCTGGTTCCTCCCGGCGGGCTGGAGGAAGACCTGCCCGCCTTCGATCTGGCGCGCGATCTGTTCCGCGCGCTGGCCGCCGGGGCGGCCACGGCGACGGGGGAAGCCCCCGACGCCCCGCTGTCCGCGGATGTCCCGGCGGAGATGTGGTCGCGGCGGTCCGACGGCGCCCTGGTCGCCCAACCCGCGCCGGACGCCTCCCGCCGCACCGAGCTTCTGACCTGGGGCGGTGGCGTCCGCGTCGTCTGGACCAAGATCGTCCGCCCCGCCGACCCCGAACCCTATCGCCTGGCGCGCGTCGCCGCCGGGGCGGAGCCTCCGGACGCGGCGGAAACCGCCGCCGCGCAACGGCCGCAGTTGGTGGTCTTGAGCGGCTTTCTCGGTTCGGGCAAGACCTCGTTCCTCAACCAGTTCATCGAATTCCACGCGGCGCGCGACCAACTGGTGGCGGTGATCCAGAACGAGATCGGCGAGACCGGGGTGGACGCCAACCTGCTGGAGGGCGAGGACTCGGTGCTCGCCATCGACGCCGGATGCGTCTGCTGCACCCTGGCGGGAAGCCTGACTCGCGGCCTGCGCCAGCTTTCCGAGGGACTGGCCCCCGAAATCGTCGTGCTGGAAACCACCGGCCTCGCCAACCCGATGAACATGCTGGGCGAGTTCCACGAAATCGCCGATCTGGCGGAGCTGTCGGCGGTGGTGACGGTGATCGACGCGGCGCGCTTCTGGGAGAACCTCGCCGCCTCCGACGTCGCGGCGGAGCAGATCGCCGCCGCCGACACGGTGATCCTGAACAAGTGCGACCTGATCGACGACGCGGCGCGCGAAGCGATCGCCCATGAAATCCGCCACCGCAATCCCGACACGCAGGTCGTCGCGGCGACCCACGGACGGGTCAATCCCGCCGTCCTCGGCAACGGCCTGTCCCGCCATGCGGCGGCGGAGCCGACTCCCTGCGGCTGCGGCTGCGGTTGCGGGCACGACCACCACCATGATCATCACCACGATCATGACCACGGGCACCACCACGGCCATGATCACGGGCGCCACGACCACCACCATCATCATCACGACCGCCACGGCGTCACCCACCTGGACGAAGGCTTCGGCGCGCTGCGCCTCGACCTCGCGCCCACGATCGATCGCGCCGCGCTGATGTGCACCCTGGCGGCCAGCCCCCCCGGCGTAATGCGGATCAAGGGGGTGGCGATGCTTTCCGGCGAGCCGACGCCGCAGGTGATCCAGCACGTTCCCGGACAAAGCGGCTACGAACCGGCGGCGAAGCCGAATCCGGGCCCGCCCTTCCTGCTGATCATCGGCCGCGACCTCGACGCGGCGGCGTTGCGCCGCCTGTGGCATCCCCTGCTCAAGGACACCAACCCATGACCTGGATGGAACAAGGCGGCATCCTGATGTGGCCGCTGCTGGCGCTGTCGGTGGCGGCGCTGGCGATCCTGTTTGAACGCGGCATCGCCTTTTCCACCTTCCGCCTGCCCGACGCCGAGGCCGAACGCGCCCTGATCGCCGCCGCCCGCGACGGCGACGCGACGGCGGCGCGCGAGATCGCGGCGGCGCAGGCTCCGGCCCTGCTGCCCCTGGTCGAGGCCCTGATTTCCGCCGATCCGCCGGAAAGCCGCGAACGCGCCGCCGCGATCGCGGTGGAGGAAGCGGTGCGCGGGCTCGACCGCCGCCTGGGAACCCTGGCGGTGGCGGGACGGGTGGCGCCGTTGCTCGGGCTCCTCGGCACCGTCCTGGGGATGATCCAGGCCTTTTCCCGCCTGTCCTCGGCGCAGGGGGCGATCGACATGACGACCCTCGCCGATGGCATCTGGCAGGCGCTTCTGACCACCGCCGCCGGGCTGCTGATCGCGATTCCGGCGGTGGCGGCGCACCAGGTCTTCCTGCGCCGCGAGGACGGCATCGCCTTCGCCATGGGGCGACTGGCCAACCTGTCGCTCGCCCGCCGGGGCGACGGACGCGCGCCATGATTCCGCTGACCCGACGCCGCCGCGAAAGCCCGGTGCCCGACGTCACGCCGCTTCTGGACGTCGTCTTCATCCTTCTGATCTTTTTCGTCATCGCCGCCGCCTTCGCCATCCACGGCGTCGATCTGCGGCTGCCGAAGTCGTCGTCCGCCCGCGCCTATGCCGGACGCCCGTTGGAAATCCTGCTGGCCGCCGACGGCAGCCTGCGCCACAAGGGCGAGGCGGTCACCCTGCGCGACGTCACCTTCCTGGTCCGCCGCAACGCCGAGGGCGAAAACGGCAACCGCCAGATTCTGCTGATTCCCGACCGCGACGCGACGGTCGGCGCGTTCCTGTCCACCGTCAACGCGATTCGGGACAGCGGCGGCGACCGCCTGGTGATCGCCGCCGAGCCCGCGCCGCCGGGCGGAGACCGCCCGTGACCGACGGCGAACGCATCGCCGCCGCCCTGGCGGTGTCGGTCTCCCTGCATTGGCTGGCCTTGAGCGGCTGGGTCTCCGAGCCGCCGTCGCCCTCCCCCGGCGACGAAACCGTCGTCATCGACCTGTCCGCCACCGACGTCGGGGTCAGCCTGGCCGCGCCGATCGTCCTGGAACAGGAAGCGCCGTCCCCGCCGCAGGCCCCCAACGCCGCCGCCGACCGCCGCCGCGAGGCCCTGGTCGGCTACCTCGATCAGGTTTCCGAATCGGTGCATGCCCGCCGCGCCGCCTCGGGCGCGGGCCGCCGCCTGATCGGCAACGCCCTGGTGCGGGTGGTCATCGACGGCGACGGACGATTCGCCGCCGCCGCCCTGATTCGCGGCTCGGGCGATCCGGTCCTCGACGCCGACGCGGTGCGCGCGGTGCGCGCCGCCTCGGGCACGGTGCCGCGCCCGCGCATCCTGGGCGACGGCGCGCTCGCCATCACCCTGGCGGTGAAATATCAGTTCGGATTGTAAGAAAAAGCGCCCGGAAAAGACGAAACCCGCCGCTTTAGGCGACGGGTTCCGATTGGTGGAGCTGAGGGGAATCGAACCCCTGACCTCTTGAATGCCATTCAAGCGCTCTCCCATCTGAGCTACAGCCCCAATCCTGGGAAACCGGCGGGTCCGGACGGGCCCGGTCGGTCATGGGTGGCGCAAGTTAGTCTGAGATTCGCGCCTTCGCAACAAAAAAATCGCCCCATCGCAGATGGCCGGAAAACTCCGGTTTAATCCTCGTCCGCCGTGCCCAGGTGATCAATCACCTCGGCCATGTCGTCGTCCTCGGCAAGATCGGAGGCATCCTCGATCAAGGCGTCGTCGGCCTCGTCGTCATCGACCTCGACCTCGTCGATCGCGTCGTCGTCCTCGATCAACGCCGCCGCCTTCGGCTTCGGCTCCGGCACCGCGTGAACGGGGGCCTTCTTGACGCCGCGCCGCACCTTGGCCACCGCGTCGGGCGCATTCTCGCTGCCGCACTTCGGGCAGAGAATCGGATTGCGCTGCATGTCGTAGAAACGGGTGCCGCAGTTCAAGCAGGTGCGCTTGCTGCCCCATTCCGGTTTGGTCATGGATCTCCTCCCTCGCGGCGATCGTCGGCATCGAACCTGCGGCAACCGTCCGCGGCGCCGACGAACAGGACCGGAAACGCGCATTTGCCATGAAGCGATTTCGCTGTCAAAGCGTTTTATCCGGGGCCCGCGTCGGCGGCGGCGATCCGCCCCCTCCGGAACCCCCATATCACGAACCGCGCCCGCCGCGAAAGAGCCTCGCGCGGGCAAGACTCTGGCCTCGTCCCCGGCAAGTGTGCTAGGAGGAGGACCGTTTCCCCCTCCGGCAGAGGCCGCGCATGACGCACCCGACCCAGCCCTCCCCCCTCCCCGACGCGCCGATCCCGGCGACCTCGGCGCGCGCCCGCGCCCTCTCCGGCACGGCGCGGGTTCCGGGCGACAAGTCGATCTCCCACCGCGCCCTGATGTTCGGAGCGCTGGCGGTGGGGCGGTCCCGCGTCGCCGGCCTGCTGGAGGGCGAGGACGTGCTCTCCACCGCCGCCGCGATGCGGGCGATGGGGGCGACGGTGACGCGCGAGACGGACGGAACCTGGACGGTGGACGGCGTCGGCGTCGGCGGCCTTGCCGAACCCGCCGAGGTCATCGACATGGGCAACGCCGGAACCGGGGTGCGCCTGCTGATGGGTCTGGTCGCCACCCACCCGATCACCGCGATCTTCACCGGCGACGCCAGCCTGCGCCGCCGCCCGATGAACCGGGTGATCGCGCCCCTGTCGCAATTCGGCGCGACCTTCATGGGGCGCGAGGGCGGGCGGCTGCCGCTCGCCATCACCGGCAATCCGACGCCGACGCCGGTCTGCTATACCGTGCCGGTCGCCTCCGCCCAGGTGAAGTCGGCGGTGCTGCTGGCGGGGCTGAACACCCCCGGCCTGACCACGGTGATCGAGCCGGTCGCCACCCGCGACCACACCGAACGCATGCTCAAGGGTTTCGGCGCGGACATCTCGGTCGCTGTCGCCACCGACGGCGCGCGCACCATCTCCCTGGTCGGCCAGCCGCGTTTGCACCCCTGCGACGTCGCGGTGCCCGCCGATCCGTCGTCGGCTGCCTTTCCCGCGGTGGCGGCGCTGCTGGTGCCGGGATCGGAGATTCTGCTGCCCGAGGTCGGCACCAACCCGCTGCGCTTCGGCCTGTTCCAGACCCTGGTCGAGATGGGGGCGGAGATCGCCCTGTTGAACCCGCGCGAGGTCGCGGGCGAACCGGTCGCCGACCTGCGCGTCCGCGCCTCGGCGCTTTCCGGCATCGACGTCCCGGCGGACCGCGCCCCCAGCATGATCGACGAATACCCGATCCTCGCCATCGCCGCCGCCTGCGCCGCCGGAACCACCCGGATGCGCGGTCTGGCGGAACTGCGGGTCAAGGAAAGCAACCGCTTCGACGCGGTGGTGAACGGCCTTGCCGCCTGCGGCGCGGCGGTGGAGGCGATCGGCGACGACATCCTGGTGCACGGCGCGGGCCGCCCGCCGAAGGGCGGCGGAGCGATTGCCGCCAACCTCGACCACCGCATCGCCATGGCCTTCCTGGTTCTGGGGGCGGTCGCCGAGGAACCGGTGACGATCGACGACATCCGCTCGGTGGACACCAGCTTCCCCGGCTTCGCGGATCTGATGAACGGCTTGGGGATGAACCTGTCATGATCGTCGCCATCGACGGCCCGGCGGGCGCGGGCAAAGGCACCCTGGCGCGCCGCCTCGCCCGCGAATTCGATTTGGCCTACCTCGACACCGGGGCGCTCTATCGCGCCGTCGGCGTGCGGGTGCTGGAGATGGGGGCCGACCCCGCCGACCCCGCCTCCGCCGTCCACGCGGCGCGCACCCTGGACCTCGCGAGTCTCGAGTCGCCCCGCCTGCGCGACGAGGACGCCGCCGACGCCGCCTCCAAGGTGGCGGCGATCCCGGAGGTTCGCTCCGTCCTCCTCGACTTCCAGCGCGATTTCGCCAAAAACCCGCCAAGCCCTTGCAAAGGCGCGGTTCTGGACGGCCGGGACATCGGCACCGTGGTCTGCCCGCAGGCCGACCTGAAGGTCTTCGTCACCGCCTCGGTCAGGGAACGGGCGCGCCGACGGACCTTGGAGTTGCAGGACAAGGGCATCGACGCTATACAGGACCGCGTTCTCGCCGACATGATCGAACGCGACGAACGCGACCGCGACCGGAAGACGGCGCCGCTTGCCACGGCGGACGACGCCATCGTCCTGGACACCACCGAAATCGACGCCGATGCGGTTTTCGACCGCGTCGCCGCCCTTTTCCGTTCCAGGACCGGACAAATCGCGGATTGAAGACCGGAGAAATCCGGAAACGACAGGCCGCCCCCCTGGCGCGACGATCCCGCGCCGAGAGGACGGTTTTTGGTGCAACAAGGTCGCACGCGCGGCAAGACCGCCGGAACAAACCGGTTGGCCCGAATAGCGACACGTGAAAAGGAACCCCTTCGGCATGACCGAAACCCAAGCCATTCCCGGCGCGATGGAAAACTTCGCCGCCCTTCTGGAAGAATCGTTCGCTCAGAACGCGAGCCTCGAAGGCTCCGTCATCATCGGACGCATCGTCAGCATCACCAGCGATTTCGCCCTCGTCGACGTCGGACTGAAGTCCGAGGGTCGCGTCCCGTTGAAGGAATTCGGCCATCGCGCCGAAATCAAGATCGGCGACACCATCGAGGTCTTCGTCGACCGCTACGAAGACCGTGACGGCCTGGTCGTCCTGTCGCGCGAAAAGGCGCGGCGCGAGGAATCCTGGAACGAACTGGAAAAGGCGTTCGAGGGCAACCAGCGCGTCAACGGCGTGATCTTCGGCCGGGTCAAGGGCGGCTTCACCGTCGATCTGTCCGGCGCGGTGGCGTTCCTGCCGGGCAGCCAGGTGGACATCCGCCCGGTGCGCGACATCGGCCCGCTGATGGGCCAGGCGCAGCCGTTCCAGATTCTGAAGATGGACCGCTCGCGCGGCAACATCGTCGTCTCCCGCCGCGCGGTCCTGGAAGAGACCCGCGCCGAACAGCGTTCCGAACTGATCGAGAACCTGAAGGAAGGCCAGATCCTCGACGGCGTGGTCAAGAACATCACCGACTACGGCGCGTTCGTCGATCTGGGCGGCGTCGATGGCCTGCTGCACGTCACCGACATCGCCTGGAAGCGCATCAACCACCCGGCGGAAGCGCTGTCCATCGGCCAGACCATCAAGGTGCAGGTGATCCGCTTCAACTCGGAAACCCAGCGCATCAGCCTGGGCATGAAGCAGCTCGAAGCCGATCCGTGGTCGGGCGTCGAGGGCAAGTACCCGGTCGGCACCAAGTTCACCGGCCGCGTCACCAACATCACCGACTACGGCGCGTTCGTCGAACTGGAACCGGGCGTCGAAGGCCTGGTCCACGTCTCCGAAATGTCCTGGACCAAGAAGAACATCCACCCCGGCAAGATCGTTTCGACCAGCCAGGAAGTGGACGTCATGGTTCTCGACGTCGATCCCAACAAGCGCCGCATCAGCCTGGGTCTGAAGCAGTGCCTGTCCAACCCGTGGACCGACTTCATGGCCAACCACCCGGTCGGTTCGACCCTCGAAGGCGAGATCAAGAACATCACCGAATTTGGCATGTTCGTCGGCCTGCCGGGCGAGATCGACGGCATGGTCCACCTCTCCGACATCTCGTGGGAAATGACCGGCGAGGAAGCGGTGAAGTCCTTCAAGAAGGGCGACATGGTCACCGCCAAGATTCTCGACGTCGACGTGGACAAGGAGCGCATCAGCCTCGGCCTGAAGCAGCTGACCAACGACCCCTTCGAGAACGCCACCAAGGGCCTGAAGAAGGGCGCGGTGGTCACCTGCGTGGTGACGCAGGTCACCGACGGCGGACTTGAGGTCTCGACCGCCGAAGGCGGCGCCACCGGCTTCATCCGCAAGGGCGATCTGTCGCGCGAACGCTCCGAGCAGCGGGTCGAACGCTTCGCCGTCGGCGAAAAGGTCGATGCCAAGATCGTGCAGATCGACGCCAAGAGCCGCAAGCTCTCGCTCTCGATCAAGGCGCGCGAGATGGAAGAGGAAAAGCAGGCGATGGCCGAGTACGGTTCCACCGACTCCGGCGCGTCGCTGGGCGACATCCTGGGCGCGGCCCTGCGCCAGGCCCAGGACGAGAAGGCCAATTCCTGATCCCCTGATGCGGGACCGGGTCACGGAAAACGCCGCCCCCTCGGGCGGCGTTTTTCTTTCCCTGGAAAAGGCTTTCCCTTGAGAGGGTTAACCTTGATGCCGGGGGCGAAATCTGGCAGTCTTGGAGGCACGTATCGTCAGGACGGCCTTCCGTCTTGCCCGGGCGCGTGGGTTTTCGCCCTGGGAAGCAAGGGTTTCGGCATGCATCGGGGCCGGACATCCGCCTCCACTGAACCGTCGGGGATTGCACGCTATGACAAAGTCTGAACTGATCGCGCGCCTGGCCGAACGCAACCCACACCTCTATCAGCGGGATGTGGAGCGGATCGTCGCCACCATTTTCGAGGAAATCACCACCGCGCTCGCCCGCGGCGACCGGGTGGAACTGCGCGGCTTCGGCGCGTTCTCCACCAAAACCCGCGACGCCCGCACCGGGCGCAACCCGCGCACCGGCGACGCGGTGCGGGTCGGCTCCAAGGTGGTGCCCTATTTCAAGACCGGCAAGCAGTTGCGCGATCTGCTCAACGACGGCGACGCCGACTGACGTTTCCGCCGCGCCGGTTCCTGCCCCCGGCGCGGCGTCCTCCGACAGGGATTTGTTCGCCGTGCGCATCGTGACCTGGATCATCGGCCTTCCGCTCGCCGCCGTGGCGACCGCCTTCGCGGTAGCCAACCGTCAGGACGTGGACCTCGACCTGTGGCCGCTGCCGTTCTCGGTGCGTTTGAGCCTCTATCTGGCGGTCCTGGGGGCTCTCGCCGCCGGGCTGCTGCTCGGCCTGATTCTCGGCTGGGCGGGCAGCGGCAGCCGCGCCGCCGCCCGCGCCGCGAAGGCCGAGGCCAAGGCCCGCGCCCTCTCCCAGGAGGTCGAGGCCCTGCGCGCCCAGCCCCGCCAGGCCTTGCCCGCCCCCGACTCCGCCGCCTGACGCCGTGGTTCGCCGCCCTTGCCGTCGCTTTCGAAAGACGAACCGATGACCGCCAGTCCGATTTTCTGCGCCATCGACACCCCCGACCTCGCCGCCGCCGTCGCCCTGGCGAAGCGCATCGCCGAGAACGTCGGCGGCCTGAAACTGGGCCTGGAATTCTTCTCCGCCAACGGCCCCGAGGGCGTGCGCGAGGTGCAGCGCGCCCTGGGCAAGGACATCTTCCTCGACCTCAAGCTGCACGACATCCCCAACACCGTGGCGGCGGCGGTAAAGGCGGTGATGCCGCTGCGCCCCCGCTACCTCACCCTGCACGCGGCGGGCGGATCGGCGATGATGAAGGCGGCCCGTCAGGCCGCCTGCGACGCCGCCGACAGCATCGCCGCCGCGCCGCCGAAACTCATCGCGGTCACCGTGCTGACCAGCTTCGACGCCGCCGACCTGGCCGGAATCGGCGTTCCCGGCGCGGTGTCGGATCAGGCGCACCGTCTGGCGGCGCTGGCCGCCGAGGCGGGGATGGACGGCCTGGTCTGTTCCGCCCACGAGGCGAAGTCGCTGAAGGCGGAATTCGGCTCGCTGCTGCGCATCGTGCCAGGCATCCGCCCGGACTGGGCCGCAGCCGGAGACCAGAAACGGGTGATGACCCCCGCCGAGGCCCTGCGCGAGGGCGCCGACCTTCTGGTGATCGGCCGCCCGATCAGCCAGGCGAAGGACCCCGCCGACGCCGCCCGGCGCATCGCCGCCGAGATCGGCCGCGCCGAATACCCGGAACGGAGGGACCCGTCATGACCCTGGTCAAGATCTGCGGCCTGACCGAAACCGACGGCCTGGACGCGGCGGTGGACGCCGGGGTGGACTTCGCGGGCTTCGTCTTCTGCCCGACGTCGCCGCGCGCGCTGTCCGCCGACGACGCCGCCGAGCTGGCCGACGCCCTGCCCGACGAGGTGCACAAGGTCGGCCTGTTCGTCGATCCCACCGACGCCGAACTCGACGCGGTTCTCAACCGCTTCCGCCTCGACGCGATCCAACTGCACGGCGCGGAAACCCCGGAACGGGTGGACGCGGTGCGCCTGGAATTCGGCCTGCCGGTGATCAAGGCGATCGGCGTCGCCACCGCCGCCGACGCGCCGCGCACGGGCGGCCTGGGGCGGCCCTTCCCCTGGAACCTGATGCGCACATGGAGCGGCGAACCCCCCTGGATGCTGGCGGGCGGACTCTCCCCGGACAACGTCGCCGAGGCGATCCGGGCCTCCGGCGCGGGCGCTGTGGATGTCTCCTCCGGCGTCGAAAGCGCCCCCGGAGTCAAGGACCCGGCGCGCATCGCCGCCTTCGTCAAGGCCGCGAAAAACGCCGGCAGCGGGTGCTGGTGAAATTTTCCTGGATTTCGCCGCGCCGACGCGGCATTCAACCCTTTGTACGGACCCGCGTTCGCGCGGCGATCCGCGACCTTCGTGATGCGAGACCACACGACATGACCCCGATTCTCACCAATTCCTTCGCCAAGGGCCCCGACGAGAAGGGCCACTTCGGCCCCTACGGCGGGCGCTTCGTCGCCGAGACCCTGATGCCCCTGGTCCTCGAGGTGGAAAAAGCCCTCGACGCGGCGCAGGCCGACCCCGCCTTCACGGCCGAGATGGACCGCTACCTCGCCCACTTCGTCGGACGCCCCAGCCCGCTCTATTTCGCCGAGCGCCTGACCAAGGCCTGCGGCGGCGCGAAAATCTATTTCAAGCGCGAGGACCTGAACCACACCGGCGCGCACAAGGTCAACAACTGCATCGGCCAGATCCTGCTGGCGAAACGCATGGGCAAGACCCGCATCATCGCCGAAACCGGCGCCGGACAGCACGGCGTCGCCACCGCCACAGTGTGCGCCCTGTTCGGCCTGCCCTGCGTCGTCTATATGGGCGCGGTGGATATCGCCCGGCAGCAGCCCAACGTCTTCCGGATGAAGCTTCTGGGGGCCGAGGTCCGGCCCGTCACCTCGGGCGCCGCCACCCTGAAGGACGCGATGAACGAGGCGATGCGCGACTGGGTCGCCAACGTCCAGGATACCTATTACCTGATCGGCACCGTCGCCGGGCCGCACCCCTATCCCCGCATGGTCCGCGACTTCCAGAAGATCATCGGCGAGGAAGCCAAGACCCAGATGCAGCGGATGGAAGGCCGCCTGCCCGATACCCTGATGGCGGCGGTGGGCGGCGGCTCCAACGCCATCGGCCTGTTCTATCCCTTCCTCGACGAACCCTCGGTCGCAATCGTCGGCGTCGAGGCGGCGGGCAAGGGCACCGATACCCCGGAACACGCCGCATCCCTGACCATGGGCAAGCCCGGCGTGCTGCACGGCAGCCGAACCTATCTGCTGCAAAACCGCGACGGCCAGATCACCGAGGCCTATTCCGTCTCCGCCGGGCTCGACTATCCCGGCGTCGGGCCGGAACACTCCTGGCTGAAGGACGCGGGGCGCATCACCTATGTCTCGGTCACCGACGACGAGGCGCTCAACGCCTTCCACCAGACCACCCGCCTGGAAGGCATCATCCCGGCCCTGGAATCCTCCCACGCCATCGCCCAGGCGCTGAAAGTGGCGGGAAACCTGCCCGCCGACCACATCCTGCTGCTCTGTCTCTCCGGACGCGGCGACAAGGACGTGAACACCGTGGCCAGGGCCATGGGGACGGAGTTGTGATCATGACCGACGCCCTGAAAAACAACCGCCTGACCCGCCGCTTCGCCGCGTTGAAGGCCGAAAACCGCGCCGGATTGGTGATCTATCTCGCCGCCTCCGACCCCGACGCCGCAACCTCGGCGAAACTCCTCGCCGGACTGCCCGGCGCGGGCGCCGACATCATCGAACTCGGCATGCCCTTCACCGACCCGATGGCCGACGGCCCCGCCATCCAGCGCGCCGCCCTGCGCGCCCTGGCCGCCGGAGCCTGCATGGACCATACCCTCGCCCAGGTGCGCGAATTCCGCCGAACCGACGCGGAAACCCCGATCGTCCTGATGGGATACTACAACCCCATCGACGCCTACGGCGCGGAACGCTTCGCCCACGATGCCGCAAAAGCCGGCGTGGACGGCGTGATCGTGGTCGACGTGCCGCCCGAGGAAGCCGACGAAATCCAGCCCCTGCTGCTGAAATACGGCGTCGCCTTCATCTGCCTCGCCACCCCCACATCGGACGACGCGCGACTGCCGCAAATCCTCAAATACGCGGGCGGATTCCTCTATTACGTCTCCATCCTCGGCATCACCGGAACCGCCACCGCCGCCACCGACGCGGTGGACCAGGCGATCCAGCGCATCAAACGCCAAACCGACCTGCCGGTCGCCGTCGGCTTCGGCATCAAAACCCCGGACAACGCCGCCGAAATCGCCCGCGTCGCCGACGCCGCCGTCGTCGGCTCGGCGGTGATCGATAAACTCGCCGCCTGCCTGGACGAAAAAGGACAGGCAACGCCGAACCTGGTGCCACGGGTCCTCGCCTTCGTCACCGAATTGGCCAACGGCGTGCGCGGCGCACGGAAATAACGCAGGCCGGGGGGCGCACCGCCCTCTCACCTGTGTCATGCCCGGGCTTGGCCCGGGCATCCACGCCTTATGAAAAACCCGTGGGCTCCGCCCGCACCCGGCAAGGGCCGAAAGGCCCTTGCATCCCATTCCCTTATCTCTCCGCGAACCCCCATCCGCCCGCCACGCGGATGAAGCCTCTCTCGCGCCACGAGCAAAAACCACAACCAGCAACTTAGCGGCCATGATAGACTCCACTCCCGCCCACAATGATACTTGGATAAGATCATCAATTGCGGGGCGTGGAGACATTGACGTGCCCCCGCTAAATCGGACCGAAAACATCTGGAATTTTCCAGTTATGATCCCCTGGCCGGGAGAAGGAGAATCCGATGAAGACGTCGAAGTTCAGCGAGGCCCAGATCGCGTTCATTCTGAAGCAAGCGGAAGACGGCATCCCGATCACGGAGGTTTGCCGCAAGGCCGGTATCGCCGAGGCGACCTTTTACAACTGGCGCAAACGCTACGCGGGGTTGATGCCCACCGAGGTCAAGCGCTTGCGGCAGCTTGAGGAGGAGAACGCCAAACTCAAGCGGATCGTGGCGGACCTCAGCCTGGACAAGGCGATGCTCCAGGACGTTCTCGCAAAAAAGCTCTGAGGCCTGCCCGCAAACGTCGGCTTGTCGATGAGGTGCGAGAGACCTGGCAGGTATCGGTCCGCAAGGCCTGTTCTGCTCTGCAGGTCGATCGCTCCCTCTACACTTACAAGCCCAAGCATCGCGAGCAGGCCGATCTCAAGCTGCGAATCCGACAGATCTGCGAGACGCGGGTCCGCTACGGCTACCGGCGCGTCCATGTTCTTCTCTGCCGGGAGGGTTGGAAGGTGAACGCGAAGAAGGTCTATCGGCTTTACACGGAGATGGGGCTGCAACTGCGGAACAAGACGCCGAAGCGGCGGGTCAAGGCGCGGCTCCGTGACGACGGACGAGCGCCACCAGGACCAATCAGGTTTGGGCGATGGACTTTGTCCAGGACCAGCTCGCCACGGGCCGCAAGATCCGTATCCTGACGATCGTGGATACCTTTTCGCGGTTCTCCCCGGCGGTCGATCCCCGATTCAGCTACCGAGGCGAAGACGTGGTGCAAACGCTTGAACGTATCTGCGCGAAGGTCGGCTATCCCCAATCGATCCGTGTCGACCAGGGGTCTGAGTTCGTGTCCCGCGACCTCGACCTGTGGGCTTATCAGAAGGATGTCGTCCTCGACTTCTCCCGCCCGGGCAAGCCGACGGACAACGCCTTTATCGAATCGTTCAATGGCAAGTTCCGAGCGGAATGCCTGAACACCCACTGGTTCATGAGCCTTGACGACGCCCGGCTGAAAATGGCGGAATGGCTCCAGGACTACAACGAAGTTCGTCCGCACAGCGCCATCGGCAACAAGCCCCCGATATCGCTGCTCACCTGCTCAGACGCATCCGGCCCGTTCTGAGCAGAAATACCCCGGAAAAGCCCGGATGCCCGGTCCAAATTCGGGGTGCACGTCAGAAGGCGGGAGAATTACATACAAGGACGGAGATAAAGTTGGGGCAGCCAATCTCATCTGCCGCGATTCTGCTCAATTGGATGTTCTGGACCTAAAAGAGCGAATTTCCGAACTCGCCTCCATGATCCGCAAAGCAAATGGCATGGCTTAAGAAGCAGCCACCCCCTCCCCCCGGTCTTCGCGCGCAGGGCATTAAAATTGCGTGCGACGGCGTGGCGGTTGCGGGGCGGTAATCGGCAAAAAGGGAATGGGGGGTGCGGGGGGACCGAGTCCCCCCGCGTCGTTTTTCCCTTTCCGGGTGTGGGCAGCGCCCACGCCTTCGATGATTTTCTTCGGCCCCATCAAAAAAACTCGTGGATGCCCGGATCAAGTCCGGGCATGACGACCGTGGAGGGAGGGGGACACTTGCCCCGCGTTTTCCCGCCATTTGTTTTTTTCGCGAAGCGGCGTATTCCTTGTGGGGAAAAGTCGGCAACACGCCCCCACCCCGAACAGGATCGAGCATGCAGCGCGCCGTCAGACGAACCGAGCGAGAAATCACCGCCGACGAGGCCATGGGCATTCTGGCCGCCGGGGAGTACGGCGTATTGTCGATGGTGGGCGACGATGGCAAACCCTATGCGGTGCCGATGAGCTATGCCCTGCGCGACGGCGCGATTTATTTTCACTGCGCGACCGAGGGGCGGAAGCTGGAACATCTGGACGCCGATCCGGCGGTTACGTTCTGCGTCGTCGGGCGGACCAAGGTGCTTCCCGGTCAGTTTTCCACCGAATACGAAAGCGCGGTGGCCTTCGGCACGGCGGCGCGGGTGAGGGCGCGGAAAAGCGCGCCGGTCTGCTGGCGCTGATCGAGAAGTATTCGGCGGATTATGTGGAACCCGGCATCACCTATCTGGAATCGAAGTTCCATCGCGTCGCGGTGGTGCGGATGGAGATCGAACACATCAGCGGCAAGGCTCGGCGGCCCCGCTGATCCCGGGCTTTACGTGGGAGACTCGACGGCATGAGCTGGCTGACCAATTTCGTCGGGCCGACCTTGAAGCGCTGGATCGCGCCGCGCGTGCTGCGCGAGGCGCAGTGGGTGACCTGTCCGAAGTGCGGGGCGACGGTTTTCCATCGCGATCTGGACGCCAACTGGCGGATTTGCCCGCACTGCGACCATCACCTAACGTTGCCCGCGGCGCGGCGGTTCGCCTTGCTGCTGGATGCGGAGAGTTGGGCGCGCATCGAGATTCCCGGCGTTTCCGCCGATCCCCTGAAGTTCCGCGATTCCCGCCGTTATGCCGACCGTCTGAAGGAGGCCGCGGCGCAAAGCCACGAGGCGGAATCGGTGGCGGTGGCGCATGGCCGCATCGAAGGCATGGGCGCGGTTTTGGCCGCCGTGGAGCCGCAATTCCTGTGCGGCACCTTCGGCGCGGCGGCGGGGGAGGCGATCGTCGCCGCCGCCGAGTTGGCGTTCTTGCAGGACGCGGCGTTGATTCTGGTGTCGGGCAGCCAGGGGCCGCGCATTCAGGACGGGGCCTTCGCCCTGATGCAGGGTCCGCGCATCGCCCTGGCCTTGCGCAAGCTGGGGGAGCGCGCCTTGCCGGTGATCGCGATTTTGGCCGATCCCGCCTTCGACCCGCAGATCGACGCCCTGCTGCGTCATGCCGACGCGGTCTTCGCCGAGCCCGGCGCGCGCCTGGGTCCGCCGCCCGCCGATCCCCTGGCCGCGATGGACACTCCGGCCTTTCTGGCGCCGCGCGACGGGGTTTTCGACGCCGCCGGTCTGCTGGCGGCGCGGCGGATCGACCGCGTCGCCGACCGCCGCGACCTGAAGGCGGAGATCGCGGCGGTGCTGTCGGTGCTGCGCAGCCCCTTCCCTTCCGCCACGGTGATCGACTATCCGGGGCGCGAACCCGAACGCATCGACCGGAGCGGCGCGCCCGATGTCTGAACGGCTGAACGCGATTCTCGACCGGCTGACCCGACTGCATCCGAAGGCGATCGACCTGTCGCTCGACCGGATGCTGCGCCTGCTGGCCGACCTGGGCGATCCGCAGGACCGTCTGCCGCCGGCGATTCACGTCGCGGGGACCAACGGCAAGGGCTCGACGGTGGCGACGTTGGCGGCGCTGGCGGAGGCGGCGGGGCTGCGGGCGCACGCCTACACCTCGCCCCATCTGGTGCGCTTCGCCGAGCGTATCCGGATCGCCGGGCGTCTGCCCGACGACGCCCCCCTGACCGCATGGCTGGAAGAGGTGGAATCCGCCAACGCGGGCCGCCCGATCACCTTTTTCGAGGCGACCACGGCGGCGGCCTTTCTGGCCTTCGCGCGCCACCCGGCGGAGGTCTGCCTGCTGGAAACCGGCCTCGGCGGGCGGCTGGACGCGACCAACGTGGTCGCCCGCCCCGCCGCCTGCGTCCTCACCGCCATCGACTACGACCATCAGGATTTCCTGGGCGACACCCTGACCGCCATCGCCACCGAGAAAACCCACATCCTGCGCCCCGGCGTGCCCGGCGTCGTCGCCCCCCAGCCGCCCGAGGCGCTGGCGGCGATCCGGGCGCATGCCCGCGCCATCGGCGCGCCGCTTCTGCTGGGCGGCATCGACTGGCGGGTGCGCGAGACCCCGACCGGCTTCGCGGTGGAGGCTCCGGGCTTTTCCGTCGAAGCGCCGCGCCCGGTTCTGCCCGGCCCGCATCAGTTGGGCAACGCCGCCCTCGCCCTTCTTGCCGCGCACGCCGCCCGCCTGTGCCCGGTGACGGCGGAACTCGCCGCCGCCGCCCTGCCCCGGGTTTCCTGGCCGGGACACCTGCAACGCCTGAGCGCCGGGCGGCTGGTGGACGCCCTCGGCCGCGACGTCTGGCTGGACGGCGGGCACAACCCCTCCGCCGGGCAGGCGCTCGCCCCGGTGCTGGCGGAATGGGCGAAAACCCACCCGGTGGATCTGATCCTCGGCATGCAGACCACCAAGGACCCGAAGCGCTACCTCGCCCCCCTCGTCCCCCACCTGCGCCGGGTGCGCACGGTGCGGGTGGACAGCGCCCCCGCCCCCTTCCCGGCCGAAGACCTCGCCCGCATCGCCCGCGCGGCGGGGGTCGCCAACGCCCAGGCCGCGCCCGGCTGGCGTTCCGCCCTGGCCGAGGCCGACAGCCGCGACGCAACCCTGCTGATCGCCGGATCGCTCTATCTGGTCGGGGAGGTCCTGGCGGAAAACCGCTCCGGCGCGCCGGAGTAGGGAAAAACCAGGTCGAGCTCCGCCCGAACCCGCAAAGGGCCGTGGGCCCTTTGAACCCATGACTTGTTTTCGCCGCGAGAGCGGCAAGCAACCCTCACGCCACGCGATGGTTTTATCGCGCTTCGCGCAAAAACTTTAGGAATGGGGCCTGGGGACCGAGTCCCCAGCGGGGTCCGGGGCGGCGCCCCGGCCTAGTTTTCCTGGCTTTCCTGGCCTTCCGGGTCTATCCCGACACCACGCCCAGGCGCGCCCAGGCGGCAGGCGTTCCGGGGTCAGGCGGGCGAGCACCGTATCCTCGGCGTCGGCGAAGCCGCAGCCGGTTTCGACGATGTTGGACAGCACCAGCGCCTCGGTCCGGTCGAGGGGCAGCACCGCCCCGGCCACCGGCGAGGCGAGCGGCACCGCGTCGGCGAAGGACAGGGCCTCGGCCAGGGCGTCGCACAGCGGAACGAAGGGGAATCCCCGGAAATCGACGACATGGCCGCCGAAATCGACGCGGTCGGGCGAGCGCGCCAGCCCGATCACCAGGGAATCGTGTTGCGCCCAGAAGGCGGCCTCGTCCGCCACCGCCGCGCCGCGCACATAGACGTCGCGGCGATGGAAGGGATTGCGCAGAACGTCGCGCAGGGTTTCGAACTCGCGGCGGCTACGCGCCCCCTTCAGCAGCGGGTGGGCGGCGCTCGGCAGCGCCAGATCGAGCATGTTCAGGAAGATGCGGGCGTTCCCGGCAAAGGAAAAACCGTGCCGGGTCAAGCTGCCTTCGACCTGGGCGAAGTGGAAGGGCGTCAGGGTCGGCGCGAACAGTTCCGCCGCCGCGTCTTCGGGCGGGCAGGCGGCGAGGGCGGCCAGACGGCGGCGCACCCCGGCGTGCTCGGCCAGGAAGCCGGTTCCCGCCGCATCCTCCCGGTCCAGCCAGTCGAACGCGGCGCGGACCCGCGTGGCGGGGGTTTGCGGCCCCTTCGCGGCCAGGGAATGCAGCACGTCGCGCAACGGCATCATCGCGGCGAAGCCGGGCAGGGCGTGATAACCGACCAGCAGGATGCCGCCCGGCTTCACCGCCCGCGCGATACGGGCGAGCGCGGCCTCCCGGCCCTTTTCCCCCAGGGCGGCAAGGCCGCCGTCGAACACCGCGAAGTCGAGCGGCGGCAGGGCGTCGTCGGGCAGATCGGCGAGATCGCCGGAAAGCCAGAAGATATTGGAAAGTCCGGACTTTTCGGCCAAGACGCGCCCCCGCGCGCCGTCCCCCAGGGCGAAGAACCGCCCCTCCGGATTGGCCGCCGCCAGGGCCGCCGCGCCGACTCCGTCGCCGCAGGAAAAATCCGCCCAGGCGAATTCGCCGTCCAGACGGCGCGGCAGGAAGCCGTTGGTCACCGCGACGGCGTTCAGCCACGCGGGAGCATGCAGCCGACAACGCGCCGCGGCGGAAAATTCCTCGTCGCCGATATCGCGGATGGCGTCCCCCACGGAGCCCCCTCATCCAAAGCTCCGGCCCCGGACGCGCCGGAGCCGGAATCATCGCATCGAAAGACGGCTCAGACCGCCGTTTCCAGCCACTTGACCAGCTGCGACTTGGGCAGCGCGCCGATCTTGGTGGCGACCACCTGGCCGTCCTTGAACAGCATCAGAGTGGGGATGCCGCGCACCCCCAGGCGGGTCGGGGTGGAGGGATTGTCGTCGATGTTGAGCTTGACGATGGTGACCTTGTCGCCCATGGCGGCGTCGATTTCCTCGAGCACCGGGCCGATCTGACGGCAGGGACCGCACCATTCCGCCCAGAAATCCACCAGAATCAAACCCGATCCCTTTTCGACCTCGGTTTCGAAGGTCGCATCCGTGACTTGCCACATCGTTCAACCTCATTGTTTGTTGCGACCCGACCGATCGGGCCGATGAAGCCTTTATCCTCATCCTGGTTATCTATAAGGGTCTCGGCGCGACGATTACCACCCCCCAGGCCGTGCTCATGTCTCCGGCGGAATTTCCATCAGGGTGGGCCCGTCGGTCCACAGCAGGAAGGCGCGCACCCGCCGCCCCGGAAACACCGGCGCGAGCGCGGCGCGATAGGCGGCAAGCTGCCGCCGGTAGACCGGGGGCACATCGGCGGCGGCGGCGGGCGGCGGACGGTTGGACTTGTAATCGACCACCAGAACCTCGTCGCCGACGACCGCCAGCCGGTCCACCTGCCCGGCGAGCAGGCGCGGCCCGTCCCCGGCATCGACCAACCCGGCGATCGCCACCTCGGCGCGGGAATCCGGCCCGAACAGAGCGCGCGCGGCGGGCATCTCCAGCACCGCCAGGGCCTCCGCCGCGCAGGCGGCGCGGGTTTCCTCCGGCCAGTCGGCGGCGGCGTCGAGATAGCGGCGCGCCGCGTCCGGACGGGCGGCGGGCGGCAGATCGGGCAGGCATTCCAGCAGGCGGTGCAGCACCAAGCCCCGGCGGAAGCGGTCGGTGCCCGCCGCCAGGGGGGAGGGCAACGGCGGGTCTTCCTCGGGGCGCGACGGGGTCAGCGGGCGCGAGGGCTCGGGCTCCGGCGGCGGCGGACGGTCGATCCAGGCGGGCGGCGGCGGGGCGACGACGGGCAGCGGCGGCGGGGCGGCGGCGGCGATTTCGGTCTCGCCCAGGCCGCGCCAGCGCAGCACCTCGACCTCCGCGCCGAAGGCGGCGGAGAGGTCGGCGTCGGCCTGGGGCGGGGTCAGGCGTTCGACGCCGCGCCGGATCAGATCGTGCCAGACCTCGCCCGAGGGAGCCTTCCTGCCGTCCCAGCCGCAGACGTAAAGCCGGTCCTCCGCCCGCGTCATCGCCACATAGAGCAGGCGGCGGGATTCCTGTTCGTCCTCCTCCTCGCGGCGCGTCTTCACCGCGCGGAAGGCGGCGGGCGCGGCGACGTGGGGCGGTTTCCACAACAGCAACGGTTTTCCCTGGGCGTCCTGGCTCCATTCCAGGGGCAGGCCGCCGCCGGGGAAGGAGACCGTCTGCGGCAGGAAGACCACCGGCGCCTGCAACCCCTTCGCCCCGTGAACGGTGAGGATGCGCACCGTGTCCGCCGCGCCCTTGTCCATGTCGCGCTTGATTTCCACCGCGCCCGCCGCGAACCAGCGGAGGAACCCCTGCATCGCGCCGGGATGGGCGCGTTCGTAGGCCTGGGCGAGGTCGAGGAATTCGTCCAGGGGATCGTCCACCTCCGCCCCCAGGCGTTGCCGCAGCCGCGCCCGTCCGCCCTCGGCCTCCAGCAGGCGGACGAAAAAGCCGAAGGGCCGCAGGGCGCGCGCCGCGCCGCCCCAGGACTCCAGCCGGACGCGGGCCTCGTCCGCCGCCGCGTCGCCAGCGTCGGCGCGGGAACGCAGCTCGGCCCACAGGGACCCCCCTTCCGCGCGGCGGTGCGCCAGGGCGAACAGATCGTCCTCGCCCCAGCCGAGGAACGGCCCCTTCAGGGCGGAGGCCAGGGTCAGATCGTCGTCGGGGAACAGCGCCGCCTCGGCCAGGGTCAGGCAGTCCTGCGCCGCCATGTGGTCGGCGAGGTTCAGGCGGTCCGCCCCGGCGACCGCCACGCCCTTCTGCTTCAGGGCGCGAATCAGATCGGCCTGGAAGGAATCGCGCTTGCGCACCAGCACCATGATGTCGCCGGGGCGGATCGGGCGACCGCGCGAGTCCAGGTTTTCCGCCGTGCCGCCGGTCGCGCCGACCATGCGGGCGATGCGGTCGGCGAGGATCGCGGCCAGCCGCGCCGCCGCGCCGGGAACGCTCAGCCGCTCCACCGGCGGCGACCAGGGGGGCGGTTCCGCCGCCTCGGGCTCGGGCAGTCGCGGCCAGACCTCGACCAGGCCGGGGGCGCGCGAGCGGGCGGCGACGTGGCGCTGATCCTCCGCCGGGCGGTCGGGGTCGAGCACCCCGTCCGCCGCCGCCGGATCGCCGAACACCGCGTCCACCGCGTCCAGAACCGCCTGCGCCGAGCGGAAGGAAATGTCGAGCGGCACCGATTCGAAACGCGCCCCGGCCTCCGCCGCCGCCGCCGCGACGCGGGCGCGCTGGTCGGTGAACATGCGGGGGTCGGCCCCCTGGAAGCGATAGATCGACTGCTTGACGTCGCCCACCGCGAACACCGTGCGCACCAGTTCGCCGCGCGCCCCTTCGCCCGCGAAGAACTCGGCGGACAGGGCGTCCACCACCGCCCACTGGTCGGGCGAGGTATCCTGCGCCTCGTCCACCAGGATGTGGTCGAGGCCGCCGTCCAGCTTATAGAGCACCCAGGGCCGCGCCTCCGCCGACGCCAGCAGGGCCAGCGCCTTGCCGATCAGATCGTCGTAGTCGAGCCACCCGGCGCGACGCTTTTCCGCCTCGTAGGCGGACAGGATCGCCTCCGCCAGAGTCATCAGGCGGGCGGTGGCGGTCAGCAGCCGCGCCGCCGCCAACCGGTCCTCCGCCGCCAGAAGGCGCGCCTGCTCCGCCGTCAGCACCGCGACCGCGTCGGGGAAGGCCGCCTTGACCTTTTTCGTCGGATACTTGTCGGTCTTGCGCGCCTCCCCCTTGCCGGTCAGGAAGGCGGCGACGTGATCCCCCCAGCGCGCCGGGCGCTCCGCCTCGGGCGCGGCCAGGAAGGCGGCGATGCCCGCCGCCTTTTCGGCGTCGGCGTCGCTGCCCTGTTCGATCATCGCGGCGGCCAGGGCGCGCAGCGCCGCCGCGTCCATCGCGGCGTCGCGGCAGGCGGCGGCCAGCACCCCGTCCTCGGTCGCGCCGGGGGCGAGCCCCAGGTGCCGCGCCAATCCGTCGGCCAGGGCGGACGCGCCGCCCCAGGCGCGCAGCATCCGGCCGATCCGCACCCGCGCGCCGGTGATCGCCGCGACCAGCCTGGGGAATTCGGAATCGACGACGCGGGCGGAGATCGCGGCGATCGCCGCTTCCTCGGGCGAACCCGGACGGGCGTCGCGGAACACCCGTTCGCGGGCGCGGCGCAGCATCTCCTCGGCGCTGCGGTCGTCCAGAACCTCGAAGGTCGGCGACACCCCGGCCTCCACCGGGAAGCGGCGCAAGATGCCTTGTGCGAAGCCGTGCAGGGTTTCGATGCGCACCGATTCCGGCGCGTCCAGCACCGCCGCGAAGAGTTGGCGCGCCCGTTCGCTCTCCGCCCCTTCCGGTTCGCGCCCAAGCAGGGACAGGAGATCGGCGGCCAGCCCCTCGGCGGACGCCGACGCCCAGCGCGACAGGCGGACGAACAGGCGGTCGGCCATTTCCGCCGCCGCCGCCTTGGTGAAGGTGAGGCACAGGATGCGTTCCGGCGGCGTCCCCGCCAGCAGCAGGCGCAACACCCGGTCGGTCAGCACCTTGGTCTTGCCCGACCCGGCGCTGGCCGCCACCCAGGCCGAGGCGCGGGGGTCGGCGGCGCGGCGCTGCGCCGACTCCGCCCGCAGGGCAAGGCGGGAGGGATCGGCGGTCATGGCTCCTCCTCCCCGGCGGCGGCCCATTCGGCCAGACGTTCGAGCACCAGATAGTCGGAATACTTGGGCGCGCGGCCTTCCACGGCGCGCGGGATATAGGGCGCGTCGGGGCGGTCGAAATGATCGACCAGAACCCGCAGCCCTTCCGCCGCCGCCTCGACCAGCGCCGCCGGAT
This sequence comes from Rhodospirillaceae bacterium, assembly GCA_965228165.1. Taxonomy (GTDB): domain Bacteria; phylum Pseudomonadota; class Alphaproteobacteria; order Rhodospirillales; family Rhodospirillaceae; genus Oleispirillum. The sequence goes on from CBDDHB010000003.1 coordinate 731,069, forward strand.
CGGCGAGTTCGCGGCGTTCGCCGCCTTCGCCGCCGCCGTTGATCCGCCAGTATTCCAGGCCGCCGACGTCGTGGCTGGCCACCCTCTGGAAGTCGCCGTAACGGACGATCGCCCCTTCCAGAGGCAACTGCGGCGAGAACCCCGCCGCCACCTCCCTGGCCGAGGGCAGGGTTCCGGTCTTGTAGTCGATCAGCGTCACCGCGCCGTCGCGCCCCAGGTCCAGGCGGTCGGCCTTGGCGGTCAGGGTGAAGGGCAGGCCGGAGGCGGCGGCGAAGGTCCATGCCCCCTCGCGCTCGACGAACATCCGGTCGATGGCGTCCAGGCGCGGCGCGTCGGTGGCGACGAACCAGGCGAGCGCCCGACCGATGCGCGCCCGCCAGAACGGCGCGAGTTCGGACGGCACGGCATGTTCCGCCAGCGCCGCGTCGGCCATCGCGGCCAGGAGTTGCGGGGCGTCCGGGGCGTCGCTGCGCCCGCCGTCCCGGATGAAGGTTTCCAGAACCCCGTGCATCAGGGTGCCGAGGTCGGCGGGCGAGACCTCTTCCTCCCGGTCGTCCAGCTTGCGCAGGCGCAGCACGTACTTGGCATAGACCGCATAGGCGTCGCGGCGCAGCATTTCGACATGGGTGGCGGACAGCTTACGCGGCCTGGCCGCCACCGGCGGGCAGGGCGCGGGGGGGCGCGGCGCGGGCGGCACGGCGGGCGCGGGGTCGAGGCCGCGCGCCCAGTCCCGCCAGGGGCCGCGCGGCAATTCCAGGCCGCCCGCCGCCAGCACCGCGTCCAGGCGGCGCAGCCAGCGCGACGGCTCGGTCGGCGCGCCGCCGGATTTTTCCGACCGGGTGAAGACCAGGGTCGGCGCCGCCGAGGCCATCAGCACGTCGTGCGCCGCCAGACCGACCCGGCGTTCCGGCGGCGGCAGGCCGAAGGCGGCGCGCATCCCCCGGCTCATCCATGGGTCGGGGGCGGGATCGCGCGGCCATGCGCCCTCGTTCATGCCGCCCAGGACCATCACGTCGGCGGGTTGCAGGCGGGCCTCCATCGGCCCCAGGACGTGCAGGCGCGGATGCCCGCCGAAACCCGGGCGCACCGCCTCGCCCGCGACCAGGGAATCGAAGACCTCGCCGTAGTCGGCGGGGGAAATCTCCCCCAGGTCGGCGGCGGCGGCCAGCGCCTCGGCCAGGAAGGCGTGCGCCGCCGCACCGTCGTCGCCGCGCCACAGCGCCTCCCACCCCTCGGTCTCGACGTTCGCCGCCAGCGCCTCGACGCAGGCGACATGGGCGCGGATCAGGATCGGCAGGTCGGCGGCGGCACGGGACAGAACCTCGGCGAAGGGGGCGACGGCGGCGGCCAGCAGTTCGACCAGGGAGGAAAGCGCCAGCAGGCGGGGGGCGGAGAGCTTGTTCCCTTCGTCCAGTTCGTCGAGGCGGCGACGATAATCCCCCCACCCCGGCGCGGGTTTCGGCCCGCGCGCCAGATGGCGGTCGAAATCCGCCGCCGCGCGCGCGCCGACGCCCCGGGTCAGGGCGCACAGGGGATGACGCAGCACCGCCAGCAACGCCACCGGCGAGAATCCGTCCAGGGCGGCGGCGGCGACCAGGCGCAGGAACCGACCGACCGGGGTTTGCCCCAGGGGCACCCCCGCCGAATCGTCGATCTCCACCCCCCAGCGGCGCATTTGCTCCGCCACCCGCTGCGCCAGATCGCGGTCCGGCGTCACCAGGGCGGCGGTGCGACCCGGCGTCTCCAGGGTCTCGCGAAGGATCAGGGCGATCGCCGTCGCCTCCTCGCGCGGGTTGGCGCAGTCCAGACGGAACAGTCCTCCGGTCGCGGCGGCGGGCAGGGCGAGATCGGTCCACGCCCCGGCGGTGGCGGCGGGGCGGAAGACCTCGCGCAGCAGGGCGGCGCGGGGCGGCGGCGGCATCGTCCTCCAGTCCGCCACCTCGTCCCGGTCGCAACCGATCACCGCCAGCAACTGCTTCAGCCCGGATTGCGGATGCGACGGCGCCAGCGCCGCCCACGACTCCGCGTCGAGGTCGCGGTCGAGGCCGGGCAGCACCACCGCGCCGGACGGCATCGCCGCGATCGCCGCCAGCAGGCGGGCGGTGGCCGGATGGCTGCCGGTGGACCCGGCGGCGATCACCGGATCGGCGGGGGGATGGGATATCCATGCCTCCGCCTGACGACGCATCAGGGCGACGCGGCGGGCCATCGGATCGGCCCGCCCCATAGCGGCGAGGATCGGCGGCCAGTGGCGGGTGACCGTCGCCAGCACCCGGGCGACCCGTTGCCAGTGCGCCGGCAGGTCGAGGCCCAGGGTCTCCCGCCGGTCGAAGGAGAGTTCCTCCGCCTGCACCTGATCGAGAAGCGCGGCCAGGGCTTCCGCCAAGTCCAGGGCCTGACCGACCGGCGGGGGCTCGCCGGTCGCCGGGTCCGCCGCGCCGCCGATGATCCGCGCCAGCAGACAGCGCCGCGCCAGGGCCGAAATCGCGGGCGGCAGGGACAGGGCCTCGCCCGCGCCCTCGACGAAGGCGAGCGCGTCTTCCTCCACCTCGCCCAGGGGCAGCAGGCGCGGCAGCACGGTGGGCTTCCCCGCCCCGGCGCGCAGGAACGCCTCGCGCGCCGCGCGGCAGGCGCGGCGGGTGGGCAGCAGCACGGTAACGCGGGCGAGGGACAGGGGATCGCCGCCGTGCCGCGCCAGAATTCCCTCCGCCAAAAGGTCGGCGAAGCGTCCGTGCGCGGCAATGGTGAACACCCGGCGCATCGCGCCCCCCGTTCGTGTCCGACGATTCAGATGTAGTCGCTGCCCTTGAGCAGCAGGCGCTCGGTCTGGTGGATCGCCCGCGGCGTGCCGACGTGGAACCACGCGCCGTCGTGCGCCACCGCGCCCAGACGCCCCTTCGCCAGGGCCCGGTCGAACAGCAGGTTCATCGAGAACGCGCCGCCCGGCACGTCGGTGAAGGCGCACGGATGAATCAGCAGCACCCCGGCGTAGACATAGGGCGCAACGTGCGCCTCCCCCCGCCGCAGCGGCAACCCCGCCGGAGACAGCGAAAAGTCCCCCGCGCCGTCATAGCCGTGCGCCTTCGCCGCCGGATGCAGCAACAGCACGATGTCGAAGCGATCCGGATCGAAGGCCGCCCACAGCCGCGACAGGGTGGACTGCGGCCCGTCGCCCCACAGGACGTCGCCGTTGAGCACGAAGAACGGCTCGTCGCCGAGAAGCGGCAAGGCGCGGTTGACCCCGCCGCCGGTATCGAGCAGGCGATCGGTTTCGTCGGAGAGGACGATGTTCGGATGCGCCCGGCCGCGCACATGGTCGCGCAGAACCGGCGCCAGATGGTGCAGGTTCAACACCACGCGGTCGATCCCCCACGCTTCCAGCCGGTCGAGCAGGCGGTCGAGCAGGGACACCCCCAGCACCGGGATCAGGGGCTTCGGGGTGTGGGCGGTCAGCGGCATCATCCGCATGCCCAACCCGGCGGTCAGCACCATGGCGCGGCGCGGACGCGGGCACTTCGGATTGGCGATTTCGCTCATGCGGACGGCGGGCACGGCGGACTCCTGCGAAGAGCGGCGAGAACGTGGGCGGCAAACCAGGCGGCCGCCGGGGCGTTCGCCGGATGGGCGAGGGCGGCTTCCAGCAGGCGCCAGACGCGGGGGATATGGGACAGGTACTGGGGCTTGCCGTCACGGACGCACAGCCGGGTGAAAATGCCGATCACCTTGGCGTGGCGCTGCGCCGCCAGCACCGCCCAGGCGGCGGCGAAGGACTCGCCGTCGAGGCCGGGGAACGCGGCAAGATAACGCGCCTTGCCCCGCGCCACCAGGGCGGGCGCGATGTCGCGGCGGGCGTCCTCCAACAGCGACATCAGGTCATAGACGGCGGGGCCGGACACCGCATCCTGGAAGTCGAGCAGCCCGCAGGCGGCGACTCCGTCGCGGCCCGGCAGGCGCATCAGATTATCGACGTGGAAGTCGCGCAGCACCAGGGTGGCGGGCAATCCGTCCAGCGCCGCCAGCGCCGCCCGCCAGGCGGCATCGTATCCGGCGCGCGCCTCCCCGGACAGGGGCGCGCCGACGGCGGGCAGGAACCAGTCGGGCAGCAGCGCCGCCTCGGCCAGATAGCGCGCCGCGTCATAGGCGGGCAGGTCATGCCCCGGCATCGGCCCCGCCGCGCCCGGCGCGCGGCGCAGGGCGATCAGCGCGTCCACCGCCAGATCGCAGAGCGCCGCCTCGTCCGCGCCCCCGGCCAACAGCCGGGTGAAGGTGCCGTCGCCGAAATCCTCGAGCAGCAGGAAGCCTTGCGCCACGTCCTCGGCGAGGATTTCGGGGGCGCTCAGGCCCAAGGCGATCAGCCGCCGGTCGATGGCGCGAAAGGGGCGGACGTCCTCCTTCGGTGGCGGCGCGTCCATCAGCACCGCGCCGACCCCGCCGCGCCGCACCCGGTGATAGCTGCGGAACGAGGCGTCGGCGGCCAAGGGCGTCACCGCCGCGTCCGCCCACCCCTGGCGCGCCAGGAAATCCCGCCGGGCTTCCGCCCGCGCCGCGTCAGCCACCCTCGGCCTCCGTCTCCAGACGCTCGACCCGGCGCGCCCAGTCCGGGCCGCGCCCGACCAGCCGCACGCCGCGCGCCGTCGGCCCCGCCGCCGGATCGAAGGCGAACTCCACGTCCAGGCGGCGCATCGGCAATTGCCGCCCCAGGCGCTCCGGCCACTCGATCAGCGAGACCGCCTCCTCCAGCGCGTCGTCGAAGCCAAGCTCCCAGATCTCTTCCGGCCCGGTCAGGCGATAGAGGTCGAAGTGCCACAGCGGCGCGGCGGCGGATGGTTCGTAAATCTGCACCAGGGTGAAGGTGGGGCTGGGAACTTCCTCCTCGGGGGAGGTCAAATCGCGGATCAGGCCGCGCGCGAAGGCGGTCTTGCCCACCCCCAGGTCGCCCCACAGGGCGATCACGTCGCCCGCCGAAACCTGCGCGCCGACCCGCGCCGCCAGAAGCGCGGTCTCCTCGGGCGAGGACACGGCAAACCGCCACTCCCGGTCGTCGGGACCGGAAGGCTGCGGACAGGACTGCGGCGCGGCGGCATCGTTCATGATGCCCTCAGTTGTATCCGCACCGGCGACGAAGGGCAACCGCCGCCCGCCGGAACCGCCGCGAGACGGGTTGCCAAGGCGGCGCAAACGTCGCACTGTAGCGCGATTTTTTCGGCGGAAGGAACCCCACGCGATGTCCCAGAACCTGCACAGCACCGATGTCGTGGTGATCGGCGCGGGCCCGATCGGCCTGTTCGCGGTCTTCGAATGCGGCATGGAGAAACTCTCCTGCCACGTCGTCGATGCGCTGGAGGCGATCGGCGGCCAATGCGCCGCCCTGTATCCGGAAAAACCGATCTACGACATTCCCGCCCACCCGGCGATCTCCGGGCAGGAGCTGATCGACCGGCTGGCGGCGCAGGCCGCGCCGTTCAAGCCGGTCTACCACCTCAACCAGCGGGTCGAGGGGCTGGTCCGCGACGCGGCCACCGGGCGCTTCGCCGTCACCACCTCGGCGGGGACGACGATTTCCGCCGGCGCGGTGATCGTCGCCGCCGGAACCGGCGCGTTCGGCCCCAATCGCCCGCCGCTGAAACGCCTGGCCGAGTTAGAGGGAACCTCGGTGTTCTACATGGTGCGGCGGAGGGAGGACTTTCGCGGCAAGCGGGTGGTGATCGCGGGCGGCGGCGATTCCGCCGTGGACTGGGCGATTTCGCTGTCCGAGGTGGCGGCCAAGGTGTTCGTGGTGCATCGCCGCGCCAACTTCCGCGCCGCGCCGGAAAGCGAGGCGAAGCTGGCCGACCTGGCCAGAACCGGGGCGGTGGAACTGGTCGTCCCCTTCCAGTTGAAGGCGATCGACGGCGCGGACGGCAAGCTTGCCACCGTCACCGTCGCCGACCTGGAGGGCAAGACCCGCGACATCGAGGCCGACATCCTGCTGCCCTTCTTCGGCCTCGCCGCCAACCCGGGGCCGATCGCGACCTGGGGCCTCGCCATGGAGGGGCACGCGATTTTGGTCGATCCGGCAACCGCCGCGACCTCGATCCCCGGCGTCTTCGCCGCGGGCGACATCACCCAGCATCCCGGCAAGCTGAAGCTGATCCTCTCCGGCTTCGCCGAGGCGGCGACGGCGGCGCACGCGGCGCGCGCCTTCCTCCACCCGGGCGAGATCACCCACTTCGCCCATTCCACCACCCAGGGCGTGCCGAAGGAATAGGGGGTTATAAAACCAGGCCAGGGGCTTTGCCCCTGGACCCCATCGGGGTCGCGGACCCCGAACCCCATTCCTAAAGTTTTTGCGCGCAAGCGCCATAAAACCATCGGTGGCGTGAGGGTTGCTTGCCGCTTTCGCGGCGAGAACACGTTATGGGATCGAAGGGCCCAAGGCCCTTCGCGGGTGCGGGCAGAGCCCGCAACTTGACCTTCACTCCCGCCGCAAGGTGACGGTGGTGCCCTCGCCCTGCACCGCGCAAAACGACAAAGGCGGGCCGAAGCCCGCCTTTTCATTTCGTGGCATCAGCCTTGTTAACAGACTGACCGCGCTTTCTGAACAACTGTTAGGAGTTTGCCATTTCCAGGCACTCGCGTCAATCTCTCTCCCATACGTTGCATCTTGGGGGAGGGGAAGATGGCCTGGAAACTCGGCCTGGACCTTGGCACCAATTCCATCGGCTGGACGGCTTTCACGCCGGACCGGCCCGAGCCGGACTGGCTGGAATGGTCCTTGAAGGATGCGGGGGTGCGCATCATCCCCGATGGACGGGAGCCTGCGGCGAAAGGTCGGGTGGGCGATCCCCTGGCGGTTGCCCGCCGTCTGGCGCGCGGCATGCGACGCAACCGCGATCACGGCATCAACCGCATTCGTTGCCTGGTTTCCCACTTGATCGGCCTGGGGCTTCTGCCCGCCGACGAGGCGGGCCGCAAAACCCTGATCGAGAAAAGCCCCTACGATCTGCGCGATCAGGCGGTGGCGGAGGGCGAGTCTCCGGCGCGGGTGTTGTCGCCGCACCAGTTGGGACGGGTGCTACTGCATCTGGGACTGCGGCGGGGTTTCAAATCCAACCGCAAGACCGACTACGGCGACGAGAAAGCCAGCGAATTCGCCGAACGCATCGGCCTGTTGCACCGCGCGCTGAAATTCCACGCCATCGACAAGGCAACCCTGGACCAGTTGGGCGACGACGCGGTTCCGCCGGAGACCCCCTGGACCCTCGGCCAGTTCCTGGCGGCGCGCCTGCGCGCGGGGTTGCCGGTGCGCTTTCGCGGCGAGGAAGGAGACTTCTACCCCGACCGCGCCATGTATGCCGACGAATTCGAACGCATCCGGGCGGCGCAATCGCCGCACCACGCCCTGGCCGAGGCGGACTGGAACGCCCTGCGCGACCGCTACATCCTGTTCCAACATCCGCTGCGTCCGGTGGAACGCGGCGCGTGCTCGATCTATCCCGATCAGCCGCGCGCCCACCGCGACACCCCGGTGGCCCAACGTTTCCGCATTTTCAAGGAAGTCGCCAACCTGCGCTGGCTGGACACCAACCTGACCAGCCACTCCCTGACGCAAGACCAGCATCGGGCGATCACCCAGCGCCTGCTGAGCCAGAAATCCGCCTCGTTCTCCTCGTTCCGTGGGCTGAAGGGGGAGGATGGGCGTCCCCTGTTCGCCAAGGACAGCCGCTTCAACCTGGAGGACGAACGCCGCACCGGCCTGGATGGCGACCGCATCGGCGCGATGATGCGCAATCACCCGGCCCTCGCCCCCTTGTGGGAGGGGCGCGACGCCGCCTGGCTGGGCGACCTGTTCGAATTCCTGCACACGCCGCTGCGCGACGGTCGGCTGCTGGACGACGATGAACTGCGGCAAGCATTGGCCCAGGACTTCGCGGTTTCGGCGGAACAGGCGCGCGCCCTGGCGGGATTGCCCCTGTCCAGTATCACCGTGTCCCTGTCCCGCAGGGCGATGGAAGACTTGCTGCCCTTCCTGGAGGATCACGGGCTGGACGAACACGACGCCTGTGTCGAATTGCTGGGAGAGGACGAAGCGGCAAAGCGGCTATCGGGATTTCAAAGCGAACCGGAACGCTTCGCCAAACTGCCCTATTACGGGCAAATCCTTGGCGGCAGCGTGCTGGGCGCGGACCCGCGCAAACCCGCCGACACCGACCCCGAGGGGCACTTCGGGCGGATCGGCAACCCGACGGTTCACATCGCCCTCAATCAGGTGCGCAAGCTGGTCAACGAACTGATCGACCGCTTCGGCGAACCCCCGGCGGCGATTCATGTGGAACTGTCCCGCGACCTGAAACTGCCCCGCAAGAAGCGCGAGGAAATCAACGCCACCATCCGCGACAACGAGGCCGCCAACAAAAAGCGCGCGGAAAAATGGCGCGGCCTGAGCAACGGGCGGGAACCCTCCCCCACCGACCTGAAGAAAATGAAACTGTGGGAGGAACTGGGCCGGGATGAACTGACTCGCCGCTGCGTCTTCACCGGACGGGTGATCGCCGCGCAACACCTGATCAATGGCGAGGTAGAGATCGAGCACCTGTTGCCACGCTCGCGCACCCTGGACGACGGCCTGGGCAATCTGACCCTGTCCTTCCGCGATGCCAACCGCATCAAGGGCAACCAGACGCCGTTCGAAGCCTTCGGCCACGACCAGCATGCCGAACGCGGCATGATCTGGAAGGACATTCTGGACCGGGCCTCCCGCCTGCCGCCGAACAAGCGCCGGAAGTTTTCCGCCACCGCGATGAACGACTGGGAGGTGGAAACCGACTTCATCGCCAGGCAGATGACCGACAACGCCCACATCGCCCGCGCCGCCCGGCGATATTTGACGGCGGTTTGCAGCGACGTAATGCCCGCGCCGGGCCGCCTGACCGCGATGATTCGCGGGCAATGGGGATTGAACGGCCTGCTGTCCGACGACAACCAGAAAAACCGCACCGACCACCGCCACCACGCCATCGACGCCTTCGTCATCGGGTTGGCCGACCGTTCGCTGCTGCAACGGGTCTCCACCGCGCGGGGGGGCCGACGACCGGGTGCGGGTGACCATTCCCGAACTGCCGGAATCCTTGCGCAATGCCCTGCGGGAGCGGCTGGAAACCCTGGTGGTATCGTTCAAGCCCGATCACGGCGGCCAGGGGCGCGTGTTCAACGAAACCGCCTATGGCTTCATCAAGGGACCGGGAGACCCCGAACTCCCCGACTACAATCTGGTCACCCGGAAGAAGCTGACCGCGCTGTCCGACAAGGAAACCGGCGCGATCCGCGATCCGCTGTGGCGGGCCGCCGTCGCCGACTTCCTGCGGGATAACCGCTATGGCGAACTCCCCGAGGCGCAGAAGAAAAAGAAACTACCGGAACTGCTATCCGGGTTCGGCAAGGCGCACGGGATCAAGACCATCCGCATCCTGGTGACCAATGCTTCGGTTCGTCCGGTTCCGAGCGCCCCTTTCAAAGGCTATGCCAAGGGGGAATACGCCTGCTGCGACATCTGGGCGCTGCCTGCGGGCAAACCGGGAAAATGGAAAAAAGGGGAAACCGTCTGGCAGGGCACCTTCTGGTCCTATGCGGAGTGCCGCGACGGGCAGATTCCGCCACCGCCGGAACACAAGCCCCACCCGGCGGCGACGTTCATCATGCGCCTGTTCAAGGACGACATGGTTGGCTTCGACGAGAACGGCCAAACCCGCATCATGCGAGTAGCGGGATACGCCACCATGGTAAACAAGCTTGATCTAAGACCCTTCCGCGACACCAACTCGCCGCAAAAGCATATTTCCATCAACACGCTGGGGAAAATGAACCTGCGTCGGGTCGGGGTTTCCGTCTCCGGTCAGGTGCGCGACCCAGGGGCACGCCGATCATGATCGGCGGCATCCTGGAAATCGCCGAGGACGACCGGCACCTTTCCCTGCATCGCGGCTTCGCCAGGGTCAGCGACGCGGAAAGGGAACTGGGGCGGATTCCCCTGGACCTGATCACCACGGTCTTGCTGACCGCGCGGCAGGTCACCCTCAGCAAGTCGATCCTCTCGGCCCTGATGGAGCGCGGCGTCGCGGTGGTCTGCTGCGGCGGCAACTGGCACCCCGAGGGGATGATGCTGCCCTATTCCGGCCACCACCAACAGGCGGGAACCCTGTTCGACCAGATCGATTTGAGCGAACCCCGGCGCAAACGCCTGTGGCAACAGGTGGTGCGCGCCAAGATTCGCAACCAGCGGCGCATGCTGGAAAGACACGACGCCACCCCCGGAAAAATCCAGGAACTCACGCTGCTGGAGGCTCGGGTGCGCTCCGGCGACCCCGACAATATCGAGGCGCAGGCCGCCCGCCACTATTGGCCCGCCCTGATGGGCGACGACTTCCGCCGCGACATCGACGCGCCGGGGATCAACGGTTGCCTGAACTATGGCTATGCGGTGGTGCGCGCCGCGACGGCGCGGGCGGTGGTGGGCGCGGGGTTGACCGCCGCCCTGGGCCTGCACCACCGCAGCCGGGTCAACAGCTTCGCCCTGGTCGATGACCTGATGGAACCGTTCCGCCCCCTGGTGTACGGCATCGTGCGCGAGATGCGGGGCGAAGGATTGACCGAATCGGGCCTGAACGTGGAAGGCAAGCGCAGGCTGGCGGCGGTGCTGCAAAGGGATCTTCCCGGTGAATCGGGCATGTCGCCCGTGATCAACTGCCTGCACACCCTGGCCCGGTCCTATGTGTCGTGCCTGACGGAGAAGGAGGCCGCTCTCACCATCCCCGAACTGCCGCCGCCCGGATTGCTGTTGTGAAGCTGGGCGACGACGGCCCGTGGGCGAGCGGGTACAGATTCTTGTGGATGCTGGTGATGTTCGATCTGCCGGTTAAGGAACCCGACGAGCGCCGCGCGGCGACCCGGTTCCGCCATGTGCTGTTGGACGAAGGCTTTGATATGGCGCAGTTTTCCGTGTATTATCGGGTGTTGTCCGGTAAGGAAGCGGCCGAGGCGATGAGCCGCCGCATCACCGCCGCGACGCCCGAAAGCGGCTTGGTGCAGATTCTGACCATCACCGACAAACAGTACGGCGCGATCACCACGATCCGGGGGAAATGCTATGAGCCACCGAAAAAAATCGAACAACTTTCCCTGTTCTGATCGGTTTCCGCCCGGATTTTCCCCAGAAGAAAACCCCAAACACCTGAGGATTCAGATGCTTGGGGCCCATCTAGGATAGCTGTTCAGAAAACGCGGTCAATCCGCAACACGGACGACAACATTTTAATGTCGAGCATGGAGGATAGCTGTTCAGAAAACGCGGTCAATCCGCAACGCCTGCACCGTCACCCCGTCGAACACGGCGAGAACACGTTATGGGATCGAAGGGCCCAAGGCCCTTCGCGGGTGCGGGCAGAGCCCGCAACTTGACCTTCACTCCCGCCGCAGGGTGACGGTGGTGCCCTCGCCCGGCACGGTGATCAGGTCGAAGTCCCAGCCCTGCGCCGCCGCGTAGGCGCGGATCACCGAAAACCGCGCCGCCGCCGCGCGGTCGTGGCCGCCCTCGGCGGAAACGTCCCAGCCCGCGCCGGTATCGGCGACGGTCAGGCGCAGGCCGCCGCCCAGTTCGCGCTGCGCCGCCAGCGAGATCGCGTCGCCCGGCGAAGTTCCGGCCAGCGCCATGTCGAGAATCAGGCCGAGCAGGCAGGCGAAGGCCTCGACGGACAGGCGCGCCACGCCGATCGCCGGTTGGCAATCGAAGTGCAGGTCCACCTCGCGCCGTTTCGCCCGTTCCCGCGCCGCCCCCAGCACCTGGGACAGCAGGGCGTGCACGTCCGCCGCCGCCGTGCCGTCGTCCAGGATCGCCGGATCGCGCAACTGGTCCACGGCGGCGAGCAGGCGTTCCATCGCCGCCGCGTCGCGGATCGAATCCACATAGGCCTGCTGGCGGGAGTTCAGCGCGCCGTAATGGGCGTGGCCGAGGACCTCGCCCCAGGCCTCCACCGAGCGCACCCCGTCGGCGAGCAGGGCGGCGACGTCGGCGGCCTCTTCCGCCGCCGGGCGGGGCGGCGCGGCGTCGAAGCTCAACACCAGACCGCCGTCGGCGAGAGGCGCGGAGCGCCAGCGCACCGTTCCCGCCTCGCGGTGGGCGAGCAGGCCGTCGGCGGCGGCGCGTTCGTGGAAAACCCGGGCCATGCGCGCGGTGAAGTCCTGGCGGCCCGCGCCATCGGCCAGCAGGCGGGATTGCAGGTCCGCCACCTCGTGGAAGCGCAAGGCCGCGCCCGCCGCCTCCGCGCCGCCGGGCAGGGGGCGGATTTCCGGCAGGTCCCACAGGGCGGCGAAGGCGGCGTTGGACAGGCGCAGCGCGCCCAGCGCGTCGAACACCGCCACCGCCTCGCCCAGGTGGTTCAGGGTTTCCGCCTGAACGTCGATCAGGGTGTTGTAGGAGCGTTCCAGGGCCAGGGTGTCGGTGACGTCTTCATAGGTCAGCAGCAGCCCCCCAGAGGGTGCGGCGCGACGACGCGGCGCAGGGTGGCGCCGCCGGGCAGATGCATCAGCGCTTCCACCGGCTCCAGCAGGTCGGTGAACAGGGCGATCTCCGCCGCCTTGTAGGCGGGGAAGTCGGCGACCTCGGGCAATTGGCGGCGGTCGCGCAGAACCTCCAGCACCGTGCCGTAGTCGGGTTCGCTTTCCAGCCAGGCGTCGTCGAGCAGCCACAGCCGGGCGAACGCGGTGTTGAAGAAGCGCAGGCGCTGGTCGGAGCCGAACACCGCGATCGCGGTGCCCAGGCGTTCCAGCACCAGGGCGTGCGCCTCGTCGTGGCGGTCGAGTTCGGCGCGGGCGTCCAGCTGTTCGGTGGCGTCGAGGGCGATGCCGACGGTGCCGCCCAGAACCGGCGCCTCGGCGACGCTGGCCGCGCCCAACGGCAGCAGCGGGGTTTCCCGCACCTCGATATGGCGCAGCGCGCCGCCCAGGGCGAGAACCTCGCGCTCCTCGCGGCATTCCCCGGCGGCGCGGGCGCTGGCCGCCAGTTCCCGTCCCTGTTCGCCCTGCAACAGCTCGGTTCCCTCGCGCCGCGCCGCGATCGGGTCGGCGGCCCCCACCGCGCGGGCGAAGGCGACGTTGCAGAAGCTGATGTCCAGGTCCTCGTTGCGCAGCCAGATCGGCAGCGGCAGGGCGTCGAGGGCGGCGCGATAGCGGATGCGGTCGCGCCGCAGGGTTTCGATTTCGCGGCGGGCCGCCTCGCTGCCCTCGACCTCGCGGGTGATGTCGGCGAACCACAGCACCGAGGTCATCCGGCTGCCGGGGGTTTCGTCGGCGCGCAGGCCGGTGACCCTGAGCACCCGTCCCCGGGTCGGCGCGGCGACGACCCGGGCGAAGCTGTCGCCGCTGCGCAGAAGTTCGGCCACCGGCGCGGCCAGGGCCGCCGCGTCTTCCGGATCAAGGGCCGACATCGCCTCGTCCCAGTCCGCCTTTTCGCCGTGCGGCAGGGCCAGCAGCACCGCCAGGCGGCGGCTGCACGCGACGGTGGCGGCATGGGGGGAGTCGGCGTCGGCGGCGTGCACCAGGATCAGCGCGCCGTCGCCCGCCTGCGCCAGGATTCCGGCGAAGCGCGCCGCCTCGACCCCGCGCGCCAGGGCGCGCGCCCGCCACGACCGCAGACGTTGCAGCAGCGCGCCGCCCAGCAGAACGGCGGCGGCCAGTCCCCCAGCCGCCGCCGTTTCGATACCGGGAGGAAGTTCGGTCAACGCCGGAAACGCCATGACCCCGTTCCTTTTCCCCGTCTGCGCGTTCTCCGGCGCGAACCGCCGAAGACGTCCTCAGTAACGATATTCCTCCGGCTTGAAGGGGCCGTCAACCGACACCCCGATGTAGGCCGCCTGCTCCGGGCTCATCTTCTGGAGCTTCACCCCCAGCTTGCCGAGGTGCAGCGCCGCGACCTTTTCGTCCAGGGTCTTGGGCAGAACGTAGACCTTCTTCTCGTAGGCCTGGGGGTTGTTCCACAGTTCGATCTGCGCCAGCACCTGATTGCTGAACGAGGCGCTCATCACGAAGCTGGGATGGCCGGTGGCGCAACCCAGGTTGACCAGGCGGCCTTCCGCCAGGACGATGATCCGCTTGCCATCGGGGAACTCCACCTCGTCCACCTGCGGCTTCACCGGCATCCACTTGAAGTTGCGCAGCCCGGCGATCTGGATCTCGCTGTCGAAGTGGCCGATGTTGCAGACGATCGCCCGGTCCTTCATCGCCCGCATGTGATCGACGGTGATCACGTCGATGTTGCCGGTGGCGGTGACGAAGATGTCGCCGCGCGGCGCGGCTTCCTCCATCGTCGTCACTTCGAAGCCTTCCATCGCCGCCTGCAACGCGCAGATCGGATCGACCTCGGTGACGATGACGCGGCAACCGGCGCGGGACAGGCTGTCCGCCGAACCCTTGCCGACGTCGCCGAAGCCCGCGACCACCGCCACCTTGCCCGCCATCATCACGTCGGTGGCGCGGCGGATGCCGTCGACCAGGGACTCGCGGCAGCCGTATTTGTTGTCAAATTTCGACTTGGTGACGCTGTCGTTGACGTTGATCGCCGGAACCAGCAGCGAGCCTTCGCGCGCCATTTCATGCAGGCGGTGGACGCCGGTGGTGGTTTCCTCGGAGATGCCGCGCACGTCCTTCATCAGGTCGGGGAATTTCTCGTGCATCATCTTGGTCAGGTCGCCGCCGTCGTCCAGGATCATGTTCGGACGCCAGCCGTTCGGCCCCAGGATCATCTGTTCGATGCACCAGTCGGCCTCTTCCAGGGTTTCGCCCTTCCAGGCGAACACCGGAATCCCCGCCTTGGCGATGGCGGCGGCGGCATGGTCCTGCGTCGAATAGATGTTGCAGGAGCTCCAGCGCACTTCCGCGCCAAGGGCGATCAGGGTCTCGATGAGGACGGCGGTCTGGATGGTCATGTGCAGGCAGCCCGCGATGCGCGCGCCCTTCAGCGGCTGCTTCGGGCCGTATTCGGCGCGCACCGCCATCAGACCCGGCATTTCGACCTCGGCAAGGACGATCTCCTTGCGGCCCCAGTCCGCCAAGCCGATATCGGCAACCTTGTAGTCGGTGAATTCCGTCATCTCGTCCTCTCCGTATACGCCCGCGAACGCCCCGCGCCCGCGAATCCAGGTCGCGGGATCATATAGGGTGTCATCACCCATCTCAACAGATTATCCGGATGGAGGGTTGCGCCACGGCGAAAGAGTGGCATATACCCGAAAACCTTCCCCGCCAAGGAACCCGCCATGGAACAGGTCGTCAGCGTCTTCGCGCCGGTCTTCGTCATCGCCGCGCTGGGATATCTGTGCGGCCGCCTGGGGCTGCTTGGTCCGGCGGGTCCGACGGTGCTGTCGCGCTTCGTCTTCTTCGTCGCGATGCCGCCGCTGATTTTCATTACCCTGGCCAGCCGCCGCCCCAACGAGGTCGCCCACTGGGGCTATCTCGGCGCGTATTTCCTGGCGATCCTGACCGGCGGCCTAGTCTTCCTGGCCGCCGCCCGCGCCCTGTTCCGGGAACGGGGGCGAAGCTGGCGCTCGGCATTTTCGCGGCGGTCAACGGCAACGCCGGGTACCTCGGCAACCCGATCTGCCTCTATGCCTTCGGTTCGCCGCTGCCCGCCATTCTGGCCACCGTCATCCACATGATTTTCGTCTATCCCCTGCTGATCACCTGGATCGAGATCGACCTCGCCCGCGAACAGGGCGCGCCGATGTCCTCGCTTGCCGCGAAGATCGGCCAGGTCTTCCTGGTGGTGGCGAAGAATCCGCTGCTGATGGGCACCTTACTGGGGGTGGCGGCGGTGACGATGGGGTTCGCCGCGCCGCAATGGCTGGAGCGCGCCTGCAATCTTCTGGGGCGGGGGGCGATTCCGGTGGCGGTGTTCGCCCTGGGCCTGACCCTGGCGGAAAAGGACGTCGAGGCGGCGGGCGGCGACCCGCGCGAGATCGCCCTCGCCGCCCTGGTCAAGCTGGCGCTGATTCCGCTTCTCGCCTTCGCTCTGGGGCGCTTCGCCTTCGGCCTGGCGGGGACGGAGCTGGCCTCCCTGGTCTTCGTCGCCGCCCTGCCCTCGCCGAAGAACGCCTTCATCCTGGCGCAGCGCTACGGCGTCGCGGTGCGCCACACCGCGATGACGGTGCTGGTCACCACCCTGGCCTCGGCGGCGACCCTGCCCCTGATCCTGTACGCGTTCGGCGGATAGAGCCGCAGCCTATGCCTCGCAACGGGCGTTGAATTCGGCGACCAGACGGCGGATTTCCGCGCCGTCGGACTGGCGCAGCACGGCGCGCACCAGGGCGTGCGCCGCGTCCGCCTCGATGCGGCGGATGCGTTCCTTGACCAGCAGCAGGTTCGACGGCGCCATCGACAATTCGCCGATGCCCATGCCCAGCAGCAGCCCGGTATAGTGGGGATCGCCCGCCACCTCGCCGCACACCGACACCGGCACGTTGGCGCGCCGCCCCGCCTCGGCGGTGAAGTGAATCAGGCGCAGCACCGCCGGATGCATGCTGTCGTAGAGGTACGACACCTGTTCGTCCGAGCGGTCGATCGCCAGGGTGTACTGGGTCAGATCGTTGGTGCCGATGGACAGGAAATCCGCTTCCTTGGCGATGGCGTCGGCGTTCAGCGCCGCGCCCGGCACCTCGATCATCACCCCCAGAGGCGGCGGCGCGTCGGGCACCGGCACTCCGGCGCGCTTCAGGGCGGCATAGGTCTCGGCATAGTGGACGCGGCACTGCCGGAGTTCGTCCAGCGACCCGACCATCGGCAGCAGCACCTGCACCGGGCCGTGATAGGCGGCGCGCATCGCCGCCGCGAACTGGGTGCGCAGCAGTTCCGGGCGGGCGAGGGACAGGCGCACCGCGCGCAAGCCCATCGCCGGATTCGGCCCCGCCCCCAGGTCGAACAGGCGGGACAGCTTGTCGCCGCCGACGTCCAGGGTGCGGAAGGTCACCGGGTGGCCGCCCATCCGCTCCACCACCGCGGTCAGGGTGGCGGTCTGCTCGTCGGCGTCAGGCAGGTCGTCGCGGTTCATGTAGAGGAATTCCGAGCGGAACAGGCCGATCCCTTCCGCCCCCGCCAGCACCGCCGGACCGGTTTCCTCCGGGCGCTCGATGTTGGCCATCAGGATGGCGCGATAGCCGTCGCGGGTCACCGCCGGCAGGCTGCGCAGGCGGTTGAGCGACCGCGACCGGCGCAACGCCGCCGCCCGCCACTTGCGATAGTCGGCCAATTGTTCGGGGGTGGGGTTGAGGATCACCCGCCCCTCGGTGCCGTCGACGATCACCGTGCCGCCGGGGCTCAAGCCCCGGGTCAGGCCGGAAACCCCGACCACCGCCGGAATTCCCAGGGACCGGGCCATGATCGCGGTGTGGCTGGTCGCGCCGCCGAATTCGGTGGCGAAGGCGACCACCCGCTCCGGGTCCATCTGCGCGGTGTCCGCCGGGGTCAGTTCGTCGGCGAGGATGATCGATTGGCGCGGCAGATCGGCGAAGGGGGTGTCCTCTTCGTGACCCAGGCGGCGCACCAGCCGCTGGCCGAGGTCGCGCACGTCGAGCGCCCGCGCCGCCAGGTATTCGTCCTCCATCGCCGCGAAGGCCTGCGCCAGATCGTCGATCTGCCGCTTCACCGCCGCCTCGGCGTTGATCCGCTTGTCCCCGATCAGGGCCTCGACGCCGCGCACCAGGCGCGACCGCTGCAACATGTGGGTATGCGCGTCGAGAATGAACGACACCTCTTCCGATGCCTGTTCCGGCAGGCGGCGCGCCTCGTCCCGGATTTTCCGCAGATCCCCGGTGACGCCGTCCACGGCGACGCGGAAGCGATCGATTTCCGCCTTCACCCGGTTGGCCGGGACGCAGTATTCGACCACCGACAGGCCGCCGGTCTCGTGCACGTAGGCGATGCCGAGCGCGACCCCGGGGCTGACCCCCACGCCGTGCATGATGCGGGTCGGCAATTCCGGAATCGGCTGATCGTCAATCTTCATGGAACTTGGCTTCCACCAGGGCGCACAGAGCGCCGAGCGCCGCCGCCGCCTCGTTGCCTTCCGCCGACAGACGGATGGTGCAACCGGGTCCGGCCGCCAGCATCATCAGGCCCATGATCGATTCGCCCGACACCGTCTGACCGTTCTTCGACACCGAAACCCGCGCGTCGAATCCCCCCGCCAGCTTGACGAACTTGGCGGCGGCTCGGGCATGCAGGCCGCGCAGGTTGCGGATTTTCACCTCGCGCTCGGCGGGACCGGGACTGTTCAACGCTTCGCTCCGTCGGAATGTCATGACGTCAGGACTGGGCCAGCAGCTTGGAGGCGACGTTGATGTACTTGCGTCCCGCCTCCTGCGCGCTGATCACCGCGTCGTTCAAGGATTCGCTGTTCCGCACCGAGGCCAGCTTGATCAGCATCGGCAGGTTGACCCCGGCGATCACCTCGACGCGGGTCTTGTCCATGATCGAGATGGCGAGGTTGGACGGCGTGCCGCCGAACATGTCGGTCAGCACCACCGCGCCGTCGCCGTCGCTGACCGCGCCGACGCTGTCCATGATGTCCTGGCGGCGGCGTTCCATGTCGTCGTCGGGGCCGATGCACACCGCCTTGATCCGCTCCTGCGGGCCGACCACGTGTTCGAGGGCGGCGATCAGTTCCTCGGCCAGACGGCCGTGGGTGACGAGTACCATGCCGATCATGCGCGTTCCGTTCCTTCCCTCTGCCCCGGACCGACCGGGTGCGGCCTATAAAGCCGCTTTTTCCGCCCGCTTTCAAGTGGCGCGGGCCTCTTCCCCCTCAGGCCTCGGGGCTTTGCAATTCCCGATGGCGCACCGAGGTGCCGTAGCCCGCCTCGGCCAGCCAGTTTCCCAGACGCTCGGCGACGAACACCGAACGATGACGCCCGCCGGTGCAGCCCACCGCCAGGGTCAGATAGCTTTTCCCCTCGGTCACGTAGCGCGGCAGCAGCGGCTCCAGAAGCCCGGTCAGCCGCTCCATGAATTCGGGAAAATCCGGGTCCGCCGCGACATAGGCCTGCACCGGCGCGTCGCGCCCGGTGCGGTCGCGCAAGGCCGGATCGTAGTGCGGATTGCGCAAAAAGCGCACGTCGAACACCAGATCCGCCTCGCGCGGCAGGCCGCGCCGGAACGAGAACGAGGTGACGAAGACGTGCAGCCCGGTGGCGGCCAGACCGTAGCGCGAGAACAGCATGGTCTTGAGCGCGCCGGGCGGCAGGTCCGTGGTGTCGATGACGTCGTCGGCGCGCTCCTTCAGGGGCGCCAGCAACTGGCGTTCCAGGGCGATGCCGTCGACCAGGGGGCGGTCCACCGCCAGGGGATGGCGGCGGCGGGTTTCGGTATAGCGGCGCTGCAACACGTCGTCGTCGCAGTCCAGAAAAACGATGCGCGGACGCAAGCCCTCCGCCTGCTCGACGTCGCGCAGCAGGTTGCCGATCGCCTCGACGTCGAAATCGCGGGTGCGGATATCGACGCCGATCGCCAGCGGACGCCGCACCCCGCGGTATTCCGCCCAGGCGTTCGCCTCGTCGCCGATCATCGGGCGCAAGAGGAACAGGGGCACGTTGTCCACCGCCTCGTAGCCCAGATCCTCGAAGGTTTTGAGCGTGGTGCTTTTGCCCGCGCCGGACAGGCCGGTCACCAGCACCACCTCGCGCGGCGGGGAAACGGCGGAAGCCCCGGACATCAGTTGACCCGGTCGCGGCGGCCCAAGACCGCCTCCAGCGCCACCGCCACCACCTGGGGCGCCGAGGCGGCGAAGGAGAACACCCGCACCGCCGGAACCTCGACCCCCAGAATCCGCCGGGCGAGCGAATCCGGCATGCGTTCGACCCGCGCGGCGTCGGTCACCAGATCGACCACCAGGGCGACGGGGAAGGCCTCCTCGGCCAGGGCGGCGCCGGGCACGGTGACCAGGCCGAGACCCCGCACCTCCATCATCCCGGCGATGGCGGGCGGACAGGCGGCGCGGAGGAAACCGTCGCGGACGAAAATCCGGGTCTGATCGTCGGCGATCAGGCGCGCGCCTTCGGCGATCAGGCGCAGCGCCAGATCGGACTTGCCGCACCCCGGCGCGCCGATCAGCAGCACCGCGTGGCCGTCGATGGCGACGGCGGAGGCGTGTTCGCAGATCTCCAGTCGGTCCGATGCGGGTTCCATGACCTCACCGTCGCGCGACGGACGCACCCTGTCAATGGTCGAGGCCGGGGAAATGCCGGGGGAAGTTCAGAATGAAGCGCGCGCCGGGAACTCCGGGCCCGTCGATGTCGCGGCGGTTGACCGCCGAGATCCGGCCGCCCAGACCCTCGACGATCTGCTTGGAGATCGCCAGCCCGAGTCCCGAGTGGGTGCCGAACTTCTCCCCCGGCGGCCGTTCGGAATAGAAACGGTCGAAGATCGCCGCCTCCTTGCCCTCGGGAACCCCCGGCCCCTCGTCGTCCACCTCGACCATCACCGTCTGGGCGAAGGCCCCCGACCCGGCATAGGCGCGCAGGGTGATCCTTCCCTCCGGCGGGCTGAAGGTGACGGCGTTGCGGATCAGGTTGCGGAACACCTGCACCAGACGCCCCTCCGCCCCCAGAATCCACAACTCCTCGGTATCCGGCAGATCGACGACGATCGACGGGCCGACGCCGCCGCGCGGCAGGTTTTCCACCTCGGCGAGGGCGGTCACCATGGCGCGCAGGTCAAGGGGGGGCGGCGGCGGCCTTCAGCAGTTCGGCATCGACCCGCGACAGATCGGAAACGTCGCTGATCAGGCGGTCGATGCGCTGCACGTCCTCGGCCAGGATGGTCAACAGGCGGCGAAGCGCCTGGGGATCGTCGATGCGGCTGGCGGTTTCCACCGCGCTGCGCATCGACGACAGCGGATTCTTGATCTCGTGCGCGACGTCGGCGGCGAAACGCTCGGTCGCCTCAACGCGGCCCCACAGGGCTTCGGTCATCTGACCCAGGGCCAGCGACAAATCGCCGATTTCGTCGTCGCGGCGCGACAGGTCGGGAATCGCGCCGCGCCCGCCGCGCCCGCTTTGCACCTGCGCCGCGGCGCGCGCCAGGCGGCGCACCGGATGGACGATGGTGCCCGCCTGATAGAGCGACAGCAGGAAGGTCACCCCCAAGGTGATCAGGAACAGGCGCAGAATCGCCTTGCGCACCTGGAAGACGCTGGCGTCCACGCTGTCCGAAGTGGCGTTGACCAGCACCGCGCCGACCACCTGCTTGTAATACTGCATCGGCACCGCGACCGACAGCACGTCCACCGGATCGCCCAGGCGCACCGCCTCGGCCGCCTCGCCGTAGCGCAACGCCGCTTCCAGTTCCTCGTAGGCGGCGACCGGATCGGCCGGCGCCTCGGGATAGGAGCGCACCCCCTCGTCGCGCGCGGTCAGGCGACCGATCAGGCCGAGAACCTTGTCGTTGAACAGGCGCAGCAGGCGATCGGCGGCGGGATACAGACGGGGCGGCGGCAGGGGCTCGACCTCGACCAGGCCGCCGGAGACGAACATGTAGCGGCTGTCGGCGAGAAGCATTCCGGATTCGTCGAACAGGCGCACCCGCCGCCCGCTGTGCGCGGACAGCCGCCGCACCATGTGGCGCGCCTCGGCCGGCAGCAGGCGGTAGCCGTGGCCGCCGCCGAACAGGGCGGAGGTATCGCGCGACCCCCGCAACGGCTGCTCGGACACCACCGCGCTTTCCGCCACCGCGGCGGCGATCATCTCGCCCTGGGCGCGCATCGACACCAACTCGGCGTGCATCAGGCCCTGCTCGTAGGTGTCGAGGTAAAGCGCCCCCATCACCAGGAACAAGGGCGCCAGCAGATTGACCGCCAGAATCTTGCGGGTGAGCGGCGATATCCTCCGCAACCGCCGCGCCAGACCGGCGGCGTCGAAACGGCGAGGCTCCCCCGGCCGCGACGGCATCGGCGTCACGCTGCCTCCTTCCGCGCGGCGAAGGGTGCTTCCCGCCGCATCGGCCTACTCGATCCTCTCGCGATAGCGATAGCCGACGCCGTACAGGGTCTCGATGTTGGCGAAGCTGTCGTCCTCGTCGCGGAACTTCTTGCGGATGCGCTTGATGTGGCTGTCGATGGTGCGGTCGTCGACGTAGATGTGCTCGCCATAGGCGACATCGATCAGCTGGTCGCGGCTTTTGACGTGGCCGGGACGCACCGCCAGCGCCTGCACGATCAGGAATTCGGTCACCGTCAGGTCCACCGGACGTCCCTTCCAGGCGCACATGTGGCGCGACGGGTCGAGCACCAGATCGCCGCGCACCAGCGCCTCGCCAGAAGCGGTGTCGGGGTCGCCCCGGGCGGCGCGGCGCTGGCGGGTCACCTCGCCCCGGCGCAACAGGCTGCGGATGCGCTCCACCAGAAGGCGTTGCGAGAACGGCTTCTTGATGTAGTCGTCGGCGCCCATGCGCAGGCCCAGGACCTCGTCCACTTCCTCGTCCTTGGAGGTCAGAAGAATCACCGGCACCGCCGAATTCTTGCGCAGTTCCAGCAGCATTTCCATGCCGTCCATGCGCGGCATCTTGATGTCCAGCACCACCAGATCCGGCGGCGTGGCGGCGATCCCGGCCAGCCCCTCGGCCCCGTCGTGATACTGCGCGACGTTGAAGCCCTCGGCCTCCAGCGCCATGGAAACCGACGTCAGAATGTTCCGGTCGTCATCGACCAGGGTAATCGTGTAGGACACGGGTCTTTCCTCCCTGCGCGGCGTTGCGACCTCGTCGGTACAAGGCGATTGTGGCAAAAATCGCGTCCCGCCCCCAGCCCTTTTCGGCGTCCGGCATCACCGCGCCCCCGCCCCCCGCACCGTGACCGGCACCAGAACCCGCCCCCCGTCTCGAAGTCGAGGGCAAGATCGAATCGCTCCCCCTCGGCCAGGGGGGCCTTGAGGCCGATGAACATCACATGCAGGCCGCCAGGCCGCAAGGCGACGCGGCCGCCCGCCGGAACCGGAATGCGATCGACCTTGCGCATCCGCATCACCCCGCCGTCGTCGATGTGGGTGTGCAGTTCCACCGTGTCGGAGACCCGGGCATGGGCGGCGACCAGGGCATCGTCGGTCGCGGCGCGATTCTCGATGATCATGAAGGCCGCGCCATTGCGCGCCGCCCCCGCCGAGGCGCGCGCCCAGACGTTTTCGACCCCGATCTCGCCCGCCGCCGCCGGAACGGCCAGCCCCACGAAAAGCCCGAATACCACGCCCACGCCACGAAGAAATCCAGACGGCATCGCCCGCCCCCACGGTTCCGATTCGATCTTCCGACCGATCTTACGATGAAGGTGGTTCCCATTCACGGCAATTCGTCATAATCCATTCGCACTGACCGGTTCCGGCAAATGCCGAAGCAGGGTATTCTGGGTTCAGGAGAAGGACGGGAATTCGCGTTCCGCGAACGCCGCGACGTCGCGCCCGGAACGCGAACGGGCGAAAAGCGTAAGAAACAACCGGCACGGCAAGCAGCCGCCGCCAACCGATGTGGGGAGAAACAAACCTTGGAAAATCTCGGTCCCGTGATCAGCAAACATGGCGTGGACAAGCTTGGCCTTTCCGGCGTCGAGCGGGTCTATTGGAACCTCTCCACCGCCCAGCTGGTCGAAATGGCGGTGAAGCGCAACGAGGGCCACCTGTCCCGCTACGGCGCGTTCGTCGCCCTGACCGGCGAGCACACCGGCCGCTCGCCCGGCGACAAGTACACGGTGAAGGACGACATCACCGCCGACACCATCGACTGGGGCAAGGTCAACGTCCCCTTCGACCGCGACCACTTCGACGCCCTGGCGGCGCGAATGATCGACTACATGACCGGCCGCGACGTGTTCGTTCAGGACTGCTGGGCCGGCGCCGACGAAGGCAGCCGCCTGGCGGTGCGCATCATCACCGAACAGGCCTGGCACGCCCACTTCGCGCGCAACATGTTCATCCGCCCGACGCAAGAGGAAATGGAGAACTTCGTTCCCGAATTCACCGTCCTTCAGGTGCCGTCGTTCCTCGCCGACCCGACCCGCGACGCCACCCGCACCGGCGTCTTCGTCATCGCCAACTTCACCCGCAAGCTGGTGATCATCGGCGGCTCCTCCTATGCCGGCGAGATCAAGAAGTCGATCTTCTCGGTGCTCAACTTCCTGCTGCCGCCGAAGGATATCCTGCCGATGCACTGCTCGGCGAACATCGGTCCGAACGGCGACACCGCCGTCTTCTTCGGCCTGTCCGGCACCGGCAAGACCACCCTGTCCGCCGATTCGTCGCGCACCCTGATCGGCGACGACGAACACGGCTGGGGCCCCAAGGGCGTGTTCAACTTCGAGGGCGGCTGCTACGCCAAGGTGATCAACCTGTCCGCCGAGGCGGAGCCGGAAATCTATGCCACCACGCGCCGCTTCGGCACCATCCTGGAAAACGTGGTGATGAACCCCAACACCCGGCGGCTCGACCTGACCGACGACCGCTACACCGAAAACACCCGCGGCTCGTACCCGCTGTGGTTCATCCCCAACGCCTCGGACTCCGGACTGGGCGGGCACCCGAACAACATCATCATGCTCACCGCCGACGCCTTCGGCGTTCTGCCGCCGGTGTCCAAGCTGTCGCCGGAACAGGCGATGTACCACTTCCTGTCCGGATACACCGCGCGGGTCGCGGGAACGGAAAAGGGCGTCTCCGAACCCTCGGCGACCTTCTCCACCTGCTTCGGCGGGCCGTTCATGCCGCGCCGCCCGTGGGAATACGGCGAACTCTTGGCGAAATTGATGCGGAAGTACGGCACCGACTGCTGGCTGGTCAACACCGGCTGGTCGGGCGGCCCCTATGGGGTCGGCCACCGGATGAAGATCGCCCACACCCGCGCCATGGTCCACGGCGCCCTCGACGGGCATCTGGCGAAGGCGAGTTTCACCCCCGATCCGGTATTCGGCATGCTGGTCCCCGACACCTGCCCGGGGGTGCCGCCGGAGGTGCTGAAGCCGCGCCAGACCTGGGCCGACAAGGCCGCCTACGACGCCACCGCCGCCAAGCTGGCCGGAATGTTCGAGGCCAACTTCAAGCAGTACGCGGACCATGTCTCGGACGCGGTGAAGGCGGTGGCGATCCGCGCCAAGGCCTGAGGCATCGCGCAACGCGACGAAAAACGCCCCGGAGGAAACTCCGGGGCGTTTTTTGGTGGCGGCGGGAACGAGGATCAGCCGCGCCCCTGCCCCAAATGAATTTGCCACAGGCGGGCGAGGGTGGAAACTCCGCCCGCCGATTCCCTGGCGACGGCCCTGAAGGTGGCGACCGCCTTCGCCTTCTGCTTGGCGGCGACCTGCGCGACCCCCAGATGCAACCTGGCCTCGGCGGGATGCTGCGCGCCCTTGGCGATGCCTTCCTCGATCAGCGAGACCGCCTTCGCGGCGTCGCCGTGTCCCATCGCCGCCAGTCCGGCATTGATCAGGGGGTCGCCCTTCGGTTTGGCGCGGGCCTCGGCTTCCGCCGCGGCAAGCCCCTTAAGGTCGTCCGCCGCCGCCTTGACGGCGGCGGCGCGCAGGCGGGCCTGACGCGCCGCGCCGTCGCCGGACCCAAGGATTCCCTTCGCATAACCGGACTCCAACGCCGCCTTGGCCTCGCCGGGGAACCCCCGGTGCAGGGCATCCTCCGCCAGGGCGACGATTTCCGCCGCCCCCGCCGCGCCGACCGCCATCCGCAGACGGGCGAGGTCGAGCTTCAAACGGTCCGGCAGGACGGTTCCGGCCTCCAGCCTGCGCAGCAGGTGCGACCAATAGATCGGCTTGGGATGCGCCGCGACCAGGCGTTCCAGCGCCATGGCGGCCCCCGCCTCGTCCTTCATCCGCACCGCCGCGTCGAGAGCGACGCGGTACAGGCTTTCCGAGGCCACCGCGTTGCCGTTCGCCTCGACCGCCGCGATCTGGGCGGCGGCGGCGGCGCGCGCCGCCTTGTCGTCGCCCGCCAGGAAATACGACATCGGCAGCAGGGAGCGGGTGGCGACGTCGTTCCCGCCTTCCTTGAAATAGCGCTCCAGCCACTGCGCGGCCTTGGCATAGTTCTTGACGCGGTAATAGCTGCCGCCGATGCCGCGCAGGAACTGGCCGCGCTGTTCGGCGTCGGCGAGATGCCGGTCGAGGACGCCGAACGCGGCGGCGGCGGTCGCCGGATCGTCGGCGCCGGTGGCCGCGATCAGGCGGGTCTGTTCCAGGACCTTGATCTCGAAGTCGGTCTTGCCCTCGACCTTGTCCGCCTCGCGCAGCTTGAGCAGCGCCTCCTTGAACTTGTGGGCCCGCACCAGTTCCTGCGCCGCCTGGACCGGTTCGCCGAGTTCGGGGCGGACGGTCAGGGTGACCTCGCGGTCGCCCCCGAGCTTCGGGGACTTCGCCGAAGCCGGAAGGACCGGCCCGAACAGCAGAACCGCGCACAAAAGGAAAAAACAACGGTGAATGCGATGGTTGATCATACGGAGCCTCGGTGGATCATTCGATGAATTGTTCGCTGCCGACGATGCCGATGCGCGACAGGCCGTGACGATGCGCCCGCGACATCACCGCCGCGACGACCCCATAGGAGGCCAGCTTGTGCGGACGGACGTGGAACTCCGGCTGGATCGGCTGGGCGGCGAGGACGGCGATGCGCGCGTCCAGCACATCCAGGCCCGGCACGGTTTCGCCGTCCCACAGAAGGGTGCCGTCGAAATCGATGCCCACCGTGACCACCGGCGGCGGCTCCGCCGCCGAGGCGGGCGCGCCGGGAGCGGGCATATCCAGCTTCACCGCGTGAATCTGCATCGGCACGGTGATGATCAGCATGATCAGCAACACCAGCATCACGTCGATCAGGGGCGTGGTGTTCATTTCCGCCATCAGATCGTCGTCGTCGCCGGAGGTCAGGGACATGGACATGGAGGTTTCCTCCTCAACCGTCGGAGACGGGTTCGGTGACGAAGCTGATCTTGACGATTCCCGCCCGTTGGCAGGCGAGAACCACCCGACCGACGAATTCGTAGCGGCCCTCGCGGTCGCCCCGGATGTGGATTTCCGGTTGTGGCTGGGCCACCGCGACGGTCTTCAGACGCTCCAGAAGGGTCGCCCCGTCGGGGACGAAGGCCTGGTTCCAGAAGACCCGGCCCTCGCCATCGACGGCAAGGGTGATGTTGGTGGGAGACGGGGTGTTGGGGCGGCTGCTTTCCTGGGGCAACTTCACCGGAACGGTGTGAATCGCCACCGGAATGGTGATCAGGAAGACGATCAGCAACACCAGCATGATATCGACCAGCGGCGTGGTGTTGATCGCCACGACGAAGTCGTCGTCTCCCCGGTCCTGAGCGGTGAAGGCCATCGCCCTAGCCCTTGGCGGCGCGGACGGCGGACCCCGCCCGGAAGAGGCGCGGACGGGCGCGCTCGACGACATGCGCCTCGCCCCCCCAGCAGCACGGTATGCAGGTCCGAGGCGAAGGCGTTGACCCGTTCCATCACCACCTTGTTGCGACGGGTCAGCCAGTTGTAGCCCATCACCGCGGGGATGGCGACGGCCAGACCGATGGCGGTCATGATCAGGGCCTCGCCGACCGGGCCCGCCACCTTGTCCAGCGACGCCTGCCCGGCGATGCCGATCGCGGTCAGGGCGTGATAGATCCCCCACACCGTGCCGAACAGGCCGACGAAGGGCGCGGTGGACCCCACCGTCGCCAGAAACGCCAGGCCGCACTGACAGCGGTTGATCACCCCGCCGATCGCCCGTTGCAGCGACATCGTCACCCACGAGTTGAGATCGACGCTTTCCGCCAGGGTGTCGCGGTGGCCTTCCTTGGCCAGCAGGCCCGCGCCCGCGATGGCGCGGAACAGGTTCTCCTGGCGCATCGCGACGACGCCCTCGCGCACCGAAGCCGCCCGCCAGAACGAAGCGTTGGCCTCGTCCGCCTGCCCCAGCATGCGCTGCTGTTCGATCAGCTTGCTGACCAGAATATACCAGCTGCCCATCGACATGATCGCCAGCAGGATCAGGGTGCCGCGCACCACCATGTCGCCCTGCGCCCACAGGGCATTCAGGCCGTAGGGGTTCTCCACCTCGGCCTCGTCCGGGGCGGGCGGCGGCGCGGACAAGGCCGCCGGATCGGATGCCGGATCGGCGGAAGGAGCTTCCGCGACCGCCGCCGGGGGATTCGTGGCGGCGGTCGCAGCGGGTTCGGCGGCGGATGGCATCGCCGACCCGGACGGGGAAGCCGCCTCGGCGGCGCAGATCGTCGCCGCAGCCAGCAGGGCGGCGCACGCCAGGCGAGGCCCGAACGGCGCGCAAGACGGAATGCGATCATCATGGTTTCTCCTGTCATCATTCGATTTTCCAGACGTACCGGATCTTGGCCCACGCCTTCACCGGCTTGCCGTTGACCCGGCCGGGGACGAAGCGGCACAGGCCCAAGGCCTGGCGCGCCGCCTCGTCGAGGTTGGGATGGCCGCTGCTCTTCTCGATCCGGCTTTCGATCGCCCGACCGGACTCATCGACCAGGAACATCAGAAGCACCGCCCCTTCCTCGCCGTTGCGGCGCGACGCGGCGGGATACCTGGGCGCGGCGCAGGCCGCCCTGGGGTTGATCGCCGCCGAAACCGTCGGCTTGGCGGTTGCCGACACCGGCCCCTGACGCAGCGAAACCGGCGCGGGCGGCTTTTCCGCGCTGACCGTGGTGATCGCCTTGGGCGCCGGAGGCCGTTCGATCTTCACCTCGGGCAGGGGCACGAAGGGCGGCGGCGCGTTCAGGGACGGCGGCGGCAGGGTATCGGTCATCTCGGGCACCACGACGCGCTCCTCGACCACCGCCACCTCCACCGGCTTTTGCAGCACCTGCACCACCTTGCGCGCCATGCCCGAGGCGAAGGCATAGACCGCCAGCACATGCAGGGACACGACCAGGGCGAAGGCGATGACCCCCCGCCTGCCCCGGTCGCCGCCTTCGACGGCCCCCAGCCAACACGGGATCTCGTCGGAAGCGTCCTGCACACCCGTCACCGTGCGGTTCATCGGCGTTTTCCTCCCTTAGAAATCGAAGCGCATCTCGGTGAAGAAGGTGCGCATCGAATAGGGGTGGCCGCCCCAGTATTCCTCGTTGAAAAGGTTGTCGATGCCGGCGGACAGGGTGACGTTCTCGGTCACCTTGTAGTTGGCGCGGGTGTCGAAGACGAGGTGGGTATCCCCCATGCCGTAGCCGTTTTCGTCGTAGTTGACGTCGCTGCCGTCGTCGGTGCTGCTGAGGTCGTGGAGGAAGCGTCCGGACACCGACAAACTGAGGTCCTGGCTGGGGCGATAGGTGCCCATCAGGTTGGCGCGCCAGCGCGCGATATAGGGCAGGGGATGGCCCTCGGCCTGATTGCGCGCCTGGTTCTTGGTGATTTCGGAATCGACGTAGGTCAGGCTGCCCCTGAGGTCGAAGTCGGGATGGATCAGGCCCCGGCTTTCCGCCACCAGTTCGACGCCTTTCACCATCGCCTCTTCGTAGTTCTGGTAATAGGTCTTGGAACTGCCGCCGTTGAAGGTGGAGGTCTGGCTGACCAGGGCGTCCTGGCGCTGTTCCAGGAACAGCGACCCGCGCACCCGGTTGCGCCCCACCGTGTACTCGGTGGCCCATTCCACCGCGTTGACGTTTTCCGGTTTGAGGCCGGGGTTGTTTTCGGTCAGCGCGGTGCCGGTGGTGACCGCCTGGAACATCTCGCCGACGGTGGGGAAGCGGTAGGCCTTGCCCACCGAAAGCCGGTGGTTGATTTCCGGCGTCATCTGCCAGGAGAGAGCCGCCTTGGGCGAAAACCGCTTGGCGCTGCGGTCGTCATAATACGCCCGGCTGCCCGAACTGTTCTGGTTCATGCCGTCGAACGCCTGCCAGAACTCGCCGCGTCCGCCGACGGTCAGAGTCCAGTCCGGGGCGAAGTTCCAGACGTCCTGGATATAAAGCGCCTGGGTACGGGTGCTGCCTTCCTGCGCCGAGGTCACCCGGTCGCCGTGATTGGCCTTCCAACTGCCGTTGGTGGCATAGACCGTCGAATTCAGGTTGTACTGATCGACGTGATAGCCGAAGGAAACCTCGTGCTCGCCGTCCTTGTGGCCATCGGGCCGCCAGATGCCGCGCAGATCGGCGTTGGTCCAACCGCTGCCGTCGGTATAGGTGACGGTGCCGGCGGCGGTCTCGCTCCAGTCGGTCTTGCTGCCGACGCGGTTGTAGTTTTCCAGGAAGGTGGTGTTGCTGACCGCCGCCTCGAAATCCCAGGTTCCGCCGGTGTCGCTTTTCAGCGACGCGCCGTTGAGCAGGGTGGTTTCGTACAGCTTGGTCGGCTGCCAGGAGACGGAATTGAGGTTGTACTGCAACCCGTTGATCACCACGTTGCCGGTGCGGACCGAGTTGCCCGCCGCGTCGCGCAGATAGGTCTCGGCTGTGGTGGTCTGGTCCTTGGTCATCAGGGCGACGGTATAGGTCGCCTGCAACGCCGGGGCGATGTCGTAGCCGACCTTGACGTTCATGTTGTCTTCAAGGATGTGATAGGCATAGCCGGAACCGATGATGTAGCGATCGACGCCGGACTGTCCTTGTCCTGGTAGTAGCCGCCGACCGGGGTGCCGGTGGTCGGCGCGACGCCGCTGCTGACGTTCACCGAGGGAAAGGTGATCGGCAGGGTATAGGTGTCCAGGTGGCTGCCGCCGATCAGGAACGACAACGGCCCCTGGCGGTCGCCCGCCGAGGCCGCGGCTTCATAGGAATCGAAGCTGTCGTGGGTGCCGTACATGTCCTGGTTGGTGCGGAAATCCTTGACCGAGCCGTGCGCCTCGAACTTATCGGGCATGTGGGTCTTGAGCACGGTGACGCCGCCCATCGAGTTGCCGGGATAGAGCGCCGAGAACGGACCGTAGATCACGTCGATGCGTTCGATGCTTTCCGGCGAGATCGCACCCAGGCGCGCGCCGTTGCTCGCCGCCATGTAGTCCGACAACAGCAAGTTGTCGGCATAGATCATGGTCTGCGACATGTCCTTGGTGGTGCGGGTGCGCAGATAGGCGGTGGACGCCCCGGCATAGCGACCGGTTTCGGTCATGCTGGGCAGATACTTCAACATGCCGGTGACGGTGACCGCGTTCGAATAGTCGCGGATTTCCTCGATCGACATCCCCTCGATGGAGGCGGGAATGTTCTCGGGGATGGCGTCCCTCTTGGTCGTCACCACCACTTCGTCGACCTTCTCCGCCGACGTGTCGGCGGCATCGTCGGCGAACGCCGCGCCGCAGGCCGCCCCGAACGGCAGGCAACAGACCCCGGCCAGCAAAGCCGACCGGCGCAAAACTCCGAACAACATGAACCTCATCCCCAATGATGCGCCGCTTCGGCCCACCGGCGCGGTGTTCCCCATCGGCGCGCCCGGGTTTCCCCCTCCGGAGCCGCCGATCCGTTTTCTTGCCCTTCCGCATTCTCCCCTCGCGGAGGGCGCCGGATCAAGGTGTTAATGTTATAATATACCTTATCCGGACCGGACTATTCCACGGCGCGCCGCCCGAATCAAGACTCAATCGCAACACGGGCGGGAAAAATCGCCGCCGCCGGGGTGGCCCTCCGGAAACGCCGGACGGAAGCCACCCCCGCCGCGTCAGTGGGCCTCGGCCCAGGAACCTCCCTTGCCCGCGTCCACCACCAGCGGCACGGAAAGGTCGGCGGCGCCTTCCATCACCGGCTTGATCAGGGCGATCAGGGCGTCGGCGTCTTCCGCCTTCACCTCGAAGACCAGTTCGTCGTGAACCTGCAACAGGCTGCGCGCGGCCAGGCCTGCGTCGGCCAGCGCGCGCTCCACCCCGATCATCGCCCGCTTCATGATGTCGGCGGCGCCGCCCTGGATCGGCGCGTTGATCGCGGCGCGTTCGGCGAAGGCGCGCTGCGCCGGGTTGGTCGCGGCGATCCCCGGGGTGGCGCAGACCCGACCGAACAGGGTCAGCACATGGCCGTGCGCCCGGGCGTAATCCTTGGTGGCTTCCATATAGGCCCGGATTTCCGGATAGCGGGCGAAATAGGCCTCGATGTAGCTTTTCGCCTCCCCCTGCGGGATGTCCAGCTGGCGCGCCAACCCGAACGGCGAAATCCCATAGATGATGCCGAAGTTGATCGCCTTGGCGCGGCGGCGCAGCATCGGGTCCATGCCCTCGATCGGCACGCCGAAGACCTGCGACGCGGTGGCGGCGTGGATGTCCGCGCCCGCCGCGAAGGCCTGCTTCAACGCCACGACGTCGCCGACGTGCGCCATCAGGCGGAGTTCGATCTGCGAATAGTCGGCGGAGACCAGAACGTTGCCCGGCGCGGCGACGAACGCCTGACGGATGCGGCGGCCTTCCTCCGTCCGGATCGGAATGTTCTGCAAGTTCGGATCGGTGGAGGAAAGCCTGCCGGTGGTGGTGATGGTCTGGGCGAAGGTGGTGTGGACCCGCCCGGTTTTCGGGTTAATCTGACCGACCAGGGCGTCGGCGTAAGTGGATTTCAGCTTCTGCAACTGCCGCCAGTCGAGGACGCGGGCGGGCAGATCGTGCCCCTGCGCCGCCAGATCGTCCAGAACCTCGGCGTCGGTGGAGTACGCGCCGGTCTTGCCGCTTTTCCGCCCGCCGGGCAGGGACATCCTGTCGAACAGAATCTCCCCCAACTGCTTCGGCGAGGCGAGGTTGAACGCCTCCCCGGCGAGGGCGTGGACCTGTTGCTCCAGCGCCGCCATGCGCGCCGCGAAATCGGCGCTCATCGCGGTCAGCGCCGCCCGGTCCACCGCCACCCCCGCTTCCTCCATGTCGAAGAGGATGCGCACCAGGGGCCGGTCGAAGCGTTCGTAGACGCCCACCCGGCGTTCCTGCAACAGCCGCGCCCGCAACAGGGCGTGCAGACGCCAGGTGACGTCGGCGTCCTCGGCGGCATAGGCCAGGGCCCGATCCAACGGCACCTTGTCGAAGGTGATCTGGCTCTTGCCCTTGCCGCAAACCTCGGAGAAGGGGATGGTCCGGTGGTCCAGGTGCAACAGGGCCAGTTCGTCCATGCCGTGACCGTGCGCCGCGCCGTCCAGGGCATAGGACATCACCATGGTGTCGTCGATCGGCGAAACCGGAAGCCCCTCGCCCGCCAGGACGTGCATGTCGAACTTGATGTTGTGGCCGATCTTCAAAACGCCGGGGGAGGCGAGCAGCGGCGCGAGAATCGCCACGGCGCGGGCCACCGGAATCTGCTTCGGCGCGGCGACGTGGGCGGAGCCGAAGTCGAAGCCGCCGTCCTGCGGCTCGGCCTCGATCAGGCCGTGACGCAACGGAATGTAACAGGCGTCGTTCGGCCCCAGGGCCAGCGACACCCCGACCAGACGCTCCGCCAGCGGGTCGAGGCCGGTGGTTTCGGTATCCACCGCCACCATCCCCCGGTCGCGGGCGCGCGCCACCCAGCGGGCAAGCTCCGCCTCGTCGTCGATCAGGCGATAGAGGGAGCGGTCCACCGGCGGCAATTCGGGCAATGCGACGCCGCCCGGCGCGGCGGACGGCGCATTGACAGACGGCGCATCGGCAGGCCGGGATGCGGCGGACGCGCGCTTCAGCCCGGCGGTGCGGGCGACCAGACTGCGAAAGCCCTGAGTCTCCAGGAAGGTCTTCAGCACCCCGGCGTCGATATCGCGCACCGCCAGGGTTTCCAGGTCCACGTCCAGCGGCGCGGCGCGATCCAGGGTCACCAGACGGCGGGAAATCCGCGCCAGTTCGGCATGGTCGATCAGCGCCTGACGGCGTTTGGGCTGGGAAATCTCGTCGGCGCGGACGAGCAGCGCGTCCAGATCGCCGAAGCGGTCGATCAACTGCGCCGCGGTCTTGACGCCGATGCCGGGAACGCCGGGCACGTTGTCGCTGGAATCCCCGGCCAGCGCCTGCACGTCGATCACCTTGTCCGGCGCGACGCCGAATTTCTCGCGCACCGCCGCCTCATCGATGTCGCGATTCTTCATCGGGTCGAACAGGGAAACCCCCGGACGCACCAGTTGCATCAGATCCTTGTCGGCGGACACCACCACCACGTCGAACCCCGCCGCGACGCCTCTGTCCGCCAGGGTGGCGATCAGGTCGTCGGCCTCGAACCCCTCCATCTCCAGGCTCTCCACCTGGCAGGCGGCGGCGGCCTCGCGGATCAGGGGGAACTGCGGCACCAGATCCTCGGGCGGCGGCGGACGGTTGGCCTTGTAGTCGGGATAGATGTCGTTGCGGAAGGTCTTCCGCGCCGAATCGAAGACCACCGCCAGATACGCCGCGTCCAGGTCGGCGATCAGCTTCAGCAGCATCGCGGTGAAGCCATAGACCGCGTTCACCGGGGTGCCGTCGGGACGGGTCATCGGCGGCAGGGCGTGATAGGCGCGGAAAATATATCCCGAACCATCGACCAGATGCAGGGTGGGGCGGGGCCGGTTCACGCGCCGACCCCGGTCGAGGCGGAATCGTGGGCGAAGGTTGCGGCGGCGACGTTTTCCGGCATGGCGGATTCCCAAGAAATGCGAACGGGGGACGATCCTACCCCAAGTCGCGCGGACTTGACAGACGGGGCGCGCGCGCCTTTGTAGGGGGACGCTCCATTGCCAACGGTTCCGTCATGCCCGTCCCGCCGGATCACGCCATCGTCATCGAAAACCTGTCCAAGACCTATCGCGCCCGCGACGGCAGGGAACGCCCCCCGGCGTTGCGCTCGGTGTCGTTTTCCGTGCCGCGCGGCGCGATGTTCGCCCTGCTGGGGCCGAACGGCGCGGGCAAATCGACCCTGATCAACATCATGGCCGGGCTGGTGATCAAGACCTCAGGGCGGGTGTCGATCTGGGGGCACGACATCGACGCCGATTCCCGCCAGGCGCGGCGCGCCATCGGCATCGTGCCGCAGGAACTCAACCTCGACCCCTTCTTCACCCCGCGCGAAACCCTGGAGGTGCAGGCGGGGTACTACGGCATCCCCAAGGCGGAACGCCGCACCGACGAAATCCTGGAAGCCGTCGGCCTGGCCGACAAGGCCACCGCCTATGCCCGCGCCCTGTCGGGCGGGATGCGCCGCCGCCTTCTGATCGCCAAGGCGATGGTCCACAATCCGCAAATCCTGGTGCTGGACGAACCCACCGCCGGAGTGGACGTGGAACTCCGCCAGCAGTTGTGGCAGACCATCCGCGAAATGAACGCCCAGGGCCACACCATCCTGCTGACCACCCACTATCTGGAGGAAGCGCAGGACAACTGCGAGACCATCGCGATCCTGCGCCACGGCGAACTGGTCGCCTGCAAATCGCGGGACCGCCTGCTGGCGCGGCTGAAGAGCAAGGTGGTGGAGGTGCGCTTCGCCGAGGACATGGCGGAGATTCCCGCCGTTCTTGCCTCCTTCGCGCCGGTTCGGACCGGGCCGCGCGGCCTGGCCTTCCGGGTGCGGCGCGACGACGGCGGCATTCCCGCCCTGCTGAACGCCCTGCCCGCCTGCGGCCTGGCGATCGCTGACATCTCGACCGTCGAGCCCGACCTGGAGGAGGTGTTCCTGCGCCTCACCCGCGAGAACGCGGACCGGAGGTGATTTTAGCCGTTGCCGCATCGATGCCGGGTTGATGTGACTGGGAAAGGCTCTGGCCCGGATGGATGGCCTGTCGGCCTCCGAAGCCGAAGGTCCTTGGGTTCGGCGCGGCGGCAACACCGACGCGCGACGCCGCGAAGCGGCGGTCCGAGGGCAAGGCCCGAGGATGAAAACGTGGGTTTGCCCCGCGTTTTCACAATCCCGCCGGGCGCGCCCCCTGCCCGCAATTCAGCCGTTGCCATGGACCCGCCGGGTTGATACAGTCCGCCCCCTGCGAAGGCATGCGCGCCCGTAGCTCAGATGGATAGAGTGTCGGCCTCCGAAGCCGAAGGTCGTGGGTTCGAATCCCGCCGGGCGCGCCAATCTTCCTTTTCCCCCGCTTTTCCCCGTTCTATTTCTTCAGCGCGATTTCCAGCCCGAAGGCGACGAACAGCGCGCCCGCCGCGCGCTCGACGAAGCGCCGCGACTTCAGATAGGCCGCCTTCACCCGCGCCAGCCCCAGCCCCCAGGACAAGCCGCCGTACCACAGGCCGGAGATCGTCACCATCGCCAGGATCGCGGCGATCCCCGCCGACAGGGGCGCATCCTGCGGCAGGGTGGCGGAAAAGATGGTGGCGACGAAGGCGCCGCTTTTCGGATTGGAGAGCTGCGTCGTCAGGCCGCGCCGGAACGCCCGCCGCCCGGCGCCGCGCCCGCTGGCGGCCAGGGCCGGACCGGCCTGCGGCCCCTTCAGCAGCAGTTTGACGCCGAGGTAGACGATGTACGCCCCGCCCGCCAGCTTCAGCCCGGCGTAAAGCCAGGGCGCGGCGCGGAACAGCAGGCCGACGCCGAAGAACCCGGCGGTTCCCCAGACCACGGTGCCGCAAAGAATTCCCGCCACCGTCAGCGCCGCCACCCGACGCGAGGAATCGAGCGCCGCGCCGCTGACCAGGATGACGTTGGGGCCGGGCGTCATCACCGCGACGCCCCACAACAGGGAAAACGAGACCAGCCAGAACATCTTCAGCCTCCTCTGCCCCCGCCCGCCCAGCGGTCCCACCCGGCGGCGCGCAGGCGGCAGGCCGGGCAGTCGCCGCAGCCGTAACCCCAGGCATGGCGGATCGCGCGTTCGCCAAGATAGCAGCTATGGGTGCGCTCGACGATCATTCCGACCAGGGCGTCTCCGCCCAGGCGGTGCGCCAGCGCCCAGGTTTCCGCCTTATCGACCCACATCAGCGGCGCGTGCAGGACGAAGCGGCTTTCCATGCCGAGGTTGAGCGCCACCTGCACCGCCTTGACGGTGTCGTCGCGGCAGTCGGGATAGCCGGAATAGTCGGTCTCGCAGACGCCGATGACGACGTGGCGCAAGCTGCGTCGATAGGCCACCGCCGCCGCCAGGGTGAGGAACAGGATATTGCGCCCGGGGACGAAGGTGTTGGGCAGGCCGTTTTCCCCCAGTTCGATCACCACGTCCTCGATCATCGCGGTGTGGCCGATCGCGGCCAGCGCGCCTTCGTGGTTCATTCCGGTCCATCCTTCGCAATCCCTCCCGTCCCCTATACCGCCCGGCGCTTGGCGGCGCAACGCCAAGCGCCTCGACAGGCCGGGAGACTCGGCCTACCCTGACGGGCGGCACACATCATCCGGGAGAATCCGCCATGACCGAGGAACCGTTCGTTCTGTACGAGGCCGCGCAGGGCGTCGCGACGCTGACGATGAACCGCCCGCAGTCCCGCAACAGCCTGTCGTTGCCGATGCTGAAGGCGCTGATGGCGGCTCTTTCCCGCGCGTCGGAAGACGCGACGGCGCGGGTGGTGGTGATCGCAGGCGCGGGTCCGGCGTTCTGCGCCGGGCACGACCTGCGCGAAATGCGCGACCAGGATTTCGACCGCACCTATGCGGTGGAGCTGTTCGGCCTGTGCGGCGACGCGATGCAGGCGATCGTCAGGATGACCAAGCCGGTGATCGCCAGGGTTCACGGCATCGCCACCGCGGCGGGCTGCCAACTGGTGGCGAGCTGCGATCTGGCGGTGGCCGAGGAAGGCGCGCGCTTCGCCACGCCGGGGGTGAACATCGGCCTGTTCTGCTCGACGCCGATGGTGGCGCTGACCCGCGCCGTGGCGCCGAAGCACGCCCTGCAACTGCTGCTGACCGGCGAAATGGTCGATGCCGCCACCGCCCTGCGCATCGGCCTGATCAACGAGATCGTCCCCGCCGCCGCCCTGGCCGACCGGGTCGCGGCGCTGGCCCGAAGCCTCGCGGCGAAGTCGCCGAAGACCCTGGCGATGGGCAAGGCCGCCTGCCAGGCCCAAGCGGAAATGCCGCTCGCCGCCGCCTATGCCTTCACCCGCGAGGTGATGGCCGACAACCTGCAAACCGCCGACGCGCGCGAGGGAATTTCCGCCTTCCTGGAAAAGCGCCAGCCGACCTGGACGGGACGCTGATCCGCACCGCCATGCCCGCCCCCCCCTGCCCGACCTGATCGCCTGTCACGATTGCGGCGCGGTCTTTCACCGTCCGGCGTTGCGTCCGGGGCAGAAGGCCTGTTGCGCCCGCTGCGGCGCGGTGCTCTGCCGCGCCCCCCGTCTGTCCCCCGACCAGCTTCTGGCGCTGGTGCTGGCCGCCCTGATCCTGCTGCTGATCGCCAACCTGACGCCGATCGTCGAGTTGTCGGTGCAGGGGCAGAGCAACCGCGCCACCCTGTTCGGCAGCATTACCGCCCTGTGGGGCGAGGGGCGGCAACTGGTGGCGGCGCTGGCCTTCGCCACCACCCTCGGCTTCCCGGCGCTGGAACTGACCGCGCTGCTGGCCGCGCTGCTGATCCGGCGGCGCGACCCGAACGCGCCGCGCGCCGCGCCGCTGCTGCGCGCGGTGCAGGCGCTGCGCCCCTGGGGGATGATCGAGGTGTTCATGCTCGGGGTGCTGGTCGCCCTGGTCAAGCTGTCGCATCTGGCGCGCGTTCTGCCCGGCACCGCGCTGTGGGCCTTCGCCGCCTTGACCGTGCTGCTGGCGACGATCTTGAGCTTCGACCTGAAGGCGCTGTGGGAAACCCGCGCGGTGGACGGCGCGGCGATCCTGTACCTGCCCGCCAATCTGCTGCCGATGATGGAGACCACGTCCCTGCTGGGGCGGGAGTCCGACACCATCATGAGCGGCATCGTATATTTCTGGACCTCCGGCTCGCCGGATCTGGCGGCGCTGATTTTCCTGGTCAGCATTTTCGTGCCGATGGCCAAGCTGCTGTGCCTCGCCGCGCTGGCGGTGGCGGCCAGGCGCGGACGGCGGCGGGGACTGCGGCAGAGCGCCCAGCTTTTCCGCATCGTCGAGATCGTCGGACGTTGGTCGATGCTGGACATTTTCGTCGTCGCCCTGATGGTCGGCATGGTACGTTTCCACGGCCTCGCGGTGATCGAGGCCGGGCCGGCGGCCTTCGGCGCGGTGGTGGTGTTGACCATCCTCGCCGCCCGCAGCTTCGACCCCCGCCTGATCTGGGATGCCTCCGAGACCGACGATGACCGCGCCTGATTATCCCGACCCCGTCATCGCCGCGCCGCCGCGCTGGCTGCCCTCGCTGATCTGGGCGGTGCCCCTGGTCGCGGCGCTGATCGGCCTGTCCCTGGCGGTGCAGGTGGTGCGACAGAAAGGGCCGGAGATCACCGTCGCCTTTTCCACCGCCGAGGGCATCGAGCCGGGCAAGACCAAGGTCAAGTTCAAGAACGTCGATATCGGCGAGGTGCGGGCGGTGCGCCTGTCCGAGGACCGCAGGCGAGCCCTGGCGGACATCGCCCTCGACAAGAGCGCCGAGTCCTTCGCCGTCGCCGACAGCCGCTTCTGGGTGGTGCGTCCGCGCCTGGGAGGAACCGGAGTCTCGGGCCTGGGCACCCTGATGTCGGGAGCCTATATCGGCGTCGATGCCGGGCGGTCGGAGCAGCGCCGTCTGGAGTTCGACGGGCCGGAGGAACCGCCGGTGGTCGCTTCCGACGTGCCGGGCCGCCGCTTTTCCCTGCGCGCCGGGGACATCGGCTCGCTGGACGTCGGATCGCCGGTGTACTTCCGCCGCATCCAGGTCGGCCACGTCGAAAGCTTCGCGCTGGAGAACGACGGCGGCCACATCGCCCTCGGCATTTTCGTCCGCTCCCCCTACGACCGCTTCGTCACCGCCGACAGCCGCTTCTGGCACGCCAGCGGCATCGACCTGCGCCTCGACGCCGACGGCGTGGCGCTGCGCACCCAATCCCTGTCCAGCATCCTGATGGGGGGCATCGCCTTCGAGTCTCCGGGCGGCGGCGACCCCGCCCAGCCGGGCGCGGCGTTCGATATCGCTTCCGACCGGGAGGAGGCGCTGCGCACCCCCGACGGCGAGCCGCAGGTGGTGACGCTGCGCTTCCAAGGATCGGTGCGCGGCCTGACGGTGGGCGCGCCGGTGGATTTCCGGGGGGGTGCGGATCGGTCATGTCGCCGCGGTGCGCATCGACTACGACGCCGCGACCGACGTCTTTTCCGCGCCGGTGACGGCGGTGATCTATCCCGACCGACTGGGCGAGGCGGTGGCGACGCGCAAGGCCAACCCCGCCGCCCGCGCCCGGATGCTGGTCAGGCGCGGCCTGCGCGCCCAACTGCGCACCGGCAGTCTGCTCACCGGGCAACTGTACGTCGCCCTCGACTTCTTCCCCCAGGCCAAGCCCGCCGCCCTGGTCGTCGGCAAGGACGGCGTGCCGGAACTGCCCACCATCCCCGGCGAGTTGGAGGAATTGCAGCAGCAGGTGCGCGACATCCTGAAAAAGCTGGACGCGGTGCCCTTCGACGACATCGGGCGCAACCTCAACCGGGTGCTGGTGCGCCTGGACGGCCTGTCGGCGACGGCGGAGCGCGACCTGCTGCCCGAGTTGCGCGACTCGCTGGCGGCGATCGCCCAGACCCTGGCCGCCGACGCCCCGGCGCAACAGGACGCGCGCGCCGCCCTGCGCGCCATGGCCGAAGCGGCCAGATCGCTCAAAACCCTGGCCGACAACCTGGACCGCCAGCCCGAATCCCTGCTTCGCGGAAGGAAGGACGACTCCCCATGACCCCCCGCCGCATCGTTCCCCCGGTTCTCGCCTCGGTCCTTCTGGCGGCCTGCGCCGGTTCGCCGCCGATCCGGCACCACAGCCTCGCCCTGCCCGCCGCCGCCGGGAACGGCGGCGCGGAGCGCCTGGTGGAGGTTCTGCCGGTGGCGGTGCCGGGGCGCATCGACCGCGCCGCGCTGGTCCTTTCCGACGCCGCCGGGCGGCTGGAGGTGCGGGACTCCGACCGCTGGGCGGCGCCGCCGTCCGAGGAAATCCGCGCCGTCCTGGTCGATGCCCTGTGGCGCGCCGGGCGCGCCGCCGACATCTATGCCGCGCCGATTCCGGCGACGGCCTCCGCCCTGCCGCAATACCGCCTGGCGGCGCGGGTCGAACGCTTCGACGCGGTGCCCGGCGACGCGGCGACGGTGGAAATCTCGTGGACCCTGCGCCGCCTGCCGGGCGGGCCGGTCGCCGC
The DNA here is from genome assembly GCA_965228165.1 of Rhodospirillaceae bacterium. GTDB lineage: Bacteria > Pseudomonadota > Alphaproteobacteria > Rhodospirillales > Rhodospirillaceae > Oleispirillum. The sequence continues at coordinate 772,166 of CBDDHB010000003.1, forward strand.
CTGCCGCGCCGCCGCCCGCGCCCCCCTGCCCGGCGCCTCGGCGGAAGACGCCGCCGCCCTGGGCGCGGCGACGCGCGATCTGGCCCTGCGCATCGCGGGCGGTCTGAGCGGCGAAACCTGCCCGAAATAGGGTCTGACATCGCCATCGCGGGTGTGCTATAGGTACGCCCTCTTCCGTTCAGGCCGCACCGGATCGCCTCCATGTTCCTGCTTTTCCCAGCCATCGCCATGATGCCGGTTCCGGTGCGTCGGAGGATGTTCGCCCAGTAAGCGCGACACGAAAGGCCCCGCCTTTCCCCACCCGTCTTTCGACCCCGGCATCACCGATGACCGGGGTTTTTGATGTTCGGGGCCCCCCGAGGAGTTGACATGACGACGCAAGCGCACGCGGCGCCCCGCCGCTGGCAAGACGAAGCCCGGTCCCTGCTGGCCCTGGCCCTGCCGATCGTCCTCGGCAATCTGACGCACATGGCGATCTTCGTCACCGATACCGCCTTCATCGGTCATTACGCCCCCTATTCCCTGGCGGCGGCGGCCCTGGCGACCAACCTGCTGAACATGATGATGATGGTCGGATTCGGCCTCAGCATGGCCGCCGCGCCGATGATGGCCAACGCCATCGGTCGCGGTCTGCACGCGGTGCGCGACGTCCGCCGCACCGTGCGGCAGGCGATCTGGGTCTGCTGGGCCTACGCCGCCATCGCCATGGCGGTGCTGTGGAACGGCCCGAGGGTGTTCCTGTGGCTGGGGCAGGACCCGGACCTCGCGCGGGAGGCCGTGGCCTATCTGCGCATCCTGCAATGGATGATCTTTCCGCTGTTGGGGTTCTGGGTCTTGCGCTTTTTCGCCCTGACCCTGGGACGGGCGCGCCTGACCCTGGCGGTCACCACGACGGGCATCGCGGTCAACGCGATCGGCAACTACGCCCTGATATTCGGCCATTTCGGCCTGCCGGAGCCGGGGCTCGCGGGTGCGGGGATCGCCTCGGTGATCTCCAGCCTGTTCCTGTTCTCCGCCCTGGCGGTAGCCTGCATGACCGACCGCCGCCTGTCGCGCTTTTCGGTGCTCGGGCGCTGGTGGCGGCCCGACTGGCCGCGTTTCCTCGCCCTCTGGCGGCTCGGTTTTCCGATCGGCGTCGCCTCGGCGATGGAGGGGCTGCTGTTCTGCGGCTCGGTCGGCTGGTTCGGACCCGACGGGCTGGCGGCCCACGCCATCGTCATGCAGTTGTGCGGCTTCGCCTTCATGGTGCCGATGGGGCTGAGCGAGGCCGCGACGATCCGCGTCGGATTGTGGGCGGGCGGCGGCGACCGCGAGGGCGTCGATACCGCCGGACGGGTGGCGCTGATTTTCGCGGCGGGGTTCGGCTGCGCCTCCGCCCTGACCATGCTCGGCCTGCCACATTGGCTGGTCGCGCCGTTCCTCGATTCCGGCGCGCCGGAGACCGCCGCGGTGACGCGACTCGCCACCCAGTTCCTGATCTTCGCCGCCCTGTTCCAGATCGCCGACGGCACGCAGATGGTCGGCGCGGGCGCGCTGCGCGGATTGAAGGACACCCGCATGCACATGGCCTTCGTCCTGACCGGGCACATGCTGCTGGCGCTGCCCGTCGGCACCGCCCTGGCCTTCTGGGGCGGTCTGGGCGGCCTGGGGGTGTGGGTCGGCTTCACCTTCGGCCTGACCTGCGTCGCCGCCCTGGTGGTGCTGCGCTGGCGACGCCGCCACCGCTTGAACCTGCTGCGCCGCTGCGTCGATCTGACGGCGACCGCCTGAACGCCGACGGCCTCGCCGATCAGGCGGCGGGGTCGTCGATGCGGTCGCGCAAGGTGCGGTCGGGCAGGCCGAAGGCCAACAGGAGGGCGAGAGTCATCACCGCGCCGCTGAGGCCGAAGCACCACATCAGCGCGCCGTGATAGACCTCGACCACCGCCGCCGCCTGTTCCGCCGACAGGCGCGACAGGGCGTCCATCGCGCCCGCGCGCCAGCGCCCTCCGGCGACCGCCGCCGCCAGATGCTGCGCCATGATCGTGCCCGAGGCCGCCACCCCCAGCGCCCCCCAGGGAGCGGATGAAGGTCATCATCCCGGTGGCGGCGCCGAGCTCGCGATAGGGCACCGCGTTCTGCACCGTCACCGTCAGGTTGGGCATCCCCATCCCCATCCCCAGCCCCAGGGCGAAGGTGGAAATCAGGAAGGTCGATGGCCCCGCGCCGATCGCGGCGAACCCCGACAGGCTGAACAGGGCGACCGCCTCCAGCCCCACCCCGGTCAGCAGGAACGACCGCCCGCTGCCGAGGCGCGAAACGATCCGCCCGCCGATCACCGAGGTCAGTATCATCCCCGCCACCTGCGGCAGCAGCATCGCCCCGGCGAGCGCCGGGTCCATCCCCAGCACCAACTGGAAATAGAGCGGCAGGAACACCGTCGATCCCATCATCGCGAAGGTCATCATGCCGCCGATCGCCAGACCGCGCGCATAGGTGACGTTGGCGAGCAACCCCAGGCGCACCAAAGGATCGGGGGCGACCCGTTCGCGCCGCACGAACAGGACGAAAAACCCCAGGACGGTCGCGGCGAACAGGGCGCTTTCGCGGGAAATCCAGGGGAACTCGCTGCCTCCCCAGGCCATCCAGAGCAGAAGAGCGGTGGTGGTCGCGGCGAGCAGCAGCACCCCGGCGTAGTCGATCGGCTTGGGCTCGCCCCTGGCGCGGTCCTTCAGTCCCAGCGCGACAAGGGCGAAGGCCGCCCCGGCGGTCGGCAGGTTGACGAAGAACACCCAGCGCCACGACGCGACCGAGGTGATGCCGCCGCCGATCAACGGCCCGGCGACGCTGGCCAAGGCGAAGGCTCCGGTGATCAGCCCCTGATACTTCGGCCGTTCGCGCGGGCTGAAGACGTCGCCGATCGCCGATTGCGCCAGGACCAGCAGACCGCCCGCCCCCAGCCCTTGCAAGGCGCGGAGGACGATCAACTGCGTCATGCTCCGCGCCAGGCCGCAGAGCAGCGAGCCGACCAGGAACACCCCGATGGCGAAAAAGAACAGCGGCCTGCGGCCGTGGGTGTCGGACAGGCGTCCGTACAGGGTGGTGGTGGCGGTGGCGGTCAGCATGAAGGCGGTGACCAGCCACGACATGTGGGCAAGGCCGCCCAGGTCGCCGACGATGCGGGGCAGCGCGGTGTTGACGATGTTCTGGTCGAGGGCCGCCAGCACCATCGACAGCAACGCCCCGGCGAGAACGACGCGGGGGCGCGCCACCGGAACGTCGGAGGAGGAAGGGGACGGTTGCGGGACTGGATCGCTCATCGGCGCTTTCAGAAGGGGGAACCGCCGGTTCCCCGCGTCGGGAAACCGGGACGCCTTAAATCAATAGGCCCGATCCCCCGCCGATACCAGGGGCCGCCGCGACTATTTTCTCGGGGTCACGGCCGCCGCGCGGTGACGCTGGCCGAAACCACCAGATTCTCGGCGCCGCTGCCGGGAGCCCAATCCTTGATCAGGTCGCGACTTTCCGGCTTTTCCGCGACCGCGACATCGACGAACCCGGCGGCGGAAAGCCAGGTTTCCACCTCGGCGGCGGTCGCCGCCCCGGCGATGCAGCCGCACAGGAGTTCGGGGTCGGCGACGATGCGCCCCGGCATCTCGGCGCGCCGTACCACGTCGGAGATCGCCAGCCGACCGCCGGATTTCAGCACCCGGAAGGCCTCGGCATAGACGCGCGGCTTGTCGGGAGAAAGGTTGACCACGCAGTTGGAGATCACGACGTCGGCGATGCCGTCGGCGAGCGGCAGGTCCTCGATCAGGCCTTCGCGGAATTCGACGTTCTCCGCCCCCACCTTCGCCGCATTGGCGCGCGCCTTGGCCAGCATCTCGGGCGTCATGTCGATGCCGATCACCCGGCCTTGCGGTCCCACCGCGCGGGCGGCGAGCAGGGCGTCGAAGCCCGCGCCGCTGCCCAGGTCCACCACCGCCTCGCCGGGCCGCAGGTCGGCGATCGCCTGCGGATTGCCGCAACCGAGGCCGAGGTTGGCCCCCTCCGGCGCGGCGGCAAGCTCGGCCTCGGCATAGCCCATGCGCCGCGACAGATCCTCGGCGTCGGGGGCTTGGCCGCCGCAGCAGGAGGGCGCGGCGGCGCAGCCGGTGGAGCCCTCGCGGGCGATGCGGCCGTAACGGTCGCGGACGAGCCGGTGGCGGTCGGACATGACGATCATCCTTGCTGAACGGGGGAAAACAACGTGCGCTTGAACCGCAGCGCCACATGGACCAGACCGATCATCACCGGCACCTCGACCAGGGGCCCGATCACCGCGGCGAAGGCGACGCCCGAATCGATGCCGTAGACCGCCACCGCCACCGCGATCGCCAACTCGAAATTGTTGCTGGCGGCGGTGAACGACAGGGTGGCGCTTTTTTCGTAATCCGCGCCGAGGCGGCGGCTCATGAAGAACGAGAACAGGAACATCAGGATGAAGTACAGCAGCAGCGGCAAGGCGATACGCGCCACGTCGAAGGGGGCGGCGAGGATCAGCTTCCCCTTCAAGCTGAACATCACGACGATGGTGAACAGCAGCGCGGCCAGGGTGATCGGCGCGATTTTCGGTACGAAGCGGGCGTGGTACCACTCCTTGGAAACGAAGCGCAGCATCGTGGCACGGGTCAACGCCCCGGCGGCGCAGGGAAGGCCGAGGTAGATCGCGACGCTTTCCGCGATGTCGCGGATCGAAACATCGACTTCCGCGCCGGAAAGCCCGAACAGGGGCGGCAGCACGGTGATGAACAGCCACGCATAGCCGCTGAAGAACAGAACCTGGAAGATCGAGTTGAAGGCGACCAGACCGGCGGCGTATTCGGTGGACCCCTTGGCGATCTGATTCCAGACGATGACCATGGCGATGCAGCGGGCCAACCCGATCATGATCAGCCCGACCATGTATTCCGGCTTGTCGGGCAGAAAAACCACCGCCAAGGCGAACATCAGCACCGGCCCGATTACCCAGTTCTGGACCAGCGAGAGCAGCAGTACCTTGCCGTCGCGGAAGACGCGGGGAAGATCCTCGTAGCGCACCCGGGCGAACGGCGGATACATCATCAGGATCAGCCCCGCCGCGATCGGAAGATTGGTGGTCCCCACCTGGAAGCGATCGACGAAGGCCTCGACGCCGGGCACCAGATTGCCGACGCCGATGCCAAGGGCCATCGCGGCGAAGATCCACACCGTCAAGTAACGGTCGAGGAAAGAAAGCTTTCCGGTTACCGAGTCCGTGCTCATGCGGAACGCTCCTTGCCGATCGCCTCCAGGCGTTTTTGCAGCGACAGTCGGTCGAGGGAGGCGAAGGGAAGCGCCGCGAAAATCCCGATGCGGGTGCGCAACATACGCATCACCTCGGCGCAAAAGGCGGCCTTCTCCGCCTCCGTCCCCTGGAATCCGGCGGGATCGGGCACACCCCAGTGGGCGGTCATCGGCTGGCCCGGCCAGATCGGGCAGACCTCGCCCGCCGCGTTGTCGCAAACGGTGAAGACGAAATCCATCCGGGGAGCGCCGGGGACGGCGAATTCGTCCCAGGATTTGGAGCGCAGCCCTTCGGTCGACAGTCCGGTCTTTTGCAGCAGCGTCAGAACCGTCGGGTCGATTTCGCCCTTCGGGTGGCTGCCCGCGCTGAAGGCGCGGAACTTGCCGCCGGTCTCGGCGTTGAGCAGGGATTCGGCCAGAATGCTGCGCGCCGCGTTGCCGGTGCAGAGAAACAGGACGTTATAAGGCGCATCGCGCATCGGGGGCTCCTTGGCTTCGGGGGGATCGAACGCACGGCCGCAAACCTCGGACATGTTCATCGCGCCGACCTGGGCCAACCGCGCCCGGTCGCCCGCCGCCACCGCGTCGTCGGCGGGCAGCGCCGCCGCCAGCGCCCGCGCCTCGGCGACGAAGGGCGCCGCGCCAGGCTCGGCCAGCCGGTAATAGGCCCAGCGCCCGTCGCGGCGCATCCGCAGCAGGCCCGCCCCCTTCAGCAGCGACAGATGCTTGGAGACGGTGGCGGGGGACAAGCCCAGCACCGCGACGATCTGGCAGACGCACAGCTCCCCGCCCTCCAGCAGCTTCAGGATGCGGAGGCGGGTGCGGTCGGCGACGGCCTTGGCGAGGATTTCCAGCGTATCGATCATGCGGGAACGTTAACATCATTTCGTTGAATGACGAAATGACAACTGCATGACTCGCCCGCGCGAGCCGCGCCGCGACGGCGGATCAGGCGTCGGCGGGCTCGCGCTCGCCGATGGCGTCCAGGCGCTTTTGCAGGGCGAGGCGGTCGAGCCCCTTGATCGGCAGGACGACGAAGATGCCGATGCGGGTGTTGAGCATGCGCATCACCTCGGCGACCAGGGCGGCCTTTTCCGCCTCCGTCCCCTGGAAGGCGGCTGGATCGGGCAGCCCCCAGTGAGCGGTCATCGGCTGCCCCGGCCAGACCGGACAGACCTCGGCGGCGGCGTCGTCGCAGACGGTGAAGACGAAATCCATCGCCGGGGCATCCGGCGAGGCGAATTCGTCCCACGACTTGGAGCGCAGGGACTCGGTCGGATAGTTGGTGGATTTAAGGAGTTTCAGAACCACCGGATCGATCGCCCCCCCCGGGGGTGGCTGCCCGCGCTGAAGGCGCGGAACTTGCCCACGCCCTCGCGGGACAGGATCACCTCGGCCAGAATGCTGCGCGCCGAATTGCCGGTGCACAGAAACAACACGTTGAAAATCCGGTCGCCCATGGCGCTTCCCCCGATGCTCGCAAAGCGCCGGGGACTCTAGCGCGGGGTTTTCTCCGCCGGGATGAATTTCCCGTGACGCGTCACCCCATCGGGAAGGGGATGCGGTTGATCCGGCAATAGGCTTCCAAGGTGTTGCGCAGCAGCATGGCGATGGTCATCGGGCCGACGCCGCCGGGAACCGGGGTGATCACCCCCGCCACCTTCGCCGCCGCGTCGAAATCGACGTCGCCGACCAAACGGGTGGAGCCGTCGCCCTTCCCCGCATCGACGCGGTTGATGCCGACGTCGATCACCGCCGCGCCGGGCTTGATCCAATCCCCCTGAACGAAGCGGGGCTTGCCGATGGCGGGCACCAGGATATCCGCCTGACGGCAGATCTCGGGCAGATCGCGGGTGCGCGAATGCGCCGTGGTCACCGTGCAGTTTTCCTTCAACAGCAGCGCCGCCATCGGCTTGCCGACGATGTTGGAGCGCCCGATCACCACCGCATGCTTGCCCGACAGGTCGCCCAGTTCCCGCTTCAACAGGGTCAGACAGCCCAAGGGTGTGCAGGGCACCAGCGCGGACTCGCCGGTGACCAGACGCCCAACGTTGGTGGGATGGAAGCCGTCGACATCCTTTTCCGGCGCGATCGCGTCGATGATCTTCGCCTCGTCGATCTGCGCGGGCACCGGCAACTGCACCAGAATGCCGTGAATGGCGGGGTCTTCGTTCAGCCCCTGGATCAGGGTGAGCAGCGCCTCTTCCGGGGTGTCGGCGGGACGGCGATAGGCCACCGATTTGAACCCGGCCTCGGCGGCCAGCTTTTCCTTGCTCTTCACATAGACCTGGCTGGCCGGATCGTCGCCGATCAGGATCACCGCCAAGCCCGGCGGCACGGCGCGGTCGCGCATGATCGCCGCGACGTGGCGGGCGATATCGGCGCGAATCGAGGCGGCGACGGCCTTGCCGTCGATGATGCGGGCGGGGGCGGATTCGGTCATGGTTCGGCCTTCAGGAAACGAGGGACTGCGCGATGCGCGGCAGAATACGCTCGGGCTCGCCCGAGATCGACAGAATCTTGTGGCGGTCGGCTTCGCCCGAGACGATGGAAATCGCCGTCTTCGGCACCCCCCAGGCCTTCGCCAACAGCTTGATCAGGGCGCGATTGGCCTTGCCGTCCTCGGGCACCGCGGTGACGCTGGCGCGAATCTCGGCTGTGCCGTCCACGGTTTCGGCCAGACCCTCGATGCCGTCGCGGCGAGCCTTCGGGGTCAGGCGCACCGCGACGCGCAGCCCCGCCGCGTCCGCCTTCACCGCCGCCGCAAGGGAAAGCGCCAAGGTCAGAAACCGATATAGCGAATGGCGACGCGGGCCAGCACGTTCTGAATGAAGACGATGGCCAACAGCAACACCACCGGGCTCAAATCGATGCCGCCCAGGTTGGGCAGGAACTGGCGGATCGGACGCAACAGCGGCTCGGTGATGCGATAGAGGAAATCCCCGACCATGTAGACGAATCGGTTGCGGGTGTTGATCACGCCGAAGGCGATCAGCCAGCTCATGATCGCCTGCACGATGATCATCCAGACGTAGAGGTTCAGGGCCATCTGAATGACCGAGATCAGGGGGCCGAGGATGATGTCCATGGGGCGGGGCTCGCTGCTGGTGATGCTTGGGCGAAAGTAGCCTCTGCGTCCGCCGCGTGCAAGGGCGCACGTCTCCCCTTGACAGGGGGCTTTCATCTCAGCATTATCCGGCCCTCGTTACGGGGCTGTAGCTCAGATGGGAGAGCGCTGCAATCGCACTGCAGAGGTCAGGGGTTCGATTCCCCTCAGCTCCACCAACCGGAACCCACCGCCTAAAGCGGTGGGTTCCGTCGTTTTCGGGGGACCTCGCGGGGCTTGCCAAGACGATCCGGCAAGGCGCACCCTTCCCTCCTTCGTCATCCCGAAGGACGCCCCGACATGCCCCCCTGATCCCAAGCCTCGCGCTCGGCCTGCTGCTGGCATGGTCTCCGTCCGCCCGCGCCGAGTCCCTGACCGAGGAACGGACGACCCTGCCCGCCACCCTCCACGACCTGTTCGGCGACCACGTCTTCAACCTCGACGCCCTGATCGTCCGCCCCGACGACGGCAAGCCCCATCCCCTGGCGGTGATCGGCCACGGCGCGGCGCGCAAGGCCTATGACCGGCTGAAGATGTCGCCGGACGGCATGCGAGAACAGGCGCGGGAATTCGCCCGTCGCGGCTTCGTCGCTGTCGCCTTCATGCGGCGCGGCTATGGCAAAAGCGAAGGCAGCTATGCCGAGGATTCCGGCACGTGTTCCGCCGCGCAGTACGAGGCGCCGGGACGCGCCTCCGCCGACGACCTGCGGGCGGCGATCGACGCGATGCGCGGCAAACCCTATGTCGACGCCTCGCGCATCGTCGCGGTGGGCCGCTCCGCCGGCGGCTTCGCCAGCGTCGCCCTGGCCGCCGACCCGCCGCAGGGTCTGGTCGCGGCGATCAGCTTCGCCGGGGGACGCGGCTCCGACGCGCCGGACAGCGTGTGCAACGCCCCCGCCCTGATCGACGCCTTCGCCGCCTTCGGCAAGACCGCACGGGTGCCGATGTTGTGGGTCTATGCCGAAAACGACCACTATTTCGGCCCGTCCCTGTCGCGCGCCTTTTTCGAAGCCTTCACCGGCGCGGGGGGGGCGGGCGGAGTTCGTCATGGCCAAGCCCTTCGCCGAGGACGGGCATTCCCTGTTCTCGCGCGACGGCATCCCGATCTGGACCAAATACGTCGATGCCTTCCTGGAAAAACAGGGGCTGAAGCAGCGCGACGACCTGTTGCCGCTGCGGGAAAACGTCACGTATCCCGACGGGCTGAAACCCTCCAGCCGGGACGATTTCGTCCGCTATCTGGAGGCCAAGCCGCACAAGGCCTTCGCCCTGTCGGCGGACGGGCGCACCGGCTGGCGCACCGGACGCGACACCACGCAGGAAGCGGTGGAGGGCGCCATCGCCAACTGCGCCAAACGCGCCGCCACCCCCTGCCGCGCGGTGATCATCGACGACTCCCCGGCGCGCTGAAATACGAAAGGCCGGGCACTGCCCCCGGACCAGCAAAAACCCGTGGGCGCTGCCCACACCCGGCAAGGGCCGACTGGCCCTTGCATCCCATTCCCTTTCTCGCAGCGGTCATCGGCCCAATCCGGCGACGCCCCCGCGCGGTACCGCTGTGGTCAATTCGGTATGGCGTCACCGAAAATCCCTGCGGTATGGTGTCGCCGGAATTCTCCAACATTACACGACCCTTCCGCTTCAAGTTCTTATCGGACGCCCTCACATTCATTAGCTGTGGTACCATGCGCTTCTCGGCGGTAAAGCCGCATGTTCAGGTTGGGAGGGGCCGGTACAAATGCCGCAATGCACGTTGTTTTCCTTCCGGGCGTGGAGGAAGGACACGGCAGTCATCTTTCTTCACGGTTTCACTGGCAAGGCCAAGGAAACCTGGGGCGACATGCCGCTCTACCTGATGGGAGATGAGCGCCTCCAGTCCTGGGATATCTTCGGTCTTGGCTACCCTTCAAGCCTCCGCGTTGATATTCCCGTATGGGATGCCGACCCAGACCTGACGACCCTGGCCACCCATCTGGCAACGACGCTCTCCCTGCCACCTTTCATCGGCTACAAGGCGCTTTGCGTTGTAGCCCATAGCATGGGTGGTCTCATCGCCCAACGGGCGTTGCTCGACCATGCAGAATTGATGGCGAGGGAAAGCCATCTGGTTCTATTCGGAACGCCCAGCGGTGGCTTGGTCAAGGCTGGCTTAGCGTGTTGGCTGAAGAAGCAAGTGCGGGACATGGCCCGTGATAGCGATTTCGTCCAGAAATTGAGATCAGACTGGGATGCGAGGTTCGGCCTTGAGCGGTCCTTCCATCTGCATGTTGTCGCTGGCAACCGAGACCAGTTCGTGCCGCTTTGCTCCTCCCTACAGCCGTTTCCCCGGGAATGTTGGCGCGTGATTGATGGCAACCATCTCGCAATCGTCAAACCGGAAGCCCCCGATCATCCCGGCATGATCCTTCTCAGGGACGTACTATCTGGCGGGCAGAAGGCCCTCAGCGCCATCGACAGCGCCCGCATCGCCATTGAGGAGCGTGAGTTTCAGAAAGTGGTCGCCACGTTGGGCCGACACCCTGAGGATCTCGATCCCGATGCGCTAGTGGAACTTGCCCTGGCTCTTGACGGGTTGAGAAATGGAACGGATGCGCTCGCCGTTCTGGAGCGATCTCCCCGCGTGCACAGTTCGACCGACGCGATGGGCGTTCTCGCGGGCCGACTGAAACGGCGCTGGTTAGCCGAGCGGCGACAGGAAGATTGGAAACGAGCCCAGGAACTCTACGCCCTAGCGCTTGAGCGCGCCGAAGGCACCGCCGATCATGACCAAGCCTATTACCACGCTATCAACATGGCCTTCCTCGACCTAATGCGGACTCCAGCGGAGACGGCGGTCCCAGCCTCGGTCCGCGAATTGGCTAGCAAGGCGCTCGCCCACTGCGAGCAGGCATCCGACACGCGTTGGCGAATGGCGACCAAAGCGGAAGCCGCGCTAATGTTCGGCCACAGGGAGGAAGCACGCACCCACTACGCGATGGCGATTACCCATAGCCGCTCCGCCAGGGAACTCGATTCCATGTATGCTCAGGCCGTTCTGGTGGCCGGACGCATTTTCGGTGATATCGGCGTGCAGGATATCGAGGCGCTGTTCAATCCTCGGGACTGAACGCATCGCGACGGGAGGTAAACGATGAAGCCCTTTTGCTTCGTCCTGATGCCGTTCGGCACCAAGCCCGACGATGGCGGACGGATGATCGATTTCGACCGCGTCTTCACCGACATCATCGCCCCGGCCATCTGGGACGCGCAGATGGAACCGATCCGGGCCGATCAGGAGACGACGGGCGGGATCATTCACAAGGCCATGTTCGAGCGCCTGATGCTGTGCGACTACGCCATCGCCGACCTCACCACGGCAAACGCCAACGTGTTCTACGAATTAGGCATCCGTCACGGCATCCGCCCTTACAGCACAATCCTGACGTTCGGCCAGGGATCGCGCCTGCCGTTCGACATGGTGCCGCTTCGGGGCCTTCCCTATCACCTCGACGTTCGCGGACTTCCCGCCAATCCGATTGCAGATCGGCAGGCGCTGACCGAGCGACTGGTCGGTTGCCACCACCCGGAGGAGGACAGCCCACTGTTCCAATTGGTTTCGGAATGGCCTCGGCCCGACATCGCCCGCCTCAAGACAGACCGGTTCCGTGAAGTGGTCGCCTATTCGCGTACCATGAAGCGGAAGCTGGAGATCGCTCGTGCCACCGGCGTGGAGGCGATCTCCGCCGTTCGGTCCGAGTTGGTTCTGGCGGATGCCGACCCCGCCATCATCATCGACCTTTTTCTCTCCTATCGAGCTGTCGAGGCATGGCGGCACATGATCGAACTGGTCAACGCCATGCCTCCGCTGGTGGCGGAAACCGTTATCGTCCAAGAGCAATTGGGATTTGCCCTGAACCGGCTAGGCCAACGCAATGAAGCTGAAACCGTGCTCAGGGGTATCATTGCCACCCACGGCCCCAGCAGCGAAACAAACGGCATTCTTGGCCGGGTCTACAAAGACCGCTGGGAGGAGGCAGTGGCCGCTGGAGAACAAGCCATGGCGAGAGGCTTTCTCCGCCGGGCGATAGATACCTACCTCGCCGGGTTCGAAGCGGACTGGCGGGATGCCTATCCCGGCATCAACGCCGTCACCCTCATGGAGATAGGCGATCCCGTCGATCCTCGTCAGGTAGACCTATTGCCGGTGGTGCGCTACGCCGTGAAGCGCCGCCTTACGGGTAAGACGGCTGATTATTGGGACCACGCTACGTTGCTTGAACTTGCCGTATTGGCGGGCGCCCGGGATCAGGCAGAAAACGCCTTGGCCGATGCGCTGGCAAACGTCCGTGAGAGATGGGAACCGAAGACGACGGCCCGGAATATGCGCCTGATCCGGGAGGCTCGTCAGGCCCGTGGTGTCGATCAACTGGATCATCATGATCGAGGAGGCGTTGGGGCGGGCATCCTCGGCATAGTGGCGCTTTCGGCGCATCGGCCTACCCGCCCCTCTCACGCTACAGAGCGTGATTGCGAACAGCCGCGACGATGCTGTCCGTGGTCCAACCGACCATCTCCTTGGCGGCGTCCTGAACCACTTTCGGCGTCACCTCGGCACCGCGCGGCTTGAGGCCGATGATAGGCTTCCCATACTTCTGCGCGATCTTGATTTCTTCAAGGATCCAGTCGCTATAGTTCACGTACATTCCGGCGATGATCAGGACCGCGTTGACGGGCTTAATCTGTCCATCCAGTTCGGCAAGCAACTGCGCTTTGGTCATCTTTCCGAAGCTGTCATGCTCGGGAACCGAGTAGTTTCGCCATTTGAAGTTGGCGGCAGCATTCAACAGGTTGACCAAACGGTAATAGTCGTCATTATACTTCCACGCGTGAGAAATGAACAGGTCGTATGTCTTAAGCGGCGGCATGGCGCACGTCCCCTCGTTTGCTATACAAGATAGAATAGCCCGGCGCATGGGTCATTATACGCGGACAACCCCGTGCCAAGGTGTTCCCTCGTCGCCCAGTGGGTAGACGATTACAAACAATACCACCGCAGATCACATTTAGCCACTGCGCTCCCGTGAAATTTGTGACCAGAGATGGTCGGATTCATTCGGGCAGGTTCCGGCTGAATTTAAGTGGATTGCCTGCCAGTTGCCGCCCGGTATCGGCGGCGAAGATCATGCTGCCACCGTCTGGGGCAGGTTGTCAAAGTAGACCCGGTCGGGCATTCTACCGTTGTAGAAGTCGAAGTAGCGCCCAGCGAGGCGCGGGCCTCGGTCACGCTGTCGTAGGCTTTGAGATAGACCTCCTCGTGCTTGACCGAGCGCCACAGCCGTTCGACGAAGACGTTGTCGCGCCACGATCCTTTGCCGTCCATGATGATCTCGATACGGTTGGCGAGCAGCAGCTTGACCGACGCCGCTTTCCCATCAGGCCGCATCATCCCACCCCTTCCAGCGCAGGCCCCTCCGATCCATCCCCTCACGCAATGCCCTGCGGCGACAGCAGCAGTTCGTTGACCGCGCGGCCGCCAGTCAGGCCATCGACGGTGCGGACGATGCCGTTGGCGTCCAGGCCATAGTGGGCGTAGAGGTCGGAAATCCGACCGCACTGGCCGAAGTGCTCCACCCCCAGCGGCACGGTGCGGTGCCCGGCCACCGCCCCCAGCCAGGCGAGAGTCGCCGGGTGGCCGTCGATCACCGTGACCAGGGAACAATGGCGCGGCAGGCCGCCGAGCAGGGCTTCCACATGGCCGCGCGCCCCCTTCACGCCGCGCCGCCGCGCCCGCTGCGCCGCCGTCCATCCGGCGTTCAGCCGGTCGGCGGAGGTCACCGCCAGCACCCCGATGTCGCGCCGCGCCTCGGCGATGCGTCCGGCGGCGGCGATCGCCTCGGGCGCGACGCAACCCTGATAGACCAGCACCACGTCGGCGTTCGGCCCCGGCTCCCGCAGCCAGTACGCGCCGTCGATCACCCCCCCGGCGGAAGGCCTCGTCGGCACGGCGGGTCGGCTGCTCCAACGGGCGAGTGGAGAGGCGCAGATACACCGAGCCGCCGGTTTCGTCGCGCAGCCAGGTGCGTTCGTCGGGGTCGCCCTCGCCGTCCCGCTGCATGTAGTCGAAGGCCCAGTCCACGATCACCGACAACTCGTCGAGGAAGGCGGGCTCGAAGGCCGCCAAGCGGTCCTGCGCCATGCCGATCAGGGGTTCGGCGATCGACTGATGCGCCCCGCCCTCGGGCGCGAGCGTCACCCCCGACGGCGTGCCGACCAGCAGGAAGCGGGCGTCCTGGTAACAGGCATAGTTCAGGGCGTCGGACCCGGTGCGGGCAAGATCCCCTGACGGGATGGTCCTGCGGCAGGAGGTGATGGTCGCGCCGACCGCGAACACCCAGGTATCGGCCTGCGACAAAACCTTCTCCCGCTGCGCCTATATCCACCCGGATAAACGGGTCGAATTCCGGCTGTGCGACGCGGCGAAACAGTGCGCCACCCGCATCGTCGAGCGGATCGACGACTAGGCTCCGATACCGTTTCAGGGGGGAATGGTGAGCCCGGCAGGACTCGCCCAATTACGAGGGAAGCGCCCGCAAACGCTCGATCCAGGAACGGAAATGCGCGCATTCCCGTTCCATCGTCGCTAAAGTGATCCGTTCGGCGGCCAGCGGCCCGTGCCACTTTTTCCGGTATTTCGGCTCGAGTTCTTTCTCCAGACGAGCCGACGGCTTGGTATCGTAACCGTCGTTGATGTGTTCGGGACTGTCATGATCGTCTCGAGCCGAGATCAGGACATCCCGGCTTCTCGTCCAGCCCTCTTCTAGGGAAACCAAGGCATCGACACCGGAAAACAGCAGTCCTTCGAACTCGTGCGGCTGGATGTAGGGAATGAAACGATCCGGGCGGCATCCAGCCTCGACCACGATGGCATTGTGCAATGCCGATTCCAGACAATCCAGCCGGAGGAATACGTCCGCTAGCCTCTTCGCCTCGTCAAAAGCTGGGAAATTCGTATCCAGCGCATAGAGGTCGAGAAAGGTCGTCACCATCGGCGTGGGATTCCGCCGCAAGGTATTGCGAGCATGAAGCTTCAGCCGGTCGAAGGTCAATCCGCCGCCACGATGCCCCGGCGAGGTTTCCACCAACTCCGGCTTGGCAAACACCCCGGATGGACGCAAGGATGGCGCGAGCACCCTCTTGACAAACTGTTCCTCGGTCTGTCCCTCGCAGATAATGACGAGTTCGGGCATCTCACGGCCTCCCGCCGAGGATGTTGCGTTTCCACAACTCGCCGAGGGAATACTGCTCCAACCATCCCGACAGGTCCTCTTGCGATAGACGGTGAAAGGTCGAGGCTCCGTTCTCCTGATCGACGACGATGACGTCCTCGGGAGACAACTCGTTGACCAGTTCCACCGACTGAGTGGATACGATCAACTGCCGCTGTTCCGACACCTGTTTAAAAATATCCACCAATATAGAAATCGCATAGGGGTGAAGCCCTAATTCCGGCTCGTCAATCAGGATGGTTTCCGGCAACCGACTGATCGGTTGCAACAGCAGCGTCGCCAGACAGATGAACCGCAAGGTTCCGTCCGAAAGCATGTGTGCCCGTAACGGCGTGTCCGGATGTCCGGCCTGGATCCATTCCAATTCCACCGTATCCGGATTCCCTGGGCGATAGACAAAATCGTCGAAAAACGGGGCGACCAAACGAACCGCATCGACGATCCGTCGATATGCCGCTTCGTGATTTTCTCGCAGCATGCGCAGGTAGGGGGCCAAATTAGCGGCATCCACCTTCAGTCGAAGGTTGTCGTTACTGGGTTGGAGCTGCTTGACCTTGGCCTTTTCGCTGGCATCGTGGAAATGATAGACGCGCCACTGCGAAACTGCCGTACGAACGTAGGGGGAATAACCATCCGAAGCGCTCTTAAGTTTCGACTCTTCGTGGCTCTTGCCCAGAAGAGCTTGGCTTGATGTCCGGTAGTAGACCCCGCCGAACCAACTGATTTCATCCTCAAAGATCAAGCGATTGTCCGCCGTGGGGATCAGGTCGAACTTATAGCCGTTGGCACCAAAATAAAATTCCGCGTGGATACGCTCGGTTTCCCCGCGCCCGAAATGCAAAAGGGCGTCCGGACCTCCCTGGGTCTGAACGTGGATCTGCAAACGCCCCTCATACATCTCGTTGAGAAGACGGAACAGGCTGATAAAATTGCTTTTTCCGGCGCCGTTGGCGCCGATCAGGACATTCAGATCGCCAAGCTCGAACTCAGGTAGCGTTCGGATCGATTTATAGCCCGTGACCGTCAACTTCCGGACTGCGGGCATGACTTCCTCCTCGGTGTGGGGCTGAACGGGCGTCTATCGAACCGATGAAAACCGTACACCAGGGGTCGCGGAAAGAAAAGATGGTGGGCCCGGCAGGACTCGAACCTGCAACCAGACCGTTATGAGCGGCCGGCTCTAACCATTGAGCTACAGGCCCTGACGGTTCAGGTATCCAGGAAGCTGCGCAGCTTGCGCGACCGGCTGGGGTGTTTCAGCTTGCGCAGCGCCTTCGCCTCGATCTGGCGGATGCGTTCGCGGGTGACGCTGAACTGCTGGCCGACTTCTTCCAGGGTATGGTCGGTGTTCATGCCGATGCCGAAGCGCATCCGCAAAACCCGTTCCTCGCGCGCCGTCAGGCTGGCGAGAACCCGGGTGCAGGTTTCGCGCAAGTTCGCCTGAATCGCCGCGTCCAGGGGCTGCACCGCGTTCTTGTCCTCGATGAAGTCGCCCAGGTGGCTGTCTTCCTCGTCGCCGATCGGGGTTTCGAGGCTGATCGGCTCCTTGGCGATCTTCATCACCTTGCGCACCTTTTCGAGAGGCATGGTGAGCTTTTCCGCCAATTCCTCGGGCGTCGGCTCGCGGCCGATCTCGTGCAGCATCTGGCGGCTGGTGCGGACCAGCTTGTTGATCGTCTCGATCATGTGCACCGGGATGCGGATGGTGCGCGCCTGATCGGCGATGGAGCGGGTGATCGCCTGACGAATCCACCACGTCGCATAGGTCGAGAACTTATAACCGCGCCGGTATTCGAACTTGTCCACCGCCTTCATCAGGCCGATGTTGCCTTCCTGAATCAGGTCGAGGAACTGCAAACCGCGATTGGTGTATTTCTTGGCGATGGAAATTACCAGGCGCAGGTTGGCCTCGATCATTTCCTTCTTGGCGCGAGTGGCCTCGCGCTCGCCCTTCTGCACCGTGGCGACGACGCGGCGGAATTCGCCGATCGGAATCCCGGCCAGCGAGGCGACCTCGGAAATCCCGTCGCGGATGGTTTGCGCCTCCGCCCCGTGCTTTTCGACGAAGGCGGCCCAGCCCTTGCCCGGACGCGCCGCCACCTGCTGGACCCAGGTGGGGTCGAGCTCGCAGCCGCGATACGCCTCCAGGAAGTCCTCGCGCTTCACCTTGCACGCCTCGGCCAGGCGCAGCAGCTTGCCTTCGAAGGTCATCAGGCGGCGGGAATAGCCGTTCAACTGATCGACCAGTTCCTCGATCCGCCCGGTGTTCAGGTGCACCGTGGACATCAGGCCGATCATTTCGACCTTCAGCTTTTCGTAACGGCGCTCGGTGGTCGGCGCCACCGGCTTGCCGGTTTGCAGCGCGGTCAGGCGCTGTTCCTGCACCCGGCGCATCTTGGCATAGGTGACACCGATCAGTTCCAGCGTCTCCAGCACCTGCGGCATCAGGGCTTCTTCCATCGCGGCGAGGGAGACCGTGGCCTCGTCCTCGTGCTCGTCGCCGGTCGAGTCCTCGTCGTCCTCGTCGCCCTGGGGGGCCCCGGCCTCGCCGTCCTCGTCCGCGTCGTCGCCTTCGGCGGGCGCGGCGGGCGCGGTCGGCGCCGCCGGAACGACCGGAGCCGCGACCTCCACCGGCGGCGGAGCGACGTCCTCGGCTTCGACGACGCCCTCGCCGATGCCTTCGCCGATCACTTCGCTGATCACCTCGTTGCCATAGGTGGCGTCGAGGTCGATGATGTCGCGCAACAGCATCCGCCCGTTTTGCAGATTGTCGTGCCAAACCAGCAGGTGCTTGATCGTCAGCGGGCTTTCGCAGAGGCCGCCGATCATCATTTCGAGGCCCGCTTCGATCCGCTTGGCGATGGCGATTTCGCCCTCGCGCGACAGCAACTCGACCGAACCCATCTCGCGCAGGTACATCCGCACCGGATCGTCGGTGCGGCCGATCTCGTCCTCGTCGACGTTGCCGGCGGCGGCTTCCGGCGCTTCCGGAGTCTCGCCTTCCTCGGCCTCGGCGGTTTCCTCGGCTTCCTCGGGATCGACGACGTTCACCCCCATTTCGGAGAGCATCGCCATGGTGTCCTCGATCTGCTCGGAGGAGACCTCGTCCTGCGGCAAGGCCGCGTTGAATTCGTCGTAGGTGATGTAGCCGCGCTCGCGACCCTTGGCGACCAGCTTCTTGGCGGCGATGCCCCAGGCGTCCAGCAACGGCCCGTCGGCCGCCTCGTCCTGAGAATCCGCGCCGACCGTGGATGCAGCCGCTTTTGTCACCATGGAAATCCCGCTCCCTCATGCCTGGCGAAGGACGCTCCCCCGCCTGGGCGGCACGCGCGGCCCGCCCCCCCGGCAGCGCCCCGCATCTTCTCGACCGGACCCGGCCCACGCCGGAATCCGAAGTGGTTGCGGCCGCCGCCAAAGTCAAGCCGCCCGCGCCACACGACACCACGCGCCGGAACGTCCCTGGGCCGCCCGGTGAAACGGCTGATTTACGGAGCGGCGGCGGCGTTGTCAACCGCTTTCCCCCCCCGCGCGCCGCCCGCGCCCGCGTCCTCAGACCTCGCCGTCGAGGCCGCGCAGACGCTCCCGTTCCTGGCGCAGGGCGCGCAGCCGCTGCCACAGTTCGTCCGAAAAGTCCCGTTCCATCGCCGCCTGCACCGCCGCGATTTCCTCGGCGAGAGCGCCGTCGCGCAGGGTCGCCGCCAGATCGGCGAGGCGGCGCGCCGCCTCGAACCCGCTGCACGCCCCCCAGCGCAGGCGGTCCGCCCAGTCGCGCGCCCGCAGGGCGACGGCATCGGGCACGCGGGCGGCCAGAAGATCGGCGAGAACCGCGTCGTCCGCCGCCTCCGTCACCTCGGACAGAACCGACAGCACCGCATCGAACACCGCGCCCGCCGCCGCATCGGACAGGCGGATGCGGCTCAACGATTCCAGGTGGCGCAGCGCATAGGCGGGATGCGCCCACACCCCGGCGGCCAGTTGGCGTTCGTTGGCGGCCCCCGCGTCCGGCCCGACGGGCGGCGGCGTGGCGGGACCGGCGTCGGCCTGCCGCCGGTCGCGCGCAAACCCGCCGCGCGGCGCCCCTTGCGGACGCGCCGGGCGGAACAGGCCGAACATCCGCTCCTTCAAATCCCGCTGATAGTGGCCGCGCACCGATTCGTCGCCGATCCGCCCGCAGATCTCGCGCAGGTCGCGTTCCAGGGCGGCGCGGCGTTCCGGAGTCGCGGTGTCGCGGCCTTCCACCGCCATCTCCCACAACAGGTCGGAAAGCGGCCGGGCGGCGGCCAGCACCGCGTCCATCGCGGCGCGGCCCCGTTCGCGCAGCACCTCGTCCGGGTCCTTGCCGCCGACCACCAGGGCGAATCGCAGCGATTTGCCGGGCTTCAGTTCCGGCAGGGCGCGCTCGGCGGCGCGGCGGGCGGCGCGCTGCCCGGCGGCATCGCCGTCGAAGCAGAGAATCGGCTCGTCGGCAAGGCGCCAAAGCTCCGCCAGATGTCCCTCGGTCAGCGCCGTGCCCAAGGGCGCCACCACCTCGGCCAGACCCGCCTGGCTCATCGCGATGGCGTCCATATAGCCTTCGACCACCACCACCCGCCCGCTTTCGAAGGCGGCGGCGCGCGCCTGCGCCAGACCGTAGAGCACATGTCCCTTGTGAAACACCGGGGTGTCCGGCGAATTCAGGTACTTCGGCTGCCCGTCGCCGAGACTCCGCCCGCCGAAGGCGATCACCCGCCCCCGCTTGTCGGTGATCGGGAAGGTCAGCCGCCCGCGCAGGATGTCGTAGGACGAACGCCCGTCGTCGGGAACGCCGATCAGTCCCGCCTCGGCCAGGGTGGATTCGTCCCAGCCGTCGCGGACGAGCGCCGCCTTCAGCGCGTTGCCGGTCGGCGCATAGCCCAGGCGGAAGCGGGCGATGGTCTCCTCGGACAGCGCCCGCCCCTGGGCATAGCCCAGGGCCTCCCGCCCCTCGGGCAGGCGGAGACGCTGTTCGTAGAACTTGCAGGCGGCCTCCAGCACCGTCGCGGCGCGGCGCGACTGCGCCGCCTCCTCCGGGCTGGACTGGGGCACCAGCATCCCTGCCTGAGCGGCCAGACGCTCCACCGCCTCCATGAACGACAGGCCCTGCGCCCGCATCTCGAACGAGATCGCGTCGCCGTGCGCGCCGCAACCGAAGCAGTGATAAAAGCCCTTTTCGGCGCTGACCGTGAAGGACGGAGTCTTTTCGTTGTGGAACGGGCACAGGCCGGAATACTCGTGCCCCTTGCGGGTCAGGCGCACCTTGCGCGCGACGACGTCGACGATCGACACCCGCGCCCGCAGTTCGTCCAAAAATCCCCGTGGCAGCGACATCCCCGACCACCGCCCCCTTGAAAGCCGCGCGGGCGCGGCCCTACGCCGACAGGATCGCCTTTGCCGCCGCCGAAGCCTTGGCGAAGTCCATGCTGCCGGGATGACGTTCGCGCAGAAGCGTCATCACCTTGCCCAGGTCCTTCAGCGCCGCCGCGCCGACCTCGGCGATCGCCGCCTCGACCGCGGCACGGGTTTCCGCCTCGTCCATCTGGCGCGGCAGGAAGGCCTCGATGAGCGCGATCTCGGCGGTTTCCTTCTCCGCCAGTTCGGGCCGTCCGCCCTGTTCGTACATTTTGATGCTCTCGCGGCGCTGCTTCACCATGGATTGCAGCATGCCGACGATTTCCTCGTCGGTCAGGCCGTCCTCCCGCCCGCCGCCGCGCAGGGCGATGTCGCGATCCTTGAGGGCGGCGAGGGCGAGACGCAGAACCGACGTCGCCAGTTCGTCGCGCCCCCGCATGGCCTGCTTCAAGGCTTCGTTCAATGCGATTCGAAGAGACACGATGCTTGCCTCGTGGGTTCGAGCGACCAAATGGAATACCGGAAAGGGGGTTCACCCTAGCCCATAACCGCCCGCTTTTCAAACTCTTGCGTCTTCTCCTATGACGTTGAAAACGCTATGATTTCATAAATGCACGGGAATCCTTGACGCCGCCCCCCGCTTGGCTTAGGTAACGGCGGTTTGACATGTTCCCATGCGGCCACTGGAAGGATGGATACCTCGATGAGCAGGACAGAGCCCACCGATGCGGTTTCGTTCGCCCCGGATTCCGGCGCGTCTCCGCGCCCCGTCGGCGCGACCGGCGTGGTGGTCTTGAGCGACGGAACCCTGCTTTGGGGCAAGGGACTCGGCGCGGAAGGATCGGCGGTCGGCGAAGTGGTGTTCAACACCGCGATGACCGGCTACCAGGAGGTTCTGACCGATCCCTCCTATTGCGGCCAGATCATCACCTTCACCTTCCCCCACATCGGCAACGTCGGCGCCAACGCCGAGGACATCGAGTCCCCGACCCCCTACGCGCGCGGCCTGATCCTGCGCACCGACATCACCCAGCCGTCCAACTGGCGGGCGTCGTCCCACCTCGACGCCTGGCTGGCGGCGCGGCGTCTGACCGGCATTTCCGGCATCGACACCCGGCGGCTGACCCGTCGCATCCGCGAATCCGGCGCCCCCACCGGGGTGATCGCCCACGCCAGGGACGGGGAATTCGACCTGCCCGCCCTGCTCGCCCAGGCGCGCGCCTGGCCCGGCCTTGCCGGCATGGACCTGGCGAAAGAGGTCTCCTGCCGCCAGACCTATGCCTGGGACGAGAGCCTGTGGACCTTAAGCCAGGGCTACGGCCGCCAGACCGATCCGAAGGTCCACGTCGTCGCCATCGACTACGGCGCGAAGCGCAACATCCTGCGCTGCCTGGCCGCCGCCGGATGCAAGGTGACGGTGGTGCCCGCCACCGCCAGCGCCGAGGACATCCTGCGCCATCAGCCGGACGGGGTATTCCTGTCCAACGGACCGGGCGATCCGGCGGCCACCGCCGCATACGCGGTGCCGGTGATCCAGGATCTGCTGGCGAAGGACGTGCCGATTTTCGGCATCTGCCTCGGCCACCAGTTGCTCGGCCTGGCGCTGGGAATGAAGACCCACAAGATGGCGACCGGCCATCGCGGCGCCAACCACCCGGTCCAGGACCTGGCCACCGGCAGGGTGGAAATCACCAGCCAGAACCACGGCTTCGTCGTCGACGAGGCGAGCCTTCCGGCGAACGTTTCGGTCACCCACCGCTCGCTGTTCGACGGCTCGGTCGAGGGCATCGCCTGCGCCGACCGCCCGGACTTCGCGGTGCAGTACCACCCCGAGGCCTCGCCCGGCCCGACCGACAGCCATTATCTGTTCACGCGCTTCATCGAGATGATCGCCGCGCGCCAGCGTTAAGCCTTGGTCGCCGCCCGTCCGCCCGCAGTCAGGGAAGAACATGCCAAAACGTACCGACATCCACAGCATCCTCGTCATCGGCGCCGGCCCGATCGTGATCGGCCAGGCCTGCGAGTTCGACTATTCCGGCGCGCAGGCGTGCAAGGCGCTGCGCGACGAGGGTTACAAGGTGATCCTGGTCAACTCCAACCCGGCGACGATCATGACCGACCCGGAGACCGCCGACGTCACCTACATCGAGCCGATCACCCCGGAGGTGCTGACCCGCATCCTGGAAAAGGAACGTCCCGACGCGCTGCTGCCCACCATGGGCGGACAGACCGCCCTCAACGCCGCGATGGCGCTGGCCGACGCCGGGGTGCTGGAACGCCTGGGGGTGGAGATGATCGCGGCGAAGCGCGACGTCATCGCCAAGGCCGAGGATCGCCTGCTGTTCCGCGACGCGATGGAAAAGATCGGGCTGGCCTCGCCGAAGTCGCGCCTCTGCCGCAGCCTGGAGGATGCGCGCGCCGCCCTGGCCGAAATCGGCCTGCCGCTGATCATCCGCCCCTCCTTCACCCTGGGCGGCCAGGGCGGCGGCATCGCCTATAACGTGACCGAATTCGAGACCATCGTGCGTTCCGGCCTCGCCGCCTCGCCGGTGCACGAGGTTCTGGTCGAGGAAAGCGTCCTCGGCTGGAAGGAATTCGAGATGGAGGTGGTGCGCGACAAGGCCGACAACTGCATCATCGTCTGCTCGATCGAGAACGTCGATCCGATGGGCGTGCACACCGGCGACTCGGTCACCGTCGCCCCGGCGCTGACCCTGACCGACAAGGAATACCAGATTCTGCGCGACGCCTCGATCGCCTGCCTGCGCGAGATCGGGGTGGACACCGGCGGCTCCAACGTGCAGTTCGCGATCAACCCGAAGGACGGGCGGATGGTCGTCATCGAGATGAACCCCCGCGTCTCCCGCTCCTCGGCGCTGGCGTCGAAGGCGACCGGCTTCCCCATCGCCAAGGTGGCGGCGAAGCTGGCGGTCGGCTACACCCTGGACGAGCTGACCAACGACATCACCGGCTGCACCCCGGCGGCGTTCGAACCGACCATCGACTACGTGGTCACCAAGATTCCGCGCTTCACCTTCGAGAAATTCCCGGACGCGGAACCGATGCTCTCCACCTCGATGAAGTCGGTGGGCGAGGCGATGGCGATCGGGCGAACCTTCGCCGAAAGCCTGCAAAAGGGCCTGCGCAGCATGGAGACCGGACTGACCGGCCTGAACGAGGTGGAGATTCCCGGCGTCGATCCCGATTCCGCCGAAAACACCCGCCACGCGGTGATGCGCGCCCTGGCCGAGCCCAAGCCCGACCGTCTGCTGACCATCGCCCAGGCCTTCCGCCACGGGCTTTCGGCGGCCGAGATCAACCAGGCCTGCGCCTACGATCCGTGGTTCCTGGAACAGGTCAAGGCGATCGTCGAGGCCGAGGACGGCCTGCGCAAGAACGGCCTGCCCGCCGACGCGCAGGGCATGCAGCGAATCAAGGCGATGGGGTTCTCCGACGCGCGCCTGATGGAACTGACCCGCCGCACCAAGAAGGAAGTGGTGTTCCGCCGCGACGTCCTGAACGTCCATCCGGTGTTCAAGCGCATCGACACCTGCGCCGCCGAATTCCCGTCGAAGACCCCCTACATGTACTCCTGCTACGAGGGCGACGGCATTTCCCCGGCGGAGTGCGAGGCCGACCCCTCGGAACGCACCAAGGTGATGATCCTGGGCGGCGGACCGAACCGCATCGGCCAGGGCATCGAGTTCGACTATTGCTGCGTGCATGCCGCCTTCGCCCTGTCCGAGGTCGGCTACGAGACGATCATGGTCAACTGCAACCCGGAGACCGTCTCCACCGACTTCGACACCTCGGACCGCCTGTATTTCGAGCCGCTGACCGAGGAAGACGTGATCGCGGTGGCGCGGCGGGAACAGAGCAAGGGCTATCTGAAGGGGGTGATCGTGCAGTTGGGCGGCCAGACGCCCCTGAAGCTGTGCCAGGCCCTGGCCGACGCGGGGATTCCGATTCTCGGCACCTCGCCCGACGCGATCGACGCCGCCGAGGACCGCGAACGTTTCCACGACCTTCTGGTGCGCACCGGATTGAAGCAGCCGGTCAACGGCACCGCCCGCTCGGTCGAGGAAGCCCGCGTCGTCGCCGCCCGAATCGGCTATCCGGTGGTGGTGCGCCCCTCCAACGTGCTCGGCGGCCGCGCCATGCGCATCGTTTATAACGAATCCGCGCTCAACGACTGCATCGGCAGCGCGATCAAGGTCACCGGCGACAGCCCGGTGCTGATCGACGGCTATTTGCAGGACGCGATCGAGGTGGACGTGGACGCCATCGCCGACGGCGCCGACGTCTTCGTCGCCGGAATCATGCAGCACATCGAGGAAGCGGGCATCCATTCGGGCGATTCCGCCTGCTCGCTGCCGCCCTATTCCCTGTCGCCCGAGATCGTCGCCGAACTGAAGCGCCAGACCCGCATCCTGGTCAAGGAACTGCACGTCGTCGGCCTGATGAACATTCAGTTCGCGATCAAGGGCAGCGACGTCTACCTTTTGGAGGTCAACCCCCGCGCCTCGCGCACCGTGCCCTTCGTGGCGAAGGCGACCGGCGTGCCGGTGGCGAAAATCGCCTCGCGGGTGATGGCGGGGGAAAAGCTGGCCGACTTCCACCTGACCGAGGGGGTGCCCGCCCACGTCGCGGTGAAGGAGGCGGTGTTCCCCTTCAACCGTTTCTCCGGCGTCGATATCCTTCTCGGCCCGGAAATGAAGTCCACCGGCGAGGTAATGGGCATCGACGCCGATTTCGGCCGCGCCTATGCCAAGGCGCAGCTGGGCGCGGGGACCGGCCTGCCGCTGGCCGGCACGGTGTTCATCTCGGTGCGCGACAAGGACAAGCCCGTCGCCGCCGAAATCGCCCGCGATCTGGTGGACCTGGGCTTCACCATCGCCGCGACCCGCGGCACCGGCCGGGTGCTGACCGAGGCCGGGATGCCGGTGACCATCGTCAACAAGGTGATGGAGGGTCGTCCCCACTGCGTCGATCTGATGCTCTCGGGCAGGGTGCAGATGGTGATCAACACCACCGACAGCGCGATGTCGGTGGCCGACAGTTTCTCCATCCGCCGCACCGCTCTCACCAACAACATCGCCCACACCACGACGATGACCGGCGCCAGGGCCACGGTGGCGGGCATCCGGGCGTTGAAAATCGGAACGCTTGATGTGTGTCCGTTGCAGGCGTATTTTAGCGGGTCCTTGCCGAAGGCGTGAGGAAACGGCCACGGCGAGCTCCCCCACCGGATCGAGGGATTAGGTCATGGAGAAGATTCCCATGACTCCGGACGGATTGACCCGTCTGGAGGAAGAGTTGAAGTTTCTGCGCGGCACCGCCCGGCCCGAAGTGGTCAAGGCGATCGGCGAGGCGCGCGAGCACGGCGATCTGTCGGAAAACGCCGAATACCACGCCGCGCGCGAACGCCAGAGCTTCATCGAGGGCCGGATCAAGGAACTCGAGGATCTGGTCAACCGCGCCCAAGTGATCGACATTTCGCAGATTTCCGGCGATCAGGTGCGTTTCGGCGCCACCGTGCTTCTGTCCGACGAGGACACCGACGAGGAAAAGGCCTATCAGATCGTCGGCGCGCACGAAGCCGACATCAAGGTCGGCCGGATTTCCATCGTCTCGCCCCTCGGCAAGGCGCTGATCGGCAAGAAGGCCGGGGATTCGGTGGACGTCTCCACCCCCGGCGGGCGCAAGTCCTTCGAGATCATCGAGGTCAAATACGCCTGAACTTGACTTTACGGGCGCGCCCCCCAGAATCATGGTCATTACTTCCCCCCCGCCGGACATGCCGCAAGGCCCCGGCGGGGTTATTCCTTCAGGAGCAACGTCATGGCGACACCTCCTGCCGCACCGCGTGCCATCGCTTTCTTCGACGGGCAGAATCTGTTTCATGCCGCCAAAGACAGTTTCGGCTACACCTTCCCCAATTTCGACCCCTTGAAGCTGGCATCATCTGTCTGTTCACAACAGGGATGGGATTTGATCGGCTGCAACTTCTACACTGGCGTTCCCGATCGCGGCGACGATTCCTTCTGGAGCGATTTCTGGTCAGCCAAACTTCTGTCGATGAGCCGACAGGGAATCAAGACCTTTTCCCGACCGCTGAAATACCGGAACAACCGGGTCAAACTTCCGGATGGAACAACCTACTCGTTTCTTGTCGGTGCGGAAAAAGGCATCGACGTGCGCATTGCCATTGACGTCGTTTCTTCAAGCATCGACGCACAAGCCGACGTCATGTTGATCTTTAGCCAGGATCAGGATCTCTCCGAAGTTGCTGACGAAATCCGATCCATTGCAACACAGCAAAAACGCTGGATCAAGATTGCCTGCGCATATCCGGATAGCCCGGCGTCCAGAAACCACCGGGGAATCAACAAAACCGACTGGATTAAGATAGATCGCACCACCTACGACGCATGCATCGACCCGAGGAACTACGCGACGCCACGTCATCCCTGACATCCCGGCCCATCAATCCAACCGGCTGAAAGATCTTTGCCTTAAACGTCTGAACCTATCCGGCCTCGGGCGGAGTCACCGCGATCGGCACCCCCGGCTCCTGCTTCGCGGCGCGGATCGCCAGCACGGTGGTGACGTGCACCACATTCGGCGCGGCGGTCAGCCGGGTGGTGAGGAAGCGCTGGTAATCCTCCCAGTCGCGGGCCACCACCTTCAGCAGGAAGTCGGTTTCCCCGGCCAGCATGTAGCATTCCCGCACCTCCGGCCAGGCGGAGACCCGGTCCTCGAAGCCGCGCAGATCGGCCTCGGCATGGGAACTCAAGGCCACCTGCGCGAACACCGTGACGTTGTAGCCAAGCGCGGCGGGGTCCACCGTGGCGTGATAGCCGCGAATGATCCCGGATTCTTCCAAAGCGCGCACCCGGCGCAGGCAGGGCGGCGCGGAAATCCCGGCGCGGCGCGCCAGATCGACGTTGGTGATCCGCCCGTCGGCCTGCAAATCCGAAAGAATCTGCCGATCGACCCGATCCAGTTTGATCCGTTGCATGGACGAAGCGTTCCTTGCCGTTAGGTCCGACCCTCGCGCCGGGCCAGGAATTGAAATTTTATTACCCTCTTTCCCGGATCGACACAACGGAAATGCGACATCGCCCCCCGGCGCGGAGCATTCGGTTTCCCCGATCAAACCCATAGGAAAAATCCGGGCATTGTCACGGAGTTTTCGGTTTCCTCGATCCCATATGCGACGCACACTAACGCGCAATCCAAGAACGTTTCGAATTCTCAACCCGGGGAAAGACCCTGCCACGGACTGTCCGAACCACCCGGAGACGTATGAACATGGCCAACGAAGACATCTGCATCCCCTGCGGCACCCTGGTCGGCAAGCCCGCCCCCGACTTCACCGCCCCGGCGGTGATGGGCGACAACGACATCGTCGACAGCTTCCACCTGCGCGACTATCTGAAGGGCTCCTACGGCTGGATCTTCTTCTATCCTCTCGACTTCACCTTCGTCTGCCCGTCGGAGATTCTCGCCCACGACCACCGCTTCCCGCAGTTCGCCGACAAGAACTGCAAGGTGGTGGCGGTCAGCGTCGATTCCCACTTCACCCACCTCGCCTGGAAGAACACACCGACCAAGGAAGGCGGCCTGGGCAAGGTGCGCTTCCCGATGGTCGCCGACCTGACCAAGCAGATCTGCCGCGACTATGGCATTCTGCTCGACGGCTCGGTGGCGCTGCGCGCCTCGTTCCTGATCGACAAGAACGGCGTGGTTCGCCACCAGACGGTCAACGACCTGCCCTTGGGCCGCAACGTCGACGAGGCGCTGCGCATGGTCGATGCCCTGCAATTCCACGAGGAACACGGCGAGGTCTGCCCCGCCGGCTGGAACAAGGGCGACAAGGGGATGAAGGCCTCGCCCGACGGCGTCGCCGAATACCTGGCGGAACACGCCGAAGCCCTCTGAGTTCCTTTCCGCCGATGCGCCGCCGCCCCAACGGGCGGCGGTTCGCGTTGCGCCGGGGCGCGGGCTTGCCTATCCTGGCGGACGACCATCCATCGCATTCCCCTTCCCTGAAGAGACGGACACGAAAACCATGGCGACCCATTCCACCAAGGTCCTGATCATCGGCTCCGGCGCGGCGGGGCTGACCGCCGCCATCTATGCCGCGCGCGCCAACCTGAAACCGATCCTGATCGCCGGGTTGCAGCCGGGCGGCCAGTTGACCATGACCACCGACGTCGAGAACTTCCCCGGCTTCCCCGAGGGGGTGCAGGGGCCGCAACTGATGGAACAGATGCAGGCGCAGGCCGAACGGGTCGGCGCCGAGATCGTCTATGACCTCGTCACCGCCGTCGATCTATCGAAGCGGCCCTTCCGCTGCACCGGCGATTCCGGCGACGCGTACGTCGGCGACACCCTGATCGTCGCCACCGGCGCCTCGGCGCGCTGGCTGGGCCTTCCCAGCGAGGCCGAATTCCTGGGCTTCGGCGTCTCCGCCTGCGCCACCTGCGACGCCTTTTTCTTCCGCGGCAAGGACGTGGCGATCATCGGCGGCGGCAACACCGCGGTCGAGGAAGCGATCTTCCTGACCAACCACGCCAAGTCGGTGACCCTGATCCACCGTCGCGATTCCCTGCGCGCCGAGCGGGTGATGCAGGATCACCTGTTCGCCAACCCCAAGATCACCGTGATCTGGGATACCGTGGTCGAACGGATTCTGGGCAGCGAAACCCCGAAGGCGGTCACCGGGCTTGCCCTGAAGAACCTGAAGACCGGCGAAACCCGCACCCTGCCGGTGGAGGGCGTGTTCGTCGCCATCGGCCATAACCCCAATACCGATCTGTTCAAGGGGGTTCTGACCACCGACGGCGAGGGCTATCTGGTGACCGTGCCGGGGTCCACCGCCACCAACGTGCCGGGCGTCTTCGCCGCCGGAGACGTGCAGGACCGGGTGTTCCGCCAGGCGATCACCGCCGCCGGAACCGGCTGCATGGCGGCGATCGAGGCCGACCGTTTCCTGGTCGAGCACGGCGTCTGAAGCGCCCCTTTTCACGTCCTGCGCGGGGCCACGGCGGGAGTTTCTTGCCGTGGCCCGGTTTTTCTGCTTAAGCTTCGGAAGGGGAAAGCCTTTTTTGCGGGCTCACGCCATGCCGACGCGCCACAACACCACCCTGGACTGGGACAAGCTGCGCATCTTCCACGCGGTGGCGGAGGCAGGCAGCTTCACCCGCGCCGGGGAAGCCCTGGGGCTGAGCCAGTCGGCGGTCAGCCGCCAGGTCGGCGCGCTGGAGGAAAGCCTGCGCATCCCCCTGTTCCATCGCCACGCGCGCGGCCTTCTGCTGACCGAACCGGGCGAGGACCTTTACCGCACCGTGCACGACGTCTTCGCCAAACTGGCGATGGCCGAGGCGCGGCTGACCGAAAGCAAGACCCGCCCGGAAGGCCCCTTCAAGATCACCACCACCGTCGCCTTCGGCGCGATGTGGCTGGCGCCGCGCATCCGCGAATTCATCGAGCTTTATCCGGAAATCCAGGTCTCCCTGGTCCTCGACGACGCCGAACTCGACTTGGCGATGCGCGCCGCCGACGTCGGCATCCGCTTCAAGGCGCCGCACCAGCCCGACCTGATCCAGCGCAGCCTGTTCACCGTCCACTACCGCCTGTATGCCGCCCCCGCCTATCTGGCGGCGCACGGCGCGCCGCAGCACGTGACCGACCTCGACGGGCACCGCATCGTCGTCTATGGCGAGGACACCCGGCCGCCGGTCGACAACATGAACTGGCTGATCGGCTATCAAAGCGCCCTGCCCGGCGGGCGCAAACCGATCCTGCGGATCAACAACGTCTACGGCCTCCTGCAAACCGTGCGCAGCGGCCTTGGCATCGGCGCGCTGCCCGACTATTTCTCGACCGAGGTCGATGGCCTGACCCGCGTCCTGCCGGACCTGGACGGCCCTTCCTTCGACGCCTATTTCGTCTATCCGCAGGAAATGCGGCACTCGAAACGGGTGGGGGTGTTCCGCGACTTCCTGTTGAGAAAGATCGCCGAGGACCATCGCTCCGAGGCAAAGCCATAACCTGAGCGGGATACACAAGGTTATATATGCGCCAGACGCATGCCTCGACTGCCGAAATCGGAGTGGTCCCCATCCCCCCTTTTCCATACATAGAGCCTCGCAAGGCCGGTTCCGATCGGCTTTCGACCTTCGGGTCTGGCGGCGACCCACACAACGCCGCCACGGGCCGTTCCGACGGTCCGACGTCTCCTTGACGTGAAGCCTCCCTGTTCAAACTTCACCCCCGGGTTCGTCCCGGGGGTTTTCTTTTGGCGGAAATCACTTCCCGAGGAAGGCGGGCTTGCGCTTCGCGGCGAAGGCCGCCACCCCCTCGACGCCGTCGGCGGTGCGCGACAGTTCGGCGATCTGGCGGCTTTCCCGCGCCATCTGGCTTTCCAGGGTGTCGTTGGAGGCCATCGCCATCAGCCTCTTCACCCCGCCGTAGGCTTTGGTCGGCCCGGCGGCCAGCCGCGCCGCCAGCATCCCCGCCTCGACCTCCAGATCGGCGGCGGCGACCACCCGGTTGACGATCCCCCAGTCCATGGCCGTCGCCGCATCCAGGAGCGGGTTGTTGAGGTAAAGGTCCATCGCCCGCCGCGGCCCGATCAGCCGCGACAAGAAATAGGTCGAGCCGCCGTCCGGCGACAGGCCGATCTGGATATAGGCGCTGGTGAAGCGCGCCGTGTCCGCCGCGATCGCCAGGTCGCACCCGGCGACCAGGCTCAACCCCGCCCCCGCCGCGATGCCGTTGACCGCCGCGATCACCGGCGCGTCCATCGCCGCGAACCGCGACACCGCCAGGTTCAGGTGCCCGGTGATTTCCTTCAGATACCAGTCCACGGTCTCCGGGTCGGCGGCGAACGCCGCGACGTCGCCGCCCGCGCAGAACGCCTTTCCGCCAGAGCCGGTCAGCACCACCGCGCGCACGCCCGCATCGCAGGAGCAGCGGTTCGCCGCTTCCGCCAACCGCCGCGCGCAGTCCAGATCCAGCGCGTTGAACGCCTGCGGACGATTGATGACGACGCGGGCGACTCCCCCCGAAACCTCGACCAGAACCGGATCGTCGGACATGGATTCTTCCTCCCCATGGTTGCCTGCTGCGGTGATACGCCCAAAACCCGGTCGGGACCAGCCCCGATCCGGCTCTATTCCGCCCAGCCGATCATCGCCCGGACCGCCTGCGGCGTCGCGCCCGCCGCGCGCAGATCGGCGAGTCCGGGGGCGTCGTCGCGCTTGGCGAGGCGCTGACCGTGGGCGTCGGCGATCAGGCGGTGGTGCCGCCAGTCGGGGACCGGCAGATCCAGCAGATGCTGCAACAGGCGGTGCAGGTGGCTGGCGGCGAACAGGTCCTCGCCCCGCGTCACGCAGGTGACCCCCTGCGCCGCGTCGTCGACGACGACGGCCGGGTGATAACTGGCCGGAACCTCGCGGCGGGCGAGCACGACGTCGCCGAAGACTCCGGGGGTGGCGGTCTGCCGCCCCCGGTCGCGGTCGAACCAGACCAGCGGCGGGGTTCCGGTCAGGGCCTTTTCGACGTCGAGACGCCAGGCATGGGGTTGCCCGGCGGCGATGCGGCGGGAAGCTTCGTCGGCGGAAAGGGCGCGGCAGGTTCCGGGATAGAGGGGACCGTCCGGGCCTTGCGGCGCCCCGGCGGCGGCGGCGATCTCGCGGGCGATGTCGCCGCGCGAGCAGAAGCAGGGATAGATCAGCCCGCGCGCATTGAGGGCGTTGAGGGCGCGGCCATAAACCGCCATGCGCGCCGATTGCCGCAGCGGCGGCTCCGGCCAGGAAAGGCCGAGCCAGCGCAAATCCTGAAAGATTCCCTCGACGAAAGGCTCGCGGCAGCGACCGGCGTCGATGTCCTCGATCCGCAACAGGAAGGTCCCGTCCGGCCCCGCCTCGCGCGCCGCGAACAGGGCGGACAGGGCGTGCCCCAGGTGCAGCCGTCCGGTCGGGCTGGGGGCGAAGCGGGTGATCTCGGCGCGGGAGCGAAGGGCGGCGGTCATCGCGGCAGCATGGCGTTTCCACGGGCTTCGCGCAATCGTTGGCAAGCGTCACAATCCTGTGATGCAACATGGTGGGGCTTCTGCTATACAGAATACCATATGTCGTGTCCCGCACGACTGCGGCGGGGACCGGCGTCCGAGCGCGGGAGGTTCCGGTGACCTTCGATGGGGATTTAGCCCCGGTCTTGGTTCTCAACGCGGACTATCGTCCGCTCAGCTATTTTCCCTTGTCGCTCTGGTCCTGGCAGGAAGCGATCAAGGCGGTCGTTTCCGAACGGGTTCAGGTTCTCTCCGAATACGACACGGTGATCCGCTCCCCCAGCGTGTCGCTGCGCCTGCCCAGCGTCATCGCGCTGAAGGACTACGTTCCGGCGATGCGGCGTCCCGCCTTCACCCGCTTCAACGTCTTCCTGCGCGACCGCTTTTGCTGCCAGTACTGCGGCCGCCGCTTCCCCACCCAGGAGCTGACCTTCGACCACGTGATGCCGCGCTCGCGCGGCGGTCGCACCAGTTGGGAGAACGTGGTCACCGCCTGTCAGGCCTGCAACCTGGAAAAGGCGGACCGCCTGCCCAGCCGCTCCGGCTTCTGGCCGATCCGTTCGCCCGAGATGCCGACCTCGTTCGAGTTGCAGGACATCGGGCGCGCCTTTCCGCCGCACCATCTGCACAAAAGCTGGCGCGACTATCTGTACTGGGACACCGAACTGGAAGATTGAGCCTCAACGGATTGGCTAGGTTTCCGGTGTCATGGCCTATCGCCCGTGCTAGATTTTTACTTCGTTTTTTCCTTCCGTTTCCGACACCGAGGCCAGATTATCCATGTATTCGAATGCGAAAAGCGATGCCGGTTCGTCCGACGAAGCGCGCCGAAATGACGAAGGTGCGGTTCGTTCGATGTACGAACAGGCGCCCTATCCCGACCTTGGCGCAGGGCTTAAGGACATTTCCTATTACTGGGACCGAGTTCCGCAGATATCTTCACGCCGAGGCGTGCGTTTTCTCGATGCCGGATGCGGAACCGGGCATCTGCTGGTCGGGGTGGCGAAGCGGTTCCCGTCATGGACATGCTGCAGCGTTGATCTGTCCAAGGCGTCCCTGGCCGTCGCGGAGAAGCTGGCGGAACGGCATGCCGCCGCCAACGTCCGCCTGTGCCGGAGCAGCTATCTCGACCCCCTTCCCTTCGACGACAAATTTGATGTGATCGCCGCGCTGGGAACCATCCACCATGCGGCGGAACCGATCGCAGCGTTGAAAAATCTGGCTTCCTGGTTGACGGACGACGGCGTGATCTTTCTTCACCTTTATGGGCAGAGACTGGATCAGGGGCGCCTGGACATCAAGGAGATGCTGTCGATTCTGGAGCCGGACCTGTTCGATCACGAACGGTGCTTTTCGTTTTACCACGCGTTGATGCTTCACCTTCTCCGCCGTCGCCCCTGGTGGAAACGCGTGTTACTGACGTCCCCCTACGAGTGGGCACACGGCGTCATGATCGGTCTGCGCAATTTCAGACGCCGGATATCCGGGGTAAGTTGGTCTCCGGGGTGGACGGAGCGGTTCGACAAGATCGATTCGCCGTGGATCGATCACTTCTGCCATCCCTGCGAACGGGCCTACGAGGCAGCAGACGTTCGGATGCTAGTGGAGGGTGCGGGGTTGGAGGTGGTGGCGATGATTGGTCATGGGCGCGAACATCCACATCACATCCCGCCGGAGTGGCGTACGGCATACGACAACCTGGGTTTCTGGGAACGGACCCGCCTAAACGAGCTGTTGTCGACTGGAGGGGGTTCCTACAACATGATATTGCGACTCAAGCGCGCTTAATTTCGCCTTTCCCCCCTTAATTGGAAGCAGCGTCCCGCCGCGAGATCGAAGCAGACGAGAACCAGCGCCGATGCCCGGCGTCAGAAGAAGACGCCGGGATTCATCACGTTGTTCGGGTCGATCGCGGTCTTGATCCGCTTCAGCAGGTCCAGCTCCACCTCGGACCGGTAGTGCGCCAGGTCCTCGACCTTGAGGCGCCCCACCCCGTGCTCGGCGGAGAAGGAGCCGCCCATCCGATCGACGATGTCATAGACGATCCGTCCCATTTCGTGCCAATGGGCGAGGTAGGCGTCCTTGTCCGCCCCCACCGGCTGCGAAACGTTGAAGTGGATGTTGCCGTCGCCCATGTGGCCGAACGGCACCGGGCGGGTGCCCGGCATCGCCGCCACCACCGCCTCGGAGACGCGGCGGATGAACTCCGGCACCAGACGCACCGGAACCGAGACGTCGTGCTTGATCGACCCGCCCTCGTGTTTTTGCGCCTCGGGCAGTTCCTCGCGGATGCGCCAGAGCATGCGCGCCTGTTCCAGGCTTTCGGCGATCACCGCGTCGGCGATGATGCCGTCCTCGAACGCGGATTCGAGGAAGGATTCGAAATTCGCGCGCAGCGAACCGTCGGCGGAGGTGGAGGAGAACTCGATCAGGGCGTACCAGGGATGCGGCCCCTCCAGCGGGTCGGAGACGCCGACCAGATGGGTCGTCGACATCTCCACCCCGGTCCGGCAGATCAGTTCGAAGGCGGAGACCGAATCGCCGCTCATCCGCCGCGCCCGGTCGAGAAGCGGCAGCGCCGCGTCGAGGTCGGACAGGCCGCAGAACGCGGTCTCCACCGCGATCGGCTTCGGATAAATCTTCAGCACCGCGGCGGTGATGATCCCCAGGGTGCCCTCCGACCCGACGAACAGGTTGCGCAGCGAATAGCCGGTATTGTCCTTGGTCAGGGCGCGCAGGCCGTTCCAGATGCGGCCGTCGGGCAGCACCACTTCCAGCCCCAGGACGTTGTCGCGCGCCGTGCCGTAACGCAGGGTGTTGATGCCGCCGATGTTGGTGGCGAGGTTGCCGCCGATCTGGCAGCTTCCTTGCGCCCCCAGGCTCAACGGGAACAGGCAGCCCGCCGCTTCGGCGGCGTCGCGGATGTCCTGCAACACGCAGCCCGCCTCCACCGTCATGGTGAAGTCGTCGGCGTTGACCGAGCGAATGCGGTTCAGGCGGCTCATCGACACGATCACCGCCCCCTGGTCCGCCACCGCGCCGCCGACCAGGCCGGTGTTGCCGCCCTGCGGCACCACCCCCACACCCGCCGTCGCGCAGGCGGCGACCACCCTGGCCGCCTCGCCGCTGTCGGCGGGGCGCGCCACCGCCAGGGGACGTTCGTGGAACAGGCCGCGTTCCTCGTTCATATAGGTGT
This sequence comes from Rhodospirillaceae bacterium, assembly GCA_965228165.1. Lineage (GTDB taxonomy): Bacteria > Pseudomonadota > Alphaproteobacteria > Rhodospirillales > Rhodospirillaceae > Oleispirillum. The sequence continues at coordinate 808,465 of CBDDHB010000003.1, forward strand.
CCATGTCGGAGACCTCGGTGAGGACAAAGGCCTCGCCGACGATCGACTTCAAGGTTTCCAGCAGCGCCTGTGTCTGGCTCATCGTTCGCCTCGGGTAAAAAATGGCAATGATTGCGACTAGGGGGTCAACGGGGGGGCGGCGGCGCGGCGCAGCCGGTCGTTGATCGCGACCCCCAGACCATGATCGGGAATCGGCGAAACCGCAATACCGCGATGCGGCGGAATATCGAGTTCGCGCAGCATCGCGAACAGGTTGGCCGCCGCCTCGGCAAGGTCGGCGGAGGGACTGAGATTCCGCGCCGCGCCCGCGACGCCGCCGAAACCCAGCAGGACTTCCCCGGCTTGCGCCGCCGCCGCGTTCAGCCGCACCGGCAGGGCGGGAGCGTAGTGGCTGGCCAGCATGCCGGGGGAGAGTAGCGGCCCGTCGGCGACCGCGACGGCATCCACCGGGGTTTCCAGCAGGGCCGATATCTCTTCCGTCGTCACCCCGCCGGGGCGCAGCACGCGGGGCGTGCCTCCGGTCAGATCGAGCACCGTGCTTTCGACGCCGACCGCGCAGGGGCCGCCATCGACGATCATCGCGACGCGATCCCCCAGGCCGTCCCGCACGTGTTCGGCGCGGGTCGGGCTGATCCGCCCCGAGGGGTTGGCCGACGGCGCCGCCACCGGGCATCCGGCGGCGGCGATGATCGCTCGCGCCACCGGGTGCGCGGGCATACGCACCGCCACCGTCGGCAACCCGGCGGAGACCAGATCGGACAGGCCGCAGCCGTCGCGGCGCGGCAGCACCAGGGTCAGCGGCCCCGGCCAGAACCGCGCCGCCAGGGCGCGAGCGCGGGCGTCGAAGACCGCGAAGTCGTGGGCGGCGTCGGCCTTGGCGACGTGGACGATCAGCGGATTGAACGACGGCCGTCCCTTCGCCGCGAAAATCGCGGCGACGGCGCGGCCGTTGCTGGCGTCGCCGCCCAGGCCGTAGACGGTCTCGGTGGGGAAGGCGACCAACTCGCCCCGGGACAGAAGGTCCCCCGCCGCGCGTATCGCGTCGGCGTCGGCGGCGACCAGGGATGCGGTCATCCCCTGCCGCCCGTCACGTCGACGCGGAAGCGCCAGGCCTGCATCGTCGGGCTTTCCGCCAGGGGCAGACCGGCCTTCACCTTCAACTGCGCCAGGAACACCACCGGGTCCGGCAACTGCCCCCAGACTTGCGGCAGGAACAGGGCGCGCCGCCCCTGGTCGGCGATCACCAGCCCGTCCTCGCCGATGTCCAGTTGCGCCAGCAGGTCGCGCTCGTCGGCGAAGGTCATCGGCTGCATCGGCCCCAGCACCGACACCGAAATCTCCAGATCCGCCAGTTCCTCGGCCTCCAGCGGATCGAAGCGCTGGTCGGAAAAGGCGGCGGCATAGGCGTTGGCGGCGACGTCCTCGGCCAGCGGGCGCATCGCCCGAAGCGATCCGATGCAGCCGCGCAGGCGTCCCCGCCGATGGAGGGTGACGAAGCTCGCCCCCAGATCGACCAGATCGGCGGGGACGGTTTCGTAATCGATCGGCAGGGGCGCGCCGTGCTCCAGGCCGTGGCGGATCGAGGCCTCGGCCAGGGCCAGCAGGTCCGCGCCATGGGTGACGGTGACCGGCGGCGGCGTCTCGTCCTCGAAAAAGGCCCAGGAGCCGTACCCCACCACCTGGCCGCGCGGCCCGGCGGTATCGCCGGAATTGCGTAGATCCAGGGTCTCCACGGTCATGCCCCGCGCCTTCGCCGCCAGCAGCAGCCCGGCGATCGGCAGCCGCCCGCAGGCCTGCGGGCGTTCGATGCGCTCCGGCGACAGGGTTTCGATGGCGTGGCGGGTCACCGTATCCAGGGTGACGCAATCGTCGTAGGACAGATAATGCGACAGGTCGGAACTGACGACGATCAGGGTCTCCGGCCCGCCCCACAGCGAATCCAGCAGATCGGCCACCGCCTCGGGCGCGACCTGCCCGGCGAGAACCGGCACGATCACGACATCGCCCAGGATTTCCTTCAGGAACGGCAGTTGCACCTCGAGGCAATGTTCCTGGGCGTGCGCCAGATCCATCGCCGCCGCGTCGGGCCGCGCCTTCAGTCGATCCACCGCCGCCACGTCCACCGCCACCGGGCCGAGCGGCGTGTCGAAGGCCTCGGCGTTGCTGAGCGCGAACCCCGCCACCGCGACGCGGTGGGTGGGGCCGATCAACACGACGCGGGAAACCCGGCCGCGCGCCGCCGCCAAACGGGCATAGGCCTTCGCCGCCACCGACGCGGAATAGCGGAACCCGGCGTGCGGCACCACCACCGCCTTCGGCGCGGGCAGGGCGTCCGCTGCGCTCGCCGCCAGATAGGAGGCGACCTCGGCCCGCAGGTCGGCGGGATTCTGGGGATAGAACATGCCGGCGACGGCGGCGGGACGCACCCGCTTGGTGGTTTCGCTCATTCCCTTGTCGTATCCTTCACTGCCTTTGCCCGAAAAGCCGCGTCTGGTTTCCGAAGGAAACAAACGGCTATAATTGGTTTTGTCAAATGTAGCATCATCGCGAGGCGCGGAAAATCATGTCGGCGGCCCGATTCTGGCATCCCGACGGCGATGCGGGCGGCATCGTCTGCGATTTGTGCCCGCGCGCCTGCCGCATCGCCCCCGGCGGCGGCGGTTTCTGCCGGGCGCGGGTCAACCGGGACGGCGAAATGGTTCTCGCTACCTGGGGGCGCGGCAGCGGCTTCTGCATCGACCCGGTGGAGAAAAAGCCCCTCAACCATTTCCTGCCAGGATCGCCGGTGCTGTCCTTCGGCGCGGTGGGCTGCAACCTAGCCTGCGACTGTTGCCAGAACTGGAACATCTCGCACGGGCGGGGGGAACTGCGACCGGGGCCGGAAATCCCGCCCGAGGACATCGCCGACGCGGCGGTGCGCACGGGCTGCCGCTCGGTCGCCGCCACCTACAACGAACCGATCGTCGCCCTGGAATACGTCACCGAGGTCGCCGCCGCCTGCCACGCCCAGCGGATACGCGCCGTGGCGGTGACGGCGGGATACGTCGCGGCGGCGGCGCGGGCGGAGTTCTTCACCGCCTTCGACGCGGTCAACGTCGATCTTAAGGGATTCACCGAGGACTTCTACAGGACGGTCTGCCACGGCCACCTGGAGCCGGTGCGCGAGGCCCTGATCTTCGTCGCCCGCGAAACCCGAACCTGGCTGGAAGTCACCACCCTGCTGATCCCCGGCCTCAACGATTCGGACGCCGAGGTCGGCGCGCTCTCCGCCTGGATCGCCGCCGAGCTTGGCCCCGACGTGCCGCTGCATCTGTCCGCCTTCCACCCCGATCACAGGATGCGTCACATCCCCGCCACCCCGCCCGAGACCCTGACCCGCGCCCGGATTCGCGCCCGCGCCGAAGGCTTGCGCTACGTCTATACCGGCAACGTTCACGACGCGGACGGCGACGCCACGCTCTGTCCCGGCTGCGGACGGGCGGCGATTCGCCGCGACTGGTACGAAATCAAGGAGTACGGCCTCGACCCGACGGGGCGCTGCACCACCTGCGGCGCGCGCATTCCCGGCGTGTTCGACGGCGGGCCCGGCTCCTGGGGGCGGCGGCGCGCGCCGCTGGACCTGCCGATCCGCCGCATCGACCGCGGCTGAAAAAACCCAACGCCGCCTTGCGCCGGGCGCAACTCCTGGCAATATCGGAACGATGATGGTTTTCGTTCGCGGCGGCGCGGATCGCCCGCCGTCCCTGCCCATGAAGGATAATCCCGCATGAAAGTCGCATTCGTTCAGCCCGGACTGCCGAAATCCGGGTGCCTGGCCGTCGGCGTCCTCGAGTCCGGCGTTCTCACCCCCAGCGCCCAGGCGGCGGACGCCGCCACGGGGGGCGCGGTGAGCCGCGCCGTCGCCGCGTCGCGCTTCTCCGGCAAGGCGGAACAGGTTCTCGACATCGTCGCCCCCGCCGGAGTCGGCCTCGACCGGCTGATCCTGGTCGGCCTGGGCAAGGCGGCGGAGATCGACGCCCGCCGCATGGAGGCCTTCGGCGGCGCGGCGGCGACGGCGGCGGACAAGGGCAAGAGCGCCGAACTCACCCTTGCCGTCGATCCCCTGGCGGAGGCCTCGGCTTCGGCGGCCCTGCTGGCCGCCCACGCGGCCCTGGGGGCGCGCCTGAAGTCCTATCGCTTCGACCTCTACCGCACCAAGCTGAAGCCCGAGGACAAGCCCGCGCTGAAGACCCTGTCGGTCGCGGTGGCCGACGCCAAGGCGGCGAAGGCCGCCTGGGAAACCCTGGCGATCGTCGCCGACGGCGTGGAAATGACCCGCGACCTCGTCTCCGAACCCGCCAACGTGCTCTCCCCCGCCGCCTTCGCCAAGATCGCCAAGGGCCTGGAAAAGGACGGCGTGGAGGTGGACGTCTTCGGCGAAAAGGACATGGCGAAGCTGGGCATGGGCTCGCTGCTGGGGGTCGGCCAGGGATCGGACCGCGAATCGCAACTGGTGATCCTGCGCTGGCGGGACGGCGCCAAGGACGACGCGCCGGTCGCCATCGTCGGCAAGGGGGTGTGCTTCGATTCCGGCGGCATCTCGATCAAGCCCGCCGCCGGCATGGAAGAGATGAAAACCGACATGAGCGGCGCGGCGGTGACCGCCGGATTGATGCGGATTCTCGCCCGCCGCAAGGCGAAGGCGAATGTCGTCGGCATCCTCGGCCTGGTCGAGAACATGCCCTCGGGGATGGCGCAGCGGCCCGGCGACGTGGTGACCTCGATGTCGGGGCAGACCATCGAGGTGATCAACACCGACGCCGAGGGCCGTCTGGTCCTGGCCGACGCCCTGTGGTACGCGCAGGAAACCTTCAAGCCGAAGGCGGTGATCGACCTCGCCACCCTGACCGGCTCGATCGTCGTCGCCCTGGGCGCCGACCACGCCGGACTGTTCGCCAACGACGACGCCCTGGCCAAGGCGCTGACCGAAGCCGGGGCCGAGGTCGGCGAGGCGCTGTGGCGGATGCCGATGGGCGACGCCTATGACGAACTGATCAAGTCCGACATCGCCGACATGAAGAACACCGGCGGCCGCGACGCGGGTTCGATCACCGCCGCGCAGTTCCTGAAGCGCTTCGTCCAGCTGGGAACCGCCTGGGCGCACCTGGACATCGCGGGCGTCGCCTGGATGAAAAAGGCTCTGCCCACCGCGCCCAAGGGAGCCTCCGGCTTCGGCGTGCGCCTGCTCGACCGGCTGATCGCCGCCCGCTACGAGGCCAACCCCGACCAAGCCAAGGCGAAGCCCGTGGCGCGGGCGAAAAAGGCCGCGCCCAAGGCGAAGAAGTAGGAGAACGCCGATGATCCGCCTCCGCTTCGCCGATCGCGCCGATCCGCGCCCCTGGGGGGACGTCCCCCTGGGGCCGGACGACGCCTGGATCATCGGCGTGCGCGCGGGCGGGCATCCGCTGCGTCCGGGATGGAAGCGGTTGGCGCGGCAACTCGGCGTCACCGGCGAACCCGGTTGCGCCCTCGCCATGGCGGCGGGATCGCCCCGCCCCGGCTGCGGCTTCGTCGGCGCGGCAGGGCTGGGAGGCCCCGCCGATCTGACCGAGGCGCGGGCGGAGGACCTCGGGCGACGCATCGGCGCGGCCTGTTGCCGTCCCGGCGTCCGTCGCGTCTTCGTCGAGGCCGACCTGTTCCCCGCCATGGCGGCGCGCCTCGCCGCCGGGCTGAATTTAAGGGCCGCGCCGCAGCTTTCCCTGAAGACCCGCGCCGACGACGCCACCGCCGCCCCCGAGGAAGCGGTGATCCTGTGCACCAACCCCACGGCGGCGGAAGCCGCCTGGGAACGGCTGGAGCCGGAAATCGCGGCGGTCCTGTGGGCGCGCCGCCTGATCGACGAACCCGCCAACCGCCTGACCCCGGACGCCTTGCAGGCGGAAGCGGAAACCCTGATCCCCCTGGGGGCGAGGGTCTCCGCCCTCGACGCGGCGGAACTGGAGAAACAAGGTCTCGGCCTGCTGCTCGCGGTGGGCCGCGCCGCCGCCCATCCGCCGCGCCTGATCGTCGCCGAATGGCCGGGCGACGCCCCGGCGGAGCCGCCCCTGGTTCTGGTCGGCAAGGGCATCACCTTCGACACCGGCGGCATCTCGATCAAGCCCGCCGACCATATGGAGGAGATGAAGGGCGACATGGGCGGCGCGGCGGCGGTCCTGGGCGCGGTCTCGGTGGCGGCGCGAACCCGATCGCCGCGCCGGGTGGTCGCCCTTCTGGCGGTGGCGGAGAACGCGGTCGGCGGCAACGCCACCCGCCCCGGCGACGTGGCGCGCGCCTGCGACGGCTCCACCGTGGAGATCGTCGATACCGACGCCGAGGGCCGCCTCGTCCTGGCCGACGCCATCGCCTTCGCCCGCAAGACCTTTTCCCCCGCCCTGATCGCCGACGCCGCGACCCTGACCGGGGCGATCCGCCGCGCCCTCGGCTCCTGCCGCGCCGGACTGTTCGCCAACGACGACGTCGCCGCCGCCCGCGTGGAGGCCGCCGCCCTGGCGAGCGGCGAGGCGGTGTGGCGGATGCCCCTGCCCGGCGCGGGTGAGGACGCGTTGAAATCCGACGTCGCCGACGTCAGGAACTGCGCCTGGGGTACGGTGCCCGACGCCCTGCACGCCGCCCTGTTCCTCTCCGGGTTCGCCGGGGAAACCCCCTGGGCGCATCTGGACATCGCCGGAGTCGCCGACGCCGCCGCCGACACACCGCTGGAACGCAAAGGGCCGCGCGGCTTCGGCGTGCGCCTGTTCGCCGCCCTGATCCGCGACCTGGAGAAACGCCCATGGCCATCGACCCCACCGACCTGAGTCTGCTCGACCTTCTGACCGTCGGGCTCGCCTTCGCCATCGGCGGCCTGTCCAAGGGCGTGACCGGCCTCGGTCTGCCGATGATCGCGGTGCCGATCATCTCCACCGTTCTCGACCCGCGCGTCGCCATCGCCGCGATGACCCTGCCCAATCTGGGCGCCAACTTCCTGCAAGCCAGGCGCACCGGCGACATCGTCGCCAGCGTCGTCGCCTACCGTTGGCTGACCGTGCCGCTGCTTCTCGGCAGCGTCGCCGGAACCCTGGTGATCACCTCGGTGCGGATCGACCATGCGGCGCTGATCCTGGGCGGTCTGGTCAGCGTATTCGCGGTCTCCACCCTCGCCGGGTGGCGTCCCGTCCTGCCCAGCGGCATCGACCGTCGGCTGCGTCCGGCGGTGGGCCTGATTTCCGGCCTGATCGGCGGGATGAGCAGTTTCCTCGCGCCGACCCTGGTCCCCTATCTGATGACCCTGGGGCTGGAAAAGACCGCCTTCGTGCACATCATGGGGATGCTGTTCCTTCTGGGGCAGTTGCCCCTGTTCGTCGGGCTGGCGATCAAGGGATTCGCGTCGCCCGCCGTCCTCGTCCTGTCCGCCGCCGGATGGGTGGTGGTCGGCCTGTTCATGCACCTTGGCGGTCGTCTGCGCGACCGCATCCCGCAAAGGCATTTCATGACCCTGGTCGGGGCGATGCTGCTGCTGATCGGCCTCAACATGATCCGCCGCGTCGTCTTCTGATTGCCGCCGCGGCGGTCGGCTGATAAACAGGGACGCCCGAGTTTCTCCCCCGAGGTTTCCGTGCTGAGACGCCTGTACGACTGGACGATGGCGCAAGCGGTGACGCCGCATGCGATGTGGACGCTGGCGATCGTTTCCTTCATCGAAAGCTCGATCTTTCCGATTCCCCCCGACGCGCTGATCATCCCGATGGTTCTGGCGGCGCGGACCCGCGCCTGGCGCATCGCCGCCGTCTGCACCGCGTCCAGCGTCGTCGGCGGCTATGCCGGGTACGCGATCGGCCTGTTCCTGTTCGATCAGGTGGCGCAGCCGATCCTGTCGTTCTATGGCTACATGGCGAAGTTCCAGGCCTTCCGGGCGCTGTACAACGAATGGGGGGCGTGGATCGTCTTCGGCGCGGGGGTCACCCCCTTCCCCTACAAGGTGGTGACCATCGCCAGCGGCATGACCGGACTCAATCCCCTGATCTTCGGCGTCGCCTCGGTGCTGTCGCGGGGTTTGCGCTTTTTCCTGGTCGCCGGATTGCTGTGGAAATTCGGCGAACCGATCCGCGCCACGATCGAGGCCCACCTGGGCAAACTCGCCACCTTGTTCTTCATTCTGTTGATCGGCGGCTTCGTCGGGCTTAAGTATTTGGCGAATTGAACAAGAGCGAGGGTCCGCGATGACCCGATCGATCGATGTCCGCATTTGCCAGCTGATCGCCCTGGGCAGCCTGGGGGTTCTGGCCTTCGCCCTGGTGATGGAGCACGCCTTCGGCGTCGCGCCTTGCGTGCTCTGCACCTATCAGCGGGTGCCCTTCGCCCTGACCGCCGGATTCGGCCTGTTCGGCGCGGCGATGCCGCTGTCCCCGGCGCGGCGGCGGGCGGTGGTGGCGATCGCCGGGACGATCTTCGCCGCCGGAGCCGCGATCGCCTTCTATCACACCGGCGTCGAACAGGGCTGGTGGGGCGGCACCGCCGCCTGCACCGGCGAGGACATTTCCCGCCCGATGACCCTGGACGACATGAACGCGGCGCTATCCGCCACCCCGGCGGCGCGTTGCGACGAAATTCCCTGGACGCTGTTCGGGTTCTCGCTGTCCGCGCTCAACCTCGCCGGATCGTCGGCGCTGGCCCTCGCCTGCTTCGGGCTCGCGGCGGAGCGCCGCCTGTGGCGGGAACGCCGCTTCCAGCCGAGGGGCTGACACCGAGCCCGCGCGCGCGACCCGCGCTCAGAGGGTCGCGATCATCGCCGGATCGCCGCCGCCGTTGCCGGGGGGCGGCGGATTGACCGCCGCCTTGACCCCTTCGCGCAGGGCCAGGGCCACCGCCTGGGTGCGGTTGCTCGCGCCGATCTTGCGGAAGACGTTGCGCAGGTGGGACTTGATGGTGATCTCGGTGAGCCCCAGAACCTTGGCGATTTCCTTGTTCGAGGCGCCCCCACCAGTTGGGTCAGAATCTCGTACTCCCGCCGGGTCAGAGCCGAGAGGGGGGAGCGTTCGCGCGGCGTGTCGGCGGATTCGCCCGCCGCCGTCGGCGCGGCGTCGGCGGCGGTCAGAACCTCCGGCGGATAATAGGGCACGCCGCACAGGATCAGCCGCAGGGCGTGCATCATCGCGGTGCCGTTCAAGGACTTCGGCAGGTAGCCGGAGACCCCCAGGCGCATCGCCTCCAGCACATCGGAACGGGTGACCCACCCGGTGACGATGACGATGCGCACATCGGGGAATGCGCGCCGCAGTCGAAGCACCCCGTCGGTGCCGTCCATGCCGGGCATCTTCAAGTCCAGCAAGACAAGATCCGGGCGTTGCGCCGCCATGACCTCATGAGTGGAAGGATAATCGCAGGATTCGAGTATGGATACGTCTTCGCCAACTCTGGAAACGAAAGGCTTCAATCCATCCCGAAGCAGGGCATGATCGTCGGCGATCAAGACTTTCATCATGCGAACTCCCGACCGGCTGGCGCGCGAGCCGCGCGTGGAAGGCAAGGGACACTCCCCCGACCAGAATGATGCTTTGCCCCGGCTTGGGCAAGTGCCTCCTTCGAAAGAATGAAGCAGGAAATTTTTTCGCCGCGAATCAGGCCAGATCCCGCAGGGTCTTCGCCAGTTCGCGTAAGGACAGCGGCTTGCGCAGCACCACGTCGGCGCCGTTTTCCACCTCGGTCAGGGCGATGCGGTCGCGCAGGGGCTGCCCGGTGACGACGACGGTGGCGATATGCGGATATTCGGCGGCGGCCTCGGCGACCAACTGTCGCCCGTCGCCATCGGGCATTTGCAGATCGGTGATCAGGATATCGACATGATCCTCGGCCAGACGCCGCCGCGCCTCGCGACCGCTGGCGGCGGTCAGCGCGACGTAGCCGCTGCGTTCCAGAAAGGCGGCGATCTCGCGCACCGCCGGGGCCTCGTCGTCGACCACCAGGACGACCAGCGGAGACTCCGGACGCTCGGTGGGCGGCGGCGCGACGGCGGCGACCGGGGCGGGCACGGCCTCCTCGCTCAAGGGCTCGGCGCTGAGCGGCAGGACGACGCGGAAACGGCTGCCGCCCTCGGCGCGGTTTTCCGCCTCGATGCGACCGCCGATCGCGGTGGCCAGACCAAGGCTGATGGACAACCCCAGGCCGGTGCCCGCGCCCTCGGTCTTGCGGGTGAAGAAGGGGTCGAACAGGCGGGGCATGTCCTCCGGGCGGATGCCGGTGCCGGTGTCGGCGATCTCCAGGCGGACGGTCCGCGCGCCGCCGCGTCCGACGTCCATCGCGAAGCTCATGGCGATGACATCGCCGCCGCCGGGCGACGCGGCGCGCCGTTCGACGATGGCGTCCACCGCGTTGCGCAGCAGATTGATCAACACCTGTTCGATCTGGCGCGCATGCCCCAGAACCGGCAGCGGCGCGTCCGGCAGGGCGACGTCGAGGCGGATGTCGAGGGCGGCGCACTGCGGCGCGAGCAGGCCGACCGAGGCCTCCGCCGCCCGCCGCAGATCGAAGCAGCGGCGCGGCCCGACGTCGCGGCGGCTGAACGCCTGGACGTAGTCGATGGTCTCGCGCAGGCGGTCGGATTGCGCGCCGATGGTTTCAAACTTGGCGCGGATCGTCGCCTCGTCGCCGTCGTCGAGCGACAAAAGCGCGCTTTCCGCCGCCAGCCGGATGATGTTCAGGGGTTGGCTGATCTCGTGCGCAAGGGACGCCGACATCTCGCCCAGAAGGGCGAGCTTCGACGCGTGGCGCAGGGTTTCCTCCATCCGCCGCTGTTCGGTGACGTCCTCGACCACCAGCAGAAAGCCGTCGCCCGCATCCCCCATGCGGGACAGCAGCAGGCGGGCGTGGCCGAGGTCGCCGTCGCCGCGCTTGAGGCGGCTTTCCCCGGCGGCGGCGCGCAGGCCCGGATCGCGACGCAACTGGTCCATCATCTCGGCCAGGGGGGGTGCCGCCTCGGGCAGGCAGTCCTCCGCCGGGCCGGGACAGGCGTTGCCCGTCCCGTCGCCGGAAATCGCCCGGAAGGCGGGATTGGCGGAGAGAATCCGCCCGCCGCCGTCGAGGGTGAGAATGCCGAACGGGGTATTGGCGATGATCCCCCGGAACCGCGCCTCGCTTTCGCGCAGGCGCTCGCTGGCGCGGCGCTGTTCGGTGATGTCGGTGATGATCGCGAAATGCCCCTGGGTGCCGCCCCCCCCCGCGCCGCGCAGCCGCGCCGCCGAGATCAGGGCGAAGCGGCGCGACCCGTCGGCGCAGGCGAGGGGAATTTCGATCGACCTCGGCAGCGCGGAGGAAAACAGGCGATTCAGACGGGGGCGGGCCTCGGGAATGGTCAATTCCTCGACCGGACGGCCGAGCAGCGCCATGTCGCCGCTGCGATACCAGGACAGGAAGCGCGGGTTGGCGAAGACGATGCGCTGGTCGCGGTCGAGCAGGATCAGGCCTTCGGTAATCGTCTCGACCAGCAGGCGATAGCGGTATTCGCTATCCTTCAGCGCGGTTTCGCGCTGCCGCTCGGCGGTGACGTCGCGGCAGACGATCAGGCGTCGGCCGTCGGCGATCGCGGTTTCCGAAATCTGCAGGGCGATGCCGCCGGGCAGGGGCAACAGACAGGGACGCGCCGGTTCCGCCGCGGTGCGGCGATGCGCCAGCCAGACCTCCGCGCCGTTTCCGGCGCGCCCGATCGCGGCGGCGGCTTCGAGATTCTCGGCGAAGGTCAGGGACCGCACCAGCGGCACCCCCAGCAGATCCCATCCCCGCAGGAAGGCCGGATTGCAGGCGAGAATGCCGTCCTCGGCGTCCAGAACCAGCAGGCCGTCGCTCAATTCGGCGAAGGCGGCGGCGGCGGGATCGGCGGCGGAATCGGCGGGGCGCATCGGACGGGCATCGGACTCCTGGGCTGCGATCCGGCCAACATACCACGCAGAGACGCCGCCGAAGCGGGAAAATTCCGGAAGGGGGTGCGTTCGTCGCCACGGAGCCGTATGCTGCCGGTCGAAATTTATCGTGGGAGTTTCCAGGCCATGACGGATCGCATCACCCCCTTCCCCGGCAAGCGCGCCCGCCCGGCGGCGCGGCCGAAGGACGCCCCCGACGGCGCGGTGCTGCCCTTCGTCCAGACCGAACCGCCCGCGCCGTCGCTGCACCGCACCGACGTGGTGGTGGCCGGGGCCAATCCCCTGCTCAACGCGCTGGCCGCCCTGGCCGAGGCGCGCGCCGGACGGCGGGTGATCGTCGCGGGGCTGCCGGTCGGCGACGACTGGGCCTATGAGCTGGGGGTGCAGGCGACCTTCCACCGCTTCATCGACGCGGCGGCGGAAACCATATACGCCCTGTCGCCCTCCCGCCGCCTGGATTTCCGCCACACGCCGTTCCCCACCGCCGACCGCAATCGGGTGTTCGACCGCCTGCGATCGCGCCGCCGCCGCCTTCTGGACGCCGACGTGATGCGCCTGGAGGTCGGCACCGGCCTCGCCTGGGGCGGCGAGACGGAGGATGGGGTGTGGCTGCTTCTGGCCGTCGCGCCGATGGACCCGATGCGGCAGCCGGAGGGGGAACTGGCGGCGATGAACGCGGCGAGCGAGGCCGCCTGGGAATTCGACATCCCGCGCGCGGTCTTCTCCGCCGAGGCGGGACAGCAGCAATGCATTCATGCGGCGGCGGTGGTCCTGACCTCCGCCGCGGCGATCGTCGATCTGCCGCCGACCCAACCGCGGGTGAAGCGCCTGGGCTCGGCGCTCGGCCCCTACGCCGACGACGCGGCGCGGGAAAGCCGCGCCTTCGACGACATCCTGGCGGCGATCCATCCGGTGCCGCATCCGGGGGTATGATCAGGGCTTGATTCCCAGCCGCGCGTAGAGCAGGCGTTCGACCTCGGGACTGATGTCGGGAGGGGTGTCGGCGACGTCCTTGCCGAGAACCCGGACGATCGCCTCCATCGCCTCGATCCGGCCGTTGAGCTTGTGCTCCGCCGAAACCACCTGCCAGGGGGCCGCCTCGGTGTGGGTCTTTTCGAACATTTCGGCGATCGCCTGTTCATAGGCGGGGCGCTTGTCGCGGTTGCGGATGTCCTCGAGCGTCAGCTTCCAGCGCTTGTAGGGCTTGCGCAACCGCTCGGCGAAGCGGTTCAACTGTTCCTCGGGGGTGATGTGCAGGAACAGCTTGACCAGCCGCACCCCGTCGTCGGTCAGAGTGCGCTCGAACTCGTTGATCTCGGCGTAGGCGCGGCCCCATTCGTCGGGCTTGGCGAAGCCCTCGACCCGTTCCACCAGAACCCGCCCGTACCACGAACGGTCGAAGATCGCGATGTCGCCCTTCAAGGGCAGCCGCTTCCAGAAGCGGTACATGTAGTGCCGTCCCTGGTCGTCGGGGTTCGGCGCGGCGATCGACCAGACGTAGCAGTGGCGCGGATCGAGGCGTTCGTTGATCCGGCGGATCACCCCGCCCTTGCCCGCCGCGTCCCATCCCTCGAAGACGACGATGGCGCGCCGCCCCTCGTGCACGTAGCGCTGCTGTAACGACAACAGCTTGATCTGCAACGCGCCGAGACGCCGGGTATAGTCCTCGTAGGTGTCGACGCGGGCGGACAGATCGACCGCGTCGAGACAGGGGAACTTGCCGGATTTGCGGCTTTTCTTCTTGTCGTGCTTTTCGGACATGACGGGCCCCGACCGGTTGCGCCGCCGACGCGGCGGCTTGCGTAGGACTTTCGGCCAGTATGCGACAAGTCGGCGGGAAGTCAAAAAACCCGCGTGAATTTTCCGGAAACGGCGCACGATCCACTGGATTTGCCCTGACAAGTGTGACAAACACTCAAGATGTCGAGGCGACGGCGGCCCGCCCGGGTTCGGTCGCGCCCCGGACTTTCGTGGTGGATCGAATCGCGGGCGCCCGCCCTTTCGGCGGAATGGGAACGGCAGCGCCCATCCGGTTCCGGTTTCAGCGATTTTCGCCAAACGCGGCGTCCGCGCCGCACAGCGCCAAGCGCGTCGAACAACAGGAGGATGGACTATGGCGGTACGGGTTGCGATCAATGGCTTCGGCAGGATCGGACGTCTGGTTTTCCGCGCCCTTGTCGAGTCGGGGCGCAAGGACATCGAAGTCGTGGCGATCAACGACCTCGGCTCCGCCGCCGCCAACGCCCATCTGATCAAGTACGATTCCGTCCACGGCACCTTGAAGGACGACGTCGCGGTCGCGGGCGACGTGATGACGGTGGGCAGCCATAAGGTCAAGGTCATCGCGCAGCGCGATCCGTCGCAACTGCCGTGGAAAGACCTGGGCATCGACATCTGCATGGAATGCACCGGCATCTTCACCGACCGCGACAAGGCGAAGGTGCACCTGGACGCCGGCGCGAAGCGGGTTCTGGTGTCCGCGCCGTCCAACGGCGCCGACCTGACGGTGGTCTACGGCGTCAACCACGACAAGCTGAGCCGCGACCATCTGGTGGTGTCCAACGCCTCCTGCACCACCAACTGCCTGGCGCCGGTGGCCTATGTGCTCAACCAGGAATTCGGCGTCGAACACGGCTTCATGACCACCGTGCACGCCTATACCGGCGACCAGAGCACCGTCGACACCCTGCGCAAGGACCTGCACCGCGCCCGCGCCGCCGCCCTGTCGATGATCCCCACCACCACCGGCGCCGCCAAGGCGGTCGGTCTGGTGCTGCCGGAACTCAAGGGCAAGCTGGACGGGTCGTCGATCCGCGTGCCGACCCCCAACGTGTCGATGATCGACTTCAAGTGCGTGGTCAAGAAGGCGACCACCGCCGAGGAAATCAACGCCGCGATGGAAAAGGTCGCCGCCGGAAAGCTGAAGGGGGTCCTGGCGGTCAACCCCCTGCCGCTGGTCTCCATCGACTTCAATCACTGCGCCAACAGCTCCACCTTCGACCTGGGCGAAACCAAGGTGATCGAGGGCACCTTCGTCCGCGTCCTGTCCTGGTACGACAACGAATGGGGCTTCTCCAACCGCATGCTGGACACCGCCTGCGCGATGGCCAAGCTGATCTGACCATGGGACGGGCCACGCGGGACCGCGAACGCGGTCCCGCGTTGGGCCGGGGAATGACGAGGGGATAAGGCGATGGCCTTCAAGACGCTCGACGATATCGACGTGCGCGGCAAACGGGTGTTCGTGCGCGCCGATCTGAACGTGCCGGTGAAGAACGGCGTGGTGACCGATTTGACCCGCATCGAACGCACCGCGCGCACCATCGCCGAACTGCTGGACGGCGGCGCGGCGGTGGTGGTGGCCTCCCACTTCGGGCGGCCCAAGGGACGCGATCCGGAGATGTCCTTGAAGCCGGTGGCGGCGCCGCTGTCGGCGGCGCTTGGCGGGCGGGCGGTGGCCTTCGCCGAGGATTGCGTCGGCGCGGAGGTCGAGGCGATGGCGAAAAGCCTGCGCCCCGGCGACGTCCTGCTGCTGGAGAACCTGCGGTATCACCCCGAGGAGGAAGACAACGATCCGGCTTTCGCCGACGCGCTGTGCCGACTCGCCGACGTCTACGTCAACGACGCGTTTTCCACCGCGCACCGGGCGCATGCCTCGACCGAGGCGATGGCGCACCGCCTGCCCTGCGCCGCAGGCCGCCTGATGCAGGCGGAACTGGACGCGCTGGCGGCGGTGCTGGAGTGCCCCTCCCGCCCGGTGGTGGCGATCGTCGGCGGCTCCAAGGTATCGACCAAGCTCGACCTTCTCGGCAATCTGGTGGAAAAGGTCGACGTCCTGGTGATCGGCGGGGCGATGGCCAACACCTTCCTGGCGGCGCAGGGCCACGGCGTCGGCAAGTCGCTGTGCGAACACCACATGCTGGACACCGCGCGCGAGGTTCTGAAAATCGCCGAGGCGAAGAACTGCGCGGTGGTGCTGCCGGTCGACGTGGTGGTCGCCCCGGCCTTCGCCGAGGGCTCCCCCGCCACCACCGTCGGCATCGACGCGGTGCCCGCCGACCAGATGATCCTGGACATCGGGCCGGTTTCGGTGCACACCGTGATCAACCGCCTGGCGGAAAGCCGCACCCTTTTGTGGAACGGACCGTTCGGCGCGTTCGAGGTCAAGCCCTTCGACAAGGGCACCAGCGGCGTGGCGCGCGGCGCCGCCGATCTGACCGAAAAGGGAGTCCTGGTCTCGGTGGCGGGCGGCGGCGACACCGTGGCGGCCCTGGTCAACGCCGGGGTGGTGGATTCGCTGACTTACGTTTCGACCGCCGGCGGCGCCTTCCTGGAATGGCTGGAAGGCAAATCGCTGCCAGGGGTCGCCGCCCTCGGCTGAGGGATGTCGGCCTCCCCGTGGCGCGGGGCCTTGCGCCACGGAGAGGCCTTACGCGTGGGGATGCCTTTGGGTCAGGAGACTCCGTCCGATCCGGTCGCCGCCATGGCGAAACGTCTGGAGGGCACCAACATCAGCCCCCAGACCTTTCTGGCGACGGATTACCTGAACCACTTCAACGAAGTGGTGATGTTGATGGGGATGTTGGGCGACATGCCGGAAATGTTCGATGACATTTCCGCCTGGGCGCCCAAGACCTATGCCGAACACTTCCGCGGCAGCAGCTTTTCCGACCGCGAACTCGCCATCGCCGCCTATGAGATCGCACCCCCGCGCTATCGCCGTCCCTTCGACGACACCGTCGCCCAGGCCGACGAGGTGGTGCGCCGCGCCGTCGCCGCGATCGCCCGCGCCCTGGAGGAGGGCGACGCCGCGCGCGCCGCGATGCTGGGGGAAACCGCCTCGCGGGTATTGCAGAAGCTGATCGACGTCGCCTCGGGGATCATCCACGGCTCGGAAAAGGGGATGTCCCAGGACGAGGTGGACGCCTTCACCGACGAACCGTGATTACGGAACCAAAATAAATCCACCGGAAGCGCCGATCCGATGTCATTCCCGGTTGTCACCGATTAAGGCTTTGGATACACTGCGGCGGATGGGGTCTCGGGGGCGCTGGGGGGTTTGCGCCGATCCACGGGGTCCGATCCATTATTTCAGGGAAACCGATATCGGAGCGGGCGCTACGCTCGGGGATCATACAAAAAAGGTAGTTCGGGACGATGGCCTTCTCGCAAATCCGCGCTTTGTTGATGGGTTCCGCCTTGCTGCTGGGCGGCTGCTCCTTCACCTCCGACTCTCTGTTCCCCTCTCTCGGGGGCGGAGATTCGTCCTCCTCGGATGTCGACGCCTCCAAGGGGCCGGTCCTGGGCACCACCAACTTCGAGCCCGGTCCGGTGACGCCCGGCGCGCCGACCGGCACCTTCGTCGGACGCAAGGTGCAAGCCTTCCGCGGCGACCTGACCGCCTTGAAGGCGATCATCAGCCAGCGCAACGCCACCCTTCAGGGGCTGCGCGCCCAGACCTCGCGGTCCGCCGCCTCGTACCACGAGATGGTCGGCGCGATCAACGCCCGCCTGCAAGTCGGCTCCACCCCCGGCAACCCGATCCTGGTCGCCAATCTGCGCCGCGCGCAGGAGCTGATGAACGGCATGGACGCCGACGTCTCCAAGCTCAGCCAACTGTCGACCGAGGTGTCCTCGGACTCGGCGATGGCGGCCTACCTTCTGGATTCGGTGCGGTCCTCCTACACCCTGTCCGGCGCGATCGAGGAAGACCACCGTCAGCTCCGCGTGCTTGAGGACGACACCAACCAGACCGTGGTGCTGATCGACCACCTGCTGAAGGAACTCAACGCCGACATCGCCCGCCAGCAACAGTACGTCGCCAGCGAGCGCGCCAACCTGAACCTGCTGTCCGCCTCGGTGCAGAGCGGCCAGATGTACGCCAGCGGCGCCTCCGGCCTGTCGGCGATGCGGCCTGCCTCCGACTCCACGCCGATGCGCCTGTCCGCCGCCGACATGGGCGACCGTCGCCCGCTGGTGGTGATCCGCTTCGACCGCGCCAACGTCTCCTACGAACAGGCGCTCTATCAGGCGGTGCAGCAAACCCTGGAACGCCGCCCCGACGCCCGTTTCGATCTGGTCGCGGTGTCGCCCGCCCAGGTGTCGCCGGGACAGACCGCGCTCGGCTCCAACTCGGCGCGCCGCAACGCCGAAACCGTGATGCGGTCGCTGGTCGGCATGGGCCTGCCCGCCGACCGGGTCGAAATGTCGGCGATGACCAAGGCGCAAAGCCGCGGCAACGAGGTTCACCTCTACCTGCGTTGATCCCGCTCCGGCGAAATCCATCCATTCCGGTTGAAAACGGTGCCTTCGGGCGCCGTTTTCGTTATGGTGACGGTTCAGCGACGAAACCACACAAGGGAACCACCGTGGCGGACAAGGACTATACCGGCAGCCGGTACATGGGCATCTCCTGGGACATGTTTCACCGCGACACCCGCGCGCTCGCCGCGAGGCTGATGCCGCGCGGCCCGTTCAAGGGCATCGTCGCGATCACCCGCGGCGGGCTGGTGCCCGCGGCGGTGGTGGCGCGCGAGCTCAATTTGCGGCTGATCGACACCCTGTGCATCGCCAGCTACGACGAGCGCGTCCAGGGCGGCGCCCTGGTGCTGAAGGCCCCCCCCCCGGCGACGGCGAGGGACTGCTGGTGATCGACGATCTGGTGGATTCCGGACGCACCGGCAAGGTGGTGCGCGACCTTCTGCCGAAGGCCTATTTCGCCACCGTCTACGCCAAGCCGCAAGGCCAAGCGATGGTGGACGATTTCGTCGTCGGAGTGGACCAGAGCATCTGGCTTCTCTTCCCCTGGGACGCGGAACTGCAACCCGCGCCGCCGCTGGTCGGCGCATAGCCCTCCCCCCAAAAAAACCGGGCCGGTCTTGGGGAAAAACCGGCCCGGGCGAAGGGAAACGAAGAATCCGGAGGCTAAATCTGGACGGACAAACCCCCGCATTCGACAGGGCCGACGAAGCGGCCCCGTCGGCGAAGGTGCATGGCTTCGCCGATCAACGCATTGCGTTCGGTCAATTTTTTGCCCTCCGATCACGATTTATTTCAAGCCTGTAAAAATCCGTGAACGACTCCGGCAAAAAGTGCTTGCATCAGGTTTGGGGCGTTGGTACATAGGCGCCTCACCGCGTTGCGGGGGTGTAGCTCAGCTGGTTAGAGTGCCGGCCTGTCACGCCGGAGGTCGCGGGTTCGAGCCCCGTCACTCCCGCCATTTCCTCCCCGGAGGAGATGAAGAAACGCCAAGAAAAAAGCGGATCGTCTTGCGACGATCCGCTTTTTCGTTATTCGCGGCGGGGAAGGTCAGGCTTCGTTGCGCACCGCGACGATCTTCTGGTACAGGCCGCCGAAGCTGGTGGACTTGGTCCAACTGAACTTGGCGCGGCGATCCGGCGTCGCGTAGCTGGCGATCTCGTTCTTCCACAGGCTGAAGGTGAAGGGCTCCAGGGTCCAGGCGACGAAAGCCATGATCGGCCACAGCGGCTGCCACCAGACCATCTTGTGATAGTCGATGAACACCGCCTTGCCGCCGACCTCGACCTCGTCGAGCAGACGGCTGACGATCGCCGTCTTGTAGTCCTCCGGCACCTCGTGCAGCAGAAGGAAGCTGATCGCCACGTCATAGGGCCCCGGAATCGGATTCGCCGCATTGGCGCGACGGACGATCAGGTTGGTCAGCTTGTTCGCCTGGCGCTTCTTGCGCACCCCGAACAGCTGGATGTTGGAAATGTCGGAGATCGTCACCGGGCCGGGCGCGGCCTTGCGCGCAAGGTCGATGCAGAAGTGCCCGTAGACGGAGGCCGGCATGTAGACGCGGTCGCCGGGCTTGATCTCGTCCAGGACGCTTTTCATCAGCGGCAGATCCTGGAACCACAGGATCAGGGCGACCACCCACTGATGGTCGAACACCCGGCGCACGTGCCGCCCGACATAGGCCCAGGTATAGATTTCGCGCAAATAGCGGGGCACCGGCAATCGCCAGTGTTCGGGCGCGGCGTGGGATTCGCGTTCGGCTTCGCACGAGGAATCGAGACCGAGCGGGCTGGCGGCGTCGGACGGCAGTGGACGGGCGTCCATGGCGGAGAACCTCCTGTCGGGGGATGATGTTTCGGGCACCAGGCATCACGGCCAACCGTGCCGCTATGCCCCCCAGTGCGGACAGGTGTCTTGCCGTGCGGATCGGCGCATCGCAAGACGAGGCACGAAAAAACTGCACTTTAGTAGCGGGTCAAGCGCGCCGAGGCAAGGTTTCTCTTGCGCGGCGTTCGAACGCCGCGATCATCGCCTCGACGTCGTCGGGGCCGAAACGGTTGAGCAGAACCTGAAGGGTGCGCGAACGCATCTCGCACAGGAATTCCAGGCTGACGAAACTTCCCGTCTCCTGCTTGCGGAAGCGCCACAGGATGGTCAGGCGGCGGAACGGCGGCTGATCGGAGGTGACGTCGATGGTTTCATAAGGGGTCAGGGTGGTGAGGGTGCGGAAACTCTGGCGCAGAAAGCGCATCCGCACCGTCTGGTCGGTGCCGTAGGCGTTGTCGCTGCGCGCCACCACCCGCGCCGAAACCCAGCCCGGAACGAATTCGGGATAGGCCTCCACATCCGCGACCAGATCGAACACGTCCTCGACCTCGAACGGCAGCGGCCTGTGAACGGCATATCGGAACATCGGCGCCCCCGCGATGCGTCTTCCCCATTTCCGTCATCCTAGGTCGGACGGGCGGGAATCGGCAATCGAAGATTGCCCGAACCGGCGGGGACGCCGATGGGGCTCAGATCAGCCCGCGTTCACCGCCAGCCGCACCGGAACGTTACCCTTGAGCGCGTTGGAATACGGGCAGACCTGGTGCGCCTCGGCGACCAGGGCGCGGGCCTCGGCCTCGGGCAGACCGGAAATCGCGATGGTCAGTTCGACGTCGAGGGCGAAGCCCGGGCCGGAATCGCCGGGACCGATGCCGACGTCGGCGGTGACCGTGGTGAAGACGTTCTTCAGCTTCTTCTGCCCGGCCAGGAAATGGATCGCGCCGTCGAAGCAGGCGGCATAGCCTGCGGCGAACAACTGCTCGGGGTTGGTCGCCTTGCCCAGACCGCCCAGTTCCTTCGGCTTGGCGAGCTTGACGTCGAGAAGACCGTCGGCGGTGCGGGCATGGCCGTCGCGGCCGCCGGATACGGTCGCCTGGGTGCGATAGAGAATCTGCATGGTCGATATGCCTCCGTGATGGGAACGCTTCCCCCCATATGGGGATGGAAACGGATTTCTCCTTGCCGCGCGGCGCGAAAATGCCGACATTCCGCCAGACGAAACCAACGGCGCGCCGGAAGGCCGCCACGCTTTCAGGATGCTTGATGGACGAGCCGATCGATGCCGTGACCAAACGGCGGACCTTCGCGATCATTTCCCACCCCGACGCGGGCAAGACCACGCTGACCGAAAAGCTTTTGCTGTTCGGCGGCGCGATCCAGGCGGCGGGCGCGGTGAAGGCGCGCGGCGACGCACGGCGCGCCCGCTCCGACTGGATGAAGGTGGAACAGGAACGCGGCATCTCGGTCGCCTCGTCGGTGATGACCTTCGACTTCGGCGGCTGCGTCTTCAACCTCCTCGACACCCCCGGCCACGAGGACTTTTCCGAGGACACCTATCGCACCCTGACCGCCGTCGATTCGGCGGTGATGGTGATCGACGCCGCCAAGGGCATCGAGGAACGCACCCGCAAGCTGTTCGAGGTCTGCCGCCTGCGCGACGTGCCGATCGTCACCTTCATCAACAAGATGGACCGCGAAGCGCGCGAACCCTTCGACATCCTGGACGAGATCGAGCAGGCCCTGGCTCTCGACGTCGCCCCGGCGTCGTGGCCGATCGGCATGGGGCGCGATTTCCTGGGATGCTACGACCTGCTGCACGACCGTCTGGCCCTGCTGCACCGCAAGGGCCGCGGCGAACTGCCCGACGCGGGCGAGGTCTGCGAAAGCCTTTCCGACCCCAAGCTCGACGCCCTGCTGCCCGGCCACGCCGTCGCCACCTTGCGCGAACAGGTGGAGATGGCGCGCGGCCTGTGCCCGGACTTCGACCTCGAATCGTACCGCGCCGGGCACCTGACGCTGGTGTTCTTCGGCAGCGCGATCAACAATTTCGGGGTGCGCGAGTTGTTGCAGGGACTGGCCGAATACGCCCCCAGCCCGCGCCCGCAGCCCGCCGAACCCGCCCCCGTCGATCCCCGGGCGGACAAGGTCTCGGGCTTCGTCTTCAAGATCCAGGCGAACATGGACCCCAAGCACCGCGACCGGATCGCCTTCGTCCGCCTCGCCTCCGGCCACTTCCAGCGCGGCATGAAGGTCCGCCATGTGCGCACCGGCAAGACCCTCAACCTGCACAACCCGGTGATGTTCCTGGCGCAGGACCGCGAACTGGCCGAGGAGGCCTGGGCGGGCGACATCATCGGCGTGCCCAACCACGGCAACCTCAGGATCGGCGACGCCCTGACCGAGGGCGACGACGTGCGCTTCACCGGCATCCCCAGCTTCGCGCCGGAACTACTGCAAAAGGTCCGCGCCCTCGACCCTCTGAAGGCGAAGCACCTGGGCCGCGCCTTGCAGCAGTTGGCCGAGGAAGGGGCGGCGGCGGTGTTCAAACCGCGCATCGGCGCGGACTGGATCGTCGGCGTGGTCGGGCCGTTGCAGTTCGAGGTGATGGCCGACCGCATCCGCACCGAATACGACGTGCCGGTGGCGTTCGAACCGACCCAGCTTTACACCGCGCGCTGGGTAGCTTGCGACGACGCGGCGGCGATGAAACGCTTCGTCGATGCCTCCTCCACGTCGCTGGCCGACGACCACGACGGTCTGCCGGTGTTCCTGGCGCGCAACGCCTGGCACCTCAACAAGGCGGCCGAGGAATTCCCCACGGTGCGCTTCCTGAAGACCAAGGAATCGGCGGCATGAGCCACGGCTTGCGCAAGGCCGCCTTCCTCGACCGCGACGGCACCATCAACGTCGAGCGGAACTATCTGTCCGACCCGGCGGAGGTGGCGCTTCTGCCCGGCGCGGTCGCCGGTCTGCGCCGCCTGCGCGAGATGGGCTATGCCCTGGTGGTGCTGACCAACCAGTCGGGCTTGGCGCGCGGCTATTTCACCGCCGAACGGCTGGAGGAGATTCACGCCCGCCTGCGCGCCCTGCTCGCCGCCGAAGGGGTGGATCTGGACGGCATCTACGTCTGTCCGCACGGTCCGGACGATGCCTGCGACTGCCGCAAGCCGCTGCCCGGCCTGGCCCTGCGCGCCGCCGCCGAACTCGGCCTCGACCCGAAGGCGAGCCTGATGATCGGCGACAAGATCGCCGACGTCGGGCTGGGCCGCGCCATCGGCGCGCGCACCGTGCTGGTGCGCACCGGCCACGGCGCGAAGGAAGAGGCCGCCGTCGGCCCTCTGGCCGACTGCGTCGCCGACGATCTGGTCGCGGCGACGGATTGGGTCGCCCGGAGCGACGCGAAGGGCTGACTTCCCGGAAAAATGTGGTATGCCTGGATGCGGGGAGTCCCGCGCCGGGGGCGGCGCGATTTCGCAAGCGGGCTGGCGAGGAGAACGAGACGGGTTCCAAACATGACCTCCGAGTCTTCCCCCTACCCCGCCCGGGCGGTGCTTCGCGAAGCCGCCAGGGATTCCTATCTTGTCGTATTGACGTTCGTCGTGATGTTCACCGGAGTCGGGCAGATGAGCGCCCGCGCCGGTCTCGACGCCTTGCAGACCGCCACGATGACCGCCCTGACCCTGGCCGCCCCGGCGCAGGCGGCGGCGATGTCGATTCTCGCCTCGGCGGGCGGCGCGGGCGGCGGCGCCTGGATCACCGCGATCACCGCCGTGGTGGTGATCAACCTGCGCTTCATCGTCATGGTCGCCTCGGTGATGGCGCGCCTGCCGCGCATGCCGGTGCTCAAGACCATCGCCTCCCTGGGCCTGCTGTCGGCCAGTTCGTTCGCCGTCGCCTTTCCCCGCCTGATCGATTCCCCGCCGCGCCGCCCGGCGCTGTACGTCGCCTTCATCTGTCTGTTGTGCTGCGCCTCGGCGGTGGCGGGAGCGACCTTCGGTCACCGCATGTCGGGAACCGTCTCCCCCCTGCTCGGGGCGCTTCTGGGAGCGGTGATCCCGGTCTATTTCGCCACCCTGATCGCCGCGCAGTGGAAGGATCGCGCCCTGATGCTGAACGCCGCGCTGGGGGCGCTGCTGGTCCCCCTGGCGACCCCCGCCCTGGGCAGCGCCTCGCTGCTGCTGGTGCCGCTGGCGGTGGCCTCGGCCTCGGTCCTGGCGCGGAGGCGGCGTCATGGTTGATCCGATCCTGCTCGAACCCTGGCAGGCCTGGGCAGTGGCCCTGGGAAGCGGCCTTGGCACCGTGGCCCTGCGCATCGCGCCGGTCCTCGCCTTCCGCAACATCGGCGGCGGCTGGTTCCGCGACATCCTGGACCGCACCGGCTTCGGCGTGATGGGGGGCATCGTCGCCCAGACCGCGCTGCGCTCCGGACAGGCGATGTTCGCCGGGGCATCCCCGGACTTGCAGAATCTGGTCATGCTCTGGGCGGTGCTGGCGGTGGGGATCGCCTTCCTGCTGGCGGTGTGGCGCAAGTGGAAGATCGCCGCGACCCTGATCGGCCTGGGGTTCTTCGCCCTGGGCGGCGCGGTCTTCGCGGGGTGAGCGAATCCCGGTTGACACCGCGCGCCGGGACCGCTTTGCTCCGAAACAGGTTTTTGCGTTTCAGGGGCATGCGATGACGGAGACTTCCCTTCCCGCGATCCAGCCGGTGATCCTGTCCGGCGGCAGCGGCACCCGCCTGTGGCCGCTATCGCGCGCCGCCTTCCCCAAGCAGTTCCTTTCCCTGGACGGGGCGCGCACGATGATCCAGGACACCGTGACGCGAGTGGCGGGAGACGGTTTCGCCGCGCCGCTGCTGGTCGGCGGGCGGGAGCACCGTTTCCTTCTGGCCGAACAGATGCGCGAACTGGGGATCGCGCCGCGCGCCATCCTGCTGGAGCCGGTGGCGCGCAACACCGCCGCCGCGATCGCCGCCGCCGCCGCCCTGGCGGCCGAGGCCGACCCCGCCCAGCCGCTGCTGATTCTGCCCTCCGACCACGTCATCGACGATCTGGCCGCCTTCCACGCGGCGATCGCCCGCGCCCTGCCAGCGGTGCGGGACGGCGCGCTGGCGCTGTTCGGCATCGCCCCCGACCACCCCGCCACCGGCTACGGCTATATCCGCGCCGGGGAAGCGCGGGACGGCGGCTTCGCGGTCGCCCGCTTCGTCGAGAAACCCGACCTCGCCACCGCCGAAGGCTATCTGGCGGACGGCGGCTATTCCTGGAACAGCGGCATGTTCCTGTTCCGCGCCGACGCCATCCTCGCCGCGTTGCAGGCCCTGGCCCCCGAGGTCGCCGCCGCCGCCGCCGCCGTCGCGGCGCGCCGCCGCGATCTCGACTTCGAACTGCTGGACGAAACCGCCTTCGCCGCCGCGCCGTCGGTCTCCATCGACGTCGCGGTAATGGAAAAGACCGACCGCGCCCTGGTGGTGCCCGCCACCATCGGCTGGAACGACATCGGCGCGTTCTCCGCCCTGTGGGACCGGGCGGAAAAGGACGCGGCGGGCAACGCCCTGTCCGGCGACGTCCTGACCGAGGACGCGCGAGGTTGCTATATCCGCGCCGGGGAACGCCTGGTCGTGGCGGTGGGGGTGACCGATCTGGTGATCGCCGAAACCGGCGACGCGGTGCTGGTGGCGGCGAAGGACCGGGTGCAGGAGGTCGGCGCGCTGGTCAAGCGCATGGCCGCCGCCGGACGCTCCGAGACCGAACAGCCGCCCACCGTGCACCGCCCCTGGGGCACCTTCAAGACGGTGGACGTGGGCGACCGCTTCCACGTCAAGGAGATCGTCGTCGCGCCGGGCCGCCGCCTGTCGGTGCAGCGCCACCACCATCGCGCCGAGCACTGGGTGGTGGTGGAAGGCACCGCCCGCGTGCTGCGCGGCGAGGAGTGGATGATGGTCTACGAGAACCAATCGGTGTTCATCCCCATCGGCGCCATCCACTGCCTGGAAAACCCCGGACGGATTCCCCTGCGCCTGATCGAGGTGCAGTCCGGAACCTACCTGGGCGAGGACGACATCGAACGCCTGGACGACGCCTATAGCCGCGTCGCCGACAAAAGCTGAAGGAAACGCCATGTCCCGCACCGTCGCCGGTTCGCCCGGCCTTGCCGACTACCTCACCGCCTGCGCCGACGCGATGCGCGCCGCCGCGACCCCCGAACTGGAACGCGAATTCAACCGCGCGGTGGCGGCGATCGTCGAATCGCTGAAGGCGGGCAAGCCGCTGCTGATCTGCGGCAACGGCGGCTCGATGGCCGACGCGCAGCACATCGCCGGGGAACTCGTCGCCCGCTTCCTGCTGAACCGCCAGGCGCTGCCGGTGATCGCGCTCGGCTCCAACGCCGCGACGCTCACCGCCTGGGGCAACGACGTCGCCTTCGCCACCGTCTTCGCCCGCGAGGTCGAGGCCTTCGGCACGCCGGGCGGCGTGCTGCTGGCGATCTCCACCAGCGGCAATTCCGGCAACGTCATAAAGGCGATCGCCAAGGCCCGCGACATCGGCATGACGGTGGTCGGCCTCTCCGGCGGCGCGGGCGGCAAAATGTCGCAGGCCTGCGACATTCTGATCTCGCCCGAGGTGGCGGGAACCCCCACCATCCAGGAACTCCACACGCCGATCTTCCACCTGCTCTGCCGCGAGGTCGAAGCCCGCTGCGCGGAAGCGTAAACTCAGGCCGGGCGCTGCCCGGACCCGCGAAGGGCCGGAAGGCCCTTTGATCCCATAACTTGTTTTTCGTCGCGTCAGCGGCAGTCGGCCTTCACGTTGCCGCGTGATCGTCTTATCGCGCTGCGTGCAAAAACCTAAGGAATGGGGTGCGCGAGGGGTCCGCGACCCCTCGCAGCGTTTTTCGGGGCGGAGCCCACGGGTTTTACTTGCCGCTTGCCAGCAGCCTGGCGAAATCGGCGTCGAGCCGGTCGAGGGACGCGTCGATATGGGTGCGGCGGGACTTGATCCAGGCGTTCTGGTCGCCGAGCCTGCGATTGGCGTCCTTGAGCATCCGGGCCAATTCGGCGGGTTGCGGCCCGCCGACGGTGGCGCGGTTGGCGACGATCGCCCGGGGGTCCAGGGTGGCGCGGAATTCCCGTTCGCTCATCGGCAGGTTGCCCGCCTTGTCGTAGTCCTTCACCGCCTCGGCGTAGATGCGTTTGGCCTCGGCATAGGGGAAGTCGAGCGGCCTGATGTCGCGAGCCTTGGCGAAAGCGACCACTTCCGAGGCGAAGTGATGGCCGACGCGGAAGGGCAGCTTGTACTTGCGCATCAGCACGTCGGCGAGTTCCTGCGAGGCCGTCCAGTCGCTGTTGAGTTCCTCCAACGCGCGCTCGGGGTTGACCACCAGGGAATTGAGAATCTTGTCCCATCCCTTGTGGAAGGCGATCGCGCTCGCCACCATCGCCGCGTTGTCCTTGGCCGATTTGGGATCGATCATGCCGGGGGTGATGTTGTGCATCCGCAGCCCCGGCCCCATGCCGAGGTTCATCGCGGTCGAGGCGTCGCGGCGGGTGTCGTTGAGCAGGCCGGGATTGCGCTTCTGCGGCATCGCCGACGAGACATAGGTGGTGCCCTCGCCTTCCCGCAGGAGAATCCAGGGACGCGGCTGGGCGTACTGGGTCATCGTGTCTTCGATGAAGTTGCCGGCGCGCAACGCCATGCTGACGACGATCTGCCCGACCTCCACCGATTCGTCCATGGACGAGATCTGCGAGGCGTCGTAGGCGTTGTCGACGATCGCCGCGAACCCCAGATAGTCGGCCATGCGCGCACGGTTCAGCGGCCAGCTGGTGCCGTTGAGCACGGTGGTGCCCATGGCGCAGCGGTCGATGCGGACATAGGCCTCGCGCAGGCGCTGCGCGTCGCGCTCCATCCCGGCAAGATGGCCGAGCAACTGGTGGGCATAGCTGTTGGGCTGCGCCGCGACGCCGTTGGTATAGTTCGGCACGATGGTCGCGACGTTGCGTTCCGCCAGCCGCAGCAGCGACCCCATGGTGGCGGCGTGCTGATCGGCCAGGGCGAGCAGATTGTCGCGCAGGATCGCCGCGTTATAGGTGGCGTGCATGTCCTGGCTGGAGCGCCCGGCGTGCAGCAGGGTCACCTCCGGCCCGGCGGCCTTGATCAGCAGCGGCTCGAACTTGATCACCCTGGAGGGGCGAGGCCCGCCAGGCTGGTTGCCCGCGCCGATCACCTGGGCGATGCCCCGGGCGATGCGCGGGGCCAGGGCCTTGTCGAGCAGGCCTTCGTCGGTATTGATCACCGCCGTGGCCTTGTTGATCTCCCCCAGCCAGAAGAATTCGTCGCGGAGGGGGAATCGGGTTTCGGCGGACGCGGATGAGGTCATGATCGTTACGGCAATCGTGGTGGCGATCGAAACAGCGGCGCAGGTGCGGCGGATCGGCATGATGATAGTCCTCTAAAGGCGGCCCTCGCGCAGCATCGCGTCGAAATAGGCGATGGTGCGGCGCAGTCCGTCGCGCAGGCCCACGGCGGGTTTCCAGCCGAGGAT
Source organism: Rhodospirillaceae bacterium (assembly GCA_965228165.1). GTDB lineage: Bacteria > Pseudomonadota > Alphaproteobacteria > Rhodospirillales > Rhodospirillaceae > Oleispirillum. Next base: position 837,018 of record CBDDHB010000003.1, read on the forward strand.
CTGTTCCGCCTGGGAAATGTCGGGGCGGCGGCATTTCGGGTCGTCGGCGGGCAGGGGGCGGAATTCCAGGGCGGAGGCGGAACCGGTTTCGTCGATGACGATCTCGGCCATCTCGCGGATGGTGTACTCGCCGGGATTGCCCAGGTTGATCGGGCCGGTGACCGCCTCGGGCGTGTCCATCAACCGCAGGATCGCCTCCACCAGATCGTCGACGTAGCAGAAGGATCGGGTCTGGCTGCCGTCGCCGCAGAGGGTGATTGGCTGGTTCTTCAGCGCCTGGACGATGAAGTTGGAGACCACCCGCCCGTCATTGGGGTGCATCCGCGGACCATAGGTATTGAAAATCCGCGCCACCTTGATTTGCAGGCGATGCTGCCGCCAGTAATCGAAGAACAGGGTCTCGGCGCAACGCTTGCCCTCGTCATAGCAGGCGCGCAGGCCGATCGGGTTGACGTTGCCCCAATAGTCCTCGGTCTGCGGGTGGACCAGGGGGTCGCCGTAGACCTCGCTGGTGGAGGCCTGGAAGATGCGGGCGCCGACGCGCTTGGCCAGCCCCAGCATGTTGATCGCGCCGTGGACGCTGGTCTTGGTGGTCTGCACCGGAGCGTGCTGGTAATGCACCGGCGAGGCGGGACAGGCGAGGTTGAAGATGCGGTCCACCTCGACGAACAGGGGAAAGGTGACGTCGTGGCGCATCGCCTCGAAGTCCGGATGGTCGAGCAGGTGGCGCACGTTGCGCCGCGACCCGGTGTAATAGTTGTCGACGCATAAGACCTCGTCCCCCCGGTCGAGCAGCCGCTCGCACAGGTGGGACCCCAAGAACCCGGCGCCGCCGGTCACCAGAACGCGCATGGTTTGTCCCCATCATCCCGTCCGCCCGTCGCGGACGGGAAAACCATAACATCGCCAGATGGTTGCCGCAAAGCCGGTTACTTGCGTTCGTCAACGACGTGGCGCAGCAGTTCGGCGAAGGCGGCGAAACGGGCGATTTCCTCGAACCCCTGGCGGTCGAGGATAAGGTAGAGGCCCTCGCCGTCGTCGAAGACGTACAGGTCGTCCTCGGACCGCCCGATCACCAGACGACCGTCCATTTCGTCGAACTCGGCGTGATAGCTTTCGTTGATCTCGGTCAGCGCCGGCACCGCGGTGCGGTCGCGGTCCAAAAGCACATGCTCCGCGCCGAAGATCTCGATACCGTTCCAGACGAAGCCGTTGGCCTCTTGCAGAAAGGCGGCGAAGTCGCCGGGCAGGTTGGGGACGTCCATATCCTCAAGGAGTTCGTCGATGAACTCCAGTTCGTCGGGCGACGCCCGGGGCGCGATGAACGGAGTCCGTTCCTGCAAGCACAGAAGCGTTCGCATCGGCATCCTGCACCTCCCCCACGCGAGAGCGAGGCGTTCAGTATACACCATCGCGGCGGCGCGGTCAGGCAACGAAACCACGGCGAATATCGAACGCGGAAAAGATGATTTTTTCACTTCTTCAAAGTGTAAGATATGTCATTAAGTCATGAAATATGTCATAAGTTTGTCGGCATAAATATATTTCAATAATATTTCGACACTTCATTAACGGCAAGAATCGGATCGATTCGGACATGCGCCGGTTTGACGGTGGAACATCTCGCAAACGAGATAAGCGTTTTGATTTTCTGCTGCATGAAGTCATTATGTCCCGACCCCCGCCCCAACGCATCGGGGGTGGGCTTCGCGCCATCCGCCCGACAATCAGAAAAAAACGCGGCGGAACGACAGACAAGGAGAAAGCGGGAAATGAGAATCGGCTTGATGGGCTTCGGCAAGACCGGACGGGCGGTATCCACGGTCCTTCTGGGATCGGAAAAGACCAAACTGCAATGGGTGATGCGCAAATCGACGGCGCTGGAGCACCGTTCGATCTCGGAATTCCTGGGCATCCCCACCGACGAACCGGGGTTGATCTATTCGACCGGGGAAATGACCGCGGCGGAACTGCTGGACGCGCACCCGGTCGATGCCATCGTCGATTTTTCGTCCGACACCGGCGTCCTCTATTACGGCGAGGAGGCGGCGAAACGGGGCGTGCCGATCATCAGCGCGATCTCGATGTATTCGGACGAAAACCTGAACCGTCTGCGCGGACTGGCCGACCGCACCGCGATCCTGCATTCGCCCAACATCACCCTGGGCGTCAACTTCCTGATCATCGCCGCGAAGATCCTGAAGAACATCAAGCCCGACGCCGATATCGAGATCGTCGAGGAACACTTCAAGGGCAAGGCGGAGGTCTCGGGCACCGCGCGGGTGATCGCCGGAGCCCTGGGGGTCGAAGAGGAATCGATCAAGACCATCCGCGCCGGAGGAATCATCGGCGTGCATGAAATTCTGTTCGGCTTTCCCTATCAGACCGTCCGCCTGAAGCACGAATCGATCTCGCGCGAGGCGTTCGGCAACGGCATTCTGTTCGCCCTGGACAACCTGCCGTCCGGGCAACCGGGCCTCTATACCATGGAGGATCTGATGCTGCCCTATTTCAAGCTGAACGCCTCGGAGCGCGAATTCGAGGAAGCCCACCGCAAACCCTGGTGGAAACTGTGGTAGCCGGTTTTTCCAGCGCAAGGGGGATGATTTTTCCCGCCGTTCGCCCCATGATGAGTGCGACGAAACGGCAAGGGACGACCCCGCGATGTTCAAACGTTTGCTCGGCCTGGGGGTGGGCGCGCTGTCCGCGCTGACCGCGGCTTGCGACGGCGCGCCGATGACGCAAAGCGTCTATTACAACCAGCACAGCACGCGGCACTATCTGCAATACGCCACCGCCGGGGGGCCGATGCTGCTGCGGGTTCACGGCAACCCCTTCGTCACCGGCAAGGCCTTTCTCGACCGCATCGTCGCCGCCGAGCTGGAAAGCACCGTCACCTTCATCAAGGGGGTGCGCCTGACCACCGATCCGGAGCTGGCGCTCCACCCCGAATTCCGGGTGATCATGGTGCTGGGCGCGGACAAGGCGGTGGACGCCAACGCCCTGTGCGCCGGGCAGGACCCGCGCCTCGACCCACCGAACACCACGCCGGTGCGTATGGTCACCCTCTTCTGCCGCAAGGACGAACTGCTGTCCGAGGTGCGGGGATCGATCGGCCCCTCCGCCTCGCCCGAGGACGAAGGCTTCCGCCGCTGGCTGCGCGAGATCGGGCGGACGTTGCTGGTGCCGGGGTAGTCGGGCTCTGGCTGGCCCAGCCCCCGGACGATTGAGTCCGGCGACGGGAATCCCCGGCCAGAGCGAACCTCGCTTCGTTCTTTTCCGACGCTGAGACATCGACGAGCCCACCATGCATGATGGACCGAAGCTGAAATCCTTGGGCGAGGCCGCCCTTTCCATCGAATACGGCGACGCCATCGACGCGGCGGTGAACGCCCGGGTGATGGCTCTCTACGCCGCGCTGGAAACCGCATGCCGGGAAGGCGCGCTGCCCGGCGTGATCGAAACCGTGCCGTCGTTCCGTTCCCTGGCGGTGCACTACGATCCCTTGCGCATCGGTCGCGCCGATCTGGCGGAACGCCTGGCCCCATGGCTGGAGTCCACGGACGGCGAGACGACGCATGGCCGAACCTGGATTCTCCCCGCCTGCTACGAGGGCGACGGCGCCCCCGATCTGGCCGAGGTGGCGGAACGCATCGGCATGACCCCGACCGAGGTGGTCGCCCTGCACGCCGGAACGGACTACCGCGTCTATATCCTGGGGTTCGTGCCGGGCTTCACCTATCTGGGCGGCGTGCCGGAGCCCTTGCGCCTGCCCCGCCGGACCAACCCGCGCACCCACGTTCCCGCCGGATCGGTGGCGATCGCCGGCGAGATGAGCGGCGTCTATCCGCTGGAAAGTCCCGGCGGCTGGCACCTGATCGGCCGCTGCCCGGTGCCGATGTTCGATCCCGCCGCCGACCCGCCGGTATTCCTGGCCCCCGGCGACGTGGTGCGGTTCCGCCCGATCGGCGCCGACGAGTACGCCGAGACGAAGGCCCGCGCCGAGGCCGGAACCTTCGAGGTGTCCACCCTTCTGGCGACGGAGGCCTGATCATGGCGCGGGTTCGCTTTCTCCGCCCCGGCCCCCTGGCGATGGTGCAGGATCGCGGCCGCTTCGGCTTGCAGGCTCTGGGCATCCCCACGGCGGGCGCGGCGGACGCCTTTTCCTTCCGCCTGGGCAACCGCCTGCTCGGCAACCCCGACGGCGCGGCGGCGCTGGAATACTGGCTGCTGGGGCCGGAGTTCGAGGTCCTGGACGCGCCGGTGCGTCTGGCTCTGGCGGGCGGCGGCGGCACCCTGGTGCATGCCGACGGCAGCCGCGTTCCCCTGCTCGCCTGGCGCACCGCGACCCTTTCTCCGGGCGAACGGCTGATCCTCGGACCCACCGGGGCTTCGGCGGTGGGATACGTCTGCTTCGCGGGCGGCATCGACGTGCCGCCGGTGATGGGCAGCCGCTCCACCTATGCGCGGGCGAAGCTGGGCGGGTTCCAGGGACGCTCCCTCAAGCCCGGCGACGAACTGCCGGTCACGGCGGCGGCGGCGGGGCCGGAACGCAGCCTCGCCGAGGCCCCCTCGGACGGCGAGGGACCGTTCCGCGTCGTCCTCGGGCCGCAGGACGACCACTTCGACACAGCCGGACTGGAACGCTTCTTTTCCGAGGTCTATACCATTTCGCAGCAGTCCGACCGCATGGGCAAGCGCCTGATCGGACCAGCGCTGACCTTCGCGCCGGGCAAGGGCGCGGACATCACCTCGGACGGCATGGCGGCGGGGGCGATCCAGGTGCCGGGCTCGGGCGAGCCGATCGTCATGCTGCCCGACCGCGCCACCGTCGGCGGCTACGCCAAGCTGGGGGTGGTGATCGGCGCGGATCTTTCGCGTTTCGCCCGCCTGAAGCCGGGGGCGCAGGTGCGCTTCGCCCGCGTCTCGGTGGAAGAGGCCGAGGCCGCCCTGCACGATTTCGAAACCCGGCTGGCAGACATCGCCGCGTCCGCCGCCGCCCTGGACTGAAGAACGGAAGGAACGCTCCGATGCGCCAACAGATCAACCTCAACGCCGACATGGGCGAAAGCTTCGGCGCCTACGTCATCGGCAACGATCCGGCGATGCTGCGGGTGGTCAATTCCGCCAACATCGCCTGCGGCTTCCACGCGGGCGACCCGCTGGTGATGCGCGACACCATCGGCCTGGCCTTCAAGAACGGCGTCTCGGTCGGGGCGCACCCCGGCTTCCCCGACCTGCAAGGCTTCGGTCGCCGCAAGATGCAAATGTCGGCGAAGGAGGTCGAGTCCATCGTCATCGTCCAGATCGGCGCGTTGCAGGCCGCCGCCGTCGCCGAGGGCGGGCGGGTCACCCACGTCAAACCGCACGGCGCCCTGAACAACATCGCGGCGGTGGACGAACCCCTGGCCGCCGCCATCGCCCGGGCGATCAAGGCGGTCGATCCCGGCCTGATCTTCCTTGCCCCGGCGTGCTCCGCCATGGCGCGGGCGGGCGAGGCGGCGGGACTGAAGGTCGCCATCGAAATCTTCGCCGACCGCGCCTATGCCCCCGACGGCCAACTGGTGCCGCGCGGCCAGCCCGGCGCGATGATCCACGATCCGAAAGAAGCCTTCGCCCACGTCCTGCGCATGGTGCGGGAACAGGCCCTGTTCCCCCTGGCGGGCGGGCGCATCGACACCCCGGTGGACAGCATCTGCGTCCACGGCGACGGACCGGAGGCGGAAGCCACCGCGATCCTGGTGCGCGACGGCCTGGCGGCGGAAGGCTATGCCCTGACCCCGCTGCCCGCGATGACGCGGTTCGCCTGACCATGGCGAAGACCACCCCCGCCACCCTCGCCCTGAAAAAGGCGGGGGTGGCGTTCGAACTCCTCGCCTACGACTACGACCCCGGCGACGAGCGGGTCGGGCTGCAAGCCGCCGCGGCGATCGGCGAAGACCCCGCCCGCGTCTTCAAAACCCTGATGATGGAAACCGACGGCAAGCCGGTCTGCATCGTCATCCCCTCCGACCACGAGGCCTCGTTGAAAAAGGTCGCCGCCCTCTTCGGCGCCAAGCACGCCGCGATGATGACCCCCGCAGCCGCCGAACGCCTGACCGGATACCACGTCGGCGGAATCAGCCCCCTGGGACAGAAACGCAAGGTCCCCACCGCCATCGACGAAACCGCGCTCGCCCACGACACCGTCACCGTCAACGGCGGCGGACGCGGACTCCAGGCCCGCCTGAAACCCGCCGACTTGATCCGGGCGCTCGACGCCCGGGTCACGGATTTGCTGGGGAAGTGAAGGCAAAACGTTGCGAGGGGACTCGATCCCCTCGCGCACCCCATACCTTTTTTCGCCGCGCAAGCGGCAGTCATCCATCACGCCGCGCGATCGTCTTATCGCGCTACGCGCAAAAAACCGGGAACGGGATGCAAGGGTCCGCGACCCTGTGCGGGTGTGGGCGGGCGAGAAACGCAAAGCGTTTCGAGAGACGCTGGAGGCGGCCCGAAGGGTAAAATCCCGCAAAAAGCGGGATTTTACAGCCCACGGGTTTTGCACCCCTACGGCTTGCCGCCGATGCAAGCGAGCAAGGCGGGGCCGAGCTGATCCATGCGGCGTTCGATGATCCGGGCGCGGTCGGCGATATAGGCGGTGGGACGGCGCGGCGACCACAGGCGGGGATTGGGCAGGACGGCGGCCGGCAGCGCCGCCTGGCGGCGGGAAAGGTTGGCGGCGGCGACGCCGAAATGGGCGCGGGCGGCGGTCTCCGCGCCGAACAGGCCGGGCCCCCATTCGGCGATGTTGAGGTAGACCTCGGCGATGCGGGGCTTCGGCCACAGCAGTTCCAGCCAGACCGTGGCATAGGCCTCCAGCGCCTTGCGCAGCAGGGACCGCCCCGGCCAGAGAAACAGGTTCTTCGCCGTCTGCATGCTGAGGGTGGAGGCGCCGCGCGCCCGTTTCCCCGCTTCCCAGTCGTCGATCGCGTCCTGCAACGAGCCCAGGTCGAAGCCGCGATGGGTGCAGAACAGGTTGTCCTCGGAAGCGACGATCGCGGCGCGCAGATGCGGCGAAACGGCGGACAGGGGGACCCAGTCGCGGCGCATGCCCTCGCCCGCCGCCGCGCGCATCAGCATCAGCGGCGTCGCCGGGACCGGCAGGGCGCGGAAGGCGATCAGCGCGACCGGCGGCCCGGCCAGGACGAACAGTCCCAGGCCGACCGCCACGGCGCGCAGGCGGGCAAGCAGTTTGCTCATGGCGTCGAGCATACGGGGACGCCGATGGCGGAACAAGGCGCGAAGCCCGGAAAGGCGTCAGAACACCCGACCGGCGCGGGCGGGGGTATCCTCGTCGAGGAACAGGCCGGTGAGTTCCTTCAGCATGGTTCCGCCCAGTTCCTCGGCATCGACGATGGTGACGGCGCGGCGGTAATAGCGGGTCACGTCGTGACCGATGCCGATGGCGGTCAGTTGCACCGGAGAGGTCGCCTCGATCCAGGCGATGACGTCGCGCAGGTGGCGTTCCAGATAGATGCCGGAGTTGGCGGAAAGCGTCGAATCGTCCACCGGCGCGCCGTCGGAAATCACCATCAGGACGCGGCGGCGTTCGGTGCGGGCGAGCAGGCGACGATGCGCCCACAGCAACGCCTCGCCGTCGATGTTCTCCTTCAGGATGCCTTCGCGCAGCATCAGGGCGAGGGTCTTCTTGGCGCGGCAATAGGGGGTGTCCGCCCCCTTGAAGACGATGTGGCGCAGATCGTTGAGGCGCCCCGGATGGGGCGGACGTCCGTCCTTTTCCCACTGTTCGCGGGCCTTGCCGCCTTTCCAGGCGCGGGTGGTGAAGCCCAGGATCTCGACCTTGACGCCGCAGCGTTCCAGGGTGCGCGCCAGGATGTCGGCGGACAGGGCGGCGACGGTGATCGGGCGTCCGCGCATCGACCCGGAGTTGTCGATCAGAAGCGTCACCACGGTGTCGCGGAAGTCGGTTTCGCGTTCGATCTTGAACGACAGGCTGTGAGTCGGCGCGGCGACGATGCGGGCGAGGCGGCTGGCGTCGAGGATGCCTTCCTCCTGATCGAATTCCCAGGTGCGCAACTGCCGCGCCATCAGGCGGCGTTGCAGGCGGTTGGCGAGCCGCGAGATCACCCCTTGCAGCGGCAGCAACTGGCGGTCGAGCATCTGGCGCAGGCGGGTGAGTTCGGCTTCGTCGCCCAGGTCGGCGGCGGCCACCACCTCGTCGTAGGCGGTGGTATAGGCGACGTAGGTACGCGCCATGCCGGGCGGCGCGAAGGGATCGGGGCGCGGAATTTCGGAAGGTCCGCCCGCCTCGTCCGCGCCTTCGGCGTCCATGGAGAGGGATTCCTCGTCGTCCTCGATCCGGGCGCTTTCGGCGTCGGCCTCCATCGCCGAGGCGGAGGCGGTCTCCAGCGACGAATCGCCCTCATCGCCGCTGCCGCTCTGGCTGTCCGGAGACTCTCCGGACGTGTCGTCGGCCTCGGCGTCGGCGGCATCGTCCGCCGATGGTTCGATTTCCGGCTCGATGTCGATTTCGGCCAGCAGGCGGCGGGCGGCGCGGGCGAACGCGGTCTGGTCGGCCAGGGCGCGGCTCAGGTCGTCCAGGGTCGCCCGTGCCGCGGGGTCCTCCGACTCTTCCCACAACGCCGCGACATGGCGGGCGGCGGGCGGCGCCTCGCCCTCGAGAAACCGGACGAACGCCGCGCAGTGCAACGCCGCATCCAGCGGCACCTGATCGACCGAGCGGCAGGTGTGCAGCCCCTGGGCGCGCAGGATGCCGTCCAGGGCGGCGCACAGATTGTCGCGCACCCCGGCCAGGGCCAGTCCGCCCAGAGCCTTGGTGCGGGCGCTTTCCAGCGCCTCGAAGGCGCGGATCGCGTCGGGAGACATCGGGGCGAAGCGGCGATGGGTGGATTCGTCGTGGAAGCGCACCTTCAGCGCCATCGCGTCGGCGACGCCGCGCAGGCGCGGCACCGTCGCCGCGTCCAGGGCGCCGACCGGCGGCGACAGCTGCACCCGCTCGGCGGTGGCGGTGGCGACGCCGGGGGCGAAGCCGACCTCGATCTCCGGCCTGCCAGCGAGGGCGCGGACGCAGCCGACGGTGGCGCGCTTGAATTCCTCGACCGCGTCCGCGTCGTCGGGCGGACGCGCCGCCGATGCGCTTCCCACGACCATGGCGTCAGACCTGCCGCGAGGACAGGCTCAACGACGGCGCCGACGCGGCGGATTCCGGCAGGTCCTTGCCGAAGCAGCGCTGGTAGTACTCCGCCACCAGGGGGTGTTCCGCCTCGTCGCATTTGTTGAGGAAGGTCAGGCGGAAGGACAGGCCGGTGTCGCCGCCGAAGATTTCGGCGTTTTCCGCCCAGGTGAGCACGGTGCGCGGGCTCATCACCGTCGAGACGTCGCCGTTGATGAAGCCGGAACGGGTCAGTCCGGCCACCGCCACCATCGCCACCAGGGTCTTGCGCCCTTCCTCGGTGGCGAAGGCGGACAGCTTGCGCAGGATGATCTCCTCCTCCCGCTCGGGCTTCAGATAGTTCAGGGTGGCGACGATGTTCCAGCGGTCCATCTGTCCCTGGTTGATCTGCTGCGTGCCGTGATAGAGGCCGGTGGCGTCGCCCAGACCCACCGTGTTGGCGGTGGAGAACAGGCGGAAGCAGGGATGCGGATGGATCACCGCGTTCTGGTCCAGAAGGGTCAGGCGGCCTTCCACCTCCAGCACCCGCTGGATGACGAACATCACGTCGGGACGGCCCGCGTCGTATTCGTCGAAGACCAGGGCCATCGGCCGCTGCAACGCCCAGGGAAGGATGCCTTCGCGGAATTCGGTGACCTGCTTGCCGTCCTTGAGGACGATCGCGTCCTTGCCGATCAGGTCGATGCGCGACACGTGGCTGTCCAGGTTGATGCGGATGCACGGCCAGTTCAGCCGCGCCGCCACCTGTTCGATGTGGGTGGATTTGCCGGTGCCGTGATAGCCCTGGATCATCACCCGCCGGTTGTGGGCGAAGCCCGCCAGGATGGCGAGGGTGGTGGTGGGGTCGAAGCAATAGGTGTCGTCGACCTCGGGCACGTGCTCGGTGGGCTCGGCGAAGGCGGGCACCACCATGTCGCTGTCGATGGCGAATACGTCGCGCACCGAAACCGTGGCATCGGGCAGGGAGGAAGAAACGTCTTTCGGCTGGTCTTGGGTCATGTGTCCGTCGCGGGGTTCGTCGTGTTGCCGCCCGGGGGCGGCGGTTCAGACCGCCCTTTTGCGCGCGCCCCCATCCAGGTGGCGCGCCAGGGTGGCATAAGCCTGGTTGATGATTTTCAGACGCTCCTCGGCGGCCTTGTCGCCGCCGTGGCGGTCCGGGTGATGCTCCTTGGCCAGTTCATGGTAGCGCATTTTCAAGGCTTGTCGCGTCAAAGGATGCTCCAGCCCCAAGATTTCCATGGCGTGTTCGGGGGTGCCGGGCTCCGCCGTGGGCTTTTTGCGGGCCTTCCGCTCGTCCGGCGGTTCCTCGAACACGTTGAAGGGATCGCGCACGCGCGGCCCGCCCTCCGGGAACCCATGCGCCCCCGCCGCCTTGTCGCCGAGGCGCCAGGTCGGCCGCTGCCAGACCGTATCGCGGCGAATTTCCTGTTCGATTTCCGCCTGGCTCAAACCCGCGTAGAAGTCCCAGGCCTGGTTGTAATCGCGCACATGGTCGAGGCACAGCCAGATGTAATCGCGCAACATCCGATCGCGCGGCGCGCGATAGACGCCGGGACGGGTGCAACCGGGGTGCTCGCACCGGGGAGCGGTGCTTTCCGGACGGTCGCCGAGATAACGCTTGCTGTGACGCGGTGACTTCATCCGCACACTATGCGCATTCGACCCCCGCCGCGCAAGGCGGGGCGGCGCGACGCGGCGGCGCCGCGCCCCGGCGGTTGTGGTTGCCAGCCCCCGAAAATTGGTACGATACTGGCGAAGTCCGCCGAGTCGCCATAGGGGATGATGGCGCGCGGACGCGCCCGAGGAAGCCCCATGGGCCGGGGCAGGGCGGCGAAACGGGGGGATGCGCCAGGGCGTAGCGGGCTTGGCGCAGCGGGGAAATTTGCCTTCAAGGGACAATCAAAACTCGTCGATTCGCCCTACTCTTAAACTATATGGTTGCAAAGTGGCGAGCGATCATGATTATCTGGGGGCGCGGATGAAACGTTAAGAATGACGGATCATGAACACGCTATCCAATCGCAACGTCACCGTGAACGGCCGCCGCACCAGCATGCGTCTCGAGCAGGAAATGTGGGACGCCTTGAGGGAAATCTGCCGACGCAAGGACATGACCGTGCACGAATTGTGCTCCCTGATCGACGACCGTCGCGGCCTGTCCAGTCTGACCGCGGCGACCCGGGTCTTCATCCTGATGTATTACCGTGCCGCCGCCACCGACGAAGGGCACGCCACCGCCGGACACGGCAAGCAGGTTCCCCGGCATCTGATGGACCGCCTGGGCATCGACCTGGGGGGGCGCGACCTCCAACTGACCGCGGCGGGTCAGCGTTCCGCCGCCCCCGAAAGCGGCGGAACGGCGAACTCCGGCCATTTTTCCCGCACCACCGGCCCATCGGCGCGCAACGCGTGACAGGTGTCGATGATCGGCGGGCGTTTTGCCGCCTCGCCCCTGTCGCGTTGCGCCAGAGCCTCGTCGCGATGGGCGTCGTGCAGGGTCTGGAAGGCGGTTCCCGCCACCTCGGACAGAAGTTCCAGCACATGGGTGCAGCCCCGGACGCCGCCGATGGCGCGGCGGGCATCGGCCATGAACCCATGGCCAATGGTCGTGCCGACCAGTTTCCCGGCCAGCGGCGCGGCGACCGGGCAGATGGCGAAGGGGGCGTGACCGATTTCCGCCTCCGCCTCGCGGATCGTCAGTCGAAGGTCGAAGGCGACGCGCAGGCGGATGCCGTGCAGGGGCATGCCCGCCGGAATCGCCTCCCCGTCGCCATCGCGATAGGTGTCGGCCTTACGGTCGGTGAATTCGCCCTCCACTTCCCACAGTCCATCCTCGCGCAGGTATCCCCGGCAGACGATGGCGCGTTCGTGGATCAGGCGGCGCGGCGACGGCATCGGATCACAACGGCATGCCGAAGATCATCGCCTCGCGCTCGGTCAGGTCGTGCTCCAGTTCCGCCTTCATCGCGGCGAACAGGTCGCGCACCGAGATCATCCCCACCAGCTTGTCGCCATCCACCACCGGCAGGTGGCGGAACTTGCGGCCGCGCATTTCGTTCAAGGCATGGGACAAGGATTCGGCGGCCTGCACGGTGATCGGGTCGCGGGTCATGATATCGGCGACCCTGGTCGCGTCGGCGTCGGCGCCGCCCGCGATGATCCGCACCGTCAGGTCGCGTTCCGACAGCACGCCGGCCAGGCGTCCGTCGTCGACCACGGCGATCGCGCCGACTTCCTTCTCCGCGAGGGTGCGCGCCGCCTCGCGCGCGGTGGCGGTGCTGGGCAGGGTATAGAGGGATCGTTCCGCGATCACGCTGGCGATCGAACGAGGCATGGCGTGAATCTCCCATTGATGACGCCCCGGGCGTTTGTCCCCGGTCGTGGTTTTGATCGACACAGGCTCCACGCGGGTGAGGTCCGGACCCGCAACCCCACGGCGGCGGTCCGAAGACCCCCGCGCGAGGCTCCCTCCGTCAGCGCCCCCCGACCTCGGGGGGCGTGACTCGCAAGCTGATCAGGCGGTTCTGTTGCCGCCGCAGAATTTCGAACCGGAAGCCGTGGAAGCGGAAGACCTGCCCCGGCTCGGGTATGCGCCGACTTTCGTGAATCACCAGACCGGCGATGGTGGTCGCCTCCTCGTCGGGCAGGGCCCACTCGAATTCGCGGTTGAGGTCACGGATGGTGACGTCGCCCGCGACGATGTAGGACCCGTCGGCCTGGGTGCGCACGCCCGCGATCACGATATCATGCTCGTCGTCGATGTCGCCGACGATTTCTTCCAGAATATCCTCCAGGGTGACGATTCCCAACAGCGAACCGTATTCGTCGACCACCACCGCGAAGTGTTCGCGCCGGGTACGGAAGGACTGCAACTGGTCGAGAAGCGAGGTGGTGTCGGGAATGAACCAGGGCTTCGCCGCCAGCGCCGAGACGTCCAGATCAGCCGACGGGCCTTGGTGGGCGCGCACCGCGCGGAACAGCGCCTTGGCGTGCAGCACGCCGACGATGTTGTCGGGATCGTCCTTGTACAGCGGCACCCGGGTGAAGGGACTGTCCAGGACGGCGGCGACGATGTCGTCCACCGGCGCGTCGATATCCAGCATCGTCACGTCGCGGCGATGGGTCATCACCTCGCCGACCTCGACGTCGTTGAGGTCGAGCACGCTTTTCAGCATCGCGCGTTCGTGCCGCACCTCGTCTTGTTCCTCGGTGTGAATGTCGATCGCGCCGCGCAACTCGGTCAGGTGCTGGGCGAGGGACTTTTCCGTCTCGCCGACCCCCAGCAGACGCAACGCCGCGCCGATCAGACCGTTGACGCCGATCATCACCGGCGCCAACACCGACATCAGAATGCGCATCGTCGGCGCCACCGCCCGCGCCATCGGCGCGGCGTTGCGGATGGCATAGGTCTTGGGCAGGATTTCCGAAAACACCAGGACCACGGCGGTCATGATGATCGTGGCGTAGGCGATGCCGGTTTCGCCGAACCACGAGATCAGAAGACTGGTAGCCAGAGCCGACGCGGCGATGTTGACCGCGTTGTTGCCGAGCAGGATGGTGCCGATCAGCCGGTCGCGCCGTTCGTAGAGTTCGTTGACGATGGCGGCGCGGCGGTCGCCCTGCTTTTCCAGTTCGCGCATCAGCGGCCGCTAGGCGGCGGTCAGCGCCGTCTCCGCGCCCGAGAAGAAGGCCGACAGCAGCAGCAGGACGATGATCGCGCCGAGGCTCAGGATCATCGCGGCGGCTCCCGCAGCGCCTCGGCCAGGATGGCGCGCACCGCCGCCGGATCGACCCCGGACACCACCTCCGCCCGGCCGATGTCGCTGGCGAGGACGAAGGCGATGCGTCCGTCGGCGACCTTCTTGTCGCCCTGCATCGCCGCCAGCACCGCGTCGAGGTCGAAGCGACGCCCGATCTCGGCGGGCGATGTCGGCAGCCCCGCCGCCGCCAGGTGGCGGGCGACCCGCGCGGCGCGTCCCGGCGGGCACAGGCCGATGCGTTCCGACAGGGCGAAGGCGATCACCATGCCGATCGCCACCGCCTCGCCATGGCGCAGTTCGTCGCCGTATCCGCACAGGGTTTCCAGCGCGTGGCCGAAGGTATGCCCCAGATTCAGCAGCGCGCGCGGCCCGTTTTCGGTTTCGTCGCGCGAGACGATGTCGGCCTTGGCGCGGCAGCTTTCGGCGATGGCATGGGCGCGCGCCGCCGCGTCGCCGCCGATCAGGCCGACGCCATGAGCCTCCAACCAAGTCCAGAAATCGGGACGATCGATCAGGCCGTACTTCGCCACCTCGGCGTATCCGGCGCGGAGTTCGCGCGGTGGCAGGGTGGAAAGCGTGTCGGTATCGGACAGGACCATGCGCGGCTGATGGAAGCTGCCGACCAGATTCTTGCCCTGGCGGGTATCGATGCCGGTCTTGCCGCCCACCGCACTGTCCACCTGGGCGAGCAGGGTGGTCGGCACCTGGATGAAGGGAACGCCGCGCAGGACGATCGCGGCGGCGAACCCGGTCAGATCGCCGACCACGCCGCCGCCCAGGGCGATCAGCGTCGTCTTGCGTTCGACGCGGGCGTCGAGCAGCGCGCCGAGCAGGGTTTCCAGGGTGGCGAAGGATTTCGACTCCTCGCCCGGAGGAACGCAGGTGGCGGCGCAGGCGATCCCCGCCCCTTCCAGGGCGGCGGTCAGGGGGGCGAGATAGCGCGCCGCCACCGTGGTGTCGGAAACCAAATGAACGCGCGGGCTGGGCAGCAGCGGGCGGATCAGGTCCCCGGCGCGGGCGATCAGGCCGGGGCCGACGAGAATGGGGTAGCTGCGCGCGCCCAGGGGGACGGTCACGGTGACGGGTTCGGGATTCATCGGTCCTTCGGGGTTTGGGTCAGCAAAAAGGCGTCGATCGCCGCGAGCACCCGCTCCGTGGTGATTTCGGAGGGTTCGTTGCGGGTATCGACGACGACGTGCGCCTGTGCATAGACAGGATACCGCTTTTCCATCAGATCACCCAGGATGGCGCGCGGGTCGCCCTGCATCAGCAGGGGGCGGGTGGCGCGTCCGGCGGTGCGGAAGACCAGAAGGTCAAGGTCGGCGCGCAACCAGACGCACACCGCGCGGGACAGAAGGGCGGCGCGGGTCGCCGCGTCGATGAAGGCGCCGCCGCCGGTGGCCAGCACGGAAGGAGGACCATCGATCAGACGGGACAGGACCTTGCGTTCGCCGTCGCGGAAGGCGGCCTCGCCCAGGGTGTCGAAGATGTCGCGCACCGAAAGCCCGGCGGCGCGCTCCACCTCGATGTCGGAGTCGAAGAACGGACGCCCCAGCAAGGCGGCGAGGCGACGGCCGATATGGCTTTTCCCCGCGCCCATCAACCCGACCAGGGCGATGGTGCGGGGCAGGGCGGCGACGCGGGCGACGACGGGGTCTGACATGCGGGTCCAGCGAAAACGGTTTCGTCCCGAGGGGCGCGTTGAACGCGCGCGGGCAAGAGGCTAGACTCTCGCCGCGCGCGTCGTCAATGTAACGGAAATCACGTCCTTGTCACGCCCCCTTGGCGTCGCGGACGCACGGCGACGCGGCGACGTCGCCGGTTCAAGCAAGGAGAATATGGTGGTGGGAATGATCACGCGTCTGATCGGGGCGATCTGCGTTCTGGGCCTGGCGGGGGGCGCCGTGCTGCTGGCGACCTGGGATCTGCCGGTGCCGACGGCGCGGGTGGAAAAGGTGATTCCGGCGGATCGCTTCAAGTAGGCACGCAACAATCGGCTCTGGCACCGACGGGGGGAACATGGCGATGACGATGCGAAACCGGCGGCGCGTGGCGCTGCTTTCCTGCCTGCTGGGCGGGTTGTCGGCGACGGCCTGGGGGCAGACCTTCGGCGACGCGCCGTTGCCGCTGTTTCCCGGATCGGACACCCCGGTCGCGCCCGCGCCGTCGCAAAAGCCGAGCAGCACGCCGTTCGGCATCTCCATCGGCGGCCTGTCCGACGTCGACGTCGAAGCGGTGGGGCTTCTCTCCTCCTCCGCCGTCGAACCCTGGAATCGCGACCTCGGCGTCGACGTCTGGTTCGGCCTGACCCGCGCCACCGCCCGGGAACGGGTCCGCGCCCTGCCCCCCGCCCCGGTTTCCCCGGCGGCGCGCGGCATGATCCGGCAATTGTTGCTGACCGCCGCCGCGCCGCTGGCGGTGGCGGGCGCCCCCGCCGCTCCCGGCGCCCTGACCGCGTCGCGGCTGGAGGCCCTGCTCGCCTCCGGCCTGGCGGATGACGCGCTCGCCCTGGCGGCGGCGGCGCCGCGCGCCGTCTGGAACGAGGACGTGGTGCGCGCGGCGGCCCGCGCGGGATGGCTGGCGGGCGACGCCAAGACCGCCTGCGCCCATGTGGACGACGGCCTGCAACGATTCGACGCGCCCTTCTGGGGCAAGATGAACGCGGTCTGTAGGGCGGTTCTGGGCGACCTCGACAAGGCGCGGCTGAACGTCTCCCTGCTTGAGGAAATCGGCGCGGTGGACGCGGCCTTCCGCCCGATCGCCGACCGCATCCAGGGACGTGGCAAGCTGTCCTTGGCGGAACTGCCCGAAGGCGCCGACATCTTCGAGGCGGCGGCCTTGACCCTCCTCGGGGCGAAGCTGCCCGAGGGCCTGCCTCTCGCCGCCAAACCGTGGTTGGCGCGCCTTGTCGCCGCCGCCGACGGCCCGGTCGGCGACGGCCAACTGGCGGTCGTCGAACAGGGTTTGCGGCGCGGCGTGGTCTCCGCCGCCCTGGCCGCGAAGGCGCTGGAGCGGGTGAAGTTCGCCAAGGCCGACCTCGACGCCGCGAAGGCCTTGAAGGCGGATGCCGCCGGGGCGCGCGGCCGCGCCCTCCATTGGCAGACCTTGAAGGAAACCGGGTCCGCCCCGGCCAAGGCCGAGATCATGGCGCGGATGTTCGCCGCCGCCCGCGCCGACCGTTCCGCCCGCGCCGCGCTGGCGGTGCTTCTCGCCAAGCCCCTGGCCGACATCGCCGCCGATCCGGCGGCGGCCTGGCTGGCGGGCGACGCCGCCCGTGCCGCCCTGTGGACCGGCGACTGGACGGCGGCGCGGCGCTGGGCCGACCTGGCCCTGCGCAACGCCGGGGCCTCGGACGAGGCGCGCCGCGTCGCCGCGTCGCTGCGCCCGCTGATCCACCTGATCGACGCCCCCGCCGCCGCGCAGTCCCGCGCCCAGGTCGGTGCGCCGCCGATCCCCGACGACCTGACGGCGGAGGTTCGGGATCGCCTGTTCGGCCTCTATCACGCCTTCGCCCTGCCGGTCTCCGACGCCGACTGGAAGACCGCCCTGGCCGCCCCGGCGGCGGCGGCGGAAGGCGCTTCGCCCTCGCCGCTGCTGCTGGCCGCCGGCGACGACGCGGCGGCGCGCGGCGCGATCGGCCTGACCCTCTCCCTTGCCGCGCAGGCCCTGGCCTCGGGCGGCGACGCGCCCCCGGCGGCGGAGGCGGCGGAGCGCGTCGTCCGGGCTCTGCTTAAGGCCGGGGCGGTGGACTGGGCGAAACGCGTCGCGGTGGAAAGCCTTCTCGCCGCCGGATACTGACCGGACGGAACGCCGTGGCGCGCGAAGCCGAATCCTTCCTGGAAATGATGCGCGCCGAACGCGGCGCCTCGCCACGCACCATCGACGCCTATCGCCGCGACCTCGACGACCTTGCGGCCTTCCTGAAGAAAGAACCGGCGGAGGCTTCGGGCGCGGACCTGAAGGCCTACCTGCGCGGCCTGATGGGGCGCGGCTTTTCGCCGCGCACCCAGGCGCGGCGGCTGTCCGCCATCCGGCAGTTCTTCCTGTTCCTCCAGGCGGAGGGCTGGCGCGCCGACAATCCCGCCCGCCTGCTGGACTCGCCGCGCCTCGGGCGGCCGCTGCCGAAGTACCTGTCGGAGGACGAGGTCGCCCGTCTGCTCGACGCGGCGCGCGCCCTGCCCGGCATCCACGGACTGCGCACCGTCGCCCTGCTGGAAGTGATCTACGCCACCGGCCTGCGGGTTTCGGAACTCGTCGGCCTGCCTTTTTCGGCGGTCGCCCGCGATCCCGAGGTTCTGCTGGTCTCCGGCAAGGGCGGCAAGGAGCGCGCCGTTCCCCTGACCCAGGCGGCGCGCGCCGCGCTGTCCGCCTATCTGGCGCGGCGAGCGGAAGCGACGCGCGGCATCCGGGGCGGCGCGCGCTGGGCCTTTCCCGGTCCGGGACGGCAGGGACACCTGACCCGCGACGGATTCGCCAAGGCGCTGAAGACCCTGGCGGCGCGGGCCGGGGTTTCCCCGTCCAAGGTGTCGCCGCACGTGATGCGGCACTCCTTCGCCTCGCACCTTCTGGCGCACGGCGCGGATTTGCGGGCGGTGCAGGGGATGCTCGGCCATGCCGACATCGCCACCACCCAGATCTACACCCACGTCCTGGAGGACCGCCTGCGCGGCCTGGTCAAATCCGCCCACCCGCTGGCCAAGCTGAAATTGTAGCTGGCGCCGCAACGGCGAAAGGGCGTCCCCGGTTCCGGGGACGCCCTTTCGGTTTGGCGCGAAGACGACGCTTTACGCGGCCTGCTCTTCCTTGGCGGCCAAGGCCTTCTTCAGGCGACGCTTCACCTTCAGGGCCTCTTCCGGCAGCTTGACGTCCGAAGTGCCGAGCAGAAAGGCGTCGAGACCGCCGTTGTGTTCGACCGTACGCAGGCCGTTCACCGAGAGGCGCAGACGCACCGGAACCCCCAGGCCTTCGCTGATCAGCGAGATTTCCTGAAGATTGGGCAGAAAGCGACGACGGGTCTTGTTGTTGGCGTGACTGACGTTGTTGCCGGTCTGCACACCCTTACCCGTGATGGCGCAACGACGAGCCATGACAGCATTCCTTCCGAAGAAAATGTAACGTCCGCAAGAGGCCGTGGTTCTACAGGGCGGTGCGGAACACGTCAAGAAAAAACGATGCCCGGCGCGGGGTCCGCCCCGGGCCTACCCGAACAGCTTGTCGATATCGCTTTGCGACACCTACCCCACCGGCGCCGCGACCATGTCGGTGCCCTTGAGCAGACGGTCGACGTCGTCCTGCGACACCCCTTCCCCCGCCAGTTGCGGGCCGTTGAGCAACGCCTTGTCGGCATCGACCGGCGCGGCCTCGGCCTGGGTGGCCGCCAGTTCGTCGCGGCCCCACATGCCGATCAGGGCGTTGACCCGTTCCTCGACGAATTTCAGCGAGCGCACCACCTTGGTGATGCGCTGGCCGGTGATGTCCTGGAACGAGCAGGCGGTGAAGATCTCCCCCGTATGCTCGTCCACCTTGCCCAGGATGGAGACGACCTCGGCGTCGGCGGTCCGGGCGCGCGCCCGGCCCACCAGATCGGCGATCGCCTCGACGTTCTCCATGATCGAGTTGGTGGCGGATTCGGTATGCTCGACGATGGCGTCGAGTTCGTCGCTCATCTGGTTGAAGCGGTCCTTGCCCTCGCCTGGGCGGCGGATCGCCGCGATCTCGCGCCGAATTTTCTGGATGTGCTCGAACAGGCCCAACAATTCGCCCTTAAGAACATCCACGTCCTTGTTGCTGGGAATCCTGGACATCGTTTTCCGTTCCTTGCCGAATCGCCACCACCCGAAGACCTCAGGGTCGGTAGCTGCCCTTGACGAACGCTTCCATCATCGCCTTCGCGGCGGATGACGGAGTCGCCCGCGAGTGCGCCACCTCGCCCTCCAGATCGCCGACCATGCTGTTGACCGCCGGATGGGCGCGCAGGGCCTCCATCAGATTATCGCCGACCTCGGACCACATCCAGTCGCGCGCCTGCGACATCCGCCGCTTTTCGAACGCCCCTGCCTCGGTCATCACGTCCTTGAAGTCGTTCAGGGTCTCCCACACCGTATCGACGCCGCGGTTCTCCACCGACGACACCTTGAGCACCGGGGGAATCCACTTGGAGGTGGAGGGATAGAGCAGGGTCAAGGCGTTCTGATAGGACCCCTTGGCGCGATCGGCGGCGCGTTCCAGGTCGCCGTCGGCCTTGTTGACCACCAGCACGTCGGCAAGCTCGACGATGCCCTTCTTGATCCCCTGCAACTCGTCGCCGCCGCCCGGCACCAGGACCAGAACGAAGACGTCGGTCATCCGCGCCACCGCGATTTCCGACTGCCCGACACCCACCGTCTCGACCAGGATGATGTCGTAGCCCGCCGCCTCGCAGATCAGCATCGCCTCGCGGGTGCGGCGCGCCACGCCGCCCAGGGTGCAGCCGGAGGGAGTCGGCCGGATATAGGCGTTGGGATTGGTCGCCAGATGCTCCATGCGGGTCTTGTCGCCCAGGATCGAGCCCTTGGTCTTCGGGCTGGAGGGATCGATCGCCAGAACCGCGATGCGGTGCCCCTGCCCGGTGACGTAGGTGCCGAAGGCCTCGGTGAAGGTGGACTTGCCCGCGCCGGGGACCCCGGACAGACCGATCCGCAAGGACTTTCCGGTATGCGGCAGAAGCTTGGTCAGCAACTGGTCGGCGATTTCGCGATGATCGTGGCGCTGCGATTCGATCAGAGTGATCGCGCGCGCCAAATGCAGCGTGTTCGCGGCCAGAACGCCTTCGTAAAGTTCGTCAACGTCGTACTGCGGTCCGGCTTGCCGTTCCACCATCCGTGTCATGGTCTGCGTCGTCACGGTACTTCCCCTTATGTCTTGGGCCTCTCGTTGAAAAACGCCTGCATCGCGGCATCGGCGAGCTTCCGCCGCGTCCGATCGTCGAGTCCGGCCAGAACGGCTTGTTTTTCCTTGTGCAGCGCCATGGCCCGGCGAATCAGTTCGGCCCGCCCGATCGAAGGGTCAAGGCGCTCCGGCCCCCTCGGGCGCTCCTCCGTCCGGTTGATGCCCTCCGCCCGAGCGATGCGCGTCGCCGCGGCCGTCGCCGCTTCGACCGTTTCCTCGTCGGACATCGGTTCGGGCGAAGAAAAATCCCCGGACTGCGGTCCCCGCCGCAGCGCCGAGTGATAGGCATCCATCTTCTCGCGCGCTTCCTTCGACATGAACAGCCGAAGCAGGGCATTTCGGAGCCAACTCATATCCGCAACTGACGCCATACGCTCTGGAACGGGCCGGGCGAGTGTAGCACGTTCGCCCGGCCCGCCAACCTTTTTGTCTGGGAATCACAGGGTCAGAGCGGCTGAAACAGCGCGCCTTCGCCCGCCGCCGGGCGGGACAAGGCGCCACCGGGGATCACACCCCGTCGGGTGGGGCGGAGGCGGCGGCGAATTTCGCCGACCAACCACGCCGCAAGAGGGGCGGCGGGAATCACCGGGTTGGCGGCGAAGTCGGCTTGCGGGATGTCCAGGGCGGCATCGATCCGCGCCATCGCGTCGTCGCCGCCGTCGGCCTCGCGCGCCGCCGTCCAGATGCTGGCGAGCGCCAGATGCTCCGTCAGCGCCACCGTCTGCGACGCTTCCGTGCGAAGCCCGGAGGCGCGGCGCGCCGCCTCCGTCACCGCGATCGCCGCGGCGACCGCCTCGTCCTCGATCCGCGCCACCGCCGCCTGCCGCCGCCGCCGCAGGGCCGCCAGCAGCAGCGCCAGCGCGGAAAGAGCCGCCAACAAGGCCGCCAGCAGCAGCAACCCCGCCTCGGATTGACGGGTCTCGAACAAATACGCCGCCACGCCGATGGCGGTGGCGGCGATCGCGGCGGCGATCAGGGCGACGGCGCGGCGCCACCAGACCTCGGCAAGGAAATAGCCGATCGGCGCGACCATGCCGTAAACCATGCCGAGGATCAGAAAGGCGGTATCCCGGGGACCGGGCAGGACGCCGGAGGCCACGACCTGAACGGCGGGGGTCAGGACCGCGACGGAGATCAGCGCGGCCAGAACCAGAACCACGATTTCGCCCAGGATGCGTTGCATGGCGTCTCCCGTGCCGGATGCGTCGTCCTGCCGATACTGCCATCCCGGGCGGCCGCGCCGCAGTGACGCCGGTCACGCAAAAAAAAGCACCGGGCCGAAGCCCGGTGCTCTGTGCATCGTTTCCGTTACCGGAAGCGATTATTCGGCGGCGCAACCGCAGGGAGCGCCATTCAGGATGTCCAGCACCTTGCGGGCGCAGGTCGGCAGGTGGGTGCCGGGGCCGAACACGGCCTTGACGCCCGCCTTGAACAGGAAGTCGTAGTCCTGGGCCGGGATCACGCCGCCCACGAACACGATCGGGTTCTTCACGCCCAGACGCTTCATCTCTTCGATCAGCGTCGGAGCCAGGGTCTTGTGACCGGCGGCCAGCGAGGAGAAACCAACCACATGGACGTCGTTTTCGACGGCCATCTTCGCGGCTTCTTCCGGGGTCTGGAACAGCGGACCGACGTCGACGTCGAAGCCCAGGTCGGCGAAGGCCGAAGCCACCACCTTCTGGCCGCGATCGTGGCCGTCCTGGCCGATCTTGGCGATCAGCATGCGCGGACGACGACCTTCCTTCGCGGCGAAGGCGTCGATGTCCTTCTTCAGGGCGTCGAACTCGGCGTCACCCTCGAAGGCGGCACCGTACACGCCGGAGACCGTGCGGATCTGGGCGTTGTAGCGGCCGACAACCTTCTCGATGGCCATCGAGATTTCGCCGACGGTGGCGCGGGCGCGGGTCGCGACGACGGCCAGGTCCAGCAGGTTGCCCTTGCCGGATTCGGTCGCCTTGGTGATCGCGTCCAGAGCCGCCTGGCAGGCCTGCTCGTCGCGGGTGGCGCGGATCTGCTTCAAGCGGGCGATCTGCGACTCGCGAACGGCGGTGTTGTCGACTTCCAGGATGTCGATCGCGTCTTCCTTGGGGAGCTTGTACTTGTTCACCCCAACGATGACTTCGGTGCCGCGGTCGATGGCGGCCTGACGGCGAGCCGCGGCCTCCTCGATCTTCAGCTTCGGCATGCCGGATTCGATCGCCTTGGCCATGCCGCCCAGTTCCGCGATCTCGTCCATCAGCTTCTGGGCTTCGGCGATCAGGGAACCGGTCAGGCTTTCGATGTAGTAGGAACCGGCCAGCGGGTCCACGGTGTGGGTGATCCGCGACTCTTCCTGCACGATGATCTGGGTGTTACGGGCGATACGGGCCGAGAACGGGGTCGGCAGCGCGATCGCTTCGTCCAGAGCGTTGGTGTGCAGGGACTGGGTGCCGCCAATCGCCGCCGCCATGCATTCGATGGTGGTGCGGATGACGTTGTTGTACGGATCCTTTTCCGCCAGCGACCAGCCAGAGGTCTGGCAGTGGGTGCGCAGGGCGAGGGAATCCGACTTCTTCGGGTTGAACTGGCTCATCACCTGCGCCCACAGATAACGGGCGGCGCGCAGCTTGGCGATTTCCATGAAGAAGTTCATGCCGATGCCGAAGAAGAACGACAGGCGCGGCGCGAAGGCGTCGACCGGCAGGCCGGTGGCGACGGCGGCCTTGGCGTATTCCAGACCATCGGCCAGGGTGAAGGCGAGTTCCTGCACCGCGGTCGCGCCGGCTTCCTGGATGTGGTAGCCGGAGATGGAGATGGAATTGAAGCGCGGCATGTTCGCCGAAGTGTAGGCGATGATGTCGGAGATGATCCGCATCGACGGGGCCGGCGGGTAGATGTAGGTGTTACGAACCATGAACTCCTTGAGGATGTCGTTCTGGATCGTACCGGCCATGTCGGTCAGCTTCACGCCGCTTTCTTCGCCCGCGACGATGTAGCCCGCGAGGATCGGAATCACCGCGCCGTTCATGGTCATCGAGACGGACATCTTGTCGAGCGGAATGCCGTCGAACAGGATCTTCATGTCTTCGATGGAATCGATCGCCACGCCGGCCTTGCCGACGTCGCCGACGACGCGCGGATGGTCGGAGTCATAGCCGCGATGGGTGGCCAGGTCGAAGGCCACCGACACGCCCTGCTGACCGGCGGCCAGGTTGGCGCGGTAGAAGCGGTTGGATTCCTCGGCGGTGGAGAAACCGGCGTACTGACGGATCGTCCACGGACGCTGCGTGTACATGGTCGCGCGCGGGCCGCGGGTGAACGGCGGCAGGCCCGGGAAGGTGTTGATGTGTTCCAGACCTTCCAGGTCTTCGGCGGTATACAGCGGCTTAATATCGATCCCTTCCGGGGTCTTGCGGACTAGGGACTCCCAGGTCTTCCCCTTCAGGTCTTTGGTGACGGCGGTTTCCCAGGCAGCCCGGGACTGTTCGAATTTAACGGCCATTGTGATTTCCCCTATTGAAGGTCGAACGCCCGCCGGTTTTCCGGCTTTTCGGTCGTTCGCGAGCGGCGGCATTATACCCGGATAGGCGGGGCTGTCTACGGAACCGGAGGCTTTTTTGCGCCCCCTCTTCACATCCCGGCCGCCGGGCGGCACACTGCCCCGGCGCGCCGCCTTGAAAGGCGCCGCGCAAGTGCCTTTATTCCATACGGAAGATCGCGGAAATGCGCTTCGGACCTGGACTTTCGCGCCCCCTGGCCGCCTGCAACGCCCTCGACCTGACGGGAATACGCCCGTTGCGCGAGGGGAAGGATTGCCTGGCCTGGCTGTCGCCCGCGGCGCGGGCGGCGATGGCGAGTCTCGGCGACGGCTTCGTCGAGACCGCCGAGGGCTGGAGATTCGCCCCCGCCCGCGCCACCGCCGCCGACCGTTGCGAAGCGCTGGCCGCCGCCGCTCAAGTCCTCTGCCGGGACGGGCGCATCCGCCTGCGCGGCGAATTGTACCCGGTGACGCCGGAGTGGGGCGCGCCGGTGGTCTGCACCCTCGACCGTGGCGCCTCGGTCGCGTTCGGCATTCGCGCCTTCGGCGTCCACCTCAACGGTTACGTGCGGCGGAAGGGCCGCCTGCTGCTGTGGATCGGGCGGCGCGCCGCCGACAAGGAGGTCGCCCCCGGCAAGTTCGACAACATGGTGGCGGGGGGGACAGCCCGCCCACCTGTCCCTGATCGACAATCTGGTCAAGGAATGCGGCGAGGAGGCCTCCCTGCCCGAGGCCCTGGCCCGCCGCTCGGTCCCGGTGGGGCTGGTGCGCTATCGCTTCTCCACCCCCGAGGGAGTGAAGCCGGACACCCTGTTCTGCTACGACCTGGAAATGCCCGAGGAGGTCGTTCCCACCCCCGGCGACGACGAATGCGAAGGGTTCGATCTGTGGCCGGTGGAGGACGCGCTGGACGTCATCGCCCGGACCGACGACTTCAAGTTCAACGTCCCCCTGGTGATTCTCGATTTCGCGTTGCGCCACGGCGTGCTGACGCCGGAAAACACCCCCGAATACGCGAAAATCGCCGCCGGACTGCGCCGCGATTTCCCGCTTCCCCAATGACGGACACGCAAAATCGCGTATGCTGACGCCAGAGGATGGGACCGGATGCTGTTTCTCGACTTCGAGGATGGAATCGCCGAACTGGAAGCCGAACTCGCCGAACTCCGCCACGCCGGCGGCGGCGGCGAGGACGAAGCGCGTCTGCTTCAGCGCATCGACCGGCAACTCGAGACCCTCTACGCCCACCTTTCCCCCTGGCAGACGGTGCAGGTGGCGCGCCATCCCGATCGTCCCGGCGCGCGCGAGATCGTCCAGGCGATCAGCCGCGATTTCATCGAGCTTCGCGGCGGCGGGGCGGAGGACGGACGAATCACCGGCGGCCTTGCGCGCATCCGCGACCACGGCGTGGCCTTGATCGGCCACGACCGCCCGCGCGGCGGCGCGGCGGCGTCTCCGGCGGCGGAGGGCCTCGCCCGTGGCGAACGCCTGCTGCGTCTGGCCGACCGCTTCCGCCTGCCGGTGGTGATCGTCGCCGACGCGGCCTTGAACGACGCGGCCTCGGGGGCCGCGCTCGACCGCTGCGTCGAGGCCGCCCTGGACGCGCGGGTGCCGCTGCTGGCGGTGATTTCCGGCGCGGTGACCGGACCCGCCGCCGCGCTTTGCCTTGCCGCCGACGCGGCGATGATGCTGGAGCACGCGGCGCTCTCCCCCCTGCCGCCCGAAGCCGCCGCCGCCCTCTGGCCGGATTCCGCCGAACCCGCGCGCGCCGCCGTCCAGGCCGCCGAAGCCCTGGGCCTGACCGCCGCCGCCCTGAAGGCGCAAGGGATGATCGACGCGGTGATTCCCGAGCCCCGGGGCGGCGCGCACCGCCACCCGCGCGCCGCCGCCCGCGAAATCGGCGCCGCCCTTCTCGCCCGCCTGGACACCCTGCGCCATGTCGAAGGGGTCTGGCTGCGCGCCCGCCGCCGCGACCGGTTGGCCGCCTTCGGACGGGCCATCGTCGCCGGATGATTTTTCGCCACGTTTTTTGTCTTGCGCCGCCCCCGGAAATTGCGTATTCAGTCGCCCTTGCCCGGCGACGCCGGGCTCCGGCAAGCGCCCGTAGCTCAATTGGATAGAGCATCTGACTACGGATCAGAAGGCTAGGGGTTCAAATCCTCTCGGGCGCGCCACTTCCCCTCCCCCGCCGCATCGGCGGGTTTTTTTATTGCTCATCCCGCGCCGTTGATCAGATGAACGCGCCGAAGAACCCGGCCTCGGCGATTTGCGCCTCCGTCGGCGGTTCGTCGGCATGGATCAGACGCGCGACGATGGCGTTTCCCACCTCGCGGGTGCCGGTGATCACCACATCGGCGCCCAGGCCCTTCAGGTGCGCGGTCTCCGGGACGGAATAGGCGCGAGCGACGATCTCCAGCTCCGGATTGAGGGCGCGCGCCTGCTCCACCACCTGCCCGGCCTCGAACGCCTGGGGAATCGCCACCACCAACTGACGTGCCCCCGGCAAATTCACCGCCGCCAGCAAATCCGGATCGGCGGCGTTGCCGAGGACCACCTCCATCCCCTCGCCGCGCAGACGCTCGACCAGAAGCTCCGACTCTTCGACCACCAGGAAGGGAAGCCGCCGCCCTTTCAACGCGTCGATGACATGTCCGCCCACCGCGCCGCCGCCGACCACCACCACATGATCGGACAGGGCGGTGGGGGGAACCGCCGGACGCGCCGGAGCTTCCTCGGGAGCGGATTCCAAAGGCGTCTCGCGCCGCGCGCGCAGGCGTTCGCAGACCAAAAAGGCCAGCGGATTGAACAGGATGGACAGAATCGCTCCGGCCAGAACCAGATCGCGAGCGCGCGGCGGCAGCAACTCCAACCGGATGCCAAGATCGGCCAGAATGAACGAGAATTCGCCGATTTGCCCGACCCCGGCGGCCAGCATCAGCGAGGTAGCGGGGGGATGGCCAAGGCGCGACACCACGGCATAGGCGGTCAGCGCGTTGCCGACCATGACGATCGCCAGGACCCCCAGGATCGGCAGGGGATCGCGCCACAAGCTGGCGGGATCGAACAGCATCCCCACCGAAACGAAAAACAGCACCGCGAAGGCTTCGCGCAGCGGCAGGGTCTCCTGCGCCGCCTGCTGGCTGAGCGCGGATTCGCTCAACACCATCCCGGCGAAGAACGCCCCGAGAGCCAGGGACACCCCGAACAGCATCGCCGCGCCGAAGGCGACGCTCAGGGCGATCGCCAGAACCGCCAGCCGAAACAGCTCGCGCGTGCCCATGTGGGCGACGATGTGCAAAACCCAGGGAATGACCCGCCGCCCCACCACCATCATCAAAACCACGAAGGCGGCGACCTTGCCCAGGGTCAGGGCGATGACTCCTCCCACCCCCACGCTCAACCCCAAGCGCGACGTCAACCAGTCCCCGGCGGTGAGCGGCGCGACGCCGCCCATCATCCCGGCGAGGGCAGGCAGCAGCACCAGGACCAGAACCATGGCGATGTCCTCGACCACCAACCAGCCCACCGCGATGCGTCCGCGGTCGCTGTCGATGATGTGGCGTTCCTGCAAGGCGCGCAGCAGGACAACGGTACTCGCCACCGACAGCGCCAAACCGAACACCAGGCCCTGCTGTAGCGGCCAGCCCATCGCCCAGGCCAGCGCGGAACCGAACGCGGTCGCCACCACCATCTGCGCCAGGGCCCCCAGCACCGAAACCCCCGCCACCGACAGAAGATCGCGCCACGAAAAATGCAACCCGACACCGAACATCAGCAGCGCCACGCCGATTTCCGCCAATTGCGCGGCCAGCGCCTGATCGGCGACGAACCCCGGCGTGTGGGGACCGACCACGACCCCCGCCAGCAGATAGCCGAGCAACGGCGATATCCGCAGCCGCGCCGCGATCGCGCCGAACAGAAAGGCGCAGCCGATGCCGACGACGATGGTGGTGATCAGGGGGGCGTCATGGGGCATGAACGGTTTCCGGCGGCGGGGAAAGGAAAGACTTCCATAGAGTGGGGGACATCCCCCGCCGGGCGCAACCCTCGATCCGGATTTTCCGAAGAATCAAAGCCCCAGGTGAACGACGAGAATGCGCGCGCCGATCGCCGCCAGAACCAGGCCGCCCAGAACCTGGGCGCAAACCCCGGCGCGTCGCCCGACGCAACGTCCGCACATCACCCCGGCGAAGGAAAAGGCGAAGGTGACCGCGCCGATCGCGACGACGGTCGGGGGGACGTCGAATTCGGTCAGGCCGAGACCGATGCCGACCACCCCGGCGTCGATGCTGGTCCCCACCCCCATCGCCAGAAGGGCGAACCAGGAGGGCTTCATCGGCGCGGAGGATTCTCCCCCCAGGGCCTGACGGATCATCTGCGCGCCGATCGCCATCAGAAGCGCGAAGGCGATCCAGTGATCCCAGTCGCCGACGACGCGCATCAGCGCCACGCCGACCAGGGTTCCGGCCAGGGCGATCGCCATCTGGCAGGCGCCGAAGGTGGTGCCGACCATCGCCGCGTCGCACCAGCGCGGACGGCGCAGAACCAGGCCGGTGGCCATCGCCGCCGCCAGCGAATCGACGGACAAACCCGCCGCAAGGGAGAATGTGGTCAACATGTCGATCGCCGTCCGCATCGCGCCGCCCGCCGCCGTTCATCGTCGGCGGGGGCAATCTATTCCAGCCGACGCCCCACGGCAACAACCGCGAGGGCGCGGCCGTCACGGTCGTCCGGCATCAGATGCCGCAGGCGAAAACCACGAAGCCGCCGACCACCCCCGCCGGCAAGGCCAGCCACCACCGCCGGTAGGGATCGATCGCGGCGAAGGAAAACATCGCCACCCCGGCGCCCACCTTCAGGAAGGCGAGAACCGCCGCCATCGGTTCCGTCGCGATGTGCAGCATCGAGGGATTGGCGACGAACCCAAGCGGAATGACGAACAGGCCGATTCCCATCTGCATCGACCGCCACGCCACCGGAAGCCACGCGGTATTGGCCAGACCGGCGGCGATGAACACGTTGCCGCAAACCGGCGGCGTGATCGTGCACAACGGCGCGTACCAGAAAACGAACAGGTGCGCATGCAACTCCGGCAGCCCCAATTCGATCAGCGCCGGACCGGCCACCGCGACGGTGATGATGTAGGCCGCCGTGGTCGGCAGTTCCATGCCCAGGACCAGTCCGGCAAGCCCGGTCAACAGCAGCGCGCACCACAGATTGCCGCCGGACGCCGACAGGATCAGGGAGGTCACCTTGACGCCGACGCCGGTCATGTTGAAGACGCCGACGATCAGGCTGGCGCAGATGATGATCGCGGCAATGGCGGAAATCTGCCGTCCGCCATCGACGCACGCCATCCAGATGCGGTGCGCCCAGCGGCGGAACCGGACCTCGCCGTAGCCGTCGGTGGCGAGAAGAAGAGCGGTGACGACGGTCGCCATCGCCGCCGCGTAGGGCGCGGTGAAGGGGGTGAAGACCAGCATCCAGAGAAGAAGGGCGAAGGGCACCGCGAAAAACGGGAAGGTGCGGGCCACCGTCGCCCATCCGGGGAGATCGGATGTCTTCAGCCCGGACAGATTCCAGCGGATCGCGAACATGTGTACGCCGAACCAAACCGCCGCGAAGAACAGCACCGCCGACGGCGTCGCCGCCTTCATGATCTCCAGGTATTCGGTGCGCAGCAATTCGGCCATCACGAAGACGCCGGCCCCCATCAGGGGCGGCATGATCTGGCCGCCGGTGGAGGCGACCGCCTCCACCGCCATCGCCGGGGGATACCCCAGCCGTTTCATCGCCGGAATGGTGACCATGCCGGTGGAGGCGCAATTCGCCGCCGCGACGCCGGAAATCGTTCCGTACATCGCGCTCGACAGGACCGCCACCTTCGCCGCCCCGGCGCGGAAGCGTCCGGCCAACTGGATCGCCGGCGCCATGAAGCCGGTCCCCGCCGCACCCGCCGAGATGAACGCGCCCAGGATGATGAAGGGGGCCACGGTCTCGGCGGAGATCTCGGTCATCGAGCTCCAGATGCCGCCTTCGGCGATGGTCGGGGTGCCGAGGAAATAGCCGAAGGGCAGTTCGCCATGGCCGAAGGTTCCCGGAACGTGGTGCCCGAACGCGCCATAGGCCAGGACGATCGCGGCGATGCCGGGCAGCACCGCCTTGACCGAACGGCGCGCCATTTCCAGAACCGTCAGGACCAGAATCAGCGCCATCGCCATCTGCCACGGACCGTCCAGGGAACCGTACTGATCGACCAGAACCTCGTGGCGAAGCGCGACGTATCCTCCCGCCGCCAACCCCAGGGCGCCCAGGACGTACCCCAGCCACCGCTCCGGCGCCGACCGGGCGCGCAGCACGAAGAACACCCAGGGAATCGCCAACATGAAGTGGACGGGGCGGGCGACCAGGGCGGGGACCAGACCCGCGAAAATCAGATACAGGTGGAAGGAGACGGAAGCGACGCCGAGCCCCAGAATCGCCCAATCCTTCGCGGCGATGCGCCGCACCGGACCGGCCAGCGGCGCATCGGCGGGAATGGTGCGTCCTTCCTCGGGGTCGATCATCCGCCCCGGACGGCTGCGGTTTGTCATATCGATATTCAGGGCTTCAGGGATTCGGGGATTTCCAGGCCGATCTCGGAATAATACCTTGCCGCGCCGGGATGCAGCTTCGCCCCCATCTGGAGGATCATCTTCTCGGAAACGCCGCTCCACCAGGAATTGTCCGCCGCCAGCTTCGCCTTCCATTCCCAGAAGGTCTTGGTGATCGCATAGGCGACCTCGGCGTCCATCTTTTCGGTGCCGTAGGCTCCGACCGGCATCGCCAGGGTGGCGAGCGGCTTGTCCTGCCCCTTGTAGGTGTTCGCGGGCAGGGTCAGCGGAACGTAGGTCGGGTCCATCGCGGCGATCCTGGATCGTTCGTCCTCGGTGAAGGAGAGGAAGGCCAGGTCGTTGGTGGTGGCAAGCTCGACGAGCTGCGGCGTGGGGTGGGAGGAACAGGTGGCGAAACCGTCGATCTTGGCGTTGCGCATCGCCGAACTGGCGGCGGGAAGCTCGACCGCCTGGACCTTGACCTTGTCGGCAAGCTCCAGGGTGTTCAGAATCTTCGCCACGGTCTTCTCGCAAAAGGTTCCCTTGCCGCCGGACACGAAGGTATGACCGGCCAGTTCCCGCACCGATGCGATTCCGGTCTCGCCGCGCACGACGAAGTGCACGGTGATGCCGGGCATCACGAACAGGCTCCGCGCGGTATCGTTGGCCTGTCCGGCGAAGGGGGGACGTCCGGCCCTGGCGTCGGCCAGCAGGCTGGGCGGCGCGGTGAACAGGAAATTGCCGGGACGAACGAAGGATTCCTTGACGTTTTGGACCGACCCCTGGCTCTCCTCGACGGTCGGAACGATCTCGCCGTTGCTGGCTTTTTTTAGCATCTCGGCAAGCTGCACCGTCATCATGTAATAGGACGTCGCGGTCTTCGCCGACTTCAGGGTGACCTGGGTTCCCGCCCGCGCGGCCCCCATCGCAACCAGGAACGCGACGCCGGTCATTCCCAGCGTCCGCGCGAAAGCCTTGATCATGGCGTGCTTCCTTCGTTGTTCTCCGACCGGGAAAACCGGCGTTTCCCGAAACCGTTCCATCCGGGCGGCACAGTCTATCCAAGACCGCCCGAATTGGAAGCCCCGACGCGAATCCGCCCTCCGGAAACCGGGGCCTCCGGAGGGCGCGACGCGCGCGGAACTACGAGCAGCACCCGCAGCGGTGCTTGACGCACCCCATCACGACATAGGCGAGAACCGTAACCCCCGCCGCGCCCATGCCGAAGATCAGACCGACCAGCAGCCAGTCCACCGGCCCGCCCGCGTCGGTGAAGCCGGAATGGGTGACATAGGCCATCAGCACCAGGGCGGCGACGCCGCCGAAAAGCCCGGCGACCTCGGCCCGCACCAGGCGGCGGCTGTCGATGTGGCGCTCCCGCGTCAGAACCACCGCCAGACCGGCCAGACCGGCCACCGCCAGAGCGATCAAGAGCCACAGCAGCGGCCCCATCATCTCGTGCAGCACCGCCAGGAACACCATCGGATCCAAGTCCTTCATGATCGCGTCTCCTTCAGGCCTGACCGCGCAGCATGGCGATATAGGTGGGTTTGAGGGCGATGGTCTTCATCACCCAGGTGATCCACAATTCCTCCAGGGGGGCGATGACGCCGGGGAACGACGGCGTCAGGTTGTTGCCGTAGTCGACCTCCACCAGCATCGCCCGACCGTACTGGGTGATCAGCGGGCACGAGGTATAGCCGTCATAGGCCGAGGTGGACTTCCCCCCCCCCGCGATATCGGCGACCAGATGATCAAGTGCCACCGGCACCTGCCATTTGACCGAGGCCGCGGTCTTGCCCTTGGGCACCCCGGCGATATCGCCCACCGCGAAGACGTTGGGGAAGCGGACGTGCCGCAGCGTCGCCTTGTCGACCTCGACCCAGCCCTCGGACGCCCAGGGGCCGGTGCGCCAGGGCAGCGGGCTTTTGCGCACCGCCAGGGGGGGCGCGCATCGGCGGCACCACGTTGACGAAGTCATAGGGAATTTCCGCCGCGCCGTTCGGGGTGGCGAAGGTGGCGACCTTGCGCCCGATGTCGATGGCGGTCAGCACGTGGTCATAGGCGACCTTGACGCCGCGATCCCGGAACAGCATGCGCACCTTTTCCGACACGATCGGCACGCTGAACAGGGTCTTGTTCTGCGCGGCGAAGGTCAGTTCCGCCTTGCCGCGATTGCCCTTCTTGCGCAGCGAATCGTCGGTGAGGAAGGTGTACTTGAGCGGCGCCCCGGCGCATTTCATTTCGGTCGCCGGACGGAAGAACAACCCCCTGCCGCCGGTTTCGGCGAATCGCGCCATCGCCTTCCAGGTGGCGAAGGCGGCCTCCGGCCCGGCGTAAACGCTGCCCAAGCCGTCCTTGCCGATCGCCGAAACCTCCATTCCGGCGATTTCGCCGTACTCCAGGGACAACCCGGCGGCGACGATCAGGAAATCGTAGGGCACCGCCTTGCCCGACGCGGTGACCACCTTGTTGCCCTCGGGGTCGAACTCCGCCACCGCCTCCTCGATCAGGGTCGCCCCCGGCGGCAGATAGTCGCGGGTGGCGGAAACCGAGTACTCCTTGGCCACCAGACCGGCGGCGATCAGGGTGACCGACGCGCCGTCCAGCATCCGCGACAGACGCGACGCGGCGGCAAGCCCGGCGGCCCCCGCCCCGACGATGACGATGCGGGCCTTGGTCTTGACCGGGGTGGCGGCGCGCGCCTCCCACGGCATCAGAAGGGCGGCGGACGCCACGCCGAATTTCAGGAAATCGCGGCGAGGAAGGGAGAGAACCGCCGAACCGGGGAATCTTGGCGTTTGGGTCATGGGGGACGTACTCCTGGAATGAATCAGGCGCGGTTTCCCGATATCCCCCGAGGCCCCCGCCCCATCTATCGGATTGGTTTGATTCTAAAAGAACATGCGTTTTGTCTCAAGGACAATAGGTATCCACGGCGCGAAAGGATTTCAACCACCAGACGACGACGGCTCCCCGCGCAAACGGAGAGCCGTGAACGTCTTATCCCCGTCCCTCGGGCGCGGAGACGGGATCAGGCGAGGCGCTCTTCCCAAAAGGCGTGGATTTCCTCCACCGCCTTGGGGATCAGGGTTTCCGCATCGGCGGCGAGGCGGAGCACGTCCTTTTCCTCCAGATGCAGAAGGGGCTCGCCCTCCTCGTCGCAGGCAAGCGCCAGAATCGGCACCAGATGCAGGCGCGCCGCATCGTCCTCCAGGATCGGCAGCCAGACCTCGGGCTGCATATCGACCGCCGCCATGAAGCCGTCCGCCCATTCGGCGGCGTCGGCGGCGCCCGCCTCGTCCTCCCAGAACAGGGGATCGATGCCGTAGCCGTCGGCCAGGTCGGCGGCGATGCGTTCATAGTGGTCGAGGACGAGTTCCCTGACCCGCGCCTGCAACGCCGCGTCGGCGAAACCGTCGCCCCACACCCAGGGCAGCCAGACCTCGGGGTCCACCGCCTCGGGCGAAACCGCGAGACCGGTGAGGAATCCATCCAGCTCGGACAACTGCATGCAGTCCTCCGGCGCGTCGGCGGAGGCCAGGGCCGCGTCCAGGGCCGCCACGTCTTCCGCGTCGTCGTCGTATTCGTCGCTCATCATGGATCCTTTCCGCTTCGTTCCCATGAGCGATAGAGGACGCGGCGGGGTTTGTCGAGTCCGGACGCCGGAAACCGTCGGCTCCCAACCTTGGAAAGCCTATGCCGGACGGCCAAGCACCCGCGCGCGGAAGGCGTCGAAGGTCATTTCCGACGACAGGGAAGCGCCGTCGATCCTGCCGAGTTCCACCCCCACGACATGCATCGCGGCAACCGTGTAGACGATCTCGGCGAAGTGCCAGCGGTCCTTCACCAATTCGGGCGCCAGATCCAGGCTGGGAATGAACTTCAAGTCGGGCGGCGCCGCGCGCATGCCCCGGGCGGTTTCGCGCACCCACTCGCCCCGGTCGGCGAATTCGCCGACCATCTGCGAAAACGGGTAATTCACGAACCAAACCGAGATGTCTGGATTCCTGCTTTTGATGAACTCGACGATCTCGACGTTGTTCCGCACGGTTTCGGCGGCGGCGGGACGAAGATGCGGCACGAACGGGAGTTGACGATAGTCGCCATAGGGATGGCGAATCTGCACCTTGGTTTCCGGTGCGCATCCGGCAACGCCGCTGAAGAGAACCACATTCAGATCGGTCAGGTTGTCGAGCAGGACGATCCTGGCCCGGCCCAGGGCGTCGAGCCAGCGATCCACCGTGCTTTTCTTCTGATAACGCAGGATGTCCGCGCCCTTCTCCGGACGCAGATAGGGCGCCAGGCGTTCCTCCAGGCCGTGCTCCGGGATGAACCGATGGGTGCCGCGCACCACGGTTTCAAGAAACTGATCGGTCCTCCACTGATAGAGGGTGTCGAGCTTCTCGATCGAAAAGCCCGCCTGCAACTGGTCGCAGATCAGATCGCTGAGGCAGGAGCCCAAGGTGACGGTACTGAAAATCGCACACCCCCACGAACGCGGAAGAAAAAGCCGGATGCCCCACCTGTCCAGAATAGCCCGATCCCGCCATCGCCGGAAGCGCCGCAACGCGGCGGCCCGCTTGACACCGCCGGAGGGGACGGCCCATGCTTCGCCCCCCTCCCCATCGTGCGACGAGAGCCGAAAATGACCGGAACCGCGCCATCCTATCGCACCGCCCTGCCCGCCGATGCCCCGGCGATCGCCCGATTGATCAACGCCGCCTATCGCGGCGCCTCGGGCTGGACCCGCGAGACCCACATCCTGAAGGGCGAGAGAACCCAGGCCGACTCCATCCTGGAAACGATGCGCGCGCCGGACTCCCTGTTTCTGCTCTGCCTCCGAGGGGACCAGTTGGTCGGCTGCGCCCACCTGAAGCGCAGCAACCGAAGCGAAGGCTATCTCGGCATGCTCGCGGTCGCGCCCGAGGGCCAACAGGAGGGACTGGGCAAGGCCCTGATGGGGCGGGCGGAAGACCTCGCCCGGGAACTGTGGGATGCGACCGCCCTGTCGATCACCGTGATCAACCGGCGCCCCGAGCTGATCGCCTATTACCTCCGGCGCGGCTATGCCCCGACCGGCGAGACCCAACCGTTCCCAGTCGGCGACGGGCCATCGGTCGCCCTGGTGGACGGGCTGGAACTGGTGGTTCTGAAAAAGACGCTGGGATGAAAACGCCCCCTCCCCGGACGAGGCCGGGGAGGAGGCGCCGATCGCGTGTCTTAAAGGCTGTCGCCCAGGTCGGCGCGGAACTTCGCCACCAGCTTTTCGTGCCAGTCGCCGACGGTGGTCAGCTTGCCGAAGAAGAAGCGCAGCATCTTCGGTTCCTCGACGAACTTCAACCCGCCGACCAGATCGCGGTTTTCGTACAGCCAAACGATGCGGTCCACCGCGTATTTCGCCTGCGACAGGGTGAAGACGCGGCGCGGCAGGGCCAGACGCAACAATTCCATGTTGGAATAGACCTCGCTACCGTCCGGATTGCGCTGTTCCGAGATCGAGCCGCGCTCCATGCCGCGCACGCCCGAGGTCAGGAACACCGCCGAGGCCAGGGCCCCCGCCGGATACTGCGACTGCGGCACATGCGGCAGGAAACGCATCGCATCCACATGGCAACCCAGGCCGCCCGCCGGGGTGATCACCGGAACGCCCTGGCGGTCGAGTTCGTTCACCACGTATTCGATGAACTGCGGCCCCTGGCAGATCATGTCCTCGTCCATGGTCTCGTCCAGTCCGACGGCGATCGCCTCGATCTCGCGCACCGACATGCCGCCGTAGGTGAGGAACCCCTCGTACAGGGTGATCAGCTCGCGCATTTTCATATAAGCGGCATGGTCGTTGGTGCAGATGCCGCCGCCGCGGGCGCAGCCCAGCTTGCGCGCCGAGAAATAGATGACGTCGGTCAAGTCGGCGATCCGGCGGGTGATCTCGCGGATCGTCATGTCCTTGCAGGCGGCCTCGCGGGTCTTGATGAAATAGAGGTTGTCGGCGAGAAGCGAGGCGTCGAACACCAGCATGATGCCGTTCTTGCGGCAAAGGGCGCTGACCTCCGCCAGGTTTTCCAGCGAATGGGGCTGGCCGCCGATCAGGTTGGTGCCGGTTTCGACCCGGACGTAGGCGATGTTGGCGCTGCCTTCCGCCGCGATCAGGGCGGAGAGCTTGCCGAGGTCGATGTTGCCCTTGAAGGGGTGCTCGCTGGTGACCTTCAGGCCCTCGTCGCCGACCAGTTCCTCGACCCGCCCGCCGTTCAGCACGATGTGCGCCTTCGAGGTGGTGAAGTGGTAGTTCATCGGCACCACCTGCCCCGGCTTGACGAACACCTGGGACAGAATGTTCTCCGCCGCGCGGCCCTGATGCACCGGCAGGAAATACTTCATGCCGAAGATCTCTTCGATCCGGTTCTGAAGCTTGGTGAAGGTCTCGGAGCCGGCATAGCTGTCGTCGGATTCCATCATCGCGGCGAGCTGCCTGTCGCTCATCGCGTTGACGCCGGAATCGGTCAGCATGTCCAGGAAGATGTCCCGGTTCTTCAAAAGGAAGGTGTTGTTGCCCGCTTCGCGGACGGCTTCGAGGCGGCGTTCGATCGGGACCAGATTGAGCTTCTGGACGATGCGCACCTTGTGCAGTTCCAGGGGAAGGGTTTCCCCGGAATGGAATACGACCTTGGACATCTGGTTATGGCTCCAGTGATTGACTTCGAGTGCTCGGTGAAGGCTCCCCGAACTTTTTTCCGCCGAACGCGCCGCCCTGTCCAGCCCGAAACGCAAATTCACCGCAAATTGGGGGGAAGGGGAAACGATCACCCCGCCAGCAGGAAACCTTTCGGTACGACGAGAAACGGCAAATCGCCGCCTACCGCCGGCTTCATCCCCCACAATCGTCATGCCCGTGCTCGTCACGGGCATCCACGCGTTGTTGTTTTCCAATGGGTTAAAAACAAGACGCGGACCCCCGGGTCAAGCCCGGGGGCGACGACGTGAGGAATGGGGATTTCGCATTGAGAAGGGCGGAGGAGGCGGGATTGTGAAAACCCGCGCAAACGCGGGTGTTCATCCTCGGGCTAAGCCCTCGGACCGCCGCATTCGCGGCATCGCTTCGGGCGCGGTGCGCCCTCCGCCGAACCCGACGCGGTTTCTCGGCCTCGTCCCCACGCCATTAAAAAGGGCTCCCACAAGGGGAGCCCTTTTTAATGGCGGAGGAGGCGGGATTCGAACCCGCGAGGGGATTTCTCCCCCACACACTTTCCAGGCGTGCGCCTTAAACCACTCGGCCACCCCTCCACACGCATCACGAACGACGCGAGGCGACGTTTCTAGCGAACCTCTTCGCCGAATGCAAGCCCCCTGTTCGGAAACCTTGCCCCTGTGAACCTTGCGCGACATGTCAAGGATTATTAAAAAAGTGTTGAATTCTTGCGCGATTCGCTGCAAATTTACCATCAACAAGTAAGAATAAACCGCAGCTCTCGGGAAAGTTTGGGGTTTTCCATGACTCTCGGACGGGTTTTTGGCTGGTTTCTGATCGCCGTCGCCGCATTGACCGCCTCGGCGGAAGCCGTCGTCGCCCTCGGCACCGGCGAATACGACAGCATCGCCACGGTCGATCTGTGGACCCTGATCACCGGTCGCCACCCGGACATCGCCGCCTCGGCCGCCCACTCCGCTTGGTCCGACGCCCTGGGCGCGATGCTGCTGGCCTGGCCCGCCTGGACGGTCATCGCCGCCATCGGCGGCACCCTGATCCTCGCCTGCCGCCCGCGCCGCAAGAAGGCGGAATACCGCGAAGCCTCGATGCGGTTCTCCTCCTACCTGCGCTGATCTTCCGGAACCCCCGAGTCCTCAGTCGTCGCCCATCTTCAGGGCGGCGATGAAGGCCGACTGCGGAATATCCACCTTGCCGAACTGGCGCATCCGCTTCTTGCCTTCCTTCTGCTTGTCCAACAACTTCCTCTTGCGGCTGATGTCGCCGCCATAGCACTTCGCGGTCACGTCCTTGCGCATCGCGGAAATCGTTTCGCGCGCGATCACCCGGCCGCCGATCGCCGCCTGAACCGGAATCTTGAACAACTGGCGCGGAATCAGGTCCTTCAGCCGTTCGCAGATCTGACGGCCGCGAAATTCCGCCTGGCTGGCGTGGGCGATGAAGGACAGAGCGTCCACCGGTTCGGCGTTGACCAGAATCGACACCCGCACCAAGTCGGACGACGCGTAATCCGCGACCTCGTAGTCGAACGAGGCATAGCCGCGCGAAATCGATTTCAGCCGGTCGTAGAAGTCGAAGACGATCTCGTTCAACGGCAGGCGATAGACCACCATGGCGCGGTTGCCGACATAGGTCAGCTCTTCCTGGATGCCGCGCCGTTCGGTGCAGAGTTGCAACACCGAACCCAGGTATTCGTCGGGCACCAGAATCGTCGCCTTGACCCAGGGCTCCTCGATCTCGGCGATGTAATTCGGCTCCGGCATGTCCACCGGATTGTGCAGTTCGCGGCTTTCGCCGCTGGTCAGATGCACCTTATAGACGACGCTGGGCGCGGTGGTGATCAGGTCCAGGTCGAATTCCCGCTCCAGCCGCTCCTGGATGATTTCCATGTGCAGCAAGCCAAGATAACCGCAGCGGAAGCCGAAGCCGAGAGCCGCCGACGTCTCCGGCTCGTACTGGAAGCTGGCGTCGTTCAGGCGCAGCTTGGCGAGCGAATCGCGCAGGTTCTCGAAATCCCCGGCGTCCACCGGAAACAGCGAGGAAAACACCACCGGCACCGAGAGCTTGAAGCCGGGCAGCGGCGTGGTCGCGGGCATCCGGTCGTCGGTGATGGTGTCGCCGATCTTGCAGTCGGCGACGGTCTTGATCCCGGCGATCAGAAAGCCCATTTCGCCAGGCCCCAGACTGTCCACGTCCACCATCTTCGGGGTGAACGCGCCCACCTTGTCCAACTGATAGGCCGCGCCGTTCGCCATCATCCGGATGCGCATGCCCTTTTTCAGCACCCCGTCCTTCACCCGCACCAGAATCACCACGCCGAGATAGCTGTCGTACCAGCTGTCCACCAGCAGGGCCTTGACCGGGGCGTCGAGGTCGCCGGTCGGCGCGGGCAGACGCTGCACCAGGGCCTCCAGCACGTCGCCGATGCCCAGGCCGGTCTTCGCCGAGATCAGCACCGCGTCGGAGGCGTCGAGGCCGATCACTTCCTCGATCTGTTCGCGAATCCGGTCGGGTTCGGCGGCGGGCAGGTCGATCTTGTTCAGGACCGGCACGATCTCGTGATTGGCCTCCATCGCGTGATAGACGTTGGCCAGGGTCTGCGCCTCCACCCCCTGCGAGGCATCCACCACCAGCAGCGAGCCTTCGCACGCCGCCAGGGAGCGGCTGACCTCGTAAGCGAAATCGACGTGGCCGGGGGTGTCCATCAAATTCAGCTGATAGGTCCGCCCGTCCTTCGCCGAATATTTCAGGCGAACCGTCTGCGCCTTGATGGTGATGCCACGCTCGCGCTCGATGTCCATGGAATCGAGCACCTGCTCCTTCATCTCGCGCTCTTCCAGACCGCCGCAGGTCTGAATCAGGCGGTCGGCAAGGGTGGATTTGCCGTGGTCGATGTGCGCGATGATCGCGAAGTTGCGGATGTGCGACAGGTCGGTCATGGGCGGGCGGTCGTCCTTGGTTGCGCAAGAGTCCGCGGGCGGCGATCACGCCGCCCCGGACGCCGGACCATAGAGCATATTCGGCCGTTATGGAACCACCCAGCGCGTTAGAGCCAGGACCCTAGGGGGCCTTGGGCTTCGCCGTCGCCGGCTTCACCGCCGTCGGCTTCGCGGCGGGCTTGGCCGCCGCTTTCGCCGGAGCCTTGGCCGCCACGGGTTTCGCGGCGGGTTTCGTGGCGGGCCTGATCGCCAGGGGCTTCGCGGCCGACTTGGGCGCATCCGGGGTCGCCCGATCGTTCGCCGGAACCGGCGCCGCCACCGGCGGAATCACCACCGGCTTCGCCGGAGCGGGCGCGACCTTATCCTCGACCTTGCCGGGCTTCTTCGTCGCCTTGTCCGCCTTCTTCGGCTTTTCCGGCTTCTTTTTGTCCTCGACGATTTCCGGCCCTTCGTAGTCGATCACCCCCTGGGCCAACGCCCAGCAGGCCAGACGCACCGTCTTCGGCGGCTTCACCGTCTCGCCGTCGCGCTCGCCCTTTTCGTAATACTGGAAGATGCGGCGCTTCAGGCCCAGGGCCTCCGCCGCTTCCTTCTGCGACAACTCAAGCGACTTGCGCCACGCCTTCAGATGCTTCGCGTCCATTTCCTGTCTTTCTCCTCCGTATTTTCCGTCTTCAGGACCAGACAACCGACCCAAGACATCCACCATATGCACACTGTGTGCATTTTGCACTTGAAAAACGCACGGTGTGCGCATATTTCATAATTCAGGAGCAGCAAGCGGCGACCGGGCCACACGCCGGAACGCCGGAAGAGCGGAGGATCCGCCATGGGAGCGATGGGACAGTCCACGATCTACGTCTGCGGCGGCAACGCCTATGACAACGAACTGGCGATGTACCGGCACGAGGGCATCGCCTGCCACCGCCGCTGCGACACCGTGCCGGTGTTCGACGCGCGTCCGCGCTTCGCCTATCGCATCAGCCTGGGCGGCAAGGTGCGCTGGTCCACCGACCCGGTGGACGCCTGCCACGCCCGCCGCGAAACCCCCGACGCCAGCGTTGATTTGGTGGCGGTGCGGCGGTAGGACCAGGCCGGGCATTGCCCTGGTTTTACGCCCGCAGCGTGCCGCCGGTCGTCTGGGTGACGGCGGCGACGATTTTCTGCGCCGCGGCCTCGATTTCCTCGTCCTTCAGGGTGCGGTCCATCGCCTGAAGGGTGACCGACACGGCCATCGACTTCTTTCCCTCGCCGAGGGCCGGACCGGCGAACACGTCGAACACCGAGACCTCCCGCACCAGGGACTTGTCGGCGCCGGTGACGGCGCGGATCAGGCGTTCGGCCTCGACGCCGTCATCGACGACGAAGGCGAAGTCGCGTTCCACCGCCGGATAGGGCGAGACCTTCAAGAGGGGCCGGGTCTTGCCCTGCTTCTTCTTCGGCGCGGGCAGGGCGTCGAGGAAGACCTCGAAACCCACCACCCGGCCCTTCACCCCCAGCTTCTTCACCGCGCCGGGATGCAGCGCGCCGAAGGCGGCCAACACCGTCCGCCCCAGGCTGATCGTGCCCGACTGGCCGGGGTGGTACCACGACAGCGCGTCGCGGCGAATCTGCACGCCGCCGACCGAAACCCCCACCGCCTGCAACGCGGCCAGGGCATCGGCCTTGGCGTCCAGCGCATCGACCGCGCGGGGCGGCTGCCCCCAGTGGCGCGGCCCGGTCTTGCCCGCGCGCACCCCCGCCGCGACCAGACGCTGTTCGCCGGGATTGGGGCCGTCGAACTGCGGCCCGATCTCGAACAAAGCGGCATCCGCCATGCCGCGCGCCGCGTTGCGCCCCAGGGCGGCGATCAGGTTGGGCAGCACCGAGGGACGCATGACGTCGAGTTCGCTGGAAATCGGGTTATCGACCTTCAGCATCGGGTCCGACCATCCGAACAGGGCGGCCTGACGGCTGTCCATGAACGAGAAGGTCACCGCCTCGGTCAGACCGCGCGCCGCCAGACCCCGGCGCATCCAGCCGCGACGGCGTTGCGCGTCGGACAGGGCGATGCGCGGCATCGGCAGGCGCGGCATCGGCACCGCCGGAACCGCGTCGTAGCCGACGACGCGCAGGACTTCCTCGACCAGATCGTGCTCGGCGGAGATGTCGCCGCGCCAGGACGGCGGGGTGACCATCAAGCGCTCGCTTTCCACCGCGACGGCGCAGCCGAGACGAACCAGGACCTTCGCCATCTCGTCGGCGGGCAGGTTCATTCCGCCCAGGGTCTTGACCCGTTCGGGACGGAAGGGAATCGCCCCGCGCGGCGCGGGTTCCGCCCCCGCCACCACCAGGTGCGAGGCCTCGCCGCCGCAGAACTCCAGGATCAGGGCGGTGGCCAGCTCCGCCCCGTCGAAGGCGGAGGCCGGATCGACGCCGCGCTCGAAACGATAGCGGGCGTCGGAATCGATTTGCAGGGTGCGCCCGGCGTGGGCCACCGCGATCGGATCGAACAGCGCCGATTCGACGAAGACGTTGACCGTCGTCTCGGTGCAGCCGGTAGCCTCGCCGCCCATCGCCCCGGCGATGCTTTGCGCGCCCTGCGCGTCGCAAATCGCCACCATGTCGGGCTTCAGCACGTATTCCCGCCCGTCGAGGGCGGTCAGGGTTTCGCCGTCATGGGCGAAACGCACCACCACGTCGCCCGAAAGCTTGTCGGCGTCGAAGACGTGCAGCGGCCGGGCGCGCGACAGCGACACCAGATTGGTGATATCGACCAGGGCGGAAATCGGCCGCAGGCCGACCGCGGTCAGGCGATCCTGCACCCACCGCGGGCTGGGGCGATTCTTCACGCCCCGGATGTACCGGCCGACGAACAGCGGGCAGGCCCCTTCCCTTCCCGCCGGGAAGTCGAGGCCGACGCCGATCGGGCTGGCG
Source organism: Rhodospirillaceae bacterium (assembly GCA_965228165.1). GTDB lineage: Bacteria > Pseudomonadota > Alphaproteobacteria > Rhodospirillales > Rhodospirillaceae > Oleispirillum. The sequence continues at coordinate 880,569 of CBDDHB010000003.1, forward strand.
AAGGAACCGGCGACCTTGGCCACCGGAGCGTCCTTGAAGCGACCCAACCCCTTCGCCGCGAGATCGCGGGCGATGCCGCGCACCCCCAGACAGTCGGCGCGGTTGGGGGTGATCGACAGATCGATCACCGGATCGAGGGAGAGCACCTCGGCCACCGGGGTTCCGGCGGCGGCGGTGTCGAGTTCGACGATGCCGGCATGGTCGTCGCCCAGGCACAGCTCGCGGAACGAGCACATCATGCCCTGGCTTTCGACGCCGCGAATCTTGCCCTTCTTCAGCACCGTGCCGTCGATCGGAATGGTCACGCCGGGGCGTGCCAGAATGCCCTTCATCCCGGCGTGGGCGTTGGGCGCGCCGCAGACCACCTGCACGGTTTCCGCGCCGGTGTTCACCGTAAGGATGTGCAGATGGTCGGAATCCGGATGATCGACGCAGGCGACGACGTCGGCGACGATGAAGCCTTCGAGGGCGGCGGCGGGATTCTCGATGCCCTCCACCTCCAGCCCGAGGGCGGTCAGCGCCGCGTCGAGGGTGGCGAGCGGAGCCTCGGTATCGAGGTATTCCTTCAACCAGGAGAGGGTGAATTTCATCGGCTGAGTCCTCCGGTCACGGTCGGCAGGTCCAAGGGCACGAAACCGTAGTGTTTCAGCCAGCGCAGATCGGCGTCGAAGAAGGTGCGCAGATCGGGGATGCCGTATTTCAGCATGGCGATGCGTTCGATCCCCATGCCGAAGGCGAAGCCCTGGTATTCGTTGGGATCGAGCCCGCAGGCGGCGAGCACGTTGGGGTGCACCATGCCGCAGCCGAGGATTTCCAGCCAGCCGTCGCCCGCGCCGATGGTCAGTTCGCCGCCCTTGCGCGAACAGCCGATGTCCACCTCCGCCGAGGGCTCGGTGAAGGGAAAGAACGACGGACGGAAGCGCACCGGCACGTCGGACAGCTCGAAATAGGTCTCGATGAATTCGATCAGGCAGCCCTTCAGGTGGCCGAAGTGGGTAGCCTTGTCGATCACCAACCCCTCGATCTGATGGAACATCGGGGTGTGGGTCATGTCGGAGTCGCAGCGATAGGTGCGCCCCGGCGCGACGATGCGGATCGGCGGAGTCTGGGTCTGCATGGTGCGGATCTGCACCGGCGAGGTATGGGTGCGCAAGACGAAGCGCGAGCCGTCCTCCCGTTCGGGCAGATAGAAGGTGTCGTGCATCTGCCGGGCGGGATGTTCCGGCGGAATGTTGAGGGCGGTGAAATTGTGGAAGTCGTCCTCGATCTCCGGGCCTTCGGCGACGGTGAAGCCCATCTGCGCGAAGATCGCCACCACCTCGTCCATGGTCTGGCTGATCGGGTGGATCATGCCGTCGGCGTCGGGGCGGGCGGGCAGGGTGACGTCGGCCACCTCCCGCGCCAGACGGGCGTCGAGGGCCGCGTCTTCCAACGCCGTCTTGCGCGCCTCGATGGCGGCGCCGACCTCGTCCTTGACCGCGTTCAGCGCCTGGCCCCGCTCCTTGCGGGTTTCCGGGTCCAGGGCCCCCAATTCCTTCATCAGGCCGGTCAACCGGCCATTCTTGCCCAGCGCGGCGACCCGGACCTCGTCCAGTTCCGCCACCGTCGCGGCTCTGGCCGCCGCCGCAAGCACCTCGTCGCGCAAGGATACAAGGTTGTCCATCTTCGTTCCCGCCTTCCGGTTTTCCACAAGCAAAAGAGGGCCGTCCGGGGGGACGGCCCTCAGCCAAACCGCTTCGGTGAACCGGTTTCCTGACCTCCCTGGGGAGGAATCAGGCGACCCGTTCCAAAGCCGCCTTGGCCTGGCCGACCAAGGCAGCAAACGCTTCCGGCTCGCGCACCGCGATGTCCGCCAGAACCTTGCGGTCCAGCGCGATCCCGGCCTTGTTCAGGCCGTCGATGAAGCGCGAATAGACCATGCCGTGCTGGCGCACCCCGGCGTTGATGCGCTGAATCCACAGCGCGCGGAAATTCCGCTTCTTCGCGCGGCGATCGCGATAGGCGTAACGCAGCGCCTTTTCGACCTTCTCGATCGCGATGCGGAAACAGTTCTTGTTGCGGCGCTGATAACCCTTCGCCAGCTTGATGATCTTCTTGTGGCGGGCGTGGGTGGTGACGCCGCGTTTCACTCGTGCCATGTCTTAAGTCTCCCGGTCCGGTTGGTTCACGCGTAGGGCATGAACTTCTTGACGATCACGGCATCCGCGTCCGTCAGAATGAAGGTGCCGCGCGCCTGCCGCTTCATCTGCTGCGGGCGCTTCGCCAGGCCGTGGCGCTTATAGGCCACGTTCGCCCGAACCTTTCCGGTGCCGGTGAGGCGAAACCGCTTTTTCACCGCGCTTTTGGTTTTCAACTTGGGCATTTCAACGTCCTTGTGACTGGTGTTGACTTCGTGGCGTGCGGGCATGCCCTTGCCGCTGTCGCGGCGCGCCCGTTCCGCCAGGGATTTCCGGGGGGATACCCCGGAAAGGGGGTTTTCGTAGCGGAAGTCGCGGCGAAATGCAAGGGATTCCGTGCGATGCGCCGGGCGGGGATCACATCCCCTTGAGCAGGCGATCGACCTCTTCCTGGGAGAGCCCCTTGCTGGCGGGCGCCGCCTGAACGTCCTTTTCGGCGCGGGTCGCCTGCGCCTTCGCCAGGTCCACCGCGCCGGGAACCTTGATCACCGCCTTGGTTTGCAGGTGTTCGAGCAGGCGTTCGATCTTGCGCAGCTTCTGGCCGGTCAAATCCTGGAAGGCGCAGGCCTCCATGATTCCTTCCAGCTTCAGCATGCCGTCCTTGTCGGCGCGCTCCATCAGCAGCTCGACCAGGCCGAGGATGCGATCGACGCCCCTTTCGGTATCGGCGATCGCCGACTCGATCTGCTTGACGGCGGCGACCAGGGCGGCCACGACGCGCGGATCGGAGACTTCTGGCATGGCTCCCTCACCCCCCTCGCCGCCCGAAGCCAACCCCCGGGCGGCGGAGACGTCCTCAGCGCGGCGCGATCACCATGATCATCTGCCGCCCCTCCATCTTGGGGAACTGCTCGACCTTGGCAAGATCGGCGACCTCGTCGCGGATACGATCCAGAACCTTGGCGCCCAACTCCTGGTGCGCCAGCTCGCGCCCGCGGAAACGAAGCGTGACCTTGACCTTGTCGCCCTCTTCCAGGAAGCGGCGAACGCTGCGCATCTTGATGTTGTAGTCGTTGTCATCGATCCCCGGACGGACCTTGATCTCCTTGATTTCGATGGCCTTTTGTTTCTTCTTCGCCTCGGCCTTCTTTTTCTGGACCTCGTACTTGAACTTTCCGAAGTCGAGAATCTTGCAGACCGGCGGTTCCGCGTTGGGGGAAATCTCGACCAGATCCAGGCCCGCAGCGAAGGCCCGATCCAATGCGTCGCCGCGGCTGACCACCCCGACCTGTTCACCCTCTGCGTCGATCAAACGAACGCTCTGCGCCGTGATTTCCTCGTTGACGCGCGGTCCCTCCCGGGACGGTGTCGCGCCCATTGGTGCCCTGGCTATGAATCGCCTCCCTTCATCCATTCGGGATGCCGCGTCGATGCGCGGGTCATCCCCTCCAAAAACACGACGGACCGGCCGCAAGAAAGCTCGCCCCAGGCCCAAGGCGCCGGGTGACGGTCCGCCAAAAGAACGATTGCCCCGGGGCGGGTCAGTGGCCTCCCGGAGGCGTCGCCTCCGCCCCGAGTTTAGCTGCCGCCTCGGTCAGCGCAAGGACTTCTTGCTTGTCCGAGCCCAGGCGACGCAACGCGACGGTGCGGTTTTCCGCCTCGCGGCGGCCGACGACGACGATCAACGGCACCTTGGCCAGCGAATGGTCGCGGACCTTGGCGTTGATCTTCTCGTTGCGCAGATCGGTTTCCACCCGCAGCCCCGCCGCCTTCAGCGCATCCCGCACCTCGACCGCATAGGCGTCGGCGTCGGAAACGATCGGCGCCACCACCGCCTGCACCGGAGCCAGCCACAGGGGCAGCTTGCCCGCATAGTGTTCCAGCAGGATGCCGGTAAAGCGTTCCAGCGAACCGAACAGGGCGCGGTGCAACATCACCGGCATGTGCTTTTCGCCGTCCTCGCCGATATAGGTCGCGCCGAAGCGGCCGGGCAGGTTCAGATCCACCTGCAAGGTGCCGCACTGCCAGTCGCGTCCGATCGCGTCTTTCAGCACGAATTCCAGCTTCGGCCCATAGAACGCGCCCTCGCCGGGATTGAGCGTATAGGGGAACCCCATGTGGTCGAGAGCGCCCTTGAGCGCGCCTTCCAGGACATCCCAGGTGGCATCGTCGCCGATCCGCTTTTCCGGACGGTCGGAGAACTTGATCGACACGTTGGAAAAGCCGAAGTCCTTGTAGATGTCGAGGATCAGCCCGACCACGGTGCGGCATTCCGCCTCCATCTGCTCGGGCGTGCAGAAGATGTGGGCGTCGTCCTGGGTGAAGGCGCGCACCCGCATCAGGCCGTGCAGCGCCCCCGAGGGCTCGTAGCGGTGCACCTTGCCGAACTCGGCGATCCGGCGCGGCAGGTCGCGATAGCTGGTGATCCCCTGCTTGTAGACCTGGATGCCGCCGGGGCAATTCATCGGCTTGATCGCGAAGACGCGGCCGTCCTCGGTCTCGGTGGTGTACATGTGCTCGCGGAAGGTCGCCCAATGGCCCGAGGTTTCCCACAAGCCCCGATCCATCAGCTCCGGCGTCGAAATCTCGACGTAGTTCGCCGCCTCCTGGCGGCGGCGCATATAGGCGATCAGGGTCTGGAACAGGGTCCAGCCCTTGGGATGCCAGAACACCGCGCCGGGCGCTTCCTCCTGGAAGCGGAACAGGTCCATTTCCTTGCCGAGGCGGCGATGGTCGCGCTTTTCCGCTTCCTCCAGCATCGTCAGATGGGCGTCCAGGTCCTTCTTCGACGCCCAGGCGGTGCCGTAGATGCGTTGCAGCATCTCGTTGTTGGAATTGCCGCGCCAATAGGCTCCGGCCACCTTCATCAGCTTGAAGGCGGTGCCCAGCTTGCCGGTGGAGGGCAGATGCGGGCCCCGGCAGAGGTCGATGAAGGCGCCCTGCCGGTACAGGGTGATGGTCTGATCGGCGGGCAGGTCGCGGATGATTTCCGCCTTGTACTTCTCGCCCTGCTTCTCGAAAAAGGCGATCGCCTTGTCGCGATCCCAAACCTCGCGCACGATCGCCTCGTCGCGCTCGACGATTTCGCGCATCCGCTGCTCGATGTGGACAAGATCGTCCGTCAAGAACGGTTTTTCCCGCGCGAAGTCGTAATAGAAGCCGTTTTCGATCGCCGGACCGATGGTGACCTGGGTGCCGGGAAACAGTTCCTGCACCGCCTCGGCCATCACGTGCGCCGCGTCGTGGCGCAGCAGCTCGACGCCGTCCGCGTCCTTGGAGGTGACGATCGAGACCGTCGCGTCCTCGGTCAAAGTTCGAGTCAGATCCCACATCGCGCCGTTCACCCGCACCGCGAGCGCAGCCTTGGCCAGGCCCGCGCCGATGTCGCGGGCGATATCCAAACCCGTCACCGGGCCGCCGTAGGACCGGACCGAACCGTCCGGGAGCGTCATCGCAACCATCACTCGTCCTTCGTCTTGGTCGATGGGTTTTTTAGAACCCAATGAAATGCGCGCACGGCGATGCCGCTGTCAACAATCCTCGGCGGCGAAACCGCCGATTTCCGCCAATTCGGCATAAACCGCATCGACCGGCAGGGCGGAAAGATCGTCGCGGCGCAAAAGCCGCACCCGGGAACCCCGCTGCGCGCACAAGGCGGGGTCCGAGTCCTTCGCATACAACACCAGGCAGGGCGCCCCCGCCACCGCCAGCAGGTGCATCGGTCCGGTGTCGTTGCCCAGCGCAACCCGGCACCGCCGCCCCAATTCGGCGATCTCGGCGAAACCGGTGCGTCCGATCAGGTTGACGGCGCCCGGCGCGGCGGCGGCGACCTCGGCGACCGCTCCGGCTTCCGCCGTCGTTCCCAGCAGCACCGGGGTCAGCCCCTTCGCCGCCAGTCGCGCCGCCAGTTCGCCATAGAACGCCGCCGGCCAGCGCTTGCCCGGACGATGCGCCGCGCCGCCCGGAACCAGCAACGCGAACTCGGCGGGGAGGCCGAGGCCGGAAACGTCGGCGGTCAGCCACGACAGATCGGGAAACGGCCCCTCGGCGATGCCCGCGTGACGCAGTTGCTCGGCCTGGCGCTCGATGGTGTGCAGGCGGTCGCGGTCCGGATTGGCGTGGGGATGGGAACATCCCGGCGCGATCCCCGACCATTCGACGCCGCCGCCGATCAGCCGAAAATAGGCGGACGAACGGTCCGAGGTCTGCAAATCGTAGACCCGCGCGAAGCCGCCGCCACGGAGTTTTCGCCGCAATGCCAGCCAGCGCAGCGGCTGGTGCCACTTCGGGTGGTCGTCGATCCAGACCTCGTCGACATCGGGGCAGGCGCGGAACAGATCGGCGTACGGGCGGGTGGTCAGAACCGTCACCGCCGCGTCGGGATGATGCCGCCGGATCGCCCGGATCGGCCCGAAGGATTGCACCACGTCGCCCAGCGCGGACAGCTTGATCACCAGCACGCGCGTCCGGCCGATCATCGCGGCTCCGCCGGGGGCGGGACGACGGACGAATCGGCGGCAGGCGCCAGCAGCTCGGCATAGACGTCCAGAGTCTTTTCGCACATCTGCCGTTTCGAATAGGTATCGCGCGCCTGCGCCTGGCAGGCCGCCGCCATGCGGGCGCGCTCCGCCGGGGGCACCGCCAGCGCCGCCGCGATCGCATCGGCCAATTCTCCGGGATCGCCGGGGGCGACCAGCCAACCGGTCTGGCCCGGCGTCACCGTCTCCAGCGCGCCGCCGTGACGGGTGGCGATCACCGGACGGCCCATCGCCTGCGCCTCGACGATCACCCGACCGAACGCCTCGGGATCGGTGGAGGCGGAAATCACGTAGTCGGTCAGCAGGTAGGCCGCCGCCATGTCGTTGCATCCGCCCACGATATGCACCACGCCCTGCAACCCCTTGTCGGCGATGGCGCGTTCCAGCGTCGCGCGATAGCGGTTCCGTCCCTGGTCGGAGCCCACCAGCAGACAGCGCAGATCGGTGCGCCCCAGACGGGCCAGGGCCTCGATCACCACGTGCTGCCCCTTCCACCGGGTCAGTCGGCCGGGCAGCATCACCACCGGCAAATCCTCGGGCAGACGCCAGCCGTTGGCGAGCTTGATCATCCGTTCCGGGCTGACGTGGGCGGGATCGAAACGGGTCAGATCGACGCCGCGCGGAATCACCCGGATGCGATCCGGCGGCGCCTTGTAGAGTTCCTGCACGTGACGGGCGATGAACTGCGAAATCGCGATCACCCGGTCGCCGGACGCCATCACCGCGTTGTACGGCGCCTTGATTCCGAACGGCCCGCGATTGTAGGTGCCGTGAAAGGTGGTGACGAAGGGAACGCCGCAGCGCCGCGCGGCGGCGCGGGCGCTCCACGCCGGGGCGCGCGAGCGCGCGTGCACCAGCTTGACGTCGTAGCGGCGGATCACCTCCGCCAGGGCCTCGACGTTGCGCCACATCGTCAGCGGATTCTTCGAATGCACCGGCAGGCGCACATGCACCGCGTCCAGGCGTTCGAGTTCGCGTTCCATCACGCCGCCCGCAGACACCACCACCGGCAGGGCCCCGGCATCGCGCAAAGCCTCGGCGATTTCGATGGCGCCGCGTTCGACGCCGCCGGTCTCCAGACGGGGAAGAACCTGAAGAATGGCGGGACCGGCTTGGTCCCCGGCGCTCCGGCTGCTAGAACTGGGAGACTCGCTGGACACGATCGAGCCTTTCTTTCTCAAAACAACGCTCACGGAAAAGAGAAACACCATGTCCGACCCGACGACAGGCCGCGACGTTCGCGGGATATTAACACGCGCCGATGGCGCGTCTATCGCCTATCGCCGCGTCGCCGCGCCGCCCTGCGACAATCCGCTCCCGACTGTGGTTTTTTTGCACGGCCTGATGTCGGACATGACGGGCGGCAAGGCCGTCCACCTGTCCGAACACGCCGCCGCGCGCGGTTTTTCCTTCCTGCGCTTCGACACCTTCGGCCACGGCGAAAGCTCCGGCGCGTTCACCGACGGCACCATCGGCCGCTGGCGCGACGACGCGCTCGCCGCGATCGACCGGCTCACCCAAGGGCCGCTGGTCCTGGTCGGCTCCAGCATGGGCGGATGGGTGGCGCTGCTCGCCGCCCTCGCCCGGCCCGAGCGGGTCAAGGCCCTGCTGCTGATCGCTCCCGCCCCCGACTTCACCGAAGACGCGATGTGGAAAGGCATGACCGACGCCGAGAAAACCGCCCTGGCCCGCGACGGCATCGTCCACCTGCGTGAGGACGACCGGACCTATCCCGTCTCCCGCGCGTTGATCGAGGACGGCCGCGCCCACCTGCTTTTGCGCGACGCCATCCGCTTCGCCGGACCGGTGCGCATCCTGCAAGGCATGCGGGACGAGTCGGTGGACTGGCGCACCGCGCTGGCGCTGTCCGAGCGCCTGGAAACCGCCGACGTCGCCCTGACCCTGGTCAAGGACGGCGACCACCGCCTCTCTCGCCCGCAGGACCTTGCCCGCATGACACGGGAACTCGACGCCCTGATGGCCGAGATTTATGAGACTACGTCCTAGAACCAGTCCGGGCAGCGCCCCGGCCTGGTTCTATCGCGATCTCCGAACGAAGCGCAGGACCACCGGCGCGCGGCCCTGGCGCAGGGCTTTTTGTTCATAGCGGGTGGGCACCCAGTCGGCGGGACGGCCCAGCCAGTCGTCGGGGCCTTGCGCCGTCCAGACGAAGTCCGGGTGTTCGATCAGGTGGCGCAGCGCCCAGCGGATATAGGTCATGTCGTCGGAGGCGACGCGCAGTTCGGCGCCGTCCTTCAGCAGGCGGGAGAGTTCGGGCAGATTGGCCGGGCCGATGAAACGCCGTTCGGCGTGGCGGGTCTTCGGCCAGGGATCGGGGAAGAGCAGGAAAATCCGGTCGAGGCTGGCGTCCGGCAGGCGCGGCATCAAGGCGCGGACGTCGCCGTGAAGGATGCGCACGGTCTCCGTCGCCGGGGTGGAGTCGATGAGGGAGAGCAGGCGCGCCACGCCGTTGAGGAAGACCTCGCAGCCGACGATGCCGACCTCCGGATGGGCCGCCGCCTGCCCGGCCAGGTGCTCGCCGCCGCCGAAGCCGATTTCCAGCCAGACGGCGGAAACCGGCCTGGCGAACAGGCCCGCCGGATCGAGCCGCGAGTCGCCTTCCGGCACCGCGATTTGCGGCAGCAGGGTCTGCATCAGGCGGGCGCAGCCGGGCCGCAAGGGCTTGCCCTTGCGGCGGCCGAAGAAGTGGGGCTCCCGCGCCTCCGGCGGGAGGTCCGTGTCCGTCATTTTACGGCAGCAGCGTCTTGAGGTCGGCGACCAGATCCGTCGCCTCCCACGAGAAGCCGCCGTCGGCCTCCGCCGCGCGACCGAAGTGGCCGTAGGCGGCGGTGCGGGCATAGATCGGGCGGTTGAGCTTCAGGTGCTCGCGGATGCCGCGCGGCGACAGATTCATCAGGCGCTGCACCGCGTCGCTGATCGCCGCCTCGGGCAGCTTGCCGGTACCGTAGGTCTCGACATAGACCGACAACGGCTTGGAGACGCCGATGGCATAGGACAACTGGATCAGGCAGCGCTTCGCCAGTCCGGCGGCGACGACGTTCTTCGCCAGATAGCGGGCGGCATAAGCGGCCGAACGATCGACCTTGGTCGGGTCCTTGCCCGAGAACGCCCCGCCGCCGTGCGGCGCGGCGCCGCCGTAGGTATCGACGATGATCTTGCGCCCGGTCAGGCCGCAATCGCCGTCCGGGCCGCCGATGACGAACCGTCCGGTGGGATTGACGTAGAATTCGCTCTCCGACGGCATCCAGCCTTCCGGCAACACCGCCTCGACGAAGGGGCGAACCAGGCAACGGATATCGTCCTGCGACGCCGATTCGGCATGCTGGGTGGACACCACCACCGAAGTGGCGGCGACCGGACGACCGTTTTCGTAACGCAGGGTCACCTGGCTTTTCGCGTCGGGACCGAATTCGGGACGGCTGCCGTCGTGCCGCGCGGCGGCCATGTCCTTGAGGATGCGGTGGGCGAAGACGATCGGCGCGGGCATCAGTTCCGGGGTTTCGTCAACCGCATAGCCGAACATGATGCCCTGGTCGCCCGCGCCCTCGTCCTTGTTGTCGGCGGCATCGACGCCCATCGCGATATCGCCGGACTGACTGTGCAGCAGCACGTCGACGCGGCAATTGGCGTGATGGAAGCCGTCCTGCTCGTAGCCGATGCTCTTGATCGCGTCGCGCGCCACGCCTTCCAGTTTTTCCGGCGTGATCGAGGAGGGGCCGCGCTCCTCGCCCGCCAGGACCACCCGATTGGTGGTGGCGAGAGTCTCGCAGGCGACGCGAGCGTGCGGCTCCGCCGCGAGGAAGGTATCGACGACGGCGTCGGAGATGCGGTCGCAGACCTTGTCGGGATGCCCCTCGGCAACCGACTCGCTGGTAAACAGGTAGTTCGATTGGAACACCGGTAGTCCCCCTGGCTCGGAGTCTCAGCGCGGGCGCCGCATTGTCGGGCGCGCTCCGCCGACCGGACGGACCCGCCCGGCACGAATGCCTTCCCTGGTATCCGAACTCTCCGCGCAATGCAAGGGGCGGGCGGACGGCCACAAAAAAACCGCCGGGATCAGGCCGGGGCGTCCTCGGCGCTGGCGGCCAGGGCCTTGGCCAGATCGAACACCCGCTTGCGCACCAGCGCGTCCTGGATGCGGTAATAGGCGCGCACCAGCTCCAGGATCTCGCGCTTGGTCAGGGGGTCGGCCTCGACGGTCTCGGGCTCGTCGCGAAGCCCGCCGATCAGGCGCGGGCTTTTCCCGGCGACGTCCTCGAACATATCCTCGTAGAAGAAGCTGACCGGCACGTCGAGAACCCGGCTCAAGTACCACAGGCGGCTGGCGCCGACCCGGTTGGTGCCGCGTTCGTACTTCTGCACCTGCTGGAAGGTCAGTCCCAGAGCCTCGCCCAGGCGTTCCTGGCTCATCCCCAGAAGCGTCCGGCGCAGGCGGATGCGACCGCCGACATGCACGTCCACGGGGTTGGGATTCCCCTGCTGCGTGCGTCCCCGCGAGGATCCGCGGGTTCGGCCGGTTTCCCGATGTTTAGCGGAGATGCCTGGCATTTTCCCCTCCTCGTGGAACCTGCCGCCGTCCTGCCCGGTTTTGTCGATCTCCGCAAACTCTATACATGCGGTTGTATGATCGTCAACCGGGAAAGCCGCCCTCTGCCACGCCGGGCGGCGAAAACGCACCTCGGTTCTATGTGGGGATATGGCTACCGCGCCGCCAGACGCGCCACGCCGGAAAATTGATCAACAAGGCCAGCAAAGATACCAGGAATAGCGGCAGGGCATTGCCGAACCGGGCGAACGGCGTCGGCGGCAGGGGCGCGGGCAAGGGCGCGTCGAGAACCCCCTCCGTCCCCAGGTCGAGACGGGAGACCACCCGACCGAAGGGATCGACCACCGCGCTGATCCCGGTGTTGGCGGCGCGGGCGAGCGGCAGGCCTTCCTCGACGGCGCGCAGGATCGCGGCGGCGAGGTGCTGGTGCGGTCCGGCGGAGAGGCCGAACCAGGCATCGTTGGTGAGGTTGAGAAGCCAGTCCGGGCGGTCGGCGGCATCCGCCACCGCGCCGGGGAAGATCACCTCGTAACAAACAAGGGGGCTGTAGGGCGGGGTTCCCGCCAGACGCACCGTGCGCACGCCCGACCCCGGGGAATAGTCGATCCGCCCGGCGGCAAGCTTTTCCACCGGCAGAAGACCGCCGCCCGGCACGTATTCGCCGAAGGGCACCAGATGCGCCTTGTCGTGAACGTCGCCGACCGCGCCGTCGGCGTCGATCGCGACGACGCTGTTCCACAGGCGGAAGGGTTCGCCCGCCGGGGTGCGGCGCGGCGCGCCCGCGATCAGCCAGCCGCCCGTCGGCGCCGCCTGCGCCGCCAGTTGACGGGCGAAGGCGTCCTCCGGCAGGTCGAGGGGAAAGGTGGAGGCGGTCTCCGCCCAGATCACATGGGTGCGGCTTTCCCACCCCGGAGACCGGCTGAGCACCACCTGACGGAACAGATTCTCCCGCCGTTCCCCGGATTGCCACTTCAGGGTCTGGGGGATGTTCGGCTGCGCCAGGCGCAAGGCGACTCCGGGTTGCTCCGGGGCGGGACCGCCGGGCAGGCGCGCCCAGCCGCCCAGGCCCTGCGCCGCGACGATCAGGACGGCGGCGACGCAGCCCCGCGACAGGCCTCTCGCCGCGCCGAAGGCTCCCGCCCGGCCCGCCGCCGGGGCGGTGGCGGCAAGCACGGTCAGCCAGGAGAGCCCGAGCATGCCGATTCCCGCCGCCGCCTGGGAGAAAGCCGGGAACGATGCCCAGACCGAGCCCAGGGCGTTCCACGGAAATCCGGTCAGCACCCAGCCACGCATCCACTCCAGGATCACCCAGGCGGCGGCGAATCCGACCCAGCGGGCCAGGGGACGCGGCGCGGCGAACCCCGCGACCCAGGCGGTCGCGCCGACGAACAGCCCCATCCCCAGCCCCAGGCCGGCCAGGGCGAAGGGGATCATCCAGCCGAAGGTGGCGGCATCGACGAGAAAGGCGTGCGCCACCCAGTAGAGACCGGCGGAAAAATATCCCAGACCGAATCCCCAGCCGAGCAGGAAGCGCCGCCGTCCCGGACGCGGCGCGGCGGCGGCGGCATCCCAGGCGGCATACAGCAGGCTCAGACAGGGCGGGAGCAGCGGCAGCCAGGAGAGCGGCGGCAGCGCCGCCGCCGCGACCGCCCCGGCGACGGCGCAGGCCGCCGGGCCGGATCGCCGCCCGTCGAGGATGCGCGCCGCGAGGCTCATGGACCGTCGCCGCGCGGCGGCAGGTTGCGCACCCGGAGGCGCTTGATCCGCCGGGGATCGGCATCGACGATCTGGAATTCGACGCCGGAGGCGTGCGGCACCAGTTCGCCGCGCGCCGGAATGTGCCCGGCGAGCGAGAACACCAGCCCGCCCAGGGTGTCGGAATCCTCGCGTTCGGCATCGTTCAGGATCGGCCCGACCGCCTTCTCGAAGTCCTCGATGGAGACGCGGGCGTCGGCCTCCAGCACCGAATCCGAGCGGAAGACCAGTTCCGGCTCGTCCTCGTCGTCGTGTTCGTCCTCGATCTCGCCGACGATCTGTTCGACCAGATCCTCGATCGTCACTAGGCCGTCGACGCCGCCGTACTCGTCGATCACCAGGGCCATGTGGGTGCGCTTCACCCGCATTTCCAAAAGCAGGTCCATCACCCGCATCGACGGCGCGACGAACAGGATCGGCCGCAGCATCTTGCTCAGGACGAAGGGATCGTCGCCGACCAGATGGCGCACCGCATCCTTGATGTGGACCAGCCCCACCGCGTCGTCCAGGGTCTCGCGATAGACCGGCAGGCGCGACACCCCTTCCGCCACCATCAGGCGGACGAGTTCGGACAGCGCGACGTCGAGGGGCGCGGCGACGATGTCGGCGCGCGGCATCATCACGTCCTCGGCCTTGACGTCGCGCGGGTGCAGGATATTGCCGAGCAGCAAACGCTCGTGGGCGTCGATCGGCGCGCCGGGTTCGCCGCTTTCCTCGATCAGTTCGGCCAGGGCCTCGCGCACCGTGGGTTCGCCGCCAGCGGACGCCCAGGGGAGGCATTCCTTGAACGCCTGCCACCACGAGCGCCCGTTGCGAGACGGGGGTTCTTCCGCCGGGGGCGAAGTTTCGGGGCCGGGGTCAGTCATCGTCGCGGTCTCCACCGTAGGGGTCGGGAACCCCGATCTCCGCCAGCAGGCGGATTTCCAGAGATTCCATGTCGCGGGCTTCGTCTTCCTCCAGGTGATCGTATCCCAGAAGGTGCAGAATCCCGTGCAGGGTCAGGTGCGCCAAGTGATCGGCGGGAGGCTTTCCCTCGGACGCCGCCTCGGCGAGCAGGGTTTCCAGCGCCAGCTCCAGATCGCCCAGATGCACGGCGACGCCCGCCGCCGGGGGCGGCGGGCAGTCGTCGTCCCACCAGGTGGCGAAGGACAGCACGTTGGTCGGCTTGTCGAGGCCCCGCCAATCGCGGTTGAGCTCGCGCACCGCCGCGTCGTCGGCGAGAAGCACCGCGATCTCCGCCGGGGCCAGGCCGCCCGCTTCGACCAGCGCCTCGCGCAAGGTCGGCGCGGCGGCGGCGGCGACGCGGGCGAGAACCGTCCGCCAGCCGGGAACCGCGGCTTCCCAGGCGGCGGCGGCCTCGACCTCGAAGGCCCAGGCGCCGTCGGCGGCGGCGATGCGATCGACGATCTCCTCGGCGGTCACGTCTTCTCTCCCCTCGGCGTCTCGTCGGATAAGGCGGGGGCATGCGCCGCATAGGCGGCGACGATGCGCGCCACCAGGCCGTGGCGGACCACGTCGCGGTCGTCGAATTCGACCACGCCGAAGCCGTCCATGCCCTCCAGCACCCCGAGCGCGTCGCGCAGGCCGGAACGCGCCCCCCTGGGCAGATCGACCTGGGTCAAATCGCCGTTGACCACCATCACCGAGCCTTCGCCCAAACGGGTGAGCAGCATCTTCATCTGCATCGCCGTGGTGTTCTGCGCCTCATCGACGATGACGAAGGCGTCCGACAGGGTGCGCCCCCGCATGAAGGCGAGCGGCGCGATTTCGATGTCGCCGGAGTCGATGCGCTTTTGCACCTGATCGGCGGGCATCATGTCGTGGAGCGCGTCGTAGAGGGGGCGCAGATAGGGATCGACCTTCTCCTTCAGGTCGCCGGGCAGGAAGCCCAGATTCTCCCCCGCCTCCACCGCCGGACGCGACAGGATGATCCGCGACACCTCGCCCTTCAGGTATTTCGTCACCGCCATCGCCACCGCCAGATAGGTCTTGCCGGTGCCCGCCGGGCCCAGGCCGAAGACCAGATCGAAACGGCGCATCGCGCGCAGGTACGCCGCCTGATTGGGGGTGCGCGGCAGGATCGTCTTCTTGCGGGTCTTGAGGGCGAGGTCGCCGTCGGCGTCGGCGACGCCCGCCCGCGACATCCGCACCGCCGCGTCGATATCGGCGGGTTCGACGCCGCGCCCGGCGCGGGCCTGATCGAGCAGAACCCGCAGGGCGCGCTCCGCCACGTCGAGGGCGGCGGCGGCGCCGGAAACGATCAGGATGTTGCCGCGCGCCGCGCAGCCGATCCCCAGCAGCGCCTCCAGCCGGTCGAGGTGGACGTTGTGCGGCCCGTAGACCTCCGCCGCCTCGGCGTTGCCGCCGAGATCGAGGGTGCGCGAGGCGACCACCGGATGGGGGGTTCCGCCGCTCATTCCGCCGCATCCCGGGGCGCGGCGTCCACCGCCTCGCCGCGCAGGCTGTTGGGGCCGACCGCGACGATGCGCACCGTCCGCACCGCGCCGAACGCCTCTTGCGGCATGCGGGCGTGAACCGCCTGCATATACGGGGTCCGCCCGATCAGCTGGCCGGGATGGCGTCCGGGACGGTCGAACAGCACCGGCATCGTCCGCCCGACGCAGGAGTCGTTGAAGGCGGATTGCAGGCGGGCGAGTTCCGCCTGAAGACGGGCAAGGCGGTCGGCCTTGTCCGCCTCCGCCACCTGCCCCGGCAGCGTCGCCGCCGGAGTGCCGGGGCGGGGGCTGTACTTGAACGAGAACGCCTGGATGAACCCGGCAGCGCGAATCAGATTCAGGGTTTCCGCGAATTCCGCCTCGGTCTCGCCGGGGAAGCCGACGATGAAGTCGGAGGACAGCATCATGTCGGCGCGCGCCCCCTTCAGCGCCTCGACGGTGCGCAGATACGCGGCGGCGGTGTGCCCCCGGTTCATCGCCGAAAGCACGCGGTCGGAGCCGGACTGCACCGGCAGATGCAGGAACGGCACCAGCGCCGGAACCTCGCGGTGCGCCGCGATCAGGTCCGGGGTGACGCTCGACGGGTGAGAGGTGGTGTAGCGCAGCCGCGCCAGACCCGGAATCTCGGCGATCTCGCGCAGCAGCCGCCCGAAGCTCCAGACCCCGCCGCCCGGGGCCTCTCCCGCCCAGGCGTTGACGTTCTGACCGAGAAGGGTGATCTCGCGCGCGCCGGTTTCGACCAGACGCCGCGCCTCGGTCAGCACGTCGGCGGCGGGACGGGCGTACTCCGCGCCGCGGGTATAAGGCACCACGCAGTAGGTGCAGAAACGGTCGCAGCCTTCCTGAATCGCCAGGAAGGCGCTGGGACCTTCGGAAACCTGGGGCGGCAGATGGTCGAACTTCGGCTCGACCGGGAACTCGGTGTCGAACACCGGGCGTCCCCGCTCGCGCAGGACGCGCGCCACCATCTCGGGCAAGCGGTGATAGGTCTGCGGCCCCAGCACGATATCGACGATCGGGGCGCGGGCGCGCAGGCGCTCGCCCTCGGCCTGGGCGACGCAACCCGCCACCGCGACCAGCATCCGTCCCCCCGCCTCTTCCTTGGCCTGGCGATGGGGGCGCAACCGCCCAAGATCGGAATAGACCTTTTCCGCCGCCTTCTCGCGGATGTGGCAGGTGTTGAGCACCACCAGATCGGCGTCCGCCGGGCCGTCCACCGCGGCATAGCCGAAAGGCGCCAGAACGTCGCGGATGCGCGACGAGTCATAGACGTTCATCTGGCAGCCGTAGGTCTTGACGAAAAGCTTCTTCTGTCCGCTCACCGCGCGTCTTCGCATCCTTGAAGCCAGGGAATCCTCAGGGCCGGAAACGTAACACCCGACCCTGCAAAGTCAAGGCGTCGGGGGGAGCCTCCCGTCCGCCCAGGGAACGCGCCACCGCGCCCCGCACCGCGCCGTGGCAGACCAGGGCGGCGTTCTTGCGCGACCCCAGGGAGGACAGGGTATAGGGTTCGAGGAAGCTCACCTCGACGGTCAGGCGGCCCATGTGCAGCACCTCCCACAGGTGGGGGGCGAGTTCCATGTCGCCGTACCAAGCGAAGAAATG
Organism: Rhodospirillaceae bacterium; assembly: GCA_965228165.1. Taxonomy (GTDB): domain Bacteria; phylum Pseudomonadota; class Alphaproteobacteria; order Rhodospirillales; family Rhodospirillaceae; genus Oleispirillum. The sequence continues at coordinate 897,607 of CBDDHB010000003.1, forward strand.
CCGCCACAGATAGCCGATCGGCACGCCGAAGCAGCGGGTATAGGCGACCGCCACCGGCTGCACCATCACCGGCTGGCCGCCGACCTCTTCCTCGGCGATCGAGAACAAGGTGCTTTTGAACGGCAACACCCGGTTGCCGTCGTCGCTGGTGCCCTCGGGGAACAGAATCAGCGGCGTGCCGCGCCCCAGACGCTCTTCGAGAACCCGCTTCTGGCGCGCCGCCTCGGTGCGCTTGCGCTCGACGAAGACGGTGCGGGCCAGACGGGCGATGAAGCCGATTCCCGGCCAACCCGCGACTTCGGACTTGGCGACGAAAACCCCCGGAATCACGCTGCCCAGAACCGGGATGTCGAGGTAGGACACATGGTTGCTGACGAACAGCAGGGGGCGCAGCACAGACGGACGCCCCTGCACCCGCACCCGGATGTTGGCCAGACGCAGCACGCCGCGCCAGAACAGACGGTTGCAGACGGTCTGCGTCGTCTCGGACGCCATGGACAGCAGGTACACCGGCAGCAGCAGCAGGAACCACGCGAAGATCGCTCCCAGACGCAATCCGGCGACCACGGATTCCAAGCGACCGTGTCCGCCGAAGCGTGCGGGTGTGGGTGCCGCTTCGCGCCGCATCGCGGTCAACCGCCGCGCGCGGTGCGATCGTAGTGGCGGAAGTATTTGTCCGTCACCAGATCGGTCTTGACCATGACGCAAACGTCGGTGGTGTTGAACTGACGATCCACCACCGCGCCGTCGCCGACGAATCCGCCCAGACGCAGATAGCCCTTGACCAGGGGCGGCAGGGCGTTCAGGGCCTGCTTCGGCGAGACCGCGTCCTTCGGCAGCAGGTCCATCGCGGTGTGAAGCGCGGGCAGGGCGCGCGGCCGGAATTCCTCGGGCGCGAGATGGCAATGGTACAGATAGCTGAGTTCGAGGGCGAGCGCGGCGGGATCGACCCCCGCCAGGGAGGCGCAACCGAACATCATCGTGATGTCGTGGGTGAAGACGTAGTTGGCGATCCCCTGCCACAGCAACTGCATCGTCGAGCGGTTGCGATAGGCCGGGTCGGTGCACGACCGCCCAAGTTCCAGGATCGGGCCGGGCAGCGCCAGGATGCGCGAGATGTCGTATTCGGCGGCGGTGTAGAACCGCCCGATTTTCGCCGCGTGCTCGCGCCGCATCAGACGATAGGTGCCGACGATGCACTCGGCGGGGGAATCCCCCAGAGCGTGATCGATCACCAGCAGATGATCGGCCACCGCGTCGAAGTCGTCGCGATCGCGCGCCGAAACGGCGGTTTCGGCGCAGGCCTTCGCGCCGCCCTCGACATAGAAGACGCGATAGCGCAGGGCCTGAGCGGCGTCGATTTCCTCGGGGTTCGCCGCAAGACGAACCTCCATCCTGCCGCCAGACGATTCCTCGATGGATTCCATGGTGCTCCGTACTCACGACTGCGGCTGCGGCGGGACGCGCCGACGCCCTGTTCCCGGCGCGGGATCGCCCCGGCCGCGCGCCGGGTCGGATTTGGTTCTCAGTCTTTCTCGGGGTCTTCCGCCGAGGCCGTGCGGCTCGCTCCGGCGATCGGCTTGCAATACAGCTCCAGACGGTGCCCGACCAGCCGATAGCCGTGATCGCGGGCGATGCGGCGCTGCAATTCCTCGATTTCCTTGCACTGGAACTCGATGACGTGGCCGCTGGCGATGTCGATCAGATGGTCGTGGTGATCGTCCGAGATTTCCTCGTACCGCGCGCGCCCGTCGCCGAAGTCCAGACGTTCGAGGATTTTCTCCTCCTCGAACAGGCGAACGGTGCGATAGACGGTCGCGATGCTGATCCGCGGATCGATCTCGGCGGCGCGGCGATAGACGTCCTCGACGTCCGGATGATCGTCGGACTCGGACAGAACCTGGGCGATCACCCGGCGCTGACCGGTCATCTTCAACCCCAGTTCCAGGCACCGCTGTTCAATCCGAGAGGTCATGTCCCGCCATCAAATTTTGTTTGTCGTCGCCCGCGACAGTAGCCTCAATTCGACGAAATGAAAAGCCGCGAGGCATCGGCGCGCGGCGGACATTGTGCAAGCCCCGGCCGAAATGCGCAACGGCGGACTGTAGAGGCAGTCCGCCGCCGAAGAACAATGAAGCTTAGATGAAAGCCGCGGCTATTCCGCCGCGCCGCGACGCCGCGACCGCGTGCCCAGACCGATCTTCTTCGCCAGGGACGAACGATGACGCGCGTAATTCGGCGCGACCATCGGGTAATCGGCGGGCAGGCCCCACTTTTCGCGGTATTCCTCGGGGGTCATGTCATAGACGGTCTTGAGATGGCGCTTCAGCATCTTCAGCTTCTTGCCGTCTTCCAAACAAACGATGTAATCCGGCATCACCGACTTCTTGACCGCGATCGCGGGTTGCGGACGATCCGCCGCAACCGGGGCCTCCCCCAGGTTCGACAGCGCCGAGAAGACGCCCCTGATCAACCCGGAAAGGTCGGTTACAGGCACGTCGTTGTTGCCGACATGCGCCGCGACGATTTGCGTCGTAAGACGAAGCAGATTTTCCTTGGACTCTTGCCCAGACATGTACCGAACCCCCTTAATCATCGGATCGAAGCTTATATAAAATGTTCACCATGCATTATCAACATCAAAATCGTAGACAATAAAAGCCGACCTGTTTTAGGGGTTACCTTGCCAGTTGATTTGAAGCATGCAGAGAACTCCACCAGCGGAATCAAACTTGATACTTATGATAGGGGAATCTCCCCGTTAATCCTGGTTCCAAAGGATAATCCGATGGTGAATCAGCAAATCTGGTCGGACCAAAACGGTTCGAGACCTTCCCCGGGCGGAAAACTTCCGCCCGCCACACCCCCTCGGGAACATCTTTTCGAATCAATATATTAAAAATTCGACCGACTGACGTCCGGGCTTATTCCAGAATCTTTGTCATGACATACGCATCGGAGCGCGTTTCTCTTCCGTCAACAAACTCAAGGTAGTATTTTTCCCTGGTTCCCACGCGCTCGAAATGATGCGCCCGATAGAGGGCCAGAGCCGCCCGATTGTTCACCGCGACCTCGAGAAACATCCGCGCCGCGCCCGCGTCCCGCGCCGTCGCGGCGGCCTGCTCCAGAAGACAGCGGGCGATGCCGCCTCCGCGCCGGTCGGGCCGCACCCCGATGGACAGGACCTCCGCTTCGTCGGCGACGGCGCGGCACAGAACGAACCCCAACGGCTCCGCCGCTTCGTCCGCCGCGATCCAGCCGAACGTCCCCGGCGCGGCGAGAATCCCGGCGAACGCCGGTTCGTCCCAAGGACGGGCGAAACACGCGGCGTGCAGGGCGGCCAGAACCGAAACGAAGGCCGAAGACGCCGCGATCAGGCGCATCGCGGCGCACCGGACGGCAAGGTGGCGTCGGCCTCGCGCAGGTACAGGGGCTGGGGCGGCAGCCGCAACGCCGGAACCAGGGCGGCGGCGAAAATCCCTTCCAGGGACGGCGCGACGCCGCCCGCCAGATCGCCCGTCAGCGTCCTGTCCCCGGACGCGGCCAAAGCCTCCGCCGCCGTCCGGATCGACGGCGGAGCCAGCGGCGCCCCGGCGAGGAAGTCCTGGACGAAGGCGTCGCCGCGTCGGCTGTCGAGCGCCACCCGCACCGTTCCCGGCGGAAGGGGGGCATGCGCCCAGGCGGCGAACGAGGACACCCCGACCACCGGGCAATCCCGCGCCAGGCCCAGCCCGTGCGCCGCCGCCAGGCCCACCCGCAGGCCGGTGAACGACCCCGGGCCGACGGTCACCACCACCGCCGCCAGTTCCTCGAATGCCACCCCCGCCTCGGCGAAGGCCGCCGTCAGCATCGGCAGCAGGGCCTCGGCCTGGCCGTGCGCCATCGCGACGCGGCGCAACGCGCGCGGCGCGCCATCGACGAACACCCCCGCCTGACAGGCCGCCCCGGCGCAATCCAGAACCGCGACGACGCCCCGCGAAAGTTCGACTTGTTCCACCATGCCCGCCGATCCTATGCTGGCCCCATGCTGATCGAAATCACCCCGGAACGGCACGGAGTCCTTCTGGACCTCGCCTATGCCACCGAACGCAACTTCACCGGCGCGCCGGTTTACGGGCGCGCCGCATGTTATCTGCACGCCGAAGCCTTTGCCAAGCTGGAACGCGCCCGCGACCTCGCCGCCGCGATCGACCTCCGCTTGCGGATTTTCGACGCCTTCCGCCCGGTCGAGGCGCAATGGGTCTTGTGGAACCACACCCCCGATCCGGTCTTCGTCGCCGACCCCCGGCGCGGTTCGGCGCACGGGCGCGGCGTCGCGGTGGACCTGACCCTGGCCGACGCGGACGGTCGCGACCTCGACATGGGAACCGGCTTCGACGACTTCACGCCGCGCGCCCACCACGGACGCACCGACATTCCGGTCGCGGCGCAGAAGAACCGCGCCCTCCTTCTCGGAGTGATGAGCGCGGCGGGATGGGAACCCTATACCAAGGAATGGTGGCACTACCAGCTGTTCGACGCTCGCGACCGCTTCCCCCTGCTCTCCGACAGCGTCCTGCCGCGCAGCATGATGCGGTAAAACCGGACCGGGGCCAGCCCCGGGCCCCAGACCCCATGACCTGTTTTCCGCCGCGTCAGCGGCTATCGACCGTCACGCCGCGTGACGGCTTTATCGCGCTGCGCGCAAACCTTAAGGAACGGGGGGCGCGGGGGGATCGAATCCCCCCGCAAGTTTTTCCTCGCTTTTCCTTACACCACCCGGCTGATTTCCTCGGGCGCGAAGCGGGGGTTGCGCGGGTGCAGGCGGGCGGGATCGCCGTACCCGAGATTGCAGAGGAAATTGGCGCGGACTTCGGTTCCGGCGAAGAACTCGGCGGTCACCCCAGCGGCGTCGAAGCCGCTCATCGGTCCGCAGTCGAGCCCGAGCGCCCGCGCCGCCAGGATGAAATAACCGCCTTGCAGGCAGGCGTTGCGAAAGGCGGTTTCCTCGATCAGCGCCGGATTGCCCGCGTACCAGCTTTTCGCGTCGGCCTGGGGGAACATCCGGGGCAGCGCCTCGTAGAACGCGTGGTCGGCGCCGACGATCGCGGTAACCGGCGCGGCCATGGTCTTCTCGACGTTGCCGGGGGCAAGGAAGGGTTTCAGCCGCGCCTTGCCCTCGGGCGTCGCCACCAGGACATAGCGCGCGGGCTGGCTGTTGGCGGCGGTCGGCGCCAGCCCGGCCAGGGCGATGGCGCGGCGCACCAAGTCCAGGTCCACCGGCGCGTCCCGCCAGTGGGAATGGGTGCGGGCGTCGGCGAAAAGTTGCGCCAGGGCGGCGGCGTCGAGTGCGGGCATGGTCGAATCCTCCTGCGGTCACGGAAATTTTGACCGGGAAATCCGGAACGGCGATACTCTGTTCCATTCCGCATGTGGGGGACGGCACGATGATCGACAAGATTGCGCGGACGGCACGCCGGGGTCTGGCCACCGTCATGGTCTGCGGCGCGGCGGTTCTGGGCGCGACGAACGCGGCGCGGGCCGAAGCCCCGGCGGCGGACGCCACGGCGGCGGTGGCGCTGATGTACCACCGCTTCGGCGAAAACGGCATTCCCTCCACCAACATCCGGGTCGATCAGTTCGAACGTCACCTGCAAATTCTCGCCGACGGCGGGTTCCAGGTCGTGCCGCTGTCGACGATCGTCGCGGCGTTCAAGGCCGGAACTCCGGTGCCGCCGAAGACCGTGGCGATCACCGTCGACGACGCCTATGCCTCGGTGCTGTCGGTCGCCTGGCCCCGGCTGAAGGCGCGGGGCTGGACGATGACCCTGTTCGTCGCCACCGATCCGGTGGACAAGGGAACCCACGGGTACCTTTCCTGGGATCAGATTCGCAAGCTACGCGACGAGGGCATGGAAATCGGCGCCCATTCCAAGTCCCACGCCCACTTGGCCAGGCTCTCCCCCGAGGCCGCCGCCGCCGAGGTCGCCGCCTCCAACGCTCGCTTCGCGACGGAACTGGGCGCGGCGCCGAAGCTGTTCGCCTATCCCTACGGCGAAGCCAACGCCGCCACCCTCGCCCTTGCCGCCAAGACCTACGACGCCGCCTTCGGGCAACATTCCGGCGTGCTCACCGCCGCCGATCACCGCCACTTCCTGCCGCGCTTCGCCCTGAACGAAACCTTCGGCTCGGAAGACCGGTTCCGGCTGGTGATCAACGCCCTGCCGATTCCGGTTTCCGACCTCGCTCCCGCCGATCCGACGCTTTCCGCCAACCCGCCGATGTTCGGCTTTACCGTCGCCGACCCGGGGGTCTCGCTGCGTGGCATCGCCTGCTTCGCTTCCAGCGACGGCGAAACCAAAACCGAGGTCCTCGGTCGCCGGATCGAGGTACGCCAGACCAAACCCTTCAAAAGCACCCGCGGCCGGATCAACTGCACCGCGCCGGGACCGGACGGGCGCTGGCGCTGGTTCGGCCGGATGTTCTATATCCCCGCCGCCTTGCGCGTTGACGGCGCATGGGACGACTAAAACTAGGCCGGGCTCCGCCCGGACCCGCCAGGGGCCGAATGGCCCCTAGAACCCCGTTCCTTAAGGTTTTGCGCGCAGCGCCATTGAACCTTCACGCGGCGTGACGGATGACTGCCGCTGACGCGGCGAAAAACGAATGGGACCACAGGGGCCAAGCCCCTGTGCAGGGTCCGGGGCAGCGCCCCGGCCTGGTTTTACCGCACCGCCAGCAGGTCGGCGACGGAGACCATCGGCATGCCGTGGGCTTCGGCAAAGGCGGCGAGTTGCGCCCCCCTGGCCATGGTGCCATCGGGGTTGGTGACTTCCGCCAGCACCCCGGCCGGAGGCAACCCGGCGCGGCGCATCAGATCGAGGGTCGCCTCGGTATGCCCGGCGCGTTCGGCCAAGCCGCCCGACCTGGCGGCGAGGGGGAAGACGTGACCGGGCCGCGCCAGGTCTTCGGGTTTCGCGCCGGGATCGATGGCGGTCTTGACGGTGGTCACCCGGTCGGCGGCGGAGACGCCGGTGGTGACGCCGGTTTTCGCCTCGATCGACACGGTGAACGCGGTGCCGAAGGCGGAGGAATTTTCCGCCACCATCGGCGGCAGATCGAGTGCGCGGCAACGCGCCTCGGGCAGAACCAGACAGACGATGCCCGAGCCTTCGCGGATCAGCAGCGCCATCTGCGGCACGGTCAGGGTATGGGCGGCGAAGATCATGTCGCCCTCGTTCTCGCGGCCGGGATCGTCGGTGACGACGCCGCCGCCGCCCCGACACAAGGCGGCGATGGCGGCGGCCACCCGCAAGGCGGGGGTGGCGGCGGGGGATTCGCACAGATCTTCCAGGGTCGGAAAGAGATTCAGATGATCCACGGTCTCACATGCTCCTGCGTGAGCCTGAATCAGGGCGGCGCAACGGTTCGCGGCGGCCTTTCGGGGGCCGTCCGCGCGCGGACGCTCCGGCCTCGGGGGGTCCCGAAAACCGGCCCGTCTGCCCGTCCTCTTCCATCCGGACTGTCACCGTCGGCCCCGGCTTTTCACCGGGTCTGCTGACCCCGCCGCAGGTGCGGCGGGCGCTCGCGGGCTCTCCCCGTTTCGGGGAATACCGCCGGTGGGGAATTGCACCCCGCCCTGAGAACAAGCATATCCAATGCCGGTGACTATCGCGCCGCCGCCCCGGTCGGGTCAAGCCCCCGCCCTGGACGGATTCATACGCGCGTGCGACAGTTCCGACGAAGTCCCGTTTCCGAAGAGCGACCGGATGTCCGACCCGCAGTCCCAACCGATTCCGCCGCCCCCGCCCGAGGGCCTCTATCGCCGCGTCGCGCTGCCGCTTTCCGGGATGACCGGGGCGACCGCCGGGGAGCGGGTGCGCAACCGCCTGCGCCGCATGGACGGGGTGATCGCGGTGGAGATCGCCGCCGACTTAAGCGGCGCGACCCTGGCCCTGGACCCGGGACGCGCCGCCCTGCCCGATCTGGCGCGCGAGGTGGAAAGCCTGGGCTATGCGGTTCTCGACGTCCTGACGCCTTTGTCGATTCGCGGCATGACCTCCAGCGCCTGCGTGGCGCGGGTCCGTCATGCCCTGGAATCGGTGGACGGGGTGATCGAGGCGCAGATCAACCCGGTCCTGAATCGCGCCGACGTCCGCCTGGTCGCCCCCGACCGCCGCATCGACGAACTGATGCAGGCGGTGCGCCGCGCCGGATACGGCGTCACCCCGCTCGGCGAGCACGGCGCGGTGGCCGACGTGGAAAGCGCCGCCGTCTATGGCAGCGGCGCGGGCGCCACCCGTCCGGAATCCCTGATGCTGGGGATGGTCCTGGTGCTCACCGCGCCGCTTTTGCTCAATCTCGGCTGGCAGGTTCTGTCCGGACGTCCGCTGTTCGCCGTCGCCTGGGCCTTCCTGCTGTCGGCGGCGGTTCTGGGTCTGGGCGGCGCACGCTATGCCTTCGGCGCGTGGCGCGCGGTGCGCCAGCGCGAAACCACGATGGATCTTCTGGTGGTGCTGGGCGCGTCGTCGGCCTTTTTCTACAACCTGATCGCCTGGATCGCGGTGGGACCGGACGGACGCAACCTCTATTTCGAGACCGCCGCCGCGATCATCGCCTTCGTCCGCCTGGGCAAATGGCTGGAAGCGATGGTCAAGCACGGCACCACGCGGGCGATTCGCGGCCTGATGGAACTGCGCGCCAAAAGCGCCCGCGTCGCCCGCGACGGCGGCTTCGTCTCCAAGCCGATCGACGCCGTCGCGGTGGGCGAGGTGGTGGTGGTCAAGCCCTACGAACGCATCCCGGTGGACGGCGTCATCGTGCGCGGCGAAAGCACCGTCGATTCCTCGATGATCACCGGCGCTGGCCTGCCCGAGGACAAGGCGCCGGGCGACGCGGTGACCGGCGGCACGATGAACGGCGGCGGCACCCTGCACATCGTGGCGGAACGGGTCGCCGCCCAGTCCACCCTGGCGCGGATCATCGCCCTGGTCGAGGAAGCGCAGGCGCGCAAGGTGCCGCTGCAACGCTTCGTCGATCGCGCCGCCACCGCCTTCGTCCCCCTGGTGCTGGGGGTGGCGGGATTCACCCTGTTCGCCTGGCTGGCGGTGGACGGCTCCTTCTCCCACGCGATCGAGGCGGCGGTGTCGGTGCTGGTGATCGCCTGCCCCTGCGCCCTCGGCTTGGCCGCGCCCACCGCCCTGGTGGCGGGCACCGGCGCCGCGGCGCGGGCGGGGATTCTGATTCGCGACATCGACAGCCTGGAAAAAGCGCACCGCGTCGATACCGTCCTGTTCGACAAGACCGGCACCCTGTCCGAGGGTCGGCCCTTCGTCACCTCGGTCGAGGCTCTGGACGGCGACATTTCGCATCTTCTGACCATCGCCGCCTCGGCGCAGCAGGGCAACGAGCACCCGCTGGGCCGTGCCATCCTGGAATACGCCGGGAACTACGGCATCGTGCCGTCGTCGCTGAAATCCTTCGAGGCGATGCCCGGTCGCGGCGTGCGCGCGGTGATCGCCGGACAGACCGAGGTCCTGATCGGCAACCGCCCGCTGATGGAAGGCCACGGCATCGACATGGGGGTGGGCGACTGGATCGCGCCGCTTCTGGCGATGGCGGGACGCTCGGCAATCTGGGTCGCCGCCGACGGACGCCTGCTCGGCGGGCTTTCGGTCTGCGACCCCTTGCGCTCCGACGCCCGGCGCGCCGTGGCGGCGCTGAAGGACGGCGGCATCGCCTGCGCCATCGTTTCCGGCGACGCGGATTCGGCGGTGTCGTCGGTGGCCCAGGCGTTGGGGGTGAAAAACGCCTTCTGCGACGCTCTGCCGGAAACCAAGATCCGCATCGTCCGCCGCCTGCAAAAGATCGGGCGCAGCGTCGCCATGGTCGGCGACGGCATCAACGACGCCCCGGCCCTGGCGCAGGCCGACATCGGCATCGCGGTGGGCACCGCCGCCGACGCGGCGATGCAAAGCGCCGACATCACCCTGCTGCGCGCCGACGTGGTGTCGGTCGCCAACGCGCTCGACGTCTGCCGCGAGACCTGGGCGAAAATCCGGCAGAATCTGGCGCTCGCCTTCGTCTATAACCTGATCGCCCTGCCGGTGGCGGCGATGGGGCTCTTGAGCCCGACGGTGGCGGGCGGAGCGATGGCGGCCTCCAGCGTCAGCGCCGTGGTCAACGCCTTCCTGCTGACCCGCTGGAAGCCCCGCCTGCCCGAGGCGCCGCCCCCCCCCCCCGACGCGCCGCACGACCCCTGCCGCGCCGCCGCCGCGCCCGCGACGCAAGGGGAGGACAAACCCGAGACGCCATGCTAAAACGCCTTTTGTCGTTTTCCGTCCCAAGGATGCCGCAATGACCACACCGCCGTTCTCCCCCATTCTGCTGGGCGGATTGCTGATGCGAGCGGTCCCCACCGAGATTCTTCAGCCGATCGCCGACGGCATGGCGCGCCGCCTGCAAGACCGCCACCCCGGCGTGTTCGAGCGCCTGAATCCGCTCGGCCCCCGCCGCTTCCTGATCGACGTCGTCGATCTGCCCTGGACCTTCCTGCTTTCCGTCGCCGAGAGCGAGGGCGCGGTCACGGTGCTGCGCAAGGACACCAACGAGGCCGCCGACGCCACCATCCGCGCGCCCCTGAAGGTGCTGTTCGGCCTGCTCGACGGCAGCATCGACGGCGACGCGATGTTCTTCACCCGCGATATGACCTTCGAGGGCGACACCGAGGCGGTGGTCGCCTTACGCAACGCCCTCGACGGCGCGGACATCGACCTGATCGCCGATCTGGCCGAATCGCTGGGGCCGCTGAAGGGCGGCGCGACGCGGCTTTCCGAATGCCTGCTGGCCGCCTATGCCCGCCTGAAATCCGACCTGTCCACCGTCGGCGACGCCCTGACCCAGCCCGCGGTGCGCCGCGCCGAGGCCCAGGCCCGCCGCATCGACGAACTGGAAACCCGCTGCGCGCAGTTGGAAAAAGCCTTGCGGCGCACCCGCTCCGTTCCCACCTGAGAGCGGCTCGCAATTCAAGCCCCGTCCGACAAGGAGGCCCGCCCATGACTCGCGTTGCCCGCGATCCGTCCCGCCCGGTGTCCACCCTGGAACTGGTCTGCCCGGCGGGAACCCCCGCCGCCCTGCGCACCGCCGTGGACGCCGGGGCGCACACCGTCTATTGCGGCTTCCGCGACGACACCAACGCCCGCAACTTCCCCGGCCTCAACTTCAGCCGCGAGGAACTGGCCGAAGGCGTCGCCTATGCCCACGACCACGGCTCCGACGTGCTGGTGGCGATCAACACCTTCCCCACCGCGGGCAACCTGGACCCCTGGCACCGCGCCATCGACGACGCGGCCAGAATCGGCGTCGATGCGGCGATCCTGGCCGATATCGGCCTCGCCGCCTATGCCCGCGACAACCACCCCAAGCTGCGCCGCCACCTGTCGGTGCAGGCGGCGGCCTCCACCCCCGAAGGAATCAACTTCTACGCCCGCGAATTCGGCATCCAACGGGTGGTGCTGCCCCGCGTCCTCACCCTGCCCGAGATCAAGGAACTCAACCGCCATACCGAGGTCGAGACCGAGGTCTTCGTCTTCGGCGGCCTGTGCGTGATGGCCGAGGGACGGTGCTCCCTCTCCTCCTACGTCACCGGCAAATCGCCGAACAAGACCGGCGTCTGTTCCCCCGCCAGCCACGTCGAATACGTCGATCACGGCAACGGCCTGGATTCAAAGCTCGGCGGCTTCACCATCAACCGCTTCGCCGACGGCGAACCGGCGGGATACCCCACCCTGTGCAAGGGCCGCTTCGCCGCCAACGACAAGACGAGCTACCTGTTCGAGGAACCGGTCAGCCTGAACCTGCTGACCATGCTGCCCGAGGTCGCCGACGCGGGCGTCACCGCCCTGAAAATCGAAGGCCGCCAACGCGGCCGCGCCTACGTCGAAAAGGTGGTCAAGGCCTTCCGCGCCGCAGTGGACGCCCTCGACCGCGGCGAAACCCTGGACGCCGCCGCCATCGACGATTTGACCGAAGGGGGCCGCGAAACCGCCGGCGCCTATAAGAAAGCCTGGCACTAGAACCAAGCCGAAAACGACATGATACGGTTCAATGCGCTACGCACATCACATCCGTCATGGCCGGGCTTGTCCCGGCCATCCACGACTTGTTTTCCAAGGAGCCGGACAACAAGGCGTGGACCCTCGGAACAAGTCCGAGGGTGACGAAGCGAGGCGACGGCGGCGTGCGTCCCGACGGGACGCTACCTCATAACGCATTGATTCCAGATAATTTATTTTGAATTAAGTCGCCAAGGACCGCACCGATGACCGCATCCGCCGCCAAACTCACCCTCGGGCCGCAACTGTTCAACTGGACCAACGATAAACGCCGCGACTTCTATTTCCGCGTCGCCGACGAAGCCGACGTCGATACCGTGGTCCTGGGCGAGGTCGTCTGCGCCAAACGCGCCCCCTTCCAGACCCCCCTCTGGCCCGAGGTGATCGAACGCCTGCAAGACGCCGGAAAGGAAGTGGTCTTCTCGACCCAGGCCCTCATCCTCTCCAGCCGCGAAATGACCGCGATGCGCGACCTGGTCGCCGAGGACAGCCTCTATTTCGAAGCCAACGACATCGCCGTGGACGACATGCTGAAAGGCCGACCCCGCATGATCGGCCCGATGATGAACGTCTATAACGAAGGAACCCTCGCCACCCTCGCCGCCAACGGCGCGGACCGCATCTGCCTGCCGGTCGAACTGCCGGGCCGCGCCATCGCCGCCCTGGCGAAAACCCAATTGATGGAGGTGGAGGTCTTCGCCTTCGGTCGCATGCCGCTCGCCATCGCCGCGCGCTGCTATCACGCCCGCGCCCATAACCTGGCGAAAGACAACTGCCGATACGTCTGCGACCGCGACCCCGACGGCATGACCGTCGATACCCTGGACGGCAAACCCTTCCTCGCCGTCAACGGCACCCAAACCATGTCCTATGCCGTCGCCAACCTCGCCGCCGAAATCCCCGCGATGATCGACATGGGGGTCAGCCGCTTCCGCCTCTCCCCCCACGCCATCGATATGGTCCGTATCGCCCAACTCTTCCGGGGCGTCATCGACGGCACCATCGACCCGGCGGAAGCCCTGGACGAAACCGACGGCCTGATCGACGGCGCCCCCAACTCCAACGGCTTCTTCCACGACGTCGAAGGCCTGAAATACAAAAACGCGGAGTAAGGGTTAAGGGAAGGTAGGGGGTAAAACGTTGCGAGGGGACTTCCCTCCGGGGGATTTCCACCCTCAAATCGCCCCACTGGGGCGATTTGTCCCCTGCGGGGACCGGGGTTCCAATCCCCTCGCGCACCCCATGAGTTTCTTCCGCCGCATCACCGGCAGGCATCGTCGAGAGGGATCAATCCGCCACGCAGAACGGATTGACGATCCGCAGCCCCGCGCCGAACTCCATGCCGTGCTGCATATCCTCCGACCATAACGTATCGCAACCGGCTTGCAGGGCCGCGGCAACGATCATCGCGTCGTAAGTGGACAGATTGTAACGCTCGGCCAGCGCCAGCCCGGTTTCGTGGGTCTCGACGGTGATCGGCTGGACGGTCAGCAGACCGCGCAGCAAAGACAGAAACCCGCGCGTGTCCGGCCACGACATCCCCATCTTGCGGCGCGCGACGTTGGTCAGTTCGTTCAGAACCTGCACGCTGATCACGCCGCCCTTGCCGATGATCTCTTCCGCGCGATCCGCCTTCACGGAGTCGCCGGACGCGATATAAACCAGGACGTTGGTGTCGAAAAAACTACCGGGCATTCGCCTCGTCCCGGTCGAACTTGAAATCGTCCGGCAGACGGCCACGGAAAGCGCGAAGCCGCTTCAGCAATTCATCGCGGCCCGGCTTGCGCGCAATGCCCAGAGTCCGCGCATCCGCCACATGAACCTCGATCTCGTCGCCGTCCTTAAGCTCCAATGCTTCCACCACCACGGCAGGCAGACGAACCGCAAGGCCGTTGCCCCACCTGGAAACCTGCATGTTGCCCTCCATTGCATGGATATACTCTACGAGAAATGTATATCCGGCAGGGAGGCAAATCAAGACACCGCGCGGTCCCGGTACCGAGCAGCGACACCCCCAACGCCAACCGCGCCGAAGGCCCAAAATCCAAAAACGCGGAGCAGAGGGTAGGGGGAAGGTTAGAGGGAAGGAAGTACGCGGGGAGACTCGGTCTCCCCGCACCCCTCATGAGTTTCTTCCGCCGCGCCAGCGGCCAGCATCACCCGCTGCATCACGCTCCAGCCTCATCGCGCCCCGCGAAGCAACCGCGATAATAACGACGCAAATGATCGTCGCGGCACCTGGCCGGAGATGAAGGATTAAACGTCCGTTGGCGTTTTCAACACCGGATTCGTGGTTAGCCAGACGGCGACATCCCGCGCGATGTCATCGGCCGTTTCCTTCCGCCCCTGGCATCGTTCAGCCCAATGCCTCCCAGGGTGCAAAACGTCCCATCGAGAACGAAGCCCCGCGTGTCGTCCCTTACCCGGGTCGTGATTACCAAAGCCATCGACGACATTGTTCCAGACAGGAGCCGCCCAGGTAATCAAGAGCGTCTCCCCAAGAGGAATCCAGATGTCGTCCACCACCAAATGACGGCAATGAAAATCCTGAAGATCGAGATTTTCCGCCGCCTCGATGCTGGCGCGATGATCCATTAACCGATTGAAAAGAGGCGGGGCGTTCGCCTCCTTAAGCATCCCTCCCTTGCGTCCTCCTGGGGGGATCGCCTTGCCAACATAAATAGGCGCGGAGAAACACCCCTCTCGATTCATCCGGGCAAGCGGAGCATAACACGAGCAATCACCAACGTAATAAATCGCGTACACGCCAGCCCCAGGGAACTTCTCCAACCCACCCAAGGGGATAACCGGCTGTTCAAGCATCGCCTTGGCCACGCTGATCCCGAGGTTACGCTTGTCCAGCGGGTTGAAGGGGTGATCGTTCATGCCAGCCTCAAATGCGGAGTCGTGCGCCGAAGTGTTTCAATGTCATGCTCGATTAATTTCAGGGCCACGCTTCGGGCGACAAGATGCGCCAAGGCGACGGGAACCGCGTTCCCCAATTGCCGCATCGTCTCGGTCCAGGAACCATGGAACACGTACCCATCCGGAAAAGTCTGTAATCTTGCTGATTCACGAATCGTGAAGTAGCGAACATCACCATTGTCCTTCACCAACATATTCTCCCCGCCCGGAACGCCGTGGTCCCCGGCCTTCAGGGTCTTGGCCGGAAGGTCAAGGGGACTGCCAGTATGCCCCGGGTATGAACGTGCCCCCGGTTGAAGCTTATGGTCCTTGATACCTCCATCCCCTCGTTCGGGGTCCGGCAACCCACGTAACGCATCCCGAACCGTCATCCAGGGCAAAGCCGTCAACGGCTCATTCAAGCCACGCAATTTACGAACGCGAGCATCGACTCCCGTGGGCGGCGCGGGACGCTTCCTTTTCGATACCTCATGGCGATCCCAGTACTCGCCCGTAACCCACTGCTCGTAAAGAAGGGCATCATGGGAATGAGTCGCTTTCGGGAATGACCACTTGATGCCCAGATCATCACGAAAACCCACGATGAACACGCGCTCCCGTTTCTGTGGAACGCCGTGATTGGCCGCATTCACAAGAGTTGGAACGACATTATAGGTCAGCCCCTTGCACAGACGTTGACGCTGGGAAGTGTGTTCCTCCTGAAGCCGGAGATAGTGGTCCACCCAGTCCTCATCCGGCTTCCTGAACTCTTCAGGGAATTCAAATTGAAGAAGAATATACTGGTAATAGTTGGCGAAGGCTTGACGAGTCAGACCCTTCACGTTCTCGACAATGAACGCACGGGGACGCAGTTGGCGAATGGCCTCGACAGTCGCGGGAAACATGTCACGACGATCATTGAAGGCACGATGTTTCCCCCCCATCGAAAACGGTTGGCACGGCGGCCCCCCCGCCAAAAGATCCACCTTTTGCCTTATGGAAGAAAAATCGAAATCCCTAACGTCACCCTCATGGAGAGGCCAGTCTCGAACCAGCGGATAGCCTCGCTCCTGATTATTCCTGAGAGTGTCGCAGGCCCAGCGGTCCCACTCGACGACGGCGAGCGGATGGAAGCCGGCAAGGCCAGTGCCTAACGCCAAACCTCCCGCGCCCGCGAACAGTTCAACCGCCTTCATTCACGTTACCTCTTTGCCGCTTGGCCCCAAGAAGGCCGCCAGACGCTCACTCAGAGAGGGGAGATCACGTTTTTTCAACTCGCATTCCCAGACGACCAGAACCTGCCACCCTTCAAGCCGAAGCGCTTCCTGGCACTTTATGTCACGAAGCCGGTTCGCTTCAAGTTTTGGCACCCAGAAATCAAGCCGCGTTTTGGGAAGTCGCGCCAACGAACATCCTTCATGCCTATGCCAAAAGCACCCGTGCACGAAGATGACCTTTCGACGCGACACGAATACGATATCGGGTCTCCCCGGCAAGTCCTTCCGATGCAGCCGATAACGATATCCCTCACCATGCAGAATGCGGCGAACCACCATTTCAGGCTTCGTGTTTTCTCCCCAAACACGAGACATGCGGCGGCTGCGTTCTTCCCGAGATAGCGTGTCCATGCTTCATCATCCCCACCGCCCGGAGCTTAGCACTTATTTCCCTGGGCATGAACGACAGCCCCAAGGACGGCTTTTCCGCGCAGCGCTGTAAATCTGTCGCCATTGCGGTAGGGGTTGGGGCCGGGTATGGCGAGCGTCTAAAGTCATGGGGGTGCGAGGGGCCCAAGGTCCCCCGCGACTTTCTCCCTTCCGACTTCCTCCCACTTTCCCCTTCCCCATTTTCCCCTTCCTTTTTCCGTCGCACGGCGCGAGGGTCGGGCGGAGCAAACCGGGAGGCATGGGATCGTGGAAGAAGGTCGGAACGATTATTGTTTTGCCTGCGGCAAGGCCAATCCCATCGGGTTGAAGCTGGCGTTCCGCGAGATGGACGATGGGCGTTACGTCTCGATTTTCACGCCGGGGCCGGAGCATCAGAGTTACGAGGGCGCGCTGCACGGCGGCATCATCGGCACGGTGCTGGACGAGGTGATGGGCCGGGTGCATTGCAAGCGCGGTCTAAAGGTGTGACCGCGCGGATGGAGACGCGGTATCGGCATCCGACGCCGGTGGGGCAGGCACTGACCGTCAGCGGCTGGCAGGTGAAGGCGCGGGGCAAGCTGATCGAGATGGCGGGCAGCGTGGCCTTGCCCGACGGCACGGTCACGGCGGAGGCCACGGCGACCATGCTGGTGATCGGCACCATCGACCCCGCCGCCTTTCAGGACGATTGATCGCGACGAGGCTTTCGCATCGTTCCTGTCTTGTTCCGGTTTCCGGAATCGCCTATGCTGCCGGAGGGGAGGAACGGGCGATGCGGACATCGGCTACGTTTGCGGCGGTTCTGATCGCGCTACTCGCCGCCACGGCGGCGCGGGCGGCGGAGAAATATCCCTCCGGAATCCGCTCCATTACCGCGACAACCGCCACGTCTTCCTGCATCGGCAACCCCAAAACCCCGGTCTGCGCGGTGGAAACCTTCCGCGCATGCAGCGCCCGTTTGAACAATGACCTCTGTTTGCGTGTCGGCATCGATTTGGAGCATGAATCCCTCATGCCGAAAATCCAGCAAGACCTTCGCTATCGCATCCTTTCCGCGCGCATCCTCCGCCCCGGAGACATTCCGTCCCATTTGAGCGACACCCATTGGATGAAACCAGGTCATGCGGAAATCACCCTACTGGAATTACCCGACCCCATGAACACCTGTCCCGAAGGTTGCAAGTACAGCTATTATCTCCACCCAGAGAACGGCGCGTGGCAGATCGTCAGATGGTCTGCCTGGGATTTCGACGACTAACGGCCCCCGATCCACCCGTCGATCACCGGTTTGGGATCGATCTTCTTTCCGTTCTCCTCGATCTCGAAATGGATGTGGTTCTGCATGCCGGGGTCTTTCGACGCCCGGTCCTGCACCGTGCCAAGGGCCGCGCCCGGCGCAACCCGGTCGCCATTCTTCACCAGCGGATTCCCGTTCGCATCCTTGGCCGCGACGTAATAGAGGCCATAGGAACGGCCGTCGTCGCCATGCACCCAGACGTTGGTGAACCGCCCAACCAGCGGATGGCCGGGACCATAACTGTCACGGATTTCGACGCGCCCCCACACCGGGCTGGTGACTGGGGTTCCCGCTTCCGCCGCGATATCCACACCCTTGTGCCTGCGTGCGCCACGCCGATCACCAAAGAAGGAGCCACCTTGATTATCCTTTCGGTACTTTGGTTCCGGAATCGGGCTTTTCGGCCGGTCGGGTTCATGTCCCTTGTATCCGCCTCCGCCGGGGGCGGCACGGTCGTAGGCGGAGACTTTGTGCCCGTCGCGGGTGTGCCCGCGCACATGCACCGTACCACCGCTTCCGCCGTCGCCGGAAAGGGCGGCGGAGAGGGCCTGTTCCTCCGCTCCGCCGGGGCGGATGGTACCGGTGACCTCCAGCCCCAGCCGGGCCTGTAACGACTCGATCCCCTCGAACATCCGATCATCCGGATACGGCGTCATGCCATAACTCGGTTCCTCGTACAGCCCCATGCGCTGGAGTGCCGATTTGACCGCCGTGGTATCGGCTTCCCCGACCGCGATATCCCGTCCCACCCGCCGCGACAGTTGCATCGTTCCCTCCCTGCCGAAAATCAGGACACGACATTACCATAATCGTTATATATCGTCAATATAAATAACGATAATCGTGATACTTGTTTTTGCGCGCAGCGCCATAAGCCTGTGGTGTCGGCCATGGAGCATGCCGATTGCCGCTGACGCGGCGAAAAACCTAAGGTAATGGGGTCCAGGGGCCCAAGGCCCCTGGCGGGTCCGGGCCGCGCCCGGCCTGGTTTTCCCCGCGCCGACAACTTCGTTTGAAGTTGAATCCCCGCCGCAACGGCGTAGACTCGTTGCGCGGGCGGATTCGATTCGTCCGGGATTCTTCAATCCATGCAACGAGTCGCGGTTTCCCTGGGAGAAGGCGATGGCGAACAAGGTGTCCTACACCGTGCCCTGCGGCGCGGCTTTTCGCGACGCGGTGACCGCCCTTGCCCAATCCGCGGGGTGAACGCGGCGGATTTGGCGCGGTCGATTCTGCTGGCGTTGCCCGCCGGAGTCATCGACGCCGCCGCCGATCCCGGAGAACCGGGGCGCGAGGATCGCGAGGTGGTGATTCTGAAGTCCGGCCCCGCCGCCGGACGCTCGACCTGGACGATCCGGCGCGGTCGCGGGCGGACGCCGCGACCCTGGTCGCCGTCGGACGCGCCGCCGCCCTGGCCGAGGAGAACGAACGTCTGCGCGCGGTGGTCGCGGCGCTGTCCTTCGTGCCGCTGCCGCATGGGGTGCGCAGCCGCGACGAGGCGCTGCACATCCTGGGGTTCCCTCCGGGAGTGAAGCCTTCGCCCTCCACGGTGCGCGGGCGCTTTCGCAGCCTCGCCACCATCCACCACCCGGACAGCCCCTATGGCAGCCACGAACGGATGAGCCAGCTTAACGCCGCCATCGCCCTTTTGCGCGATGCCGGAGGGTGACCGCCAAGAGCCGGGCGCTGCCCGGACCCGCGAGGGAACTCGGCCCCCTCAACCCCATGCGTATTCGAAGAAAAAGGGCCTCCCTTGCGGGGGCCCTTTTTCTTCGAACATGTTCGGGAGGTCCGGAGGGCCTGCGGTCCTCCGGCGGGGTCTGGGGCGGAGCCCCTGCCCTGGCGTTCACTCCGGCTTGGCGGCGCGGGTGCCGGTGGTGAAGTTGCGGTCGTAGAGTTTGCTGTCGGGGTATTCGACGTGTTCGGCGAGCGCCCATCCGACCAGGACCAGAGCGGTCATCTTGATGCCCGAGGCGGCAACCTTCTCCTCGATGTCGGCGAGGGTGCCGCGAACGATTTTCTCGTCCGGCCAGGTGACGCGATAGGCGACGACGCAGGGGCAGTCCGCGCCATAGATCGGCGAGAGTTCCTCGACGATGTGGCGCATGTTCGAGGCCGACAGATGAATGGCGAGCGTCGCCTTGGTCTTGCCGATGGTGGCGAGGTCCTGGCCCTCGGGCATCGGCGAGGTGCGGACGTTGGTGCGGGTGAGCACGATGGTCTGGCTGATGGTGGGCAGGGTGAACTGCCGCTTCAGCGAGGCCGCCGCGCCGCAATAGGAGGGCACGCCGGGGGTCACGTCGTAGTCGATGCCGAGCGCGTCCAGGCGGCGCATCTGTTCGTCGATCGCGCCGAACAGGGAGGGATCGCCGGTATGGACGCGGGCGACGCTTTCGCCCCGGTCGTGGGCGGCCTTCATCTCGGCGACGATTTCGTCCAGGTTCATTTCGGCGGTGTCAAGGATGCGGGCGCCCTCGGGCGCGGCGTAAATCACCTCGCGCGGCACCAGCGACCCGGCATACAGGCAGACCGGGCAGGATTGGATCAGCTTCAGCCCGCGCACGGTGATCAGGTCGGGCGCTCCCGGTCCGGCGCCGATGAAGTGAACGGTCATGGGGGTCTCCTGCTATAGGTGGGGTCCGTGGTTATAATCCGGCGGGGCGACGGCGGAAAAGCGGAAAAGCGCCGAAAACGCTTGTGAAGCGGCGGAGCTTGAAAATAGGTTTGCGCCGCGATGCGGTCTTCCGTTACTTTCCCGTTACATTGTAACCCTACCGCCCCGGAGATATCATGTCCACCGACCAGCCCGCCATCCTGATTTGCAGCCACGGCAGCCGCGATGCCCGCGCGGTGGAGGAATTCGGCCTGGTGGAGCGGGCCTTGCGGGCGCGCCTGCCGGACCGTTCGGTGGCCAGCGGCTATCTGGAATTCGCCCGCCCGACGATTTCCGAATCCCTGGCGGCGCTGGCGAAAAGCGGCGCGAAAGAGGTCTGGGCGCTGCCCGGCATGCTGTTCGCCGCGATGCACATGAAGACCGACATCCCGGCGGAGCTGGACGCCTTCGGCCGGGCGCATCCCGAGGTCGCCTTGCGCTTCGGCGCGGAATTGGGCCTGGACTGGCGGATGCTGGAGGCAGCGAAGGACCGCGTCGAGGCTGCGATCAAGGCCGCCGATCAGGCCTTCGGCGAGGTTTCGCGCAAGGACACGCTTCTTGTCGTCGTCGGCCGCGGCACCAGCGACCCGGACGCCAACGGCAACATCGCCAAGGTCGCCCGCATGCTCTGGGACGTGATGGGGTTCGGCTGGGCCGAGGCCGGATTCTCCGGTCTGGCGCACCCCACCGCCGACGTGGTGATGTTGCGTGAATTGCAGCGGGGCGCTTTCCGTCGCGTCCTGGTGTTCCCATATTTCCTGTTCACCGGAATTCTGGTCGATCGGATTTACGATTGGGCGGATGCGGTGGCGGATCGTTTCCCCGAGGCGCAGATCGTCAAGGTGCCCTATTTGAAGGACCACCCGCGCGTCATCGACTGCTTCGTGGAACGTCTGCGCGACATCGAACGCGATGCCGCGGGGACGCACAACCGCCTGCGCGCCTACCGCGACTGGAAGGCTGCCGGAGAACCCCTGGAAGGAGAACCCTGGATGAAGAAGCAGTTCGATCATCACCACGACCACGGCGAGGGCGGCTGCGGCGGCCACGGCCACCACGAGCATGCGTCCGAAGACAAGCACGAACACCACGACCATCACGGTCACGGCGGCTGCGGCTGCGGCGGCAAACACCGCTAGAACCTGAAGACCCTGCCGGGTCCGCCTGCGCGGACCCGGCCAAATTTTGCGCGACGCCAGGGATTGAGGGAGACATCATGAAGTTCGATTACATCACCGATCCGGACGAAATCTATCGCCGGTCGTTCGCCATCATCGAACGCGAAAGCAACCTCTCCCAGGTGCCCGAGGATTTGAAATCGACGGTGATCCGCATGGTTCACGCCAGCGGCGACACCTCGCTCGCCCGCGACATCGCCTTCTCGGCGGATGCGGCGACGGCGGGCAAGGCGGCGATCGACGCGGGCGCCGCGATCTTCACCGACGTCGAAATGGTCGGCCACGGCATCCACCGCCCCTATCTGCGGGAAGGGGCCGAGGTGATCACCCTGATCAAGCATCCCGACATCGCGGCGGCGGCGAAGCGCCTGTCCACCACCCGCGCGGCGGCGGCGGTGGATCTGTGGGGCGACCGGCTTTCCGGCGCGATCGTCGCCATCGGCAACGCACCGACCGCCCTGTTCCGCCTGCTCGAGGTGATGTCCGAGGGCGGCCCCCGCCCCGCCCTGATCGTCGGCATGCCGGTGGGCTTCGTCGGCGCGGCGGAATCCAAGGAAGCGCTGATCGCGCATTCCTGCGGCGTGCCCTACATCACGGTGCGCGGCCGCCGGGGCGGCAGCCCTCTCGCGGTGGCGGCCCTGAACGCCCTGGCGATCGCCGCCAAGGCGGAACGCGAAGGCGCGGCAAAATGACCGGGGACGGTCCCGCCGCCCCCTGGCTGACGGTGATCGGCCTGGGCGAGGACGGCCTGGCCGGGCTGTCCGCCTCGGCGCGCGCCGCCCTCGACGCCGCCGAGATGGTGGTCGGCGCGAAGCGGCTGTTGCAGATGGTGCCGGAAACGACGGCGCAACGGGTTCTTTGGGCCGGGTTGGACGGCACCCTCGACGCCATCGGCGCGGCGCGCGGACGCCGCGTCGCGGTGCTGGCCAGCGGCAACCCGATGTGGTTCGGCGTCGGTTCCACCCTCTACCGCCATTTCGACCCGCGCGAGATCGTCGTCTTTCCCGCGCCCAGCGCCTTTTACCAGGCCTGTTCGCGGATGGGCTGGTCGATGCAGGACGCGGTGGCGATTTCCGCCCACGCCTTCCCGCTGGAACAGATCGGCCGCCACCTGTTCCCCGGCAAGCGTCTGGTGATTCTGTCCCGCGACGGCGACACCCCGGCGGGGCTGGCCGCCTTCCTCACCGAACGCGGCTTCGGCGCCAGCGAAATCACCGTGTTCGAGGCGATGGGCGGCCCGCGCGAGCATAGCTTCGGCGGCCTTGCCGAAGGCTGGTCGCACCCCGCCGCCGATCCGCTCAACACCGTGGCGATCCGCCTGCGGGCCTCGGCGGGCGCGCGCGTCTACGGCCTCGCCCCCGGCCTGCCCGACGACGCCTATCTGCACGACGGCATGTTGACCAAGCGGGAAATCCGCGCGGTGACGCTGTCCTCGCTCTCCCCCCGCCCCGGCGAGACCCTGTGGGACGTCGGCGCGGGCAACGGCTCGATCTCGATCGAGTGGCTGCGCCTCAACCCCACCGGGCGGGCGATCGCGCTGGAACGCGACGCCGACCGCGCCCAGGTGCTTCGGATCAACGCCAACCGTCTGGGCGCGCCGACCGTGGAAATCGTCGAGGGCGCGGCGCCCGAGGCGCTGGACGATCTGGCGGGCGACCCCGACGCGATCTTCATCGGCGGCGGCCTGACCTCGGGCGCGACTCTGGACGCCTGCTGGGACCGACTGCCGCCGGGGGGACGTCTGGTGGTCAACGTGGTGGCGCTGGAATCCGCCGCCCTGCTGTTCGATTTCCAGAAACGGCGCGGCGGCACGTTGACACAGCTTGCGATAGCGCGTAATGCCCCGGTCGGCTCCATGACCAAGTTCGAACCCATGGCGCCGGTGATCCAGTATGCCGGAGTAAAAGCGTGACCGGAAAAGTCTATGGCCTGGGGCTCGGCCCCGGAGATTCCGAACTGGTGACGATGAAGGTGGTGCGGCTGATCAACAGCGTGCCGGTGGTGGCCTATCCGCGCACCCAGCACGGCGACAGCTTCGTCCGCGAGATCGCCGCCCCCTACGTGCCGAAGACCGCGATCGAGCTTGCCCTCGACACGCCGATGGCGATCGACGCCGCGATCGCCCAGGCGAAATACGACGAGCACGCCGAAATCATCGCCGCGCACCTGGATGCCGGGCGCGACGTGGCGCTGCTGTGCGAGGGCGACCCCTTCGTCTTCGGCAGCTTCATGTACCTGTACGACCGGCTGGCCGACCGCTACGAGGTCGAGGTGGTCCCCGGCGTCTCGTCGATCACCGCCTGCGCGGCGGCGGCGGGCCTGCCCTTGGCCGGGCGCGAGGACATCCTGACCATCCTGCCCGCCACCCTGCCCGAGGAAACCCTGGAACGCGAATTGGCCCAGACCTCGGCGGCGGTGATCATGAAGGTCGGCCGCCACCTGGACAAGGTGCGCCGGGTGATCGACCGCCTGGGCGCGACCGGCGGCGCGACCTATGTCGAACGCGCCCTCAACCCCGGCCAGAAGGTGGTGCCGCTGGCCCGCCTGACCGCCGCCGAGGCCCCCTATTTCTCGGTGATTCTCGTCTTTCGCGACACGGATTGATCCTCCCATGACCGATACCGCCCAGCCGCTCGCCATCGTCGTCTTCTCCGAAAGCGGCCTCGACGTCGCGCGCAAGCTCCGCGCCGCCCTGCCGGGTTCGGCGATCCACGGCTTCGAAAAGCGGGTCTCCGCCTGCGACGAAAGCTTCGCCGACGCCGCCGCGCACTTGCGCCGCCTGTTCCAGTCGGGCCACGGCATCGTCGGCGTCTGCGCGGCGGGCATCCTGGTTCGCGATCTCGCCCCCTGCATCGCCGACAAGTGGTCGGAACCGCCGGTCCTGGCGGTGGCGCAGGACGGCGGCGTGGCGGTGCCGCTCCTTGGCGGGCATCACGGCGCGAACCGTCTGGCGCGGACGATCTCGGCGGCGCTCGGCGGGGTTTCCGGGGTGACCACGGCGGGCGACGTGCGCTTCGACATCGCCCTCGACGAGCCGCCCATGGGCTGGAGCGTCGCCAACCCCCTCGCCGCCAAGGACGTCGCCGGGCGGCTCCTCTCCGGCCAGCCGGTGGCGCTCTCCGTCGAGGCGGGGGACGCCGCCTGGATCGCCGACTGCGGCGCCGCCTTCGCGGCGGACGCGCCGTCGCGCATTCTGGTGACCGACCGGGCGGAAGCGGGCGATCCCGATACCCTGACGATGCATCCGCCGGTGCTCGCGGTCGGGGTGGGCTGCAATCACGGCACTTCCGCCGAAGAGGTCGTCGCCCTGGTCGAAAAGACCCTGGCGGACGCCGGTCTGGCGGCGGGCGCGGTCGCCTGCCTCGCCTCGATCGACGCGAAGATGGACGAACCGGCGTTCGAGGCGGCGGCGGAACGCTTCGGCGTGCCGCTGCGGTTCTTCACGGCGGCGGAACTCAACGCCTTCGAGGACCGCCTGACCGAGAAATCCGAACACGCCTTCGCCGCCGTCGGCTGCCATGGCGTCGCCGAGGGCGCGGCCTTGGCCGCCGCCGGAGCGAACGCGGCGCTCCGCGTCGCCAAGTCTAAGTCCGAAAACGCCACCTGCGCCATCGCCCGCGCCGACGCCAACCTCGACCCGACGACGGTCGGGCGGGCGCGCGGCAGCCTGACCGTGGTCGGCGTCGGACCGGGGAATGCCGCATGGCGTTCGCCGGACGCCACCGCCGCGCTCGCCCGCGCCGACGCGGTGGTCGGCTACAAGCGCTACCTCAACCTCGTCGCCGACGTCATAGCGGGCAAGGCGCAGCACGTTTCCGGAATGACCCGGGAAGAGGTGCGGGTGACCAAGGCGCTCGACCTCGCCGCCGAGGGCCAGAACGTCTGCCTGGTCTGCTCGGGCGATCCCGGCATCTACGCGCTGGCCGCCCTGACCATGGAAATGCTGGACAAGGCGGAACACCGCCCCGACTGGCGGCGCATCAAGGTGCGCGTCGTCCCCGGCATCACCGCCGCGCAAGGGGCGGCGGCCCTGGCGGGCGCGCCGATGGGCCACGACTTCTGCCTGATCTCGCTGTCCGACCTGCTCACCGACTGGCAGACCATCGAAACCCGCCTCAAGGCCGCGGCTCTGGGGGACTTCATCGTCGCCCTCTACAACCCGGTGTCGCGCAAGCGACGCAGCCAGATCGAACGGGCGCGCGACATCCTGCTCACCGGACGTCCGGGGACGACGCCGGTGGTGATCGCCCGCAACGTCGGACGCGACGACCACAGCCTGTTCGTCACCACCCTCGCCGACCTCAAACCCGACGACGCCGACATGCTCTCCATGGTGATCATCGGCAACCAGACCACCCGCGCCTTCGACCAGGGCGGACGCACCTGGGTCTATTCGCCACGCGGCTACGCCAAAAAGCTGTCGTTCCTGGTCAAGGAATAAAACGTTGCGAGGGGTCGCAGACCCCTCGCGCACCCCATTCGTAAGGTTTTTGCGCGAAGCGCGATAAAACCATCACGCGGCGTGAAAATCGATTGTCGCTACGCGACTGAAAAACAAATGGATACACAGGGTCCAAGACCCTGTGCGGGGTCCGGGGCGGCGCCCCGGCCTGGTTTTCAACGCCGGAGGCCTTCGTGGAACCCCGTCTCAAGGCCGGATTGCTGGTGCAGGCTTTGGTTCGCCGCTGCGGCGTGGAGCTTCTGCCCGCCTATGTGGC
The DNA here is from genome assembly GCA_965228165.1 of Rhodospirillaceae bacterium. Classification (GTDB taxonomy): domain Bacteria; phylum Pseudomonadota; class Alphaproteobacteria; order Rhodospirillales; family Rhodospirillaceae; genus Oleispirillum. The sequence goes on from CBDDHB010000003.1 coordinate 924,095, forward strand.
GCGCAAGGGGGATGCGGAGTCCGGCGCGGTGCTGATCAAGCGCGTCTCCCCCGGCTGGCGCTGCACGGTCTTCCAGACCGTCTTCGGCGAGAACGGCGAACGCCGGTGGATCGCCGCATCCGGCGAGACCCCGGTGGCGGAAGCCGAGGCGGATGCCTTCGTCGCCCGCCAGACCGGCTTCGACTGCGACCTCTGGGTGGTCGAGGTGGAAGCGCCGGAGACCTGGACCCCCGACGCTTCCTGAGGATCAGGGCTGCACCACCGACCACTTGCCGAGGAAGCCGTCGCCGGTGATGTCGCCCGGCTTCTTGTCCTGGTTCCAGCGATAAAGCGGCTTGCCCTTATAGGCCCACTGCGACCCGCCATCGGGGCGGGCGATCGCGGCGAAGTCGCCGACCGCCTTGGCCCCTGCGGGAGCGGCGAGCGGCGGCCAGTTCTTGGCGCAGGGGCCGACGCAGGTGGAGATCCCCGACGGATCGGGAGCGAAGGTGTAGAGGGTCATCGCCTTGGCATCGACCAGGGTCTTGCCCTTGGCGGTGGTGGCGACGGACACGCCGCCCGGCGCGTCGAAGGCGAAGGCGGCGGACGACAGAACGGCGACGAACAGACCGACGGCAAGGGCCGGAACCCGGAAACGAAGGGAGATGTTACGCATGCCGGAACTCCTATCCAATGGCGCGACGGGGGCGGCGCGCCGGGGGGGCTTCCAGGGATGTGGGAAGGGCGTCGCGGCCGATCAACCGCGACGATCAGCGCGCCGTGGGCGGGTCGCCGTCGCGTCCGATATCGACCAGCTCGGTCCAATCGGTGCCGTGGACTTTCTCGTAGGCGGCGCGCTGGCGCGCGATCAGGGTGGAAAAACGTTCCGGCGTGAAGGCGATCGCGGCGACCTTCTTCGGCAGGCGTTTGCGCGCCGCCTCGAAATAGGTGACCGCCAGTTGCGAGGCGGTGTCGGTGAAATCGACCCCGACCTCGGTCAGGGCGGCGCGCTCGTCCCGGCTCAACTTTTCCCAGAAGGCGCGGGAGGCGATCAGGAACGACGGCTCGTAGACGTGATGGGTCAGGGTGATCACCGGCAGCTTCTCGGCGATCGGCAGCCGCGCCAGAAGGTCGAGCGGACCGTCAACGCTGTCGATGATGCCCGCCTCCAGGGCCTCGTCGGCCTTGTCCATCGGATACTTCTGAGGGACCGCCCCCAGGACGCGCATCACGTCGCGCATCTTGCGCCCGTCGTTGATCAGGATCTTGCGACGCGCCAGATCCTCGGGGCCGGAAATCAGGCGATCGGCGCGGATGCTGTGAAAGCTGTTTTCATACACGCCGATGACGATGATCTTCAGCACGTCCTCGACATGGGTGCGGATCTCGTCCTCCAGCCCGGCATACATGGTTCGCTGCACGTGGCCGCGATCGCGGAAAACCCAGGGCAAACGGAACAGGGACAGGCGAGGGATCTCGTCGATCACCGCATCGCCGACCACCGCCAGATCGATCCGCCCGCCCCGCGCCTGCCCCAGAAGGTCGGCGTCGCCGGGACAGGCCGCGCCGGTCTGCACCTCGAAGACGAAGCGTTGCGGCAGGCGTTCTTCCACCCGTTTGATCCAGAAGGCGACCTGACGCGCCGCCAGCCCGTCCTCGGCGCCGGGAACCCAGATGGCGACGGTGCGCGGCTCCGCCGCCCGCGTCGGCGCGACGGCGGTCAGGAAACACGTCATCAGGAAAACCAGGCCGAGCAGGCCGGACCGAACCGCCGTCATTTCGCGCGCACACATCCGTCGAACGCCGCCGTCGCCGCCCGTCACGGGGAGGAAACGATTGAACTTCGGGGAAGAGTACCCGCTTCCGAAAGCCCCGCCAAGCGAAGCCGCGCGCGCCGCGACAAGAAATCCCGATCCATGTCTTTCGAGTCGCACTCCCGGCACCGCCATAAGGCGGTTAACCGACACGAAGGGCGTAAGAAAACCGCGGAGTCTCTCCGGGACATAATTCCTTCGTGTTTTCTTCGGGGCCTCCTGTGTTAGGATGCGTTCTTCAAAGAGGTGAGTAGGCCGGTTCAAAGGTGGCATGCCGTGGACGCCGACGTATTCTCCCAGGGTTTGCAACGGGTTCGGGTTTCCGTCGTCTTGATGGACGGATGCCCTGCCGCCTATTGGCGTTCCTTTTGCCACATGGCCGGGCTGCGCCGTCCCGCCTTCATCGCCGATTTCCCTTCCTTGAAGACCGACTTGTTCAAGGACGAGGTCGATTTCCTGCTGATCTCGATCTCGGCGAAGGGCTACTCCGCCGCCGGACGCACGGTGAAGGCGATCCGCAACGGCCAGCTGGGACGCGATCCCTTCCTGCCGGTGATGGTGGTGGCGGATTCCCCCAATGCCGAGGAAGCCGCGTTGCTGATCGACAGCGGCGTCGATGGCGTCCTGGTGCGCCCCCTGTCGGTGGGCAAGATCACCGACCGCCTGCGCCGCCTGACCCTTCACCGCCAGCCCTTCGTGGTGACCAGCGACTACATCGGTCCCGACCGCCGCACCGCGCCGCGAGAGCCCAAACCCGGCGAGGTGGTGGTGCCGCTGTTGCCGGTGCCCAACGCCCTGCACGACCGCATCGTCGCCAACCTGCCGCTGGCGGCGCGCAACGCGCCGCGCGCCGCCGCCTGGGAAGAGGTGATGCGCCAACGCCTGTTCCGTTGCGCCGACAGCATGCGCCTGCTGGCGGGGCGCAGCTTCCCGCTGGCGATGCAAGGCGACATCAACGACCGCGTACTGGAAGACATGCGGCGCATCGCCGACCTGGCCGAAGTCGCCTGGAAGCGCCTGGAAACCGAGGGCCAGGAACCCCTGGCGCGGCACCTGAACGACGTCGCGACGCGGATGCGCGCCTTCGTCAGCGCCCCCGCCTCGGTGGAGCGCGACGGCCTGTCGCTGCTTCACAGCGACATCGGCAAATCGCATCACGGCCTGTCCGCGTTCCTCGCCGGAGCGGTGGCGGAAACGCCCCGGCTCTGACCCACGGGCGGAATCTCGACCAGACGCGCCGGGTCGAGCCGCCGGTCCAGCCAGCTTGCCCCCCAGTGCAGATGCGGCCCGGTCGCCCGTCCGCTCGCCCCCACCGCGCCGATCGTCTGGCCGCGCCGCACCCGCTGCCCGGCCTTGACGTCGCCGCGGCTCAAATGCGCATAGACCGTCTGCAACCCCAGCCCGTGATCGATCATCACCGTCCGACCGGTATAGAACATGTCGGAATGGACCAACGACACCACGCCGTCCGCCGCCGCCCTGACCGGCGTCCCCATCGGCGCCGCGATGTCCACCCCGGAATGCGGCGCCTTCGCCTCGCCGTTCAGGATCCGCTGCGCGCCGAAAACCCCGCTGACGATCCCGTCCACCGGCGAAACGAATCCCGACAGATAATCCGCCCGTCCGCCGATGCGCGCCCGCGCCGCCGCGATCGCCCGGTTGTCCGCCGCGATGCGCTCCAGCAGGGCGGGCGGCGGCGTCACCTTGTCCTGCGGCAGGCCGTCGATGCGCTGCACCTCCCAGGCGCGCGGCTTCACCGCCAACGCCACCTCCGCCGCCGCGCCGGACGACTCGATCACCCGCAGCACCGCGCGCGGCGCGGCATCGCGCGCGAATCCCAGAACGAAACGCCCCGCCCCGTCCACCGGCACCGCCTGCCCGTCGAGGAAAACCTTCGCCCCCGCCGCCGCCCGGCCGAACACCGCGCCGCCCTGCTCCGCCTCGCCCCGCAACTCGGGCGGCGCGGCCAACGCGGGAAGGGAGAAAAGAAGGAAAAAGAACAGCAGGAAAAACCCGTGGGCTCCGCCCACACCCGCAAAGGGGCTCAGCCCCTTTGATCCCATGACTGGTTTTTCGCGCGTAGCGCCATCGAACCACCGCTTCCGCGCGAGGAACGATAGCCGCTGCGCGGCGAAAAACAAATGGGGGCCCGGGGCCTCCAGGTCCCGGCGGGTCCGGGCAGCGCCCGGCCTAGTGTTATTCATAGCAGGCTTCCCTGGCGGGGATCGGTTTTTCCCGGTTTGGCGGGTTTGGCGCCGTGGGCGACGGCGGCGACGGCGCCGTCGGCGAAGACGAGAGCGAGCGCGGCGCCCGGCGGCACGGCGGCGGCGCGGGCGAGCGGCGCGCCGGAAGCCGCGTCGCGCACCAGGACGAAGCCGCGATCGAGAACGCGGCGATAGGACAGACTCTCCAGCAGGGCGGCGCGGTGGTCGAGGCGGGCTTGCGCGGTTTCGACGCGGCGCTGGAAGGCGCGGACCAGAGCGGCCTCGGCGGTGGACAGGCGGGCGGCGGCGCGTTCGGCGACCTCGCGCGGGGTGCGCAGGCGGGCGGCGACGGAGTCCAGGCGCAGGGCGTCGCGGTCGATGCGGCGGCGGGCGGCGGCGTCCAGGCGTTCGGCGCGGTCGTCGAGGCGCTGCGTCGCCTCCGCCAACAGGCGTTCGGGTTGGGGCAGACCGCGGGCCAGGGCCTCCAGATGGCGGGCGCGGTTCTCGGTCGCCGCGACCAAGGCGCGCGGCAGGCGCGCCGCCAATTCGCCGACGCGGGCAAGAAGATCCAGGCGCACCGGCACCGCCTTTTCCGCCGCGCCGGTGGGAGTGGGTGCGCGCAGGTCGGCGGCGAAGTCGATCAGGGTGGTGTCGGTCTCGTGCCCGACCGCCGAGATCAGGGGAATGGAGCAGGCGGAAGCGACGCGGACCACGATTTCCTCGTTGAACGGCCACAGATCCTCCAGACTGCCGCCGCCACGCGCGACGATCAGCAGATCCGGGCGGGGAATCGGCCCGTCGGGCGGCAGGGCGTCGAAACCGGCGATCGCGGCGGCGATTTCGGCGGCGGCGCCTTCGCCCTGCACCCGAACCGGCCAGAGCAGCACATGGCGGGGAAAGCGTTCGCGTAGGCGGTGCAGGATGTCGCGGATCACCGCGCCGGTGGGCGAGGTGACGACGCCGATGACGGTGGGCAGGGCGGGGATCGGGCGCTTGCGCTCGGCGGCGAACAGACCCTCGGCGGCGAGTTTCCGCTTGCGCTCCTCCAGCAGTTTCAGCAGCGCGCCCTCGCCCGCCACCTCGATCGATTCGACGATCATCTGATACTGCGACCGCGCGCCATAGGTGGTGAGGCGGCCGGTGGCGATCACCTCCAACCCGTCCTCGGGGCGAACCGACATGCGGGCGAGCGAACCGCGCCAGATCACCGCCTCCAGCACCGCGTGGGCGTCCTTCAGCCGCAGATAGCAGTGTCCGGAAGCGACCACCTTGGGCTGGGAGATCTCGCCCCGCACCCGCACCAGGCCGAAGGCGCTTTCGATGCTTGCCTTCAGCGCGGCGGCAAGGCCGCTGACCGACAGATCGGGCTGGTTATGGGTGGATTCGGCCATGGTCCGGACGCTGGAAAAAACCGGGAAACGCGGCGGGACTTGCCCCGCCTTCGCGATCGATTACACTCTGGCAGGCAATCGCGCAAAGGGGAAGTCGCATGAAGATTCTGGTGGTGGGTTCGGGCGGTCGGGAACACGCGCTGTGCGCGGCGATCAAGGCGTCGCCTCTGTGTTCCGAACTCGTCTGCGCGCCGGGAAACGCAGGCATCGCCGAGGTGGCGACCTACCCGCCGGTCGCGGCGATGGACATTCCCGGAATCGTCGCCCTGGCCCGGGAAAAGGCGATCGATCTGGTGATGGTGGGACCGGAGGGACCGCTGGTGGCGGGCTTGGTGGATGCTCTGGCCGCCGCCGGAATCAAGGCGGTCGGGCCGACCGCCGCGGCGGCGCGGCTGGAGGGTTCGAAGGGCTTCATGAAGGACTTCTGCGCCCGCCACGGCATTCCCACCGCCGCCTATGCCCGCTTCACCGACGCGGCGGCGGCGAAGGATTACGTGCGCGCCCAGGGCGCGCCGATCGTGGTCAAGGCCGACGGACTGGCGGCGGGCAAGGGGGTGGTGGTCGCGGCGACCGTGGACGAAGCGCTGGCCGCCATCGACCTGATGATGACCGAGCGCGCCTTCGGCGATGCGGGCGGCGAACTGGTGATCGAGGAATTCCTGGCGGGCGAGGAAGCGAGCTTCTTCGCCCTGATCGACGGCAAGACGGCGATTCCCCTGGGCGCGGCGCAGGACCACAAGGCGGTGGGCGACGGCGATATCGGCCCCAATACCGGCGGCATGGGGGCCTACGCTCCGGCGCCGGTGATGACGCAAGCCGTCGTCGCCGAGGTGATGGAGCGGATCGTCCGCCCCACCGTCGCGGGCATGGCGGCGGAAGGCTGCCACTTCGCCGGGGTGCTGTTCGCCGGACTGATGATCACCGCCAAGGGGCCGCGCCTGATCGAATTCAACGTCCGCTTCGGCGACCCCGAATGCCAGGTGCTGATGAGCCGTCTGAAGTCCGATGTGGTGCCGCTGCTGGCGGCGGTTCCGGACCAGGGGCTCGACCGGATCGAGCCGGAATGGCGGGACGAGGCGGCTCTGGTGGTGGTGATGGCGGCCAGGGGATACCCCGGCGAGCCGATGAAGGGGACCGAAATCCGGGGACTCGCCGCCGCCAACGCGGAGGAAGGGGTGCGAGTGTTCCACGCCGGAACCCGCGCCGAAGGGAATCGGATTCTCGCCGACGGCGGGCGGGTTCTGGGGGTGACGGCGCGCGGCGCCGACGTACGCGAGGCGCAGGCGCGCGCCTATGCGGCGGTGGATCGCATCGACTGGCCGGAAGGATTCTGCCGCCGCGATATCGGCTGGCGGGCGCTGGCGCCCAGGTAACGACCGGAAAGATAACACCTTCCTGAGCTTTTCCCCCTCAGCGCGCGAATCCAGGCGGACGCGGCGCGGAGAATCCGCTTGCATGCGGGGCTGTGCGCTCGGTATCAAGGCCAGGGGTATGCCGTCTCCGGGCCGCGTTTCCCAGGATGTGGGGGCTGAATCTCTGTGCTAGACTGAGTAGATTGTTACGTAACGCCCGCCGGAAAGAGCGGGGATCGGACCGGGACAGGGAGCCCGCCGGAGGCCATCCGGGCTTCGGGAGTGTGTGGTAGTAAGGCCAAAGATTCTCGTAGCGTGCCAGGACCGTGCGACTCGGCAGCGGATCGCCGAGACGATGCGTTTCCGTTACCGCGCGGTCGCCGTGGAGGACGGGTGGCTGGCGCTGCATCTGGTCAACACCGCCGATTTTTCCGCCATGGTCATCGCCGAACGTTTGGAGTCCTTGAGCGGACTCGACGTCGCCTATTCGGTGCGCACCAGCCACGCCAACATGGACGTGCCGATCATGCTGGTGGCGCGCCAGATCACCCCCCCACATCCGCGAGATGCTGTCCACCGGCATCATCGACCGCTGCATCGACGAAACCGCCGAGACCGGCGCCTTCCTGTTCGAATTCAACGCGATGTGCGGCGAACGGGCGGAACGCGCCTGGGACGATCTGGAAATCGACGTCCGCCGGGTCCTGCGCACGGCGCGGGGCGCCTATTCCTCGGTGTTCGCCAGCACCACCGCCGACATGCCGCTGGACCCCCGTCTGATCGCGAACACCGCCGATCTGGTGGTGGATGCGGTGCGGCGCGGCCACGTCACCGCAGTGATGAAGGCGTTGCAGGCGCACGAGGACTATACCTTCGTCCATTCCTTGAGCGTCGCCTCGGTCCTGGCCTTTTTCGGGCGGGAGATCGGCATCCGCGACGGCGATCTGGGGATCATGGCGCAGGCCGGATTCGCCCACGATTTCGGCAAGCGGGTGATCTCGCACGGCATCCTCTACAAACCGGGACTTCTCGACACCGCGCAAATGGTGGTGATCCGCCGCCACGCCCTGGCGGCGGGGGAGATTCTGCGCCGCTCCGACGGCGTCCCGGCGGAGGTGATCAACGTCGCCGAGCGCCACCACGAACGGATGGACGGCACCGGCTACCCCAACGGTCTGATGGGCGGCGACATCGACGATCTGTCCATGGTCGCCGCGATCGGCGACGTCTTCTCGGCGCTGATCGACAGCCGCTGCTACAAGCCCAGCTACGCCCCGGTCGAAGCGTTGCGCATGCTGCGCGACATGGCCGGACCGCACCACCGCACCACGCCGCCAAGTTCATCGAAGTGATGAACGACACCGGCTTCGCCTCGTGGATGGTGCCGCCGGTCGAGGTTTCCGTCGAACCGGCGTAATCCGGCAGTCTTTTCCGGTTATTTATGGCACAAAGGAACGGCCCGCATCATGGAGCCGCAGATGACCGACACCGCCCCCGACCTGGCCGCGATCCGCGCCGCCATCGACGATCTCGACCGCCGCATCGCGCCGCTGATCGCGGAACGTCTGGCCTGGGTGCGTCGCGCCGCCGCCCACAAGCCGACGCGGGCGGACGTGGTGGTGCCCTGGCGGGTCGAGGACGTGGTGGCCAAGGCCGCCGCCCACGCCGCCGCCGCCGGGGCGGACCCGGCGCCGGTAGCGGCGATCTATCGCGCCCTGGTGGACATTTCGATCGGCGAGGAAGCGAAGACCTGGGACGCCCTGCACACCTCCCGCGCGGTTTCAGACCCGGGTGCCGCCGACGGTCAGTCCGTCGAGCCGTAGGGTCGGCTGCCCCACCCCCACCGGCACCCCCTGACCGTCCTTGCCGCAGGTGCCCACGCCCTTGTCGAGTTGCAGGTCGTTGCCGATCGCGGACACCCGGGTCAGCGCATCGGGGCCGTTGCCGATCAAGGTCGCGCCCTTGACCGGCGCGCCGATCCGGCCGTTTTCGATCAGATAGGCCTCGGACGCCGAAAACACGAATTTGCCCGAGGTAATGTCCACCTGGCCGCCGCCGAAGTTGACCGCGTAAAGGCCGGATTTGACCGAGGCGAGAATTTCCGCCGGATCGGCCTCTCCCGCCAGCATGATGGTGTTGGTCATCCGCGGCAGCGGACAATGGGCGTGGCTTTCTCGCCGTCCGTTGCCGGTAGCGGCGGCCCCCATCAGGCGGGCGTTGAGCCGGTCCTGCATATAGCCGGTGAGGATGCCGTCCTCGATCAGCACGGTGCGCGACGACGGCGTGCCCTCGTCGTCGATGGAGATCGAACCGCGCCGTTCCGGCAGGGTGCCGTCATCGACCACCGTCACCCCCTTCGCCGCCACCCGCTCGCCGATCCGGCCCGAGAACGCCGAGGTTCCCTTGCGGTTGAAGTCGCCTTCGAGGCCGTGGCCGATCGCCTCGTGCAGCAGGATGCCGGGCCAGCCCGGACCCAGGACCACCGTCATCTCGCCCGCCGGGGCGTCCACCGAATCCAGGTTCACCTCGGCCTGGCGAATCGCCTCGTCCACCGCCGCCTTCCAGGCGTCCGGGGTGACGAAGCGGCCGTAGGATTCGCGGCCGCCGCAGCCGAAGGAACCGGTCTCGCGCCGCCCGCCCCGCTCCATCATCACCGAAACGTTCAGCCGCACCAGCGGACGGACGTCGAAGGCGAGCGAACCGTCGGCGCGCAGCACCGCCACCGCCTGCCACGACGCGGCCAGAGAGGCCATCACCTGCCGCACCGCCGCATCCCGCCCTCTGGCGTAGGTATCGATGGATTTCAGGATCTCCACCTTGTCGGCGAAGAGGGTTTCCTCGACCGGATCGAAATCGCCGTAGAGGCGGCGGTTGGTCGGCGGCGGCGACAACGCCAGGGAACCGCCGTGACCCGCGCGTACCGCCGCGACGGACGATGCGGCGCGGCGCAGGGCGGCCTCGTCGAAACCCTCCGCATGGGCATAGCCGGTAGCCTCGCCCGCCACCGCGCGCAGACCGAAACCGTATCCGCTACCGTAACTCGCTGTTTTCACGACGCCATCGTCCAGACCGACGGCCTCGTGCCGCCGCGCCTCCAGAAACAGCTCGCCATCGTCGCAGCCGGACAGCGCCTCGGCGACGATGCGCGCCGCCCGGCGCGACTCGAGCCCGGCAGGGACGAAGAACAGGCCCTCGGCGGTCGGCGCGCGGGCTTCGGATGGGAACATCGACGACTCCTTCGACTCAGCGATTGCGGCGGTTTGCGCGGCTTTCCGGCCGCCCCACCCAAAGGGGTTGACAGGATGCGATTTTGGACTCTCCAAAACCGCGCCAAGATGCGAGAAATCCCGCATGGGCTCAATAAGAACGGCGGCACGCCAAGGGCGAAGCATCATCGTCCCGCCAGCCTTTCGTATCCATTACATAGCATTTGCGGAGAGTCTTTTCATGGATACCTTCGTCGGTTCCGCCGCGTTGCACCTGGGCTTCGGCCTCGGGTTCGCCGATCTGTACCGCCGCCAAGGGCTGGCCCGCCTGGACGCGGCGTTTCTGTCCTTTCTGAAAACCCGCGACCCCGAGCGCGCCGAGGTCCTGGTCGCCGCGCGCGCCGCAACCGAGCCGATGTCCCGCAAGGCGGAAGCCGACCTGATGCTGGCGCTCGCCCCCACGGTCGAGGCCTTCGTCGGCCAGTTGTTCGGGGTGGAGGGCGAACTGGCCCGGCTGCGCGCCGCGCAGGAATCCCTGTCGCCCCTTTTCGCGGTCAAGCGCCTGTTCGTGCAACGGAAGGCGCTGAAGGCGATCAAGCCCGAGGACGCATCGGCCCTGGACGGCGAAGGCCTGACCCGCGACATCGAGGCCCGCCTGGGCGCGCCTTTCGCCGAGGAAACCTTCGCCCGCGCCGTGCTCGGCTGGATGGAATCTCCCGACGCCCACGCCGCCGACCTGGACGCCGCGGCGAAATTCGCCGCCTGGGCCAGCCTGACGCCTTCCGGCAGGCGCGCCCACGGCAAGGGCGTGCTGTTCGTCCATCCCGGTAAGCGCGACGCGACGGCCCTGGTCCACACCGTCGAGGGCGAAAACGGCGGCATTCCGGTCCGCGAGGCCCCGGCGGAGGACTGGCGGCGTCGCGAAGGCTTCGCCCTCACCGATCCGGGGGCCGACCTCGCCCATGCCCTGGACCAGGGCAACTATTGCATCACCTGCCACAACCAGGGGAAGGACTCCTGCTCCCAAGGGATGAAGGACCGCGCCACCGGCGCGCTGGCGGTCAACCCGCTGGGCCGGACGATGGCGGGCTGTCCGCTGGAGGAACGCATCTCCGAAATGATCGCGGCGAAGTCCGCCGGGTATGCGATTTCCGCCCTGGGCATCGTCTGCATCGACAACCCCCTGTGCGCCGGAACCGGCCACCGCATCTGCAACGACTGCATGGTCGGCTGCGTCTATCAGAACCAGATGCGCGACCCGGTCAACATTCCGGAAATCGAAACCCGGTCGCTGAAGGACGTCCTGGACCTGCCCTGGGGGTTCGAGATCTATTCCCTGCTCACCCGCTGGAATCCGTTCTCGATCCGCCACCCGCTGCCCGCGCCGGAAACCGGCTACAACGTGCTGATCGCGGGCCTCGGCCCGGCAGGCTACAGCCTGGCGCAGCGCCTGTTGCGCGACGGCCACGCGGTGACCGCGGTGGACGGCCTGAAGATCGAGCCGATGGACCCGGCGATTTGCGGCGTTGACGCCAAGGGCGCGGCGGTGGACTTCCAGCCGGTCCGCGACGTCCGCACCCTGTGGAAAAGCCTGGACCGACGCATCACCGCCGGGTTCGGCGGCGTCGCCGAGTACGGAATCACGGTGCGCTGGGACAAGAACTTCCTGACCGTCATCCGCCTGCTGCTGGAACGCGACCGCCGCTTCCGGATGTTCGGCGGGGTGCGCTTCGGCTCGTCGCTCGGCTTCGCCGAGGCCAAGGCCTACGGCTTCGACCACGTCGCCCTGTGCCTGGGCGCGGGCAAGCCCACCCTGGTGCCGATGGACGGTAAGCTGAAGCCCGGGGTGCGCCAAGCATCGGACTTCCTGATGGCACTGCAACTGACCGGCGCGGCGCATCCGAAGTCGATCGCCAACCTTCAGGTCCGCCTGCCGGTGGCGGTGATCGGCGGCGGACTGACCGCCGTCGATTCCTGCACCGAGGCGCTCGCCTATTATCCGGTGCAGGTGGAAAAGTTCCTCTCCCGCTACGAGACCCTTGCCGCCGAACGGGGCGAGGCGGCCTTGCGCGAACGGATGAACGACGGGGAAAAGGAAATCGCCGACGAATTCCTGGGCCAAGCCCGCGCCCTCCGCGCCGAACGCGCCCAGGCAGCGGCGGAAGGCCGCGCGCCGCGCGTCCTCGAACTGCTGCGCGGCTGGGGCGGCGTCACCCTGGTCTATCGCCGCAAGCTGACCGAGTCCCCGGCCTATCGCAACAACCACGAGGAAATCGTCAAGGCGCTGGAGGAAGGCATCTCCATCGCCGAGGAATGGACTCCCCAGGCGGTCGAGGCCGACGCCCACGGCTGGGCCACGACGCTGAAGGTGAAGCACGCCGACGGACGGATCGCCGCCTTCCCGGCAAAGACGGTGATCGTCGCCGCCGGAACCATCCCCAACATCACCCTGGCCCGCGAGGGCGAAGGCGGACTGGCGGTGGACGGCAAGCACTTCCAGGCCCTCGACGAGGAGGGCAACCCGGTGACGCCGGAAGATTCTTCCAAGCCCACCCAGGCCCATGTGCTGATCGCCGCCGAAAAGGCGGGGATGCCGGTCTCCTTCTTCGGCGACCTCCACCCCGGATTCTCCGGCAACGTCGTCACCGCGATGGCCAGCGCCCGCGCCGGCGCGCCGGTGATCGGGCGCACCCTGGCCAAGGCCAAACCCGCCGCTCCCGACGCCGAGGCCCTGTTCGCCAAACTCAACCGCGATCTGCGCCCCACCCTGAAGCGGGTCACCCGCCTGACCCCCAACATCGTCGAAGTGGTGGTCGACGCGCCGCTCGCCGCCAAACGTTTCCGTCCCGGCCAATTCTTCCGCCTGCAAAACTATGCCGAAACCGCGCGAACCACCGACGAAACCATGCTCGCCATGGAGGGCGTGGCGCTGACCGGCGCGTGGGTCGATCCGGAGAAGGGCGAACTGGCGATGATCGTGCTGGAAATGGGCGGATCGTCCGACCTTGTCGCCCACCTCGCCCCCGGCGAACCGCTGGTGGTGATGGGCCCCACCGGCGCCCCCACCGAACTGCCGGAAAACCAGACGGTGATGCTGGCGGGCGGCGGCCTGGGCAACGCGGTGCTGTTCTCTATCGGGCGCGCGCTGAAGGACCGGAACTGTAAGGTTCTCTACTTCGCGGGCTACAAACGCGGCGCGGACCGCTTCAAGGTGCCGGACATCCTGGCGGCCTCCGACGTGGTGGTGTGGTGCTGCGACGAACCCGCCGACTTCACCCCCGAACGCCCCGGAGACAAGACCTTCACCGGCAACATCGTGCAGGCGATGGTCGCCTATGCCGAGGGCAAACTGGGCGAAACCTCCCTCCGCCTGCCCGACGTCGATCGCATCATCGTCATCGGCTCCGACCGGATGATGGCGGCGGTCAAGGCCGCCCGCCACGGCGCGCTGGAACAACACCTGAAACCCTGCCACCACGCCGTCGGTTCGATCAACGCGCCGATGCAATGCATGATGAAGGAAATCTGCGGTCAGTGCCTGCAACGCCAGATCGACCCGAAAACCGGCAAGGAAACCGTGGTCTTCACCTGCGCCGAACAGGACCAGGACCTGGAACGGGTGGACTTCGCCAGCTTGCGCGAGCGCCTCTCCCAGAACACCGTGCAGGAAACCCTGACCCGGCACTGGATCGACCGCGAACTCAAGCGGCTGAAACTGCGGTAAAACCAAAACGTCGCGGAGGGCCTTGGGCCCTCCGCCCCTCCCATTCCTCAGAGTTTTGCGCACAGCGCGATAAAGCCCTTACGCGGCGTGACGGTTGTTTGCCGCTACGCGGCGAAAACCAAACGAAAGGGAGGCGCGGAGGGCCCAAGGCCCTCCGCAAAGTTCTTTCCTTCCCCACGTTCCTATCTTGACCCGGCGGAAAATGCGGGTATTTATATCCATAGTTATATGACCCCCATTTCGGAACAGGAGTTGCGGCCATGAACCTGAAAGGTCTCGCCGTGGTTTTCGCCTTCACCGCCGGGTTCGCCGCCGCCGCGCATGCCGCCGAACCGGTCAAGGTGGGGGAGATCAATTCCTATTCCCGCATTCCCGCCTTCACCTTGCCCTACCGCAACGGCTGGGAATTGGCGGTGGAACAGATCAACGCGGCGGGCGGCGTGCTGAACGGTCGCCCCTTGCGGATCGTCGCGCGCGACGACGCGGGCACGCCGGAGCAGGCGCTGACCGCCGCCAACGAACTGGTGCGCCGCGAAAAGGTGGCGTTGCTGGCGGGAACCTATCTGTCCAACGTCGGGCTGGCGGTGTCCGATTACGCGGCGAAGCACAAGGTGGTGTTCCTCGCCTCCGAGCCGTTGACCGACGCCCTGACCTGGAGCAACGGCACGCCGACCACCTTCCGCCTGCGGCCCTCCACCTATGTGCAGACGGCGATCCTGGCGCGCGAGGCGGCGAAGCTGCCCGCCAAGCGCTGGGCGACGATCGCGCCGAACTACGAATACGGTCAGGCGGCGGTGCGCAACTTCAAGGATCTGTTGAAGGCGGCGCGTCCCGACGTGGAGTTCGTCGGCGAGCAATGGCCGGCCCTGTTCAAGCTGGAGGCCGGGCCGACCGTCGAGGCGCTGGAACAGACCCGGCCCGACGCGATCTTCAACGTCACCTTCTCCTCCGACCTGTCGAAGTTCGTGCGCGAGGGCGCGGCGCGCGGCCTGTTCAAGAACCGGCCGGTGGTTTCGCTGCTCACCGGCGAACCCGACTATCTGGTGCCGCTGGGGCCGGAAACCCCGGAAGGCTGGATCGTCACCGGCTATCCGTGGGAGGCGATCTCCACCCCCCGCCCACGACGCCTTCGTGTCCGCCTATCGCGCCCGGTTCCAGGAAGACCCGCGCATGGGCTCCCTGGTCGGCTACAACATGGGTCTGGCGCTGAAGGCGGCGATCGACCGCGCCGGATCGACCAAGACCGACGACCTGATTCGCGCGCTGAAGGGACTGACCTTCGATTCGCCCTCCGGCCCGGTCACCTTCCGCGCCTCCGACCATCAGTCCACCATGGGCGCCTGGGTCGGCAAGACCGCCCTGGTGAACGGCCAGGGGCGCATGGTGGATTGGCGCTACGTCGATGGGGCGGAGGTTCTGCCCGACGCCGAAGCGGTGAAAAAACTCCGCCCGGCGGCGAAGTAGCCGAAGAAAAAACGTCGCGGAGGGTCTCGGCCCTTCCGCGCCTCCCATTCGTTTTTTCGCCGCGTCAGCGGCCATCATCCATCATGCCGCGTGATGGTTCGATGGCGCCGCGCGCGAAAAACAAGTATTGGGATCAAAGGGCCTAAGGCCCTTTGCGGGTGTGGGCGGAGCCCACGGGTTTTGGTGGGCGGTCGTGGACTTCATTCTGATTCAGGCACTGAACGGATTGGCCGGGGCGAGTTCGCTGTTCCTGGTGGCGGCGGGACTGTCGCTGATTTTCGGCGTGACGCGGGTGGTCAACTTCGCCCACGGCACGGTGTTCATGGTCGGCGCCTACGTCGCCTGGACCCTGATCGACCGGCTGGGGGTGAACTTCTGGCTGGCCGCGCCCCTGGCGGCGATCGCCACCGCGATCCTGGGCGCGGCGATCGAGAGTCTGGTGCTGTGCCGCCTCTATGCCGGGCACGACCTGTTGCCCTTGCTCGCCACCTTCGGCCTGGTGCTGATCGCGCACGACGCGGTGCCGATGATCTGGGGGCGCAGGACGTGATCGGGCCGCGCGCGCCGGGGTTGGAGGGCGCGGTGCTGGTGATGGGGCGGCGACTGCCGCTTTACGACCTGTTCCTGATCGGCTTCGCGCCCACGGTTCTGGGGGGCTTTGGCTGGTGCTGCACCGCACCCGTTTCGGCCGCATCGTCCGCGCCGCCACCGACGACCGCGAGATGGCCGCCGCCCTGGGCATCCGCCAGGACCGGCTGTTCACCGGCGTGTTCATGCTGGGATCGGCGCTGGCCGGGCTGGGCGGCGCGCTGCAATTGCCGAGGGAGACCCTGCACCACAGCCTGGACACCCAGGTGGTGGTGATCGGCGGCATGGGCAGCCTGGGCGGCGCGTTCGTCGCTTCCGCCATCGTCGGCCTGGTTTCCGCCTTCGGCATCGTGGTCTGGCCGCAGGGAACGCTGGCGATGCTGTTCCTGATCATGGCGACGGTCCTGGCGGCGCGCCCGCACGGTCTGTTCGGCCGCGCCGGCGCGGCGGAGCCGCACCGCCCCCTCGCCCTGCCTTCGCCGCCCGAGACCGGATACCCGCGCCGCGCCCGGGCGATCTGCACGGCGATGGTGGTCGCGGCGGCGGCCTCCGCCCCGGTTCTGTCGCCCTTCGCCCTCGACCTCGCCAGCCAGGCGCTGATCGCCGCCCTGTTCGCCGCCAGCCTGCATCTGCTGCTCGGCTGGGCGGGCATGGTGTCCTTCGGTCACGCGGCGTTCTTCGGCCTGGGGGGGGATACGGCGCGGCGCTGGCGACGCGGGCGGGCGCGCGCCTGCCGCTGGCGTTGTTGGCGGGGCTGTTCGCCGCCGCCGTCGCCGCCGCTCTGTTCGGCGGCCTGGTCAAGCGGATGCGCGGCGTCTATCTGGCGATGCTGACGTTGGCGTTCTCGCAATTGCTGCATGCCGCCGCCTTCCAGTGGGTGGCGCTGACCGGCGGCGACAACGGCATTCTCGGCCTGTGGCCGGAGCCGCCCTTCGACACCCCGGAGGGGTTCTTTCTGCTGGTTCTGGGGTGCTTCGCCCTGGTTCTGGCCGGATTGGCGCGGCTGTATCGCGCTCCCTTCGGCTTCACCCTGCGCGCCGCCCAGGATGCCGAAGCCCGCGCCCGCGCCGACGCCCTGCCGGTGGATGCGACGCAGGTGATCGCCTTCGCGATTTCAGGCGGCGTCGCCGGGCTGGCGGGCGGCCTGCTGGTGCTGCTGAAGGGCAGCGCCTTTCCCACCCTTCTGGACATTCCGCAATCGATCGACGGGTTGGTGATGGTGCTGCTGGGCGGCATCGCCCACCCCCTGGGTCCGGTGGTCGGCGCGGTCGCCTATACCCTGGGGGTAGCGGTGGTCTCCACCGTCACCCCGGCCTGGCAGATGATCGTCGGCGGGGTGATCCTGCTGTTGACGCAGGCGGCGCCGGGCGGCCTGCTGGGACGACGCGGCGACGGAGGCGGACGATGAACCCGCCCCTTCTGTCGGTGCGCGACGTGCGCAAGGCCTATGGCGGCGCGCCGGTTCTGGAGGAGGTCGGCTTCGACCTTCCGGCGGGCGAAATCGCCGCCCTGATCGGCGCCAACGGCGCGGGCAAATCCACCCTGTTCGGCATCCTGGGCGGGGCGGTCGCCGCCGACGGCGGCAGCGTCCTTCTGGACGGCGAGCCGATTCTCGGCCTGCCGCCGGAGGCGGTGGCGCGGCGCGGCGTGTCGCGCACCTTCCAGACCTCCGCGCCGTATCGCTCGCTGTCCGCGATCGACAATCTGCGGCTGGTCGCCACGGCGGGGGAATCCCACTGGCGGCGGCTGACCCGTCCGCTCTCCGACCGGTCGCGGGACAAGGCCCTGACCGCCCTGGCCGAGGTCGGCCTCGCCGCCATCGCCGACGCTCCCTCGGCGGCGCTGTCCTATGGCGATGCGAAGCGCCTGGAACTGGCGATGGCGCTGATCCGCGATCCCATCCTGCTGCTGATGGACGAACCCACCGCCGGGATGGCGCCTTCCGAACGCGCCGATTTCATGGAGCTGGTGCGGGCGCGGTCGCGCGAACGCGGCCTGACCGTGCTGTTCACCGAGCACGACATGGCCACGGTGTTCGACTTCGCGGCGCGGGTTCTGGTGCTGGATCGCGGACGCCTGATCGCCGACGCCCAGCCCGAGGCGGTGCGCCGCGCCTATCTGGGCGGTGCGCGCCGACGAAGGCGTTGTGATGCGCGCGGGGGCGTGTTAACAAGGCGCGCAGGGTTTTACCGAAGATTTTCCACGGCGGCGCAGATGCGGAAACAGCAGGCGGAACCGGAACTGGCGGTGGTCGTTCCGGTGAAGAACGAGCAGGACAACATCCTTTCCCTGGTCGGGGAGATTCACGCCGCTCTCGATGGCGTCGCCGAGTTCGAGGTGATCTACGTCGACGACGGCTCGGACGACCGCACGCCGCAAAAGCTGGCCGAGGCGAAAGCGGCGTTCCCTCGCCTGCGGACCGTCCGCCACCGCGAAAGCTGTGGCCAAAGCCAGGCGGTCGCCACCGGAGTGAAAGCGGCGCGGGCGCGCTTCATCGCCACCCTGGACGGCGACGGACAGAACGACCCGGCGGACATTCCAGCACTGCTGGAGTGCCTGCGCGCCGCCGCCGACCCCGACCGCCTGCTGGTCGCCGGGCATCGCCACAAGCGCCGCGACAGCGCGGTGAAGCGCTATACCTCGAAATTCGCCAACGCCCTGCGCCGCGCGCTTTTGAACGACGAAACGCCGGACACCGGCTGCGGCCTGAAGCTGTTCTCCCGCGAGGCCTTCCTCGATCTGCCGCGTTTCGACCACATGCACCGCTATCTGCCCGCCCTGTTCTTGAGGCGCGGCGGATCGGTGGTGTCGGTGCCGGTCAACCACCGCCCGCGCGAGAAGGGCGTGTCGAAGTACGGCACCATCGACCGCGCCCTGGTCGGCATCAGCGATCTTCTGGGGGTGATGTGGCTGATCCGTCGCGCCTCTGTCCCCGAGATCGACGCCGCCGATGAATGAGCGGCTGAAAGCCATCAAACCCTACCTCAAGGGACTGGTCCTGATCGTCTCCCTGGTCGCCATCGGCTACGGGCTGAAGGCGGCGGGCCTGTCCGACCTTTTCGACACCGCCTGGGTGGACGCCGAGGTCAAGGGCAAGGGTCTGCGCGGCGACCTGGTGTTCCTGGCGATAGGGGCGGCGGTCACCGCCGTCGGTTTCCCGCGCCAGGCGGTCGCCTTCCTGGGGGGGTACGCCTTCGGCTTCGCCGAGGGCAGCCTCCTCGCCACCGCCGCCGCGACGATGGGCTGCGTCATCGCCTTCGCCTATGCCCGGCTGCTCGGTCGCGGTTTCGTGCAGCGCCACTTCGGCCGTCGCATCGCCAAGTTCGACGCCATCCTCGCCGACCGCCCCTTCCTCACCACCCTGTTGATCCGTTTCCTTCCGGTGGGCAGCAACGTCGCCACCAATCTGGTCGCCGGGGTGTCGCGGGTGCCGGGGGCGCCGTTCGTCCTGGGGTCCGCGGCGGGCTATCTGCCGCAGACCATCGTCTTCGTGCTGATCGGTTCGGGAGTCCACATCGACCCCGCCTTCCGCATCGGCTTGGGCGCGGCGCTGTTCGTCGCCTCCGCCGCGATGGGGGTCTATCTGATCCGCCATCTGCGGCGCGCCCGCGACGTCGAACGGGCGGAAGCGGACGACGGCGAGACCGTCTGACTTTCCGATTCCCCCTTGACACCCCACGGGCTCCGGACTACCTCGTTAGCACTCAAGACGGGAGAGTGCCAACGAACCGTCTGAACATCGTCCCCGCGCCGCTTTCGGGCGGGGAGTCTCTATAGTTCAAGATACCTGGAGGAGACTATGAAATTCAGGCCGTTGCATGACCGTGTCCTGGTCAAGCGCGAGGACGTCGAAACCAAGACCGCGGGTGGCATCATCATCCCCGACAGCGCCAAGGAAAAGCCGATGCAGGGCAAGATCCTGGCGGTCGGCTCCGGCCACCGCAACGAAGACGGCACCGTGACCCCGCTCGACGTCAAGGCGGGCGACAACGTGCTGTTCGGCAAGTGGTCGGGCACGGAGGTCAAGATCGACGACGAAGACGTCCTGATCATGAAGGAATCGGACATCCTGGGCATTCTGGGCTGATCCCGGACGGAACGCCCGTTTCCGAACTCCGTTCGCAAACCACCTGAAGGAATTCGATTATGGCTGCCAAAGAAGTCAAATTCTCGACCGATGCGCGTTCGCGCATGCTGAAGGGCGTCGACATCCTGGCCGACGCGGTCAAGGTGACCCTGGGCCCGAAGGGCCGCAACGTGGTCATCGACAAGTCGTTCGGCGCGCCCCGCATCACCAAGGACGGCGTCACCGTCGCCAAGGAAATCGAACTGGCCGACAAGTTCGAGAACATGGGCGCGCAGATGGTCAAGGAAGTCGCTTCCAAGACCAACGATCTGGCCGGCGACGGCACCACCACCGCGACCGTTCTCGCCCAGGCGATCGTTCGCGAAGGCTGCAAGGCGGTGGCCGCCGGGATGAACCCGATGGACCTGAAGCGCGGCATCGACCTGGCGGTCGAGGCCGTCATCGAGGCGATCAAGAAGACCTCGCGCGAGGTGTCCACCAACGCCGAGATCGCCCAGGTCGGCACGATTTCCGCCAACGGCGAAGCCGCCATCGGCAAGATCATCGCCCAGGCGATGGAGCGCGTCGGCAACGAAGGCGTGATCACCGTCGAAGAGGCGAAGGGCCTGGAGACCGAACTCGACGTCGTCGAGGGCATGCAGGTCGATCGCGGCTATCTGTCGCCGTACTTCGTCACCAACACCGAGAAGATGGTGGTGGAGCTGGAAAGCCCCTTCATCCTGATCAACGAGACCAAGCTGACCAGCTTGCAGCCGATGCTGCCGGTCCTGGAAGCGGTGGTGCAGTCGGGCAAGCCGCTGTTGATCATCGCCGAGGACGTGGAAGGCGAGGCCCTGGCCACCCTGGTGGTCAACAAGCTGCGCGGCGGCCTGAAGGTCGCGGCGATCAAGGCTCCGGGCTTCGGCGACCGCCGCAAGGCGATCCTGGGCGACATGGCCACCGTCACCGGCGGCCAGGTGATCTCGGAAGAACTGGGGATCAAGCTTGACACCGTGACCCTGGACATGCTGGGCACCGCGAAGAAGGTGGTGATCACCAAGGACGACACCACCATCGTCGACGGCGCCGGCGCCAAGGAAGAGATCGAGGCGCGCTGCAACCAGATCCTCGCCCAGATCGAGAACGCCACCTCCGACTACGACCGCGAGAAGCTTCAGGAACGGCTGGCGAAGCTGGCCGGCGGCGTCGCGGTGGTCAAGGTCGGCGGCGCGACCGAAGTCGAAGTGAAGGAAAAGAAGGACCGCGTCGACGACGCCCTGCACGCCACCCGTGCGGCGGTCGAGGAAGGTGTGGTTCCGGGCGGCGGCGTCGCCCTGCTCAAGGCCTCCAAGGCGCTGGAAGGTCTGGCCCCGGCCAACAACGACCAGAAGGTGGGCATCGACATCGTCCGCCGCGCCCTGCAGGCGCCGATGCGTCAGATCGCCGAGAACTCCGGTTTCGACGGCGCCGTGGTTGCCGGCAAGATCCTGGAGAACGCCGCCCCGACCTTCGGCTTCAACGCCCAGAGCGGCGAGTACGAAGACATGGTCAAGGCGGGCATCATCGACCCGACCAAGGTGGTGCGTCATGCCCTTCAGGACGCCTCCTCGGTCGCCGGTCTGTTGATCACCACCGAGGCGATGATCGGCGATGCCCCGGAAAAGCACAGCCACGCTCCGGCGATGCCGGGCATGGGCGGCATGGGCGGCATGGGCGGCATGGACTTCTAAGTCCGGCTTGCCCCAGCCGCGAAAACCAGACCCGGCCCCCTCGCGGGGGCCGGGTTTTTTCATGCCGGGACCGAAGGTTCAGGCGGCGACGGCGCGCGCCCGCGCGCCGCGTTCGATCGCCGCGGCGGTCAGACGATCCACGTCCAGACGATGGCGGATCATTTCCAGCATGCGCAGGACTTCCTGCTCAAGGTGGCCGTCGGCCACCGCGACGTCGCAGGCGAGGGCATAGGCGGTCTCGCGCAGCTTCACCGGAAGCGCCACGCGGATCAGGTCCAGGGCGCGCTCCAGGCCGTCGTCCTGGTCGAGAAGGGCGGCGCAATCCTCGGCGATGCGGGTCAGTTCGGCAGGGTCGAACCCACGGAAGGCGGGAAGGGATTTGACGCCGGTCCCCATCACCTTGAGCTCGGCGTCGGTCATATCCCGGTCCGCCGCGGAAACCAGCACCATGGTGTAAATCAGCGCCGCGTGGTGGGTGATCATCGTTGCCTCCATCGTCGCTTCATCCTCGTCCTGCGTGGCTTTGAGTATAAACCGTTTCCAACGGACGCGCGAGTCCGGCGCCGGGCGGTACGGCGAAGCCTTGCGGTCAATGCCATAATATAAAAGAAAAAATTACATTTTGATAATAATTGAAACAAATCGTGACTGTATTAATTGACCTGCATGTGTTTGATCTTTGCTTCTGCCAAGAGCGCACTTGGCTGGCCGGGATTAATGCGCCAACGCGATAAGATATCCTGTCTCCGTTCAAATGAAACGGGGTCGTCCGCTCGCCGACTATTGGGAAGCCGGTTCGGCGGCGGACGAGGATCGCGGCGGCGGCGCGAACATCGTCCGGCACCCATGCGCCCATGACAACGACGAGGGGATCAAACAACATGGCGAGTGGCTTCAATCGAGGCTGGATCGTGGTTCTGGCGGGACTGAGCATCAACCTGATGTTCGGCTGCCTGTACACCTGGAGCATCTTTTCCGCCAACTTGAGCGGCACCTACAAGTGGACGAGTTTTCAGGCCTCGCTGCCCTATACCGTGGCGATCGTGATGTTCGCCGCGATCATGCTGGTGGGCGGACGCCTGCAAGACATGTTCGGCCCCCGCATCGTCGCCACCGCGGGCGGCGTATTCACCGGCCTAGGCCTGGTTCTGTGCAGCGTCTTCCCGACCCTGGAGGGGGTCATCCTGTGCTTCGGCGTGCTCACCGGCGCGGGCATCGGCATGGGCTATTCGGCGACCACGCCGGCGGCGGTGAAGTGGTTCCCGCCCGAACGCAAGGGCCTGATCGCGGGCATCGTGGTCACCGGATTCGGCTTGGCCCCCCTTTACATCGCGCCCCTGACCAAGTTCCTGATCGCCTCCTACGGGGTATTCGCCACCTTCAAGATTCTGGGCGTCGCCTTCGGCCTGGCGATCGTGCTGTTCGCGCAGTTCCTGGCCGTGCCCAAGGTTCCGGTCGCCGCCGCGACCTCGGCGCAGGCCGCCGCCCCGGGGCTCGACCTCGGCTGGAAGGAGATGCTGAAGACGCCGCAGTTCTATCTGCTGTGGCTGATGTTCCTGGCCGGATCGATGGCCGGGCTGATCCTGATCGGCCATCTGGCGAAGATCGCCACCCTGCAAACCGGGGTCAACATGGGTGTCGCCATGGTGTCGATGATCTCGATCTCCAACGCCCTGGGACGCCCGATGTCGGGCTTCGTTTCCGACAAGATCGGGCGCGGCCGCACCATGGCGATCCTTTACCTGCTGCAAGGCGCGACCCTGGTGATGTTTTCCAACTTCCACAGCTTCGGCACGATTCTCGCCGGGTCGATGGTGATCACCTTCTCCTATGGCGCGATGCTGGCGGTCTATCCGTCGGCGGTCGCCGACTTCTACGGCACCCGGAACATGGGCTTCAATTACGCCATCCTGTTCACCGCCTGGGGTGTCGCCGGAGTGTTCGGTCCGCTGGCGGCGGGCTATATCCTGGACACCACCGGGGGCTACGGCGCCGCCTATCTGATCTCCTCGGTGCTGTGCTTCTTCGCCGCCGGTATTGGCCTGATCGTCAAGCCGCCGCGTTCGCTCTCCGCCCAGGCGCTGCCCGTCCGCGCCTGAACCGCCGCCGTCCCGCCCCTTCGGAAGCGCTCCGAAGGGGCGAATTTTATTGCGCGAAGCCCTGCCGAAAATCGAGATTGATTTCGTTTCCCGACCGACTATCATCCGGGCTTCGATGAGCTGGAGCCGTTACCCGAATGGGGCGTCCTTGGGGGAGGGATGGATTCTTTTTTGGAACCGTTCTTGTCAAGGATACATTACGGACTGTCTGGTTCGCGGCCAGCGGATTGCCGGTGAACTTTGAATTCGTTCAAAGCGCACCGCGCCCGCGCCGCGTTCCGACCGTCCGCTCTGGGGGGGCGCCGGGCTCGATGGTACCAACGAAACGATCGTCCGGAGATGGACCGGACGCGCAAGCTGGAGAAAAACCTATGAGTGGACCCACGATCGATCCTTCGGCGCCCAAGACCGTGATTGCCGACACCACCGCCAATCCCGCGCCGCTCGGCCTTTTGGCCTTCGGCCTCACCACCTTCCTGTTGAACGCCCACAACGCCGGCTTCTTCCCCCTGGATTCGATGATCCTGGGCATGGGCCTGTTCTACGGCGGCCTCGCCCAGCTGTTCGTCGGCTGGATGGAATGGAAGAAGGGCGCGACCTTCGGCACCGTCGCCTTCACCTCCTACGGCTGCTTCTGGATCGCGCTTTGCACCCTGATCATGCTGCCGAAGATGGTCACCGGCATCACCCCGGCGTCGCCGATTTCGATGGCCTTCTTCCTGGGCATCTGGGGCGCGATGTCGTTCGTGCTGTTCATGGCGACCTTCCGCCTGAACACCGCGTTGCAGGTCACCTTCGGCCTGTTGATCGGGCTGTTCGCCCTGCTGGTGCTGGCCAACGCCCTGCACGGCAGCGAAATCGCCCACACCTTCCACACCCTGGCGGGTTGGGAAGGCATGCTGACCGCCATCGCCGCGATGTACACCGGCCTGGCGCAAGTGATGAACGAGCTGCACGGCAAGGTCGTGTGGCCGATCAACAAGTCGTAAGGTTCGCCTTCCGCGAATCCGGCGACGGGCGGCCCGATCGGGCCGCCCGTTTTGTTTGATCGCCGCTTCGGGCTTGACGGCGGCGATGCGCTACGTATAGTCGCGGTTTCCGGACGGAACAGGCCCCTGTGGCGGAACCGGTAGACGCGGCAGACTCAAAATCTGTTGTCCTTGCGGACGTGGGAGTTCGAGTCTCCCCGGGGGCACCATTAAAATATCAAGACGTTACAGGGCGGCGCATGCCGCCCTTCGCTTTTCGCCCGCTCTCCGGGGGATGGGGGTTAGGCCGTGCGCGCGGCTTCCGACGCCTTGAACTCGTCGCGCAGCCAGGCGCGCACCGCCTGAACCTTGGGTTCCAGCAGCAGTTTCTCGGCGGGGCAGACGAAGTAGTACGAGGCGGGGCGCGGCACCTCGAACGCCTCGGCGAAGGGCACCACCAGGGTTCCTTCGGCCAAGGAGTCGGCGGCCATCAGGTCGTTCTCGAAGGCGACGCCCAGGCCGTCGGCGGCGGCGCGCAGGGAATGCGCCGAGTGGGTGAAGCGGAAACCGCCCGGAGCCTCGACGCCGTGAACGCCCGCGGCACGCAGCCAGTCGTTCCAGCCGGTCAATCGGCTTTCGGAATGGATCAGGGTGTGCCGCAGCACGTCGGAAGGCCGACGCAACGGCGGCGAGCCGTTGGCCAGGGCGGGGGAACACAGAACCAGCATGCGCTCGGTGTGCAGGTGTTCGATCTCCACCCCCGGCCAGTCGCCATAGCCATAGCGAACCGAGGCATCGACGTTTTCCCGCGCGTAGTCGATATCGTCCATGGTGCCCTTGACCCGGACGTCGAAGTCCGGGTACCGCTCGCGGAAGGTCCGCAGGCGCGGCACCAGCCAGGTGGCGGTCAGGCTGGGCGGCGCGGTCAGGGTGAGCACGTCGACGCTGGCCGAGGAGGAAAGATCGCGGGTCGCCTGTTCGATCTGGTCGAAGGCCATGCGCACCTTGAGCACATAGGTCTCGCCCGCCCCGGTCAGCTTGAGCGACCGGTTCATCCGCAGGAACAGGCGCACCCCGAGAAACGTCTCCAGGTTGTGAATCTGGTGACTGACCGCCGAAGGAGTGACGCTCAACTCCTCCGCCGCATCCTTGAAGCTTAAGTGGCGAGCCGCGGATTCGAAACTCCGCAGCGCCACCAAAGGCGGCAACGTTCGGCTCACGGCGACCCCCAGGCCAGCCTTCGACAAGGTTGGAAGGGTCATTAAAGCCGATTTTCCCGAGACAAGCAAAAACTTCCGCCCCGGCGCGGACGAACCGGGCGGCGATCCGGCGGATGGAACGCCCATCCGCCTTGGACGAGGAAAAGACCCCGGCTCGCGCCAAAAGGAACGAGGGGACCGGCGCGAGGCCGGGGCCTTTTCCCCAGTCCTGCCGATGCGATGGCGGGGCCTTCGGGCCGGGAACGCGGGGGGTCAGACCGCGATCCTGGCCTCCGCCTGCATGGCAAGTGCCCCCTCCGGGTTCGTCGCCCAGAGGGTATACGCTCCGTCAGCGGACTGTGGGGTCTTGCAGCCGTGAATGGAAAACGGAGCCGTATCGAACAACGGGCTGACCGCCCGAAACGAGAACGATCGCAAAACCGCGCCGGGGACCTCGGTCCGGACCAGATCCACCAGCAGGGTGGCGGTCAACGGGCCGTGGAAGATCAGGCCGGGATAGCCCTCTTCCTCGGTGCAGAAACTGCGGTCGTAATGGATGCGATGGCCGTTGAAGGTCAACGCCGAATAGCGGAACAGAAGCACCGGGTCGGGGGTCACGACGCGGCTGAATTCGGGCTGGGCGGGCGCGGGCAGCGGCTTGGGCTTCGCCGCGCCGGGCGGGTCGTAGTCGCGATAGACGATGTCGTGTTCCTCGGTCAGGCGGGACGCGCCATCCTGGAAGATTTCGTGCCGCACGGTGACGAAGACCAGCGGCCCGGTCTTGCCTTCCTTCACC
Organism: Rhodospirillaceae bacterium; assembly: GCA_965228165.1. Lineage (GTDB taxonomy): Bacteria > Pseudomonadota > Alphaproteobacteria > Rhodospirillales > Rhodospirillaceae > Oleispirillum. The sequence goes on from CBDDHB010000003.1 coordinate 950,675, forward strand.
TGCACGTCCTGGACCGTCGAGACCTTCTCGGCGGCGAAGCCGATTTCCAGGGGCGCGGTCCAGGTCAGACGCCCGCCCGCCCACATCCGTCGCGGCAGCTTCACCGGCGGCAGAAAACCACCCAGCGCCGGATGTCCGTCGCGCCCGAGGAGGGAGCGGCGCATCCGCGGCATGAAAAACAGCCAATGCCACAAGGGGGGGCAGGGGATCGCCCGGCAGCGGCGCCGGATCGTCGCGATCGATGGTCGCCGACATCGCCGCCACCTGCGCGGCGACGATATCGTCGCGCACGGTTTCGGTGCGACCGACCCAGGTCTTCAGGCGATCCGTTTCGCGCCGATCGAGCCCCATCGCCTCGCGCCTCGAAGTCGTCCCATCCGCCGAGGGCGGACGACAAACCCATAATGTCAGTGTAGAAACCCCCATCCAGCGCCACAAACGATCGTTTTTCACGCTTCGGATGAATCGAATTCCGCTGTCCGCTTCCCGCCGGTTTGTGGCACAGTGGTGCATCGTCACAAGATTGCGAAGGCTCCCGGATGACCGCCGCGACGGACGAATTCTCCGTGACCGATCAGGAGCGGACGGAGCGCCACCTGCGCGAGACGGTGCGCGCCCTGCGCGAGGCGCTGGACGAAGCGCAAAGCCAACGCGACGCGGCGATCCAGGATGCCTTGAGCGAAAGCCGGGGCACCATCGCGCAGCTTCAGGCGACCGCCCAGGCGCTGCACGACGCGCTGGAGGCCCAGGCGTTCGAGGCCGACCACCGGTTGCAGGCGGAGCGCGCCGCCGCCGCCGCCGAAATCGCCGAACTCAAGGCCACCGCCACCTCCCTGCGCGAGGCGCTGGAACGGCTGCGCGACGACTTCGCGATGCGCATGCAGACCAGCGAAACCCAAGCGGCGGCGGAAATCGGCGAACTCCGCGACACCGTTCAGCACTTGCGCGACCTGCTGGAAAAACAGGAGGCACCCCATGGCCGCTGACGCCCCCCTTCCGGACGACGACGCCCCCCTTCTGCTCGACCTGACCCGCCGGATGGCGGCGGCATCCGGCCTGGATTCGCAACTGCAAACCCTGATCGACGCCGCCACCCGGTCCCTCGGCGCGGAACGCGGCACCATCTTCCTCAACGATCCGGAAAGCCGCGAGCTTTACTCCCGCGTCGTGGTCGGCGGCGTCACCCGCGAAATCCGCATCCTCAACACCAGCGGCCTGGCCGGGCACGTCTTCGCCAACGGCGTCGGCCTGGTGGTCGCCGACGCCTATGCCGACCCGCGCTTCAACGCCGATATCGACCGCCGCACCGGCTTCGTCACCCGCAACGTTCTGGCCGCGCCGATCCGCACCATGCGGGGCGAGGTGATCGGCGTCACCCAGGTCCTGAACAAGACCAGGGGCGACTTCGACGAACGCGACCTCGCGCTGATCGAGGCGATGAACACCCAGGCGGCGATCGTCTTGCAGGGCAGCCTGTTCGTGCAGAGCATGAAAGCCAGCCGCGCCCAGGAAAACGCCTTCCTGGGGGTGGTCACCGAGGCCTCGACCGAGATCATGCTGGGGCCGCTGCTGCAAAAGATCATGAGCGCGGTCACCCGGATGCTCAACGCCGAACGCTCCACCCCGTTCCTCAACGACGAGAAGACCGGCGAGCTCTACACCGAAATCGGCGAAGGCCTGGGCGCGCAAAAAATCCGTCTGCCCAACACTGCGGGCATCGCCGGGGCGGTGTTCTCCACCGGGCGGTCGGTGAACATCCCCCACGCCTATGCCGATTTGCGCTTCAACCCCGGCTTCGACAAGAAGACCGGCTTTTTCACCCGCTCGATCCTGTGCGTGCCGGTCTCCAACAAGGCGGGCAAGGTGATCGGCGTCACCCAGGTCCTGAACAAGCGGGGCGGCGCCTTTTCCGCCGACGACGAGGCCAGGCTGAAGGCCTTCACCGCGCAAATCTCCATCGGCCTGGAGAACGCCAAGCTGTTCGACGACGTGCAGGCGGTGAAGAACTACAACGAAAGCATGCTGGAAAGCATGTCCAACGGCGTCTTGACCGTCTCGCCCGAGGGCGTGGTGGTCACCGCCAACGCCGCCTCCTTACGCATCCTCAAGGCGGGAGTCCTGACCGGAACCCGGGCCAGCGACCTGTTCGCCGCGCCCAACGACTGGGCGCTCGAACGCATCGCCAAGGTTGCCGCCGAGGGCGAACCCGAACACACCGTGGACGCCACCCTCGCCCTCGGGGGGGAGACGGTCTCGGTGAACATGACCGTCTCCCCCTTGCGCGACGGCAAGGGCGGCGCGATGGGGACGATGATCCTGATCGAGGACATCAGTTCGGAAAAACGGATGAAGAGCACGATGTCCCGCTACATGGACGCGGCGCTCGCCGACCGCCTGCTGGAAGCCGGGGAAGACATCCTGGGCGGCCAGGCGAAGACCGCCACCGTGCTGTTTTCCGACATCCGCAGCTTCACCACCCTGTCCGAGGAACTGGGGGCGCAGGGCATCGTGCAACTGCTCAACGCCTATTTCACCCGCATGGTGGATTGCATCCAGGCCGAGGGCGGCATGCTGGACAAGTTCATCGGCGACGCGATCATGGCGGTGTTCGGCACCCCCTTCGGCCACGACGACGACGAAGACCGCGCGGTGCGCGCCGCCATCGCGATGATGCGCGAACTCGCCGACTTCAATCTTCACCGCCAGTCCGCCGGGCTGCGGCCGCTGGCCATCGGCATCGGCCTCAATACCGACACCGTGGTCTCCGGCAACATCGGCTCGCCGAAGCGCATGGACTACACGGTGATCGGCGACGGGGTGAACCTCGCCTCGCGCCTGGAAAGCGCCTGCAAGCAGTACGGCGCGCAGGCGCTGTTGAGCGAATTCACCGTGCATGCGCTCAAATCCACCTATCGGATGCGCGAGATCGACAAGGTGGTGGTCAAGGGCAAGACCGAGGCGGTGGGCATCCACGAGCTTCTGGAATTCCACACCCCGCAGACCTTCCCCAACATGGCCGACGTCCTGGGGAACTTCCGCGAGGGGCTTTCCCTGTATCGCGGACGCGACTTCGCCCGCGCCAAGACCTCGTTCGGGCGGGCGCTGGCGGCCCGTCCCGACGACACGCCCTCGCGGCTCTATATCGAACGCTGCGACCATTTCAGCGTCGAACCGCCGCCGGAGAACTGGTCCGGCGAATGGGTGATGCACGACAAATAGAAAGCGGCGCCGCCGGGCCGGTCGGCCCGGATTTTCCGAAAGCTCTTGTACTTTGCGGTGAAGTGTGCGCATCTGGCGGGACCAAGCGCCGTGCGTAGACGGACCGGGAATCCCGGTTCCTGGCGGCGCTTCATCTGGATGCGCTGCGCTTCATACGGACTGCCGCCATCGAGTTGCCCCGCGAACGGGGCGCCACCGGGCAGCGGATCTACGCCAGCTTCCTCCCCAGACTTTTCGCCGACGGCGAACCGGACGAACCGGCGCGTCGGTATCATGAACGGACCTGATTTGACGACTTTTTCCGAACTCGGCCTGACCGAGTCCCTGCTGCGTGCGATCGCGGCGGAAGGCTACGAAACCCCCACCGCCATCCAGATCGCGGCGATTCCCCTGGGATTGGCCGGCCACGACGTGGTCGGCATCGCGCAGACCGGCACCGGCAAGACCGCCGCCTTCGTTCTGCCCCTGCTGCAACGCCTGTCGGCGGAGGCGGCGCGTCCGCAGCCCCGCACCTGCCGCGCCCTGATCCTGACCCCCACCCGCGAACTCGCGGCGCAGATCGACGACTGCATCCGCGCCTATGGCCGCTTCCTCAAGCTCTCGTCCGCCGTGGTGGTGGGCGGAGTGAAGGCCGGGCCGCAGATCGCCGCCCTGGCCCGGGGCGTCGATATCCTGGTGGCGACGCCGGGCCGTCTGCTCGACCACATGGGAAGCGGCGCGGCGCGTCTGGATGCGGTCGGCGCGGTGGTCCTGGACGAGGCCGACCAGATGCTCGACCTGGGCTTCCTGCCCGCGATTCGTCGCATCCTCGCCAAGACCCCGGCGGCGCGCCGGACGGCGCTGTTCTCCGCCACCATGCCGCCGCCGATTCGCGCCCTCGCCGACGACTTCCTGAAGTCGCCGAAAGAGGTGCGCGCCACCCCGGTGTCGCGTCCGGTTGATCTGATCGAGCAGCGGGTGATCGCGGTCGCTTCCGCCGACAAGCGCGCCGTCCTGGTCGATCTGCTGACCGCCGAGGCGACCGGTCGCACCATCGTCTTCACCCGCACCAAGCACGGCGCCGACCGCGTGGTCAAGCACCTGACCCAGGCGGGCATCGCCGCCACGGCGATCCACGGCAACAAAAGCCAAAGCCAGCGGACCCGCACCCTCGCCGCCTTCAAAAGCGGCGAAACGCGAATCCTGGTCGCCACCGACATCGCGGCGCGCGGCATCGACATCGACGAGGTCTCGCACGTCGTCAATTTCGAGCTGCCCAACGTGCCCGAGGTCTACGTCCACCGCATCGGGCGCACCGCCCGCGCGGGCGCTTCGGGCGTGGCGATCACCCTGTGCGATCCGGCGGAGGAGCGCGGCCTGCTGCGCGACATCGAAAAACTGATCGCCCGCACCCTGTTGCACGACGGCGGCGCCCCCGCCGCCGTGCAGAAAAAAACCCGGCCCGCGCAGCCGGGACCGCAGAAACCCGCGTCGGCGAGGCGCCGCCGTCGCAAATCTTCACCGCGAACGCTTCCGAACGCGGCGTAATCACGACTTCGGGGTTTCAGGAAAGCGTGGACCCCGGATATACTGCGATCTCTTTCAACAAGGAACTGAAGAAAATGGCCAACGGCACCGTGAAGTGGTTCAACGCCCAGAAGGGTTATGGTTTCATTCAGCCGGAAGACGGCGGCGCGGACGTGTTCGTTCACATCAGCGCTGTCGAGCGCGCCGGTCTGTCGACCCTGAACGACGGTCAGAAGCTGAGCTTCGAGCTGCAGCGCGACCCGAAGAAGGGCAAGTCCTCCGCCGTCGATCTGAAGCTGCTCTAAGAGCCGCGATTCGGGGAAGGTCCGGGCGGACCTCCCCCCTCCACCACGGCGCCGCGACCGGTTCCTCCGGGCGCGGCGCTTTCGTTATCGGCGATTCCACTGGAATGGAATGTGCTCTAGACTCGGGCCGACGCCGCCGATTCAGGGAACCCGCCGCGCAAATGGCCCGCCGCGCCAAGCCGAAAAAAGCCAAGGCATCGCCCGCCCGCCCCGGCGGCTGGCGGCGCGTCCTGTTGCGCTGGGGCGCGGCGGCTTTGGTCCGGTGCGGCATCGCGCTCGCCGGATACCTAATCTGGTGCGCCTATGGCCTGCCCGACCCGGACGCGGCGGCGCGCGAACCCCGCCGCCCCGCCGTGGTGGTGGAATCCGCCGACGGCCGCCTGATCGCCTCCTACGGCGATCTGCACGGCGGCTCGGTCCGCCTGACCGAGATGTCGCCGCACCTGATCCACGCCCTGCTCGCCACCGAGGACCGCTCGTTCTATTCCCATTTCGGCGTCGCGCCGCTTTCCGTCGCCCGCGCCATGTGGGTCAATCTGCGCGCCGGCGGGGTGTGCCAAGGGGCGAGCACGATCACCCAGCAGCTGGCGAAGAACCTGTTCCTGTCGCGCGACCGCACGATCAACCGCAAGGTCCAGGAACTGATGCTCGCCTTCTGGCTGGAGGCGAAGTTCAGCAAGGACCAGATCCTCGCGCTTTACCTCAACCGCGTCTATTTCGGCGGCGGCACCCACGGGGTCGAGGCGGCGGCGCGGCGCTTCTATGCCCGCCCGGCGAAGACCCTCGACATCTATCAGTCCGCCGCCCTGATCGGCGCCCTGAAGGCGCCATCGCGCTACAACCCGCTGTCCGCGCCGGAAGCCTCGGACCGCCGGGCGCGGCAGGTGATCCGCAACATGGCGGACGCCGGATACCTGACCGCCGAACAGGCGGACAAGGTGCCGCGCCGCGCCGCCGTCGCCGCCGCCGCCGGAGAACAGGCTCGTTTCTTCACGGACTGGGTTCTGGATACGGTCGGCGACCGCCTGGGTCCGCCGGACCGCGACCTGTGGGTGCGCTCCACCCTCGATCCGCGCGCCCAACGCATCGCCGAGGAGGCGTTGGCCGCCACCCTCGCCCGCGACGGCGACGCGCATAAGGTCGGCGAGGGCGCGGTGGTGGTGATGGACCGCGCGGGCGCGGTGCGCGCCATGGTCGGCGGCCGGACCTATGTCGCCGGAGGATTCAACCGCGCCACCCAGGCGGCGCGCCAGCCGGGATCGACGGTCAAGCCCTTCGTCTATCTGGCCGCCTTCGCGCGCGGCCTGTCCCCCGACACGGTGATCGACGACGCGCCGGTGAGCATCGGCGGCTGGTCGCCGCGCAATTCCGACGATCGCTTCCGGGGGCCGGTCACCCTGCGCGAGGCCCTGATTCATTCCCTCAACACCGTGCCGGTGCGCCTGTGGCAGACCCTGGGCGGCGGGACCGTCCGCGACGCCCTGGCCCGCGTCGGCCTGCCCCAGCCCGACGACGCCGGACCCAGCATCGTCCTCGGCAGCGGCTCGGCCACCCTGCTCGACCTGACCGCCGCCTACGCCGCGCTCGCCAACCGGGGAATCGGGGTCTGGCCGCGCGGCATCGACACGGTGCGCGACGCGGCGGGCCACATTCTCGACAAGCCCGGCGGCGGCGGACCGGGCCGCGTCGCCAATGCCGCCGCCGCCGAACAGGTGACGGACATCCTGTCCGCCGTGCTGGTCGAAGGCACCGGACGCCAGGCCCGCCCCGAGGTGCCCGCGGCGGGCAAGACCGGCACCACCCAGAACGGGCGCGACGCCTGGTTCGTCGGCTTCACCGACCGTTACGTCGTCGGCGTCTGGCTGGGAAACGACGACAATTCGCCGATGAAGACGGTCGGCGGCGGCACCCTGCCCGCCCGCATTTGGCGCGACATCGTCAACCGCCTGCACGGATGACCCACGGCGGACGGGATTACGCCTCGCTCACCCGCAATTCCGGAACGGCGGTGACGAACCGTCCGCCCCATGCGCCGATGAACGACAGGCGCTGGCGGATTTCCTGTTCCCAGTTCCAGGGCAGGATGACGACATAATCGGGCTTGCGCGCCGCGATTTCCGCTTCGCCGAACACCGGGATGCGGCTGCCGGGCAGAAACTTGCCCTGCTTCGCCGGGGTCAGATCGGCGACGAAGTCGATGAGGAAGGGCTTGACGCCGCAATAGTTGAGGAAGGTGTTCCCCTTCGCCGCCGCGCCGTATCCGGCGATGGTCGCGCCCTTGGCCTTTTCCCGGCAGAGGAACCCCAGAAAGTCGCGGCACAGGGCATCCACCTTGGGCTGCATGCCGTCATAGGCCTCGATGCGGTTCAATCCGGCGGCGGCCTCGTCGGCCAACACCTTGGCGACGCTGGCCTCGACCGGACGGCCGCTGCCCGCCCGGGCGCAGTAGACGCGCAACGATCCGCCGTGCACCGCGACCTCGTCCACCTTCCAGGCGTACAGGCCGTTGCGGCGCAGCGCCTCGGCGAAGGCGGTGAGCGAGAAGTAGGAAAAGTGCTCGTGATAGACGGTGTCGAACTGGAGTTCCCGGATCAGATTGAGGAGATGCGGAAATTCCAGGGTGGCGACGCCTTGCGGTTTCAGCAACCGGGCGATGCCGGACAGGAAATCGGCCAGATTCGGCACGTGCGCGGTGACGTTGTTGCCGACGAACAGGTCGGCCTGCCCGCGCGCCGCGACGATTTTCTCCGCCTGCGCGGCGGTGAAGAAATCGACGATGGTGTCGATGCCCTTGGCCTGGGCGACCTCGGCGGTGGAGCCGGAGGGCTCCACCCCCAGGCAGGGAATGCCCTTGGCCTGGAAGTGCTGCAACAGATAGCCGTCGTTGGAGGCCGCCTCCACAGCGAAGGAGTCCGCCGACAGCCCGAGCAGCGCGGCGATCTTGTCCACGTAGAGGGCGGCGTGGCGGACGAACGCCTCGGTGCTACTGGAAAAATAGACGTAGCCGGAGTTGAAGATCTCCGCCGCCGCCTTTTCCTCGTCGATCTGCACCAGGAAGCATTTCTCGCAGACGTGGACGCACAGGGGGTAATAGGGTTCCGGCTTGTCCAGGTCGGCGCGGGACAAGAACGAATTGGCGGCGGGCGAGGCCTGAAGATCCAGGAACACGCGACGCACTTCGCTTCCGCAACACCGGCAGATCATCGCCCAATTCCCCCCGAAAACCCCATCCGCGCCGCAGGATAGCCGACGCGCCATCGAAAAACCAGACCGGGGCCTCCGCCCCGAAGCCCCGGCCTGTCCGTCCTATCTTTCGTTGCGGGCGACCGCGGCTTCCTCGTAGGTCGCCATTTCGGTATGGCAGACCACCGCGGCGCGCAACAGGTTGACCGCGAGAACCCCGCCGGTGCCTTCGCCCAGACGCATCCCCATGTGCAACAGCGGACGTTGGCGCAGGCGTTCGCACAACAGCGCGTGCCCGGCTTCCGCCGAAGCGTGGGAGACGCGGCAATGGTCGAGCGCCCCCGGCTGGAACGCCTCCAGGAAGGCGACCGAGGCGGTGCAGGGGAAGCCGTCCAGCAGCACCGGCACGTTCAGCAGACGCCCGGCCAGGGTGGCCCCGGCCATCGCGGCGAGTTCGCGCCCGCCCAGGCGACGGGCGATTTCCACCGCGTCGGGCTTGTCCTTGAGGCGCAGGGCGACGCCGTCGCGCACCACCCGCTTTTTCGCCTTCAGGATCGGCCCCACCGCGCCCGCGCCATAGCCGACCCAGTCGTCCTCGGACCCGCCGTAAAGCGCCATCGCCATCGCCGAAGCCGGGGTGGTGTTGCCGATTCCCATCTCGCCGGGGCAGAAGACGCTCATCCCCGGCTCCACCGCCGCCATGCCGACGTTGAAGGCGGAAACGAAATCCGCCTCGTCCATCGCCGGACCGTCCAGGAAATCGCGGGTGAAGCTGTCGATGGCGATGTCGTAGACCTTGAATTCGGTGCCGGTGGAGCGGCACATCGCGTTGATCGCGCCGCCGCCCTCGCCGAAGTTCTTCGACTGCTGCCAGGTCACCTCGACCGGGCAGGGGGAAACCTTGTGCGCCATCACCCCGTGGTTCCCGGCGAAGGTCGCCGCCGCCGGACGGTCCATCACCGGCGGATGACGCCTCTGCCAAGCGGCCAGCCAGGCGGCCAGTTCCTCCAGCCGCCCGAGAGAGCCCTTGGGCTTGGTCAGATGGGGCTCGCGGTCGATCGCGGTGGCGCGCGCCGCCTCGTCCGGGCCGGGCAGAGACCGCAGAAGGGCGCGCAGATCGTCGAGAGAGGAAATCCGGGGAGCGTTCATCGGTGCGGTCCTCACGCGGAAGCCAGGGGTTTGTTGCGGCTGACGCGGGCTTCCTCGAAGGTCAGAAGCTCGGTGTGGCAGGCGACGGCGGAGCGCAGGATGCCGACCGCGAGAATCGCGCCGGTCGCCTCGCCCAGGCGCATGTCCATGTGCAGCAGCGGCCGACCGGACAGCTTTTGCATCAGAAGGGCGTGCCCGACTTCCAGCGAAGCGTGGGAGAACTGGCAGTGCGCCAGCGCCCCCGGCACCGTGCATTCCAAAACGGCGGCGGAGGCCGAACAGAGGAACCCGTCCACCAGGATCGGCACCCTGAGCATCCGCCCGGCAAGGATCGCGCCGGTCATCGCCGCCAGTTCGCGTCCGCCCAGACGGCGCATGATCTCCAGCGGATCGGGATCGTCGGCGGTGTGCAGGGCAAGGCCCTTCCGCACCACGTCGATCTTGTTCTGCAAGTGCACCCCGGCGACGCCCGAACCCGCGCCGGTCCATTCCTCCGCCGTGCCCTTGAACAACGCGGCCAGGACGGCGGCGGCGGACACGGTGTTGCCGATCCCCATTTCGCCGGGGCAGAAGACGCTCATCCCCGGCTTCACCGCGCTCAAACCGACGTTCAGCGCCGCCACCAGATCGGCCTCGCTCATCGCCGGGGCCTTCGTGAAGTCCTCGGTCGGGCGATCGATCTCGATGTCGTAAATGTCGTAGGAAACCCCCATCGCCCGGCACATCGTGTTGAAGCCCGCGCCGCCGTGCAGATAGTTCTGGTGCATCTGGGCGGTGACTTCCATCGGATAGGCGGAAACCCCCAGTCGCGCGATGCCATGGTTGCCGACGAACACCGCCGCGTGCGGATTGTCCATCACCGGCGGATGGCGTCCCTGCCACGCCGACAGCCATTCCGCCAGATCCTCCAGGCGACCGAGCGAACCGGCGGGCTTGGTCAGATTGGCCTCGCGGTCGCGGGCGGCGGCGGCGGCCTCGTCGGGACCGGGGAGGGCGCGCAGCAGGGCGCGCGCCTCGTCGAGAGAAGATACGATCAGGGTCTTCACCATCCGGCGGTTTCTCCCTAAAGTGCGAAAAGTCCGCGAAGCGCGGGAAGCCCGTCTATAGACGATCATCGGAAAGAAATCACGCCCGTTATGGTCAACCCAGCCCCCTCCGCCGCGCCGTCCCCGGCCACCGGCCTCGCCGCCTGGTTCGACGATCTGCTGTTCGCGGTGATCTTCCTCACCCGCGTGCCGCTGCCCGCCGGAAACGCCGCGCGCAGCCATCCCCTGGCCACCGCGATGCGCACCTTTCCGGTGGCGGGGGCATTGATCGGTCTGGTCGGCGGCCTGGTCTTCGTCGCCGCGTCGGCCCTGGGCGCGCCGCATCCGCTGTGCGGCGTCCTGGCGATCGCCGCCACCGTGCTGCTGACCGGCGCGCTGCACGAGGACGGATTCGCCGACATCGCCGACGGCTTCGGCGGCGGGTACGAGCGCGAGCGCAAGATGGAGATCATGCGCGATTCCCGCGTCGGCACCTATGGCGGCGCCGCCCTGGTCCTGAGCCTGCTGATCCGCGCCACCGCCGCCGGAAGCCTGGCCCCCCTCGACGCCCTGGCCGCCTTCGTCGCCGCCTCCGCCCTGGGGCGCGGCCTGATTCCGGTGTCGATGACCCTGAACCTGTCGGCGCGCTCCGACGGCGTCGGCGCGTCCTCGGGCTATCCCACCGAAGGCTCGACCTGGACCTCGATCCTTCTTGGCCTCCTCATCGCCCTGGTGGCGCTGGGGCCGGGGCAGGGGTTCCTTTGCTTCTTCATCGGCCTTGCCGGAGTGGCCGGACTCGCCGCGCTGGCCAAGCGCCAGATCGGCGGCTATACCGGCGACGTCCTGGGCGCGGGGGCGCAACTCGTCGATATCCTGGTGATGGTCGCCGTCGCCATGCTGCGCGCCCCGTCATGAGGAAAAGAGGTCCCGCCGTGCTGCTGAATGGGGTCAAGACCCGCTGGTGGTGGGTGCGCCATGCGCCGGTGCCGGTGGTCGGCAAGATCGTCTATGGCCGCGCCGACGTCGATTGCGACACCTCGAACGCCCGGCTGTTCGCGGCGCAGGCGGCGCGCCTGCCCAGGAACGCGGTGGTGCTGACCAGCGGCCTGTCCCGCGCGGTGAAGACGCTGCGCGCCCTGGCGGCGGCGGGCTACGACTGCGACCCCGACGCGGCGCTGACCGAACCGGCGTTCGAGGAACGCTTCTTCGGCGACTGGGAAGGCCTGTCGTGGGAGGAAATCGCGGCGCGGGAGCCCGGCGCGCCGGACCGCTTCTGGGCCGACCCCTTCGGCTTCCGTCCGCCGGGCGGCGGCGAGAACACCTTCGACCACGCCGAACGGGTCAAGCAGGCGGCGGCGCGCATTTCCGCCCGCTTCCCCGAACGCGACATCGTCGCGGTGGCGCACGCGGGCAGCATCCGCGCCCAGATCGGCACGGTGCTGAACCTGCCGCCCGAACACGCCGCCGTCATCGACATCGACTTCGTCTCGATCACCCGCATCGACCACTACCACGGCGAACTGGAGGGCATCGCGCGGATCGGCGCGGTGAACGGCATCCATGCGTTCTGACCCCGCCCCCCTGCCGCCGCTCTCCCTGGTTCTCGGCGGCGCACGCTCCGGCAAAAGCGCCCTGGCCGAATCCTGGGTCCTGGCCGAGGCGAAATGCCGCGCCGCCCGCCCGATCTACCTCGCCACCGGGCGCGCCTGGGACGCCGAAATGGAAGCCCGCGTCGCCCTGCACCGCGAACGCCGCGCCGACGCCTGGGACACCGTCGAGGAACCCCTGGCCCTCGCCGCCCTGCTCCCCGGTCTGCCGCCGGGCCGCCCGGTGCTGCTCGACTGCCTGACCCTGTGGCTGACCAACCACCTGCTGGAAGACCACGACCTGGCCGCCGAAACCGACGCCCTGGTCGCGGCGCTTGCCGCCGCGCCCGGCCCGGTGGTCTGCGTCTCCAACGAGGTCGGCCTCGGCATCGTGCCGGACAACCCCCTCTCCCGCGCCTTCCGCGACGCGCAAGGCACCCTCAACCAGCGGGTCGCCGCCGCCGCCCGGCGCGTCGTCTTCGTCGCCGCCGGACTGCCCCTCGCCCTGAAAACGGACATCGCGCCATGAGCGAAACCGACCTCGACCGCCGCCACGCCGAAAAGATGAAAAAGCACAAGGCCGCCCGCGACCGCCTGATGGCGGACAAGACCGTGGAAAAAGGCCTGCTGATCGTTCACACCGGTCCCGGAAAGGGCAAGACCACCGCCGCCCTGGGCATGGCCTTGCGCATCGTCGGCCACGGCGGCAAGGTCGGCATCGTCCAGTTCATCAAGGGCTCGGGCAACTGGGATACCGCCGAGCGCCGGGCGCTGGAATGCTTCGGCGATCAGGTGGACTTCCGCATCATGGGCGAAGGCTTCACCTGGGAAACCCAGGACCGTTCCCGCGACGTCGCCGCCTGCGCCGCCGCCTGGGATCTGGCCAAATCCTGGATCGCCGACGGCGACTTCTCCATGGTCATCATCGACGAACTCAACATCGCCCTGCGCAACGCCTATCTGGACGTGGACGAGGTGGTCGCCATCCTCGCCGCCCGCCCCGCCGACCTGCACGTCGTCGTCACCGGGCGCAACGCCCCGGAAAAACTGATCGAGGCCGCCGACCTGGTCACCGAAATGACCCTGGTCAAACACCCCTTCCGTAGCTCCGGAGTGAAGGCGCAGCCGGGGATCGAGTTCTAAAGGGGAATCAAGGCCGGGCGCTGCCCGGACCCGCAAAGGGGCTCGGCCCCTTTGATCCCACTACTGGTTTTTCGCCGCGTCAGCGGCAATCATCCGTCACGCGGCATCCGAACGATTGCGCTGCGCGCGGAAAAAGAAGGGGGTCTGGGGCATCGCCCCAGGCGGGGTACGGGGGCAACGCCCCTGGAAGACAATGAAGGGATATCCTCCTATGACCGCGATCATGTTCCAAGGCACCGGGTCGGACGTCGGCAAGTCGATGCTGGTGGCCGGGTTATGCCGGGCCTTGGTGCGGCGGGGGATGTCGGTACGTCCGTTCAAGCCGCAGAACATGTCGAACAACGCGGCGGTGACCGCCGACGGCGGCGAGATCGGTCGCGCCCAGGCGTTGCAGGCGTTGGCCTGCGGCGTTCCGCCCTCGGTGGAGATGAACCCGGTTCTGCTGAAGCCGCAGACCGACATCGGCGCACAGGTGGTGGTGCGCGGCCGGATGCAGGGTTCGGCCAGCGCGCGGGACTTCTTCGCCCGCAAAGCGGCGCTGCTGCCCGAGGTTCTGCAAAGTTTCCGGGGCCTCGAATCCCAGTGCGACATCGTGCTGGTGGAGGGCGCGGGCAGCGCGGCGGAGATCAACCTGCGGGCCAACGACATCGCCAACATGGGCTTCGCCGAGGCCGCCGACGTGCCGGTGGTGCTGATCGGCGACATCGACCGGGGCGGGGTGATCGCCTCGATCGTCGGCACCCACGCGCTGATCTCGGACAGCGAGCGGGGTCGGCTGGTCGGCTATCTGATCAACAAGTTCCGGGGCGACCCGTCGCTGTTCATGCCCGCGACCGAGGGCATCAAGACGAAGACCGGCCTGTCCTGCCTGGGGGTGGTGCCGTGGTTCGCGGATGCGGCGAAGCTGCCCGCCGAGGACGCGATGACCCTGGAAAACCGGGATTTCAGCCGCAAGGGCGGGCGCATCGTGGTGGCGGTGCCGCGAATTTCGCGCATCGCCAACTTCGACGACCTGGACCCTCTGGCCGCCGAGCCGGACGTGGACGTGGTCTTCGTCCAGCCGGGCGAGGCGATCCCCGCCGACGTCACCGTGGTGATCCTGCCGGGGTCGAAGGCGACGCGCGCCGACCTCGACGTCATCCGCGCCGAGGGCTGGGACATCGACATCGCCGCCCACGTGCGGCGCGGCGGATTCCTGGTCGGCCTGTGCGCCGGGTTCCAAAGCCTGGGCACCACGGTGTCCGATCCCGACGGCATCGAAGGCCCGCCCGGAGATACCCCCGGTTTGGGATGCCTGGACCTCGTCACCTCGATGCGCGGCAGAAAAGTGTTGGAACAGGTGGCGGGACACGACCGCTGGTCCGACAGCCCGATCGCGGGCTACGAGATGCATGTCGGCGAAACCACCGGCCCCGGCCTGGAAAACCCCTGGGTGACTCTCGGCAACAAGCCCGTCGGCGCGATCGACGCCACCGGCCGGGTGATGGGCTGCTACATCCACGGCATCTTCGCCTCCGACGGCTTCCGCGCCGCCTTCCTGCGCCATATCGCCGGACAGAACCGCGCCGCTTCCGTCTCCTATGATCGCATGGTCGAGGACACCCTGAACAAACTCGCCGACCACCTGGAAGCCAACGTCGATATCGACACCATCCTGCGCGCCGCGCGATAACCAGATCAGGGGCTTTGCCCCTGGACCCCATCGGGGCCGTGGGCCCCGAACCCCATTCCATTTTTCCGCCGCGCAGCGGCAATCGACCGTCACGCGGAAGCGATGGCTTGACGGCGCTGCGCGCAAAGAAAAAACGCATGGGGTCAAGGGGTCCAAGACCCCTTCGCGGGTGTGGGCAGCGCCCACGGGTTTTTCCCCTGGGACGGCGGCGCCCTCCAAAACCCCATCCTTTTTTCGTCGCTTCGCGCAAGGAAAGACCGCATGACGTGCGCGAGGATCGGCGATCTCTCGCAAGGATTTTCCTGTCCCGAGGCCGGAAACCGTGCCCGACTCGGAGTGATTCCGGTCACACCCCCAATGGTATGAGGTTCGCGGCGACGGAGCGTTTCCGGGTTATCCCGCTCGGCGCACGGGTTTATACCTCCTGGGGGGGGCTGGCGAGTTGGATCAGGAGAACTCCAGGAAAATGCTGGGCAATTTGAGTATCGGAAAAAAGATTCTGAGTCTGGTTCTGCTGACGTTGATCGGCTTCGGCGGGGTTCTCGCCGCCGGGCGCAGCGTCATCGCCAGTTATATGATGGAGGAACGGCGGGCCAAGCTGGTCGATCTGACCGACGCCGCGATCGCGGTGATCGACCGCTACAACACCCTGATCAAGGAAGGCCGGACGAGCGAAGCCGAAGCCAAGGCCGCGGCCTACGATCAGGTGCGCGCGATGCGCTTCGACAACGACAACTACATCTATGCCTACACCCTCGACGGGGTGCGCCGCGCCTATGCGCCCGCGCCCGCCAGCGAGAACAAGAAGACCTATCTCGAGACCAAGGACGACAACGGCGTCTATTTCATCCGCGAATTCATCGACGGGGTGAAGCGGCAAGGGACGGTGTTCCTCACCTATCAGCGGGTGCGTCCGGGCGGCTCCGTGCCGGTGGACAAGCTGTCCATCGCCAAGGGCTACGCGCCGTGGAACCTGTACGTCGGCGCGGGGGTGTACGTGGACGACCTGGCCGCCGCGGTCGATCGCGCCACCCTCGAACTTCTTGGCTATGCGCTGGCCTGTCTGGCGGTGACGCTGGCCGTCGCCTCCATCCTCGGGCGTTCGATCAGCGGACCGATCCGCCAGTTGACCGGCGGCATGAACCGCCTCGCCCAGGGCGACCTGGAGGTTGCGGTGGAGGGCGACGCGCGGCGCGACGAGGTCGGCGACATGGCCCGCGCGCTCGCGGTGTTCAAATCCAACGCCCTGGAACGCGAACAGATGAAGCGGCGCGAGGAAGAGAACGAACGCCGCGCCGCCGAAGACCGCCGCGCCGGGATACTGGCGATCGCCGACGATCTCGAGCGGGCGGTGGGAACCATCGTCGCCCAGGTTTCCGAAACCGCGCACACCCTGCGCGCCGCCTCGGCGACGATGGCGACGGCGGCCCGGGAATCCGCGCAGATGGCAGGCGACGTCGGCAGCGCCTCGGCGATGGCGTCGGAGAACGTCAACACCGTCGCCGCCGCCACCGAGGAACTCTCCACCGCGATTCGCGAAATCGCCGGTCAGGTGCAGTCCGCCTCGGCGAACGCACGCGAAACCGCCCACGAGGCCGACGCCGCCCACGACCGGGTGCGCGGCATGGCCGAAGCGACGCAGCGGATCGGCGAGGTGGTGCAGATGATCACCGACATCGCCAGTCAGACCAACCTTCTCGCGCTCAACGCAACGATCGAGGCGGCGCGCGCCGGGGAAATGGGCAAGGGCTTCGCGGTGGTGGCGGGCGAGGTGAAGAACCTCGCCAACCAGACCGCCAAGGCGACCGAGGAGATCACCGGACAGATCGGCTCGGTGCAGTCCGAGACCCGCGCGGCGGTGGACGCGATCGCCGGAGTCAGCCAGCGTATCGGCGCGATCGACGGGATGTCGAGCAACCTTGCCGCCTCGGTCGAGGAGCAGACCGCCGCCACCGCCGAAATCAGCCGCAGCATCCAGGAAGCCGCCAGCGGCACCCGCCGGGTGTCCGAGGCGATCGGCGGGGTCACCGCCGCCGCCGCGCGCTCGGGCGAAGCCGCCGCCGAGGTCGCGCGGGAGGCGGAAGCCCTCGCCCAGCGAGCCGACGCGCTTCAGGCCGGGGTGGAACGGGTGCTGAAGGATATCCGCGCCGCCTGATCGCGACGCCGGGCGGGGCGGAGACCCGGCGAAACGCCGGGCCTCCGCCTCGGATCACGGCTTCTCGTCGCGGCGACGGACATAGGCGGCGTAGTCCGGACGGACCGGGTGGTAATCGCCGCGCTCGAACAACGGGCTGTGGATGATGAAGTCGGCGGTGGTGCGGGTCAGCGCCAGCACGATGTTGTAGACCGTGCACAGACGGGTCAGCGCCTTGACGTCGACGTCGTGCGGCTGGGCGGTCATCGGATCGGTGAAAAAGATCAGCACGTCCAGCCGCCCCTCGGCGATCATCGCGCCCAACTGCTGGTCGCCGCCCAGGGGACCGGACTTCAAGCGTCCGATCTTCAGGCTGGGGCAGGCCTCCGCCAGCATTCCGCCGGTGGTGCCGGTGGCCCACAGCTCGTGACGCGATAGGGTGCCTTCGTTGTATTTCACCCACTCGCTCAAGTCGCGTTTGCGTCCGTCGTGGGCGACCAGGCCGATTCGTTTGCGCGACTGCATGCTGCCTCCGGTTCCTGCCAAATTCGCCGCCGCGAAATCCCCGGCGAATCGCTTCATGATAGGGCGCACGGCGGCGGCGCGAAACCCCCACCCGTCGATATTTTACCGAATCATCATGGAGTTAGAAGAAAGCGATCGAATCCATCGGAAAACCGGATCAAGCCCCTTGACTTGAGAATGATTATCGATATCATCTCGACATCCACACGGCTTGGATACGGTCCTAAGTGCCCCATCCCCTCCGGCACGGCACATGCCGGGGACGGATGGGGCAGAAGGACGGCTGCCGAAGGCGGCGAGCCGTGGACGACGACGAACCTGGCGCGGTCGCATCGTCTTCCCTCCGGACAAAAACGCACCCGTTACTCCGAAGACAATTGCTCATGATAACGAATCGCAATAGTCTTCCGGCAGCGGCATCGCGGAACCGGCATGTTGGGAAGGCCGGTCGCGACCGCGCTGCAACTGGGGACATTCCGACATGATCGACATTCGCATTCTGGGGGCGATGGGCGTCGCCGCGTTCGCCTGGGCCGCCCTGCCGCAATCGGCGGAGGCGCACACCCCGCTTTGCTCCTGCTACGACAACGGCGACAAGATTCTGTGCGAGGGCGGTTTTTCCGACGGGTCCTCGGCCTCCAACGTGCCGATGCGCGTCGTCGGCGCCGACGGCAAGGTGTTGCTCGAAGGCAAAATGAACAAGCTGAGCGAGTTTGAGTTCAAGAAACCCGAAGGTGCGTATACGGTCGTCTTCGACGGCGGAGAAGGCCATGTGATCAAGATCAAACACACCGACATCAGCAAGTGATCCGAGGTTCGGCGAGCGTCCTGGCTCCCTCCGCCCTCTTCTGAAACAAGATAAGGATTGATCCACGATGAATCGGATGAAACACGGTCTGGCCGCGACGGCGGTGGTTCTGGGCGCGCTGGCCGCCGCCCCCGCCGCCGAGGCGCACTTCCAGCTCGTCTATACGCCGGAAGTCAACGTCGAAAAGCCGGGCAATCTGCCGATGCGCCTGGTGTTCTGGCACCCGATGGAAAACGGCCACGTCATGGACATGGGCCAGCCCCGGGAATTCTTCGTCGTCACCAAGGACGGCAAGACCGACCTCTTGCCCGCGTTGAAGCCGATCACCTTCAAGGGATCGGAGAACGCCGCCAAGGCCTTCGCCGTCGATCTGCCGGTGAAGAAGAACGGCGACTACGTGGTCGCCGTGGTCCCCGCCCCCTACTATGAAAAGGGCGAGGACATCTTCATCCAGCAGATCGCCAAGTCCTACGTCAACAAGGGCGGTCTGCCCACCAACTGGGCGGAGCCCCTGGGCCTGCCGACCGAGATCGTGCCGCTGAACAAGCCGACCAACGTGCTGGCGGGTTCGACCTTCTCCGGCGTGCTGCTGAGCGAGGGCAAGCCTGTCGCGGGCGCCGAGATCGAAATCGAATACATCGCCGCCACCCCCGATCTGAAGACCAACGCCGCTCCCGCCAAGACCTCGGTCAAGGCGCCGGCGGGCGGCGCCCTGGTCGCGGTCACCGACGCCAACGGCGTCTTCACCTTCGGCATTCCGAAGGCCGGGTTCTGGGGTTTCGCCGCCCTCGGCACCGGTCCCGCGAAGACCCACGAAGGCAAGGAACTGTCCCAGGACGCGGTGATCTGGGTTCGCGCCTACGACCTCAAGTGAGTCTCGCGGCGTCGAACGACAACGACAGGCTATAGCATAGCCGGACCCCCGACCGCTCCGGCGGTCGGGGCAGTGCTTTGAAAGGAAAGACGGAATCATGATGCGGTGGTTGGGACGCGGTGCGCGGCATCGCGGACGCGACGGCGAGGGGCGCGGCTGCCGCTGCGGCTGTGGCGGCGTCGAAACGGAACGAAGCCTCTCCCTCGACGAGGCCCCGGTCGGCGGTCGGGTGGTCATTCGCCGCCTCAACTGCCGGGGAGCGATCCGGCAGCGCCTGATCGACATCGGCCTGGCCCCCGGCGTCACCGTTACCCTGATGCGCGCCGCGCCGCTCAACGACCCCATCGAGGTCGGGATCGGCCGCGCCTTCGTTTCCCTGCGGCGCGCCGAAGCGGCGGAGATCGAGGTGTCCCTTGTTTGAGAGTTTGATTCCGGGGCGCGGGGAAGACCGTCTCCGCGCCGCGCTGATGGGGCAGCAGAACTCGGGAAAATCGACCCTGTTCAACGCCCTGACCGGCCTGAACCAGCACATCGCCAACTATGCCGGCGTCACCATCGAAAAGAAGAGCGGCCTTTACCGCGACGACGGCCTGACCGTCGAGGTGGTGGATCTGCCGGGCACCTACAACCTGACCTCCTATTCGCTGGAGGAGCGGGTGGCGCGCGACTATCTGCTCCGCGAGCATCCCGATATCGTGGTCAACGTGCTCGACGCGTCCAATCTCGCCCGCGGCCTGCACCTGACCCTGCAACTGCGGGAGGCCGGTTTTCCCCTGATCGCCGTGCTCAACATGTCCGACGTGGCGAAGCGCCTGGGCCTGGACATCGACCAGGCGGAACTGGGGCGCCGTCTCGGCGTGCCGACGATCGCCGCCGTCGGACGCAAGGGCAGCGGGCTCGCCGCCCTGCGCGCCGCGATCCGGTCCTCCGGACTGCGATCTTCCGAAACGAAGGAGACCGCCCCCGCCCTGGTCCTCGATTACGGCGAGCTGGAACCCGCCCTGGCCTCCCTGGTCGGCGACATCGCCGCCGACCCCGAACTCGCCCGCATCGCCACGCCGCGATGGCTGGCCTTGAAGCTGCTGGAAGGCGACGAAGGCGTCGCCGCCCTGGTCCGCTCGGTCGATCCTCAGGCGCCGTGCCTTGCCGCCGCCGAAGCCCTGCGCGCCGATCGCGCCGCCGCCGGGGAAGAGCTCGCCGCCGACGTCGCGGCGGCGGCCCGCGCCGCCGCGATCGGCGACATCCTGGCGGCCTGCGTCGCCGACCGCCGCGCCGGCGAGGTGCCGTTGTCGGAACGCATCGACCGGCTGCTGCTCAACCGCTGGCTGGCGCCCCTGTTCCTGGTGGCGACGGCATGGGCGATCTATGAGCTCGCCATCGTGCAGGGCTACGAACTCACCAAGGTGACCTGGCCGCTGCTCGCCGCCTTCCGCAACCACGCGGCGGCGCTGCTGCCCGACGCGGGGTTCCTCTACGACCCCGAGGTTCGCTCCCTCGGCCTGTGGCTGGTCGATTCCGCCAACACCCTGCTCAACTACGTGCCGATCTTCCTGATCCTTTTCGCCCTGATCGCGATTCTCGAGGACAGCGGCTACATGGCGCGAATCGCCTTCATCTTCGACCGGGTTCTGCACCGCTTCGGCCTGCACGGCCAATCCACCCTGCCCTTCATCCTCGCCGGGGTGTTCGCCGGGGGGTGCGCGGTGCCGGGGGTGATGGCGACCAAGGGCATCCCCGACGAACGCGCCCGCATGGCCACCATCCTGACCGTGCCTTTCATGAACTGCCTGGCCAAGGTTCCGCTCTATACCCTTCTGATCAATATCTATTTCGCCGAAGACAAGGGACTGGTTCTGTTCTTCCTGTCGACCATCACGGTGATCGTCGCCCTTCTGATCGCCAAGCTGTTGACCACGACGGTCCTGCGCAAAAGCGAAACCGCCCCCTTCGTCATGGACCTGCCCCACTATCACGCTCCGACCCTGCTGGGGGTGGCGCGCCGCGCCTTCGACCGCACCTGGGTCTACATCAAGAAGGTGGGGACCGTGGTGGTGGCGGTGGCGGCGGTGGTCTACATGCTGCTGCAATTCCCCGGCCTGACCGCCGAGGAACGCGCCGCCTATGAAACCCGGGGAGAGGCGGCGTTGCACGCCTTCTTCCGGGGGATGGAGGGGAATCCCCTCGCCGCCGCAGTGCCCGACCAGGCGGCGGCGATCCGCCTGCTCAACGCCGCGACCGACTATCGCGCGCTGAAGATGAACGCGGGCGGCGCGGAGTCGTCGAAGGCGGTGGACGAAGCCTTCGCCAAGGCCCATCCGGCCTTCGTGCCCTTCGTCCTGCGCTCCCCCGACAAGGCGGGACGGGACGCCGCGCGTCTGCTCAAGCAGCTCGACGGCGAACGCCGCACCCTGCGCCAGGAAATGCGGCAAACGAAAATCTTCAACAGCTTCCTCGGGCGCATCGGCCGCTCCATGGAGCCGGTGACCCAGTTCGCCGGATTCGACTGGAAGATCAACGTCGCCCTGCTGAGTTCCTTCGCCGCGCGGGAAAGCAGCGTCGCCACCCTGGGCGTGCTGTTCGCCCAGCCCGAGGGCGAGAACCAGACCCTCGAATCCCGCATGGGCGACGAGCAGAAGGCGATGGGCTACACCGCGATGGCGGCCCTGGCGGTGATGCTGTTCTTCGCCCTGTATCCGCCCTGCCTGGCCACCACCATCATGGTGCGGGTGCAGACCAATTCGTACGGCTGGATGCTGTTCTCGATTCTCTTTCCCACCGCCCTCGGCCTGACCGTGTCCACCTTCGTCTTTACCCTGGGCAACCTTTTGCACATGAGCGGCGTGGAAATGATGATCTGGATCTATGCCGGAGCCCTTGCCCTGCTGCTGGCGGTGGGGCTGTGGAAGCGCGCGCCCCGCGGCGCGCGGACGGAGGAAACGACATGACCCAACCGACGACGCAACAAACCCAATCCGTGACCGCGACGCCCCCCGTCGGCAGTCTGGCAGCCGAACGCGAGGCGGGGAAAGGATGGGGCCTTTTGGCGGTCGTGCTGGCCGTCGTATTGGCCCTGGGATTCCTCGCCCGTTCCATCTTCTTCCGGCGTAAACCCGGCAAGGGCGGCGGCTGCGCGGGCTGCGGCGGCGGCTCCTGCTGTTCGTAGCGGGCCGCTCCCGGCACGTTTTCGGCTTGCGGACCGCCGCCACGCGGGGGTAGCCTCCCGCCCCGAGGTTATGGTATTTCAGACCGTTCCGCCACGGCCCGCGGCGATCGCGCCGCAGGTTCGTTGGCGCAAGCCCAGTCAAGGAAGAGTGTGACCATGCATATCGTCGATGGGGCGCTGTCCACGGAAGTCGTGATCGCCGGAGCGGTCCTGACCGTCGGCGGCCTGACTCTCGGCCTGAAACGGCTGGACATGGAGAAAATGCCCGCCGCCGGGGTCTTGAGCGCCGCGTTCTTCGTCGCATCCCTGGTCCATGTGCCGATCGGCCCCTCCAGCGTGCACCTGATCATGAACGGCTTGGCCGGACTGGTCCTCGGCTGGTCCGCCTTCCCCGCGTTGTTCGTCGGATTGCTGTTGCAGGCGGTGTTCTTCGGCTTCGGCGGCATCACCGTTCTTGGCGTCAACACCTTCAACATCGCCTTCCCCGCCGTGGTCGTCCACTATCTGTGCCGTCGCGGCGTCGGCGCGGCGTCTCCGGCGATGGCGGCGGCCTGGGGCGCTTTCGGGGGAGGTCTGGCGATCGCCCTGACCACCGCCTGCGTCGCGGTCGCCCTCGCCTTCTCCGGCGACGAATTCCTGCCCGCGGCGAAGCTGGTCTTTCTGGCCCACATTCCGGTGATGGTCATCGAGGCCCTGTTGTCCGGCGCCGCCGTGTTGCTGACCTGCCGGGTCAAGCCGGATTTGTTGCGCGCGCCGGTATGAACGCCCCAGCCAGCGGAGTTATCGCCATGAAATTCCTTTTCCCCGCCGTTCTTTGCGGCGCGTTGTTGTCCTCCGCCCCCGCCTGGGCGCACAAGGTTCTGGCCTCGGTCTTCGCCAGCGGCGACAAGATCGAGGGCGAGATCGGTTTTTCCGACAGCTCGATGGCGAAGGAGCAAACCGTCGAGGTCTTCGACGCCGCCGGGCGCAAGCTGGGCGAGACCAAGACCGACGCGCAAGGCGCCTTCGTCTTCGCGCCGACGCAACGGGTCGAACACGTCTTCCGCGCCAACCTGGGGGCCGGACACATCGCCGAGGCGCGGATGAGCGTCGACGAATTGCCGCGCATCGCGGCCGCCGCTCCGGACGCTCCGGTTGCCCCGGACGCCGCCGCGCCGCCGCAGGCCGCCGCCGCGCCATCGACGGATGCCCTGCGCGCCCTGATCGCCGAGGAAGTGCGGCGCGAGGTCAAACCGCTGCGCCAGGAAATTTCCTCCTACAAGGAAAAGAACGACCTGCAAGCCATCCTCGGCGGCATCGGCTACATCATCGGGCTGTTCGGCATCGGCTTCTACGTCGCGGCGCGGCGCAAGGCGGCGTAACCCATGGGGCACGCCAGCGCCGCCCACCGACACGACCTCGCCTCGTCCGGGGAAGAGTGGACGGGAGTCGTCGCCGCGATCGATCCACGGGTGCGCGTCCTCGCCGCCTGCGCCTTCGCGGTTCTCGTCGTCGCCCTGAAGACCACGGCGGCGCTCGGCTCCGCCGTCGTCCTCGCCCTGCTGCTGGCGGCGGGAAGCGGCCTGTCGCCGATCCGGACGCTCCGCCAGCTCGCCGCGATGGACGGCTTCGTCCTGTTCATGATCGCCCTGCTGCCCTTCACCACCCCCGGCGAAACGATCTTTTCCGTCGGCGGGTTCCCGGCAAGCTGGTGCATCTGCTGCTGTTCACCGTGCGATACATCGACGTCCTGCACCAGGAACACCTGCGCCTGCGCATCAGCATGAAGTGCCGGGGCTTCCAGCCGGGGAATTCGTTGCACACCTACCGTTCCTTCGGCTATCTGATCGGCATGATGCTGGTCCGCGCCATCGACCGTTCCGAACGGATTCTTCAGGCGATGAAATGCCGGGGATTCCAGGGGCAGTTCCCGGTCATCGATTCCCTGCGCCTGACCTCTCGGGACGCGGTGTTTTGTCTGATGGGGGGCTTCGCCGCCGCCCTGCTCGTCGGACTGGAGGTTCGCCTTGCCGTCGCTTATTGAACTCGACGACATCCACTTCGCCTATCCCCTGCACGAACCGGTGTTGCGCGGCGTCGGCCTTCGCCTCGACGCGGGGGAGCGCCTTTGCCTCACCGGATTCAACGGCGCGGGAAAAAGCACCCTGCTGCGAATCGTCCTCGGCCTGATTCCGCCGCAACGCGGCCGCGTCGTCGCCTTCAGCCAGGAACGCCGCCGGGAGGCCGACTTTCTGGAGGTCCGGCGCCGCGCCGGCATGGTCTTCCAGGACGCCGACGACCAGCTGTTCTGCCCGACGGTGGCCGAGGACGTCGCCTTCGGCCCCCTCAACCTGGGGAAGACCTGCGGCGAAACCCTCGCCGTCGTCGATGCCGTGCTCGACCGCCTGGGCATCCTCCACCTGCGCGACCGCATCACCTACAAGCTGTCGGGCGGCGAGAAGCGTCTGGTCCCCCTGGCCGCGGTGCTGGCGATGGAGCCCGAGGTTCTGCTGCTCGATGAGCCGACCACCGCCCTGGACGAGCCCGCCACCGAGCGCCTGATCGAGATTCTGCTGACCCTGCCCCAGGCGATGATCGTCGTCTCCCACGACCCGCGCTTCCGCGAACGGGTGGCGACGCGCACCCTGCGCCTGGAAAACGGTCTTATCGCCGCGCCGGAGGCGTCCTCCCGCCCCGACGCGCCGGTTTGATTTTGCCCCCGAGCATCCCCTCCCCCAGGATAGGATATCTCTCCATGGACACCCCTCTCGCCGAAGACGCAACGCTGCACCACAGCCACGCCGACGTGATCAAGCGCCTGAAGCGCGTCGAAGGCCACGTCAAGGCGATCGTCGCGATGATCGAGAGCCAACGCCCCTGTCCCGACATCGCCCAGCAGATGCACGCGGTGGAAGCGGCGCTGCGGCAGGCGAAACGGACCTTCATCCACGACCACATCGACCACTGCCTGGACCATCACCTGGGCGACGACCCGCGCGCCACCCTGCGCGCCTTCAAGGATATCGCGAAGTATTTGTAACCCCCGCCGGGAACGGAGAAGACCATGGACCTGATCCGCCTGATCGAAGCCGGGGCGACGTCGCCCTTCCTCCTCTTCTTCATCGCCCTTGCCCTGGGGGCGCTGCACGGGCTGGAGCCCGGGCACTCCAAGACGATGATGGCCGCCTTCATCATCGCGGTGCGCGGCACCGTCGGACAGGCGGCGCTGCTCGGGCTGTCGGCGGCGGCCTCCCACACCGTCATCGTCTGGGTTCTCTCGCTGGCGGCGCTGTTCTATGGCGACGCCCTGATCGGCGAAAAATTGGAACCCTGGTTCATGATCGCCTCGGGCGGCATCGTCACCCTGATGGGCGGATGGATCTATTTGCGCGGACAGGCGTCTTCCGCCGCCAAGCGCCATACGCACAACCATGTCCACGATCACGAGCACGAGCACGAGCACGACCACGATCACGACCACACGCACGACCACGGGGAAGACGCCGGAGACGCGCACGCCCTGGCGCACGCCCGCGAGATCGAGGTCCGCTTCGCCGATGGGCGGGCGGGAACCTGGCGGACCATCGTCTTCGGCCTGACCGGCGGCCTGATCCCCTGTCCCGCCGCGATTACCGTTCTGGTGCTGTGCCTACACCTGAAGCAGGTCAGCCTGGGCCTGATTCTGGTTTCCGCCTTCAGCATCGGGCTGGCGGGCACCCTGGTCGCGGTCGGCGCGATCACCGCGATCGGCCTGCGCTTCGCCTCCTCGTCGGAGAGGTTCGGCGTCTTGCGGAAGCTGGCGCCCCATGCGCCGCTTCTCTCGGCGGGATTGATCGCCGCCATCGGGCTGCTGATGGTCTGGTCGTGGGTCCAGCATCTGCCGCCGTCGTGATTCCGGGGAAAAGCGATTCGTCGGCGCGACGATTCAGGAAATGGCCGGGTCCGGCTCTTCCGGAACGAAGGACAGCAGGTCCCCGGGCTGGCAATCCAACTCCCGGCAGATCGCTTCCAGGGTCGAAAACCGCATCCCCTTGACCTTGCCCTGACGCAACAGGGACAGGTTGGATTCGGTGATGCCGACGTCCTGCGCAAGTTCGTTGCCGCGCCGCTTGCGCCGCGCCAGCATGACGTCCAGGGTGACGACGATCGGCATGTTCAAACGATCCCCGCGTTTTCGTCGCGCAGGCGCTCGGCCTCCGGAAAGATCAACGGCTCCGGCGGAAATAGCCGGCGAGGATCGCCCCCGAGATGTTGTGCCAAACGCTGAACACCGCGCTCGGCACCGCCGCGAGGGGCGAAAAATGCGCCTGCGCCAGGGCCGCGCCCAGGCCGCTGTTCTGCATTCCCACCTCGATCGCCAGGGTCCGGCGCTGCGGCGTCCCCATGCCGGAAACCCGCCCGGCCCAGAATCCCAACAGCAGGCCCAGGCCGTTGTGGGCGACCACCACCGCCGCGACCAACAGGCCGCTTTGCGCCAGCTTCGCCTGATTGACCGCGACCACCGCCGCGATGATCAGAACGATCCCGACGACGCTGATCAGGGGCAGCGCCGGAAGCAGGCCCTCCGTCACCCTGGGCAGCCAGCGCTTCACCGCCGCGCCCAGCGCCAGCGGCAACAGCACCACCTTGGCGATGGACAGGAACATCGCGGCGGCATCGACCGGCAGATACTGGCTGGCGAACATCCACACCAGGAACGGCGTGGCGAAGGGCGCAAGCAGGGTGCTGACCGTGGTCAGGGTGACCGACAGCGCGACGTCGCCCTTGGCCAGATAGGTCATCACGTTGCTCGCCGTGCCGCCAGGACAGCAGCCGACCAGGACCACCCCGGCGGCGATTTCGGGCGGCATCGCCACCGCCTGGGTGAGAAGGAAGGCGACCAGGGGCATCGCCGTGTACTGCGCCAGAACCCCCAGGGCCACCTCGCGCGGGCAGCGCGCCACCTCGACGAAGTCGGAGGGGGCAAGCGTCAGCCCCATGCCGAACATCACCAGGCCGAGCAGCCAGACGATGTAGGCCGCCACCGCAAACGCCAGAACCCACAGGGCGAAGATCCGCCCGACGAATCCCGCCACCGCCGCCACGATTTTCAAGACCGCATCCCCCAGGCAAAAATCGGAAAGGCGGGAGGATAGCCGCGCCGCGAGAATTTGGAAAGTTTCTCCTGCTTCGCCAAGACAACGGACGCGCCGATCCTTGTCGAGAACGTTTCCAACCTCATATTCACAAGATGTGGTTTTCCCAAGGGAGCGCCGGCACATGCCCAACGAAGCGCGAAGACTGGTCTTCAACAAGACCGAGGTGGCGCAAGCCCTGATCGCCTTCAACCGTCATGCGCCGACGAAATTCCTGGCGGAGGGATACCTGAGCGCGATCGCCCTGCACGGCGGCCCCAACCTGAACATCGAGATTTCGGTGGAAACCCCCGACGGGTTCCGTCAGGAGGTGACGGTGGGCAGCGCCATCGTCGCCGCGGCGATGATCCGCTTCTGCATGGAGCGCAAGGTGCCGCTGCCGATGAAGGCCGACAAGATGCTGGAGGTGATCAACGACCGTCTGGTGCTGGAGATCCGTCTGCCGCCCCAGGCCGTCGCGCCGATCGTCGGCGCGGCGTAGCCGCATCCCCGACATCAATCGTCGGGATTCACCCGTCCGCGCCCCTGCTTGATCGTGCCGCGCAGCTTTTTCGCGGTCAACCGCCGCCCCTTGGACGCCAGGGTGGGGCGGCTGGCGATGCGGCGTTTCGGCGCGACCAGGGCGCGGCGAATCATTTCGGCCAGACGCTGCCGCGCCTCCTGACGGTTCAGGTCCTGACTGCGGTGGACATGGGCGGTCAGGACGATGACGCCGTCCTGGGTCATCCGCGACCCGGCGATGACCTGCAAGCGGCGGAACGCGGCGGCGGGAATCGCCTTGCTTCCCGCCGCGTCGAAGCGGATCTGCACGGCGGAGGAGACCTTGTTGACGTTCTGCCCGCCCGGACCTGGCGCGCGCACGAAGCGTTCCTCGATTTCGTCTTCGGAAATCGCGACCTCGGGCGTGATCTCGATCATCGGCAACCTCCCCGACGAAACCGTTCCGCCGGAAACGTCATAGGCCAGGAGTCGTGCCCCTGGCCTATGGCGTCCCCGACACGATTCGAACGTGCGACCCCCGGATTAGGAATCCGATGCTCTATCCTGCTGAGCTACGGGGACTCGAATCGGGGTTATACCCGCGAACGTCCGACCGGTCAAAGCGCGAATGGCCACGCCGTTCGGTCGCGGGCGCGGGCGAAGGCGTCGGTGAAGCGCACCACGGCGGCGCGGATGCCGGGTTCGAAGGCCGAATGCCCGGCGTCCTCGACCACCGCGAGGGCCGCCCCCGGCCAGGCGCGGACCAGGCGCTCGGCGGTGCGGATCGGGCAGACCACGTCGTAACGCCCCTGCACCACCGCGGCGGGCAGATGGCGGATCGCCGCCATGCCGTCCAGCAACTGACCGGGGGAAAGGAATCCCAGGTGGCGCATGTAGTGAACCTCCAGCCGCGCCAGGGCCACCACCTCGCCCCCCACCGTCTCGGGGATGCGCCAGCAGGCTTCGGGGTCGGACGGCCCGCGCAGGGTGGAGCAGGCGTGCTCGTAGGCGTTCCACAGGTGCGCGGCGGGGCGATGCACCGCCGGATCCGGATCGTCGAGCCGACGGCCATAGGCGGCCAGCGGGTCGGCCCGTTCGTCCTCGGGCAGATGATCCAGCCAGCGGCGCTCCGCCTCGGGGAAGAAGCGGCCCATGCCGTGGAGGAACCAGTCCACCTCGTCGGCGCCGAACAGGAACACGCCGCGCAGCACGAAGCCCAGGCAGCGGTCGGGATGCGCCTGACCGTAGGCGAGCGCCAGGGTCGTTCCCCAACTGCCGCCCACCACCAGCCAGGCGGGGATTCCCAGGCGTTCGCGCAACGCCTCGATATCGGCGATCAGGTGCGCCGTGGTGTTGGCGCGAGTCTCGCCGAGCGGCGTCGATCGCCCGCAGCCCCGCTGATCGAACAGCACGATGCGATAGCGGTCGGGGTCATAGAATCTCCGGTGCGTCGGCAGGCAGCCCGACCCCGGACCGCCATGCAGATAGACCACCGGGATGCCGTGCGGCGCGCCGCACTGTTCCCAGAACAGCACATGGCCGTCCCCTACCGGCAACAGGCCGGAGGCATAGGGCGCGATCGGCGGATAGAGGTCGGCGGCGCGCAGCGAATCCAAGCCTCGGGACTCCCGTTGCAAGGGGGTTTTCGGCTACCATGCGGCATGCCTCGGTTCCGATACTCTAGAATAAAACGCGCGCTGGCGCACCTGTCCCCGGCGCTCGCCCTGCTGGCGTTGCTGCTGCCCGGCGGCCTTCGCGCGGCGGAACCGACCGATCTGACGCGCGGGCCGACGGTCCGCGTCGCCACGGTGGGATATGCGGCGTCGTTCGACCTGGACGACGGCGGGCGGGTGCGGCTGCTTGGCATTCGCGCGCCGAAGCCCGACACCCCGGCCTTCGCCAGACAGGCCGAACCCCTGGGGGCGGAGGCCAGGGCCTTCGTCGAGGACTTCGCGCGCGGCCACGCGTTGACCCTGTATTTCGACGCCAACCCGCGCGATCGCTATGGCCGCATCCTCGCCCACGTGGTGCGCGACGACGGGCGTTGGCTGCAACGCGAACTGCTGGAAAATGGCCTGGCCCGCGTCTATACCCTGCCCGACAACCGCGCCCTGGTCCCCGAGCTTCTCGCCGCCGAGGCGCGCGCGACGCCGGGCGCGGCCTGTGGGGCTTGCCGGACTTTGCGATACGAACCCCCGAAACCGTAAGGCCGGGCGGATTCGCCATCGTCGAGGGGACGGTTCTGACCCAGTCGCGCGGTCGCGGCCCGATCTATCTGAATTTCGGCAAGGTCTGGAAGACCGACTTCACCGCGCGCATCGAAACCGCCGACCGCCTCCGCTTCGAAACCAGAGGGGAAATCCCCGATTACGCGGGAAAGCGCCTCCGGGTGCGCGGCTGGGTCTTCGAGCGCGACGGCCCGATGATCGACCTCAGCCACCCGGAACAGATCGAAGTCCTGAAGTAACGCCGCCGTTCCGCCTCAATGCACCGGGTCGAGCCCGAACTCAGGGGCGATGCGGTTGAGCCAGGCCTTGAGCCGAGTCACGGTCCGGTCGGGCTGATTGTCCTCGTCCAGGGCGAGGCCGACGAAACGCCCGTCCCGCACCGCGAGGGAGGACGAATGCTCGTAGTCGTCGGTCGGCCAGGAGCCGACCACCCGCGCGCCGCGTTCGGCGAAAAAGTCGGCCAGTTCGCCCATCGCGTCGGCATAGCTGTCGGCATAGCAGAACTGGTCGCCCAGGCCGAACACCGCCACCGTCCTGCCGGACAGATCGGCGGCGTCGAGCTTCTGCATCAGGGTTTCCCAGTCGGCGGGCAGTTCGCCGATGCCCACCGTCGGCGTGCCGAGGATCAGATGGTCATAGGCCAGCACGTCTTCCGCCGAGGCTTTCATCGCGTCCACCGGCGCGGCCATCGTCGCGTCGTCGAAAAATCCCTTGATCGTCTTCGCCACCTTCTTGGTGGTGCCGGTATCCGAACCATAGAACAAACCGATGCGCGCCATCGCCGCCTCCGTATTTGAGAATGACTTGCATTATCATATAGGAGCGGCGCGGGCAAGGATCAGCCGCCCGGCGCGATGCGGGCCAGAAAGGCCTGCACCTCGGCATGGAATTCCCGCGCCACCCCGGAGGGCGGCCGCCCGACCGGAAAGAACAGGAAATAGGACAATGGAATGCGCGGCTGGAAGGGCCGCGTCACCACCCCCCGATCCCTGAAGGCATGGGCGGTAAAGGGCTCCACCACCGCCACCCCCGCGCCTTCCGCCACCAGGGCGTAGGCGGTATAGGCGCGCTGGGCGCTGATCCGCCGCCGGGGGGTGTCCGGCGGGCAGGGCGCAGACCAGTTCGGTGGAAATCAGGGGCTGGCTTTCGACGCTGGGCGACTCCAGCGGCTTCAGCGCGATGCCCAGGTCCACCAGACCGCGCGTCACCCAGTCCACCACCGTCGCCGAACCGAGCGAGGACAGGGTGATCTGCACCTCGGGACGGCGGCGCAGGAAGTCGGCGACCACCTTGGGCAGCACCCCCGACGACAGGCTGGGCATGCAGGCCACCCGCAGCTGTCCCAGGCCCGACTGGCGGATTTCGCTGGCGCGCACCGCGATTCCCGACAGGCCGGAGAACAGGCGCTCCGCCTCGGCATACAGGACTTCGCACTCCGGAGTCGGGCGCAGCCGCCGGGTGCTGCGGTCGAACAGGGGGAAACCGACCTCGCGCTCCAGATCGGCGAGCAGACGGCTGACCGACGGCTGGGAAAAATTGAGCAACCACACCGCCGCCGAAGCCCCGCCGGTCAGGACGGCGGCGCGCAACGCCTCGATCTGGCGCATGGTGATCCGGTGATTCATCGTATTTCCGAATGAAGTTATGAATGTTTCATATTTGACGCTATGGATCGCAGTTGCCTAAGATGGCGTCAACAACAAAAAGTGCCTTTCGGGAGTGCGTTTACGTGTGCGCGCCATCGCGTACAGGACCCAACCCGGAGACGTGGAGACTTCGCACCATGCGATACGGACTGACAGCAACCACCGCCCTGGTGACGGGGCTTATGGCGGCCACCGCCGCGACCGCGCTTGCCGCCGACCTGAAGATCGGCCTGTCGGCGGAACCGAGCGCTCTCGACCCGCATTATCACAACCTGATTCCCAACAACTCGATGTTCACTCACGTCTTCGATTCGTTGGTCGATCAGGACGAGAACCAGCGTCTGAAGCCGGGCCTGGCCGAGTCGTGGAAGGCGCTGGACGACCTGACCTGGGAATTCAAGCTGCGCAAGGGCGTCGCCTTCCATGACGGCACCCCCTTCACCGCCAAGGACGTGGTGTTCTCGCTCTGCCGCGTGCCGAAGGCGCCGAACAGCCCGTCGGCCTTCACCATCTACATGAAGGCGGTGGACGCGGTGGAAACGCCGGACGACCACACCCTGATCCTGAAGACCGCGACCTCCTATCCGATGCTGCCCACCGACATGTCCACCATCGGCGTGGTCTCCGCCGCCAGCGGCAAGGTCAGCGGCCCGATCGTCTTCAAGAAGACCGGTTGCGACGGCATCGACGCCTTCCCCGCCACCGAGGACTTCAATTCCGGCAAGGCGATGAACGGCACCGGGCCCTTCAAATTCAAGGAGTTCGTCAAGGGCGACCGAATCGTCCTGACCAGGAACCCCGCCTATTGGGGCGAAAAGCCCGCCTGGGAGACCGTCACCTTCAAGCCGATTCCGTCCGACGGGCCGCGCGTCGCGGCGCTTCTCGCGGGCGACGTCGATTTCATCGAGAATCCGCCCTCCCAGGACCTGCCGAAGCTGCGGAAGGACGCCAAGCTGCGGGTCGTCGACGGCCTGTCGAACCGCACCATCTATGTCGCGCTCGACTCCGCCGACGCCCCCACCCCGGGGATCAAGCTGCCGAAGAACCCGCTTGCCGACGCGCGGGTGCGCAAGGCTCTGTCTCTCGCCATCGACCGCAAGGCGATCCAGGACCGGATCATGGGCGGCCAGAGCGAACCCGCCGGACAGATCATCTCGACCGGGCTTTACGGCTTCAACCCGGCGCTCAAGCCCGACGCCTTCGACGCCAAGAAAGCCAAGGAACTGCTGAAGGAAGCCGGATACCCGAACGGCTTCGAGATCATCCTCGGCACCCCCAACGACCGCTACATGAACGACGAAAAGGTCGCCCAGGCGATCGCCCAGTACTGGACCCGCATCGGGGTGAAGACCAGCGTCGACGCCTCCACCAAGTCGGTGTTCTTCTCCCGCCGCGGCAAGAAGGAATTCTCCGCCTTCCTCGCGGGATGGGGCGCCGGAACCGGCGAGGCCTCTTCCCCGTTGAAGTCCCTGGTCGCCTGCCGCAAGCCCGAGATCGGCTTCGGCACCACCAACTACACCAACTACTGCAACCCGAAGCTGGACGCGGCCCTGACCGAGGCCCTGTCCACCATCGACGACAAGAAGCGCGAAGTCCTGCTGCAACAGGCCCTGGCCGAGGCGCAGGCGGATACCGGCATCGTTCCGGTCCACTTCGAAAAGACGCCCTGGGCGATGAAGAAGTCCCTGACCTACACGCCCCGCGTCGATCAGTACACCGTGGCGATGGAGGTGAAACCGGCGAAGTGATCGCGCTTCGCCGTCCGGCCCCGGCGGTCCGTCCTGTCCAGGACGGGCCGCCGGTGGGGCGGTTTCGTGCGTTCTTCGTCCCGCGTTTCGTTGAATGAGGTTCCCCCCGTCATGGGATATGTGATCAACCGATTGTTCCAGGGGCTGACGGTGATCGCCGCGATGGCGGTTCTGGTCTTCGTCGGCGTCTACGCCATCGGCAACCCGGTGGACATGCTGATCAGCCCGGAGGCCGATCAGGCGGAAATCGACGCCACCATCGCCCGCCTGGGGCTGGACAAGCCCCTCGCCGAGCAGTTCCTGAATTTCGTCTCCGGAATCCTGCACGGCGACTTCGGCACCTCGTTCATCTATAACGAACCCGCCGTCCGCCTGATTCTCGACCGCTTCCCCGCGACCCTGGAACTGGCGGTCGCCGCCATCCTGATCGCCGTCGTCGTCGGCATCCCGCTGGGGGTGATCGCCGGGCTGAAGCCGGAAAAGCCGGTCGGGCGCGGCATCATGGCGATCTCCATCCTGGGATTCTCCCTGCCCACCTTCTGGGTCGGGATGATGCTGATCATGATTTTCGCGGTCGGGCTGGGCTGGTTGCCCTCCACCGGGCGCGGCGCGACGGTCGATCTTCTCGGCGTGCCGGTCAGCTTCCTCTCCGCCGACGGTCTGGCGCATCTGGCCCTTCCCGCGATCAACCTGGCGCTGTTCAAGACCAGCCTGGTGATCCGCCTGGCCCGCGCCGGCACCCGCGAGGTGATCGGCCAGGACTACATCAAGTTCGCCCGCGCCAAGGGCTTGAGCGAAACCCGCGTCATCCTGGTGCATCTGTTGAAGAACATGATGATTCCGGTGGTCACCGTGCTGGGGCTGGAGTTCGGCTCGGTGGTCGCCTTCGCCGTGGTCACCGAAACCGTCTTCGCCTGGCCGGGAATGGGGCGGCTGCTGATCTCCAGCATCGTC
This sequence comes from Rhodospirillaceae bacterium, assembly GCA_965228165.1. Taxonomy (GTDB): domain Bacteria; phylum Pseudomonadota; class Alphaproteobacteria; order Rhodospirillales; family Rhodospirillaceae; genus Oleispirillum. The sequence continues at coordinate 985,137 of CBDDHB010000003.1, forward strand.
CACCTCGACCGCCCGGTGATCGTCGCCTACCTGATGCTCACCGTGCTGCTGTTGTCTTCATCAATTTCGTCGTCGATCTGTTGTACGCGCTTCTCGACCCGCGCGTCCGCCGCAAGGGAGCCTGAGGATGAGCGCCGCAACCGCCTCGGCCCCGGCGACCGAGATTTCCGTCGAAACCCCGCTGCACCGCCTGGCGCGCAAGTTCGCCGCCAACCGCGTCGCCCTGGGCGGCCTGATCGTCTTCTCGGCGATCGCCCTGGCCGCCATCGCCGCGTCCCTGATCGCGCCGCAGAACCCCTACGACCTCGCCAGCCTCGACATCATGGACGGCTCGCTCGAACCGGGGATGACCGACGCGAACGGCCGACCCTATCTGCTCGGCACCGACGAGCAGGGGCGCGACATGCTCTCCGCCATCCTCTACGGCCTGCGGATTTCCATCGGCGTCGGCATCGGTTCGACCGCCCTGGCCCTGACCATCGGCCTGACCCTCGGCCTGTTCGCCGCCTATTCCGGCGGCTGGCGCGACACCCTGGTGATGCGTCTGGTGGATTTGCAGTTGGGCTTCCCGCCGATCCTGATCGCCCTCATCCTCCTCGCCATCCTGGGGCGCGGCGTCGACAAGGTGATCATCGCCCTGGTCGCGGTGCAATGGGCGTATTACGCCCGCACCGTGCGCGCCTCCGCCCTGGTGGAACGCCGCAAGGAATACATCGAGGCGGCGCGCTGCCTGGGCCTGCCCCATGCCCGCATCGTCTTCGGCCACCTGATGCCCAACTGCCTGCCGCCCCTGATCGTCGTCGCCACCATGCAGGTGGCGCACGCCATCGCCCTGGAAGCGACGCTCTCCTTCCTCGGCGTCGGCGTGCCGGTGACCGAACCCTCCCTCGGCATGCTGATCGCCAACGGCTTCGACTTCATGATGAGCGGCAAGTACTGGGTCAGTTTCTTCCCCGGCGTCACCCTTCTGGTCACCGTGGTGTCGATCAATCTGGTCGGCGACCACCTGCGCGACATCCTGAATCCGAGGTTGCAGAAATGACCCGCGTCAGCGAAATCCGGGCCGAGCCGACCCTCGCGGTCAGGGGCCTGAAGACCCACTTCTTCACCGAGGCCGGGGTGGTCAAGTCGGTGGACGGCGTCGATCTCTCCGTCGATCGCGGCGAGATCCTGGGCCTGGTCGGCGAATCCAGCTCCGGCAAGTCGGTCACCGGCTTCTCCCTGCTTGGCCTGATCGACCCGCCGGGCCGGATCGTCGAGGGCTCGATCCGCCTGAACGGCGAGGAACTGACCGCCGCCAGCCCGAAACGCCTGCGCCAGTTGCGCGGCGACCGCATCGCGATGATCTTCCAGGACCCGATGATGACCTTGAACCCGGTCCTGAAGATCGAGACCCAAATGGTTGAAACCCTTCAGGCCCATGTGAAAATCGGCCACGCCGAGGCCCGCGCCAGGGCGCGCGACGCCCTGGGCCGGGTGGGCATCCCTAGCCAGGAGGAACGCCTGGACGCCTATCCGCACCAGTTCTCGGGCGGGATGCGGCAGCGCGTCGCCATCGCCATCGCGCTGCTCCACGGCCCCGACCTGATCGTCGCCGACGAACCGACCACCGCCCTCGACGTCACCATCCAGGCGCAGATTCTCTCCGAGGTGCAGACGCTCTGCCGCGAAACCGGAACCGCGCTGATCTGGATCACCCACGACCTCGCGATCATCTCCGGCCTCGCCGACCGGGTGGCGGTGATGTACGCGGGCCGCATCGTCGAGACCGGGGACATCGCCGACGTGGTCTCCGCGCCGCGCCACCCCTACACCCACGGCCTGATCGGCTCGGTGCCCAGCCGCAACCAGCGCGGCCAGCGCCTGACCCAGATTCCCGGAATGACGCCGTCGTTCCTCTCCTTGCCGCCGGGATGCGCCTTCGCCCCCCCCGCTGCGCGCGGGCGAACGAGGCGTGCCAGGCCCTGCCCGACCTGACCGGCGACGGCCACCGGGTCCGCTGCTTCCATCCGATGCACGAAGGAGCCCCGGCATGAGCGCGCCCCGGAAAACCGCCGCGACCGGAGCCAGGATTCCGCCGGTCATCTCCACCCACGGCATCGGCATGACCTTCCTCAAGAAGCCACCGAGCAAGCTGGACGGCTGGCTGAAGACCCTGGGCGTCCCCCGCCCGGAGCCGGAAGGGGTGCGGGCGCTGGACGACGTCAGCATCGAGGTGATGAAGGGCGAGGTGCTGGGCCTGGTCGGCGAATCCGGCTGCGGCAAGTCCGCCCTGGGCCGGATCATCGCCGGGATCATGCCCCCCACCGCCGGAACCCTGCGATTCCAGGGCAAGGAACTGGCGGAGATGTCGCCCCTGGAACGCTACCGCGCCAAGGTGGCGGTGCAGATGATCTTCCAGGACCCCTTCGCCTCGCTCAATCCGCGCAAGCGAGTGCAGGAGATCATCGGCGAGGCGCCCCTGGTCCACGGCCTGGTCGAGAAGGCGGAGCTTTCCGATTACATCGACGAGGTGATGCTGAAATGCGGCATCGACCCCGCCTACAAGCTGCGTTTCCCGCACCAGTTCTCGGGCGGGCAGCGGCAGCGCATCGGCATCGCGCGGGCGCTGGCGGTGAAGCCGCAGTTCCTCGTCTGCGACGAATCCGTGGCCGCCCTCGACGTTTCGATTCAGGCACAGATCATCAATCTATTCATGGACTTGCGTCGCGATCTTGACCTTACGTATCTGTTCATCAGCCACGACCTGGGGGTGGTCGAGCACATCGCCGACCGGGTGGTGATCATGTACCTCGGCCGCGTCGTCGAAACCGCGCCGACCGAGGAACTGTTCGCCAACCCGCGCCACCCCTACACCCAGGCGCTCCTGGCCAACATGCCCCGGATTTCCACCGGCAAGCAGGCCTTCGGCTCGGTCAAGGGGGAAATCCCCTCGCCCCTGAATCCGCCGCCGGGCTGCCACTTCCACCCGCGCTGCCCGCACGCCGCCGACCGCTGCCGGGTCGAACCCCCGGCGGCGCGCACCCTGGGGCCGGGTTCGTTCGCCGCCTGCCACCTGATCGAGGAGACGGCCTGAATGAACCGCCCGGAGCTTCCTCGCGTTCTGTCGATTCTCGACGGCGAAGACCCCGACCGCGTCGCCCTGGTCTTCGACAGCCCGCACAGCGGCAAGGACTATCCGGCGGACTTCCGCCCCGCCCTGCCGATGGCGGAACTGCGCCGCGCCGAGGACATGTACATCGACGAGCTTTACGCCGCCGCGCCGCAAGCGGGGGCGTGCCTGCTGGCCGCCCACTTCCCGCGGATCTATCTGGACGCCAACCGCCCCGCCACCGACATCGATCCGGAGCTGCTGGCCGAGCCCTGGCCCCACGATCTTGCCCCCAGCATCAAAAGCCGCTTCGGCCAGGGGCTGATCTGGCGCCTGTCGCCGGAAGCCAGACCGATCTACGACCGCTTCCTGTCGGTGGCCGAATGCCGGGCCCGCATCGACCGCTGTCATGTCCCCTATCACGCCGCGCTGCACCGCATCCTCGACCAGCGCCACCGGCGCTTCGGCCGGGTGTTCCACGTCAACTGCCACTCCATGCCCGCGACCAGCGGCGACACCGCGCCGGAGGGGGCGGGCATCGCCCGCGCCGACGTGGTTCTGGGCGACCGCGACGGCACCACCGCCGGGGCGGACTTCGTCGCGGCGGTCGAGGATTTCTTCACCGGCGAGGGCCTGTCGGTGAAACGCAACGACCCCTACAAGGGGGTGGAACTGGTGCGTCTTCACGGCGACCCGGAGCAGAACCGCCACAGCCTGCAAATCGAACTCAACCGCCGCCTTTACATGGACGAAACCGGCTTCGAGAAGACCGTCGGCTTCGCCGCCCTCAAGGACGTGGTGGACCGGCTGATCGCCACCCTGGCCGATTTCGCCCGCTCCCGCGTTCAAAGCGTTTCGTCACAACAGCGAGTTTTTTGATCATGTTGTCGGACTCTCTCGACACCCTGAACATCCTGAAGACCCTGATCGCCTTTCCCACGGTCAGCCGCGACTCCAACCTCGCCCTGATCGACTGGGTGGAGGATTACGCCACCCGTTTCGGCGCGACCTGCCGCCGCACCTTCAACGCGGCGGGAACCAAGGCCAACATCCTGATCACCGTGGGACCGCAGGCGCTGCCGGGGGTGATCCTGTCCGGCCATACCGACGTGGTGCCGGTGGACGGACAGAACTGGGCGACCGACCCCTTCGTCGCCACCGAAAAAGCGGGCCGCCTGTACGGGCGCGGCACCGCCGACATGAAGAGTTTTCTGGCGGTATGCCTCGCCTGGCTGCCCCGCTTCGCCGCCGCGAAGCTGAAAAAGCCGCTGCATCTGGCGTTTTCCCACGACGAGGAGGTGGGCTGCATCGGCGTGCGCAGCCTGATCGAGGATTTGGCCAACCTGCCCGCGATTCCGGAAATGTGCATCGTCGGCGAGCCCACCCTGATGCACCCGATGCTCGCCCATAAGGGCAAGATCAACGTGCGGGTCCGGGTGAAGGGCTTCGAATGCCATTCCTCGCTTGCCCCCGACGGCGTCAACGCCATCGAATACGCCGCCGAGCTGATCGCCTTCCTGAAGGACATGGCGCGACGAAAAAGCAAGGAAGGCCCCTTCGACACCATGTTCGACATCGCCCACACCACGGTGCATACCGGCCTGATCGAGGGCGGCACCGCCCTCAACATCGTGCCGCAGGACTGCATCTTCGACTTTGAAATCCGCGCCATTCCCGGCGACGACCGGATGGCGATGCTGGACGAGATCAAGGCCCACGTCGCCGCCGAACTGGAACCGCAGATGAAGGCGGTCCACCCCTCGTGCGGCTTTTCGTGGGAAATCCTGTCCTCGGTTCCGGGGTCCGACACCGACCCCAACGACCCGGTCGTCCACATGGTCAGCCAGCTGTCCGGCGCCAACAGCTACGGCAAGGTCGCCTTCGGCACCGAGGCCGGACTGTTCCAGACCCGCTGGGGCATGCCCACGGTGATCTGCGGACCGGGCGACATCGACCACGCGCACAAGCCCGACGAATACGTCGAACTGTCGCAGATCGCCGCCTGCGAGGCCTTCGTCGGTCGCCTGCTGGAACGGATGGCCGCATCGGGGTAATCTGTCCGCCGGAAACCGCCGACGGAACCCCGACATGACCGCATCCGACCTCCCCTGCCTCGCCGCCGCCTGGACCCGCCACGAGACGGAAATCCGCCGCTGGCTGGCGGCGCGCGGCCCCGATCCGGCGGACGCCGACGATTTGTTGCAAGAAACCTTCCTGCGCGCCCTGCGGCAGGAGAAACGTTTCTGCGCCATCGCCAACCCGCGCGCCTGGCTGTTCGAGGTGGCGCGCCACCTGTTGATCGACCGCCACCGCAAGACCGGCGACACCATCGACCTGCCCGACGATCTGCCCGCCCCGCCGCCCGAGGACCCCCGGCGGTGGACGGTCTCGCCGCCTGCCTGCCGCGCGTGCTGGGCGAACTCTCCGCCAGCGACCGCGAGGCGATCCGCCTCTGCGACCTGGACGGAATGACCCAAGCCGACTTCGCCGCCGCGAAAGGAATCACCCTGGCCGCCGCCAAATCCCGGGTGCAGCGCGCCCGCGCCCGGCTGAAACAACACCTCTCCACCGCCTGCCGCGTCCGCCTGGATGACGACGGCAGGGTCTGCGGCTTCACCCCGCGCCCCTGAAAGAACATCCCCGCGTGGCCCGTTCACGAACGGGACAAGAACGACTGGAACGCATCGGCGGGAAGGGGAGGAGAATAGAATAGAGATATCCCTGATAGGCATGGCAACCGATGGAGGCCAGATAGTCCCGCTGCTCGTGGGTTTCCACGCCTTCGGCGATCACCGACAGCCCCATCCCCTGACTCAGCATGACGATGGTCTTGGCGATGGCTCTTTTGTTCGCGTCGTCCTGAATCCCGGCGACGAACGACTGATCTATCTTCAACTGGTCGAACGGCAGATGCCGCAGATATGACAGCGAGGAATATCCGGTGCCGAAGTCGTCGATCGAGAACCTGATTCCTCGGGACTTCAGTATGCTCATCTTCTCGATCGCGGCTTCGATGCCGTCGAGAAGCGCGCTTTCCGTCAACTCCAGCTTCAATCTACCGGGATCGGCGCCGCTTTTTTCGATCGCGCCGAGAACGTGGTCGACGAAATTCGGCTGCCGGAACTGATGGGCGCTAACGTTCACCGAGACAAAGAAGTTTCGGGTCGCCGCCTCCTTCCCCCAGGAGACGATCTGCTCGCAGGCCGTTTTCAAGACCCAATCCCCCAGAGGGAGGATCAAACCGTTTCCCTCGGCCAATGGGATGAACTGACTCGGCGGCACCATCCCACGGGAAGGATGCCTCCAGCGGATCAACGCTTCCGCGCCGGTCACGCGCACCTCCTCGACCTGCGGCTGATAGTAGAGCAGGAATTGATCTTTTCTCAGCGCATCCCGAATGTCCTCTTCCAAGGAGGCGCGCACGTCTATGGCCGTCTGCATGGACGGCTCGAAAAACCGCAACAGATTGTTCCCCATGGACTTTGCGTCGTACATGGCGATATCGGCGCGCTTCAGCATCTCATCGGGGGCGACGGACTGATCCGGAGCGAAGGTCGCCACGCCGATGCTGGCGGTACAGTGGAAATCCCTCGACGGAAGAACGTAGGGTCGCGAGATCGAGGCGATGATCTTCTCGCCGATCCGAGATATCTGAGCCGCCGCCGACGCTTCGTCTTCGCCTAAGCCCTCCAGCATCACCACGAATTCATCGCCGCCCAGCCGGGAAACCGTATCGCTTTCGCGCACGCTCGCGGTCAAGCGTCGAGCCACCTCCTGCAGCAACAGGTCTCCCTGGGCATGCCCCAGGCTATCGTTCAGGGTCTTGAAGTTGTCCAGATCGATGAACAGGATTCCGCCACGACATCTCGTACGATTACAGGCGGCCAACGCCTGATGTATTCGATCCAACAGAAGACGCCGATTGGGCAATTGCGTCAGGGGGTCGAAATACGCCAATTCCTGGATCATTCGTTCGGTCTGCTTGCGTTCCGAAATATCGACATGGGTGCCCAACAAACGGACGGGTCGTCCGGACGCATCCCTCTCGACGACCCGACCGACCGCCCGAATCCAACACCATCCGCCGGACGCCGTAAGGTGACGATAGTCGACATCCAGAACGGAATCCGCCCTCAAACAGTTTTCCAAGGCCCTTTGCATCGGCGCACGATCGTCCGGGTGGATATCGTCGGGAACATCATACAGATTCCGCCGGAAGGAAGCCGGATCGAACCCCAATATCCGGGCATATTCATCGCTGTGGGTGATGTTTCCGGACGAAAGATCGACCTCGAACCACCCCTGTTGCGACGCCTCCAGAACCAAGCGCAGACGCTTTTCATTGTTTTTCAGATCGCCGAACATCCTGGAAAAACCCCAGAACGCCGCGAACGAGGCCAGAACGAACAAAACCGCCACGCCGACCAGAACCACGACCAGGGTTCGCCACTCGCCCAGGTAATCGTCCGCCGCCACGCCGACCAGCAGATAAAGCGGCCAGCCGCTGACCGGACGGAAAAACACCGCCCGCTCCACGCCATCGAAATCCTCCGACGCATGAAACGCCGTCGGACCGGACCGTTGCGCGATTAAGGCCGAAAGGGCGGGCGAGGGCGAGCCGGTCACCGGTGTGGCAACCGGTTGCGGCGAATAGCGGGCCAACAGGCCCATGTCTTCTCCCCACAGGGACGCATTGCCCTTCGGCCCCACGTCCACCGAGGACAACAGCCCCAGCAGCGACTTCAAGGCGACGCTTGCCGCCACCGTCCCCGCGAAGGAACCATCCGGAGCATGATAGGTCCGGGAGAAGACAACGATCGGAACAAGGAATACCCGACCAAACATGGGTTCCGAAACGACAAGTCCGAGACCGGGATTTTCCCGCAGATTCTTGAAATGCGATCTGTCGGATATGCTTGGAGAGATGGATGACAATTCAGATGTGCTGTTAACGATATACCCGTCTCTATCACTGACAATGATGCCCGCCAATTCCGGTATGTGCCTCGACCTGTTTATGATCGACGTCTTCTCGTCGGACAGATTCCTCTTGCCGCTGCGCAGATCCTTCTCGACATCGTCGACAACGGCCAGAAGCACCAAATCAATCTTGTCGACCACGCCCGACAAACTTTGATCCAGCACGCGCGACAAATTCTCGCTGACCAGAATCGCCTTTCCCCGTTGATCCGCGTACCCCTTGAGGATGACCACGGCCAAGATGCCGACAACGATCAGGTCCGCGGCCAGCATGACCGCGAATAGCCCGTTCGTTCCCCACCCCCGAAGACCTTTCGTCCGACCCTGGAAAAGACTCCAGAACTTCATGAACCTACCATCTTGGATATTTTCACGCCGCCGGGCATCAGCCCAACCGCCCGACATGTTTTTCCAACAGCGCCCAAGCCCCGGAACCGAACCGTTCCTTCCATTGGGCGTAAAAACCCGCCTTGCGCAACGCATGCCGGAAAGGTTCGGGATCCGTCGTGTTGAAGATCATTCCCTTGCCCTCCAACTCGGCGCGTGCCCGTGCATTCGTCTCGGCACTGTCGGCACGCTGAAGAATCGCGGCATCGTTCAAGGCTCTCGAGACCACGCCCTTAACGTCGGACGGCAGCCTGGACCAACTCTTCCCATTGAAAACAATGAAGAAACCATCCCACATATGGTTGGTCAACGACACATACCTTTGAACTTCATGGAGCCTTGTCGACAGCGCGATGGACAAGGGGTTTTCCTGCGCCTCGAACATCCCGGACTTCAACGCCGCATACAATTCCAAGAATTGAAGCCCCTTCGGTCGGGCGGCAAGGGCGGCGAACAAGCTGACCGCCATATCGCTGACCGGAACACGAATCTTCAGATCCGAGAAGTCGGCGGGCCCCACGAGCGGCCTGGAAACGGACGTGCACTGACGGAAGCCGTTGTCCCAGACGTTTTCCAGGGCGTGAAGGCCGATCCTTCCGACAAGGGAATGAATGTGCCTTCCAAGGTCGCCGTCCATGGCCCGCCAGACTTGGCCATAGTCGGAGAACGCGAACCCCACCGTATTGATTTGGGCCCCCGGAACCAGGGGCGAGAGAACCAGGGACGAGGGGGTGAAAATATCGATTCCCCCGACCCTCACCAACTCAAGCATCTCGCTGTCACCGCCGAACCGATTGTCGGGAAAAACCCGCACGATAACGGCGTCGTTGGTCTCGCGTCGTATCCTGGCCGCGGCCTCTTCCAAACGGACATTGACGGAATGGGATGGCGGAAGATTGTTCCCGCACCGCAGCAGGATCGCCTTCGCGGCGCGTGCGGAAGAAGAGATCAGAAAAGGGATCGTTGCTGCCGTGGCAGCGGCAAAGGCTCGGCGGGTCAGCATCCGCATTTTGCGGTTACCCCACTTTATTTCCACGTCCGCCGCAACTCGGCCTCCCTCAAGACCGACCACTTCAGACTATTAGGGGAGGGTAATATGATTTTGCTTTAACTGGAAGCCGCTAATGAACATGAACGCCGCGAGACGGCTTCTCCCGCTACGCGGAAAACTTGGCGGAATGGGATGCACGAGGGAATTGGAACCCCGGTCCCCACAGGGGACAAATCGCCCCAGTGGGGCGATTTGAGGGTGGTAATCCCCCGGAGGGAAGACCCCTCGCAACGCTTTTTCTTCCCTCCCCCTGCATCCTTTTCCCGCTTCCTTCGTCTTCCCAGGCGAAAGGATGGTTTCCGATGATGGATTGGAAGAGCGAAGGCAAGGCGCTGGCGGTGGGGGTGGCGGGATTTCTGATCCTCTATTTCCTGCCCGTCGACTCGCAGCGGCTGCAAGGCGCGCTGCTGGAAGCGGTGTATCTGGCCCGGTGGTACGCCCGGGAGCATGTGCTGCTGTGCCTGATCCCGGCGTTTTTCATCGCCGGGGGAATCGGCGCCTTCGTCAGCCAGGGGGCGGTGATGGCCTATCTGGGGCGGGGCGCCAACAAGGTTCTGGCCTATGGCGTCGCCTCGGTCTCCGGCACCCTGCTGGCGGTCTGCTCCTGCACCGTGCTGCCGCTGTTCGCGGGGATTTACCGCATGGGCGCGGGGCTGGGTCCGGCCTGCGCCTTCCTTTATTCCGGACCGGCGATCAACGTTCTGGCGATCATCCTGACGGCGCGGATTCTGGGACCGGAGTTGGGCGCGGCGCGGGCCATCGGCGCGATCGTCTTCAGCGTGGCGATCGGCCTGCTGATGGCGGCGATCTTCCGCGACGACGACGCGCGGGCGGCGAAGGCGATGGTTCTGCCGCCTTCCGAAACCAAGCGCCCGCTGTGGCAGGACAGTCTGTTCTTCGCGGTGATGACCGGCATCCTGGTGTTCGCCAACTGGGGCGCGACGGATGCGACGGACGGCGTCTGGGCGGCGATCTTCCAGGCGAAGTGGGCGATCACCGCCGCCCTGGCCGCTCTGTTCGGCCTGATTCTCGCCGCCTGGTACGGCCTGCCGAAGGGCGGCGTCGTCCTTGCCGCGATGCCGGTCGCCGGGTTCGCCTGGCTGTTCCCGCACAATCCGGTCTGGGCGTTTTCCGCCGGGGTGGTCGGGCTGTCGGTTCTGGCGATCCGCGCCAAGGGCGAGGCCGGGGACTGGTTCGCCGCCTCGTGGGGATTCGCCAAGCAGATCGTGCCGCTGTTGTTCGGCGGCGTCCTGGCGGCGGGGCTGCTGCTGGGGCGGGTCGGCCACGAAGGGCTGATTCCGTCGGAATGGATCGCCGGCGCGGTGGGCGGCAACTCGGTGGGCGCCAACCTGTTCGCGGCGGTGGCGCGGGCCTTGATGTACTTCGCCACCCTGACCGAGGGGCCGATCCTGCAAGGACTGATCGGCTCCGGCATGGGGCAGGGACCGGCCCTCGCCCTGCTCCTCGCCGGGCCCGCCTTAAGCCTGCCCAACATGCTGGTGATTCATTCGATCCTGGGAGTCCGCAAGACCGCGACCTTCATCGCCCTGGTGGTGCTGATGGCGGCGGCGAGCGGCTGGACCTATGGCCATGTCTTCAACTGACGAACAACGGAGCTGTCTTACCATGAAAATTCAGATTCTCGGCACCGGCTGCGCGAAGTGCAACGCCCTGGCTCAGCAGGCGGAAACCGCCGCGACCGAACTCGGCCTGTCCTTCGAGATGGAAAAGATCACCGACCGCGCCCGCTTCGCCGACTTCGGCGTCGCCTTCACCCCCGCCCTGGCGGTGGACGGCGAGGTCAAGACGGTGGGCAAGGTGCCCTCGGTCGAGGAAATCAAGGCGCTGTTGAAATAGCCCCGCTTAAAGAAAGGATCGGATGATGACCTCCTCCCCCTCTTGCGCCTGCGAAGGCGCGCCCAAGCTGGTGTTCAGTTGCTCCGGAGCCGCCGACGTCGGCGCGCTGGCCGATCAGGCGGCGCGCAAGATGACCCGCGACGGCACCGGCAAGATGTATTGTCTGGCCGGAATCGGCGGTCGCGTCCCCGGCATCATGAAAAGCACCGAGGCCGCCTCCAGCCTGCTGGCGATCGACGGCTGCCCGATCAACTGCACCCGCAAACTGTTGGAACAGGCGGGGTTCGCCAAGTTCGCCCATTTGCAACTGTCCGACCTGGGTTTCCGCAAAGGCGAGACCGAGGTCAGCGAAGCGGCGATCGCCGCCGTCGCCGAAAAGGGCGCGGCGCTGACCGCCTAATGTGAAACAGGGACCGCAGGAGGGAGGCTCTAAAATCCCCGGCTTAACAAGGCAGTGCACAACCCTCAACAAAACCAATGGTTGACTAGAGCATGCGTTAAATCCAAAATTCTTCCCCTGATTTACCAAGTATGCTTGGACAATCACGGTCTCTGTGAATTTCCACGAATTAGCGGGGGGATGGTTCGATGGCAATGGACTTTCGCCAGGATTTGATTAATTTCGCAAAACGCATGACGGCAATTGCGCCCAAATGCATCAGCGAAGAAGGAACAAAATTGTTCCTGATTTTGCCTTTCCTTGAGTTTCTTGGATACGATTGCAAAAACCCTCTTGAAGTCTGCCCAGAGCATGGCGCGGACTTTTCAGATAAATATAAAAATCGCGTTGATTATGCGATTCTGAAAGATGATGAGCCTGTTATTGCCGTTGAATGCAAATGCGTCGGCACGGCAAAAAAAGACGACAGGGGGCAACTACGCTCGTACTTCAATGCCGTGAAAACCATAAAAATGGGGATACTCACGGATGGGTTGATTTACGAGTTCTATGCGGACTCCGACGAACCTAACATGATGGACCAAACCGCCTTCTTGATGGTTGACCTGGAAGAAGCAGCGAAAGGAAAAATCGAAGATTCCGCAATAGATGGGCTTGCAAGACTAAAAAAATCCTCATTCGATCCGGAAAATATCGGCGCAGAGGCCAAAAAGAAAATCATATTTCAATGTATCGTCAACCAACTTGGTGAACTTGCGGACGCCCCGAACGAATCCTTCACCAGAATGCTGCTACAAAATGCCGAGTTGAGCCATATCCGCGCTAAGGGATTGGCGGAATACCAGGATCTGGTCAAAATCGCCTTCCGCGAGTTCATCAACCTGCGAATTTTACAACGCCTTGATATCTCCACAAAAGAAACGGAAAAGTCTGCGACCTCGGTTGTCTCCGCCCCCGAATCGGCCTCGGAATCCGCGACCGTGGAAAGCGGCATCGTGACCACGGACACCGAGATGGAGGCCTTCCACTACGCAAAGCAGCGATTGGCCTTCCTTGTCGAGGATGAGGATAGCTTCAGCAGAATTGACGACGTTCAATTTAGGGACTACCAAGGAAAATTCATTGTGTTCTACAAAAAGGAGAGGAAGGGAAGGCTGTTCGACTTCTTCGAGAACCAGCAAGAAGATAAAAAGTACAGATTCGTGTTCTGCGACGGCACGGAAGTCACGGGAAGAGACCTCCACGCCATGCAGATTGATGCGCCTCTTCTGGAAATATTCCGCAAGCGCCTAGCCGAGGAGTGACCCCTCCTCGATCGGCTTTCCCTTATAGTCCGGGGTCCGGGGCCTGATGGCCCCGGCGGGCATGGGCAGAGCCCATGACTCCGCCTTTCATCCCATCGCCAACTCCAGGCGCTCGGCAAGGGCGAGCGCCTGGGCGTCCGCCCCCTCGGGCGCGACCACCTGCACCCCCAGGGGCAGGCCGGTTTCGCCGCAGGTCAGGCCCGGCACCTGGACGCAAGGGGCGCGCAGCAGGGTCCACAGGCGGTTGAAGTCGGGGCTGCCGGTGCCGTCCGCGAACGGCGGCGCGACCCCCGCCGCCGACGGCGCGACCAGGGCGGCGACGCCATGCGAGTCCAGGAGTCCGGGAAACGCGGCGATGGCCGCGTCGCGCACGCGGCGGGCCTCCGCCACTTCCGCCCAGGGCATGGCGCGGCCCCGATCGATCTGCGCCTTCAGGCCGTCGCTTAACAGCGCCCCATGGGTTTCCGCCTCGAAAGCGAGCGCCCGGGCGGCCTCGAAGGCCATGATCGCGCGTTGCGCCGCCATCGCCTCGGCGAACAGCGGCGGCAGGTCGATGTCCACCGCCGCGAATCCCGCCGCCGCGATGCGGTGCGGCAGATCGGTTTCGAAGGCGCGGCGCATCGCCGGGGCGGCGGCGTCCCAGGCCGGGGAACGGCACCAGCCGATGCGCCTTTCCGTCGTTTCCGGCGGCGCAAGGTCCGCGCCGGAGACCGCCGCCGCCCACAGGCGGACGTCGGCGACGCGGCGCGCCAGCACCCCGACGGTATCCAGGGACGGCGCATAGGCCTTGATCCCGGTGGCGTCGATCAGGCCGAAGCTGGGCTTGTAGCCGACCACGCCGCAATAGGAAGCCGGGCGGACGATCGACCCGGCGGTCTGGGTGCCGAGCGCGAAAGGCACCATGCCGGAGGCCACCGCCGCCGCCGAGCCGCTGGAGGAACCGCCGGGGGTGCGCGCCGCCGACAGCGGGTTGCTGGTCGGTCCGGGGTGAAATCCGGCGAATTCGGTGGTCGCCGTCTTGCCCGCGATCACTCCCCCGGCCCTGCGGGTCAGGGACAGGACCGCCGCGTCGAAGGACAGGCGCGATCCGGCATAGATCGGCGAGCCGCAGGCGGTGGGCCAGTCGCGGCTGGCGGCCAGATCCTTCACGCCGAGGGGCAATCCGCCCAACGGGCCGGGACACCCGGCGGCGTCGGCGGCGCGCGCCGCCTTCAGCCAAAGGCCGGGGTCGAGCGCCGCCCAGGCGTGGACTTCCGCCTCCCGCGCGTCGATGCGTTCGAGGCAGGAGCGAGCCAGGGTTTCGGCGGACAAGGTTCCCGCCGCGATCGCGGCGCGCGCCGCGACCGCCGACAGGTCGCAGGGTTCAAGACGCATCGGGCGTTCCCCGCCAGTCGTCGAGGATGCGGCGATAGATCTCCACCGCCTGTTCGATTCGCGCCACCTCGGCGTATTCGTCGGTCTGGTGCGCCATTTCCGGCTGCCCCGGCCCGAGGATCAGGGTCGGCGGATGGCCGGGCGCCGGGGTCAGCACCGAGGCGTCGGTGAAATAGGCCGGTCCCCCCGGCGCGAACGCCTCGCCGGTCACCGCGACGGCGGCGGCGATGGCGCGCGCCGCGCGGGGCGCCGCCGGATCGGTCCAGACGCCGGGCAGGTCGAACAGGGTTTCGATCGCGGCGTTCTCGCCGATCAGGCCGGAAAGCCCGTCGCGCAGGGCGGCATGGTCCATCCCCGGAATGGTGCGGACGTCGATGCCCACATCCGCCCGGTCGGGCACCGAGTTGACGTTCATCCCGCCCGCCACCGTGCCGACGTTCAAGGTCGGCCCGCCGAGGGAGGGATGGCGAGCGACGTTGAAGTCGAATTCCGACAGCCGGACGATGGCGCGCGCCGCCTTGTAGACCGCGTTGTCGCCGTGCTCGGGCATCGAGCCGTGGGCGGTGACGCCGGTCATCACCGCCTTCAGCCACAACGCCCCCTTGTGGCCGATCATCGGCGCGTTGGCGGTGGGTTCGGCGACGACCAGCAGCGCCGCCGGACCGATCGCGCCGGATTCGGCGATGGCGCGGGCGCCGTCGCAGCCGGTTTCCTCGCCCGCAGTGATCGCCAGCACCACCTCCGGCCCGTCGGCGAGCGCCCCGGCGCACGAGATCGCCGCAGCGACGAAGGCGGCGACGCCGCTTTTCATGTCGCTGCTGCCCCGCCCGTACAGGCGTCCGTCCTTGATCTCCCCGGCGAAGGGATCGACCGACCAGGGCGCGGCGCCCAGCGGCACGGTATCGATGTGGCCGGTGAAGACCAGGGGCGGGGAACCGCCCCGGCCGATCCGGGCGATCAGGTTGGCGCGATCCGTCCCCATCGGCTGCAAGGCGCAGGCGAACCCGGCCCGACCCAGAAGATCGGCCAGAAACCCGGCGCAGGCCCGTTCCTCGCCCGGCGGATTGACGGTGCGAAAGGCCACCAGGGCGCGCGTCAGGGCCACCCCGTCCAAAGCTTCGATCATTTTCTACCTACCCGAAATACGCCGCATGCACTTCCGCGTTGTTGCGCAACTCCTCGGCGGTGCCGCTGGCCACCACCTTGCCGCCGGACACCACGTATCCGGCGCCGGCGATGGCGAGAGTCTGATGCACGTTCTGCTCGACCAGGAACACCGTCAAGCCCTTCGCGCGGATGCTTTCGATGATGCGGAAGTTCTCCTTCACGTAAAGAGGGGAAAGGCCGAGGGAGGGCTCGTCGATCAGCAGGACGCGCGGCTTGCCCATCAGGCCGCGCCCGATCGACACCATCGCCTGCTCGCCGCCCGACATCGTCCCCGCCAGTTGGCCACGGCGTTCGGCGAGGCGGGGAAAGGTGGCGTAGACCTCGGCCAGACGCTGGCGGATTTCCGCCTCGTCGGGTTCCTGGTACGCGCCCAGGCGCAGGTTTTCCTCGACCGTCAGCTTGGGGAACATCCGCCGTCCCTCGGGGATGCGGGCCAGCCCCTTGGCGACGACGCGGTGGGTGGGCAGGCCGGTCACTTCCTCGCCGAAGATCTTGATGCTGCCCGCGTGCGGCGGGGTCAGCCCGAGGATCGAGCGAATCAGCGTCGTCTTGCCCGCGCCGTTGGAGCCCAGAAGGCAGGTGATCCTGCCTTGCGGCGCGACGATGGAGACGTCATGCAACACGTCCGCCTTGTCATAGGCGGTGCAGAGTCCGGCAATTTCGATGGCGGGAACCGAGGCATCGACCATGTTCACTTCACCCTCACTCCGACCCCAGATAGGCTTCCTGCACCAGGCGGTCGGAAGCCACGTCCTGATACGATCCCTCGGCGATCTTCTCGCCGTAGTTCAGCACCACGCAGTGGTCGCTGACCCGCTCGATGACGCCCATTTCGTGCTCGATAATGATGATCGACAGCCCGCCCTGACGCTCGCGCACTGCCAGGATGTCGTCCATCAGCTGGTGGGTTTCGTCGTGGGTCATCCCGGCGGACGGCTCGTCGAGCAGCAACAGCTTCGGACGGGAAATCAGGGCGCGGCAAATCTCGATGCGGCGACGTTCGATCATCGGCAACGCCCCCACCGGCTCGAACATCGCGTCCGCCAGTTTCGGGCTGAACGAGGCGGCAAGTTCGGTCGCCTCGGCCAGGGCGGCCTCGACCTCCAGACGGAACGCCTTGCGACGGAACAGATTGAAGACCAGGCCGTGGTTCAGACGGGCATGGTTGCCGACCATGATGTTGTCGAAGATCGACAGCTCCAGGCACAGACGCGACCGCTGGAAGGTACGGGCGATCCCGGCGCGGTACACCGCCTGCGGCGAACTACCGGTGATGTCGGCGCCGTCGAAGAGAATCTTCCCGCCGTCGGGGCGGTAAAGCCCGGTCAGCACGTTGAACGAGGTGGTCTTGCCCGAACCGTTGGGGCCGATCAATCCCAGAATTTCGCCGCGCCCGACCGAGAACGACACGTCGTTCAAGGCGCGCACCCCGCCGAAGCTTTTCGCCAGACCCTGGATGTCGAGCAGGCGTTCGGGGGTGATCGGCAGGCCGAGGGCATCCACGGCCAGGGCGGATTCGGTTGGCATCATCGGGAGGCCTCCTCGGGGGCAGGCAGATAGCGGCGCACCGCACGGGGCAACAGGCCCTCGGGGCGGAACAGCAGGATCGCCATCACCACCACCGAGAACAGCAGGAACCGGTATTCCTGAATCGCTTGCAGTTTTTCCGGCAGGATGACGACGATCGCGGCGGCCAGAATGGTGCCCCACGGGCTGCCCATGCCGCCCAGAAGCACGATCGCCACCAGGATCAGACTGTCGGAGAAGGTGAAGCTGGTCGGCGCCACGTACCCCAGCATGCTGCCGTAGAGCGCGCCGGCGACGCCGATCACCAGATTTCCGGAAACGAAGGCGAGGATTTTCGCCCGCCGGATGCCGATGCCGTAGCAGGCCGACGCGGTTTCGTCCAGGCGCACCGCGTCGAGGGTCAGGCCGATCCAGGAGCGTTCCAGCCGCCGCGCCATGACGAAGGTCAGCGCCAGAACGGCGAAGGCGGCGAGCGCGTAGTTCAGGTAGAACGAGGCCTCGACGCCAAGGATTTCCGGCCCGTCGCCGAACGACCAGCCGAACAGGGTAAGCGGCGCGACGCTCAACCCCTGGGGACCGCCCAGGGTGTCGTTGACCTCAAGGAAGGTCTTGAACAGCACCGAAAAGGCGATGGTGACGACGGCGGCGTAATGGCCGCGGGTGCGCACCACCGGAAACACCAGGACCAGGCCGACGACGGCGGCGATCAGACCGCCCAGCGGCAGCGCCAGGATCGGCGGCATCGCGGTGCGCCCCACCAACTCGGCCGAGGTATAGGCGCCGATGCCGAAGAACGCCGCCCCGGCGAAATTGACCACGCCGGTATAGCCGAACTGCACGTTGAGGCCCAAGGCCACGGTGGCGTAGAGCATCACCGTGGACAGCATCAGAAGCGGGAAATGATCCTCGGCGAAGACCGCGAGCATCCCCAACGCCACCGCGCCGCCGATCGCCGCGACCGCGCCGGGGCGGGTGGCGGAGGCCAGCGAAACCCGGCGGTTGAGGCCCAGGCGACCCGCCCCCCAGGCGGCGGCGGCGATCACCACGGCGAAGGCGAAGACGTCCTTGTAGGCGGAGGCGAAGGGCAGCGCCACCGCGCCCAGCATCTGCAACAGGGCGAACAGGAAACCGCCGAGGATCGCGCCGTAAAGGTTGCCCAGACCGCCGATGATCGCGGCGGAAAAGCCGATCAGGCCGAGCAGCAGGCCCATGCCGAAGTTGACCTCGTTGTAGTAGAGGCCGTTCATCACCCCGGCCACCGCGGCGATGGCGGACCCGAGCGCGAAGGTGACGAGGACGATCAGGGTATAGTTGATCCCCATGGTGCGGGCGGTTTCCTCGTCCTGGGCGACGGCGCGGATCGCCAGACCCAGGCGGGTGCGGTTGATCAACAGGTGCAGGCCGACGATCACCGCGATCCCCGCCACCACCAGGATGGCGCTGTCGGCGCGCAGGGTGAAGTCGCCGATCTGCCAGGCCGAGGACGGCAACAGGGCGGGGAACGCCTTGGGATTGGAGCCGTCGGGATAGAACAGGCGCACCGATTCGCGCAACGCGGTGCCGAGCATCAGGGTGACCAGCAGAATATTCATCCGGGGCGCGTGCTTCAGGGGCAGGATCAGCCACTTGGCGATCGCCGCGCCGAGGGCGGCGGTGGCCGCCACGGCGAAGACGACGCTGGCGATCAGCTGCGCCAGGGGATGGGCGAAGCCCGCCGACGCCAGCGCCACCGCGGCGGTGAACCCGGCGAAGGCGCCGACCATCAGGACGTCGCCGTGGGAGAACTTGATCACGTCCAGCACCCCGAAGAACAGGGTGAACCCAACCGCGACCAGGGCATAGATGGTGCCCAGCATGATGCCGTTGACCAGATATTGTCCCAGAAGTGCCATCGCTTGCGCTCGTTTCTTCACGCGAAAACCGAAGGGGCGCGGACGCCGCCCGCGCCCCCGGTGAGGTTACTTCCCGGCCAGCTTGCGCTTGCCGGTGGCGTATTCGCTGTCTTCCCACAGCACCCAGACGCCGTCCTGGATCACGTACTTGGTGATCGCTGCAACGGTGTTCTGGCCATGATCGTCGAAGGTGATCGGGCCGGTGATGCTGTCCTTTTCCTTGGTCTTGTTCAGGTACTCGGTGACCTTCTTGCGGTTGGGGCCGACCGCCTCGATGGCGTCGAGCAACAGCACCGTGGCGGCGAAGGAGAACGGACCATAGGCGTCCGGACCCTGGTCGTACTTCGCCTTGTCGTAATGTTCCATGAAGTACTTGCCGCCCGGCAGATTCTCGACCGGCGCGCCCTCGCGGAAGGCGAGAACGCCTTCGGCCAGCTTCGGATCCAGACCTTCGATGAAGGCGGAGGAGACGATACCGGAAACCCCCTGGAACTGCGCCTTGATCCCCAGCTTGTCCATTTGCTGGCGGATGCGCACCCCCAGCGGGGTCAAAGCGCCCAAATAGATGACGTCGGGCTTCAGTTCCTTCGCCTTGGTCAGTTCGGCGGTGAAGTCCTGCTGGTCGGCGGTGACGCCGAAGGTGGCGAGAACCTTGCCGCCCTTCTCGGTCAGGAACTTCGAGAAATAGGCGTTGTGGCCTTTGCCGTAGTCGGTGGTGTCGTGCAGGATCACCCAGGTCTTGTAGCCCTGCTTGATCATGAAGTCGGCGGCGGCCTCGTTCTGGTTGACCATGGTGCCGTTGACGCGGTGGATTTCCTTATGGTCGTTGCCATAGGTGATGTCGGGCAGCACCGCGCCCCAAACGATCATCGGCATGTTGAACTTGTGATAGACGTCCACCGTGCTCATCGCCACGGCGGAGCAATAGTGGGCGACCGCGCCGACGGTCTTGGGATCGGAAGCGGCCTTGGTCGCCACCTGCACGCCGACGTTGGGCTTGCACTCGTCGTCCTGGCTAAAGAGTTCGTAGGTGTACTTCGCCTTGGGGTCGGCGTTGCGGATCTTCACCGCCAGATCGGCGGAATTGCGCCCGCCGACGCCGATCGAGGCGTTGCCGCCGGAGAGCGGACCGATGAAGGCGATCTTCACCTTGTCTTTCGCGGATGCGCCGACCATCGGCGCGGCCGCCAGCGCAGCGGAGATCATCGCGCCGACGCCGAAACGGAGAATGGTGTTCATCTTGGGCTCCTCTGTGTCCCAGCGCCGGACGGCACCGTCCGCCCGACAGGGTTACGCAGCCTCAGAGTGCCTGAGGGCCTGCGAAATTCAAGCGACTTGAATAGGTTTTTGCATAAAAATCGTGCGTGACTATATTTTAGTCATACACGCCTCGGAAGCAGGCAGAAAAACGACACGGGGCAAGGCGCTCCGCGCCTCGGCGACTCCGGGAAAAACCGGTCCGCCGCGCGCGCGGATGCTCAGTAGGTGGGCGGGGTGTTGACCCACAGGACGCGGGCCGGAACCACCCCCGGATTGCGGTAGGCATGCGGTCTCTCGGAGCGGAAATAGAACGAATCGCCCTTCCCCAGGCGAATCGTCTCGCCGTCCACGGTCAGGTCGATCTCGCCCTCCAGCACATAGCCGAATTCCTCGCCGACATGGCTGGTCGCCCCCGCCGAGGAACCGCCGGGGTTGATGGTGTGGATGTTGGCTTCCAGCATCACGCCTTCGCCGCGCGGCATCAGAAGCTCCAGCACCACGCCGGGCAGCGGCCCGGCGCGGCCGACGCTGACCTTGGGGCGCGAACCGGCGCGGTGCACCATGCGTTCGGCGGCATCGGGCGCGCCGAACAGACCGAGGATGCTGACCTCCAGCCCATCGACGATGCGCCGCAACAGGGCGAGGGAGGGAATGACGCCGCCGGTCTCGATCTTCGACAGCATGCTTTCCGAACAGTCCGCCAGCCGCGCCAGATCCTTCAGGCGCAGGCCGCGCATGCGGCGCGCATGGCGCAGGGCAGGCCCCAACTGCTCCGCCGATTGCGGCAGGGCGAGGGCGGATTCCTCGGAAGAGTCTCGCGCGTCGAACATGGCGGGCCCCGGTTTCGCGACCCTCCCGGTCCGTGGACACGACCGGGGGAATGGTGCCGGTGCACAGATTTGAACTGTGGACCTACTGATTACGAATCAGTTGCTCTACCCCTGAGCTACACCGGCGCTTCGTCGCAACGAAGGGCGGGAAGATACGGACATTTCCCGCCCTTGGCAAGGGTCACGTCAGGTCGCCGCGAGAAGCTGGGCGGCGCGTTCGATCCATTCCCGTTGGGCGGCGGCGTCCGATCCCTCGGCCGCCAGCACCCGCGCCATCGCCAGGGCGGCGCGTCCGGCGTCGGCGCGTTTCGCCTCCGGCCCCAGAAGCGGCGTCAGGGCGGTCCGCGCCTCGGCGGGAAGCTCGGCCCGCAGCGCCGCCTCGGCCAGGGCGAAGCGGCTTTCCGGATGGGTGGGGTTGGCGGCGGCCAGATCGCGGACCCGCTGCATCTGCGCCGCCGCGTCCTCCTCGCGCCAAAGTTCCAGCCACGCCGCCAGCAGGGCGGGCGACGGCGCGATTTCCCACTGCCGTTCCAGAACCTCGGCGGCCTTCTTGCCGCGCCCGTCGGCGTCGTGGACGCGGGCGAGGATCAGCGCCGCCTCCTCGTTGCCGGGGGAAATCTCCAGCGCCTCGCGCGCCAGCTTCGCCGCGTCGGACAGACGACCCTCGCCGCGCGCCCCTTGCGCCCGCGCCAGGGCCAGACGCAGACGCCCGGCCCTGGCCGCGTCGTCGCCCCATCCGCCCTTCTTGCGCGCCGCGGTCAGCGCCGCGCCCGCCGCTTCCAGGCGTCCGGCGGACATCTCGGCGGCATAGGCGGCGCGCGCCGCCCAGGCCGCGCCGGGCGCGCGGGCGAAGGCCTGCGCCGCCAGACTCGCCGCTTCGGGATCGCCAGGGGGCAATCCTTCGACCAAGCCGCGCAGCCCCGCCAATTCGGTTTCCGGGGTGTCGAGCAGGGCGCGATAATGCGCCGCCGCCGCGACGCGATCGCCCGCGTCGCGGTCGATCTGCGCCGCCACCAGATGGGTCAGCTGCGGATTCTTCAGCGCCTTGTCGGCGTCCTTCAGGCAGCGGCGCGCCGCCGCGTGGTCGCCCCCGGCCAGCGCCGTCAACGCCCCGGCCAGCGCCGCCGTGCCCTTGAGTTGGCGGCGTTCGCGGGCGCGCCGGGCGAAGGCCCCGGGCAACCCCAGGAATCCGGAAACGAACCGCCAGACCAGGGTCGCGGCGATCACCAGAACCAGAAGCGCCAGAAGCGCCACCGGCACCGGCGCGTCGAGACGCCAGGACAACCAGCGGACCGTCAGCAGGCCGGGATTGTCGGCCATCCAGACCGCGCCGCCGACCAGGGCGGCGACCGCGATCAGGTATCCCAGGATGCGGACCATCGCCTCAGCCCCCCTTCTTCTGCGCCGGAGCGGGGGCCTGCATGGCGCTGGCGGCGACCCGCGCCAGCGCGTCGGAGGTCAGGACGGACAGCGCCGCGTCCAGGGCGACGCGCGCCTCGGCGCGGTCGATCCAGGGCTTCAACGCGGCGGCGACGGCGGGCGCGTCGATGGTCTTCAGCTCCTTCACCGCGCCGGACAGGTCCCCGGCGTCGAGGAAGGTTTCGGCGCGGGCGAGGATGGCGGTGGTGGTCTTCCCCTCCTCCTTGCCGTCGATGCGGCGCACCGTGACCAGGCCGGTGACCCGGCCGATCGTCTTGTCGAGGATCGAATCCCCCTGCGGCGCGGCGGCGGCGCGGGCCGCCGTCGCCGAAAGGGCGTCGAAGCCCCGGCGCAACGCCACCGTGGTGGCGACGCCGGTCCCCGCCTGGACGGCGAATCCTCCGGCCAGGGCGTCGAAGGCGGCCTTGTCCTCGGCCAGCGCCCGCGCGGTGCGGATTTCCGCGTCGAAGGGCAGGCCGTCGGCGGCCTTGGCGCGCAACTGCACCACCGCGAGAAGATTGGCGAGCGAGGCGTCATGCCGCGACGCCATGGCGCGGGCGAGGTTTTCCACGTCGTTGATCCGGTCCGACAGGCGCAGGACGCTCGCCGCCTCGGCGCGGCTGGCCTCCACCGAATCGACGCGGCGGGTGAGTTCGGCGATCGCATCCTTGTGTTGCAGGGCGCGCTGGTCTTCCTTGGCGGCCAGGGCCTTCGTCGCCTCCGCCTGCTGCTCGACGCGCCCGGCGAGAAGATCGATGCGGTGCAGCAGATCGGCGGCGGACGCGGGGGGAAGCGCGACCGCCCCCGGCGCGGCGGAAACGCCGCCGGACGCGGCGACGCGCAGACGCGCCTCCAACCCGATCATCCGCTCCTTCAACGCGGCGATCTCGCCCCGCGCCGGAGCCGCCTCGGGCGACACCGCGTCGGCGAACTCCTCGACCTCGCCGCGCAGGATCTTGACCTCGGACTGCAAACGGGCGAGTTCGGCGCGGTTGGCGGCGACGGACTGCTCCAGGCCGCCGATCAGGCTGCGGGTTTCGCTTTGCGGCAGATCGGGCAGATAGCTGCGATAGGGTTCGGGAACATGGCCGCGCCAATAGGGCAACGCGGCGTACCCGGCCAGCCCGGCGAAGGCGAGGACGATGAAGCCCGCCAGGGCAAGCTGTCCGCCGGAAGAGCCCGAGGGGGCCTCCTCGCCGTCGGCGACCGCGTCTTCGGGCTCGGCGCCGGGTTCGTCCGCCGGGTCCGCCGCCACCGTCGCGGCGGCGTCCTTCGCCTCGTCGCGCCCGGGTTCCTTGTCGTCCGTGGTCATCGCCGTTCTCCACCTTGGGTGCGGCTCCGGGGCCGCCTTTAGCCTTTCTCCGCCGCGCGGTCGGCATCGAAGACCGCGAACAGAGCCTCCTGCTCCGGACGGGGGGCGACGCGCACCGCGCGCCAGTCCGCCGCCTGCAATTCCTCGGCGACCGCCGGGGACAGGGCATACGCGACGATCCTCCGCAACGCCCCTTCCGCGCCCGCCTTCCCCGCCAGAGTAACGAAAGTCCGGGCGCTGCGGGGCGAAAAAAACATCGCCGCGTCAATGCGCGCGGATTTCAAGCCTTCCGCCAGTCGCGGCGAGAGCGCCTCGGCGGCGCGGGATTCGTAAAGCCGGACCTTGCGCACCTCGAATCCGGCAGCGGTCAGCCTGCCCGCCAGATCCCCCGCCTCGACGCTCGCCGCCGCCTGAATCAGCGCGCCGTCCAGGGGCGAAAGCCGCGCCGCCGCCAGGGCGGCGAGGCTGTCCACGTCGCCCCGCGCCGAGACCACCGCGCCGAACCCCAAATCCCGCGCCACGGCGGCGGAGGCATCCCCCACCGCGAACAGCGGCAGGGCGCGCTCCGGCGTCGCCGCCGCCAGCGCCCGCGCGCCGTTGGCGCTGGTCGCCAGAAAGGCCTGCGTCCCGGTCAGGTCGATCGGCGGCGCGGGCAGCGAACGGATGTCCAGAAGCGGCTCCACCACCGCCTCGACGCCGCGCGCCTTCAACCGCTCGACGGTGCCCGCCGCGTCGTCGCGCGGCCGGGTGACCAGAACCCGCATCGCCCGAGCCTCCTCCCCCTCAGCCGCAACCGCAACCGCCCGAGGCGGCCTTGACCTCGGCCCCGGCGTCGGCGCCCAGAGCCTCGGCGTCCGCCGCCGCGCCGATCCGCCTGGCCTCGAACACCCGGCTGCCGTCGAGCCGCGCCAGCCGCCCGGTGAAGGACAGGCCGCCGTCCGCCTCCAACCGCGCCAGACCGCCGATCGGGGTGCGGCAGGACCCGTCCAGAACCCGCAGGAAGGCCCGCTCGCAGGCCACCTCGGTCACGGTTTGCGGATGGTTGATCCGCGCCAGCCAACCCAGCGCCCGCGCGTCGTCGGCGCGGCAGGTGACGCCGATCGCCCCCTGCGCCACCGCCGGAAGCATTTCCTCCACCGAAAGGATTCCCGCCGCGCGGCGCACCAGCCCCAGACGGCGCAGGCCGGCCAGCGCCAGAAGCGTCGCATCGACCGCGCCGTCGTCCAGCTTGGACAGGCGCGACTGCACGTTGCCGCGAAACGACACCACCTTAAGGTCGGGCCGCCGCGCCAGCAGGAACGCGCCGCGCCGCAGGCTGGCGGTGCCGACCACCGCCCCCGGCGGCAGATCGTCGAGCCCCGACGCCACCCGCGACAGCAGGGCGTCGCGCGGATCCTCGCGCGGCAGCATGCAGGGCAGAACGATGCCGTCGGGCAGCCAGGTCGGCACGTCCTTCATCGAATGCACCGCGATGTCGATGCGGCGGTCCAGCATCGCCTCGTCGATTTCCTTGGTGAACAGGCCCTTGCCCCCCGCCTCCGCCAGGGGCCGGTCGAGGATGGCGTCGCCGGTGGTCTTGATCACCGTCACCGCGACGGCATAGGCGCCGGCCAGTTCCGGCACCGCGGCGGCAAGAGCGGCGGCGACCGCGTGGGTCTGGGCCAGGGCCAACGGGCTGCCACGGGTGCCGATAGTCAGAAGGGGCTGATGAGTCATCGCGCTCGAACCGAAAACCAATGCCAAGCCGCGCCTTTTCGCGGACGTCCGGATTTGTAGTGGTTGGCTCCACGCCTGCAAAGCGCTATTTGATGGTGCCATGATCGTCTTGGGCATCGAAACCAGTTGCGATGAAACCGCCGCCGCCGTGGTCGATGGCGAACGGCGCATCCTGTCCAACGTCATCGCCTCGCAGATCGCCACCCACCGCCCCTATGGCGGCGTGGTGCCGGAAATCGCGGCGCGCGCCCATCTGTCGCTGATCGACGGCGTGGTGCGCCAGGCGCTGGCCGATGCCGGACTGGGGATTTCCGGCATCGACGCGGTGGCCGCCGCCGCCGGGCCGGGCCTGATCGGCGGCGTCCTGGTCGGGGTGACCGCCGCCAAGGCGATCGCGGCGGCGCGCGGCATTCCCTTCGTCGCGGTCAACCACCTGGAAGGCCACGCCCTGACCCCCCGCCTGTCCGACGACGTCCCCTTCCCCTATCTTCTGCTGCTCACCTCCGGCGGGCATTGCCAGACCCTGATCGTCGAGGCTCCGGGGGCCTACCGCCGCCTCGGCACCACCATCGACGACGCGGCGGGCGAGGCCTTCGACAAGGCGGCGAAGATGATGGGCCTGCCCTATCCCGGCGGGCCGGAAATCGAACGCCGCGCCGCTGCGGGCGACGCCAAGCGCTTCGCCCTGCCGCGGCCGATGCTGCACGCGCCGGGATACGACTTTTCCTTCTCCGGCCTGAAGACGGCGGTGCGCCAGACCCTCTCCCGCCTGCCCGGCCCGCCGACCGAAACCGACGTCGCCGACCTGTGCGCCGGATTCCAGGCGGCGGTCACCGAGACCCTGTGCGGCCGCCTGAAACCCGCCATCGCCGCCTTCCGCCAGGCCTGCCCGCAGGGGCGCCATCTGGTCGCGGCGGGCGGCGTCGCCGCCAATTCGGCGCTGCGCGGCGGGCTCGCCGCCCTGGCGGAAAAATCCGGACTTGCCTTCGTCGCGCCGCCGTTGAAACTGTGTACCGACAACGGCGCGATGATCGCCTGGGCCGGACTGGAACGCCTGACCGCCTTCGGTCGGGGCGACGGCCTGGACTTCAAGCCGCGCCTGCGCTGGCCGCTGGACGCCGACGCGCCGAAGGCGCGCGGTGCCGGGGTCAAGGCCTGAACAACCGCACACGGGGGAACACATCGCCATGGAACGGATCGGCATCGTCGGCGCGGGCGCCTGGGGCACCGCGCTTGCCATCACCGCGGCCCGGGCCGGACGCTCCGTCACCCTGTGGGCGCACGAGACCGACGTGGTCGAAGGGATCAACGCGGCGCGCGAGAACTCGGTCTTCCTGCCCGGAGTGCGCCTCGACGAAGCGATCGTCGCCACCACCGACCTGAAACGCATCGCCGCCGATTCCGACGTAGTGCTGTGGGTCACCCCGGCGCAGTTCGCCCGCCCGGTGCTGCGCGATTTCTCCCGCCACCACCGCCCCGGCGTGCCGGTGGTGATGTGCGCCAAGGGGATCGAGGAAGGCTCCTTCGCCCTGATGAGCGAGGTGCTGACCCAGGAACTGCCGCGCGTCCCCTGGGGGGTTCTCTCCGGCCCCACCTTCGCCGCCGAGGTGGCGAAGGGCCTGCCCACCGCGATCACCCTGGCCTGCGCCGACGAATCCCTGGCCAAACGCCTGGCGCACGCCATCGGCGCCCCCGGATTCCGCCCCTATTGGTCGCAGGACGTGGTCGCGGCGGAGGTCGGCGGCGCGGTGAAGAACGTGCTCGCCATCGCCTGCGGCATCGTCTCGGGGCGCGGCCTCGGCCACAACGCCCAGGCCGCCCTGATCACCCGGGGCATGGCCGAGATCACCCGCCTCGCCGTCGCCAAGGGGGCCAACCCGGTCTCCCTGATGGGCTTGGCCGGGCTGGGCGATCTGATCCTCACCGCCACCTCGCTGCTGTCGCGCAACTTCTCGCTCGGCGTCGCCCTCGGCCAGGGCCGAAGCCTCGCCGAGGTGCTGGGGGAACGCCGCGCCGTCACCGAAGGCGTCGCCACCGCGCGGGCCGCCCGCGACCTTGCCGCCAAGACCGGCATCGACATGCCGATCGCGTCCGCCGTCGCCGCCGTGCTGTTCGACGGCGCGGACATCGGCGCGACGATTTCCGACCTGCTGACGCGCCCCTTGCGCGCCGAACGGGACTGACGCAACCGGAGGAAACCATGCTGTTCGCCGTCACCTGCCTCGACAAACCCGGCTCCGCCGAGCTGCGGCTGGCCAACCGCCCCGCCCACCTAGACTACGCCAAGAACCAGCCCCTGATCATCGGCGGGCCGCTGCTTTCCGACGACGGCGAACGGATGATCGGCTCGCTGCTGGTGGTCGAGGCCGAGGACCGGAAAACCCTGGACGCCATCCTCGCCGCCGACCCCTACGTCAAGGCGGGCCTGTTCGACAGCGTCGCCGTCCACCCGTTCAAGAAGGTCCTGCCGCTGGCGGAGTGAAAAACCAAACCAGGGCTCCGCCCTGGACCCGGCAAGGGGCTCGGCCCCTTGCATCCCAATAGTTTTTCGCCGCGCAGCGGCTATCGACCATCACGCGGAAGCGACGGTTCTATGCCGCTTCGCGGCAAAAGAATTCATGGGATCAAAGGGCCTTGGGCCCTTTGCAAGTGCGGGCGGAGCCCGCGGGTTTTGGGAGACCCGACATGGCGCATTGGCTGATGAAGTCCGAACCCGGCGAGTGGGGCTGGGCGCACCAGGTGGCGGTGCCCTCCGCGCCGTGGAACAACGTGCGCAACCATCAGGCGGCGAAGAACCTGAAGGCGATGCGGGTCGGCGACACCGCGTTTTTCTATCACTCGGTGACCGAAAAGCGGATCGTCGGCATTCTCGAGGTGGTGGGCGAGGCGGAACCCGATCCCGGCGATCCGACCGGGCGTTTCGTCCAGGTGCGGGTACGCGCGGTCGAGCCCCTGCCCCGCCCGGTGACCCTGGCCGAGATCAAGGCCGATCCTTCGTTGTCGCAACTGGCGTTGGTGCGGCAGGTGCGCCTGTCGGTGATGCCGGTTCCCGACGACGCCTGGGCGCGCATCCGGGCGCTGGGCGGTCTTGCGCCATGATCCGCTGCGTGGTGTTCGACTTCGACGGCACATTGGTTCTGTCCAACGCGATCAAGCGGGACGGGTTTTTCGCCGTGGCCGGGGGATACCCCGGCGGCGCGGCGGCGATGGAAGGGGTGCTCGCCGATCCGCCGGGCGACCGCTTCGCGATCATGGCCGCCTTCGCCGCGCGCTTCGGCGCGGACGCCGGGGATTTGGCGGAGGCTTACGGCGCGTGGTGCGAGGCGCGCATCCTGACCTGCCCGGAACGGCCGGGAGCGTCGGCGTGTCTGGCGGACTTGCGGGCGCGGGGGATTCCCGCCTGGATCAACAACGCGACCCCCGAAGCGCCGTTGCGCGCCGTGGTGGCGCGGCGCTATCCGCCCGGAAGTTTCGCCGGGGTATTGGGCGGTCATGGCCGCAAGGAACCGAATCTGCGGGCGATTCTGGCGACGACGGGCCTTGCCGCGCCCGAGATGCTGATGGTTGGCGACGGCGCGGACGACCGCGCGGGCGCCCAGGGCGTCGGCTGCCGCTTCGTCGGCCTGACCGACGGCAGCCTGGCGCGACAGCCCGACGCCGGAGATCTGCTGGCCGATTTGGCCGATCTGACGGCGCGGATCGACGTGTTCAGGCCATGAATTGACTTTGCCCAAGGCCTCGCCGACAATTCCCGCCCCTTCCCGTCCTCAAGGCCCGGATTCCGTCATGACCGCATCCCGCAAGACCGCGCTGATCTTCGGCATTTCCGGCCAGGACGGCGGTTATCTGGCACGTCTGCTGCTGGACAAGGGCTATGTGGTCCACGGCACCTCCCGCGACGCCGAAGCCAGTTCCTTCGCCAATCTGGCGGCGCTGAAGGTGCGCGACCGGGTGACCACCCACTCCACGGCGCTGAACGACTTCCGCAGCGTGTTGCAGACCGTCGCCCGGGTCGAACCGGACGAGATTTATAATTTGTCGGGGCAAAGCTCGGTCGGTCTCTCGTTCCAGCAGCCGGTGGAGACCCTGGACAGCATCGCCTCCGCCACCTTGAACGTATTGGAAGCGTTGCGTTTCCTCGCCGCGCCGATCCGTTTCTACAACGCCGGATCGTCGGAATGCTTCGGCAACACCGGCGAGGACCCGGCGGACGAGGACTCGCCTTTCCGTCCGCGCAGCCCCTATGCGGTGGCCAAGGCGACGGCCTTCTGGGAAATCGCCAACTACCGCGAAAGCTATGGCCTGTTCGCCTGTTCGGGGATTCTGTTCAACCACGAATCGCCAATGCGACCGGGCCGCTTCGTCACCCGCAAGATCGCCGCGGCGGCGGCGCGCATCGCCCGCGACGGCGGCGGCACGGTCAGCCTGGGCGATCTGTCGGTGCGCCGCGACTGGGGCTGGGCGCCGGAATACGTGGAAGCGATGTGGGCGATGCTGCAACGCCCCGAACCCGAGGACTTCGTCATCGCCACCGGCGAGGCCAACCCGTTGTCCGATTTCGCCGAGGCCGCCTTCGCCGCTTTCGATCTCGATTGGCGGGCGCATGTGAACAGCGATCCGGCCCTGCTGCGGCCTTCGGAAATCCGTTGCGGCTTCGGCAACGCCGCGAAGGCCAAGGCGAAACTCGGCTGGTCGGCGCGCACCAGGATGCGCGAGGTCGCCCGCCGCATGGCGATGGCGGAACGCGTCCGCCTGGACGGCGAGTCCATCGACGGGTGGCTGTTCTGATGCTGAAGGATCTGCTGCGTCCCTGGAAATTCCGCGCCGCCGCCCTGCCCTGGCGGGTCACCGCCGCGACCGGCCTCTACCGGGGCGAGGGCGCGCCGGTGCAATTCGTCATCGAAAAGGCGGACTGGGCGATCCGCTGGGTCGGCGAACACGTCCGCGACGAGATCAACGCCCTCGCCCCCGGCAGCGTCGCCACCACCGTCGAGCCGCAGCGCATCGCCCATCGCGTCGTGCATTTCGGTTCGCAATACATGTGGCTGGCCTGGGGTCCGCGCCTGCCGCGCGGCAACCGCTATGTCACCTCGTTCTTCCACGGCAAGCCCGAGGACGGGCCGGAAATCGCCCGCCACATCGACCGGTTCCTCGACAGCGTCCCCGATCTTTCGATGATCGTCACCGGCGCCGGACTGATCGAAAACCGCCTGCTCGGCTGGGGCGTGCCCCGCGAAAAGGTGGTCCGCATCCCGATCGGCGTCGACATGCGGGCCTTCGCGCCGCCCTCGCCCGAGCAACGGGCGGCGGCGCGCGCCCGCTTCGGCATCGCGCCGGACCGCGTCGTCGTCGGCTCGTTCCAGAAGGACGGCCAGGGCTGGGGCGACGGCATGGAGCCGAAGCGGATCAAGGGCCCCGACGTCTTCGTCGCGGCGGTGGCCGAACTCGCCAAGGACTTCCCGGTGACCGCCTTCCTCACCGGACCGGCGCGCGGCTACGTCAAGCGGGAGCTGGAGGCGCGGGGGATTCCCTTCATCCACACCTATGCCAAGGGCCACGCCGAACTGGTGGAATGCTATCATGCGCTCGACCTGTATTGCGTCACCTCGCGCGAGGAGGGCGGACCGATGGGCCTGATGGAAGGCATGTCCAGCGGCGTGCCGGTGGTCTCCACCCGCGTCGGCATGGCCCCCGATTTGATCGCCGACGGACTTTGCGGCGCGCTGACCGAGCCGGAGGACGCCTCCGCCATCGCCGCCCGCGCCTCCGCCATCCTCTCCCTGCCGGAGGATGCCGCCCGCGCCCTGAAGGACGCGGCGCGGGAAGCGGTCAAGGTCGCCGACTGGCCGGTGGTCGGTCGCGACCATTGGGCCAGGGTCTATCAACCGCTGCTGCACCGATGAGCGCCAGAACCCACCGCGATCCCCTGCTGAAATCCCTGCTGCGTTCCGGCTGGCGCACCGCCCTGCTGGCGCGGGCGCTGGCGGCGACGCCGGTCTCGGGCGGCGGCGGCGCCCCCCGCGTCTTCTACGGCGGGGCGCGATCCGGCAACGTCGGCGGGCCGCTGGTCAAGGTGAAACGCCTGAAGGAATACTTCCCCGAGCATCCCTGGACCTTCAATCTGGTCTACGCCCTGTCCAACGCCCCCTATCTCTCCGCCGCCGCCCTCGACTGGCTGCGTCTCCGGAAAGTCCCGATCGTCCTCAACCAGAACGGCGTGTTCTATCCCGGCTGGTACGCGGGCGACTGGCGGGGGATGAACGCGGCGATGGCGCGCGCCTACCACCGCGCCGACCATGTGTTCTGGCAAAGCGACTTCTGCCGCCGCGCCGCGAACCGCTTCCTCGGGGAAAGGCAGGGGCCGGGCGAGATTCTGTTCAACGCCATCGACACCCGCCACTTTTGCCCCGCCGAGGCGCGGCCCGAACGCCCCTTCACCTTCCTGCTCTCCGGCAAGATCGACGCCCACATCGCCTATCGCCTGGAGGCCACCATCGCCGGACTGGCGGCGGCGCGGCACGCCGGGCTCGACGCCCGCCTCGCCATCGCCGGATGGGTCGCCGACGCCGCCCGCGCCACGGCGGACGACCTGATCGCGCGGCTGGGCCTGAAGGACGCGGTGGACTTCAGCGGGGCCTATACGCAAGAGAACGCGCCCGCCGTCTACCGCGCCGCCGACGCCTACGTGATGACCAAGTACCTCGACCCCTGCCCCAACACCGTCCTCGAGGCGATGGCCTGCGGCCTGCCGGTCCTCTATTCCGCCAGTGGCGGCGTCCCCGAACTGGTGGGGGCGGACGCGGGCGTCGGCCTGCCCCTGGCCGAGGACTGGGAGGCGATTCACGCCCCCACCGCCGAGGTGATCGGCGAGGGCATGCTGGCGGTGGCGAAGGCCGCCCCGGCGATGCGGGTTGCCGCCCGCGCCCGCGCCGTGGCAGAGTTCGACATCGCGCCCTGGATCGACCGCCACGCCCAGGTTTTCCGTTCCCTGCTGGAGACCCGCCGGTGAAATCCCTGTTGCTCACCCTTGCCGACCTTTTGGGAACGATCTGGCGTCTACTGCCGGAACGCCTGCGCACCGGCCTGATCACCGGCCTTCTGGTGCTCGACTCCCGCCATCCCGACCCGGCGCAGGGGCTGCGCCGACTGTTCGCGGCGCGCGACCGCCTGGAACGGGTCACCGCCGAGCGCGCCATGGCCCTCGGCAAAGGCGAACACCCGAAGCACCGTCTGACCGGCTACCACGACTTCTTCATCGACCGCATCGCCGATGGCGAACGGGTGCTCGACGTCGGTTGCGGCTATGGCGCGGTGGCGCGCGACATCGCCACCGCCCGCCCCGCCTCCGCCGTGGTCGGCATCGACATGAACCCGCCCCGCCTCGCCCAGGCGCGCGCCGCCGTCAATCCGCCCAACCTCTCCTTCGTCGAGGGCGACGCCACCCGCGCGGTGCCGGACGGCGGCTGGGACACGGTGGTGCTGTCCAACGTGCTGGAACACATCGTCGACCGCGTCGGGTTCCTGGCGGCGCTGATCGCCGCCACCGGCGCGACCAAATTCCTGATCCGGGTGCCGCATTTCGAACGCGAATGGCAGATGGCGCTGCGCAAGGAACTGGGGGTAAACTATTACGGTGACGACGATCACAAGATCGAACACACTCTGGCGGAGTTCCGCGCCGAAGTGGAGCGCGCGGGTTTGCGCATCGTCGAAGTCACCACCCCTTGGGGGGAAATCTGGGCCGACTGCCGCAGCGAAAAGGGACAATCGTGACCGCCGATCCCATGATCAGCATCGTCATTCCCTGCTACAACAGCGGCGCGACCCTGCCGCAGACTCTCGACTCATTGCGCGCGCAAAGCCTGCCGCCGCGCGAGATCATCGTCGTCGATGACGGCTCCACCGATGCCGCCACCGTATCCCTGCTCGATTCGCTTGCCGACGTGCGGCTGCTGCGCCAGCCCAACCGGGGCCTGCCCGCCGCGCGCAACGCCGGATTCGCCGCCGCCTCCGGAACCTTCGTGCTGCCGCTCGACGCCGACGACTGGTTGGAGTCGGACGCCCTGGAGAAGCTTCTCGCGGCGCTGCACCGCCACCCCGAGGCCGCCTTCGCCTTTTCCCACATCCGTCTGGAGGGGGAATGCCGGGGGGTGCTGGAAAAGCACTACAATTTCTTCGAGCAACTGTTCCTCAACCAGATGCCCTATTGCATCCTGATCCGCCGCGCGACCTGGGCGGCGGCCGGCGGCTACGACGAGACGATGCGGCGCGGCTACGAGGACTGGGAATTCAACATCCGCCTGGGCGCGCGCGGCGATTTCGGCGTCGTCGTTCCCGAACCCCTGTTCCACTACCGCGTCACCAGCGGCGGCATGCTGCTGTCGAAATCCCGCAACCTGCACGGCAGCCTGTGGGCCGAGGTGCAGGCGCGCAATCCGGCGACCTATGCCTGGCCGACCCTGTGGACGCTGTGGCGGATCTGGCGGCGGCGGCCCTCCACCTATCCGCTGTTCCCGTTCTTTCCCTGGCTGCTGCTGCACCGGACGCTGCCCGACGCCGCCTTCCAGGCGATCTTCCGGGTTCTGGTGCGGTTTTCCCACGGACAGCGGATTACCCAGAGCACCCCGATCCGGCCATGACTCTCTCCTGCTTCAAGGCCTACGACATCCGGGGCGAGGTTCCCACCACCCTGGACGCGGAAATCGCCCGGCGCATCGGCCGCGCCTTCGCCGAGAAAATCCGCCCCGGCGCCACCGTGGTCGGCCACGACGCCCGCCTGGAAAGCCCGGAACTTTCCGCCGCCCTGATCGCGGGCCTGACCGAGGGCGGTTCCGATGTCGTCTATATCGGCCTTTGCGCGACGGAAGAGGTCTATTTCCAGACCGCCCGCCGCGAACCGGACGGCGTCGGCGGCGGCATCATGGTCACCGCCAGTCACAACCCGAAGGGCCACAACGGCATGAAGCTGGTGCGCCGGGGCGCGCGGCCGATCTCGGGCGATTCCGGCCTTTTCGCCATCCGCGACCGCGCCGAGGCCCTGGCCGACGCGCCGAGGCCCGCGACGAAACCCGGACGGGCGGTCCGCGACACCGACCGCTCCGCCTATCTCGACCGCCTGCTGGCTTACGTGGACGCGGATACGCTGTCCCGCCTGACCGTCGTCGCCGACGCGGGCAACGGCTGCGCCGGGCCGATCGTCGCGGAACTGGCGAAACGCTTGCCCTGCCGCATCGTGCCGGTGCGCTGCACCCCCGACGGCAACTTTCCCGGCGGCATCCCCAACCCGTTGCTGCCCGAGATGCGCGACAAGACCGCGCGGGCGGTGCGCGATGCCGGGGCCGACCTCGGCATCGCCTGGGACGGCGACGCCGACCGCTGTTTCCTCTACGATGGGGAAGGCCGCTTCATCGAAGGATACTATCTGGTCGGTCTGCTCGCCGGCGCGATGCTGGACAAGCACCCCGGCGCGAAAATCGTCCACGACCCCCGCCTGGAATGGAACACCCTCGCCGAGGTGACGAAGGCGGGCGGCGTTCCGGTGCGCTGCAAGACCGGCCACGCCTTCATCAAGGAGCGGATGCGCGCCGAAGACGCGGTCTATGGCGGCGAGATGAGCGGCCACCATTATTTCCGCGACTTCGCCTATTGCGACAGCGGCATGATCCCCTGGCTTCTGATCGCCGGACTGATGGGGAAAAGCGGTCGCAGCCTCGCCGATCTGGTGAACGAACGCATCGCCGCCTTCCCGTGCAGCGGCGAGATCAATTTCACCGCCGACGCCGACGCCGCCACCGCGCGCATCCTCGCCCGCTATCTGCCGCAAGGACCGAAACGCGACGACACCGATGGGGTATCTCTGGAATTCCCGGACTGGCGCTTCAACCTGCGGCGATCCAACACCGAGCCGCTGTTGCGCCTCAACATCGAAAGCCGGGGCGACGCGGATGCGGTCGCCCGCCATCTGGCGGAGATTTCATCCCTGATCGGAGGGGAGCCATGAACCGAGACTATTCCTACGATCTCGCGGGCAAGCGCGTCTGGGTCGCCGGGCACACCGGCATGGCGGGGTCGGCGATCGTCCGCCGCCTCTCCCGCGAATCCTGCACCGTGCTCACCGCCGCTCACCGCGATCTCGACCTCACCCGCCAGACCGAGGTGGAGGACTGGCTGGCCGCCCACCGCCCCGACGCGATTTTCCTTGCCGCCGGGCGGGTCGGCGGTATCCACGCCAACGCGACGATGCCCGCCGAGTTCCTCTACGACAACCTGATGATCGCCGCCAACGTCATCCGCGCGGCGCACGCGAACGACGTCGACCGCCTGCTGTTCCTGGGTTCGTCGTGCATCTATCCGCGCCAGGCGCCGCAGCCGATCCCGGAATCCGCGCTGCTCACCGGGCCTCTCGAACCCACCAACGAATGGTACGCCCTGGCCAAGATCGCCGGGATCAAGCTGTGCCAGGCGTTCCGCCGCGAGTTCGGGCGAGATTACATCTCGGCGATGCCAACCAACCTGTACGGTCCCGGCGACAACTTCCACCC
The DNA here is from genome assembly GCA_965228165.1 of Rhodospirillaceae bacterium. Lineage (GTDB taxonomy): Bacteria > Pseudomonadota > Alphaproteobacteria > Rhodospirillales > Rhodospirillaceae > Oleispirillum. Next base: position 1,021,245 of record CBDDHB010000003.1, read on the forward strand.
GCTTCACAGCCACGTCCCCGCCGCGCTGCTCAGCCGCTTCCACGAGGCGAAGGAAGCGAACGCGCCGGAAGTGAAAATCTGGGGCACCGGCGCGCCGCTGCGCGAATTCCTGCACGTCGACGATCTGGCGGACGCATCCGTCTTCCTGATGCGCCGCTATTCCGAGGACGACACCATCAACGTCGGGTCCGGCGACGAGGTCTCGATCGCCGACTTCGCGCGGCAGGTCGCCGAAGCGGTGGGCTATGCGGGGACGTTGCGCTTCGACCCCACTCACCCCGACGGCATGCCGCGCAAACTGCTGGATTCCGCGCGTTTGCGGAAAATGGGGTGGCGGCAGAAAATCCCCCTTGGCGAGGGCTTGCGCGCCTATTACCACTGGTTTTTACAGAATCGGGCGAACCTTCGCGGCCTGAACGTCAACACCGAACGGAAACCTTAAGATGAAACGCGCGCTGATCACCGGAGTCACCGGCCAGGACGGGGCCTATCTGTCGGAACTTCTGCTCGCCAAGGGCTACGAAGTGCATGGGGTGAAGCGCCGGTCCTCGTCGTTCAACACCGGACGCATCGACCACCTGTACCAGGATCCGCACGCGGGCGGGGCGAAATACCGCCTGCACTACGGCGACATGACCGACGCCACCAACCTGATCCGCCTGGTGCAAGAGGCTCAGCCCGACGAGATCTATAACCTCGCGGCGCAAAGCCACGTCCAGGTCAGCTTCGAAACCGCCGAATACACCGCCAACTCCGACGCACTCGGCACGCTGCGTCTGTTGGAGGCGATCCGCATTCTCGGCCTGGAGAAAAAGACCCGCTTCTATCAGGCCTCGACCTCGGAACTCTACGGCAAGGTGCGGGAAACCCCGCAGCGCGAAACCACGCCGTTTTACCCGCGCAGCCCCTACGCGGCGGCGAAGATCTATGCCTATTGGATCACCGTGAACTACCGCGAGGCCTATGGCATGCATGCCTCCAACGGCATCCTGTTCAACCACGAAAGCCCGATTCGCGGCGAGACCTTCGTCACCCGCAAGATCACCATGGCGGTCGCCGCCATCGCTCACGGACAGCAGGATTGCCTGTACCTCGGCAACCTCGACGCCAAGCGCGACTGGGGTCACGCCCGCGACTACGTGGAAGGGATGTGGCGCATCCTGCAACAGGACGCGCCCGACGACTTCGTCCTCGCCACCGGCGAGACCCACGCGGTGCGGGAATTCGTCGAACGCGCCTTCGCCGAGACCGGCGTCGCCATCGCCTGGAAAGGCCAGGGGGTGGACGAAATCGGCGTGGACGCCGCTTCCGGCGCGGTGCGGGTGCGCATCGACCCGCGCTATTTCCGCCCGACCGAGGTGGAGCTTCTGCTCGGCGACCCGACCAAGGCGCGCACCGTCCTGGGCTGGACCCACACCACGCCGTTTCCCGACTTGGTCAAGGAAATGGTCGCCGCCGACATGGCCCGCGCCGCGAAGCGGGGCAAGGCCCACCACGCGGAGTAGGCTTCGCGCTCAGACCGCCGCCAGAACCGCCGCGATCACCCGATCCTGATCGGCCTCGCCCAAGTAGGGGTGCATCGGCAGGGAAAGCACCCGCCGCGCCAGCCGTTCCGATACCGGGCAGCCGCCCGGCGCCTGCGGAAAGACGGCATAGCCGGTCTGGGCGTGCATCGGGATCGGGTAGTAGACCTGGGTCGGCACCCCCACCGCCTTGCACGCCGCCATTACCCTTTCCCGGTCGTCCACCTGGATGGTGTACTGCGCCCAGGCCGACCGCGCCCCGGCGCGCGACGCGGGGGTTTCCACCCGTCCCTCCAGCGCCGCGTCGTAGCGCTCGGCGATGCGCTGCCGCGCCTCCAATTCGTCGGGGAAGACCGCCAGCTTTTCCAAAAGCACCGCCGCCTGAAGGGTGTCCAGCCGGGCGTTGAGGCCGACCCGCACGTTGTCGTACTTGTCCGAACCCTTGCCATGCACGCGGATGGATTTCAGCAGGTCCGCCAGATCGGCGTCGTCGGTCAGGATCGCGCCGCCGTCGCCATAGCAACCCAACGGCTTCGCCGGGAAAAAGCTGGTGGCGGTGGCATGGCCGAAGGAACCGACCCGCCGGTTTCCCAAGCACCCGCCGAACCCCTGCGCCGCATCGTCGAGAACCAGCAGATCGTGCTCCGCCGCCACCGCCGCCACCGCCGGATGATCGGCGGGCAGGCCGAACAGATCGACCGGAATCACCACGCGCGGACGCAGGCCCAGGTCCTTCGCCGCCACCACCGCCGCCGTCAAACCGGCCGCATCGATGTCGAAGGTGCCGGGCAGGACGTCGACGAACACCGGCGTCGCGCCGACCAGAACCGCGCATTCGGCGGTGGCGATGAAGGAGAACGACGGCACGAACACCGCGTCGCCGGGACCGACGCCCCAGGCCATCAACACCATCACCAGGGCCTCGGTGCCGTTGGCGCAGCTCACCACATGGCGCGCCCCGGCGAAGGCGGCGAGTTCCTTTTCGAAGGCCGCGACCTCCGGCCCCATGATGTACTGGCCGTGATCGAGAACGCGGGCGATCGCCGCCTCGACGCGACCGCCCAGGTGCGCCCGCTGCGCCTGCAAATCGATGAACGGAATCGCGGACTCAGACATCGGTAATTTCCTCCAGACGGTCCTCGACGACGCGATAGCGGCGGCCTTCGCGCGGGCAGACCAGGGATTCGTTCAGAATTTCTCCGGCATGGCTGACCCAGCCGATCCGCCGTGCCGGGACCCCGACCATCAGGGCATGCGGCGGCACGTCGCGGGTGATCACCGCGCCCGCGCCGACGAAGGCGAAGGCCCCCACTGTAACGCCGCAGACCACGGTGCAGTTCGCCCCCAGGGTCGCGCCGCGACAAATCCGGGTGTCGCGGTATTCGTCCTTCCGCGAAACGTGGGCGCGCGGGTTGTAGACGTTGGTGAAGACCATGCTGGGGCCGCAGAAGACATCGTCCTCGATGGTGACGTTGTCGTAGATCGAAACGTTGTTCTGCACCTTCACCCGGTCGCCGACGACCACCCGGTTGCCGACGAAGACGTTCTGACCGAACGACCCGTCCCTGCCGATGCGCGCCCCGCCGCAGATGCGCACCCAGTGCCAGACGTGGGTTCCGGCGCCGATTTCCGCCCCCGGATCGACGATCGCGGTGGGATGAACCACCGCCTTCTCCGAAACGCTCATCCTTTGATCCTCCTTGCCGCCGCGAACATCCTGCTGCGCCCCCGGCTGGCCAGAAAACGCATTCTCAAGCCCAGCGCCGCAACCGCCGACAGCCGCTTACGCTGCGCCGCGTCGGCGCAAACCTCGGCGATAAAATCGGCATAGGCCGCCGCCATCCCCGCCGCCGAGCGGTCCGGCAGTCGGACGCGGAAGTCCTCCAGGCCCGACGCGGCGGAATCGACCGCCGCCAGCACGTCGTCCGCGCCCTCGAACAGCACGCCGCCGGTTCCCACCAATTCCGGATTTCCACCGCTGTTCAACGCCACCGGCACCAGACCGCAGGCGATCGCCTCGGCCAGGGAATTGGAACAGGAATCGTTGCGGCTGGCCATGACGTAGACATCGGCGTCCCGCAAGATCACCGCAACATCGGCGGGATCCTGCGGCGGCAGTTGCCGGATATTGCGGAAGGCGACCGGGCTGTTGCCGACGAAGGTCATCTCGTAGCGGGAGAAATCCAGGGTTTCGTCGAGGTGGCGGTAGACGCCGAAGCCCTTGTTCCAGTTCGCCGACCAACTGGCGGCGACAAGACGCACCCGCCCGTCGGCAGAAGCGCCGCGCCCCTCGGCATGGAAAATCCGCCGGTCCGGCGCGTTGAGAATCACCGTGGACCGGGCCGGAGCGCGCAGTCCCATGCGGAGGAAACCCTCGCGGGTGTATGCGCTCTGGAAGATCACGCCGTCGGCAAGCTTCTCCGCCAGGCCGATCACCACGCCGTCGATGCCGCTGTCCTCGCCGCGATACAGGTGTACTGGGCCGTTGATACGATGAATGAAAGGAACTTGGGGTAAGCGGCGCTTGCAGGCGATTACCGCCGCCGCGTCGTTGAAACTGTCGAACAGCACCGCATCGGCGACGTCGGGAGTCTCGGCCCATTGCCCACGCGCACGGAAGGCCTCGCGCAAGGCGACCAGCACCTGATTGCCGCCGCCCCACGGTCCCTCGCGGAAGGGAAACAGGACGTGAATCTTCGGCGAAGCGGACCCTACCAAACCGACCATCCCCCATCCACCAGGATGTTCTGGCCGGTGATGTAGGCGCCGGCATCGCTCGCCAGCAGCGCGACGATGCCCTTGAAGTCCTCTTCCGTCGCCATCCGGCCCAACGGCGCGCGGCCTTCGTAACGGGACAGGAAATCCGGATTCTGGCCGCGCGCCACCCCACCCGGCGACACCGCGTTGACCCGCACAGCGGGGGCGAGAGTGGTCGCCAGCCAGCGGCTCAACTGGATCAGGCCGCCCTTGCTGGCCGCATAGGCGGCGGGATTGCCCATCGCCGTGCCCTCGTAGAGCCGCCAGTCGGGACCGACGACGCCATAGATCGAACCGACGTTGACGATGCTGCCGTGGCCGGAAGCGGCAAGCGCCGGAGCGGCGGCCTGGCAGAGAACGAAGGCGGCGGTGAGGTTGACCTCGAGCGCGCGCCGCCAGGTCTCGGTGGATTGCTCGGAGAACGGCGTCGCCCAACCCTGCAACGAACTGGAGCCGACGAAGGCGGCGTTGTTGACCAGAATATCGAGCCGCCCGAACCTTTCGACGACATCTCCGACCGACCGTCGCGTCGCCGCCTCGTCCTCCAGATCGACGGCGACCGGCTCCACACGAACGCCGAAACGCTCGGCCAAACCGGCACACAGGTCATGGGGAACCGCGCGATCGAGCACCGCCAGCGCGCAGCCCTGTTCCGCCAGCGCCTCGCAGATCGCCTGCCCGATGTGGCCCGCCCCGCCGGTCACCAGCGCGACGCGGCCGGACAAGTCCAGCAGTTCCGAAACCTTGCGCATCCCCTTAGCCTTTCCCTACCCATGGCGGCCCGCCCTTTTCCCGAAGGTGGCGGACCTAAGGGCGGTACGATAGCCCAGCGCCCAGCGCCGGTGAAGTTCGTTGTGCCGCGAATTTTTTCGTTATAGAAGTGGTCCGTCGAACACATGGGCCTCCCCCTCTCTCGGCTGATTTGCTGGGACGTTTGCAGCACAACTCAGGATCAAATCAATGGGTATTTTGAGTACCGTGTATCATCTGCTTCCCAACGGCATCCGAGATATCGCCAAGTCCGCCTATCGGAACTTCGTACCTGCGGCGGAAGAGCCTCTGATGTACAGGACGCATCTATTCCAGGAACTTCTGAACCTCTCCGGCGAGGATTCCTTCGCGGATAAGCGCATTCTCGAAATCGGCCCGCGCGACGGCCTGGACAGCCTACGCCTGAGCAGTCTCAAGCCGGAAGAACTGGTGATGATCGATCTGCCGGAAAAGCAGTCGGTCACGGCCTCGTGGCTACCGGAGATCGCCTGCCCCCATCGCTACATCGAAGCGAATTTCATGTACATGCCGGAAGCTGAAATCAAGAGCCTCGGCAGTTTCGATCTGATCTGGTGCACCGGCGTTCTCTATCACAACGCCGAGCAGATGCGCTTCCTGCGCAAACTATTCAAGCTGTTGCGGGGTGGTGGTTATCTGGTACTCGAAAGCGCCACTCTGCGGTCCCCCTGGTGGCTGCGCAAAGGAAACTACGTTCAGATTCATTACCCGAACACCTACCGTAACACCGGAACCATCACACATTTCCCCACCGCTCTCGCCATCAAATCCTGGCTGCGTATGGTTGGATTCGAAGATTTGCACGATTCGGATTGTTTTAATCATGAAGATAAGGGCATTCGGCACCAGCGCATGGCCTGTATCGCAAAAAAAATCAGCGAATCCGACGGGGACGTGTACTACGGAAAATCCGGGCTCAATCCGAAGTACCTCTTCGGAGATAGCATTTGACTTTCGCCCATCTGGCCGAAGTCAGTCATAATGGGGTCAAGGCATAACGGCCTTGCCTTTTGCATGGCGGCAAATTTAGATATCTCCGAGGCGGCCACCGGCGCGATTCTCCGGTCCGACGCAACGAACATCGGGGGCGAACGAACGTGACACGCGTGCTGGTAACAGGGGCCGACGGATTCATCGGTTCCCATTTGACGGAAACCCTGGTGCGACGGGGTTACGACGTCCGCGCCTTCGTCCTCTACAATTCGTTCAATTCCTGGGGCTGGCTGGACCACGCGCCGCAGGATATCCGCAACGGCCTCGACGTCTTCGCCGGCGACATCCGCGATCCGCACGGAGCGAGGGCCGCGATGGAGGGCTGCGACACGGTGCTGCATCTGGCTTCGTTGATCGCCATTCCCTATTCCTATCATTCGCCCGACACCTACATCGACACCAACGTCAAGGGCACCCTCAACGTACTGCAGGCGGCCCGCGCCCTGGGGGTGCGGCGGGTGATCCACACCTCGACCAGCGAGGTCTACGGCACCGCCCGCTTCGTGCCGATCACCGAGGACCACCCCCTGTGCGGCCAGTCGCCCTATTCGGCGACGAAGATCGCCGCCGACCAACTGGCCTATTCGTTTTACGCATCCTTCGATCTGCCGGTAGTAATCGCGCGCGCCTTCAACACCTACGGGCCGCGCCAGTCGGCGCGCGCGGTGATTCCCACGGTGATTTCCCAGATCGCCTCCGGCGCGCGCAAGTTGAAGCTGGGCGCCATCCACCCGACGCGGGACTTCAACTACGTCGCCGACACGGTGGAGGGCTTCATCGCGGCGATGACCGGCGAGAAAGGCCTGGGCGAGGTGGTTAACTTCGGTTCCGGCTACGACATCTCGATCGGCGACACCGTCGCCCTGATCGCCGAAATCATGGGCGTAGAGGTGGAAATCGAAACCGATGCCGCCCGCCTGCGCCCGGAGAAAAGCGAGGTGGAACGCCTGTGCGCCGCCAACGCCAAGGCGCGGGAACTGTTCGGTTGGACCCCCGCCCACGGCGGGCCGGAGGGATTGCGCCGTGGCCTGACCGAGACCGTCCGCTGGTTCACCGATCCGGCGAATCTGGCCGGATACAAGGCCGATCGCTACAACATTTAGGACGGCTGCCATGTCTTCGTCCCTTTGCGACGATTTCCTGTCCGGCCTGACCGCCGTCCTCGGCGGCGCGGCACGGCCGGTCGCCCTGCACGAGCCGGAGTTCGCCGGACGCGAGTGGGAACTGGTCAAGGACTGTCTGTATACCGGCTGGGTCTCCTCGGTCGGCAAGTACGTCGACGAGTTCGAGGCGCGGCTGGCCGCCTATACCGGCGCGCGGCATGCGATTTCGGTGGTCAACGGCACCGCCGCCCTGCACGCCGCGCTGCTCTGCGCCGGGGTGGACCGCGACGACGAAGTGCTGATGCCGACGTTGACCTTCATCGCCACCGCCAACGCGGTGGCCTATTGCGGCGCGATCCCCCATTTCATCGACAGCCGGGCGGACAACCTCGGCCTCGACCCCCAGGCCCTGGCCGAACGGCTGGACGAAATCGCCGAACCGGTCGCGGGCGGCGGCTGGCGCAATCGGAAGACCGGTCGCCGCTTGGCGGCGGTGGTGCCGATGCACGTCTTCGGCCACCCGGTGGAGATGGCCTCGCTGCTCGACGTCTGCGGGCGATACGGCCTGCCGGTGGTGGAGGACGCGGCGGAATCCTTAGGCTCCTACATCGGCGACCGGCACACCGGCACCTTCGGCCTGATGGGAACCTTAAGCTTCAACGGCAACAAGACGATCACCACCGGCGGCGGCGGCGCGATCCTCACCAACGACCCGGAGTTGGGGAAACGGTTGAAGCACCTGACCACCACCGCGCGGGTGCGGCACCAGTGGGAATTCATCCACGACCAAGTGGGCTACAACTACCGCATGCCCAACCTCAACGCCGCCCTCGGCTGCGCGCAGATGGAGCGCCTGCCCGAGATGCTGACGCGTAAGCACCGCCTGGCCGAGGCGTACCGGGCCGCCTTCGCCGACTTCCCGGCCTTCCGCTTCGTCGCCGAACCGGAAGGATGCACCGGAAATTATTGGCTGAACGCGGTGGTGCAGGCGAACCCCGACCGCGCGGCGCGCGATGCCTGTCTGCAAGCCGCCGCCGATGCCGGGTTTCAGTGCCGTCCGCTGTGGCGCCTGATGCACCGCCTGCCGATGTACGAATCCTGCCCGCGCGCGCCCTTGCCGATAGCGGAACGATTGGAGGCGAGCCTGATCAACCTGCCAAGCAGCGCCAAACTGGCCGAAGGGGCGGCGAAATGACCCGCACCGTCTGCGTGGTCACCGGATCGCGCGCCGAATACGGCCTGCTTTTCTGGCTGCTCAAGGGGATCGACGCCGACCCCCGTCTGCGGCTTCAACTGGCGGTGACCGGCGCCCATTTGTCGCCGGAATTCGGCCTGACGGTACGGCAGATCGAGACCGACGGTTTCACCCCCGACGCGCGGGTGGACATGCTGCTGTCCACCGATACCCCGGTCGGCATCGCCAAGTCGATCGGCCTGGGGGTGATCGGTTTCGCCGACGCGCTCGACCGGCTGCGCCCCGATCTGTTGGTGATCCTCGGCGACCGCTTCGAGATTCTGGCGGCGGCGCAGGCGGCGATGGTCCTGCGCATCCCGATCGCCCACCTCCACGGCGGCGAACTCACGGAAGGCCTGATCGACGAGGCGATCCGCCACTCCCTGACCAAGATGTCGCATCTGCACTTCGTCGCCGCCGAACCCTACCGCCAGAGGGTGATCCAACTGGGCGAAGCGCCGGAGCGGGTGTGGACGGTGGGCGCGACGGGACTGGACGCGATCCGCTTGGCCTCCCGGATGAACCGCACCGAGCTGTCGGAGTCCGTGGGATTCGACCTGACCGATCCCTATTTCCTGGTCACCTATCATCCGGTCACCCTGGACGCGGCGGCCTGCGGCATCGCCCCCCTGCTCGCGGCGCTGGCGGAGTTCCCCGAGCATCGCATCCTGTTCACCGGGGTCAACGCCGATCCCGACAATGCCCCCATCCGCGCCGCGATCGCGGCCTTCGCGGCGGATCGTCCGGGGCGGGTGCATGCCGCCGTGTCGCTGGGACAGCAGCGCTATCTCAGCGCCCTCGCCCACGCCGACGCGGTGATCGGCAACTCGTCGAGCGGAATTCTCGAGGCCCCGTCGTTCCGCGTCCCCACGGTGAACATCGGCGACCGGCAACGCGGCCGCCTGCGCGCCGCTTCGGTGATCGACGCGGCGGAGGATGCGGACTCCATCGCCGCCGCGATCCGCCGCGCCCTGTCGGACGGCTTCCGCTCCGGACTGGCGACGATGCAAAGCCCCTTCGGCGACGGCCATGCCTCGGAACGGATTCTCGAGATCATCGCCACCCATCCGCTCGACAGCCTGCTGATGAAGCGCTTCGGAGACCTTGCGCCATGACCCGTCTGCGCGCCGTCTTCATCGGCTGCGTGAGTTCCAGCCTCGCCCTTCTCGAGGAGCTGCTGGCTCAGCCGGAGATCGAGATTCGCGGCGTGGTGACGCGGCAAAGCTCCGCCGTCAACACCGACTTCGCCGACCTTTCCCCGCTCGCCCAGGCCCACGATATCCCGGTGTTCCACGCGGAAGGCTCCAGTCAGGACGCCATGGCCGCCTGGGTCCGCGAACGCGCTCCCGACATCGGTTTCTGTCTGGGCTGGTCCTATCTGCTAAGCCCTGCGGTGCTGGCCGCCGCACCGCAGGGCATGGTCGGCTATCACCCCGCCCTACTGCCCCGCAACCGTGGACGGCATCCGATCATCTGGGCGCTGGCCCTGGGTCTCAAGGAAACCGGTTCGACCTTCTTCCGGATGGATGAAGGCGCGGATTCCGGCCCCATCCTGTCGCAGGCCCGGATTCCTATTGCGGCGGACGACGACGCCGGACGCCTGTACGACAAACTGATCGCCACGGCGCGGACGCAGTTGCGGCAACTCGTCCTCGACCTGTCCGCCGGAACCGCCATCGCCGTGCCGCAAGAGCATTCTCTCGCCACGTCCTGGCGCAAGCGCGGCAAGGCGGACGGACAGATCGACTGGCGGATGCCCGCGGCGGGTATCCACAACTTGGTGCGCGCCCTGGCGCCACCCTATCCGGGGGCGCACACCCTGTTTTGCGGAACGGAAGTCAAGATCTGGAAAACCCGTCTCGGACCCGTTGGCCCCGCCGATGTCGAGCCGGGATACGTGCTGGAGGTGGATGGCGACGAGATTCGCGTGCAATGCGGCATCGGAACCCTCATCCTGGAGCGCCATGACTTCGAGCCAGGTTTGCGGCCAGGAGGCTATTTATGAGCATCGTTCTCGCCATCGCACCCCATCCCGACGACGAGACCCTGGGCTGCGGCGGAGCGCTGCTGCGGCACCGCGCCCAGGGCGACGAGACCCACTGGCTGATCGTCACCGCGCTCACCCCCCGTCTCGGCGACGCCGCACGCATTTCCCGGCGCGAGCGGGAAATCGCGGCGGTGGCGGAGGTCTACGGCTTCGTTTCGACCATCACACTGGGGTTCGAAACCACCGCCCTCGACCACGTGCCGGTGGGCGATCTGGTCGCCAGCATCGCCGAAACGGTGGACCGCCTGCGCGCCGAAACCGTCTATCTGCCCCATCCGGGCGACGCGCACTCCGACCACCGCGCGGTTTTCCAGGCCGGAATTGGCGCGACCAAGTGCTTCCGCCATCCTTCGGTCAAGCGCGTCCTGACCTACGAAACCCTGTCGGAAACCAACTTCGGCCTCGACCCCCTGGCGCTCTCCTTCCGTCCCACCACCTATGCACCGATCGGCCCCTGGCTGGACCGCAAGGTGGAAATCATGAAACTCTACGAAGGCGAAACCGGCGAGCACCCCTTCCCTCGCTCGGAACGCGCCGTCCGCGCGCAGGCGACCCTGCGCGGCAGCGAATGCGGCGCGGAGGCGGCAGAAGCCTTCATGCTGATCAAGGAAATCCTGTCATGAGCGTGTTCATCATCGCCGAGGCCGGGGTCAACCACAACGGCAACATGGATATGGCGCACCGACTGATCGACGCCGCCGCCGACGCCCATGCCGATGCGGTGAAGTTCCAGACCTTCCGCGCCGCCGAACTGGCCAGCCACGACGCGCCCAAGGCTGCCTATCAGCAGCGTACCACCGGCGCTGTCGAGACCCAGTTCGAGATGCTGAAGCGCCTGGAACTGCCCCCCGCCGAACACTTCTCCCTGCGCGACCACGCGGCGCAGCGGGAGATCGAATTCCTCTCCACGCCGTTCGACGGCAAAAGCCTGGATTTCCTGGTCGGCGAGTTCGGCATGCGGACGATCAAGATTCCCTCCGGCGAGATCACCAACGGCCCCTTCCTGCTGTCCATCGCGCGCGCGGCGGAACGGGTGATTCTCTCCACTGGGATGAGCTCCCTGGGCGAAGTGGAGGCCGCGCTCGGCGTGCTTGCCTTCGGTTTCACCGCCGCGCCGGACGTCCTCCCCTCGCGCGCCGGGTTCGAAGCCGCCTTCCTGTCGGCGGCGGGGCAGCGGGCCTTGCGCGAACGCGTCACCCTGCTGCACTGCACTACCGAATACCCGGCGCGGGCGACGGAGGTGAATCTGCGCGCCATGGATACGCTCGCCGCCGCCTTCGGCCTGTCGGTCGGCTATTCCGACCATACCGAGGGCATCCACATCCCGGTCGCGGCGGCGGCGCGCGGCGCGACGATGATCGAAAAACACTTCACCCTCGACCGCGCCCTGCCCGGACCCGATCACAAGGCTTCCCTGGAACCGGCGGAACTGGCGGCGATGGTGCGCGCCATCCGCGACGTCGAGGCGGCGCTGGGGGATGGCGTCAAACGCCCGGCATCGGCGGAAATCGGCAACCGCGCGGTGGTCCGAAAAAGCCTGGTGGCGGCGCGACCGATCGCGGCGGGCGAGACCTTTTCCGCCGACAACCTGACATGCAAGCGTCCCGGCACCAGCATTTCGCCGATGGCCTTCTGGGACCTCTGCGGCCGTCCCGCCGTCCGCGCCTACGCGGCGGAGGAGGAGATCAACCCATGAGTGCGCCGCTGATCGTCATCGGGGCAGGAGGTCATGCCCGCGTCGTCGCCGATCTGGCACGCGCCGCGGGATTCGAGGTCACCGGGTTCCTCGACCCTGCCCCCACGCTGCGCGGCGCGGAGGTCGATGGCCTGCCGGTGCTCGGAGACGACGCCTATCTGGCGTCCGCCACACCCGGCTCAGTGCTGCTGGCCAACGGCGTCGGCGGCGCGGGCAAGCCGGAAATCCGTCGCACCGTATTCCTGCGCTTCGCCGAAGCCGGACACGTCTTCCCGGCCCTCGTCCACCCGCGCGCCCATGTATCAGGCAACGTCACCCTTGCGCCGGGCTGCCAAGTGATGGCCGGGGCCACTCTGCAAACCGGCGTACAGATGGGCACCAACGCACTGATCAACACCGGCGCCGTGATCGACCACGATTGCCGTATCGGCGCGCACTCCCAAATCGCCCCCGGCGCGGTGCTGTGCGGCGGAGTGACTGTGGAGGAAGAGGCGCATGTGGGCGCGGCGGCCTGCGTGATACAATGCCTGCGCATCGGGGCGGGCGCCCTGGTGGCGGCGGGGGCGGTGGTGGTTCGCGACGTGCCGCCGCGAAGCAGGGTCGCCGGGCTTCCGGCCCGGACGATGAGATAAGCGATGCCAAACTGGATTGACATGTTGTTGCCTCCCGAAGCGACGATCCATCAGGCGCTGGCGGCAATCAACGCGGCACGGTCACAACTGGCCCTGGTCGTCGATCCCGAACGGCATCTCCTCGGCACTCTGTCGGATGGCGATATCCGACGAGCCCTGCTGAACGGTGCAACGCTGGAGAATCCGGTCGGTCCGTGGATGAACTCGGAACCGAAGATAGCACGCGACAGCGATCGCTCTGAAGACGTTCTGGCGATGATGCGCATCCACGGACTGCATCGGGTGCCGCTTCTCGATGCGGCGCGGCGGGTGGTCGGCCTGCGTACCGTCGAGGACTTCCTGCAAAGTCCCGAACGCGAAACCCCGGTGGTGATCATGGCCGGGGGCCTCGGCTCCCGCCTCAACGAACTGACCCGCGACCGACCGAAACCGATGCTTCCGGTGGGCGGCCGACCGCTGCTGGAGACGATCATCGATCGCTTCGTCGCGCAAGGCTTCCGCGACATCTGGCTGGCGGTGAACTATCGGGCCGAAGTGATCATGGACCATTTCGGCGACGGCTCCGCCTTTGCGGCGCGCATCCGCTATCTGCGAGAGGAAAAACGCCTCGGCACAGCGGGAGCGCTCAGCCTGATGCCGCGCGATCTGGCGCATCCGGTGGTGGTCAGCAACGCCGACCTCCTCACCAGCCTGGACTACGGCGCGTTACTGGACGCTCACCACGCCGCGCGGGCGGACGCTACCATGGCAGTGCGCGAGCAGGAACATGCCATCCCCTTCGGCGTGGTCACCGAGATCGAAGGCCGCGTCCTGCGCATCGAGGAAAAACCCAGCCAACAGGTTCTGGTCAATGCCGGTGTCTACGTCCTGGCCCCCTCGGTCATCGGTCTGGTTCCCGACGGGACCTATTACGACATGCCGCAGCTTCTCGACGAACTGATTCGCCGGAACCGGCTGGTCGCCTGCCATCGCATCGACGGCTATTGGCTGGATATCGGGCATCGCGCCGACTACGAACGCGCCCAGAACGAGTTCGGATCGCAATGACGATCGGTGTCGCACCCCTGACCGGGCTTCGCCCGATCCTGGTGGCCGGATCGGGCAGCATCGCCCGTCGCCACATCGCCAATCTGCGGTTCCTCCACCCGGACTGCCGTGTTCTGGTGCTCCGCCGCCCGGACAGCGATTCGTCACCACCCGACGACGTCGATATCTTCACCGATCTCGATGCCGCTCTGGCGGAACGCCCCTTCGCCGCGATCCTGGCCAACCCCGCGCCGTTCCGCGTGCCGCTGGCACGCCGTCTGGCCGAGGCGGATTGTCACCTGCTGCTGGAAAAGCCGCTGTCCTCCGGCACCGACGGCGTCGCGGAACTGTTGCGGATCGCGGCGGAGCGGAAACGCATCGTTTTGGTCGGCTACAATCTGCGTTTCCTGCCCTCCGTCCGCGCTCTGGCCGACGCGATTAAGCGGGGCGCGGTCGGGCGTCCATTGCGGATCGAAGCATCGATCGGCCAGTATTTGCCGGATTGGCGACCGAATACGGACTACCGGCAAAACGTTTCCGCCCGTGCCGAACTGGGCGGCGGCGCACTGCTGGAACTCAGCCACGAAATCGATCTCGCCCTCTGGCTAGGCGGCCCGGCGACCCGCGTTTCGGCCCGTCTGGCGCGAATCGGCGATTTGAATATCGACGTCGAAGACAGCGCCGACCTCCTTCTCGACTACGCCAACGGCGCGCAGGGAAGCGTTCACTTGGACTTCCTGCAACGTACGCCGCGCCGAACGATCAGCGTGATCGGCTCAGAGGCCACCCTGGAGTGGGACTATTTCGCCGACCGCCTGCTACGACGAAACCTCTCGGCAAAAGACGTGCTTTTCCAGGGGGAGGCGGCGGACCGCAACCGGATGTACCTTGACGAACTGCGCCATTTCCTTGCATGCGTCGCCGGAGAGGAGTCCCCCCGAGTCAGTGGGGAAGATGGCTGGAGTGTGCTTCGCATCGTCCACGCTGCAAGGGAATCGGCGCGGCGAAACGGCGTTTTTGTGGATGTGACGGAATGACCCTAAAGCAGAAACTCCGCAGCAGCCTTCTCGGCGACTTGGTCCGAATGGGAATTTGGCTCTATTGGCTAACCATAGGCTTTCCCCGCTTCGCCCGTTGCTGGATGCTCGACCGACTGAACAGACGCGCCTATCCTTGCCCAAGCATCGACGATCTTCGGGCAGCGCGCCGATCCGACACGGTGTTCATTTGCGGCACCGGAGCATCGCTCCTCGACATCACACCCGAGGAATGGGCGCGCATCGCCGAACACGACGTATTCAGCTTCCGCGACTTCCCGCGCCAGACCTTCGTGCGGGCCGACTTCCACATGTCCGGCGAAATCGACGTTCTGGACGACTACGCGGCGGCGATCAATGCCAACCCCCGCTACGCCGACGCCAAGTTCCTGGTCCAGGAAGGCTGGGTTGCCTTGATGTGCAACTTGTTGATCGGAAAACGAAAGCTGCGCACCGACGCGCCGGTGTTCCGCTATCGCCGCACCGCGCGGGGCAAGATGGCCCCGCCCAGCGAACGCTTCGCCGACGGCGTGGTGCATGGCGGCGGTTCGGTGGTCAGCGCCGCCAACATCGCCCTGATCCTGGGCTGGAAACGCATCGTCTTCGTCGGCATCGACCTCTACGACCACCGCTATTTCTACATGCCGCCGGACCAAACCCGCAGCGTCGAGAAAAAGGGCGTCGATCACACCATGTCGTTCATCAACAGCAACCATATCGTCGAACATTTCGGCATGTGGAACACGCTGCTGCGGGACCGCGGCATCCGTTTCTACGCCTACAATCCCCGTTCCATGCTGACCAAGCATCTGCCGGTCTTCCGTTGGGACGAACCCGGACAGGCGGCAAACGACACGCCGGATCCGCGCCCATGATCCACCCCACCGATATCGTCGACGCCGCCCCCGACCCCTTCCGCTTCTACGCGACGCTTCCGGGAGACGACCTCGACCTGTCGCCGAACTGGCCGGATGTCGACCTTCTCTCGACTGGCGCGGCAGTGGCGCGGGACGCCACGGAAGACACCCTGAACCATCTCGCCCTCGGTCTTCTGGGGTTGCGCGGCGCGCCGCTTCCCGACGGGTTCGACTGGATCGCCCTGGCCGACGCCTGTTCCCTGGCCTATGCACGACAACTCGGACCGGATGGCCACCGCCCATTGCGAATGCGGCTGGCGCGCGCCGTCTACATGCTGCGCGACCGGATCGACCATTCCTTACCGAACGACGCCGATATCCTAGGCGAACGGCGCTTCCCCCCAGGATACGCATGGGACTGGATGCCGCTGGCCGATGGCGATGCCGTCATCGATTGCGGTACTGGCGACAATCTGCACCGTTTCGGCACCGACGGCGGCGAACGCGAAGGCCTACGCCTAGGCTTGCCGACCCAGCTCGACCGGCTGACGGACGGACGAATCGCCGTCGGCTCCAGCTACAGCGAGGGCTGGAATGCTTGGAGCAGCGCCAAAGGCGCGGAAAGCCAAGCCCGTTCCCACCCGGTGGTTCTGGCTTTCGAACACGGTGGCGAACGCCTGGAACTCGGCGTCGATGGCGCGCTTCGCCGCGACGGCGGAGCCACCGAGGCCGCGCGCCTGCCGCTGGGTTCGGTCGGTCGCGCCCGTCACATCAACGACTTGATGATCGCCATGGATTGGAGCGAGGCGGGATGGATGTTCGTCCTCGATCTCCGCGACATGACTTGTCGCCGCGTCTCCTCCGCCCCGGTGATTTTGGTCAACGACATCTGCCGCCTGGGCGATTCCTACTTCATGGTGGACAAGATGCACGGTCGGGTGTTCGCCTTCGACCTCGACTTCCGCTTCCGCGAGGCCCGCATGAAGTTTGGCAAGGGGTTCGGACGGTTGTACGATCCGATCGCGATCCGGGCGCATCAAGGCCTACTCCATGTACTCTCCTGGGTCACCGGCTCCCTCGTCACCATAAGGCCGTTCTGATGGCACTGCTGCACGTCGTTCACTGCATCGATACCGAAGGCCCCCTCACCGAAACCCTGGAGGCCAGTTTCGAGCGCCTGCGCGGCAGCTTCGGCATCGACCTGCCGCCCGACGCGGATACCCTCGCCCGGCTGCAACGCCGCGAAATCCCGCTGCACGGGCGGGAAGAAGCGGTGGCGCGGATGCTGGCACCCGAACTCCTCGCCTACAATTCCTCGTGGCAGGCGATCGACGCGATGCTGGCGGAGTTGCTCTCCCCCGCCTTCCGCAACCGGATGCGTGGCGACGACGGCGAAGGCTGGGTCTATTCCTGGCATTGCATGGACCACATGCGCTATGCCGAGAACCCGCGCCACAAGGACGTCGGCTACGGCAACGTCTTCCGCTTCTATCGCAATGCGTTGCGCCGCCACGGCGCGGAACGGGACGAGATCGACTGGCACTTCCACCCGCTGTCGCTGACCCGCAACCCGCTACACGCCGCCACCAGCTTCGCCAACTCGCAGGACGTGCTGCTGGAGATCATCGCTCGGCGCATCCTCGAGGATGACTGGTTCCCGGCGGTCAACCGCCCGGGTTTCCACGCCGAACGACCGGATTCCCATCTGTTCCTGGAACAATGGATTCCCTTCGACTACGCCAACCAAGCGCACGAAAACGAAATCGACCAACCCGATCTTTCCGGCGGGCGTTTCGGCGACTGGCGGCGTGCGCCGCGCTCCTGGCGAGGATACCGGCCCAGCCATGACGACTACCAAGTTCCCGGAGACTGCCGCCGCTGGATCTTCCGCTGCCTGAACGTCGGCACCCGTTTTCGGGCAATGACGTCCGATCACTTGCGCGAAGCCTTCCGCGAAGCGGCGGAGACGGGTAAAGCGATCCTCGCCTTCGCCGACCACGATTATCGCGACATCCGCCGCGACGTCGCGACGGTGCGGGCGATGCTGGCCGAGGTGCGGCCGGAATTCCCCGGCGTCGAAGTACGCTTTTCCGGCGCCGAAGCCGCCGCCCGCGATCTTTTAGGAGTCTCGGACCGACCGGCGCCGCGCCTGTCGCTGCGCATCGAAGGCAGCCGTGCGGTGGTCCGCGTCGAAGCAGGAGAGATTTTCGGCCCCCAGCCCTTCCTCGCCCTGCGCACCCGCGACGGTCGGGCGCTGCACGACAATCTGGACTTCCAGGAGCCGGGTCGCTTGTGGACCTATTGCCTGGACGATCAGACCCTACCGCCCGAGGCTCTCGCCACCATCGGCGTCGGTGCCGCTGGGCGCTGGGGAGGCTTCGCCACCACCAAGCTGAAGATGCCGCGATGAGCCCGCGCGTCGTCGCCTTCATCTTCGCGCGCGGAGGTTCCAAGGGCCTGCCGGGAAAAAATCTGCGCCCTCTGGCGGGCAAACCGCTGCTGGCGCACGCCATTGACGTCGCCAAGGCGGTTCCCGGCATCGCGCGGGTGGTGGTCTCCACCGACGACCTGGAAATCGCCGAGGCGGCGCGCACTGCGGGAGCGGAAGTTCCCTTCCTGCGTCCGGCGGAACTCGCTTCCGACACCGCGCCGGAGTGGCTGGCTTGGCAGCACGCCATCCGCACCCTGCGCGCGGCGGGCGACCCGATGGAGGTGTTCCTCAGCCTGCCCGCCACTTCGCCTCTGCGCCGTCCGGTGGATGTCACCTGCTGTCTCGACACCCTGACAGGCGGCGACGCCGACATGGTGATCACGGTGCGCGAGGCGGAACGTAATCCCTATTTCAACATGGTACGGCGGAAAGAGGACGGTTCGGTGCGTCTGGCGGTGGATGGCATCTACCACCGCCGCCAGGATGCGCCGTCGATCTATGACATCACCACCGTCGCCTATGCGGCGCGAGCAGACTTCATCCTCTCGGCGAACCGCATTTTCGACGGACGGGTGCGCGCCGTGGTGATTCCGCGAGAGCGGGCGCTCGACATCGACGATGCCTTCGACCTCGCTATCGGCGAGGCCCTTTACGGGCGTATCGGTGACACCCCCGCGCCCTATCCTCTGTAAGCCCCGATCGCGCGGTGCTGGGGCCGGGCCCTCACACGTGCGCCATATTGTAGGCGTGCTGCGCCATGCAGCGTTCGATCGTGGCACGGTTGGCGCGGGTCCAGGCCACCGTTTTATCGATCCCCTCGCGCACCGAAACCCGCGCCTCGAAGCCAAGTTCGCGCCGCGACTTCTCGGTGGAGCCGAAGCGCTTGCCCGAATGATCCCAGTCGCGCGCCGGGCGCAAGTCCACCGGCGTGGGATTGCCGGTGACTTGATTGATGATCGCCGCAAGATCGCCGATCGTGGTCTCGACGCCGGAAGCCAGATTGTAGACCTCGCCCGCCTTGCCGTTGAGAGCGCAGGCGATCAGGCCGCGCGCCATGTCCTCGACGAAGATGAAGTCGCGGCTGGCGTTGCCGCCGTTGTCGAGCGGCAGAGCCTCGTGGTTCAGGGATTTCCAGATGAAGGTCGGGGTAACGTTGCGCCACACCGTATGCACGGTACCGCGCCACCGCCCCGCGCCGAGAATCTCGCCCGGGCCGAAAACGTTCTGGAACCGCGCCTTGACCAGTGGCATGCCGAAGTGACCCCAGAAATAATTGCCGTAGAGTTCGCCGATCAGCTTGGAGATCGGATACGGACTGTCGTGGTAGAGCGACACCGGCGCCTCCTCGGTCGTCGCCGTGGCTGTGCCGAAGGTCTTTTCCGCCACCGCGCAGCCGGCGGCGGCATAGACCACCTTCTTCAGGCTACGGATATCCTTCAGCCGGTCGAACAGCTTGAGGCTGGTCAGGGTGTTGTTCTCGTGGTCGGCGAAGGGGTCGGCGATGGAACTTTGGTTGCCGTGGTAGCAGGCGAGGTGCCAGGCGAAATCCAGGTCGTCCGGCAAGGCGCGCAGGATGCGGTCGTCGGTGATCGACCCGAGGACGAAATGCACCCGCGGGTCGTCCGGGACGTTGGAAATATCGGACGACAGCAGGTTGTCGACGATGACGACCTCGCGCGGATTCTGCTCCAGCAACTGGCCGACGAGGTTGCTGCCGACGAAACCGGCGCCGCCCACCACCAGAAGCCGGGCGTTGGTGAAATCGAGCTGGGTCATATCCGGTTTCCTTCGGCGGTAGGGGTGGAAAGGTGGCTGTAGACGTCGGTGACGCCATGGAGATCGTACCAGGCGAGCATGCGGCCGATGGTCTCGGCGAAACCGAAACGCGGCCGCCAGCCGAAGGCCTCGAAGGTACGGGCGGGGCCCAAGACCACGGCGGGCACATCGTCGTCGCCCGGCGGCAGCACCGGCACCGGCTCGTCCAGGGTGACGCCCAGATGCGCGACCACCACGTCGAAGATGTCCTTGATGGTGTGGCCTTCGCCGGTGGAAACGTTGAACACCCCGGTCGGCGCACCATCGGCCAGCACCAGATCCATCAGGGAGAAGAAATCCGCCATGTCGAGGAATTCGCGCACGGTGTCGGAACAGAAGCACTTCTGCCCTGCCTTCAGCCGCTTGTAGAAGGTGGGAATCGGCCCGATGGCGAGGCGCGGCCCGGTAACGTTGGCCAGACGCAAGGAAACCACCGGCAGGCCGCTCATCAGCAGATACTGCTCGCCCGCGGTCTTGGAGATGCCGTAGCTGGTGAACGGCGCCACCGGATGATCCACCGCAATCGGCACGGCGCGCGGACGGCCATAGCAGAGCACGGTCTGGAAATTGACCAGCCGCTTCACCGCGTGGCGGGCCGACGCCTCGGCGACGTTGACCGTCCCGGCGACGTTGGTGGCGATATCCTCACGCCAGTCCGCCGGGTCCTTGTAGGAAGCGGCGCTGTGGATGACGTGGCTGGGACGGAAGTCGTCGAAACAGCGATCGACCAGGGCCTTGTCGGCGATGCTGCCCTCGACCACGGTCAGGTCCGCCACCGGCGGCAGCGACGCGCGCTTGCCGGTGGCGAAATTGTCGATGACCAGAAAGGCATGCCCTTCGGGAGCAAGCCGCTCGATCAGATTGGACCCCAGGCATCCCGCCCCGCCGGTCATGAGAATGCGCACCGGATTCTCCCTACTTTTTCGCGTCGTCGTGTTTCAGGTGGGTGTACCCGCCGGAAACCCCATAGGTGCGGTAATATTCCACCGCGGCGCGCACCGTCTCCTTCAGCGGCGTGAACTGGATTTCGCCGAAATCGGCGAAGGTGCGCGACGGGTCGAGCAGGATCGACGCGGTATCGTCGGGACCGAGGGGGCGGACCTCCGGCTCCGGATAGTCGTTGATCGCCATCGCCTCAACCACCGCGTTGTAAAGATCGATGATCGGCACGTCGGTCCCGGACGAGAAGTGATAGGTGCCGTGCCCGACGCCATCGGCGGCGCGCACCGCCGCCCGCGCCAGATCCTTGACGAAGACGAAGTCGCGGCGCGCCGTGGTGACGAAGCAGCGCTTCCCCTCCGACAGGCGCTGGAAGAAGATCGGCAGCGG
Source organism: Rhodospirillaceae bacterium (assembly GCA_965228165.1). Lineage (GTDB taxonomy): Bacteria > Pseudomonadota > Alphaproteobacteria > Rhodospirillales > Rhodospirillaceae > Oleispirillum. The sequence goes on from CBDDHB010000003.1 coordinate 1,042,514, forward strand.
GCCGGAGACGTTGCGCGGCCCGATCACGTTGGCGAGGCGAAAGGTCACGTAGTCGAGGCCGGAAAGTTCCAGATAGTCCTCGGCGGCGGTCTTGCTGATCGCATAGCTGCTGTTGCCAGGCAGCTTGGGATGGTCGAGGCGGATCGGCTGATGCTGCGGCTTCAGGCCATAGCAAAGGGCGGTCTGGAAATAGATGAAGCGCCCCACCTTGTTGGCCTTCGCCGCCTGCGCCACGTTGGCGCCGCCCACCACGTTGGTCAGGGCGTCGGAGTACCAATCCTCCGGGTCCTTGTAGGACGCGGCGGTGTGGATCAGCACGTCGGGCTTGAAATCGCCGACCAGCCGGTCCACCAGGTCCTTGTCGGCGATGCTGCCCTCGACCGCGCGCAGACGGTCCTGCGCGAGCAGGTGCTCGCGGCGACCGGTGGCGAAGTTGTCGATCGCCATGACCTCGTCGCCGCGCGCCAGAAGAAACTCGGCGATGTGGGATCCCACTTGGCCGAAACCACCGGTAATGAACGCCTTCATTTGCAAACCACCTCCGTATCGACAATGGGATCGGCGAGCATCACGCGGTAATCCGCCGCTCGGTCGTGAAAAATCTGGTGCCACAGTTCCAGGCTCAACAGGCCCCAGGCCTTGCGCGAGAACTGCCCGGCACGGCCGAAGTTGGCCAGCACCGCGTCGGCGTTGATGAAGGGACGGGATTTTTCCTTCATATTGCGGAAGATATCCTCGATATCGCCCTTCAGCTCTCCGGCGAACCATTCCTTGAGAGGCACCGGAAAACCCATCTTGTCGCGCCGGTGGGTGATCTCGTCGGGCAAGACGTCGCCGAAGGCGCTCTTCAACAGGTGCTTCATGTGGCCGCCCGCGAACTTAACGTCGGCGGGCACGGTCGCGGCGAATTCGACCAGCGGGTGGTCCAGCAGCGGCACCCGGCTTTCCAGCCCATGCGCCATGCTCATCCGGTCTTCCACCTGCAACAGGGCGGGCAGCAGGCACTTGAAGTCGAAGTGGGTCATGCTGTCGAAATAGGCGCCCTTGCGCACGTTGGCGGGGTTCTTGAAGATCGCCTTGAAATCCTCGACCACCTTGGCGCGGGGGAGCGCCGACCACTCCACCTCGTCCTGCGTGTCGGCGGAGCGATCGACCAGGCGCAGATAGCGTTCGTCCAGGGAGGCGAACAATCCCTCGCTCCAGAACTGCTTGATCAGCGGCTGGTATTCCCGCAACAGGCCGAGATTGGGGACGATCGATTCGATGGTGACGACGAAGTTGCCGTTCTTGTAGGTGCCGTCGATCGCGGCACGGATGCACTGTTCGAAATAGGCCAGAAGATAGCGCGCGTAGCCGCCGAAGATCTCGTCGCCGCCCTGCCCGCCCAGGACCACCTTGACCCGCTCGGCGGCGAGCTTGGAAACCATGAACTGCGGAAACGATCCCGGTCCGGCGACCGGAAAATCCAGGTGATAGACGACATCGCGAATGTGACGGCGGAAATCCTCCGCGGTGATGTCGATGACGTTCAGCTCCGCGCCCGCGCGTTCGGTGGCGCAGGCGGCGTAGGCGCTTTCGTCGTAGCCGGGAAACTCGGTGAACTTGCCATGAAAGCCCAGATTCGCGGCCACCCCGGTGCGTCCGGCGAGAATCGCCATCAGGCTGGAATCGATGCCGCCCGAGACATAGGCCCCCACCGGAACGTCGCTGCGCAGGTGCAGGCGCATCGACTCCTCGACCAGCTCCACCAGGCGGTTCTCGAAATAGCGCGGGCTGTGGTCGAAATCGATGTCGTAGGAAACGTCCCAATACCGCCAGACGGTGACCTTGCCGTCTTCGACCTTCAGGGCATGGCCGGGAAGCAACTGCTTGATTCCCTTGAACAGGGTCTGCTCGCCGATGGTGTACTGGAAGACCAGATACTGCGCCAGGGCATCGGCGTCGGTGCCGATGTCGGGCAGGAAGGGCAGCAACGCCTTGGCCTCGGAGGCGAAGTAGAGAATGCCGTCGACCACCGCATAATAGAACGGCTTGATGCCGAAGCGATCGCGCGCGCAGAACAGACGCTTGGCGGGTTCGTCCCAGATGGCGAACGAGAACATGCCGCGCAGATCGCGCATGCAGTCCTCGCCGTGGGCGTCATAGGCGGCAAGAATGCATTCGGTGTCGGAACGGGAACGAAAGCCCCACCCGGACGCGGCAAACCGTTCGCGCAGTTCGATGTGATTGTAGATTTCGCCGTTGAAGGCGATGGTGGTTCCGTTGGGCGCGCTCATCGGCTGCGCCGCCGCCTCGGTCAGGTCGATGATCGCCAGCCGACGGTGGACGAATCCGGCCTCGCCCGAGGGCGCGACCCAGGCGCCGCGCCCGTCGGGGCCGCGATGCGCGATCAGGCGCTCCTGCGCCGCCAGAACCGCCCCGGGCCGTTCCGGCAAGCGGCCGGAGAGGGTGGCGAAACCCGCGATACCGCACATGGTCGTTGCTGTTCCTTTCCGTCTTCCCGAGACCCTTGCGAGCCACCTGGGTTTATAGTCCGGCGCGCCCGGGTCTTTTACAACGTTTGCCGCCGCCTACGCCACATCCGCCAGAAGATCGGCCAGACGGCCGAGCAGGTGTCCATAGGTCAGTTGCCCCATCGCCACGTCGTAGGCGGCATCCACCAGGCGCGCGCAATAGGCGTCGTCGCGCAGCTTGCGCACCACCTCGTCGGCATTGGAGAAATCCTTTTCCAGCGGGATGTAGTGCTCGTCCGGCTGGAAATAGCCGTTGTAGCGGCCGGTAAACAGAATCTGCACCGTCTTGCACGCCGCCGCCTCGACCTGGCGGCCGCTGATAATGCGCATCGGCACCATCGGTCCTTCATAGACATCGAAGAATTTCGCCTTGATCTCCGGCCAGGTCGCCTCGGGGTGTGCCTTCTGGAAGGCGTTGACGCGGTGGCGGGTTGCGTCGGTCAGTTCGAAGAACTCGCTGCCGGACTCGGTGCCGAGCTGGCCACGGCAGCGGTTGAGGAACGCGGCGTACCCTTTGGCGTCGAAGCGGTCCTTGTGCTCCAGGGAGATATCCACCTTCAGCCCGTACTCCGCCGCGTGAGCATTGAAGAAATCCGCGATTTCCGGCTTCTCGTTGTTTCCCATGTAAAGCGGCGCCTCATAGGCGCGGAAGCCGATGTCGATGCCGCGTTCGGAGAGCGGCGTCACCGGATAGAAGGTATCCGTATCCAGGCCGGTGTTGGGGATGCAGGCGACCTTGCAACCCAATTCCTTGCGATACATCTCGAGCACGCGCTCGTCGTTGCTCTGCGACAACAGCAGGGAAATCCCCAGGCGACGGCAGAAAGCCATCTTCTCCGGCATCAGCTTGTATTCGTTGCCGATGAAATAGGCCTTGGGCTGCGGGCAGCGCGATACCACCCAAAGCAACAGCCGCCGGAGATTCTGCTGGTTGGAAAAGCAGGAATGCATGATGACGATGGCCTCGAACCCGCCCTTCAGCAGGGTCGCGGCCACCTCGGCCTTGCCGCCCCAGCCGCGCCCGGCCAGATTGATCGGCACGCAGGAAAAACGCGGGCTCTCCCGGAACGCCTTGGGCCAGCCGTGCTGATAGCTGAGGGTGGTGTTGCCGTCGTCGGCCCAAAAAAGCAAGGCAATGCGGATCGGTCGGGTCATATCGCGTCGGCCTTTCAAGAATCGGCGCCGTCTGAAGGCACGGACAGCTCGGCGCCGAAGGGGCTTTCCGACGACCGGCGTTCAGAACGATACCGCAGCCAGAAACTGATCACGTAGAGCGCGAAAAGCCCCATGCTCGCGGCAATTCGCGCCGTCACCATGCCGTGAATCCCAGCCCGGGCGAAATAGACGTACAGCGAAACCTGCAAAATGGGGAACATAAGGTTCGGCGCATAAAGAAAGAGTTTCCGTTTGGTCGCCAGCAAGGCGGAGCCGAGAAAGGTCGCCGACCCGGTCAAGGCCAGAGTCAACCACAGCCATTTGCCGTACTCCGCCGCCACGACGTAGCGATCGGTGAACAGCCAGCGGGTCAGCGGCGGCAGGGCGAACACTCCGGCCACTCCGACCGCCACCATGAAACCGCACAGCAGCCAGAAGGGCCGCCGCAGGGTTTTCCAGGTCTCGATGACGCTGGTCGAGCGGTAGATATACGGCGAGGCCGCCTGCCCGATCACCGAATAGACCGTCTTCAACTGTTCGGGAAACTGCATCGCGATGGCGAACATCGCCACCTCCGCCGCCGAAGCGAAGTGATTGAGGATCACCATGTCCAGGGTCAGAAGGCTGTTGAAGACCAGGGCCACCGAGGCATGGCGCCCATAGCGCAGGATCGACGGATCGACGTCGCGGTTGTCCCGCCGCCGCGCCGCCCGCCACAAGACCACGCCATTCACCAGCGCCTGCCCCGCCATGAAGGCGGCAAGGATCGGCCACAGATGCCCAACGCCGAGGACCGCTCCGCCCGTCACCGCCCCCAGATTGAGCAGGGCAATCGCTCCTCTCCCCGCCGCCTGCTCGGCGAAGCGCGCCTTGCCGTTGACCCAGGATTGCCAGATGTCGGCGACGTTGTAGACGGGGAAGACCGCCGCCGCGACCAACAGCCCGGCGGCGATGCCGGGCGCGTTGCCGTACGAACCGGCGTAATAGGCCGCCGCCGCGGCCAGCCCGACGCCGCCCGCGCCGTTCGCCAGAATCTTCTGGCGCAGCAGCGGAATCAGGCTGCCGTCGCGGCCTTGCGCCGCCGCCATGGTCGCCGCCTGCGCGGTGCCGAGCAGGCAGAAGGTGGACACGAAGCTGATCACCGACAGGGCGGCGCGGAATTCGCCGTAGGTCTCGACCGGCAGGAAACGCGCCCACACCGTGGTCGTGGCCAAACCGCAGGCCATGGCGAAGGCCTGCGACATCGCCAAGGGTCCGATGCTGCGCGCCGCCAGGGCCCATTTCATGCCGCGTCACCGCTCCCGAAGGAGGATAGGACCGCGGCGATTTTTTCCGCCGCATGGCCGTCGCCATAGGCCCGCAGGGGCTGGGCGGGCGGGCGGGATTGCGCCTCCACCGCGGCGACGATGTCATCGGCGCGGCCCCAGGCCAAGCGATTCCATCCGGCTTCCACGGTTTCCACCCACTCGGTTTCCGGGCGCAGGGTGACGCAGGGTGTCCCGGCGAAGCAGGCTTCCTTCTGCACCCCGCCGGAATCGGTCATCACCAGGGCGGCGGCATGCAGCAGCGCCAGCATGTCGAGGTAGCCCAGGGGCTCCACCGCGCGCAGGTTTTCCGGCAACGCCAGTCCGAAGTCACGGATGCGGGCGAGGGTGCGCGGATGCGCCGGAAACACCACCGGCAGGTCCAACTCCGCGAAGGCCTTGAAAATTTCGGCCAGGACCTTCGGTTCATCGACGTTGTAGGGGCGATGCAGGGTGGCGAGGAGAAACGTCCGTCCGCGCAGGCCGAGATCGTCGAGAACGCGGGATTTTTCCTTCGCTGCCGGAGCGAACCGCAGCAGCGCGTCGTACATGGTATCGCCGACCGGATGCACGCCCTTGCGCAGGTTCTCCGCCGCCAGATTGTCCACCGCCGTCCGGGTCGGGCAGAACAGCAGGTCGGCGCAGTGGTCGGTGAGGACGCGGTTGGTTTCCTCGGGCATGGAGCGGTTGAACGACCGCAGTCCCGCCTCGACGTGGGCGATGGGAACCCCCAGCTTCGCCGCCGCCAGGGCTCCGGCGAGGGTGGAGTTGGTGTCGCCGTAGACCAGCAGCAGATCGGGTTTGCGTTCCAGCAACAGGTCTTCGATCGCCGTCAGCATCGCGCCGGTCTGATGCGCGTGCGAGCCGGAGCCGATGCCCAGATTGACCGTCGGTTGGGGAATGCCGAGTTCGCGGAAGAAAATGTCCGACATCCGGTCGTCGTAATGCTGGCCGGTGTGCACCAGACTTTCCCGCACTCCGGCCTCGCGCAACGCGAAGCACAGCGGCACGGCCTTGATGAACTGCGGGCGGGCGCCCAGAACGGTCATCACGTGCATGCTGTTCATCCCTTCGCCGCGACGGCGGCCAGCGGGTGATAGTCGCCGACCAGGCCGAGCGGCGCGGAGGTGCGGATGGCATGCGCCGCCTCGATCGAGGACCGCGATTCCTCGATGCCGAAGCCGCCGCCCGAAAGAATGTCGCGATAGGATTCGGTGTGCAGATCGGTGAAGCCTTCCGAGAACTCCAGTTCCTCGCCCTCGATCAGGATCGAGCGATAGGTGCGCTTGCCCGCCGCTTTCGCCGCATCCGGCAGGTGGTTCTGGTTAATCGACAGGAACCAGCGCACCCGCGCCCGTTCATAGGTCAGAAAACCGCTTGCCGCATCGGCTTGCAGCACGTGCACCTTGCTGTCCAGCCGCTTGCCGAACACCCAGGCGAGCATGTCGAAGAAGTGGACGCCGATGTTGGTGGCGACGCCGCCCGACTTTTCGATCTTGCCCTTCCAACTGGTGTAATACCAATGCCCGCGCGAGGTCAGATAGGTCAGATCGACGTCGAACACCTTGTCGGCGGGGGCGGCGGCGATGCGGCGGCGCAGTTCCTGGATCGCCGGATGCAGGCGCAATTGCAGGATGTTGAAGACGCGGTGGCCGGTTTCCGCCTCGATCTCGGCGATGCCGTCGATGTTCCACGGGTTCAGGACCAGGGGCTTTTCGCAAATCGCGTCGGCCCCGGCGCGCAGGGCGAAGCGCATGTGGGCGTCATGCAGATAGTTGGGCGAGCAGATCGACACGTAATCGATCCCCGCTCCGCGTCGACGCAGCTTGTCGATATGGCGGTCGAAGCGTTCGAATTCGACGAAAAAGTCCGCGTCCGGGAAATGACTGTCGATGATCCCCACCGAATCGTTGGGATCCAGCGCCGCGACGAGGCGGTTGCCGGTTTCCTTGATCGCCACCATGTGGCGCGGCGCGATGTAACCCGCCGCGCCGATCAAGGCGAAATTCAAGGGATTGGATTGCGCTTCTGACATTCTGGATTACTCCGCCTCATCCCAGCCGAAATCGTCGGCCTTCTCTCCCCCTGCCGTCCCGCGCGAAATCCGCAACAGCGGCGGCGCGAACACCCTGGCCGCGCCCAGGGCGGCGCAGGCCTGATCGAAAGCCTCCTGCGGCTGGCGGACGGCGGCGATCACCGCCGCGTCGAATTCGGGCAGTTCGTCGAACGACCGCGCCACCAGAATCCCCTGCAGGCGTTCCTTGTTGGTTTCCCAGTCCAGCACCGCGACCACTTCGACGTCGCTGTCCTGTTGCGACAGCATCAGGATTTCCATCAGTTCGCCGCCGCCGATCACCACGATGCGCCGCGCGCCGCGCGCGTGCAGAACCGCCAGCAATTCGTCGAACTGGGTGCGCGCCCTGCGGAAGAACCGCAACGAACATTCCAGGTAGTCGGCGACCAAATGGGCCTTCTCGCGAAAACCCTTGGGGGTGACGTAATAGATGTAGCGCTTGCGCGGCGCCGCCTTGACCTTGACGAACCCCTTGTTGACGGCGCGCTTGAGCAACGCGTTGACCAAACCGACCGACACCATCAGCCGTTTGGACAACGACATCTGGGTGACCGCACCGCCCTCTTCCAGGGCGGCGATCAGGTCCATTTCGGTCTGGGTTCGCGCTTCGTCGGACATGGGAGACCCGCGGCTGCTTCGCGCGGCAGGATAGCGGCTCGCGGCGCGACGTTCAAGCCGTGAATTTCACGACATGAACATAGATCGGAAGTCCTGCCTCGCCTACGGCCAGAAACCGAAATAAACGAACGTGCTAAAATCCGCGGACGTGCTGAAAATCGAGACCGCCGCACCCAACGCCGTCAGCACCGCCCTCGCGGGGGAAGGCCGCCACCGCCACCGCTCGGCCCAGGCAGGCATCTTGGCCTCGCCCAGAATCTGCTGGCTGTTCGGCAAGACCAAGGCCCCTAGGTCACCCCTACCGCCTTCGCTCCGCCAAGGAAAAACGAAAACATGTTGCCGGAAACTGCGGGCACCACGGCAAGGCCCGTCCAATCGGCCAACACCCTGGCGATCGGCATCGGCAACCGCAGCTCGAACACCCCGGCCAGGGACTGCACGTAAAACCAGGCCGCCACCGGGTCGGGCGCGCGGAACAGAATCAGGGTCAGCAGGACGAAAACGAAGATGAGCCCCCACGCTACGACGAGGGGCAGGCGTGGCATCTTGAACTGCCGCCACGCCTGGTTGACCGACAGGGCGAGGCCGTGCAAGAGGCCGAAGATGATGAAATTCCACCCGCCGCCGTGCCAGATGCCGGAAACCAGCATCGTCCCTAACGCGGGAAAAATCGCGGTTTCAGCGAACATCCGCCACTTGCCCCGCCGCCGTGCCATCGCAATGCGCGTCCGCCACAGGGCCAGCGGGTTATAGACGTAGCCCAACAGAAACTTCATCAGGGTGATGTGCCAGCGCACCCAGAAATCCACCACACTTACCGCCTTGAGCGGAGAATTGAAATTGAACGGCAGAGTGATTCCGCACATCCGCGCAAGACCCACGGCCTGTCGCTGTAGCCGGAAAAATCGAAATACAGCATAACGAAAAAGGTGACGATGCCGCCGAACACCGCCGCCACTCCCGGTCGCATCTGGTCCGACACCACCGCCTTTTTGAACAGGCCGAAACTGAAATAGGCGAATCCCAGGGCCTTGTCCTCGGCGAAAGGGCACCCGAGGAGACGCTCGCACATCTGCTTCGCCACCTCCTGCACGCTCGCCAGCGGCCCGGAAATCAGCTTGGGAAAGAAAAGGATAGAGGCCAAATAGTCGAGAGTCGGCAGGCACCGGCTTTTCTCACGCCGCATCTCGACCAGGAAAATCACCTGCTGGAATACCAGGAAGGACATCGCCAAGGGCATCACCGCCCGACCAATTTCCGGCAACTGGTACCAGTCCACGACCATTTTGTACTTGTAGGAGACCAGCGGCACGATCGCGGAGGCAAGCCCGGCCAGGAACCAGGCCTGGCGCTACGGTCCCGGCGGCGTGGCGGCGATCCGCCGCCCCAAGGCGTAGTTCACCGCCAGGGAAAGCGCCAGGTAGACCAGGGAAGCGCCGTTGCCGAAGGCGTAGAACACCAGACTGGCCGCAATCACCAGAACCAGCGGAAGGCTGCCGCTTTTCAGGTGCGCCCTGGACAAGGTGAACACCAGCTGAAACGCCGGAAGGAAGGCGAGAAGGAACGGATAGGATTAAAGGTCATGGCCGACGTTCGCTCTTTTTATTCCGTATCCTTGACGACGACGCGGATGTGCTTCGCGGCATCCGCGAACCCATCCAACGGCAACACCCAGACCGACCGCACCTCATCACCGCCGGAGCGGGTAAAACCGAGGCGCTGGTAATGCGCACGGACAAGGCCGTTCTTCGCGGTGGCGGTATAGATGCCCCGCAAGGCGGAGAACCCCCGTGCCCGCGCCGCAGCGGCAAGCACCCCGAGAACCGCGATCTCCACGCCGCGATTAAGAACGCGGCAGCTCATGAGCCAGGTATCGATTTCCAGCGTTTCGCTATCCGCAACCCCGATGACGACGGAGATCATACCGTTGTCGCCGAAGCTGTCGCGCAGGCGGACCTGGAAGGTCAGGGCCTGCGGGTCGGTCTCAAACGCCTCGACCTGATGCTCCGAATGCCGCTTGGTGGTCAGGTTGAACTGGTTGGTCTTGTTGATCAACTGGTGAATGCGCGACCGCCCCTGCGGACCGAAGGGGGAGACCGTCATCTCCATATCGAGGGAGGCGAGATAACCGTCCATGTCGGTCGCCGAAGAGGCAAGCTCGGCGCGGCGGGCGTTCTGTTCGTAATAGCGGCCGCGCTCCGCATCTTCCCGTGAGTGGCTGACCGCGTCGAAGTATCCGGCCCAGGCGAGAAGCCGCGGGTAATCGGTGGGGTCGGCGGGGACTTCCGGCACCGCCACCTCGGGCATCTCGCGGCGCACCAGGGCGCGCTCCGCCGGGTTGTCGTCCAGCAGGACCAGGGCATCGGTGCCGATGTTCAGCTGTTCCGCGATCAGGCGGAGATTGCTCGCCTTGTCCTGCCAGTTGGCCTGGAACACCGAGATATCGGATTCCTTCAACAGCATTTCGGCATGGCTGCGGAAGGGCAGGCGGGCGATCTCGTCCTGGTTCTTCGACGAAACCGCCAGAACCACACCCCGCCCGCGCAACGCCAGCGCGAACCTCTGCGCCGCCAGGAACGCCTCGCCCTTGGCGCTGCCGTTGCCGAGCACGATGCCGTCCAGCCCGTCGTCACCGATCACGCCGCCCCAGAGCGTGTTGTCCAGGTCCAGCACCAGGCACTTACGGGATTTTCCCCGCGCCGCCGCCAGCGTGCGCACCACGGCATCCGCATAAAGCGGCACGAACGCGGGGCCGAACGGCAGCTTGCCGAGATTCCAGAACCCGGCGTCGAACCAGGATTCCAGCCCCACGGTGGAAGCCAACCGCGCCACATCCAGAAGCAGGTCGCCCGACGCGGCGGTCGCATCCGCGAGGCCGCGGTTGACCCGCTCCAGAATCCGCGGCAACGATCCGGGAACCGCAGCATCCAGGCTGCCGAACAGGGGTTCGGGCGGCACCGGCACGGTCGGCACCACCACGGTCGCCCCGGCGTGGCGGCGGAATCCCTCGCGTACCGCGTTCAGCCAGCCACACGCAGCGGCCACGGCCGCGTCCTCGCCATCGGCATCGCCGGGGCCGGGCGCAACCGGCAGGGCGCGGTAATCGACGACCGGCAGAACATACTCCGGCCGAGCCGCGTTGATCGCGGAGTCCGGGGAGAGAGCCTCCTGCATCGTCTGGCCGAACAGCCCCTGCACGATGCGAAGGTCGAAGCCGTAGCGGGCGCCGGTGGCCGCCAGCGCCTCGGCCAGCAAATCCGTCGCGCCGTTGCCGACGATCGCCAGGGTCAGGGGCTCGAGAGGCGACAGATCAAGGCCGCCGGAACGGCGGCCCGACAGCGCCGACGCCAGCTGATGTAGCTGGCTCTCCTGCATTCCGCAGGATGCCAGGGCGCGGACCTCGCGGGAGAAGGCCTGCGCATCCAAAGACGGCAACGCCCGGCAGCGTTGCCGGAAGTCGGCGGGCGGAGGACACGGCCAAGGTAGGGCGCGAATCCCGGACTGGGCTCCTATCGGCATTTCAGGCCCGTTTCGTCCGCAACAGGTCGGCCATTTCCCCAACGTTGTCGAGCGAGGTGATCTCGTCGGAGCTGAAGTGCACGCCGAAGGCCTGTTCGATGGCGACGAACAGACGGATGTTGCTGAGGCTATCCCACTCTTCCACATCCGCCGCCGACAATTCCGGCGTCAGTTCGATGTCGTCGCGATCGAACACGTCTTGAAAAATCGGCAGCAACTGGTCGAGAACGCTCTGATCCGCCATATCTTTTCCTCTGCATCCTTCCCCGGGTGAATCGATTGTGCGATGATCCGCCAGCGCACCCGCCGGACCCGGCCCAAGCCCAACGAGGCCGCAGTATGACAAATCGCCTAATCAAGATCACCCCCGAAATGCAGAAAGACTTCGCCTGTCTTTCCGCCGATTTCAACCCGCAGCACACGGACTCCCTGCTCGCCCGGAGGCTGATGTTCGGCGCCCCCGTGGTGCACGGCATCCACTCCCTGATGCGGGTTCTGGAGGCTCTCGTCGCGGAGTGCGCCGACCGCCGCGCCCTGGCCTCCCTGCGGGTGTCCTTCGACCTTCCCGTCGGCATCGGCGACGAATTGCGGCTAAGCGCCGAGGAAACGCCCTCCGAGATCAAGTTCTCCCTGGAGCGGAACGAGCAGCGCGTCCTCCGCGGGCGGTGCGCCTTTTCCCCGCAAAAAAAACGCGGATGCCTTCGCCGCCGGTGCCCCGGTGCCACCGGTCTGCCGAACGCTCGACGGTCCGGATCTGGCCGACCGCAGCGGCGAGGTTCCTCTCGGGGTCGACCCCGAGCTCCTCTCCCGGGTGTTTCCGTCCCTCGCGGCGGGCTTCGACCGGCGTCAGGTCGCCATCCTGCTTGCCGCCACGCGCCTGGTCGGCATGGATTGCCCCGGCCTGCATTCGATCTTCAGCAGATTGAAGCTTGCCTTCGCCGCCCCCTCCGGCGCGGCCGACGCCCTGTCCTACCGCGTGCGGTCCTGGACGCCGACCCTGCGCATGCTGCAAATGGACATCGCCTGCGGCGGCGACGGCGGCAGCATCGAGGCCTTTTTGCGCCCGCCGCCCATCGGCCAAGCGTCCATGCAGGAGGTGATGCGGGCGGTCGCCCCCAGCGAATTCGCCGACACCACGGCCCTGGTCGTCGGCGGCTCGCGCGGCCTGGGGGAAACCGCCGCCAAGATTCTCGCGGCAGGCGGAGGACGGGTGGTTCTCACCTATGCGGCGGGGCAGGCCGACGCAGAGGCCGTCGCCGACGAAATCGTGCGCAACGGCTTCCAGGCCCATGCGCTACGTCTCGACGTGCGCGAGCCAACACTTCTAAGCTCTCCAGACGGTCCGTTCACCCAACTTTATTATTTCGCCACACCGCGCATCCGTCCCAACCAGCATCGGCAGTTCGACGTGGCGCTGTTCCAGGAGCTTTTCGACATCTACGGCACCGGCCTGCTGCGCACCCTGAACGCGGTGCGCCCTCTGCTGGCCGACCGACCGGTGCTGTGCGTGCCCTCCTCGCAATTCATCGACGAGCGCCACCCCAAATTCCGGGAATACACGGCGGCCAAGCGCGCCGCGGAGGGGCTTGCCGCGGAGATCGAGGGATTCGAGGACCGCGTGTTCCAGCCCAGGCTGCCGCGGCTCAAAACGGACCAGGCCGCCGCGCTTCAGGAGGTGCAGGCGGACGACCCGCTCCCCCACATCCTGGAAATGGTCAGGACGGCGCACCGCCTTGCGAAGGACCGTTCACCCCGATGACGAGGCAGGAAACGGTGGCGCGGGTCGCCATCGCGCGCTCTAGGGTGTAGCCCGTCGCCGGGTGCCCCACCACCGTTTCGACCTGCAGGCCCGCCCTCTCCACCAGATCGCGCACCGCGTCGAGGCTTTGCAGCAGGAAAATATGGTCCGGCGCCGGGCTGTTGATCGGAAAGTTGACGAAAATTCGCCCGCCGGGGGCCAGGAACGTCCGCAAATTCCGCAGCACCAGCGATGGGTCCTCCAGGTGCTCCAGAACCTCGCTGATGACGATAACGTCGAACACGCTGCCGTCCGCCGCGCGCCTGCCCGCCTCGGCCACATCCTTCTGTACCAAGCGGACCGGGCGAGCAATTCCCATCTGCCGGGTAGAGGCCTCGGTCTGGCGCAGGCTTTCCGCGCTCACATCCCACGCCTCGACGCTGGTGCAGTGCGGGTTTAGCGCCGCGGTGGCCAGATAAAGGCCGTGACCGGGTCCCACTTCCAGATACCGCGTTCCCTCCGTCAAGGTGGCGATGAACGCATCGTGAAACAGGAAGGAACGGGCGTGGTTGCTCCACGCCAACTGGGAGACGAGCAGCCCCTCCATATACTTCCGCATGAAGTCCCGATTGGCGTAGACCTCGGCCTCGGCCTCGGCGAAACTCGTCCTGCGGTAGCGCCCAGTGCGGATGAACGCGATCTGCTCCTGGTTGAACACCGCGCACAGCCATTTGTAGCTGTCCACGAATTGCGGCAGGCTCTCCCCGGCCAGGCGGAGAACTCTCTGCGACAGCACATCGAGTTTATCCAGCTCCGCATCGGAATAGGACGCCAAGCTCTTGCGGAGATAGGCTGCGTGTTCAGGCCAAGCCGCCATGATCGCATCCTTCAGAACCCGGATGTTCTCGTGCTTCACTTCGCTTCCTTCCTCGCTATAAAGCGCCGTTACCGGCTCACTTCGGAACCGAAATCTGCTCAATCGCCCGGAGAAGCTTGGCATCCGCAACTCCAAGCGCCGCCGTTTCCTCGCTTTTCCCGTCCCTGATGGATTCGAGAATCATCCGCCCCACGCACGGGCTGAAATGCAGTATATCGGAAAACAGCTCGTAGTTTCCAACCAACTCCGCGTCCGTCTGCAGATCGTAAAGGCGCACGTTGGGCAGGTGCGTCAACTCCTTGTAGGCCAACTCGCGCAATTGCATTGACTGCCGGAACCTATCGGGAAACCACGCCCGGGCGGTAGAGATAGGTGGGCATCTGCGCGTCGGGACGCATGCCCGCATAATTAAACACGACGGAATCGAGCAGCCAGACTATCCGCTTGGCCCGGCCCTGCGCCGCCGCTGCGGCGGCGACTAAGCCCTCCTCTGCTGCGGTTCCGCCGCTGACGACGAGTATCGCCGCCTTGCCTCCCAGAATCGCCGCCACATCCGCCGGGCGAACGGCCCAGGCCGAAGATGCGCCAACCACCGCCGTATCGTAATCGCGGTTGCGAATGACCCCAGGGATCCGGGCGCGCTCGTCCTTGACATAGGTGCCAGGCAAATCATCAATGGATCGACGGTAAAACTCACCGCGCCGACCAGGAGAACCGCCCCGAAAAGCGACGCCAAGAACCATAAATATATCTTAGATGATTATTTTTCATTGTTTGTTTATGCTAAAAAGTTCGGCTCTCCGCCGTCGCGAAGACCGGCCTCCCAGGCAAGGGCGGAGCGGATCATGGTTTCCAGGCCGGGATGCTGCGGTCGCCAGCCGAGCAGGCGATGGATTTTCGCCGGATCGGCGACCAGATGGGGCGGATCGCCGGGGCGGCGCGGCCCGATGCCGACCGGCAGGGGACGACCGATCACCGCTTCCACCGCCGCGATCGCCTCGCGCACCGAATAGCCCTTGCCGATGCCGCAGTTGACCACCAGGTTCTCGCCGCTGGTTTCCAGGTGCGCCAGCACCCGCAGATGCGCGTCGGCCAGATCGGAAACGTGCAAATAATCGCGCACGCAGGTGCCGTCCGGAGTGGGATAGTCGTCGCCATAGATTTGCATGGCGGGGCGTTTGCCCTGCGCGGTCTGGCAGGCTATCTTCAACAGGTGGGTGGCGTTGGGGCCGCCCTGGCCGCAACGCCCCTGGGCATCCGCCCCGGCGACGTTGAAATAGCGCAACGCGGCATAGGCAAAGCCATGCACCCGCGCCGCGTCTTCCAGCATCCGTTCGGTGATCAGCTTCGACCAGCCATAGGGGCTGGTCGGGCGCAGGGGCGCGGTTTCCGCCGCCATCTCGCCGTCGATCGCGCCATAGACCGCCGCCGAGGACGAAAAGACGAAACGCGGCACCTTGGCCGCGACGGCGGCCTCGATCAGGGTCAGGCTGGCGGCAACGTTGTTGCGGTAGTAGTCGAGCGGCCGTTCCATCGATTCGGTAACGACGATCGACCCGGCGAAGTGCATCACCGCCTCGGGCCGGACCTCGGCCAGGACGGCATCGACGAAGGCGCGGTCGCCGACATCGCCGACCAGCAGGGGAACCTCGGGCGGCAGGTTCCGCCGCTCCCCGGTGGAGAGGTTGTCCGCCACCGCGACCGCGTAGCCCGCCGCCAGCGCCGCGTGAACCACGTGGCTGCCGATGTAGCCCGCACCGCCCGTCACCAGCAATCGCCGCACGTCTTCTCTCCTGAAATCGTTCCGGCATCGCGCCCGGTACCGAGAACTAGCCTCTCCCCCCGGCGGGCGCAAGGCGGGAAATACGGGCGCGGCTTGCCAATCGGGGAGGGCGCCGTGTATCCTCTACATCCGGGTCCTCGCCCGGCAATGGGGGAAAGCGATGGTGCCGCGCGGTGTATCCAGGCTGCTTCCGGGCTGCGAACTGGAGTCGATCCTCGACTCCTTGCCGTTCGCGATTTTCCTGAAAGACCGGTCGCTGCGTTACACCTGGTGCAACGCCCAGTTCGAACGGTTCTGCGGCTGCCCGCGCACCGATATTCCGGGAAAGACCCCCGCCGACATCCTCGACCGCATCCACGCCGAAAAGGCCGCCGAGACCGACCGTTCGGTGCTGAACCACCGCGAACGCCACGTCTACGACGCCCAGATCGCCTGCCCCTGCGGCCAGGTGGTGGACGTCCGGTTCCTCAAGATTCCGGCGATCGACCGCGACGGCCAGACGGTGGGCATCATCGGCGTCGCCATCGACACCAGCGGCGACCGCGAGGCGGAGCGGGCGCTTCTGCACAACCTGTCGGTGATGACGGAGGCCAACGCCGCGTTGGAACGCTTCGCCGGAGACCTGCAATCCTCGCTCGCCTATACCGAGGATCAGGCGGCGCGCCTCGCCGAACTGGCGGAACAGATCGAAAGCCAGAAGCAGAGCATCGCCGAACAGAACCGGCAGATCCGCCTGCTGATGTACCACGACCAGAACACCGGCATTCACAATCGCCGTTATTTCTTCGACGCCGCGCCGGAGGTTCTGGCGCGACCGGTCGATCCGGAGAATCCGGGAATCCTGGCGGTGGCCGACCTCGACCACTTCAAGCGGGTCAACGACACCCACGGCCACGCCGCCGGGGACTTGGCCCTGCGCGCCTTCGCCCGGATCGGCGCCGAGCTCCTGCCCGAGGACTCCCTGTTCTGCCGCATCGGCGGCGAGGAATTCGCCATCCTGATGCGACCGACGGCGGTGGAGCGCGGCCTGGCGCACCTCGACCGTCTGCGCGCCGCGGTGGCCGAGCACGATTTCGACCACGGCGACGGGACGGTGCGTTTCACCGTCAGCCTGGGGGTCACCCCGGTCCTTCCGGGGATGGACGTCGATACCCTGCTGCGCGCCGCCGACGCCGCGCTCTACGCCGCCAAGAAAAGCGGCCGCAACCGCGTGCTTCTGGCCGATTCCCCGGTCTGATCCCAACCCCCCTTGCGCGCGCCCCATCCCTCCCCCGATATTGACCGGCGGATGTCTCAACCACCAAGGATGCGATCATGGGATACGCGCGAGTCGCGGTGCTGCTGGCGGGTTTGACCGCCCTCTTTCTGGCGCTCGGCTACGGCCTGGGCGGCCAGGGCGGCATGATCATGGCCCTGGTCTTCGCCGGCGGGATGAATCTCGCCTCGTTCTGGTATTCGGACAAGCTGGTGCTCGCCACCTATGGCGCGCGGCAGGTCGGGCGCGCCGACGCGCCGGAGCTTTTCGGTGTCGTCGAGCAGTTGGCGATCAACGCGGGGCTGCCGATGCCGCGCGTCTATATCGTCGATTCCGATCAGCCCAACGCCTTCGCCACCGGCCGCAACCCGGAGAACGCGGCGGTGGCCGCCACCACCGGCCTGCTGCGCCAGTTGACGCCGCAGCAGGTGGCCGGGGTGATGGCGCACGAACTGGCGCACGTGAAGAATCGCGACACCCTGACCATGACCGTCGCCGCCACCCTGGCGGGGGCGATCTCGATGCTGGCGAATTTCGCCTTTTTCTTCGGCGGGCGGCGCGACGATCGGGACAATCCCGGCGCCGGAATCGCGACAATCGCCCTGGCGCTGCTCGCCCCCCTGGCGGCGGGACTGGTGCAAATGGCGATTTCGCGCAGCCGCGAGTACGAAGCCGACGCCCATGGCGCGGCGATCTGCGGCCATCCCCTGTGGCTGGCCGAGGCCCTGGCGCGGCTGGAGGACGCGGCGCACCGGCAGGTCAATTCCGCCGCCGAGGGCAATCCCGCCACCGCGCACCTGTTCATCGTCAACCCGCTGAAGGGCGGCGGCGTGGCGTCGCTGTTTTCCACCCATCCGCCGATGGCGGAACGCATCGCGCGCCTGCGCGCTTTGGCGGCGCAGACGCGGCGAGGCTAGTTTTCAAGGGATTTCAGGCGGCCCAGAAGGGCTTCGCGGCTTCCGCGGCGGCCTGTTCGCGGGTCAGGCCGAAGCCCGCCAGCATCGAATCGGGATAGACCCGCAACGCGCGGCGCAGACCGACGCGTCGGCACCAGACCGAAACCAGCCGCTCGGCGGCCTCCAGGCCGTTCCGGATCGCGGCGACGCCATCCCGGCGCTGATTCTTCGGGGTCCGCCGGGACTTGCGGCTAGGTCGATATGTACCGATACATTGCACGCTGTTCATGACATTGGCTCCTAATGCCACTCGTATTGTCTGTACACAATAGGTAAATTGACTCCTTATCGCCGTCAATGTATTTATTGTCACCATGACAACCTGGAATCCCGACATCTCGGCGCGGACCGGGCCGCGCTACATCGCCATCGCCGAGGCCATCGCCGACGCCGTCGCTTCCGGCGAGTTGGCGCCGGGAAGCCGCCTGCCCACCCACCGCGATCTGGCGCTGCGCCTGGGGGTGACGGTGGGCACCGTGACCCGCGCCTATGCCGAGGCGATTCGCCGCGACCTGCTGAGCGGCGAGGTCGGACGCGGCACCTTCGTCAAGCCCGGTCTGATGACCTTCACCCCGCTCACCACCCGTCACGACGCCGAGCCCAACGTCTTCGATTTCGCGGTCAACCTGCCCGCCGAGGGCATCGCGGCGGAACGCCTGCGCGACACCCTGCCGCGCCTGATCGGCGACGACCGCCCGGATTCGCTGCTGGGATATCCCAGCGACGCCGACCTCGACCGTTCCCGCCGCATCCTCGCCTCGTGGGCGGAAAGCCAGGGCACGCCCTTCGCGCCCGAGCGCCTGATTCTCAACAACGGCGCGCAGAACGGCATGCTGGCGGCGCTGTTGACCATCTGCCGCGCCGGCGACACCGTGCTGTGCGACGAATTCACCTATCCCGGCATGAAGAACCTGGCCCGCCTGCTGGGGGTGCGCCTCTTGGGTCTGTCGATGGACGACCACGGCATGACCGTCGAGGCGCTGGAACACGCCATCGTCCACCACGCGCCGCGCGCCGTGTATTGCGTGCCGAATTTCCAGAACCCGACCGGCACGGTCTGGCCGCGCGACCGCCGCGAGGCCCTGGCCCGATTGGCCAACCGCCACGGCATCTGGATCATCGAGGACGACGTCTACGGCTTCCTCGCCGAGGACGCCGAACGCCTGCCGCCGCTCGCCGCCCTCGCCCCCGACCGCACCATCTATCTCAACAGCGCCGCCAAGTGCATGGCGCCGGGCCTGCGGGTCGGCTACATGCTGGGGCCGACCGAGTTGCTGCCCGCGCTCGCCGCCGGGGTGCGCCTGTCCACCATGACCCCCGCGCCGCTGACCCTGGAGATCACCACCCGCTGGATCGAGGACGGCACCGCGCGGGACTGCTGCCGCTGGCACCGCGCCGAGGCCCGCGCCCGCCGCAATCTGGCGCTCAAGGCCCTCGACGGGTTCCTGGTGCTGGGCGACACCGGCAGCTATCACCTTTGGCTCAATCTGCCCGAACCCTGGCGTTCCGACGAATTCACCCGCGCCGCCCGCAATCGCGGCCTGATCGTTTCCGCCGCCGATCACTTCGTCCTCGGCCGCCGCGCCGCGCCCCCGGCGGTGCGCCTGGGCCTGGGCGGCGGCAAGACCCGCGCCAAGGTCGAGGAAGGACTCTCCCGCCTCGCCGAGATGCTGCGCGGCGGTCCGGTCACCACCTTCTCGACGATCTTCTGAAGGCTCCGCGCGAAGACCGCTTGCCGATTCGCGGCGAAAAAAGGAAAGGGGTTTGGAGCCCACGGCCCCAACGGGGTCCGGGGCTGGCCCCGGCGGCCCCGGCCTGGTTTTTCACTTCACAGCATCAGCCGCAGTTGCTCCCCCGGGCGGGGCGGCGGCTGGAACAGGTCGGTGCGCAGGGCGAGGCGTCCTCCCTCCAGGCCGAGGCGGCGGCAGGCGGCGGCGAAGCGTTGGCCGAGCAGGTCGGCGACCGGGCCTTCGCCGCGCATGCGTTTGCCGAATCGCGCCTCGTCGAGGTCGCCGTGGCGGGTCTGGCGAATCAGTGAGAGGACGCGCCCCGCGCGGTTGGGATAGTGGGTGGACAGCCAGTCGGCGAACAGCTCCTTCACGTCGAAGGGCAGGCGCAGCAGGGTGATCCCGGCGGCGGTCGCGCCCGCGTCGCGCGCCGCGGTCAGGATCGCGTCGAGTTCGTGGTCGTTGAGGCCGGGGATCATCGGCGCCGCCATCACCAGGGTCGGCACCCCGGCGCGGGAAAGGGCGGAGATCGCCTCCAGCCGCCCGGCGGGCGGGGTGGCGCGCGGCTCCATGCGGCGGGCGAGGTCGCGGTCGAGGGTGGAGATCGACAGCGCGGCGGCGAACAGGCCCTTTTTCGCCATCGGCCCCAGGATGTCGAGGTCGCGGACGATCATCGCCGACTTGGTGGTGACCGTCGCCGGATGGTTGAAGTCGCGCAGCACCGTCAGGATGCCGCGCGCCACCCGCAAGCGGCGTTCCACCGGCTGATAGGGGTCGGTGTTGGCGCCCATGGCGACCGGACGCACCGGAGCCTTGCGATAGGCGGGTCGGCGCAATTCCGCCTCCAGCAGGGCGGGGGCGTCGGATTTGACGAACAGCCGGGTTTCGAAATCCAGGCCGGAGGACAACCCCAGCCAGTTGTGGCTGGGCCGCGCATAGCAATAAATGCAGCCGTGCTCGCAGCCGCGATAGGGATTGATCGACCGGTCGAAGGGAATGTCCGGGCTGGTGTTGCGGGTGATCACGCTGCGGCTGGCGTCTTCCTGCACCGTGGTCGTCAGCGGCGGCGCATCCGGATCGTTCCACGATTCCCAGCCGTCGTCGGCGGCCACGTGGTCGCGCGATTCGTAGCGTCCGGCGCGGTTCAGCCCCGCGCCGCGATGGCGCGCGGCGGCGATCTGCGGCTGCGCCTTGAAGGGAATCTCGTCCATGCCGCCAGGATAGCGCGGCAACAGGAACAAATAAAGAACATTGCGGCGGGGGATTCGTCCCCCACCGCCTTTTCCTCCCCCATGATCGTCATGACCGGGCATGTCCCACGGCTGTCCGGTTTATTTTCGCCCGACGGTTCCGCATTCACATCCGTCATGACCGGGCATGTCCCGGTCATCCACGAATTGTTGTTTTCCAATGGATTACAAAACAAGACGTGGATCCCCGGCACAAGGCCGGGGATGACGAATTGAGGAATCGGCGGGATGCGTCCTGCCCGGTAGAGTCCTTCGGAACCGGTGTGTTCGCGCGGGGTTCCGACCAGAAGCCGGAATTCAACCGGACAGCCGTGTTCCCGGAATGTGCTCCTACCGCCGCACCACCAGGATTTCCCGCGACAGGCGGGCCTGGTCGAGCGCGACCAAGCGGTTGCTTTGCATGATGGTGCGCAGGGTTTCGACGTATTTCAGGCCGCGTTCGGAATACTTGTCCAGGGCCGCGGTCAGGTCGTAGCCCGAGGCGCCGAGCGCCCGTTGCAGGCGGAAGCGGTCATAGGCGGGATGGGTGTTGAGGTTGCGCACGTAGGCCTGGATCGCCCCCTTGACGCTGGAGAAGGCGCGAATCCGGTGGGATTCGCCTTCCTCCCGCTCGGCGGGAACGATGCCGCGATGATCGTCCGTCCAGGTCCACTGGCCGAACAGGGCGTTGCCTTCGCGGACGAAGCGCGAGGTTCCCCAGCCGCTTTCCTCCGCCGCCTGGGCCAGCACCAGGGACGGCGGCACGCCATCGACGCGGCGCAGCAATTCCTCGACGTCGGCGGAAGCCAGCTTGTAGTCGCGGGCCAGACCGTCCAGCCAAGCCTGATCGCGGCGCGACGGCGTCCGGCCCGCCTCGATCTGTTCCTGGATGCCGAGAAGGCGGGCGCGGTCGGCCTCGATATCGGCGTTCACCTGCAAGGCGAGCGGCAGCAGGGTGCGGAAGAACAGGCTTTTCTTCAGGTCGGTGTTCTGAAGGTGGACCAGATCCTTGGGCAGGGTCTTCAGCACCAGGGCCGGAACCTCGATATTGCCGGACAGCACCGCGTTCCAGTCATAGCCCTCGGCATCGAAGCGGGCGGCCAGGGCCAGCGATTCCTCGGGCACGATGCGCGGCGCCGCCGGAAGGGCGGTGCGCACCTCGCGCACCTCCTCGATTACCGTCAGCTTGGGCAACGGCGCAGGCGGCGCGGCGACGAGAAGGCACGCCAATCCCAGGGCGCACCCCAGGGCGGCGGCGGACAACGCGACGCGCGGACGCTCGCTCAGCTCGATGAAAGTCGGCTTCGGCAATGATCCCTTCTCCGTACCGTTTAAACGATTCGTCCCGGCTCAGGTCGCCTGTCGCACCGCGACGACCTCGGGAACGTAGGCTTTCAACATCGCCTCGACGCCGTTCTTCAAGGTCAGCGTCGCGCTGGGACATCCGGCGCACGCGCCCTTCATCCGCAGATAGACGATCCCATCGTCGAAGCGATCGAACACGATGTCCCCGCCGTCGCGGGCCACCATCGGACGCACCCGATCCTCGATCAGGGCCTTGATCCGGTCCCCTATGCCGTCGCCGCTTCCTGCGGCGGCGGGTTCGACCGGCCGCTCCTGGTTAAGGACGCGGTGGCCGAAGGTCAGGTGCTCCACCAGGAGCCCCAGAACCTGCAACTTCAAAATCTCCCACGACGCGGAGTCGGTCTTGGTCACCGCGACCGAATCCCGCCCGATCATCACCCCCGCCACGCCGTCGATCTGGAACAGGCGCTCGGCGAGCGGCGACAGTTCGGCGGCGTCCTCGGGGCTCGGGCAATCGACGCCGCCCCGTTCGCTCAAGACCCGCCCCGGCAAAAACTTCAGGGTCGCCGGGTTGGGCGTCGTTTCGGTCTCGATGAACATCTGGCCGATCTCCACGCCGGAAGCCTGAAATATGGGCCGGGGCGTCCAGCGTCAAGTGACTTTTGCCGATGGGGGCGGATCAGCGGCGGAAGACGAGGGCGATTCCCCATCCCGCCAGGACCGCGAAGGCGATCGTCGTCAGGGCATAGGCCGCAGCCCGATGCATCGCGAAATCAAAGACTTCGGCGCTGAAGCCGGTCTTCGAGACGAACAGCGGGGTGATCTCCGCGCCGATCACCGCGCCCTCCTGAAGAAAATACACTTCGACCGAATACGACCCCACCGGAACCGTCGCGGGCAGGAACAGCTCCGCCCGGAACAGGCGATTCTCCAGGGTGGCGACGGCGCCCACCGCCTCGGGGTAGAGGCCCGCC
Organism: Rhodospirillaceae bacterium; assembly: GCA_965228165.1. Classification (GTDB taxonomy): domain Bacteria; phylum Pseudomonadota; class Alphaproteobacteria; order Rhodospirillales; family Rhodospirillaceae; genus Oleispirillum. The sequence goes on from CBDDHB010000003.1 coordinate 1,065,541, forward strand.
TTCTGCTTCAGACGGATCAGCGCGGCGCGGAAGCGCTTCGCCTCGTCCTCGGGAAGCGCCTTGCCGCCGTTGCCGAGCGCGGGCAGGGCGAGGGATTCCAGCCCGATCTGGTGCCGCTTGCGCACCTCGGACGGCGCGACGTTCGGCAGGGGCGCGGTCGCCGCCACCGCATAGAACGCCGGAGTCTGCGGAAAGGTCGCTTCCTTGCGGTTCATCCACACCCCGGCAAGGCGGGTCTTTTCGCGCACCACGTGGGTTTCCTGCGGGCCGCGCACCACCACCACGATGTCGCCCTTGCGGTCGTCGGTGGCGCCGAAGGCCAGCACGTGGGTGCCGGAAAACCCGGTGGTGATGGCGACCAGATGGTTGGACAGGTCGGCGACCACCGGGCGCGCCGCATCCGCGCCGTCGCCCGAGGGCAGAAGCGCCAGCGTCATCGCCGCGAGGAGGGGAATCAGCCGCCGCATCGCCTACCTCTCCATCACCACCGAGAACGGCTCGGACGGAGTCGCCGCCAGTTCCCCGACCAGACCGAAGCACACCCCCAGAACCAGCAGCGCCAGCAGAATCCGCAAATGCCGCCCGCCCAGCTTCGCCCCCGCCCGCGCCCCCCACTGCGCCCCCAGGATGCCGCCCGCCACCAAAAGGATGGTCAGCGCCACGTCGACGTTGTGGTTCAGCGTCGCCTGAAGGAAGGTGGTGGCGATGGTGACGAAAATGATCTGAAACAACGAGGTGCCGATCACCGCCTGGGTCGGCATGCCGAGCAGATAGATCATCGCCGGAACCATGATGAATCCGCCGCCCACCCCCATGATCGCCACCAGAATGCCGACCGCGCCGCCCATGGCGAGCGGCAGCACGGCGCTGATCGTCAGATCCGATTTGGGGAAACGCATCGGCATCGGCAGCCGCGCCGCCCAGGCGAAGCGCTCCGCGCCGCGCGGGCCGGAGGCGGCGGCGTCGCCGCGCCCGCGAACCAGCGAAATCAGGCTTTCCGCCAGCATCAGCCCGCCCACCGAGGCGAGGAAGACGACATAGGCCAGCCGGATGGTCAGGTCGATCTGCCCCCAGGACTTCAGAAGATTGAAGATCAGCACGCCGAACAGCGATCCGGCGACGCCGCCCGCCAGCAGCACGCCGCCCATGCGCACATCGACGTTGCCGCGCCGCCAGTGGGCGACCACCCCGGACACCGAGGACGCGATGATCTGGCTGGTCCCCGACCCCACCGCCACCGACGGCGAGATTCCCAGGAAAATCAGCAGCGGCGTCATCAGGAAGCCGCCGCCCACCCCGAACAGGCCCGAGGCGAATCCGACCAACGCCCCCAACCCGACGATCAAGGCGGCATCGACGGAGAGTTCGGCGATCGGCAAATAGACCTGAATCATCGCACCGCCACGGCCCGCCGGGTCTCCCCGGCGGTCCTCCTTCGCAGATTCACGGGCGGTGTCAGGGTCGCAGGAACCCCACCGCCTCGTAGACTTCGTCCAGCACCGGCTTGGCCAGGGCGGCGGCCTTCTCGGCGCCGCGCTTCAGAATGCCGTCGATATAGGCCGGATCGCGACGCAGCCGGGCCATCTCGGCATTGATCGGCGCCAACTTCGCCACCGCCGCCTCGGCCAGCCGCCCCTTGAAGTCGGAAAACGCCATGCCCGCGCACTCCGCCACCGCCGAATCCAGGCTCTGGCCGGTCAACACCGCATAGATGCCCAGCAGATTCGCCGCCTCGGGCCGCTCCGCCAGGCCCGCCGCCGCCTCGGGCAACGGATTGGGGTCGGTCTTCGCCTTGCGGATCTTCAGGGCGATGGCGTCCGCGTCGTCGGTCATGTTGATCCGGGAATAATCCGACGGATCGGACTTGCTCATCTTCTTCGACCCGTCGCGCAGCGACATCACCCGCGTCGCCGCGCCGAAGATCAACGGTTCGGGCAGGGGGAAGACCTCGCGGCCGAAATCGGTGTTGAACTTCTGGGCGACGTCGCGGGTCAGCTCCAGATGCTGCTTCTGATCCTCGCCCACCGGCACGTGGGTGGCCTTATAGGCCAGGATGTCGGCGGCCATCAGACAGGGATAGGCGAACAGACCGACCGAGACGTTCTCGCGGTCCTTGCCCGCCTTCTCCTTGAACTGGGTCATGCGGTTGAGCCACCCCATCCGCGCCACGCAGTTGAACACCCAGGCCAGCTCGGCATGGGCGGAAACCTGGCTCTGGTTGAACAGGATGTTTTTTTCCGGGTCGATCCCCGCCGCGATCATCCCCGCCGCCAATTCGCGGGTGGTGGCGCGCAGCTCCGCCGGGTCCTGCCAGACGGTGATCGCGTGCATGTCCACCATGCAGAAGATGCACTCGTAGTCATGCTGCAAATCCACCCAGTTCTTCATCGCCCCCAGATAGTTGCCCAGATGAAGATTGCCCGACGGCTGAATACCCGAAAAAATCCTGTTCATTCGACTGTCTCTGCTGCGTTGCCGGGCCCTTCAGGCGGCCCGTTCGAGGTATCCCCCATTTCGCCCGCCGGGGCAAGGGCGGGGGCAGGGCGGAAAAGCAAAAACGTCGCGGAGGGTCTTGGACCCTCCGCACCTCCCATTCGCTGGTTTTTCGCCGCGCGGCGGCAACCAACCATCACGTGGAAGCGATGATTTGATGGCGCTTGCTCGGGAAATGCTTGCTGCATTTTCCTCGTCCTCGGCTTTGCCTCGGACCGCCGCCTATGGCGGCGTCCCTACGAAAGCCTCCGGCTTTCTCCGTCGCGCAAAAACATAACGAAGGGGTCTGGGGCCCAAGGCCCCGGCGGGTCCGGGCGGAGCCCGGCCTGGTTTTTCCCTACCCCCGCCGCAGGGACGCGCGGAGTTCGCCCAGGCTGGCCGCGCCGAACGCGCGGGCGAGCACCAGATAGGCCACGCCGCCAAGGGCGATCCAGGCGCAGAGGGCGACCCAGGCGGGCGACCCGGCCAGCACGCCGGGATCGAAACCCTGCGCGGCGACCAGAGCCCCGGCCATGCCCAGGGCGGCGGCGGCGATGCGCGGCGCGCGGCTTTTGAAACGGGCGTCGAAGGCCAGATGGCCGCGCCGCCGCAGAACGAAGGCCAGCAGTCCGGCGTTGATCCAGGCCGAGGTGGCGGTGGCGACGGCGATGCCGACGTGGCCGAGCGGCCCCATCAGGGCGAGGTTGAGGACGAGGTTGGAAACCAGACACACGGCGGCGATGCGCACCGGCGTCGCGGTGTCCTCGCGGGCGAAGAAGCCGGGAACCAGCGCCTTGACCAGCACGTGGGCGGGCAGGCCGCAGGCGAAGGCGATCAGGGCCATGCCGGTGGCGTCGGTGTCGCGGGCGGAGAACGCGCCGCGCTCGAACAGGGTGGCGACGATCGGCAGGGCCAGCGCCGCCAGACCGGCGGCGGCGGGGGCGGTGAGCAGAAGGGCGAATTCCAGACCGCGATTCTGGGTATGCTGGGCCAGATCGTCGCGGTCGGACTTGATCTGGCGGGAGAGCGTGGGCAGAAGCGCGGTGCCGATGGCGATGCCGACGACCCCCAGGGGCAGCTGGTTGACCCGGTCGGCATAATAGAGCCAGGAGACCGCGCCCTCGCTGACCAGGGAGGCGATCACCGTATCGACCAGCAGATTGATCTGATAGACCCCCATCCCGACGACGCCGGGCAGGATGCGCCGCCCGAGCAGGCGGACGTCGGGGGTCAGGCGGGGCAGCACCAGCCCCGGCCCCATGCCGATGCGGCGATTGTTGGCCAGCAGCCAGACGAACTGCACCACGCCCGCCACGGTGACCGCCCAGGCGAGCACCGCGCCCGCGCCGCCGCCCCACAGGCGGCCATAGCCAAGGGCGGCGGCGATCAGGCACAGGTTCAAAAGGATCGGCGCGGCGGCGGCGGCGGCGAAGCGGCCCATCGAGTTCTGGATTCCCGACAACAGGGAAACCAGGGCGATGAAGAACAGATAGGGGAAGGCGTAACGGGCGAGTTCGGCGGTCAGCTCCAGCTTGCCCGGCACCTCGGCGAAGCCCGGCGCGAAGGCGGCGATCGCCCAGGGCATGATCGCCTCCATCAGCAGCACCATGGCCAGCAGGACCAGGGCGAGCACCGCGAACACCCGGTCGGCGAAGGCGCGGGCGGCGCTTTCGCCCTCGCCCTCCAGCTTGCGCGAAAACAGCGGCACGAAGGCGGCGGAGAACGCGCCCTCGGCGAACAGGTGGCGGAACAGGTTGGGGAAGCGGAAGGCGACGAAGAAGGCGTCGGCCTCGGTCCCCGCGCCGAGCATGCGGGCGAGCAGCACGTCGCGGACGAATCCGGTGATCCGGCTGATCAGGGTGAACCCGCCGACGGTGGCGATGGCGCGGGAGAAATTCATCGCGCGGCGGCCTTGCCGGAGGTCTCGGGCGGATCGATGGCGTCGAGCAGACCCCGGCGGATGCTTTTCAGCTTGTCCTCGTGGGCGACCTTCATGCCGAAGATGTCCTTGACGTAGAACACGTCCACCGCCCGCTCGCCATAGGTGGAAATGTGCGCCGAATTGATCTGCAACCCCAGATCGCGCAGGGCGGAGGTGACGTCGTAAAGGAACCCCGGACGGTCGCGGCCGTTGATCTCGATCAGGGTATGGGCGGCCGAGGCGTTGTTGTCGATCAGGACTCGCGGCGGCACGGTGAAGACGCTCATCCGCTTCGCGCCGCGCGACGGGCGGGCGGCGAGTTCGCGGTCGATCCGCACCTCGCCCTTCAGCACCTTGGCGACGGCGCGCTCGATGCGGGCGGTTTCGGTATGGGCCTCGCCGTCCAGGCCCTGCACGGTGAACACGTCCATCGCCATGCCGTCGGCGAAGGTGGTGATGCGGGCGTCGAGGATCGAGGCGGAGGCGAGCACCATGGCGCCCGCGATTTTCGAAAACAGTCCGGGATGGTCGGCGGTATAGACCAGAACCTCGGTGTGCGCGGTTCCCGGATCGACGCGGCAGACCACGGTCAGCCCGTCCCCCGCCTGATCGGCGGCGCGCATGATCCGGGCCTGGCGTTCGTGTTCCTCCGGGGTGAAGGCGTACCAATAGGCGCGATAGCCGCGCCCGATCGCCCGTTCCCGTTCCTCTTCCGGCCAGTCGGCAAGGCGTTCGCGCAACGCCTGCTTGGCCTGGGCTTCCTGTTCGGAAGCGGCGCGCGGCGCTTCGGCGAATCCGGGTTGCGCCGCGCCGTCGCTGCCCAGGCCGCCGGTGATCCGGTCCAGGGTGCGCAGATAGAGGGAGCGCAGAAGTTGCGCCTTCCAGGCGTTCCAGATGTCGGGGCCAACGCCGCGAATGTCGGCGCAGGTCAGGATATGCAACAGGCGCAGACGCTCCGGGCTTTGCGCCTGATCGGCGAAGTCGGCGATCGCCTTGGGGTCGTCCAGGTCGCGCTTGAACGCCACCTTGGACATGATCAGGTGGTTGCGCACCAGCCAGGCGGCGGTTTCGGTCTCTTCCTCGGACAGGCCGAAGCGCGGACCCAGGGACTGGGCGATGCGCGCGCCGGCCACCGAGTGATCCTCGCCCGAGCCCTTGGCGATGTCGTGCAGCAGCATCGCGACGTAAAGGGCGCGGCGCGACTGCACCATCGGGAAAAGCTGGGTGGCCGAGGGCATGTCCTTGGCGTAGCGGCCAAGTTCGATGTCGTGCAGGATGCCGACGGTGCGGATGGTGTGCTCGTCGGTGGTATAGACGTGGTACATGTCGTACTGCATCTGCGCCACCACCCGGCCGAAATCCGGGACGAAGCGGGCGAAGACGCCGCATTCGTTCATCTTGCGCAGGGTGCTTTCGGAGTTTCTGGGGTGGGCCAGAATCTCCAGGAACAGGCGGTTGGCCTCCGGGTCGCGGCGCAACCCCTTGACCCGTCCCAGTTCCTCGGTCAGCCGCTTCACCGCGTGGGGGTGGACGTTCAGGTCCTGCTCCTGCACGATGCGGAACAGCCGCATGACGTTCAGCGGATCCTTCGCGAAAACGTCGTTGGAGCCGATGTCCAGGCGGTTTTTTTCGATAACGAAACCTTCCGGCGTGGTGCGGCGGCGAACCAAGCCCAGGCCGAAACGGGGCTTGCGCTTGTTCTGTTCCTCCAGCACCGCGCAGACCATGCGGGTCAGGTCGCCGACCTCTTTCGCCACCAGGAAGTAGTGCTTCATGAAGCGTTCGACCAGCTTCTGCCCGGTGCGGTCCCGATACCCCATGCGCCGGGCGATTTCGGGTTGCAGATCGAAGGTCAGGCGGTCCTCGGCGCGGCCGGTGAGGTAGTGCATGTGGCAGCGCACCGTCCACAGGAAATTCTGGGCGCGGGTAAAGGCGCGCACCGCGTCGGCGGACAGCAGCCCCTGCTTCACCAGGTCCTCGACCGCGGCGACGCCATAGGCGTACTTGGCGATCCAGAACAGGGTGTGCAGATCGCGCAGGCCGCCCTTGCCTTCCTTGATGTTGGGTTCCAGCACATAGCGCGAGCAGCCGGTGCGTTCGTGGCGTTCGTCGCGTTCGGCCAGCTTCTCCTCGATGAAGGGGCCGGGAAGCCCGGCGGCCACGTCGTGCCAATAGCGGCGGCACGCTTCCTCGAACAGGGCGGCGTCGCCCCACAGCCAGCGGCATTCCAGAAGCGCGGTCTTCACCGTGCTGTCGTCCTTGGCCTGGCGCACGCAGTCGTCGGGGGAGCGGGTGGAGTGCCCGACCTTCAGGCCCAGGTCCCACAGCAGGTAAAGGACGTATTCGACGACGTTCTCGTGATAGGCGGTGGCCTTATAGGGCAGCAGGAACAACAGATCGATGTCGGAATGGGGGGACAGTTCGCCCCGCCCATAGCCGCCGACCGCCGCCGCGGTCAGGTTTTCGCCGGCGGTGCGCACCCCCTGGCCGAAGACCCGCTTGGTGACCAGCTCCATCATCGCATGGATCATCTGATCGACCAGATAGGCCTGGGCACGCACCACCTGGGTGCCGGAGGCCTCGCCGCGATCGAAACGACCTTGGATTTCCTCGCTGCCATCCTTCAGCGCCTGCTTGAACAGGGCAAGCACCGGCGGCCGCGCCTTGGCGCTTTCGCCGTTCGCGGCCTGCCAAGAGTCTTCCAGTCGGGCGAGAAACTCGGCGCACGGAAAGATTCGTTCCGGATCAGGAATTTCCGCCGGGGTCTCGGGCGCGATGCCGGAACATCCCAGCCGCTGCAAATCGGCGTCCCGTTCGCAGGCGACCGCCCGCGGCATCATCGTCGTCGTATTCATACGCCGCACCCTTCAGCGGATACCCAAGAACGTTTACAAAAGAACCCTAAAGCAATCTTTTTGCAAAAAGAAGACTCATCGCGGACCTATCCTTCGCGCGCCAGATCGCGCAGACGATAAAGGGCTTCCAGCGCCTCGCGCGGGGTCATCGCGTCGGGGTCCAGGGCTTCCGCCGCCTCGCGCAGGGGGTCGCGGCGGGGCGGCGGGGCCTTCGCCGCCGCCGAGAACAACGGCAGGTCGTCGGCCAGACGGGCGGCGGCGGAGGCCCGCTCGCCGGATTCGATGGCGGCCAGAACCGCCTCGGCGCGGCCCACCACAACCGGCGGCAGACCGGCCAGACGGGCGACGTGAATGCCATAGGACCGGTCGGCGGTGCCCGCCGCCACCTCGTGCAGGAAGACCAGATCGCCCTTCCATTCCTTGATCCGCATGGTGAAGGGGGAAAGCGCGGGAAGCTTGGCGACCAGCGCCTTCAGTTCGTGATAGTGGGTGGCGAACAGGGCGCGGCAGCGGTTGACGTCGTGCAGGTGTTCGACCACCGACCAGGCGATCGCCATGCCGTCGTAGGTGGCGGTTCCGCGCCCGATCTCGTCCAATACGACCATGGAACGATCCGTCGCCCGGTTCAGGATGGCGGCGGTTTCGACCATTTCGACCATGAAGGTGGAGCGTCCGGAAGCCAGGTCGTCGGCGGCGCCGACGCGGCTGAACAGGCGATCGACGACGCCGATCTCGGCGGAATCGGCGGGAACGAACGATCCGACGTGGGCAAGAATGGCGATCAGCGCGTTTTGACGCAAAAACGTGCTCTTTCCGGCCATGTTCGGGCCGGTAATCAGCCAAATCCGCGCATTTTCGTCCATAACGCAGTCGTTTGCGACGAATTTTCCGCCGTTTCGTTCGATCATCGCCGCCTCGACCACCGGATGGCGCCCGCCGCGCACGGCGAATCGGGTGTCGCTGGCGATCAGGGGCCGGACATAGCTTCGCGACGCCGCCAGATCGGCCAGCGCGGCGGCGACGTCCAGCACCGCCAGGGCATGCCCGGCGGCGGCGATGCCGTCGGCCTGCGCCAGAACCTCGGCGACGAGGTCGGCAAACAGCGCCAGTTCCAGGGCCAGGGCCTTTTCCGCCGCGCCGCGCACCTTGTCCTCCAGCCCCGCCAGTTCGACCGTGGTGAAGCGCAGAACGTTGGCCATAGTCTGACGGTGAATGAAGCGTTCCTTGTCGGCCAGCGGCGCCTCGCCATTTCGTTGCGAAGTCTCAATGAAATAGCCGAGGACGTTGTTGAGCTTGATCTTGAGAGCGGAAATCCCGGTTTCCGCGACGTAGCGGCTTTGCAGCGCGGCGATCAGGCGGCGGCTGTCGTCGCGCAAGCCGCGCAGTTCGTCGAGCTGCGGCGCATAGCCTTCGCGGATCACCCCGCCGTCGCGGGCGAGCAGCGGCGGTTCGTCGACCAGGGCGCGGGACAGGCGCTCCACCAGCCCGCCATGATCGGCCAGCGCCGCATAGGCGCGCAGAATCCCCTCGGGCAGGCCGCCGACGGCGGCGGCGGAAAGCTGCGCCTTGATCTCCGGCATCCGCGCCAGGGCATCGCGGATCGCCAGCAGATCGCGCGGCCCGCCGCGCCCCAGGGACAGCCGCGACAGGGCGCGCGCCACGTCGGGACAACGGCGCAGAATGCCGCGCGTCCCGTCGCGCGCCTCCGCCCGGTCGAGGAAAAAGGCGACGTCGTCCTGGCGCCGCGCGATCCGCGTCGGATCGGTCAACGGCTGGTTCAGGCGGTCGGCGAGCAGCCGCGCCCCCGCGCCGGTGACGGTGCGGTCGATCGCCGCCAGCAGGCTGCCCCGCCGTTCGCCGGCTTGCGTCTGCATCAGTTCCAGGCTGCGCCGCGTCGCCGCGTCGATTTCCATGACGCTGCCGCGCGGCACCCGGCGCGGCGGCTGCACCAGGGGCAGGCGTCCGGCCTGGGTGGCCACCGCGTAGTCGAGCACCGCGCCCGCCGCCGCGACCTCGGCGCGGGAAAACCCGCCGAAACCGTCCAAGGTCGCCACGCCGAAGGCGGAAGCGAGACGTCGGGCGCATGTATCGCTATCGAAACGAACGTCCGGAAGGGGGCTCAACAGGGGTTTCAGGCGGGCGAAGGCATCGAACAGCGGCGGGTGTTGCAACAGCCGCTCGGGCACCAGGATCTCGCCGGGGGAAACCTGTTCGACCAGGGCGGAAACCCCGGCCTCGTCCCCGGTCTGGCAAAAGAACCGCCCGGTGGACAGATCCAGCCAGGCCGCCGCGATCTCGCCGTGAACCTGCGCCAACGCCAGCAGATGGTTGGCGCGCCGCGCGTCGAGAAGCGAATCCTCGGTCAAGGTTCCCGGCGTCACGATGCGCACCACGGCGCGCTCCACCACCGCCTTGGCGCCGCGCTTCTTCGCCTCCGCCGGGTCCTCGACCTGTTCGCAGATGGCGACCTTGAAGCCCTTCTGGATCGGCCGGGCGAGATAGTTCTCGCAGGCGTGATGGGGCACGCCGCACATCGGGATGTCCTGGCCCTGATGGGTGCCGCGCTTGGTCAGGGCGATGTCGAGCGCCCCCGCCGCCGCCACCGCGTCGTCGAAGAACAGTTCGAAGAAATCGCCCATGCGATAGAACAGCGGGCATCCGGGATGCTCCGCCTTGATGCTCAAGTACTGTTCCATCAGGGGCGTGATCTTCCCCTGGGGCGCCGCCGCCGCTATTTCGTCCGCGCTCATGGCGTGTCGTCAACTCCGCTTTCAGGTCTTCCGAATGGACGAAAGGCACCCGCATTTCGGCTGCCACCCCTCCGTTTGGTAATAAAATTTCTCCCAAACCCCAAGACTTTTACGGGCAAAATGATATATATGTGAAGCTTCCCCCTCGTAATCCCGTGGGACCGCACTCAACCCCGGCACCAAGACAATCGAACAACGCTCGCCAACGCGCAGGAGACCAAGCAGCACCATGACCGACCAGAAAACCGAAATGCAGCTCGCGGCGCTCGCCCTGCATGCCTCGGGCCGCCCCGGCAAGATCGAGATCATGCCGACCAAGTCGCTCGCCACCCAGCGAGATCTGTCGCTGGCCTATTCCCCCGGCGTCGCGCAGCCGTGCCTGGAGATCGAAAAGAACCCGAACACCGCCTATGAGTACACCAGCAAGGGCAACCTCGTCGCGGTGATTTCCAACGGCACCGCGATTCTCGGCCTGGGCGACCTGGGCGCTCTCGCCTCGAAGCCGGTGATGGAGGGCAAGTCCGTCCTCTTCAAGCGGTTCGCCGACGTCGATTCGATCGACATCGAGGTCGATACCAAGGACGTCGACGAGTTCGTCAACTGCGTCCGCCTGCTCGGCCCGACCTTCGGCGGCATCAATCTGGAAGACATCGGCGCGCCCGCCTGCTTCGAGATCGAGGAACGCCTGAAGAAGCTGATGACCATTCCGGTGTTCCACGACGATCAGCACGGCACCGCGATCACCGCGCTTGCCGGTCTGACCAACGCCCTGTTCCTGACCAAGCGCGACTTCAAGGACGTGAAGATGGTGGTCAGCGGCGCCGGCGCGGCGGCGATCGCCTGCGTCGAACTGATCAAGGGGCGCGGCGTCAAGGACGTCACCCTGTGCGACACCAAGGGGGTCATCCACACCGGCCGCACCGACCTCAACCCCTATAAGAAGAAGCACGCGGCGAAGACCGACGCGCGCACCCTGGCCGACGCGGTCAAGGGCGCGGACGTCTTCCTCGGCCTCTCGAAGAAGGGGGCGCTGACGCCCGAGATGGTCAAGTCGATGGCGAAGGATCCGATCATCTTCGCGATGGCCAATCCGGACCCGGAAATCACCCCGGAGGAAGCGCACGCGGTTCGCAGCGACGCCATCGTCGCCACCGGCCGTTCGGACTATCCGAATCAGGTGAACAACCTTCTGGGCTTCCCCTACATCTTCCGCGGCGCGCTCGACGTGCGGGCCACCGCGATCAATCTGGAGATGAAGCTGGCCGCCGCCGAGGCGATCGCGGCGCTGGCGCGGGAAGAGGTTCCGGCGGAAGTCGCCGCCGCCTATTCCGGCCGCAAGATGTCCTTCGGGCGCGAATACATCCTGCCGGTTCCCTTCGACAAACGGCTGATGACCCATGTGCCGGTGGCGATCGCCGAGGCGGCGATGAAAAGCGGCGTGGCGCTGAAGCCGATCGCCGACATGGACGCCTATCGCAAGGCCCTGGCCGCGCGCCTGGAACGCGCGATCAAGGTGTGCTGCCCGGACGTCCGCATCTGACGCGGGCGCGATAAAGCAACGCCGAAGCGCGGCGGGGGGCGACCTCCGCCGCGTTTTCGTTTTCAAAAAACCGTCATCGGCAGGCCCCCGGGAATATGCAAGACTCACCCGTTCTCTTGCGGGTTTGCAGGCGGCGGACGGCGCGGCATACTTTCCGGCGCGACGATGCGATGCCCGCTTCGAGGGACAGCGACGAAGGATCGACCATGGTCAACCGGCCGGATTCCCCCGGACAGGGGACGGCGCCCCCGTCTTCGGATTCTCCGCCTCCCTCCGGCGGACGGTCGGTGCTGGCGCGCGCCCTGCGCTGGTACGGCCTCGCCCTGTTGCCCTCGGCCTTCACCCTCGCCGCCCTCGCCCTGCTGCGGCGGCTCGGCCCGGCGGACGCCGGGCTGGCCTTCCTGGCGGTCGCCGCGATCACTGCGGCGGTCTCGCTGGTGCCGCTGATCGACCTTTCCCGCCTGCTGCGCTTCGTGCAGGACCTCTCCCAGGGAGGAACCGCGTCCTCGCCGGAAGTGCGCGGCGGCGGCGTCGCCGCCACCGCCGCCTTCGCCCTGGCGCAGATGCGCCGCGAAATGCGCCGCGCGCTCACCGCCGCCGACCAGTCGGTGCGCTCGCGCGAGGACGTCTTCGACGCCCTGCCCGACGCGGTGGTGATGCTGGACGCGCAGCACCGCGTGGTGCGCGCCAACATGGCGGCGCGCGAGCTGTTCGGCCGCAGCCTGGTCGGTCGCGACGTTTCCAGCCTGGTGCGCCATCCGCCGATCCTGGAGGCGATCGACACCATCGGCGACGGCGGGCGGGAACTGGAATTCTCGCTGCCGATCCCGGTGGAACGCCGCTTCATCGTCAGCATCCGGCCGCTTCCCGGCGAAATCGCGGGGGACGCGGCGATCCTGATCTCGTTCCACGACATCACCACGATCCGCCGCATGGAACAGATGCGCGCCGATTTCGTCGCCAACGCCAGCCACGAACTGCGCACGCCCTTGTCATCGCTGATCGGCTTCATCGACACCCTGCGCGGTCCCGCCCGCGACGACGCCGAGGCGCGGGAGCGCTTCCTCGGCATCATGGCGGAGCAGGCGGCGCGGATGGCCCGCCTGATCGAGGATCTGCTGTCGCTGTCGCGGATCGAACTCAACGAACACACCCAGCCGTCGCGCGCGGTCGACGTGCGCCGCGCCATCGTCTCGGTGATCGAAGGCCTGGAGCCCAAGGCGCGCGCCCGCGACGTCGCCGTCACCCTGGCCGCGCCGGAGAATCTGCCGGCGGCGCGCGGCGAGCCCGACGAACTCACCCAGGTGTTCCAGAACCTGATCGAGAACGCGGTGAAGTACACCCTGCCGGGCACCGAGGTGACGATCAGCGTCGCGGCGCTGCAACGCGGGCCGGTCAGCACGCCCAAGGACGCCCAGGGCCCGGTGATCGCGGTGGCGGTGCGCGACCGTGGGGAAGGCATCGCCCAGGAGCACATCCCCCGCCTGACCGAACGCTTCTATCGCGTCGATTCGGCGCGGTCGCGCAAGATGGGCGGCACCGGCCTGGGGCTTGCCATCGTCAAGCACGTGATGAACCGCCATCGCGGCGTGCTCACCATCGACAGCTCGGTCGGCCTGGGCAGCGTCTTCACCGCCTATCTGCCGGTGCGCGAGGCCGCCGCCGAAACCGCTCCCCCTTCGCCGCAACGCCTGGAAAATCCAGCCTGATTTCCGTCACCACCCGAGGACAAACATGCCCAACCTGAACCAACCCCACACCGCCAAGGTCCTGGACCGCGAACTCGCGGAGCTGTTGAAGTCGATCGCCCGCATCGGCGGCATGGCGGAAAACCAGATCGAGGAAGCCGCCCGCGCCCTTCTGGAACGCGACGACCGCCTCGCCGCCGAGGTGATCAAGCGCGACCAGGAAGTCGATCGCCTGGAAGCGGACATCCAGCAGAAAATCCTGCACATGCTCGCCCTGCGCGCCCCGGTGGCCGACGATCTGCGTCTGGTGGTCAGCGCCATCTCCGCCGCGTCCGCCTTCGAGCGCCTCGCCGATTACGCCGCCAACGCGGCGAAGCGGTCGATGGTGCTCAACACCATGCCTGCGGTTCCGGCGACGCGCGCCGTGGTCCGCCTGATGCACATGGTGAAGCGCCAGCTGCATGCCGCCACCAACGCCTTCGTCGAAGGCGACGCCCAGCAGGCGGTGGCGGTGTGGGAACACGACGACGAAATCGACGCCATCTATTCCAGCCTGTTACGCGAGATCCTCACCTACATGATGGAGGATCCGCGCCAGATTTCCGCCTGCACCCACCTGCTGTTCATCGCGAAGAACGTCGAACGGGTGGGCGACCATTCCACCAACATCGCCGAGATGACCTATTTCATGGTCACCGGCCAACAGCTGCGCGACCGGCCGAAGGCGGACGTCACCGCCTCGATCGATTCCGCCCCGAACGCCGACGCCTGACGCGAAAAGGCCCCCGGCACGGCCGGGGGCCTTTTTCTTCCGTCCGAAGCGGAAGGATTACTTCTTCGCCGCCTCGCGGGCGATCGCCTCGGTCAGGACCTGCTTCGCCTCATCGACGTTGCCCCAGCCCTGAATCTTCACCCACTTGCCGTTTTCCAGGTCCTTGTAGTGGGCGAAGAAGTGTTCCAGGCGTTGCAGGTCCAGAGGCGCGACGTCGGTATAATCCCGCACCGTCGAATAGAACGACTTCAGCGCCTCGTGCGGCACGCACAACAGCTTTTCGTCCATCCCCTTCTCGTCTTCCATGCACAGCACGCCGACCGGGCGGGCCCGCACCACCGCGCCGGGAATCACCGGCAGGCGACCGAGCAACAGCACGTCCACCGGATCGCCGTCCTCGGACAGGGCGTGGGGAACGAAACCGTAGTTGCAGGGGTAGTGCATCGCGGTGTGGAGAAAACGGTCCACCACCATCGCCCCGGATTCCTTGTCCATTTCGTACTTCACCGGGTCCGCGAGCAGCGAGACCTCGACGATGACGTTGATGTCGTGCGGCGGGTTGCGGCCCGTCGATATTTTGTCGATGTTCATGACTCTGTCCTGTCGGTGCGGGAGAAGACCCCGTCCCCCATCCGGGTTTTCGCGAGAATATGACCGAGGATCGCCAATCCGGGAACCGCCAGAAACGCGGTCGCGACGAAAAAAGCCTGCCAATCGCCATCCAGACGGTCAACCATCCACCCCGCGCCTCCCGCCAGCAGCAGCCGGGCGAGGTTGCCGACCGAGGCCAGGAGCGCGTACTGCGTCGCCGCGTGCCCGGCGTCACACAGCCGCGACAGAAAGGCGAGGAAGGCGACCACCGCGAAGCCCGAGGTCAGCCCATCGCCGACCACCGCGCCGACGAACCAGGCCCGACCGGGGTCGGCGGCCAATCCGGCGAACAACAGGTTGGTGGCGCTCATCGCCAGCCCGGCGGCGAACAGGCCGCGCCCGGACCCCAGCGCCCTCAGTGCGGCGCCCCCCAGCACGCCGCCCGCCAGCGTCGCGCCGATGCCGTAGACCTTGCTCACCTCGGCGATCGTTACGTAATCGAAACCCATCTCGCGATAGAATACGCCGCTCATCCGCCCGAGCATCGCGTCGCCCAGCTTGAACAGCACGATGAAGGCCAGAATCTCGGCCCACAGGGGCCGCGCCGCCAGCTTGGCCAAGGGCTCGACCACCGCCTCGGCCAGCACCGCCCGCCACCCCTTCGCGACGAACGCCGGGCGCGCCGCCGCCGGTTCGCGGATCACCAACACCGCCGCCAGGGGTAACAGCAGAACCCCGGCCAGAACCGCGTAGGCCACCTCCCAGCCGAAGCGCGCCGCCAGCAAAAGCCCGCCCGTGCCGCCCAGATGCCAGCCCAGGATCGACGCCGCCGAACCCGCCGCCATCCGCGACGGCTCCAGGATCTCGATGCGATAGGCGTCCACCACCACGTCCAGCGACGCGGAAACGAAAGCCACCAGAACCGCCGCCGCCATCGCCGCCAGGCCGCCCGCAGGATCGCGGGTGGCAAGAAACGCCAGCGCCGCGATCAACGCCAGCAAGGCGCAAACCAGCCAACCGCGCCGCAGCCCCAAACCGCCGAAGACCGGCGGCGAAACCCGGTCGAAGACCGGCGCCCATAAAAAATTCACCGCATAGGGCGCGGCCACCGCGCCGAACGCCGCGACGGAGGTGCGGCTGAAGCCCTCATCCGCCAGCCAGATCGACAGATTGGCCGCAAGAAGGGGAGAGGGCAAACCGCTGGCGATCCCCAAGACCACCACCGCCGCGATCCGCCGATCCCGGTAGACCCCGGCCAATTCCCACAGCCGCGCGATTCGTTGCGATATCGTCATGAACCCGCCGATGTTCCCGGGGCGCTTCCCGAACAACGAACCATACCCTGCCAAGCGATGTTGCGAAAACAAAAACACCGGGGCTCCGCCCCCGGGCCCGCAAGGGGTCGCCGACCCCTTAACCCCTTTATTTGTTTTCCGCCGCGCAGTGGCTGTCGATCTTCACATGGAGGTGATGGCCTTGTCGCGCTGCGCGCAAAAACCACAAGTAATGAATTCAATGCCTTTCGCCTCTCCACGTCATTTCTTCTCTTACCGGTGGGAAATGCCGCGTTCTTGATAATATGAGGGAAATTGCTTCAGCAATTCAGAATTAATAAATTATATTTTACTTGAATAGGTCAACCATTGAGATCTATCTCGAATAGAGTGAAATAGTGCGACAAAGCGTCCACGTGCATAGACAACCTGTTCTTGGAGAGCATTATGGCCTTTTATGCCGACAAAACGAACGTTCGTCTTTCTAATAGTAAGCAGAAATACGAGAAAGAACACAAACCTGGTAACAAACCCCCATGTCCTGGAATATATAAATGTCAGAGTTGCGGGTTTGAAGACGTAATCAACCGAGAATGTGAGAAACTCCCGCCGTGTTCTTCGTGTGAAGAAGATACAACCACATGGAAATTACTCGTTACGGCCGTTGATAAATAACAGAACCTGTTGGCCTTCGGAGGAAAAGGGAACGGGGTGCGCGAGGGGCCCAAAGGCCCCTCGCAACGTTTTTGCCTTACCCTCAGTCCTCGCGCGCGGCGCGGGCGGCGCGTTTGCGGTCGTTGGGATCGAGGATCGCCTTGCGCAGGCGGATGTTGGAGGGCGTGACCTCGACCCGTTCGTCGTCCTCGATATAGGAGAGGGCCTGTTCCAGCGACATCTTGCGCGCCGGAGTCAGGACCACCGCCTCGTCCTTGCTGGTGGTGCGGATGTTGGTCAGCTGCTTCGCCTTCAGCGGGTTGACCTCCAGGTTATGGCCACGGGCGTTTTCGCCGATGATCATGCCGGTGTAGACATCGACCCCCGAGCCCAGGAACAACGGGCCGCGTTCCTGGATGTACCACAGGGCATAGGGCGCGGTGGTCCCCTGTCCGGTGGAAATCAGGACACCGTTGCGGCGGCCCTCGATCGGCCCGCGATAGGCGCCGTAGCCGTGGAACAGGCGGTTCATCACCCCGGTTCCCCGGGTATCGGTCATGAATTCGGAGTGATAGCCGATCAGACCGCGCGACGGGGCGAGGAAGATCAGGCGCATCTTGCCGCCGCCGGAGGGGCGCATTTCGGTCATTTCCGCCTTGCGCTGCGACATCTTATCGACCACCGCGCCGGAATATTCCTCGTCGACGTCGATCACCACTTCCTCGATCGGCTCTTCCTTTTCGCCGGCCTCGGGGTTTTCGCGGAACAGCACGCGCGGGCGGGAGACCGACAGCTCGAAACCTTCGCGGCGCATCGCCTCGATCAGCACGCCCAGTTGCAATTCGCCGCGTCCGCCGACTTCAAAGGCGTCGCGATCGGCGGATTCCTTGACGGTCAGGGCGACGTTGCCTTCCGCCTCGCGCTTCAGGCGTTCACCGATCATCCGTCCGGTGACCTTGGTCCCCTCGCGTCCGGCCAGGGGCGAATCGTTGACCGAGAAGGTCATCGCCAGGGTCGGCGGATCGATCGGCTGGGCCTCCAGCGGTTCGGTCACCTCCGGCGCGCACAGGGTATCGGCGACGGTGGCGTCGGTGAATCCGGCCAGGGCGACGATGTCGCCCGCCTCGGCGCTGTCCACCGGCACCCTCTCCAGCCCGCGGAAGGCGAGAATCTGGCTGGCGCGGGCGACTTCGACCTGCCTGCCATCATGCCGCAGCGCCTTGATCGCCATGTTGCGGCTGACCGTGCCGTCGAGGATGCGCCCGGTGAGCACCCGCCCGAGATAGGGGTCGGCCTCCAGGGTGGTCGCCAGCATGCGGAACGGCTTGTCCAGGTTGGCCTTGGGCTCCGGCACATGGGCGACGATCAGTTCGAACAGCGGGTTCAGATCGGTGCGCGGATCGTCCAGCGCCTTGGCCGCCCAGCCATCGCGCCCCACCGCGTAGAGCATCGGAAAGTCGAGCTGTTCCTCGGTGGCGTCCAACGCCGCGAACAGGTCGAAGGCCTCATCGTGCACCTCGTCGGGGCGGGCATCGCCGCGATCCACCTTGTTGATCACGACGATCGGCTTGAGGCCCAGCTTCAGCGCCTTGCCGACGACGAACTTGGTCTGCGGCATCGGCCCCTCGGCGGCGTCCACCAGCACCACCACGCCGTCCACCATGCCGAGGATGCGTTCCACCTCTCCGCCGAAATCGGCGTGGCCGGGGGTATCGACGATGTTGATGCGGATGTCGCGCCACAGCACCGAGGTGCATTTGGCCAGAATGGTGATGCCGCGCTCGCGCTCCAGATCGTTGGAGTCCATGGCCCGCTCCGCCACCGCTTGGTTGGCGCGGAAGGTGCCGCTCTGCTTCAGCAAGTTATCGACCAGCGTGGTCTTGCCGTGATCGACGTGCGCAATGATCGCGATGTTGCGACGCTGCATGTATTTCCGTGTCCTGATCTGGGTTGGCGCGGAAACGGCCTAGGCCGTCGCCCGCGCGTACAATTCGGCCATCGGCCGCTCCGGCCGGGCTCCGAAATGGGTGATGATCCGTCCCGCCACCAGATTGCCCAGGCGGCCGCAGGCGGAAAGGTCGTGTCCTTGGGTATAGGCGCGGAGGAATCCGGCGGCGAAGGCATCGCCCGCGCCGGTGGTGTCCACCACCTCGGCCCCCGGGTCGGCCGCCACGGCGCGCACGCCCTCGGACGAGACCACCGCGCAGCCCTTGGCGCCGCAGGTGATCGCGGCGACCGAAACATGGGCGCGCAGGCTTTCCGCCGCGGCGTCGAAATCGGCGGACTCGAACAGGGCCAGGGCCTCGTCCTCGTTGGCGAACAGGATGTCCACCTCGCGCCGCACCAGATCCTGGAACCCGGTGCGATGGCGGTGGACGCAGAACGGATCGGACAGCGACAGCGCCACCTCGCGCCCGGCGGCGCGGGCGGCGCGGCAGGCCTTCAGCATCGCCGCCTTGGCCTCCGGCTCGTCCCACAGATAGCCTTCCAGGCACACCACCCGGGCGGCGGCGATCAGCGCCTCGTCGATATCGGCGGAGGTGAGCTCGCGGCACGCCCCCAGATAGGTGTTCATGGTGCGCTGCGCGTCGGCGGTGACCAGGATCAGGCAGCGCGCGGTGGACGCGCCGTTGCCGCTGGGGGCGCAACCGAAGGCGACGCCCGCCTTTTCGATGTCGTGGCGGAACACCGTGCCGAGAAGATCGTCCTTGACCTTGCCGATATAGGCGGGGCGCCCGCCGAGGGAGGCGAGCACCGCCGCGGTGTTGGCCGCCGATCCGCCGGAGCACTCGACACCCGGGCCCATGGCTTGATAGATTGCCTCGGCGCGTTCGGCGTCGATCAGGGTCATGATTCCCTTGTCCATGCCGTGCGCGGCCAAAAAGGACTCGTCGGCATGCGCCAGAACGTCCACGATGGCGTTGCCGATGGCCACCACGTCGTGGGCCGCGGGTTGTGCCGATGCCATATGCGATCTCCTCCGGTCGTCGGGTCGCGCGAGAGTATATCCACCCGCCCGCCAATCACAAGCCGTCCCTGGGTTGCGGTTCGATGACGCTCCGGGACGGCAATTCGAGGGCTGCCGTATAGATGTTCGATTTGTTTGTCAAATCCTTCGCGCAGCTTTACGACGCGCGCACCCGTGGCGTGGTCTGGCGCTGCCTGGGCCTGGCGCTGATTCTCTACCTGGGGCTGATCGCCCTGATCTGGTGGGGCGTGTCGGTTTACGCGGTCGCCGGAGACGATCCGCTCAGCGACGTGATCGCGGCGGCGAGCGGGCTGATCGCCTTTCTGCTGGGCGGGCTGGTCTATCCGGCGCTGGTCACCGTGCTGATGGGCCTGTTCACCGAGCCGATCTGCCGCCGCGTCGAAACCTTGTATTACCCGGAACGCGGCCCCGGCCGGGAACAGCCGTTCCTGGAAATGCTGGTCGGCACCGTCAACTTCGCCGGCAAGGCCCTGTTGCTGACGATCGTGACGGTTTTGCTGACCTTCGTTCTTCCCGGCGTGAATATCTTTGTCTTCATCGCCCTCAACGGCTATCTTGTCTCGGTCGAGTATTTCGAGATGGTCGCGGTGCGCCGGATGGACCTGAAACAGGCCAAGATCCTGCGCAAGCGGCATTTCGCCCGACTGTGGGGGGCGGGCGTGGTTTTCGCGCTTGGGATGGCGATTCCGCTGTTCGGTTTCGCGATGCCGGTGGTGGCGATGATCTTCATGGTCCACATGCTGGAAACCGTGCGTCTTCCTTCCGCCAATACCGCCGCCGCGAACCAGCGGGAATAAGGCGGAAACGATCGTGCCGAGCATCTTTCGAGGGAGGGATCGATATGTTTCGACTGTCCGGACTGGGGCCGGCGCGCGCGCCGGACGAGGTCCAGAACGCACCGGCCGAGGCGACGCCCGCCGCCCCCGCCGCCGCGCCGGAAACCGCGCCGCCGCTCAAACCTTTCTCGAAAAGGGGTAGCCATATGCCGAGCAAACCTTCCGTCCCCCAGCAGCCCTTCCGCAGCGAGATTCCGCGTCGCGTGCTTGACATTCCGGGTATGCAACGAAATTTGGCCACGCCCGAGGGCCTGTCCGGCGAGGGCAAGAAGCTGGTGGTGGGACGCGACATCCACCTGTCCGGCGCGATCTCGTCGTGCGATTGCCTGGTGGTCGAAGGTCAGGTCGAGGCCGACCTGACCCAGGCGCGTTCGGTCGTCGTCTCCCGTGGTGGCGTGTTCAAGGGCACCGCCACCGTCGCCAACGCCGAAATCTCCGGCCTGTTCGACGGCGACCTGACGGTCTCCGACACCGCCACGGTGAAGCCGGGCGGCGTGGTGCGCGGAACCATCCACTACGTCAACGTGGTGATGGAGCGCGGCGCCATCGTCGAGGGTACCCTGGCGCCCCTGCCGCGCAAGGCCCCCCCGGTCAAGGGATTGATCGGTCCGACCGAAACCTCCGGCGACGCGGCGGGCGGCGATGCCCCCGGCGGCGCTTAAGTCCACCCCCGCCTCCCGGTTCCGGGCCCGGACGCCGCGACGCTTCCTTCCCGTCGCGGCGGTGGGCTTGGCCCTGTTCGCCTCGGCTTGCGCCGGCGGCGGAATCGCGGAGCGGACGCACGGCAATCCAGAACTGGAGCGGGCGCTCGCCGCGCTGGCCAGCCCCAAGGCCCCGGTCCGCCTGAACGCCGCCCCCGGCGGCCGCCGCGAACTCGACGGCGCGCTCCTGAACGGCCTCGACGTTCCGGGGGTGGAAGCAATTCTCGGCCCGCCGACGCTGCGGCGCATCGACCCCCCGGCGCAGGTCTGGCTCTACGAACGTCCCTTGTGCTTCGTCGATCTGTTCCTTTTCGACGAAGGGCGGGGCGCCCAGGTCATTTTCGTTCAGGAACGCACCCGCGCGGTGAAAAAGACCCCGCCCGGCGCCTGCCTGGGCGAGGTCTGGCAATCCTGGCGGGATAAACGATAAGAAAACCAGGCCGGGGCACTGCCCCGGACTCGGAAAACCCGTGGGCTTCGCCCACACCCAGCAAGGGTCTCGGACCCTTGCATCCCAATTTGTTTTTCGCCGCGTCAGCGGCTGTCGATTCTCACGTGACCGCGTGACGGTTTCATCGCGCTACGCGCAAAAACCGGGAATGGGGTCTGGGGACCGAGTCCCCAGCGGGGTCCGGGACACGGAGAACGCCGAAGGCGTTCGTAGGGACGCCGCCAACGGCGGCGGTCCGAGGCGAAGCCGAGGATGAGGAAAACGCACAAAGCGTTTTCCGAACAGCAGCCCCGGCCTGGTTATTTCGTTTTTTCCTCGAAACGGCACAAGTCGGCGATGGCGCAGGTTCCGCACTTCGGCGCCCGCGCGGTGCAGACATAGCGCCCGTGCAGAATCAGCCAATGGTGGGCGTGGCGGCGGAATTCGGCGGGGACCGTCGCCAGCAGGGCATTTTCCACATCCAGCGGCGTCTTGCCGGGGGCAAGGCCGGTGCGGTTGCCGACGCGGAAGACGTGGGTGTCCACCGCGATGGTGGGCTCGCCGAAGGCAATGTTGAGCACCACGTTGGCGGTCTTGCGCCCGACGCCGGGCAGGGCCTCCAGCGCCGCGCGATCGTTCGGAACCGCGCCGCCGTGGCGTGCGATCAATTGTTGGCTTAGCGTAATGACGTTCCTGGCCTTGGTCTTGTACAGGCCGATGGTGCGGATCGCCTGGGCCAGCGCGTCCTCGCCCAGGGCGACCATTTTCTCCGGGGTATCGACGGCGGCGAACAGCGGCCCGGTCGCCTTGTTCACGCCCTTGTCGGTGGCCTGGGCGGAGAGCACCACCGCCACCAGCAGGGTATAGGGGTTGACCGCGTGCAGTTCCCCCTTCGGCTCGGGATTGGCCGCCCGCAGGCGGGCGAATAACTCTTGGATTTCCGTGTCGGTCATCGCCCGGCTTCCGATAAAACCGCGCGGGCTCCGCCCGCGCCCGCAAGGGGTCGGCGACCCCTTGACCCCTTTATTTGTTTTTCGCCGCGAAGCGGCCGTCAACCGTCACGCCGCGCGATGATCTTATCGCGCTCCGCGCAAAACCGGACTCATGGGATGCAAGGGGCCAAGCCCCTTGCCGGGTCCAGGGCAGAGCCCTGGCCTTACAGCCCCAGCACGTCGGTCATCGCATAGAGGCCGGGCGGGCGGCCTTCCAGCCACATGGCGGCGCGCACCGCCCCGGCGGCGAAGATGGCGCGCTGGGTGGCGCGGTGGGTGAGTTCGATGCGTTCGCCCGCGCCCGCCAGGATCACCGTGTGTTCGCCGACGACATCGCCGCCGCGCAGGGAGGCGAAGCCGATATCGCCGACCTTGCGTTCGCCGGTGATGCCGTCGCGGCCGCGTTGCGAGGCGGCGGCAAGATCGACGCCACGCCCCTGGGCGGCGGCTTCCCCCAGCAGGGTGGCGGTGCCGGAAGGCGCGTCCACCTTGTGCTTGTGGTGCATCTCGACGATTTCGATATCGAAACTGTCCGGCCCCAGAGAAGCGGCGGCCTGTTTGACCAGGGCGGCGAGCAAATTGACCCCAAGGCTCATGTTGAACGACTGAACGATCGGAGCCTTGGCGGCGACGGTGCGAATCACCGCCAGGTCATCCGGCTCCAGCCCGGTGGTGCCGATCACCAGGGCGGTGCCGGTTTCGGCGGCGAGCCGGGCATAGGCCCGGGTAGCGGCGGGGGAAGTGAAGTCGATCACCGCATCGGCGGCGGCGAACAGGGCGGGAGCGTCGTGTCCCAGGGCTCCCCCGGTGGCCGAGCAGCCCGCCAACAGTCCCAGATCCTGGCCGACGAAGGGTGATTCGAAACGGTCGATCCCTCCCGCGAGTTCGGCTCCCGGGGTTTTCAGGACTTCCTGGACCAGCATCCGTCCCATCCGTCCGGCGCAGCCGACGATCCCGATCTTCATCTCATCCCCCTTGCCTCATTCCGTCAGGTCTTCCCAGAATTCCCTGACTTTCCGGAAGAATCTAGAAGATTCCGGACTATGGTCCTCGCCCGATTCGGCGGCGAATTCGCGCAGCAGTTCCTCCTGCCGCTTCGACAGATTGACCGGCGTCTCGACGCCGACGCGAACGAACATGTCGCCGCGCGCCGGACTGCGCAGGACGCTCATCCCCTTGCCCTTCTGACGGAACTGCGCGCCGGTCTGGGTGCCGCGCGGAATCTCGACGGTGGCGCGCCCGCCGTCGATGGTCGGCACCTCGACCGCGCCACCGAGGGCCGCCGTGGCCATCGGAATCGGCACGGTGCAATAGATGTCCGCGCCCTCGCGCTGGAAGATGCGGTGCGGCTTGATCGACAGGAAGATGTACAAATCGCCGGGCGGCGCGCCGCGCAGGCCCGCCTCGCCCTCGCCGGACAGGCGGATTCGGGTGTCTTCCTCGACCCCCGCCGGGATCGCCACTTGCAGGGTTTTCGCCTTCTGCACCCGTCCGCTGCCGCCGCACGCCGGGCAGGGGCCCTTGATCACCCGGCCCTGGCCGTGACAGGTGGGGCAGGTGCGTTCGATGGTGAAGAAGCCCTGCTGGGCGCGCACCTTGCCCGCGCCGCGACAGGTGGGGCAGGTGACCGGCTCGGCGCCGTCCTTGCCGCCCGAGCCCTTGCAGGCCTCGCAGGGGACCGAGGTCGGCACCTCGATGGTGGTCTTCAGCCCGGAATAGGCTTCCTCCAGGGAGATCGCCATGTTGTAGCGCAAGTCCGCGCCGCGCATCGCCCACTGACCGGAGGACCGCCCCCCGGCGAAGTTGCCGAACATCTCTTCGAAAATGTCGGAAAAGCCGGAGGCGAACTCGAAATCGAATCCGCCGCCGCCCATGCCGCCGCCCTGGGCGAAGGCGCGGTGGCCATAGCGGTCGTAGGCGGCGCGCTTCTGATCGTCTTTCAGGATTTCATAGGCTTCGCCGATTTCGCGGAAGGCGTGCTCCGCCTCCTGATCCCCCGGATTGCGGTCCGGGTGATACTGCATGGCAAGCTTGCGATAGGCTTTTTTCAGGTCGTCCGACGAGGCGGAGCGGGAGACCCCCAGAACCTCGTAGTAGTCGCGCTTGCTCACACCGTACCTCGCATCGGCGATCGTCCTCGGGCGGAACCGCCCGTCCCCTCGCTCCGCTTCGGCGGCAAGCGGGCGGATTCGCCGCCCGCCCGCTTTTCCGAAGACTTATTTTTTGCTGTTGTCGACTTCCTCGAAGTCGGCATCGACCACGCCTTCCTCGCCCGGCTTGGCGGCGGCCTCCGCCTGCGGCCCGGCCTGGGGCTCGGCCTGGTCCTTGTACATCGCTTCGCCCAGCTTCATCGCCAACTGGGCGAGGGCGCCGGTCTTGGCCTTGATCGCCTCGACGTCGTCGCCGTCGATCACCTCTTTCAGCGCCTTGAGGTCGGCCTCGATCTGCGCCTTCACCTCCGGCGCGACCTTGTCGCCGTGCTCGGAGAGGCTTTTTTCCGTCGAGTGCGTCAGGGCGTCGGCGTGATTCTTCGCCTCCACCAGTTCGCGGCGCTTCTTGTCGGCGGCGGCGTTGGCTTCGGCGTCGCGCACCATCTTGTCGATTTCCGCGTCGGACAGACCGCCCGAAGCCTGGATGCGAATCGCCTGTTCCTTGTTGGTCGCCTTGTCCTTGGCGGTAACGTTGACGATGCCGTTGGCGTCGATGTCGAAGGTCACCTCGATCTGCGGGAAGCCGCGCGGCGCCGGCGGAATCCCCACCAGATCGAACTGCCCGAGGAGCTTGTTGTCGGCGGCCATCTCGCGCTCGCCCTGGAAGACCCGGATGGTCACCGCGGTCTGGCTGTCCTCGGCGGTCGAGAAGACCTGGCTCTTGCGGGTCGGGATGGTGGTGTTGCGGTCGATCAGACGGGTGAACACGCCGCCCAGGGTCTCGATGCCCAGGGACAGCGGCGTCACGTCGAGCAGCAGAACGTCCTTGACCTCGCCCTTCAGCACGCCGCCCTGGATCGCCGCGCCGATGGCGACGACTTCGTCCGGATTGACGCCCTTGTGCGGCTCGCGGCCGAAGAACTGCTTCACCGTTTCCTGGATCTTGGGCGTGCGGGTCATCCCGCCGACCAGGATCACTTCGTTGATTTCCGAGGACTTCAGGCCCGCGTCCTTCAGCGCCGCCTTGCACGGGCCGATGGTGCGCGCGATCAGATCCTCGACCAGGGCCTCCAGCTTGGAGCGGGTCAGCTTGACGTTGAGGTGCTTCGGCCCGTGCTGATCGGCGGTGATGAACGGCAGATTGACGTCGGTCTGCATCGAGCTGGACAGCTCGATCTTCGCCTTTTCGGCGGCCTCCTTCAGGCGTTGCAGGGCCAGACGATCCTTGCGCAGGTCGATGCCGTTCTCTTTTTTGAACTCGTCGGCCAGATAGTCGATGATCCGCGCGTCGAAGTCCTCGCCGCCCAGGAAGGTGTCGCCGTTGGTGGACTTCACCTCGAACACGCCGTCGCCGATCTCCAGGATCGACACGTCGAAGGTGCCGCCGCCCAGATCGTAGACCGCGATGATGCCCGAGTTGTTCTTGTCCATGCCATAGGCGAGCGCCGCCGTCGTCGGCTCGTTGATGATGCGCAGAACCTCGAGGCCGGCGATCCGGCCCGCGTCCTTGGTCGCCTGGCGCTGGCTGTCGTTGAAATAGGCGGGCACCGTGATCACCGCCTGGGTGACGCTTTCGCCCAGGAAGGATTCGGCGGTTTCCTTCATCTTTTGCAGGATGAAGGCGGAAATCTGGCTGGGCGCGAACTTCTGTCCGTCGACATCCACCCAGGCGTCGCCGTTGTCGCCGGGGACGATCTTATAGGGCACCAGGCCCTTGTCCTTGCTCACCATCGGGTCGTCGAAGCGGCGGCCGATCAGGCGCTTGATCGCGAACAGGGTCTTTTCCGGATTGGTCACCGCCTGGCGCTTCGCGGGCTGGCCGACCAGCCGCTCGCCGGAATCGGAAAACGCCACCATCGACGGAGTGGTGCGCGCGCCTTCCGCGTTTTCGATGACGCGGGCGTCCTTGCCATCCATGATGGCGACGCAGGAGTTGGTGGTACCCAGGTCGATACCGATGACTTTGCTCATTCTGAACCTCTCTTGTTGCGGCAGGCTTGCTTCGGCCCAGGGCGTCACGCCCGTCTTCGGCGCCTCAAGAAGCCCCTGACAAACACCCATCCCGACGGTCGGGGCCCGCCGCTCCGGCGGGGCGAGCCGACCGGAAAAACCCAAGGCGAACCCTTGCCCGGTTGTCACCGGACGATATAAGAAAAGGCGGCGCGCGCCGCAACAGCGAAGGCGCGCGGCGAGAGGCGGTATTAGCACTCTTTTCTCGTGATTGCCAAGCCCGGAGGATACGCCCGATGATCCGTTACCGCCTGCGCTGCGCCGACGGCCACGCCTTCGACCACTGGTTCGCCAACGCCGACGCCTGCGACGCCGAACTGGCCGCCGCCGCCGTCCCCTGCCCGGAGTGCGGCGGCACCGCCGTCGCCAAGGCGATCATGGCCCCCTCGGTGGGAAAAAAGGCCGCGCCCGCAACGCCCTGCGGCCAGCCGGTCTGCGCCTGCGGCTGTCCGGCGCTGGACGGATAGGGCGAAACGAGGCGGCGCGATGATCGTTTCCGCCAGCTACCGCACCGACATTCCGGCATTCCAGGCGGTCTGGTTCGCCGAGCGCTGGCGGGACGGCTTCGTCCTGGCGAGAAACCCCTATTCCGGCAAGCCCTACCGGGTCGGCCTCAACCCGGCGGAAGTGGACGGCATGGTCTTCTGGACCCGCTGGGCCGCGCCTTTCGGGAACTGCCTGGAGACGGTCGCGGGCGACGGCGTGCCCTTCGTCGTGCAGTACACCATCACCGGCTATGGCGCGGCGCTGGAGCCCGGCGTCCCCGACTGGCGGCGCGCCGCCGATTCCTTCTGCGAGATCGCCGAACGCCACGGGCCGAATCGCGCGGTCTGGCGCTACGACCCGATCCTGCTGTCCGCCGCCACCCCCTGGGACGGCCACCTTTCCCGCTTCGAAGCCATCGCCGACCGCATCGCCGGGGCGACCGACGAGGTGGTGGTCTCCTTCGCCCAGTTCTATGCCAAGACCCGGCGCGGACTGGCCGCCCACGCCGCCAGCGATCCCGGCGACGCCGACAAGCGCGCCCTGCTCGCCCAACTGCGCGACGCGGCGGCGAAACGCGGGCTGAAGATCAGCCTTTGCGCCCAACCCCACCTGATCGTCGATGGCGTGGCGGAGGCCGCCTGCATCGACGCCGAACGCCTTTCCCGCGTCGCCGGTCGCCCGATCGCCGCCAAGGCCAAACCCCACCGCCCCACCTGCCGCTGCGTCCAGTCGCGCGACATCGGCGCCTTTGCCACCTGCGGCTTCGGCTGCGCCTATTGCTACGCGCGATAGGAAAAACCAGGCCGGGGCTCTGCCCCGGACCCCGCACAGGGTCTTGGACCCTGTGTACCCATGCGTTTTTCGCCGCGAAAGCGGCGGGAAACTCTCGCGCCGCATGATGATTTCACGGCGCTCCGCGCAAAACCGCAAGGAATCGGGGGCGCGGAGGGACCGAGTCCCCCCGACCCCTTGTTTTTCCTGTGATTTTTCATCTCGAAGCGGTTTTTCACCTGTGCGCGTCATCACAGGTGTTGATCCCGGCGCAAGACCGGAGCACACTGACCCACGTCAGGGTGTGGAGTCGTCAATGCCGAGACTGAAAACCTTGTTTTTGTGCGGAGTTCTGAGCCTGTCTTCAGGTTCCGCATTGGCCGGACCGCCGTGCTTCAGCGCCGAGGAAGCCTCGGCGGTGCAGGTTCGGCAGTTGCACTTGCGCCTGCAAGTGGCGGCCCTGAAGTGCAGCGATCCCGCCTGGGGCCTGCGCGACCGCTACAACGGCTACGTCTCGAAGTTCGGCGGCTCGCTGTCGTCCAACGCCCGTTCCTTGCGCGCCGCGCTGAAGCGCGCCGGCGAGGCGCGGACCGAGGCGCAGTTCGACCGCTTCATCACCCGCGTCGCCAACGACATCTCCCTGGCGTCGGAGAGCACTTCCGACTACTGCCAGCAGCACCGCGCGATGCTGGACGAGGTTCTGGCCGCGCCGCGCGACGCCCTGCCGGGATTCGCCTCGGCGCACGAGCCGGTTCCGGCGGGGGCGTGTTCCCTGTCGCGGCGCGCCGACGTCGGCAAGCCGGAAAAGCGGCTGTAGTTTTCCTCTTCGCCATTTTCTTTCCGCCAACGAAAAGGCCCCGCCGAAGCGGGGCCTTTCGCGTTTCGTCCGATCGTCCGCCGATCACGGCATGACGATTTCGACGCGGCGGTTCTGCGGTTCGCGCACGCCGTCGGCGGTGGACACCAGCGGCGCGCTTTCGCCCTTCGCCGCGACGGCGATCTGCCCGGCGGCGACCCCCTGGCCAACCAGGGCGGCCTTCACCGCGTCGGCGCGGCGCTGCGACAGCTTCATGTTGTAGGCGTCGGACCCGGCGCGGTCGGCGTGGCCGGTCAGGTCGATGCGCGGACGCGCCCCCGCCTTGTACGCGGCGGCGGCCTTGCTCACCACGGCCTGACCTTCCGGGGTCAGGGTCGCCTTGTCGAAGTCGAAGAACACCATGTAGTTCTACGCCACCGGAGCGGCGGGCTTGGCGGCGGGAGCCGGAGTGGGCGCGGCGGCGACGACCTTGCTCGCCTTCGGCGCGCCGAAGCGATAGGTCAGGCCGACCATCACCGAGTGATTGGCGTATTCGGCGTCGCCCTTCAGGCCGGCGGGGGTCTTCACCTCGCCGTCGGTGGTGGCGAAGTGGCGGTACTGACCCTTCACCGACCAGTTGTCGTCCAGGTCATAGGACAGACCGGCGAAGCCCTGATAGGCGAACTCCCAGCTGTTGCCGGAATAGAGCTCGGCGCTGTTGCGGCTCACCTTGTCGAAGTCGAGGTAGGCGGCGCCGATGCCCAGGCCGACGAAGGGGCGCCAGGAACCGGTGGCGTTGAAGTCGTAGATGGCGTTGCCCATCACGTTGTAGGCGTCGGTGGAGCCGCCGGAGCTGCCGCTCAGGTCTTCAGCTTATCGACGTCGTTGGTGCGATAGCCGAGTTCGCCCTCGACCTTGATCGCGCCGAAGGAATAGCCGACCGCGCCCAGGAACGCCGGGCCGATGTCGTTCTCGGCGGTGTAGGACGCGTTCGGGAAGGAGACGTCCTGGTCCTGCAACCAGGACACGCCGCCATCGGCGCCGACATACCATTCGGCATGGGCCAAGGACGGGGCCGCGAGCCCCAGGCCCGCGGCAAGGATCATCGGAAGGGAGCGCATGGTTCAACTCCAGGCTGGAAAGGAATACGTCCCAAACTTACGCCTTGCCGCGCCGGATACAAGCTTTCCCTGGCGCGCCGACCACCGCGGCCGCTTGAGCGTGGCGGATATGCAACGGTCGGCGCGTTGGAATCAGGCGTGGCCTTCGGCGGTGGCGGTGGCCATGCGCTGCTGGTACATGTCGACGAAGTCGATCGGCGCGATCATCAGGGGCGGGAAGCCCGCGTCGCGGGTCACCCCGGCGACGACGGCGCGGGCGAACGGGAACAGGTGGCGCGGCACCTCGATGAACAGCATCGGCTTCAGGTGTTCCTCGGGCACGTTGACGGTGACCACGCCGCTGAACAGCAGTTCGACCAGGAAGGCGACCTTGTCGCCGGTCTTGGCCTCGACGTTCAGGCTCAAGTCCACCTCGAACATGTTGGCGTGCAGCTGCGCCGCCTTGACGTCCACCGCGATGCCGATTTCCGGCGCGGCGTTGGCCATGTCGGCGAAGATTTCCGGCACGTTCGGCGCCTCGAAGGACAGGTCCTTGATGAACTGGCCGTTGATCGTCAGGGGCGGGGTCGGGACCTGGGCGTCGGCGCCCGGGGCGGCCGTTTCTTCGGTCATGATCGAAAATCTCCGGTGGAGGGGGAAAAGCGTCCGGGTTTTCGTACCCGAAAGCGCGGCGAAAGGTCAAAAGAAACCCGCGTCAACCGGGCTTTCCCGGCGGCGGCGGGGGGGGTCGGCGGGGGCGGAGGGCGGCGGCGGATCGGCGACGACGCTGTATTCGCCCTCGATCACCGTCGGACCGGAGGACGGCGGCGCGGCGTCACGGCAAAACCCGGCGGCGACGAAACGGCGCAGCGGCGCGATCAGCAGCAACAAACCCAGGACGTCGGTGATGAAGCCGGGCAGGATCAGCAGGATCGCGGCGAAGGTCATCGCCGCACCGGACAGCATGTCGGAGAACGGCACCTCGCCCTTTTGCATCGACGCCTGCATCCCCCCCCAGGGTGGCCCACCCGGCGGCGCGCAGCAGGAACAGCCCCAGCGCCGCGCTGACGATCACCCAGGCCAGCACCGGGCCAACGCCGAAGGCGCGTCCGGCGGCGATCAGTCCCGCCAGTTCGAGCAGCGGAAAAGCCAGGAAGATCAGGGCGGGGGGGGGGAACGGCATGCTTGTTCTTTCCCTGGGATGTGCTTAATTTCTCGGGGATGGGAGATGGATTTCGCGCGCCGATGATGGACGATTCCGGTGGCGCGCGTCCACGGATTCCTGCGCCGCAACCGGTCAGCATGGGGCCAGAAACCGACGATGAACGGTGATTTCCAGCTTTTCGATCTGATTTTCCTGGTCCTGGTCGCCGGATTTCTGGCGTATCGCCTGCGCAACGTTCTCGGTCGGCGGGGCGGCTACGAGCAGACCCCCGACGAGGTGAGCGGCCGCAAGCCGGAACGCGACAACGTCGTCGATCTGGCCAAGGCGCGCCAACCCGGAGCCGATGACGAGGCCGAGGCGCCGCGCCCGGTCGATGCGGCGATGGCGGCGGCGGAGCCGGGCCTGGCCGCCGGTCTGGTGCAGATTCAGACCGCCGACCCGGATTTCACCGCCGACGGGTTCCTGGTCGGCGCCCGCGCCGCGTTCGAGATGATCGTCTGCGCCTTCGCCGAAGGCCGGGTGGAGGACATCCGCCCCTACCTCGGGGCCGAGGTCCACGCCAACTTCGCCGCCGCGGTGAAGGCGCGCGAGGCGGCGGGGGAAAAGGCCGAAACCCAGGTGATCTCGATCAAGAAGGCGACCATCACCGAGGCGATGATGAAGGGCCGCGACGCGATCGTCTCGGTGGAATTCGTCACCGAGCAGGCCAACATCGTCCGCGACACCGAGGGCAAGGTGGTGGACGGCGACGCCAACGTCATCGACACCCTGACCGACGCCTGGACCTTCGCCCGCGACGTCCGCTCCGGTGATCCCAACTGGAAACTCATGGTCACCCGCAGTGTCGAAGCCTGACCCCGCACTCTCGCGCGCGGCGCGCCGGGGTCTCGGCCTGCTGGCCGCCCTGGCCTTGGCCGCCTGCGCCGAACGCGAGGCCTTTCCCCCGCCCGAACCCCCCGCCGGATTCAGCGTCGAGGCGACGGACTATTCCCTGCTGAACGGATGGGAGGTGGACGCCGCCGATCAGGTTCTGCCCGCCCTCGCCCGCTCCTGCGCGTCGATCGACCGCAAGCCGCCGGACCTGATCATCGGCGCCGGACCGCTTGCCCGTCCCGCCGCCGATTGGCACCGCGCCTGCGCCGCCCTGCCGAAGACCGCCGCCGCCGCCGAGGCGCGCGCCGCCATCGCCAAGGCCTTCATGCCCTATCGCGTCGCTGCCGCCGACGGTTCGGCGCAGGGACTGTTCACGGGTTATTACGAAGCCGAATTGAACGGCTCGCTGTTTCCATCGCCGCACTATCCCTATCCGGTCTATGGCCGCCCGCCGGATCTGGTGGAACGCGTGCAGGACGGACGCAAGCTGACCGGACGGGTGCGGAACGACCGCCTGGAGCCCTATTCCAGCCGCGCCGAGATCGAGGCGGGGGCGATCGCCAAGACCGCGCCGGTGCTGTTCTGGACGAACGATCTGGTGGACCTGCTCGTCGCCCAGATCCAGGGTTCGGCGCGGGTGCGCCTGCCCGACGGACGGCGCTTCCGGATCGGCTATGGCGGCAACAACGGCCACCCGTTCAAGGGCCTGGGCCGCATCCTGATCGACGCCGGACTGGCCGAGCCGGGCAAGACCTCGATGCCGGAAATCCGCGCCTGGCTGCACAACCACCCGCGCCAGGCGGAAGGCCTGGTGCGGCGGAACCCGCGCTTCATCTTCTTCCGCCTGATCGATGGCGAAGGTCCGGTGGGGGCGATGAGGGTGCCGCTGACGCCGCAGCGCAGTCTGGCGGTGGACCCGTCGGTGGTGCCCCTGGGCGCGCCGGTCTGGCTGGAAACCGTCGATCCCGACGGCCAGCCGATCAACCGCCTGATGGCGGCGCAGGACATCGGCAGCGCGATCAAGGGGGCGGTGCGCGGCGACTTTTTCTGGGGCGCGGGCGAACCCGCCCTGGCCAAGGCCGGACGGATGAAAAGCCCGGGCCGCTATTACGTCCTGATCCCCGCGCCGAAGTCTTGAGGTCCCGCCCGGTGCGGTTTCGCCGAAGCCGCGCCGCGATTTGCGGCATGACCCCAGCCCCGGCGAAAGGCCGCCCCGGCGCGCGGCTCTGGACATTTCCGTCGGAACGTCCGAGTCTGTCCGGGGGAGGAACCCGCACGGCCAAGGGCCGGATGCCGCCGAAGGGGTGACCGAATGCCGGGCGAACCGCGCAAGGCACGCATGGAAAGGGAGTTCGATTACCGTGTTCTGCAACACGGCATCAGCTCCGGCCGGTTGAAGATCTATACCGACTTCCGGGTGTTCAACCAGGGGCGTTCCCCCACCTACAGCCCGTGGGACAACGTCGCGCCGCTGTTGATGATGGTGCTGATCAGCCTGGCGCTGCTGGTGGTGGTGGGAATCATCGTCGGCGTGCTGGCGCTGATCCTGTCGGTGGTCCTTTACGCCTTCCTGATCCGCCTGTGGGTGATGCACCGCCTGCACGAACGCACCCGTCAGGCGCTGATGCAGGGCCTGTCCAACTGGGACCTTCTGTGGAGCATGGGCGGCGTCGTTCTCGCCAACGAACGCACCGGCCAGATGTGCCACGCCCCCGGCAACTGGCGGGCCTTCGTCGCCAACGGCCTGTCCGACATCGCCACCGCCCTGAAGGGGGATTCCGACATGGCGGAACTGCGCGAACAGGGCAACCTGACCAAGGGGGGACGCGGATGACCGCCGTTCCGGAGCGCGACGCGGCGCCGGTCGCCGAGGCGAAACGCCGGCTCGTCATGGCCGTTGGCGATGTCTGACGCGCCGACCCGCCGCAAACGCCGCCCCCCGATCACCGCCGACGACGCGGCGCTGTGGGCGCGCGTCACCAGCCGGGTGAAGCCGCTTGCCGAAACCCCGCCGCCGCTCGAACCCGACCCCGAACCGGACACTCCGGTCCCGCCGGAACCGCCCGGCCCGCGCCTGCCGCCGCGCAAACGCGACACCGCGGCGAAGACCGCGAAACCCTTCGCGCCGCTGGTCCACGGATCCACCGCCGGGGTGGACAAACGCACCGCCGAACGCTTTCGTAAGGGAACCATGGAAATCGAGGCCCGCCTCGACCTCCACGGCCTGACCCGCGAGGCGGCCTACGGCGCGCTCTCTCGTTTCATCCGCGACGGCGCGGCCAGGGGGCGGCGGATGGTCCTGGTGATCACCGGCAAGGGCCTGCGCGCCGACGGCGACGGCGTGCTCAAAGCCGAGGTGCCGCGCTGGCTCAACGAAGCCGGCCTGCGCCCCCTGATCTTAAGCTTCACCTATGCCCAGACGCGCGACGGCGGCGAAGGCGCGCTTTACGTCTTCCTCAAGCGCGACAGATCGTGACCCCGTTCGGCGCCCACCTGCGCGCCCTGCGCACCCAGCGAAAGATCCGCCTCTCCACCATGGCGGCGGGCCTCCACGTCTCCGCCGCCTACCTCTCCGCCCTCGAACACGGACGGCGCGGCAGGCCCGCCCCCGGCCTGGTCCAGCAAATCTGCGGCTACTTCGGCCTGGTCTGGGACGACGTGGAATACCTGAAATCCCTCGCCGAAATCTCCCGGCCGAAGGTCACGCTGGATACCTCCGGCCTCTCCGCCGCCGCCACCGCGCTCGCCAACGAACTCGCGCGCGAAATCCGAACCCTGCCCGAGGAAGCGGCGGAGGACCTGCGCCGCCGCCTCTCCGGCTGGCGGGGGAAGGGAAAATAAAACCACGGCCGGGGTTCCACCCCGGACCCCGCTGGGGCCGAGGGCCCCAGACCCCATGACTTGTTTTCCGCGCAGCGGGATAAAACCATCACGCCGCGTGAAGGCTCTATAGCGCTGCGCGCGAAAACTTAAGGCATGGGGTGCGCGAGGGGTCCACGTCCCCTCGCAACGTTTTTCCGTTTTCCCCCGCTACAGGATGAATTTCGACAGATCGGCGGATTTGGCCAGGCTTCCGACCCGATCGCGCACCATATCGGGGGTGATGGCGATGGTTTCCCCGGCGCGGTCGGCGGCGGAGAAGCTGATCTCCTCAAGCAGGCGTTCCAGCACGGTGTGCAGCCGCCGCGCCCCGATGTTTTCGACCGTGGCATTGATTTCCGCCGCAAGGTCGGCGATCGCCTCGATGGTTTCGGAAGCGAACGTAATCGTCACGTTTTCGGTGGCAAGCAGGGCGGTGTACTGGGTGATCAGGCTGGCCTCGGGTTCGGTGAGGATGCGTTTCAGGTCGTCGCGGGACAGCGCCTTCAGTTCGACCCGGTTGGGCAGGCGGCCCTGGAGTTCGGGCAGAAGGTCGGACGGCTTGGCGAGGTGGAACGCCCCCGAGGCGATGAACAGGATGTGGTCGGTTTTCACCGGGCCGTGTTTGGTGGTGACGGTGGTGCCCTCGATCAGGGGAAGGAGGTCGCGCTGCACCCCTTCGCGGGAGACATCGGCCCCGCCCTTCATCTCGCCGCGCGCGCAGATCTTGTCGATTTCGTCGATGAAGACGATGCCGTTGTCCTCGACCGCGCGAATCGCCTCGCGGGTCACCTGTTCCTCGTCGAGCAGGCGGTCGCTTTCGTCGGCGATCAGCGTCTCGTGGCTGTCCGCCACCGTGACCTTGCGCTTTTTCGTGGCGTTGCCGAAGGCCTTGCCGAAGATGTCGTTGAGATTCAGAACCCCCATCTGCGCGCCGGGAATGTTGGGCAGATCGAAGGTGGGCAGGGCGTTGCCGGAGGCTTCCTTGACCTCGATTTCGATGGTCTTGTCGTCGAGTTCGCCCTTGCGCAGCATGGTCCGGAGCTTGGCGCGGGTTTCCGGGTTGGCGGAAGCGCCGACCAGGGCGTCGAGGACGCGATCTTCCGCCGCGCCCTCGGCCTTGGCGCGGACGTCGCGGCGCAGGCGGGCGCGGGTCATCTGGATGGCGGATTCCAGAAGGTCGCGAATGATGCTTTCGACGTCGCGGCCGACGTAGCCGACCTCGGTGAACTTGGTGGCTTCCGCCTTGATGAAGGGGGCCTGCGCCAGTTTCGCCAGACGGCGGGCGATTTCGGTCTTGCCGACGCCGGTGGGGCCGATCATCAGGATGTTCTTGGGCAGAACCTCCTCGCGCAGGGATTCGGGCAGCTGTTGCCGCCGCCAACGGTTGCGCAGGGCCACGGCGACGGCGCGCTTGGCTTCCGTCTGGCCGACGATGTGACGATCCAGTTCCGAAACGATCTCGCGGGGGCTAAAGGCGGTCATAGGCTTTCGATCACGATGTTGCGGTTAGTATAGATGCAGATGTCGGCGGCGATGCCGATGGCGCGGCGGGCGACCTCCTCGGCGGAGAGGTCTTCGCGGTCGATCATCGCGCGGGCGGCGGCCAGGGCGAACAGCCCGCCCGATCCGATGCCGATCAGGGCGTCGTCGGGCTCCAGGACGTCGCCGGTGCCGGACAGGACCAGCGAGGTTTCGGCGTTGGCCACCGCCATCATCGCTTCCAGGCGCCGGAGATAGCGGTCGGTGCGCCAGTCCTTGGCCAGCTCGACGCAGGCGCGGGCCAGCTGGCCGGGAAAGCGTTCCAGCTTCGCCTCCAGACGCTCGAACAGGGTGAAGGCGTCGGCGGTGGCTCCGGCGAATCCCGCCAGCACCCTGCCGTCGCCCAGGCGGCGGACCTTGCGCGCGGTGGATTTCAGCACGGTGTTGCCGAGAGTCACCTGACCGTCGGCGGCGATCACCACGCGACCGGCCTTGCGGATCGAGACCACGGTGGTCCCATGCCAGGATTGGGATTCCAAGGGGTATGCTCCCTGTTGCCGAACAGAAACAGGAAAGCAATGTAAGGCGGCGACCGCCGAAACGCCACAGGCGGCGTTCCGGCCCGATCGTTTCCGGCTCAGGTTTCGGTCTGGGCCATCGCCTTGATCAGCGCGAACACCTGGGAGCGCGCCCGCTCGTTGCGGATTTTCCAGTAATTGCGCGCCAGTTCCAGGGTTTCGGCGCGGGACAGCGGATCGTCGTCCACCGATTCGCCGTCGGCGAGGTTGAGCGCCACGCCCGCAGGATCGAAATTGTCCGGCAGAACCCCGTAGCGTTCCTCGGCGACCTGGGCGTTGACGTCCTGGAAGAAAAAGCTGATCGGCACCGACAGCACATGGCCGATGTCGTACAGGCGGCTGGCGGAGACGCGGCTGAAGCCGCGCTCGTACTTTTGCTCCTGCTGGAAGGTGACACCGACGGCGGAGGCCAGCTGCTCCTGGGTCATGCCCACCGGATTGCGGCGCAAACGGATGCGCTGGCCGACATGGACATCGATGGGGTCGGGACCGTTTTCCGTCACGACGTTCTTGGGAAGGCGACGTTCGATCAT
The DNA here is from genome assembly GCA_965228165.1 of Rhodospirillaceae bacterium. Classification (GTDB taxonomy): domain Bacteria; phylum Pseudomonadota; class Alphaproteobacteria; order Rhodospirillales; family Rhodospirillaceae; genus Oleispirillum. Next base: position 1,102,809 of record CBDDHB010000003.1, read on the forward strand.
GGGAGGTTCGTCTCTAATCAACGGCAACACGAGCGCGTGCATACGTGCGTTTTTTAACGGATGTCAATGGGCAAGAATTTCCGCGCCGATCCGATAAGTATTTCCGATCGGACCCCATGCGCGCCGCCATGACCGGACGCCGCTGAAGATTTGCCTGACCCCGACGATGCTGTTATACACCCTGACTGTTCCATAAACTAGGCGGAGCGCCGGTTGGCGGCGCTCCAGGCGGGAGACGGCGATGAGAGCCGCTGCGATCGAACGGACGACGCGGGAGACCGCGATTTCGGCGCGGGCGAATCTGGACGGCGACGGCATTTACGACGTCGCCACCGGGGTCGGCTTTCTCGATCACATGCTGGAGCAGCCGTCCCGTCACGGCCTGATCGACCTTTCGGTCAAGGCCACGGGCGACCTTCACATCGACGCGCACCACCTCACCGAGGACGTCGGCCTGGCGATCGGCGCGGCGGTGTCGCGCGCCCTGGGCGACCGGGTGGGCATCCGCCGCTATGGCGACGCGCTGATTCCGATGGACGAAACCCTCGCCCGATGCGCCATCGACCTGTCCAACCGGCCCTATCTGGTCTGGCGGGTGGCGCTGCCGCAGGGCCGCCTGGGAACCATGGAAACCGGCCTGTTCAAGGAATGGTTCCAGGCCTTCGCGCAGGCCGCCGGGGCGACCCTGCACGTCGAGTCGCTCTACGGCAGCAACACCCACCACATCGTCGAGTCCTGCTTCAAGGCCCTGGCGCGGGCGCTACGCGTCGCGGTGGAGATCGACCCCCCGCGCCCCCGGCGCGGTGCCTTCGACCAAGGGAGCCCTGGGCGGCGCGGACGGCATCAAGCCATGAGCGGTACCGTCGCGATCGTCGATTACGGCTCGGGCAACCTGCGCTCGGCGGCCAAGGCGTTCGAGCGCGCCGCCGCCGAGGCGGAACTGGACCTTTCCGTCCTGGTCACCGACGATCCGGCGCGGATTCGCGCGGCGGACCGTCTGGTTCTGCCCGGAGTCGGCGCCTTCGGCGACTGCCGCGCCGGGCTTCAGGCGCGGCCCGGGCTGCTCGCCGCCCTGACCGACGCGGCGATCGGCGCGAAAAAGCCCTTCCTGGGAATCTGCGTCGGCATGCAGTTGCTGGCCGACGAAGGGCACGAACACGGCGTCCGTCCCGGCCTGGGATGGATTCCGGGGCGCGTCGCCCGCCTTGCCGAAGGGCCGGGCCTGAAGATTCCGCACATGGGCTGGAACCGCCTGTCCCTCACCCGGGGCGGCGCGGCGCATCCCTTGTTTCGCGGCATCGCGGCGGACGCGCAGGTGTATTTCGTTCACAGCTATGCGCTGATTCCGGCGCGGGCGGAGGACGTTCTCGCCACCGCCGACTACGGCCAGGCGGTGACCGCGGCGATCGGGCGCGGCAACCTCGTCGGCACCCAGTTCCACCCCGAGAAAAGCCAGGCGGTCGGCCTGGCGGTGATTCGCAACTTCCTCACCTGGACTCCCGCGTCATGATCCTGTTCCCCGCCATCGACCTGAAGGACGGCGCCTGCGTGCGTCTTTACAAGGGCGAAATGACTCAGGCGACGGTGTTCAACACCTCCCCCGCCGATCAGGCGGCGCGCTTCATCGCCGCCGGATGCTCCTGGCTGCACGTGGTCGATCTGAACGGCGCGTTCGCGGGCAGGCCGGTCAACGCCGAGGCGGTGGCGGCGATTCTGGGCGTCGCCGCCGAAGGCCGCGTGCGGGTACAGCTGGGCGGCGGCATCCGCGACGCGGCGACCATCGACGCCTGGCTGGAGCGGGGAATCGACCGGGTGATCCTGGGCACCGCCGCCCTGCGCGATCCGGGGCCGGTCAAAGAGTCCTGCCGCCGTCATCCGGGGCGGATCGCGGTGGGCATCGACGCCCGCGATGGTTTCGTCGCGGTCGAAGGCTGGGCCGAGACCTCGGAACTCAAGGCCGAAGACCTCGCCTTGCGCTTCGCCGACGCCGGGGTGGCGGCGATCGTCCACACCGATATCTCGCGCGACGGCGCGATGGGCGGCGCCAATGTCGAGGCCTCCGCCAAGCTGGCCGAGGCCTGCGGCATTCCGGTGATCGTTTCGGGCGGCGTCGCGGGGATCGAGGATATCCGCCGGGTCGCGGAACACAAGGCGAGCGGCCTTGCCGGCGCGATCGCCGGGCGGGCGCTTTACGACGGCAAGCTCGATCTGGCCGCCGCCATCGCGCTTCTGGCCGGAGCCTGACCATGCTCAGCATGCGGATCATCCCCTGCCTCGACGTCAAGGACGGACGCGTCGTCAAGGGGGTCAACTTCGTCGATCTGATCGACGCGGGCGACCCAGTGGAACAGGCGCGCGTCTATGACGCGGCGGGGGCGGACGAGCTGTGTTTCCTCGACATCACCGCCAGTTCGGACAACCGCGACACCTTGTACGACGTGGTGCGCCGCACCGCCGAACAGTGCTTCATGCCGCTGACCGTCGGCGGCGGGGTGCGCGCGGTCGAGGATATCCGCAAGCTCCTGCTCGCCGGGGCGGACAAGGTCTCGATCAATACCGCCGCGGTGCACCGCCCGGAATTCGTCCGCGAGGCGGCGGAAAAGTTCGGCAATCAGTGCATCGTGGTGGCGATCGACGCGAAACAAGTCGCCCCCGGCAAATTCGAGATTTTCACCCACGGCGGACGCACCCCCACCGGCATCAACGCGGTGGAATGGGCGCGCCGGATGACCACATATGGAGCAGGAGAAATCCTGCTGACCTCGATGGATCGCGACGGAACGCGGCAGGGTTTCGACATCGCCCTGACGCGCGCGGTTTCGGATGCGGTTTCGGTGCCGGTGATCGCCTCGGGCGGGGTCGGCGCCCTGGACCACCTGGTGGCGGGCATCCGCGACGGCGGCGCGACGGCGGTGCTGGCCGCGTCGATTTTCCACTTCGGCCAGTACTCCGTTCCGCAGGCGAAAGCGTACCTGGCGGCGGCGGGCATTCCGGTCCGCCTGTAACGCCGGGCGTATCCCGCAACCCCCGTGCCGCACGGAGAGACCGGTGATCGCAGCCCGTTTCGTCAAACCCTGGCACGCCCTGTTCGCCAAGCTGTTCCTGAGCGGCGCGCTGCTGCTTGGGCTGGGGTGCCTCGTCGCGTTCGAGGAACGCCGTCAAACCCATCTGGAACGCCTGGAAAACGACGAGATCGCCGTCGTCGCGGCGCAGATTTCGGCGATCAACGATGCGCTGCACCGCATCCGCGCCGATTTGTACATCCTCAGCCGCCAGAGCGAACTCGACGACATCGCGCCGGGAACCCCGCAACTGATCGCGCTGGCCCACGAATACGCCGAATTCGAGCGCGCCATCGGCGTCTACGAGGACATCCGCCTGATCGACGCCGACGGCACCCTGTTGATCGATATCGACAACGACGGCGGCGAGGTTCACTTCCATACCCGCGCCACCCGAGGATCGGAAGCCGATCTGGCCGACTTGCGCGCGCTGTCGGGAATGGCGGCGGGCGGGCTGTTGATGTCGCGCCCCTTCCGCGAGGCGACCTCCCCCCGTCCGTTGATTCGTTTCGGCATCGCCGTTCCCGGCGACGCCGCCACGCCGCCGAAGGCGCTTCTTCTCTCCTTCCGCGCCGACGTGCTGCTCGACCATCTGGCGCAGTTGGCGGCGCGTTCCCCCAGCACCTTCATCCTGGCGGACCGGGACGGCCACTGGGTGTCGCGCCCGGATGCCCCCTACACCTGGGGATTCGACCGCCACGATGGGTCCGACAATCCCCTGATCCGCGCCTATCCGAAGGCCTGGATCGACATCGCCGAAACCGAGGGCGGCACCGTCCGCGCCGCCGACGGAATTTTCGTCTTCCGCACCGCGCACCCGGCGATCAAGGGCTTCTGGGGAGTCGAACCCGGCGCGCCGCCATCCCCCGACGTCAACGAATGGAAGGTGATTTCCTTCACCTCGCCCGCCGTCATCGCCGCCATCGAAGACCGAATCCTGGAAGTCCTGGTCCCCTTCGCCCTGGCCGCCCTGCTTTCCCTAGGGCTGGCGTCGTGGCTGTTCGCCATCACCTGGGCCGAACGGCAGCATCGCCACCACCACCTGATGCTGCGCGCCACCACCGACCCCCTGACCGGCGCGCTCAACCGTTCCGCCTTCGACGAGCGTCTGGAGGCCGCCCTGCGCCGTTACCAGGATCTAGGCGAGGGCTGCGCCCTGATTTTCGTCGATCTCGACGATTTCAAGGCGGCCAACGACGTCCATGGGCATGACGCGGGGGACGCCTGCCTGCGCGAAACCGTCGCCTGCCTGCGCGCCTCCCTCCGCGACACCGATGCGGTCGGTCGGCTGGGCGGCGACGAATTCGCGGCGATTCTCTCCCCCTGCAAAAGCCACGCGGCGGCGGCGGCGAAGATCGGCCACAGGCTCGACGCCCTGCCCGCGCCCTATCCCGGCGCGACCGGGCCGATTCGGGCCAGCATCGGCATCGCCCTCTGCCCCGAGGACGGCGCCAGCGCCGAAATGCTTTTGCGCTGCGCCGACCAGGCCATGTATGGTGCGAAGCGGGACCGCCATGACCGACGCCCCGCCGCGCCCGGTCGGGAGTCCGACCCGTCCCCATCCTGAAGGCGCCCTCAGCCATGACCGAACATCCCCTGTCCGCCCTTTTCGCCACTATCCTGTCGCGCCGGGGCGGCGACCCCGAGGCCTCCTATACCGCGCGGCTGTTCGCCAAGGGCCGCCACAAGATCGCGCAGAAGGTGGGGGAGGAAGCGGTGGAACTGGCGATCGCCGCGGCCGCCGAGCCGGACAAGATCGTTCCGGAAAGCGCGGATCTTCTCTATCACCTTCTGGTGCTGTGGGCGGACGCCGGGGTCGCCCCCGACGCGGTCTGGCGGGAGCTGGAGGCGCGGGTCGGCACCTCGGGCCTGGAGGAAAAGGCCCGCCGCCCGAAGGCGTGGTCCTTCAAACGATTGCCCCGGTTTGTTGAGAGGGAGAGGAAAGTGACCTACGATCCGAACAACGTTTTCGCGAAAATCCTGCGGCGGGAAATTCCCTGCAAGCCGGTGCTGGAAACCGAGCACGCCCTGGCCTTTCACGACATCAACCCGCAGGCGCCGGTGCATGTGCTGGTGATTCCCAGGGGGGCCTACGTCTCCTTCGACGACTTCAGCGCCCGCGCCACTCCGGAAGAAATCACGGGCTTCGTCCGCGCGGTGGGGGAAACCGCCCGCATCCTCGGCATTCCCGCCGACGGCTACCGCCTTCTCAGCAACGTCGGGGTGAATGGGGGGCAGGAAGTTCCCCATTTGCACGTCCACCTGTTCGCCGGACGCCCCCTTGGACCGATGCTCGCCAAGAGGTCTTAAGGTGTTGATCTAGAAGACTTTCATCGGACTTTCACAACCCTGCCGCACGGCTTTTCAGGCGTCCGGCGGGGTTTTTCTCGCTCCGGCGACAAAATTAACTTCATATGTGGTTGAAGACGCGCGGCGGACGTTCCAGGCCGCCAATGATTTCCCCGAGTCGCAAAACGCGAATCGCGATTCGGCACGGTCGGGACGACCGCTTCGCGACTCGGGCGGTCCCGGCACGAGGAGGCGCCGTCGCCGCTTCGAAGCGATTTCCCGTCTAGGCAAAAAATCCCAACCGATCCGCCGAGTCGCCAAGAGGGGAAGATTCGGCGGCGAATCGGTCTTGCAAAGATGGATTTTCCGGAAACCGGCAACGGATTCCGGTTTTCCGCAAGACCCCAGGGTTTCCGCCATCGTTTCATCCCTGGCGGCGCGGGCCGCGCCAGCAAAACCCGCCTGTTTCCCGACGCTGGCCGGTCAAAACCAAACCCTTGCGTGGGGCCTTGGCCCGGTTCAGACCGGGGCGCTGCCCCGGACCCCGCACAGGGTCTTGGACCCTGTGTACCCATTCTTGGGTGTTTGCGCGCAGCGCGATAAAACCATCACGCCGCGTGAGGGTCGATAGCCGCTTCGCGGCGAAAAAAGGAATGGGGGGCGCGGGGGGCCCAAGGCCCCTCGCAACGTTTTTCGGCTCTATTCCCCAAACGCCAGCCGCGCCCCCAGGGCCGCGAACATCCCGGCGAAGGCCCGTTTCATCCAGCGCATCGCGGCGGGGGAGTCCAGCACCTTGCGGCGCGCCGCAGCGGCGCAGAGTCCATAAACCGCGAACACCGTGAAGGTCATCGCCATGAAGGTCAGGGACAGCGCCGCCATCTGCCGCATCGGACCGTCCGCCGCGCCGGGATCGACGAACTGCGGCAGGAAGGCGAAAAAGAACACCGTCAGCTTGGGGTTGAGCAGGTTGACCGCGACGGCGCGCAAGACCAGGGCGACGCCCCGGCGGCGCGGGGTTTCCAGGGAGACCGGAGCGGCGGAATCGCACCACAGGCTCCACGCCAGAAAGCCGAGATAGAGCGCCCCGGCGATCTTGATCGCCTGAAAGACCTCCGCCCCGGCATGCAGGATCGCGGCCAGGCCGAGCAGACAGGCCGCCAGATGGGGCAGGATTCCCAGGGTGCAGCCGAAGGCGGCGAGGATCGCGGCGCGCCGCCCCTGGGTCAGACCGCAGGAGACGGTATAGATCACGCCGGTGCCGGGCATCAGCACGATGACCAGGGCGGTCAGCAGAAACGGCCAGGTAATCAAGGGATTATTCCTTCGTTTTGATGCGGGGGGAAAGGTTCGGGCGGGGCGGACGGCGGCGATAGGACAGGGCCTCGGCCAGATGGGGGCGGGCGATCGCCGCCTCCCCCCGCCAGATCGGCGATGGTGCGCGCCACCTTGATCACCCGATGATAACCGCGCGCCGACAGCTTGAAGGCGGCGGCGGCCTCGGCGAGGAAGGCGCGGTCGGCGGCGGCCAGAGGCGCCAATTCGTCCAACGCCCGGCCTTCCAGGTCGGCGTTGCAGGAAAGCCCCGCCCGATCGCCGAAACGCGCGATCGCCAGCCTTCGGGCGCGCGCCACTCGCGCCGCGACGACGGCGGTGGATTCGCCGGGTTGCAGGCCGTCGAGCTCCCAAGGATCGACGCGCGCCACCTCGACATGCAGATCGATACGATCCAGAAAAGGTCCGGACAGGGAATTCTGATAGTCCTCGGCGCACAAAGGCGCGCGGCGGCAGGCGAGTTCCGGGTCGTCCAGATGGCCGCAGCGGCAGGGGTTCATCGCCCCGACCAGCTGCACCCGCGCCGGATAGGTGACGTGGCGATTCGCCCGCGCCACCGAGACCGAACCGCTTTCCAGGGGCTGGCGCAAGCTTTCCAGCGCCGCGCGGGGAAATTCCGGCAACTCGTCGAGGAACAGCACCCCCAGATGGGCGAGGGAGACCTCGCCCGGCCTGGCGCGCAGGCCGCCGCCAACCATCGCGGCGGTGGAGCAGGAGTGGTGCGGCGAACGATAGGGCCGCCGCCGCATCAGGCCGCCTTCGGGCAGTTCGCCCGCGATCGAATGGACCATGCTGACTTCCAGGGCCTCGGCGGCGGAAAGCGGCGGCAGCGGTCCGGGCAGGCGGCCTCCGCGCCCTGCGCCGCCGGACAGATCAGGCCGCGTTCGTGGGCATGGGCGGAAATCGCCGCGGGCAGCACCCCGGCCACCGAGGAAATCCGGCCGTCGAGCGCCAGTTCCCCCATCACCGTGTAGCCCAGCAGTTCTTCCGCCGGAACCAGCCCCATGGCGGACAGGGCGCCAAGGGCGATCGGCAGGTCGAAATGGCTGCCTTCCTTCAGCAGATCGGCGGGGGCCAGATTGACGGTGATTCGTTTCGGTGGCAGCCCGAGGCCGATCGCCACCAGGGCGGCGCGCACCCGCTCGCGGCTTTCCGACACCGCCTTGTCGGGCAGACCGACCACCGAGAACGCGGGCAGACCCGGAGCGATCTGCGCCTGCGCCTCGACCAGGCAAACCTCGATCCCGGAAAACGCCACCGTGTGTACCAACGTCCCCACTTCGCCATCCCCCTGGGTCGGTCGCGGCGGCACCAGCAAACCACCCGGCGCGGCGCGCGGTCAAGCCCTGCGGTTCGCCGCCAGCTTCGCCTCGATCGCATCCCAGATGCGTTCCGCCAGATCGACGCCATCGAAGCGCCCGATCTCCTGGATGCCGGTGGGCGAGGTGACGTTGATCTCGGTGACGAAATCGCCGATCACGTCGATGCCAACGAACAGCAGGCCGCGCGCCCGCAACTCCGGCCCGATGCGGCGGCAGATTTCCAGGTCGCGGGGAGAAAGAAGGGCGGCCTCGGCGCGTCCGCCGACATGCATGTTGGAGCGCGCATCGCCCAGGTTCGGCACGCGATTGACCGCGCCCGCCGGTTCGCCGTCGATTAGGACGATTCGCTTGTCGCCCGCCCGCACCGCCGGAACGTAGGCCTGAACCATCAGCGGTTCCGCCCCCCGGGCGAAAAACATTTCCAGAAGCGCGCCCAGGTTCTCGTCGTCGGGCCGCAGGAGGAAGACTCCGGCGCCGCCGTTGCCGAACAGGGGCTTGATCACGATGTCGCGATGCCGCGCGCGGAAGTCGCGGATGGCCTCGGCGTCCGCCGTTACCAGGGTGGGGGGCATCAGGTCGGGAAAATCGGTGACCGGCAGCTTTTCCGGCGCGTTGCGCACCCCCGCCGGATCGTTGACCACCAGGGTCTTGGGGTGGATGTGTTCGAGGATGTGGGTGGTGGCGATATAGGCCAGATCGAACGGCGGATCCTGGCGCAGCAGCACCACGTCGAAGCGGGACAGATCGGCCACCTCCGCCGCGCCGAAGCGGAAATGGTTTCCCTTCTCCCGCCGCACCGTCACCGGATGCCCGGCGGCGAGGACCCGCCGGTTTTCTAGCCGCAGGGCGCGCGGCGGATAGTGGAACAGCGCATATCCCCGGCGTTGCGCCGCCAAGGCCAGGGCGAAGGTGGAATCGGCGTCGATGGAGATTCCCTCCATCGGGTCCATTTGCAGGGCGGCCGTCAGGGCCATGTCGGGACTCTCCTGGGCGCAAGGAACGACGATCAGCAAATAAGCGGTTCTTCCCGCCACATCCAGGGCCATCGCGTGGCCATTCCGGAATTTCTCCGCCCAAGGGCTGGGGAATACCCTTCCGCCGTACGGAGAGGACTCGCCAGCCTTCATCTGGTTGATTTCGGCCTCAGTCTTATACCTTCTGGAATCCGTAAGACTTCGCTTTTATTTTTTTCCTTCGAGGGAAGGGGGTGCCGTCTTGCACTCTGTGCAAAGTCTGCGCGAGGATGGAGACCGAAAACCGAATGACCATGGATGGGCAACCCACACCCCGTGGCGTGGATGGTTTATTGCTGCAATTACTTGATGATAACGGACATATCATCGACGTAAGCCGGGGCTGGACCGCCACCCTGGACTACGTGCCCGAGGAAATCCTCGGGCGTCATTTTTGCGATTTCGTCGAACCCGGACAATGCGACGCGATATCGTCCTTCCTGCGCGACCTGCGCAAGGAGGGGGCCTCGCGCTTTCTGCCGGTGGTTCTGCGCGGCAAGGACAACCGCCCGCTCAGTTCCCTTCTCGTCGCCCAGCCGCTTGCCGCCGACGGCGGCTACGCCTGCGAGATCTGGACCGCCGACGGCGTGGCGCGGGCGATGTCCCGTGCCCGCCGGTTCACGGAAAAGGCGCGCGCCGAAGAGATTCTGATGCGCTCCTTCTCCGCCCTGACCGAGCTTTTGTCCAAATCGGCCGGGGTTTCCGACTTCCTGCGCGACCTCGGTTTGTTGATGGAGGCGATCTCCGGCATCCCGCGCGCGATCGTCGAACCCTTGCCAGAACCGTCCTCCCCCGCCTGGCTGGCGGCGCTGAAGTTCGAGGCGCGGCGGAGTCACGGCGCGGCGAAAACCACCGGAACCCTGGTCTTCGACGCGGCGAGCCATGCCGACCTGTCGCCCGAGCTGGCGGAGGCCTTCGCCGACCACGATCTGCTGCTGCTGTGGTTTCCCGACCCGTCGATGCCGGCGTCGCGCCGCCACCTGATCGTCGAACTGCCCGCCGACCGCGCCCTCGCCGACGCCTGGAAGGCGGCGGCGCCGCAGTTCGCCCGCGCCGTCGCCAACGCCCTGTCCTGTCTGTCCTCGTGGGAACGTCAGGCGGCGCTTCTCAGCAAGGCCAGCGTGCGGTCGGTCACCGACCCCCTGACCCGCGTCTTCAACCGCTACAAGCTTGAGGAATCCCTGGCCGCCGAGGAACGGCGGGCGCGGCGTTACGGCTCCGAATTCTCGGTGGTGATGGCCGACATCGACCACTTCAAGGCGATCAACGACACCCACGGCCACCCGGCGGGCGACCGCGTCCTGGAGGAGGTGGCGAACCGGCTGCGCGAATCGACCCGCGCCACCGACGTGGTCGGGCGTTGGGGCGGCGAGGAATTCCTGATCGTCTGCGCCCACACCCGCATCGACGGCGCGGGCTCCCTGGCCGAACAACTGCGCCGTCGCATCGCCGACCACCCCTTCCCCGGGATCGGCGGCCTCAGCGTGAGTTTCGGGGTCTCCACCTACGAGGACGGCGACGCGCCGGGCGACGTGATCGCCCGCGCCGACCGCGCCCTCTATCGGGCGAAGCGGGAGGGCCGCAACCGCATCTGCCTGCAAACCCGCGACGCGTGACCCGCGCGCCAGCGGCTGCCACCGCTCCCCGATTTTAGCCCTCAACACGATCTTGCGTTGATGTTTTGTTCTTGTTGATATAGAGTCGACTCGTCGACTCGAATGGCGGATCGAATGCCCAAAAAGCCAAACGACAGAAAAAAGATTCTTGGTGTTCGCATGACTGCTCGCCTTCAGGCGGAAGTGAAGGCCGCCGCCGCACGGCAGGGGCTTCCCGTCTCCGATCTTTTCGAGCGGATGTGGAAGGCTTATCTCGGGGCAGGAGGCAAGACCCATGGCGTTCCCGATTCGAAGTGAAAACGACCCGATCTCCGCCGCCCTCGCTCTCATCGGCGACCACCTTCGTTTGACCTCCGCAGAAACGAACATCATCGGCGAGATTCGCGCTATGGCCGATTCTCCCTCTCTTCGGAGCCTAGCTAAGGACATTGGTGAAGGGAAAGACCCCCTCGGCGAGGCCTTTCTTTCGTTGCGCGTGGCGCAAACGCGGCGAACGTCGGGCCAAGCTTTCACACCCAGAGCAATCATCAACGCCATGATTTCCATGGCAGACCGCGCCGTTCACCACGGCCGTCGCTTTTCCTGCATCGTCGATGCTGGCGCCGGAAGCGGTCGCTTCTTGCTGGCTGCCGCCACGGCGTTTCCCGACGCCCATCTCGTCGCCGTCGAGGCCGATCCTCTGTGTGCCCTTGTTCTGCGCGCAAATCTCGCCGTCCACGGCCTGCTTGAGCGGAGCAAAATCCTCGTCGAAGATTTCCGCAACGTTTGCCTCGATCTCTCCAAAGGCCGTGTCCTCTTCATCGGCAATCCGCCCTACGTCCGCCACCATGACCTGAGTGCGGAAAGCAAGACTTGGTACACGACGACCATGCAATCGCTCGGCATGCCCCGCGCGAGTAAACTGGCCGGTCTTCACGTACATTTCTTCGCCCGCGCCGCCCAGCTCGCACGGCGTGGAGATCTCGGGATTTACGTGACCTCCGCCGAGTGGCTTTCGACCAACTACGGATCGGCTTTACGCGCGGCTCTGTGTGGACCATTGGGTGGCCGCGCCATATACGTCCTGGATGCGCAATCCCAGCCGTTTCCCGGGGTAATGACGACTGCGGCGATTTCCGTCTTCGAACCCCATTCGGACTCCGAATCCCTGCGCTTTGCCTCCCTTCCCGGGGCGGATCACCTTTCCTTCGATCCTGCGTTTAGGGAGATCTCCGCCGAGGATGCGCGCCTCGCTCCGGTTTGGCCCCCTGCGCGCTTCGCCCCGCCGCACGTGGCACGGAAGGCCGGAACGCGTATTGGCGATCTGTTCCGGGTTTCGCGTGGGCAAGTGACCGGCCTTAACTCTGTTTGGGTCGCCGACACCTTGGCTCAAAGGCTGGTTCCCTCAAGATTCCTGCTTCCGTGCGTCACCTCGGCCAAGGAACTCTTCGATGCCTATGAAGACAGCGGAAGGCTCACCGAAGACTCCTTCCCTCGAAAGGTGGTGAACCTGCCTCAAGATTTGGACTCTGCCTTGGTTTCGGGGGAACATTCCCTCGTCAAACGCTTTCTTGACTGGGCGGTGCGAATGGGTGCGCACAACGCCTACGTCGCGCGCCACCGTTCACCCTGGTGGGCGATCAAACCTCATCAACCGGCCCCGTTGATCTGCGCCTACATGGCGCGACGGGCTCCCGCTTTCATCAGAAACGATGTTGGTGCCCGGCTTCTCAACATCGCTCATGGGCTATACCCACGAGTTCCCTTGACGCCGACCGAATTGGACCAGGTTTTGGAGGCTCTGAACCGTTCCGTTCAAAGCGAAAGCGGCCGCGTTTATGCGGGAGGGTTGCGTAAATTCGAGCCCGGGGCTATCGAGAATTTGATCATCGGTTGGTGCCCGGAACAACCCTCCCCACAAGTGGCCGCCGAATGACATCATTCCCCAAACTTGCCCGGAAATGGTCCGCAGAAGAGCTTTCCGCAGACGCGGCTCGTTCCCGTGATGTCTTTCGGCGCCGACGTCTGGATGAACCGCGAGATTGCTACTTAGCCGCCTTCGATGCTTTGGAACAGGCCAACTGCGAGCTGATCTCGCAGCTTCCCCGCCTTTTTCAAGGGCCTGTGGATGCCGGATTCATCTCCGAATTGGTGAAGGACGAATACCTGCGGGTGGCCTTGCGTTATCTTGGGGCTCCGCCGATATCCGACGATGGTCTGGAAACCTTGATTGGGTTTTCACTGGCCTGGACTCTGATTCGGGATGATCCGTCGCGAGCGGAATCCATCCATAGCGTAATCGCCGCGATTCTGGACCCAAAACGGTTTCCTTGGGTCGCGGAAGGCCGGATTCCCACGCCCCACGAGCGCGATGCGGCAATCCTGGCGTCCACCGTAATCGCAGCGGCACAACGCGTTCAAACCTCACGCCGCACGGATGAACGCAAATCACTGGAAGGCGCGGTTCGAAGCCTTTTGACGGAGGTGGGGCTCAAAGAAGTCATCTGTGGCCGCATTGAAAGCCTCCGCCGGGACGCTCCTGGACCGGGTTTCTTTTCCGCCGGTCCTTGCGTCGTCGGGGAAGACGAAGCGGACGTGGTTGTCGGCTTGTTCGATCATCGAATTCTCGCCATCGAATGCAAGGCCTCAAACTCCGAGATCAACAGCCGCAAGCAAATCAACAAGGAAATCGGCCAGGATGCTCAAAGCTGAGTGCGTCGATTCGGAGCCGACGATTTCGTTCCAGCCGGCGCGATCCAAGGGGTTTTCAAGCCTTCGTACATCCAGGCGGCACAAGAAATCCCCATCGTCTTCTTCTGGAGCCATCGCCTGAAGGACCTTCGGGAGTTCATCGACGCAACGCGATGAACCGCCTTGCTTACGGCTGGGTGGTCGGCGTCTTGATCCGGACGTAATCGACCACCGCCCGCACCCCGGAGATCGTCCGCGCATGGGTCAGCACCCGCTGGTGTTCGCCCTCGTCCTGGGCGATGCCGATCAGGTAGAGGGTGCGCGCCGAGGCGTCGATGGCATAGTTGAGCGACAGGATGCTCTTGTCGAACAGAATCGCCTTGCGCATCGAGGCGGTGATGCTGGCGTCGTCGGCGAAATCGCCGAGGCCGGAGTTGGGATCGACCCGCACGTGGTCGTAGACCTCCTTCACCCCGTCCACCCCCTTCGCCAGGGCGACCGCGTCGCGGTGCAGAACCTCGGTGTCCGCCGCGCCGGTCAGGACGACCCGGCCCTCGTGGATCAGCAGGCCGACGCCGTGAAAGGCGATGGCGTCGCGCTTCACCCAGGCGGCATTGATCTCGGCGCGGATGCGGGTGTCGCTGGCGGTGCCGCCGATGCCGCGTTCGTCGACCGCGGCGGTGCCCACCGCCGCCCCCGCGCCAACCACCACGCCGAAGGGCGAACACGCCGACAGGCCGATCGCGGCGAGGGCGCAAAGCCCCAGGGCGCGAAGGGCGGAAAACCGGAAGGCTTGGCTCATCATCGAGCTCCGTCAGGAAGGGTCGGTTCAGAACGTCGCGTCGCGCCAGGCGTCGGCCAGATGCACCGGCCAGCGCCCGGGCGAAACCACGATGGCATCGAATCGCATGTCACGGGTCGCATACTCGGGTTGATTTTTTATGAACCACAGGGCGGCGCGCGACAACCTTTGCCGCTGTCGCGGCCCGATCGCCGCCAGGCCTTCGCCGGGATCGGGACGCGCCTTGATCTCGACGAAGACCAACAGATCGCCGCGCCGCGCCACGATGTCGATCTCCCCCGCGCCGCTGCCGCGCGGCGGGCATAGAGTTCCTGACGCGGACGACCGGACGCGGCGGCGACCTCGGCGGCGGCGTCCTTCACCGATTGGGTTGCGAGCGCGCGGCGCAGCGCCGCGTCCAGGTCCGCCTCGCTCCACGCCAGGCTGGCCGGATCGGGGGGGGCCGAACACCACCACCTCGCCCTTCGGCGGGGCGATTTCGGCATAGCGGCGCGCCAGTTCCTCCAGGGTTCCGGCCACGGTTTCCTCGAACAGCTTGGTCAGCTCGCGGCAGGCCGCCGCCCGCCGCCCCGGCAGAACCGCCGCCGCGTCGGCCAGCAACGCCGCCAGACGGCGCGGCGGTCGCGCGCCAGCTTGAATCCGGGGTCGGAGATCAACGGCGTGCCCGTGTCGGAAACCAGCGCCACCGACTGCCCCGCCGCGATCCACTCCAACACCTTCGGACGCATGGACTCCGCATTGTGATCGTGATAGGCGGTGAGCGGACGGGACAATCCGTACAGCCCCAAAAGCTTGCGGGTGACGCGGGTGTCCTCGCACAACAGGCGGTCGGCGCGGGCCAGAACCTCCAGCGCCCGCAGGGTGACGTCGCCACGGTTTCCGATCGGGGTCGCGGTGATGTAGAGTGTGGGGGCCAAGGCCTCGCGCGGGCCTTCGGCGGACGAATCGACGATGCGCGTCATGACGGGTTCCGGAACCAGGGGACGAAGCGGCAGATGAACGACGACAACGGTTATATCACGGCGGCGCGCCCTCTTGTCCGGGGGAAACGCGTTTCCATCCTGCTGCTGGCGATCTGCGCGATCGGCCTGTCCGCCTGCGACAAGGGCCGTTCCCCCACGGTGGTGGGCGGCCGCCCGCCGGTCTCGCGCCCCGCCGCGCCCTCCAATGCGTCGTCCGCGCCCGCCGCCGAACCGCAGCTTTCCGCCCTGCCGCCGGGCGAGGCCGCCGCGCCCACGGTGCAGCGCACCGCCCGCGTCGGCGTGCTGGTGCCGCTGTCCGGCGAGGCCGCATCCGCCGGTCTGGCCCTGCGCGACGCCGCGCTGCTGGCGCAGTTCGAGGTCGCCAACCCCGGCTTGATTCTGCAATTCTACAACACTAAGGGCGCCCCGGACGGCGCCCGCGCCGCCGCCGAACAGGCCAAGGACCAGGGCGCCACCCTGTTCATCGGACCGCTGTTCTCCCACTCGGTGCGGGCGGTGACCGCAGTGGCGCAGTCGGCAGGAATCCCGGTGCTGTCGTTCTCCTCCGACGCCGCCGCCACCTCGGGCAACGTCTTCGTCACCGGATTCCTGATCCCGCCGCAGATCGACCGCATCGTCGCCTACGCGGCGGAACAGGGACGCAGCCGTTTCGCCGTGCTGGCGCCGGAAACTCCCTACGGTCGCGCCGCCGCCGACGCGGCGCGGGGCGCGGTGGAACGCAACGGCGGCATTCTGGTGCGCTCCGCCTTCTTCGACCCGGCGAAGGCCAACTTTTCCCCCGTCGTCCGCGACCTGACCGTCCACGCCCGGCGCAAGGCGGCGCTGGAACAGGAAAAGGCCAACCTCGCCCGCTCCGCCGACCCCGCCGCCGCCGAGTCCCTGAAACGCCTGGAAAAACAGGAAACCCTGGGCGACGTGGACTTCGACGCGCTGATCCTGCCGATCGCCGGAACCTCGCTCAGGCAGGTGATCTCGCTGCTGAAATTCTACGACGTCGATCCCAACCAGGTGAAACTGCTCGGCGCCCTGCTCTGGCAGGACGAAGCCCTGAACACCGAACCCGCCCTGATCGGCGCCTGGTTCCCCGCCACCTCGCGCATCGGCTATGAACGCTTCGTGACCCGCTTCACCGAAACCTATGGCCGCGCGCCCACCCAGCTGGCCTCCCTCGCCTACGACATGGTGGCGCTGTCCGCCGCCTTGTCGCGCGCCTATGACTCGCCTTGGCGCCACCTCACCGCCAGCGGCGGCTTCATCGGCGTCAACGGCGCGTTCCACCTCAACCCCGACGGCCAGGTGGACCGCATGCTGGCGGTGCGCGAGGTCAGCCGAAGCGGCAGCACCGTGGTCTCCCCCGCGCCAGTCCGCTTCGCGCAGGGGAATTAAAGCTTCATGGGGGGACTCGGTCCCCCATGCCCCCACAACTTTTAGGTTTTGCGCGCAGCGCCATAGAGCCATCGCGCCGCGTGACGGCTGATGGCCGCTGCGCGGCGAAAAGCCAGGTTATGGGGTGCGCGAGGGGTTCAAGACCCCTCGCAACGTTTTGGTTTTTCAGCCCTTTCCGGCGAGGAAGGCGGCGACCGCCTGTTCGGGCAGGGGGTGGTAGCCGTTGACCGGCGCGGGCGGCTTGGCGGCGGCGTCCGGTTCCAGGGCGATGGCCGTGCCGAGGGCTTCCGCCACGTCGACGATGGTGTCGGTATGGAGCTGGTTTTTCCAGCCCGGCAGCAGTTCCGCCTTGGCGCGGGCCTTGGCCTCCGCCGGAGAGGCGGCAACGAAGAAGCCGTTGGCGTGGATTTCCCCGAAGGTTCCGTCGGCATAGGTGCCGAGGTTGACCATGTAGAGCCGCTTGCCGTCTTCCGCCGGGGCGGCAAGGCGGATGCGGTGCCCGTCCGCCGCGGTGAGCGCCTGCCAGGAATCGATGTGCAGATGCCCGGCCTGGCCGAACCACTTGGCGAGAAGCTGGGGATAGGTGTCCTCGATACGCGCGCCGGAAACGAACACGATATCGTGGAGTTCGGTGTTGCTGCCCGGGGCATTTCCGCCAAGGTAGACGGCGAAGAGGATCGGTTCGGTCTTCGGATATCCTTTTCAGTCGAGCAGACGGGCCGTGAGGGCGTCGAGCAGCAGCGCCCCCTTTTCGGTCAGGCGGATGCTGGTTTCGTCCTGGAGCATCAGACCCAAATCCGTCGTCTCGGCCAGGGCCTCGGCATCGATGACCTCCATCGGATCGGGCAAGCCCAACTCGGCGAAGCGGGCGAAGGCGAGGCCTTCGGTCAAACGCAGGCTCATCATCAAATGCTCGCGGGCGTGCTCTTCCGGAAGAAGCGGCGTCCGCTCCGGCGCGGGCGGCCCAGCCAGCCAGGCCGCCGCATCGGGCGCGTGGCGGGTGGCGAAACGGCCTTCCTCCAGAGTCAGACGACCGTGCGCCGCCGGGCCGACGCCGCCATAGTCCGCGCCGCGCCAGATCGCCAGATTGTGACGGCACTCCGCGCCGGGGCGGGCGAAGTTGGAAATTTCATAAGCCGGACGCCCGGGCTCGGCCAGAATCCAGCGGGTAGCCTCGAAGATTTCCGCCGCCGTATCCTCGTCGGGCAGGGTCACCCGCCCCGCCGCGACCTCGGCAGCCAGGGGCGTGCCGTCTTCCACCGTCAACTGATAGATCGATACGTGCTCCCCGGCGAATTCCAGGGCCCCGGCCAGTTCCGCCGCCCAGGCCGCCGCCGTCTGGCCGGGCCGCGCCGCGATCAGATCCATCGACAGCCGCCCGAAGATGTCATGCGCCCAGGTCAGGGCGTGCTTCGTTTCATCAGCGGAATGAGCACGCCCCAGCGCCTTCAGGGCCGCCGGATCGAAGCTCTGCACCCCCACCGACAGGCGGTTGACCCCGGCGTCGCGCAGGGCGATCAGCGATTTCCGATCCACCGTGCCGGGGTTGGCTTCCAGCGTCGCCTCCAGATCGGCGCAAGGTTCCCACGCCGCCATCGCCGCATCGATCACCGCGCCGACGATCGCGGGCTCGGCCAGCGACGGCGTGCCGCCGCCGAAAAAGATCGACCCCAAGGAGCGTTCCCCGGTCAACCCCCGCAACGCCGCGATGTCGGCGCGATAAGCGGCGACGAAAGCCGCCCCATCCCACCCCCGGCGCGGCACCACGCTGGCGAAATCGCAGTACCCGCACTTGCTGCGGCAGTACGGCCAGTGAACGTACAGATGAAAGGCGGTTTCCGGTCTCATGCTCGGTCCAAGAAAGAAAAAACCTTGCGGGGGGACTCGGTCCCCCCCCCCCCCCCCCCCCCCCCCACGCCCCCGTTCGTTCGGTTTTTCGCGTGAAGCGCTATCAAATCGTCACGCGGCGAAAAACCAGGAACGGGGTTCTAGGGGCCTTAGGCCCCTAGCGGGTCCGGGCGGAGCCCGGCCTGGTTTTATTGTCCCGCGAAGCACGCGTCCAGCAGCTTGCGGAACGCTCGCGCGCGGTGGCTGGTGGCGTGTTTTTCCGCCGGGTCCATTTCGGCGAGGGTTCGGGAATCCCCCGCCGGGACGAAGATCGGATCGTAGCCGAATCCCTTTTCGCCGCGCGGCGGAAAGGTCAGGAACCCGTCCACCCAGCCTTCGAGAATTTCGCAATGGCCGTCCGGCCAGGCGAGCGCCAGGGCGCAGACGAAGAAGGCCTCGCGTTCCGGGTCGTCGCCCAGGGCGACGCGGACGCGGTCCATGGCATGGACGAAATCCTTGTTCGGCCCGGCCCAACGGGCGGAATAGACCCCCGGCGCGTTGTCCAGCGCCACCACGCACAGGCCGGAATCGTCGGCGAGGGCGGGCAGGCCGGAGCCTTTCGCCGCCGCCATCGCCTTGAGTTCGGCATTCTCGACGAAGGTTTCGCCGGTTTCCTCCAGCTCCGGCAGGCCAAGATCGCCCGCCGAAACCACGGCGATGCCGCGCCCCGCCAGCAGGTCGGCGATTTCCGCCACCTTGCCTGGATTGTGGCTGGCGATCATCAGCCTGTCGCCCTGGAAGGTCCGGGCCATCGCGGTCACGCCCCGGTGCCGAGAATCTGTTTCTGCATCCGCACCAGATCGGTGACGCCCTTGCGCGCAAGGTCGAGCAGTTGCAGGAACTGATCCCGGGAGAAGGGATCCTTTTCGGCGGTTCCCTGGATTTCGACGATACCGCCCAATCCGGTGAGGATGAAGTTAGCGTCGGCGTCGGCGTTGGAATCCTCGGCATAGTCGAGGTCGAGAACCGGCTGCCCCTTGTAGAGGCCGCAGCTGACCGCCGCGACGTAGTCCTTCAAGGGAATCGACGCCATCGCGCCCATGCCGCGCAGTTTCTGCAAGGCGAGGTAGAGAGCGACGTAGCCGCCGGTGATCGAGGCGGTGCGGGTGCCGCCGTCGGCCTGGATGACGTCGCAGTCGATCTTGATCGAGACCTCGCCCATCGCCTTCAAGTCGGTGACGGCGCGCAAGCTGCGGCCGATCAGGCGCTGGATTTCGTGGGTGCGGCCGCCCTGGCCCTTGCGCGTCGCCTCGCGTTCGGTGCGTTCGTGGGTGGAGCGGGGCAGCATGCCGTATTCGGCGGTGATCCAGCCGCGCCCGGTGTTGCGCATCCACGAGAGCACCCGGTCCTCGACCGAGGCGGTGCACAGCACGTGGGTGTCGCCGAACCTGGCGAGGCAGGACCCTTCCGCGTGCTTGCTGAAATTGGGTTCAAGAACGATGGTGCGCAGGGCGTCGAAGGCGCGGCCGGAAGGGCGCATGGAAGAATCCTTTGTTCTGGAAGAGGCGTTCCCTTGGGATGTACCCATCCGTGCAGCAAAACACAAGACCCCCGACGCCCCAAGGCCTTTCCTTTTCGCCCGGCGTTTATTAGGTTTTGCCCATGACCGACGCCAAGACGCCCTTGTCCGCCGCCACTCCCCTTGCCGCGCTGAACGAGCGCTCGCGCGAGGTTTTCCGCCTGATCGTCGATTCGTATGTCGAGACCGGCGAACCGGTGGGATCGCGCGCCCTGTCGGCGCGTCTTTCCCAGCCGCTGTCCCCCGCCACCATCCGCGCGGTGATGGCGGACCTGGAGGCCCTGGGCCTGATCTATGCGCCGCACACCTCCGCCGGGCGACTGCCGACCGAGGCGGGGCTGAAGTTCTTCATTTCCGGCCTGATGGAAATCGGCCACATCGACCCCGGCGAGCAAAGCCTGATCGAGGCGCGCTGTCGGCAAAGCGGCCAGGACCTCGCCACCGCTCTGGAAAGCACCACGTCGCTGTTGTCCGGCCTGTCGCGCTGCGCCGGTCTGGTCTTCGCGCCGAAGGCCGAAGCGCCGCTGAAACACGTCGAGTTCGTCGCCCTGTCGGAAGGCCGGGTTCTGGTGGTCACGGTCAACCGCGACGGCCTGGTGGAGAACCGGGTGATTTCGGTCCCCGCCGACCCGCCGCCCTCGGTCCTGGCGGAAGCGACCAATTACCTGAACGCCCATATCGTCGGCCGCACCATGGCCGAGGCGCGGGCCTTTGTTCACGCCGAACTGGAACGCATCCGCGCCCTGTTCGAGGTGCTGGAGGTGAAGGAACGTCTTCTTTCGCTTCTGGATATTGCGAATCAGGCGGAAGGCGTCCAAATCTTCATCGGTTCCGACAGTCCGTTGTTCGAGGTATCCGGTTCGTCGCTGATCGTCGCGCCGTTCCGCTCCACCTCGGAAAAGGTCGTCGGCGCGATAGGGGTGGTGGGACCGACGCGTCTCAACTATGGTCGCATAATCCCTCTGGTGGATTTCACCGCCGGGGTCTTGACGCGCCTGATCGGCTGACGCCGGCGGCGCGCCCACGAAACAGAGTCAGAGACATTTCCGCGATGAACCAGGACACTCCCGACACCGAACTTCCCCCGGAAGCCGCCGCCACCAAACCCGCCGTCGAAACCCCAGCGGAAGCCTCGCCCGAGGACAAGATCACCCAACTGGAGGCCGAGGTCGCCCAGCTGAAGGACGGCTATATCCGCGCCCACGCCGAGATGGACAACATCCGCAAGCGCACCGCCGCCGAGATCGAAAGCCGCCTGCGCTATGCCTTGCAGGGTCTGGCCAAGGACATCCTGCCGGTGGCCGACAACCTGCAACGCGCCCTAGCCGCCCTACCCAAGGACGACAGCCTGGATGTCGCGGTGAAGAATCTGGCGATCGGCCTGGAAATGACCGAAAAAGGCCTGATCGAGGCGCTGGAACACTACCACGTCCGCGCCGTGCCCGGCATCGGCGCGCCGTTCGACCCGCACGTCCATCAGGCGGTGCAGGAGCTCGAGGATACCTCCGTCCCCAACGGCACCGTGGTCCAGGTCTTTCAGCCGGGCTATGTCCTGCACGACCGCCTGCTGCGCGCCGCCATGGTGGTGGTCTCGAAGGGTGGCCCGAAGGGCGAGGGCCAAACCCCGGCCGGTCCCGGCGCTTCCGTCGATACCCAGGCGTAACCGTGCGGGTAAAGTCCGTGGGCTTCACCCACACCCAGCAAGGGCCTTAGGCCCTTGCATCCCATTTTCTTTTTCGCCGCGCAAGCGGCTTTTCGCCTTCACGCCGCGTGATGGTTCGTTCGCGTTAAGCGCAAGACTCTTAGGAAATAGGGAGCGCGAGGGAACCAAGTTCCCTCGCAACGTTTTTCCTACGCGGGGTCTGAAAGCAGCCTGGCCTGATTTTCCAGACGTCAACCACCCTTGCGCCAGATCGGGTCCTTCAGTTTATCGATGAAGGCCTCGAACGCCTGGGTTTCCTCCGCCGTCGGCGCGTGGGGGCGGGGTTGGTGGAAGGGGCGTTCGAGCTGGACGCGGCGCGGCGCGCCATCGGCGGTTCGGGCGGCGTTGGCGGACAAAAGGGCGAGTCCGGGTTCGCGTCCGCCGCAGAGTTCCAGATAGACCTCGGCGAGCAGGCGGGTATCGAGCAACGCGCCGTGCAGGGTGCGGTGGGCGTTGTCGATGCCGAAGCGGGCGCACAGGGCGTCCAGATTGACCCGGGCGCCGGGAAACTTGTCCTGGGCGATGCGCAGGGTATCGATGGCGCGGTCGAAGGGCAGAAGCTTGTGTCTGGCGCGGCGAAGTTCCGCGTTCAGGAACTTCATGTCGAAGGCGGCGTTGTGGATGACCAGCGGCGCGTCGCCGATGAAGGCCAGGAAGCCCTCGGCGATTTCCGAAAACAGCGGCTTGTCCGACAGGAATTTGGCGGTCAGGCCATGGACGCGACGGGCTTCCTCGGGTATGTCGCGCAGGGGATTGACATAGGTGTGATAGAACCGTTCGGTTGGCTGATGGTTGATCAGTTCGACGCAGGCGACCTCGACGATGCGGTCGCCGCTGTCGGGATCGAGGCCGGTGGTTTCGGTATCCAGCGCGACTTCACGCATTGGGGTGTTTCCTTGTCTTGACGCGGGCCAGGGCGCGGACCGCCGCGTCCCAGGCGAAGCGGCGGCCCAGTCCGGTAGAGATGATGCGATTGGCGCGACGGCGCTTGTCGGCATCGGGAATCTGCTGGGCACGAATCGCCGCCAGGCGGTCGCCGTTCGTGCCGGGGCGGCGCAGCGCCCTTTGGATCTGGATGACGTGGGGGGCGGAAACCACCCAAACCTCGTCGCAGCGCCCCTCGCCCCGGGCCTCGAACAGAAGCGGGATATCGAGGACGACGATACGGCGTTTTTCGCGTCTTTGCCGCTGCATGAAGCGCCTTTCTTCATCCTTTACCAAAGGATGAAGGATAGCTTCCAGCGCCTTCAATTCGGATGGATTCTTGAAAACGCGGGGTCCCAGAAGGCGGCGATCGACCGCGCCCCTTTCATCGACCACGCCGGGAAAGCGGGCGGCGATGGCGGCGACGGCGCGGCCGCCCGCGGCGGTCAGGCGATGCACCGCGGCATCGGCGTCGTGCACCGGAAGACCTAGGCGGCGCAGCATCGCGGCGGTGGTGCTTTTGCCCATGGCGATGGAGCCGGTCAGACCGATCACCCGCATGTTCAAAGCCCCAGGCCCTGACGGACGAAGGCGCGCAGATCTTCCGTCACTTCCGGGGTTTGGCTGAACCAGGCGGCGAAGCTGGCGCGCGCCTGGAACAGTAACATCCCCAACCCGTCCACGGCGGTCAGGCCATGTTCCGCCGCCGCGAGAAGAAACGGCGTTTCCAGCGGATTGTAGACGATGTCGGCGACCACCGCGTCGGCGGGCAGCCGCTCCAGATCGAGGGTCAGTGGTGGATGCCCGGTCATGCCGAGGGATGTGGTGTTGACAACCAGGCCCAGATCCGCCGCGCCCGCCGCCCAGGTGGCATCGTCCAGGAGCAGGGTGCGGATCGCAGCGGCACGATGGATACGAATGGAATCAGCCAGATGTTCGGCTTTTTCAAGAGTCTGGTTGAACAGGCGGAGTTCCGGAACCCCAGCCTCCAGCAGGGCGGCGCAAACCGCCCGCGCCGCGCCGCCCGCGCCCAGCACCGCCACCGGACGGTCGCCGCGCCAGTTCGGCGCGCGGTCCTTGAGGTTATGAAGAAACCCCTCCGCGTCGGTGTTGGTGCCGGTAACGGTTCCGTCCTGGCTAACGATCAGGGTATTGACCGCGCCGATCTGACGCGCCACCAGGGTGATCCGGTCGATCAGGGGAATTACCGCTTCCTTGTAGGGGATGGTGACGTTGGCGCCGCGAAAGCCCAGGGCGAACAGGCCGCGCACCGCCTCCCCCAGATGGGTGGGAGGCGCCGCCAAAGGCAGATAGGCGCCGTCGATGCCATGCTCCGCCAACCAATAAGCATGCAGACGGGGCGATTGGGAATGCGCCACCGGCCAGCCGATGACTCCGGCCAGCTGGGTTTTTCCGGTATGGGCAAGAACGAGCGGCGAAAGGGTCATGACGGCATCAATCCGATCCGGCGCAGCCGGGCGAGCAGGGGTATCAACGGCAGGCCCATGATCGCATGAACCGACCCGTCGATGCGCGCGAAAAGCTGCGCCCCCCAGCCCTCGATGCTGTAGCCGCCGACCGCCGACAGAACCTGTGGACCGACGGTTCGGATATAGGTTTCCAGGAATTCGTCACTGAAGGAACGCATGGTTAGGGTGGCGCGTCCGACGTGCCGCCAATCAACGGCGCGGTTTTTCATCAGGCAAAGCGCGGAGATCAGGACATGTTTGCGGCCGCGCAGACGAAGCAGTTGGGCGTGTAGGGCTTCCGGGGTTTCCGGCTTGTCCAGCCAGTCGCCGTCGGCGATCAGCACCTGATCGCACCCCAGAATCCAGGCGTCGGGATGGTGGGGCGACACGGCGGCGGCTTTTTCCTCGGCCAGGGCCAGGGCGCAGGCTTCGGCGTCGGCTTGGGTTAGGCGCAACCGTCGCTTCACCGCCGCTTCATCCAGATTGGTCGGAATCACCCGGTGCGGCACCCCGGCTTCGGCTAACAGGCGATGCCACGCTGAACTGCCGGACGCTAGGATCAGCTTGTCCTCAGGTTTCATTGCGTGCCTCCGGATATTTCTGGTGGTACAGATCGATGATGGTGGCGGCGGCTTCCTCGATCGATCGCCGGGTGACGTTGATCACCGGCCAGCCGCGCCACGCGAAAATCCGCCGCGCCTCCATCACCTCCTTGGTGACCGAATCCAGCTGGGCATAGCTGGTGCTGTCGTCCTCGCGCAGCAGACGCAAACGGTTTTGCCGGATGTCGGACAGGCTGCGCGGTTCGCGGGTCAGGCCGATGATCACCGGCTTTTGCAACCGGTCGAGCTCCTCCGGCAGGGGAATTCCCGGCACCAGCGGCACGTTGGCGACCTTCAGGCCGCGATTAGCCAGATAGGTGCAGGTTGGCGTCTTCGAGGTGCGGGAGACCCCGACCAGGACGACGTCGGCGGATTCAAGATCGTTCAGGGATTGCCCGTCGTCGTGGCTGATCGCGAACTCGATGGCGTCCATGCGTTTGTAATAAACGGCGTCGAGAACGTGCTGGCCACCGGGACGACCGATGATGCCCCGTCCCAGTAAATTGGCCAGTCCGCCCATCACCGGGTCGAGCACCGCGATACAGGGAACATTCAAATTACGGCAACCGCTTTCCAGGGCATGACGCGCTTTGGTATCAACCATGGTGAATAGGACCAGGCCGGGATCGTTGGAAATTCCGGTCAGAACCCGTTGAACCTGGGCTGGGGTGCGCACCAGGTACCAAAGATACTGAATCGCCCGGGTGTCGGAAAACTGAACCAGGCAGGCCCGCGCCACGGTGGCGATGGTTTCCCCCGTGGAGTCGGAAACCAGATGAACGTGAAAGGATTCGATACCTTCGGCCAATGCCGTCTCCCGTGGTTAAGGAACTGTCGGATTCTCACCGGTTGCCGGACCACGTTACCCCGGAGTTTATCCCCTGGCAATCTGGGGACGGATTGTGGATGAATCCGGTTTTTCTCCCTAGGCCGGTTTTTCCTCCCCGTTCCGGGGATTCCCCTCCTGGAGTTTTCCCATCGCCTCGGTTTCCGACGGGAAAGGATGAATCGCGGGGATCGTGGGCTTTTCAGGCTAGGTTATCCCGATTTTTCAGCCCTTGTGGGTGTTTTTTTTCGACCAGGAGTATCAATATCTTGATAAGCTTTTCCAAAAGTTATCCCAGACACTACCACGGGTTCCGTGATTTTTTTTCAATCTGTGGGTGGATTTGTGGAAAACGATTAATCCCCATGATTCCCATCCCCAATCACTACCAATACCCTTGATTCAAGGTTTTTAGGTTTAGGTGGAGTTTTCCATTTTTCCGGAGTGCCGTCCGTGATCCCTTCCCCCGTGCTTGCCAAGACCTATTTTCTGTCGGCGTTTTCCGGTTCCCTGAATCGTCCGCCGATCTGGCTGATGCGTCAGGCGGGACGTTATCTGCCTGAATACCGTCAAGTGCGGGCCAGGGCGGGATCGTTCCTCGACCTCTGTTATTCGCCGGATTTGGCGATGGAGGTCGCCTTACAGCCGATCCGGCGCTTCGATTTGGATGCGGCGATCCTGTTTTCCGATATTCTGGTGATTCCCGACGGTTTGGGGCAGATGACCCGTTTCAAGGAAGGGGTCGGACCGGTCCTGATGCGGTTGGAGGAAACCGCCGACTTCGCCGCCTTGTCATTAACCCGCATGGAATCCCATTTGGCGCCGGTTTACGATGCAGTGGCCAAGTTGCGCGCCGCCTTGCCCGGCGAGGTGACGTTGATCGGGTTCTCCGGCGCACCTTGGACGATCGCCACCTATATGCTGGAGGGCCGGAGCAGCCGGGAATTCGCCTTGGCGAAATACTGGGCTTATGCGCGGCCCGAGGATTTTTCCCGTCTGATCGAAATACTGGTGGAGGCGGTGGTCCTGCATCTCTCGGCGCAGGTGCGGGCGGGGGCGCAGGCATTGCAGATTTTCGATACCTGGGCCGGAGTGTTCGACGATTGGGGTTTCCGTCACTGGGCAGAAGACCCGATCGCCCGGATCGTCACCCGAATCAAGCGCACTTTTCCTCATGTTCCGGTTCTGGTCTTCGCACGCGGCGCGGGGGCGCGATTCGACGGTTTAGCGGAACGCTTAGGGAAAGCCGATGGTTTAGCTTTGGATTCGATGGTTCCGCTGCCCTGGGCGCGTGACGTGGTGCAGAAGCAAACCCTGATTCAAGGCAATCTCGATCCGGCCATCCTGCGGATCGGCGGCCCGGCGATGGAGCGCGCGGTCCGCGATATTCTGGCCGCCTGGGGCGACGGGCGGTTCATCTTCAACCTAGGGCACGGCATTTTGCCGGATACCCCACCGCAACATGTCGAGGCTTTGATCCGCTTGATCCGTAACGGAGGCGAAGCCGCCCGATGAAACGCATGGCCGTGGTCTTGTTCAATCTCGGCGGGCCGGATTCCCTGGATGCGGTCAAACCGTTCCTGACCAACCTGTTCGCCGATCCGGCGATCCTGACCATGCCGAAACCGTTGCGTTGGATGCTCGGCAAATGGATCGTGCGGCAACGGCTGGCCACCGCGCTGGACAACTATCGGCGAATCGGCAGCGCATCACCCCTTCTGGCGCAGACCCTGGCGCAGGCGGCGGCCCTACAGGAGCGCCTAATCCTACGTCGCAACGATACGGACTGTCGGTGCTTCGTTTGCATGCGCTATTGGCATCCGATGGCGGCCAAGGTTGCCGCCGAGGTTGCCGCCTGGGCCCCCGACAAGGTGATTCTGCTGCCGCTCTATCCCCAGTACTCGACCACCACCACCGGATCGTCACTGGCGGACTGGCGGCATCACGCGACGGCACGGGGGATCTCCTGTCCGCAAGTGGCGATATACTGCTGGCCGACCTTGCTGGGATGGATTCATGCGGTGGCGGCCAGCATCGAGGTCGCGCTGGCCGACTTTGCCGACCTGAATATGGTACGGGTGATCTTTTCCGCCCACGGCTTACCGAAATCCATTGTCGATGCGGGTGATCCCTACCCCATCCATGTCGAGGCCGGGGTTCATGCGGTAGTGGCGGCGTTGAGCCTGCCCGGGCTAGACTGGGTATTATCCTATCAAGGCCGGGTTGGTCCGCAGGTCTGGATCGGTCCGGAAACCGAAGAGATGATCGAACGCGCCGGAGCGGAGGGAAAATCCCTGGTGGTGGTGCCGATCGCCTTCGTTTCCGAACACTCGGAAACCCTAGTCGAACTCGACATGGACTATCGCGAGATCACGGAAAAGTCCGGGGTTCCCGTCTATGTGCGCACGCCGACGGCGCAATGCGATCCCCGCTTCATCGGCGGATTGGCCGACATGGTGGATCGGGCGGTGGATTGTCCGATCACCGGCGACTGGCTGCTGACCGGCGACGCCTGCCGCCGGGCTTGCGATGCGGCTTCTGGAAAATGCCTCCTGGAACCCCGGTGAAGTGATTGATTTACATTACGAATTTTACGTTTAGATCAAGGCTCTGCACGTCGTCGCGGCGATCGGGTGGTGCGGCGGGCTGATCGCGGCGACGCAACGCCTGGTCCTCTCCGCCGATGGCGAAACGCCGGCCCTTTGGGTGGTGTACGGTCGTCGGTTGCTCGCTGGTCTTGCCAATCCGGCAATGGTTCTGGCGGTTTTCAGTGGGGTCGTTCTCGTCGCCTCCTATGGCGACCTGGACAAGGCGTGGCTGTATGTCAAATTCGCGGCGGTGTGGCTGCTGCTGGCGTTTCACCTGCGCCTGTTCCTTTGGTCGCGCCGCCATGGGCAGGGACTGCCGTTGCGCGAAGGGATCGCCCACTAGGTCTTGAAGGTATTCCCAATCGGTCTATTTATCGGTATAGTCGTCCTCGTCGTGGTCCGTCCCTTTTAGTGTTGCCGCGGTTTTGGTGTTTGACTTCCCGTGGACGATTGGGTAAACGACCCCCGAATGTTTCGGCGCGCGGTCGACAGGATCCACCGAAAGTCCTCACGTTCCCTCTCCACCGTCTTCCGTGTCGCTCCACATTCGATCAGGACGGCGATTTCTCACCACTCCGGTTTTTAAGCGTCTCGGGTTCAGTGTTTAAGCCATCAAGGGCCTTCATGCACCTTCAAGAATTAAAAGGCAAAACGCCGGCCGAATTGCTGGAATTCGCCGAAAGTCTGAAAATCGAGAATACCTCGACCCTACGCAAGCAGGACACGATGTTCGCCATTCTGAAGCAGTTGGCGGAAAACGACACGGCGATCTATGGCGACGGGGTTCTGGAAATTCTCCAGGACGGTTTCGGTTTCCTGCGCTCACCCGAGGCGAACTATCTGCCGGGTCCGGACGACATTTACGTCTCGCCCAGCCAGGTGCGGCGCTTCGGTCTGCGCACCGGCGACACCGTGGAAGGCGAAATTCACGCGCCGAAAGAGGGCGAACGCTATTTCGCCCTACTCAAGGTCAACAAGATCAATTTCGGCGAACCGGACGAAGTCCGCCACCACATCAACTTCGACAATCTGACGCCCTTGTATCCGGAGCGTCGGCTGCGGCTGGAGGTCGAGAATCCGGCCAAGACCAAGGAATACACCACCCGCGTCATCGATCTGATCGCACCCTTGGGCATGGGCCAGCGCGCCTTGATCGTGGCGCCGCCGCGCACCGGCAAGACGGTGATGCTGCAAAACATCGCCCATGCGATTTCGGCCAATCACCCGGACGTCTGTCTGATCGTTCTTCTGATCGACGAACGCCCGGAAGAAGTCACCGACATGGCCCGCTCGGTAAGGGGCGAGGTGGTCAGCTCCACCTTCGACGAACCAGCCTCGCGCCATGTCCAGGTGGCGGAAATGGTGATCGAAAAGGCGAAACGTCTGGTCGAGCACAAGCGCGACGTGGTGATTCTGCTGGATTCGATCACCCGACTGGCGCGCGCCTACAACACCACGGTCCCCAGCTCGGGCAAGGTGCTGACCGGCGGCGTCGATGCCAACGCCCTGCAAAGGCCGAAGCGCTTTTTCGGCGCCGCGCGCAATATCGAGGAAGGCGGCTCGCTGACGATCATCGCCACCACCTTGATCGATACCGGCTCACGCATGGACGAAGTGATCTTCGAAGAGTTCAAAGGCACCGGCAACTCGGAAATCATCCTCGATCGCAAGCTGACCGACAAGCGGACCTTCCCCGGCATCGACATCACCCGTTCCGGCACCCGCAAAGAGGAATTGCTGGTGGAACGGGGCATCCTTCAGAAGATGTGGGTGCTGCGCCGCGTCCTGATGCCGATGGGCGTGGTGGACGCCATGGAGTTCCTATTGGACAAGCTGCGGCTGTCGAAGAACAACAACAATTTCTTCGACTCGATGAACAGCTAGTTCGTCAAAAATGGTGCAAAGGGCCTTAGGCCCTTCGCGCATCCCATTCCTTAGATTTCGCGCGAAGCGCGATGAACCGTCGCGCGGCGACGTGATGGTCGATTGCCGCTGGCGCGGCGAAGAACGAATGGGATGCAAGGGCCCGAGGCCCTTGCTGGGTCCGGGCAGAGCCCGGCTTGGTTTTACATCCCCTGGTTAAATCGCGGCATTTTCCAGGCGTAATAGCGCCGTCTTGGTGACGATTCCGCCGTCTCCGGAATATCCACCCATCTGTCCGTTGCCGCCGACGATGCGATGACAGGGGATGAGGATGGGGATGGGGTTGGCGCCGCAGGCGCCGCCGACGGCGCGCGGCGCGGTTTTCAGTTCGGCGGCGACGTCGCCATAGGTCCGGATCTGGCCGAAGGGGATCGCTCGCATCGTCGCCCATGCCCGTTTCTGGAAGTCGGTTCCGGCGGGGTCCAGCAGCAGGTCGAAGGCGGTCAGCCGCCGGTTGAAATAGGCGGCCAACTGGTCCTTGGCGGCGGACGGGACCTCGGGTATGGTCCCCGGCGTGGCGGCGCCTTGCCCCCATTCCAGGGCGACGATCTTGCCGTCGGCGGCGAACAGGGCCAGAGGCCCGAAGGGAGAGGGTAGGGTTAGGGCTCCAAATGTCATGGCGACGGCTCCGTTCGATGGATGATATCCGAAAGATGGGGGCTTCGTCCGCGTCCGTCGAGTCGGCGCGGTAGATCGGCGGATGTTTCACGTGAAACAGCGCCACCCCGAAACAAGCGAGGAGGATTGCCGCCCGATGGCCGCATCCGAGACATCAACGATCTTCGCCCCAACCACCGCGCCGGGTCGCGCTGGGGTGGCGGTTTTGCGCCTGTCGGGGCCGCGCGCGTTCGCCGCCGCGACCGCGTTGACCGGACGGATGGGATTCGAACCGCGCTGGATGGTTCGTGCGGTCTTCCGCGACCCGGCCACCGGCGAGGCGATCGATCATGGTCTGGCGGTGGGTTTTCCGGCTCCCGCCAGTTTTACCGGCGAGGACGTGGTGGAACTGCACGTTCACGGCAGCGGCGCGGTTCTCGCCCGGCTGGCCGAGGTCTTGTCTCTTCAGCCCGGACTGCGCTGGGCGGAAGCGGGGGAGTTCACCCGCCGCGCCTTCGACAACCGCAAGATGGACCTGACCGCCGCCGAAGGGCTGGCCGATCTGCTGGCGGCGGAGACCGAGGCGCAGCGACGTCAGGCGTTGAAGCAGATGGATGGGGCCTTGGCTCGCCGCTTCAACGACTTGCGGCGGCGGGGAATCGATGCGCTGGCCTTCGTCGAGGCGGAGATCGACTTTCCCGACGACGACCTGCCGCCCGAAACCCATACCCGCGGCGTCGCGCTGATCCACGCCTTGCGCGCCGATCTGGCCGCCTTGGTCGATTCGGCGAAGGCGGGCGCACGGGTGCGTCAGGGGCTTTCGGTCGCGGTGTTCGGGCCGCCCAACGCGGGCAAGTCCAGCCTGGTTAACCGTCTGGCGGGCTGGGAGGTGGCGATCGTCGCACCGACTCCGGGAACCACGCGGGACCGGGTTTCCGCCGATCTGGTGGTCGAGGGCTTGCTGGTCACGGTGAGCGATACGGCGGGTTTGCGGATCGCCGCCGAGGACATCGAGGTGGAGGGGATTCGTCGCGCCGAACACGCCATTGCCGCCGCCGACCTGCGGATCGCTGTGTTTTCCGCCGAGGCATGGCCCACCCCCGGCGATCCGGCCTGGGTCTGGGTTGACACGAAGACCCTGGTTGTGGTCAACAAGGCCGACCTTGGCTTGGCGATTGCGCCGGTCGAAGGGATCGGGCCCTTGGCCGTTTCCACCCTAACCGGAGAGGGGTTCGATGCCCTGGTCGCGAATCTGGTGGCGCGGTTGAAGGCTCTGGCCGCCGATCGGGCGGGGGAGGATGCGCCGCTGACCCGCGAGCGTCACCGCGAGATCACGGCGGCGGCCCTGGCGGCGTTGGACCGGGCGCTTGCCAATCCCGATGCCGATCTGCGGGCGGAGGACGTGCGCCTGGCGGTGCGCGAGTTGGGGCGGATCACCGGCCGGGTCGATGTCGAGGATGTGCTCGACCGGATTTTCGGCGAATTCTGTATCGGAAAATGATGACGATTTTGGAGTCTTTCGGTTTCGATGTCATCGTCGTCGGCGGTGGCCACGCGGGTTGCGAGGCTGCCGCCGCCGCCGCCCGTTTCGGCGCGCGGACCGCGCTGATGACCCATCGCCTGGAAACCCTGGGTGAAATGTCGTGCAATCCGGCGATCGGCGGATTGGCGAAAGGTCATCTGGTGCGCGAAATCGATGCCCTGGACGGCTGCATGGCGCGTTGGATCGACGCTACCGGCATCCAGTTCCGCGTTCTTAACCAGTCCAAGGGTCCGGCGGTGCAGGGGCCACGCGCCCAGGCGGATCGTGCGTTGTATCGTCGGGCGGCGCGCGCCGGGTTGGAAGCGCAACCCAACCTGACCCTAATCTCGGCGGCGGTGGAGGATCTGCTCGCTTCGGCGGATGGAAGCCAGGTTCTTGGAGTTCGCGCCGCGGATGGGCGGGAGTATCGTGCCGCCTGCGTGGTGTTGACCACCGGCACTTTCCTGAAGGGGATTTTGCACGTCGGGCTGGAACAAACGCCGGGCGGCCGGGTGGGGGAGGCGCCATGTCTTAGCCTGTCCGCGGCCCTGTCCCGTCTGGGGCTGGATGTCGGCCGCCTGAAGACCGGCACCCCAGCGCGCCTGGACGGACGCACCATCGATTGGGCGGCGCTGGAAATGCAAAAGGGCGATGAGCCGCCGGTACCGTTCTCTTTCCTGACCGAACGCATCGAAACCCCGCAGGTCGCCTGCGGCATCACCGCGACCACCGCCCAAACCCATGCGATCATCCGCGCCAACCTGGACCGCGCGCCGCTCTATTCCGGGCAGATCAACAGCGTCGGGCCGCGCTATTGCCCCTCGATCGAGGACAAGGTGGTGCGTTTCGCCCACCGCGACAGCCACCAGATTTTTCTGGAGCCCGAAGGGTTGGACGATTTCACCGTTTATCCCAACGGCATTTCCACCTCTCTGCCCACCGACGCGCAGGAGGCGATGATCCGCTCGATCCCCGGGTTGGAAAAAGTGACGATCCTGCGTCCCGGCTATGCCATCGAGTACGATTTCGTCGATCCGCGCAACCTGCGTCCCAGCCTGGAAACTCGCGCTGTCGCCAGGCTGTTCCTGGCCGGGCAGATCAACGGCACAACCGGTTACGAGGAGGCCGCCGCCCTGGGGTTGATCGCCGGATTGAACGCGGCAAGGCAGGCGGCGGGGCAGGAGCCGGTGATTCTGGATCGTGCGGATGCCTATATCGGGGTGATGATCGACGATCTGGTGACCCTGGGGACCAACGAACCCTATCGGATGTTTACCTCTCGCGCCGAATACCGCTTGAGTCTGCGCGCCGACAACGCCGATCTGCGTTTGACCGCCAAGGGCATCGCTTGGGGTTGCGTCGGGCGGGAACGCGCCGACGCCTTCGCCGCCAAGACCGAGGCTCTGGAACGGGCGCGGGTCCGCTTCGCCGAACGCGCCGTGACCCCTAATCAAGCCATCGCCTTCGGCTGGACCTTGAATCAGGACGGCGTGCGACGCAGCGCCTTCGAGCTTCTGGCCAATCCTGGCGTCGGGCGGGAGAAAGTGCTGACCGCCTGGCCGGATCTGGCGGATATCCGCGCCGACGTTCTGGAACAACTGGATGTCGAATCCCGCTATGCCGGGTATCTGGACCGTCAACGCCACGATATCGACTCCTTCCGTCGCGACGAAAGCCTGAAGCTGCCGGAAAACCTGCCCTTTGAGGAGATCGGCGGTCTTTCCAACGAGGCGCTGGGCAAGCTGAAGGCCGCGCGCCCCGCGACCCTGGGCGCCGCCGCCCGTATCCCCGGCGTTACCCCGGCGGCGGTAACGGCGCTGTTGCGGTTCGTGAAGGGGTAAAACCAGGCCGGGCGTTGCCCGGACCCGCAAAGGGGCGTCGCCCCTTTGATCCCGTGACTTTATTTTCGCGATGGAGAACGCCGAAGGCGTTCGTAGGGACGCCGCCAACGGCGGCGGTCCGAGGCAAGGCCGAGGACGAGGAAAACGCCTGATGCATTTTCCGAGCAAGCGCGATAAGACGATCACGCGGCGTGAGGGTCGATGGCCGCTTCGCGGCGAAAACAAGGAATGGGGTTCGGGGTCCGCGACCCCGATGGGGTCCAGGGGCAAAGCCCCTGTCCTGGTTTTAAGGATTGTTTCACGTGAAACACAACGAGATCATCGCCAGATGCGCGGCGCTGGATGCCTGTTACGGAGTCGATGCCACGGCGGCGGAGCGAATCGCGGTCTTTGCCGCGCATCTGGAAAAGTGGCAGAAGGCGATCAATCTGATCGGCGCAAAAACCCTGCCTCATCTGTGGGAACGGCACATCCTCGATTCCCTGCAACTCGCGCCGTTGATTCCGGTGGGGGCGAAAACCATCGTCGATATCGGCTCCGGCGCGGGATTTCCGGGGGATGATTCTGGCGCTGCTGAAGCGTTGGACGGTGCATCTGGCGGAATCCGATTCGTGGAAGGCGGTATTCTTGCGCGACTCCGCGCGTTTGTGCGGGGTCGAGGCGGCGGTGCATGCGCAGCGCATCGAGTCGTTGAGCGGCCTGGATGCGGATGTGGTCACCGCCCGCGCCCTGGCCCCGGTCTCCGACCTGCTGGATTATGCCCAGGGGTTCCGCCATCCCGGCACGGTTTTCCTGTTTCCCAAGGGGCGAAACGCCCAAGCGGAATTGACGGAAGCGGAAAAAACCTGGACACTGTGGGTCGAAAAATTCCCCAACATCACCGACCCGGACGCGGTCATCCTGAAAATCGACGAGGCCCGCCGACATGGTTCCGGACCAAATGCCTGAAAAACCGCCGTTGCGCCGCATCGTCGCGATCGCCAACCAGAAAGGCGGCGTGGGTAAGACCACCACCGCGATCAATCTGGCCACCGCCCTGGCGGCGGTGGGGCGGAGCGTGCTGTTGATCGACCTCGACCCCCAGGGCAACGCCAGCACCGGCCTGGGTATCGGCACGGCGCGGCGAAGCAAGGGATCGTATCAGGTTCTGTCGGGGATGATCCCGGCGGCGGAAGCGATTCAGGCCACCGATATTCCCCAGCTGTCGATCATCCCGGCGGACATGCGCTTGGCCGGGGCGGAGGTGGAGCTGGTTTCGGTCGAGGAACGCGAATTCCAGCTGCGCGCCGCCCTGACCACCGCCGCCCTGAATTTCGATTACATTCTGATCGACTGCCCCCCGGCGCTCGGCTTTCTGACCCTGAACGCCCTGTGCGCGGCGGATTCGGTGATGGTGCCGTTGCAGTGCGAATTCTTCGCCATGGAAGGCATCAGCCACCTGATGAAGACCATCGAACGGGTGCGCCGCGCCCTCAGCCCGCATCTGGAAATCCAGGGCATCGTCCTGACCATGTTCGACAGCCGCAACAATCTGGCGGGCATGGTCGCCGACGACGTGCGCGGTTATTTCGGCGACAAGGTCTATCAGACGGTGATTCCACGCAACGTCCGCATGTCGGAAGCGCCGTCGCACGGCAAACCCGCGCTGCTTTACGATCTGCGTTGCGCCGGGTCGCAAGCCTATATCCGGCTTGCCGGGGAAATCCTTAAACAAGAACGAAGTGCCACCGCATGAGTGACGAGACCAAACGCCGCAACCTGGGCCGGGGCTTGAGCGCCCTTCTGGGCGAAGACCCGATTCCCGCCGAAACCGCCGCCGAAAACCGTGGTCCGACGGTGTTGCCGGTTTCCTCCCTGACCCCCAGTCCGTTCCAGCCGCGCCAGGTTTTCGACGAGGCGGCGATCGACGATCTGGCTGCCTCGATCCGCGAACGCGGCGTCTTGCAGCCGCTTCTGGTGCGCCGCGCCGCCGGGATGAACGACATCTACGAGATCATCGCCGGCGAACGCCGCTGGCGCGCCGCGCAGCGCGCCCAGTTGCACGAGGTGCCGGTGGTGGTGCGCGAGATGGGCGACCAGGAGGTCCTGGAAGTCGCCCTGGTCGAAAACCTGCAACGCCAGGACCTGAACGCCCTGGAAGAAGCGGAAGGCTATCGCCGCCTGCAAGAGGAATTCCACCACACCCAGGAAGATCTGGCCAAGGCGGTGGGCAAAAGCCGCAGCCACGTCGCCAACACCATGCGCCTGCTTGCCCTGCCGGACGAGGTCAAGCAGATGATGGAAATGGGCTCCTTGAGCGCCGGTCATGCCCGCGCCCTGCTGGGGCTGGACAATGCCGTCGCCCTGGCCCGCGAGATCGCCGAAAAGGGCCTCAACGTCCGTCAGGCGGAGCGTCTGGCGAAATCCGGCCACAAACCCAAATCCCCCCGCGAGGCCGCCGCGCCGTCCGGCAAGGATGCTGATTGCCGCGCCCTGGAACACGACCTGACCGAAACGCTTGGCCTCAAGGTCTCCATCGATTCTCAAGGGTCGGGCGGTAAACTCTCCATCGAATACAAAACCCTCGAACAACTCGACGACCTGCTGCAACGCCTCGGCCGCCCGGGCTGAGGGAAAGGAAGGTCGGGGGCTCCGCCCCCAAGTCCCCGCGAGGGGTCGCGGACCCCTCGACCCCGTATTATTTCTTCCAAGGGGTGAAGGCGTTGCCCACCCCTTGGAAGAAACAAGTCATGGAATCCAAGGGCCCGAGGCCCTTGGTGGGGCCCAGGGGTGAAACCCCTAACCCTTCCCTTCACCGGCGGGTGCGTTTGGCGAGAGAGGCGATTTCCATGAAGCCGCGTTGCGCGACGATGGAGGCGGGAATGCCGGTGGTTTTGCACAAACGTTCGGTTTCGACCAGGCGGTTGATGGCGGCGAGCAGGGCGGGAGACGTCCAGGCCCCCATCTGCCTTCGGAAGCTGTTGATTTCCTTGAAAAATACCGGCGGCCTCAAGTCTTTCAACGCCTGTTCCGGGGGGGTTCCGGCCTCGCTGGCGGCACGGGCCTGAAGCAGGCGGTCGAAGTGGCGGGCAAGGCCGCGCAGGATGGAGATGGGGGAGTCTCCGGCGGCGAGCAGGCGGTCGCTGATCGCCTGGGCGGCGGCATGGTTGCCGTCGGCGACGGCGCTGGCGAGTTCCTGGATCGAGTGTTCCGACTGGTCGCCGCAGCAGGCGCGGACGTCTTCGGAGGTGATCGGCTGGGCGTCGTTTCCGGCGTAGAGGCGAAGTTTTTCGACTTCGGCCCGCAAGCTGGCGGAATCCTCGGCCAGCAGGGAAAGAAGCAGCTCTTGCGCATCCGGTTCGATTCGCAAGCCCGCCGCCCGGCAGGCCTCGCGCAGCGCCAAGGCCAGTTGCGCGCCCTCCAGCGGATAGCATGCGATGGCAGCGGCTAGCTTTGACGTCTCGAAAGCGGAACGAATTTTCGAGCGGGGGGCGAGCGGCCCGGCGGAAACGATCAGCAACGCATCGCCCAAGGGATGGGACAGAAAGCCGACGATCGGCGCGGCCTGGGCGTCGGCGACGCCCGACAGGCGCACCACCCGCCGTCCGCCGCCGAAGGCGAGCGCCGCGCATTCGTCGGCGATGCGGGTGGGGTCGTCTTTCAGCGCGGCGGGGGGGATGTCGGCGATGTGGAAGGGGTCGTGGAGATCGGGGCAGACCGATCGGGTTAGCTGGGCGGCGCGCTCGCGCACCTGGCCTTCGTCGGGGCCGTAGACCAGGACGGCGCGCACCGCCGGATCGGGCTGCCGGATGAAGGCGTCGGCAGCGGCGCCCGATAATTTCATCCTAGGGCCTCGTTGGACAGGCCGGGGCGGCGTCGCCGGATTTGGTCTTGGTTGGTTTCGGCGCGGGGTAACGCGCGGCATTGCGGAAATAAAGGCGGACCTGCCGGGCGATATCCTCGGCCACCAGCTTCGCCGCGCGGCATCCCACTTCCTCGTCCGAGACGTGGGCGGCGTAGAGGGAGTCGGGGCGGTTGCCGCGCGCCACCGCCTGGCTGTTGCCGCGCAGCAGAACCCGGGAAGGGGTTTCCTTGTCGCGGCTCAAGGTGCTGAGTTCGAATTTGGCGTCGATGGTGTGGTCGACGCGGATCGCCGAATCGTCGAAACGGATGCCGCGCGCGCTGATGGTTTCGGTGCTGGTGATGCTCAATGCGTAGGCGGGAGGAACCGCGATCCCGGTGGGGTTGAGGGTGTTGCGTACCTCGGTGCGGATGATCTGGCCCTGCCGGTCGGGGATGCGTTTGATCTTGACGCGCGCCAGTTCCGGCGAAAGCGAATCGTCCGCGTTGTGGGCGTCGATGGCGCGAAAGCCGCATCCGCCCAAGAGGAGCGCCGCGCCGACGACGAGGCATCCGGCGGCCTTGGCGGGAAACCGCGTTTCGATCTGCCGGAATGACCTCATCGCGAGACCTCCTTCGGGGGCGGCGTTCAGCCGACGATGTTGACGATCTTGTTGGGCACCACGATGACCTTCTTCGGCGTCCGCCCGGCGAGATGGGTCCGCACCGAGGGAAG
Source organism: Rhodospirillaceae bacterium (assembly GCA_965228165.1). Classification (GTDB taxonomy): domain Bacteria; phylum Pseudomonadota; class Alphaproteobacteria; order Rhodospirillales; family Rhodospirillaceae; genus Oleispirillum. The sequence continues at coordinate 1,141,239 of CBDDHB010000003.1, forward strand.
GGCCATCGCCAGGGCTTCCACGTCCTTCGCATCGGCGCCGACCACCGTCTCGATGGTGCCGCGCAGTTTGCCGTTGACCTGCACCGCGAGAGTCACCATATCGACCGTCAGCCACGCCGGATCGGCGAGCGGCCAGTCGCTGCGGGTCAGGGGCGCGGCATGGCCGGCGGCCTGCCAGATTTCCTCGGCGATATGCGGGGTCATCGGCGCGATCAGGCGCAGCAGGGTTTCCAGGCCGAAGCGATAGGCCTCCGCCGCGCCCGCGTCCTCGGGCTTGATCGCGGCGATCTGGTTGGTCAGTTCGCGCAGCTTGGCGACGGCGGTGTTGAAGCGCAGCTTGACCAGATCCTCGGTCACCGCGGCGATGGTGCGGTGCGCCAGCGCCACCGTCTCCTTGGCGGAACCAGCCAGCGCGACGGCGGCGGGGCTGCCCGCATCGGCGAAGGGAACCGCCGGCTGCGCCGCCAGACGCCACAGGCGTTGGATGTAGCGCCAGGCGCCGTCGATGCCGCTTTCGGTCCATTCCAGATCGCGGTCGGGCGGGCTGTCGGAAAGCATGAACAGCCGCGCCGCGTCGGCGCCGTAGGTTTCGATGATATGGCCGGGATCGACGGTGTTCTTTTTCGACTTACTCATCTTTTCCGAGCGGCCGAGGACGACCGGCTTGCCGGAGGCGATTTCGATCGCGCCGCCGTCGCGCTTTTCCACCTCGGCCGGATAGAGCCAGGCGCCGGAATCGGCGCGATAGGTCTCGTGGCAGACCATCCCCTGGGCGAACAGCCCCTTGAACGGCTCGGCGAGGCCGAGGTAGCCGCAGGTTTGAAGCGCGCGGGTGAAGAAGCGGGAATAGAGAAGGTGCAGCACCGCGTGCTCGATGCCGCCGATGTACTGATCCACCGGCAGCCAGTAGTCCACCGCCGCGCGGTTGAAGGCCTGGCTCTCGTTCTTCGGATCGCAGAAGCGGGCGAAGTACCACGAGGACTCGAAGAAGGTGTCGAAGGTGTCGGTCTCGCGGGTCGCGGGCTTGCCGCAGCGTGGACAGGCGACGTGTTTCCAGGTCGGATGACGCTCCAGCGGATTGCCCGGCGCGTCGAAGCTGACGTCCTCGGGCAGGGTGACCGGCAACCGGTCGTCCGGAACCGGCACCGCGCCGCAGTGCGGACAGTGAATCACCGGAATCGGGCAGCCCCAATAGCGCTGCCGCGAAACTCCCCAATCGCGCAGGCGGAACGGCACCGTGCCGCGTCCGCGATCCTGGCTTTCCAGGCGGGCGATCGCGGCGCGCTTGGCTTCGGTCACCGCGAGGCCGTTCATGAAATCGGAGCGGATGGCGACGCCGTCGCCGGTGAAGGCCTCGGTGGCGGCTTCCAGCTGGGCGGCGAAGGCGTCGGGGTCGGCGTCGGCGGGGGCGACCACCGCCTTGACCGGCAGCCCGTATTTGCGGGCGAAATCCATGTCGCGCTGGTCGTGCGCCGGGCAGCCGAAGATCGCGCCGGTGCCGTATTCCATCAACACGAAATTGGCGACGTAGACCGGGAGCCCCCAGTCCGGATCGAAGGGATGGCGCACCGTGAACGGCGTGCGGTAGCCCATTTTCTCGGCGGTTTCGATCGCCGCCTCGCTGGTACCCACCGCGTTGCAGGCGGCGATGAAGTCGCGCAGCGCCGGGTCTTTTTCGGCTAGGTCCTTGGCCAGCGGGTGGTTCATCGAAATCGCGCAGAAGGCGGCGCCGAACAGGGTATCCGGACGGGTGGTGAAAACCTCCAGCCTGTCCTCGCGGCCGACGATGTCGAACCACACCCGCGCGCCCTCGGACCGGCCGATCCAGTTGTGCTGCATGATGCGCACCCGGTCCGGCCACTCGGAAAGGGTTTCCAGGGCCTGCAACAGATCGTCGGCGAAGGCGGTGATCTTCAGGAACCACTGCGCCAGTTCGCGCCGTTCCACCGGCGCGCCGGAGCGCCAGCCCTTGCCGTCGATCACCTGTTCGTTGGCGAGGACGGTGTGCTCCACCGGATCCCAGTTGACCATGCTGGTCTTGCGATAGGCCAGACCGGCCCTCAGGAAATCCAGGAACATCTTCTGTTCGTGGCGATAGTATTCTGGTTCGCAGGTGGCGACCTCGCGGCTCCAGTCGATGGACAGGCCGAGCGGCTGGAACTGCTCCTTCATCGTCCGGATGTTCTCGCGCGTCCACTTCGCCGGGTGGACCCCGTTCTGGATCGCCGCGTTCTCGGCGGGAAGGCCGAAGGCGTCCCACCCCATCGGATGGAGAACGTTGAATCCCTGGGCGCGGCGGAAACGGGCGATCACGTCACCCAAGGTATAATTGCGCACGTGCCCCATGTGGATGCGTCCCGACGGATAGGGGAACATCTCCAAAACGTAGCACTTCGGCTTGTCGGAGGTGGTTTCGGCGGAGAAGGCGGCGGTCTCCGCCCACCGGGTCTGCCACGTCTTTTCCGTTTCGCGGAAATTATAGCGTTCATCCATCCGCGTCATGATCGCGATACCAGCCTTTCTTCAATCGATGTCCGTGGTTGCGGGGCTCCGAAACGACGCGCCGGTCCCATGGCGTCGGGACCGGCGGGTCGGGGGCTCTGCCCGCTATTTATTCGGTCGCGCCGGCCTGGGCGGCGATGCGCATCTTGCGGGCGCGGGTGAGCACGGTGTTTTCCAGATCGGTGATCACCCCCGCGCCCACCGGACGATCGATCCAGTTCCCGGCGGGGTCCTTCACCTGGCGGAAGGCGGCGACCCTCACCCCATCGGCGCGGAGCGCTCGGCCCAGGATGAAGACGTTCAGCTTGAAGCGTTCGTCCGGGGTTTCCGGCGGCGCGTACCAGTCGGTGATGATCACCCCGCCGAAGGGATCGGCCGAGGCGATCGGCATGAAGCTGACCGTGTCCAGCGACGCGCGCCACAGGAAGCCGTTCACCCCCAATCCGCCGCCGCCGCCCTGATCGCCGCCTTTCTTCGACTGGCCGAAGACGTCCAGCCCTTCCTTGCCGAGGATGCTGTCCGGCCTTTTGTCGCCCGGATGGTAGACCCGGTCGCCGATCTTTTCGGGATAGGCGTACTGGGTGTTGGGATCGCCGCAGGCGCTCAACGCGCCGGAGGCCGCGACGACGGCGGCCAGCGCCAGATTGCGGAAGCGGGCACTCGATTTCTGTGTGGTCATAACCGTTTTCATCGCCAGGGTTGTCCGGGAAGCGAAGGCGCTATGGCGGACGCGATCGCCGCGACAGTTTGTCCCGGCGCGGGCGGATCGTCCAGCGGGAAAATCGCCGGGCGCGCCGGGGCGCGGGGCGGGGGTGCGGCGGGGGGAAGGATCGTCGCCGCAAGTGTGGCCGCAAAGCCACACCGGGGGGTGGAAACGCCGAAGTTCGGTCCGTTCGCGTTGACGGAGTGGGGGGAACATGACTTCCTTATACCCGAGCAAGGTTCCGCCGTGTGGGGTCGGGACCGGACAGATCCTATCAAACGAGGGATAAACATGAAGAAGATTCTTTTTGGCACCACCGCGCTGCTCGCTGCCGGTGCGTTCGCTTCCGCCGCTCAGGCGTCCGATCCGATCAAGTTGCAGCTCGGCGGCTACATGGAATACTGGGTGGCCGGCGCGCAGCAGGACAGCGACTACAACAAGGTCGGCACCAACCGCGTCAACAACTTCGACGTCCAGGGCGAGTCCGAGATTTTCTTCAAGGGTACCACCACCCTTGACAACGGCATGAAGATCGGCGTCCAGGTCGAGCTCGAAGGCGGTTCGAACGACAACGGCACCGACGTCATCGACGAATCCTACATGTGGGTCGAAGGCAAGTACGGTAAGCTGATCGTCGGCTCCGAGAACGACGCCGCGTACCTGTCGCACATCAGCGCCCCGGAAGCCTCGGAAATGGGCCAGGGCATCGGTGAAGGCGACACCAACAAGTACCTGATCATCCCGATCACCACCCTAGAACCCCAGGTTGGCGTGGATCAGACCGGCGACGCCAACAAGCTGACCTACTTCACCCCGGTGTTCTACGGCTTCCAGGGCGGCATTTCCTACACCCCGTCCAACAGCACCGCTGGTGACGATGCCTCCTCGGTTTCCGAGACCGTCACCAAGGCGTTCACCATGGACGACTCCTGGTCGTTCGTGGTCAACTACGGCGGCAAGTTCAGCGGCGTCGGCGTCAAGGCGACCGCTGCCTACGTCACCTCCGACGACGCTCGGGGCAATGCTCCGACCGGCGTGGCGAAGAGCTTCGACGCCGTTCGCGACGTCAGCGGCGGCCTGGAAGTGTCCTACCAGGGCTTCACCGTCGCCGGTTCCGTGCGTCGTCTGATCGCCAGCCAGAACTCCGCGCTGGCTGCCAAGGACGGCTTGGTGTGGGATGCCGGTATCCAGTACGCCGAAGGCCCGTACGCGGTGTCCCTCAGCTACCTGAGCTCCGAAGTCGAAGGCTCCACCTCCAACAAGGGTCAGGACGAACTGGACCTGTGGCGCATCGGCGCGAAGTACACCCTCGGCCCGGGCGTCATCCTGTTCGGTCAGTTAGCCTATGCCGACTCGACGGACGAGACCAACGTCAGCACCGCCGGCAACGAAGGTGCCTATGGCGGCGTGGTCGGCCTGAAGCTGAACTTCTAAGATCGATCCTTCGGATCGAGCTTGATGCGCGGGGCGGCCCTTGGGCCGCCCCGTTGCTTTTGTTGCCACGGTTTCGACACGCCCAAAAACTGTCATGCGCGGACTTGAGCCACGCGTATCCGGTTAAAACTCCACGGTCTTTTCCTCCCCCATGATCGTCATGACCGTCCCCGGGCTTGACCCGGGGATCAACACGGTCATCCACGAATTGTTGTTTTCCAACGGGTTACAAAACAAGGCGTGGACCCTCGGGCCAAGCCCGAGGGTGACGAGATGAGGACGCGGCGGGATGTGTCCTGCCCGATCGATTCCTTCGGAAACGGCGGACTTGCGCGGGGTTCCGACCAGAAGCCGGGATTAAACCGGACAGCCGTGGCACAAGGCCGGGGATGACGAATTGAAGAAACGGAGGGATGTGTCCTGCCCGATCGATTCCTTCGGAAACGTTGGGTTCGCGCGGGGTTCCGACCAGCAGCCGGAATGAAACCGGACAGCCGTGGGTCAAGGCCGAGCATGACGAGGAAGATGTGCCCAGCCATGACGGAGACGACGGGATCCATTCCCTCGCTGTCATGCCCGTCCCCGGGCTTGACCCGGGGATCAGCATGGGCATCCATGCCTTGTTCTTAAGACGTTGGAAAACAACAACTCGTGGATAGGGGACACGCCCGGTCATGACGAAAGAGGGTGCGGAATCGTCGGCGCGTTGCGAGCGATTCTTAACCAGAGGGCGCAACGCGCACAAAAAAACGCGCAATCACGCCATTGCCTCAAACAGGCGTGATAAATTAAGCACACGCTGTCACCGATTCGCCCGAAAACGCGCCGCCGCGTTGCCTGTCCCCCGCCCGTATGATTTCAATTCTCGCATTGGACCGGCCGGCCCCCAGGGCCGTGGGATCTGGTGACACATCAAGAGAGGGACTGCGAATGAAGAAGATTCTGTTCAGCACGACCGCGCTGCTTGCCGCTGGCGCGTTTGCCCCGGGCGCCCAGGCGTCCGAGCCGATCAAGCTGAAGCTTGGCGGTTTCTACGAGTACTTCGTCGTCGGCGCGCAGCAGGACGACGATTACAACACCGCCGCCCGCGTCAACAACTTCGACGTCCAAGGCGAAGGCGAGATCTATTTCAAGGGTGAAACCACCCTCGACAACGGCATGACCGTCGGCGTGATGGTGCAGCTGGAAGCCGGGACCAAGGACAACGGCACCGACATCATCGACGAATCCTACATGTACGTGTCCGGCAAGTACGGCAAGCTGATGCTGGGCTCGGTGGGCAACGCCGCGTATCTGATGCGCGCCGTCGCGCCGAACGCCTCCTACATGGACCTCGACGACACCAACACCAGCTATTCTGTGCGCGTCAACGACATCATCACCGATGTCGGCTTCGACGGCGACGGCAACAAGGCGGTCTACATGACGCCGAAGTTCTACGGTTTGCAGGCCGGGATATCCTACACCGCGTCGAACGACGGCTCGGGCGACGATGCCTCCTCGGTCTCCGAAACCATCCGCAAGCTAACCGCCCCCGGCACCATCGAAGACGCCTGGGCCTTCGGCCTGACCTACGAGCGCGCCATCGGCAACGTCGGTCTGCTGCTGTCCGCGGGCTACACCATCGCCGACATCTATCCGGGCTACAGCGTCGGCGTGAAGGGCAACGTGGAGGACTTCTCCGGCGGCATCAACCTGACCTACGGCGGTTGGACGGTCGGCGGCTCGGTGCGCCGGGCCCTGGAATCCTTCACCCTGTACGGCGACAGCTCCCAGGGCTGGGCGTGGGACGCGGGCGTGATGTACGCCGAGGGTCCGTATGCGGTGTCCCTGTCGTATCGTGCGGCGGAGACCGAAGGCCTGTCCACCAATTCGGGCGAGGATCAGGTTTCCATAGTCGCCCTGGGCGGCAAGTACGCGCTGGGCGCGGGCGTCGATCTGTTCGCCCAGCTGGCGGTTGCCGATTACAGCGACGAAGGCTCGGCCAAGGCCGACAGCAACACCGTCTTCGGTGGTCTGGTCGGTCTGCGCCTCGACTTCTGATCGACCGTTCGGATCGTTTGCGGAAAGGGCGGCTCTCGGGCCGCCCTTTTCATTGGGGGCGGAGGGAAAGCACCCAGTCGATTCCGGCAATTCCGGCACAGTCGGCGGACAAAAGCGCCCGTGCGGTTTTGTCCGTCACCCCGCCCAGGGCGAACACCGGGATATCGGCGGCACGCGTCCAGGCGCGAAAACGGCAAATTCCGATCGCCTTGCCGCTGGGATGGCTGGCGGTGAGAAACACCGGCGACAGCAAGACCGCATCCATCCCTAAGGCGGCGCATTCGCGCAAGGCGCGAAGACCGTGCGCCGCGCCGGTCAAAAGACCGCCTCCGCGCCGCCGCCAGGCGCGGGCCTCGGCATTGCGGAAGGCGGGGTCGTCCCTCAGGCGCAGACCGTCGGCGCGGATCGCCAGGGCCTCGGCGGCCCGCCCCGCCCACAGGAAGGGAACGCCCAGGCAGAGGCAGGCCGCCCGCGTCGCCGCTGCCTGCGCGTCCAGGATTCCGCCGCGCCAGACCAGGGCCGCGCCCTGCGGAAAACCCGGCAGCAGCGGGCGCGGATCGGGCATGCGCGCCCTGTCGCGCATCGCCAGCAGGGCGGGCAGCGGCGCGCGGCTTCGGGCATTGAGACGGGCGGCGACGGTTGCTATGGTGCGCATCGGATGCGACCCGATTCCGGGAGGGCGAGGGCGTGACGACGACTATCGTGGAAAATCTGGCCGAGGTGAAGGCGCGAATCGCCGCCGAGGCGACCGCCGTGGGACGCGACCCGGCGAAGGCGCGGCTGATCGCGGTCAGCAAGACCCATCCGGCGGAGATCGTCGCGGCGGCGCTGAAGGCCGGACATCGCCGTTTCGGCGAAAACCGGGTGCAGGAGGCGGCGGCGAAATGGCCTGCCTTGCGCGCCGCGTATCCTGATATCGAGCTTCACCTGATCGGACCGTTGCAAAGCAACAAGGCGCGCGAGGCGGTGGCCTTGTTCGACGTCGTCCATTCCCTCGGCCGCCCGAAATTGGCGGAAACCCTCGCCCGTCTGCGCGACGAAGGGATCGTTCTGCCGCGCCTGCTGGCGCAGGTGAATACCGGCTGCGAACCGCAGAAGGCGGGCGTTCTTCCCGCCGAGGCGGACGCCTTCCTGCGCCGCTGCCGCGAGGAATGGAAATTGCCGGTCTCCGGTTTGATGTGCATTCCGCCGGTGGGGCAGGAGCCTTCCCCCCATTTCGCCCTGCTGCGCGTCCTCGCCGAACGCCACGATCTGGCCGAACTCAGCATGGGGATGAGCGACGACTACCCCGTCGCCGTCGCCTTCGGCGCGACCTATGTGCGGGTCGGCTCGGCGATTTTCGGCGCGCGCGGGTAAAGCCCCATGGGCTCCGCCCACACCCGCAAGAGGTCGCGTTTTTGCCGCGTCAGCGGCGATCGACCATCGCGTGGAAGCAATGGTTCGATGACGCTACGCGCAAAAACAAAGTCATGGATTCAAAGGGCCCAAGGCCCTTTGCGGGTCCAGGGCGGAGCCCTGGTCTGGTGTTACCGGACGGCGGTGACGGCGGAGACCGCATCGCCGTTTCCGGCCAGGGATCCGGCGGCGCGGTACTTATCCAGCGCCTGGTTCATCGCGCTGTAGAACCACATCGAATCGACTCCTCCGGCGGATTGGGCGGAACCGATTTCGGCGGTCTGTTCCGCCGAGGCGCTGGCGCCGTGGGTCTTCATCACCTCCTGGATGCGGTCGGGGGTCAGCCCGGCGGCGCGCATCGCCTGTTCGGACAGGCCGGAGGGAAGGGCGGTCTTGCCGCTGGCGTTGGCGCGGAGTTCGTTGAGCGGTCGGGGCGAATCCGCGTGGGCGTTACGGCGTTGCGGCATCGGGAAGGACTTGCCCTCGCGCGTCGCAGGAGAGGCGGCGGCAACGGCGGGTTGCGCGGCGGGGGCGGCGGGCGGAGTCTCCCAGGTCGGCAGGGGAATGTCGCCCGAGGCCTTGGCGGCGGAAACCTTCATCGTCGGTTCGGTCGTCGCCAGGGCGGCGGCGGTTTGCGCGACGGCGGGAGATTCGGCGGCTTGGGTCTCGTCGGGGACGGCGGATTCGTCCGCGCGCGCGGCGACGGCGGCGACCGCCGCCGTGGTTTCGGCATAGGCCAGCCAGGGACTGCTGGGATCGGAAACGTCGGCCAGACGCGAGGTTTCGGCGGACGATTCCGTCGCGCCGGAGGCCAACGCGACCGCGTGTTCGCCCACGTCCTTGCCGGTCATTCCCTGCACCACGACGTCGATCGCCGCCGCGCCGAGGCCGTACAGGCCGCCGAACAGGGTGCCGCCGACCAGCTTGGCGGCGGGGGTGATCTGGTCCCCGGTGACCTCGCGATAGACGCTGTTGAGCAGGGGAATGTGCTGCAAGGGGTTGAAGACGTCCAGGACGTCCCAGAAGCTCAAGCCGTCGTTGCCGAACAGGGAAAAGGATTTCTCGCCGTCGGCGCCTTGCGTCTTGCGGTCGTCCTTGGAGTCCAGCTCGACCTTGCCGCGCGGACCGGCGGACAGCGCACCGCGCGTCAACTCGCGGTTCAGTCCTTGCGTCTGCGTGGCGTCGATCGTCATGGGCGGCCTCCGGCAGGCGATACGCAAGGCCAGCGCCAAAGACGCTTATCGTTTTATATCAATTGATTGACGGGCGTGCCAGCGGCGGGCGGAGGCGTCGGAAGGGAAAGATTTGCCGCCCTCTCAGAAAAGATGGCCGCCCTTGACCCGCTTCGCTTCCAGATAACCACGATTGTGGTCGTTGGAGGGGAAGACGTGGGGCACCCGCTCCACCACCGCGACGCCATAGCGGGCAAGAGCCTCTACCTTCGTCGGGTTGTTGGTCATCAGGCGGACCTGGGCGAAGCCCAGCTGGCGCAGCATCGCCGCGGCGGGCAGATAGATTCGCTCGTCGTCGTCGAAGCCCAGCTGCTCGTTGGCCTCCATGGTGTCGAAGCCGGAATCCTGCAAGGCATAGGCGCGCAGCTTGTTGACCAGGCCGATGCCCCGGCCTTCCTGCGCCATGTAGAGCAGGATGCCCGCTCCCGCTTCGCCGATTTCCTTGATCGCGCCACGCAACTGGTCGCCGCAATCGCAGCGCAGCGAACCCAGAAGATCGCCGGTGAAGCATTCGGAATGCAGGCGGGCGAGGACCGGCTTGCCCGGTTCGGGCTTGCCGATCACCAGGGCGAGATGCTCGATGCCGCCGTCGGAGGGGCGGAAGGCGATCACCGTGGTGTCCAGGGCGTCGGCCAGCGGCACGTGCGCGGTGCTGACCGGTTGCAGGCTCAACGCCAGCAGGTGTTCGTGGTGCAGCACGTCGGCGGCCTGCGCCCACAGCAGGGACGACGAGGAAGCCTTGTCGGGATCGACGTCGGCGATCGCCGCGGCGGGCATCAGGCGGGCGCGTTTCATCAGGTGGACGGCGGCGGCGTCCAGTCCGTCGTCGGCGGCGGCGCGCGCCGAAACTCCCGGCACCGGGCCGGTCTCCGCCAGAGGATCGGCGGCGCGGGCGGCGAGTCCGGCGATCGCGTCCAGCGAGCCTTCGGCGGTCACCACCTTCGGCGGCTCCGTTCCGTCGGCGGGCCAGAGGCCGAGGACGACGGCGCGCCGTCCGGTCATCGCCAGGCGCGGCGCGGCCCCGATGCGGTTTCCGAAGGCGGCGAGCGGTTCGCGGCCCGCCGCCTCCAGCGCCAGGACGGCGGCGGCGGCGTTCTGGCGCAGGCCGCCGATCGCGCCGCGTCGGATGTCGTCGATGACGCGATTGACCGAAAGCAGGGCATCGGCGCTGGGCGTCCAGGCGGGACCGCCGTCGGCGGGCGCCGCGAACAAGCCGGAAAACAGGGCGGAAAAAGGCCGGGACATCATCGCCAAAAACCGGATACCAGGAACCGTGACCAAAACCCGCTGGTCCGCCCCCGGCGGAATCGCTATATCTGGGTTCGGTTGAACATATGTCCTCTAACGACCGGAATGTAAAGAACCGGAGATGCGGATGGCGGGTCGTCGGGTTCTGATTGTCGAAAACGATGCGGTTTTGCGTCGGTCGCTGACCGAGCAGATTCTGGCGCAGGAGGACTTTGCCGCCGTCGATGCGGTGGCCGACGCCGCCGAGGGCGCGGACTTGGCGCTGCGTCGCCGGTTCGACGCGATGATCGTCGCCGCCCGCCTGCTGGATCGCGACGGGGTGGCCTTCGCACGGGCGTTGCGCGCCGAGGGCGCGGCGTGGCCGCTGCTGCTGCTGACCGCCGAGACGGCGGAGGACGTTTCCGGCCTGGGGGCCGCCGACACCCTGGGTAAGCCCTTCCGCATGGGGATTCTGCTGTCGCGGCTGCGCGCCCTGATCCGGATGTTCGAAAACAGCGATGACGCGGTGCTGACCATCGGGCCCTATACCTTCCAGCCCGCCTCGAAGCATCTGGTCGAGGACGAGGCGCGGGTCATCCGTCTGACCGAGAAGGAGGCCTCGATCCTGAAATATCTTTACCGCGCCGGGGGCATGGTGACGCGCGAGGTGCTGCTGCACGAAGTCTGGGGCTACAACCCGGCGGTGACCACCCACACCCTGGAAACCCATGTCTATCGCCTGCGCCAGAAAATCGAGAAAGACCCCTCCAATGCCCGCTTCCTGGTGACCGACGCGGGCGGCTATCGGTTGATCCCCTGACCTTTGCGAAGGCGTAACGAAGGGCGTCGATGAAATCGACCCCGGACGGAAGAGTGACTCCATGGTGCATGTCGAGGTGATCGCCGGCCTGGTTCTTTTGCTGGTCGGCGGGGAAGTCCTGGTTCGCGGTTCGTTCGCCGTGGCCTCCCGCATGGGGCTGTCGCCGATGCTGATCGGCCTGACCCTGGTGGGGTTCGGCACCTCCACGCCGGAATTGATGGCCAGCGTCGAAGGTGCGTTGCGCGGGGCTCCGGGCATCGCCGTCGGCAATATCGTCGGCAGCAATATCGCCAACATCCTGCTGATCCTGGGGGTTTCGGCGCTGATCTTTCCGATGGCGACCAATCGCCAGGCCTTTCGTCGCGACGGGCCGGTCCTGATGGCCGTCACCCTGCTGATGGCGGGGGTGATTTTTCTTGGCCGCCTTGGCGCGGCGACCGGCGCGGGGTTCCTGGTCCTTCTGTTCGCCTATCTTGCCTTCAGCTACGTCATGGACCGGCGACGCGGCGACGCGGCGGGGCGGATGCACGCCGCCGAAGCCGCCGAGGTGATGCCCGATCATCCCCATGTCGGCATCGGTCTTGCCCTGACCGTCGTCGGAATCGCGGGCGTGGTGCTGGGCGCCGATCTTCTGGTGGGGGGGCCATCGAGATCGCCCGGACCCTCGGTCTGTCCGAATCGGTGATCGGCCCGACCCTGGTGGCGGTCGGCACGTCGTTGCCCGAATTGGTGACCTCGGTGATGGCGGCGCTGCGGCGTCACCCCGACGTCGCCTTCGGCAACGTGGTCGGCAGCAATATTTTCAACATTCTGGGCATCGGCGGCGTAACCGCGATGGTCAAGCCGATCGACATTCCGCCCGAGATCGCCGCGCTCGACGTCTGGGTCATGTTGATCGCCGCCGTGCTGCTTCTGACGTTTGCCTGCACCGGCTGGCGGTTGCAGCGCCGGGAGGGCGCGGTCCTGCTGGCGGCTTATGGCGGTTACATGGCCCTCCAGTTCGTGCCGTCGCTGCGGATCGCCTTGGGAATCGGCTGAGGCGAGGTCCCCCGCTCCTTACGTCATCGTGAACAGCAGGCGGGGCAGGCCGTCGATCTCGGCGACGATCTTTTGCCCCCTGGCGAGCGGACCGACACCCGCCGGGGTTCCGGTGAAGATCAGGTCGCCGGGTTTGACCTCGACGAAGGCGGACAGATTGGCGACGATTTCCGCCACCGACCAGATCATTTGCGAAAGCGTGCCGTTCTGCCGTTCCGCGCCATCGACGGACAGGCGGACGCGGGTTCCGGCGGCAAGGGCGGCGCGCTCGCGGGGCAGGATTCGCCCGATCGGCGCCGAGGCGTCGAAGCCCTTCGCCATGTCCCAGGGGCGGCCCGTTTTTTTCGCCGCTTCCTGCAAGTCGCGCCGGGTCAGGTCCGCCCCCACGGCATAGCCGAAGATCGCGGCGTCGGCGTCCCCGGGGGAGAGGTCGCGCCCCCCGCCTTCAGCGCAACCACCAGTTCCACCTCGTGGTGCAGGTCGGCGGTTTTCGGCGGATAGGGAACGGCGTGGCCCTGGATCGCCGCGTCGGCGGGCTTGCCGAAAAAGAACGGCGGCTCGCGCGACGGATCGCTTCCCATTTCGCGGGCATGATCCGCATAGTTGCGGCCGACGCAATAGATGCGGCGCACCGGGAAGAGGCCGCCGCCTTCGACGGCGACATGGGGAACGGACGGAACGAACGGGAAATTCGACATCGGAGCCTCCTGTGGGGACCTTCGATGTGGGAACGCACGGCGCAAAAGAAAAGCGCCCGGTTAAGGGGAAGCCGGGCGCCGGGGTCTCCTATCGGAGCGAAGGGGCGGCTGGGGGGGCCGCTATCCTTCCGAGGGACACCACTGCTGTGCCCACCCATAAACTACAGGCGGGAAGTTGTTGGACGATCCGCCACCTACGTTGTTTGCATATCAGGACTGCGTAATGTGCATAACGGGCGAGTGGGCCGGTCCTTTGCCCGTTATGGGGCCTTCGGCCGGTCGAACAGGGCGTCCGGCAAGGCGATCCCGGTTTCGGGATTTTGCAGGGTGACCGAGGTGGAAATCCCCTGCGCGTCGATGATCCGCCATTGGGCGAGGGCGAAGGGCGCCTTGGTGAAGACCAGGGCCAGGGCCCCCGCCGTCGGGTCCTTCCGCGACATCACGGAAATTTCGACGATGCCGGGAGATTCGGTCACCGATTGGGCGCGAACCTTGTCGCCGGAGAGTTCCGCCTTCTTGTCCAGGAGCAGACCGGCGGGGGTGGCGTCGAAGTCGAGATAACTCAGCTGTTGCAGCTTGGTATCGACGAAGGTGAAGTAGTAGCCGTCGGCGACCACCAGGACCGGAACCGGCGGGTCGTATTCGACGCGCAGACGGCCGGGCCGCGACAGATAGACCGTGCCCTCGGAAACCTCGCCGGTCGAGGTCGCCTGAAGGAAGCGGGCCTTCAGGGTGCGCAGGCGGTTGATTTCCGCCTCCGCCTTGCGCAGCAGTTCGGTCTGGCGCGCCGACAGCGTGACGTCGCGCGGCTCCGCCGCCGCCGGTTGCGCCCAGCCGACCACCGCCGCCAGCAGCGCCGCGATTCCCGCGCGACGCGCCGCGCGCGCAGAAAAACCGAATTTCATTCCGAACCCCCGCCCAAGATTTCCCGCTTGCCGACATGGTTGGCGGAACTGACCAGACCGGCGCGCTCCATCGCCTCGACGATGCGCGCCGCGCGGTTATAGCCGATTTGCAATTGCCGTTGGATAAAGCTGGTGGACGCCTTGCGTTCGCGCAAGACGATCGCCACCGCCTGGTCGTACAGGGGATCGGCGGTCTCGGGATTGTCGTCGGGGTCGTCGCCGAATTCGGCGTCCGGGTCCTCGGCCACCTGCTCCAGATAATCCGGTTCCCCCTGGGCGCGCAGGAAGGCGGCGACGTCCTCCACCTCCTGGTCGGAAACGAACGGGCCGTGGACGCGGGTGATCCGCCCCCCGGCGGCCATGTAGAGCATGTCGCCCTGGCCAAGCAGCTGTTCCGCCCCCTGTTCGCCCAGGATGGTGCGACTGTCGATTTTCGAGGTGACCTGGAAACTGATGCGGGTGGGGAAATTGGCCTTGATCGTGCCGGTGATCACGTCCACCGAGGGCCGCTGCGTCGCCATGATCAGATGGATGCCGGCGGCGCGCGCCATCTGCGCCAGGCGCTGGATCGCGCCCTCCACGTCCTTCCCCGCGACCAGCATCAGGTCGGCCATTTCGTCCACCACCACGACGATGTTGGGCAGAGGCTTCAGGGCGAGTTCCTGTTCCTCGAAGATCGGTTCGCCGGTTTCCGGGTCGAAGCCGGTCTGCACCGAGCGGGTGATGGTCTCCCCCTTGTCGCGGGCGGCGACAAGCTTCTGGTTGTAGCCCTGGATGTTGCGCACCCCGACCTGGCTCATCGCGCGATAGCGGTCCTCCATCTCGCGCACCGTCCACTTCAGCGCCACCACCGCCTTGCCGGGGTCGGTGACCACCGGCGCCAGCAGGTGCGGGATGCCGTCGTAGACGGACAGTTCCAGCATCTTCGGGTCGATCATGATCAGGCGGCATTGCTCCGGCGTCAGGCGATAGAGCAGCGATAGAATCATGGTGTTGATCGCCACCGACTTGCCCGAGCCGGTGGTGCCCGCGATCAACAGATGGGGCATGCGGGCGAGATCGACGTATTCGGCGCCGCCGCCGATGTCCTTGCCAAGAGCCAGACACAGCGCCTGCGGCGACTTGACGAAGGCGTCGGGGGTCATCAGTTCGCACAGGAAGACGGTCTCGCGCCGCGCGTTGGGCAGTTCGATGCCGATGACGTTGCGACCGGGAATCGCCGCGATGCGCGCCGAAACCGCGCTCATCGAGCGGGCGATGTCGTCGGCCAAACCGACGACGCGGGCAGTCTTGGTGCCCGGCGCGGGTTCCAGCTCGTACAGGGTGACCACCGGGCCGGGACGAATTTTCACGATCTCGCCGTTGACGCCGAATTCGGCCAGAACCGATTCCAGCAGCCGGGCGTTCTGGGTCAGGCCCTCGTCGGTGGTCTTCGGCCCGGCCCCCAGCTTCGGCGCCGCCAGAAGGTCCAGGGGCGGCAGCTCGAAGGCCCCCGCCTTGCGGCGACCGAGCGGCAGGCGGCCCTGCCGGGCGCGCTGGGCTTCCCGTGGATTGGTGGGCGGTTCCGCGGCGCGATCGACGATCGGCGCTTCGTCGTCCTCCGTTTCCTCTTCCTCCTCCGCGCCATCCGGCGGGACGAGGCTGGGTTCGGCGCGCTCGCCGGAACGGGATCGGGCGGTGGACGCGAAGGAAGGATCGCGGCGGTTTCGCGTCCGCGACGCGGGCGCCGGGGATGGCGCGGCGGCGCGGCGGGCGAACAGCCGCAGCGGCGCGCGCAGCAGATACAGCAGCAGCCAGGCGAGAATTCCCCACGGGCGCGGGTCCACGGCCGAGGCGAAGGCGATCAGCGCCAGGGCCAGCGGCACCCCCGCGCCCCAGGTGACGACCGGCGCGATCCAGGGCGGCAGCGGCGCGTGCAGCAGGGGGGCGAGGTTCAGGCGCAGCAGGGCTCCGGCGGCGCCGCCCCAGCCGGCGGCGACCGGCGCGTGTTCCCGCCAGGGCAGGAAGGTCAGCGCCAGGCATAGAGGGGGGAGCGCGGCGAGCAGCGCGGCGGCGCGCAGCGGCAGGCGGACCGGCGGGCGCAGGATCAGCCAGCGCACCGCCCAGGCGGCAAGGACGAAGATCACCGCCCAGGCGGCGATGCCGATGCCCTGCAACAGCAGATCGGCGAAGGTCGCGCCCGCCCGGCCCAGCAGATTGCGAACCGGGGCATTGGACGCGCTGTTCCACGACGGATCGCCGGGAAAATGGGTGGCCAATGCGGTGGCCGCCGCCGCCGCCGCCGCCAGCATTGCCAAGCCGAAGGCGCGCACCCCGCTTCGGCGCAGCAGGCGCGCCAGGGATTCGGGCAAAAAGCGGCGGGGGGCGGCGGGACGGCGGGCCATCAGGCGCTTCCTTTGTCGAGAAGGGCGCGCAGGGTGGAAAGCCCCCGGACCACGGTGTCCTCGTCGTGCACCAGGGCGATGCGAACGAAGGCATGGCCCGCGTTGCGGTTCGGCGCGCGCGGGTCGTCGGCGGTCAGGTAGCGTCCGGGGACGACGCGGATGCCGCCTTCCCGCCAGAAGCGTTTCGCCGCCGCCTCGCCGTCGCCGACGTCGAGCCAGAGGAAGAATCCGCCCTGCGGCCGCAGGTATCCCGGATATCCGGCGAAAATCCGGTCGGCGGCGGCGATCAGTCGGGCGTAATGGGCGCGGTTGGCGGCGACGTGGGCGTCGTCGGCCCAAAGAGCGGCGGAAGCCGCCTGGATCGGCAGCGGCATCGCCACCGCCGCATAGGAGCGCAGCTTCAGGAAGTCGCGCAGGACGCGGGCGTCCCCGGCGACGAAACCGGAACGCAGGCCCGGCGCGCTGGAGCGCTTGGACGGCGAGTGGAAGACCAGGACGTTGGCGAAGGGATCGCCGTCGCCTTCCCCGGCGGCGAGGGCGGCGTTGAGCCCGGACGGTGGCGGATCGCCGAAGTAGAGCTCGGAATAGCATTCGTCGCAGGCGAGAAGGAACCCGTGCCGCCGCGCCAGACTCACCAGGCCGGTCAGACGGGGCAGATCGGCCACCGCGCCCTCGGGGTTGCTGGGCGAGCAGACGATGGCGAGGGCCGCGCGCTCCAGGATTTCGGTGGGCAGGGCGGCGTAATCGGGAAGGAATCCGCTCTCCGGCGCGGCGGAAACCAGCACCGGCTCCGCCCCCGACATCTCGGCGGCGGCGCGGTAGACCTGGTAATAGGGGTTGGGCATCAGCACCGTCGGGCGGCGGCCGTTCTTTTGCGGCGGCACGGCGGTCAGGGCGATCAGGAACAGCGCCTCGCGCGAGCCGGTGGCGGAGAGGACGTGGCGCGCCGGGTCGATGCGCTCCGCCGGGACACCGAAACGCCGGGCCAGCCAACCGGCACAGGCGGCGCGCAATTCCGGCGTGCCGTCGTTGGGCGGATAGCGATTCCACAGGGGAGCGTTGGCGGCGACGATCTCCGCCACCCAGGGCGGCGGCGGCAGTTGCGGCTCGCCGATCGACATCGCCAGGGTCTCCCCGACCATCGGCGTCACCGGGTCGAGCAGCGCGCGCAGCCGGACGAAAGCGCTGCCGGGCAGGCGGTCGAGGGCGGGATTGCTCAGGGGCGGTCCGGAAAAGTCAGCCATGCCTAGGGTATAACCGAAAAACCCGACTCGGGCCACTGTCGCCGCCGGGTGGGCTTCGTCCGCGATCTCAGAACAGGAAACGCAGGGCGCGGTGCAGGGTCTCCGCCGGCAGCAGATAGAGCAGGGCGAGCAGGATCAGCGGCACGCCGGTGCCGAAGAAGCGGGTCAGCCACGGCACGTTCCTTTCCTGCGGCGGGATCAGGAAGAAATTGACCCCGGCCAGGGCGGCGCAAAGCGCGGTCAGGCCGGTTTCCCCCAGGCCGAATACCGGCGGCACCACCAGGCCGGTGACCGGGACGGTGCGGTGATAGACCAGACGCACGATCAGCAGGATGATCAGCGACAGACTGGAATAGAGGAAGGTCTTGCGCCGCGAGCGGCTCAAGACGACGCGCGGCGCGGTGCGCGAGGTCAGGTATTCGACCTCCTCGTCGGTCAGTTCCTTGGCGATCGGCGACGTGCCGAACATCCCCTTTTCGTCCTCGAAGGGCAGGACGGGGGTTTCGGCCTTGGTTTCGTCGGTCTTCTGGGCGCTCATCGTCGGGATCTCCATGGCGGTCGGCGGCGCCGCGAAGCGGGCCGCACGGCTTGCCGTATACCCCGTTCGCGTGGCGGCTGTCAAAAGTCGCGCGAAAAATGGCCCGGTGGAAAGCCACCGGGCCGAAGTCTCGGGAGGAACAAACACTCATACTCAGGAAACCAAACCATCCCCGCACTGCCGGGACGATCCGCCCAATGGCCATAAGCTCCAGGGCGGGGTTGCCTTACTGAAAGCCTGCGGCCTCAGCACTCGGGAATGCTTTTGCGTCCGCCGTGCCAAAGCCTTCGGGAGGACGGCAACGCCGAGGCTGCGGGGAAAAATGGGGCGGCCGACCGTGGCGCGGCGTGAACAGGGTCCAAAAACGCGCCAGGGCGATGGAGGCGTGGTGAAATTTTGGGCGATTTCGTCCGGTTGCCGGAATTCAAGGCGCATGCGAAGATCGGCGCACGGAAAAAGCGGAGGCGACGATGACCGCACCCCTGACGGTGGCGGCGCGGCGAGTGGCGCGCTGGCCGCTGGTGCACTGGATGAACCGGCGGCTGGAATTCCCCGATCGCGGCGGCGAGCCGGACATCGGCTTTCTTGCCGACGATTCCCGCCACTTCGATCTGTTCGCCCGCTGGCTGCACGCGCAATGGAGCGCGCCGCGCGGCGAATCGCTGGAAGAACGGCGGCGGATGCTGCGCGGCCAGATGAACCTCGACCGCCTGCCGATCGCCCTCGTCGCCTATTGGCAAGGCCGTCCCGCCGGGATCGTCAGCCTGCGGCGGGACGATCTGCGCAGCCGCCCGGACCTCTCCCCCTGGCTGTCCGCCCTTTACGTCGATCCCGACCTGCGCGGCCACGGCATCGGCCGCGCCCTGGCGCAGACCACCCTCGACCTCGCCGGGTGGTTGGGATTCCCCCGCGTCTTCCTGTTCACCACCGATCGGCAAAGCCTCTATGCCGAAATCGGCTGGCAACGCCTGCCCAGACTGCCCGAGGAGGCGGAACTCTCGCCGCCGCCCGACGTCTTTTTCGCGGAAACCCGGTAAAAACGCCAGGCCAGGGGCTCTGCCCCTGGACCCCGGCAAGGGATTCGGTCCCTTGCATCCCATAAATTTTGGTTTTTGCGCGCAGCGCGATCGAACCGTCACGCGGCGTGAAGGCTGATTGCCGCTATCGCGGCGAAAAAAGGAATGGGGCCCAGGGGTGAAACCCCTGGCCCAGTGTTTTACCGTCCGTGGTCTTCGGGGGAGAAGCGGCGGGCTTCCTCGGCCAGCATGATCGGCACGCCGTCGCGGATGGGATAGGCGATGCCCAACGCGTCGTTGACCAGTTCCTGCGCCTCGCGGTCGTAGCGCAGGGGCAGTTTCGACATCGGGCAGACCAGCAAGGACAACAGCTTGGGATCGACTTCGGTCATCGCGGGGCCTTTCGGGTCATTGCCGGGCGTCGCCGCCGCCGCCGATCGCGCCCATTTCCATCAGGGCGCACAGCGCGTTGAAGCGGTGTTCCAGGGTCAGCGCTTCCAGCAGCGCCTGTTTTTCCGGCGCCTCGAAGGGTAGGGCCATCGACAGGGTGGCGACCAGAGAGGGAATCGACAGGGCATCGAGGGCGCGCAGGTCGAGTTCCAGGGCGTGCGCCTCGACGTAGCGTTTCAGGGCCGAGGCGATGCGGGCGCGCGGCGCGGCGACGGTTCCCCCGCCGGGCGAGGCGACGTCCTCGCGGAAGGGGGCGTAGTCCACCGCCAGACGGCGGTAGCCGTCGCCGGGCTCGACCTCCGCCTCGACCTGGAAGCGGCAGATCCCCAGCAGCACGACGAACAACTGGCGGGCGTCGGTTTCGGAAAAATGCACGATCCGCCCGACGGTGCCCACCGAATACAGGGGCGGCGGCGCTTCGCCAACGGTTTCCTCGCCGCCCGAAGGCTGGATCAGGCCGAACAGGCGGCCCTGTCCCAGGGCGTCCTGCACCAGCGACAGATAGCGCGGCTCGAAGACGTTGAGCGGCAGGCGTCCGCCCGGCAGCAGGATCACCCGCGGCAACGGGAATACCGGCAGAACCGGCAAAAGATCGTCGAAACCGGTGGAAAACGGGTCCTTCGGCATGCCTTCGCCCCTCTTGGGGAAATTACACCATCAGCATCATCTGCAACTGCCGCCGCCCGGATTTTCCCACCGGATCGGCGGGGCCGAGGGCTTCGAGAATCTTGATCAGGCGCTTGCGCGCGCCGTCGTCGTTCCAGGCGCGGTCGCGGCGGACGATCTCCAGCAGTTCGCGGATCGCCGCCGCGGCGTCGCCCATCGCATAGGCGGCCATCGCCAGGTCGAATCGCGCCTGATGGTCGTTCGGGTCGGCGGCCAGACGCGCCTTCGCGGCGTCCGGGTCGGCCCCCGCGCCTTCAGCGGCGAGTTCCAGGGTGGCGGCGACGGCGGCGATTTCCGGATGCTTCTTCAGATCGTCGGGAATCTGTCCCAGGATGGCGCGCGCCTGATCGACCCGCCCCGCCGCCAGATTGCAGCGCAGGAAACCGGCGATCGCGCCGGGGTTGCCGGGTGCGACTTGCAAAATCTGCTGGTAAAGGGCGATCGCCTGGGAAAGATCGCCGCCGGCCAGGGCGGTGCGGGCGGTTTCCAGCATCGCTTCGACCTGGGCATCGAGGCGGGCGTTGCCGGTGATCGCGCCGATGAAGGAACGGATTTCGTGTTCGGTCATCGCGCCGGTGAGCATGTCGAGCGGGCGTCCGTCCTTGATCGCGAAGGCGGTGGGGACGGAGCGCACCTGCATCTGCTGCGCCAGCGGCGGGTTTTCGTCGACGTTGACGCGGACCAGACGGACGCGTCCGGCGGCGGCGCGGACGTGGCGCTCCAGCAGGGCGGACACCTGCTTGCAGGACAGGCTGCGCGGCGACCAGAAATCCACCACCACCGGCACGGTCATCGATGCGTCGATGACGTCGCGCATGAATCCCTGGGTGTTGGAGTCCTTGACCAGACCCTGCGCCGCCGCGCCGGAAGGCTGGGCGGCGCCGCCGCCGAGAATCAAATCCATCGTTCCTGCCCGCAGTTGTTCGCAACGTCGTCCGAGACTCCGGACGCTCCCCAAAATGGGACTTTCCGGCGGGCGAGGCAAGCCTTATGGGGGTCGTCGCGGCGTCCCCGACGGGGGTTTCACGGAGGCGTATTTTTTTGTTGCAATCGCGCCAATCCCCGATATATTCGCGGGCCTTGGCGGCGCCCACGTGGCGCAAGGCCAGTGGGGCGCGGGCGTAGCTCAGGGGTAGAGCATAACCTTGCCAAGGTTAGGGTCGAGGGTTCGAATCCCTTCGCCCGCTCCAAACTTCCAAAGGGTCGAACTTTCCGGTTCGGCCCTTTTGCTTTGTCCCGGAAAGATGGAGAATGCGGCTTCCGCGAAAAGGAGCGTTTTCCATGAAAACCCCCGCCCTGCCGTTCACCGTCACCGACTGGTCCAAGGTTCCGGAAACCGTCCACCCCGGCGAAACCGGGCGCGCCCTGTGGCGGACCCTGACCGTCGGCGACATCCGCATCCGCCAGGTTACCTACGAGCCGGGCTATCTGGCCGATCACTGGTGCGACCGGGGACACATTCTTTATGTGCTGGAGGGCGAGTTGGAGACCGAGCTGAGGGACGGCCGCCGCTTCACCTTGAGCGCGGGGATGAGCTATCAGGTCTCCGACTTCGGCGACGCGGCGCACCGTTCCTCCACCCGAACCGGCGCTACCCTGTTCATCGTCGATTGAGGCGTCTGGCGTGGGGTTCAGACTTCCGGCATATTGGAACATCGGTTCCCATATGTTTGGGAGATGCCAGATGGAACTCCGCCACATCCGTTATTTCCTCGCCGTCGCCGAGGAAAAGAATTTCACCCGCGCCGCCGCCAAGGTCGGCATCGGTCAGCCGCCCTTGAGCCAGCAGATTCGCGATCTGGAGCGGGAGATCGGCGCACCCCTGTTCCACCGCCTGCCGCACGGCGCGGAACTGACCGAGGCGGGGCAGGTCTTTCTGGACAAGGCGCGCGGCATCGTCGTTCAGTCGGAGCAGGCGAAAACCGCGGCGCGGCGCGCGGCGCGCGGCGAAACCGGGCGTCTGCGGGTCGGATTCTCCGGCTCGGCGGCGTTCAACCCGGCGGTGCCCGCGCCGATCCGCGACTTCCGCCGCGCCTATCCGGAGGTCGAACTGTCCCTGCTGGAAGCCAATACCCAGCAACCGGTCGGGATGATGCGCCAGGGCGAGGTGGACGTCGCCTTCATCCGTCCGGCGCAGGCCGACCCCGAGGATTTGAGCGTCTTCCGCTTTCCCGACGAGCCGATGCTCGCCGCCCTGCCCTCCGGCCACCGGCTGGCGGGGGCGGAGTCGATCCGCTTGGCCGAACTGGACGCGGAATCCTTCATCCTTTATCCGCGCACCGTCGGCACGGGTCTGTACGAAGAGGTGGTGGCGCACTGCCGCCGCGCCGGGTTCGATCCGCGCCTCGCCATCGGCTTCGAGCCCGAACTGGCGCTGGAAACCCCGCAAATGGCCTCGGTGGTCAATTTGGTGGCGGCGGAAATGGGAGTCTCGATCGTGCCGCGCTCGCTGACCCAGATCACCGTGCCGGGGGTGCGCTTCGTCCCCTTCGACGGCGAGGGACCGGTCGCTCGCCTGGGCTGCGCCATGCGGCGCGGGGAACGCGCCGTCGCGGCGCGCAACTTCATGCGTCTGGCGAAGACGACGAAGGCGGCCGGTTAGGCCGCCTTGGTTAAGGATCGTTGGGGGGCTTGGGGGAGAACCGGCCGCGCCGTGGGGGAGAAGATTTTTCTCCCCTTGCGGGAGAACGGCGCGGCGCGGGAGACGTCGGGGCCGGAAGTCATGTCTTCCGCCGTCTTCAGTCGAGGCTGGTCTGGGCGCGGTGCGCGGTGGCGGAAGCCAGATAGCCGGAAGCCTGCTGGGTGTTGCTCTTCTTGTCCTTGCTCATCGCGATACTCCTTCTCGGTTTGGGGGACCCCGCCCGGGGGGAGGCGGGGGAGCCTTGCGGCTCTGTCTTGAGGCGACTATCCGCCCAATCCAGCGATGTGTCCAATATATGGAAAACGCTTTCTTGATATGAAAAACAGATAACGGAAAAACCCCGGGCTCCGCCCGGACCCGCACAGGGCCTTGGGCCCTGTGTACCCGATACTTGTTTTTCGCCGCAGTGCGGCAATCATGCGTCACGCCCGTGATGGTTTTATCGCGCTACGCGCAAAAACCGGGAACGGGGTCCAGGGACAGTGCCCCTGGCCTGGTTGTTACCCCGCCAGCCGCGCCCAGTCGGCGCGCAGGGAGTGGCCGGTGGCGCAGCGGAGGCCGCAGGCGGCGATGGCGGCCCGCGTCGCCGCGACCAGGGCGGCGTTGTCGTGGGCGGTGGCGCCGTCGGGGAGGCAAAGGTTGTTCTCGAAGCCGATGCGGGCGTGTCCGCCAAGGAGCGCGGCGGCGCAGGCGCAGGCGGTTTCGAACTGGCCGAAGGCGCAGGCCATCCAGTGTTCCGGGCGCGGCATGCCGGGGGCGAGGAAGGGCAGCAAATCGGCGGGGGTCGAGGTCTGGCCGACGGTATAGCGCCCCAGGACGAACAACGCCGCCGGGTCTTCCCAAGGGATCAGGCCGCGTTGGCGCATCTCGTCGAGGCGGACGAGTTCCTCCGGCGAATAGAGGATGAATTGCGGCAGGATCGATTCGCGCTTCAGCCAGGCTAGGAAATCGGCAAGGGCGGGTTCGTCCGCCGGGGCGGGGGCGAATTCGCGCAAGGCGAGGGAGATCGCTTCCGGGCGCACCGCCTTGACCACCGCCATCTGTTCGGGCGGGGCGTAGAGGCCGAGGGATTCGGTGGTCATCTGAATCACCATTCGGTCGCCCACCGCCCCCCGCACCGCCGAAATCGCCGCCGCGAAGGCCTCGGCGTCCAGCAGATGGCCGCCGTCGCGGTCGCGGACGTGCAGATGGATCATCGCCGCTCCGGCCTCCAGGCAGGCGGCGGCGTCCGCCATCTCGCGGGGGGACAGCGGGATCGCCGGGTGATCGGCGTGGGTGCGGCGACCGCCGTTGGGGGCGACGCCGAGGGCGACGGGAACGGGTTGCTTCATCGGCTTGCCTCGAAAACGTACAATTGGATCGAATTGCCTATCGTTGAAACAAATATTGCATATCCGCGGTCTTTGCGTCTATCTCTGAAGCCTCCTAATCGGGAGGCGCGCCGATGGATCAGGGACCGCTCAGCCGCCGCATCCTGGCGGAATTCGACGACTTTCCGCCGCGAATCAAGGCGGCGGCGCGCTACGTGACGGAACACCCCGACGACGTGGCGCTGCTGTCGATGCGCGAACAGGCGCGCCGCGCCGGGGTGCTGCCCGCGACGATGACGCGGCTGGCGCAGCGCCTGGGGTTCGACGGCTACGAATCGGTGCGGGGGCTGTACGCGGCGGCGATTCGCGCGGGCGAACTCGGCTTTTCCGGCGGCGCCGGGCGTCAGGTGGCGGAGCAGCGGCAAAAGGGCGATCGCGCGGTCGCCGCCGCCTTCGCCGCGTCGCTGGCCGAATCCCTGGCGCGCCTGGACCCCGACGCCCTGGTCGCGGCGGCGGGGTGTCTGGCCCAGGCCCGGCGGGTGTATTGCCTGGGGTTGCGGGCAAGCTTTCCCCTCGCCTGGACGGCGCGCTATCTGATCGGGCTCCTCGACGATCGGGCGGTGCTGCTGGACGACGCCGCCGGTCTGCTCGCCGACCGCGCGCGGCGCCGGGGCCGGGGATGCGGTTCTGGCCTTCGGTTTTTCCCCCTATGCCCGCGCCACCGTCGAGACCGCGCGCCGTCTGCACGGTCTGGGCGCGGAGGTGGTGGCGGTGACCGATGGCCCCTTGTCTCCCCTGGCGCGAATCGCCCGGCATGTGGTGCCGGTGGCGGTGGATGCGCCGTCGTTCTTCCGGCCGATGACCCCCGCCCTGGCGGCGGCGGAAATTCTGGCCGCCCTGGTCGCGGGCGCGCGCGGCGAGGCGGCGTTGTCCGATCTCGCCCGCACCGAGGCCCATTTGTCCGAAAGTCAGGTTCACTGGGTAGATCCCGAAACGAGGAAACCATCATGACCACGCATATTCTGCACCGCCAGATCGCGACGTCTTTGCCGGTCGCGGTCGGCGGCAGGGGCGTCGAACTGTTCGACGCCGAGGGCCGCGCCTACATCGACGCCTCGGGCGGGGCGGCGGTATCCTGTCTGGGGCACGGCCACCCCGACGTGATCGCGGCGATTCACGCCCAGGCCGACAAGCTGGCCTTCGCCCATTCCGGGTTCTTCACCTCGGAACCGGCGGAACGGCTGGCCGACCGGCTGGCCGCCACCGCGCCCGAAGGCATCGACCACGTCTATTTCGTCAGCGGCGGGTCCGAAGCGGTGGAAACCGCGATCAAGATGGCGCGGCAGTATTTCGTCGAGGTCGGCCAGCCGCAGCGGCGGCGCATCATCGCCCGCGAGCAGAGCTATCACGGCAACACCCTGGGGGCGCTGTCCGCCGGGGGGGGGGGGGGGGGAATCTGTTGCGGCGCGAGTTGTACAGTCCGCTGCTGCTGGAAACCCACCACATTCCGCCGTGCTATGCCTATCGTCACCAGCAGCCGGGGGAAAGCGACGCCGACTACGCCCAGCGCGCCGCCGACGCCCTGGAGGCGAAGATTCTCGACCTGGGGCCGGAGACGGTGATGGCCTTCATCGCCGAGACCGTGGTCGGCGCCACCGCCGGGGCGGTGCCGCCGGTCGCCGACTATTTCAAGCGCATCCGCGCCATCTGCGATCGATACGGCGTGCTGCTGATCCTGGACGAGGTGATGTGCGGCATGGGGCGCACCGGCACGCTGCACGCCTGCGAGCAGGACGGCGTCGCCCCCGACCTGATGACCGTCGCCAAGGGCCTGGGCGGCGGCCATTAGCCGATTGGCGCGGTGCTGCTGTCGTCCAGGATTTTCCGCGCCTTCGCCGAGGGCAGCGGTTTTTTCCAGCACGGGCATACCTATATGGCGCATGCGATGGCCTGCGCCGCGGCGCTTGCGGTACAGGAAACCATCGCCCGCGACGACCTGTTGGCCAATGTCCGCGCCATGGGCGCGCGGTTGCGGCAAAGGCTGGAGTCCCGATTCGGCAATCATCCGCATGTCGGCGACATCCGTGGGCGCGGTTTGTTCCTGGGATTGGAGCTGGTGCGCGATCGCGGCACCAGGGAACCCTTCGATTCCCGGGAAAAACTCCATGCCCGCGTAAAACGCGCCGCAATGGCACGCGGTTTGATGGTATACCCGTCGGGCGGAACCATCGATGGGGTTCGCGGCGACCATGTGTTGCTCGCCCCGCCGTTCATTTCTACCGCAGCGACAATCGATGCGATTGTCGAGCGTCTGGGCGATGCCCTGGATGCCGCCGTCGTCGAGGCGGGGATCTAGGCCATCCTCCCGGCATCGAGGCCTCCCGCGGGGCTTTAACGCGCTGAAACGCCTGGGCGCGGGGACCAGGCCGGATCAGCCGACCCGCCGAAACAAGACGGGCGCGCCAACACGGGGATTATCGTCATGCGTTTGCCAATGAAGTCGATTCTATCCGCCGCCGTACTTGCCTCTTTCGTGGGCATTCCGACGGCCGATGCCGCGCAAAAGTTCGTTACCATCGGAACCAGCGGCGTCACCGGCGTGTACTATGCGGTCGGCGGCGCGGTTTGCCGTCTGATGAACAAGGATTACAAGACCACCGGGGTGCGCTGCTCCACCGAATCCACCGGCGGCTCGGTGTTCAACGTCAACGCCATCAAGTCCGGCGAACTGGACTTCGGCCTGTC
Source organism: Rhodospirillaceae bacterium (assembly GCA_965228165.1). GTDB lineage: Bacteria > Pseudomonadota > Alphaproteobacteria > Rhodospirillales > Rhodospirillaceae > Oleispirillum. Next base: position 1,168,230 of record CBDDHB010000003.1, read on the forward strand.
CCAGTCCGACGTGCAGTACAACGCGATCAAGGGCCTGAAGCAGTTCGAGAAGGACGGCAAGGTTTCCGACCTGCGCGCGGTCTTCGCGGTGCATCCCGAGCCGATCACGGTGTTGGCGCGGCGCGACGCCAAGGTCGATAAGTTCGAGGATTTCGCCGGCAAGCGCTTCAACGTCGGCAATCCCGGTTCCGGCACTCTCGCCTCGATCGAAGAACTGCTCGCGGCGATGGGCTGGACCAAGGCCAAGTTCTCGCTGGCCGCCGAGCTGAAGCCCGACGAAATGGGCCCGGCGCTCTGCGACAACAAGATCGACGGCTTCTCCTATGCGGTCGGCCATCCGTCCGCCGCGATTCAGGACCCGACCACCGCCTGCAACGCCAAGCTGATTCCGCTGACCGGCCCGGCGGTCGCCAAGCTGATCAAGGAACATCCGTACTATGCCGAAGCCACCATTCCGGGCGGCATGTACGCGGGGAACCCCGATCCGGTGAAGACCTATGGCGTGGCCGCCACCGTGGTCAGCAGCGCCAAGGTTCCGGACGAGATCGTCTATAACCTGGTCAAGGCGGTGTTCGATAATTTCGCCGACTTCAAGAAGCTGCATCCGGCGTTCGCCAACCTGAAGCCGGAAGAGATGGTGAAGAACGGTCTGTCCGCCCCGCTGCATCCCGGCGCGGCGAAGTACTACAAGGAAAAGGGCTGGCTGAAATAAGCTACCCAAAAGAGGGGGGGCGCGAAGGCGCTCCCCTCTGCTATAAGGCTTTCGGCGCCGCGGGGGCACGCGCCGGACGTAACGAACAGGGGAACCGAATGACCGACGACAACAAAAAGCCGGCCGAACCTACGGTCGATACCGAGGCCTTGCAGGAACTCGTCACCGCCGTCGATATGGGCGGACGCAAACCGACCGGCCTGATCGCGCGCCTGATGATGCTGGTCGCCCTGTCCTGGTCGCTGTTCCAGCTGTGGTACGCTTCCCCGCTGCCCTATATCCTGAATTTCGGCATCATCACCGATGGCATCGCGCGGTCGATCCATCTGGCCTTTTCGCTGTTTCTCGCCGCGATCAGCTATCCCGCCTTCGTCCGTTCGCCGCGCGACCGGGTGCCCCTGATCGACTGGGCGATCGGCTTCGCCGGCGCCGCCAGCACGTTGTATCTGGTGGTGTTCTATCGCGAGTTGTCGCTGCGTCCCGGCCTGCCCACCGTCACCGACGTGGCGGTCAGCGTGGTCGGCGTTCTGGTGCTGCTGGAAATGGCGCGCCGCGCCGTCGGTCCGGCGATCACCGTGATCGCGCTGGTGATGCTGGGCTATATCTTCGCCGGGCCGATGCTGCCGGGGATGATCGCCCACAAGGGCGCGTCGCTGTCGCGCGCCGCCTCGCAGATGTGGCTGACCTCGGAAGGGGTGTTCGGCGTTGCGCTGGGGGTTTCGACCAACGTCGTCTTCATGTTCGTGCTGTTCGGTTCGCTGCTGGAGAAGGCGGGCGCCGGCGGCTATTTCATCCAGTTGGCGTTTTCGCTTCTGGGCGGATTTCGCGGCGGCCCGGCCAAGGCGGCGGTGGCGGCCTCGGGGATGACCGGGGTGATCTCCGGCTCGTCGATCGCCAACGTGGTGACCACCGGCACCTTCACCATTCCGCTGATGAAGCGGGTCGGCTATCCGGCGGTGAAGGCGGGCGCGGTGGAGTGCGCCGCCTCGGTCAACGGCCAGATCATGCCGCCGGTGATGGGCGCCGCCGCCTTCCTGATCGCCGAATATGTCGGGATTTCCTATGCCGACGTGGTCAAGCACGCCTTTTTCCCGGCGCTGCTGACCTATGGCTCGCTGTTCTACATCGTCGATATCGAAGCGATGAAAATGGGTCTGAAGGGCCTGCCGGTGACCCGCAGGGGCACTCTGTCCGGCTCGCTTCTGCGCGGTCTGATGAACGTCTGCGGCATGATCGTCCTGGCCGGAGTGGTCTATTACGGCATCGGCTGGACCAAGGACGTGTTCGGCGGCCTTGCCACCCTGATGGTGGCGGTGGCGGTGGCGGCGGCCTACGTCGGGCTGATCGCCTATCGCGCCAGGTTCCCCGATCTGCCGCTCGACGATCCCAGGGCCGTCCTCGATTCGGTGCCGGACTTCAGCACCACGGTGCGCACCGGCCTGCACTTCATCCTGCCGGTGGTGGTGCTGATCTGGTGCCTGATGGTCGAGGAGCTTTCCCCCGGTCTGTCCGCCTTCTGGGGCAGCGCGGCGCTGATCTTCCTGACCGTGACGCAGCGGCCGCTGACCGCCTGGTTCCGCAAGGAAGGGGCGGCGCGGGTGCGCGCCGAAACCGCCATCGGCTTCCGTAACCTGCTGGACGGGCTGGTCGCTTCCGCCCGCAACATGACCACGGTGGGCATCGCCACCGCGACCGCGGGCGTGGTGGTCGGCACCGTGCTTTTGACCGGCGTCGGTCTGGTGATGACCGAGGTGGTGGAGCTGATCTCCGGCGGCAACCTCCTGATCATGCTGTTCCTGACCGCAGTCATTTGCATCATCCTGGGGATGGGGATGCCGACCACCGCCGCCTACGTGGTGGTCGCCACCCTGATGGCGCCGGTGATCGTCGATCTGGCGGCGAAGAACGACCTCGCCCTGCCGTTGGTGGCGGTGCATCTGTTCGTCTTCTACTTCGGCCTGATGGCCGACGTGACGCCGCCGGTGGGGCTGTCCGCCTATGCGGTGGCGGCGATTTCCGGCGGCGACCCGGTGAAGACCGGCTTCCAGGGCTTCCGCTACGAGATTCGCACCGCGCTGCTGCCGTTCATCTTCGTCTTCAACCATCGCCTGCTGATGATCGACATCGACGGCCCCCTGGAATTCATCGTCATGGTGGTGGGATCGGCGGTGGCGATGGTCGCCTTCGTCGCGGCGACGCAGCAGTGGCTGATCATCCGCAGCCGCCTGTACGAGACCGCCGCCCTGTTCGTCATCTGCTTCACCCTGTTCCGTCCCGGCTTCTGGATGGACATGGTGGCGGAGCCGTTCAGCTTCGCCCCCGCCGCCGAAATCTTCGCCGAGGCGGATCGCACCGATCCGGGGGCCCCGGTCTTCATCCGCTTCGAGACCCAGACGTCCTCGGGCGATATCGTCGAGAAGACGGTGCGCCTGCGCCTGGGCGAGGGCAAGACCGGCGACCAGCGGATGCGCGCCGAGGGCCTGGGTCTTTCCCGCCTGGGCGACGAGGTGATGGTGAACACGGTGCGCCTGCGCAGCCAGGCGGCGAAGTTCGGCATCCAGCCGGGCGACCGGGTGATCGCCCTGGTGCGGCCCACCGACCGGCCTTCGCCGCAATGGTTCATCGCTCCGGCGCTGCTGGCCTTCGGCCTGATCTTCCTGGTGCAGCTGCGCCGCAAGCGCCGCCTGGCGGCGGCGGGGCAGCCGCTGACCGCCGTTTCCTGATCACGACGGGCGGAGGAACCTCCGCTTGAGAACCAAAGCCGCCGCCGCCAGCGACAGGGCGAGGATGAGCGCCAGCGCCATCCCCGCTTCCGGTCCGGCGGCGTCGGTCAGGGCGGCGAAGGCCGACGGCGCCACCGCCGCCAGAATGAACCCGGGGGTCAGCAGGCGGCCCACCGTGGCGCCGTAGCGGCTGGGATCGAACAGCACCAGCGGCAGGGTGCCCCGGGTGATCGACATCAATCCGTTGGCCGCGCCGTAGATCGCGCAAAAGGCGATCGCCGCGGCAAGGAATTGTCCGCTGGCGAATCCGGCGGCGAAGCTGATCGGCAGGGCGGCGGCGGCGGCGAAGTGCAGGGTCAGCGGGTGAATCCGTCCGCCGAACAGGACTTCCCCCAGGCGAGAGGAGGACTGGCCGACGCCGCGCAGCGAGGCCACCCAGATCGCCGTCGGCAAGGCCAGACCCAATCCCTGCAACAGGCCGATCATGTGCGCCGACATTCCGGCGTTGAGGAAATTCAGCGCGCCCACGGTGAAGGCGAACAGGATCGCGGCAAGCGGCGAATCCGGCGGCGGAGTCGGGGCATCGTCGCTTCGGGCTTCCGCGAGGCGCGGCGTGGCGCGCGGCAGGGTCAGGAACAGCGGCAGCGACAGCAGGGAAATCGCCGCGTAGACCGCGACCGCGACGCGCCACCCCCAGTGTTCCGCCAACCAGCCGCCGAACGGCCAGAACACCGTGGAAGCAAGCCCACCCAGCAGGGTGATCTGCGCGATCGGGCGTTTCGCCCCGCCGCCGAAGGCCCTCGCCAGAGCGGCGAAGGCGGCGTCGTAGAGGGTCAGGCGCATCGCCGCGCCAAGAATCGCCCAGCACAGCAGATAGGGAACGTAGTCGCGGCAAACCGCCAGTCCCAGGCACCCCAGGGCGGTCAGCAGCGCCCCCAGGGCCATCGGGGTGCGCCCGCCGCGCCGGTCGATGAACCGGCCCACCGGGGCGGACAGCACGCCCATCGCCAGAAGCGACAGCGAAAAACCGGAATAGACCTTGGCGTGGCTCCACCCCAGATCGGCGGCGATCGCCTGACCGAAGCCGCCGATCAGGTAGTAGGAAATTCCCCAGTGGATCAACTGGGACAGGCCGATGCAAAAGACCGTGAAGCCGCGTCCGTCGATCATCCGGCGAAGGCCAGAAAGGCCAGCACCGCCAGGGCCGCAAGGACGGCGACCCAGATCCAGACGTGGGCGCCGTATCCGCCGGACCAGAGGGCGCGGCGGGTCGAACAGGACAGGCCGGAACCGGGAATTCCCGCCGTGGTGCGCGCCCCGTCGCGGTTCAGGTTGACGGTCAGCCCCCGCCCTCCCAGCGACAGGTTGCCGCCGCTTTTGCTGAAGTTCAGCCGCACCCCGGGAAGAAGCCGCACGATCTTCCGAAACCGCAAACCCATGCCGTTGTTCTCCGCTGACGGTCCGATGCCGCAGGATGGAGCGCGGCGGGGGGAAAAGGCAAGACGGACAACGTGCGCGGCAGTGTCTATACAGCGGGGCGGTCAGAGTCCCAGACAGGCGGCGAGACGGGTTTTCTCGGCGATCAGATCGGCCATCCCTCCCTCGCCGACGACCCGCCCGCGTTCCAGCAGCACCGCGCGGTCGGCCAGCGCGGCGGCGAAGGCGTGATTCTGTTCGGACAGCAGAATCCCCACTCCGGCGGATTTAATCTCGGCCAGCGCCCGCGCCATGTCCTCCACCACCTTGGGGGCGATGCCTTCCGAGGGTTCGTCCAGGAGCAGCATGCGCGGTTGCCCCATCAGGGTGCGCGCCACCGTCAACATCTGTTGTTCGCCGCCGCTCAAACGTCCCGCCGGACGATCCAGCAGCGCCTTCAAATGGGGAAACACCGCCAGGACCCGCTCCTCGCTCCAGGCGGGGCGTCGTCGCGCGGCGGACGGCGCGCCACGTCCAGGTTCTCCCAGACCGAAAGGCGGGGGAAGACCCGCCGGTCCTCCGGCGCCCAGCCCAATCCGGACAGCGCCGCGACATGCGGCGGGCAGGCGGTGATCTCGGCCCCGCGAAAGACGATCCGCCCGGAAAAAATCCGGGTCAGTCCCATCACCGACTTCAAGGTCGTGGATTTGCCAGCGCCGTTGCGGCCGATCAGGGCCACCGCCTCGCCGCCACGGACCGAGAATCCGACGTCGAACAATATCCGCGCCGCGCCGTATCCGGCGTTCAGGCCCGAAATCTCCAGCACCGAGGCCTCCTTTCCGCGTCCGGGTCAAGGCGGAAATATTCCGCATAACCCGTTGCAATTAAAAAAATAACGCCTAGCCTATTAGCTTGAGGAACAGCACAAAAATCAGGGACGCCAAAAATGGGCTCTGCACTTCCCATCGGATCCGAAACCACGGTCGCCGAGATCGTCGCGCATGCGCGGCAGAAAATGCAAGCGGCGCGCGCCAGCGCCGGTGAAACCCAGGCGGTCGCCGACTTCATCGCCCAGTTCTATCGCACCGTGCCGCCGGGGGACATCCTGGGCAAGCCGGTGGAGCACCTGTACGGCGCGGCGCGTTCGGCCTGGGGCCTGGTGCAACAGCGCCTTCCCGGGGCGCTGGCGATTCGCGCCTTCAATCCGTCGCCCGCCGAGCACGGCTGGTCGTGCGAGCACACGGTCATCGAGATCGTCAACGACGACATGCCGTTTCTCGTCGATTCGGTCAGCGGCGCGCTGAACGATCTGGAGCTTGAGGTTCATGGGGTGATCCATCCGGTGATCGCGGTGGAACGCGACGCCAAGGGGACTCTTGTGCGCCTGCTGCCCCCCGGCCCCGAGGACGCGACGGCGGAATCGGTGATGCGCGTCGAGGTGACGCGCCAGACCGACGCCGCCCAGTTGTCGCGCATCGTCGCGGCGCTGACCGCGACCCTGGCCGACGTGCGGGCGGCGGTCGAGGATCATCGCCCGATGTGCCGCCGCCTCGGCGAGGCGATCGACGAGCTTCCCTCCGGCGGGGACGACCCCCACGAATGCCGCGCCTTCCTGGAATGGCTGCGCGATCATCACTTCACCATTCTCGGCTCGCGGGTCTATTCCCCGGGTCAGGGCGGCGACGGTCCGGCGCTGCACATGGACCCGGATTCCGGCCTGGGGGTGTTGCGCGACCCCAACCGCCTGCTTTTCGAGGAATTGCAGACCGACGCCGCCGGACAGGTGGAAAGCCGGATTCTCGGCGATGCGGGTCCGCCGGTTCTGGCCACCAAAAGCAGCCGCCGCTCCACCGTGCATCGTCCCGTGGCGATGGACGCGATCGTGGTCAAACGCCGCGACGAAAGCGGCCGGATCACCGGCATCCGGTTGTTCGTCGGCCTGTTCACCGCCGACGTCTATACCAATTCGCCGCTGGCCGTGCCGATGCTGCGCGGCAAGATCGAACGGGTGATCGCCGCCGTCGCCCTGGGGCGCAAGAGCCATGACGGCAAGCGGCTGTTGAGCATTCTGGAAAATCTGCCGCGCGACGAGCTGTTCCAGTCCGACGACGCGCACCTGGGGCGCGTCGCGGTGGGCATCCTGCAATTGCAGGAACGTCGCCGCGTCGCCCTGTTCCTGCGCGCCGACGATTTCGAGCGGTTCATCTCGTGCCTGGTGTACGTGCCGCGCGACCGCTTCGACACCGCGCTGCGCCTGGCGGTGCAGGACATCCTGACCAAGGCCTTCGACGGCGCGATTCTCGCCTACTACACCCAGATCGGCGAATCGCCGCTGGCGCGCCTGCACGTTCTGGTGCGGACCAATCCGGGCGGGGTACCCGCCTTCGATCCGCACGAGATCGAAGCGCGCATCGCCGCAGTCGCCCGCGCCTGGGACGACCAACTGCGCGACGCCCTCAACCGCACCCGCGGCGAGGAACAGGGATCGCGGTTGCATCGCCGCTATCTGCGCGGCTTCCCCGGCAACTATACGGAACGTTTCGATGCCGATACGGCGGTGTTCGATATCGAGCGGATCGAGGAAGCCCTTGCCTCCGGCGAACTGGGGATGAACCTTTATCGCCCGCTGGAGGCTCCCGAAGCCGAAATCCGACTGAAGGTCTATCGCGCCGGGCGGTCGGTGCCGCTGTGCGAGATTCTGCCGATGCTCGAACACATGGGCCTCAAGGTGATGGAGGAAATCCCCTACGCGGTCAAGGTGGGGGGCGCCGCCGTGGAGGGCGGGGCCAACGTCTGGGTTCATGACTTCGGCATGCGCGCGGCGCAGGGCGGCACCGTCGATATCGCGGCGGTGCGCCGCCCCTTCCAGGAGGCTCTCTCCCGCGTCTGGTCGGGCGAGATGGAAAGCGACGGATTCAATCGCCTGGTCGCCGCCGCCGGATTGACCTGGCGCGAGGTGACGATCCTGCGGGCCTATGCCCGCTATCTTCGCCAGGTCCTGTTTCCCTTCTCTCAGGATTATTTAAGCCAGGCGTTGCTGGACAACGCCGCCGTGGCGCGGCGCATCGCCGATCTGTTCCACGCTCGTAATGATCCCTTCAACGACGCGGATGCGCGCGCCGACGCCGTCGCGCGGCTGGAGGCGGAGATCGCTCAGGCCCTGGATGCGGTGGACAACGCCGACCACGACCGCATTCTGCGGCGCTTCCTCAATCTGGTGCGGGCGACTCTTCGGACGAATTATTACCAGACGGAAACGGATGGGACGCCGAAGCCGACCCTGGCCTTCAAGCTGAACAGCCGCGAAATCGAGGACACGCCCAAGCCCCGGCCCTGGGTCGAGGTCTTCGTCTATTCGCCGAGGCTGGAGGCGGTGCACTTGCGCGGCGGGCCGGTGGCGCGCGGCGGCATCCGCTGGTCCGACCGGCCGGAGGACTTCCGCACCGAAATCCTTGGTCTGATCAAGGCGCAGATGGTGAAAAACGCGGTGATTGTGCCGGTCGGCGCGAAGGGCGGCTTCATCCTCAAGCGGCCCCCGGCGGAAGGCGGGCGCGAGGCTTTCCAGAAGGAGGGCGTCGAATGCTACAAGCTGTTCATGCGCGCCCTTCTCGGCCTGACCGACAATCTGGCGGGCGGCGCGGTGGTTCCGCCGAAGGACGTGGTGCGCCACGACGGCGACGACCCCTATCTGGTGGTCGCCGCCGACAAGGGCACCGCTACCTTCTCGGACATCGCCAATGCCGAATCGCTGGCCGCCGGGTTCTGGCTGTCCGACGCCTTCGCCTCCGGCGGGTCGCAGGGCTATGACCACAAGGTGATGGGAATCACCGCGCGCGGCGCCTGGGAGTGCGTCAAGCGCCACTTCCGCGAAATCGGCCACGACGTGCAGACCGTGCCCTTCACGGCGGTCGGGGTCGGCGACATGGCGGGCGACGTTTTCGGCAACGGCATGCTGCAATCCCGGCAGACCCGCCTGATCGGCGCGTTCAACCACATGCATGTGTTCATCGACCCCGATCCCGATCCCGAGGTCTCGTTCGTCGAGCGCAAACGCCTGTTCGACACGCCGCGCAGCACCTGGGCGGACTATGATCCGAAGTGCCTGTCCGAGGGCGGCGCGGCCTTCAGCCGCCAGGCGAAGACGATCAAGCTGTCGCCGCAGGCGCAGGCCCGTCTGGGCCTGGAAAGCGACACCGTGACTCCGACCGAGGCGATTCGCGCCCTCCTCGCGCTGGACGTGGACCTGCTGTTCTTCGGCGGTATCGGCACCTATCTGCGGGCCAGCGCCGAAACCGACGCCGAGGTCGGCGACCGCGCCAACGACGCCCTGCGCATCGCCGCCAAGGCGGTGCGCGCCAAGGTGATCGGCGAAGGCGCCAACCTGGGGGTGACGCAGCGCGCCCGCATCGAATACGCGCAGAACGGCGGGCGGATCAACACCGACGCCATCGACAACTCGGCGGGCGTCGATTGTTCCGACCACGAGGTCAACATCAAGATCCTGCTCAACGAAGTGGTGGCGCACGGCGACATGACGATGAAGCAGCGCAACGCGCTGCTCGCCAAGATGACCGACGAGGTGGGCGAACTGGTCCTGCGCGACAATTATTTGCAGGGTCAGGCGCTGTCGATGATGGAGGCCTGCGGCCCCGACCGTCTGGACGAACAGGCCCGCCTGATCCGCCACCTGGAGCGCCTGGGCCGTCTGGACCGGGCCATCGAGTTCCTGCCCGGCGACGAGGAAATCGCCGAACGGATCGCCAAGCGTGGCATCCTGACCCGCAGCGAGGCGGCGGTGGTGATGCCGTACTGCAAGATGTGGCTGTTCGACGAGGTGATGGCGAGCGACCTGCCGGACGAGCCGCTTTTGGAAAAGGAACTGGTGCGCTATTTCCCCAGCGCTCTGCATAAGGGGTTTGCCGCGGCGATTCATGCTCACCGTCTGCGCCGCGACATCGTCGCCACCATCGTCGCCAACGCCCTGGTCAACCGGGTCGGCGGGACCTTCCTGACCGAGATGATGGAGGACACCGGTCGCGGGGTGGCGGACGTGGCGCGGGCCTTCATCGTCGCGCGCGACGCCTATCGCCTGCCCGAATTGTGGGCGGAAATCGAATCCCTGGACAACCGGGTTCCGGCGAAGGTGCAGTTGGACCTGCTGATCGCGGTCAATCGCGCCGTCGGCGCGGTGGTCTCGTGGGTCTTGCGGAACGCCGGCGTGCGCATCGATATCGGCGGATTGGCGGAACGTTTCCGCGGCGGCGTCGATGCCCTGCTGGCCGGGAACGATCTTTCCGCCATGCCGTCCGTGGCGACGGAGGACGCGGCGCGCGCCTGGGTCGCGGCGGGGGTGCCCGCCGAAATCGCCCGTCACGTCGCCGCGCTCGACGCCCTGGTGGCGGTGCCCGACATCGTTGCCCTGTCGGAAGTCCGGCGGGTGCTGGTGCCGCAGGCGGCGCGGGTCCATCATCTGGCGGGGGAACGCTTCGGCTTCTGCTGGGCGCGCGAGGCGGCGGCGCGGCTGCCGGTGCGCTCCCACTGGCAGAAACTGGCGATCGCCGCGCTGATCGAGGACTTCTCCGGCCAGCAACGCGACGTCGCGGGCGGCATTCTGGCGAAAATGGCGGAAACCCCGGAGTCTCCGGCGGAAGACGCGCTGTCCGCCTTCGTTGCCGCCAACGCCTTCGCGGTGGGGCAGGCGGATCGCCTGCTGGCCGAATATCGCGAGGCGACGGGAACCCCCGATCTCGCCATGCTGATCGTGGCGGCGCGGCAGTTGCGCGCCCTGACGCGGGAATAAGAGGGTAAAACATTGCGAAGGGCCTTTCCCTCCGGGGGATTTCCACCCTCAAATCACCCCACCGGGGCGATTTGTCCCCCTGCGGGGGCCGGGGTTCCAATCCCTTCGCGCATCCCATTTATTCGTTTTTGCGCGTAGCGCCATCAAATCATCACGCGACGTGAAGATCGATTGTCGCTGCGCGGCGAAAAGAACATGGGTACACAGGGTCCAAGACCCTGTGCGGGGTCCGGGGCAGCGCCCCGGTCTGGTTTTTTGGGGAGAAGCCGATGCGGGGCAAGGCCATCTGGGGGTGGTGCCTGTACGACTGGGCCAATTCGGCGTTTCCGACGGTGGTGCTGACCTTCGTCTTTTCCACCTATTTCACCAAGGCGGTGGCGGAAACCCCGGAAACCGGCGCCGCGCAATGGGGATGGGCGATGGCGGCGGCGGGTCTGGTCATTGCCGTCTTGAGTCCCTTCCTGGGGGCCATGGCGGATCGTTCCGGCCGCCGCGGCCTGTGGACCGGCGGCTTCACCGCCCTGATGTGCCTTGCGACGGCGGGCCTGTGGCGGGTGACGCCGGAACCGTCGTCCGCCCTGCTTTGCCTTGTTCTCGTGACCGTCGCGACAATCTGTTTTGAAATCGCAACGGTCTTCTACAACGCCCTGTTGCCCGCCCTTGCACCGATGGAGCGAATCGGCCGGATTTCCGGCTGGGCGTGGGGGTTTGGCTATGCGGGCGGGCTGGTTTGCCTGGTTCTGGTGCTGTTCGGTCTGGTCAAGGCCGATCCGCCGCCCTTCGGCTTGGACGCGTCGCGGGCCGAACCGGTGCGCGCCGCCGCCCTGCTGGTCGCCGCCTGGATGGCGGTCTTCACCCTGCCCCTGATGTTGTGGGTCCGCGACCCCGCGCCGGAGGGGGCGGTCGGTACGGTGGCGGCGGCACGGCGCGCCATAGGCGGGCTGATCGGCGCGGTGCGGGGCTGGCCGCGCGAGGCGCGAATCGGGCGCTTCCTGCTGGCCCGCATGCTCTATACCGACGGGCTCAACACCCTGTTCGCCTTCGGCGGCGTCTATGCGGCGGGAACCTTCGGCCTGTCGCTGTCTGAAGTGATCGTCTTCGGCATCGCGCTCAACGTCACCGCCGGTCTGGGGGCGACCGGATTCGGCTGGCTGGATGACGTTCTGGGTCCGAAACGGGTTATCCTGGTTTCCTTGGCGGTGATTTCCGGCCTGGGCGCGGTGCTGGTGACCGCCAGCGATCCCCGCCTATTTTGGGGGTTGGCGCTGGGCATTTTCGTCGGCCCGGCGGCGTTGGCCGCCGCCACCACGGCGTTCGAGTCGCAACGTGCCGGAATGGCCACCATTCTGGTCTTTCTGGCGGTGGGCGGGGCGCTGCTCGCCACGGTGCCGAAAACCCGGCCATAAAAACGTTGCGAGGGGTCTTGGACCCCTCGCGCTCCCCATTCCTTAAGGTTTTTGCGCGCAGCGCGATCAAATCGTCACGCGGCGTGGAGGCCGGTAGCCGCTAATGCGGCGAAAAAAGAAAAAGGAGTCCAGGGGACTGAGTCCCCTGGCGGGTGTGGGCACGGAGAAAGCCGAAGGCTTTCGTAGGGACGCCGCCATCGGCGGCGGTCCGAGGCGAAGCCGAGGATGAGGAAAACGCACGAAGCGTTTTCCGAACAGCCGCCCACGGGTTTTTCTTCGAGGGTCAGCCCAACTTGACGGCGGTGCCGTTGGCCGAGACCATCAGCATGGTCTTGTCGTCGCCGCCGATCACCTCGTAGTCGAGATCGACCGCGACCACGGCGTGCGCGCCCAGGGCGTGGGCTTCTTCCTTCAACTGCTGCAAGGCGAGTTCCTTCGCCTCGCGCAGGGATTTTTCATAGGATCCGGCGCGTCCGCCGACGACGTCGCGGATCGAGGCGAAGAAATCCTTGAACAGATTGGTGCCCATGATCGCCTCGCCGGAAACGATGCCGAGGTAGGCGACCACCTTGTGGTCCTGAACGCCGTCGGTGGTGGTGACCAGGATCGCGTCGCTGGGGGAATGCGCCATTTTGTCAATTCTCCGGGAATACGGTGGGTTCAGTCGATTGTCCGAATCAATGGCGGAAGTGTCGCATCCCGGTGAAGACCATGGCAAGGCCCGCCGCATCCGCCGCCGCGATCACCTCGGCGTCGCGGATCGGCCGCCCGGCTGGATCACCGCCGTGGCGCCAGCCTCCGCCGCCGCCAGCAGGCCGTCGGCGAAGGGGAAGAAGGCGTCGGAGGCGACGACGCTGCCCCGCGCCAGGCTTTCCGGCAGACCCGCTTCCCTGGCCGCGTCCTCGGCCTTGCGGGCGGCGATGCGCGACGAATCGACGCGGCTCATCTGCCCGGCGCCGATGCCCACCGTCGCCCCGTCCTTGACGTAGACGATGGCGTTGGACTTGACGTGCTTACCCACGGTGAAGGCGAACAGCAAATCCCGCATCTCGCGTTCGGTGGGGGCGCGCTTGGTCACCACCTTGACGTCGGCGGCGGAAATCCGCCCGTTGTCGCGCGACTGCATCAGAATGCCGCCGGACAGGGTCTTGGCGAACCAGCCGGAGGCCGCCGGGTCGGGCATGCCGCCGGTGAGCAGCAGGCGCAGATTCTTTTTCGCCGAGAAGACCTTCAACGCCGCTTCGTCGGCCTCGGGGGCGATCACCACCTCGGTGAAGATCTTGGCGATGTCCTCGGCCAGGTCTCCGGAGAGCGGGCGGTTCAAGGCGACGATGCCGCCGAAGGCGCTGACCGGGTCGCGGCGCAGCGCCAGACGATAGGCCGCCATCAGGTCGGGCCCGGCGGCGACGCCGCAGGGGTTGGCGTGCTTGACGATCGCCACCGCCGGTTCGGCGAATTCCGCGACCAGTTCGAAGGCGGCGTCGTAGGCGCCGGTGCGGGCGAAGGCCTTGTGCGCCAGTTCGCGGCGGAAATCCGCCGTGGTCGCGCCGTCGTGGGCGTTGATTTCCGCCAGCACCCGGTCGTAGTCGGCGGGATCGACCACCACGGTGACGGCGGCATGGTTTTTCGCCGCGGCGCGGATCATCGACGGGCCGCCGATGTCGATGTTCTCGACGCAGGTGTCGAAATCCGCCCCCTTGGCGACGGTTTCCTCGAAGGGGTAGAGGTTGACCACCACCAGATCGATCGGCGGAATGCCGTGGGCGGCCATCGCCGCCTCGTGCTCCGGGTTGCCTCGGATTCCCAGGATGCCGCCGTGAATCTTCGGGTGCAGGGTCTTCGCCCGGCCATCCAGCATCTCGGGGAAGCCGGTGTGATCGGCGACCTCGGTCACCGCTGCGCCCGCGTCGCGCAGGGCCTTGGCCGAGCCGCCGGTGGAAAGAATCTGCACGCCGCGCGCGGCGAGCGCCTGGGCGAAGGGAACCAGTCCGCTTTTGTCGGAAACCGAAATCAGGGCGCGGGCGATGCGCGGGTTGGTCGTCTGGGCCATGGGCCGTCCTCTTTCAAGTCATGACAACGATCGGGCGCCCTCCGGGGCGCGATATTCGGGAACCACGGCGCGCATCGTCGCCAGCGCCGCGTCGGCCTGGCCTGCCGCGCAGGCGTCCTCCAGGCGGTCGAGCAGGGCGCGAATCTCCGCCAGTTCGACCGGGCGGGGGGCGGCCAGCAGCACCCCCTTGGCCGAGGTCGGCAGCGGCTGTTCCTCGCCGTGGAAGATTTCCTCGAAGAGTTTTTCGCCGGGACGCAGCCCGGTGAAGACGATCGGCACGTCGATGTCGGGGCGCAGCCCCGCGAGTCGGATCATCTGTCGCGCCAGATCGACGATTTTCACCGGGCGGCCCATTTCCAGGACGTAGATCTTGCCCAGGTGATCGGAGCGGGACTCCGCGCCGACGCCCATCGACCCGGCGGCGATGACCAGTTCCACCGCCTCGCGGATGGTCATGAAATAGCGCCGCATCTCGGGGTGGGTGACGGTCAGGGGCCCGCCCTCGCGCAACTGCTTTTCGAACAGCGGCACCACCGACCCGGTGGAGCCGAGCACGTTGCCGAAGCGCACGGTGACGAAGCGGGTGCCCCGGGTCGCGGGGTCGAGGTCCATCGCCTGGCAGAAGCATTCCGCCATTCGCTTGCTCGCCCCCATCACGTTGGTGGGGTTGACCGCCTTGTCGGTGGAGACCATCACCATCGCGGCGACGCCGGTCGCGGCGCAGGTTTCGGCGACGATGCGCGACCCCACCGCGTTGGTGAACAGGCCTTCCAGAGGGTTGGCCTCGACCAGGGGAACGTGCTTCAGGGCGGCGGCGTGAAACACCAGCTCGGGCCGCCGCAGGGCGAAGATCGCGCCGATGCGGCCACGGTCGCGCACGTCGCCGATCAGCGCGGCGCGCGGCAGGTCGGGGCGGGTGCGGGCGATTTCCATGTCGATGGTGTAAAGGGCGAATTCCGAAGCCTCGACCAGGGTCAGCTCCGCCGGGGCGAAGCCCGCGATCTGCCGCACCAGTTCGCTGCCGATGCTGCCGCCCGCGCCGGTGACCAGAACCCGGCGGCCCCGGATGAAGGCGGCCATGCCGTCGCGGTCCAGCACCGTCTGGGGGCGTTGCAGCAGGTCCTCGATCTCCACCGGTTTCAGGTCGATTCCCTGGCCGGGGTCGGCGGCGCGCAAATCGTCCAG
Source organism: Rhodospirillaceae bacterium (assembly GCA_965228165.1). Classification (GTDB taxonomy): domain Bacteria; phylum Pseudomonadota; class Alphaproteobacteria; order Rhodospirillales; family Rhodospirillaceae; genus Oleispirillum. The sequence continues at coordinate 1,183,522 of CBDDHB010000003.1, forward strand.
GCGCGGCAGGCGCGACAGACCCAGGCCCAGGGCCTGGGTTTCGTCGAGCAGGCGGGAGATCAGGTCGCCGTCGATGCCGTCGCGGGTCAGGATCACCCGTTGCGGGCGTTCGTCCCGGTCGGTCAGGCGCTCGATCGCGGCGGCAAGTTCCTCGGCGGCGCCCAGCACCTCGACCGAGCGGATGCGCCGTCCGACGCGGGAGCCGGTCTCCCCCAGGATGCCGACGACGCGGTAGTTGGAGTCCGGGTTGGTCTCCATGGCGCGGATGAACAGATCGGCGGCGTCGCCCGCGCCGATCAGCAGCACCGGAATGCGGGCCTTGCCGTTCGCCTCGAATTTCAGGGACAACCGCCGGTCCTTGGCGAAGCGATAGGCGAAGCGCGGCCCTCCCAGCAGCAGCAGCAGCACGCACCAGGCGATGAACGGGGTGGAGCGGGGAAAATTCTCCAGCCGGTTGTAGAGGAACAGCGCGAGGGTGGAGACAACGACCAAAAGCGTAACGCCGCGCACGATCGCCAGCAGGTCGTTGATCGAGGCATAGCGCCAGATGCCGTGGTACATGTTCTGGAAGCGGAACGACACTGCGGCGATCGCGACGAACCCGCCGACCATCACCAGAAGTTCGTCGGGCGAAAAACGCTCGAAGGCCTGGACGTCGAGGCGCAGATAGAGCGCAAGAGGCAGGGTCAACGCCGCCATCGCCAGGTCGTGGATGAAAACGATGTGCTTGCGCGTCAGCCGCATGGAATCCCGTTCGGAAAGGTGTCGAGGGCCGGAAAATACACCCATCCGCGCCGCCCCGGAAGCAAAAGCTCAGCCCTCGTCCCGGCTGCGGTATTTGGCTTGAAACAGGGCCAGGATCAAGGCGGTGGCGAGCGCTGCTCCGCCCAGGCCGAGGAACGGCTGTCCCTTCGCCGCGATCCGCGCCATGCCGATCAGTCCCAGATTGCCGATCAGCAGCAGCAGGCTGACCCGGGCGTGCGACCAGCCGCCCTGGGTCGCGCGTTGATAGAAATGCTCGCGGTGCGCCTGCCACACCGGCTTTCCGGCGAGGCCCCGGCGCAACAGGGTGATCGTCGCGTCGGTCCAATAGAGCGCGGGCAAAATCAAGGCCGCCGTCCAGCCCAGGGGGTGCAGGGCGACACCTTGCAGCAACTGATAGCCAAGAACGAACCCCAGCGGAATGCTGCCGACGTCGCCCATGAAGATTTTCGCCGGATGCCAGTTCCAGACCAGGAATCCCACCGCCGCCCCGGCGAGGATCGCCAGGGGCGCCGCCGCCGCGACGCCGGGCAGGGCGAACAGCAGACCGACCGACAGGCTGGCGGTTTCCACCCCGGTGATGCCGTCGATGCCGTCCATGAAATTGTAGAGGTTGACGAACCAGACCCAGGCGAGGCCGAGGAGAATTTTCTCGGCGGCGGAGGGCAGCAGGCCGCCGAGGAGGAGGCTTTTCGGCATCAGGGCGAGAACCAGGGCGACGGCGGCGATCTGCGCGGCGAAGCGCGGCCCCGGCGGCAGCGAACGGCGGTCGTCGATCCACGAAACCGCCGCCAGAAGGGCGGTTCCCGCCAGCATCGCCCAATCGGCGGGGCTTCCCCCGCGCAGGATGAGCCAGAAGCCGATGCCGACGATGACGAGGGGGGTTACCGCCAGTCCGCCGCCGCGCGGCGTCGGCGCGGCGTGGCTGCTGCGGGCGTTGGGCAGGTCGAGAATCCGTTTGGCGCGCAACCAGCGTAGCACCAGTCCGGTGGACAGGACCGTCAGGCCGAAACTCGCCGCGAACGCCCAGGCGGCGGTCATGCCGTGCCGTCCGGAGCCGACAGCGAACGGTAGAGGGCGGTCACCTGCCGCTCGATCACCGGATCGGCATAGGTTTCCTCGATTCGCCGCCTAGCCGCCGCGCCCAGGCGGAGGCGCATCTCCGGGTCGGCGGCCAGCTTGGCGATGGCGTCGGCGATGGCGGCGGCATCCTTAACCGGCACCAGCAGGCCGTTGTCGCCGTCGGTCACCAGATTGCGGCAGCCCGGCGCGTCGGCGGCGATCAGCGGACGGCCGCAGGCGGCGGCTTCCAGCAGCGCCTTCGGCATGCCCTCGCGGTACGAAGCGAGGAGCGCGACATGGCTTTCCGCCCACACCGCCGAGATATCGTTGCGCGGTCCCTTCCAGTCGATCACGCCCTCGGCGTTCCACAGGCTCAAGGTGGCGGGGTGGATGCTTTGCGGGTTGGCCGGATCGACGTCGCCGATCGGGCGGATCCTCACCGGCAGGCCGCGAACCTTGAGGATGCGCGCCGCCTCCACGGTTTCGCCGATGCCCTTGTCCCACAGCATGCGCGACACCACGGAGACGACGAGGGTTTCGTCCGGCGGTTCGGGCAGCGGACGGAAGCGTTCGGCATCGACGCCGGAGCCGGGAATCACCGTCACCCGTTCGCGGGCGATGACGCGGGCGTGGACGAAGGTCTCGGCGTCGTCCGGGTTCTGCACCAACAGGCGCGACCCCGGACGGTCCAGGGCGAGGCGCAGCGCGGCCAGCACGACGCGCCGTAAAAGGCCGGTCTTGCGGGTGTCGTTGATGAACAGGAAGCCCAGGCCGATCAGCGCGTTGACCGCCATCGGAATGCCCGCCAGCTCGGCGGCGATAGCGCCATGGACCACCGGCTTCAGCGCCACGTGGTGGACCAGGGCGGGGGCGGTTTCCTCGTACAGGCAGCGCAGGCGGTTGAGCGTCAGGTACTCGCGGATCGGGTTGGTCGAGGCGCGGTCCACCCCCCAGGGATAGACCTGGACGCCTTGATCCTCGATGCGGGCGCGATGGTTCCTGACCGCGCAGGCCACCCCCACCGCGTAGCCCGCCGTCTTCGCCGCGCGCGCCATCGGCAGGCGGTGCGACAGGAAGGCGAAGTCCTCGGTCACCGTGAACAGCATGCGCGGCGCGGGTTCGGCGCTCACCGCCGGTCGGGCGGAGACGACGAGGAACAGGAACAGGAAGCTCACCCCCCACCACGGCGCCCAGATCGAGAAGTTGAAGCAGGCGGAGCCCCAGAAGGCGCACAGCAGCGCCAGACGCGCGGCGCGGCGCGGGCAGCCGGAGCGCAGAACCGCCAGCGCGTCGCGCAGGATCATGCCGCCGACGACCAGGGCGACGGGAACGAAACCGGCGATCCCGGCTTCGGCGAGGATTTCCAGAATCCAGTTGTGCGGATGCGACGGCACGAAGGCGACGGTCAGGCCGGGCACCAGATGGTCGGCGCCGGGGATGTGGGCGATGGCGTTCAGTCCGTGGCCGAACCAGGGATGATCGGGAAGGCGCTCCAGGATGAACAGCCAGATGTGCTGGCGGTGATAGTCCACCAGCCACAAGGGCAGGCCGAGCGCGCCGGTGGTGTCGGGGTCAACGCAGTAAGTGGTGCCGACGCTGCTGACCGGGCAACTGTAGAACGACAGCAGGAAGGTCACGGTCGTGGCGGCCAGAACGCCGCAGACGACCAGAATCGGCAGGCGCAGGCGCGGGTGACGCGCCGCCAGAAAGCCCAGCGACACCAGCATCGCGGCGAACGACCCGGCGACGGCGGCGCGGCTGCCGGTGCCGAGAATGATCGTTGTCGCCGCGCCGATCGCCAGGACCGCCGCGACGCGCCGCCAGCCGGGCAGGGTCCAGGCGAGCCAGGCGAGCAGAGGGATCAGGCAGGCGAGGGCCGAGGCGAGAGCCTTGTAGCGGTGCCAGGCGCTGACCTTTTGGCTGTGGCGGAAGATGCTGACGAATTCGGGAAAGAACAGGATCGCGACGACCGAAACGGTCAGGATGACGGCGGTGCCCAGAATCAGGGAATCCCGCGCGATGCGGGTCAAGGATTCGTTGCGGTCGAGGATCGACCACAAGTAGGCGGCTCCGGCGATCGCCCCGGCGACGCGGACCCAGGTCAGGGCGGTTTCGCCGCGGTCGGGGGAGGCGAGAAGGCTCGGCAGCCAGGCGAGGAGCATCAGGCAGCAGAGTAGTCCCAGCGGATGGAACAGGGCGGCCAGCAGCACCCGGCGTCCGTGGCGGGCGCGGTCGGGAACGCTCAATCCGGCGATCAGGGAGGCGGCGGCGACGGCCAGGACGGCGGCGGCGCCGAAGGCTCCGGCGGGAATCACCAGACCGATCAGGGCGGCGGTCAGGCAGTGACGCCAAGAGGCCGGGGCGGCGGGCAGGGCAACGGTCATCGATGGTCCGATTCGCACCGTGAGGGACAGATGCCGGAGGCTACGGTGCGCGCGCCATGCCGTCAAGCGGCGGGCTTGCGGAAGCGGGCCGCGTAGAAGCCGTCCAGGCCGCCCGCCTCGGGCAGGTGGCAGGGCAGGGCGCGCAGGGCGCCGTCGGGGCGCACGGCGAATTCCCAGCCGGGCAGTTCGTCGGCGCGGATCGGGTCGGCGATCAGTCCGGGCGGTGGCGCGGCGGGGGAGGCGGTCTCCTCGGCGGCTTGCAGCGAACAGACGCAATACACCAGAACCCCGCCCGGCTTCAGCAGGCGGGCGACGTCGGCGAGGATCGCGCCCTGCACGGCATGAAGCGCCGCGACGTCGGCGGGGGTCTTGATCCAGGCGGCGTCGGGGTGGCGGCGCAGGGTGCCGGTGGCGGAGCACGGCGCGTCCAGCAGCGCCGCGTCGAAGGGTTCGGGCGCTGCCCAGGCGGCGGCGTCGGCGGCGACGATTTCGGCGGCAAGGCCGGTGCGGGCGAGATTCTCGCGCAGGCGGACGAGGCGCGGCGCGGAACGGTCGAGCGCGGTCACCCGTGCCCCCGCCGCCGCCAGTTGCAGGGTCTTGCCCCCCGGCGCGGCGCACAGGTCGGCGACGCGCCGTCCCGAGACCGCGCCCAGCAGGCGGGCGGGCAGGGCGGCGGCGGCGTCCTGCACCCACCATCCGCCTTCGGCGAAGCCGGGCAGGTCCTCCACCGCGCCGGAGGGTCGGCAGCGCAGGGTTCCCCCCGGCAGGATCGTCGCGTTCAGGCGCTCCGCCCAGATTTCCGCCGTATCCGGATCACGCAGGCTCACGTCGAGGGGCGGTTCGTCCAAAAGCGCGGCGGCGATGGCGGCGGCGGCGATCGCGCGGAAACCGTCGGCGTCGCGCAGCACCCGGCGCAGCACCGCGTTGATCAGGCCGCTTTGGCGGTCGAGGCCGCGCGCCCGCGCAAGATCGACGCTGCTGGAGACCGCCGCGTGGTCGGCGGTGCCCATGAACAGCACCTGGGTCAGGCCCAGCGCCAACACATGTCGCGCGGCGGCGGCGGCGGGCGGCAGGGGGTGGGCGAGGCAGGTGTCGATGACCGCGTCCAGGCCGCCCTTGCGGCGCAGCGACAGGGCGACCAGGGCGCGGACGAAGGCGCGGTCGCGCGGCGCGAGGTCGCGGGTGAAGCGGGCGAACGCCTCGTCCAGCGGCTGCTTGCGGTCGAGGACGGAACGGCGGATGTCAAAGGCGGCGAGACGTGTCGGCATGGCGCAGGCATAGAGAAAAGGGCGGGGGAAGGCAAGGTCGGCTATTGGCTCGTTCCCAGCGCCCGGTCGATGGCGGCCAGCAGGTCGGCGTTGCGCAGGGGTTTCTTGAACACCGCGACGATGCCGTCGATGCGGTTGACGCGTTTTTCCGAGTTGTCTTCCGGCGCGAAGTATCCGGAATAGAGGATGATCGGCAGCGCCGGATGATCCCGGTGCAGATCGCGGATCAAATCGACGCCGTTGCCGTCGGGCATGGAGAGATCGACGATGGCGAGCTCGGGACAGCGCGCCGCCACCGCCTCCTTCGCCTCGGCGACGCGGTGGGCCTGGCGCACCGTGTGCCCCGCCGATTCCAGCACCAGGGCGATCGCCTCGCAGGCGAGCGCGTTGTCGTCGACGATCGGGATGTCGGCCATCGTTCGCCTCCGTTCGTGGGGTCGGGGGGCAGCAGCGGAATCCACACGGTGAAGGCGCTGCCCAGTCCGGGTTCGCTGTCGACGTCGATGCGCCCGCCCCAGTTGCGCACGATGCCGAAGGCCACCGCGAGGCCGAGACCGGTGCCGTGGCCCTCGTCCTTGGTGGTGAAGAAGGGCTCGAAAATGCGCTGCTTGACCGCGTGGTCCATGCCCTTGCCGGTATCGACCACCGCGATCGCCACGGCGGCGCGGCCTTCGTATCCGGGTTCGGCGGCCTCCTCGGCGGGGAAGCGCAGGGTATCGGCGCGGCAGCGGACCTCGATGGTGCCGACGTGGTTCATCGCGTCGGCGGCGTTGGTCGCCAGATTGGTCAGCACCTGGCCGAGTTCGCGGCGGTCGAGCTTCGCCATCGCGGCGGCGGGGAGGGCGTCGTCGAGGCTAAGGTTCAGGCGGATCTGCGTCGGCAGGCCGGTGCGGATGAAGGCGATGGCGTCGTGAATGGCGGGAACCACCGCCGTCGCGTCGTCGGCGGCGGGGGCGGTGCGGGCGAAGGTGAGCACGCCGCGCACGATGGTTTCGGCGCGTTCCGCCGCGTCGGTGATGCGCGCGAAGCAGCGCGCCGCCAGGGTCTCCGCCGGAACCTGGCCGAGCCCGAGCTCGGACAGGGTGAAGATCGGTTGCAGGGTGTTGTTGAGTTCGTGGGCGACGCCGCTCGCCAGTTGGCCCAGGGCTTCCATCTTCTGGCGGTTCTGTTCGATGTCGCGCAGGCGAAGGTCCTCGGTGCGGTCCTCGATGCGCCAGACCCAGCCGCCGTCCGGCATGGTGTGGGCGGAGAAACGCAAGTGCCGCCCGCCGATCCAGGGCACGTCGTCCTGATTGGGGGCATGGAGCAGGCGGTTGATCCGCTCGCGCACCTGACCCTCGGTGACGCCGACGCCGAACGCCCCCAGGGTGGCGAGGAAGCGGAAGATCGCGATCGCCGGGGTATCGCGCCGGGCGAGCGGCGAAGGCAGGCGCAGCATCTCGGGGAAGCGGGCGTTCCACTCGGTCAGGGTGTCGTTGGCGCTGAACGCGGCCAGCCCGTGGTCGAGCGAATCCATGGTGACGCGCAGCAGCTCGGTGCGTTCGGCCAGTTGCGCCTCGCGGGTTCGCAGCGCCTTGAGGGCGCGGCGGCGTTCGGTGGTGTCGGTCAGCAGCGCGGTGACCCGCATCCGTCCGTCGTCCGGCGTCTGGTAGACCCAGTCCACCTGGACGTCGCGGGAGGTGGACTCCGGCCGGTGCAATAGGGCGGTGACGAACCGCGTCCGCGACTGGCGACGGTCGAGGATGGCGCGGGTCAGCGACGCCAGAAGGGGCCGCGTCTCCCACGTCGCCAGTCGGTCGAAGGGGTGGCCGATCAGCTCCGCCGGGGTGCAGCCGACGATGCCCCCCGGCCATCGGATTGGCCCGGACGATCAGCCCCCGGTCGTCGAGTTCGACCAGGCCGATCGGCAGCGAATCCAGCAGGGCGCGGGATCGGCGGTCGTCTTCCTCGGCGGTGATGTCGCGATCGGTCGTCATGCGGTCGGTTGTTTCATACGGAAGGCGGCTTGTCCATGCCGTGACGGTTGATCGCGGCGATGCGATGCCCCATCTTGGGACGATCAGGCCGTTTTCAGGACCGAATCATGACCCACGCCATCCAGGTTTGCATCCGCTGCAACTTCACCAAGACCGAGGACGAAAAGAACGGCGTGCGCGGCGGCACCCAGCTGTACGAAAATCCGCTGAAGAAATTCGAGAAATGGCCGTTGAAAGACCAGTTCACGGTGGAGGCGACGGGCTGCATGGGGGCGTGCTCCACCGCCTGCGTCGTCGCCTTTCAGGCGCCGGGCAAGATCGGCTGGGTGTTCGGCGGACTGAATCCGCGCTTTTCGATTCCGAGTCTGCTGGAGTTCGCCGAGAAGTATCTGGCCGATTCGGACGGCAGGGTCCCCTACGCCGAGCGCCCGCCGGAACTGGCGGCGGGGCTGGTGGCGCGGTTGCTTCCGATAGGGAGCAAGACGGGCGGCGAGCGTGCCTGATGCGCCTATTCGGTTTCGGCTTCGGGTTCGGCGTCCGTGGCGGCGGACAGCGGCGCGAGGCGCGGCGAGCGGTTGCCGGGGAACCAGTTGACCCAGGCGCGGTAATCCACCACCGGCCCGACGACGAACAGCGCCGGATTCGGCAAGTCGCTGTCCGCCGCGTCGGCGGCGCAGCGTTCCAGGGTGGAGATCAGCACCCGCTGGTGCGGCGTGCTCGCCTGCGAGACGATGGCGCAGTGCTCGCCGGGGTCGCACCCGCCGGCGACCATTCGCTCGGCGATGTGGGCCAGCGACTTCATCGGCATGTAGATGACGATCACCGGCACGGTGCGGGCCAGGTCTTCCCACTGCACGCGGCGCGACATCCCACCCGATTCGTCGTGCCCGGTGACGAAGGCGACCGCGTCGTTGGTTTCCCGCGTCGTCAGCGGAATCCCGGCATAGGCCAGACCGCCGATTCCGGCGGTGATGCCGGGAACGATGCGGAAGGGAATCTCGGCGCGCACCAGGGCCTGGGTTTCCTCGCCGCCGCGGCCGAAAACGAACGGGTCGCCGCCCTTCAGCCGAACCACCCGCTTGTTCCGCTTGGCCAGATCGACCAGAAGTTCGCAGATGTCGCTTTGCTTCGGGCTGCATTTCCAGCCGCGCTTGCCGACGTTGTAAAGCTCGACGTCGTCGCGCATCAAACCCAGGATGCGCGGATCGACCAGGGCGTCGTGGACCACCGCGTCGGCCTGTTCCAGTGCTGACAGGGCGTGCAGGGTCAGCAATCCGGGGTCGCCCGGACCGGCGCCGACCAGCCAGACCCAGCCGGGTTCCAGTTCCACCGTGTATGCGTTCGCGCGTTTCATCATGGCGGCGGAAGTTATGCCCGCGCTTGCCGACGATGACAAGCCGCGTTTCGCCGGATATGACACTTTTCGAGCGATGACGGAGAAGAAAGGACGTTTCATGGCGGAGCCGGAAAAACCCCTGCGCAGCGGCTGGACCACCGGCGCCTGCGCGGCGGCGGCGGCGGCGGCGGCCTATCGCGCGCTGTTCGGCCCGGGCTTTCCCGACCCGGTGGAGATCGTCCTGCCGCGCGGCGAACGCCCCCGCTTCGCCCTGGCGACGCGGCGGCTGGAGGCGGATTGCACCACCGCCGGAGTGATCAAGGACGCGGGCGACGATCCCGACGTCACCCACGGCGCGGAAATCGTCGTCACCGTCCGTCGGGGCGAAGCGGGCGAGGGAATCACCTTTCGCGGCGGCGAGGGAGTCGGCACCGTCACCAAGGCGGGGATTCCGGTGCCGGTGGGCGAGGCGGCGATCAACCCCGGACCGCGCCGCATCGTCGCCGCCAATCTGCTGCGCGCCATCGACGAAACCGGCGGCCCCGCCGACATCGAGGTGACGATTTCCATTCCCGGCGGCGACAAGCTGGCCGAGCAGACCCTCAATCCCCGCCTGGGCATCGTCGGCGGGTTGTCGGTCCTCGGCACCACCGGGGTGGTGGTGCCCTATTCCTGCGAGGCCTTCATCCAGACCATCCAGCGCGCCGTCGATGTCGCCCGCGCCAACGGCATGACCCATATCGCCGGGTCCACCGGCTATGCCTCGGAACGCGCCGCGCAGCAGTATTACGGCCTGCCCGACCTCGCCCTGATCGACATGGGCGATTTCGTCGGCGGCCTGCTGAAATACCTGCGCGTCCACCCGCTGCCGCGACTCACCCTCGCGGGTGGCTTCGCCAAGTTCGCCAAGCTGGCGGAAGGTCACATGAACGTTCATTCCGGCGCTTCGCGGGTGGATCACGTCGCCCTGGCCGAACTGGTCCGCACCCTCGGCGGCAACGCCGCCCTGTGCGAGCGCGTCCGCGCCGCCAACACCGCGATGGAGGCCCTGGAACTCGCCACCGCGCAAGGGGTACCGCTGGCCGAGGCGGTGGCGGCGCGCTGCGTCAAGGTGACGCGCGGCGTGCTCAAGCCCGCCACCGTGGTGGACGTGCTGGTGGTCGATCGCTCCGGCGTGGTGGTGGGCCATGCCGCAAGCTGAAACCCCGCCGCTGGTTCTGATTCTGGGCGGCACCGCCGACGCCGCCGCGATCGCCCGCCGTCTGGCCGCCGAAAGGCCGGATCTGGACGTGCTGACCTCCCTCGCCGGACGGGTGAAAACGCCGCGAACCCCGCCGGGGCGGCTGCGGGTCGGCGGCTTCGGTGGCGTGGCGGGCCTGGCCGCCTTCCTGCGCGAGGCCCGCGTCGCGGCGGTGATCGACGCCACCCATCCCTTTGCCGCGCGAATCTCCGCCAACGCCCGCGCCGCCTGCGACGCGGCGGGGGTGCCGCGCCTGCAAATCCGGCGACCGGAATGGCCCCGCCATCCGGAGGATCGCTGGATCGAGGTGGATACGACCGAGGACGCCGCCCTCCGCCTGCCCGGGATCGGCCGCCGCGCCTTCCTGACCGTCGGGGTCGGGGAACTCGCTCCCTTCGCCGATCTGCCGGGGGTCTGGTGTCTGGTGCGGGTGGTCGATCCGCCCGCCGCGCCGCTGCTCAACGGTCCGCACCTGACGATCGCGGCGCGCGGTCCCTTCGCCGAGGCCGACGACGCCGACCTGATGCGTCGGCACGCCATCGACGTGCTGGTCACCAAGCATGCGGGCGGCGAGGCCACCCAGGGCAAGCTGGCGGCGGCGCGCAAGCTGGGGATTCCGGTGCTGATGATCCGCCGCCCGCCCGCCGAGCCCGGCGACGCCGCGCCGCCGGAAGCGGCGACGGACTGGGTCGGAAACCTCCTGAAACGATGGGGCCGGTCTTGCGACCGGCCCCATCGTTTCCGTTCGGCGCGCGCAGGCTACTGATTCCGGTTGCCCATAAAGCGCAGCATGATCAGGAACATGTTGATGAAGTCGAGGTAGAGCGACAGTGCGCCCATGATCGCGGTCTTCTCGGCGGCGGCGCCGTCGCCCTGGACCATGAAGTACATCGACTTGATCTTCTGGGTGTCGTAGGCGGTTAACCCGGCGAAGACCAAAAGGAACATCGCCGACAGGGCGAGGTCGAGCACGGTGCTTTGCAGGAACAGGTTGACCAGCATCGCCACCAAGCCGCCGATCAGGCCCATCATCAGGAACGAGCCCATCCCCGACAGGTTGCGCTTGGTGGTGTAGCCGTAAAGGCTCAACCCAGCGAAGGCGGCGGAGGTGATGAAGAACACCCGCGCGATCGAGGTCGAGGTGTACATCAGGAAGATGTAGGCCAGCGACGCGCCGACCAGACCGGCATAGGCCCAGAACACCGTCTGCGCGGTCCTCACCTGCATCGTCTGAATCTTCATGCCCAGGAAGAATACCAGCGCCAGGGGAGCGAACATCACCACGTAGCCCAGGGCGTTGGGCTGCACCGCGCCGCGCGGCGTCACGGTGTACATCAGGTTGAGCAGGGCAGGGGTATGCGCCACGATCCAGGCGACCAGGCCGGTGACCGCCAGGGCCGAAGCCATGTAGTTGTAGACTTTCAGCATGTAGGCGCGCAGGCCCTGATCGACGGCTTCCGCCGCCGCCGTGCGGCCCATCGTCGCGAAACGCGGGTCGGTGTACATCGTCATCGTCGTCCTCTCGTGCAAACGGGGTGAATCGCGTCCACCACGGAAAAGGACATGTGGTGGCGCGAGACGCGGCGCAAGTATGCCACGTTGAAATGTCAAAGCAACCGCAACCCGCGGAAAGCCTGGGTCATGGTCAAAGATGGCGCAGCCGCTTCGCCGGACGGGCGGACAGCACCCGCGCCGCCAGCGCCAGCCCGGCGGTCAGCGCGGCGGCGCTGCCCGCCGCCGCCGCGACGCCGCCGCGACGCCGCCGACGATGCCGCCGACGATCAGGAATTCCCAGGCGGTGACCCGCATCAGGTCGCGGCGCCGCGCCCCCAGCACCTTCAGCACCACCGCCTGGTCGAGGCGCTCGCCCAGACCCGCCGCGACCGCGCCCGCCAGCACCAGCAGACCGGCGGCCAGGGTGATCGCGGTGACCGCCAGAACGGCGCGTCCGCCCGCGTCGGACAGGCCCTGCACCCGTTCCAGCACGTCGGCGACGCGAATCGCCGAAACGTTGGGCAGGGCGTCGGCGATGCGGCGTTCCAGGGCGGCCTCGCCCTCGGGCGGCACCTTGACGGTGGCGATTCGGGTGTGCGGCGCGCCGTCCAGCACGCCGGGGGAGAAGACGAAGGCGAAGTTCATCGCCAGGGAGGCCCAGCGCACCGCGCGGGTGTTGGCGACGGTGGCGGCGATCTCGCGCCCCAGGACGTTGATGCCGACGGTGTCGCCGATGGACAGGCCCAGGCCTTCGGCGACGCCCTTTTCCACCGAGACCAGGGGGCGGTCGGGGACGCCGCTCCACCAGCTTCCGGCGACGATGTCGGCGCCGCGCGGCGGCAGGGCGGCGGCGGTGAATCCCCGGTCGCCGGACAGCACCCAACGGACCTCGGGATCGACCGCGTCGGGGTCGGCGGGCCGTCCGCCCAGGCTGACCACCCGGCCGCGCACCATCGGCGCGTCGTCCTCGATCGCCGCGTCGGGGACGGCGGCGACCAGATCGGCGAAGGCCGCCGCCTGATCCGGCTGGATGTCGATGAAGAAATGGCTGGGGCGATCGTCGCCGCGTCCGTTGCCGACCTGGGCGGAGACGTTGCCCTGCACCTCGGTCAGGGCGACCAGGGCGGTGGCGCCGAGGCCGAGCGCCACCACCATCGGCGCAAGGGCGGAGCGCTTGCGCCCCAGATTGGCCAGAGCAACCCGGGTCAGGGCGTCGCCGACGCGCGGCGCCAGCCGCGCCGCCGCCAGCCGGGTGAGCAGGGCGAGGCCGCGAAAGCATCCCAGCACCGCCGCCGCGCCGAGGGCGAAGCCCAGCCCCGACAGCGGCCGGTCGCCGGAGAACGCGGCGAGCCCGGTCAGGGCGACGGCCAGCAGGCCGAATCCGGCGACCGCCGGGAGGGACGGACGTCCGGCGCGCTCCCCCGAGACGTCGGCGAGCAGCAGGGCGGCGGGAACCTCGCGGCTGCGGGCGAGCGGCCACCAGGCGAACAGCGCGGCGACCAGTCCGCCCGCCAGGGCGGCGCGGGCGAGCGGCAACGGATAGAGCGCGGGAACCGGCTGGGCGGGCAGGGGAAGCCCGGGCGCGTCGGCGATCAGCGCCGCGACGGGCCAGGGGGCGAGGCCGCCCAGGAGCAGGCCGATCAGAATGCCGACCGTCGCCACGCCGCCGACCACCAGGGCGTGCAGGGCGACGATCTGGCGGTTGGTCGCGCCCTGCGATTTCAGGATCGCCAGGATCGGACGGCGGGTTTCCAGCATCGCCGCCACCGCGCCGCCGACGCCGACGCCGCCGACCAGAAGGGCGGTCAGACCGGCCCAGGAGAGGAAGCGCCCGATGGTGTCGAGGAACCGTTGGGTTCCCGGCGCGGCGGCGTCCAGGCCGCGCAGCCGCCAGGTCTCGTCGGCCAGGGCGGCTTCCACCTCCCGGACCGGGATTCCCGGCGCGGCGACGCGCACCGCGTGGGTGATCAGGCTGCCGGGTCGCACCAGCCCGGTCGCCGCTAGGCCCGGAGCGGCGATCAAGACTCGCGGTCCGATGGCGAAGACCCGCGCCGCCGCGTCCGGTTCGGCGGAAAGGGCGGCGCGGATTTCGAACTCCGCCGCGCCGATCCGCACCCGGTCGCCGGGGGAAAGGTCGAGGCGGCGCAAAAGCTGCGGCGCCGCCGCGACGCCGAAGACGCCGCCCCGTTCGGCCAGGCTTTCGGACAGCGGCAGGGGAGGCTCCAGCCGCGCCGCGCCGACCAGGGGGTAGGCGTCGTCCACCGCCTTGACCTCGACCAGCAGGGCGCGGCCCCGGCCGTCGGCGCGCGACGCCATCGCCCGTGTCTCGGCGATTTCCGACAGGTGTCCCAGGCGGGACAGGCGCTCGCGCTGGGGCTCGCTCAGGGGCAGATAAAGCCGCGCCGCCTCGATGTCGCCGCCCAGGAGGGCGCGGGCATCGCGCGTCAGACCCGCCTCCACCGAGGACACCACGCTGCCCGCCGCCGCCACCGCCGCCACTCCCAGGGCCAGCCCGGCCAGCAGCACCCGGAAGCCGGAAAATCCGTTGGCCAGTCCGCCGATCAGGTCGCGCGCCGCCAGCCGCAGCAGGGGGAAGGCGGCCCTCATGCCGTGCCGTCCGTGACGATGCGACCGTCCCGCATCCGCACGATCCGGTCGCAGCGCGCCGCCAGGGCCTCGTCGTGGGTGATCAGGACCAGGGCGGCGTTCCGCTCGGCGCAGGTGGACAGCATCAGGTCGGCGACGGCGCGGCCGCTGTCGCTGTCCAGGTTGCCGGTGGGCTCGTCGGCGAGCAGCAGGGAGGGGCGGGGCGCCAGGGCGCGGGCCAGGGCGACGCGCTGCTGTTCGCCGCCGGACAGGCGCGACGGCAGGTGGGTCAGGCGATGCTCCAGGCCCACCGCCGCCAGGGTCTCGGCGGCGCGCGCCCGCGCGCCGGAGATCCCCGCCAGGTCCAGCGGCACGGCGACGTTGTCCAGCGCGGACAGGGTGGGGATCAGGTGGAACGCCTGGAAGACGATGCCCACCCGACCGCGCCGAAACGTCGCCAGGGCGTCCTCGTTCATTCCGGAAAGGTCCGCTCCCGCCACCGCGACGCGGCCCCGCGTCGGACGCTCCAGACCGCCGATCAGCATCATCAGGGTGGACTTGCCGGAGCCCGAAGGCCCCAGCACCGCCACCCGTTCGCCGGGTTTGATCGCCAGGTCGATATCGTTCAGGATGGTCAGGGGTCCGGCCTCGGTCGGCGCGTCGAACCCCACCCGTTCCAGGTGCACCGCCGGGGGCGCTTCCTCCGTCGTCCGAGGTGACTCCATGACCGTCCTTCGCCGTTGTCGCGGCTTTCTCGCCGCCGTTCTGTGCGTCTGCGCCGTGGCCGCGCGGGCCGAGGCGCCGTTGGAAATCCTGGCTTTCGGCGACAGCCTGACCGCCGGGTACGGTCTTTCGCAAGACCAAGCCTTCCCCCGCGTTCTGGAGCGTCGCCTGACCGAGATGGGGTGGACGGTGCGCGTGCGCAACGGCGGGGTTTCCGGCGACACCACGGCGGGCGGGCGGGCGCGCCTGGCCTGGATGCTGGAACCGCCGCCCGACGCGGCGATCCTGGAACTGGGGGCCAACGACGCCCTGCGCGGACTGCCCCCCGCCCAGGCGCGGGACAATCTGGCGGCGATCCTGGCCGAGATGAAAACCCGCCGCATCCCGGTGCTGATCGCCGGAATGCTGGCGCCGCGCAACCTGGGCGAGGCCTATGCCCGGGAATTCGACGCGATCTATCCGGCGCTTTCCCGCGAGTTCGGCGCGCCGCTGTATCCCTTCTTCCTCGACGGCGTGGCGGGCGATCCGGCCCTGGTGCTCGCCGACGGCCTGCATCCCAATGCGCGCGGGGTGGAGGAGATCGCCCGCCGCATCCTGCCCGACGCGGCGCGCTTGGCCGAGGCCGCCCGCGCCGCGAGGGCGGCGCGATGATCCGCCTGTTCGTCGGTCTGGGCCTGCCGCCCGCCTGCCGCGAACGGCTGGCCGCCCTGGCCCACGGGCCGCCCGGCGCGCGCTGGGTGGCGCCGGAGAACCATCACCTGACGTTGGCCTTCGTCGGCGAGGTGGAGATCGACCGCGCCGAGGCCCTGGCCGAAGCCCTGGCCGGAATCGTTCACCCGGCGGTGGAGGTGCGGCTGTCCGGCCTCGGCCTCGCCGGGGACGCGCACCGCGCCCGCACCCTGTGGATGGAGGCGGCGCGCACCCCGTCCCTGGTCGAGTTGCAGGCGCGGGTGGTTCGCGCCTGCCGCGCCGCCGGATGCCCGCCGGAAGCCCGGCGGTTCGCCCCCCACGTCACCCTGGCGCGTTTGCGCGCCGCCGATCCGGCGCGGGTGCAGGCCTGGCTGTCCGAATCGGGCGCGGCGGGGTGCGAGCCCTTCCTCGCCGAGGCCTTCGCGCTTTATTCCAGCCGCTTGCGTCCGGAAGGGTCGGTCTACGCCGAGGAAGCGCGCTTCCCGCTTGGAGAGGCCGGGGGCGACGCGCTACCATCGGCGTGACCAGAGGAAAGGCATCGCCATGACCGAGTCCATCCCCACCATCGTCATCCTCACCGGTGCCGGAATTTCCAAGGAATCCGGCCTCGATACCTTCCGCGACAGCGACGGCATCTGGGCCAAGGGGCGGATCGAGGACGTCGCCACGCCGGAAGGCTTCGCCCGCAATCCGACCCGGGTGCAGGAGTTCTATAACGCCCGCCGCGCCGGATTGAAGGACCCCAAGGTGGTGCCCAACGCGGCGCACGAGGCGCTCGCCCGTCTGGAACGGGAGTGGCCGGGCGAGGCGCTGCTGGTCACCCAGAATATCGACGACCTGCACGAACGCGCCGGAACCGGCAATCTGATCCACATGCACGGCGAACTGTTGAAGGTGCGTTGCGAATACTGCGACGCCCTGGTGCGCTGGGATGACGATCTTTTCACCTCCACCCCCTGCCCCCATTGCGGCCGCAAGGCGGGTCTGCGCCCCCATGTGGTCTGGTTCGGCGAAATGCCGCTCGGCATGGACAAGATCTACGAGGCGCTCGACACCTGCCGTCTGTTCGTTTCCATCGGCATCTCGGGCAACGTCTACCCGGCGGCGGGATTCGTCCAGCACGTGCGCTATCGCGGCCAGGCCCACTCGGTGGAGCTGAACCTGGAACCCAGCCAGGGAACGCCGCTGTTCGACGAGGTGATCAACGGCCCCGCCACCGAGGTGGTGCCCGCCTTCGTCGATCGCATCCTCAAGGACGGCATCCCCGCCTGATCAGACCGGGGGCGGCGCGGACACCGCCTTGCGGTGGACGATCGCCTCGCGCCGCATGATGTAGACCACCGAGGCGACGATCAGGCCGCCGCCCGCCAGGGTGGCGATCCCCGGTTCCTCGGCGAAAACCGCAAGCCCCAGGGCGGCGGCGAAGGGCAGTTGCAGGAAGTTGAAGGGCGCCACCACCGAGGCCTCGCCCACCCGGTAGGCGCGGATGTACAGGTACTGTCCCAGGCTGCCCATGCCGCCGATCAGCGCCAGCCAGGCGAGTT
The DNA here is from genome assembly GCA_965228165.1 of Rhodospirillaceae bacterium. Lineage (GTDB taxonomy): Bacteria > Pseudomonadota > Alphaproteobacteria > Rhodospirillales > Rhodospirillaceae > Oleispirillum. The sequence continues at coordinate 1,200,587 of CBDDHB010000003.1, forward strand.
GCGCCCCGTCGGGGGTCTTCCATACCGACAGCGCGGGCGGCAGGGTGGTGAGAATGGCGCTGGCCGAAAAGAACGCCAGGATGGCGAGCGGGCGGTCGGCGGCCGAAAGCTTTTTCACGCAGACCATGGCGAAGGCCATCGACAGCGCGCCGCCCACCGCCGCGAACGAGGCGGCGGAGAACCCCGCCGCGCCGGGGCGCGCCGCGATCACCACCCCGGCGAATCCCGCCGCCGCCGCCAGACAGCGGTGCCAGCCCACCCGTTCCTTCAGCAGGAAGGGGGCGAGAGCCAGCAAGAACAGGGGCTGACTGAACGACAGGGCGGTGGCGTTGGCGAGTGGCAGACGGGTCATCGCGTAAAAGAAGCACAGCATGGTGATGCCGCCGAACAGGGCGCGCAGGCCGTGCATTTTCAGGTTGTCGGTGCGGAACGCCGAGAACCCGCCCGCCGAGACGATCATCGGCAAGAGGGCGAGGAAGCCGAACACGGCGCGGAAGAAGGCGATCTCGAAACCGTGCAGGTCGCGCCCTACGGATTTGACCAGGGCGTTCATCGCCGCGAAGACAAGGGCGGCGACCGCCATCCACAGGGTGCCGCGCAGGTTTCCCGGGGCGCGGGCCAGCCAACCCAACATGGTTCGTCCGATTCCGGAAAAAGGCTCCCGACCGATTCGTGAGCCTTCATACCATCCGTCGGACGCCGCCGGATGGCAACCCCCCGGTTACGGGTCCGCGTCGTCGACGCCGTCGAGGGAGAGCATCGGGTGGCCGGAAATCTCCCGCTTCCAGGCCGCGACCTCTTCCAGCAGCCAGTCGCGGAAGGCGCGGATCTTGGGGTTGTCCTCGTCCCCTTTCGGGCAGACGAAGCGATAGGCGTGGCGATGCACCACCCGCAGCGGGAACGGCGCGGCCAGACGCCCCACCATCAGGTCGCGGGCGACCAGCGGGGTGCGTCCCAGGGCGATGCCGACGCCGTCCACCGCCGCTTGCAGGCTCATCGCCGAATCGAAGAAGGCGGGACCGGTATGGGTGTCGAACCCGCCCACCACCCCGGCCTTTTCCAGCCAGTCGTTCCAGTCGATGTATTCGTCCTGAAGCAGGGTGTGGAAGCGCAGGTCCTCGGGCCGCCGCAGGGGCGGCGTGCCGCCGATCAGGTGCGGCGCGCAGACCGGAAAGATGTGTTCCCGCATCAGCATCTCGCCGTAGAGGTCGCGCCGCGTCGCCGGGGTCCCCCAGTGCCCCAGGCGAATCGCCGCGTCGACGCCTTCGCGGGAGAAGTCCACCGGGGAAAAGCTGGTGTGCAGGCGCAAATCGATGTCGGGGTGGCGCTGCCGGAAGCGGCCGATGCGCGGCACCAGCCAGCGCGCCGCGATCGACGGCAGGACGCTGATCGTCAGGATGCCCGCCTTCTGGTGGCGGCCGCCCAGGCGGCGGGTCGCCTCGGCGATGGTTTGCAGCGCCTGGCGCACCGGCACCGCGTATTCCTGCCCGGCGTCGGTCAGCAGCAGGGCGCGGTTCATCCGCTTGAACAGGCGGACCTCCAGGATCGCTTCGAGCTGGCGGATCTGCTGGCTGACCGCCGCCTGCGTCACGTGCAGTTCGCGCGCCGCCAGGGTGAAGCTCAAATGGCGGGCGGCGGCCTCGAAGGTGCGCAGCATGGCAAGCGGCGGGGTGCCGGGCATGGGGTTCCTCGCATAAGTAATGCTTATCCGATGACGACGAAGTATCGTTTGTCGGCTTCCCCCCGTCAATCCTATGATCAAGCATCGATGAAAGACGAGAGAAGCCCTCGAGAAAGGAGGCTGAAGATGTCGAAATTCCTGATGCCCGGATCGTGGAGCGTGATGGCGCTGATCGATTATCTGGAACAGCTGGAAAGCCGTCATCAAGGCCGCCGCCTGCTGGCGGAACTGGACGAAACCCAGTTGCGCGACATCGGCCTGACCCGCGCCGACGCCGAGCAGGAAACCGATAAGCTGCCCTGGGTCGCCTGATCCGGTTCGTACGCGTCCCCTGGGGGGGCGGACCCCTTCCCACGGTCCAACTCCGCCCCCCCTGTTCCCCGCCCACGACCCTGCGGCGAAGGGAACAACCAAGGCCGTCGCTTCCCCTAAAGCGGCGGCCTTTCGTTTGCTTATCCGCGCCGAAACGAAACGGCCGCCTTGCGGCGGCCGTCGGTTCGCGATGGGGGACTTCGGCTCAGACGTGATCGGTCGAGGACCGCACGATCTCCACCAGAAGGGATTCCATTTCCTCCAGGTTGCCGGTCAGGCTGCCGGCGGTGCCGCGCACCAGATCGGCCAGATCGGTGGTCCGCGCCGCCTCGGAGGAGACCTGGGTCATGCGGGAGGAAACGTCGCGCGCGGTGTCGGCGGTTTGCTGCACGTTGCGGGCGATTTCCTGGGTCGCGGCGGTCTGCTGCTCGATCGCCGAGGCGATCGAGGCGGCGATCGCCCCCATGCCGTTGATGGTTTCCGCCACCTTCTCGATGGCGTCCCCGGCTTCCCTGGAGACTCCCTGGATGGCGTTGACCTGGCTGGCGATTTCCTCGGTCGAACGGGCGGTCTGGGTGGCGAGGTTCTTCACCTCGTTGGCGACCACCGCGAAGCCCTTGCCCGCGTCGCCGGCGCGCGCCGCCTCGATGGTGGCGTTCAGGGCCAACAGGTTGGTCTGCGCCGCGATGCCGTTGATCAATTCGACCACGGTGCCGATCTGCTCGGCGGAGGCGGCGAGGCCCTGCACCACGTCGCGGGTCTTGCCCGCCATCTGGATCGCTTCGTGCGCGACTTCCGAGGACTTCTGCACCTGACGGCCGATCTCGTCGATGGAGTTGGACAACTCCTCGGCGGTGGCCACCGTCTGCGCGTTGGCCAGCGCCTGTTCGGCGGCGGCGTTGGCCGCCTCCTCGGTCATCCGCGCGGCGGAGGCGCTCATGTCCACCGCGGCGTTTTCCATTTCGGCGGCGCGGGCGGAAACCGTGCCCACCGCCTTGTGCGCCTCGTCCTCGATGCGGGTCGCCATGTCCTGAAGGGCCTGACGCTTCTGTTCGCGCGCCACTTCCTCGGCCTTGACCTGCTCGGCGCGCATCCGTTCGACCTCGACCGCGTTGTCGCGGAAGGTGACGAGCGCGTTGGTGAGAGCCCCGATCTCGTTCTTGGCGCTGGTCGCCTCGACCTCGATGTGGGTGTCGCCGCTCGCCAGGCGCGCCATGCTCGCGGTCAGCTTGGCCAGAGGTCCGGCGATGCTGCGGTTGATCCGATAGGCGGTGCCGCCGACGATCAGCAGCAGGACGCCGATCCACATCGCCATCTGCTTCAGGTTGTCGGCGAAGACCGCATCGACGTCGTTGACGTAGATGCCGGTGGCGATCGCCATCTTCCAGGGGTCGAAGGATCCGACGTAGGTGACCTTCGGCGAATCCTCGCGGGTGCTGCCCGGCGCGCGCCCGGTATAGTGGACGAATCCGCCGCCCGCCTTGCCCGCGTCGGCGAAGGCCTTGTACAGGGGCACGCCGCTGTTGTCGGTGAACAGGCTGCCGTCCGCCTTCTTCGCCTGGAGCATGCTGGTGCCGATCTGCTTCGGACGGAAGGGGTGCATCAACAGGATGCCGTCGTCGTCGTTGACCCAGAAATAGTTCGTCCCCTCGTAGCGGAGGATCGACATGTCGGCGAGGGCCTTGGCCTTGGCCTCGGCGTCGGTCATCTGCCCCTTCTGGGCCAAGCCGTGGTAGTGCTTGGCGATGCTGACCGCCGCTTCGACCAGTTGCTGGGTCTTGAGATAGCGGTCTTCCAGAAGGTTGTGCTTGAGGTTGTTCAGGCCGATCGCGCCGACCAGCACCATGCCGATCAGGGCGAGAACCACCATCAGAAGCATGCGGGTCGTGATCTTCAGACTTGCGAGCATCGTGTCTCTCCCTGCAGGAGCGGGCGCGGAACGTCAACGATCGTCGCGACGGCGAACCGAAACCTGACCTTTCGCTTCCCGCACAGTTCCTGCCCAGCACCGCTTCGCCGGGGGATCGGCGGCGGGACGCGTTACGGATTTCTTGTTGGGGCCCCGGCGAAGGTTTCCGCGAAGACCATTTTGAACATATTACAAAAAAGTAACATGGCCGGGCAATCCCCTTGGTTCCGGGGAGATAACAAATTCATATTCGGGGGACGCGGCGCATGAAGCGCGAAACGATCGGAATGTATTTCTCGCGTTACGGGCTTCTTGGCCGCTTTATTCGCGCGTTTCCGAAAGCTTGCGCACGGTGTTGCTGGTCGAAAACCCCGGCTCCAGGTCGGCCAGGATGACTCGACCGCCCGCCGCTTCGACGACGTCGGCGCCGACCACGGTCTTGCCCGCATAGTCCGCGCCCTTGACCAGGACGTCGGGGAGCAGGGCGCGGATCAGGTCGAAGGGGGTGTCCTCGTCGAAGATCACCACCCCATCGACGTCCTGCATCGCCGCCAGAACCGTGGCGCGCGCCACCTGTTCCTGCACCGGACGGGTCTCGCCCTTCAGCCGCCGCACCGAGGCGTCGCTGTTCAGGCCCACCACCAGCCGGTCGCAGGCGGCGCGCGCCTGGCGCAGCAGCGACACGTGTCCGGGGTGGAGCAGGTCGAAGCAGCCGTTGGTGAACCCCACGGTCAGCCCCTGCTCCCGCCAGTCCCGCGTCCGCGCCGCCGCGACGGCGCGATCCATCACCTTGCCGTTGCTGTGCCCGCCGGTGAGGGCATGCGCCGCAGCGCGGATCTCCGCCGCCGTGGCGGTGGCGGTGCCGATCTTGCCGACGACGATGCCGCCCGCGAGGTTGGCGAGTCTCGCCGCGTCGATCAGGCCGCCGCCCGCCGCCAGCGCCGCGGCCAGGGTGGCGACCACGGTGTCGCCCGCGCCCGAGACGTCGAACACCTCGCGTGCCTCTGCGGCGATGTGGGTGACCGCGCCCCCTTCCTCGACCAGAGTCATTCCGTCCTGGGAACGAGTGACCAGAAGGTTGCGGATGCCGCAGTCTTGCATCAAGTGCTTCGCCGCCGCGACGATGTCGGCGTCGCCGTTGACGGCGCGGCCCACCGCCTCGGCCAGTTCGGCGCGGTTGGGGGTGGCGAGGAAGGCGCCGCGATAGCGGCGGTAATCCCGCCCCTTGGGATCGACGATCGCGGGGATGCCGCGCGCCTCGGCCAGGGCCAGAACCTCGGCGAGAACGCGGGGGGCCAGAAGGCCCTTGCCGTAATCCGACAGGGCCAGGGCGCCGCAGTCCGGAATCGTCGACGCCACGGTATCGAGAATCGCCGCCTGGGTCGCCGGGTCGAGTTCGTCGATTTCCTCGCGGTCGACCCGAAGAAGTTGTTGCGCTCCGGCAACGAAGCGGGATTTCTCGGTGGTGCGCCGCCCGGGCAGGGGGTGCAGGCAGGGCTCGACATGGGCCTCGGCGGCAAGCAGGGCGGCAATCTCGTGCCCGGCGGCGTCGTCGCCGACGCAGGCGACGAACACCGAGGCGGAGGACAGCGCGCTTAAATTCCGGGCGACGTTGCCCGCGCCGCCCAGCATCAGGTTGTCGCGCACCACCCGGAACACCGGAACCGGCGCCTCGGGCGAGATTCGCGAGACCTCGCCATAGATGAAATGGTCCAGCATCACGTCGCCCAGGCACATCACCCGCGCCCCGGACAGACCATCGAAAATCCGCGCAAAACCGTCCGACAAGGTCATCCCCGCACCCACCCGCGACCGAAAGGCATTTCAGCAAATCCTGGCGTTCGCCGGACCGCGAGGCTACCTTATGCGGCGCGCGGGGCAAACGCAACGTCCGGCTGGGAAGGGGAGGCTTCCGCAAACCCGTTCGCCCCTGTTACACTCCCATCACCGGCGGCGCGGCGCGCCCGGCCTTGATCTTTGCGGCAAAGGACCGTCCCCAGGCGATGCAATCCGAATTCGTCACTCCGGAGAGTCTGCTTCTCGATACCGCCGAACGCCTGGGGCGGGTGCGCGCCGGGCGCATCGCCCTGCGTATCCATTTGTCGCGCCTGTCCCAGACCTACGGCGATCCCGCCTATGCGCGCATCGCGGCGCGGATGTTCGACGGACTGGTCGCCGGATACCGTTGTCAGGTCTTCGTCTTGAGCAATCGCGACATCGTCGCCACCGGCAAGGAGATGCCCTTCGGCGACGTCGATGCGGTGGTCTATAAGCTGCGCACCCTGTTCGACGCCGATCCCCTGGTGCATCACGATCCTTACGGTCCCGAGGATGGATTCTGCACCTGGTACGATCTGGAGACCGACCACGACGCCTTTCTGGCCGCTTCCCGCGACGACGCTTCGGGCGCGAATCAGGCCGAGCGCAAGCCGCGCGGTCCCCGCGCCGCCACCCATCCGGCGACGCCGCTGGACGTGGAGCGCATCCTGGGCGGACTGACCGAAACGGCGGTCTGGCCTTTCATCACCGCCCAGGCGGCGGCGCACATCACGCCGATCGGCGGATCGTCCTTCGCCTTTCAGGAAATTTTCGTTTCGGTATCGGATTTGATCGCGCGGCTGGCGCCGGGCAGCGATTTGTTCGCCGACCGCTGGCTGTTCCAGCACTTTTGCGCGGCGCTCGATTCCCGTCTGCTCGCGGGGATTCGCAGCCTGACCCTTTACGGTCGCGAGCTGCCCGCCAACCTCAACCTCAATGTCTCCACCGTGCTCGGCCATGGGTTCGCCGATTTCGCGCGGCGGTTCCCGCAGGCGGCCTTCTGCGTCGAATTTCAGACCATCGACGCCTTCGCCAATCTCAATGCCTTCGTCAAGGCCTGCGATTTTCTGCATCGGGGCGGGCATCGCGCCCTGATCGACGGCCTGACCCCCTTGAGCCTGTGGATGCTCGCCGAGGCCGATCTGCCGGTCGATGCCTACAAGCTGGTGTGGAGTCCGGATATCGGCGCCGGGCATCACGGCGCGTCCGACCGCGATCCCACCACCGCGATCCGGGTTCTCGGCCCGGAAAAGGTGATCCTGGCGCGGTGCGATTCCTATGCCGCGATCGAGTGGGGCCTGCGCCAGGGAATCCGCACTTTTCAGGGTCATTTCGTTGACGCAACATTGATCGGGCGGATGCAGGGGAACGGCGGAAGCGAAAACGGCGGAGGACGAACATGATCAATTTGCCGGGCTTCTTCGGCGGCGACGCGCCGCAGGCCGCGAGCAAGGAGAAGGAAAAGGAAAGGGGCAAGGACGAGGCCGAAAAGACCGAAGCCGCGACCGGCGAACGTAAGCTGATGACGCAGCTACAGGAAGGTTTGTTGCTCGACTATGCCGAGCGGCTGGAAAAGTTCCGCAAGCAGCGACAGGCGCTGCATCTGCACCTGTCGCGGCTGTTGCCGCAGAACCAGCGCGAGCCCTCCCTGCGCGCCGCCGCCGCCGCCTTCGACCCGCTGGTTCTGGACAATCGGGCGCAGGTCTTCACCCTGTTCAAGGGCGACGTCATCGTGGTTTTCGCGACCAAGAACCGCGACGAGGTGGAAGCGGCGCTGGTGCGGGTGCGCTTTCTGTTCGCCGACGATCCCCTGCTCGACGAGGAAGGGACGGGCCACGACGCCTTCGCCACCTGGTACGTGTTGGCCAACGACTATCCGGCGTTCATGCGTCTGGCGCAGCAGGTCTATGCCGAGCAGGAAGACCGCCGCCGCGCCGACATCGAGCGCGAGCGCGTCCCCGATCCCCGCGCCCAGAAGCGCGCCGCGCCGGACCGGCGGCTGGCCCCCCTGACCCCCGGCGTGCTCGGCAAGCTCGAGGATGCGCTCAGCCGGACCGACCTGTCCAACCTGATCCGCCACCAGTCGATCAGCGCCATCGTCGGGCGGTCGTATCCGCAGCACATGTTCAGCGAGGTCTTCGTTTCGATCCCCGACCTGCGCGACATCTTCGTGCCGGACGTGGACATTACCTCGGACACCTGGCTGTTCCAGCACCTGACCGAAACCCTGGACCGTCGCGTCCTCGCCCTGGTGGTGGCCGGTCACGACCGCAGCCTGTCCGGCGGCTTCAGCGTTAATTTGAACGTCCGCACCATCCTGAGCGAGGATTTCCTCAACTTCGACGACGGCATCGCGGGGGGGCTGCGCGGCACCATCGTTCTGGAAATCCAGCTGTTCGACATTCTGGCGAACGTCGGCGCCTTCCTGTTCGCCCGCGACTTCGCCCGCGAGCGCGGCTATCGCATCTGCGTCGATGGGGTGACCGCCGAGACCCTGCCCCTGGTCGATCGCGGCAAGATCGGCGCCGATCTGGTCAAACTGATGTGGGCCGACGATCTGGCCGAGGCGCGCGACAACGAGGATCACCCGATTTCCGCCGCGCTTGCCCGCTGCGGGCGCAAGCGGGTGGTGCTGGCGCGCATTGACACCCAGGAACAAATCGCCATCGGCCAGGACCTGGGGCTTTCGATGTTCCAGGGGCGCGGCGTCGAACGCCTGATTCAGGCGCATGGGGCGAAGCGTCCGGCCTCGACCAAGCTGCCGTGATCCTCTCCGTCGGGAAAAGGGAGCGGCAGAACCAGAAGGTCTATGCCCCTGCCCCATGGAATTTCTGTTCATCGACAGAGAGGGGCGATGCGGGGGGATTTCTCCCCCCGCTCGGGCCTATCGGTTGACGTCGATGACGACGCGGCCGCGAACCTTGCCGGTGAGAATCCGCTTCGCCAGTTCGGGGACTTCGGAAAGGCCGTGGTCGTGGGCCATCGCCTCCAGCTTGGGCAAGGGCAGGTCGCGGGCGACGCGCCCCCACGCCTTGATCCGCGCCTCCTTCGGCTGCATCACCGAATCGATGCCGACGAGTTTGACGCCGCGCAGCAGGAAGGGAATCACCGTGGTCTCCAGCTTCGGCGAGGACGCCAGACCGCAGGCCGCGACCACGCCGCCGTATTTCATCTGTGCCAGGGCGCGGGCGAGCGGCACGCCGCCGACCGTATCGATCACCCCTGCCCAGGTCTCGCTTTCCAGGGGCTTGCCCAGAACCTCCGCCATCTCCGATCGGTCGATGACGCGGCGCGCCCCCAGGGATTCCAGGTAGGGGTGTTCCTCGGCCTTGCCGGTCAGCGCCGCGACTTCGTAGCCGAGGCTGGCGAGAATCGCCACCGCCACCGAGCCGATGCCGCCGGTGGCCCCGGTGACCAGGACCGGGCCTTTGGCGGGGGTGACGCCGCCGTCTTCTAGCGCCATCACGCAGAGCATCGCGGTCAGCCCGGCGGTGCCCACCGCCATCGCCTGACGCGGCGACAGTTGCGGCGGCATCGGCACCAGCCAGTCGGCGGAGACCCGCGCCATCTGGGCGTATCCGCCCCAGTGCAGTTCGCCCACCCGCCAACCGGTGAGAATCACCGCGTCGCCGGGGTAATAGAGCGGCGAGGACGAGGAAACCACCGATCCCGCGAAGTCCACCCCCGGCACGTGCGGATAGGTCTTGACCAGATTGCCCAGGCCCTGCGCCACCAGGCCGTCTTTGTAGTTGAGGGTGGAGGCGGCGACCCTCACCAGAACCTCGCCCGGCGGCAGATCGGCGACGGAGAGGGTCTTCACCGAACCGGAAACCCCCTCGGCGGTCTTGTCGACGACGAAGGCCTTGAACGAATCGGACATGATGATTTTTCCTTTGCTTCCCCGAATGGTCTCTATCTGGGATTCCCCAAGCCTCCCCGCCAGGGTAGAGTGTCGCGACATCGCGGCGTTGGCCGCCTTTTCGTCCTGATCCTGCGTCCAGCCTCAGGGATTTCCCGATGATCCGCTCCGTCTCCGTCGCCGCCGCCGCTTTGTGCGCCCTTGCCGCCGCCCTTTTCCTGTTCGACAAGGGGCGGCCCCAGCCGCTGGCCGATGGCGCATCGGAAAAGGTGGAGTGCGTTTCCTACGCCCCCTATACCCGCGAGCAGACGCCCTTCGACGCCAAGCTGATGATTCCGCCAGAACAGATCGAGCGCGACTTGAAGGCGTTGTCGGCGGTGACCGCCTGCGTGCGCACCTATGCCACCGGATAGGGTCTGGACAAGCTGCCGGAAATCGCGGCGCGTCTGGGAATGCAGGTCTACGCCGGGGCCTGGATCGGCCGCAAGGACGCCGACAACCAACTGGAAATCGCCCGCCTGATCGCCGCCGCCAACGCCCACCCCGAGGCGATCAAGGGGCTGATCGTCGGCAACGAGGTGATCCTGCGCGGCGATCCGCCACGTCATGGCGGTGTGGGCGAAAATGAAGGACGAATTCGCGGGCAAGCCGATCCTGATCGGCGAGGTCGGCTGGCCGTCGGAGGGTCGTCGCCGCGAAGGGGCCGAGCCCAGCCGCTTCAACCAGACCCGCTTCGTCCGCGAATTCATGACCGCCGCCGAGCGCGCGGGCGCGTCCTATAACCTGATCGAGGCGCTGGACCAGCCCTGGAAGCGCGAGTTGGAGGGCACGGTGGGCGGCGCCTGGGGCTTCTTCGACGCCGACCGGGTGCAAAAGGTGTTCATCAAGGGTCCGGTGACCGAATGGCCGGACGCCGCCGCCTGGGCCGGGACCGCCCTGGCGATCGGCCTGCTGCCGCTCGCCTTCGCCCTGATCCGGCGCGAGGCGAAATCCGCCGCCGCGGTCGTCACCCTGGCCTGCGGCGGGTTCGCCGCCGCCGCCGCGCTGGCCCTGCAAACCCGCCACATGCTGTCCGCCAGCCGGGGGATCGAGGAATGGGCGATCAACGGCGGCTGGCTGGCGCTGTCCGCCCTGACCGCCTGGGGCCTGAGCCGCGCCGTCGCCGGACTGGAACCGGGCTTCGTCCGCCCGTCCCTGGCCGGGTTGCGGTTCGCTTCGGTGATCGGCATGGCGATTTCCAGCCTCGGGCTGCTGTTCAACGCCCGCTATCGCGACTTTCCGGTCAGCATGTTCCTGGTCGCGGCGGTCGGCTTCGCCCTGGTCCGCCTGCCCGCCGCGCCGCGCGAACACAAGGCGGTGGCCCTGCTGCTCGCCGCCGCGTCGGTCGGGGTGCTGATCAACGAAGGTTGGCTCAATACCCACGCCTGGCTGTGGGCGGCCACCGGGTGCGTTCTGGCGGCGTCGGTCCTCAGTGGGGGCGGACGAACGACGCCCGTTCCTCGCGGGTGAGCGCGATCAGCCCCAGGATCAGGCCGACCGAGCCAAGCTCGACGTTGTAAAGCACCATTCCCGCCGATCCCAGCAGCACCGCCGGAATCCCCCAGGCGGGCCGCCGCTTGACCGCCGCCAACAGGCCGGAGGCCAGGCTCAAGACGCCGAAGGCCTGGAAGGTGAACACCGGAACCAGAGCCTTGCGCAGTGGGCACCAGCCGGGCGCATCCGCCAGGGTGCACATCAGCTCCGCGCCGCGCGGTTCCACCACCCGGAACCGCAGCCACAACGCCGCCGCGAACACCGCCGCCACCGCCGCCAGAATCGAAAACATCCGCGCCTTGCTCACCGCGCTGCCCCCCGATGCGTGAAATCCACCCCCGTTGTCTCCGGTTCTCGGGGGAAAAACAAGGGAAAGGAAAAACCTTGCGAGGGAACTCGGTCCCCTCGCGCACCCCATTCCGAAGGATTTTTGCGCGTAGCGCTATAGAGCCATCACGCGGCGTAACGGTCGATTGCCGCTGACGCGGCGAAAAAAGGCAAAGAGGTTTGGGGCCCACGGCCCCAACGGGGTCCGGGGCTTGGCCCCGGCCTGGTTTTCGGGAGTACCGGGGACTAAATGCCGATATTCGTTATTATGTCTTGCGCGGAAGGGGGGGTTCGTTAAGATGCCCGCATACTTTCCCAATCCGGAGGATTATCATGCCCAAAAGAGCACGAAAATCGTTATCCCCCGATGCCGCGGAACCGGCGGGCTTCCCCATCGTTCCGGTGGGCGACACGGTGGAACAGCGGCTGCGTTCGCTGATGGAGCATCCGCTTTATTCCGATCCCGTCGACGGCAGGCTGCGCGACCATGTCGGCGATCTGTATCGGCGGGCCTATCCCGGCGAGGCGCGGGCCGACGCGACGGGGCGAACCGAGATCGCCGCCCCCGCGATCGCGCCCGAGGACGTGATGCCCTTCGATCCGCGTGGCAACGGGGAGAGCGGTGGCACGGTGCATGTGCGGAAACATACTCGCGACGGACATCCTGTCGTGGCCTACGACCGCGCCGCCCCCGGCGGTGGTGGAACCAAGGGGCATGAAGGGAATATCCCAGGCCGTGAGGGCGGAACGGAGCCAAAACACTTTGGTGGTGCTTTTGGCGATTTTCTGCGGAATTATACCAAGATGCGGGAGGCCAACTTTAAGGAAAGCGATAAGTATTTCCACTGCAAGGCCAATTGCGAGGCCAGTCGGCGGGGCCTAGCAGGAGAAGCAACGGCCATCGGCATCAGCGAACTGCGGGAATGGCTCGATCATCATATCAAAGGAGATTCGCAGAAAGACTGCGACGACGACAGAGCCGCCAACCGCCATGGGCGCAAGGCTGCCGGAAAGAAATCGAATCGGTCATGCCGCCAGGCTTGCGATGTCTACAGGCCGAAAGGTCTGCCGGAAAAGTACTGAGGGCATTCAGATGAAATCCGTTCTCCTGGTCGTTGCCGGAATTTTGATCGGTTTTTGGTTCTGTCGTTTCCTTGCCGAGGATTCCTGCCTGGATGCGGGCGGCGTTTGGCAGGATCGCCCCATGCGATGCCTGGGATTGCCTGCACCGAAAGAAAAAGGTGGTTGAGCGGCCGCATTCCCACGGGATTGCCTGTGCACGGCAAGGACGTCGAGGGGAAGGTGAAGGAGTTCTGGGGCGTAGCGGCGTTCGGGAAAAACCTTGCGAGGGGTCTGCCCAAGAAACCAGGCCAGGGCTCCGCCCTGGACCCGCAAAGGGGCTGGCCCCTTTGATCCCATTTTAATTTTTGCGCGGAGCGCTATCAAACCATCACGCGGCGTGACGGTCGATTGCCGCTGACGCGGCGAAAAAAGGCAAAGGGGTTTGGGGCCCACGGCCCCAACGGAGTCCGGGGCTTGGCCCCGGCCCGGTTTTAATACGAGAACGCCTCGAACGCCGGATCGACCGAGCCGTTCCAGTCGCCGTGGAAGCGTTCCAGCAGTTCGTCCGCCTGGGTTCGTCCGCTGTCCGCCATGGCTTGCAGCACCGCGAGGAAGCGGCGTTCGTCCTCGCCGTTTTCGTTCAGGCGGGCGCGGCGGCGCAGGCCTTCCGAGGCGATCGCCAGCGCCTCGGCGGCAAGATCCTTCATCGGGCGGCATTTGAAGCTGCCGGACAGGCCATCGCGGCGGGCGACGGCGGCGAGGGCGAAGCGATCCTCGCGCGTCCAGAATTTCGCCAGATCCCAGGTGGCATCCAGCGCCGTGTCGTCATAGAGCAGGCCGACCCACAGCGCGGGCAGGGCGCACAGGTGGCACCAGCGGCTGCCGTCGGCGCCGCGCATTTCCAGGTAGCGCTTCAGCCGCACCTCGGGGAAGGCGGTGGTGACGTGGTCCGCCCAGTCGGAGATCAGCGGCCGTTCCCCCGGCAGAGCGGGCAGACGCCCGTCGAGGAAATCCCGGAACGACTGGCCGGAGGCATCGATATAGCGGCCGTCGCGATAGACGAAGTACATCGGCACGTCGAGCAGATAATCGGTCCAACGCTCGAACCCCATGCCGTTTTCGAAGACGAACTCCGGGGTGCCGGTGCGGTCGGGGTCGGTATCGGTCCAGATGTGGGCGCGGACGCTTTTGAAGCCGTTGGGCTTGCCCTCGGTGAAGGGCGAATTGGCGAAAAGGGCGGTGGCGAGGGGTTGCAGGGCGAGGGCGACGCGGAACTTCTTCACCATGTCGGCTTCGGAGGAGAAATCCAGGTTCACCTGCACCGTGCAGGTGCGCAGCATCATGTCGAGGCCGAGGCTCCCCTTCGTCGGCATGTAGCGGCGCATGATCGCGTAGCGGCCCTTGGGCATCCAGGGAAAGTCCTCGCGCCGCCACTTCGGGTGAAAGCCCAGGCCGATCATGCCGATGCCCATGGGCTCCAGGATCGACTTCATCAGGTTGAGGTGGGCGGAGGTTTCGACGCAGGTGTCGTGGATGGTTTCCAGGGGAGCGCCGGAAAGTTCCAACTGACCGCCCGGCTCCAGGGTGATCGAGGAGCCGTCGGGGTGGGTGAGAGCGATCGGGTTGTCGCCCTCCCGCACCGGCGACCAGCCCATCGGCACCAGCGCCTCGAGCAGACGGCGGATGCTTTTCTCCCCCTCGTAGGGCAGGGGCTTCAGGCTGTTGCGGCAGAAGACGAACTTTTCGTGTTCGGTGCCGATGCGCCAGGCGTCGCGCGGTTTGCTCCCCGCCGCCAGCCAAGCGGCCAGATCGGCCGCTCCGGTCACTGCGGGAGCATCGGAAACGAGGACGGACATGGCGCGAACTCCGGCAGGGAAAGCGTGGGGATTCAATGACCAGGCGGCAGGCCGCCATCCCCCAGGACCGCCTGCCAAAGGGTCAGGGCGGCGATGGCCGCGGTCTCGGCGCGCAGGATGCGCGGCCCCAGACCGACCCCACTAGAAAAGGAAGCCGAGGCGAGAACGTCAAGTTCCCGGGGCGAAAAACCTCCCTCCGGTCCGATCAGAACCGCATGCGCGCCGTGCCGTTCGGCGGCGGAAAACGCCGCCAGCGCGGATACGCCGCCGCCTCGTTCGTCGCCGTACCACAGGCGGCGGTCGGCGGGCCAGGCTGCCAGAAGGGACGGCAGATCGGCCAGGGGACGCACCACCGGCACACTCAGGCGTTCGCATTGCTCCGCCGCCTCCACCGTCTGGGCGGCCAGTCGCTCGGGATTGACGCGGCGCACCTGGGTCCGCTCGGTCAGCACCGGCTGTAAAACCGAAACCCCCAGCTCCACCGCCTTCTCCACCAGCATGTCCTGGCGCGGCCCCTTGATCGGCGCGAACAGCAGCCACAGGTCCGGCTCCGCCCGCTGCGGCTGGATCAGCGCCGTCGCCACCGCGACGCCCTTGCCCTTGGACAGGGTCTCGATCCGCGCCAGCCAGGCGCCGTCGCAGCCGTTGAACAGGCGCACCGCGTCGCCGGGGGAAAGGCGCATCACGTCGCGCAGATAATGCGCCTGCGAGGGGGAGAAAGCCGCTCGTGCGCCGTCCGACAAGGGCTCGGGCACGTACAGTCGGGGCGCGGTGACGGCCAATGCGTCGGACATGGCGAAATCCATTCCGGAAGGGAGGAACCTGACGTATTTTAGGCCGATGCGAACCGCGAAGCCAATCGTCAACGACATGCCGGTGGGCGGCTGGACCGATCGTTGCCCTGCCGCCGTCCGTCCGTACCTGAAGCTGATGCGCCTCGACCGGCCGATCGGTGCCTGGCTGCTGCTGCTGCCCTGCTGGTGGAGCGCAGCCCTGGCGGTTCCGTCGCCGTCGGCGCGGTTGCTCGGTTTCTGCGCCCTGTTCGGCATCGGCGCGGTGATCATGCGCGGCGCGGGCTGCGCGATCAACGATATCGCCGACCGCGACTTCGACGGACGGGTGGAACGCTCCGCTACCCGCCCCATTCCCTCCGGCCAGGTCTCGGTCGGGGCGGCGCTGATCTTCGTCGGCGCGCTGATGCTGGCGGGCCTCGCGGTGCTGGCGCAATTCGACCGCTTCACCATCCTGCTCGGCGCGGCGTCGGTGCCGATCCTTGCCGTCTATCCCTTCATGAAGCGCATCACCGACTGGCCGCAGGCGTGGCTGGGGCTGGCCTTCAACTGGGGCGCCCTGGTGGGGTGGAGCGCGATGCAGGGCGGCTCCCTCGACCTCGCCCCCGCCGTCCTTTACGTCGGCGGCATCTGCTGGACCTTGGGCTACGACACCATCTATGCCCACCAGGACAAGGCCGACGACGTCAAGATCGGGGTGCGATCCTCCGCCCTCGCCCTCGGCGAGCGCACCCGCCCCTTCCTGGCGGTCATGTACTCCCTTGCCATCGGCCTGTTCGCCGCCGCCTTCGCCCTGGCCGGAACCGGGCCGTGGGCGTGGCCGATCCTGGCCGCCGCCGCGCTGCACCTTGCTTGGCAGGTGGTGACGGTGGAGATCGACGATGCCCCGAATTGCCTGAAAAGGTTCAAATCCAACCGCGACTTCGGCCTGCTGGTGGCGCTCGCCGCCCTGGCCGGGCAGATGTGAAAGCCAGGCCAGACAAAAAACGTTGCGAGGGGACTCGGTCCCCTCGCGCACCCCGTTCCTGGTTTTTCGCCGCGAAGCGGCAATCGACCATCGCGTGGAAGTGATCGTCCTATCGCGCTTCGCGCAAAAACTTGAGAATGGGGTCCAGGGGACCGAGTCCCCTGGCGGGTGCGGGCGGAGCCCGCGTGTTTTCACCGGAAAGGAACCGTCTGATGATTCGTCCCGGACCGCGCAATTCGTTGACCGACGTTCCGGGCATCCGGGTCGGCAACGCCGAGGATCGGGCGGCGCTGACCGGCGTCACCGTGGTTTTGCCGGATCGTCCGATGTTGGCGGCGGTGGACGTGCGGGGCGGCGGCCCCGGCACGCGGGAGACCGACGCGTTGGCGCCGGGGCGTCTGGTCCGGACGGCGGATGCGGTGGTGTTGTCCGGCGGCTCGGCCTTCGGTCTGGCGGCGGCGGATGCGACGATGCTGTGGCTGGCGGAGCGGGGACGCGGTTTCGCGGTGGGCGACGCGCGGGTGCCGATCGTTCCGGCGGCGGTGCTGTTCGACCTCGCCAACGGCGGCGATAAGGCCTGGGGGGCGGAGCCGCCCTATCGCCGGTTGGCGGCGGCGGCCTGCGATGCGGCGCGGCGGACTTCGCCCTGGGCAATGCGGGCGCGGGCCTGGGGGCGAAGGCGGGGGATTTGAAGGGCGGGTTGGGCAGCGCCTCGGCGGCGGACGACGACGGCCTGATCGTCGCCGCTCTGGTGGCGGCCAACCCGGTAGGGTCGGTGGTGCATCCCGGCAGTTCCACCCTGTGGGCCTGGGCGCTGGAACAAGAAGGCGAGATGGGCGGCCAGACGCCGCCCGGAACGTCCGCCGGACTGGAGCCGGACTTTCCCTTCCTCGCCGGGTTGTCCGCCGGGGGCAACACCCTGCTGGCGGTGGTTGCCACCAACGCCGCCCTCGACCGGGGGGAGGCGACGCGCGTCGCGATGATGGCGCATGACGGCTTCGCCCGCGCGGTGCGCCCGGCGCATACGCCCTTCGACGGCGATACGGTGTTCGTTCTGGCCGAGGAAAGCCACGCGCTGCCCGAGCCGCGCGCCGTCGCCCTGGCGCGAATCGGCGCGATCGCGGCGGATTGCGTCGCCCGTGCGGTGGGGCGCGCGGTCTATCTGGCGGAGGGCGCGGGAAAGTTCACGTCGTGGCGGGAGCGTTTCCGCAGATAGGGCAGGCGGGGTCGCGGCGGAGTTTCACCCGGCGGCAGGTTCCGGCCAAGCCGTCGAAAATCTGCACATGTCCCGCCGCGTCGTCGGACAAGCCGAGAATCGCCTTGAGCGCGGCCAGGGCCTGCGCCGCGCCGACCATTCCCGCCACCGCCCCCAGGACGCCGATTTCCTCGCAGGCGCGAGATCCCGCGCCGCGCGGCGGCGGCGCCGGGTTGAAGCAGCGCAGGCATGGCCCGCCGCGCGCCGGATCGAACACCGCCACCTGACCGGAGAACCCCTGCACCGCGCCGAAGACCAGCGGCACCCCTGCCGTCGCGCAGGCGTCGTTGATCAGGAACCGGCTGCCGAAATTGTCGCAGCAGTCCACCACCAGATCCTGCCCCCGGCGATCAGCCCCGCTATGTTTTCCGCCGTGATGCGAAGCGGATGGGCAACGACCTTCGCATCGGGGTTGAGCTTTGCCAAGCGCGCCGCCGCACGCGCCGCCTTCGGCCTGCCCACGTCCGCCGTGCCGTAGAGCACCTGATGCTGCAAGTTCGACAGCGCCACCGCATCGTCGTCTGCAACGGCGAGGTTGCCCTCTCCGGCGGCGGCCAGATACAACAGCACCGGCGAACCCAGTCCGCCCGCGCCGACCACCAGAACCTTCGCCGCCAGCAGGCGCGCCTGTCCTTCGCCGCCCACCTCGGGCAGCAGGACTTGCCGCGCGTAGCGGACGTTCTGCTCGGACGAAAGCGCCATGGCCGGTGTCCCAAAACTAGGCCGGGGCTCTGCCCCGGACCCCGCACAGGGTCTTGGACCCTGTGTACCCATTACTTAAGGTTTTTGCGCGAAGCGCGATCAAACCGTCACGCGGCGCGATGGTCGATAACCGTTGCGCGGCGAAAAACAAATGGGGTCAAGGGGTCCGCGACCCCTTGCGGGTGTGGGCGGAGCCCACGGGTTTTTGCCTAAACCCCGTCGAACAGGGCGGTGGAGAGGTAGCGTTCGGCGAACGAGGGGATGATCACGACGATCTTTTTTCCCTGGTTTTCCGCGCGCTTGCCGACCTCGATCGCGGCGGCGAGGGCGGCGCCGGAGGAGATTCCGACCGGCACGCCTTCGATGCGCGCGGTCAGGCGCGCGGCGGCGAGCGCGGTGGCGGTGGCGATCTGCACCACCTCGTCCAGCACTTCGCGGTTCAGCACCTCGGGGACGAATCCCGCGCCGATCCCCTGGATGCCGTGCGGGCCGGGCGCGCCGCCGGAGAGGACGGGGCTGTCTTCCGGTTCGACGCCGATGACGCGGAGGGAGGCTTTTTTTGCCTTCAGGGCTTCGCCGCAGCCGGTCAGGGTGCCGCCGGTGCCGACGCCGCCGATCAGGATGTCGACGTCGCCCTGGGTATCCGCCCAGATTTCCTCGGCGGTTCCGGCGCGATGCGCCGCCGGGTTGGCGGGATTGGCGAACTGTTGCAGAATCAGGGCGTTGGGCAATTCCTTGGCGAGTTCCTCGGCGCGGGTGATGGCGCCCTTCATGCCCTTCGCCGCCGGGGTGAGTTCCAGCCTTGCGCCGAGAAGGCCGAGCATCTTGCGGCGTTCCACCGACATGCTTTCCGGCATGGTGAGGATCAGCTTGTAGCCCTTGGCGGCGCAGACGAAGGCGAGCGCGATGCCGGTATTGCCCGAGGTCGGTTCGATCAGGGTGGTTTCGGCGTCGATCAGGCCGCGTTTTTCCGCGTCCTCGACCATCGACAGGCCGATCCGGTCCTTGACCGAGGAGAGAGGGTTGAAGAATTCCAGCTTGGCGAGGATGTCCGCCCCCACCCCGGCCTCGGCGGCAAGGCGGGAGAAGCGCACGATCGGCGTCGCTCCGACGGTGTCGAGAATGCTGTCGTGGATTCGGCCGCGAAACGATGCGGGCGTGGGCGTGGACATGGCGGCTCCTCCGGCTGGCGGGTTCAGATGTCGTAGACCAGGCGTTCGCGCGCCTTGCAGGGAACGCCGACTTCCGCGGCGCGGCGGCACAAGGTGTCGATGGAGAGGGCGTCGAGCCGCTCCATCAGCGCGGTTTGCAGATCGTCCCACATCGGCTGGATCACCTTGAGGCCGATGTCGGAGCGGGGCATGTCGTCCTCGGGGACGGCTCCGGTCTCGGTGAACTGGACGACCCGCACGATGTCGCCCACCGATATCCGCCGCCGTTCCCGCGCCAGGCGATAGCCGCCGCGCGGGCCGCGCACCCCGACCAGGATGTCGGCGCGCACCAGGGCTTGCAGGGTTTGCTCCAGATAGCGGCGGGGGATTCCCTGGCGGGCGGTGATTTCGCTGCTCTGCACCGGCTCGCCGCCGGAGTTGTAGGCGATGTCGAGAACCGCCTCGATCGCGAACAGGGTCTTTTTCGAAGGTGTCAGCATCACTTGTGTCCGGTGGAGCCGAAACCGCCCGCGCCGCGTTCGGTTTCCGGCAGGGCGACGCCCATGGATTGCCAGACGATGCGGGTGACCGGCGCCACCACCATCTGCGCGACGCGGTCGCCGCGCGCGACGGTCGCCGCCTCGGTTCCCAGGTTGATCAGGATCACCCCGACCTCGCCGCGATAGTCGGAATCGATGGTTCCGGGCGCGTTCAGCACCGTCAGCCCCTGTTTGAGCGCGAGGCCGGAACGCGGCCGCACCTGCGCCTCGTAGCCCTGCGGCAGGGCGACGGCGATGCCGGTGGGAATCAGGGCGCGTCCGCCCGGCGGCAGGGTCACCGCTTCGGCCACCGCCGCCAGCAGGTCCACCCCCGCCGAGCCCGGCGTCTGGTATTTCGGCAGCGGCAGACCTTCGGAATGCGGCAGGCGCTGGATCGGCACGGCGACGGGGATGGCGGCGATGGTCATGACAGGGCCTCGGCGATGCGGGTGGCAAGGCGCGCCGCGACGTCCCGCTTGTCGAGGGCGGGCCAGGCGTCGCAGGCGTCGGCGGTGATCAGGTGGACCTGGTTGGCGTCGCCGCCGAAGGTGCCGGTCCGTGGCGAAACGTCGTTGGCGACGATCCAGTCGCAGCCCTTGCGGGCGCGCTTTTCCCGCGCGTGGGCGATCAGGTTTTCGGTCTCGGCGGCGAAGCCGACCACCAGACGCGGGCGGGAGGGCGCGGCGGCGGAGAGTTCCGCCAGGATGTCGGGATTGGGGCAAAGCGCGATCGCGGGCGGCGCGCCGCCCGGAGTCTTCTTCAGCTTCTGTTCGGCGGGGGCGGCCACCCCCCAGTCGGCGACCGCCGCGGCGCACACCGCGACGTCGGCGGGCAGCGCCGCCTTGCAGGCGGCCAGCATCTCGCGCGCGGTTTCGACATGCCGCACCGTCACTCCGGCGGGGTCGGCCAGCGCGGTCGGGCCGCTGACCAGGGTCACCTCCGCCCCCAGGGCGGCGAGCGCGGCGGCGATGGCGTGGCCCTGCTTGCCCGACGAGCGGTTGGCGATGAAGCGCACCGGATCGATCGGCTCGACGGTCGGGCCGCTGGTGACCAGGGCGCGCCGCCCGGCAAGGGGCAGGACCGGGTTCAGCACCGCGTCGATGGCGGCGGCGATCTCCGCCACCTCGGCCATGCGTCCGGGGCCGAACTCGTTGCAGGCCATCGGGCCTTCGTTGGGGCCGACGACGAAGACGCCGCGCGCCTTCAGGGTGGCGAGGTTGGCTTGCGTCGCGGCATGCAGCCACATCCGCATGTTCATCGCGGGCGCGATCAGCACCGGCTTGTCGGTGGCGAGCAGAAGGGTGGTGGCCAGCTGGTCGGCGATGCCCGCCGCCATTTTCGCCATCACGTCGGCGGTGGCGGGGGCGACCACCAGGATGTCGGAGGCGCGGGACAATTCGATGTGGTTGATTCCGGCGTCGCCCGAAAGCTCGAACTGGTCGGTATGCACCGGATTTTGCGATAACGCGGCGACCGACAGCGGGGTGACGAATTCCTTGGCGTTCTCGGTCAGGCAACAGCGCACGTCGGCGCCCTGTTCGCGCAGGCGGCGGATCAGGTCCAGACATTTGTAGGCGGCGATGCCGCCCGAGATGATCAGGAAAACCTTTTTGCCGTTCAGCATGTGTTCAATCCCGAAGAATCAACCGCCCCTGAATGTGGATACTGGACCAGGGACGGCAAGTAAAGCGGCTTGGACGGGGAATCATCGCCGCAACAGCAGCAGGACGCACAAAACCGCGATCAAAGCCCAGGGCATCCAGGTCTGCACCAGATTGAATTTCCGCCGCGCCGACAGCGCCTTGACCGTGTCGGGGTGAAGCTTGAAGCCTTTTTCGGTGAACTGGGAGGATATTTTTTCCGCCCGCTGCACCAGGCGGGGCAGGCTGGCGGCGGCGGCGATGGTGTCCTCGATCGAGCGGCGCAGCCGCGCCGGGGGGGAGACGTTCATCGCCATCCATTCCTCGACCAGCGGCCGGGCGAGTTCCCAGAAATTGACGTCGGGGCAGAGGCTGCGACCCACTCCCTCGGCGGTGAGCATGGTTTTTTGCAGCACCAGAAGCTGCGGCTGGGTTTCCATGCCGAAGGTCTCGGTGACCTTGAACAACTGGGCGAGCAGGCTGGCGAGGGAGATTTCCGCCGCCGCCTTGCCGAGGATCGGCTCGGCGATCGAGCGGCAGGCCTGGGCGAACAGATCGACCGAACGGTCGCCCGGCACGTAGCCCGCCTCGAAATGAATCTCGGCGGCGCGGCGGTAGTCGCCGTTGAGGAAGGCGAGCAGCATCTCCCCCAGATAGCGCCGGGTCGCGGCCTCGACCCGGCCCATGATGCCGAAGTCCACGGCGATGATCTCGCCCTCCGCGCCGACGAACAGGTTGCCGGGGTGCATGTCGCCGTGAAAGAAGCCGTCGGAGAACACCATCTTGAAGAAGGCGCGGGCGGCGCGTTCGGCCACCGTCTTGGGGTCGAACCCGGCGGCGGCGATGGCGTCGCGTTCGTCGATCGGGATGCCTTCGATCCACGAGGTGGTCAGCACCCGCTTGCTGGTCAGCGGCCACAGCACCTCGGGCGCCCGGAAGCCGTCGTCGTCCGCGAAGTTCTCGGCGAGTTCCGAGGCGGCGGCGGCCTCGAACCGCAGGTCCATTTCCATCGCCACGGTGTGGGCGAAGGTCTCGACGCTTTCCACCGGGCGCAGGCGGCGCAACGACGGCTGGGTGCGTTCGGCGATCTCGGCCAGCCAATAGAGAAGGTCGAGGTCGCGTTCGAAGGCGTCCTCGACGCCGGGGCGGATCACCTTCACCGCGACGGTGCGGCCCTCGCGGTCCACCGCGCGGTGCACCTGCGCCACCGAGGCGGCGGCGATCGGTCGCGGGTCGAATTCGGCGTACAGGGCGGAAATCGGCTCGCCGAAGTCCTCGGCGACGATCGTTTCCACCGCCGCGAAGGGGAAGGGCAGCAGCCGGTCCTGCAACATCGACAGATCGGCCGCCACTTCGTCGCCGACCAGATCGGCGCGGGTGGATAAAGCCTGCCCGAGCTTGATGAAGCTGGGGCCAAGCTCGACCAGGGCGCGGGCCAGACGCTCGCCGGGGCGGCCCCCGGCCTTGGAGTTGCTGACCAGACGGACCAGTCCGGCGATGCGGCGGGCGACCGGCAGGGCGGCCAGCAGGAACAGGGCGTCGTGCCGCGCCAGAACCCGCGCGATGGTGAGAAGGCGAAGCGTGTTGCGGACGCCGCGGATCATCGAGCCCTAGACCCGCCAGCCGGAGTGCAGCGCCGCGATGCCGCCGGAATAGTTGCGGAAGCCGACGTTGGCGAACCCCGCCGTCCGCATCATCCCGGCCAGTTCCTCTTGCGGCGGGAACTTGCGGATGCTTTCCGCCAGATAGCGATAGGCGTCGGGGTTGTCCGCCACCACCTTGCCCATCAGGGGCAGGGCCTTGAAGGAATAGGCGTCGTAGGCCTTGTCCAGAAGCGGCAGGACGACGCGGGAGAACTCCAGGCACAGGAACCGCCCGCCCGGCTTCAGGACGCGCCGCGCCTCGGCCAGCGCCCTGGCGACGTCGGTGACGTTGCGCAGACCGAAGGCGATGGTATAGGCGTCCACCGAACGGTCGGGCAGGGGCAGATCCTGCGCGTCCAGGCACATCCATTCCAGGTCGGCGGCGATGCCCTTGTCGAGGGCGCGGTTGCGCCCGACGCGCAGCATCTCGGTGTTGATGTCGGCGACGACGATCCGCGCCTTGCCGCCCCGGTCGGCTACCCGTTTGTGGATGCGGAAGGCGATGTCGCCGGTGCCGCCCGCGACATCCAGAAAGGCCATTCCCGGCCTGGGGTCGAGGGCGTCGATCATCGCCGTCTTCCACAGGCGGTGCACGCCCAGACTCATCAGGTCGTTCATCAGGTCGTAGCGGTCGGCGACCGCGTCGAAGACCTCGCGCACCAGCCCGGCCTTGGCGGCGGCGGGCACGGTGGCGAATCCGAAATGGGTGGTGGCGCCGGGGTCGGCGTTTTTCTGGTGCGCGGACATGCCTGAAACATAGCGGAACTGGACGACTCGCACCATGTTGAAATTCGTTCTTTCCCCGTCTTTTCAGAGGCCGCCATGCCCGAACTGCCGGAAGTCGAAACCGTCCGCCTGGGGCTTGCCCCCGCGGTTCTCGGGCGGCGCATCGCCGCCGCGTGGAGTTCCGGCCTTCCCCTGCGCCGCCCGTTGCCGGACGACTTCGCGCAGGCCGTCATCGGGCGGCGGGTCGAGGCGATGGAGCGGCGGGGCAAGGTTCTGCTGTGGCGGCTTTCGGGCGGCCCGGTGGTGCTGATGCACCTGGGGATGTCCGGGCGGGTCTGCCTTGGCCCGGAGGGGCCGCCGCAACCCCACGACCACCTGCGCCTGACCCTGGAGGACGGCGTCGCCGCCACCTTCCACGATCCCCGACGGTTCGGATTCGTCGATTGCCGCGACGCGGCGGATCTGGGGGCCGACCCCCTGCTCGCCCGTCTGGGACCGGAACCCCTGGCCGACGGCTTCACCCCGGCGGTTCTGGCGGCGCGCCTCGCCGGGCGGAGCGGGCCGATCAAGACCGCGCTGCTGGATCAGGGAACGGTGGCGGGACTGGGCAATATCTATGTCTGCGAGGCGTTGTTCCGCGCCGGCATTTCCCCCCTCCGCGCCGCCGGAAAGCTGGGGGACAAGCGTCTTGTCCGTCTGGTCGCGGCGATCCGGACGGTTCTGGCCGAGGCGGTGGCGGCGGGCGGGTCCACCTTGCGCGACCACCGTCTGGCCGACGGTTCGTTCGGCTATTTCCAGATGCGGTTTTCGGTCTACGACCGCGCCGGGGCGCCCTGTCCGACGCCGGGATGCGGCCATGCGATCAAACGGATCGTGCAATCCGGCCGCGCGACGTATTATTGTCCGGGTTGTCAGCACTGAACGAGGATTTCCCGATGCGCACATTCCTGGCGGCGTGGACCTTGGCGGCGGTCGTGGCGGGCGCGTCCGGCTTGGCCTCCGCCGCCGAGTACCTGAAGGGGCACGAGGACCTGCCGCTGCTGGCCGGGCTGACCCAGGATCGCGACTCGGTGATGGTGTTCGACACCCCCCGGGGCCGCGTCGTCGAGGCCTTCGCCCAGACCCCGGAATCCGAAACCCGGGTGTTCGCCGCCTATGCCGAGGCGCTGCCGCAGATGGGATGGACGAAAAAGGCGCCGGGAAAGTTCGTGCGCGACGGCGAGACCCTGGTCTTCGAAGTGGTTGCCAAGGGGCCTCCCCTGGTGCTGTGCATCCTTCTGACCGCCGACTGAGAAACGCCAGGGGAAACGCGGCGCACGAGCCAGAAAAGCGGTTGACCAATCGCATCGGTGCGCGTATAAGCCCCCCTCTCGCCTTTGTGCGAGTCAGGTGAAACGAACGGGCTTTTCAGGTCATGGCCAACCATTCTTCTGCTAAGAAACGGATTCGTCGCAACGATCGGCGTGCCGCGATCAACAAGAACCGCGTCAGCCGCATCCGCACCTTCGTCAAGAAGGTCGAGGCCGCGATCGAGGCGGGCGACAAGGCGGCGGCGCAGGCCGCGTTCGCCGTGGCGATGCCGGAACTGCACCGCGGCGCGTCGCGCGGCGTGATGCACGCCAACACCGTGTCGCGCAAGACCTCGCGCTTGGCGGCGCGGATCAAGGCGCTGTAATCGGTTTTTTCCGGTTGCGCGGCGATGAAGGCTGAAGGGCGGCTTGACGCCGCCCTTTGCGTTGAGGAGGCGGCTTCGGGCCGCCTTTTTTTCGCCTGCCGCGGCAGGGCTGTGGATTCGCGTCTTCCGTCCGCCCGCCGCCGCCGCCGCCGCCTTTCCAGACGACGAGACCCCGGCGGGAAAAGGGTTTTTCCGATGCGTCCGCGATCCCGTTGCGCGCGCCGTTCGGCGCGCCTACGATGCCCGCCTCCGGTTTTCGAGGGCCGGCCAGAAAAAGACGTCACGGAGCCGCGCCGAAGGGGATCGGGCGCGGAGCTCGCCGGAGGGGGGGCTTTTCGGAATCGTGTGGGCCGACGGGTGAGCGGGTGTCAGTGGGACAAATGGAACAACATTGGGAGCGCGTTCAGGACCTGTTGCGCGGCGAGATCGGCGATGCCGCCTATCGCAACTGGTTGCAGCCGATCCGCGTGATCGACGAGCAGAAGGATGCGGTCTGCCTGGGCGTGCCCACCCGCTTCATTCGCGACTGGGTGGTCACCCATTACGCGTCGCGCATCCGTGAGCTGTGGTCCGAGATGAGCGGCCTCGCCATCGACGTCAGCTTCGTCGTGCAGCCGGTGCGGCGCGGCGCTTCCGGCATGGCCGAGCCCGATCCCGGCGAAAAGGCCGAGGCGGTGGAGATCGCCGCCGAGCCCGCGCCGCCGGTCGCCGACGACCGCGAAACCATGACCGCGCCGCTGGACCGGCGCTTCACCTTCGATTCCTTCGTCGTCGGCAAGCCCAACGAATTCGCCTGGGCGGCGGCCCGCCGCATCGCCGAATCCGACATCCCGCCGCTCAACCCGCTGTTCCTCTATTCCGGCGTCGGCCTGGGCAAGACCCACCTGATGCACGCCATCGCCTGGCACATCCGGCAGCGCGACCCGAAACGCACCGTGGGCTATCTGTCGGCGGAAAAGTTCATGTACCGGTTCATCCGGGCGCTGCGCTACCACGACATGATGAACTTCAAGGAGCAGTTGCGCTCCCTCGACGTGCTGATGATCGACGACGTCCAGTTCATCAGCGACAAGGATTCGACCCAGGAAGAATTCTTCCACACCTTCAATGCTCTGATGGATCAGGGCAAGCAGATCGTGATCTCCGCCGACAAGTCGCCGACCGACCTGACCGGAATCGAGGAACGGCTGAAGTCCCGCCTGGGCTGCGGTCTGGTCGCCGACATCCATCCCACCAGCTACGAACTGCGGCTGGGGATTCTGGAGTCCAAGGTCGAGCAGATCAAGGCCGAGCAGTCCCGCCCCGACGCCGCCGAGGTTCTGGTGCCGCCCAAGGTGCTGGAGTTCCTCGCCCACAAGATCACCACCAACGTCCGCGAACTGGAAGGCGCGCTGCGCCGCGTCGTCGCCCACGCCCAGCTGATCGGCCGCGACATCACCCTGGAAAGCACCCAGGAGGTTCTGCACGATCTGCTGCGTCCGCGCGAACGCCACCTCACCATCGACGCGATCCAGAAGGAAGTCTCCCAGCACTTCAATATCAAGATCGCCGACATGTCCTCGCCCCGGCGCGCCCGCGCCGTCGCCCGGCCCCGGCAGATCGCGATGTATCTGGCGAAGCAGCTGACCGCCCGTTCCCTGCCCGAGATCGGGCGCAAGTTCGGCGGTCGCGACCACACCACGGTGATGCACGCGGTGAAGAAGGTCGAGGAGCTGATCAACCAGGACACCGACTTCGCCGAGGAAGTCGATTTGCTGCGTCGTATGCTGGAAAACTGAAAACCGGATCGGGGCCATCCCCGAACCCCGCTGGGGCCTTGGGCTCCAGACCTCATTCCGTTTTTTCGCCGCGTCAGCGGCAATCGACCTTCACGCCGCGTGAAGATTCGATCGTGCTGTGCGCAAAAACTCTACGGAACGGGAGGGGCGGAGGGTCCGCGACCTTCCGCGAGGTTTTGCTTTTCCCCCGCCGCGCCGCGCCGTTTTCGCTTGGGGCGGCAAGCCTCTGTGATATACTGACCGGCCCCGGAAACGGGGTATCGTTCTTCGGTTTTCAAGGGATGACCGGGGGCGCGGCGATCGGAGGGGGATCGGGCCGCGCCTGGGGGAAATCCGCATCACGGGTGGATCGCACCGACATGAAGCTCTCGATCGAACGCGCGCAACTTTTCAAATCGCTGCAACACGTGCAAAGCGTCGTCGAGCGGCGCAACACCATTCCGATCCTGTCCAACGTCAAGCTGGTGGCGGGCGATGCGGGCCTTTCCCTCAACGCCACCGACCTCGATCTCGACATCACCGAGACGGTCCCCGCCGAGGTTTCCGAGCCCGGCGCCACCACCGCCCCGGCGCATATCCTGTTCGACATCGTGCGGAAGCTGCCCGATGGCGCGACGGTGGAGATTTCCACCCCCGACGAGGACGGCCAGGTGATGCTGGCCTCGGGCCGGTCGCGGTTCGCCCTGTCGGCGCTGCCGGTCGGCGAATTCCCCGAGATGTCGGGGGCGACGCTGACCCACACCTTCCGCATCGCCGCCGCCGACCTGCGCGGCCTGATCGACCGCACCAGCTTCGCCATCGCGGTGGAGGAAACCCGCTACTACCTGAACGGCATCTATCTGCACCAGTCGGCTTCCGACGGGGTGCCGGTGCTGCGCGCCGTGGCCACCGACGGCCATCGCCTGGCGCGGGTCGAGCTGCCGCTGCCCGAGGGCGCGCAGGGCATGCCCGGGGTGATCCTGCCGCGCAAGACGGTGGGCGAACTGCGCAAGCTGATCGAGGACACCTCCGCCGACGTGTCGGTGTCGTTGTCGGATTCGCGCATCCGCTTCGCCTTCGACGACGCGGTGATGACCTCGAAGCTGATCGACGGAACCTTCCCCGACTACGAACGGGTGATCCCCACCGACAACGACAAGGTTCTGGAGGTCGATCGCACGGTGTTCGGGCAGGCGGTGGACCGGGTTTCGGCGGTGTCGTCGGAAAAGTCCCGCGCCGTCAAGATGCAGGCGCAGGGCGGCCTGGTGCGTTTGTCCGCTTCCAGCCCGGACAGCGGCAGCGCCGAGGAAGAGATGGAGGCCGCCTATGAAGGCGCGCCGATCGAAATCAGCTTCAACGCCCGCTATCTTCTGGACATCCTGCGGCAGGTGGAAGGCGACGCCGCCCGCTTCGGGATGCTGGATGCCGCCTCGCCCACCGTGGTGCGCGACGTCGCCGACGCCAGCGCGGTCTACGTGCTGATGCCGATGCGCGTCTGATTTCGCCGATCATGGAGCGGGCGGCGCGCGTGGAGCGGCAGACCCTGATCCGGACCGCGGTGCGGCGTTTGACCCTGACCGGCTTTCGCTGTTACGGGCGTTTGCGGCTCGACCTGGGGTCGGAGCCGGTGGTCCTGACCGGGCCGAACGGCGCGGGTAAGACCAACCTGTTGGAGGCGGTCTCCTTCCTCACCCCCGGTCGCGGCCTGCGCCGGGCGCGGTTGGCCGAGGTGGCGGCGCTCGGCACCGATGCCGGATGGGCGGTTGCCGCCTCGGTGCAGTCCGCCGGGCAGACGGTGGCGATCGGCACCGGCTGGGCGGGCGGCGAGGGCGAGGCGAAGCGCATGGTGCGGATGGACGGCCAGCCGCTGCGCACCCTGTCCGATCTGGGGCGGGTTCTGCCGGTGTTGTGGCTGACGCCCGCGATGGACCGCCTGTTCGTCGAAGGGGCCTCCCACCGGCGGCGGTTTCTCGACCGCATGGTCAACGCCCTGGACGCCGGGCACGCCGAGCGTTCCGCCGCCTATGCGCGGGCGATGCGGCAGCGTCTGGCCCTGCTGAAGGACGGCCGCCGCGACGACGCCTGGCTGTCGGCGCTGGAGGCGGTGATGGCGGCGCAGGGCGTGGCGGTGGCGGCGGCGCGCGACGACTGGCGGCACCGTCTGGCGCCGATGGCGGCGGAAGGACACGGCCCGTTCCCCGGCTGCGCCCTGGAGTTGATCGGCGGGCTGGAATCGGAATTGGCGGCGGGGGCCGCCGCCCTGTCGGCGGAGGACGGATTCCGCGAGCGGCTGCGCGCCAATCGCAATCTGGACGCCGCCGCCGGAACCACCACCGAGGGGCCGCACAAAAGCGATCTTTCGGTGGTTCACCTGGGCAAGGACATGCCGGCGCATCTGGCCTCCACCGGCGAGCAGAAGGCCCTGATGATCGGCCTGGTGCTGGCGCAGGCGCGGGTGTTGACTCGCGGCGACGCGCCGCCGCCGGTATTGCTGCTGGACGAGGTCGCGGCGCATCTGGATGGCGAACGCCGCGCCGCGTTGTATGATCTTCTGGCCGGATTCCCCGGCCAGTCGTGGCTGACCGGAACCGACGCCGCGCTGTTCGCGCCGATGCGGGGCCGCGCGCGCTTCCTGGCGGTGGACAACGCCGCCCTGACCGGGGACGGCGCATCCCCGATGAGCGAGGATTGAGTTGTGAACGAGACCACCACGCCGACCGCCGATGCGGTCTACGACTCCCAATCGATCAAGGTTCTGAAGGGGCTGGAGGCGGTGCGCAAGCGCCCCGGCATGTACATCGGCGACACCGATGACGGCTCGGGCCTGCACCACATGGTCTACGAGGTGGTGGACAACGCCATCGACGAGGCGCTGGCGGGCTATTGCGACCGCTGCGACGTGGTGCTCAACGCCAACGGCTCGGTCACGGTGCGCGACAACGGGCGCGGCATCCCGGTGGACATCCATCAGGGCGAAGGCGTCTCGGCGGCGGAAGTGATCATGACCCAGCTCCATGCCGGCGGGAAATTCGATCAGAATTCCTACAAGGTCTCGGGCGGTCTGCACGGCGTCGGCGTGTCGGTGGTCAACGCCCTGTCGGAATGGCTGGACTTGCGGATCTGGCGCGACGGACGCGAACACTTCATGCGCTTCCGCCACGGCGACGCGGAGGCGCCCCTGGCGGCGGTGGGCGACGCTCCCATGCGCCCCGATGGCAGGCCTCTCACCGGCACCGAGATCACCTTCCTCGCCTCGGGCGAGACCTTCACCATGACCACCTATGACTTCGCGACCCTGGAGCACCGGCTGCGCGAACTCGCCTTCCTCAATTCCGGGGTGTACCTGTCGCTCACCGACGCCCGCACGCCGGAAAAGCGCACCGTCGATTTCCACTACGAAGGCGGCATCGAGGCCTTCGTGCGCTATCTCGACCGCACCAAGGTGGCGCTGCACAGCCCGCCGATCACCATGACCGGCGAAAAGGAAGGGATCGTCCTGGAAGTCTCGATGGAGTGGACCGACTCCTATCACGACTCCACCCTTTGCTTCACCAACAACATCCCGCAGCGCGACGGCGGCACCCATCTGGCCGGGTTCCGCGCCGCTCTGACCCGCACGGTGAACGCCTACGCCAACGATTCCGGCATGGCGAAGCGGGAAAAGGTGGCGCTGACCGGCGACGACATGCGCGAAGGCCTCTCCTGCATCCTCTCGGTCAAGGTGCCGGATCCGAAGTTCTCGTCCCAGACCAAGGACAAGCTGGTCTCGTCCGAGGTCCGCCCGGTGGTCGAGGCGATCGTCGGCGACAAGCTGACCCAGTGGTTCGAGGAGCATCCCGCCGACGCCCGGAAGATCATCGGCAAGGTGATCGAGGCGGCGGCGGCGCGCGAGGCGGCGCGCAAGGCGCGCGATCTGACCCGGCGCAAGACCGCCCTCGACATCGCGACCCTGCCCGGCAAGTTGGCCGACTGCCAGGAACGCGATCCGGCGCTGTCCGAACTGTTCCTGGTGGAGGGCGATTCCGCCGGCGGCTCGGCGAAGCAGGGGCGCGACCGCGCCAACCAGGCGATCCTGCCGTTGAAGGGCAAGATTCTCAACGTCGAGCGGGCGCGCCGAGACAAGATGCTCTCCTCGGCGGAAATCGGCACCCTGATCACCGCCATCGGCACCGGCATCGGCGCGGGCATCGACCGCGACGACTTCGACATCGACAAGGCGCGCTACCACAAAATCATCATCATGACCGACGCCGACGTCGATGGCTCGCACATCCGCACCCTGCTGCTCACCTTCTTTTTCCGCCAGATGCCGGAACTGATCGAGCGCGGCTACCTCTACATCGCGCAGCCGCCGCTTTATCGGGTGAAGCGCGGCGAGGGCAAGGGCCACTACCTGAAGGACGACCGGGGGCTCGAGGATTACCTCACCGACAGCGGCGTCAAGGACGCGGTCCTGGTCCTCGCCGACGGCCAGCAGATCGCGGGCAACGACCTGAAGCACCTGACCGAACGCTGCCGAGCCGCCAAGCACCTGCTGGTACCGCTGTCCCGCAGCGTGCCGATGCACATCGTCGAACAGGCGGCGATCGCCGGGGCCTTCGCCCCCGAGGTGTTGAACGACGCCGCCGCCACCGCCGCCACCGCGACCCGCGTCGCCGCCGTGCTCGACTCCCTGGAACCCGCCTATGCCCGGGGATGGAGCGGCGAACGCACGACGGAAGGCGGCTACGTCTTCAAACGCGTCCTGCGCGGCGTGCCGCACGCCATCGCCCTGGAATCCACCCTGCTGGAAAGCCCCGAGGCCCGCCGCCTGCGCGGCCTTGCCGCCGAACTGGCGGAGTTCTTCGCCAAGCCCGCCCTCTTGAAAAGCAAGGACAAGGAATCCCGCATCGATGGCCCGGTCGCCCTCGCCGACGCGGTGATGGAGGCCGGACGCAAGGGCATCACCATCCAGCGCTACAAGGGCCTGGGCGAAATGAACCCCGACCAGCTGTGGGAAACCACTCTCGACCCCAACGCCCGGACCCTCTTGCAGGTGACGGTGTGCCAGGCCGACGAGGCGGAGGATATCTTCTCCACCCTGATGGGCGACGCGGTCGAACCCCGCCGCGACTTCATCGTCGAAAACGCGATGAACGTGGTGAACCTGGACGCGTGAGGGCGGGAAAAACTAGGCCGGGGCTCCGCCCCGGACCCCGCTGGGGTTGCGGACCCCAGACCCCATTCCTAGTTTTCGCCGCGTAGCGGCCATCAATCATCACGCGGCGTGAAAGTCGATTGCCGCTAACGCGGCAAAAACAAGTTATGGGATGCAAGGGCCCAAGGCCCTTGCCGGGTGTGGGCGGAGCCCACGGACTTCCAGCGCCTCAGCCTGGTTTTTCCCCTACGCTCCGGGCGGGCCGACGCGGTGCAGCTCCGCACCGTGGCGTTTCAGCCAGGCGCGGGCGGTGGCGGAATCGACGCCCAGCGCGGCGACGACTTTCCAGAATTTCGGGCCGTGCGACATTTCCGCCAGGTGGGCGACCTCGTGCGCCGCGACGTAGGCCAGGATTTCCGGCGGCGCGAGGATCAGCCGCCAGGAAAAGCGCAGGGTTCCGTCGGCGGCGCAGCTTCCCCAGCGGCCGCGCGGGTCGGCGATGCGCACCGCCTTGAGCGGACGCGGAGAGAATTCCCCGGCGCGGGCGAAGGCGTCGTCGCAGGCGGTCTTGAGTTCGGCCAGGGCGGCGCGGCGCAGCGCGTCGCGCACCCGGCGGGGCAGGTGTTCGGGGCGTCCGCCGACGATCAGCAGGCCTTTGTCCGGGTCGATGCCACCGCGCGCCGAGGACTCGTGAACGATGGTCAAGGTTTCGCCCCGGAAGGGGATCGCCGCGCCGTCGCGGAATCCCCGGCGCGGCGGCAGGCGGGCGGCCTGGCGGGCAAGGCCGTCGGCGTGGGCGGCGATCGCTTCGCGGATCGCCGGAACCGGGCATCCGGCGGGGGCGGCGACGCGCAGGGTGTCGCTCATCGCGCAAAGGCGCAGGGTAATCCGCGCGCCGCCGGGGCGGCGGGTCAGCCGGATCGGCCAGTCCGCGCCGTTCAGACTCCAGGTTTCGGGCGGCGGGTCTTCGCGGCGGCGGAGCCATCGGTCGAGGATCACAAGTCCTCCCACGCCACCAGATGGTCCTCCAGGTCGATCACCCGGTCCTCGCGCACGCAGCGGCCGCGCACCGAGACCCCGGCGCGGTGCACCGCCTGCGGGTCGCCGCAGACCAGATGGTGCCAGTCGGGCAGGGGCTTGCCCTCGGCGAGCAGGCGGTAGGCGCAGGTGCGCGGCAGCCAGCCGAAGGTTTTCGCGCCCTTGGCGGTCAGGCGGACGCAGTCGGGCACCCGGATGCGGCGGCGCGGATAATCGGTGCAGCGCGCGGTGTCCACATCCAGCAGGATGCAGGCGACGTTGGTGAAGGCGATGTCGCCGCTGTCCTCGTCCTGCAATTTGTGCAGGCAGCATTTGCCGCAGCCGTCGCAGAGGGATTCCCACTCGGCGGGGGTCATCTTGCCCAGGGATTTTTCTTCCCAGAAGCGGGTCATGGTTCGTCGCGGTCGATCAGGTGCATGAACGAGCCGCAGACCCCGCCCCGCCGCAGCCCGGCGACGTCGCGATCCGCGTCCGAGGAATCGCGGATGGCGAACAGGGGATCGGCGCCGTCCTCGGCGGTGATCGCGGCGTAATGGAACTCGTGGGCGCGGAAGGGGGTTCCCGCCGCGCCGAGCGGTCCGTCGGCGAGCAGCCGGGCAAGGCGATAGCCCATGTGCAGCCGCCGCTTGGCGAAGCTGGTGGAAAGCGGCAGCAGGCCGAGCATGCGATGGTCGGTTCCGTCGGCGTCGGTCAGAACCTCGCCCAGGGTCATGTAGCCGCCGCATTCGCCGAACACCGCCGCGCCGCGCGCCGCCGCGCCGCGCACGCCGTTCAGGAACGCGGCGTTGGCGGCGAGCCGTCCGGCGTGGAGTTCGGGGTAGCCGCCGGGCAGATAGACCGCGTCGCAGTCGGCGGGCGGCGCCTCGTCGGCAAGGGGGGAGAACAAGGCGATCTCCGCCCCCTGCCGCCGCCAGCCCGCCAGCACCGCCGGATAGCGGAAGGCGAAGGCGACGTCGCTCGCCACCGCGATGGTTTGCCCCAGCGGCGGCAACGGACAGGCCGGGGGCGCATCGGCCAGGGCGGCGGGATGGGCCAGGGCGGCGAGGGAATCGAGATCGACATGGGCGGCGATCAGATCGGCGGCGGCGTCGAGGAACCCCGGCAGGTCGGGGTGTTCGTGCGCCTGCACCAGTCCCAGGTGGCGTTCCGGCACGCCGATGCCCGGCGTCTTCGGGATGCCGCCCAGGATGCGCAGGCCGGGCACGGCGGCCCGCGTCGCCTCGGTCAGAATCTCCAGGCGGCGGCCCATGCCGACGTTGTTGAAAATCACCCCGTCGATCTTGACCCGCGGATCGTGGGTGGCGAAGCCCCGCACCGTCGCGGCGGCGGAGGCCGCCTGCCCCTTGACGTTGACCACCAGGATCACCGGCCAGCCGGTCAGCCGGGCGAGGGCGGCGGTGGAGCCGTCGCGTTCGATGCCGCCCGGCACCATCGCGCCGTCGAACAGGCCCATCACCCCTTCGACGACGATCATTTCGGCGTCGCGGCCCAACTCTCCGGCCTGCCCGGCGAGGGTGGCGGGGCGCATCGCCCAGGTGTCGAGGTTGAGGCAGGGCCGCCCGGTGGCGGCGGCGTGGAAGGCGGGGTCGATGTAGTCCGGGCCCACCTTGGCCGAGGCGACCTTCACCCCCCGCCGCGCCAGGGCGCGCAGGATTCCCAGGGTGGCGAGAGTCTTCCCCGAACCCGAGGCGGGAGCGGCAAGAATGAGTCCGGGTGCGGTCACGGCAAGTCCCCTATCGCGGTTTCCAGGGCCTGGGCGAGCAGGCGCGGTTCGACGGTGTGGGCGAAGTGGCGGATGAAGCGGCCTTCCCCGTCCATCAGATAGATCGCCGTCGAATGATCCATCAAATACTCCGCCGCGCCTTGGCCCTCAACCCTGGCATAGCTGGCGCGATAGGCGCGGGCGACTTCGGCGATCCGTTCCGGCGCGCCGGTCAGGCCCAGGATTTGCGGATGGAAGTGGGCGGTGTATTCGCCCAGGGCCTCGGGCGTGTCGCGCTCCGGATCGACCGAGACGTAGACCGCCGCCACCTTTTGCCGCTTCTCCGGGGGCAGAAGGTCGATGGCGTCGGCGATGTTGGCCAGACTGGTCGGGCAGACGTCGGGGCAGAAGGTATAGCCGAAATACACCAGCAGAACCTTGCCCCGGAAATCCCGGTCGGTGACGACGCGGTGGTCCGGCGCGACCAGCGCGAACGGCCCGCCCACGGATTCGTCTCTCTCCGTCGCCAATCCCCAGGCCAGCGCCAGCAGCAGCGCCGCCCCGGCAAGGCGGGCGAAACCGCCTTGGGGCAGCAGACCGAGCAACCCGCCGACCGCCCCGCCCATCGCCGCATAGGTGGTGATCCGCCCCAGGTGATAGGGCAGCAGCGCGCCGCCGCTCAGGCGGTGCCACTCCCGCATTCCGGAGGCGGGAATCCCCTCCAGACGGCAGGCGGCCTGCGCCAGGACGAACGGTCCGCACATCCCGACGCAGTGGCTGACCGATCCCAGCAGGCCGGTCAGGAACAGGGCGACGATCAGGTTGCCGTGTTGCTCCACCGTCGCCACGCAGTGCGCCGCGCCGGAACCGAGAAAGGCCATCAACAGGGTCTGGGCGTCCATGTTCGATCCGCCAGGGGAGAAGACTTCAAGGTAAGCCGATCGCGCCGGGGTTCAACCGGATAACGCGAGACTCTAAAATCCCCACGCCAGGGCGAGGGCGGCGACGGCGAACAGGCCGCCGACGGCGCAGGCGACGGCGTAGAGTTTGAGCGCGCGGGCGATGTGGTCCGGGGTGGCGTCGGCGGTGCCTTCGCCGATCCAGGGGGCGTCGACGACTTCGCCGGGGTAGATCCGGGGGCCGAGGAGCTTCAGCCCCAGCGCTCCGGCGATGGCGGATTCCGGCCACCCGGCGCTGGGGGAGTGGTGACGGCGCGCGTCGCGCAGCATGACCCAGGCGGCGCGGTGGCCGTCGGCCCAGGAGAACGGCGCGGCGGCGAGGACCAGAATCCATCCGGCGATGCGGGCGGGAATCCAGTTGGCGAGGTCGTCGAAGCGGGCCGAGGCCCAGCCGAAATCCCGGTAGGTGTCGTTCAGGTGGCCGACCATCGAATCCAGGGTGTTGACCGCCTTGAAGGCGCAGATGCCGGGCAGTCCCAGGACCGCGTACCAGAAAATCGGCGAGACGATGCCGTCGGAATAGCTTTCGGCGCAGGATTCGACGGCGGCGCGGCAGACCCCGGCCTCGTCCAGGGTTTCCGGGTCGCGCCCGACGATCATGCCGACGGCGCGCCGCCCCCCCGCCAGGCCCTCGGCCTTGAGGGCGCGGGCGACGGCGCGGACGTGCAGGTATAGGCTTTTCTGGGCGATCAGAACATAGACGCACAGTGCCTCGGCGATCCAGCCGTAGGGGACGGCGCGCGCCGCCGCCAGGATCGCCAGCCCCGCCAGGGCCGACCCGCCCGCGATGGTCAGCAGCAGCAGCACCCCCAGAAGACGGCGGCGGCGCGGGCCTTTCTCCGGGCGGTTCCAGCGGTCGTCCAGCGC
Source organism: Rhodospirillaceae bacterium (assembly GCA_965228165.1). Lineage (GTDB taxonomy): Bacteria > Pseudomonadota > Alphaproteobacteria > Rhodospirillales > Rhodospirillaceae > Oleispirillum. The sequence continues at coordinate 1,237,493 of CBDDHB010000003.1, forward strand.
CGCGATGGCGCGACCGATCAGCGCCACCGGATGCGGCACCGCGCGGTACAGCGCATAGGGGTCGCCGACGATCGCGTCGAAGACCAGGGCGGCCAGCAGAATCCAGGCGGGGGAGAGGTGCTCGAACATGGCGCGCATGATCGTCGCCGGGCGCGGGGCGCGTCAACCGGGAAAAACCGGGTCCGGCCGACCAGGGCGCAGACTTTTAAAGTTTAGCAGGGGGTGGAAAACCCCTTCACCTGAGGCTCTGTCGCGATTCAATTCCTCCTGAAGCTTCCAGGGGGGGCGAGATGTGTGGCGGCGTTTGTGGTGCAGGCAAAGAGCCGCAGCCTGCTGAGGACCACTTTTCGGTCGATGGTACCCAGATTGATGCCTAGGCGTCGATGAAGAGCTTCCGGCCCAAGGATGGCGACGATACCCCGCCGGGACCGGGCCGCAACGGCGAACGAGAGGCGGCTTCGGCGATGCTCGATGCTATTCCCAGAGGCAAGCGGGTTGAAAAAGTGTTCGTCTGGATTGAGGCTGCCGACAGCCTGCGTAAAATCCGCCACAAGGGCAAAGCCCAGGTGTTTACCCTCATCGCCGCCTACAACCTCGTTAAGCTGCCGAAACTGATGGTGGCTGACCGTATCCGGAATCTGCCTAAAACGGCAGGAACCCGAAAAAATGGCCGTATAAACGGCCCGGACCCCCTCTTCAAAGCCGCCATGCGACCTAACCCGAGGGGGTGCGGGGCAGAAAAATCGCGTTTTTCCGCACCCTGTTCGCTCGGTTTTCCGGTTGCAACGGATTGATGTCGAAGGTTCGCAGTCTGAACGATGGCGATTGCACGCTTTTGTTATTCCTGATATTCACGGTATGAATCGTGCGTGGTTGGGGGGCGCACAGGAATGCCGGACAAGGCCAAGATACAGACAGAGCTGGAGTTACTCTCTGCCTTGGAGGAGGGAGGTCAGACAACGCAGTTGGCGTTGTCGCGTCGGCTGTCTGTGTCGGTTGGCCTAGTCAACGCCTTACTCAAACGGGTGGTCCAGAAGGGGATGGTCAAGGTCAAGACCGCGCCGCGCACGCGTTGGGCCTATTACCTGACCCCCCATGGTTTTGCCGAAAAAAGCCGCCTGGTCGCGGAATACGTGGAAAGTTCTCTGGTCTTCTTTCGTCAGGCGCGGGACCAATATGCTGCGGTCTTTCGGAATGCCCGCGCTCGAGGGTGCCGTCGCGTCGTTCTGGTCGGCGGTGGCGATCTGGCGGAAATCGCCCTTCTTGCCGCGCGAGAAGCGGAAGTCGATGTGTGTGGCGTTTTCGATCGCGCCTCCAACACCGACCACCTGGGGGGGGTGCCGATCTTGCGGAGCTCTGCCGAGATTCCGCCGGGCGCGGTGTTGGTGATCACCGCCGTGCTGCGTCCGCAACAGGTGCACGACGAGATTCTCGGCTGGTGCGATGAACGCCCGGTTCTGGCACCGTCTTTTCTCCATGTTTCTGGTTCCCGGAGAGCGGTGGGTGCGGATCGTCCGGAGGGAGGCGAGCCATGACGACATGGTACGCAGTCAACGCTCTGCCGAGCCAGGAAGCGCGTGCGGAAGTCAATCTTCTGCGGCAGGGATATCGTGTCTGGTGCCCGGCGGTAGCGAAGGTTCGTCGCCATGCCCGCCGGAAAGAGACGGTACGCGAGGCACTATTTCCCGGCTATTTGTTCGTCGCCCTAGACCTGGACACGGAACGTTAGTCGCCAATCAACGGAACCCTCGGCGTTCGGAAGCTTCTTTGCCAGAAAGATCATCCGCTATCGGTGCCTCAAGGCTTCGTCGAGGCGTTGCAGGCGCGTACAGATGCGACGACCGGATGCATTGCCGTTGACGAAACGGAATTGGTTCCCGGGCGGGAAGTTCGGCTGACTGAGGGGCCGTTCGTCGATTGCGTTGTGACCCTGTTGCGGTTCCTCGATCGCGAGGTTGCCGCTACGGCGGGACGGGATTCGATCACGGTGCTATGAGGCGGCAATGCGGGGGGCGATGTTGGCGGGTGGGGGATTCTTCACCCGAATGGCGGTAGCGTTTTGGCAGACGGGGATCGAGATCCCGGTCTCGCTGGTGGAGCAGTAGAAGGCAAGCAGTGATGACGAACCAAAACACAAGCGCGCCTCCGCGAGATTACGGCGGCAACGATCATGTCTTCGATGGTAAGTCGGTTCTGGTGACGGGGGGAACGGGGTCGTTCGGGCGGATGTTCGTCAGGCAGGTTCTGGACCATGCTGACGCGAACCGCGTGATCGTGTTTTCACGTGACGAACTCAAGCAGTACGAGATGGCACAGGAACTCTCGGGGCATCCTAGGTTCAAGGCCCTGCGCTTCTTCATCGGCGACGTGCGCGATGTCGATCGTATGGAAATGGCCTTTTGCGGGGTTGACTACGTCATCCACGCGGCTGCTTTGAAGCAGGTTCCCACCGCCGAGTACAATCCCTTCGAATGCATCCGCACCAACGTGATGGGCGCGGAGAACGTGGTCCGTGCGGCGATTGCCTGCGGCGTGTCTCGGGTTGTGGCGTTGTCTACCGACAAGGCGGCCAGTCCGATCAACCTGTACGGTGCTTCCAAGCTTGCCTCCGACAAGATCTTCTTTGCGGCGAACCATATGGCGGCGACCAGCGCGTCGCGTTTCGCTGTGGTGCGTTACGGTAACGTCATCGGTTCTCGTGGCAGCGTAGTGCCTTTGTTCGAGCGTCTGATTGCTTGGGGCGACGCGGCCTTGCCGATTACCGATCCGCGGATGAAGCGGTTCTGGATTACTCTGGCTCAGGGCGTGCGGTTCGTGATCTCCAGCCTACAGATGATGCAGGGAGGCGAAATCTTCGTGCCGAAGATTTCCTCGATGCGGATGGTCGACTTGGCCAGGGCGATGGCGCCGAATCGTGGTATCGAGATCATCGGTATCCGTTCCGGCGAGAAGCTGCACGAGGTGATGATCACCGAGGACGACGCCCGCAACACCCTGGAACTGCCGGATCGTTACGTGATGCGGCCGCAATTGAGTTTCTGGACCGACGAGCGGTACTTGGCCATGGGGGCGAAAGCGGTGGCCGAGGATTTCCGTTACGCCAGCGACAACAACCCGGAATGGCTGGATGCCGATGGTTTGGCCCGCATGTTGAAGATATCAAAGGAATAAGTAATCCTGATTTCGGGTGTGGACAAGCGATGCGGAGCAGGGGAGGCGGGTGGATTGCGCGTCCTGATTCTCGGTGGAACCGGACTGTTGGGGCGGGCGTTGCTTCGGGAGGCGGGACTGCGCGGTCATGATGCCATCGGTGCGGCTCGCAGCGGGGCGGATCGGAGTTGCGATGTGAGTAACCCCGACGAATGCTTGCGTATCGTTGCCGAAACTCGACCGGAGCTTGTCGTGAATGCTGCCGCGCTGACCGACCTAGCTCTGTGCGAGCGGGAACCCGGCCTCGCCGCCAGGGTCAACGGACGAGCTCCCGGCTTGCTGGCTGTGGCGGCGACAAGGGTGGGGGCGCGATTTGTGCAGGTATCCACCGATCATTTCTATCGAGATGGTGGGCGACGGTCGCATCGAGAGGATGAGCCCGTCACCCTGGTGAACGGCTATGCCCGTTCTAAATTTGCCGGAGAGATCGCCTCCCTTGCGGAGAAGGGCAGCTTGGTCCTGCGGACTAATATCACGGGTCTGTTCGGCAAGGGCGGCCAGCCAACCTTTGCGAACTGGGCCTTCGACGTGGCCGACGGGCGGCTTCCTGCCACGCTGTTCGACGACTATTTCACCTCGACGATCAGTGTTTCCCTGTTCTCGCGGGGGCTGTTCGACTTGGTGGAGACCGATGTCGCGGGCATCGTCAATCTTGCGTCCAGGGATGTATCTAGCAAGCGCGAATTCGTCGAGGCTCTGGCGCTCGCTCAGGGCAATCCCATCGCGGAGGTGACGTCGATGTCGGTTTCTTCCCTGTCTGTCCCGCGTGCGGCCTGTTGCGGTCTGGACGTTGGCCCTGCGGAAGAAAAGCTCGGCTACAAGCTTCCATCGTTGCACCACGTTCTAGCCGATCTGATCGCTGAAAGGGAACGGCAGCGCGATATGATAGCGGAGTGAGTAGACCGAAGGAGCCGTCGCGGGCGAATTGATGGAAGGAACATGACATGGCGATTTCATCGAACGACCGTCTGCTGATTGTCGCCGCTCATCCGGACGATGAAATCCTGGGGTGCGGCGGAATGATCGCGCGGGCAGTTGATGCCGACGCGGCGGTGAGGGTCGTCTTTCTCGCCGAGGGCGTCACGGCTCGTTTTGAGCCAGCCCAATTCGATTTCCCTGAAGTCCGGATGTGGAGTGAACGCCGCAACGCCAATGCCTATCGTGCGCTGGCAGTGTTAGGGGTACCCCAAGAGCAAGTGTTCGTGCAGTCCCGGCCCTGCTGTCGCCTTGATGGTGTGCCGTTGATCGAACTTTCCAAGGAAATCGAAAGGCATGTGAAGGACTTTTGCCCGACGCGCCTGCTCACCCTCTCCGCCGACGACCCTAACGTGGACCATGGCGCGGCTTTCCGCGCGGTTTTGGTGGCAGCCCGACCGGTGGATGGATCAAGGTTGTCGGCTGTGTATGCCTTCGAGGTCCTGTCGGCGACTGAATGGAATCCCACGCGGCCATTTGCTCCGACCGCTTTTTTCGATATCACGTCGACTATTGATCGTAAGGTGGCGGCACTTGATGCCTACGAGGACGAAATGCGTGCGCCGCCGCATCCCCGTTCGGAGGAAGTCCTGCGGGGGCTTGCCCGCTTCCGCGGTGCCCAGGCCGGGGTACAGTATGCCGAGGGGTTCGCCTTGATCCGGGCCATCGATCTATGAGCATTTCCCTTTTGTTACGGTGCGATGCCGGAAGCTATCATGGGTTGGGGCATCTGTGGCGGTGCTTGACATTGGCCGATGCGCTGCGAAGCAAGGGCGCGGAATCGGAATTCCTGATTGGGGCATCCGGTGCCATCCTGCGAATGGTCGAGGCCAGGGGGCATCGGGCGGCGGCGAAGGCTCCGGCGGGAAGCCGCGAAGACTTGGCGGAGGTTCTTGCCGCCCTTGACGCGTTGTCGTACGCGGGCGTGATTCTGGACGGGAAATCGATTTCCCCGGACTACGTTGCCGCCTGTTCCGGTCGCACGGTGGCGGCGTGCCTCGACGACGAACTGTGCCGCGATTATCCATGCCGTCTGTTGGTCAACAACAACGTCTGGGCATCCGAAGCGTTCTATCCGGCCAGGGCGGGGCGGCGTTTGTTGCTGGGGCCGCGCTATAACTTGGTGGTCCCGGCGTTCTTCTCGTGTTCCGGGTTGGACCGTCGGGGGGTTCTGATCACCATGGGGGGGCGAGGATCCTGGCAATCATACCCTGTGGGCCCTGGAGACGTTGAGCGACCTGTGGGACGGAATTCCCGCAGTGGTCGTGGTCGGTCCGGCCCACCCCAATCCCGCGACGATTCTTCGCGCAGCGGAACGGCTCGGCTGCGAAGTCGTGGTTTCCCCGTCCGGTCTGGCACCGTTCGCGGCCCGATGTCATGTCGCCGTTTCCGCTGGGGGAACGACCTGTTATGAATTGCTGTCTGCCGGAATCGCGACGGCGGCGGTCGCCATTGAGGAACACCAGGAAAGTCTGATCGATCCTCTTGTCGAGGCGGGGGCCGTGGTGCGGTTGTCGGATGAAGAGCCGGAGGCGGCGCGGCATATGCTCCGACGGTTGTTGACGGACGCATCGTTTCGCGACGATCTCGTCCGTCGGGGGAACATGTTGTTTCGCGAACCGGGGGCCGTCGCCATCGCGGACGCGATCGTCAATGAGTGTCGGGAAAGAAGATGACCAGCGAACAGATCACGATTTGGACCGGGGAATTCGGGCGCGCATATACCGAACGTAACCGTTTTTCCGATGTGCAAGAATTCAATCTATTTTATTCGGTTCGTTACGGTCGCAGCCGTGACGACATCAATCGGGACTGGTTGGAATTTCTGCCCAAGGACGCCCGTATCCTGGAGATTGGGGCCAACGTCGGAAATCAGCTTGAGGCCCTGCGCCGCATCGGTTTTTCCCAGCTCTACGGACTGGAAGTGCAGCGCTATTGCGTGCGGGAGGCCAAGCGGATACATCCCGAAGTGGACATCTTCGAGGGTTCGGCGTTTGATATCCCCTTCAAGGATGGGTTCTTCGATTTGGTATTCACCAACAACGTCCTTATCCACATTGCGCCGCCGGATTTGTCGGCGGTACAGCGCGAGGCCGTCCGCGTTTGTCGGGGGTTTGTCCTGGGTTTCGAGTACTTTGCCCCCGAATTCACCGAGATCAATTACCGCGGCAACCAGAATCTGCTGTGGAAGGCCGATTATAGCCGCCTCTATCAAGAAGCCTGTCCGGAGCTCGTCCTGGAGCGGGAGCAGATCTTCCCTTGCCTGGACGAACCGGGGAACGAAGATAAATTGTTCCTTTTGCGCAAGGCCGGTTGAGAAGGGACGAAAATGTTCGCCTATATCCCCGCGCGCGGCGGTTCGAAACGCATCCCGGGCAAGAACGTCAGGATGCTAGGGGGAAAGCCGATCATTGCCCATGTGATCGAGACCCTGCGTTCCCTCGACTTCATTTCCGCCGTTCACGTTTCGACCGATGACGCAGAGATCAAGGCGGTGGCCGAACGGCATGGGGCGGTTTGCCTGGATCTGCGTGCGCCCGGCTTGTCCGACGATTCCGCCGGGTTCATCGACCTGATCCGTGACGACGTGCCGCGTTTCGTCGCCGCCCATGGTGGCGATACGGAAGTCCTGTTCGCCCTGGCCACCGCAGCGTTGGTGCCTGCCTCTCTGCTGTGCGAGGCGCATGCGGTCTATCGGAAAGAACGGCCCGACGTATTGATGAGTTGCGAACCGGCCAGTCCATGGTGGGACATGATCCGCAAGGAGGACGGCTTCTGGTGGCCGCTTTATCCCGACAAGGTGCTGATCAATTCACAAGACCTTCCCCTCGCGATGGTTGACGCGGGGCTGTTCTATTTCTTTGACCAGCCGACGGTTACTCGTTTTGAGTCCGTCAAGTTGGTGCCGCGTCTGCGGGCCTTCGAGGTTCCTTCCTGCTTCAGTGGCGACATCGACACTTTGGACGATTGGGATCTGCTCGAATACAAGTACGTGCGCCTGCAGGGTAGGGGTGACCGATGAACCTGAAGATTGCCGATCGTGCCATCGGCGACGGCCGTCCCGTCTTCGTCATCGCAGAGGCGGGGGCCAACCATAACGGCGATTTGGCCACGGCTAAGGAAATGGCCGTGCGTGCCCAAAAACTCGGCGCCGACTGCATCAAGTTTCAGACCTTCTGCGCCGAGGAATTCTGCGCCGACCGCCGGAAGATCTTCACCTATCGCAGTCAGGGGCGTGAGGTCACAGAAAGCGAGTACGAGATGTTCAAGCGGCTGGAGTTCCGCCGCGACGAATGGGCCGACTTGATGGAATTCTGCTGGGATCGGGACATTCTGTTCATGACCACTGTGCAGGATCCGGTGAATCTGGAGATGATGCGGGAATTGGGTTTGGCCGCGATCAAGGTCGGATCGGACGATTTCAACCATCTGGCCAATCTGCGTGTTTATGCGGCCACCGGATTGCCACTAATCTTGTCTAAGGGAATGTCGGATGCGGCGGAAACGGATCGTGTCCTCGCCGAAATCGCGCCGTTGGCGTCGGGCGGCTTGGCGGCGTTGCACTGCGTTTCCCTTTACCCGTGTGAGGCGCGGGCTCTCAACCTTAATCAGATTGCGACGTTGCGGCGGCGGTACCCGGATATCGTTTGGGGGTTCTCCGACCACAGCCGTAGCACGGTCGCGCCCGCCTTGGCGGTGTCCCTCGGCGCGCGGGTGATCGAAAAGCATTTTACCCTGGATCACGACATGGTCGGTCCCGACCACTGGTTTTCCATGGATCCAGCCGAAATGGCGGAGATGATCGGCAACGTCCGTTTTGCCGAGCAGGCTTTGGGTGATGGTCGGATCGCGCTGTCGACGGAGGAAGCTAAAAGCCGGGCCATTATGCGCCGCCGGGTGGTGGCGCGCACGGCCCTGCCCCGGGGAACTGTCCTCGATGAGAACTCCGTGACGTTCAAACGCTGTGACGACGGCGCGTTCATTTCGGAGTGGGACGCCCTGAAGGGCTGTAGGTTGCGGGTGGACAAAGCTGCGAACCAGGGAATCGCCGCCGAAGAGACCGAGGCATGATCGTTAGCATCCATCAGCCCGCGTACCTGCCGTGGCTCGGTTACTTCGACAAGATCCGGCGGGCCGACCGATTCATCTATCTGGACACCGTTCAGTTCCAGAAGAACAGCTTCCAGAATCGCAATCGGGTCCGCAGCAAATCCGGCCCTATCTGGCTGACTGTCCCGGTGATAACCAAGGGACGATTGTTCAGTGTTCCTCTCGGCGGGGTCACCATCGACAACACCCAGACGTGGCAGAGCAAGCACCTAGTGTCCATGGAGATGAATTACCGGCGAGCGGAGCGGTTCTCGGGGATATTTCCGTTGCTGGAGACCTATTATCGATGCCGGTGGGACACGCTTTCCGAGTTGTGCTGGGAGATGCTGATGGAGTTCAATCGGCTGCTGGGGATAGATACGCCTATCGTGCGGGCGTCGGAGATGGACAAGGCCGAGGGGAGCAAAAGCGACTTGGTCTTGAACCTGTGCCGCGCGACCGGTGCCACCACGTACCTGTCGGGGAGTCTGGGGCGAGATTACCTGAAGCTGGAGGATTTCGACAAGGCGGGAATAGAGGTGGTTTTCCAGGATTACGTACATCCGACGTACCGTCAGGTCTATCCCGGCCTCGAGCCTTTCATGGGCATTGTTGATCTGCTGTTCAACGCGGCTGATCCTGGCCGGATATTGGGGGTGTAGGTGTCGTTCAGTAACGAATGGGACACGATTTATCGCAACGGCGGCCATATGAGCGTGTGGCCGTGGTCCGACTTGGTTTCGCTGTTCATGCGTCATGCGCACCCCGGGGATATTCCCGGTGGCCCGAGGGTGTTGGAGCTGGGGGTGGGCGCTGGCGCCAACATTCCCTTCGTATTGGCCGTCGGTGGCCATCTGTCCGGGATCGATGGCAGCGAGGCCGCAATCGATCAACTGCGCGAGCGCTTTGCTTCGGAACCGCGCGTGCAGTTGGCCGTTGGCGATTTCACCAAGGAGAACCCCTTCGGTGGTGGCCATCATGCCGTACTCGACCGGGGGTCCATTACCCATAACGACGAGCAGGGGGCGCGCGCCGCCGTGCGCATCGCACGCGATGCCCTGCTGCCGGGGGGAACCATATTCGGCCTGACGCTGTTCTCGACTGAACTTGCCGAATTCGCTGAGGGTGTGGCCGGGCCGGATCCTTGGACGCGGAGCGACATTGCCGAGGGGCCGTTGGCCGGAACCGGCAACGTTCATTTCTGGGACGAGGAACACATCCGCGTGGTCTATGCCGATTTCCAGATTCTCGCGGTCGAGCATCATTCCATCCGCCGGGTTTTTCCTGCGGGTTCGCGCGACTTCGCCTATTGGAACGTGGTGGCGCGGAAAAACCGATGACGATGTCTTCGCCGAGTTCTGTTCTGCTGGACGTTCCCGATATGCGAATTACGCGTGGGGGGGGGGGGGGGTGGAACCGTTCCGTTATCCATTGTCGATGGGTGAAGTCTCCGCCGTGCGCGACCGATTTCTCGACCTCGTCTTCGACCGGCTGCGGCGGGTTCCCACCGCTCCGGCATCGTCGTTCGAGGCGGTCTGGATCGTTCTGCCCTACCTGCTGAGCGAACTGATGCAGGCCTATCAGCAGCAGGCCTTGCGTCGGCGCTTTCAGAGCGCGGGGATCGCGGTTCGGGGCTTTGGGCTGGAGACAGTCGACGCCCAGAACCAGGAAACGTCCATCCAGTTGGAACGGCTGCTCTGGCGGCCCGGTCCGCGGCAGCCTTTGCTGCGTTTTCTACGTCAGGCTCGGGCGCTTCTGCGCAAGGACGCCGCGTTCGACTACGTTCCTCCGGCGAAAGCCTGCCGTGTGGATGTCCCCGTGACCTTTCAGGTGCCGCGGATCGTCCGTGCCTATGCCGCGAAAACCGGTTTATGCCCGCGTCTGAGCCGCGCCGATGACTGGCTGCAACGGCCGAAGCGGCGTACGGACGGTCTGGACGACGAGGCGCGGGCCGCTCTGGCGGAAATGTTTCACGAGGCGTTCCGGGCCGGGAACGAGCCATTGGAGAACGCGACGGCGGCGTGGCTGTCCCGTGCCGCCGGGCTGGGTGCCGGTTGGGCGCGACATCAGATGCGCGTGCTGCGTTCCCATGGCGGGCTTCCCAGGCGGTTCTGGTCCGGGACGCTGGGCAGTCCCAGCAACCGGGCCTTCGTTTGGGTGGTGCGGGAACGGGGCGGTACGGTGACCGGCTTCGATCATGGCATGGGAAGCGGCCTTTGGGACACTCCTATCCAGACCATGCTGGAATTCGATTTTTTGGACCGTTTTGTCACCTTCGCCGAGGGGATGGCGGCAGGTTTGCGCAACAACAGTCATCCCGCATGGTCGCTCGGCGCGGCCATGCTGGAGGTCGTTGCCATCAATGAGGCGTCGGTTCTTGAAACCCGGGTGGCGCCACAGGAAACGCGTCAACGCGTCAACCGGATTCTCTATGTGCCGACGGTTTACGCGGGTGAGGCGGTTCACATTCTGCCCGGCCTGTCCGACCTGCAGATGGTGGATTGGCAGGCGCGGCTGCTTTCCGCCCTGCGCGACAGAGGTTATGAGGTTTCGATCAAGCCCCATCCCGAAAGCCGCTATCCGGTGCCGCCGGAGTTGGTGGATATGGTCGAAGGGCGGGTCGTCACCCAAAGGTTCGAGCAGATCAATCTGAAGGATACGATCCTTCTGTTCGACTATCCGCAAACCACCGCTCTGGCGCACGCGGCGCTGTCTGCGTGTTCCATCGTCATCATCGATTTCGAGCGGCTGCACATCCGACCGGAGGCATGCGCCGTGATCGATGGGCGGTGCGTTCGAGTTCCCGCCGGAATCGACGGCGAGGGCAGGGTGCGGGTGGACTGGGATGTCTTGGACGCGGCCTGCGCCGAAGCTGGGGCGCGGCGGGACGGTCGCTTGGCCGCGTTGTACGTCGGGGAGGGGCGATGACCGCTACGTCCCGTTCGAAGCCGGGTCTTTTGCGCGTTTTCGGGTTGCTGTGGCGGTTCTATAGCCGCATTCCCGGGCGCGCGGCGGCGGTCGTCGCCATGCAGGTTCTGGGCGGGCTGTTGGAGAACGTCAGTATCCTAGGCATGCTGCCGGCGATTCAAATCGCCATGGAGAAGCAGTCGGGGGAGGGGACCTCCCAACTGTCGCGCTGGATCGACGAGGCGTTCGCGGCGGTCGGAGTCCAGCCTTCCCTGTCCATCGTTCTGGGCATGGTCTTGGCGGCGGTGTTAGCCAAGGTTGGGCTGGCGATGACCGCCGGTGCCGCCAATTCGGCAGACGTGCTGGGGATGGTCCAGGGACTGCGTCATGACATCGTCCGACAGTTGCTGCATGTTCGCTGGAGCCACTTCGTGCAAGCGAGCACCGGGCGTTACGTCAATCTGCTAGGCACGGAGACCGAGCGGATAAGCCCGGCTCTCAACCAGGGTCTCGGTCTGGTCACTGATACGATTCACGCCATTTTCTATCTGACCTCTGCAGTTCTGGTGTCGTGGCCGATCACCGTGCTGGCGGTGGTGTTGGGCGGCGTAAAGCTGGTGGCGACCCGACCGATCATCGCCGTCGCCCGCCGCGCCGGGGCCCTTCTCTCCCAGTACAACGCCACCTTTGGTGCGCATCTTGTGGAGATCATCGAGATGGCCAAGCCGATAAAGGCGATGGCCCGCGAGGACGACGCCCGGAATATTCTCGACGAGGATGTGCGGGAAATGCGCCAAGTCCAGTGGCGCCACCAGATCTGCTCCCTGTTGCTGACCAATATCGACGAATTGATGATTGCGCTGATCATGGTGGTTTGTTTTTACCTGACCATTAACGTGATCCGGGCCGATATTGCTCAGTTGGCCGTTATCGGCGTGTTGATGTCGCGGACTATCAGCAAGATTGGCATGCTGCAGAAGCGGTATTTCATTGCGGCGGCGAACGAAACTGCCCTGTCCGGTCTTCTGGAGACGCTTGATCGTCTGATTGCCGAGGAAGACCGCAGCCACGGCGGTATCGTTCCGGTTTTGAAGGATCGCGTCGCGTTTTATGGCGTTTCCGTCGCCTATAAGGACAATGTTGTTCTTGCCGACGTCAACCTGGAATTCCCGGCACGGAACCTCAGCGTCATCATGGGGCCGTCGGGCAGCGGGAAGACCTCTTTGATCGACGCCATGATTGGGTTGATTCCGCTGAAAAGCGGCTCAATTACCATTGACGGCGTTGATCTTGATCGGATCGACATTCCGGCTTGGCGGCGGATCAACGGCTATGTGCCGCAGGAGACCATCCTGCTGCACGGTTCGGTGCGCGACAATATCACCCTGCGCTCGTCCGAGATCGCGGATGACGCGATCGTCGAGGCGCTGAAAGCAGCTGAGGCATGGGATTTTGTCGCGGCGTTGTCGCGAGGACTCGATACCTTCGTCGGCGAGCGTGGCCTGATGCTTTCGGGGGGCAACGCCAGCGTTTGGCGATTGCCCGCGCCTTGGTTCATCGTCCGCAACTTCTGATCTTGGACGAGGCTACCAGCGCACTCGACCATCAGACCGAGGCGGATCTGTGCAAGACCTTCCGACGTCTTGCCTCTCAGGTCACCATCGTCGCGATCTCCCATCAGCCCGCCATTTGCGACGTCGCCGATCGGGTCTATTGCATCGAGCGAGGCCGCGTGACCGGAACCGACGTCCGGCAATCGCAAGAGAGGTGTTCATGATCGCCGTGTCCCTGATCGCTGAGATAGGCTCGGTTCACGACGGCTCGTTCGGAAACGCCGTCAAGCTGATCGAGGCCGCTGCCGCCTGCGGCGCCGACCAAGTCAAGTTTCAGACTCACGTCGCCGATGCGGAAACTTTGGCCGATGCGCCGATGCCGCCGTATTTCAGGGGAGAACCTCGTCTGGCGTATTTTCACCGCACCGCGTTCTCGCCAGCACAGTGGCGCGAACTTGCGGCAGTGGCGCGGGCGTGCAAGGTGCGGTTTCTCTCTTCTCCTTTTGCGCTTGAGGCAGTGGATCTGCTGGAGGAGATCGGTGTCGATGCCTACAAGATTCCGTCGGGAGAGGTAACCAATCTGCCCCTGCTGGAACGGATCGCCGCCGTTGGCAAGCCTGTGATCTTGTCGTCGGGAATGAGCCGTTGGGCCGAGATGGACGCGGCGGTGGAAATCCTGCGAAGGGGAGGGGACCTGTTGGTTATGCAATGTACCTCGGCCTATCCTTGTCCGCCTGAGAAGGCGGGGCTGACTTGCTGGCCGAGATGCGTGATCGTTATGGTGTGCCGGTAGGGTTCTCCGATCATACCCTGGGCAACACGGCGGCCATCGCCGCTGCGGCGCTGGGCGCGGATGCTATCGAGAAGCACTTCACCTTTTCGCGACTGATGTACGGCAGCGACGCACGGACTGCTTGCGAACCCGGGCAGTTTGCCGCCCTGGCCGAGGCGTTGCGCGAGGTCTCGGCGATTCGCTCCTGCCCGGTGGACAAGGATGGGCTTGCCGATGAACTCTACGAGATGAAGGCGACCTTTGAAAAATCCATCGTCAGCGCTCGGCAGTTGGCGGCAGGAACGGTTCTTTCCCTTGGCGATCTGGCGTTCAAGAAACCGGGGGATGGTGTCGGTGCCGCTCGTTACCGAGAACTGTTAGGGCGGAAACTTCGCCGGGATATTCCCGCCGATCACAAATTCGCGATGAGTGACTTCGAATGAAATCCATATGTGTGGTTATTGGTTCGCGCGCCAACTACAGCAGCATCAAGTCGGCGATGCGGGAGATTCAGGCGCATGCCGACCTCAAGCTGCAGTTGGTCGTGGGCGCTTCCGCAGTTCTCGACCGCTACGGCGCGGTCGCCAAGTTGATCGAGGCCGACGGCTTTCGGTCCGATGCCCGGGTTCACATGCTGATCGAGGGCGAGACGCCCGCTACCATGGCCAAGTCCACGGGGCTCGGTCTGCTTGAACCGCCTACGGTGTTCGAGACGATCCATCCCGACGTGGTTCTGACCGTTGGCGACCGCTTCGAGACGATGGCGACGACCTTGGCCGCTGCCTATATGAACATTCCTGTGGCCCACACCATGGGCGGCGAAGTCAGCGGGACCATCGACGAAAGCATCCGCCACGCCGTCACCAAGTTCGCCCATATCCATTTCCCCGCCAGCCGGGATGCTGCCGAGCGCATCGTCAAGCTGGGCGAGCCACGGGAAACCTTGCATCTGGTCGGTTGCCCGCGCATTGACCTAGTGGCCGAACTGCTGAAAAACGACCGGGACAATCTCGAACGGGGGTTGTTCTCCGCTGGGGTGGGGGAGGCACTGAATATCGACGAGCCCTTCGTTATGGTCTCGCAGCATCCGGTCATCACCGAATACGGGGAAGGTGAGCGCCAGATCTCTGCCACCATGGAAGCCGTTCGCGACGTTGGCTTGCCGGCGATCGTTCTTTGGCCGAACGCCGATGCCGGTTCCGACGATATCGCACGCGGAATCCGAAAATGGCGGGAACGCGGTTTCGACCGGCGTATGCACTTTTTCAAGAATTTGCCGGTGGAAACCTATGTGGCTCTGATGGGGAGAACCGCTTGTCTGATCGGCAATTCTAGTAGCGGCATTCGTGAGGGCGCCTTTATCGGTACGCCGGTGGTCAATGTGGGTAGCCGACAGAGTGGACGCGAACGCGGGCACAATGTCATTGACGTCGCTTGTGAACGCGAGGTGATTCGCGACGCCGTCGAGCGGCAGATCAATCATGGTTTTTATGCCAGCGATCCCGTCTATGGCGACGGACATGCCGGACGGCGGATTGCCGACATCCTGGCCGGTCTTGGCGATATCAACGTTCAGAAGCGCATTACCTATTAGACCCTGGGGTTTCCTTTCATGATACGCATTGGCATCAACGGCTTCGGTCGTATCGGGCGGACCGCAGCCCGCATCCTTGCCGCCCGTCCGGACATGCAACTGGCGGCAATCAACGACGTTGCGGAAGATGTTGAAAATCTGGCCTATCTCTACACCTACGATTCCACGTTCGGGCGAGCGGAGAACCCGGCGGAGGTCGTCGATTTGCCGAAAGGTCGGGCGATGCGAATCGGTGGCGATCTGGCCTCCGTGCATTGCTTTCGCGACATCGCCGAAGTGCCGTGGCGGGATTCTGGCGTTGATGTGGTCATCGATGCCAGCGGTGTGCGCCATAATGTGCTGTCCGCGCATCGGCTGGTCGATTCCGGCGACGTACGCAAAGTGATTGTGACCCATTCGCCGTCCGAGGGCATCGACCGCCATATCATCATGGGCCTGAATCATGACATCTATGACCCGGCTCGTGACCATGTCCTGTCGTCCAGTATTTGCGATGCCAATGCGATCGGCCATGTCCTGGAGGCGCTCGATCACGACTTCGGCGTCGAGGGCGGTTTCGTCACCACGCTGCATCCTTGGCTGTCGTACCAGAATCTGGTTTATGCGCCGTTGCCCTCCCAGTCGGACCCAGGCCATTTCTGGAAGGACTATTCGCTCGGACGGGCTAGTACCGACACCATCATTCCCAAGAACACCACGGCGATTACCGCGTTGCAACCGATCCTGCCCGACATTGCGCGGCGAGTTCAGGGCTTTTCGTACCGCGTGCCCACCCATGTGGTGACTACCGCCGACCTAAGTCTGATGCTTCGGCGCGGGGTCGAACCGGTCGATCTGTGCCGGTGTCTGGAAGACCTGTGCCGACGGTCGCGAGTGGTGCGCATGAACCGGCAGCCCCTAGTTAGCGTCGATTACGAACGGGAAGAGGCGTCCGCCGTCATCGACATGCAGTGGCTCAAGGTCAACGGCCCCATGGTCAAGGTGGTCCTGTGGTACGACAATGAATGGGGATATTGTTCGCGCGTCGTCGACTTGGCGCGGCTGGTTGCCCCGAAAGCGGGAGAAAGGCGATGATTGCGGCATTGGTTATCGGCAAACACAACAGCGGCGGCGTACCGGGCAAAAATTATCGTCCTTTGCTGGGCCGTCCGATGGTTCAGTATCCCCTTCTTGCCGCGAAGAACACATCTCGCATCGAGCGGATTTTCGTATCGACCGATTCGCCGGTGATCGCCGAACTTGGTCGCGCGGTGGGTGGCGAGGTGATTGACCGTCCCGCCGAACTCGCCCGTTCGGAATCGCCGACGGAGTTCGTCTTCGAGCATGCCTACCGGCACATCAAGGAGAGATTCGGCGCGTTGCGCCATCTGGTGCTGATGTTCGCCAACAGCCCCGATGTTCTGCCCGAATACCTCGGTCGCGCCATGGAGATGCTGGATGCCGACGACAGCCTGGATTCGGTGGTCTCGGTCTCCAAGTACAATATGTTCACCCCGTTGCGCGCACGGCGTCTCAATCCGGACCAGACCACTTCTCCCGTGCTCGATCTGGATGCCCTGGGAATTCCCAACACCTTCGACCGGGATGCCATGGGCGACATCTATTTCTGTGATTTCGGCGTGCAGGTAGTCCGTCCCGAGCGGTGCCTGGTCGATTCCACCGCCGGGGCCTTGCCGTTCCGTTGGCTAGGGCATAGACAGGGGGCGCTGCCTAAGGACTTCGGCTTCGACGTTGACGTTGAGTGGCAGATCCCGGTTCTGGAGCATTGGCTGCGCAATCACGGTTTTGCCGAGGAGCGAACGCCCTACGATGCCTGAGCCCTGCCGTGTTCTTTTCTTTCCGGAAGGGGAACGCTTCCTTTACGAATTCGCGCCGCTCATCAATCGCTTGGTGGTGAACCCCGAGGTCCGGGTTCTGCTGCTGACCGATGGCGAGCCGTTCCGACTGGTGGGATATCCCGATGCGGATGCCGCTGACCAGATCAGCGACCGTGTCGCCGTTGTTGCTCGCCCACCGCGCTCGTGTTGGGGGCTGAGGCGCATCGCCGCCGTCGAGGATTGGGCGAAGCGGTGGTATGGGGAGTGGGCGGATCGGATATTGAATCTGCTACCGTTCGTTCTGCTGCTGGCGGCGTTTGATGTCGTTGACCTGATCGCCGACCGCCGTCAGGCTAAACGGGTGCTTCGGGCGCTGAGACCGGATGTCCTGGTTCTGGCTCGGGACCGGAATCTTGGCCTGTCCATGGCTTTGTTGCGGGGGATGCAGGCCCTTGGAAAGGCCGTCGTCCTGGCTCCGTGGGGGTTCGTCAACACGGCGTTCCTGGTGGCCAATCGCGTGAACAGTCCGCGCAACATCGTTCGCCCTCCGGCCTGGTTGGTGGTCCACTTGGCGATGACCCTGCTGGGGTCGCGTTACCTGTTTTGCCACGAGGGAATAACCTATTGCTTCTATAAGCCCGGTCGCTATCTGGCGGCGGCGGCGACTGGCTTGTGCCCGCGCAACCCCTGGTTTTTCGGCTCCGATGCCAATGCTTGCCTAGTTGACGGCAACGCTACCGCCGGGATTCTGCGGAACGGCGGTGTGCCTGCCGAGCGGATACGCGTGACCGGCAATCAGATTTACGACAGTCTTTTTCTGTCGGAGGAGAGCCGATCTCACAGGCGGGTGGAAATCGCGCGGAAATACGGTTGCTGCCGTCGTGTCCTGATACTGGCGTTGCCGCATCTGGGGGAACACAAGCTGTTGCCTTGGGACCGGCATTGGCAAGAGATGGATTTTCTGCTGGCGGCTTTCACTGAGCAAGCGGTGGACGCCGACGTGCTGATTAGCCTGCATCCGCGCTGCGAACGCGCCCGTTACGAGGACATCGCGGTGCGATTTGGTGTGCGCATCCTCGACGAGCCGTTGAAGGCGGTTCTGCCGGTTGCCGATGCCTTCGCCTGCCAGTGGTCGGGGACCACAGCGTGGGGCGTGGCGTTGGGGTGCCCGACGCTGGTGCTGGATTTCTACGGCATCGGTTCCCTGGGATACGAATATCTGGAGTCCGGGATCGTGCGTGTTGCCGAACGGGAAGATCTGCCGCAGGGCATTGGACGTCTTCTTGCGGGGAAGCCGTCCGTGCCGCCGCCCGGCATGCCGACCATTGACGGTCGGTCAACGGAACGGGTGTGCGCGGCGATTCTGGAAAAGGCGGGGCGATGATCGCGGTCCTTTTCCGTCTGTGGCGACCGTTTCTTCCTCTGCTGCGGTGGGTTGCGGCGCGGCATTTCCTCGCGCCGGTCATGGCGTGGGTGGTGGCGCGGCGTCTTGTGCCGTTGTCGCCCGCGAACGGGAACGGGGACCGGTTGACGGTCCTGGCGCTCAATGCCGAACGCTATCGTGCCGACCTCGGCATTCTGGCCGGGCAGCCGGATTTGCGGATTCTGGAGCTTCCTTCCGCCGTGCAGGGATGGGTGACCGCGCCGTTCCTGTCGCGACTGCGGGGTAAGATGGCCGGGCAGCCTTGGTTCCGCCAGCAGGCCAAGGCGGAGGTCGCCGCCGCGCTGTCGCAGGCGGAGGCCTATCTGCACGTTTTTTGCCCTGGCTGCGTCGGTTTTCTGGCGTCGAGATCGTCGTCACCTGCACCTTCTATTATTGGCAGGACCGCGCCTGAGAAAAGGCGGCGCCCCGTGCCGGTCTCGCCTATGTGGTTCTGCAAAAGGAAAACCAGAAGGACGACGTCATCGTTCAGGCGACGATCGACCGCTATCGGGATCGTGGGTATCGGTTCGACGGCAGTGTCATTGCTACCTACAACGGCAAGGAACGGCACTGCCTGATCAAGGGCGGTGTCGCGTCGGCGGGAAAGGTCGCCGTGGTCGGCGCGGTGCGTATGGATTCCTTGTTCCGCTAAGTCTTGGAGAGGGGCGTTCCTCCGCTTGGACGCGACGTTACGCTGTTTTCCTTCCGCCATGCGATCGGCGGCCTGCTGCTCGATGACGGAGACGGGGGGTTCAGCGTCGGTCGCACTAGCGGGTTTATCGATTATTTCGATCAGGTGCATGCGGCCATGGCGCTTCTGGCGCGCCGTTACCCGGATCGCACCGTTCACATCAAACCGAAGTGGATGGGGGGCTGGGCCGAACGGGTCGAGGACGCCATTCGCCGCCTGACCGGGTTGTCCCCTGCCGAGATTCCCAACCTGCGCATCGGTGCGGACATCGGTGCGCAGGAACTGATTCGCCGTTCCGGGGTGGTCGTCGGCATCAATTCGACCGCCTTGATCGAGGCCCGCGTTCTCGGACGGCCGGTGATCGTCCCGGTGTTCGCCGAAGCAGCGGAACGGTACCGCGGAAACGTCTATTTCCAGAAGTTCTTCGGCAGCGATTTCCATGTCGCGGAAACCCTCGACGCCCTAGTCGCCGCAGTGGCGGAGCTGTTGTCGGGCGCGACCGTTTCCCTCGCCTCGGACGATCTGGTGACGGAATTTCTGGGCTTTCGGGACGGGCGTTCCACCGCACGGGTCGTCGACCTGTTGAAGTCCCAGGCGCGTCGAGCGGTTGCGACCGGAGATTGGCCCACGTCGCGGGACGGGGTATCGTCGTGATCCGCCTTCCGGTTTTTTACCCACCGTCGTGGAGACAAGAGTGCTGATTGGAATCACCGACTATGTGAATCCGCCCTTCGACATCGAGGCGGAAGCCTTTCCCGACGGCTGCGCGTTCGTCGATTTCGGCGGCGCTGCCGAGACCGATTTCGATGACGACGCCTTGGCCCGGATCGACGCTCTGCTGGTTTGGCATGCGCATATCGGACGCCATACGGCGGATCGCCTGAAACGATGCAAAGTCGTCGTCCGCTATGGCGTGGGATATGACGCCATCGACTGCCGGGCGCTTGCCGAACGCGGCATTCCCTTCTGCAATACTCCCGATTACGGTACCGAGGAAGTGGCGGACACTGCTGCGGCGATGATTCTGGCGCTGCAACGTAAGATCGTCGCCTACGATCTGGCCTGTCGGGACTTCGCCGTGGGGTGGCAGGAACATACTCAGTCGCCGTTGCTGCGGCTGTCGCGGACCACTCTGGGGGTGATCGGGGTCGGTCGCATCGGCACGTCGCTGATGAACCGGATGCGACCGTTCGGAATTCGCTTGGTCGGTTACGATCCCTATCAGCCCTCGGGTCATGAGAAGGCGATCGGCTACGAACGGGTCGGGTCGTTGTTCGAGCTTCTGACGCGGGCCTATATGGTGTCCGTCCACTGTCCCCTCTCCGACGAGACCAGAGGGATGATCGACGCCGATTTCGTGGCGCGGATGAAGCCCGGATCTATTCTGGTCAATACCGCTCGGGGCGGTTTGATCGGTAGCCTTGATGCGCTTCACGATGGGTTGGCTTCCGGGCATCTGGCGGGAGTCGGGCTGGACGTCCTGCCCGACGAGCCGCCATTGCCGGTTCCCCTGATCGAGGCTTGGCGGGCCAAGGATCCGATTCTGGGCGGTCGCTTGCTGATCAATCCGCATACGGCATATTTTTCCGATCAGGCGTGGCGTGAAATGCGCTTCAAGGCGGCGGAAACAGCGTGGCCTTGCCTCAGCCGCGGCGTGTTGCGTAATCGCAACGCTTGACCCGCACACGGCCAGGATGCTGTTAAGGAAACCGTTGGCATGCGGGCGATGCAGACGGGACGGATATGCCCAGGGATTGATTCAGGGTTATCGGGAGAACGTTAATGACCGTCGTTGCCATCGTTCCAGCCCGGGGGGGTCCAAGCGTGTTCCCGGCAAGAATATGCGGATGTGCGCGGGGCGGTCGTTGCTGGAGTGGACCTGCCGGGCTGCGCAGGCGGCGGAAAGCATTGATCGCCTGATCCTGTCCACAGATGACGCGCGCATCGCCGAGGCGGGCTGTCGCCTCGGTGCCGAGGTTCCCTTTCTCCGCCCGGCCCGTCTGGCGGCCGATGAAACCCCCATGTTGCCGGTTTTGCAGCATCTGCTAGAGCATCTGGAGCGGGAGGGCGAAGCGATCGAGGCGCTGGTGCTGTTGCAGCCGACGTCGCCCCTGCGCGTCGCCGCAGACATTGACGGCGCGGTCGGGCTGTTGTGCGATGGCGGTGCCGACAGCGTGGTTACCGTGATGCCGGTTCCCGGTGCTTGCCGCCCGGAAAAGCTGATGGCGCGCGCGGACGACGGTGCGGTTGTGCGGTGCGAGGCAGCGCTGGAGGCTTTGCCTCGGGGATTGGTGGTGCGTAACGGTCCTGCGGTCGTGGTGACTCGCCCCCAGGTTCTGCGGGGTGGCGCGCTGTACGGCGAACGGACGCTTGCCTACGAAATGCCTGCCGAACGCAGCATCGACATCGATACGCCCTACGACTTCCTTGTGGCGGATCTGTTGCTGTCCTACCGGGAAAGGGGAAGTCGCAGCGAAAAGCCTCCGTAACTTATTCCGTTCTCAAGCATTAGGGCGCCACCGTATTGTCGCTTCGTTCACGGAAAGAATAGGTACGCATGTTTCTCGATCTGATCCGACGGCTCCGACATGGGCCGCTGAAATTACTGTCCCCGTTGTGGGTGGTGATGGGCGGCCTGTTTCGCAAGGCCGTTGCGGGTAGCGGCCTGACCGTGCGCCAGAGGATCGGTCCCTACGGTCCCTTTCGTCTGGACGTCAAATTCGCCTTTAGCGACTTTGCCCATTGGGGCGGCGCGCACAACGATGGCTTCCGCGATTGCGTCGAAGCATGTCGCGGGAAGTCCTGCGTTTTGGACGTGGGCGGTCACATCGGGCTGGTCAGTCTGCCCGCTGCGTCGGTGATGGCGGAGGGCGGGCGTTTGATCGCCTTCGAGCCGTCCACGGCCAATCGCGCCCTGCTGGTGCGTCATGCCGCCCTGAATGGCTATTCCGAGCGGGTTACGGCGGAGGGTGCTTTGGTCGGCGCCGAAGACTTGGATGCCGTGTCTTTCTTCGAGTCCGAGAGTGCCAGCGGGATGAATTCCGTCGTTCCAGGGGCGATGGGTGCCGACTACCGTTCGGTGAGCAAAGCGCAGGTGGCCCTGGATTCCTACTGCGCCCGCCATGATCTGGCTCCTCAAGTGGTTAAGATTGATGTCGAAGGCGCGGAGGTCGGGGTTCTGTCTGGTGCTTGCGCGATGCTTGCGAAGCATCGTCCTTTGATTTTCCTGTCCGTTCACCCCCGCCAGATAGCCCTGTCGGGGAGCAGTCTGGCTACCCTGGCTGCCTTGATCGATGTACTGGGCTACGATTGCCGCCATGCCGATGGTTCGCCGGTTATGGCGTTCGAATTGCGCGAATACGTCCTTAGTCCGAGAGAGACCTGACATGCCCCTGATTGCCAGCGCCCTGACAACGCTCAAGACCCGCGGTCCCGCCGCCCTTGCCAGGGCGGTCGCGAACTTGGCTCATGCTGTCATCCTGAAGGCGATGGGTCGTCGCTTCATGGAAAAGCGGATTTACGATTATCGAATGATGCTGGACCTAGAAGATCGCGGCATCTCGCGCACCCTGATCCTATTCGGTCGCCGCGAGTTGGAACACAAGGAGATGTTGGAACGGGTGTTGATGCCGGGGATGCACGTCCTCGATATCGGTGCCAACATCGGCTATTACGTACTCATGGAACTGGGGTTGATCGGTCCCACGGGCACCCTGGTCGCGGTCGAGCCGTCGCCGTCCAACGTCGAGTTGCTGCAGCGCAACCTAGCGCTCAACGGCCATCGCGGCGTCGAGGTGCGCAATGCTGCGGTTTCGGACTCTGCGGGTGCGCGGGATTTCTTTCTATCCGAGATGTCCAACCTCAATACCTTCCACGACACCGGCACGGGGGCGTTGCACCTATCGGGCAAGACGGTGGAAGTGGAGACCCTGACCGTGCCGGGGGTGATGGCGGGCCGTCCGTTGGACCTGATCCGCATGGACGTGGAGGGTCACGAGGTGGAGGTGATCAACGGCTTGCTGCCCGCCGTCGAACGGGGCGAGATGACACCGATGATTCTGTTCGAGACCCATCTGTCGCGTTATGGGGCGGACCACGACATCGAAGCGCCGTTGCGCCGCCTTTTCGCCCAGGGATATCGAGTGAGACTGGCAGGTTCGTCGTCGGAACGCGGGACTAGGCTGATCGAGGCGCGGGGCTATGTGGGTGGGGAAGCGATCCCCACCGACGATGTGACCCGCGTGGTGTTCGAGAACATCGCCGATCAGGATGCGATCGATCTGATCTGCCGCGAAGGGGGAATTCGTACGGTTCTTTTGGGACGCTGAAAGTCGCCATGCGCATCCACGTTCTTACGCCGGGTTTCACCACGCCGAACGGGCGGGCCTTTCTGTTTCCTCTGGTGGTGTGGCGTCGTGCCCTGGCCGAGGCGGGGTTCGAGATTGTCTTCTTTCGATGCGAGGATGCGCCTGCCCTCATTGACGCGGATATATTGCTGGTTGATAGCAAGTTCTACAAAGGCTGCTGGACGACCGGGCGGGAAGCGCTGCTTGCCCGCTTCGCCTCTTGGGGCGAGCGATTGCCCGTGGCCTTCTGCGATACCTCCGACAGTTCGGGCTGGGTTCTGGAAGATCTGCTGCCCGTGGTTTCCGCCTATTTCAAGGGGCAGCTTCTGCGCGACCGTGCGCTCTACGGTTGTCCGCTCTATGGGCGCCGCCTGTACGCGGATTTTTATCATCGGCGAGATGGCGTTGAGGACGCGGCCCCCGAAACCGGTACTCCGGTGACCGATCCTGCGCAGCTTGCCAAATTGCGGGTTTCCTGGAACTCCGGACTTGCCGATTATTCCCTTCATGGCCCGGCGCGTATGGTGGCCTATGGGCGCTTGCCGTGCTCGGCGCTGCTGCGGTTTCCCGCGAGGGCCTTCGTGTCGCCGTCGTCTCCGCGCGGAACGCAGGTTTCCTGCCGTTTCGGCGCCGACTATTCGCGTGCCAGCGTGGCTCGGCAGCGGCAGGAAATCCGTCGCCTGCTCGTGGGGAGGCTGCCCACCGGCAAGCTATCGCGCCGGGCCTATTTTGCCGAACTTGCCGACAGCCGGGTGGTGGTGTCG
Organism: Rhodospirillaceae bacterium; assembly: GCA_965228165.1. Taxonomy (GTDB): domain Bacteria; phylum Pseudomonadota; class Alphaproteobacteria; order Rhodospirillales; family Rhodospirillaceae; genus Oleispirillum. The sequence continues at coordinate 1,261,634 of CBDDHB010000003.1, forward strand.
CCTTTCGGCCTGGGGGAGATCACCCTTAAGGACTTCGAGGTTTTTCTCACCGGCGGCCTGCTGCTTAAGCCGGAGATGCTCCACATGGAAACCTGGCCGGATTTTTTCGTGGGAGGGGAGACCATGGTGAGCCACGCCTGGGATTTGGCGGATTTTCCCGTCGTTCTCGACGACTGTGTCGACCGCTACAGCGAATTGCGAGAAATCGCTGCCGCCGGGCAGGAGCGCTATCGCCGCCACACCTGCGACCGTGACGCGGCGGCGCGCTTCTGCGATCATCTGCGGGACTGTCTTCGACCGCTGGTGAGAGGATTATGATTCGTTCCTTGCTGCTCGAACTGCGGCGTCTGTGGCGCGGACGCGCCGGTGAAACGGAAATCCGCTGGCCTCGCGTGCCGGAGGGTGTTTGCCTCAATCCCAGCAGCGCCGATTTCGCCGCCTATCGGCAGGCACCTTTGGCGTTGACTTGGGAACGCCGGGGCGATACCCCGCCAGCCCTTTGGCAGGCGCAGGTGCGCGGAAAGTTGCGCGAACTGCTAGGGTCAAACCTGCCTCCTGCGGCGGACGCGGTGTCGGTCGAGGGCAAAAACGCGCCCCTGCCCGGCGGTTTGCGGCGGCGGACTTTCTATCTTCCTACAGCGCTCGATCGCCACGCTCCGGTCACCGTGGTCTGGCTTGAAGCCGATGCGGCGAAGCCCCTGCCGGTGATGCTGTGCTTCCAGGGGCATACCTCGGGTGCCCACGTTTCGTGGGGGGAAGCCCGCGTCGGCATGGATTTAAAACGCATCGCCAACGGCGGTGACTATGCGATTCAGGCGGTAGCGCGCGGCTTCGTCGCCGTCTGCGTCGAACAGATCGGCTTCGGCGAGCGCGGCGAACGGGCCGTCGTCCACCGATGGGAACATCCCTGCGTTGACGCCTGCAACCGCGCTCTGCTGTGGGGGAGCACCGTCCTCGGTGCGCGGGTGGCCGACGCCATGGCGGTGGTCGACTGGCTGCGCATGGGCGGACTCGATGTGCCCGCAGTCGATCCCGACCGCGTCTATGCCATGGGCAATTCGGCGGGTGGCGAGACCGCGCTTTTCCTCGCTGCGCTGGATACCCGGATTTGTGGTGCCATCGCCAGCGGCTGCGTCGGAGACTGGCGGCGAACCAGCGGCACCCGTAAGGCTTGTCCAGACACGGTGATTCCCGGCGTCCTCAATTGGATGGAATACGGCGACGTGGAGGGCCTGTGTGCGCCCAGGCCGTTGCTTGTGGTTTCGTGCCGCGAGGATAATATCTATCCCTTCGCCCTGGCCGATGCCTGCGCGACCGATGCCGCCCGGGTCTATGCGGCGCTGGGCGCTTCCGGCAACCTGCGCACCGTCGAGGGCGAGGCTGGCCACCGCTTCTATCCCGAGGCAAGCTGGCCGGTTTTCCTCGACATGACCGGACGGCGGACAGCATGACCCCTGCGACATCCCTTTCCGCCGCGCCGTTTCGCTTGTCGCTGCGTTTCGATCCGGCGCGCGAGGCTGCGTCGGGTGACGGCTTCCGCTTCGAAGTCGTTGGCCTGCACGATTTTCGGCGGTTGGAAGACGCGGGGGGGGTCTTTCTCGTCTGGGGGTTCCCGGTCCTCGACGGTCGGGCGGCGGACCCGGCGGAGCTGATGCGCCGCCTGCGCGATGAAGGCGCCGAGGCCCTGGCGCGGGAGCTCGATTGCGGTTTCGTCCTGGCGTATTTCGACCGTGGACGCCGCGACCTCACCCTGATCACCGACCGTTGGTCCTCCCTCCCGCTATTCTATGGCAGCGACGGCGGATGCTTCCGCGCGGATAGCAGCTTCAAACGGCTGTTTGATGGGCGAGGCGCCGGGGGCAGCCCCGGCCTTGATCGGTGGACCGTGGCGGAATTCTTCTATTTCCGGCGAGTGTTCGGTGAACGTACCTATGACCAGGGAATCCGCTTCTTGCCCTATGCCGCGATTTTAACGGTGGATGCGGAGGGGCGGACCGACCTGCGCCGGTATTGGCGAATTGGCGCGGAAAAGTCCCCTGCCGGTCAGAACGCGATGGCCGAGCGTTTGGCCGCCGCATTGCGCTATTCGATGCGCGTTCACACCTCCGACGGTCACCGCTATGGCCTGATGCTTTCGGGGGGGGCTGGACGCCCGTGCTTTGTTGGCTGCCTCGCCGCGGGCGATGCCGTGCTTCACCACCGCTCCCAGCCTCAATAACGAGGTGGACGTAGCGCGTACCCTGGCGCAGATCAAGGGCAGTCCCCACACATTCCTCGATCGTTCCGTCAGCCCGCCCCGTGGGCTGATCGACGTCGCGGTGGCGCTGGGCGGCGGGATGACGGTCTATCACGAGGCTCAGTTCATCGGCTTCGCCGACCGGGTGGCGCCGCAGGTGGACACGGTGTTCCTAGGACTGGCTTTGGACGTGATGTTCTGCGGGCACTATTTGCCTAAGTCGCTCGTTCGCTTTGGCGGACGCTTGGGTTGGCATTTCCGTCTTCACGACCTACCCGCCGATTTGGAAACCACCTTTCTCGAAACCGTGAGCTACCGCCTCAAGACCTCCGACCCGTGGGTGGTGATCCGCGCTGATCGTCGTGCCGAGATGCGCCGCCAATTGCATGATCGCGTCGTCGCCGAGATGGCGGAAGGCCGTGCCGCCGGGCTTGCCGGTTTCGACCTTTGGGAGTTCATGCACCAGCATAACCTCGCACGGCACTATTCCCTGCTGATGGCTCAGTCGGTGCGAACCTTCGCTGCTTGCCGCCTGCCGGCCCTGACTCGGGAGCTTGCCAACATTTGCTGGAGCATGACGGTGGAAGACAAGGCTAATTGGCGCGTCTATCAGAAGGCGATCGCCTGCCTTTCCCCCGAAATGATGCGGGTGCGAAACGCCAACACTAATATTCGCGCTGACCGGTCTTTGTCGATGCAGACGGCGATCCGCTTCGGTCGTGCCGCGCTCAATCGCTTACCCCTGATGCATCTGCGGGCGACCCCGGGTTGGCAGGACCGTTCCTGGCCCCAGTTGCATCAGATGTTGAACGCCGACGCGGAAACGGCGGCCCGGGCCCGCGCTTTGTCGCGATCCGAGGCTCTGGCCGCGCCTGATTTGTTCGATATGGATGCGGTCGGGCGGATCGTTGACGACCATTTTTCCGGACGGGCCGACCATGCGGTCCTGATCAATCTGCTGCTCACCATCGACGGTACCTTGCGCGTGGGGGGCTGAGTTCATGTGCGGTTTTGTTGCCTGCTTTTCCCCAGGGCGACCGTTTTCCGCTGCGGAGATGGAGCCTCTGGGGGTGGAGATTGCCCATCGTGGCCCGGATTCCTCGGGCTGCGTCGTGGAACCCGGCTTTGGCCTAGTGTTCCGACGCCTAGCGATTATGGACCCGGGCGTGGCCTCGGACCAGCCAATGACCTCGGCGGACGGGCGCTATACCCTGGCCTTCAACGGCGAGATCTACAACTTTCGCCGCCTGCGCGCCGAGTTGGAGCAGGCGGGGGCGGATTTACGCACCAAGGGCGACACCGAGGTTCTGCTGATGGGCTGGGCGCGGTGGGGGGAGGGTGTGCTCGAGCGTTTGGAAGGGATGTATGCCTTCGTTCTGGTCGATCGTGTGGCGCGAAGGGCCTTTGCCGCGCGCGATCCCTTGGGAATCAAGCCGCTCTACATGCTGCGCCGCAGCGGTCTGACCGCCTTCGCCAGCGAGGTGCGCCCGCTGCGGCGTCTGCGTCCGGCGCGACCGGATTCAGTGGCGATGGCCGAACTGCTGGTCTTCCGCTTTGCTGCCGGGCGGGCGAGCAACCTGGAAGGTATCGACCGCATCCCTGGTGGCACGGTTTTGCGTCTCTCCCTGGACGACGGTTCCCTGTCCGAACGCCGTTTCCGTGATCCGCTGGATACCCTACACGCGGACCCGGCAATCACCCTGGGGGCGGCCAAGGCGGAAATTCATGAGGCGCTGGAGCGTTCCGTCGCCGACCATCTGCAAAGCGACGTCGGCTATACCCTGCAATTGTCGGGTGGGGTGGATTCCAGCCTGATCGCTGCCCTTGCCGCACGCCGCGCCGGGCGGCCCCTGCGGACCTTCGGCGTACAGTTGACCGGTCTGCCCAACGACGAGAGCTCCTGGCGGGCCATGGTGGCGGCGCGTTACCCGGTGGATCATTGCGAGGTGTCGCTCACCGCCGTCGACTATGCCGACGCCCTGCCGCGCGCCGTTCGCCACATGGAAGGGCCGATCGCGCATTCCGGCTGCCCGATGCTGATGCTTTTGTGCGACGAAATCCGCAAGACCTCGCGGGTGGTGTTGACTGGAGAGGGTGCCGACGAGTTCTTCGGTGGCTACATGCGCTATCGCATCTGGCGCGACTTGCGGCGGAAGGGGCGGTTGGCCCGGTTGGTGCCGCTGCCTGCTTGGCGGTTCCTGGAGCGCTATCGCGAAATCCGCCGCTACGCGGAGGGGCGGCATCCGGCGATTTACGGTTCGGCCTATACCGATTTTCTCGCTCTTTTTGAAATATTCCCCGACCTAGTGCCTGGCCCCGGCCCGCGCGAGGTCGCCGCCGCGCGTTTCCGCGACTTCCGAGACAAATTGTTCGCGGTGGATCAGACCGCCTATCTGGAATCCCTGCTGCTGCGTCAAGACAAGATGGCGATGGCTGCCTCTGTGGAGGCGCGGGTTCCCTTTACTCATATGCCCCTGGTTGCCTTGCTCAATCGTTTGCCGCATGCGGCGCGGCTGTTCGGCAGCGAGACCAAACCCCTGCTCAAGGCGATCGCCGAGCCGTACCTGCCCCACGACCTGTTGTATCGCCGCAAGGTCGGCCTGACCCTGCCGGTCGCCGACTGGCTGGCCGACGAAAAGAGCCTGGGTCGCTATCTGCCGCTGTTGACCGATGCCGACAGCCGCATTGCCGCTTGGGGCGATCGCGCCGCCCTGCGCCGCGCGGTCGAGGCCTTCCGCGCCGGACAAAGGCATGGTCTGCCTCCCCTGGAACACCTGATCTCCCTGGAACTGTGGCTACGCGACGTCGAAACCGCCGGTCCTAATCCCCTGGAGTACGCATGACCTTCTTTTTCCTGTTGCGATGTCTCGATCCCGGTGGTGCCGAACGTCAGCTTTGCGTTCTGGCGTCGGGGCTTGTGGCGCGAGGACATCGCATTGTCGTTGCTCCTTTCTACGGTGGCGGTTCGCTTGCGGCGGAACTGCGGGCTGCGGGGGCGGAAGTCGAGCCTCTGGGCAAGGGCGGGCGCTGGTCCTTTGGTTTCCTGGTTCGTCTGATTCGTCTGATTCGGCGCGAGCGGCCCGCTGTCCTGCACAGCTACTTGGTGGTGCCGAACCTTGTCGCGGCGCTGCTGAAGCCGCTGTTTCCCTCCCCGCCCGTGGTTTGGGGCATTCGTGCGTCGCAGATGAATTTGGAGCGTTTCGATCTCATGGCGCGCTGGAGCTTCCGTCTGGAGAGATTGGCGGCGCACCTTCCCGACCTCATCATCTACAATAGTTACGCCGGACGTGCCTATCACGAGGCACTCGGCTATCCGCCGCAGCGGGCCGCAGTGGTGTCCAACGGTATCGATACGGCCCGTTTCCGCCCCCTGCCCGAAGCCCGTAGGTCGATGCGGCGAACGTGGGGCATTCCTGCCAATGCGCCGCTGGTTGGGCTGCCCGCGCGGCTCGATCCGGTGAAGGGGCACGACGTATTTCTGCGTGCCGTTGCGGTGTTGGCGGTGACGCGCCCGGACGTTCGCTTCGTCTGCATTGGTGGCGGCGACGTCGGCCTGGGCGTGTGTCTGCGGCGGCAGGCCGAATCCCTGGGGGTTGCCGAGCGCGTCATCTGGACCGGGCACTGCGACGATATGCCTGCCGCCTATGCGGCCCTCGATCTTGCTTGCCTCCCTTCCCTGGGTGAGGGTTTCCCCAACGTGGTGGCGGAGGCCATGGCCTGCGGCGTGCCGTGCGTGGTCTCGGCGGTGGGGGATGCCGCCGATCTGGTGCGAGGCATCGGTGTAACAGTGCCGCCAAGCGACGCCGAAGCTCTGGCCGCCGGACTGGCCGACCTGTTGCTACGCGCCGGGGATCCGGACTTGCGTGCGGCGGGGCGGCGGCGCATCGTCGAGAACTATGGCTCCGCCGTTCTGGCGGAACGGACCCTGGATGCCTTAAGGCCCCTGCTGGAGCGGCCATGAGGATTCTGTTCCCCTTCGTCGGAGACACCATCGGCGGGAGCCACCACTCAGCGGCGCTTTTGATTGATGCCTTGCCGGAGCAAGGAGTGGAGCCGTTTTGCCTGATCCACCGCGCCGGACCGCTCGCGGAGTTCTTGCGCGAGCGTGGCATCGCGGCGGGGGAGCCGACCGGCGATCCGGTGTGGGAGGCTGACGGCGGGCCGGTGCGCAGCTTGTTTCGTCTGCTGATGGTGACGCCGTGGCTGCGGCTGCGGCGGGTGCGCCTGGATGCAGTTCATGTCAACGATGGGCGGATGGCGGTTTCCTGGAGTCTGGCCACAGCGTTGGCTGGGGTTCCTCTAGTCGTGCATCAGCGGACTCGCTTCGCACCGTCGCGCGTCGCCGCGCTGGCTCTGGGCCGGGCGAGCGCGGTGGCGGCGATCTCCGCCTATGTCCGCGACAGCCTGCCCGCCGCCGTGCGCGCCCGCGCCGACGTAATCACTAATCCCTTCGATCCGGCGGCGGAGGAGCGTGCCTCGGCACGTGCCGCCATTGCCGCCGAGTTCAACCTGGATCCTACGGTGCCGGTGCTCCTGTGTGTCGGAACCCTGCAGGAGCAGAAACGTCCCCTTGTCGCCGTCGAGGCCCTGGTGGCATTGCGGCGGCGCGGCGTGTCCGCCACCCTACTGTTCGCGGGGAGGATCGAGGGGGAGATGGCGCGCCGTATCACCGTTGAGGCTGGAGCTTATGGCGATGCGGTGCGGGTGCTTGGGTTCCGTGGTGATGTGCCCCGCCTGCTTGCCGCTGCCGACGTGCTGCTTGCCCCTGCTGTGGGCGAGGGGCACGGTCGGGCGGTGGTCGAAGCGACGCTGGCTGGAACGCCGGTGGTCGCGGCAGCCTCCGGGGGCACCTGGAAGCGGTGCGCGACGGTCGGACCGGGCTTTTGGCTCTTCCCGACGATCCCGATGCGATGGCCGCTGCCGCCACTCGTCTGCTGGACGATCCGGCGCTGGCCGGACGTCTTGCGGCCACAGCGCGTGGCGACGCCGCGACAAGATACGGCGTCGCCGCTCATGCGCGCAAGCTGGCAGAACTCTATCGTCGTGTGGTGGGGATACGATGAAGCCGGTCGCTGTGGTGATCGAAAGCATGGGCGGTGGGGGTGCCCAGCAGGTGGCGGCCGCCTTGTTGCGTCACTGGGTCTCGGCGGGTCGCGAGGTTCACCTGATTACGCTGAAGGATGCGACCGCCGATACTTTTCCCGTATCGGCGGAAGTGCGGCGGCACGTGGTAGGCGGTGTCGGTCGCGCTCCCGGTTTTCTCGGTGGCATTCGCGGCAATCTGCGTCGTCTTGCTGCGTTGCGCCGGGCGATGTGCGACAGCGGCGCTGCCACCGTGGTTTCCTTCGTCACCGCCACCAATGTTCTGGCCGTCCTTGCCTGTCTGGGGCTGGGGGTGCGTGTCGTCGTCTGCGAACGCAATGATCCCCGCCGTCAGGATGTTCCCGTCGCCTGGGCGGTCCTGCGGCGTCTGACCTATCCATGTGCCGACCTGGTCACCGCCAACAGCGAGATGGCTGCGCGCGCCTTGCGCGATCTTGGCATCTCGGACGATACGGTCTTTCTGCCCAATCCGTTGCGACGGCCTTCGTCTTCCAAGGCTGCGGACAAGCTATCTCCCCTGCTTTTGGCTGTGGGGCGCCTGCATTGGCAGAAGGGTTACGACCGCCTGTTGGCGGCCTTTGCCGAGGCGCGCCCCGGAATGCCGGGTTGGCGGCTACGCATCCTCGGCGAAGGCCCACAGCGGGCGGAACTGGAGGCACTGGCTGTGCATCTGGGCATCGCTGATGCCGTGGAGTTCGTCGGATATGCCGCCGATCCGTTCCCTCATTACCGTGTCGCCGACGTCTTCGTCATGACATCACGTTACGAGGGGTCGCCCAACGCTCTGTGGGAGGCGGTGAGCTGTGGCGTGCCTGCTGTGGTCACAGCGAACCTGGAGGGGGCGCTGGAGGTTCTGCGCGATGGCACCAGTTGTCGGACGACCGACGAGACCGTCGGGGCGATTGCCGCCGCATTGACGGAACTTGCCGCCGATGCCACGCTGCGTCGCCACCTGGGGGAAGCCGGGCGAGTGACGGTGTCCGCCTTCGACCCCGAATGTGCCTGTGCCGCCTGGGATGCCGCCGTGTTCGCTGAGGGTGGGGAAAGATAGGGAAGGGGTGAAGGGAAATGCCGTTTAATTCTCTTTCCTTCGTTCTGTTGCTTCTGGCGACGCGGGGTCTTGCGGTCTTGTTCGCTTGGCCGGGATATGTGTTGATTGTCGCAAGCGTCGTGTTCTATGCGGCTGCGGGCCGGTTTGATGGCATGGTTTTTCTTGCCGCCGTCTGCGTTAATTGGGTGGTGCAGATGGTTCGCCTTCCTGGGCGGTGGCGGGTCTTTGCCGCCGTCGTTGTTAACATCGGAATGGTCTTTCTGTTTAAGTATAAGTCGTTCTTTCTTGTCGGCGAGGGGACATCTGGCGGTTATATCGATGCGGCACTGCCGCTTGGGATTTCGTTTTATTGTTTTCAGGCGCTGGCCTATCACATCGACGTTTTGAAGGGGCGTTCTCGCCCGGCGACGTCGTTTCGTTCCTTTCTTCTGTTTATCTGCTTCTTCCCGCAACTGATCGCCGGGCCGATCGTCCGAGCCACGCAATTTTTGCCGCAGGTGGAGCGGGTGATTGCTGGCTCGCCGCGACGGCTTCGCTTGGTTTCCTTCGGTCTCGCACTGTGCCCTTCTTGGTTTGCTTAAGAAAGTGATCTTGGCCGATAGCATCGGCCCGTTGGCGGACACGTTTTTTAATACCCCCCAGGAAACGGCCTATCACGCATGGCAGGGGGCGTTGCTTTTCAGCTTTCAGATTTACTTTGATTTTTCCGGTTACTCGGATATCGCCGTGGGTGTGGCCTATCTTCTGGGATTGCGTCTGCCGATTAATTTCCGTACCCCCTACCTCAGTACCGGGCCGCAGGAATTCTGGCGGCGCTGGCACATCAGCCTGTCCACATGGATGCGGGATTATTTGTACATTCCAATGGGTGGTGGGCGGGGCGGTCATTTGCGTGCGGCCGCTGTGCTGCTGACGACCATGGGGCTGGCGGGGCTGTGGCATGGGGCGAATTACACGTTCGTCCTTTGGGGGGTGGGGTGGGGGCTGTATATCCTTGCCGCCCGCTTCATCCACTTGGCCTTCGTACCTGTGGCGGCGCGATGGATCCTGCATTTGGCTCTGGTGACGATTCTTTGGGTCTTCTTCCGCTCCCCGGGTTTGAACTTTGCCCTGGATTACCTTGGCACGATGCTGTCCTTTCGTGGCTGGCAGCCGCCGCCCGAGGCGGCCCCGCCTAGTTTGGTCGCCATCGGCATCGCAGGGTTGTTTCTTTTGCATGCCCTCGAGGCTCGGGCAAACGAGGCGATTTCCGCGTGGCATCTGCGGCGTTGGAACCATCCCTACGTTCTTGGACTGATGTTGGGGCTTTGTGTGATGCTGGTGGTGTTCCCGTCTGGTGCGGCGAATCCGTTCATCTATTTCCGGTTCTAGGGAGGGATGATTTGAGACGGCCTCACGCGTCCTTCCGTGCTGCCCTTGCCTTGATGGTGGGGGTTGCGACGTCCGTCGTCGTACTGGAGGTGGCGCTCCAGACCATTGAAGCGACGCCGTTGTGGCGGGTGTTGCCATTGGTGGAGCCGATTTTGGGCTTGGCCGATGCCGATACCGGCTATGCCTTCGTTCCCGGTGCGGACGGCATTTGGACGCGGGAGAACCGGGCGCTTGTTCACATCAATTCTCTGGGAACGCGCAATCCGGAAATGCCGCGCGAAAAACCTGCGGGGACGACGCGTGTCGGCGTGACCGGGGATTCTCTCGTCGAGGCCTTGCAGGTGGACCAGTCCGCGACCTTTCTGGCGCAGGCCGAGGCTAGGTTGAATGCCGCGGGGTATCCCGCCCAGATTCTTAACCTCGCCATGTCGGGGAATGGCCCGCTGCGGCAGTTGGTCCGTCTCGAGAAGATGGCACCGGGTCTGGACCTGGATTTGTCGGTGGCGTTCCTTTCCGCCCCGGATTTCCTGACCGGGGAACTGCTCGACGACGGAAAGAACCCAGGCTACGTTCCGGACGGGGCTGGCGGATTGACGCGGGGCTATGCCTTCCGCAATCGCTTCGCGGTGCGCGCGATGAAGACATGGTATGGCCGCGAACTGCTGGAGTTGATCCGCCATTCGGTGGTTGTCCGCATGCTGTATCTGTGGAGTCGGGAGCCGTTGGAGGCGCGGCTCGGCCTTCCCGCGACGGCGGTCGCGTGGCCTTCGAAGCCTTCGCAGGTCTCATGCGGGCAGGGTATGATGGCGCGTCTTCGCCGCCTGTGGCATGATCGCCAACCGATGCTCAATTGGCTGACTGTGGAAAAGGTTCTTGATGAATTCGCCGCCGTTCAGGCGGCCCAGGGTTTTCCTGTGCTTCTTGTCGTGGACCATCTTCCTCTCCCCGCACCGGATTGCCCCGAGGAAGTGGTGCAACGGGCCGAGTTGGTGGAGATGGTGCGGCGCGACGTGGAACGGCGCGGTATGGGATTCGTCGATTGGCGTTCGCACCTTGCGGAAGTGGCGGCGGTTGAAGGCGTAGAATTGCGTATGCTGACCGGCTTCGGTTCGCAGCGTGGGCGTGGGGGGCACCTCAATCACTTGGGGCATGATATCTATGCTCGGGAACTGACAAGGATGCTGCCGCCTTATCTCGCGGCGCGGAAATAGGGAGGCTCGCGTGGCGTTGCTCGGCGATAATGGGACAGTCCAATGTGTGCGCTACGCCTGTTTAAGTCGGCTTGATTTTTCGCTCTTCTGACGCAGAGATTTCATCAGGGATGCTGTTTCAGTCTCCGCTCTTTATGTTCGTTTTCCTGCCGGTTGTGCTGGTTGGATTTGCCGTTGCCGCCCGTCTGGGTGGGCGGACGGCGAACATGGTGTGGCTGTCGGCGGTCTCGCTGGCGTTCTACGCCTATTGGGATGTGGGCAACCTTTTGGTTCTGGGCGCCTCGGTCCTATTCAATTTCATCGTTGGCAACCTGTTGCAGTCATCCCAGGGGAAGGGACGGCTGGGGCGGGCGTTGATGACGGTCGCCGTGGTGGCGAATTTGGTGGGTCTAGCTTATTTCAAATTCAGCGGCTTCTTCAACGACATGGCAGCGCGGTTGTTCGGTGGTCCCGGCGGTTCGGTGGTGTTGCCGCTGGCCGTATCCTTTTTCACGTTTCACCAGATATCTTATCTTCTGGATATCTGGTTCGGTCGCGTTAGAGCGGCGTCCTCCTTCCTGGAGTACCTTCTTTACGTCACGTTTTTTCCACAGCTGCTGTCAGGTCCGATTGTGCGGTATCGCGAATTGCAGCCGCAGTTCGCCCAGGCGCTGTCCCGAGGGTTGAGAGGACGCGACCTACTGGTCGGCTTGGCGATTTTTTCCATCGGGTTGTTCAAGAAGGCGGTGATCGCGGACAGCGTTTCGCCATATGTCGATACTGTCTACGCCGCAGCAATGGCAGGGGAACAGATTGGCCCGGCGGCGGCCTGGTCTTCGGTTTTCCTTTTTACCTTTCAGGTATACTTTGGCTTTTCCGGCTATACAGACATGGCGCTTGGTCTGGCGAGAATGCTGGGTATGCGGCTGCCGATCAACTTCGATTCGCCGCTCAAGGCAGTCAGCATCATCGATCTGTGGCGCCGGTGGCATATGTCCTTGACGCGTTTTTTTGCCGATTACGTATATACGCCGATCAGCCTGTGGGCTCACCGCCGTTCTATCGAATGGGGGCTGAAGGGCGAGGCTGCCTTCATCTTCTCCACCGTTCTGCCGGTTCTGTTTGTTTTCGTCCTTATCGGCGTCTGGCACGGAACTGGCTGGACCTTCGTGGTATTCGGCCTCGTCCAGGGGGCGCTGATGGTGGTTGCCATGTTCTGGCAGCGGGCGAGGGGAAGCCGGAAGTTTCACGGTCGGGTGGTGACCGCTGTTCTGACGCTGGTGACGTTCGGCGCCTTTTCCTTGTCCCTGATCTTCTTTCGCGCCCAGTCCATGGAACAGGCGATGGCGGTAATCGCTGCGCTACGGCCCTGGAGTGGTGTTTCGCTTTTCCAGGCGGGGCTGCAACGGCAGGCAAAGGACGCGTTCGTCCTAATCGCGCAATTGTATCTCTTTGTCGTCCTGTTGCCCAACACGCAGGAGATCATGAAGAGGTATCGTCCGGCGCTTCTGGTCGGTGGGCAGCGCCTTCGAGCCGTGCGTCCGCGTTGGCGCATGGGGTTCGCCGGGGGCCTGTTCGTGGGCCTGATCATGCTGGTCTCGGTCCTCGTGCTGCGAGGAGCGTCCGAATTCATTTATTTTCAGTTCTAGAACATGCGCCACGCCACTCGGAAATTCGTTTTCGGCCTGCTTCTGCCCTTTCTACTGTATCTCGGCGGTGCGGTGTTGCTGGACCCGGTCGGCTTGCTGGGTGCGCCACTGATCGGCGAGAGATCCTTCAACTCCATGCAGATCAAGGAGGAGATCGTCGAAGGTTTGCGCCCGAGGAGCTATAACGGTCTTATCCTGGGAACGTCGAGCCTGATGACGATCGATTCTACCGCGCTGGAGAAGCGGACGGGCCTGCATGTCTTCAACTACAGCCTGTTCAACTCGCGACCGCATCAAGCTCTGGCGGCGTATCGGCACTTCAAGGCGCGCAATGGCGTGCCGGGCTATGTTTTCGTCGGAGTCGATTTCTTTGCCTACAACGACGGGATGGCGGCGCAGGAAGACATTCGCATGACACGTTATGTGCGCCGCTACGACAAGGACGGCGGCGACATCCTCGAATACGTCCGAACCGTTGGTCGCGTCCTGTTTTCGGTCGATACCGCCCGGCTTCTCCTCAACAGGCTCGAAGGCATCGCACAACGATGCGAACCCGCCCGACGCATCGATGCGAACGGCGAGTTGATCTACATAGCGGTTGATCGCTTGATCGCCGAAGGCCGGTTTGATTTTGAGAAGGCCATGCGAAAATCCTCGCGAACGGATACACCATTCTATACTTCCTATCGGTCTTTCTCCGAGAGTCTGCGTGATTTGCGCCGATTGACCGACGAGATGCGGCGTGACGGTGTCGATTATACAATCGTATTGCCAGCGCTTTATCGTGACTATGACCTTAATCTTAGGAAGCTATCTCTGTATGAAGATTTTTACGTCCAGATTAAGGATATCTATGGAGAAGCCGTGGTTGATTGGCGGGATGCTCCCGGAACCGATGACGCATCGAATTTCATAGATGCCCGGCATATCCGCAGGGTTTACTCGCGTCGGTTGGTGGATCGCTTCCGGCGTTTTACGTTTGGTGCTGATCCCCTTGGGGATTGATTTATCCTGTTTCTTCGGTTCCGGCTTGCACAACCCCTTAGGCTTGCATACCTTGGCTCGGTCATTCTGATGTGCGGACTCTGTGGGCGATGGCTCCGGTCGCGCACGGGATGGAAGGGGTTTCGCCGACGCGGAGAGAGTGGGTGCTAAGCCAGGATACGGAGACGCGGGCCATCTGTGGAGAACCGATAAGCGTTCTGGTGGTGACGAAGAGTCTCGATATCGGTGGGACGGAGCGGCACCTGCTGCAAGTTTTGTCGCGACTGGACCTGTGACGTGCCCCCGCTAAATCGGACCGAAAACATCTGGAATTTTCCAGTTATGATCCCCTGGCCGGGAGAAGGAGAATCCGATGAAGACGTCGAAGTTCAGCGAGGCCCAGATCGCGTTCATTCTGAAGCAAGCGGAAGACGGCATCCCGATCACGGAGGTTTGCCGCAAGGCCGGTATCGCCGAGGCGACCTTTTACAACTGGCGCAAACGCTACGCGGGGTTGATGCCCACCGAGGTCAAGCGCTTGCGGCAGCTTGAGGAGGAGAACGCCAAACTCAAGCGGATCGTGGCGGACCTCAGCCTGGACAAGGCGATGCTCCAGGACGTTCTCGCAAAAAAGCTCTGAGGCCTGCCCGCAAACGTCGGCTTGTCGATGAGGTGCGAGAGACCTGGCAGGTATCGGTCCGCAAGGCCTGTTCTGCTCTGCAGGTCGATCGCTCCCTCTACACTTACAAGCCCAAGCATCGCGAGCAGGCCGATCTCAAGCTGCGAATCCGACAGATCCGCGAGACGCGGGTCCGCTACGGCTACCGGCGCGTCCATGTTCTTCTCTGCCGGGAGGGTTGGAAGGTGAACGCGAAGAAGGTCTATCGGCTTTACACGGAGATGGGGCTGCAACTGCGGAACAAGACGCCGAAGCGGCGGGTCAAGGCGCGGCTCCGTGACGACGGACGAGCGCCACCAGGACCAATCAGGTTTGGGCGATGGACTTTGTCCAGGACCAGCTCGCCACGGGCCGCAAGATCCGTATCCTGACGATCGTGGATACCTTTTCGCGGTTCTCCCCGGCGGTCGATCCCCGATTCAGCTACCGAGGCGAAGACGTGGTGCAAACGCTTGAACGTATCTGCGCGAAGGTCGGCTATCCCCAATCGATCCGTGTCGACCAGGGGTCTGAGTTCGTGTCCCGCGACCTCGACCTGTGGGCTTATCAGAAGGATGTCGTCCTCGACTTCTCCCGCCCGGGCAAGCCGACGGACAACGCCTTTATCGAATCGTTCAATGGCAAGTTCCGAGCGGAATGCCTGAACACCCACTGGTTCATGAGCCTTGACGACGCCCGGCTGAAAATGGCGGAATGGCTCCAGGACTACAACGAAGTTCGTCCGCACAGCGCCATCGGCAACAAGCCCCCGATATCGCTGCTCACCTGCTCAGACGCATCCGGCCCGTTCTGAGCAGAAATACCCCGGAAAAGCCCGGATGCCCGGTCCAAATTCGGGGTGCACGTCACCTGGAACGGTTCCTCATCTCGGTAATGGTTCTGCGGCAGGGCGGCTGTCTGGAGGAGAAATTCCGCGCAGCAGGTATACAGGTGTTTTCCCCTCCGGATTGTCTTTCGGTTTGGGCTGCGCGGTTGTGGGCTGTTGCGCGTTTGTCTTCGCTGATGCTGGAAAATCGGCGCAGGATCGTCCACTTCTTTCTCCCCGAACCCTATGCGATCGGCGGCTTGTGCGGAGTTCTGACTGCTCACCCGAAAATGCTGATGAGTCGCAGAAGCCTGAATCTGTACCAAATGAACCATCCCCGGATTGCCGTGTTGGAAAAGCGCTTGCATCGCCGTATGCGGCATATCGTTGGCAACTCGAAGGCGGTTCTGAGCGATTTGGAGCAGGAGGGCGTCGCCCCTTCGCGGTTGCGGTTGATTTACAACGGCACGGAAGGGGCGAATTCCGAGAGTGGAGGCGGGCTGGTTCGCAAGGATATCGGCCTGGGTGAGGATGACGTCGTCGCGGTGATGGTTGCCACCCTGATCCACTATAAGGGTCAGGCAGATCTGATCGACGCGCTGGCCGAACTGTCCGCTCGCATGCCGAAGCTGAAAGTGATCCTGGTCGGTCGTGATGATGGCATGGAAGGCCGTCTGGTTGCCCGCGCCGTGCGGCTCGATATCAGGGATCGTATCGTTTTTCTGGGGGAGCGGCATGACGTGGCTGACGTTCTGGCGCTGGCCGACATCGGCGTGCTGTGCTCCCATCAGGAGGGGTTTTCCAACAGCTTGCTCGAAAGCATGGTCGCCGGTTTGCCGATGGTAGTGACGGCAGTCGGCGGGAATGTCGAGGCGGTTCTGGACGGAGAAACTGGCTTTGTGGTGCCGCCTCATTCCCCCGAGGCACTGGCCACCGCGTTGGAAAGGCTTGCCTGCGATCCCGAGTTGCGGGCGGCGATGGGCGCGGCGGGACGGCAGAGGGTCAAAGAAAGGTTCTCTCTGGATACTTGCGTGAGGGCCTATGCCGATCTTTACGAGGAGGTCGCAAGAGAAGCCTGATGGCTGCTGCGGTGCAAGGAATTCGGCAGAGCCAACAAGGCGCCAGCGAACAGCCAGAACGATCGTTGATAGGCCATGTCATGGGCGATGGACATGGTCACGATCACCAGGAAACAGCCGATCATCGCGACCAGGGGCGGCAGCTTTTGCCAGGATGGATGTGTCAGGATGGCGCGCAGGACCCATAGGACGGCGCCCAGCACGGCCAAGAACCCGGCGATTCCCATCTCCGCCAGCAACCAGAGGCCTGAATTGTGGATGACCAGGGCGTCACCGGTTCGCCGCAGATGCTCGGTGATGAAGGCTCCCAGTCCCGCGCCGAACAGCGGATGGTCCAGCCACATCCGTATCCCTTCGGTATAACTGCTCATCCGGTCCACTGAAAAATCGACCAGCGTGGAGCGGTAGGTGAACAACAATGCGGTTTCCGGTTCCCTGAGCTGGGAAGCCCACCAGGGGACGAACAGGTCGGGGATTCTGGTGATTCCCAGGATGATCGCTGCGGCGAGAAGCAGTCGCGGCAGGCTTATCGGAGGGGAGAAGAACAGGAAGTAGAGAAGCAGGACGACGAGACTGGCGAAGGCGCTGCGGGAATCGGAAAAACGCACACCGACGACCAGAAGCGCTGCGATGACGAGATTGGTCATCGCTTCCGGTTTCTTCCAGAAGGCGACGCCGGAAAGAACCAGGGACAGGGCAATCAGCAGATGGACGGCAAGGGCGCTGGGGTTGCCGACGAAGCCGACGAACTGTGTGGACCACGGCAACCAGACGATGTTGTCGACATTATGCGAGAAGCGGCGGACACCCCATTCCAGAATGACGATGCTGGCCGTCGACAGGACGAAGCTGTGAGCCAGAAGATGCAGGCCGCGATGACCCGTGCGCGCGACGACGAGAGCGCCGCAGATCAGGCAGCAGGCTAGAATCGCCAGTCCGATCAAGCGGTTGTATACGGCCCAGGAGATCAGTCCGTAACGGTTCCAGCCGATGGCAAAGCCGACGATGATCACCAGGGCGGGGATGGCCCAGGCACGGCCCAGGCGGGGAAAACGCCAGATTCCTGTCGATCGGTGGATCGGCCACGCGGCTTTCAGCGCCACCAAGGCTGCGCAGAGAGCGAAGGCGTCGGCGAGGTTGATCGTCAGCATGCCGCTGGGGGTCGGGATTTTGACCTGGAATCCGACCAGCGCCGCGCAAAGCGTCGGAATCAGCCAGGCCAAGGTTGGCAGAATGTCGCGGTTGATCACGGGCGTCGCGACATCTTCGCTTGCGGGCGGCACAGGCGGCGCCGAAGAGACGAAGCCGGTTGCGGCGACATGGATCAGAAGGGACAGAATGGATAGAACGCCGATGCCGACGGCCATGGTGACGCCGACTTCGGACCCGATGCCGACGTAGTCGAAGGCGAACGAGGCGGTGAGTTCGCGGGCGCCCCAGCCGCCAAAACTGATCGGCAGGGCGGCGCCCAGCATGACCATTCCGGCGGGCGGCACCAGGGACAGAAGCGACGCGTCGGGAAGCAGCGCCAGCCCCAGGGCGACGTAGGCAAGAAGCATCGATGCGTGCATCGCGAGAGACAGAAGCGTTACCACCGCCAGGGTGCGGATGCCGCGCGGCCCCAGGAAACGCCGGAGGATCAGACGCTCGCGGCGACCGATCGCAAGCATCAGGGTGACCCCCCAGGGATGTTGCCAGTGCCAGGCCGGTGGTGGCGAGGGCCGCCCGGGTCTGGGCCGACAGGCTGATGCTGCCGAAATAGGCGAAGGCGCACAGGGCCACCACGGCCAGCAGGGAGACCAGGGAAACCGCGCGTTCGACCAGGGTAATGACCATCCCGAAGATCGCGGGCTTGCGGTCCCCGCTCAACATGCTGGAACGGGTCAGCCCTTGCCCCACGACGTTGAAGAACAGGAGTCCTCCGGCGATCGACAGGATGTTGATGCGGTTGGCCCTGGCGAAAGTCTGTTCGATGCCGAAACTGCGCGAAAGAACGTGATACCGTACGGAGCTGATAAATTGGTTGAGCAGCAACAGGGCGGTGGCGAACAGCAGGTCAAGGGAGGAAAGGCGTCCCGCCCACGCCAGAATCTCAGTGGGGTCGATACGGCGGAAGGTGACGACGATCAGCAGAAGGGACACCAGTCCCAGGAAAATCTGACGCCGAAGCGTTCTGCCCCGCGATGCGGCGGAAGGAGTGGGGGAGCTTTGCGGCGGACGTTCGATCATGCTGGGGGGTGTTCTTATCCTGGCGGCGGCATGCGGTCGGAAATTCCGTGCGTTCGTCGAAATATATTATGGGCGGTCCGGTTTGTCATGCATCCGTTTGGTACGGACACGGGGCGGTTCGTGATGGTTTTTCTTCCGCGCCCGCCGAATTCGCTTGGCAACGGGGGGGATGCCGCGTAGTGTGCGCGGCTTCGCTGGAGGCTTGACGCGTCCTTCGAGCAAGACGCGACCTCCGGTGTTTCCGGACGTTTCTCTTTCTCCTTGGCCTCCTTATTGATCTGCCGAACCGTGCGGGGCCGCCGGTTTCGGCGGTTTTGTCATGTCCCAAGGATGTTGCAATGAACTTTTCCGATTTCGCCCTGCACCCGATGATCCTGAAGGCGGTGGAGGCCTGCGGCCTGACCGTCCCGACCCCGGTGCAGGAACAGGCGATTCCCTTCGCCCTGGAAGGCCGCGACGTGCTCGCCACCGCCGCCACCGGCACCGGCAAGACCGCCGCCTTCCTGCTGCCGACCCTGTCGCGCCTGCTGGGCGAGCCGCAGCGTCGCGCTCCCGGCGCCCCGGTGATCCTGATTCTGGCGCCGACCCGTGAACTCGCCGGTCAGGTGACCCGCGCCACCCGCGCCTTCGGCAAGTTCATCCGGATGTGGACGGTCGAGATCGTCGGCGGCATGCCCTATCGCGAGCAGTTGCGCCAGATGGCGCGTCCGGTCGAGGTGGTGGTGGCGACGCCGGGTCGTCTGCTCGACCACGTCCGCGCCGGGCGTCTGGACCTGAGCAAGGTCGAGGCGCTGATCATCGACGAGGCGGACCGCATGTTCGACATGGGCTTTTCCGAGGACGTGGCGGCGATCGCCGCCGCCTGTCCGGCGGATCGCCAGACCCTGCTGTTCACCGCGACCCTGGATCGTCAGATGGAGACCCTGACCCGCGCCCTGCACGGCGACTTGAGCCAGGGGCAGCGCAACCACACCCTGAAGCGTCTGCACGACGGGCGGGTGCGCCTGCTGGTCGCCACCGACGTCGCGGCGCGCGGCATCGACGTGCGCGACATCAGCCATGTGTTCAATTTCGATCTGCCGCGAGCCGCCGAGGATTACGTCCACCGCATCGGTCGCACCGGCCGTGCCGGGGCGACCGGGGCGGCGATCTCGTTCGCCGGACGCGACGACGCGGGTCTGGTCATCCGCATCGAGCGCTTCACCCAGTCCACCCTGCCGGTAGCCACCGTGCCGGGCCTGGAGCCGAAGCTGCCGCCGCGTCGCGGTCCGCGCCCCAACGGTCCGCGCGCCCATGGGCCGAAGCGGCCCTTCGCCGGGAAAAAGCGGGACGAAAGCAACGCCGCCGGTCCGCGCCCCTGGCGCCAGGACAAGCCGCGCGCCAAGACCTCGACCTATCGCGGCGACGCGCCGCGCAAGCGGGCCTGATCCTTCCGGCTGCGGCTATTTCAGGTAATAGCCGCAGCCGACCAGGATGTCGTCGACGCGCAGCACAAAGGTGCTTTTGCGTCGCAGCTTGTGGCTGACCGGATCGGTGAAGACGTAGTCCACCCAGCCGTTGAAGTCGGTTTTCGCGGTGTTGACGATCTCCCGGCCATAGGGATAGCCGTTGAAATCGCGCTCGATCAGGAACGAGCGGCCGATCAGCTTCGGATTGTGGGGGTGGGCGAGCAGCACGCCGTTCATATCCATGGCGAAGACGTACAGGCTGCCCTGCACGAAGTCGTCGTTCTTGGGATCGGAAAGGGCGGCCAGGGTTTTCTCCTTCCCCTCGGCCTTGACCATCGCGGCGGCGCGCTCGGCCAGGGCCTTGGCCGCGGCGGGAGATCCCAGATCCTCGTTCGCCGTCACCATCGCCAGGAAGGCGGCGCACAGGATGCCGACCACGGCCAGCGCCCGAACGAAAATCATGACCACGCCCCTTGCGACGATGAACCCTCGCCCAGAATAGGATGCGCCGGAGGGGATGACAATGGCGGGGCGTTAGAGAAAAGCCTTTTCCATGAACCCGGTCAAGCGGCGGGAGAAGGCGGCGGCGTCGCCCACCGGCTCGCCCTCGACGATGCGCGCCTGATCCAGCAGCAGCCACGCCCAGTCGGCGAAGGAGTCCGACTTTTCCGCCGATGCCTTCGCCATCGCCCGGATCACCGGGTGCCTGGGGTTGATTTCCAGCACCCTCGCCGCCTGCGCGCCGGTGCGGTTGTGCGCTTTCAGCAGCCGTTCCAGGTGCAGGGAGACTCCGGCGTCGCCCGCGACCAGACAGACCGGGCTGGCGGTCAGCCGGTCGGAGACCTTCACCGCGCTCACCTGGTCGCCATAGACCGCCTGCATCGCCGCCGCCAGGGCCGCGACGTCGGCGTCGGCGGCGTCATCGGGCTTGGCTTCGTCGCCGTCCTTGGCTTCGTCTTTTGCCGCGTCCTTGCCGACGATCTTGGCGAGGTCGCCGCCCGCCCCGGCGACCGAGGCGAAGCGGCGTTCCTGATAGGGCGGCGCCATGCCGGTCCAGAATTCGTCGATGGTGTCGGTCAGCAGCAGGACGTTCACCCCCTTGGCGGTGAAGCCCTCGATCTGCGGGTTGGCTTTCAGCGCCGCCACCGAATCCCCGGTGAGGAAATAGATCGCCTCCTGCCCCTCGGGCATCTCCGCCACGTAGTCGGCAAGGCTGATCCAGCCCTCCTTCAGCGACGAGCGGAAGCGGCAGAGGTCGAGGATGGTGGCGCGGCGTTCGAAGTCCTCGTAGATGCCTTCCTTCAGCACCGCGCCGAAGGCCTCCCAGAAGGCGGCGTAGCGGTCCTTGTCCTCCGCCGCCTTGCCGATTTCGGACAGGACGCGGGAGACCAGGCCGCGCCCGATCTTGCGCACCATCGGGTTGTCCTGAAGCATTTCGCGGCTGACGTTCAGGGGCAGGTCCGGGGTATCGACCACCCCCTTCAGAAAGCGTAGGTACGAAGGCAGCAGTCCCTCGCAGTCGTCGGTGATGAACACCCGCTTGACGTAGAGCTTCAGGCGCTGCTTGCGGTCGGGGTCGAACAGGTCGAAGGGCCGCTCGCTCGGCACGAAGATCAGGCCGGTGTATTCGATCGCGCCCTCGGCGTGCATGTGGAAGGTGAGCCAGGGGTCGTCGAAGGCGTGTCCGACGTGGTGATAGAATTCCTTGTACTGGTCTTCCGTCACCTCGGCCTTGGGGCGGGTCCACAGGGCGGAGGCGGCGTTGAGGGTTTCGGTCTCGTCCCCCTGGTCGAGGATCACCGGCAGGTCGATGTGGTCGGAATAGGTCTTCACCACCCGCGCCAGGGTTCCCGCCTGGAGGTAGTCGAGCGCGTCCTCCTTCAGGTGCAGGACGATGCGGGTGCCGCGCGAGGCGCCGTCGAAGGGCTCCACGGTGAAGTCGCCCGCCCCGGCGGAGGACCACTTCCAGCCCTGGGTCTCGCCCGCCTTCCTGGTGATCACGTCGACCCGCTCGGCGACCATGAACGCGGCATAGAATCCCACCCCGAACTGGCCGATCAAGGAGAGGCCCTTTTCGGCGTCGGACTTGCCCGCCTGCGCCGCCAGGGCCTCGACCAGATTGGCCGAGCCGGAATGGGCGATGGTGCCGAGATTCTCGATCAGGTCGTCGCGGTTCATGCCGATGCCGTTGTCGGCGACGGTCAGAAGCTTCGCCGCCTCGTCGGGGATCAGGCGCACCGCGAAGGCGGCATCCCCTTCGGTGAGCGAAGGCTCGGTGATCGCGGCATAGCGCAACCGGTCGCAGGCGTCCGACGCGTTGGAGATCAGCTCCCGCAGAAAGACGTCCTTTTGCGAATACAGGGCGTGGACCACGATGTCCAAAAGCTTGGCGACTTCGGCCTGAAAATGCAGGGTTTCCACCGTCATGACGCGATTGAACTCCGGAATGTCGTGAAAATCATGGTTCCGCATGTAAGGGCGCGGGCCGCGGCCTGTCAATAAGGAGAACCAGGGCGGGGCTCCGCCCCGGGCCCCGCACAGGGTCGCGGACCCTGTGTACCCATTCCTTTTTTCGCCGCGTCGGCGGCTATCGGCCTTCACGCGGCGTGACGGCTCTGTCGCGCTGCGCGCAAAAACCAAGTGGAATGGGGTGCGCGAGGGGTCCGAGTCCCCTCGCAACGTTTTACCCTGGACAAGGAAGGCCGCGCCCCGCAGTCTGCCTCGTCATGGCAGGCAATTCCTACTCCGCATCGCGCATCGCCGCGATCCTCGGCCCCACCAATACCGGCAAGACCCATTACGCCATCGACCGGATGGTGGCGCATGCGCCCGGCATGATCGGCTTTCCCCTGCGCCTGCTGGCGCGGGAGAACTATGACCGGGTGGTGCGGGCGAAGGGCGCGGGCCAGGTGGCGCTGGTCACCGGCGAGGAAAAAATCATCCCGCCCAATCCGCGCTATTTCGTCTGCACGGTGGAGGCGATGCCCCTGGATCGGGCGGTCGATTTCCTGGCGGTGGACGAGATTCAGATGTGCGCCGACGCCGAGCGCGGCCACGTCTTCACCGATCGCCTGCTGCATGCGCGCGGCCTTTCCGAAACCCTGTTCCTCGGCTCCGACACCATGCGCGGGGTGATTTCCCGCCTGATCCCGGGGATCGAGGTGCAGACCCGCCCCCGGATGTCGCGGCTGTCCTTCGCCGGGGCGAAGAAGCTGGCCCGGCTGCCCCGTCGCTCCGCCATCGTCGCCTTCTCCGCCGCCGACGTTTATGCCATCGCCGACATGGTGCGGCGGCATCGCGGCGGCGCGGCGGTGGTGCTGGGGGCGCTGTCCCCGCGTACCCGCAATGCGCAGGTCGAGATGTACCAGTCGGGCGAGGTGGATTTCCTGGTCGCCACCGACGCCATCGGCATGGGCCTGAACATGGACATCGACCATGTCGCCTTCGCCCAGACGGTGAAGTACGACGGCGCCGAGCCGCGCCAGCTTTCGCCGGCGGAAATCGGTCAGATCGCCGGGCGCGCCGGGCGGCACATGAACGACGGCAGCTTCGGCACCACGGCGGACGCCCCCGGCTTCGACGCGGAGACGGTGGAGCGGGTCGAATCCCACGATTTCCGCGCCGTCCGGGCGTTGTTCTGGCGCAACCGCTCCCTGCGCTTCCAAAGCCCCGAGACGTTGCTGAAAAGCCTTCTGGTGCCGCCGCCGGGGGCGGATTATCTGCGGGCGCGCCGCGCCGACGACGTCGCCGCCCTGGAAGCCCTGGCGCGCAGCCCCGAGGTGGCGGCGCGGGCGACCCATCCCGACCGGGTGCGCCTGCTATGGGAAATCTACCAGATTCCGGATTTTCAGAAAATCACGCCGGAAGCGCATGCCCGCCTGCTCTCCCGGATGTTTCTTTACTTGACCGGAGACGCGGGCGTGATACCCGATACCTTCCTGGAGCGTCACCTGGAGAGCATCGACCGCACCGATGGCGACATCGTTCATCTGTCGCAAAGAATCGCCCAGATCCGGGTCTGGACCACCGTCGCCAACCACGCCGGATGGGTTTCGGACACGAATCATTGGCGCGAACGCACAAGACGGATTGAAGACCGGCTATCGGATGCGCTACATGACCGTCTGACGCAAAAGTTCGTGGACCGCCGAACCGCCATCCTGCTGAGTCGTTTGAAGGGGCATACACCGTTGGAAGCAACCGTCACGCCGAACGGGGACGTTCACATCGAAGGCCACCGCGTGGGTCGTCTCGAGGGACTGGGTTTCATCGCCGAACTGGATGGAGCCTCGGATCAGGCCGAGAAGGTGGTGGCGATCGCCGCTTCCCAGGCGCTGAGGGGGGAGATCGCGGCGCGGGCGCAGGCGCTGTCGGTGGCCCCCGATGCGACCTTCGCGCTGACCGCCTCGGGCGAGATCGCCTGGCATGGCGCGGCGGTGGCCCGCGTCGCGGCGGGGCTGGAGCGCCTGAAGCCCCGCGCCGAGCCGCTGCCCAACGACCTGCTCGACGCGCCGATGGTCGATCTGGTGGGGACGCGCGCCCAGGGCTGGCTGGACGCCCAGGTGCGTTCGGTGCTGCGCCCCCTGATCACCCTGGCCGAGGCGGAGCTGACCGGGCTTTCGCGCGGCATCGCCTTCCGTCTGGTCGAGGCGGGCGGCACGGTGCGCCGCGCCGCGATGGCGCAGGATCTGGCCCATCTGTCCGACGACGACCGCAAGGCGATGGGCAAGCTGGGGGTGCGTTTCGGGGTGGAGACGGTCTATCTGCCCGACATGCTGAAGCCCGCCGCGCAGCGCCTGCTGCTGGTTCTGACCGCGATCGACCGCAAGGTCGAGGACGTCTCCGAATTCGTCGCCCGCCATTCGCCGCTGACTCCCGGACAGGTGTCGTTCCCGCTGGCCGAGGGCGTCGCCGCCGAATGGGTGGAATTGCAGGGCTACCGCGTCTTCGACGGTCGCGCCGCGCGCGTCGATATGCTGGAGCGCTTCGCCGCCGAGGTGCGCCGCTTCCTGCGCGACGAGGTTCTGGCCACCCGCGTCGATTCGGCGGTCGCCAAACCCGCCGCCGAGGCTCCGGCGGCCGAGGCTCCGGCGGCCGAATCCGCGTCGGTCGAAGCCGCGCCGACCGAGTCGGCCCCGGTCGAATCCGCGCCCGAAGCGCCCTCCGCCGCCGATGTCGCGCCGGGCGAACCCGCGCCGGACGCCGCGCCGTCCGTCGCCGCCGCTCCGGCGGAAGAGGAAAAGCCCGCCGCGCCGCAGGGCGCGAAAATCCTGCCGCCCGCCCTGATGTCGCTGTTGGGGGTGGGGGCGGAGGTCACCATGGCGATCCTGCGCGCCCTTGGCTATCGGGTCACCGATGCGCGCGAGGGTATCGCGGTGCAGCCGAAAAAGAACCCGAAGCGTCCGTTCGGCGGCGGCAAGCGCCCGCCGCGCGACGCCGCCGCGCCGCGCGAGGCGCGGGGCCCGCGTCCCGATCGCGGTCCGCGTCCCGACCGGGGACCGCGTCCGGAGCGTCCCGATCGCGGCCCGCGTTACGAACCCCACGCCGCCCCGGCCCGGCCCGCCAAGCGGGTCGAGATCGACCCCGACTCGCCGTTCGCGGTTTTGAAAAATTGGGGCAAGACCACCCCCGGTTCGTGATGGACGACGCCGCGCCGCGCCTGGACCAGTGGCTGTGGTTCGCGCGTCTGGCCAAGACCCGCGCCCAGGCGCAGGCGCTGTGCGCCGAAGGCTGCGTGCGTCTGAACGGCGAAACGGTGCGGCGCGGTCAGCGCCGGGTGCGTCCCGGCGACCGGATCGAGGTCTTCCGCGATCCGGCGTGGCGGTTCGTCACCGTTCTGGCGTTGGCCGACCGGCGCCTCGGCGCGGCGTCGGCGCAGACTCTCTACGCCGAGTCGCGGTCGCCGCTGCGGTTGGCGCCGGGGGACGACCGTCCGATTCGAACGCCCTACCCATCGACCGCTCCGGCGGGGAGGGGGCGGGGCCTTCCGGAAGCCGCTCCGTGCAACGATTTCTTCGATTGAATCCAAGATGTTGAGAGCGATTCTCAGGCCCCTTTTGCGGGCTTGAGTTCCCCCGCCCGAAGGCGTAGGTTGGGCGCATCGTCGCGGGTCACCAGAGGAGGTTTTGGACCATGCCATACGTCGTCACCGACGGCTGCATCAAGTGCAAGTACATGGATTGCGTCGAGGTCTGCCCGGTGGATTGCTTCTACGAGGGCGAGAACTTCCTGGTGATCAATCCCGCCGAATGCATCGATTGCGGCGTTTGCGAGCCCGAATGCCCGGCCGAGGCGATCTTCCCCGACAGCGAGGACATCGCCGCCAAGTGGCTTCCGATCAACCGCGAGTATGCGGAAAAGTGGCCGAACATCACCGCCAAGGGGGACACCCCCGCCGACGCCGACGACTGGAAGGGCAAGCCCGACAAGGAAGCCCTGCTCAGTCCCAATCCCGCCGCCCGATGAGCCGCTCCCGCGCCCGCCTTCGTCGGGCGTAATGTCTTGAAACTGTCGCCTTTCCGCGATTGACGCGCAAAACCCCGGTTTTCCGGTGGTTTTTGCGCGCCTGTCGTGCTATACAGTGCAGGTTGCGTCGCGATGACTTCCTCCTGAACGGGGGCGCGAAGTCCGGGCGCGCATTTTTTTGATACCGACAAGACGGCTCGGGCCCGCCGCAAGCGGGCGTCACGGTTGGATCGCCTCTGATCGTGCGCGGGGGCCGTTCGCGTCGGACGAAACGGCGGGAGCGGCATCCCGACGTTGGGGCGCATCGGCGCGGGCGATTCTGCAAACCGCCCGCCCGGCATACGGAAAGAGAGACGGCGAATGATGAAGGAACAGTTCAGGGCCGGCGATCATGTGGTCTATCCCACCCATGGGGTCGGCAACGTTCTGGCGGTGGAAATCCAGAAGATCGGCGGCATGGAATTGGAACTGATCGTGATTGCGTTCGAACAGGATCGCATGACCCTGAAGGTTCCGGTGGCCAAGGCGCAGGCGGCGGGCCTGCGCAAGCTGTCGAATCGCAAGATCATGCAAAGCGCCTTGACCACCTTGAAGGGCCGCGCCACGGTGCGCCGCGCCATGTGGTCGCGCCGCGCCCAGGAATACGAGGCGAAGATCAATTCCGGCGATCCGGTGTCGATCGCCGAGGTGGTGCGCGATCTGCACCGCAACGCCCGCAATGCCGAACAATCCTACAGCGAGCGCCAGATCTACGAGCAGGCGCTGGAGCGTCTGGCGCACGAGGTGGCGGCGGTCGAAAAGATCGGCCACGACGAAGCCACCCGCCGTCTGGAAACCCTGCTCGAGGCGGCCTGAAACCCAAGGTTTTTTCCGGTTTGTCGAAAACCCCCGCGACACGCGTTGTCGCGGGGGTTTTTGCAGTGTAGAACCAGGGGAGCGAGGCGAGACAGAGATGGCCGGAATGGGGCAGGCGGAGGTATGGCGCACGTTCGATCGACCCGGGCGGACCTGGGTGGTCGGCGCCGTGCATGGCGAATCGGAACGTTTGCGCCAGGTGCACGATCAGATCTCGCGCCAGTTCCGTGCCGGAGATCGCCTGATCTATGCCGGGGACCTGATGGGCTACGGCCCCGATGTGGTCGGCGCGCTGAACGAGCTTCTGCTGTTCCGTCGCGCCCTGATGGCGCGCTTCGATGCCGAGGCCGAGGACATCGTCATCCTGCGCGGCGCGCAGGAGGAAATGTGGCGCAAGCTGCTGCAACTCCATTTCGCCCCCGACCCCGCCAACGTTCTGGACTGGATGCTGTCTCGCGGCTTGAAGGCCAGTCTGGAGTCCTATGGCCTCTCCGCCGACGCGGCCTTGGACGCGGCGCGCGACGGACGCACCGCCCTGTCCCGCTGGACCGGACACGCCGCCGATTCCATCGATACCCACGACGGGCACCGACCGTTGATGGCGCGTCTGCTGCACGCGGCGGTGGTCGCCGACGGCTCCCTGCTGGTGGTCAACGCCGGGTTCGATCGGGGCGTCGGCCTGGACAAGCAGCTCGATTCCTTCTGGTGGGGCGGCGCCGACTTCGAGACCCTGACCCCCGAGGCCACCGGCTATCGCCTGGCGGTGCGCGGCGCCACCCACGGCGTGCCGGGGGTGCGCTTTTCCCGGCATGTCGTCACCCTGGACGGCGGCGCGGGGCGGGGCGGCCCGGTGTGCGCCGCCCTGTTCGGGCCGGAAGGCAACACCGTCCAGGTGGTCGAGGCGTAACGCCGAAACCTTGCGAGGGGGCCCGACCCTCCTCTCCCAGCGTCCCCCTCTCCTCGGTTTTTCGCCGCGACAGCGGCGATCGGTCATCCCGCTACCGCGCGAAGGCATTCTGGCGCTGTGCGCATAAACAAGGTTTGGGGTCTGTGGCCCAGGGCCACTGGCCTGGTCTTTAGTTCTTCGTCGCCGGGGCGGGGGTGCGTGCCGGGGCGAAACGTCCGTAGTGCAGGGCGTAGCGCAGGGCGACGTAGGAGACCACGGCGGTGGCGACGGCGAGTTCCAGGGTTCCCCAATGGCGGATCGCGGCGACGGTGTCGGCGGCGATGCAGTGGCGTTCCAGGAAGGCGGCGGCCTTGAAGCTGGCGGTGGCGGCGATCACGGTGGGGAAGGTAAAGGCGGCATAGCCGGGGGAGAACGGCAGGCGCAGCAGTTCCCAGAAGGCGACATAGACGACGAGCGCCATCAGCGAACCGAGCCCCAGGAGAACGACCACGAGCAACAGGTTCGGTTCCGCCGGGAAGGTCAGGTATCCGGCGAGGCAAAGGTTGGGCGGCGCGGCGAGGATGGCGATGGTGGGCTTGGCGGGCGCGGGCACTTCGGCGGCGAAGATCAGGCGGTGCAGCATCAGGGGCAGCATCACCGCATAGGCGGCGATACCGAACCACAGGAGCGCCTGGGAAATCGGCAGGAAGGCGGCGTCCGGGGTCGAGAGCACCGCGACCACCGGGCCGATCGGCGGGACGAACCAACTGGGCACCATGTGGTGCAGGCGCGGCTCGCGGAGGCGATGCAGGGTGAACAGCGCAAGGAAGCCAAGGTGCGCGGCGATCGCGGCGAGCCACAGGATTCCGGCCGCGCCGGGCGAGACCTTGCCGAGGCTGACGCTGATCACCATCGCCGCCATCGCCAGGGTGGGAATCACCGAGCCGACCACCGGGTGGGCGAGTTCGGCGAGCAGGGTGCGCGGATGGAGGATGAATTTCAGCGTCAACAGCGCGGCGATGGCGGCGGCGATCAGCGCCCCCGCGGTCTGGATCGCGCCGCCGCTCGGGATTTGGGTTTCCCACGCCCAGGACAGGCTGGCGATGCCGAGGGCGAGGCCGCCGGCGGGGGAGGGAAAGGCGTTCAGGCGGGTCTTCAGCGGCATTGCGGTCGGTCTCCGGGTTCGGGGGCGCCTGGAGAATCTAGGGAGCCGCAGGCGGAAATTGAAACTAAACATATTCGACGATATGTTTAACGGAAATGAACGTATCGGCGATCACGGTGAAGCAGCTTCGGGTTTTCGACGCGGTGGCGCGGCACGGTTCGCTCACCCGCGCCGCCGCCGTGCTGTTCGTCACCAAGGCGGCGGTCTCGGTTTCCCTGCGCGAGTTGGAAAATCAGCTGGGCTGTCCGCTGTTCGACCGCAAGAACAACCGCTTGATCTTGAACGATTGCGGTGCGCAGCTTCGGCCCCTGGCCGACGACATGCTGCAACGCCTGGCGGCGATGGAGCGCCTGTTCAAGGGGGAAACCCTGGGCGGGCGGTTGCGCATCGGCGCCAGCGTGACCATCGGCAACCATCTGTTGCCGCCGCTGCTGGGCGGTTTCATGGCGCGGGTGGAGATTCCGCGCCCGGAGGTGACGATCGCCAACACCGCCCAGCTTTGCCGGATGGTCGTGGGGTTCGACATCGACGCCGCCTTCGTCGAGGGAGCCACCCACGGCGCTCCGCTCGAGGTGACGCCGCTGTGGCGCGACCGGCTGGTGGTGATCGCGCCGCCCGGGCATCCGCTGACCGACGGACGGGTTCGCACGGTTTCGGAACTGGCCGGGCAGACCTGGATTCTGCGCGAACCGACATCCGGCACCCGCGAACAGTTTTCGTTGCGTCTGGAGCCGACCCTGCCCTCCTGGCGTCTGGGTCTGGAATTCGGCGGCAACGAGCCGATCGTCAACGCGGTGGCGGCGGGTCTGGGCCTGGGGTTCCTCTCCGAATTCGCCGTCGCCGACGCCCTGGCGGCGGGTCGGGTCGCCGTGGTCGCCCTGGACGCGGAGCATGCGCGCAGCCTGGACCTGGTGGTGGCTCCGGGGAAGTATCAAAGCCCGCTGCTGCGGCGCTTCCTGGACTATTGCCGGGCCTGGACGCCGGAACCGATTTCCCGATCCCCGTAATTTTTATTGACGAATATCGGTATTATGGGGTATAAATACCGGAAATCGTCATTTCTGGGGAGGCCGTGATGCCGCTGTTCGATTCCATGTCCGACGGGTTCCGGACGCCCTTCGCCGTCGGCGCGGCGGTGGGCGACGGCGCGCCGCCGAAGCCGGAAGACGGCAGGCGCACCCGAGCCGCGCTCGACCTTCTGGGGTATCGCCGCGATGCCGAGGGCGATGGCGGCGACCTGTTCGACGACCTGCGCGACTTCCAGAAGGACAACGGTCTGGAGATCGACGGGGTGATGAACCCCGGCGGTCCCACCGAGAAGACGTTGGGCGAGTTGGTGGCGAAGGCCGATCCCGCCGACGCGCCGCGCTTTCCGCAGGGGGATACGGTGGACCGGCGCATCCGCTCGCTGATGGAGGATTCCCGTTACCCTTCCGATGCGCGCCTGCGCAAGCATGTGGAGCGGCAGTTCGAGACCGCCTATCCCGGCGCCCTGCGCTTCGACGTCCAGGGCCGGATGGAGCGTCCGTTGACGGAGATCACTCCGTCGGAAGTCTCTCCTTTCGACCCCCGGGGCGTCCTGGCGCAACGGCGAAGGGCCATCCGCAACGCCGTGGCGTGGAAATTCGACCCCGCCGACTACACCGGCGGCGCGGAGATCTCCGTGCCGCCCGAGGAAACCAACGCGGCGGTGCGGGATGCCTTCCGCGAAGGCGAACGGCAGCGCCGGGAGCGCGCGGCGGAGGCGGCGAGGAACGCCACCCCCCTGCCCGAGGGCGAGCTTTCCGACGAGGCCCTGACGCAAACCCGCGAGGCCTTCCGCGCGGCGAAGGAAAAGCAGGATGCCGCCGCCGCGTGGGAGAAGGGTCTGCTGCCGGAGTTTGCGGGCGGCGACCGGCAGGCGTTCGAGGCGGCGGCGCGGCGGCTGGGCGAGTTGCGGGAAAAGAACGCCGAGGCCTACGGCAAACTTTCCGCCGACACCCGCGCGGTTCACCGGGCTTACGAGACATCCCGCGAGGCGTACGAACCGATCAAGAAGAAGGCGCTGGAACTCGGCCTGGGCAGCGAGGAGGAACTCAACGCCCGCTTCGACAGGGAAGCCTTCGAGGTCGCCATGCACGTCGGCGCCCTGCGCAACGCCGACGGCGCGATCAAGGAACCGCTGGCGGAGGTGGTAACACGCATCGGTCAGGCGATGGACTTAGTCAATGGCGAGGAACCCGATTACGCGGCTCTGCAAAAGCGGCTTCAGAATATCCGGGAGTCGGTGCCGAAGGGATACAAGGACAGCCCGGTCTACGACCGAATCCGCGACGCCACCGACTTGGCGGTGAACGTCGCCTCGTGGGCCGCCGCCCCCGCCGGTGCGGCGATCGGTGCGGCGGAAGTCGCCGAGGAGCTGAGGAAGCGCGGCGCGTCGTTGGACGAACAACGCATCGGTGCGGTGGTGGGGTCTCTGGTCGGGCGGATCGGGAAAGGGGTGACCCGAACGGGGGTCGGCGCGGCGGAAAGCGCCTTGGCGCGGGGGCGGCGTCAAGTTGGGGGGTAAAATTCCATCGCCGTTGCGCCGCGCGGGCGAATATGCCGCCGACGAGGCCATCGACCGCGCCAGCGCCGCCGCCACCGTCCACGCGATGAGGCCTGACAGAAAGCGCTAACCGGGAGGATCGCAGTAATCAAGCGGTCGATTGAGGATCGTGTTCATAATCAGGACGCAGAAGATGTCGAAGCGCGACGCCTGGGGACCGGAATAGGTCATGCCGTAGCCCCGCATCACCACGCGGGCGACGACGCTGCCCTGGTCGGCGGCCTTTTGCCCCCAGGCTTGCGCCTGTTTGCGGTCCGTTTCCGCATAGTGGCGAAGAAGGAAGATTTGGGCGTCCACATAGCCTTGATCCGCAGCCTTATGATTCCAGAAGGCCGCCTGTTCTGCATTTCTCGGGCGACCGTCGCCGTAGTCGAGGCAGAGGCCGAAATTGTATTGGCCGACGGCAAGGCCTTTCTGGGCCGCTCTCTCGTACCAATCGCAGGCCACCGTCAGATTGCGGGAAACGCCTTCTCCAAAATCGTACATATTGCCGATGCGGTTCATCGCCTTGGGGTCGCCCGCCTCGGCGAGGGGCAGCAGGAGGGTCCTGGCCTTGGCGTAGTCGCCCGCGTCATAGGCGGCGTAGCCGTCCTCCTCCGTCTGCGCGACAGCGGGCGCGGCAAGGCCAAGGGCAAGAACCAGGACGGACAGAACGCGGCGCATGGGGGCTCCCATTCCCGTCTCCCGATTGTATCCGGCATCTTGCCACGGCTTTCCATGCGCCATCAACGGAACGACCGGAATATGCTCTAGGCCGGGCGCGGCCCGGACCCGCGAAGGGTCGCAGACCCTTCGATCCCATTCGTTCGTTTTGCGCGCGGCGCCAAGGAACCCTCTCTCAACGCGATGGTCGATAGCCGCTGACGCGGCGAGAAAAAGCATGGGATGCAAGGGTCCGCGACCCTTGCCGGGTCCAGGGCGGAGCCCTGGGCTGGTTTTACACCTTGCAGGTCTTGCCTGCGTCCATTTCGGGCTTCGCCCGTCCGGGATAGACCACCGCCACCTTGCCCTGAAAGGTCGCTTCGACGTAGCGGTCGCCCGCCGCGTCGATGCCCAGCTTCAGGATCATCCTTCCGGTCTCGACGGCGCGCGCCGCATCCAGACCTTCCATGTCGAAGGCCTGGGCCAGGCTGCCGAGCAGGGTATTGATCTCGTCGAAGGCTTCCTGTTCGGTTTGGTTGCTCACCCCGGTACTCCCCGATTCGGCGGACGGCTCAGGCCACCGCCAGGTTGTCGATCAGACGGGGCCGCCCCAGACGCGCCGCGACCAGCAGCCGCGCCGGACGGTCGAACTCCGCCAACGGCGCCAGACCGTCCGCCGCACGCAGTTCCAGATAGTCGATGGCGGAGAAACCGGCGGCGAGAATCGCCGCCTTCGCCCCCTCCAGCGCCGTCGCCACCGCCGCGCCGCCCTTGATCGCCGCAGCCGCGTCGGCGAGGGCGCGATGGAGAGCCGGAGCGGCGGCCCGCTCCGCCGCCGAAAGATAGGCATTGCGCGACGACATGGCGAGGCCGTCCGCCTCGCGCACCGTCGGCACCCCCAGCACGCTCACCGGAATGTCGAGGTCGCGCACCAGGCGGCGGATCACCTGCAATTGCTGATAGTCCTTCTCGCCGAACGCCGCGACGTCGGGCAAAACCTGCAACAACAGCTTGGTCACCACCGTGGCGACGCCGGAGAAATGCCCCGGACGCGACGCGCCGCACAGGCCCTCGGACACCCCGGAGACGGAGATCGCGGTGGAGAATCCCTGCGGATAGATTTCCTCCACCGTCGGCGCGAACAGCAAGGACGCCCCGGCGGCGGCGAGCTTCTCGCGGTCCGCATCCTCGGTGCGGGGATAGGCGGCGAAATCCTCGTTGGGGCCGAACTGGGTCGGGTTGACGAAAATCGACACCACCACCCGGTCGGCCACCTTCAAGGCGGCGCGCACCAGGGCCAAATGGCCATCGTGCAGCGCCCCCATGGTCGGCACCAGGCCGACCGCCAGCCCCGCCTTGCGCCAATCGGCGACCCGCGCCCGCAAATCGCCGACGCGCCGCGTCACCGGCTGCAGCCCCTGTGTTCCGGTCATCGCCGATCCCTCCCTAGGGGTTTCTCAATCCTGGCGCGGCTTCGCGCCGAAGCAGTGCTCCGGCCCGGGGAAGGTCCGCGCCCGAACCTCCGCCGCATAGCGCGCCGCCGCTTCCCCCACCAGGGGGGCAAGCTCGGCATAGCGTTTGACGAATTTCGGCTGGAAGTCGGAAAACAGGCCGAGCACGTCGTCGATCACCAGAACCTGTCCGTCGCAGGCGGGCGACGCGCCGATGCCGATGGTGGGAATCCCCACGTCCTGGGTGATCCGCCGCGCCAACGGCTCGTGGGTGCCTTCCAGCACCACAGAGAACGCCCCGGCGTCGGCCACCGCGCGGGCGTCGGCGGCGATCTTGTCGGCCTCGCCCTCGGACTTGCCGCGCGCCCGGAAGCCGCCGAAGGCATGCACCGACTGCGGCGTCAGGCCGACGTGCGCCATCACCGGCACGCCGCGCTCGACGAGAAAGCGGATGGTGGCGGCCATTTCCTCGCCGCCTTCCAGCTTCACCGCGGCGCAGCCGGTATCCATCATCAGCCGCGCGGCGTTGCGGAAGGCCTGCTCCGGACTTTCCTGATAGCTGCCGAACGGCATATCGACGACGACGCAGGCGCGCGAGGTGCCCCGCATCACCGCCTGGCCGTGGGCGATCATCATCTCCAGGGTCACGCCGATGGTGGTCGGCAGACCATAGACCACCATGCCGAGCGAATCGCCGACCAGCAACACGTCCACATGGGGGTCCAGCATCCGCGCCATCGGCGCGGTGTACGCGGTCAGACAGACGATCGGGTCGCCGCCCTTGCGGGCGCGGATATCCCGCGTCGTCACCGGCTTCGCGGCGATTTCAACGCTCACCGATTGATCCTCCCTGATGTCGTCGCGGCCGTCGCGGATCGCTTGCCCAAGTTTTCCATGGCCGCCCGCCCTCTTTCCGGGGCGGACGCCTTCTTATCGCTTTTTGCGCGGGAATGAAAGGAAAACCGCCCTTTTCTCAGGGTTTCGGGGTTTCGTCGTCGTCGAACAGCAGGCGATGCGCCGCGCCGTCCAGGTCGTCGAACTGCCCGGAGCGCAAGGCCCACAGGAACGCCGCCAGGCCGCACGCCCCCAGAAACAGAGCCAGGGGAATCAGCATCAGCAGACTGGTCATCGGTCGTCCTTCGCATGCAGACGCAGGGCGTTCAACATCACCACCAGGGAAGATGTGGACATTGCCGCCGCCGCGATCAACGGCGTCACCAACCCCGCCATCGCCAAAGGCACGGTGACGAGGTTATAGGCGATCGCCGCCGCGAAGTTGCCGCGCACCAGACGCCCGGCGCGGCGGGCGACGCGCAGGGTCTCCACCACCGGAGCCAGCCGG
The DNA here is from genome assembly GCA_965228165.1 of Rhodospirillaceae bacterium. GTDB lineage: Bacteria > Pseudomonadota > Alphaproteobacteria > Rhodospirillales > Rhodospirillaceae > Oleispirillum. The sequence continues at coordinate 1,296,851 of CBDDHB010000003.1, forward strand.
TCGCCCTGGAACACCACGTCGGCGGCGGTCTGCGCGATGTCGGCGGCGGAGGACGGCGACAGCGAAACCAGGGCGGCGGCCAACGCCGGGGCGTCGTTGAGGCCGTCGCCAACCATCAGCACCCGACGCCCCGCCGTCCGCATCGCCGCCAGTTCCGCCACCTTGTCGGCGGGGCGGCAATCCGCCCGCCAGTCGGCGATCCCGGCATCGCGGGCCGCCGCCGCCACCGCGTCCGCCCGGTCGCCGGAAAGAATGCGCACCGCCAGCCCCATCCGTCGCAACTCCGCCACGGTCTCCGCCGCGTCGGAGCGTAGCCGCTGGGTGAAGCCGAAGCGCACCGGCGCGGCGGATTCGTCGCGCCGCCACCACAACTCCGGCCCGGTCGCGGGCGGCGGAGTCACCTCCGCGCCGACGACGAAGGCGAAGCGGCCCAGACGCGCCGCTCCCGCCGCCATGCCCTCGCCCGGACTCTCGGCGGCGTCGGCGCGCGGACGCGGACTTTCCGCCGCCCGAGCCAGGGCGCGCGCCAACGGATGGCGGCTGCCCGCCGCCAGTTCCGCCGCCGCCGCCAGATCGGCCTCTCCCCAATCGCCGGGCTCCAGTTCCGGCAGGCCGGTGGTCAGGGTTCCGGTCTTGTCGAAGACCACCGCATCCACCGTCTCCAGCCGTTCCAGCGCCGTCGCCGACTTCAGTAGCACGCCGCCCCGGAACAACCGCCCCGAGGCGATCACCTGCACCGCCGGAACCGCCAGCGCCAGGGCGCACGGACAGGTGACGATCAGGGTGCTGATCGCCGCCAGCAGCGCGGCGCGCACCCCCGCCCCCATCCCCCAGAACCACAGCGCGAAGGCGGCGAATGCCAATCCATGCACCACCGGCGCGTACAGGCGCGCCACCCGGTCGGCCAACGCCACGGCGCGGGCGCGCCCCTGCTCGGCGTCCTCAATCAGGCGGACGATCCCGGCCAGCAGCGTCGCCTCCCCCGCCGCCGTCACCCGGATGCGCAACGGACCGCTCAGGTTCAGGGTTCCGGCATGAACCGCGTCTCCGGGGGCGACGGCGACCGGCGTCGTCTCGCCGGAAATCGCCTGGGTATCGACGTCGGAACGCCCCTCGATCACCGCGCCGTCGATGCCGATGCGGTCCCCCGGCGCGACCCGAACCACCGCCCCCGCCGCCACCCGCGACGGCGGCAGGGCCAGCAGACCGCCGCCCGCCTGCTCCACTTCCACCGCCGCCGCCGACAGGGCCAGCAGGTTCTCCGCCCCCGCCCGCGCCCGCCCCCGCGCCAGGGCGTCCAGATACCGCCCGATCAGCAGCAGGAACAACAGCGCCGCCGCCGAATCGAAATAGACGTGCTCCGCCGAAGCCACGGTCTCCGCCAGCGACATGCCGCAGGCGAGAACCACCGCCAGCACGATCGGCACGTCCATGCCCATCCGTCCGGCGCGCAACGACCCCCACGCCCCTTCCAGGAACGGGCGGATCGCATAGGCGGCGGCGAACCCCGCCACCGCCATCGCCCGCAACAGCGCCGCCTGCCGCGCCCGCGCCGCCCCCTTCAACAGGGCCGCGTCGAAGGGCAGCAGGCGACAACCGACGCGAACCACCGGGCGCAGAATCTACGTCGCGTCCGAGGCCTCCCCCCGCCAGACCAGCGTCAGCCGCCGGGTGGTCATGTTGAGGCGCGCCGAAACCACCGCCGGATGGCGGCGCAACAGAGTCTCGATCAGCCAGACGCAGGCGGCGCAGTGCAGCCCGTCCACCACCGCGTGCAGGGTCCAGGCGCCGGGCTCCTCCGCCGGAACCGCCTCGGGCGTCAGATCCAGCTCCGGCGCATCGTCGGGACGCAAGGGACGCACCCCCGGATCGCACACCCGTCGCCGGTAATAGGACTCCAGCCCCAGACCGCGCACCAGATCGAACGCGGCGCGACACCCGGCGCAGCAGAATTCCGCCCCGCCCGAAGAATCGGGCGGCACCGGCACCCGCTGGCGCAGGCGGAAGGGCGGTTCGCCCGCGCGCTCGGCGATCAGCTTGGCTTCCCACTGGCCCTTCAACGGCAGCGCGATTTCGGCGGCATAGACGCCACCGCCCCGCGCCGCCAGAACGACATCGAAATCGAAGCCCCGCGCCGCCTGGGCGCGTTCGGCGGCGATCTCGGCGTTATAGGCGTTGCCCCGCTCGAAGGCCCTTTCCACCGACAGGCCGGAAAAGGTGGAGGTGGCGAAGAACAGCATCGTCCCGTTGACCGCGATCACCACCAGGAACCCGGCGACGAAAATCCAGGGATACCACCAGCCGTCGGGACGCCGGGCGGTCATGGCGGGGGAGCCGCGAACAGGGTGCGCTGGACGACGTAACCGCCCTCCTTCAGATCGTTGAACAGGAAGTCGAGGGCGGTTTTGCGGGGGAGCTTGACCTCGCGCGGCACGGTGACATAGACGCGGAACACCCCCACCGAATCCGCCGCCACCGGCAGGCGCACCCGTTCGGCGTCTTCCTCGCCATAGCCGATCACCGTCAGGGTGGCGGCATCGATGCCGGCGAGAGTCAGGCGGTATTCCTGCGCCTCGCGCCGCATGTTCTGGATCTTCACCGTGTAGCCGTTGCGCACCGAGCCGTCGGAGAGGCGGACGTAGAGCGGGCTGCGTTCGTGCAGGATGCTGACGCTTTCCCGCGCGCGGGTGGCCAGAACCGACAAAAGCCCGATCGCCACCACCAGCAGCACCCCGGCGTAGATCGCGGTGCGCGGACGGACCAGGCGCAGGCGGGCAGGCAACCCCTTGGCGCGCGCCACCTGATTGGCCACCGAATCGTAAGAGATCAGGTTGGCCGGGCGGCCGAGCTTCGCCATCACCCCGTTGCAGGCGTCGATGCACAAGGCGCAGCCGATGCAGGCGAGCTGGCTGCCGTTCCTGATGTCGATGCCGGTGGGACAGACCTGGACGCACAGGCCGCAATCGATGCAGTCGCCGCGCCCGGAGAAATCACCGTCCTTGGGGGCCTTGCCGCGCGGTTCGCCGCGCCAGGATTCATAGGTGACGATCAGCGAATCCTCGTCGAACATCGCCGACTGGAAGCGCGGCCACGGGCACATGTAGATGCACACCTGTTCCCGCGCGTAGCCCGCGAACAGGAAGGTGGAGGCGGTGAACACCCCCCCACATCGACAGCATCCACCCCGAGGTCCGGCCCGCGAACAGGTCGCGGGTGGAATCGAAGGCGTCGGAGAAATAGATCAGCCAGGTCCAACTGGTCAGGAGCGCGATGACCAGCCAGATCGCGTTCTTGACCAACCGCTTGCCCAGTTTGGACGCGGTCCAGGGCGCGGCGTCGAGGCGGATGCGGGCGTTGCGGTCGCCCTCCACGGCGCACTCCACCGCGACGAACAGGTCGGTGAACACCGTCTGGATGCAGGTGAAGCCGCACCACACCCGCCCGAACAGCGCGGTGGCGAGGAACAGACCGATCGCGCCGAGCACCAGAAGGCCGGTGAGGTAATAGACCTCCTGCGGCCAGATCACGATGTCGAGGAAATAGCCGCGCCGCCCCGACATGTCGAGGAGGATCGCCTGATCCGCCGCGCCCGGCCCACGATCCCAGCGCAGCCAGGGGGCGACGAAATACAGGGTCGGCAGCAGGGCCGACACCCGCGTCTTCAGGGTACGGAAGCGCCCCGTCGCGGCGCGCGGATGAACCGTGCGCGACGCGGCGAAAAGGGAACGCCCCTGGGAAACCGGGGATGAGCCGTCGGGCATGATCGTTCCTTACTGTCCGCCGCCCAGCGAGTGGACGTAGATCGCGACCTGCTTGATGTCCACATCGGACAACCGGCCGCTCCAATGCGGCATCACGCCGTGCTTGGGGTTGGCGATCTGCGCGATCACCTCGGCGCGGGAGCCGCCGAACAGCCAGATCCGGTTGTCGAGCGCGGGGGCGCCGACTTCGATCATCCCCTTGCCCGCGTCGCCGTGGCAAACCGCGCAGTTCGCCTCGTACAGCGCCCGCCCGGAAGCGGCGCCGGGCTTGCCCTCGGACAACGCCAGAACGAAATCGGCGACGTCGGCGATCTCGGCGCGGGAGAGCAGGCCGTCGCGCCCGAAGGCGGGCATTTCGGCGGTGCGCGCCATCGGGTCCTCGGAACGGACGCCGTGAAGAACGGTCTGGCGAATATCCGCCAGGGTGCCGCCCCAGATCCATTCGTCGTCGACCAACGCCGGATAGCCCTTTTCCCCCGCCCCGCCGACCATGTGACAGGCGGCGCAGTTTTCCTTGAAGATCACCTCGCCGCCGCGCATCGCCACCTGACGCAGCGCCGGGGTGGCGGCGATTTCCTCCAACGAGGCCTCGGCCATCGGCTTCAGCCATTCCTGGCGTTGCGTCGCGGTGTCGGCCAGAACGCCGCGCACGTCGGCGCGCGAACTGAACCCGGCGGTTCCGGCAAAGAAGTCCTTCACCCCGGGGACCGACGGCATCACCACCATATAGCCCACCGACCAGACGATGCAGACCATGAAGACGATCACCCACCAGCGCGGCAACGGGTTGTTGAGCTCGGCGATGCCGTCCCATTCGTGGCCCATCGTCTTCGGCGTGGGCGCCTGGGGTTCGGGCTTGGTCTTGTCCTCAGCCATGGTCCGCTCCCTTCCGCCGGTCGGAAGGCGGCGGATCGTCCGACAAGGGGATCAGCGCCGCCGCCGCGAAGCGGTCGCGGTTGCGCGGCCAGTACGCCCAGGCCACCGCGCCGAGGAACAATCCCATCAGCCACAGGCCCCAGATCGACCGCAGAAAATCCACCACCGCATCCATCGCCCGTTCCTCCTCAGCGATCCGCCGTCGCCGGATCGAAGGCGGTGAAGTCCACCATCCGCCCCAGAACCTGCAAATAGGCGACCACCGCGTCCATTTCGGTCAGGCGGGTCGGCTGCCCGTCGAAATCTCCCACCGCCGCCTTGGGATAGCGCGCCAGAAGCCCCTCCACCTCGGCCTCCGGCGAGGCCTGGGCGGCGATATCGGCCTTGGCCTCGGCGATCATCTCGTCGGTGTAGGGATCGCCCAGGGTCTTCAGCGCCTTCAAGTGGTCGTCCGCGTCCGCGGTCTTGAGGGGCGTCGCCAGCAGGTGCGGATAGCCCGGCATCACCGAACCCGGCACCACCGAACGCGGCGCGACCAGATGGCGGACATGCCATTCGTTGGAATACTTGCCGCCGACCCGGGCCAGATCCGGCCCGGTGCGCTTCGACCCCCACTGGAAGGGCCGGTCGTACAGGCTTTCCGCCGCCAGGGAATAATGGCCATAGCGTTCCGCCTCGTCGCGGAAGGGATGGATCATCTGGCTGTGACACAGGTAGCAGCCCTCGCGCACATAGATGTTGCGTCCGGCCAGCTCCAGGGGCGAATAGGGCCGCACCCCCCGCACCTTCTCGATCGTCGATTCGATGGTGAACAGGGGCAGCACCTCGACGATGCCGCCGATCGACACGGTGACGAAGATGCCCAGAATCAGGACCAGCAGATTGCGCTCGACCTTGCCGTGATGCTTCAGGATTCCCATTCGCGCCTACTCCGCTGCGGCGACGCGGGGCGCCGCCTCGAACCGGCGCTCGTCGCGCACGTCGCCCCGCACCGTGCGGATCATGTTGTAGGCCATGATCAGCGCGCCGGTCAGGAACAGAACCCCGCCCAGGCCGCGCAGCACGTAATAGGGGTGCATCGCCTCGACGGTCTCGATGAAGGAATATTGCAGGAAGCCCCACTCGTCATAGGCGCGCCACATCAGCCCCTGCATGATCCAGGAGATCCACATCGCGGTGATGTAAAGGACGATGCCGATGGTGGCGATCCAGAAGTGATACCCGACCAGGCGCAGGGAATAGAGGCCGGGCCGCTTCCACAGCACCGGCACCAGATGGTAGAGCGCCCCGAAGGAAATGAACGCCACCCAGCCGAGCGCCCCGGAATGGACGTGGCCGACCGTCCAGTCGGTGTAATGGGACAGGGAATTCACCGCCTTGATCGACATCAGCGGACCTTCGAAGGTGCTCATCCCGTAGAATGCGACCGAGGTGACGAGGAAGCGCAACACCGGGTCGGTGCGCAGTTTCTCCCACGCGCCGGACAACGTCATGATGCCGTTGATCATGCCGCCCCAGGACGGCATCCACAGCATCACCGAGAACACCATGCCGAGCGTCTGCGCCCAGTCGGGCAGGGCGGTGTAGTGCAGGTGGTGCGGCCCCGCCCAGATGTAGAGGAAGATCAGCGCCCAAAAGTGGACGATCGACAGACGATAGGAATAGACCGGCCGTTCCGCCCGCTTCGGCACGAAATAGTACATGATCGCCAGGAAACCGGCGGTCAGGAAAAACCCCACCGCGTTGTGGCCGTACCACCACTGGGTCATCGCGTCCTGCACCCCGGAATAGGCGGAGTAGCTTTTCGCGCCGAACACCGACACCGGCAGCGCCAGGTTGTTGCCGACGTGCAGGAGCGCGATGGTGACGATGAAGGCGAGGTAGAACCAGTTGGCGACGTAGATGTGGGGCTCGGTGCGCTTCAGGATGGTGCCGACGAACGCGGCGAGGTAGGCGACCCAGACCACGGTCAGCCACAGATCGACGAACCATTCCGGTTCGGCGTATTCCCGCCCCTGGGAGATTCCCATGACGTAGCCGAGCGCCGCCATGACGATGAACAGCTGATAGCCCCAGAAGACGAAGCGGGCCAGGGGCTCGCCGCCGAACAGGCTGGCCCGGCAGGTGCGCTGCACCACGTAGAACGAGGTGCCGATCAGAACGTTGCCGCCGAAGGCGAAAATCACCGCCGAGGTATGCACCGGCCGCAAACGTCCGAAGGTGGTCCACGGCAAATCGAGGTTCAGCACCGGAAACGCCAACTGGAAGGCGATGACCACGCCGACCAGGAAGCCGACCAGCCCCCAGGCCACCGCGGCGACGGTGAAATCCTTGACGATCTCCTCAAGGTACGGCTCGGCGGCGCGGGGCGCGGTTGCGGCTGGGCTGGCTGCGGTCATGCGGTTTCCTGCCTTTCGGGGTCGGCGCGGCGCGGCATGTCGTCTTCCCCCATCCTGATGCATCGATCGCCGGAACGTTTCGCGGCGGGGTCCTCGGTTGGAAAGGTGGGCACACGCGGCGCTTTGTCATCCCTCGCCACGGGGTTTTTCCCTATTCCGCCCGGTCGAACGACCGCTTGATCGCCCCCATCACGAACAGGGCGCAGGCCACCGCGACGATCAGACCGACACCATACATGTAATCGTCGCGCGCCCGCGCCGAAACCAGCAGAGCCAACAGCCCCAGGCCGGTCGCTAGGCCGCCCAGAATCCAGTTGCCGATCGCCGTCATTTCCGCCAGCCTCCTTATCCCCGTCGCGGTTGCCGCCTGCTCGTCACGTGGGGGCGTTTTCACGCGCCGCAAGGGGGACGCCGCCGTCTTTGGAAAAGGATGCCCGAGCCCGGCGGCGGCTGGCAAGCGCCGCCTTTTCACGAATCCGCATTGACTTGGGCGAACCTTCACTTTATAAGGCAGCTCCCTTGAGGAAATGCCCCGTTAAAGAGGAGTTGGAAGCGTGAAACGCACCTATCAACCCAGCAAATTGGTCCGGGCGCGTCGGCATGGTTTCCGCTCGCGGATGGCCACCGTCGGCGGTCGCCGGGTGATCGCCAACCGCCGCCGCCAGGGCCGCAAGCGCCTGTCCGCTTAAGATTCCGGCGCGACCGGGACTGCGGGCATGGCTCTGGTCCTGAACCTTCGGCGCCGCGCCGACTTCCTGCGCGCGGCGCGCCTGGGACGCAAGTGGGCGACTCCCGGCCTGATCGTTCAGGCCGTGGCGACTCCGTCCGTCCTCGCTTCGGAACATGCGTTGCGCATCGGCTTCACCGCCAGCCGCAAGGTCGGCGGCGCGGTGATTCGAAACCGTGCCAAGCGCCGTCTGCGCGAGGCCGCGCGGCAGGTGATCGCCCCCTTCGCCGAGCCCGGATACGACTATGTGCTGATCGGACGCCCACAAACCGTGGACCGTCCCTTCACTGCGTTGTTGCAAGATTTGCAAACCGCTTTAAAACGTCTGGGGCGTCTTCGTCCCGTCGCGCCCGCCGCGCCGGGCGGCGACGCGCCGACCGATCCACCGGGAAACGGAACCCCGCCGACATGACCCACCACCGGCCCTCCCTGCTTGCGTTTCTTCGCCGCGCCTCGATCTGGGCCTGCAAGCTGCCGGTGCATGTCTATCGGTTGGGAATATCCCCCCTGATCGGCCCACGCTGCCGGTTCCAGCCGACCTGCTCGGCCTATGCCCTGGAAGCCTTCGACAAGCACGGCCCGCTGATCGGCCTGTGGCTGACCGTCCGCCGCATCGGGCGCTGCCATCCGTTCGGCGGCTCTGGCTACGACCCGGTGCCCGAACGGGCGCCGTCCCTTTCCTCCCGTCCTCGAACCACTGGGTAGACCCTCACGATGTCCGAACAGCGCAATGTCATCCTTGCGGTGGTGCTCTCCATCGCCATTCTGCTCGGCTACCAGTTCTTTTTCATGAAGACGTCGCCGAAGCAGAGCGTGCCGCCCGCCCAACCGACCGCCGACGCGGTGGCGCCGAAGGCTCCCAGGGACGTCGCCGCCGGAGAAGACCCCGCCCAGCCGGTGAAGGTGGTGAAGGACCGCGCCCAGGTGATCGCCGCGGGCGACCGCGTCGCCATCGCCGCGCCGCGCCTGTCCGGCTCGATCTCGCTGGTCGGCGCGCGCCTCGACGACATCACGCTTGCCACCTATCGCGAGACCCAGGCCCCGGACAGCCCCAACGTCACCCTGCTGTCGCCGTCGGGCACGCCCAAGCCCTATTTCATCGAAATGGGGTGGAGCGCCGCCGACCGTTCGGTCAAGGTGCCCACCGCCACCACCCGCTGGGCGGCCAACGGCGCCAAGCTGACCCCCGAGACCCCGGTCGAGCTGTGGTGGGACAACGGCGAGGGCCTGACCTTCATCCGCACCCTGGCGGTGGACGACCGTTACGTCTTCACCGTCACCCAGAGGGTCGAGAACAACTCCGGGAGCGAGGTGACGCTCTACCCCTATGGCCTGATCGCGCGCGTCGGCCTGCCCCACCTGGAAGGCTATTCGGTGCTGCACGAAGGCCCGCTCGGGGTGCTGAACGGCACCCTGGAGGAAGTCACCTACGAAAAGGTGCAGAAGAAGACCTTCGAGGCCGACTCCACCGGCGGCTGGGTCGGAGTCACCGACAAGTACTGGCTGACCGCCCTGCTGTTCGACCAGAAGACCCCGGTCCACGCCAAGTTCAGCCACCGCGACGCGGGCGGCTCGCCGCGCTATCAGGTGGACTATCTGGCGGCCGGGGTGACCGTCGCCCCCGGCGCGGCGAAGGAAATCACCAACCGCCTGTTCGTCGGCGCGAAAGAGGTGCACACCATCTCGGCCTATGCCGAGACCTTCGGCATCGACAAGTTCGACCGCGCCATCGACTTCGGCTGGTTCTATTTCCTCGCCAAGCCGTTCTTCTACATCCTCGACTACCTGTTCAAGATGGTCGGCAACTTCGGCATCGCCATCCTCGGCTTCGTCGTCATGCTGCGCCTCGTGATGTTCCCGCTAGCCAACAAATCCTACCGCTCGATGAACGCGATGAAGCGCGTTCAGCCCGAACTGAAGAAGCTTCAGGAGCGCTACAAGGAGGACAAGCCGCGTCTGCAACAGGAGATGATGGCCCTCTACAAGCGCGAAAAGGCCAACCCGATGTCGGGCTGCCTGCCGATGCTGATCCAGATTCCGGTGTTCTTCGCCCTCTACAAGGTGCTGTTCATCACCATCGAAATGCGCCACGCGCCGTTCTATGGCTGGATCACCGACCTCTCCGCGCCCGACCCGACCAACATCTTCACCCTGTTCGGCCTGATCCCCTGGACGCCGCCGGAGATCCTGCACATGGGCGTCTGGCCGCTCGCCATGGGCATCACCATGTGGCTGCTGCAAAAGATGTCGCCCGCCCCGCCGGACCCGACCCAGGCGAAGATCATGCAGATGCTGCCGATCGTCTTCACCTTCATGATGGCGAAGTTCGCGGCCGGTCTGGTGATCTACTGGGCGTTCTCCAACGTTCTGTCGATCCTGCAACAGTGGGTGCTGCTGAAGACCGACAAACCGCATGGTCACGGCCATGCCCACGCCAAGAAATAGGACCCGATGACGGACACTCCCTCCGTGACCGACACCCTCGAAGGGGCGCGCCTGGAAGCCGGGCGCGTCCTTTTCGCCGGGGCTTGCGACTTCATGCTGGGCGTGGTCAAGGCCGAAGGCTTGCCCCGCACCCAGTTGCCCGAGATCGCCTTCTGCGGCCGCTCCAACGTCGGCAAGTCCAGCCTGGTCAACGCGCTGACCGGGCGCAAGACCCTGGCGCGCACCTCCAACACCCCGGGCCGCACCCAGGAACTCAACTTCTTCAACCTGGGCGACGCGCTGATCCTGGTCGATCTGCCGGGCTATGGCTTCGCCAAGGCGCCGAAGGCCCAGGTCGTGGGGTGGACCCGCCTGATCCTCGACTATCTGAAGGGCCGCCGGGAACTCACCCGCGCCATGCTGCTGATTGACGCGCGCCACGGCCTGAAGGATAAAGACCGCGACGTGATGAAGACGCTGGATGCCGCCGCCGTCACCTATCAGATCGTCCTGACCAAGGCCGACAAGGTCAAGGCCGCCGACCTCGCCCGCATCGCCGGCGAGGTTCGGGCCGAAGCCGCCACCCATGTCGCCGCCTTTCCGGAGATCGTGGTGACCAGTTCGGAAACCGGCGACGGAATCGCCGAACTGCGCGCCGTCCTCGCCGAGATCGCGACGCGCCGCTGATCGCCGCCCCCGCCGCGTTCGTTGTTCAGGAGCCACCGCCGATGACCGCCATGGAGCCGCCCATGTACACCCTGCCCCCCGACGATCCCGAGGACATGCTGGTGAAGGCCCGCACCCTGTCCGAGGCGCTGCCCTATATGCGCAAGTATTCGGGCAAGACCTTCGTCGTCAAGTACGGCGGCCATGCCATGGGCGACCCCAACCTCGCCACCCAGTTCGCCCGCGACGTGGTGCTGCTGAAGCGGGTCGGCATCAACCCGATCGTGGTGCACGGCGGCGGGCCGCAGATCGGTCGCCTGCTGGAACGGATGAAAATCCAAAGCACCTTCATCGACGGCCTGCGGGTCACCGACGCCGAGACCATCGACATCGTCGAAATGGTCCTGTCGGGCAAGATCAACAAGGAAATCGTCACCTGGGTCAACGACGCGGGCGGCACCGCCATCGGCCTGTCCGGCAAGGACGGCGACATGGTGCGCGCGCGGAAACTCACCCGCACCGCCAAGGACCCGGACTCCAATATCGAAAAGGTTCTGGATCTCGGCTTCGTCGGCGAGCCCTACGCGGTCGATCCGCACATCCTCGCCACCCTGGCGAAATCCGACATCATCCCGGTGATCGCCCCGATCGGCATTGGCGACCACGGCGAAACCTTCAACATCAACGCCGACACCTTCGCCGGAGCCATCGCATCGGCGGTGGGAGCGGCGCGCCTGTACATGCTGACCGACGTCTCCGGGGTTCTCGACGGCAAGGGCAACCGCCTGACCGACCTCACCGCCGACGAGGTCAAGTCGCTGATCGCCGACGGTACCATCTCGGGCGGCATGATCCCCAAGGTGGAAACCTGCCTCGATGCGGTGAGCAAGGGGGTGGAAGCGGCGGTGATCCTGAACGGCAAGGTCGCCCACACCATCCTTCTGGAAATCTATACGCCGCAGGGCGCGGGCACCCTGATCCGGGCGGAATGACATGGCCGCGCTCGACGCCTCGCTGATCGATCTGGCGCTGCGTCTGGCGGCGGCGGCGGAGCCGATCGCGCGCAAATACTTCCGCCAGCCGATCCCGGTGGACGACAAGGCCGACGCCAGCCCGGTCACCATCGCCGACCGCGAAATCGAACAGACCCTGCGCCGCATCCTGGCGGCGGAGCGTCCGAAGGACGGGGTGATCGGCGAGGAATTCGGCGCCGACCGCCCCGACGCCGCCCGCGCCTGGGTGATCGACCCGATCGACGGCACCAAAAGCTTCATCACCGGCAAGCCCAGCTTCGGCACCCTGATCGCCCTGCTGCACGGCGGCGAGCCGGTCCTGGGGGTGATCTTCCAGCCGATCACCGGCGAGCTTTGGCTGGGGGCGAAGGGACGCCCCACCACCCTGGACGGACGGGACATCCGCACCCGCACGGGCCGTACCCTGGCGCAGGCCTACCTCTATTCCACCGCGCCTGAAATGTTCGCCCCCGGCACGGAGGCGCAGGCCTTCGCCCGCCTGTCGGAACGCGTCAAATCCACCCGCTTCGGCGCGGACTGCTATGCCTATGGCCTGCTCGCCTGCGGCTGCGTCGATCTGGTATGCGAGGCGGACTTGAAGCTCCACGACTACGCCGCCCTGTTCCCGGCGATCGCGGGCGCGGGCGGCAAGGTCGCCGACTGGACCGGAGAAATCCCGCCCTTCGCCGCCGGAAAAGTCCCCGGTCGCATCCTCGCCGCCGGGTCCGCCGAACTCTTCGACGAAGCCAAGGATGCCCTCGCCATATAGGGAGGTTCCCATGCCGCTTGCCGCAAAAACCAAAACCTGCGAAGGGCCTTCCCTCCGGGGGATTTCCACCCTCAAATCGCCCCACCGGGGCGATTTGTCCCCCTGCGGTGGACCGGGGCTCCAATCCCTTCGCGCATCCCTTTCCTTTTGGTTTTCGCGCGAAGCGCCATCGGCCCATGGCTCCCGCGTGACGGTCGATCGCCGCTGCGCGGCAAAAACCAACGAATGGGGGTCCGGGGCCTCCAGGCCCCGGCGGGTCCAGGGCAGCGCCCTGGCCTTCCTTCTTCTTGCCCTGTTTTTCGCCCTACCCGCGGCGGCGGACGAGCCCAAGCCGATGCACGGCATCGCGATGCACGGTGCGCCCGCCTATCCGGCGGATTTCCGGCACTTCCCCTATGTCAATCCGGATGCGCCGAAGGGCGGAACCCTGCGCCTGCACGCCATCGGCGGCTTCGACACCCTGAACGCCTATACCCTGAAGGGGATGGCGGCATCGGGGCTGTGGCTGATCGCCGACACCCTGACCCTTCCCGGCATGGACGAGGCGTTCACCGAATACGGCCTGGTCGCCAAGACCGTCACCGTACCGGAGGACCGTTCCTGGGTGCGCTTCGCCCTGCGTCCCGAGGCGAAGTGGCACGACGGCAAGCCGATCACCCCCGAGGACGTGATCTTCACCTTCGAGACCCTTCGCGATGCGGGCGACCCCTTCTATCGCAGCTATTACGCCGGAGTGGCGAAGGTGGAGAAAACCGGAGCCGACGCCGTCACCTTCACCTTCCGCGAGGCGGGCAACCGCGAACTGCCGCTGATCATCGTCCAGATGCCGGTGCTGCCCAAACATTACTGGCAGGGCCGCGACTTCGCCGCGACCACCCTGGAGCCGCCCCTGGGCAGCGGCCCCTACAAGATCGCCGCGTCCGAGGCGGGGCGTTCCATCGTCTACGCGCGGGTGAAGGACTATTGGGGCCGCGATTTGCCAGTGAACCGGGGCCGCAACAACCCGGACACGGTGCGCTTCGACTATTACCGCGACACCACCGTGGCGCTCGAGGCGTTCAAGGCCGGAGCCTTCGACATCATCGCCGAGTACGAGGCGAAGAAGTGGGCCACCGCCTACGACTTCCCCGACGTCGCCGACGGCCGGGTGATTCGCGCCGAGATTCCGCGCCACACCCCCTCCGGCATGCAGGGCTTCGTCTACAACACCCGCCGCCCGATCTTCGCCGACCCCCGGGTGCGCGCCGCCCTAGCCCAGGCCTTCGACTTCGAATGGACCAACGCCACCCTGTTCTACGGCGCGTACCGCCGCACCGAGAGCTATTTCGACAACTCGGAGCTCGCCGCCGACGCCCTGCCCGACGCCGCCGAGCTGGCGATTCTGGAACCCTTCCGCAAGGATATTCCGCCCGAGGTCTTCACCACCGTCTATGCCGCGCCCAAGGTGGCGGGGGAGAACGGCCTGCGCGCCAATCTGCGCGCCGCTCTCGCCCAACTGCGCGCCGCCGGATGGGAGGTGAAGAACGGCGTTCTGACCGAAACCGCCTCCGGTCGTCCGATGCGCTTCGAGATCATGATCAACGCCGCCCAGGGCGCGGCCTGGGAACGCATCACCCTGCCTTTCATCCAGAACCTGAAAAAGATCGGGGTGGAAGCCGGCTTGCGCACCGTGGACGTCAACCAGTACCAGAACCGGGTGCGGGAATTCGACTTCGACATGATGATCGGCAGCTTCGGCCAGTCCCTGTCGCCGGGCAACGAGCAGGAGAACTTCTTCGGCTCCGCCGCCGCCGACCGCCCCGGATCGCGCAACCTGATGGGGGTGAAGTCCCCGGTCCTCGACGCGATCATCCGCCGCATCGTCCTCGCCAAGGACCGCGCCGAACTGGTCGCCGCCAGCCGGGCGCTGGACCGCGTGCTGCTGTGGGGCCACTACGTCATCCCGCAATGGCACCTGCCACACGACCGCATCGCCTATTGGAACCGCTTCGGCCAGCCGGACAAAACCGCCCTGCGCGGCGCCGACACCTGGAACTGGTGGATCGACCCGGCCAAGGACAAGGCGCTGAAGCGTCCGTAAAACCAGAACGTTGCGTGGGACCTCAGGCCCCCCCGCACCCCCATTCCAAAGTTTTTGCGCGCAGCGCGATAAAATCGTCGTTTCCGTGTAAAAATCGATGGCCGCTTCGCGGCGAAAAGAAAAATGGGTACACAGGGGCCGCGCCCCTGTGCGGGTGCGGGCAGCGCCCGCGCGTTTTAAGGACAACCGATGTTCGCCTATATCGTTCGCCGACTGCTGTTGATGCCGCTGACCCTGTTGGGGATCATCGGCGTCAATTTTCTGTTCGTGCAGTTGGCGCCGGGCGGCCCGATCGAGCAGATTCTGGCACGGCTGGAGGGACAGACCACCGACGCCACGGCGCGGATTTCCGGCACCGGCGCGGCGGAGACGGCGCGCCCCGCGCCGCGCGCCGCCGATGCGGGGGGGGGCGAGTCGAAATATCGCGGCGCGCAGGGTCTGGACCCCGCCTTCATCGCCGATCTGGAACGCCAGATGGGCTTCGACAAGCCGCCGCTCACCCGTTTCCTGATGATGGTGAAGTCCTACGCGGCGTTCGACCTGGGCAGCAGCTATTACCGCGACCGGCGGGTGGTGGACCTGATCCTGGACAAGCTGCCGGTGTCGGCCTCCCTCGGCATCTGGAGCACCCTGATCATCTATCTGATCTCGATCCCCCTGGGGGTTCGGAAGGCGGTGAAGAACGGCTCGCGCTTCGACGTCGCCTCCAGTTGGGCGATCATCGTCGGCCACGCGGTGCCGGGATTTCTGTTCGCCATCCTGTTGATCATCGTCTTCGCCGGGGGGCGGTATCTCGACTGGTTCCCGCTGCGGGGATTGACCTCGGACAACTGGGCGGACCTGTCCTGGCCGGCGCGCATCGCCGATTACGCCTGGCATCTGGCGCCGCCGGTCACCGCCCTATCGATCGGCGGCTTCGCCGGGCTGACCATGCTGACCAAGAACGCCTTCCTGGAAGAAATCAACAAGCAGTACGTGCTGACCGCGCGGGCCAAGGGGTTGAGCGAGGGGCGGGTGCTCTACGGTCACGTCTTCCGCAACGCCATGCTGGTGGTGATCGCCGGGTTCCCGGCGACCCTGATCGGCATGCTGTTCACCGGATCGGTGCTGATCGAGGTGATCTTCTCGCTGGACGGCATCGGCCTGTTGGGCTTCGAGGCGGCGATGAACCGCGACTATCCGGTGATGTTCGGCACCCTGTACGCCTTTTCCCTGCTGGGGCTGGTGCTGAGCCTGATCGGCGATCTGACCTATCACGCGGTGGACCCGCGCATCGATTTCGAAGCGCGGGAGCTTTAGGCGATGCGGCTTCCCGCGCTCACCCCGATCACCCGCCGCCGTCTGGCCGCCTTCCGCGCCAACCGGCGGGGATTCTGGTCGCTGGTGGTGTTTCTGGTCCTCTTCGGGATCAGCCTTCTGGCCGAGGTGATCGCCAACGACCGGCCGCTGCTGGTGGTCTATGGCGGAGAGGTGTTCATGCCGGTGGCGGCGGACTATCCGGAAACCGCCTTCGGCGGCGATTTCCCCACCTCCGCCGATTTCCGCGACCCCTTCATCCGCGAGCAAATCGCCCAAAACGGCTGGGCAGTCTGGCCGCCGATCCGCTTTTCCCACGCCACCGTCAACTACGACCTGAACCGGCCCGCGCCCTCGCCGCCATCGGCGCAGAACTGGCTGGGCACCGACGACCAAGGCCGCGACGTCCTGGCGCGGCTGATCTACGGCTTCCGGATTTCGGTGCTGTTCGGCCTGGCGCTGACGGTTTCCGCCTCGGCGATCGGCGTCGCCGCCGGAGCGGTACAGGGATACCTGGGCGGCTGGGTCGATCTGCTCTTCCAGCGCTTCCTGGAAATCTGGGGCAGCCTGCCGCAGCTGTTCATCCTGATCATCGTCACCTCGGCGATCGTCCCCGGATTCTGGACCCTTCTGGTGATCCTGCTGCTGTTCAGCTGGACCGCCCTGGTCGGCGTGGTCCGCGCCGAGTTCCTGCGCGCGCGGAACTTCGAATACGTGCGCGCCGCCCGTGCCCTGGGGCTGTCCGATTTCCGCATCGTCGTCCGCCACGTCCTGCCCAACGCCATGGTGGCGACCATCACCTTTTTGCCCTTCGTCCTTTCCGGCGCGGTGGTGGCGCTGACCTCGCTCGACTTTCTGGGGCTGGGGCTGCCGCCCGGCTCCGCCTCCCTCGGCGATCTGCTGCGCCAGGGGAAGGAAAACCTGCAAGCCCCATGGCTGGGATTGTCCGGCTTCATCGTGGTGTCGCTGCTCTTGAGCCTTCTCGTCTTCGTCGGCGAGGCGGTGCGCGACGCCTTCGACCCCAGGAAGACGCAATGACGGCCGAACCGACCCCGCTTCTGGAGATCTCGGGCCTCGCCATCGCCTTCGGCGACGCCGCCCCGGCGGTGGACGGCATCGGCCTGACCCTGGCGCGCGGCGAAACCCTGGCCCTGGTCGGCGAATCCGGTTCGGGAAAATCGGTCACCGCGCTGTCCGTCCTGCGCCTGCTGCCGGAAGCGGCGCGGGTAACGGGGAGCCTCCGCTTCGACGGCGACGAGGTTCTGGCGATGTCTCCCGCCGCCCTGTGCGCCTTTCGCGGCGGGCGGGTGGGGATGATCTTCCAGGAGCCGATGACCAGCTTGAACCCGCTGCACGGCATCGGCCGCCAGATCGGCGAGACCCTAGCCCTGCACAAGGGCCTGACCGGACAGGCGGCGCGGGCGCGGGTGATCGAGCTTCTGTCCCTGGTCGGTCTGCCCGACCCGGAATCCCGCATCAACGCCCTGCCGCACGAACTGTCCGGCGGGCAGCGGCAGCGGGTGATGATCGCCATGGCGCTCGCCAACGACCCCGACCTGCTGATCGCCGACGAGCCGACCACCGCCCTCGACGTCACCATCCAGGCGCAGATCCTCGACCTGATCAAGGACTTGCAGACCCGCCTGGGGATGGCGGTGCTGTTCATCACCCACGATCTGTCGATCGTGCGGCGCATCGCCGACCGCGTCGCGGTGATGACGCAAGGAAAGATCGTCGAAACCGCGCCCTCCGCCGAACTCTTCGCCGCCCCCCGCCATGCCTATACGAAAAAGCTGCTCTCCGCCCAGCCGAGGCCGAAGCCGCCGCGCGCCGAAGCCGCCGACCCGCCGGTGCTGGAGGCGAAGGGGATCAAGGTCTGGTTACCGATCAAGGGCGGCCTGCTGCGCCGCGCCCGAGGGTACGTCAAGGCGGTGGACGGGGTGGACGTGACCCTGCGCCCCGGACGCACCCTGGGGGTGGTGGGGGAATCGGGATCGGGGAAAAGCACCCTGGGCCTCGCCCTGTTGCGTCTGATCGGGTCGGAGGGGACGATCCGCTTCGGCGGCGAGGATATCTCGACCCTGCCGCGCGCCCGCCTGCGGCCCCTGCGCAAGGCGATGCAGGTGGTGTTCCAGGACCCCCACGGCTCGCTCAGCCCGCGCCTGTCGGTGGGCGGCATCGTCGGCGAGGGTCTGGACATCCACGCCCCCGGCTTGTCCGCCGACGAACGGCGGCGGCGCATCGGCGCGGCGCTGGCCGAGGTGGGGCTGGACCCGGCGATGCAGGACCGTTATCCGCACGAATTCTCGGGCGGGCAGCGGCAGCGCATCGCCATCGCCCGCGCCCTGATCCTGGGGCCGAAGCTGCTGATCCTCGACGAGCCGACCTCGGCGCTCGACGTTTCGGTGCAGGCGCAGATCGTCGATCTGTTGCGCGACATCCAGGACCGGCTGAACATCGCCTATCTGTTCATCAGCCACGACCTTAAGGTAGTTCGGGCGCTGTCCGACGACATCCTGGTGATGAAGGACGGTCGCGTCGTCGAAAGCGGCCCGGCGGAACGGGTGCTCTCGGCGCCCGAGCATCCCTACACCCGGGCGCTGTTGTCGGCGGCGCTACCAAATCTTAACCCCACGGGACTAGAATGAAGTCCTGAACCGGGCTTCGAGGACGCGTCATGGCCGACGAAAACCAAACCGACGACGACGGCGAGATGGACATGGCCGCCGCGATGGCCGAAATCGAGGCCGAGGAAGCCGCGAAGCCCGCCGCCGAACCCGCCCGCCCCGCCGCCAACCGCGAGGCGATCTACGACGTGCCGGTGGAAATCTCGGTGGTGCTGGGCAAGGCGGACTTGCGGGTCCACCAGTTGCTGAAGTTGGGGCGCGGCGCGGTGGTGGAACTCGACCGCAAGACCGACGAGCCGGTGGACGTCTTCGCCGACAACGTGCTGATCGCGCGCGGCGAAGTCACGGTCACCGACGACGACAAACTGGGCGTCGCCCTGACCGAGATCGTGCGCTCGCTGTTCACCCGGGTCTGAACGAAAACGATTCCGCCTGCGAATCGACGTCGTGGCGTTGCAACTTCAATCGAGGTTGGCGGCGTCCGGATCGCTGGCGGCGACGATGGTGTCGCCGAATTCGCGCAGGAACACCGATCCCTTGACGGTGCGCTGGATCAGAACGCTACGGCGGTCGTGCTCGTCCACCTTGCGCTTGACCATGCCAAGCTCGCTCAAACGATCCACCGCGCGGGTCACCGCAGGCTTGGAAACCTTCAAGGTTTCCGCCAGGCCGCGCACGGTGTGCGGCGGCTGGGTCAGATAGACGGTCAACAGCAGCGCCATCTGTCGCGCCGACAGGTCGGGGGCGTCCTGACGGACGCTCGCGACGCTCACCCTTTGCCAGAGGTCCAGGGCTTCAACGGGGGAGAGCTTTTGCGACATGAGCCATCCTTGGGCGGGTCGATGGCGCGGCGGGAACGCGCGGGCTTTTATTTCAGTATCGTATCTATTTACCCGAGGCGCGGCTCCGCCGCAATCCCCAAGGCCCTGAAAGATCGCGATTGCCTTCGCGTCGCCCGGCCGATGCGCCGGAAATCAGCGCACCGAGGGGGTCTCCCCGGCGCGCAACAGGACGTCGCGAAAGGCCCGGGCCGCCGGATGCAGCGGCACGCCGCGCCGCCCGATCTGCGCCGCCGCGAACCCCTCGGGATGCAGCGGATGCGTCCCGTCCGCGTCCCTCATCGCCAGCCAGAGGGCACGGCTGAGAGCCGTCACCAGTTCTTCGTCCATCGACTCGCGGACCAGCAGAACCGGCGCCACCCCCACCGTCGGCACCGCCGCGCCGCCATAGGCGAACGCCGGAATTTCCATCGCGGTCAGGAACGAATCGGCCCGGATCGCCGCTTGCGTCTTCCCCGGGTCGAGCCCCAGCAGCATGCCGCCGTGATCCTCCATCACCTGACGTGCCACTCCGGCGGGCGGGCGGGCCAGGAACACCATGGCGTCGATACGGCCTTCGGCGAAGGCGGTGGCCGCCGCCTCGGGGTTGAGCGGCAGGGCGCGGTACTGGCCGCGCCGCACCTCGTGCAGACGCAACACCAGTTCGGCCAGAGCGGCGGACCCCGCCGCCGCCGCCCCCACCGCGATGCGTCGCCCCTTCAGGTCGGCGATGCGGCGAATCGGGCCGCCGCGCCGCGCCACGATATGCAGGCTTTCCGGCGCCAGGATCGCCACCGCCCGCAACTCCGAGAACGCCCTCTCGGCGGCGAACCCGCCACGCCCCATCAGCGCGTCGTGGGCGACGTCGGCATAGGCGATCGCGGCGTCGAAGGCGCCCTCGCGCAGCGCCCTCAGATTGGCCAACGCGCCATCGGTGGATTGCGCCAGGGCGATCAGTCCGGGAACCCCGCAACTGCCGTTCTTTTCGCAGGGGCGCGACCCCGGCGGATTGCTGATCGCGGCGCTGATCCACCCGGCGGCGGGAAACAGGGTGCCGCCCGGAGGCCCGCCGCCGATGCGGAAAAACCGCACCGCCTGAGCCCAGGAGGGATGCGACCAAGCCAAACCCAAGGCCGCCGCCGACGCCAGAAAGGCGCGGCGGCCCATACGATACCCCCGGTCAGGATTGGCCCTGTCGCGCATCACCCTGCAACCCCGGTGTCTTCCCTTCCTCGCTTCTAGCATAGTCGCGCCGCGCCAACCACCGGAAGCGCGCCGAAAGCGCAACCGCCGACACCACGCTGCCCGCCGCGATCGCCGCGAACAGGCCTCCCGCCCCCATCCCCAGGCGGGTCGACAGCGCCCACGCCAGCGGCATCATCACCCCCAGATAGGCGATTCCCTGCAAAATCATCGGCGCCCAGGTCTCGCCCCGCCCCCTCAACGCATTCGACATCACCGCCTGCGCGCCGTCGAAGGGCAGGATCGCCGCGATCCACGCCACCATCACCGCCGCCACCGCCAGCACCTCCGGATCGGCGCTGTAGATCGCGGCGAACCCCTGCGGCCACGCCAGAAAGGCGGCGACGATCGGCAGCGCCAACAAGGTGTTGAGGATCAATCCGGTCCAGCCCGCCACCTCGGCGTCGGGAAGATCGCCGCGCCCGAAGGCGTGCCCCACCCGCACGCTGGTCGCCGCGCCCACCCCCAGGGAAACCATGAAGATCATCCCCAAAAGATTGATGCCGATGGCATAGGCCACGAGAGACGCCGCGCCGAACCACCCCGCCATGACGTTGAGCGAGGAAAAGGCGAACGCCTCCACCCCGATGCTCGCCCCCGCCGCATAGCCCAGCCGCCGCTGCAACCCCCAGCCATGGCGGTCGCGCATCCGCCAGACCCAGACCGCCGCCACCGCCCCCCCTAGGGGACCGACCGCCTCCAGACTCCGCCGCAGCGCGAATCCAGCCCCGCGCCGTGCAACTGCGAGGTCAAGACCAGGGTTCCCATCACCAAGCCGAGAGAGGTCAGCAGCAAGGTGCTGACCGGTCCCTGCGCCAGGCTGTAGAAGGCCAGCTCGCGCGACGAGGCGCGGCCCAGCATGACGATGTCCGCCATCAGCATCACCAGCGCGCCGCTGCGCATCACCACCGTGGGCAACGCCAGACGCAGCAGCTCCCGCGCATGCGACAGCACCTGCGGCCAGGGGAACGCCACGGCCCGCTCCGGTTCTATGCGTGGATGGCGCGCTTGGCGACGTCCATCGCCGCCTCCTTCACCGCTTCGGACAGCGAGGGATGGGCATGGCAGGTGCGCGCGATGTCCTCGGCGGAAGCGCCGAATTCCATCGCCATCGCCACCTCGGCGATCAGTTCGCCCGCCTGCGGCCCGATCAGATGCGCCCCCAGCACCCGATCAGTGCGCGCATCGGCAAGAATCTTGACGAAGCCCAGGGACTCGCCGTTGGCCTTGGCGCGGGAATTGGCGATGAAGGTGAACTTGCCGACCGCGAAGGCGGTGCCCTCGGCCTTCAACTGCTGTTCGGTCTTGCCGACGCTCGCCATCTCGGGGCTGGTGTAGACCACCGAGGGGATCACCGCATGATTGACGTGCCCCGCCTGCCCGGCGATGGTCTCCGCCACCGCCACGCCCTCTTCCTCGGCCTTGTGGGCGAGCATCAGGCCGCCCACCACGTCGCCGATGGCATAGACCCCGGCAACGTTGGTGCGCCCGTGCGCATCCACCGGAATGAAGCCCTTGTCGGTCAGGGACACCCCCGCCGCCGCAAGATTCAGGCCTTCGGTATAGGGCCTGCGTCCGATCGCCACCAGCACCGCGTCGGCGGCGATTTCCGACGGCTCTCCGCCCTTCACCGGCTCCACCGTCAGCGTCGCGCCGGACTCGGCGGCGGCGACGCCGGTCACCTTGTGGCCAAGCTTGAAGGCGATTCCCTGGCGTTCCAGGATGCGCTGCATCTGCTTGGAAATCTCGTCATCGAAGGGCGGCAGTATCTTGTCGAGGAATTCGACGACGGTGACCTTCGCCCCCAGGCGCGCCCACACCGAACCCAGTTCCAGGCCGATCACCCCGGCGCCGATCACCACCAGGGACTTCGGCACCTCGGCCAACGCCAGCGCGCCGGTCGAGGACAACAGGCGCTTTTCGTCGATCTCCACCCCCGGCAGCGGCGCGGAAACCGAACCGGTGGCGATCACCACGGCCTTCGCGGCGATCGCGGTCTCGCCATCGGCGCCGGTCACGGTCAGGGCGTTCGGCCCGGTGAAGGCGGCGGTTCCCTTGAAATAGGCGACCTTGTTCTTCTTGAACAGGAACTCGATGCCCTTGGTGAAGTCGGCGACCACCTTCTCCTTGCGGCCCATCATCGCGGCCAGGTCCAACTCCACCCCCGACACCTTGACGCCGTGCGCCGCCAGTTCCTCCTTCGCCGTGTGGTAATGGTGCGAGGACTGCAACAGAACCTTCGACGGAATGCAGCCGACGTTGAGGCAGGCGCCTCCCAGCGTCCCCCGCTTTTCGACGCAAGCCGCCTTCAGCCCCAACTGCGCGGCGCGAATGGCGCACACGTACCCGCCCGGGCCGCCGCCCACCACCACCACGTCGAATGCCGTATCCTTGTTCGTCGCCATGTTCGCCTCTATCAAAAAAAACCAGGCCAGGGGCTCCGCCCCTGGACCCCGCACAGGGTCGCGGACCCTGTGTACCCATTCCTTTTTTCGCCGCGTCAGCGGCAGTCATTCGTCACGCGGAAGCGATGGTTTGATGGCGCTACGCGCGAAAAACTTATGGGATGCAAGGGGCCAAGCCCCTTGCCGGGTCCGGGCGGAGCCCGGCCTTTTCCCTTTTACACCCCCAGCACCAGACGCGCCGGGTCTTCCAGGGCTTCCTTGACCTTGACCAGGAAGGTCACCGCCTCGCCGCCGTCGATGATCCGGTGATCGTAGGAGAGCGCCAGGTACATCATCGGCCGCGCCGCGATCGAGCCGTCGGGCATCACCATCGGCCGCATCATCGTCTTGTGCATCCCCAGGATGCCCGACTGCGGCGGGTTGAGGATCGGCGTCGACATCAGCGAGCCATAGACCCCGCCGTTGGTGATGGTGAAGGTGCCGCCGGTCATGTCATCAACGGTCAGCTTGCCATCGCGCGCCTTGCCCGCGAGCCCGGCGATTTCCTTTTCGATCTGCGCCAGGGACTTGGCGTCGCAATCGCGGACCACCGGCACCACCAGCCCCTGCGGCGTGCCCACCGCGACGCCGACGTCGTAATAGTTCTTGAAGACGATTTCGTCGCCCGCGATCTCGGCGTTGACCGCCGGAAGATCCTTCAGCGCGGCGACGCACGCCTTGACGAAGAACGACATGAAGCCGAGGCGCGCGCCGTGCTTCTTTTCAAAGGCATCCTTATAGCGGTTGCGCAGGTCCATGATCGCGGTCATGTCCACCTCGTTGAAGGTGGTCAGGATCGCGGCGGTGTTCTGCGCGTCCTTCAGGCGCTCGGCGATGCGGCGGCGCAGGCGGGTCATCTTCACCCGGTCCTCGCGCGGATCGGCGGAACGCGGCGGCAGCGGAGCGGGGGTCGGCGGCGCAGCCAGGGGCTGAGCGGCGACCGGACCGGCCATCACCCGGGTACGGCCTTCCAGGAAGTCGATCACGTCTTCCTTGGTCAGGCGTCCGTCCTTGCTCGAGGCGGGGATGACCGCCGGATCCAGGCCTTTTTCCGCAACCAGTTTGCGAACCGCCGGGGCGAGATCGTCCAGACCGGCGACGGGTTGGGCGGCGGCGGCCACCGCAGCGGCCAAAACCTCGGACCCGGCCTTGGGCTGGGCGGCGGCGAGGGCGATCTTCGGCTGGGGCAGCGCGCCCGCCGCGCCCAGATGGGCGAGCAGCGCGCCGACCTGGACCTCGGCGCCTTCGGGGGCGACGATTTCGACCAGGGTTCCGGCGGCGGGGGCGTTGACCTCCACCGTCACCTTGTCGGTTTCCAGTTCGACCAGGGGTTCGTCGGCTTCCGCCGCCTCGCCCACCTGCTTGAACCATTTCGCGACGGTGGCTTCGACCACCGATTCCCCGAGCGTCGGGACGACGATTTCGTAAGGCATGTTGTTTTGACCACTTCTGGTATCGAAAACGGTATGGCCCCGAAGGGGGTCGGGTTACCTTTTCTTCGGCACCGACCCCTGCGGCAAAAGCCGGGCGAGGTTGGTGCTGCGCCGGAACGGCTGGAACAGTTCGTCCCGCTTGCCGGTCAGCGCCTGTTCGACGATCGACGCCTGTTCGGCGTTGTGGGTGCGCAACAGCCCGGTGGCGGGCGAGGCGGCGGCGCGGCGACCGACGTACACCGGCCGGGCGTCGGCGCGTCCCAGTTCCTCCATCAGGAAGGCGAGGCGCGGATGGGCGAACAGCCAGGCGCCCATGTTCGCCGGTTCCTCCTGCACCCAGAAGATCTCGGCGTTGGGATAGCGCGACAGGTGGCGATGCAGGGTGTTCTTCGGCCAAGGGTAAAGCTGTTCGACGCGGATGATCGCGACGTCGTCGATCCCCCGCTCGGCGCGCCCCGCCGCCAGATCGAAATAGACCTTGCCCGAACACAGCAGGACGCGGCGCACCGTGTCGTCCGGGGCGAGGGTCTCGACCTCGGGGATGGTGCGCATGAAACGACCATCCGGGGTGAAGTCGGCGAGCGAACTGGTCATCCGCTTGTCGCGCAGCATCGACTTCGGCGTCATCAGGATCAGGGGCTTGCGGAAATTCCGCCTCACCTGCCGCCGCAGCGCGTGGAAATAGTTGGCCGGGGTGGTGAAATTGCCGACCTGCATGTTGTCCTCGGCGCAAAGCTGCAAATAGCGTTCGAGCCGCGCCGAACTGTGTTCGGGGCCCTGCCCCTCGAAGCCGTGGGGCAGCAGGCAGACCAGCCCCGACATCCGCAGCCACTTCGATTCGCCCGAACTGATGAACTGGTCGAAGATCACCTGCGCACCGTTGGCGAAGTCGCCGAACTGACCTTCCCACAGCACCAACTGGTGCGGTTCGGCCAGGGAATAACCGTACTCGAACCCCAGAACCGCGTTTTCCGACAACGGGCTGTCGAGAACCTCGAAATGGCCCTGCTCCGGCGCGACGTTGGCAAGTGGCACGTAGCGGGTTTCGCCGTCCTGGTCGATCAGCACCGCGTGCCGCTGCGAGAAGGTGCCGCGCCCGCAGTCCTGGCCGGACAGGCGGACCGGCGTGCCCTCCTTCAAAAGGGTGCCGAAGGCCAGCGCCTCGGCGGTGGCCCAGTCGATGCCCTCGCCCTTGTCGAACATCTCCTGCTTGGCTTCCAACTGGCGCAGAATCTTGCGGTTGACGTTGAAGCCCTCGGGGACGGTGGCGAGAGCCTTGCCCACCGCGCGCAAATCGTCGAGCGGCACGCCGGTGCGTTCCTCCTGGAACGCCGCCTTCTCGTCCGGGGTATCGCTGTCCGGGTCCTGCACCTGGATCAGGCCGCTCCAACGGCCTTCCAGCCAGTCGGCCTTGTTCGGGCGGAAGGACTTGGCCGCCGCGAACTCCTGTTCCAGACGGTCGTGAAACGCCGAGACCAAGCCGTCCGCCTCGCCCGCCGCGATGGTGCCGCGCTCTTCCAGCGCCCGGGCGTACATTTGCCGGGTGGTCGGATGGCGGGCGATCTTGCGGTACATGATCGGCTGGGTGAACGCCGGCTCGTCGCTTTCGTTATGGCCATGGCGGCGATAGCAGACCATGTCCACCACCACGTCGGTCTTGAATTCCTGGCGGAATTCCATCGCGATGCGCGAAACGTGAACCACCGCCTCGGGGTCGTCGCCGTTGACGTGGAAGATCGGCGCCTGCACCCCCTTCGCCACGTCGGTGCAATAGGGGCCGGAGCGCGAATACCGCGGCGCGGTGGTGAAGCCGATCTGGTTGTTGATCACGAAGTGCAGGGTGCCGCCGGTGGTGTAGCCCTCAAGCTGCGACAGCATCAGGCATTCGGAGATCACCCCCTGCCCGGCCAGGGCCGCATCGCCGTGGATCAGAAGGCCCATCACCTGGTTGCGCTCCGCGTCGCCGCGCTGTTCCTGCTTGGCGCGCACCTTGCCCAGAACCACCGGGTCCACCGCGTCCAGGTGCGACGGATTGGCGGTCAGCGACAGGTGAACCTCGATGCCGTCGAACTCGCGGTCGGCGGAGGTGCCGAGATGGTACTTCACATCGCCCGAACCCTGCACGTCCTCGGGGTTCGCCGGGTTGCCCTGAAACTCCGAGAACATCGCGCGATAGGGCTTGTGCAGCAGGGTGGTCAGGGTGTTGAGGCGACCGCGATGCGCCATCCCCAGCACCACCTCGCGGATGCCGAGCTGGCTGCCGCGTTTGAGAATCTGTTCGATGGCGGGGATCATCGTCTCGCCGCCTTCCAGGCCGAAACGCTTGGTGCCGGTGTACTTCAGTTGCAGGAAGCGCTCGAAGCCCTCGGCCTCGGTCAGGCGTTCGAGGATGGTGCGCTTGCCGCGATCGGTAAAGCGGGGCTGGTTGGCCTCGGTCTCGATGCGCTTCTGAATCCAGGCCTTCTGGTCCGGATCCTGGATGTGCATGTACTCGACGCCGATGGTGCCGCAATAGGTCATCTGCACCACCTGGAGGATGCGGCGCAGCGTCGCCTTCTCCAGCCCGAGCACGTAATCCATATAGATTTCGCGGTCGAGGTCGTCCTCGGTAAAGCCGTAGGAACGGTAATCGAGTTCCGGATGCTGCGGCGGCTTGGACATCTTCAGGGGGTCGAGATCGGCCATCAAATGGCCGCGCACCCGGTACACCCGAATCATCATCAGGGCGCGGATCGAATCGACGATGCGCTTGCGGACGTCCTCTTCCGAGTCGCCGCTCCCGGCGAGGGCGACGGCCCCCTCCTTCAGCCCCTTCTTCGGCGGCGGCGCGTCGGGATCGGGCACGCCGATCACCTTGCTGCCGCGCTTCGCCCAGGGCGTGGCGACGAAGTCGCCGTGCACCGCCGCCGGGTCGTCGGCGAGTTCGGCGAAATAGGGAAGCCAACTGGCGTCCACCGACGCGGGATCGTCAAGATACCGGGCATAAAGCTCGGCGATGAACGTGGCGTTGGCGCCGCTCAAGAACGAGGAATCGATCAATCCAACCATGTGCTCGGGTCGACGCGGCTTTTCGGCCGCGAGGCCTCCCTGTTTCGTGCGAACGCCGGTTCCGCCGACGTATCCGGGCCGGACGCCGGGATTGTCCCGGCGTCCGGCGGATGGTTTGGCTCCCTAGCCCTTCAGGGCCTTGAGCATGGTCTGCCCCAGGGCCGCGGGGGATTCGGCGACGAACAGGCCGCAGGAGCGCATGAACTCCATCTTCTCGGCGGCGGTGCGGTCGCCGCCGGCGATGATCGCCCCGGCATGGCCCATCCGCCGTCCGGGCGGCGCGGTCGCCCCGGCGACGAACCCGACCAGGGGCTTCTTGCAGCCGCTCTCCTGATAGAACCGCGCCGCGTCTTCCTCGGCCGAGCCGCCGATCTCGCCGATCATGATCATCGCCTCGGTTTCCGCGTCGGCGATGAACAGTTCCAGCGCCTCGGTGAAGTTGGTGCCGTTCACCGGGTCGCCGCCGATGCCGATGCAGGTCGATTGCCCCAGCCCCGCCGCCGTCGTCTGCGCCACCGCCTCGTAGGTCAGGGTGCCGGACCGCGACACGATCCCCACCTTGCCCCGCTTATGGATGTGTCCGGGCATGATTCCGATCTTGCATTCCCCGGGGGTGATCACCCCCGGACAGTTCGGGCCGATCAGCCGCGACTTCGAGTTCGACAGCTCCCGCTTCACCCGGACCATGTCGAGGATCGGGATCCCTTCGGTGATGCACACGATCAGCGGAACCTCGGCGTTCGCCGCCTCCAGAATCGCGTCCGCCGCGTGCGGCGGCGGAACGTAGATCACCGTCGCGTCGCAGCCGGTCGCCTGACGCGCGTCCCACACCGTGTCGAACACCGGAAGATCCAGATGCTTGGAGCCGCCCTTCCCCGGCGTCACCCCGCCCACCATGTTGGTACCGTAGGCGATCGCCTGCTCCGAATGGAAGGTGCCCTGCGCTCCGGTGAAGCCCTGGCAGATCACCTTGGTCTGCTTGCCGACGAGAACCGCCATTTACTTCGCCTCCTTCACGGCCTTGACGACCTTCTCGGCCGCGTCCGCCAGATTGTCGGCGGCAATGATCGGCAAACCACTTTCGCTCAAAATCTGCTTGCCGAGGTTGACGTTCGTCCCTTCCAGACGCACCACCAGCGGCACGTTGAGGCTGACCTCCCGCGCCGCCGCGATCACCCCTTCGGCAATCACGTCGCAACGCATGATTCCGCCGAAGATGTTGACCAGAATCCCTTCCACGTTGGGATCCGCCAGGATCAGCTTGAAGGCGGTGGTCACCCGCTCCTTGGTCGCGCCGCCGCCGACATCCAGGAAGTTCGCCGGTTCGCCGCCCGCCAGCTTGATGATGTCCATGGTCGCCATCGCCAGGCCCGCGCCGTTGACCATGCAACCGATGTTGCCGTCCAGCTTCACGTAGTTCAGGGAATGGCGGACGGCTTCCAGTTCGGCGGGGTCTTCCTCGTCCTCGTCGCGCAGGTTCTCGACGCTCTGGTGGCGATAGAGCGCGTTGTCGTCGAAGCTCATCTTCGCGTCCAACGCGATCACCCGGTCGTCGCCGGAGACCACCAGCGGATTGATCTCGATCATCGCCGCGTCCAGCTCGACGAACGCCTTGTACAGACCGGCGATCAACTTTTCCGCCGCCTTGACCTGCTTGCCTTCCAGCTTCAGGTCATAGGCGACGCGGCGCGCATGATAGGGCTGCAACCCTTCCACCGGATCGATGTCCAGGGTGAGGATCTTTTCCGGCGTCTTCGCCGCCACCTCCTCGATGTCCATGCCGCCTTCGGTCGACGCCATCAGCGCCACCCGCGACGCCTTGCGGTCCACCAGGATCGACAGGTACAACTCGCGTCGGATGTCGCACCCCTGTTCAACGTACACCCGTTTCACCCGCTGGCCTTCCGGCCCGGTCTGGTGGGTCACCAGGGTATTGCCCAGAATCTGCGAGGCGAACTTTTCGACGTCGCGGTCGGAACGGGCGATCCGGACCCCGCCGCCGGGACCCGCCTCTTCCTCCTTGAACCGTCCCTTGCCTCGCCCCCCGGCGTGAATCTGCGACTTGACCACCCACACCGGTCCGCCCAGGCGTTCGGCAACGGTGAAGGCATCCACTTCCGAGTAAACGACGCCGCCGTCCAACACATCGACGCCGTAACCCTTCAAAAGCTGTTTCGCTTGATATTCATGAATGTTCATGTCGGGTTGTATTCCTTCCGTTCGGGGTTCTGATGGCCCCTCATACCATCCAACCATGATAGCGACCCGCTTGGGATCGGGAATTTCCGCATCCCCGGCAGGAGAAACCGCGCGGGCGATGCGGGACATCGGCAAGCGGTTTCGACGCCCCGGAGTTGCCGGAAAACCCGACCGTTCCGGCGGCGCGGAACGGCCCTCGGGCGTCGTCGCGGAGCGCTGGCGATGGACCCGCCATCGCGGCGCGCCCCGCTCCTAGCCGAAAACCGTTCTACGCCGTCCCAACGAGTCACTATCATGGTTGGCTGGTATCACATCAAGGCCGCGGCCGCTTTGCACAGAACGTTCACCGCCGCCACCGACTTGTCGAACATCGCCTTTTCCTCGGCGTTGAGTTCGATTTCGACGACGCGTTCGACACCCTTGCCGCTGATCACCACCGGCACGCCGATAAACATGTCCTTCACCCCGTATTCGCCCTTCAGAAGCGCCGCACAGGGCAGCACGCGCTTCTTGTCCTTCAGGAACGCCTCGGCCATCGCCACCGCCGCCCCCGCCGGCGCATAGAACGCCGAACCGGTCTTCAGCAGACCGACGATCTCCGCCCCGCTGTCGCGGGTGCGCTGCACGATCGCGTCGATCTTGTCCTGGGTCGTCCACCCCATCCGCACCAGATCGGGAACCGGAATCCCCGCCACCGTAGAATAGCGGATCAGCGGCACCATGGTGTCGCCGTGACCGCCCAGCACGAAGGCGCTGACGTCCTTGGTCGA
Source organism: Rhodospirillaceae bacterium (assembly GCA_965228165.1). Lineage (GTDB taxonomy): Bacteria > Pseudomonadota > Alphaproteobacteria > Rhodospirillales > Rhodospirillaceae > Oleispirillum. The sequence goes on from CBDDHB010000003.1 coordinate 1,327,443, forward strand.
AACCCCCAGCTCCTGCGACAGGAAATAGCGGAAGCGGGCGGAATCCAGAACCCCGGCCATGCCGACGATATGTTTCGCCGGAACCCCGCTTTTCTTTTGCAGAACCCAGACCATCGCATCCAGGGGGTTGGTCAGGCAGATGACGAACGCGCCGGGGCAATAGGTCTTGATCGCCTCGCCGACTTCGCTCATCACCTTGGCGTTGACGCCGATCAGGTCGTCGCGGCTCATTCCCGGCTTTCTCGGCACCCCGGCGGTGACGATGACCACGTCGGCATCCTTGATCACCTCGTAGCCGGTGCTTCCGACATAAGCCACGTCCACGCCCTCGATCGGGGTGGATTGGGCGATGTCGAGAGCCTTGCCCTGGGGGGTGCCGTCGGAAACGTCGAACAGCACCACGTCGCCCAGTTCCTTCAGGCCGATCAAATAGGCGAGGGACCCGCCGATATGACCGGAGCCGATCAATGCGATCTTATGCCTTGCCATGTTCTCTCCCCCTCGCCCGCGCCGACGCGGTTCGCGGATTGCTGCCGAAGACACACCACCACCGAGTTCCGCGCGCGGGCGTCCGGTCACCCGGTCGCCCCCTGCCTCCCTCACACCCTGACTAACGTGTTTTCCCTGTCGTTTCAAGCAAGGCGGCGGCGCCCGCCTCAGGCCAGATGCGCCGCGCCCAGATAGTCCTCCGCCTGCATCTCGATCAGGCGCGAAACCGTTCTTTGGAATTCAAAGCCGCCGGTGTCGCCATCATACAGCGCCTCCGGCGGCTGGGCGGCGGAAACGATCAATTTCACCTGATGGTCATAGAACACGTCGATCAGGGTGACGAAGCGCCGCGCCGCCGAGGCCATGTCGCCCCCCATGCGGGGAATTCCCGAAACCACCACCGCCTGATAGCGCGCCGCGATCTCCATGTAGTCGGTGGCGCCCAGCGCCGCCTCGCACAGATCGGCGAAGGAAAACCAGGCGACGCTGCCCGCCGCGCGCGGCACCGCGACGGCGCGCCCCTTGACGTGCAGAACGTCGGCGTACGGCGCGACGCCGCCCGCGAGTTCGCGAAACAGGGTTTCCAGTTCGGCGTCGGCCTCCGGACCCGGCGGGGTCAGGTAGAGCCGCGCCCCCTTCAGCCGCCCCAGACGATAGTCGCGGGCGGCGGCCAGATGCGACACGTCCAGCCGCGACAGAATCAAGTCGATGAAGGGCAGGAACTTTTCCCGTTGCAGTCCGTCCTTGTAGAGGTCGCGGGGGTGCCGGTTCGAGGTGGTGACCACCACCACGCCGAGATCGGTCAGCGCGGTGAACAGGCGGCCGACGATCATCGCGTCGCCGATGTCCTGGACCTCCAACTCGTCCAGGCAAAGCACCCACAGGTCGTGTGCGATCAGACGCGTCACCGCGAGCAGCGGATCGCCCATGTCGTCCCGGGCGAAGGTGTGGGGCTGGCGGCGCAGGGCATGCAACTGCTCGTGCACCTCGCGCATGAAAACGTGGAAGTGGACGCGGCGCTTGGCATGAGTGGCGAGCGCCTGATGGAACATGTCCATCAGCATCGACTTGCCGCGCCCGACCTCGCCCCAGATGTACAGGCCGCGCGGCGGCGGGGCGGGGGAGGCCCTTTAACCGAAACGCAGGCGGTCCAGCCAGCCGCCGAAGCCCTCGGCGACCGGCGCCGGACGATAAGCCTCCAGGCGCTCGGCCAGAGCGTGAAGGGTGGCGGCGACGTTCTCCTGCACCGGGTCGGGGGACAGCGCGCCCAGGTCCAGCCGTTCCCGGTAGAGGGCGAGCACGCCGCCCCGCGCGACGCCTCCGCCGCCTCCCGCGTCGAACCCGAACGCCATCGTCATTGCCGCAAGAACCTCGTTTGCTCGGCGTCCGCTGCGACGCCCTCCCATAGATGGGCAAAACCGGCGCAAGGTCAATCTGCGGGCGTTCTCATTCCGCCCACCATCTGCTAGAGTCTCGGTCGCCCATCCGCCAGCGGAGAATTCCCGATGTCCGTTTCCCCGTCTTCGACGCCCCGCCGCCGGGCCTCGGGCCTTTCCGTTCTGGCCGTCCTTGTCCTCGCCGCCACGGCCCTGTCCGGCTGCGGCAGCGGCGCCTTCGTCGATCGCCGCCGCGATGCCAACTTCGAGGAACTGACCTATATCGGCCAGTCCACGCCGGACGCGCCGTCGATCTGCTACAACAGCCGAAGGGCCACCCCCGCCCAGGTTCTGGCGCTGGCCAACGAGGTTTGCGCGAAGTCCGGACGGGTCGCGGTGCTGCACCGCCAGTCCGACCTGGATTGCCGCCTGTTCTATCCCTCGCGCGCCGATTTCCTGTGCGTCGACCCCGGTTCCACGGCGGCGCAGTACGGCATTCGGCCATGACCCCGCCGGCGGACGACCTTCTCTCCGCCGCCCTGGACGCGCACCGGCGCGGCGATCTGGCGGCGGCGGTAAAGGCCTACCGCGCCTGCCTGACGCAAACCCCCGACCATCCCGAAACCCTGCGTCTGCTCGGCCTCGCCCTGTATCAACGGGGAAGCCTGGACGAGGCGCGCAACCTGCTGCGCCACGCCGCCGCGCTGCACCCTCCGGCGGCGGCGGACCTTGCCCTGGTGCTCCTGGACCAGGGGGAAGCCGAATCGGCGCTGGCCGCCCTGGAAACCGCGATCGCCGCCGCGCCCGACGACGCCGACGCCTGGTCGCGCCGCGGGCGAGCGCTGCTGCTGCTGCACAAGGCCGAGGACGCCGTCGCCAGTCTGGAGCGGGCGGTCGATCTCTCCCCCTTGAACGCCGAGGCGATCTTCAACCTGGGCTGCGCCTACATGGCCCTGGGGCGCTGGGACGAGGCGCGCGACTGCTTCGACGCGGTGCTGAGCCTCGCCCGCGACCATGCCGCCGCCTGGAACAACCGTGGCGTCGCGCTGGCGCGCAGGGACGCCTGGGGGCGGCGCTGTCCAGTTTCGACGCGGCGCTGGAATACCGTTCCAACCATGCGGAAACCCTGTTCAACCGCGCCGCCGCCCTGCGCGACCTGGGACGGGCGGAAGACGCCCTCGCCGATCTTTCCCGCGCCCTGTCGCTGGACCCCGGCCACCGTGCGGCGCGGCTGGAACGCGGACGCCTGCTCTGCCATCTGGAGCGGACCGACGCCGCCCTTGCCGACTTCAGCAGGGCGATTCAAGCCGACCCCGGCGACATCGACGCGCTGTACGATCGCGGCACCCTGCTCGCCCGCGCCGGGCGCTTCGCCGAGGCCGCGACCGACCTGGCCCGCGCGGCGGCGCTGTCCCCGCCGCCGACATCGCCGAAAACCTCGCCCGCACCCTGGTCGAATGCGACCGCTTCGCCGAGGCCCTGGCGGCGGCGGAAACCGGTCTGGCCGCCAACCCCCGCCCCCCCGGCCTGCACAACGCGCGGGGACAGGCGCTGAACGGCCTGGGGCGGCTGGAAGAGGCCCTCGCCGCCCACGACGCGGCGCTGGCCGCCGATCCCGCCAGCCTCGACGGCTGGCACAACCGGGGCCTCGCCCTCGACGACCTGGGGCGTCCGGCGGAAGCGATCGCCGCTTACGACCGCGCCCTCGCCCTCGCCCCCGACGATCCCGACATCCGCCTCTGCCGCGCCCTGTCGCGCCTGACCCTGGGGGATTTCTCCGCCGCCTGGCCGGACTTCCCGGCGCGGCACCGGCGCGCCCGCCATCCGGCGGAGAAACGCCACGCCGCCCTGCCGGACTGGGACGGGCGTCCGCTGGCCGGAACCCTGCTGCTCGCCGCCGAGCAGGGCTATGGCGACACCCTGCAATTCGGACGCTTCATCCCCCTGGCGCGCGCCGACCGCCTGATCGTCGAGGCGCCGGAGCCGCTGCTGCGCCTGCTTGCCGCCCAGCCCGGCATCGCCGAGGTCGCCGCCGCCGCGCCGAAGGATGCCGACGCCTGCTGTCCGCTGCCCGACCTTCCCCACCGCCTGGGCCCCGAACCGGTTGGGGCCGCCTGGCTGACCGCGCCGTCCGGCCCGACCGCCGCCTGGGCGGAAAAACTCGCCGACCTGTCCCGCCCGCGCCTCGGCATCGCCTGGCGCGGACGCGCCGAGACCCGCGTCGGCCCGCACCTGACCCGATCCCTGCCCCTCGCCCGCCTGCTCGCCGCGCTGCCCGCCGGGGCCGCCATCGTACCGTTGCAGAAGGACATCACACCCGGAGATGCGGCGATCCTCGCCGCGGATGCGCGCGTCCGCGTTCCCACCCCCGGCATCGCCGACTTCGCCGACGTCGCGGGCATCGCCGCGAACCTGGACCTGATCGTCTCGATCGACAGTGCCCCCGCCCACCTTGCCCTGGCGCTGGGCCTGGAAACCTGGATTCCGCTGCCGTTTTCCGCCGACTGGCGCTGGGGATTGCCCGGCCGCGTTTCCCCCTGGTATCCCGCCTCCCGCCTGTTCCGACAAACCCTCCCCGGCGACTGGGACGCCCCCCTCGCGGCGCTCTCCGCCGCCCTGGCGGAACGCCTTTCCTGAACGCGAAACCGCCCCGGGTTGCCCCGGGGCGGTCGGTTTTCCCCGCCTTCGATCCGCCAGGGATCAGAGGACGCGTTCCATCATCAGGATTTTCAGATCGGCGATCGCCTTCGCCGGATTCAGGCCCTTCGGACAGGCCTTCACGCAGTTGAGGATGGTGTGGCAGCGATAGAGCTTGAACGGATCCTCGAGATCGTCCAGGCGTTCGCCCTGCGCCTCGTCGCGGCTGTCCATCACCCAACGCGCCGCCTGCAACAGGATGGCCGGGCCAAGATAGCGATGGCCGTTCCACCAGTAGCTGGGGCACGAGGTGGCGCAGCAGAAGCACAGGATGCATTCCCACAGGCCGTCGACCTTGTCGCGCTCTTCCGGCGATTGCAGGCGCTCCTTCTTCGGCATCGGGGTGGTGTTCTTCATCCAGGGTTCGATGCTGGCGTACTGCGCATAAAGGTGATCGAGGTCAGGAACCAGGTCCTTGACCACCTCCAGGTGCGGCAGGGGATAGATCTTCACCGGCCCCTTGACCTCGTCGATCGGCTTCAGGCACGCGAGGGCGTTGATGCCGTCGATGCACATCGAACAGGACCCGCAAATGCCTTCGCGGCAAGAACGGCGAAAGGTCAGGGTCGGATCGATGTCGTTCTTGATCTTGATCAGGGCGTCGAGAACCATCGGCCCGATCTCGTCGAGGTCGACCTCGAAGATATCGATCGTCGGGTTCTTTTTCTGATCCGGATCATAGCGGTAGATATGGAACTCCTTGACGTTCTTGGCGCCGGCCGGAGCCTTGTAGGACTTGCCGGGCTTGACGCGGGAGTTACGCGGCAAAACGAACTGAACCATGGTCTCTCCTCGGCGTCCGAATGGACACCCCTTGCAGTCCTGAAGGTCAATACACGCGGGCCTTGGGCTCGATGTAGGCGACGTCCTTGCTCAGCGTATAGGTGTGCACAGGGCGGTAATCCAGCTTGACGCGGTACTTGTCGTCGCACCACGCCAACGAGTGCTTCATCCAGGTCTCGTCGTCGCGATTGGGGAAGTCCTCGCGGGCATGCGCCCCCCGGCTTTCCTGGCGCGCCTCGGCGGCGACCGCGGTGGTCACCGCGCACACCATGAGGTTCTCCAGCTCCATCGCTTCGGCAAGATCCGAATTCCAGATCATCGACTTGTCGACCACCTTGATGTCGGGAAGCGTCGCGGCGATGGCGGCCACCGCCTTGCAACCGTCCTGAAGGGACGAAGCGGTGCGGAACACCGCGACGTCCTTCTGCATCGCGAGTTGCAGGTCGAGGCGGATTTCGGCGACGCGACGGCTGCCATCGGCATGGCGCAGCCGGTCGAAACGCGACAACGCCGGATCGTCCGCGGACTTCGGCAACGGCTTATGCGGCGCGCCGGGGGTGACCACCTCGGCGACGCGGATCGATGCGGAGCGACCGAACACCACGGTGTCCAGAAGCGAGTTGCAGCCCAGACGATTGGCGCCGTGCACCGAGATGCTGGAACACTCGCCGATCGCCATCAGGCCGGGACTGACCGCATCCGGATTCTTGGCGGTCGGCCGCAGCACTTCGCCGCGAGAGTTGCCGGGAATGCCGCCCATGTTGTAGTGCACCGTCGGCAGAACCGGAATCGGCTCTTTCGAGGCATCGACGCCGGCGAAGATCTTCGCCGTCTCGGTGATCCCCGGCAGCATCTTGTGCAGCACGTCGACGCCCAGATGCTCCAGGTGCAGGTGGATGTGGTCCTTCTTCGGCCCGACGCCGCGACCTTCGCGGATTTCGATGGTCATGGCGCGGGAAACCACGTCACGCGAGGCCAGATCCTTCGCCGTCGGCGCATAGCGCTCCATGAAGCGCTCGCCCTCGGAATTGGTCAGGTAGCCGCCCTCGCCGCGCGCGCCTTCGGTGATCAGGCAGCCCGCGGTGTAGATGCCGGTCGGGTGGAACTGCACGAACTCCATGTCCTGAAGCGGCAGACCGGCGCGCGCCACCATGCCGTTGCCGTCGCCGGTGGTGGTGTGGGCGGTGGTGCACGAGAAGTAGGAGCGGCCATACCCGCCGGTGGCGAGAATCACCATGTGCCCGCGGAAGCGGTGCAGCGTGCCGTCGGCGAGATTCCAGGCGAGAATGCCACGGCAGGTGTCGCCATCCATCAGCAGATCGATGGTGTAATACTCGATGAAGAATTCCGCGTTGTACTTCAGGCTCTGCTGGTACAGCACGTGAAGAATGGCATGGCCGGTGCGGTCGGCGGCGGCGCAGGCGCGCGGCATCGGCGCCTTGCCGTAGTCGCGCATATGTCCGCCGAAGGGCCGCTGATAGATCTTGCCCTCCTTGGTGCGCGAGAACGGAACCCCGAAGTGTTCCAGTTCGTAGATCGCCGGGATCGCCTCGCGGCAGAGGTATTCGATGGCGTCCTGGTCGCCCAGCCAGTCCGACCCCTTCACCGTGTCGTACATGTGCCAGTGCCAGGAGTCCTCGGCCATGTTGCCCAGCGCGGCGGCGATGCCGCCCTGCGCCGCCACAGTGTGGCTGCGGGTCGGGAAGACCTTGGTGACGCACGCGGTCCGCAGTCCGGCCTGGACCGATCCCATGGTGGCACGCAGGCCGGCGCCGCCGGCGCCGACGACCACGACGTCGTATTCATGATCGATGATTTCATAGGCAGACATCGTGCGTTACCCCCTCAAGGCGACAATCAGAACGGAAACCACGGAGATCGCGCCGAGCGCGAAAGCCGCCAGATTCAGGAAAATCCGAACCGCCAACTGCACGCAGCGGGGTTCGACGTAGTCCTCGACGATCACCTCCATGCCCATCTTGCCGTGCAGGAAGGCGGCGGAGATGAAGCAGATCATCAGCCCGGCGTTCCACGGCTTGGCAAGCCAGGCGGAGAAGGTCGCATAGTCGGCCCCGGCGATGCCGACGACTCCGGCGGCGAACCAAAGGGTGAGCGGAACCAGGGCGATCGCCGACAGACGCTCGATCCACCAGTGATGGAAGCCGTCCTTCGCGGAACCGAGGCCACGGGCGCGGCCCAAAGCAGAGCGCATTGCCATTTTTTCCTCCCCCTCAGGCGGCCAGGCCGACGACCCAGGCGACCACCGTCAGCCCGAGCGCGCAACCGACCGTGACATAGCCGGACTGATAGATGTCCTTCAGGGCGAGCATCCGCCCGGTATCCCAGATCATGTGACGGACGCCGTTGCACATGTGGTAGAACAGCGCGAACGACCAACCGAAGATCAACAGGTAACCGAACCACGAGCCGAGGAAGTTCATCGCGAAATCATAGGCCTCCGGACCGGCGGCAGCGGACGCGATCCAGAAGACGAACAACAGCGTGCCGACCAGAAGCGCCGCGCCGAAGATGCGGTGCAGGATCGACAGGAACGACGTCAACTTGAACATGTTGTAAACTTGCAGGTGCGGAGAAACCGGCCCGCCCCGATTGATTCTTTCTTCCAACAGCGTCATGACGGAGTGCCCCTCTTGAGAGAGTGGGGGCGAAAAACAAAACGGGACCACGCGAGTCCCCTTTCTCGCCCAAATTCGCGCAGCAGATCAAACCCGTACACCATAAACCACGCGCATCGCCCCGGCAAGGCGAACCACGGCGCGGAGGCGTTTGATACATCCTTCGATATAACCGGTCAAGCCGGAGAATAGAACTTAAGCCCGGCCGCCGGACGCGACCTCGAGGTCGGCGATGGCCTCCGCCAGGGCCACCAGACGGCGCGCGTTATCAACGTGAAGTTGCTCGATCAGCTTGCCGTCCAGGACCACCACGCCCTGTCCGCGCGCCACCGCCTCGGCATACGCGGCGATCAAGTCACGGGCTTTCCCCACCTCTTCGGGGGAGGGCGCGAAGGCGGCGTTGGCCGCCGCCACCGTCTTCGGGTGGATCAGGGTCTTGCCGTCGAAACCCAGGCGACGCCCCTGGGCGCAGGCGGCGGCGAATCCGTCGTCGTCGGAAAGGTCGAGATGCACCCCGTCCAGCGCCGCGACTCGGTGCGCGCGCGCCGCCAGGATGACCAACCCGAACGAGGTCAGAAACGGCTCGCGGTCGAAGGTGTGCTCGCGGTGCAGATCCTTCGCCAAGTCGGAGGTCCCCATCACCAGCCCGGCGACGAAGGGCGAGGCTCCGGCGATCTCTTCGGCGTGGAGGACGCCCATCGGGGTCTCGATCATCGCCCAGATCGGCATCTCCTCCGGGCCGCCGGCGGCGCGCACCGCCGCCTGCGCCTGACGGATGCCGTCGGCGCTTTCCACCTTGGGCACGGCGATGCCGTCCGCGCCCAGGGCCGCCACCGCGACGATGTCGTCCATCCCCCAGGGGGTGTTCAGCCCGTTGACGCGGACGATCACCTCGCGTCGGCCATAGGGCTTGCCGCCGCCGGACAGGGCCCCGACGACATTGGCCCGCGCCTCGGGCTTGGCGTCCGGCGAGACCGCGTCCTCGAGATCGAGAATCAGGCCGTCGACGGGCAGCGCCTTCGCCTTTTCCAGGGCGCGGGCGTTGGAGCCGGGCATGTAAAGAACGCTGCGGCGCGGACGGACGGAAACGGCCATGGGAACCTCCTGAACGGATACGGACGGAATGCGGAAAAGAGTCGACCCGCACACTTTAAACCACGGAGGGATGGTGGCAAGATGCGCCCCTTCACAGTTCCCGTCCGTTCCAGCGAGTTCCCCGATGAGCATCCTGTCCATCCAGTCCCACGTCGCCTTCGGCCATGTCGGCAACGCCGCCGCGGTGTTCCCGCTGCAACTGATGGAGCACGAGGTCTGGCCGATCCACACTGTGCAGTTTTCCAACCACACCGGCTACGGCAAATGGACGGGACAGGTGTTCGACGCGGCGATCATCGGGGAGCTCTTGAACGGCATCGCCGAACGCGGCGCCCTGCCCGGCTGCCGCGCCGTGCTGTCCGGCTACATGGGCAGCCCCGCCACCATCCGCGAGGTCGCGGCGGCGGTGGCGCGGGTGCGCGAGGCCAATCCCGGCGCGATCTATTGCTGCGACCCGGTGATGGGCGACGTCGGGCGCGGCGTGTTCGTGCAGCCGGGAATTCCGGAGTTGATGATCGCCACCGCGATCCCGCTGGCCGACATCGTCACCCCCAACCAGTTCGAGCTGGAAATGATCGCCGGGCACGCCATCGCCGACACCGCCGACGCGGTGGCGGCGGCGCGCCGGGTGATCGCGCGCGGACCGAAGGTGGTGATCGTCACCAGCCTGACCACCCCCGACGCCGCGACCGACGAAATCCGCGTCCTCGCGGTGACGGCGGACGCCGCATGGACGGTAGCAACGCCGCTGCTTGGTTTCCCGATTCCGCTGAACGGGGCGGGCGACGCGCTCGCCGCCCTGTTCCTCGGTCACACCCTGAACGGCAAATCCGTACCGGACGCGCTGTCCGCCACCGTTTCCGGCCTGTTCCAGGCGCTCGCCGAAACGCACAAGGCGGGCACCCGCGAATTGCAACTGATCGCCGCCGGAACGCGGATTCTCAGGCCGGATCGGAACTTTCCGGCCAACGCGATCTGATCCACGCCACCGCCGCCCGCCAGGTCCAGGCGACGGCCAGAGCCAGGGCCGCGCCCAGGCAGGATTCGAAAAAGCGCAAGGCCACCGCGATCAGCGGATGCAGGCCGGGATTGATTTCGCCCAGCAACAGAATGACGGTGACGGTGATCGCCGCCAGGCGACCGCTGTCCCGATGCCGCAACAGCACCGCGATCAGGGCCGCAACCCCCGCCGCCGCCGCTAGGCCGAAGGCGTTGACCGGCAGAAACTCCAGATACCCGGCGGCGACGATCACCCCGACCAGGGAACCCCAGACCCGCAGGACCGCCGCGCGGCGGGTTTCCGCCACCTCGTCCTGCAACACCACGATCCCCGACACCGCCGCCCACAGCGCGCCGAACCGCGCCGAGGCGGGGTGGACCAGCCCGGTGCTGAAATACGCCGCGCCATAGGAGGCGAGGACGACAAGGAACATCCGGCTCCCGCGAACCAGGCACTCCGTGCCCTTCAGACGGCTCTGCGACGACATGCAATCCCCCTGCGGACGAATCCCCTTCCAGATGGGCGCAGCGGCGCAGGCGAACCAGGGGCGCAACCACCGGAACCGGAAAGAAAACCATACCAGAGGGTAGGTCATCACCGCAACGGCGCGCCCACGGCGAGGAGCGCAGCGGTCCGAAGGGTACGTGAGCACCGCAGCGGCGCGACGCCGCGATGCGCCGAAATGGGAACTTTCAACGTTTGATGATCGGATAGGCCTTCTTCACCGTCACGATCACCACCGCCGCCAGCGCCGCCTTCAGCAGATCGCCGGGCAGGAAGACCATCGAGCCGACGAACGCCTTATACAGGCCGACCTTCGCCACCGCGCCCAGCCAGGGAATGCCCAGCAGATAGACCATGCCGATGCCGCCCGCGACGCAGGCGACGAAGGCCTTGAGAGGGTTGAGGCGACGCCACATCCGTTCGGTCAGCCAGCCGGTGAGGAAGGCGCCCAGGACATAGCCGATGGCGAAACCGCCGGTGGGGCCGAGGAAGATGCCGATGCCGCCGCGTCCGCCCGCGAGAAGCGGCAGCCCGGCGGCGACCAGGGCCATGAACGCCGCCTGGGCGAGCCCGCCGCGTTTCGCTCCCAGCACCCCGCCGGACAGCATCACCCCCAGGCTTTGCGCGGTGATCGGCGCGGCGACCATCGGCACCACCACCATCGGCAACAGGCCGAGGGCGGCGGTCACCGCCGCGAACAGGGCGGCATAGACCATATCCTTAACGGTCATCTTGGTTTCCTTCTCTCAGTCGGCGTCATAGGCGCGGGCGGCGATCGCCTCGGCCAGATCGTCGGCCATGCGCAGGGTGCGCACCAGAAGCGGCAGGACGACGGCGACGACGCTGCCCTCCAGGCCGCGCGCCCTCTGCGCCTCGCGGATTTCGGCGACGATGGCGAACAGCACCGGCACGAAGCGGATGGCGAGCGACAGGGTGAATCCCGCCTTGGCGGGCGACACCCCGACCAGCTTCAGCGGCGTCAGGGCGCATTCCAGCGCCTCCACCATCGCCGAGACGCGGGTGGTCAGGGTCAGCGACACCGCCAGCAGGATCACCGTGGACAGACGCGCGGCGACCAGCAGGGCGCTGTCCCTGTCCCCCAGGGCCAGATGGAAGGCGGCCAGCGCGGCGATCAGCACCGCCGCCGGGAAAATCTGTTTCAGCAGCGGCTTCGCGGGCAGCCAGGCGAGAACCGGCAGCGCCAGGGCGAAGCCGACGAACCCCGCCAGAACGAGACGATCGTCGGTGAGGAACACCGCCGCCCCGGCGACCGACAGCACCGCCAGCTTGACCCCGGCGGGGACGCGATGCAGCCAGGTAACGCGGGACAGACAGATTTCGAACATCGGCGCTCAGCCCCCCGCCGCCATCAGATCGCGATAGAAGGGGATCGCCGTGGCGGGCGGCGCGTCGCAGACCAGCCGCCCCGCCTCGAACACCAGGACGCGCTCGAAATCGGCCAGAAACTCCAGATCGTGGGAAACCACCACCGCGGTCTGCGGCAGATCGGCGATGGCGCGGGCGACGCGGCGCTTGTTGCGCAGGTCGAGCAGGGTGGTCGGTTCGTCGAAGACGACGTAGTCCGGCTCCATCACCAGCACCGAGGAGATCGCCAGCATCTGCTTCTGCCCGCCAGAGAGCAGGTGCGCCGGGCGGGCGCGCAGCGCCTCCATGCCGTAACGGGCGAGCACCGCATCGACGCGGGCGGCGATGTCCGCCTTCGGCAGCTTCAGGTTCTTCAGGCCGAAGGCGATGTCCTCCTCGACCAGGGGATAGACGATCTGGTTGTCCGGATTCTGGAAGACGAAGCCCACCTTGCGCCGCACCGCGCGCGCATCCCCGACCGTGGACAGGCCATCGACCTTGACCGTGCCACTGGAGGGCGCGACCAGGCCGTTGAGCAGGCGGGCGAAGGTGCTCTTGCCCGAGCCGTTGGCCCCGATCACCGCGATCCGCCGTTCGGGCAGGGACAGACTGAAGGGTTCCAGGGCGACCAGGTCGCCGAAGCGCACGCTGACGCCGTCGAATTCGATCATCGATAAACCACCGGGAACAAACCGCGAAGGGAGGCTACCCCCCATGGCGGCGCGACGCAAGCGGGCGCTTCCATCGCGGCGGGAACTGCTTTAGCTTCGGCGGCGGGCCCGCTTGATGGAATTGGTAGACATAACGGACTTAAAATCCGTAGCCCGGTAACGGGCGTGCCGGTTCGACTCCGGCAGCGGGCACCAATCCCTCGCCGAAGAAAAAGGCTCCCGTTTCGGGGAGCCTTTTTCGCATCCGCGCGAAGGCCGCGAATCACATCTTCGAAAGACCCTCGGACAAACCCTTCAGCGACAGGGTGACGGCGGCGGCCTTGTCGCCCAGGCGGAATTCCGCCTTCGCCTGCTTGCCCTTCTTCATCTGGGCGAGGAAGGCGCCGTCCAGTTTCAGGGCGATTTCGCAGCCCTGGAGCACGCAGCGCTGGGCGAACATCTGGAAGCCCTGGCCGCCATCGACCGAAATCTTCACCCCCGGCGCGATGGTGTAGCCGAGCGGCAGATAGACGAACAGCACGCTCTCCTTCGGCGACAGGCGGAACACCGCTCCTTTAAGAACCGCCACCGGCTTGCCGTCCTTGCCGGTAATCTGCTCGATCTGCATCAGGCGGCAGGCGGGTTCCTGCCCGCCCTGCGCCGGGGCGCAGTTGGCGACCCAGTCGCCGAACTTGTCGCCGTCCTTCATCGACGCGGCGAACGCGTCCGCCGGAGCGGCGCAGACCGCAGCCGCCGCGACCACAACCCCCGCGGCAAGGGCACGAAACTTACGAATAACGGGCATTTCCGATGTCCTGTGAGAGAACCCGTCCAGGACGGAACCCCCGCCCGGACCGCCGGGACAGCCCCTCCGGGGCCGCGCCGACGGCCGGATGGTAACGGCTGCGCTCCCCGGGATCAAACCCGCAACATTCCGACGTCAGATGTGCATGATGCCGAAGCCCATCCGCTCGTGGTTGGTTTCGGGATGGAAGGCGGATTCGCCATAGGCCGCTACCACCAACCACTTACCGTCCTGAACGATCGCCACCTTGATCTTCAACTGGCTTTCCCCGGCGACCAGGGGGGTGATGCCGTGCATCGCCTCCAGCCCGGCATGGATCACCGCGTGAATCTGCGATGCGCTTTTCTGCACCACGTTGCCGTGCAGGGCGCAGCCGACCAGGCTTTTGACGAAATTCTTCTGCACGTAGCTGAGCGCGCCCGAGACGTAGGTAACGGCGATCTTGATCGGTCCCGTGCTCAGGGCCTCGCGGAAGCTCCGTTCCTCCTCGTCGGAGGACATGGCGACCGTCATCGCGATCTTGCCAATTCGATTGCCCGATTTGTTCATGGCGTTCCTCCGCTTTCTGCGTCGTCCATCCGTGGGTGGATGCGGCGACGATTTTTTTTGATTGTCTCACCAAACGCGCCAATGGGGCAGGGTGTTCCTTTCACACAAACGTTCGGGCTCGCGAAAGCGGGCCCGATTTTCGGACATCCCCGAAACGGAACGAACCGGTCACGCCGAAGTGGGGGGGGGAGAAGACCTGGCGAGACGGGGCTGACGTTGTCTCGGGGGTCTTGGCTCCGGCGTGACCGGCTGCCTCCGCGCCGCCATCAGGGATGGAACGGCGGAGCGGAGGCGGATGAAGGGTGGCCGTCTACCCCATGATCGCCTTGATCATGAAGAAGCCGATCGACGGGCAGACCAGACAACCGAACCCGGTGTAGAAGGTCGCGGTCATCGCGCCGTAGGGCACCAGCTTCGGATCGGTGGCGGCCAGACCGGCGGCGGTGCCGCTGGTGGTTCCCATCAGACCGCCATAGACCGCCGCCGCAGCCGGACTGGTCAGGCCGAACGGCTTGGCCAGAAGCGGCGTCAGGATCATCACCGCGATCGACTTGACCACGCCCGCGGCGATCGACAGGGCGATCACCTCGGAGCTCGCGCCCAGCGCCGTCCCGGTCACCGGGCCGACGATGAAGGTGGCGGCGCCGGCGCCGATGGTGGTCATCGACACCGAGTCGGTATAGCCGAAGGCCCAGGCGACGATCGCGCCGACGAAGAACGACAGGAAAACCCCGACCACCAGGGCGATGGTTCCGGCCAAACCGGCCTTCTTCAGTTCCTCCAGCTTGATGCCGAAGGCGGTGGCGATGATGCAGAAGTCGCGCAGCATCGCGCCGCCCATCAACCCGATGCCGGAGAAGAAAGCGACGTCGGCGATGCCTTTCTTGCCGCCGGTGATGTCGCCGCCGACATAGGCGAGGACCAGACCGACGACGATGGCGATGGCGGAGCCGTGAACGCGACCTTGGTCAGGTGCTTCGAGGCTTCATAGGACAGCCAGGTGATCACGCCGACGATGACGAACGCGGTGACCAGGGCGTTGCCCTTGACCACCTTCATAACCAGTGCGGAAAACATATCCATGATGTTCGATCCCCCGATGCCTTATTTCGCCGAATCGTCGGACAGTTGGGTGGTGTCGGCCATCGCGGTCAGCGGACGGATTAACACGAAACCCGCGAACACCGCCGCCAGACCGGCGATCACCGCGATCCAGCCGCCCTTCAGCGCGGCGACGACGTTCTGCTGCGCCGCCATCGCGATCACCACCGGGATGTACATCGCATTCCAGAAATTGATGCCGCTTTCCGCCAACTTGGACAGCTTGCCCTCGTCCATCAGCTTGCGCGTCACCAGGACCAGGAACAGCATGGCGAAACCGACGCCGCCGACGTTGGCGGAAATCCCCATCAGACGCCCCAGCGCTTCGCCCAGCACGTTGCCGACGATCGCGCACAATCCCATGATCAAAAGTCCGTAGATGACCATTCTTCGAACTCCTTAAAGAAAATTTGTCCCTCGTTTCGTCCCCGGATCGCCGGGACGGCGCGAACCGCCGCCCCGGACCTGGGCCTTATTCGATCACCATGATCAGGGCGCCCGGCTTCAAACGCTCGCCGGCGGCCACCGCGATCGACTTCACCGTGCCGTCCTGGGGGGCCGGCATCGGGTTCTTCATCTTCATCGCCTCGAGGACGCAGAGCACCTCGCCCTTCTTCACCTCCTGACCGACCGCGACCTTGATCGCATCCACGGTGCTCGGCATTTTGGCCTTGATATCCATCAGTCTTCTCCTTGTCATAAGGGCCGCCCGGACCTTCGGGCGACACGGGGGTAAGTCCTGTTCTTCAATCAGAGGATGGCGAAAGCCTCCGTCCGATCGATCATCCGCACGTCGTCCAGGCTCTTCGCCAGCAGACTGCGCGACGGGGAAAGCCACTCGGCCAGCTTGACGCCGCTGCCGTCTTTCAGTTCGAGTTCGATGTCGATGCGACGTCCCAGTCCCTGGGCGATGATCTCCGTGTCGGCGGCGAAGCGCGCCAGATGCGCCGCGTCGCCCGAAACCAGGAGATCGAGGTCCGAGTCCTCGCAGGTGTAGGAAAGCCCGGTGACGACCGCGAGCGCCGCCGACCCCAGCAGGCCGACCCGCACGCCGCACACCGCGCCCCGCGCCACCACGGCGCGCGCCGCATCGCCGATGACGCCGGAAAGCTCTCCCGCCCGCGCCGCGACCCGATAGGGGTCGGTCAGGGCGACGATGTCCTTTTGCTCCACCCGCACCGCGCCGCGCACCCGCGCGCCCGCATGGCGGAAGGGGAAGGAAAAGCCCAGTTGCGCCTGCCCCGGCCCGACGTCCAGGGTCGGACGGCAGACGATCCCCGGAAGATCGTTGCCGCACAGACAGGCGACCACCCGCGCCGCGACATCCGGGGCGCGGAACGGCGGCAGCAAACCTTCCACCACCGCCTCGGGCAGGGCGGCGCGGGCGTCGGCGGACAGATCGGCCAGAAGGTGACGGACAAGGCGCATCGGTTATCTCCGTTTGGTCCAGACCGGATCGGTCTTGGCGGTGGTGGAGAGCTCCAACTGCGCGCGCAGCAGGTCGTCGAACATCCGGGTGGCTACCGGGCCGACGAACCGGGGCCCGTCCGCCAACGCGGACGGATCGCCGATCGCCAGGCCCGGCACCAGCACCAACTCGGTGGCGGGCGCATTGGTGGCGAGGTTGGGGGAAACCTTCACCACGCGGCCCTTGATGCGCAAAATGGTGCGCGCCACCTTGTCGATGCTTTCGACGGCGGAGAGAGTCGTCGCCGTCACCACGACCTCGTATTCGGGATGGGTGCGACGGCGGCGGTAGGTGAGAATCCGTCCCGCCGGATTGCAGACATGGCCGCTTTCCGCCACCGGAAAGCTGTCGGCCATCGGCAGACCGCCGACCACCAGCTCGCGATAGCCCTCTCCGGCGGGGGAAGGGACCAGGCCGATGTCGTCGCGCAGCGGCACGCCATCCAGGGTCAGCCAACCGAATTCCTGGCAACCGTAGACGTCGTGCACCGCATAGCCCAGGCTTTCCGCCACGGGCAGAAGTTCCAGATCCAAGGGCGTCCCCGCGGTCAGCAGGACGCAGGATGTCGGCAGTTCGTCCGCCAGGCCCAGGCGTTTCGCCTCTTCCAGGCTGGCGCGAATGAACGAGGATTCGCCCAGGATGACGTCGGGCTTCTCGCGGCAGACCTTGGCGATGAAGGCGTCGCGGCTGGAACGGTCGAGAAAGAACCAGGACAGACCGCAGGCCTCCAAAGCCGCCTTCGAGAACACGTTGACCAGCGGCGCATAGGTCACCAGCATGCGCCGCCCGGCGCCGATTCCCAAGGCCTGGAAAAGGCGCCGGGCGACCTCACAGCGACCCGCGATCTCGCTGTGAACCACGCCGACGATGTTCTGGAACGCCGAGGACCCGGTGGTGAACGTCAGGTACGCCAGATTGAAGGGGGTATGAACCTCTTCGATCACGTGCGCCGCCGTCGGTCCCGCGATTCCCTTCTCCACCAGGCCGCGCCGGGGCATTTCCGCCAGCGACGGCGCGGTGGACAGGGTGTTGGCCAGTTCCTCGAAACGATCCAGATCATCGGACATGTTGGGTTTCCTCCGCGATCAGGCCGCGCCCGGCAGGAAGCGATCGGCCACCTTGGCCAGTTCCGCTTCCAGCAGGGCGATCACCTGCGGCCGCACCACGCGACCGCCGCGTTCCGCACCCAGGGCGCCGCGACCCCACGGACCCAGGGTGTCGTCCTTGCCCGCCACCTTGGCGGCGCGGACCTCGGCGACGTGGCGCGCCACGGCGGCGCGCATCGCGCCGATTTCGCCGACGATCTCCTCCACTCCGCCCAACCGCTCGAAGAACTGCGGCCCGGCGGCGAAGACCGGGTTGCCCTCGGCCAGCTTCTCCAGGACCTCGATGTCCTTCTTGACGATGCGCGAGATCGAGGTCAGCGGCATCACGTGGATCATCGTGCCGAAGCGCGAGTCCAGCGACAGGATGCGGTCCGCCTGCAACCCGTGGCAGAGGAAGGCGCCCGAAATCGCCCGCCCGATCACCATGGCGACGATCGGGTGCCCGGCCAGGCGCGCCTCGGCCAGGGCCAGCTGATAGGCCCCGGTCGACTTGTTCATGCCGAAGATTTCCTCGACCTTGCCGGGACCGTTGCCGGGGGTGTCGACGATCAGCACGATGGCGCGCTTGTTCGCCTTGGCCTCGGCCTTGTCGGCGGCCATGGTGGCATAGACCGCCTGCGCCATCTTGTAGCCTTCCTCCATGCCGATCACCCCGGCATAAACCACCGGGAACTTCTCGTTGAAGGCTTCGGCATCGTTGGCGATGACGGTGACGGTCTTGCCGTCCAGCTTCGCGGTGCCGACCACCGCGCCCGGCCCGAAGGCCGGGTCGTCGAAGCTTTTCGCGCCGACGGTGTTCTCGGTAAAGGTGCCCTCGTCGCAGATCAGATCGATCGCGGCGCGCCCCTGTCCCAACAAGGTTTCCATGTTTTCCATCAGACTCTCCTGTTTCCTGGGGCGGGCCTAGACCGACAGACGCTTCGCGGTCTTGCGGAAGTCGTCCAGCGGCATCGCGGTCAGGGCCGCCGGATCGGGGTTCCCCGCCTTCGCCCAGACGTCGCGCGCGTCCTTGGGCTGCATCTCGGCGGCCAGGGCAACGCGGACGAGCTGCTTGTCCACCAGCGCCGGGGAGCCGATGCGGCGGAACTCCTCGAACTTGGCGCGCGGCAGCTTGGCCAGTTCCGCCAATTGGGCGCGGAAGGCCTCGATGCTGTCGTCAACCAGGAAATTGCAGTCGCCCATGATGTACTTGTGACGACCGCCGGTGGTGCGATAGACGAGGCCGCGATCCGCGGAATCGAACTCGTCCTTGCCCATTTCCTGCTCGATCACCTCCGGCCCGGTCAGGCCCAGGCGACCGAACTCGCTCATCACCACCACGTCGGTGGCGGCGGCGACGAAGCCCATGCCGCCGAAGCAGCCGACCTTCGAGCCGATCAGCGAAACCACCGGGACCTTGCCGCGCGCCCGCTGGAACTGATCCATCACTTCGGCATGGGCGAGCAGACCGGCGTTCGCCTCGTGCAGACGCACCCCGCCGGTTTCGAAGGAAATCGCCACGATCGGCTTTTCCTCGTCCTTGGCGTTGGGGAAGTCCTTGGCGATCCGCTCGGCGAAGGCGATCGCCGCCTTCACCGTGCCGACCATCTTGGCGCCGCCGACCTCGCCCACCGCGCCGCCGATGAAGCGGCCTTCCTGCGAGATCACGAAGACCGGGGTCTTGCCGATGCGGCCGATGCCGGTAACCACGCCGTCGTCGAAGGCCACCGCCTCGCCCAGGGTCTCGAGGTGCGGGCTGGTGCGGCGGTCGAAGGGACCGGAGAACTCGCAGAAGCTGCCGTCATCGACCAGGCCGACGGCGCGATCCCGCGCGCTGGATTCCAGAAAACTCCGGCTTTGAAGCGCATTCCATTTCGACATGCTGAGATTCCTTTCGCTTCAAACGGCTTCGGCCAGGGCTTGCCGCAGACGCAGCATCACCACCGCCGGTGTCGCGTTGTTGTCGTTGATCTCGATGCTGACGTCGCCGAGCTTGGTCCCCTCGACGAAGGCGGCCAGAACCCGCCGCCACAGGTCGTCGTAGCCGGTCACCGGCATCACCACCTTGACCTTGACCGCGCCGCCGAGGGACTTCGGTTCCATCAGCACTTCCATGTCGCCGGAACCGACCACGCCGAAATGCAGCGGCTTGCCGACGACCGCCGCCGGAGCGGCGCTCTTGCATTCGAATTCGATGATGTTGAGGGCCATTGCCGTCATCTCCTCGCTTACCAGTTCCGGAACCGGGCCGGGGGCTCGTAGAGACCGCCGGACCAGCTGACGAGTTCCTGCATGCTTTTCGCCGCCAGAAGATCGCGGCTGGCGCGCATCCGATCGACGCCCAGGTCTTCCGGCGTCATCACGATGCGCGCATCGCGCAGACGGCGGGTGTCCTCGGGCTTGGCGGCCAGGCCGACCGAGGTGTAGCCCGCCACCGCGCGGATCGCCGCGGTGCGGGTTTCCATGTCCTTGCAGCGGGAAAGGTAGGCGATGCCTTCCTCGGTGATGACGTGGGTGACGTCGTCGCCGTAGATCATCACCGGCGGCAGTTCGAGGTTGGCGTTCTTCGCCAGCTTCCAGGCGTCCAGTTCCTCGACGAAGGTCGGCTCGCGGCCCTCGCCGAAGGTTTCCGCCCCCTGCACCACCAGGCGCTTGCCGCGCGGCATGGTGCCGATCTGTTCCTTCATGCAGGGCAGTTCCTGGCCGCACTTCAGCCAGGCGTCGGTGACGTGACGGCGGCCCTTCGGATCGCAGCCCATGTTCGGCGCGCCGCCGAAGCCCGCGACGCGGTTGGCGGTGGCGGTGGAGGAGTTGCCGAAGGGATCGATTTGCAGGGTGCCGCCGATGAACATGTCCACCGCATAGTGGCCGGCGGTCTGGGCGAAGGCGCGGTTGGAGCGGAGCGTGCCATCGGGCCCGATGAAGAACACGTCGGGACGCGCCGCGACGTATTTTTCCATCCCCAGTTCGCCGCCGAAGCAGTGAATGGTGTCCACCCAGCCTTCCTCGATCGCCGGGATCATCGTCGGGTGCGGGTTCAGGATCATGTGCGTGCAGCACTTGCCCTTCAGCCCCAGTTCCTCGCCATAGGTCGGCAGCATCAGCTCGATCGCCGAGGTGAGGAAGCCGATGCCGTGGTTCATGCTGGCGACGCTGTATTCGGCGTAGACGCCCTTCATCGCCAGCATCGCGAGGAGAATCTGATTGTCGGTGATCAGCGCCGGATCGCGGGTGAACAGCGGCTCGATGAAGAAGGGCTTGGGCGATTCGATCACCGCGTCGATCCAGCCCGCCGGAATGTCGATGCGCGGCAGTTGATCGACGATCTTGTTGACCTGGGCGATGACGATGCCCTGGCGGAACTTCGTCGCCTCGACGATCACCGGGGTATCCTCGGTGTTGAAGCCGGTATAGAGGTTGCCCTCGCGGTCGGCCTCGTAGGCGCAGATCAGCGACACCTTCGGCGTCAGATCCATGAAGTATCGGCCAAACAGTTCCAGATAGGTGTGGATCGCGCCGAGTTCGATCTTGCCCTCGCGGATGAATTTCGCGACGCGGCCCGCCTGCGGCCCGCCGAACGCGAAGTCGAGCTTCTTGGCGATGCCGATATCGAACAGGTCGAGGTGCGAGGCGAGCGGCACGCAGGACTGCACCATGTGCAGGTCGTGCACCTTGCCCTTGTCCATCTTGAGCATGCAGTCGGCCAGGAAGTCGGCCTGTTTCTGGTTGTTGCCCTCGATGTTGACGCGGTCGCCGGGGCGGATCACCGCCTCCAGCAGCGCCACCGTGTCCTTGGCCTCAACCCGCTTGCCCTTCCCGATAAACCGGCTCGCCGCCGCCATGCGTTCGGCGGTATCGGTTGCCAGGTTGTCCCATTTCCTTTGTTTCTTCATGAAACGGACCTCTTCTTGGCTGGTTCAAACGACGGCCGCGCACGAGGGCACGAACCGCATTTCTCCGGAATGGAAGCGGTGCGTCGCGCCGCTTCCGTCACGAACGAGGAGACAGCCGTCACGACCCAGGCCGACCGCCTCGCCCTCCACGGATTCCTCCGTGGCGTCGAAGGCAACGCGCCGCCCCAAGGTGCAGGACCGCGCGCTCCACGCATCGGCGATCGGCGAGAACCCAAGCTCGCGCCAGATCGCCAGCCACCCCTCCAGGGCGGCCAGAAAATCCTGAAAAATCCGCCGGCGGGGCAGCGGGTGTCCCGCCACCGCCGCCAGCGAAGTTGCGACCTCCCGCAAGTCCAGGGGAAAGTCGTTCGCCGTCAAATTGACGTTGAGGCCGACGCCGATCACCACGAACCCCGACCCATCGAGGGACACGCCGCCCTCGGCCAGGATGCCGCAGACCTTGCGCCCCTCGACCAGGATGTCGTTCGGCCACTTCACGCTAGCCGCCGCGATGCCGGAGGCGAACAGCGCGTCCAGAACCGCCACCGCGGTCAGCAGGGTCAGCTGCGGCAGATCCTCGGTCCGCGCCTCGGGCCGCAACAGCACCGACAGACACAACCCGCCGCCCGGCTTGGAGAACCAGACGCGTTCCCCCTTGCCGCTGCCCGCCGTCTGGTGATCCGCCGCCAGCACCGTGCCGTGCGCCGCCCCCGCCCGACCGAGATCGGCGAGCCGCCGGTTGGTCGAGTCCACCGCGTCGTGCCAGAGCACGGCGTGGCCGATCTCGCGACCCGGGCGCTCGGCCTCGGGCAGGCGATGATCGGAAACGGCGCAGTGCAGCGAAACGGACATTTTCATCCTCATCCGGGTTGACCCGCCGCGAGGGTTCCCCCTCGCGGCGGGTAGGGTTTTCAGCCGACCAGACCGATGGTCGCGGCGAACACGCCGACCGCGATCGCCGAGACGATCACGCCGCACACCGACGCGCCCATGGCGAGCGGCATGATCACGGCGTAGGGATTGGCGGCGTAGGCGGCCTTCTGCGCCAGCTTGGCGGTGGACGGCACGCAGGAGACGCCGGCGATGCCGATCACCGGGTTGTAGGTGCCCTTGGAGAAGAACCAGACCACCCAGCCGCCGAGCAGACCGCCGACGCCGGAGACCGCCAGCGCGGTGATGCCGAGAACCAGCAGGATCGCTACCCGGGGATCGAGAAGGGTTCCCGCCTCGCACAAAACGCCCAGCATCAGCCCGAGGAACAGGGTCGAGGCGTAGGTCACGGTCTTTTCCAGGAATTCCTGATAGGGCTCGATTTCGGCTTCCTTGATCGCGACGCCCAGGAAGAACGACAGGATCAGGGGAGCGGCCACCGGCAGCAGCAGGCAGAGCAGCGCGGCGATCACCACGGTGAAGACGAACTTGGCTTCCTGGGAAACGTTGGGGAACTCGAATTCGCTCTCCAGGCCCCGGTATTTTTCCGGAACGAGCCACCTGATCAGGTAGGGATACCCGGCATAGGTCAGGGACAGGTACAGATAGGCGATGATCGAGATCGGAACGAACAGTTCCTTCGCCATCACCAACGAGGCGAACAGCACCATCGGGCCGTCGGCGCCGCCGATCGAGGCCACCGCCGCCGCCTGGCCGGGGGTCAGACCGCAGTAGGAACCGATCACCAGGGTGACGAAGGTGCCAAGCTCGGCGAACAGGGCGACGATGATGCTCGCCCACGGGCGCGCCAGGATGAACGAGATGTCCGACATCGCACCGATGCCGAAGAACAGCATGCAGGCGACCAGGGAATTGGTGAAGGTGAAGTTGTAGATCGGCTGGAGGAAGTCGATCTGCATGATGTTGACCAGCGCCGCCGGATCTTCGACCAAGGGGTCGAGGAACAGGGTGCCGATCTTCCCCGCTTCCAGGAACATCACGCCGCCGTTGACGCACATCATGCCGATGCCCATCGGCACCATGATCAGCGGCTCCAGCTTGCGCCGGAATCCCATGATCGCGAGAAGGAAGCCCAGGCCGATCATCCCGACGCGGGAAAAGGCGATCACCGGGTCCTGGACGAACATGGTCCCGATACCGGGGAATATGTAAGTAAGTTGGTCCAACATGTTCATTTTCTATTCCTGCCCGGCATCAGCCTGTTCACGGCCAGAGAAAGACCGCGCCATGACAACAACAACGCCAATAACCGCAAATGATATTGCGGCGGTTATTGCGTAACACATTAACGAGTATGTGATGATGTTCACTTATTCCTCCACACGTCGCGTGAATAGACTGCCCGAGAATGTCATCAGGCGTGCTTCCCAACCATCGAAGTTTCCGGAAATCTTCGGTTTTCCAGCAAGTAGACCCCGGCGGAAACCGCCAGCAGATCGGCGGCGCCGCCCGGACTGACGTTCCGTTCGATACAGGCGGCGTTCAGACTCGCGACCGCCGCCAGGCCCTCGTCGGTCAGCGCCCCGCCCAGGGCGAGAATTCGGCTCGCTTCCGTCCGGATGAAGGCCAGACCGTCGGGCCCGCAACGCCACAGAACCGTGGTGTCCTCGGTCTCGGCGACCAGGGAAATCAGGGCGTGCACCAGGGAGCGATTCAGGCCGTGGCCCGCCGCCAGGGCGGCGCGCAAGGCCGGCAATCCATGCGTCGCGACGGTGGGGAATCCGGCCTCGACCTCGCCGCGAATGCCAAGCACGCCGTAATCGCGGAACAGCTTTTCGCCGTTGCTGAGGGGACGCGACGCATCGCCGTGACCGAGTTCGCGGGCGCACAGGCCCCTGGCGATCCGCGCCGCCATGGCGAAGACCGCATCGGAATTCGACCACGCGCCGCCGCGCTGCGCCGCCGCCCCCGCCGCCGCGCACACCAGCCCGCCGCAGAACAGGATGCCGCGCTGGGTGTTGACGCCGTGGGTGGCATGGAGCAGCCGCGCGTCGAAGTCGCGGCCGATGGAGCGAATGGCGGGAAGAATGGCTTCGGGGGCGCCGTCGTGGGTCAGGCCGACCCTGGCGCAAGCGAACAGGGCGGGCGCGATCGCCGCCGAGGACAGCATGAAGCTTTGCAAATCCATGTCGCGGTGCGCGCCCATCGACAGGGGCGCCACCAGACCGGGTTTCGGGTGGGCCGAAACCTCCAACAGAATCCCGGACAGAACGGCGGAGCCGATGTCCCGGACGATCGATTCGGTCTCTTCCGCTCCCGCGCCAACGCACGAGAACAAATCCGACGCGAAACCCATTGCCGCAGCCCTTTGGACGCGGGCCTCCCTTGCGGGAGACACGGGCCTCGGACATGCCGCGCAGACGGATACGAAAACCCGCCATCGGCAGCGACGCCGAAGCTCAGGATTTCACCGTCACGAAATCACAGTAGCACTTGGTGACACGGACCACCGACGGGCAGCGACCACACCGTCCCAAAGACGGAAAGCTGCCCCGACAGGCCTCTCAATCGCGGTTCCGCCACGCTCTCACACAAGAGGTCCGACCCAGAACCGCTAGGGTCGACATTCGCGCATGAACCTACCCTATGAGGCGGTTTTTGTTCTGTCAACAGGATTCGTGCGCCGACCCCCGCCGCAACACCTCGCGCAACGCCGCCGCCACCGCCTCCAGAGGGATCGCGTTCATGGCGTCGCTGCCCCAGGATTGCGCCCGCAGCACCGCAAGACGGCTGGCGAAGGGCGCGAACTTGTCGGGCGAGGTCGGCCCGAACAGGGAAACCATCGGACAGCCCGAGGCGGCGATCAAATGTCCGGCGCCACAATCGTTGGCCACCGCCGCCTCCATCCGCGCCGCCAGGGCGACGGTCAGGGCGGGGACGATCCGCTCCGCCGCCTGCAACGGCAGGCACGCCTGCGGCAGCGCCGCGCGAATCGGCGCGATCATCGCGCCTTCCGACGGCCCCAGCAGAAACACCGGGGTCAGACCCTCCGCCGCCGCCAGCCGCGCCAGATCGAGATAGCGGTCCAACGGCCAGCACTTCACCGGGTTGCCCGCCCCCGGCGCGAAGCCGACGCAGCGCGCCCCCTCGGGCATCAGTTCCCCGGCCTGACGCGCCGCCTCGGGCGGCAGCGGGACGCCCCCCAGCCCTGGGAATAGCCGCAGGCGAGTTCCAGCAGCTGCGCCAACTGCCCTCCGACCGAACGCGGGCGATCGCCCCGGCGCGGGCGGACGTCGGAGAACAGGAAACCCGCCGACGCGGAGACGAATCGCCGATGCGGCACGCGGCGCAGGATCAGGGTGGTCAGGACGCGGCGCTGGGTATCGATGACGACGTCGAAGGCGCGGCCCGACAGCGGCCGTTTCCCCACCAATTCGGCGCGGCGGCTGCCGACGCCCGCGTCCTCGACGATCTCGTCGAGGACGCCTTCGGCGAACCCCGCCATCTCGTGGGCGAAGGCGCTTTTGCCCTTTCCCGCAAGCCAAGTCAGCCGCGCCTTCGGAAAGGCGCGCCGCAGCGCGTAAACGAACGGCAGCTTCATCGTCGCGTCGCCAACCAGATCCAGACCGACATAGACCAGAACGCTGGAGGCGTCCCGGAACCCTTCCGCTGCGCTCATTTTCACTCCGTTCGCCGCGCCGCCACCGAACGACGGTGCTGGGCATGCCCGATGTTCCGCGCCAGGGGGCGCGCCGCGAACCCGGTGGCCTCCAGCACCTTCAGGATTTCTTCCAAGGCATAGGCGGACAGGCCGATCCGCCCCCGCACCTTGCGATAATCCGAAACCAGGGTCTTCGCCAGACCGAGCACCGCATCGACGAAAAAGCCCTCGGCCCAGGCGAAGCGCAACAAGGCCGACGCATCGGCGATCATGCCGCCGTCCGGATCGAGCACATCGCCGACCAGCAGCAGACCGCCCGGCTTCAACAGCCGCCGCAAATCCGCCAGAAGGGCGGGGAGCTCGTCCTTGGGCACGTACTGAATCACCGAAATCAGCAGCACCACGTCGCAGGAGTCGCGAACCGTCTCCAGGTCGTCCAGAACCTCGACTCCCGCCTTGTCGGCGAAGCGCCGACGCAGCAGGTAGCGGCGGGCGTCGGCGCGATCGTAGAGCAGAACCCGCCCGCCGCGTCCGGCGATGGCGGGCGCCATCAGCGCCTCGCCGCAGCCGTAGTCCAGCAGGGTGAAGGGCGCGGGCGGCAACAGCGGCGCGACCTCGGCGAACAGCCCCCGATAATGCGCCGCCAAGTGGCGCGGGCTGACGTACAAGGATACGTCGCCGTTCCAGTACTCCAGCCAGGATTCGGACATATCCATCGCCAGCCCCCCCGCGATTTGCATTCATTGATGCATTTCCGGCGGCGACTCGTAAACTGAAATTCTCGCCCCGAAAAAGGAAGTCCTCCCCGTGCGCATTCTGATCCTGCCCGATGCCGCGTCGGTCGCCCGCGCCGCCGCCGACCGCGTCGCCGCCCTCCTGGCCCGCACCCCCGCCGCGGCCCTGGGACTGGCCGCCGGAGCCACCCCCCTGGCCGCCTATGCGGACCTGATCGCCCGGCACCGCGCGGGAACCATCGACCTGTCGCGCGCCACCGCGTTCGGCCTGGACGAATACCTGGGCCTCGGCCCCGACCATCCCGCCAGTTGCGCCTTCACCCTGCGCCGGAACCTGATCGAACCGGCGGGAATCCCGGAGGCGCGGGTGCATCTGCTGGACGGCCTGCGCGCGGGCGACCTGGCCGCGCACTGCGCCGAGCACGAGCGGGCGATCGCAACGGCGGGGGGATCGACCTGCAAATCCTGGGGCTGGGAGTGAACGGCCACGTCGGCTTCAACGAACCGGGAAGCGGCCTTGCCGGGCCCACCCGCGCGGTCGGCCTGCGCGCCGCGACGCGCGCCACCAATCGCCCGATCTTCGCCCCCCTGGGCGAGGAGGTCCCGCCCGCCGCCCTGACCATGGGGATGTCCACCATCCTCGCGGCGCGGCGGATTCTGCTGCTCGCCACCGGCGCGACGAAGGCGGACGCGGTGGCGAGGATGGCGGAAGGCCCGGTCGGCGCCTGGACTCCCGCCTCCGCCCTACAACTCCACCCCGACGCGACCTTGCTGCTGGACGAGGCGGCGGCGGAAAAACTGGCCTTGCGCGACGACTATCGCGCCGAGGCGGCGACGCTGGCCGCCGCCTCGACCCAGGAGCACGGGGGTTTCTAGAACTTCATCTTCACTCCGACGTATCCGGCGCGCCCGGTTTCGGCATATTCGCCCTTGGTGTGCCACAGCTTGTCGGTGAGATTTTCCACCCGGCCATAGACGCTTGCCCAGTCGTTGACCGCATACGACGCCCCCAGGTCGATCAGCCCGTAGCCGCCGGTATAGGACTTGGCGGCATAGGAATCGTAGCTCCAGGTGGACATCCGGCTCCGCACCCAGGTGTCGAGGCCGGGAACCTCGTCCGGGCTGTAGGCGACGCGGACGCTGCCGACATGATGCGGACGCACCGCCAGGGCCATGCCGGTGGAGTTGTCGCGCGCCTGCTGATAGGTATAGCCGCCGGTCACCGACCATTCCTTGCTGATGTCCAGACTGACCGTGTTCTCGAAGCCGAAGGCGCGCGACGAGGCGACGTTGCGATACTTCTTCGGCGTCGATTCGTAGATGATCTCGTTGGTCATGCGGTTGTTGAAGAAGGTGCTGTCCACGGTCAGCCGATCGTCGAAGAACGACTGTTCGATGCCGATGTCGTAGCCGCTCGACTCCTCGGGTTTCAGATTCTGCTGTCCGTAGGTCGGATGATAGAGCTCGAACAGGCTGGGGGAACGGAAGCCGGTGCCGTAACTGGTGTGGAAGCGGGTTCCGGTCTCCTTCAGGCGATAGCCGACGGTGCCGCGATAGGTGGTGTAGTCGCCGAATTTTTCGTGGTCGTCCTGCCGCCCGCCGAGGGTCAGGGTCAGGCTCTTGTCGAAAAGATCCACCTGGTAGTTGCCGAAATATCCGTCGTTGACCACCGACCGCGCCGCCATGTTGACCACCCGCATATGCTCGCGCTCGTGGTCGGCGCCGAAAACCAGGGTATGGTCGTCGATCGGCTTCAGCACCCCCTGGTATTCGTACTTGCTCTTGTCGCCGTTGTAATAGGCGCTGGCGGCCTTGCGGGTATGATTCTGGTAATAGTCGCGGCGGGTTTGCGCCAGCGACGCGGCCAGATGGTTGGACAGCACCCCGCCGAACATGTCGGCGGTGGTGGACAGAGACCCGGACCGCTGGATCATCCGGTACTGCTCGATACCATCGACGGTGCCGCTGCCGTCGGTCTGGGTGTCGGCGCGCAGGATGCGTCCGATCCCTTCGACGTTCAGGCGGTCCAGGATACCCACCCCGGTGAGCACGTCGGAACCGACGCGCAGATCAGCGCCGCGATTCTTGTAGCCGTCCTTTTCGTCGCCGGGAGTGGTGTTGGAGATATCGAAACCATCGGTGAAGACGGTGCGCACCGAACCGCTGTAATAGACCGGGCCGCTTTCCCCTTGCACGTTCAAATCGCCCTTACGGGTGTTGTAGGTGCCGTATTCCAGCGACGCGGTGCCGGTATAGGGTTTTTTGCTGCCCTTGCCGGACTTGGTGGTAATGCTGATCACCCCGCCCATCGCGTCCGACCCGTACAGGGTGCTCTGATTGCCACGCAGCACCTCGACCCGTTCGATGTTCGAGGCGAGCATGGTGCCGAGGTTGAGCATCGTCCCGGTGGTCGAGGTTTCGTTAACGTTGACGCCGTCCACCAGGACCACGATGTTCTTGCTGGGCATGCCGCGAATGTAGAATTCCGAGGTCTTGCCCTCACCGCGCGAATTGACAGTAACGCCGGGAACTTCCTGGATGACCTCCATCAGGGTCTTTTTCTGCTTTTTCTCGATCTCTTCCGCCGTGACCACGGTGACCGAACTGCCCACCTGCTCGATCGAGGTTTCGGTGCGGTTGGCGGAAACCACCATTTTTCCCAGGTCTTCCGCTTCGTCGGCATGGGCCGGGGCGGCTTGGGTCAAGGCGGCGGCGAGGGCGCACAGGCCGACCCCCATCCGCAATCTGGTACGCGACGATCCTTGATTCATTGCATTTCCCCCTTGGCGCGGGCAGGACGACCGCGCGCTTCGATTGACTCCTGTCGCAGGGGGAAATTTCCCGCCCGCGGGTTCAATACACCGCGGTGGCGAACAGCCGTTTCCGTGCGCCTCCTCGCCCGGAAAAGCGATGCGTGTCGGCAGGTCTCCCGGCTTACGGGTCGTCGCGTTCGCCCCGCCTTCCCGGTTTCCCAGTGGCGCGATGGGGTACGCTCGCCGCTTACGGTGGCGGAGGCCGCTCCGGCTTGGGCGCGCTTCCCCCTGCGCCGCACCGGATTCCCTTTTCATCCGCAGGGGCAAACCCCACGGATACCGACGCACCAGGGAGTACGACAGGCTCCCCCGCCCGTCAAGTCTTGTTACACTATACTGTTATTATAACGCGCCATGAAACGGCGGCTTAGGCCGATAATTCATTGACAATGTTTGTTGTTTCTCATCTACAGGGCAGCAGGACGTCGGCGATTTCGAATCGACCCGCCCCTCCCCCACGGCGCAAGCCTATTTTTTCATCTTAAATGAAAACTGCTTAATTTATGTGCCGGTGCAAGCAACGTAAGCATCGGCCCGCCGCTTTTCCGATCCTTGGACTTCCCGCGCCGTCTCCGGCTTTCCGGCCTTCCGCCGGGGCAAGCCTCGGCCCGAGCCGGGCCGGGATCGTCGCTTTCTCCCGAGGGTTTGTCCTGGCGCGGGGTTTGCACTTGCATCCGGGGTTTTCCACACCGACGGATCGGAACCGGGAAAGAGGCCATTCCCTTTCTTGATGGCAAGGGGTTCCCCGGCACGCCCGGCCGACACTGGAGTAAGAGCGTGAACGGCAACGACGAGAAAAAGCCAACGGGGGACGACGCATGCCTCGGTTGATCGCTGGATATGTGCGCCTGGCGGACCGGATTTCCGATTATGTCGGCTATCTGGCGGCGTCGCTGATTTTCTTCATGGGGGGCGCGTTGATCTTCGACGCGATTACCCGCAATCTTTTGAAAATGCCGGTTCACTGGGCGGTCGAACTGACGCAGTTCACCCTGGCGGCCTATTATTTCCTGGGGGGACCGATCACCCTGAAGGACGATTCCCACGTCCGGATGGACCTTTGGTATTAGACGTTGTCCCATCGCGGGCGCACCCGGATGGACCTTGCCACCATCGGCTGCCTGATCTTCTACCTCGGCATCACCCTGGCGGGTTCGGTTTCCAGCCTGATCTATGCGATCGAAACCAACGAGAAGCGGTTCTCGATCTGGAATCCCTCGGTCATTCCGATCAAGGCGCTGATGGTGGTCTGCCTCGTCCTGATGCTGATGCAGGCCTTCGCGCTGGTCCTCAAGCACGTCGCGGCCCTGAAGGGGAGGAGGCCGCGATGAGCTATGAAATGATCGCGCTTCTGATGTTCGCGTCCATGGTGCTGCTGCTGGTTTCCGGCCAGCGCGTCTTCGCGGCGATCGGCTTCGTCGCGGCGGGCGCCGCCCTGCTGCTGTACGGCCCCGGCTCGGTCGAATTGCCGTTCAACCAGGTCTTCAAGCTCTTCAATTGGTACGCCATGCTGACCCTGCCCATGTTCATCTACATGGGCTACACCCTGTCGGAATCCGGCATCGCCGAGGATCTTTACAGGATGCTGCACGTCTGGTTCGGCCGGGTGCGCGGCGGCCTGGCCATCGGCACCATCTTCCTGATGGTGATCATCTCGGCGATGAACGGGCTCTCGGTCGCGGGCATGGCCATCGGCGCGACCATCGCCCTGCCCGAGATGCTGCGTCGCGGCTACGACAAGGTGCTGATCTCCGGCGTGGTGCAGGGCGGATCCTCGCTCGGCATCCTGATTCCGCCGTCGGTGGTGATGGTGCTCTACGGCATGATCGCCCGGCAGCCGGTCTCCAAGCTGTGGTTCGCCGGGCTGATTCCCGGACTGATCATGGCGGTGCTGTTCATCGCTTACGTGGTGGTCCGTTCCCGGATGAATCCGGAACTCGCCCCGATCGTCCCGGAGGAAGAGCTGAACATGCCGCTGGGCGAGAAGCTGGCGCTCGCCCGCGCGGGAATCATCCCCTTCGCCATTTTCTTCTTCATGACCGGCCTGTTCGTCTTCGGCTACACCAGCCTAGTGGAAAGCTCGGCGGTCGGCGCGACCAGCGCGACGCTGGCGGCGGTCTTGCGCGGACGCTTCACTTGGCGGCTGGTCCGCGAAACCTCGATGAAGACGCTGTCCGTCTCCTGCATGTTCCTGTGGCTGATCCTGGCGGCGCTGGCCTTCGGCGCGGTGTTCGACGGCCTGGGCGCGGTCAAGGCGATCGAACACCTGTTCATCAAGCAGTGGGACCTCAACCCCTGGACCATCATCATCATGATGCAGATCAGTTTTCTGGTCATGGGGATGTTCCTGGACGACACCGCGATGCTGGTGATCGTCGCCCCCTTGTACATTCCCCTAGTGAAGATGCTGAACCTTGGCTTCAGCAACCAACTGATCTGGTTCGGCGTGCTCTACACCATCACCTGCCAGATCGCCTATATCACCCCGCCGTTCGGCTACAACCTGTTCCTGATGCGATCCCTGGCGCCGAAGGAGATCACCCTGATCGACATCTACCGCTCGATCTGGCCCTTCGCGCTGATCATGGCGATCACCATCGCCCTGGTGATGATCTTTCCCGAACTGGCGCTTTGGCTTCCCCAGCAGATGAAAGTGAAGGGCTGACCCGCGAGGGACGGCCCAGGTTTTCCCCCTTCAACCCCAGAGGAGCATGAGATGACTGAAGAGATCAAGGCGGCCCCCGAGCCCGTCGTCGCGGCGGAACCGGCGGCGGAGTGCCCGTCCAAGGAAATCCTGGCGACGCGGCGCAACTTCCTGGGCAAGGCGGTGCTCGGCGCCGGAGCGGCGGTCGCCGGTTCGACGGTGGCGGCCCCGTTCGTCCATGCCAAGACCGGCCCGATCAAGTGGCGCTTGCAGACCTATTCCGGCGCGCCCCTTGGCGCGCACGTGATCAAGCCGCAGATCGACGCCTTCAACGCCGCCGCCAACGGCGAAATGGAGATCGAGCTGTACTACGCCGACCAGTTGGTGCCGACCGCCGATCTGTTCCGCGCCCTGCAAAGCGGCACCATCGACGCGGTGCAGTCGGACGAGGCGACCATGGCGTCGCCGGTGGACATCGCGGTGTTCGGCGGCTACTTCCCCTTCGCCACCCGCTACAGCCTGGATGTGCCCGCGCTGTTCCGCTACTACGGCCTGAAGGAAATCTGGGAAGAGGCCTATTCCGAGGTGAAGAACGTCACCTGGCTGTCCACCGGCGCCTGGGACCCGCTGCACATCTTCACCGTCAACAAGCCGATCCGCAGCCTGGCCGACATGAAGGGCCTGCGCGTCTTCGGCGTGCCGACCGCGGGCAAGTTCCTGTCCCGTTACGGCCTGGTCCCGGTGACCATCCCGTGGGACAACGTCGAGGTCGCGTTGCAAACCGGCGAGCTGGACGGCGTCGCCTGGTGCGGCTTCACCGAAGCCTATGAAGTCGGCTGGGCCGACATCTGCAAGTACGCGCTGACCAACTCGGTCACCGGGGCGTGGTTCGGCAGCTATTTCGCCAACACCGAAAGCTGGAAGAAGGTGCCGAAGCACCTGCAAGAGCTTTTCCGCATCACCATCGACCAGTCGCACTATTACCGCGACGTCTGGTACTGGGGCGGCGAGGCGAAGCTGCGCGTCGAGGGCAAGAAGATGGAGCTGACCTCCCTTCCCGCCAACGAATGGGCGCAGGTGGTCAAGGACTCCAGGGGATTCTGGGACGAAATCGCGTCCTCCAGCCCGCGCGCGGGCAAGGTGGTGGCGGCGTTCAAAAAGTACTCCGAGACCATGGAAAAAGTACTCCGAGACCATGGAAAAGGCTGGCTACCCCTACCGCTAAGGCGTTTTTGCCGCAAGCGGCCCCGTCCGCCCTCGGGCGGGGCCGCTGGTTTTGCCGATTTCCTCGCGTCGTCCGCGACCGCATGGATGAAGAGTTCAGATGCCCCCTATTCCCGAATTCCCGCCGCAGGACAGCTTCGACGTCGCCGTGATCGGCGGCGGCGTGGTCGGCTGCGCGGTCGCCCGCCGCTTCGCCCTGGCGGGCGCGAAGGTCGCCCTGATCGAAAAGGAGGCCGATATCCTGTCCGGCGCGTCGAAGGCCAACAGCGCCATCCTCCACACCGGATTCGACGCGCCGCCCGGCAGCCTGGAACTGGAGCTGGTGCAGGCCGGGCGGCAAGAATACCTGGAGATTCGCGAAAGCCTCGGCCTGCCGCTGCAAGCCACCGGGGCGCTGGTCTGCGCCTGGACCGCCGAGCAGGCGGACAAGCTGGAATCCATCGCCGAAAAGGGCCGCGCCAACGGCGTCGCCGAGCTTCGGCTTCTGACCGGCGAACAGGCGCGGCGGACCATGCCCGGCCTGTCCGAGCGCCTGATCGCGGCGATCGAGGTGGCGGGGGAATACATCATCGATCCGTGGTCCGCGCCGCTCGCCTATCTGACCCAGGCGGCGGCGCTGGGGGCGCGATTCTTCCGCGACGCCGAACTGCTGAAGGGAAGCTTCGACGGCGAATGGACCCTGGAGACCCGGGCGGGAACCCTGCGCGCCGCCGCCGTGGTCAACGCCGCCGGGCTGTACGGCGACGTGGTGGACGAACGCCTGGGCTTCGCGCCGGAATTCGCCATCAGGCCGCGCAAGGGGCAGTTCGTGGTCCTCGACAAGGCGGCGTTCGCCCACGTGCCGCGCATCGTTTTGCCGGTGCCGACCGAAATCACCAAGGGCATCGTCGTCTGCCCCACCGCCTTCGGCAACGTCCTGATCGGCCCGACGGCGGAGGAACAGGACGACCGGGTGCGCGCCGCCGTCGATCGCGACACCCTGCGGGCGCTGCTGGCGCGCGGCGCCGAGATCGTGCCCGCCCTGGCGGGGATGCCGGTGACGGCAGTGTACGCGGGGTTGCGCCCCGCCACCGAGGAAAAGCACTACCGCGTCCTTTGCCGTCCAGAGAAACGGGCGATCACCCTGGGCGGCATCCGCTCCACCGGGTTGAGCGCCGCCCTCGGGCTGGCGCGGCACGCGCTGGAACTGCATGCCGGTTTCGGACGCCCCCTGACGCCGCCCGAGACCGTGCCGACGGTGCGGGCGCCCAATCTGGACGAGACCCGCGAACGCGACTGGCAACGCCCCGATCATGGCGAAATCGTCTGCCATTGCGAACTGGTGACGAAGCGGGAGATCGAAGCCGCCCTCGACAGTCCGGTGCCGCCCGGCGACTTCGGCGGTTTGCGTCGCCGCACCCGGGCGGGCATGGGGCGCTGCCAGGGGTTCCATTGCCATGCCCGGCTGGCGGAGATGGCCGGGGGCAGGCTTGCGGCGACGCCGCGCGACGTGGAGGACAAGACGCCATGACCGGCGAACCGGACGCGGACGTGATCGTCGTCGGCGGCGGCCCCTCGGGCGTCGCCGCCGCGCTGGAGCTGCGCCGTCGGGGCGTCGCGCGGGTGATGATTCTGGATCGCGAGCCCAACCTGGGCGGAGCGACGCGCCATTGCAGCCATTCGCCCTTCGGCCTGCGGGAATTCGGGCGGGTCTATTTCGGCGGAGCCTATGGGCGGCGGCTGCAAAAGGAGGCGGCAGCGCACGGCGTCGATATCCGCGCCGGGCACTCCGTGGTTTCCCTCGGCGCGGACGGCGGGCTGCTGGTTTCCAACCATCGGGGACTGGAAACCCTGTCGGCGCGACGGATCGTCGTCGCCACCGGCGCGCGCGAGACGCCGCGTTCCGCCCGGTTGCTTTCCGGCGACCGTCCCCTCGGCGTGATGACCACCGGCACCATGCAATCCCATGTCGCCTTCTACGGCACGATGCCCTTCCGCCGCCCCCTGATCGTCGGCTCGGAACTGGTGTCGTTTTCCTCGGTCTTGACCTGCCTCGCTCACGGCGCGCGACCGGTGGCGATGATCGAGGCGGAGCCTTACGTCCGTTCGCGCCAGATTCACGGCTGGATGCCGACCCTGCTCGGCATTCCCTTCCACTTGGCGACCGATCTGATCGACATTCGCGGCGCGGCGCGGGTCGAAGCGGCGGAAACCCGCCGTGACGGCAGGACGCAAACCCTGGTCTGCGACGGCGTGCTGCTGACCGGCCATTTCACTCCGGAATCGGCCCTGTTCCGGCAATCCCCCCTGGGGGTCGATCCCGGCAGCGCCGGTCCGGCGATCGACCAGGACGGGCGCACCGCCGATCCGCTGATCTTCGCCGGGGGCAACGTCCTGCGCGGGGTGGAAAGCGGCGATTGGTCTTTCCGCGAAGGGCGGGCGGTCGGCGCGGCGGTCGCCGCCGATCTGGCCGGGACGGGCGATCCGGGCGCGGCGGTGCCGGTGACCTTCGACCCGCCGGTGAAGCTGACCGTCCCCGGTCTGCTGCGTCGCGGCGGCTTGGAGAAACCGGCCTTCCGCGATTTCCAGTTGCGTTTCGTCCGCCGGGCGCTAGGGCGGCTGTCCCTCGAACTCGACGGGAGCGCGGTGTGGAGCCGTACCGCCACCTGGATGCCGGAGCGCCGCATCCTGGTTCCCCTGCCGCCGTCGGCGCGGGTGGCGGGGTCGGTGCATTTCCGCTTCGACGAGGACGCCTGATGCGCGTCGCCGCGATCGACCAGGGCACCACCTCGACCCGCTGTCTGGTGGTCGAGGACGGCGGGGCGGCGCACGTCGCCGCCGCGATCCGGCATGGACGCGCCCATCCCGCCCCCGGCTGGGTGGAACACGATCCGGAGGAACTGCTGCGCAATGTCGGCGCGGCGCTGGCCGCCGCCGGTCGGGTGGACGCGATCGGCCTCGCCAACCAGGGGGAAAGCTGCCTCGCCTGGGATGCGGAGACCGGCGCGCTCCTGTCGCCGGTGATCGTCTGGCAGGACGCGCGGACGGCGGCGGAGCTGGACGCCCTCGGTCGGGCGGCGGCGGAACGGTCGCGGGCGATTTGCGGCCTGCCGCTCGACCCCTATTTCTCCGCCGGCAAGCTCTCCTGGCTGTTGCGCAATCTGCCCGCCGTGGCGGAGGCCCATGCCGCCGGACGGCTGCGTCTGGGCA
Source organism: Rhodospirillaceae bacterium (assembly GCA_965228165.1). Classification (GTDB taxonomy): domain Bacteria; phylum Pseudomonadota; class Alphaproteobacteria; order Rhodospirillales; family Rhodospirillaceae; genus Oleispirillum. The sequence continues at coordinate 1,364,095 of CBDDHB010000003.1, forward strand.
CCACCGACGCCTTTTTTCTCGACCGTTTGTGCGGGCAATTCAAGACCGACCTCGCCACCGCGTCGCGTACCGGTCTGCTCGACCTTGCCAAGGGTTCGTGGAGTCCGGAGCTCTGCGCCCTGCACGGCGTGCCGATGGACTGCCTGCCGGAAATCGTTGCCGTCGACGCGGGGTTCGGCGAAGTCGGCGGCGTGCCTCTCAAGGTCTCCATCGTCGATCAGCAGGCGGCGCTGTACGGCCACGGCTGCCGCAAGCCGGGCGACTGCAAGATCACCTTCGGCACCGGCGCCTTCCTGTTGGCGGTGTGCGGCGACCGGCGTCCGGCGACGCGCGATCTTCTGCCCACCGTCGCTTGGCGAAAGACGGGCGAGGCTCCGGTCTTCGCTGCCGAGGGCGGGGTCTACGACGCGGGGGCGGCGCTGGAATGGGCGCGCGCCATCGGCCTGTTCGAGTCCATGGAGGATCTGGACCGCTTCGAGGGGCCGTCGGCGCTAAGCCGAGGCATCGTCTTCGTGCCCGCCCTTTCCGGGTTGGCCGCGCCCTATTGGGACCGCCGCGCCGCGCCGCTGTTCATCGGCATGGACCACGCCACGGGCAAAACCGATCTGGCGCGCGCGGTGCTGGAAGGCGTCGCCATGCTCGCCGTCGGCCTGATCGAGGCGGCGGCCAGGGAGGCCGGAGCGGGAAGCGTCGTCTCGATCGACGGCGGCCCGTCGCAGTGCACCTATTTCGCCCGCTTCCTGGCCGCCGCCAGCGGGCGAAGCATCGTCAGGCCCGCGATGCACGAACTCACCGCGCTGGGGTTGGCCGAGCTGTGCGGCGCGCGGGTGGACGCGGCGCGCGCCGACGCCGCCACCCTGGTTCCCGACGACTCGGTCTCGGACGACGACCGTCGGCGGTTCGCCGCCGCCGTTGATCGCGCCCGCGACTGGCGGAACCTTTCCTAGGGAATGGGCTCCCAGGCATAACCGGTCGCCGCCTTGCGGACGCGACCGATCCCCGGCCATGCCATGTGCATCCCCGCCACCGCATAGCCTTCCGCCGCCGCTTTCGCGAGTATCGCCTTGCGGGTCTCCCGCGCCGCGTCGGCGTCCACGTCGAAGACCAGGGAAACGTTCGGGTTGGGGAACTGAAGCTGTTGCAGGTGGACGACGTCGCCCCAGACCAGCAGACGGCTGCCCCGGCTTTCCACCAGGAAGGCAGTGTGCCCTGGGGTGTGGCCATAAGCCGGAATCGCGGCGACGCCGGATATCGGCGTCCCCGCACCGTCGAAGCGAATCAGCCTGCCCGCCGCGTCGTAGGGAGCCAGGTTCTCGCGCGCTCGGCGCATGCCGTTCCTGCGCGGGTCGGGGGCGGTCTTTTCGCCTTCCGGGTCGATCCAGAAGGCGGCTTCGCGCCGTTCCAGATAGATCCTGGCGTTGGGGAAGGTCGGCTTGCCGTCGGCCAGCATGCCGCCGACGTGATCGCCGTGCAGATGGGTCAGCAGCACCGCGGTCACCTGTTCGGGCCGGTATCCGGCGGCTTTCAGGTTCGCCAGCGTCTGTCCGGCTTCGCCACCGTTGCCGCTGTCGATCAGGGTCAGCGACGCGCCGGAGACGACGAGGAAGGTATTGACCTGAAGCATCACCGGGTCGTCGGGTTTGGCGACGCCCGCCTTCGGGATTTCCTCCGGATTGGCGATCAGCTTGTCGAGCGGTCGCGGTCCGGCGGCATCCCGAAGAGCGACGATCTCGACGTCGCCGAGTTTCATCCGGTGGACGCCGGGGGCGTCGGCGGCGCGAGCGGCGGCAAACGGCGACGACAATGCCAGCAGGACAAGAAGGACGAGCGGGGTGCGCATGGGCGGGGCTCCTCGGGGCGTTCCGGTCATGTTCAGAACAGGTGAGGAGGCGCGCGCCGCGCGGCAAGGTCGGAGAAGCCTATTTCAGCGCTTCGGTCGCATACAGGTTCACCCGCAATCCCCCGTGCAGCACCGGCGGATCGGGCGGGCCGAACCGCAGGCCGGTCGCCTGGGCGAGCGACGCCTGGTTGGTGATCAGGCCGACCCGCCACCCGGAAAAACCCGCCAACAGCGTCCGTCCGAGAGCCTGGTAAAGGGCGTGCAGGGGCTTCGCGTCGCCGATCCGGTCGCCGTAGGGCGGGTTGACGATGACCAGTCCGGGCGGCCCCTCCGGCGCGGCGAGGTCGCTGATCGCGTGCTGCCGGAAGCTGGCGATCGCGGAAACCCCGGCGCGTTCGGCGTTGCCCCGGCTGATCGCGATCGCGCCCGCGTCGCGGTCGCTGCCGTAAAACCGGACGGTGGGGGAGGCTTCCGCCGTCGCGCCGCGCATCGCCTGCCAGGCAGCCGGGTCGAAGCTCGCCAGCCGCTCGAAGGCGAAATGCCGCGCCCGTCCCGGGTCGAGGCGCATGGCGATTTCCGCCGCCTCGATGACGAAGGTGCCCGAACCGCACATCGGATCGACCACCGGCTCGGCGCCGTCATAGCCGCATCGGCGCAGGAACAGGGCGGCCAGGGTCTCCCACATCGGCGCCTTGTTGACCGCCTCCTTGTACCCGCGCTTGTGCAGGGGTTCGCCCGAGGTATCGATGCTGAGGGAGCACAAATCGTCGTCGATGCGCGCCTTGACGCAGACCTCGGCCTCGTCGGAGATCGGCGCGCCGAGTTCCTCGGCGATGGCGCGGGCGATGCGTTGCGCCGCCGCGCCGCCGTGGTAGATGCGGGACCCCTTGGAGGCGGTGGCTTCGACCCGTACCGGCACGTCGGGGCGCAGGATCTCGGCCCAGGGGATGCGACGGGCGCGCTTGTCGAGCTGCGCCAGATGGAACGCGCGGAAGGCGGCGAAGCGGGCGAGAATCCGGCTCGCCCCCCGGATTTGCAGGTTGGCCCGCCAGACCTCGGGCCAGCCGCCCCGGAAGGCGACGCCGCCCTTGACCGCCACGGCGTCGGCGAATCCCTTTTCCCGGGCTTCCGCGCACAGCGCGGCCTCCAGACCAGGAACGGCGACGAGGAAAATCTCGAAATCGGCGTCGGTGTTCATCGCGCCTACATAGAGCATATTCCGCTCCAGTGGAACCACCCGCGCCGTGCTGAACCGCGCCATTTATTCGCCCACGGCTCACCCCCTGAAGGCCGACGGCGCAGTCTGGCCACGGCCAGACACAGCAAAACCCGCCAGGGTGGGCGGGTTTTGCTGTGTCTGGTTGCGGGGGCCAGATTTTGCTGCGCGCCGTCGGCGCTGCGCTGCACCTTCGCGAACCGCTGGTTCGCTCGGGGTGAACTGACGACCTTCAGGGGGTGAGACAGATGTCCCATTTTACATCTTACTGATTTTTAATGCAAAACTAAGCTTATCTGAAAACATACCCTAAATATCGCACTAGGCATCCGCCGTTTCCGACCAGAATCCACCCAAAGTGCCCTAACCTGCCATCTCGACCCGTTCATCCCCACACGCAGTCGAATTTCTTCAACATGCCTGAATAGATTGTGCAAAAGTGGAAGAAAGGGTTATTAAGCATCTCCGGATAGAGCCTAATTTCATGTTTCGGGAAGTGTGGCGGTCAGAATACGCCTTCCCTTCAGCCGAGAGGTCTCCGTGGTCAATCCCTATCACGACCGGCCGCCCTATACGTTCTGGCGCCAGGGGGTGGAAGATGGAATACGGGACGGGATTGATCCTGTCGTGCGTTCCCCATTTTCCATTCGTCGCGACCTTCCCGTGGCGACGGCAGGAAGCTGCTTCGCCCAGCACATTTCGCGCACACTGGAGCGATTGGGCTTTTCCTATCTGGTGACGGAGCGGTTCGCTCCCACCCCGGGTGTCATCGACGAAAACTATGGGGTCTATCCGGCGCGTTTCGGCAATCTTTACACGGCGCGACAGTTGGTGCAGACCTTCGACCGCGCCTATGGCGATTTCGTGCCCTGCGACGACGTTTGGACTGGCCCCGACGGCACGGCGATCGACCCCTTCCGTCCGCGCATCCAGACGGGAGGCTTCCCCTCGGCGGAGGCCCTGCGCGCCGACCGAGAGAGACATCTCACCGCAGTACGGCGAATGTTCGAAACCTGCGGGGTGTTCATCTTTACGTTGGGGCTCACCGAATCCTGGATGTCGGCGCGCGACGGCGCGGTTTTCCCCCTGGCCCCGGGGGTAGTCTCCCCGTTCGTGGATGAAGCAGCGTACCGTTTCCACAATTTCGGCGCTGCCGAGGTAACGACCGACCTGATGGCGTTCCTGACGCGCTTGGCCGAGGTCAATCCGGCTGCTCGGGTAATCCTGACGGTCTCCCCGGTGCCGTTGATCGCCACTTACGAGGACCGGCACGTCCTGGTTTCCACCATCGCCAGCAAAAGCATCCTGCGCGCCGCCGTCGAGGAAGTGACGCGGATCGCCTCGCAAGTCGCCTATTTCCCGTCCTATGAAATCGTCACCGGCCCTCAGGCGAGGGGGCGGTTCTTCGCCCCGGATCTGAGGGAAGTCACGGACGAGGGCGTGGCCTATGTGATGTCGCTGTTCGAACGGCATTTCCTGAACACGGGGGGTCTTCCGAGCACCGAACTGAGCGAGGAGGACGAACGCCGCATGGCCGAACTCGCCGAGATCATCTGCGACGAGGAGGCCATCCTGGAATGAAAATCGCTGTCCTGGGGAAATGCATCGTCGGTTCCTTCGGACTGGCGTTGCAGCAGATGTGCGAGCGGGACGAGGTACATGCCTTCCAGGTTTCGGCGGTGGCCCGGGCGGACCGGATTGCCGAGATAGCTGCGTTCGTGGACGGGTGCGACGTCGTCTTCACCCAGCTGATCGGGGGTCGTTTCGGTCCCTTGGCGACGGCGGCCTTGCAAGCGCGGCATCCTCGCGTCCGGCGTTTCCCGGAAATTGTCTTCACCGGCTTCCACCCGGACTGCACCTATCTCTCCCTCGCGGGTCGGCAATACCCGAGCCCGATCGCCAGTTATCACTCGGAGATCGCCGTGGCGGCGTTTTCCTTGGGGATGGGGGTGGAGGAGGCCCTGGCGTTCTACAATGCCGAGACCTATCGGGCGCTCGGCCATTTCGAGGAATTCGCCAAAGCCCGGATTTTCCTCGGCAAGACGATGCTTGCCGACGGATTGGATATCGGACGTTTCTGGGATGTCTGGATGTCCCACGCACCGTTCATGCACACGGTCAACCACCCCAAATGGGCGGTGGTAGCGGAACTCGCGCGGGAACTGGCGGTGGAGCAGGGACTAGTCCCACGAGGCACGCCCCTCCCGGCAACGGCGCTGGATTTCCTGATCGCCAATCCGGTCTGGCCGGTCTACCCGGAAATTGCCGAGGCCTGCGGGATTCGCGGCGGTCGTCTGTTCAAGGCGGATGGCCTGCCGGACCTGGGGACGGGAGGACGGGTTTTCCTGACCCTGGAGGAATTCCTGCAAGGCAGTTTCGCTCTCTACCAAAACATACCGTTCGAGGCCTTCCAGACACCTCGTCTGGCGCAGGTACGCGCGGCCTTGCAGAGACTGCCCTTTCTGGCCGACTGACGAGGCGACAAAAGCTGTCCACTTAACCTTCTTGACTGACGAATGACATAACAGTCTCGATGGGTCTGCGTCCCATGTTGCGGTAGCCCAGGTGGGGGCGTTCGGTGTTGTAGTGGACTGCTGTGACCCCCAAGGTTCATCCAGCGGAGACTGGAGCCCGCCGCTGGATGTGACGTGCACCCCGAATTTGGACCGGGCATCCGGGCTTTTCCGGGGTATTTCTGCTCAGAACGGGCCGGATGCGTCTGAGCAGGTGAGCAGCGATATCGGGGGCTTGTTGCCGATGGCGCTGTGCGGACGAACTTCGTTGTAGTCCTGGAGCCATTCCGCCATTTTCAGCCGGGCGTCGTCAAGGCTCATGAACCAGTGGGTGTTCAGGCATTCCGCTCGGAACTTGCCATTGAACGATTCGATAAAGGCGTTGTCCGTCGGCTTGCCCGGGCGGGAGAAGTCGAGGACGACATCCTTCTGATAAGCCCACAGGTCGAGGTCGCGGGACACGAACTCAGACCCCTGGTCGACACGGATCGATTGGGGATAGCCGACCTTCGCGCAGATACGTTCAAGCGTTTGCACCACGTCTTCGCCTCGGTAGCTGAATCGGGGATCGACCGCCGGGGAGAACCGCGAAAAGGTATCCACGATCGTCAGGATACGGATCTTGCGGCCCGTGGCGAGCTGGTCCTGGACAAAGTCCATCGCCCAAACCTGATTGGTCCTGGTGGCGCTCGTCCGTCGTCACGGAGCCGCGCCTTGACCCGCCGCTTCGGCGTCTTGTTCCGCAGTTGCAGCCCCATCTCCGTGTAAAGCCGATAGACCTTCTTCGCGTTCACCTTCCAACCCTCCCGGCAGAGAAGAACATGGACGCGCCGGTAGCCGTAGCGGACCCGCGTCTCGCAGATCTGTCGGATTCGCAGCTTGAGATCGGCCTGCTCGCGATGCTTGGGCTTGTAAGTGTAGAGGGAGCGATCGACCTGCAGAGCAGAACAGGCCTTGCGGCAAATCTCCGTGATCGGGATGCCGTCTTCCGCTTGCTTCAGAATGAACGCGATCTGGGCCTCGCTGAACTTCGACGTCTTCATCGGATTCTCCTTCTCCCGGCCAGGGGATCATAACTGGAAAATTCCAGATGTTTTCGGTCCGATTTAGCGGGGGCACGTCAGATGAACCTTGGGGGTCACAGCACCTGAAGGCCGAGAGCTCGATTTTGGCCATGACCAAAACACGACAGGCCTCCCAAGGAAGGAGGCCTGTCGTGTTTTGGTTGCGGGGGCCAGATTTGAACTGACGACCTTCAGGTTATGAGCCTGACGAGCTACCGGGCTGCTCCACCCCGCGAGAAGGCGGTAAGCTGTTGAAGGCGAAGCGCCCGGCTTTTGGGGCGGGCGCTGTTGGTATGCCGGTTGGCTTGGAAGAGAGAGGTTTTGGAGTGTCTTGGGTTGATCTTCGTGTCGTGGGCTTGGAAGGCCTGGCAGCGACTTGCTCTCCCACACCTTAAGATGCAGTACCATCAGCGCGAGGCGGTTTCACGGTCGAGTTCGAGATGGGATCGGGTGGTTCACGCCTGCCATAACCACCAGGCCATCGAAGCCCGCGAGACGAAGATTGAGTATCCGATCGATCGGGACAAGCCTTGGCGTTGGATTGGGCTTGTTTCTGCAAGGAATAATGAAGCCAGTCGAGCGATTAGTACCGGTTAGCTGAACGCGTCGCCGCGCTTTCACACCCGGCCTATCAACGTGGTGGTCTTCCACGGCTCTGATAGGGATACCTGGTTTTGAGGGAGGCTTCCCGCTTAGATGCTTTCAGCGGTTATCCCGTCCGTACTTAGCTACCCTGCGGTGCCGCTGGCGCGACAACAGGTACACCAGAGGTACGTCCATCCCGGTCCTCTCGTACTAGGGACAGCTCCCCTCAAGTATCCTACACCACCCACGGCAGATAGGTACCGAACTGTCTCACGACGTTCTAAACCCAGCTCACGTACCACTTTAATCGGCGAACAGCCGAACCCTTGGGACCTGCTCCAGCCCCAGGATGTGATGAGCCGACATCGAGGTGCCAAACCTCCCCGTCGATGTGGACTCTTGGGGGAGATCAGCCTGTTATCCCCAGCGTACCTTTTATCCGTTGAGCGATGGCCCTTCCACGCGGGACCACCGGATCACTATGACCGACTTTCGTCTCTGTTCCACCCGTCGGTGTCACAGTCAGGCGAGCTTATGCCATTGCACTCAACAGCTGATTTCCGACCAGCTTGAGCTCACCATCGCGCGCCTCCGTTACTCTTTGGGAGGCGACCGCCCCAGTCAAACTACCCACCACGCAGGGTCCCGAACCCGGCTTCACGGGTTGCGGTTAGATATCAGGAACCAAAAGGGTGGTATTTCAAGGATGGCTCCGCCGGAACTGGCGCCCCGGTTTCATAGCCTCCCACCTATCCTACACATTCAATTCCTAATACCACTGCGAAGCTATAGTAAAGGTGCATGGGGTCTTTACGTCTGACCGTGGGAACTCCGCATCTTCACGGAGAATTCAATTTCGCTGAGTCGATGTTGGAGACAGTGGGGAAGTCGTTACGCCATTCGTGCAGGTCGGAACTTACCCGACAAGGAATTTCGCTACCTTAGGACCGTTATAGTTACGGCCGCCGTTTACCGGGGCTTCAATTCAGAGCTTGCACCCCTCCTCTTAACCTTCCGGCACCGGGCAGGCGTCGGACCCTATACGTCGTCTTTAGACTTCGCAGAGCCCTGTGTTTTTAGTAAACAGTCGCTACCCCCTGGTCTGTGCCCCTCGCCCATGGTTGCCCACGAACGAGGCCCCCTTCTCCCGAAGTTACGGGGGCAATTTGCCTAGTTCCTTCAACATCG
>CBDDHB010000003.1:1377500-1953023 GCA_965228165.1 Rhodospirillaceae bacterium
ACGTGACGGTAAAAAGCCGCTGACGCGGCGAAAAAATCACGGGGTACACAGGGCCCACGGCCCTGTGCGGGTCCGGGCGGAGCCCGGCCTGGTTTCCCGGCTTTACGCCGCCACCACCACCGGGCGGTTCATCAGGGCGCGCAACCAGGAGACCTGGGCATCGCGGCGGGCGCGCTTGGCGAGGTGGTCGCGGATTGCCGCGCCTGCATCGGCGAAGGCGACCTCCTCGGCGGGAAGAATCGCGTCGCAAGCAACGAGGTGCCAGCCGAGTTCGGTGCGCACCGGCCCGCCCCATCCGCCGGAGGGAAGCGAGAAGGCCAGGGTCTCGACCTCGGGATAGAGAACTCCCGCCGCCACCGTGCCGACCGCGCCGCCCTGCATCGCGGTCGGGCATTCGGAATGCCGCGCCGCCAGATCGGCAAAGGCCGCGCCGCCCCGCAGCGCATCGGCCAGGGCCTCGGCGCTGCCGCGCGCCGCGTCCTCGGCATTATCGGGAAAATCGGGGTTGACGGTGATCAGGAGATGCCGCACCGCGCGGCGTTCCGGCTTGCGAAAGCGATCGGGATTGGCGTCGAAGAAAGCCCGCGCCTCGGCCTCGGCGACCGGACGGGCGCGCGCCGCCACCGCATCGAGAACCGCCTGCACCGTCAGCTCGCGGTGCAATGCCTCGACCAGAACCGCGTCGGAAATCGCGCACCCCGGATTTTCCCCGCGCCAGCCCGCCGCCGCGTCGGCGACACGATCGTAGGGCAGGGAAACCGCCTGCGCCTCGCGGGTTTCCAGGATGCGCGCCTCCAGCGTCAGGGCGCGATCCACCTCGTCGTCGAGGCGCGCCGCCTGTTCCGGCGACAGCGCATCCGGGGCGGCGGAAAACCGTGCCATCGCGATGTTCCAGGCGTGATAGGCGCGCAGGTCGCTCATGCGTCCTCCTTGAGTTCGTGGACTTCAAGCGCGGAATCCGGCACCGCGAACACGCCGCCAGCGAACGCTACGTGATAGACCACCGCGTCCGGATCGTCACGAAACACCTGCATCACCTCGCCGATCGCGCCGATTTCCGCCACCGGCCGACCGCCGATCGCCAGGATTTTGGCGGCGGAAACCTTGTCGCGGACGTCGAATCGGGTCTCCACCCAGGGCGCGTCGGCGGGGATCAACTCCTGTTCGCGGCAGCCGACGACCCGCCCGATGTCGAGAAAATCCACCGAATAGATCACCTGATCCTGCAAGAACACGCCCATGTCCCTGACATAGCCGACGCGCCCGCGCCGCACCAGAAGCTCGCCGGTGGCGCGACCGGGAAAGGTGCCGTCGTTGCGGACGTTGCGGATCACCCGCACCGCGTCGCCGAAGTCGTAACGCGCATCCATCGGCATCGTCGAAGCCCTCCTACCGCCGCCGCTCGACCGCCGCCAGCGGCACGAAGGCCGGCTGGTCGGGAACGGTCTGGAACACCCGGAAGATCTTTTCCTTCGCCGGGGTGGACTCGACGAAGGCCTGATGCGCCGCCGCCAGCAGCCCGGCATGAATGGAAAAACGCCGCGCCGGGTCCTCGGGCAGATCGGCGAGGGCGAGGGAATCGTGGAAGCGTTGCAGGATGTGCAGCCGATTGACCCGCACCACGCGCGGATCGCAAGCGACGCCGAAGAACGCGAAAAAGTCTTCGGCGGATTCGAGTTCGCGCATCTCGTCTTCCCAGGCGGCTCGGGTCATCGCGGTCTCCTTCATTCGGCGGCGGCGGGCGCGGCGCCCCGCACCGCGCGATAGAAACGCAGCAGATCGGCCTCGCCGGGGCTGGCCTTGGCGCGCACCGCATGAACGCGCACCTGGGCGAGGATCGCTTGCGCCTGTAGGGGGCTCAAATCGATGCCCAGGCGTTCATAGGCGTGCCGCACCGCGTGCGCGCCGGAATGCTTGCCCAGAACGAAAACGTGCGAACGCCCCAGTTCGGCGGGATCGACCGCCTGATAGTTCGGCGGATCCTTGATCAGTCCATCGACGTGGATTCCCGCCTCGTGGGCGAAGGCGCCCGCGCCGACCAGGCTTTTGTTCCACGGCACGGCGCGGCCCGAGGCCTCGGCGACCCGGCGCGAGACCTCAGGATAGCGGCGCAGGTCGATGCCGGTGTCGAAGCCGTGCAGACGCTTCAGCTCCATCGCCACCTCTTCCAGCGCCGCGTTGCCCGCCCGCTCGCCCAGGCCATGCACCGTGGTGTTGGCGTGGGTGGCGCCGCCCAGGGCGGCGGCCAGGGTGTTGGCGGTAGCCAGCCCCAGATCGTCGTGGGCGTGCATTTCCAACTCCAGGCCGGTTCCGGCGCGCAGGGTCTCGAAGATCGCGCGGGTGGCGAAGGGCTCCAGAATGCCGAGGGTATCGGCGAATCGGAAACGCCGCGCCCCCGCCCGTTCGGCGGTTTCCAACACCCGGCGCAGAAAGTCCGGATCGGCGCGAGAGGAGTCCTCGCCGCCGACACAGACCGTGAATCCCCGGTCCAACGCCTTCGGCACCATCGCCGCGATGGCGGAGAGCACCCAGGCGCGGTCGCGATTCAGCTTTTTCCCGATGTGCTGGTCGGACACCGAAATCGACAGGTCGAGGAACCTCACGCCCAGCCCCGCCGCCGCCCGCAGGTCGGCGTCGCACATCCGGCACCAGACCATCGGTTCGGCATTCAGCCCCAGGGAAGCGATGGCGCGGATGGCGTCCCGTTCCTCCGGCCCCATCGCCGGAATGCCGATTTCCAGTTCCGGCACGCCGATGCCGTCGAGCATCCGGGCGATCGCCAATTTCTCATCGAACGTGAAGGCGACCCCCGCCGACTGTTCGCCGTCGCGGAGCGTGGTGTCGTTGATGCCGAAATGCCGAGGCGCCATGGCGCTGATCCTCCGGGGTCATCCCACGCCCCTTGATCAGCAACCCCCGTGCCAGCGGCAAGAATCGGCTTTCTTGTTTCAAATCAGATAACTAATCCCTAGGCCTAGGGTGTCGGCTTTGCGACAAGACCGCCCGCTCGGACGAAAGACGCCTTAAACGTAGGCGGCGCGACCGCGCATCGTGCCGATTGCCGCACCGCCCCGACACAGGGAAGCCACCTCCGCCACGATGTCGGCGGCGGCGGCAACCTCCGACGCCGTGGTCCGGCGCGACAGGGAAAAGCGGATCATTCCCCGCGCTTCCACCGCGTTCAGCCCCATCGACAGGGCGACGTGCGACGGCGCCATCCCCCCGGCATTGCACGCCGACCCGCCCGAGGCGGCCAAGCCGCGCCGGTCGAAATGGGCCAACATCGCTTCCCCCTCCGCTCCGGGAAAAACCACCGCCAGGGTATTGCACAGGCGCGGCGCATCCTTCGCCAGAGTCCAACTGCCGGGCACGCGGGCGAGAATCCTCGCCTGCAAGGCATCGCGCAGAACGGCAATGTTCCGCGCCTCGTCCGCCTGGCCGCGCCGCGCGATCTCCGCCGCCGCGCCGAGGGCGACGATGCCCGGCACGTTCTCGGTCCCGGCGCGCCGCCCCTTTTCCTGATGACCGCCCCGCAGAAGCGGACGGAACGGCGTGCCCCGCCGCACGTACAGAGCGCCGATTCCCTTCGGCGCATGCAGCTTGTGGCCGGACAGCGACAGCAGGTCGATCTCCGTTCCCGCCAGATCGATCGCCACCTTGCTCGCCGCCTGCACCGCGTCGGTATGGAAAATCACCCCCGCCGCCCTGGCCATCGCCGCCAACTCGGCCACCGGAAACAACGCGCCGGTCTCGTTGTTCGCCCACATCGCGGAAGCCACCGCCACCTCGGACGTCAGCGCCTTCCGGAACGCCGCCACGTCCAACCGCCCCTCGGCATCGACGCCGATCTCGCGCAGGACGTACCCCTCCTTCTCCAGGTCGCGGCACACCGCCTGAACCGCCGCATGCTCCACCGCCGTGGTGACGATGACACGGCGATCCGGCCGCGCCCGCGCCGCCGACAGAATCGCCGTGGCGTCGGACTCGCTGCCGCCCGAGGTGAAGACGATCTCGCTTTCCTGCGCCGCGCCGACCAGCGCCCGCACCTGCCGCCGCGCCGCCCGCACCGCCGCCGCCGCGACGCCCACCCCATGCCGCGACGAAGGATTGCCGAAATGCTCGGTCAGGAACGGCAGCATCGCCTCCACCACGCCGGAGTCCACCTGAGTCGTCGCATTGTTGTCGAGGTAGATCATCGCTGCCTCCTGATCCCAGGGCTCCGCCCTGGACCCGGCAAGGGCCATGGGCCCTTGCATCCCATTTGTCGTTTTTGCGCGAAGCGCCATGAGCCCTTCGCTTCCGTGCGATGGCTGCTTGCCGCTGCGCGGCGAAAAAAGGAATGGGGGGCGTGGGGGGACCGAGTCCCCCCGCAAAACCTTCCTTCCCTATTCTTCATCCTTCAGCAATTCGGCGGGCAGGACGCGCACGATCTGCTTCAACGCCGCCATCAGGCGCTGTTGCACGCCGCCCAGGGTCATCGAGGCGAGCTGGCAGCCGACGCAAGCGCCGCTCATCTTCACGTAGACGTCGCGTCCGCGCACCGCGATCAGTTCGATGCCGCCGCCGTCGCGGGCGATGCGCGGTCGCAATTCGGCCAGGGTGCGCTGGATCAGGTCCAGGCGTTCCGCTTCGTCCATGTCGCGCATCCTTGTGTCGCCGATACCGGGCAGAACCGCCGCCAGAACCGTCATGAGTCGCCTCCTTGCCGGGCGCAGGCGGCGTCGGGATCGCCGCAACTGCACCGACCGATGGCATTGGGATTGTCGAAGGTGAAACCGCCGCCGCCCACCGTTTCGGCGAAGCCCAGGGTGACGCCGTTCAGGCTGGCGGCGCTGTGCGAATCGACGAACAACGCCGCATCGCCGTCATGAACCACCACGTCGCCCGGCGCGGGCGCGGCCTCCAGCGCTAGGCCATAGCGGATTCCGGCGCAGCCGCCCAGAATGGCGGAAACCCTCAAGCCACCGCCGGGCAGGTCGGCCAGCAGTCCGGCGATCGCGTCGCGGGCGGTTTCGGTCAGGGTGATCATCCGCGCCTCCGTCCAGGTGAATGGCGGCAGTCGCGGTGCATGGGTCATGCCAGAGGGAAGCCACGATGGGGCTGCCGCCCCATACCCCGCCCGGGATGATATCCCGGACCCTTTATTCTTTTGTTTTTGCGCGAAGCGCAATCACCTGAGAATAAACGGTATTTCTTCTTCACTTCGCGAAAAACCGAAGGAACGGGAGGTCCGGAGGGTCCGAGACCCTCCGGAAAGACTTATCCGGAAGCCTTGTCGCAAATCCGACAACGCCTATTCCGGGGAACGGACGACCAGCGTGGGCTTCTGCCCCTCGGGGAAGATCAGGCGGTTTTGCAGGGCGGGGCTGACGGTCAGGGTTCCGGCATCATCGACCATCAGCACCTTGGTCACCCCCATGCGCCTGGCGATGCGCGGCCAGTCGTCGGGCCCGGCGACGGCAAGCGCGGTGGAAGCGGCATCGCCGAACGAACCGTTGTCGGCGATCACGGTGACGGAGAGAACGTGTTCCACGGTCATGCCGGTGCGCGGGTCGATGATGTGGGAATGGCGCACCCCTCCCCAATCGCGATAGCGTTCGTAGTTGCCCGAGGTATAGACGTGTTCGCCGGGTTGCAGATCGACCGAGGCGACCACCCCCCACTTCTTCGGATCGCGGATGCCGATGCGCCAGGGACGTTTGCTGTGGCTGCCGATCGAACCGACGTTGCCGCCGGCGCTGATCACCGCGCTGGCGATGCCGCGCGATTGCAGTTCGGCAAAGGCCCAGTCCAGGGCCGCGCCCTTGGCGAAGCCGCCGAAATCCAGGCCGACCGCCGGGTTGCGGCAGGTGACGCGGTCGCCTTCGATGACGATGTCGTCCATCGAGGGATGGCGGGCGGCGAGTTCGCGAATGGCGTCGAAGGGCGGCTTGCGCCCCTTCGGCGGTTCGTTGGCATGGAACCCCCAGGCGCCGACGATCTCGCCGACGGCGGCGTTGAACAGGCCGTCGCTGAGGTCGTAATAGCGTTTCGCGTCCAGGATCAGGGGCAGGGTGAAGGGGCCGACGGCGACGGTTTCGCCGGTCTTGCACGCGGCGTTGACCCGCATCAACTCGCCGCCCGGCTTCCAGGCGTGCCAGTCCTTGTGCATCCGGCGGAAGCCTTCCGAAAGGCCCGCCACCGCCTCGCGCGCCGTGGCCTCGGGGACGCCCCGGATGGTGATCTCGACGACGGTGCCGAAGACGTATTCCGAAACCTTGGTCTCGCGATCGGCGTCGCCGCATCCCGTCAGCAGCAGCAGGGCCGCCGCCATTCCCAACATCCGTCGCATGCCGCCCTCCGTTCTCGCGAAAGGCGGCAAGTCTACCCCCCCGGCGGCGCGGGGGGACAAGAGCGCCGCCGGGGTCCGCGCCAAAAGCTAGAGCATATTCCGGTCAAATGGAGCCACCTGCGCCGGAGCGGCTTTGCATCGTGGCCAGGAGAGGGGCGAAGCCCGTAGCGGGGACTACGGGCGAGGCTCTCGACGCCGCCACGCCGCAAAGAGGCCCGGCCCTTCGGGTCGCCCTGCGGCGGGTGTCCGCTGCATTGCGCCGCGCGCCGCGCCTGTCGGACCACCTTGCAGCAGGGCGACGCAGGCGAGTCCATTTGACCGGAATATGCTCTAAAGCATCGCCGGCGCGTGGCTGATCGCCTTTTTCGAACAAGTCTTGGAGCACGCCTCGCAGCCGATGCAGTCAGAGGCGTCCTTGACGCTCATCACCATCGCCTGATCGTCGTCGATGTCGTCATCGTCGTCGCCCTCGCGTTCCACCAGATCGAGCACCTCGCGCGAACAGACCTTGTAGCAGCGGCCGCAACCGATGCAGAGCTTCTGGTCGATCTCGACGATGAACTGCGGTTCCCACGGCTGGCCGCCGCGCGTCACGCCCATGATGTTGGCCATTGGTTCGGTCCTTTCCTTGGGTTCGAGGCTGGGATGATCACAGGCCCGCGACGGCGGAATGCTGACCGATCAGGGCCAGCGCGACGGAGAGGTGCTTGTCCGCCTCGTCCTTCATCTTCGACAGGCTGGAAAAGCCGAAGCGATGGACGTCGCGCAGGGTCTTGTCCATCACCACCAGCTTGCCGACGGTAATCAGGGCGCGTCCGAAACCTTCGTGGGTCAGCGACACCAGGGGCACCGCGATCAGGCCGCGTTCCTGTTCGACCATCGCGGCGATGCCGTTGAAGAAGGCGCGCACCCGCGCCGCCACGTCCTCGTCCGGATCGCCGATCACCGGCATCGCGCGGCGACGTTCCACGGTCAGGACGAAGGGGTCGAGAACCTTGTGCGGCGGCCAGCCGTCCTGCACCCCATAGCGATCGATGGCGCGCATCTGGCGCAACATTTCGGCGGCGAACGCCGTGTTCAGAACCGGATCGTCGGCGGCAATCACGCACTCGTCCTTAACCGTCATCGTCACCCCCTTTTCCTGGTTTCACCCACTGTTGCATCGTTGGTTGCCCGGCGGATCGGCGCGGCGCAGCATGCGCGGCTCGCCGGTCTCCTGGCCTTTTTCGCGACGCGCCGCGAAACGCCGCCGCCCCGCCAACAGGCCCGCCGCCATCCCCGCCGCGCCGCAGAAGAACGCGGCGGCGGAGCCGAAGGACGCCCCCGCCAGCACCCCGGCGAGGAAGCCGCCGAGCGGCAGTCCGTAGGCCCATCCCAAGGCCCCCAGCAGCCCGGCGGAGGGCATGCCGATCACCACCCAGTCGCCCGGCTGCGCCGCCAGGACGTTTTCCACCGTCAGGCGGAGCGGCGGGCGGTCGCCCATCAAGGCGGCATGACCGCAGCCGCTTTTTTCAGAGCAGCCGCCGCAGCCACCCAGGCGGTCCGCCGTGACCTGGGCGAAACGGCCGTCCACCGCCTCCACCCGCACCAGACGCTCCACCACCGGGGTGCCGTCGCCTCCCGGCGCGAAGCCTTCGTCTTCACTCATCCCATTCCTCCGCGAGCATCGCATCGAACCGGGAGGGATCCTTGCGCACCTTGAGCGCCCGCGCAATCCAGGGCGCGGCGGCGAGAGCGATTTCGCGTTTCAGATCGGCCAGGGCGTCGGCGATCGGCAGGCCGGGCGCGACCTTGACCGGCTGCACCCCCGCCGACAGCAGACGATGAATGGCGGAACCGCCCACCGCCTGCACATAGACGGCGGCGCAGCCTTCCAGCGCGGCCATGCGCTCGGCCAGCTTGTCCTCGTTGCCGTCCTCGGCGGCGGGGGGGGGAAGCGCACCGCCGCGACGCAGTCGTGCGCGGTGGCGGAGACCGCATAAATCGAGAAACCGACGGCGGAGCCGAAATGCTGATCGACGCAGCGGCGGTCGCCGCTGGCGAACGCCACCCGGATCGCGCCCTCGGGTTCCGGCGCGCGCACCACCGCCAGACGGGTTGCGGTCATGACGCCCCTCCCGCCGCGCGGCATTCCGGCGTCCGCGCATAGACCGAGCGATAGGGACGCACCTCGCCCCGATCGAGAGCGGTCAGGATGTTGGCCAGGTCGAACAACACCTGCCGCCCGCCGCGATAGCCGATCCATGCCTGGGCCGAACCGCCGAACCAGTGGAACTGCGGAAATCCGGCGCGGTAGAGGGGAATGCCCAAACGTTCCGCCACCCCGACGCCGTGGGAATTGGCGATCAGCACCTCCGCCCCGGCATCGCGGGCGGTGCGTTCCAGGTCTTCCAGGTCGCCGATCTTCACCGTGGCGAGGCCGGATCGGGCGAGCGCCGGGGCATGGGCCGGAGCCACCGCCGCCACCACCTCCGCCCCCGTCCCCCGGATCAGGGCGGACAGCGCCAGTAGCAGATCGGCCTCGGCGGCCACCGCGACGCGGGTGAACCCCATCATGAAGTGGGTATCGACCAGGGCGTCGAGAAACTGGGCGCGCCGCCGGTCCAGACGTTCCGGAACCGGGTTGCCGGAAATCTCGCGCAGCGCCATGACCAAAGCGTCGGAGGCGGCAAGGCCGCACAGGTGGTCGAAGCGGACGTCCGGTACCCCGGTGCGGCGGCGCAATTCATCCGCCGGGGCGGACAGCGACGCGCCGACGACGAGGGTGGCGGCGGCAACCCCGAGGGTGGCGATTTCCGATACCGGGGTTCCGCCGGTACTGTGGGGAGAGTACCGCTCCGGCGCGAGATGGCCGTCGAGGGAACCGGAAATGTCCGGCACCACCACCGGGCGCAGGCCGAAGGATTCGATCGTCTCCTTCAGGTCTTCGATGTCGCCGGGGGTCAGGGACGCCCCGACCAGAACGTTGACCTGGCGCTTGCGTTCCCCGGCCCGGCCCGGCGCATCGGGGACCAGGGCGCGGACAATCGCGAGAAGCGCGTCGGCGAAGCCGGATTCCAGCGATCCCGCGTAATCCGGGGTGATCACCGGCACCACCGCCACATCGGCGTGTTCCGGATGCGCGGCGCGGAATTCCCGCACCCCCATCTCGACGTCGAAGCCCTGCACCGCGGCAAGGCCCGAGGTCGGCACGCCGATCAGCGCGGGCTTCTTTTTCGCCAGGGTGGCGAGCCCCTCGCCCAGGTAATCGTAGGAGCCCATCACCGTGCCGGTCTGGTCCAGGGCCGAGGTCTGCAACGGAATCGGTTCCTGGAAGTGCTGAATGAAGAAAATCTTGCCGAAGGCGGTGCAGCCCTGCGCGCCGTGGATCATCGGCACCGCGCGGTCGATCCCCATGATCGCGAGGCACGCCCCCAGGGTCGAACTCGCCTTCAACGGATTGACCGACATGGCCTTCTTGCGCTTGACGATCTCGGTCATTCGGCGGCCTCCCCGAGCACGGAGTCCACCGGCGGGACGCGCCAGGGGGCGGTGGAGCGCGCCGCCGCCCACACCGGACTTTCCAGCGACAGCGCCAACCGGCGGGCCAGTTCCGCCATGCCCGCGTATCCGGCATAGGCGAAGTCGCGTTCCTGGTTGATGTCGAGGAAGGGAATCCGCGCCTTCAGGGCGGTGTACTGGTTGCGACCGCCCGCCACCAGCATGTCGGCCTTAAGCTCCTCGACCAGCCGCAGCAATTCCGGCGCGCTGCCTTCGTCGATCAGAACGGCGTTTTCGCCCATCAGATCGCGGATGCGGGCCTTGTCTTCCTCGGTGGACTTGCGGCTGCCGGAGGCCACCACCTCCAGCCCCAAATCCTGCAACGCCGAAACCACCGACCACGACTTGACGCCGCCGGTATAGAGCAGCACCCGCTTCCCCGCGAGGCGCGGCCGCCAGGGGGCCAACGCCGCCTCGGCCTTCGCTTCCTCCCGCGCGATCAGCGCCTCGGTGCGCGCGATCAGGTCGGGATCGCCGATCAGCCGGGCGATGCCGCGCAGCGACGCCGAGGTGTCGGCGACGCCATAGAAGCTGCCCTCGAACCATGGAATGCCCCACCGCTTTTCCAGGCCGCGCGCCACGTTGACCATGGCGCGGGCGCAGACCACCATGGTCGCCTCCGCCCGGTGCATGGTCTGCACCTCGCGATAGCGCGCATCGCCCGACAACGTGCAGAGAACCCGCAACCCCAGTTCGTCCAACAGCGGCAGGGTGTGCCACAACTCGCCCGCGATGTTGTATTCGCCGACCAGATTGATGTCGTGAACCGCGATGCCGGGGCGAACCGCCGAAGACGGAATCGGGTCCGGTTCGCGGCCGCCCACCACCTTGCGCAGCATCGTTTCCCCGGCGATGCGGCTGCCCATCTGCTTCGCGCCATAGAACCCGGCGGCATCGACCAGAACCACCGGCTTGCCGAAGGCTTCTTCCGCCGCCTTGCACACCGCATCCATGTCGTCGCCGATCAGGGCCGGAATGCAGGTGGCGTAGACGAACACCGCCGCCGGGTCGTAGGTGTCGATCGCCTGCTTGATCGCATGGAACAGGCGTTTCTCCCCCCGGCCCATGATCACGTCCTGCTCGGTCAGGTCGGTGGTCATGCCGACGGCAAACAACGCCGGACCGGTGGAGCGCGTCCCCCGGTTCTCCCAACTCGACCCCGCGCAGCCGATCGCCCCATGCACGATGTGGGCGACGTCGGCGATCGGCAGCAGCGCGATCTGCGCGCCGTCGAAGGCGCAACCGCCCGCCGCCGCGCCGGGCTTCGGCCTGGCGCAGCCGGACTTGGCCTTGGCATTGTGGGCGCAGGCGGGCTGATCCATCAGGGCGCGAATGTCTTGCGGCTTCATCGGCACGCTCCGTCGCAAGGAAACCGAACTCTCCGGAATCACAGCAACCGCCATGCCAACACCAACCCGCTGATTCATATGGATTCATCGACGGAGAAAGATTGTCGCATCCGCGACAACGCCCGGCCGGGGCCCAAAAACCCGCGGGCTCCGCCCGCACCCGCGAAGGGGCTTGGCCCCTTCGATCCCATGAGTCCTGTTTTTTGCGCGTAGCGCGAAAAGACGATCACGCGGCAACGTGAAAGCCGATTGCCGCTGACGCGGCGAAAAACAAACGAATGGGGGGCGTGGGGGGACCGAGTCCCCCCGCAACGTTTTACGCAACCTCGACGTAATGCTCGCCCTTGCGGCCGCAGACCGGGCAGGCGTCCGGCGCGTCGCCGATCACCGTGTGGCCGCACACCGGGCAGATGCGCGGCGCGGCGGAATCCATATCCACGCCCGCCTTCACCGCCGCCACCGCCCGCACGAACAGGCCGTGGTGAATCTTTTCCACCTCCAGCGCATGGGTCATCGAACGCACCGCCTTCTTCTGCCCCTCGGCCTTCGCGGTGGCGACCATCGGCGGATACATCTCGGCGAATTCGTGCGCCTCGCCCTCCACCGCGTCGGTCAGATTCGCCAGCGCGTCCTTCACCCCGCCCATCGCCCGCAAATGCGCATGCGCGTGAATCGTCTCCGCCGCCGCCACGGCGCGGAACAGCCGCGCCACCGCAGGGAATCCATCCTCCTCCGCCTGATCGGCATAGGCTAAATATTTGCGATTCGCCTGACTCTCCCCGGCAAAGGCTTCCTTCAAGTCGTCGATGGTGCTCACGTCAAAATCCTCCCGTATGCAAATACCGGAGGGATTTTAGGGCTATTCGCGGCTGAGCCGCAACAGGATGAAATTGAAATAAAAAAGGATTGGAAACAAGGCCGAGCGCGCCCCCTTGACCCTTTTGTCATGCGCGGACTTGATCCGCGCATCCACGCCTTGATTTTTCACTGCCGGATAAATCGCGGGGACGGCATGACGGAAGGGGAAACGAAAAACCCGTGGGCGCTGCCCACACCCGGCAAGGGTCGCGGACCCTTGCATCCCATGAGTCCGCTTCCCCGCGAACCCCCAACCGCCCAGACTGGGGATTCCCCCTTGTTTTATTTTTTACACGTTAGAAGATAATCCTTGGGATACGACAGTTAATTGAGCTGCATGTCGGCGCAAAAATTACAAATAAATTGATGCTGCTCCGGAAGATTCTCACTTGGACCATTTTCTATGGAACATTCACCAGACAACGCTCATAACAAAAAGCTAATTAATCTAAACATTGATCGCCTTAACGACATGATGAATGTCGCAGTCAGGAGAGTGAGTGCATTTATTCACCTAGGCCTTGATGGTGCAGAAGAAAGGGTTAGAAACGACTTTACCCTGGAATCCGGAATAACATATAAATTCTGGCCGGATGCGATTTCTGAAGAAGATAGAATAGAACTTATAATCGAATATAGGTCGTGGCTTCTTGGGGTGGCTCTTCGTGAATTAGACGCAATATACAGTCTATTCCTTGATAATATATGGCTTGCAATAGAAGCCGCCGAATTAAATGGAAACATAGTTGCTAAAGGACTCGAATTCGATAATAAATTCAAAAAGAAAACAAACGTCGCGGAGAAACAACGTCTAGTGTGTGATAAACTAGAAATTGATGGGAATATAGATGAGTTTAAATCATTGAGTTTTGCGAGAAACGCATTAGCGCATAATTCTGGTATAATCAGAAAACAAATTGACTGTAACAATTTATCTCGTGACACCCTTATCTTAAGGTGGCTTACATTCCAGATGATCGTTTCACGTGATGGGAATGAGCTAATAGTCGAACGCGCCCCATTCGACACCCATGAATTACCTGGGGATGGGGAGATGTTTGTATCCATACGTTATGTGGAACGACAAATAGACATTAAAGCCGGTCAAAGGATTTTCTTAACCCACGGACAAGTCGCGGAATTATGTATGTTCTACAAGCTAGAAGCGGATAAATTAATCAGCAAACTTCTCGACAAGCTTAGGTCTTCTGGGGTTCTAGTTTCTTCCGAATGAATTATGTCTTGTCCTTACAATCTCCAACCGGCGTGACGGTTGCGGGGGATTGGGCGGCGAAAAAGGAATGGGGTGCGCGAGGGGTCCGCGACCCCTCGCAATGTTTTTCCCTTACCGGGTCCGGGCGCGCCCGGCCTTAAGCCTTAAATCCTACTCTTCCCCGACTTCCGCCAGCACCAGGCCGAGGGCAATTTCGGGGTCGCGGGTGAGGCCGAGGCAACCGCCGTTGGCGGAGAGCAGGTAGACGTTGACGCCGGGGGTTTGGGCCAGCGGCGGGACGCCGCAGACGTCGTCTTCCGAACAGGTGGAGACGATCATATCGAGGTCGGCGCGCAGGCGTGCGGCGATGGTTTCGACATCGCGGTTTTCGGCGGCAGCGATGGTTTCCAGGGCTTTCGCCAGGGTCTCGCGATCAATCATCGGCATCGACCAAGCTAAGCGCCGGGATTTGGCCCATGGCTTTCGCCAGCCACGGCGGCGGCTGGGTCAGGGCGGCCTGGAGTTCGGCGAGCAGGGTTTTCGCCTCGCCGCCTTCGGGTTTTTTCACCGGGTGGACATCGCGGCGCACCACCTTGGCGGCGGCGGGTCCGCCGATGGAAACGACATAGAGCAAGTCGCAATCGGCGATCTGTTCGGCGCGCAGGTCGTTCTTGTCCTTTTCGGCGGTGCGGCCATTTTCGGCGCGGCGGATGCCAATCAGGCGGCGGGCGGCGGGCGACACCTGATAGATCAGGAAGCGGGCGCAGGTGCCGAAGTGTCCGTCGAGGGATTCCCCGGCGTTGGAGGCGACGGCAACGCGGACGGAACCGGGCAGGTCGCCCTCGGCATAGGGTTCGGGGGTGGGCAGGTTATCGGCGATTTCGGTGATGGCGCGTTCGCCGCGCAGATAGGCCACCGCCTCTTTCAACTGCTCCTGCGGCTGGTCGGAGAGGGCCCAGTCCTTCGCTTCCTTCAGGCGGCGAACGGTCAGGGCTTGCAGATTGGACGGCGTGGGGGCCTCGCCCTTCAGGACGTCCAGCAGCACCTGGACCAGGCGCTGCGGTTCGACGTCGGGCAGGGCGCGGGCGGCCAGGCCAATGCGCAGCGCGATCGCCTCGGTGATCGGGGTGGCGGCGTCGGGCATCGGGGGCCTCCATGACGAAAAGATCGCGGGGACCGGGGGGATTCCCGGTCCCCGCGCGGGATCAGGCGGTCAGGTAGTCGATGCACCCGTCGGGGCAGGTGTTCATGCACTGCGGTTCGTCGGCTTCGCCTTCGCATTCGGTGCAGACGTCGGGGTCGATCTTGTAGACGCCCTTCGCCGGAGAAATCGCCCCGGTCGGGCAGACGGTGGCGCACTCGCCGCAGGCGGTGCAGCAGTCCTTGTCGATTTTCATGGCCACGGCTGGATACTCCCTTGGATACGCGGATTTTGGCACAAAACCGCCCGGCACAGGCGGCGCTGGATTACGCGACTCGTTTGAAGCGCAGGGTGGTGGGAAACACCGGCGGCGGACTGATCGGTTCGATGTAGAACCGTTCGCCGTCGCTCAACGTGATCTCGCCGCCCCATTCGTCGGCGGTGTCCCGCTCGACCGAGGCAATGACCTCTTCCAGGTCTTTTTTCGCGACATAGAACAACAGTTTGCCTTCGTCGTTGCGTCGCACCATGACACTGGGCATTGCAGCACCTCCGCTCGGGTTGCCGAAGGTTGCGGTAAAGCATCCGGGCGGCCCGGCCCCGAAATTCTCCGGAACCGATGCCGCCCTTCGGAAACCTTAGCGAACCAGATCGTAGTTGAAGTCGGTTTTGCCCAGCAAGCCCGTTTCTTGGTCCAGCCGTTCCAGCACCGCGTTGACCAGGGTGGTGAGAATCTGCATCGCGCCTTCGTAGCCGATGGTGGTGGCGCGGTGCATGTGGTGCCGGTCGAAAATCGGGAAGCCGATGCGGATCAGCGGCACTTCCAGGGCCGGGTCCAGCGCCTTGGTGTCGCGCTGGATGAACTTGCCGTAGGAATTGCCGATCATGAAGTCCGGCCGGTCGGTCATCACCAGCGAACGCATGTGCCACAGGTCGCAACCGGTATAGATCTTCCCCGACGCGCCGAAGGGGGAGGCATCCAGCACCTTCTGGACTTCCTTTTCCCACTTCTTGTTGGCGTTGG
Source organism: Rhodospirillaceae bacterium (assembly GCA_965228165.1). Taxonomy (GTDB): domain Bacteria; phylum Pseudomonadota; class Alphaproteobacteria; order Rhodospirillales; family Rhodospirillaceae; genus Oleispirillum. Next base: position 1,392,957 of record CBDDHB010000003.1, read on the forward strand.
CGCACAGGATGTGGGTGGGTTCCGCCCCCAACTCCATCAGGAAGCGCACCATGCCGAGGACGAAATCGGCATCGCCCCACAGGGCGAATTTCTTACCGTGCAGCCAGGGGTGGCTGTCGGTCATCATATCGACCAGACGACCGCGTTCCTTGGTCAGGCTGTCGGCGATCGGCTTGCCGGTAAGTTCGGACACCGCCATCAGGAAGGCGTCGGTGCCGGCCAGCCCCAGGGGATAGACCACCGGCGTCGCCGGCTGGTTCCACAGATCCTTGACCACCTTTTTGGTCTTGGTCAGCTGCCAGGGCTGCAACAGCAGGGTATCGACGGCGTTGGGCGCGTCCTTGACCTCGTAGGGGGTGGTGCCGCCCGCGTACATCCGGTATTCGCCGTCCGCCGGAGTATCCAGAACCTCGCTGGGATCGCACAGCAGGGTATGGGGGACGTTCATTTCCGCCATCATCCGCTTCAGGACGCGATAGTTGCCAAGATAGGTTTCGAAGCCCGGCACCAGATTGATCTTGCCGTTGGAGCCGACCTCCTTGCCCTCCATCGCCTGCGCGGTGAAGCCCTTGAGGATGCCTTCCATCATGTTGTCCCAGCCGGTGACGTGGCTGCCGACGAAGGACGGCGTATGGGCGAAGGGAACCGGCAGATCCTGCGGGATGTGGCCTTCCTTCTTGGCGTTGTTGATGAAGGCGTTCAAATCGTCGCCGATGACTTCCGCCATGCAGGTGGTGGACACCGCGATCATCTCGGGCTTATAGAGGGCGAAGGCGTTCTCCAGCCCCTGGTACATGTTGTTGTGGCCGCCGAACACCGCCGCATCCTCGGTCATCGAGTCCGAAACGCAGGCGATCGGTTCCTTGAAGTGGCGGTTGAAATAGGTGCGGAAATAGGCGACGCACCCCTGCGACCCATGCACATAGGGGAGGGTCTTTTCGAAACCCAGGGCGCACAGCACCGCGCCCAGCGGCTGGCAGGCCTTGGCCGGGCTGATCGTCACGTTCTCGCGGGAGAATACGATGTCCTTGTATTCGGCGGTGGTGGTCCATTCGAAGACCTCGCGCACCTTCTCCGGCGAGTTGGCCTCCTCGAAGTTGACCCGCTTGCCCGCCAGCATGTCCTGATAGTCCTGGTCCAGGAACAAAGGATAGCCGGGCTTGATGTTCTCGACCGTCTGGCTCATTTCGTCTCTCCTTCCCGCGCCGCGCATTCGCGGACGCCGGGTGGCTGAAATTCCAAAACCCGCGGGCTCCGCCCGCCGCCGTTTGAAAACCTCCCGGAGGGGCTCGGCCCCTCCGGACCTCCCATGACTTTCGTTTCGCGCGAAGCGCCATCGGCCCGAGCCGTTGCAACGAACACGCTGTCCGCCGCTTCGCGGCGAAAAGTCATGGGGAGCGCGAGGGGTCCGCGACCCCTCGCAGGACTTTGCTTTCCCGGCTCATGCCGCCTTGGTCTCGACCGGCGCGGGGCGTTGCCACGGGGCCTTGATCTCGGTCCAGCAGGGATTGTTCAGGGTCATGTCCATGTCGCGGGCGAAGATGGCGAAGCCGTCATAGCCGTGGTACGGGCCGGAATAGTCCCAACTGTGCATCTGACGGAAGGGGAAGCCCATTTTCTGGAACTGGTACTTTTCCTTGATGCCGGAGCCGATCAGGTCGGGTTTGATCTTCTTGACGAACTCGTCCAATTCATAGGCGGTGACGTCGTCGTAGATCAGGGTGGCGTCGCCCATTTCCTTGACGGTGCGGTCGTAATCGTCATTGTGGGCGAATTCGTAGCCGGTACCGACCACCTTCATCCCCAGGTCCTCGTAGGCGCCGATGATGTGACGCGGGCGCAAGCCGCCGACGTAGAGCATCACCGTCTTGCCTTCCAGGCGCGGACGGTACTTGTCCACCACCGCCTGCCACTGCGGCTTGTACTTGGCGAGAACCCGCTCGACGCCGTCCTTGATCCTGTCGTCGAAGCGTTCGGCGATGGCGCGCAGCGACTGTTCGATCTTGGTCGGGCCGAACAGGTTGTATTCCATCCACGGAATCCCGTACTTCTCTTCCATGTGGCGAGAGACGTAGTTCATCGAGCGATAGCAGTGCAGCAGATTCAGCTTCGCCTTGGTGGAGCGCTGCATCTCGATCAGGGTGCCGTCGCCCGGAACCTGGGCGATGACGCGCAGTCCGATTTCCTCCAGCAGCATGCGCGACGGCCAGATGTCGCCGCCGATGTTATAGTCGGCGAGGATGTTGACGTCGTAGGGCGTGGTTGCGAAGCTGTCGTCGTTATCCAGGGTCGGCAGCACCCAGTCGCGGATGGTGTCGTTGGCGATGTGGTGGCCGAGAGACTGGGAGACGCCGCGAAAGCCCTCGCAGCGCACCGGCACGATGGTCTTGCCGATTTCCGCGCTTTTGACCTTGGCCACCGTCTCGATGTCGTCGCCGATCAGGCCGATCGGGCATTCCGACTGGATGGTGTAGCCCTTGGCCAACGGAAACAGCTTTTCCAGTTCGTCGATGATGGCTTTGAGCTTCTTGTCGCCGCCGAAGACGATGTCGCGTTCCTGGAAGTCGGACGTGACGTTGAGGGTGGTGAAGATGTCCGCCCCGGTGGTGCCGTTGGCGTAGTGGCGGCGACCCATCGTCGAGTACATGCCGCATCCCACCGGACCGTGGGAGACGTGGATCACGTCCTTGATCGGCCCCCAGCACACGCCGCGCGACCCGGCATAGGCGCAGCCGCGAATGGTCATCACGCCGGGCAGCGACTTGCGGTTCGAGGTGATGCACTTCTTCGCCGACTCAAGCGACGGATCGTTGACCATCAGGTGCTTGGCGCGGTCCTTCTTCGCCTTTTCGGGATAGACCGCCAGGACCTCGGCGATCAGGTTCTGGGTTTCTTCGCGCGTCAATGCGGCCATATTCGGCACTCCTTCGACGTGTGAGGGGAACGGGGACCGGGAGGCCGCCTACTCGGCGGGAACCTCGGCGGCGGCCTTGCCGACGATGCTTTCGTCCTCGACATCCATCAGGCCGAATTCCATCAGCAGGGTTTCCAGCTCTTCCATTTCGATCGGCGTCGGAATGACGAATTTCTTGTTGTTGACGATCTTTTCCGCCAGGGCGCGATATTCCCCCGCCTGCTTGCTGGTCGGGTCGAATTCGATCACCGTCATGCGGCGGATTTCGGCGCGCTGCACGATATTGTCGCGCGGCACGAAGTGGATCATCTGGGTGCCGAGCTTGGCGGCCAGTTCCATGATCAGTTCGTCTTCGCGGTCGGTATTGCGCGAGTTGCAGATCAGGCCCGCCAGACGCACCGAGCCGGTGGTGGCGTACTTGACGATGCCCTTCGAGATGTTGTTGGCGGCGAACATCGCCATCATCTCGCCGGAGCAGACGATGTAGATTTCCTGCGCCTTGTTCTCGCGGATCGGCATGGCGAAGCCGCCGCAGACCACGTCGCCCAAAACGTCGTAGAAGACGAAGTCCAGGTCTTCCTCGTAGGCGCCTTCCTCCTCCAGGAAGTTGATCGCGGTGATCACGCCGCGACCGGCGAAGCCGACCCCCGGCTCCGGACCGCCGGATTCGGCGCATTTGATGCCGCGATAACCGGTCTTCAGCACGTCCTCGAGTTCCAGGTCCTCGACCGAGCCCGCCTCGGCGGCGAGGCTCATGATGGTGTCCTGCGCCTTGGCGTGCAGGATCAGGCGGGTGGAGTCCGCCTTCGGGTCGCAACCGATGATCAGCACCTTTTTCCCCATCTCGGCCAGGGCCGAAACCAGATTCTGGGTGGTGGTCGACTTGCCGATGCCGCCCTTGCCGTAAATCGCGCACTGACGCAAAGCCATGGTCCTTCTCCTTTGTGTCCTGAACGGTTCCGGCGCTCCCGACATTCCGGAAGGCTCGTCCGCTTGACCGGTAAACCTTGACGCCCCACAGCAGCAATGCCTGTGCCAATCCCGAATTCCTCGACAATCCCCTGATTCCGCTTTACTTTTAGCGAAGCCTCGGCAACGACGGCGCGTCACCTTCGCAACAACCCCGTCAGGATTTCGCATGGCCGACGACCCGCCCTCGCGCCCCGGAACCCCTTCCCTGCCGCCCTGGGCGCGGCTGCCGATCAACCGCTGCAATCTGCCGTCGGTGGTGCTGGGGAGCCTGAGCTTCCAGGACGCGCCGGAGGATCTGCGCCTCGACGGAGTGTTCCCCTTCCACGCCGAACTGTTCGCCATGCTCGACTCGCTTCCCGGCAAGGCGGCGCGGGCGGAACGCTTCATCGACTACATGACCGTGCACTTCTGCCTGGAAACCCCGGAGGAAGCGGGCGGCGAACGGAAACGCCACCGCACCAAGGCCGATTACACCCGGATGCTGCGCGGCTGGTTCTTCGACGCCGACGGACGCGAGGCGGCGGTGATCAAGGGCTGGGTGGAAAGCCGCTTCGGCCTGTTGACCCGCTTTCACAAGGGCCGCCTGCGCATCGGCGACGCGATCGCGGACGCCCGCTTCGTCGAGGAACGCTCGCGCGGCGTCTATGCCACCCACGCCCTCGACTCCCAGCTCGACCTTCTTTACGCCTATGCCCAGTACGAACTGGCCAAACCCGCCGACGCCCCCGCCCATCTGACGCTCTATCGCGGCGTCAACGCCATCGACGACTTCGACATTCTGGAACGCACCGGCCCGCGCGAGGCGACGGTGGTGCTGAATTCGATGAACTCGTTCACCGCCGATCCCGACCGCGCCGGAGAATTCGGCGACAACATCCTGGAAGCGCGCATCCCCCGGCAAAAGGTGTTCTGCGCCTCCGATCTGCTGCCCGGACGCCTGAAGGGCGAAAACGAAGTGATGGTGATCGGCGGCGCCTATCGGGTGCGCCTGACCTATTGGCGGGGATGATTGTCGGGTTTGCGACAACGCCCCGCCGCCCTTTCCTGAAAGCCGCGGTTTTCCTTCAACCCGAAGCTTGGGCCGTTTCTTGCGTGGAGATCGTCCCACAAGAGTACGGAGGTTCCCATGCAATCCCGCGACATCGACGCCCTGCTGCGCATCTGGCGGGACGGCATCGGCGAGGGGCGGATCGTGCCGGTCCTCGGGCCGGATTCGCAGACCGGCTGCATCGACGCGGCGACCGGCCAGCCGCTCCCCGCGCAAGGCCATGACCTGATCCTGGCGATGAACGGCGGCCAACCGCTATCGCCGAAACTGATGACCGAATTCTCGCGCGCCGCGATGAACCTGGAGTTCAAGAAGGGTCGCAAGTTCATCGACCGCTTCCTCGGCGAACTCTACGACCGCGACTGGACGGTCTCCCCCCAGATGCGCTGGATCGCCGAGGCCAGGCCCCGCTACGCCATCGACCTCAACCGCGATTCGGTGCTGCCGAAGCTGTTCGCCGCCGCCCCCCACGTGCTGATCCAGGGGGTGGCGCGCCTGTCCAAGGCCGACCCCCGCTACCGCGCCTTCCGCCACGACGGCGCCGACTATGCACCCCTCGACGAAAACGCCGAGGCCGGGGCGCTGGCGGCGAGCGATTTGCCGATCCTGTTCAAGCCGCAAGGGTGCGCCCGACCGACGCCCAGCTTCATCGCCTCGGACGCCGACTACGTCGATTTCATCACCGAGCTGATGGGCGGTTTCGCCCTGCCGCCGTTCCTGAAATCCTATCGCCGGGGCAAGCAGTACCTGATCGCCGGAGTCCGCCTGATCAAGGATACCGAACGGATGATCGTCCGCGACCTCATCCACGACGCCGAACCGCAGGCGGCGGGCTGGCTGATCGCCGAAAACCCCAGCCCGAAGGAAATGCGCTTCGCCGACCACCTAGGCCTCGCGGTGATCGACGCGCCGCTGTCGGCATTCTGGCCGGGATAAAAACTTGCGGGGAGACTCGGTCTCCCCGCGCCCCTTATGACTCTGCCCCTCACTTGACTTTTTCCGACTTTGTGTATAGATACACACATGAACAGCCGCGACGTCATCAAGGCTTTGGAAAAGAACGGTTGGACCCTCAAGCGCATCACGGGGAGCCACCATCATTACGTCCACCCCGTAAGACCGGGGTTGGTCACGGTTCCCCATCCGAAGCGGGATTTGCCAAAGGGAAAGCTACAAGCCATTGAGCGACAAAGCGGACTGAAACTGACGAGGTAAGGATCATGGCCTCCTATATCGCCTATCTGCGCAAGGACATGGACAGCGATTACGGGGTCGAATTTCCCGACCTTCCCGGCTGCTTCAGCGCAGGCGCAACCCTGGAAGAAGCAAAAGCCATGGCCGCCGAGGCTTTGGCGGGTCATGTCGCGGTGCTGGAGGAAGAAGGGTTACCGGTTCCTCCGCCGTCGTCGGTTGATGATCTTGTCGCCGACCCTCACCGAACCGATGCCATTCTCTTTCTTGTCGATCTCGAACCTTCGCTGCTCAAACCGGAACGGGTAAACATCATGATTCCCCGCAACCTGCTGGGCCGAATCGATGCGGTCGCGGGCCCCGGCGGACGTTCGCGTTTTCTCGTCGAAGCCGCCGAGAAGCGTCTGGCCAAATAAACGGGCACGAAGCAACATGCACCGCCTTTTCAAGAAGAAACGTCCACCGCTCACCATCACCAGCCGGGTTTCCTCCCTGACCAATTCCTTCGTCCAGGCGATCATTCCCAAGGCGGAACCGACGGAAGACGGGATTCTTGAAGCTCTAAGCATTCTTAGGGTGTCTCCTGAAAACCCCGAATGCGTCTATTGTGGTGCTCCCGCAACCGATTGGGACCATCTGCACCCTTTTGTCAAAGACAAACGCCCCACCGGATACATCGACGAAATTCGCAATCTCGTCCCCTCCTGCGGCTCGTGCAACCAATCGAAAGGGGGACAGGATTGGAAAGCCTGGATACAAGGAACTGCCGTCAATTCACCGGCCTCGCGAGGGATCAAGGACGTTCCACAACGTATTGCCCGTCTGGAAGCTTTTGAAGCCTGGGGCAATGTTCAACCGATCGACCTTGCCGCGCTGATCGGCAAGGATGTGTGGGATGCGTACTGGAAACGCAGGGACGAAATCGAGGACCTGATGTCCATCGCCCAAGATGAGGCGGACAGGGTTCGTGATGCCATTCGTATGGCACTGACAAGAACCTGACGCTTTCACGGTAAAAAACAAGTTACGGGATGCAAGGACCCAAGGCCCTTGCCGGGGTTCGGGGCGGAGCCCCGATCTGACCTTTCCCCTACTTCCCCGCGTCGTCGGCGAATTGCAGGGCGTGCAGGCGGGCGTAGAGGCCGCCTTTTTCCAGCAGCGCGGCATGGGGACCGGATTCCACCACGCGGCCCTTGTCGAAGACATGGATGACGTCGGCATCGCGGATGGTGGACAGGCGGTGCGCGATCACCAGGGTGGTGCGTCCCTTCATCAGGGTGGACAGCGCCTGCTGGATCAGGCGTTCGGATTCGGTGTCGAGGGCGCTGGTCGCCTCGTCCAGCAGCAGGATCGGCGCGTCCTTCAGGATCGCCCGGGCGATGGCGATGCGCTGGCGCTGCCCGCCCGACAGGCGCAGGCCGTGTTCGCCGACGCGGGTATCGTAGCCCTGCGGCAGTTCGGCGATGAAGCCCGCCGCCGCCGCCGCGTCCGCCGCCGCCCGGACCTCGTCGTCGCTGGCCCCCAGGCGACCGCAGCGGATGTTGTTGGCGATGGTGTCGTCGAACAGCACAACTTCCTGGCTGACGATGGCGAGCGCGTCGCGCAGGCTGGCGAAGCTGGCCTGCTTGACGTCGATGCCGTTGACCAGGACGCGGCCCTCGGCGGCGTCGTAGAAGCGGGGGATCAGGCCGAACACCGTGCTTTTGCCCGCGCCCGAGGGGCCGACCAGAGCGGCGATGCCGCCCGCCGGAGCCTCGAAGGAGACGCCGTTGAGGGCGAAGTCCTCGCCGTTATAGGAGAACTTCACGTCCTCGAAGCGTACGGAACCGGAGACTCGGGGCACATCCACGGGGGTTTCGACCTCGGCCAACGCCGGAGCGCGGTCGATCAGGGCGAAGACTCGGGCGGCGGCGGCCAGCCCGGTCTGGATCGAGACGTTCATCTTCGACAGCGAGCGCAGCGGCTGATAGGCCATCAGCACCGCCGCGATGAAGGAAAAGAACGCCCCCGGCGTGGTCGCGCCGTCGATCACCCGCGCCCCGCCATAGACGATCACCGCGGTCACCGCGACGCCACCGAAGGTATCGATGATCGGCTGCGCCGCCGCCTCGATCCGGGTCGCGCCGATCGACAGATCGCGCAGCGAGGTCACCAGCCCCTTCACCCGGGTTTTCTCGAACGCCTCCAGCCCGAAGGCCTTGATCACCCGGATTCCCTGGAAGGTCTGGGTGAGCGAGGTGTTGAGGCCGCCCATCTCCTCCTGGGTGCGCTTGGCGACGCGGCGCATCCGTTTGGACAGGCGCTGGATCGGCAGCACCGACAACGGCGCGGCGACCAGGCTGACGCAGGCGAGCAGCCAGTCCTGATAGAAGGTCACGCCGATCAGGAAGATCACCGACAGGCTGTCGCGCCCGATGCCGATGAAGGCGTTGGACACCGCGATGCGCATGGCGTTGATGTCATAGGTGAAGTGCGACACCAACGAACCGGAGGCGCGGCTTTGGAACAGCGCCACCTCCTGGTCCAGGATGCGGGCGAACAGGCGCGCCTGGGTATCGGCGATGATGCTTTGCCCGACGTGGGACAGCAGCACGTCCTGAAGATAGCTGGCCAGGCTTTTCACCGCGAACACGCCCAGCACCGCGCCGCCGATCAGCCACAGCATAGCGCGGTCGCGTTCGACGAAGACCTTGTTGACCACCGGGTCCAACAGCCAGGCGGTCATCGCCGTGGTGCCCGCGACCAGCGACATGCACACCGTCGCCGCGACGATGCGCCCGATGTAGGGCCACGCCGCCTCGCGGAACAGGCGGCGCATCAGCGCGAAGGAACGCTCGTCGGAAAGCGCGATCTTGGTCTCGGATGCGGGGGTCTCGGCCATCGGAACCTGTTCCAGAATGAAGAGTTGTTTGATACACCAACAGCCGTGATTCTGGCTAGAGCGGTCTCCGGTCCCTATATGGGGGGCCAGACCCTGGGGAGAAACGAGTTTTGGTCGATCTGCCGTCCATCGCGCCGCCCGCGCCCGATCTGACTCCGCCGGAGCGCCGCCGCGCCTTCCTCGACATGTGGCTGGTGGATCACGGTTTCATCCGCGACGTCTATTGGAATCTGCACCGCGTCGCCGACGGCGTCTGGCGGTCCGCCCAGCCCGCGCCGCATCACTTGCGCCGCGCCCGCGACATGGGGGTGACGACGGTTCTGAATCTGCGCGGACGCCGAGACGGTTGCGGCGCCTATCGGTTGGAGCACGAGGCCTGCACCCGCCTGGGCCTGACCCTGGTGGATTTTCCGATCCGTTCGCGCAGCCCGCTGGAGCGCGAGACCCTGCTTGCCGCCGCGCGCCTGTGCGACGAGGCGAAGCGTCCGATGCTGCTGCACTGCAAGTCGGGGGCGGACCGCGCCGGGTTCATGTCCACCCTGTACCTGTTCCTGCACGAAGGGGTGTCGCTGAAGGAAGCGATGGGGGTGCATCTGTCGCTCGCCTATGGACACGTGCGGCAGGCGAAGACCGGGGTGATCGACTTCTTTTTCGAGACCTTCCTCGCCGAGACCGACGGGCGGCGCGACAGCTTCGTGCCGTGGGTGGAGACCGCCTACGACCGCGAGGCCCTGGAAGCCCGGTTCAAGGAGAACTGGCTGGCCGGGATCATCGTCAACAAGATCCTGCGCCGCGAATAGGAATCACTTCGCCAGCAGCGCCGCCTCGGACAGGGCGCGCAGGGTTCCCTCCAGAACCGGCGCGGTTTCCGGGCATTCGGCGGCCAGACCGGTGCGGTCGTGCCGCCCGTCGAGCAGACCGAGCAGATGCCGCTGCTGCGGACTCAGACGGATTTCCTCGTGCCTCTGGTTGGGAACCAGTTCGCCGCGCGCCGCCGCCAGGATCGCCGGAGCGAAGGCGACCGGCCGCTCGGAAACCGGCGCCCAGGCCGGATCCTCGATCGTCAGATCGACGATGCCGAGGGCGATCAGGTTCCCCAGATCGGCGAGGAATCCCTTTTCCAGGGTGGGGCGCGGCATGTTGCCGAGGATTTTCTCGGCGCGCGCGAGCAGGGCTTCCCACGGGATGCCGCCGCGTCCCGCCGCGACGATTTCGAGCAGGCAGGCGCAGGAGGCGCGACCCTCGATATTCCCCGCGGGTCGGCCGTTCGGACGCACCATCTCAAGGCTTTTCACCCGGCCGATCGCCTGCGCGGCAACCGGCGACTTCGGGCGGCATTCGCTGAACAGGCGCAGCCCGGCCAGACGCTTCGGCGAAAGGCGGTGCTTCAGCGGAATCCCGGCGCGGCAGAGCAACGTCATCCGGAAGCGGCGGTTTTTCAGGAAGTCCGCGTACTGCTCCAGGCGGACGATGTCGCCGCCGCCGATCCACTTCCAGGCCTCGGCGACATGGGGCGGCAGATCGCCCAGGGGCATCTTCGACAGCGACGCGTCGCCCAGGTATTGCAGGCCGTGACGGGCGGCGTGTTCAAGGAAATCCGAAAGATAGAAGGCCTCGTTGACCTCTTCCATGTAGTCGTGCAGCAGGAAGGCGTCGGCGCTGGCGGCAACGATCCGGGCCTCGTTCGCCAGGGCGCGGCGATAGGGGGAGTCGGCGGTCTCGGCGTGTTCGGTCAGGTAGGCGAGGAAGGCGCGCGCCTTTTCCGCCCGCTGCCGCGGCGTCGCCGCCTCCCTTGCGTGGAACAGCATGGCGTCGCGGACGTTGCGGATGGCGTTCCAGCCCGGCAGGGTGTTGAAGCTGACGTAGGCGACCCCCTGCGGCGACAGCATCGCGCCGGTCAACGCCATCATCTGCTCGCGCACCTCGGGGCCGACCCAGGAATAGAAGCCGTGGGCGACGATGTAGTCGAAGCTCCCCAGGGCGGCGGGATCGAGGTCGAGAATCGAGGCGGCGAGAAAGTCCAGATTGGCGAGCCCCAGGGCCTCGGCGTCGCGTCGCGCCGCGTCGGTCTGCGTCTCGGAATAATCGACGCCGACGAAGCGGGCTTCGGGGAAGCGCGCCGCCAGCGGCAGCAGGTTGCCGCCGACGCCGCTGCCGAATTCCAGCACCCGCGCCGTCGCAAGCGACGGCGGGCTCATGCCGAACAGGCGGCCGACGGTGGCAAGGCGCGCCGGGGCAGACTTGGGATAGCAGAAGCCGGGATAGGGGGTTTCGTTGTAATCGATGCGGGACATGATGCGCAATGCCGAAGAAGACCGCGATGAAGCAGCATCCAAGACAAGAAATGTGGCGTTTGATGGGACGGAAATCGGTGCGGAATTACGGCGTCCTCGCCCGCCGCGCGGCGACGGTTTCGCCGCCGATTCCCCAGTTTTCGGTTTCGACGATATCGATCACCACCACCGTGGTCGCCGGGTTCTTGCCCAGAGTGTCGCGCAGCAGCGCGGTAACGCCGGCGATCAGTTCCGCCTTTTTCTCCGGGGTGGCGCCGTCCGGCGTGATCTTGATGTTGACGTAAGGCATCGGTTGCCTCCTTGGCGGTTCAATCGCTGGAGAACACCGCAATCTGGGTGTTCATCTCTCCCTCGGTCAAGGGGAAATGTCGCCCTCGCCCGTGCAGGATGACGTCGGGGCTGATGTGGGCTAGGCGGGTCTGCACCAGGGCGGTGCAGTCCATCGACAGTCCCGCCCGCCAGCACAGCGAGGTCACCGCCTTGGCGCTGGCCGAGGCGAGGATACGAATCACCACCGCCGACGGAAGGTCGGCGCGGACGGCGATCGCCGCCTTGGCGAAGGCCAGGTGGTTGGCGGCGATCGACCCCTTGACCAGACCCTCGGTCAACTGTCCGCAGTCGTGCAGGGGGCGGGCCTTTTCGATTTCCGCCTCGATCTCGACGTTTTCCCGTTCGTCGGCGGGGATCGCCACGGCGGGGTTTTCGCCCAGGCGGTCGTGCACCACCCGGCTGACCGCGGCGACGGTCTCGGGCGCAAGGTCGCGCCGCGCCGCCAGCACCGCGAGCAGGTTGTCGGCGATGAAGGTGGCAAGCCTGCGCGCCGCCCCCTGCGGCAGGCGCGGACGATGCACCAGGGGCTCGTGCAGGCGCGGCACGTTCCGCGCCCGCGCCACCAGGGAATCCAGGGTCTCCTCGCGCAGCTGCGCGCTGTCGTTGCCGAGCAGATGGACGATCGCCTCGACGTCGGCGCTGTCGGCGATGGTGTCGGAGACTCCGGCGCTCAGGTTGGAGCGCCGGGCGATCGCCGACAACGCCCCCACCGCCGGGCTGGCGCGGATGATGTCCATCAGGTCCTCGTCGGTCAGCACCGGCGAGAATTCCAGAACCGGCGCGGCGACGATGATCTCGATGTCGCGGGCGAGGCGCCGGATCAACTCGGGCGGGGCGTCGGCCTCGCTTTTCAGGGCCTCGGCCAGGATGTGGCGCACCGTCGGCAACTGGTCGTGAGCGAGCAGAGCCAAGGTCTCGTAGGTCATCCGCCGCACCGCGTCCTGCTCCTCGGCGGTGAGCCCGGGGGCAAGGCGGGAAATCTTCCGCGCCAGATCGGCGCGCACCTGGGCGTCGTCGTCGCGCGCCAGCTTCAGATCGGCCTGGCGCGGCGCGCCGTCATTGGCGGCGATGCGGCGGCGGACCTCGGAATCCGGGTCGTTGCACAGGTAGTACAGGATTTCCGGGACCACGTCGGCGCGCGCGGCGAGGGACCGCCGCACGTCGGCATCCGGATGGTTGGCCAGACGCTTGGCTTCCTCGTAGGTGAAGCCCGGCGGGTCGGCGGGACCGGATCCCCACAAAAGCCGGGCGAGAAGGCTGTTCATCTCCATGGCCGTCTTTCCCTCATCGGGCCTCACGGAGAGGCCGGCGCGACACGGTAGGATCCCTTGCCGGAATGCTTGCCCTGGTACATCGCGGTGTCGGCGCGCGACAGCAACGCGTCGATGCTTTCCTCGCTCTCCGGATCGTAGACGGCGATGCCGAGAGACATGCTCAAGACGCGATCGACGCTGCCGGAGAAACCCTCCAGGGCCGAGCCTTGGGCCAACAGGCGGCGGGCCTTGCCCACCGCGACGGCCTCGTCGGCGCCGTCCATCCATATCGCGAATTCGTCGCCGCCCAGACGCGCCACCAGATCGGTCGGGCGGGTCGCGGCAAGAAGCAGGCGCTTGACCTCCATCAGGGCCTCGTCGCCGCGTTTGTGGCCGTGGATGTCGTTGGCCGTCTTGAAGTTGTCGAGATCGACATAGACCAGCGCCGCCTTGCGGCGTTCGTGGCGAAGACGCGCGGTACGGCGTTCCAATTCCTCGATGAAGGCGCGACGATTGAACAGCCCGGTCAGGGAATCGGTGCGCGACAGCGCCAGGATGTGTTCGTGGTTGCTGATCTGCTCGATCGCGATGCCGACCTGGGCGGACAGGTCGGAGAGCAGGATGCGGTCGTCGTCGTCGTAGGGAACGCGGGACAACTCGCGCCAGAGCACGATCGCGCCGTTGATTCCCTGGCGATAGCGGGTCACCGCCGCCAGCACGTTCCACTTCCCCAGAACCGCTTCCACCACGTCCTGCCCGGCGCAGAAATCGCGCACCACCGCCGTCATGTCGTCGGCTTCGCCGGTGCGACCGAAGGCGGCGGCGACCGAGAAGGCCGCCTCGGACAGCGGCGCGCCGCCGTTGCCGTCGCGGGTGCGCAGAACGTTGCAGCCCGAGACCCCGACCCCCTGCGCCACCGTCGCGGCGGCGATGGCGAGCATGTTCTCGGGGTCCACCTCGTCGCGGAACGAACGCACGATGAAGCTGAGCAGGCGTTCGCGGTTGCGCGCCCGGGCGATCGCGATGTCGCGCTCGCGGATGTCGGTGACGTCGCGGCAGACGCCGCGCGCGCCGTTCCAGTTTCCGGCGTCGTCGTAAAGCGGCAGGGCGGAGACCAGAAGGCAGACCGCGCTGCCGTCGGCGCGCCGCATCCAGACCTCGGCGTCGGCCAGCGGCTGACGCGCCGCGAACGGCAGGGCGACGCCGCTGTCCAGGGGCTCGGCAAGGAATTCCGCCGGGCGGCGTCCGATCAGTTCGTCGATGCCGTAGCCCAGGACCCCCTGCGGGCTGACGAAGACCAGCATGCCGTCGGCATTGGTTTCCCAGGCGAAGGCGGCGGAAACCTCGACCAGACCCTTGTAGCGCTGTCGCGATTCGACCAGGGTCCGCCGCATGCTGGTGGGCAGGGTGACGTCGCGACCGACCGCCAGCAGCAGATCGCCCCTTTGCCCGCGCCCCGCCCGCGCCGGCAGCACCGACAGGTCGAACACCCGGGTCAGGCGGCGGTCGGGGGCGGAGACCGTGCCCGACACGGCGTGACCGCCCGCCCGCGCGGCGGCGATCAGCGCGGCAAGCGTGGTCTGGTCGGGGGCGACGGGTTCGGGCTCCGCCGTATCCAGCAGCGTCGCCAGCGGCTGGGCGAGCGGGGTGGCGTGCAGGCAGCGATCGTCGCGGTCGATCACCAGGATGCAAACGTCCTCGCCGTCCAGGTGCGGACGGGGGATGCGCACGGCGTCGAAACCGTCGGAAGAGGCACCATGCGTGGGATCAGCTGCCTGGGTCACGCGGCAAGGCTCCTGCAAGGGACGGTCGGGCGGAGAAAACTCGTGTCGGTTCCAGCCGTTTCAACGTATTGTGAGACCGCCTCGTTTTTCGTCAAGTCCATAACGAAGGACCGTTCCGTGAACCGGTTGCCAGCCTCCGCCCCTTCCTCCTCCGCCGATCGCCCGGGGCTCGCCCCGGCGGACTTCGCCGCCGGGGTGCGCGCCTGGGTGTTCGACCTCGACAACACCCTCTACCCGCCGACCTCGCCGGTGTTCGATCAGATCGATCGCCGGATGACCGAGTATATCGCCCGCTTCCTCAAGGTCGACGCGGCGGCGGCCTTCTCCGCGCAGAAATCCTATTACCGACGCTACGGCACCTCGCTTTGCGGTCTGATGACGGAACACGGCATGGAGCCGGAAGGGTTTCTCGCCTACGTTCACGACATCGATCACGCGGTGATCGCCCCCGATCCGGAGTTGGCGGCGCTGCTGGCCGGATTGCCCGGACGGCGTTTCGTCTACACCAACGGTTCCGCCGCCCATGCGCAAGCGGTGCTCGACCGCCTGGGGGTTTCCGCCCTGTTCGAGGCGATCTTCGACATCCGCGCCGCCGATTACGTGCCGAAGCCGCAGGGCGGCTCCTACGACCGGCTGATCGAGCGTCTGGACTTCGACCCGCGCGAAGCGGTGCTGGTCGAGGACAGCCTGAAGAATCTGCCGCCCGCGGCGGAACGCGGCATGAAGACGGTGTGGCTGAGAAATCAGCGCCCCACCGCGGGCAGCGACCTGTTCGACCCCGACCAGTGCGACGCGGTGATCGAGGATTTGAACCGCTGGCTTTCCGCCGTCGTCGCGGCCTGCGGCAAAGGTTGACAGGGCGCGGCCCCGGCCTCAGTTTCGAGACGTTTTTCCGACCAAGGGGAGTTTTCGATGACCATCACCGCTCTTGCCGCCGCCGTCGAGGCCTCCTGGGACGCCCGCGAAACGGTCACTCCGCGGACCCGGGGCGAAGCCCGCGACGCGGTGGAGGCGGCGCTCGACCTTCTCGACCGGGGCGAGGTTCGGGTCGCCGAAAAGACCGCGACCGGCTGGATCACCCACCAGTGGCTGAAAAAGGCTGTGCTGCTGTCCTTCCGTTTGGCCGACATGGCGGTGATTCCCGGCGCGCCGGGGCACGCCGCCGGTTGGTTCGACAAGGTGCCCTCGAAGTTCGAGGGCTGGGACGAGGCGCGCTTCCGCGCCGCCGGGTTCCGCGCGGTGCCGGGGTGCGTGGTGCGGCGGTCCGCCCACATCGCGCCGGGGGCGGTGCTGATGCCCTGCTTCGTCAACGTCGGCGCGTTCGTCGGTTCCGGAACCATGGTCGATACCTGGTCGACCGTCGGCTCCTGCGCCCAGATCGGCCGGAACGTCCACCTGTCCGGTGGCGTCGGCATCGGCGGCGTGCTGGAACCCTTGCAGGCCGGGCCGGTGGTGATCGAGGACAACTGCTTCATCGGCGCGCGGTCCGAAGTCGCCGAAGGATTCGTCGTCGAGGAAGGGGCGGTGGTGTCGATGGGGGTGTTCCTCGGCGCCTCGACCAAGGTGGTCGATCGCGAAACCGGCGAAATCTTCCGTGGCCGGGTGCCCGCCTATTCGGTGGTGGTCCCCGGCTCCCTGCCCGGCAAGCCGCTGCCCGACGGCACGCCCGGCCCCTCGGTCGCCTGCGCGGTGATCGTGAAAACCGTCGATCCCGGCACCCGCGCCAAGGTGTCGATCAACGAACTCCTCAGGGATTGACCATGATCGATCCGCTGGACCTTGCCCGCGCCTTGATCCGTTGCCCCTCGGTGACGCCCGAGGACGCGGGGGTCTTCGATGCCCTGACCGAGGCGTTGGTTCCGGCGGGATTTTCCTGCCGCCGCCTGCGGTTTTCCGAGGCGGGAACGCCGGACGTCGAGAACATGGTGGCGGTCGCCGGGTCCGGCGGGCGGCACTTCGCCTTCGCCGGGCACCTGGACGTGGTGCCCCCCGGCGAGGGCTGGAGCCTGCCTCCCTTCGCCGCCGAAGTGCGGGAGGATCGGCTCTACGGGCGCGGCGCGGCGGACATGAAGACGGCGGTGGCCGCCTTCTCCGCCGCCTCGGCGGACTTTCTGGCGGCGCGCGGGAAGGACTTCGCCGGACGTATCACCCTGATCCTCACCGGCGACGAGGAAGGCCCGGCGATCAACGGCACGGTCAAGATCCTGCGGGTCCTGGAGGCCGAAGGGGCCCTGCCCGAGGCCTGCCTGCTCGGCGAACCGACCTGCCCGGAACGCTTCGGCGAGGCGATCAAGGTCGGGCGGCGCGGCAGCATCACCGCCTTCATCGCGGTGCGCGGGGTACAGGGGCACGTCGCCTATCCGGAACGCGCCGACAATCCGGTGCATCGCCTGATCCGGATTCTCGACGAACTCACCGCGAAGAAGCTGGACGCGGGCGACCGGCACTTCCCGCCCTCCAGCCTGGCGGTGACCACGGTGGACGTCGGCAATCCGGCGACCAACGTCATCCCGGCGGAAGCGCGCGCCGCCGTCAACATCCGCTTCGGCGTGGCGCAGAACGGCGATGCCCTGGCCCGCTGGATCGAAGGCGTGGTCGCCCGCCACGCGGACAGGGCGGAGGTGCGCTTCGAACGCGGCGCCGAACCTTTCCTCACCCCGCCCGGAGACTTCGTCGATCTGGTCGCCGCCGCGGTGGCCGACGTCACCGGCGAGATTCCCGACCGCAACACCCTGGGCGGCACCTCGGACGCGCGTTTCATCCGGGCGTACTGCCCGGTGGTCGAATTCGGCCTAGTCGGCAAAACCATGCACGCCGTGGACGAATCCGTCGCGGTGGGCGACATCCACAAACTGGCTGCGGTGTATCGCCGCGTCCTCGAACGGTTTTTCGCGTCATGAACTGGATCGGAGAGATCATCGGCGGCCTGCGCGGCATCGTCGCCGTCCTGCGTTTCGACGCCGAAGCGCCGAAGCGCTTCGCCAACACCCCCGACGGGGTGCGGCGATCGTTCGTGGCGGCGGCGGCGGGATTGCCGATCTACCTGATGGTGCTTCAGGCCAGTCTGGCGGCGATGACGCCGCGGCCGGGGTTGATGCGCTATCTGCCGATGATGCTGCTGTTCTATGCCATCGAATGGCTGATCTGGCCGAACCTGATGGTCGGCATCGCCCGTTGGTTGGGGCGGGATCGCTTCTATTGCCGCTATGTCGTCGCCTACAACTGGTTCGCCCTGGCGCAGATGATTCTGATGCTGCCCTATCAGACGGCGGTGCTGTCCTCTCCCGACGCGTCCTTGTCCGGCATCGCCTTGGTCGGCCTGGTGGTTACCCTGGTGTTTTCCGTCTACGAGTGGTTCATCGCCCGCCACGCCCTGGAAATCGCCCCCCGCGCCGCATTCGCCGTGGTGTTGTTGAACCTTCTCGCCGGGCTGGTGATGATGCAGGTGAAGTCGTTCCACATGGGGATGTGATCGCCTCCGCATAAACGCGAACGGGCGACGCCTCGCGGCGCCGCCCGTTTTTCATTGGATCGCGCCCGTCCTTACTTGACGATGCGGATGACGACGCGCCGGTTGCGCGGCTCCACCTTGCCGTCGGCGGTCTTTACCGCCAGATCGGATTCGCCGAAGGCGGAAATCGTGATCGCGGATTCCGGAACCCCCTGCTTGATCAGGGCGTCGCCCACCGCCTCGGCGCGCAGCGACGACAGCCGATCGTTGAGGCTCGCCTTGCCCGAGGTGTCGGCGTGGCCCGCGATGTCGGCGCGGGCGGCCTTGGCCGCCTTGAAGGCGGCGGCGGCTTCCTTGATCACCGCCAGGGCGTCGCCCTGCAATTTGGCGGAATTGAGCGTGAAGTAGACGACATAGGGCTGCGCCTTCAGGCGCTCGACGTCCTTCAGCGCCTTGATCGCGTCGTCGTACTTCTTGCGGCAGGCGGCGATGTCGTCCAACTGCCAGTTCTCTTCCTGCTCCTGCATCCAGCACTCGTAGCCGGCCTGCGCGGCGGCAAGCTGCTTCGGCGCGGCGGCCTTGTATTCGGCGGTCAGGAAGGGCATCAGCTGGGCGCGCGCGGCGGTCAGCTCGGCGACCTTGCCTTCGGGCAGGTCGCGGGCGGAAATCGCCTCCGGAGCGGGCGACGCGCCGGCGGCGGCGAGCTTGCCGCGTTCGACGAAGGTGGCGGTGTCGCGCCAGTCGTATTCGGCGCGCTCCGCGGCGGCAAGGGCGACGTACTCGTCGCGCAACGCCTGGTCGAAAGCGCTGCCGGAAGTCTTCGAGGCCTTGAGGCCCTCGACATCCCAGGCGCCGCTACACGCGGAGAGAACCCCCGCCATTCCCGCACAAGACAAGACGGTCAATGATTTGCGCATGACGAATTCCTTCTGTTTTCTTTGTCTTTGGGGCGACAGTCGCGAAAAGGACCGGAACGACCCCGCCGCCCTTGCGGCAGACCCGAGAACGCACAGATCGAAAACCTAGCGCGACTTCGCGACAAAATAAATTACCGTTTGCAAAAAATGCGGTTTTTTCGCGCTTTCGGACCGGTTATGAGAGTGCCATGGACAAAGAACCCGACATTTCCCCGATTTCGCCCGATGGCGAACCCCGCATCGACCTGATCGGCCTGTCCCGCGACGAACTCGCCGCCCGGCTTGCCGAAATCGGCGAAAAGCCCTTCCGCGCCAAACAACTGTGGCACTGGATCTATCACCAGGGGGAGACCGACTTCGCGCGGATGAGCACCCTGGGCAAGGGGCTGCGCGAGGCCCTGGCGGCGCGCTTCGTGGTGTCCCGCCCGCGCGTCGTCGCCGAACAGAATTCCGCCGACGGCACCCGCAAGTGGCTCCTCGCGATGGCCGACGGCAACCAGGTGGAGGCGGTCCACATCCCCGAGGACGATCGCGGCGCGGTGTGCGTTTCCACCCAGGTCGGCTGCACCATGACCTGCCGCTTCTGCCACACCGGCACCCAGACCCTGGTGCGCAACCTGACCGCAGGCGAAATCGTCGGCCAGTTCCTGGTGGCGCGCGATTCCTATGGCGAATGGCCGACCCCGACCGACGAGACGCGGCATCTGTCCAACATCGTGCTGATGGGCATGGGCGAGCCCCTGCTCAACTACGAGGCGGTGGCCACGGCGATGAAGATCGCCATGGACCCCGAGGGCATCGCGATGTCGAAGCGCCGGATCACCCTGTCCACCTCGGGCTATATTCCCAACATGCGGCGCTGCGCCGAGGAACTGGGGGTGAAGCTCGCCGTCTCGCTGCATGCGCCGACCGACGAGGTGCGCTCGGCGATCATGCCGGTGAACCGCAAGTTCCCGATCGGAGACCTTCTGGCGGCGATGAAGGAATACCAGGAAATCGCCGGACAGCGGCAATACATCACCATCGAATACATCCTGTTGAAGGGGGTCAACGATTCGCTCGCCGACGCGCGCGAACTGGTGCGCCTGTTCGACACCGCCGGGATCGGCGTCAAGTTCAACCTGATCCCGTTCAACCCCTGGCCCGGCGCGCCCTATGAAACCCCGAGCGTGCGCGACGCCCAGGCCTTCGCCGAGGTGCTGACGCGGGCGGGCTATGCCGCGCCGATTCGCATCCCGCGCGGCCGCGACATCCTGGCCGCCTGCGGTCAGTTGCGTTCGGCCAGCGAGCGGGAACGCCTGTCCCGCGTCAAGGCGCGACTGGCGGCGGGGATCGACGACGACCACGCGCACCCGCGCCCGCAAGAATCTTGAAGGCCGGGTGCGCTTTCGGCTTGTCGCATCGCGTCGTCATCCTATACTGCCGGTCTTTTCGGTTCGTCCGCGCGCTCCGGGGTCCAAGGCTTCGGGGCGGCGGTGGTTTCTTGTTCGGCGCGTCGCGCAAAGGAAAGGCAGACAGATGACGAACGGCGTCAAGAAGGTCGTTCTGGCCTACTCCGGTGGCCTGGATACCTCGATCATCCTGAAGTGGCTTCAAGATACCTACCGTTGCGAGGTGGTGACCTTCACCGCCGACATCGGTCAGGGCGAGGAACTGGAACCGGCGCGACGAAAGGCCGAACTGCTCGGCATCAAGCAGATTTACGTTGACGACCTGCGCGAGGAATTCGTCCGCGACTACGTCTTCCCGATGTTCCGCGCCAACGCCCTCTACGAAGGCCAGTACCTCCTGGGCACCTCGATCGCCCGCCCCCTGATCGCCAAGCGGCAGATCGAGATCGCCATCGAGACCGGGGCGGACGCGGTGTCCCACGGCGCCACCGGCAAGGGCAACGACCAGGTGCGTTTCGAGCTGGGCTACTATGCGCTGAAGCCCGACATCAAGGTGATCGCCCCCTGGCGCGAATGGGACCTGCATTCCCGCACCAAGCTGATCGAATACGCGCAGCAGCACCAGATTCCGGTGCCCAAGGACAAGCACGGCGAGGCGCCCTATTCGATGGACGCCAACCTGTTGCACATCTCCTACGAGGGCAAGGCGCTGGAGGACCCGGCGCTGCCGCCGGACGAGTACATGTTCCGCCGCTCGGTCAGCCCGGAGAACGCCCCCGACCAGCCGGAAATGGTCGAGATCGCGTTCCGGAACGGCGACGCGGTGGCGGTGAACGGCGTCAAGATGAGCCCCGCCGCCCTGCTGACGAAGCTGAACGAACTCGGCGGCAAGCACGGCATCGGCCGTCTCGATCTGGTGGAGAACCGCTACGTCGGCATGAAGTCGCGCGGCGTCTACGAGACCCCCGGCGGCACCATCCTGCTGAAGGCGCATCGCGACATCGAATCGATCACTCTCGACCGCGAGTCGGCGCACCTCAAGGACGAGTTGATGCCGCGCTACGCCAACCTGATCTACACCGGCTATTGGTTCAGCCCGGAACGCGAGATGTTGCAGGCGGCGATCGACGCCACCCAGAAGGCGGTCAACGGCGCGGTGCGTCTGAAGCTGTACAAGGGCAACGTCATCACCATGGGCCGGGAATCGCCGAACAGCCTGTACGACACCGCCACCGTGACCTTCGAGGAAGACGCGGTCTACGACCAGCACGACGCCGAAGGCTTCATCAAGCTGAACGCGTTGCGCCTGCGTCTGCGCTCCAACGCGCTCAAGGGCATGTAAGAGGAAACGCGCCGGGGAACGCGTGCGAACGCTCCCGGCGCGATTCCCTGTTTTCCCGGCGAAACGTCCATTGCGTGGCCGCTCCGGCTGCGTTACATATCGCCGGTTAGGTGCGCGATTGCAGCGCGTTGCGCGTGGGTGGAGGGACCTGATGAGCGTGCGGTGGGTTTCGGGGATTCTGGCGGGCGCGGTCATCGCCCTGTTCGGCATCGGCGCGGATGCCGCCGAAGCGCAAAAGCCCAAGCCGAAACCGGTCAAGAGCGCGCCCCAGGCCGCCCCGGAATGCGGCTGGATCGGCAAGCGCATCATCCAGTTGCTGTCCCGCGACGACGTGGTGGCGGCGGGCGAGTTCCGCCAGTTCTACGTTTCCTTCGGCTGTTCCGAGGCGCACCTGGGCGCCGCCTTCGGCTGCGCGGTGGAAGGCGCCACCGGCGCCGATTCCTGCGCCGCCCGTCCCGACTGCGTCGATTTGTGCTGGCTCACCCCGTCCGCCTCGACCCTGGACAAGGCGCCGCCGCCGCCCGCGCCCGCGCCGACGGACAAGTCCGGCAATCCGGCTTCCGGCAAGGCCAAGGCGGCGCAGCCCGCCGCCGCGCAGGCTCCGGCCGCCGCGCCGCAGGGCGCGAAAAAACCGGCCGAGGCGAAGCCCTCGGTTCTACCCTCCGGTCCCTACGACAAGAAGCAGTGACGCGCGGGGGGGCGCTTTCCCCCTTTTCGGTCGCGGCGGGCGATCCCCGCCCCGGGGTGACGTGCGGACAAGATGAAACGCGTTGTGCTTGCGGCTCTGGCAGCCGCTTTTTTGCATGGTCTGATCTGGCTCGCGATGCACGAAAGCATCGCGCCGCCGGACCTTGAAGGCAGCATCGACTCGCTCTCCTTCAACAACGCGACGCCGGAGGAACGCTCCAAGCCCTTCACCGACGAGCAGCGGGCCGCCACCGATTACGATCTTTCGGTGGTCGCCAAGGTGTCGCGCGGCATCCGCCTGTATGCCGCGACCAACCGTTTTTCCGAGATTCCGCAGCTTGCCCGCAAGCGCGGGCTCAAGGTCACCGTCGGCGCCTGGCTGGACAAGGACCTGGACTACAACGCCAAGGAAATCGAGGCGGCGATCGCGGCGACCAACCGCAATCCCAACGTCCGCGCCGTGGTGGTCGGCAACGAAACCCTGTTGCGCGCCGATCTGACCTACGACCAGTTGGTGAACTATCTGCGCCAGGTGCGGAAGCGGGTCGGGGTGCCGGTCTCCACCGGGGAAATCTGGTACTCCTGGATCGAGCATCCGAAGCTCGCCAACGAGGTCGATTTCATCGCCGCCCACGTCCTGCCCTATTGGGAGGCGGTGCCGCCGAAGGACGCGGTGAAGTTCGCGGTGGAGCGCTATCAGGACCTGAAGAACGCCTTTCCCGGCAAGCGTATCGTCATCGCCGAATTCGGCTGGCCGTCGCGCGGCTACAACCGCCACTCGGCGGAGCCCGATCCGGTCGGTCAGGCGCGAATCCTGCGCGAGTTCCTCGACGAGGCGAAAAAGCGCGGCATGGAATACAACGTCGTCGAGGCCTTCGACCAGCCGTGGAAAGTCAACGAAGGCAGCGTCGGCCCCTATTGGGGGATCATCGACGCCGACCGCAATTTCAAGTTCTCCCTCTCCGGCACCGTGGAACGCACCAACCTGCCGCGTCTGGCGGCGATCGCGGTGGTTCTGGGGGGGCTGGTCACGGTGTTCGGCCTGAAGCGCCGCAACCCCACCTTCGCCCACGCCTTCGCCTTTTCCGTCGTCGCCAACGCCCTGGCTGCGGCGATGGCGCTGGCGGCGATGTACCCGGTCGAAAACTACCTCAACTTCGGTTCGGCGCTCGCCTGGGTAATCGGCTTCATCCTGATGATCCCGCTGTCGGTGATGACCCTGGTCAAGGTGCACGAGGTGGCGGAAATCACCCTGGGCCGCCGCCCGCAGCGCCTGTGGCGTCCGCAGCCCGACGCGCCGGAACCGGCGCGCTGGCCGATGGTCTCGATCCACATTCCGGCCTACCGCGAACCGCCGGAGATGCTGAAGCAGACGCTGAACAGCGTCGCCGCCCTGGATTACCCGAACTTCGAGGTTCTGGTGATCGTCAACAACACCCCCGAGGAACACCTGTGGAAGCCAATCGAGGCGCATTGCGCCGCGCTCGGGCCCCGCTTCAAGTTCGTCAACCTGCCCAAGGTGTCGGGGTTCAAGGCGGGGGCGCTCAACATGGCGATGCCCCGGGTGGCGCCCGAGGCGGATATCCTGGCGCTGCTCGACGCCGACTACGTGGTGCATCCGCGCTGGCTGAAGGATCTGGTGCCCGCCTTCGCCGACCCCAAGGTGGCGCTGGTGCAGGCGCCGCAGGACCACCGCGACGGCCACGAATCCCTGTTCAAGGAAGTGATGAACAGCGAGTACGCGGGCTTTTTCGATATCGGCATGGTGCAGCGGAACGAAGACGACGCGATCATCACCCACGGCACCATGCTGATGATCCGCCGCAAGACCTTCGACGAGGAAGGCGGCTGGGCCACCGACACCATCACCGAGGACACCGAGCTTGGCCTGCGCCTGCTCGCCAAGGGGTATCACGCCCACTACACCAACCGCCGCTACGGCTGGGGGATGCTGCCCGACACCTACAAGGCGTTCAAGACGCAGCGCCACCGCTGGGCCTATGGCGCGGTGCAGATCATCCGCAAGCACTGGCGGCTGATGCTGCCCGGTCGCTCGCAACTGACCGGGGCGCAGCGCTTCCAGTTCGTCACCGGCTGGGCCTATTGGCTGTCGGATGCCTTCGGCGTCGCCGCGGCGATCCTCAATCTGGTCTGGGTGCCGGTGATCCTGTTCGTCGGCGTGCTGATCCCGATGTTGCCGTTCACCGTGCCGATTCTCGCCGCGTTCTTCGCCAACCTTTTGCACTGCGTGGTGCTGTACGGCACCCGGGTGAAGGTGCCGCTGCCGCAGATCGTCGGCGCGGCGGTGGCGGCGATGAGCCTGCAACTGACCGTGGCGAGCGCCATGGCGGCGGGTTTCCTGACCGACAACCTGCCCTTCCTGCGCACCGACAAGGGCGGCGCGGCGAAGCGCAAGGCCGAGGAGAACCCGGCGAAGCGGGAAACCATCCTGGGGGCGCTGCTGCTGTTCGGTTCGGTGGTCCTGGTGGCGACCAACTTCACCGGCGTCACCGAACTCAACGTCTTCGCCGCGACCCTGGCGATCCAGGCGCTGCCCTTCCTGTCCGCCGCGCTGCTGGCGGCGCTGGAACGGCGCGCCAGCCGCCGCGCCCAGGCCGCCGTCCGGCCCGATCCGGGCATGCCGACGGCGGCGGAATGACCGCGCGAACGCCCGTCCCCTGTTCGAAAGGATGGGCGCCTCTTACATGCAAAAGAACGAACCCGCCCGGAGAGACGACGCGATGACTCTGGCCACCGCCTGGAGCAACGTCCCCGACAGCGCCGCCGCCTTCGGCGCGGCCTATGGGCGTTTGTGCGAGCGTCTGGCCGCTCCTCCCGATCTTCTGGTTCTGCACTACGGCGAAGGCCACGACCCCGCCGTCCTGTCCGCCCTGCTGGCCGGATTGCCCGCGTCGGTGCGGCCGATCGGGGGATCGTCCAGCCATGGCGTGATGACCGAGGAAGGGGTGTTTCCGGGGGCGTCGGCGCTCGGCCTGTTGGGGTTGCGCTCCGCTGGCTCGCGCTTCGGGGTCGGCTTCCGCGACAAGCGGGACGACCCCCGCGCCGCCGCCGCCGATGCGGTTCTGGCCGCCCTGGACGAGGCCGGGCGCCCCGGCGAGTTGCCCGATCTGGTGATCCTGTCGGTCTCCCCGGGCGGCGAGGAGGAGGCCCTTTCCGGTATCGCCGACATTCTGGGCGAAAAGGTGCCGGTGTTCGGCGGCACCGCCGGAGACGACGGCAGCACCGGTCGTTGGAGCGTTCTGTCGCGCCACGGTCACGGCGCGGACTCCCTGGCGGTGGCGGTGGTGTTCGCCGACTTCCCGATGAGCCGCGCCTTCCAGGGCGGCTGCGTGCCGTCGCGGTTCTCCGGCACGGTGACCGAAACCGACGGTCCGCGGGTGATTCGCCGCATCGACGGCCAGCCCGCCGCCGAGGTCTATGCCGCGTGGTAAGAGATGCAGGCGGGGCAAGCGCTGCCGCGCGACGCCGGGGCGCTTTTGCGGCAGACCGCGCTGATCCCGCTGGGGCGCGAGGTCGGCAACGTCGGCGGCTTCGGCGCCTTTTCCCTGTCCCATATCTGGACGGCGCGCGCCGACGGCGGCCTGGAGGTGCTGACCGACATCGCGGCGGGGCAGACGGTGCGCCTGATGGTGGGGGAACGGCGCACCCTGGTGGCGCGTCCGGCGCGCACCGTGGACTCGGCGATCGCCATGCAGTGCGCCGACGTCTGCACGGTGACCGGCGGCCTGATCGCCTTTTGCGCCGGTCTGGTCCTGACCCTGGGCGACGATCTGCGCGAGGTGCAGCAAACCCTGCGCGTCGCGATGCTGGGACGTCCCTTCCTTGCCGCATTCAGCTTCGGCGAACAGGGTTGTTTGCTGGAGGATCGGGCGATCCACGGCAACCTGATGATCTCCGTCCTAATTCTGGGCAGGTAGGTTGCGATGCCGAAAACCGTCGACTTCGCCGATGTCGAGCTGCTGCGCGAAAGCCTGATCGACCTGGAACGCGCCCGCCAGCACGAACGCGCCGTCCGCCTGGAGGCGGAAGGGCTGCTCAAGGGCCTGCGCGCGCTGAACGAGGCGCGCGACACCCAGGAACTGTTCGACAATCTGGCGGCGGTGCTGCGCGATCTGGTGCCCTTCGAGGACGCCTTTCTGCTGGGTGTCGGCGGGCGCGGCGGCTATCGCGTGGTGCGGTCCACGGCGCGGCTGTTCCTGGGCCTCAAGTGGTCGCCGCGCGAGGTGCTGAAGCGTGTCCTCGGCGGCGAAACCCTGGCGCTGTTCGATACCCGCCGCGTCGCCGAGTGGACGGACCTTCCGGCCCCGGTTCTGGCGGCGGCGCGATCGGCGGTGATGGTGCCGATCCGCTCCGACTCGATGCGCGCCGCGATGGTCTTCGTCCATGCCTCCCCGGCGTTCTTCGCCCCGTCGCATCTGCATCTTCTGAAGCGGTTCTCGCCCCTGATCGATCAGGCCCTGGCCAGCATCGAGGCGCGCGAACGCATGGAAAAGGACCGCAATCTCGCCACCGCCGCGATCCGCGAAAAGCAGAGGGAAGTCCAGGAACGCCGCAAGGCGGAGGCGGAGATCAAACGGGTCCGCGACCTGATGACCAGCGCCATCGGCTTTTCGCCGATCTATCTGTGGGAACTCGACGACCGGAATCGCTACACCTTCGCCGAGGGAACCCAGAAGGTCCTGGGCTACGCCCCCGAGGAGATCATCGGCAAGGAGGTCGCGCCCTACTTCGACGACCCCGGCGACCCCAACCGCATCCTCCTGCTCGAAGTCCTGAGCCGTCAGCGCCCCTTCGAGAACTTGGTGGTGCACCGCCGCCGCAAGAACGGCGGCCGCCTGTGGGTGTCGATCAGCGGCAGCCCGATCACCGACGACGACGGCCGCTTCGTCGGCTATCGCGGCGCATCGATGGACGTCACCGAGGCGACCGAGGCGAAGATCAAGCTGGAGCAGATGGCGCTGCACGACGCGTTGACCGGACTGGCCAACCGCCGCAAGTTCCTGGACCACTTCGAATCGGCGCGGGCGCGCCTGGAACGCCACGGACAGCCGGTATCGCTGCTGGCGCTCGACATCGACCACTTCAAGCGGATCAACGACGAATACGGCCATCCCGCCGGGGACGAGGTCCTGGTGGCGATCGCCCGGGTGCTGGAACGGAACGTCCGCCGCACCGATCTGGTTGCGCGCTTCGGCGGCGAGGAATTCATGGTGCTGCTGCCGGATTCCTCGATCGCCGGCGCCGCCGAGGCGGCGGAAAAGCTGCGCGCCGCGCTGGAAGCCGAACCCATCGAGGTGGAGACGGCGGGACGGCGGGAAACCCTGGCGGTGACGATCAGCATCGGAGTCGCCGTCCTGACCCGCGAAAGCCCGTCGTCCTTCGACGACCTGGTGGGACGCGCCGATCAGGCGCTTTATGCCGCCAAGCTCGCCGGGCGCAACCGCGTCTGCATCGAGGGCGCATAGGCGAAACCGCGACGGAAGCGGACCTTCGCGGTTTTTTTACGCCCCTTCCTCGAACTCCAGCGCCAGACCGTTGATGCAATAGCGCAGGCCGGTGGGCTTGGGACCATCGGGAAAGACATGCCCCAGGTGGCCGCCGCAGGCGGCGCAGAGGACCTCGGTGCGGACCATGCCGTGGCTGGCGTCGACGCGGGTGGTCACCGTGCCCTGGGTCAGCGCGTCGAAAAAGCTGGGCCAGCCGCTGCCGGAGTCGAACTTCGCGTCCGATCCGAACAGCGGCGCGCCGCATCAGGCGCAGACGAACCGGCCCGGACGGTGCTCGTCGAGCAGCGGGCTGGAAAACGGCGGTTCGGTGCCGCAGTGTTTCAGGATGCGCAGGCGGTCGGGCGGCAGGTCGGTCCGGGTTCGGCTCATCGTCGGGTCTCCGATGCGGATGCGTCAGAGTCCCGAGATGGGGATTCCGCGACTCATTCGCAAACGAAAGCGTCGCGGTGATAACCCTGGGCGAACAACAGGCCGGTCAGGTCGGCGAAGTTCAGCGCGGCGCGCGCCCCCGCCACCACCGAGGGCTTGCCGTGGAAGGCGACGCCCAGGCCCGCCGCCTGGATCATCGGCAAATCGTTGGCGCCGTCGCCGACGGCCAGAGCGGCATCGGCGGCGACCCCCAGCTCGGCGGCGGTGGCGAGCAGGGTGGCGAGCTTGGCGTTGCGGTCGAGAATCGGCTCCGCCACCTCGCCGGAGAGGCATCCGTTCTCGATCACCAGATCGTTGGCGAACGCCCGGTCGAAGCCGCAGGCCGCCGCGACGGGGCGGGCGAAGGGCAGGAACCCGCCGGAGATCAGCACCGTGGTCGCGCCGTGGGCGCGCATCGTCATCACCGCCGTGCGCCCGCCAGGGGTATGGCGGACCTGGGCGAGGGTGTCCGCGATGGCGGCGACGGGCAGCCCTTTCAACAGGCCGACCCGTTCCTTCAGGGCGGCGCGGAAGTCGAGTTCGCCGTTCATCGCCCGCGCGGTGATCGCCGCGATATGCTCTTTCAGTCCGGCGCGGTCGGCGAGTTCGTCCAGGGTCTCGCCGGTGACGAAGGTGGAGTCCATGTCGGCGATCAGGATGGTTTTCTTGCGTCCCGCCGCCTTTTGCGCGATGACGTCGATACCGCCCTTCGGGTAGAGCGGCGCCAGCGCGGCGCGCGCCGCGCTGTCCGCCTGGTCGGGGTCGAGCCCGGCGAAGGGGATGTCGCAGGCGGCGCCGGGGGCGGCGGCATCGGCAAGCCAGCGCGGGCTGCACACCTCGGCGCCGATCTGCGCCATGCCGTGGCGCACCGCGTCGAGGGCGGCGGCGGACAGGGTCACCCCTTCGGGGAACGCCCCCAGGGAACCGGGGCCGGGGTGGGCGACGCGGGGAGCGGCAATCAGGGTCAGGACGAAGGGCATGGGCGGATCATCTTTCACGGCGGATACGGCGGACGGCTTCGCGGGGCCGTGCCTGGTTCTGGCGGGGCCGACCGCGTCGGGCAAGTCGGCCCTGGCGGTGGCGCTGGCCCAGGCGCTGGGGGGCGAAGTCGTCAACGCCGACAGCATGCAGGTTTATCGCGATTTGTCCATCCTCACCGCGCGCCCGACGGCGGCGGAGATGGGGGACGTGCCGCATCACCTGTACGGCTTTCTGGCGGGCGACGAGACCTGCGCCGCCGGAATATGGCTCGCCTGGATGCATCGCCTGCTGCCGGAAATCTGGGGGCGCGGCGGTTTGCCGGTGGTGGTGGGAGGAACCGGCCTATACCTGCGCGCCCTGATCGAGGGGTTGGCCCCGGTGCCGGAAATTCCGGGGACGGCGCGGGCGGCGGCGGCGGCGGACTACGACCGCCTGGGGGGGGAGGCCTTCGCCGAGCGGTTGGCGACGCTGGACCCGGTCTCGGCGACGGAGATTCCCCCCGGCAACCGGCAGCGGATGATCCGCGCGATGGAGGTGGCGCGCGCCACCGGCAGGCCGCTCTCCGAGTGGAAACGCGCGCCGCACCGGGGCGGCCTTTCCCGCCGTCCGGCGGTGCTGCTGATCGACCCCGAACGCGCCTGGCTGTACGACCGTTGCGACCGTCGCTTCCTGGCGATGCTGGACGCCGGAGCCTGGGAACAACTGCAAGACGCCCGGACGACGGGCCTGTCCGCCGACGATCCGGTCTGCCGGGGGCTGGGCGCCCGCGCCCTGATCGCCGCCCTAGCGGGAGAAATCGACCGCGACGCGGCGGTGGCGCGGGCGCAGCGCGAGACCCGCAATTACGCGAAGCGGCAACTCACCTGGTTCCGCCACCAACTGGTTGCCGACGTCGTCGTGCGTCCGCCGGACGATCCCCTCGAGTCGCGGGATTTTCAGGAACGACTTGCGGCGAAGGCCGCGGCTTTGCTGGGGCTGCCGCACAAGACTTGACGCCGCCGCCCGCACGCCGAGTAACAATCTTGCTACAGACGAGAAAAATCTTTTCGGATGTTTGCGGTTTTGGTTGACCCTGTTTCTCCGAAATCATAAGTAGGATGCTCTTTGTCCGGGGTGGGCGGCGCAATCGCCGCGCCGCTTTCCGGTTTTGCAACGGTTTGGAGAGAATGGTGAACCCGATGAAGCAGCATCGCATGTCTGGAGCGGAAATAGTCCTCAAGGCCTTGGTGGATCAGGGCGTTGAGGTCGTATTCGGCTATCCGGGCGGCGCGGTATTGCCGCTTTACGACGCGCTGTTCAAGCAGAACCACATCCGCCACATCCTGACCCGCCACGAACAGGCGGCGGTGCATGCGGCGGAAGGCTATGCCCGCTCCACCGGCAAGGTCGGCGTGGTGCTGGTCACCTCCGGCCCCGGCTCCACCAACGCGGTGACCGGCCTTCTCGACGCGCTTTTGGATTCGGTGCCGCTGGTCTGCCTGTCCGGCCAGGTGCCGACCCAGCTGATCGGCACCGACGCCTTCCAGGAAGCCGACACCACCGGCATCACCCGTCCCTGCACCAAGCACAACTATCTGGTCAAGGACGTGGCCAATCTGGCCGGGGTGCTGCACGAGGCATTCTATGTCGCCCGCACCGGCCGCCCCGGCCCGGTGGTGATCGACCTGCCGAAGAACGTGCAGGTGGCCGAGGGCGACTACGTTCAGGCGCACGAGGTCAAGCACATGTCCTATCGCCCGCCGGTGAAGGGCGACGCCGCCACCATCGAAAAGGCGATGGACCTGATCGCGGCGGCGAAAAGGCCGGTGTTCTATTGCGGCGGCGGGGTGGTCAACTCCGGCCCCAAGGCCTGCGCCGGGCTGACCGAGCTGGTGCATGCCACCGGCTATCCGATCACTCTGACCTTGCAGGGCCTGGGGGCCTTCCCCGGTTCCGACAAGCAGTTCCTGGGGATGCTGGGGATGCACGGCACCTACGAGGCCAACCTGGCGATGCACGGCTGCGACGTGATGGTGGCGATCGGCGCGCGTTTCGACGACCGGGTGACCGGCAACGTCAGCGGCTTCGCGCCGGGGGCGAAGATCATCCACGTCGATGTCGATGCCGCCTCGATCAACAAGAACGTGCGCGCCGACATCGCCATCGTCGGCGACGCCGGATCGGTGATCGCCGACATGCTGGCCCTTTGGAAAGCCAGGGATTGCCGCCCGGACGCCGAGTCGCTGGCGCAGTGGTGGCGACAGATCGAAACCTGGCGGGCGCGCAAGTGCCTGGCCTATGCCGACAACGCCACGGTGATCAAGCCGCAGTTCGCCATCGAACGCCTCTACGCCGCGACCAAGGACCGCGACACCTACATCACCACCGAGGTCGGCCAGCACCAGATGTGGGCGGCGCAGCACTACCGCTTCGAGGAACCCAACCGCTGGATGACCTCGGGCGGCCTGGGAACCATGGGCTACGGCTTCCCCGCGTCGATGGGGGTGCAGATCGCCCACCCCGAAAGCCCGGTGGTGTGCATCGCGGGCGACGCCTCGTTCATGATGAACATGCAGGAAACCGCCACCGTGGTGCAGTACGGCCTGCCGGTGAAGGTGATGATCCTCAACAACGGCTACATGGGGATGGTGCGGCAGTGGCAGGAACTGCTGCACGGCAGCCGCTATTCGCAAAGCATCCACGAGGCGCAACCCGACATCGTCAAGCTGGCGGACGCCTTCGGCGCCACCGGCCTGCGCGTCGACCGCCCCGGCGACCTGGACGCGGCGATCGCCAAGATGATCGCCACCCCCGGGCCGGTGCTGATGGACGTGCACGTCGATCCGTCCGAAAACTGCTTCCCGATGATCCCGTCGGGGGCGACCCACGACAACATGCTGCTGGGCGAACTGGTCGGCGGGCGCGGCCCCAAGGTCACCGAAGCGGGCAAGGGCCTGGTCTGAGAGGAATCCGAGATGACGCAGAATCAAACCACCGAATCCCACACCATCGCCGTGCTGGTCGATAACGAAGCCGGGGTGCTGGGCCGGGTCATCGGTCTCTTCTCGGGCCGGGGCTACAACATCGAAAGCCTGACCGTATCCGAGGTCGATCACCACGAACGCCTGTCGCGAATCAACATCGTCACCACCGGCACGCCGATGGTGATCGAGCAGATCAAGGCGCAGCTTGGCCGCCTGGTGCCGGTGCACCGGGTGCGCGACCTGACCGCCGACGGCCCATCGGTGCAGCGGGAACTGGCGCTGGTCAAGGTGGTCTCCTCCGGCGACCGCCGCGTCGAAATCCTTGCGCATCGCCGATATCTTCCGCGCCCGCGTGGTGGATTCCACCAACGAGTCCTTCGTCTTCGAGATCGTCGGCAAGACCGGCAAGCTCGACGCCTTCATCCGCCTCATGGAGCCCCTGGGGCTGACCGATATGTCGCGGACCGGCGTCGCCGCCATTGCCCGGGGGACGGACTCGCTTTAAAAGGGGGGCGATCGAGTCCCCTTCGCGTACCACAGAAACTTCCAATCGAATCGAAAGGTGCATTCCGATGCGCGTCTACTATGACAGCGATGCCAACGTTAATCTGATCAAGTCCAAGAAGGTCGCGGTTGTCGGCTACGGCAGCCAGGGCCACGCCCATTCCCTGAACCTCAAGGACACCGGCGTCGCCGAAGTCTGCGTCGCGCTGCGTCCGGGTTCGGCCTCGGCCAAGAAGGCGGAAGCCGCCGGCCTCAAGGTGATGTCCCCGGCGGACGCCGCGAAGTGGGCCGACGTGGTGATGATGCTCACCCCCGACGAACTTCAGGCCGAGATCTACAAGAAGGACCTGAAGGACAACCTGAAGCCGGGCGCCGCCCTGTTCTTCGCCCACGGCCTCAACATCCACTTCAACCTGATCGAACCGCGCGCCGACCTGGACGTGATCATGGTCGCGCCGAAGGGCCCGGGCCACACCGTGCGCGGCGAATACCTGCGCGGCGCGGGCGTGCCCTGCCTGGTCGCGGTGGCGCAGGATGCCTCCGGCAACGCCATGGACCTCGGCCTGTCCTATGCCTCCGCCATCGGCGGCGGCCGTTCCGGCATCATCGAGACCACATTCCGCCAGGAATGCGAAACCGACCTGTTCGGCGAGCAGGCGGTGCTCTGCGGCGGCCTCACCCACCTCATCCGCGCCGGGTTCGAAACCCTGGTCGAGGCGGGCTACGAGCCGGAAATGGCCTACTTCGAGTGCATGCACGAAGTGAAGCTGATCGTCGATCTGATGTACGAAGGCGGCATGGCCAACATGCGCTATTCGATCTCCAACACCGCGGAATACGGCGACTACGTCTCCGGCCCGCGGGTGGTTGACGCCGGGGTGAAGGCCCGCATGAAGGACGTGTTGACCGACATCCAAACCGGCAAGTTCGTCACCAACTGGATGCAGGAATGCGCCGTCGGCCAGCCGAGCTTCAAGGCCACCCGCCGCCTCTGGGCGGAACACCCGATCGAGGCGGTCGGCGCCAAGCTGCGCGCGATGATGCCCTGGATCGGCAAGAACAAGCTGGTCGACAAAAGCAAGAACTGACCGAACCGTATCGCGGTCAATCGATATCATCCATACCGGACCGGTCGGAGGAGCTCCTCCGACCGGTTCTGTCATTCCGGGGTGCGGTGCGGCTTGAGAACCTCGGCAAGAACCAGCGCCGAAAAGTTGCGGAGCGCCACCGAATGGCTGGCGCTATGGTGGGCGAAGGCAAGACGCGCAACCGGCGCGAGGTCCTCGATCTCGACGTAGGCGACCCCGGCCACTTGGATTTGCTTGAACGAGCGCGGCACCAGCGAGATGCCGATCTCCGCCGCGACAAGGTTGACCGCAGATGCGAGTTGCGGCGCCTGCTGACCGATCAGGGGCTCGAAACCAGCCTCGCGGCAGCGGGTCACGACCTCTTCGTAGAGTCCAAGACAAAGTTCCCGGGGAAACAGAATAAACGGCTCGTCCGCCATCGCCGCGAGAGGCAGGCACGGTTTTGACGCGAGCGGATGGCTTTCGGGGATGGCGATCACCATGGCCTCGTCGGCAAGGGGAAGCAGACGCAGGTCCTTGGGGTTGTCCGGGCACGGGCGAATGAACGCGCCGTCTAGGTCGTTGTCGAGCAGACCCTCGACGAGAAGTTCCGTGTTGCGCTCTTCAAGGTCGATCGTCACGTCCGGATAGGCCCGCCGGAAGGCGCGAATGACCGAGGGAACCGACGGATTGAATGCCGAAGCCCCGGTAAAGCCGATGCGGACGTGGCCGATTTCGCCACGGCTTGCCCGTTGTGCCGCGATCTTGGCCTGCTCGGCGTGCGCCAAGGCGTTTTGCGCACGCGGCAGGAACGCCGACCCCGCCTCGGTCAGTTCCGCGCCTTGCGGCACCCGCCGGAACAGCTTGACCCCGAGTTCCTGCTCCAGCAGATGAATCTGATGGCTGAGCGGCGGCTGGCCGATGCCGATCCGGGCGGCGGCGCGAGTGAAGTTTTTCTCTTCGGCGATAGCGAGGAAATAGCGGATATGGCGCAGTTCCATGGGGAGCCTTCGACGTTTGGCGGGATGTGACAGTGTAACATTATAACAAGTCCATGCACGGAAAGTATCAAGATCGATTCGTTGGGGTATTGGACGGAGGGAGAGGATGCGGCGCAGACTCTGCACATCGACGGGAGGGCGCGGCATGTGGTCGGAACGGTCCGAGGCCGCCCCCGTCAGGAGGCAAGGAAGCACGTCCATGCTCATGGGAAGCAACAGGCTGTTCATGTCCCTCGTTTTCGCCCCTTGCGGGGCCGAAGCCAAACGCTACGTCTTTACGGATTTCGAATGGCCGGAAAGGCGCTTTTTGATGAATTCCGTCGCGAGCCGAGCCAAAAGCCGGTTCGATTAGACGGATTTCCCGACCCCATCCATCGTGCAAAGAGAGAAAGAACGGTGGGCATCCGCCGTTCTTTCGCTTTCTCCGATTGCCGCGACCGGAAAAATGCGCTTGCGTTTTGCCGGGGCATCGGGTCACATGAGTCATCTACCTCTGTCAGGCGGAACCGCGATGACCCATCGCATGCACCACACGGATCGGAAGACGGCTCGGGCGATCGCCCGCACCGCCGACGCTCCGGCGTGGCTGTTCCCCCTGTCCTCCCTGCTTCTTCTTCTGGCCCTGCGACTTATCGGCCCCTGGGCGTCCTGAGGCTTGGCTTAACCGCACCGCCGACGTTCAGGGGACAACGATCCGTCCATCTTTCCGCGTGACCAGAATTCCGAAGCAGGAGTATCCGAAATGACCGTATCCGTTTCCCCGTCCGGTTCCGACCGCGTGGTGATTTTCGACACCACCTTGCGCGATGGCGAACAATCGCCCGGCGCCTCGATGAACCTGGAAGAAAAGCTGCGCGTCGCCGAGGCCCTGGAGGCGATGGGCGTCGATGTGATCGAGGCCGGGTTCCCGGTCGCCTCCCCCGGCGATTTCGAGGTGGTGAAGGCGATCGCCGAGAGGTCCTCCGGCAGCGTCATCTGCGGCCTGTCGCGGGCGGTGAAGGCCGACATCGCGCACTGCACCGAAGCGATTCGCCCGGCGAAACGCCAGCGCATCCACACCTTCATTTCCACCAGCCCGTTGCACATGAAGTACAAGTTGCAGTTGGAGCCCGACGTGGTGCTGGCGCGGGTCGGCGAAAGCGTCGCCTTCGCCCGGACGTTGGTCGAGGACGTGGAATGGTCGGCCGAGGACGGCTCGCGCACCGAGCCCGATTTCCTGTGCCGCTGCGTCGAAGCGGCGATCGCCGCCGGCGCGTCCACCATCAACATCCCCGACACCGTGGGCTATGCGATTCCCGAGGAATACGCCGCGCTGATCAAGGGGGTGATGGACCGGGTGCCGAACGCCGACAAGGCGATCTTTTCGGTGCATTGCCACAACGATCTGGGCTTGGCGGTGGCGAATTCGCTGGCGGCGGTGCGCGCCGGGGCGCGGCAGATCGAATGCACGGTCAACGGCCTGGGCGAACGCGCCGGCAACGCGGCGATGGAAGAGGTGGTGATGGCGATCAAGACCCGCCACGACACCATGCCCTTCACCACCGGCATCAAGACCGAGCACATCACCAAGATCTCGCGTCTGGTGTCGTCGATCACCGGCTTCCCGATCCAGCCGAACAAGGCGGTGGTGGGGGCAAACGCCTTCGCCCACGAATCCGGCATCCATCAGGACGGCATGCTGAAGCACGCCGGAACCTACGAAATCATGACCCCGGAATCGGTGGGGTTGAGCCGTTCCACCCTGGTCCTGGGCAAGCATTCCGGTCGCGCCGCCTTCCGCCAGAAGCTGGTGGAGATGGGCTACGGCGATTTGGGCGACAACGCGGTCAACGACGCCTTCGCCCGTTTCAAGGAACTGGCCGACATCAAGAAGGAAATCTTCGACGAGGACATCGCGGCGATCATCGACGATACAGCGATGCGCGCCCACGACCGCATCCGGCTGACCTCGCTGGAGGTGCGCTGCGGCACCGTCCACCGCCCGCCGCACGCGGCGATGGAGCTGGAAATCGACGGCCAGACGGCGCGGATGGACGCCACCGGCGACGGCCCGGTGGATGCGATCTTCAAGGCGATCAAGGCGTTGGTGCCGCACGACGTGGTGCTGGAGCTGTATCAGGTGCAGGCGGTGACCAAGGGCACCGACGCCCAGGCCGAAGTCACGGTGCGCCTGCGCGAGAACGGCAAATCGGTGAACGGCCAGGGGTCGGACACCGACACCATGGTCGCCTCGGCCAAGGCCTATCTGCACGCCCTGAACAAGCTGCTGGTGAAGCGGGAACGACGGATTCCGGACGGCATGACGATTTGACCGAGCGGGGCGTCTTGCCCGGTTCGCGAAAATGCCGATAATGAAAATCGGCTCTGCCAAGGCAGGAAACATGTGATAAGAATGCCGGGGTCCGTCTCCCCGGCATTCGGCCATCGCACGGCGTTTTCGCGTGGGCGGGGGGGCGGGACGAAAGATTCGTCTCAGGGACGCTTGAAGGCGTCAGAGGTCATAGCGAGGGCGTATGTTTTCCAGGCTGACGGGATGGCTGTCCAGCGACATCGGGATCGATTTGGGCACGGCCAACACTCTGGTCTACGTGAAGGGCAAGGGCATCGTTCTGAACGAGCCGTCGGTGGTCGCGATCGCCGAGGAACGCGGGCGAACCCACGTTCTCGCCGTCGGAGAGGAAGCCAAGCTGATGCTGGGCCGCACGCCGGGCTCGATCCAGGCGATCCGTCCCTTGCGCGACGGCGTCATCGCCGACTTCCAGGTGGCGGAAGAGATGATCAAGCATTTCATCCGCAAGGTTCACAACCGGCGCAGCTTCGCCTCGCCGATGGTGGTGATCTGCGTACCCTCGGGCTCCACTGCGGTGGAACGCCGCGCCATCCAGGAATCGGCGGAAGCCGCGGGCGCGCGCAGCGTGATGCTGATCGAGGAACCGATGGCGGCGGCGATCGGCGCCGGTCTGCCGGTGACCGAACCCACCGGCTCGATGGTGGTGGATATCGGCGGCGGCACGACGGAAGTCGCGGTGCTGTCGCTGGGCGGCATCGTCTATGCCCGTTCGGTGCGGGTCGGCGGCGACAAGATGGACGAGGCGATCATCGGCTACATCCGCCGCAACCATAACCTTCTGGTCGGCGAAAGCTCGGCGGAGCGGATCAAGAAGGAAATCGGGTCGGCCTGCCCGCCCGAGGACGGCGAAGGCCGCACCATGGAGATCAAGGGTCGCGACCTGATGAACGGCGTACCGAAGGAAATCGT
This sequence comes from Rhodospirillaceae bacterium, assembly GCA_965228165.1. Classification (GTDB taxonomy): domain Bacteria; phylum Pseudomonadota; class Alphaproteobacteria; order Rhodospirillales; family Rhodospirillaceae; genus Oleispirillum. Next base: position 1,431,123 of record CBDDHB010000003.1, read on the forward strand.
CCTCTCCGAACGGCGGATCGCCGAAAGCCTGGCCGAGCCGGTCAGCCAGATCATCGACGCGGTGAAGGTCGCCCTCGAACACACCGCGCCCGAATTGGCCGCCGACATCGTCGACAAGGGGATCGTTCTCACCGGCGGCGGCGCGTTGTTGTCGAATCTCGACTTCGTGCTGCGTCACGCCACCGGGCTGCCGGTATCGATCGCCGACGACCCGTTGACCTGCGTCGCGCTCGGCACCGGGCGTGCGCTCGACAATCCCCGGACCTTCCGCAACGTCCTGTCCCGCATGTACTAAGGCGGAACCGGGCGGGGCGGCGCGTCCCGTCGGCTTGAGGAGGTGGGTGGGTGAAAACCGGCGCCGTTACCGGAAGGTGGCACTCCGCGCGGCTTTTGCTGCAACGCTTCGCCTTCGTCGCGCTGGTGATGGCGGCCTTCGCCCTGATGCTTCTGGGCAAGGCCGACACCATCCTGGTGGAACGCGCTCGCGGCGGCGTCGTCGATTTGATGGCGCCGGTGATCCGGGCCCTGTCGCAGCCCGCCGGAGCGCTGGCGCAGGTCGCCGACAACGTCCGCGACCTGGCCAATTTGCGGGCCGAGAACGCCCGCCTGCGCGAGGACAACCAGCAGCTTCTGCTGTGGCGCGACGCGGCGCGACGCCTGGAGGCGGAAAACGCCCAACTGCACGCCCTGCTCGACTACAAGCCGCCGCCGGAGGCACGCGCCTTCGCCATCCAGGTGATGGGCGACACCGGCGGCGCCTTCGCCCACTCCCTGCTGGTGGCGGCGGGCAGCCAGGACCAGGTGCGCAAGGGCATGGCGGTCCTGACCGGCGAGGGCCTGGTGGGCCGCGTCGCCCAGGTGGGGCGGTGGGCCTCCCGCGTGGTGCTGATCACCGACATCACCTCGCGGGTGCCGGTGGTGCTGGAAAACACCCGCACCCGCGCCATCCTGGCCGGCAACAACAGTGAAAAGCCGCGCCTGATCTACGTGCCCGCCGGGGCGCGGGTGTCGCCGGGGGACCGGGTGGTCACCTCGGGCCACGCCGGGGCGCTGCCGCCCGGAATTCCGGTTGGGGTGGTGTCGTCGGTGGACGACACGGTGATCCGGGTGCAGCCGTTCATGGATCGCGACCGCCTGGAAATCGTGCGGGTCGTCGATTTCGGCCTGTCCGGCATCCTCGGCAGCCTCGACGAGGAAACCCGCGCCGCCCAGTCCGAGGCGATGAAGGCGGCGCGCGAGCGCGGTCGGGTGCAGCGGGTCAAGGATAGCCAGCCCCCCGCCGCCGAGGGCACGGAGCCGTGATCCGCGCCGTCCGCTTCACGGACCCGGCGCGGCGGGAAGGATCGTCGCGGTGATCATCGAGAAAACCTTCAGGCAGAAATTCGATCTGGCGCTGCGGCAGACCCTGCCGTTCGTCACCGCCTTCCTCGCCGCCCTGCTGATGGCCACCCAGACCTACGTGCCGCGCCTGAATTCCCTGATGCCGCCGCTGACCCTGTGCATCGTCTATTTCTGGTCGATCCACCGCCCCTCCCTGTTCGGCATGGGGTCCGCCTTCACCGTCGGATTGATCCAGGACATCCTGACCGGGGTGCCGCTTGGCCTCAACACCCTGGTGCTGCTGCTGACCCGCGCCGGGGTGGCGACGCAATCGCGGTTTTTCCTCGGCAAGCCGTTTTCCGTGCACTGGTGGGTCTTCTGCCTGATCGCCCTGGCCGCCGCCCTGACCTCGTGGCTTCTGGCGGCGGCGGCATTGGGGGTGATCGCGCCGATCGGCCAGGTTCTGACCTCGGCCTGTCTGGGGGTGGCGATCTTCCCGCCAATCTTCGGCGTCTGCGCCCTGGTCGAACACCGCCTGCTGGCGGAGGAATCATGAGCGGCGCTCGCGACAGCGAACGCGGCAAGCTGTTCACCCGCCGCGCCGCGATGCTGGTCGCCGGACAGGGGGGGCTGACCCTGGCACTCGCCGGGCGGATGCACTACCTCCAGGTGATCGAGGCCGAACGCTACGGCATTCTTGCCGACGAGAACCGCATCTCCCTGCGTCTTCTGCCGCCGCCGCGCGGCCTGATCCTCGACCGCTTCGGGCGCGAGATGGCGGTCAACCGCCAGAACTTCCGGGTTCTGGTGGTGCGCGAGCAGACCCCCGACCTGATGCAGACCCTGGATGCGCTGTCCCTGATCATCCCCTTGAGCGACGGCGACAAGCGCCGCATCCGCCGCGAGGTGGACCGCAAGCGCGCCTTCATGCCGGTCAACGTGCGCGAGAACCTGACCTGGGAGGAAATGGCGCAGATCCAGATCAACGCGCCCGAATTGCCCGGCGTGGTGATCGACGAGGGCCTGACCCGCTTCTATCCCTACGGCGACGGCGGGGCGCAGATTCTGGGCTACGTGTCGAGCGTTTCGGAAAAGGAACTGACCGGCGAGGCCCTGCTGGAACTGCCGGGCTTCCGCATCGGCAAGGCGGGGATCGAGAAGGTCTACGACCTCGCGCTGCGCGGCAAGGGCGGCAACTCGAAGGTCGAGGTCAACGCCTTCGGGCGGGTGATCCGCGAACTGGAGCGCAAGGAGGGCACGCCGGGCGTCGATATCACCCTGACCATCGACCTGGAATTGCAGCAGTACGCGGTGGGGCGGGTCGGCGAGGAAAGCGCCGCGGTGGTGGTGATGGACGTCCACACCGGCGAAATCCTGGTGATGGCCTCGACGCCCTCCTTCGATCCCAACGCCTTCAATCGCGGCCTTTCCAGCGAGGAATGGAGCGCCCTGGTCAACAACGAACGCGCGCCGCTGCGCAACAAGTGCATTTCGGCGCAGTTCGCGCCGGGATCCACCTTCAAGCTGGTGGTGGCGATGGCCGCCCTGGAGGCCGGGGTGATCACCCCGGAACAGACCGTCTATTGCCAGGGGCATGTCGATCTCGGCACCCATCGCTTCCACTGCTGGAAAAAGCACGGCCACGGTTCGGTCAACATGCTCGAGGCGATTCAGCACTCCTGCGACGTCTACTTCTACGAAGTGGCGCGCCGGGTGGGCATCGACCGCATCGCCGACGTCGCCCGCCGTTTCGGCCTGGGCTCGCCCTTGGGCATCGACCTGCCCAACGAGGTCGCGGGTCTGATCCCCGATCGCGCCTGGAAGCGGGCGTTGAACGGCCAGCCCTGGCTGCCCGGCGAAACCCTGAACGCGGGCATCGGCCAGGGCTATGTGCTGGCGACGCCCTTGCAACTGGCGGTGATGACGGCGCGGGTGGCCAACGGCGGCCTGATGGTGCGTCCGCGCCTGACCCGGGAAACCATCTCCAACGCCGGGGCCAAGCCGGTGGGCGATCCGGCGTTTCCGCCGACCGGAATCGCTCCGAAATCGATCGCCCTGGTGCACCGCGGCATGTTCGAGGTGGTCAACAATCCGGCGGGCACCGCGCACCGCGCCGCCTTCGACGTCGGCGGCGCGCGCATGGCGGGCAAGACCGGCACCTCGCAGGTGCGGCGGATCACCATGAAGGAACGGGAAACCACCGGCGTCCTGAAGAACGACGCCCTGCCCTGGCGGGAGCGCGACCACGCCCTGTTCGTCGCCTATGCCCCGACGGAGACGCCGCGCTACGCGATCTGCGTCGTCGTCGAGCACGGCGGCGGCTCGGCGGTGGCCGCGCCGATCGCTTCCGACGTGTTGAAGGAAACCCTGCGTCGCGACGCCCGCCGCAACCGGCCGCCCGCGCCGCCGCCCGAGACCAAGGCATGACCCGATGGTGATGGATTTTCGATCGCTACAGGAACGCCTGCGCCAGCAGGACATGACCCTGGGGGAAAAACTCCGCCAGATCAGCTGGACCTACGTCCTGTTGATCTCGGTGGTGGCGAGCGCCGGTTTCCTGATGCTGTATTCGGCGGCGAACGGCCAGTGGGATCCCTGGGCGTCGCGGCAGGTGGCGCGCTTCGGCTTCGGCCTCGTCGCCATGGTCGGCCTAGCCCTGGTCAACATCCGCCTCTACCTGCGCTATGCCTATGTCTTCTATGCGATCAGCCTGGTTCTGCTGGTGGCGGTGGACGTGCGCGGGGTGATCGGCATGGGGGCGCAACGCTGGATCGATTTCGGTTTCATCCGGCTGCAACCCTCCGAATTGATGAAAATCGCCCTGGTCTTGAGCCTGGCGCGGTATTTCCACGGCCTTTCGATCGAGGACATCGGCCGCCCGGTATCCCTGATCGCGCCGATCCTGATGACCCTGGTGCCGGTCGCCCTGATCCTGAAGCAACCCGACCTCGGCACCGCGCTGATGCTGATGATGGGCTCGGGGATCGTCTTCTTCGCCGCCGGAGTGCGATTGTGGAAGTTCGCGGTGGTGATCGCGGCGGGGCTGGCGGCGATCCCGGTCGCCTGGGAAATGCTGCACGACTACCAGAGAAACCGCGTCCTCACCTTCATCAATCCCGAACGCGACCCCCTGGGAGCGGGCTATCACATCCTGCAATCGAAAATCGCGCTCGGCTCGGGCGGCGTGTTCGGTCGCGGCTTCATGCAGGGAACGCAAAGCCACCTCAACTTCCTGCCGGAAAAGCAGACCGACTTCATCTTCACCATGCTGGCCGAGGAATTCGGCATGGTCGGCGGGCTGACCCTGCTGGCGCTCTATACCCTGATCGTGATCTTCGGGCTGGTCATCGCGTTGCGCTGCCGCCACCACTTCGGGCGGCTTCTGGCGCTGGGACTGACCGCCAACTTCTTCCTCTACGTCTTCATCAACATCGCCATGGTGATGGGCCTGATTCCGGTGGTCGGGGTGCCGCTGCCGCTGATTTCCTATGGCGGCACGGTGATGATGACCCTGATGTGCGGCTTCGGGCTGGTGCAATGCGTCAACGTCCATCGCGACCTGCACCTGGGACGGCGCGGCGGCGGCGAGGACCCCTGACGGCGCATGAACTTTTTGCTTGCGGAGCAGGGGCGAACCCCCTATAAAGCGGACCTCGCTTTTGCGGGCGCGTAGCTCAGTTGGTAGAGCAGCTGACTCTTAATCAGCGGGTCCACGGTTCGAGTCCGTGCGCGCCCACCAATTCCAGAAGGCCGGAACCGTCGGGTTCCGGCCTTCGTCGTTTCAGGCGACGACCGAGCGGTCGCGGCCCTCTGCCTTCGCTTGGTAAAGGGTGGTATCGGCGCGGCGCATCAGGTCGGTCAGGGTGGCGCCGTCGTCGCCGCAGGCGATGCCGATGCTGACCGTCAGCGGCGGGTCCGGAACCTCGGCGCTCAACGCGGCGCGCAGGCGCTCCGCCGCGCGGCGCGCCTCGGGGGCGTCGCAGTTGGGCAGCAGCGCGACGAATTCCTCGCCGCCCAGGCGGGCGAAGACGTCCTCGCCGCGCAGGGTGGCGGCAAGAACCCGGGCGAAGCGAATCAACATCCGGTCCCCCACCTCGTGCCCGTGCGCGTCGTTGATCCGCTTGAAGTGGTCCAGGTCCATCATCAGAACCGCGAAGGGGCGGATGTCCATGGCGCGGTTGGAGAACAGCTTTTCCGCCACCAGATCGAAGCCGCGCCGGTTGAGAAGATCGGTCAGGGGGTCTCGGCTGGCTTGGCGCGCAAGTTCGTCGCGCAGGCGTTCGGACACCATCAGCACCATCAGGAAGGTCAGGGCGAAGACCAGCACGATCGCCCAAAGCAGGGTTCCCGAGGTAACGGCGCCGCTTTTCAGGTAGTCGAGGCCGGAGGGGTTGAGCAGGGTCCAGACGACGCGCAGACCGAAGGTCGCCGCGTTAAGCCCGAACAGAACGACGCCGAGGCGCGTCGAAAGCCCCGGACCGCGCGCCAGGGCGGCGGCGATGGCGACGGAGATGCCGCAGAACGCCGCCGAGAAGATCGCCACCCGCGCGTCGGCCCCGGCGTCGAGGTCGGGGAAGGCGGTCACCGGCAGAATCGCCAGGGTGGCGCAGGCCAGAACGATGCCGACGCGGGGGGGCAGACCAAGGAAACGACGCATGCCGACGAAAATCAGCGCATAGCCCGCGACGGTCATCCAGTTCCCGGCGAACAGGGCGACGAACTGCCAGGAGATTCCGCGCTGCGAGGCGACCGCCAAGCCCGCCGCGATGCCGACGCCCCCCCATCGCCCAGTCGCGCAGACCGGGGATGCGTCCGTGCATGCGGTGCAGCAGAACCAGCACCAGCGCGTTCATCGCGACCAGCAGGCACAGCACGGTGACCAGGGTTTTGCCGTCCATCGGGACTCTCGGGGCGGAAGGGGGTGAAAACGCAGACCTGTCGCAGGCAGATATGGGGTACACGCCGACGTTGTTAAAGGCAACCCCTCGGGCTGGCTCGGTTTTTTCGGACGGGCGGTTTTCAAGGCGGGAAAGCAGGACGAATAATCGGAATGCGGGTTTCATCGACGCCCGGTTCACGTTGCGATCACCGCGCGGGTTCGGCCGGAAACGGCGGGGGCATAGGCGATCAATTGCGCCGCCTGGGCCTCGCAGGCGGTCCGGGTGGCGGGATCGAGCCTTTTCAGCCAGCGTTTGGGCAGCGCCGCCGTGCCCTCCAGCGCGCCCAGGATCGCCCCCAGAATGGCGCCGGTGGTGTCGGCGTCGCCACCCCGGTTGACCACGTCGATCAGTCCGGCCTCGAAGCTCTTGGCCTGCGTCAGCGCCTGGAAGACGGCGCGCAGGGTCGGCACGATGAAGCCGGTGGGATCGGTCTGCGGCTTGCCGAGGGGGGAGAATTTGGGGTGCCGCGCGCAGAACCGCTCGATCAGCGCGGCGAGTTCGGCGACGCCGTCGGCGGGACCGGCCAGCGCCGTCTGCACCAAGGCGGCCACCGCCTCCATGCCCGCATCGGCGAGGTCGCAGGTATGGGTGACGTGGCCTTGCAGACGCAACGCGCGGGTCACCTGGTCCCAGGGCGCGCCGAAGGTGGCAAGAACCACCGGCAGGCAGCGCATCGCCGCTCCGTTGCCCGCGTTCATCGGGCTGTCGGGAACCCAAGGCACGCCGGAACGGCGGAAGGCGGAAATGCCGCGCCGCACGGTATGGCCGATATCCACCGGCTTCTGGCTCATCCAGGCGGAGAACGCCTCGGCGGCGGCGCGGGCGGAGACCAGACCGCCGCGGTCGAGGATGGCGCGGCCCAGCGCCAGGCTCATTTCGGTATCGTCGGTGACGCGTCCGGGTTTCAGGTGCAGCCAGCCGCCGCCGAGAATGTCCTTGTGGGTGCCGTGGAAGGCGGCGATCTCGCGCGGGGTCATGAACTCGACGGTGGCCCCCAGGGCGTCGCCCAGGGCCAGCCCCAGGTACGCCGCCCGGGCGCGATCCCTTACCGCGTCCAGGTTTTCGGGGGCGACGCACGGGTCGGCCGCATCATGGGCGGCACGCCAGTCTCCGGGCATCGCGGGGGGCCGGGCAAGAGTGGGGTCCGCGTCAGGATTCGGCGCCGAAACAGTCGTCGTATCCGATGCAGGCGTCGCAACTTGGGGATCGGCAGACATATCCCGCCTCGCTTTTGCAGAGTTCGCGGTAAAGAAACTTCTTCCACTTCATGTCGGCGACGTTGCGCCGCGCCAGCCGAGGCGCGGCGGCAAACAGCAGGGCGCGCAGTTCGGCGCGCGAGGCGAACCCCATGTCGCGCCACATGTGGCCGAACCCCAGGCACCCCTCCGCCAGCACCCGGACCAGGGCGCGGACCTCCGGGGCGAAGTCGGCGCGGGCGGGCAGCATCAGGGCGGACAGGTCGGCAAGCTCGGCGGCGACCCCGGCATCGCAGCGGCGGCAGAGCGCGGCGCGGCGCGGGCTGGGCATGGCGCGGTTCCGGGGAAATCCGGGAAAATGGCGGCGCACCAGGGCACGGAACCCCCAGGCGCGCAGGCCGAGACGCGGTGGCATCGCCCCCCCGCCCCATCCACAGCGAGGCGAGAAGCGAGGCAAGCGGCGCGGCGACGGCATCGCCCCGACCCCACCCGAGAAGGCAGTGCCGCAGGGCGGCCCATCCGGCGTTCGCGGCGCGGCTTCCGGGAAAGCGCGCCGCCGCCCGCGCGGCGGCGAAACCCCCGAACCCGGGGACGCGCGGGGAAGACCGATGCCTCGGCGGCAAGCGAACGGACGGCGGCATCGGGTCTCCCTGCGGTCGGGCCGGATCAGCCGAGGGGCCGGGGACGCAAGGTGACGTTGCCGACGATCTTCGCCTGACAGGCCAGGCGGCTGTTCGCGCCGCCCTCGTGATGTTCCAAGACCTTGATTTCCAATACGGAAGGCGGTTCCAAACCGTCCCCTCCGTCAACCACCTCGACCATGCACCGGCCGCATCCGCATTGTCGGCACCCATAGACGATGCCGGTGCCGACATCCTCGGAAATATCGATCAGGCGCGTCCCCTCGTTCACCGTCACGGTCTTGCCGATATCGGCGAAAGACACCTTGACCTTGCACATCGAACCGATCCCCCAAGCCTGCCGACGATCGACCCGTGGCGGTTCGTCCGGCATGCGACCCCCGTCGTCCGGACTGCCGCCGAGAGGGAAGACCTTCGCGACGTCGGCGTCGCGAACCCCCTCGATCGGGCAGATGTTCGCACACAAGATCGCGGCGCAAAAGTCCCGATCGCGGGGGCGGGGGTTTTCCTATCCGGCGCGGCGACGCCGACCGGCCGCAACCGACTCGCCGGAGGCCAGAATCTCGGCGCGCACCGCCGCCAGGGCGGGTTCCACCGCTTCCCATCCATGCTCGCCGTTGGGAACGATTCCCGCCGCCTCCAACCGCTCCCAGGGGGCAAGGCCGATGCGCGCGCAGACCACCGCCGCGCAATCCTTCAGCACCGCGACGCTGCGCTCCAGCGCGTCCTCGGACTCGCCGCAGTCTTCCGCGCCACCGCAAGAAGCCTCCACCGAACGGCGATCGACGAGGCGCGCGCCCTCCGCCCCGACCTCGTAGACGGCGAAGTCGCGGGCATGGCCGAAATGCTGGTCGATCACCCCCGATCCGCTGGTCGCCACCGCCATCCGCAGCGACGGGGCGGGCGCGGACGCGGCGGCGGCCTCGATCGCCGCCACCCTGTCCATGGTGAATTCGGCGTTGCGGTCCTCGCCCAGCATGCCGATGGCGTCGGCGCGGCACTGCTTGCAATGGCGCATCACCGCCATGCCTTGCGCGCAAGAATCGCGCAGGGCCTGCAACTCGGCGTCGGTGGGACCGCGCCGCCCCTCCATCCCGAAGACGGTGCCGTGCTCGGGCGCGGAGATCAGCGGCATGATGTTGTGCAGGAACGCGCCCTTCGCCTTGATCAGGCGGGAGACCGCCTTCAGATGGCGGTCGTTGACGCCGGGGATCATCACCGAGTTGACCTTGACCATGATGCCCCTGGCCACCAGCATCTCCAGCCCCTTCAATTGCCGGCGAATCAGGAGGGCGGCGGCCTCCTCGCCGGTCAGGCGTCGGCCTTCCCAGACCACCCAGGCATAGATCCCGGCGGCGACGTGAGGATCCACCGCGTTGATGGTGATGGTGACGTGATCCACCCCCAGTTCGGCCAGCCGATCGACGTATTGCGGCAGGGCGAGGCCGTTGGTGGAAAGGCACAGCTTGATCCCCGGCATCTCGCGCCCCACCCGTTCCAGGGTGTCGAAGGTGCGCTTCGGGTTGGCCAGGGGGTCGCCCGGTCCGGCGATGCCCATTACCGTCAGCTGCGGAATCTTCGCCGCCACCGCCCTGACCTTGCGCAACGCCTGTTCCGGGTTCAGCACCTCGGAGACCACGCCGGGGCGGCTTTCGTTGGAGCAGTCGTACTTGCGGTTGCAATAGTTGCACTGGATGTTGCAGGCGGGGGCGACCGCCACATGCATCCGGGCGAAGCGCAGGTGCGCGGTCTCGGAATAGCAGGGATGGGTTTCGACCTTGGCGCGCACCGCGTCGGACAGCGGCGACGGCGCGGCGCAAGGGGCGGAGGAACAGCCGGTGCGCGGCGCATCGTCCCGAGGCGTCTCGCGAAGTCTCGCATCGTCGGTGAGTCCCAGCGGCATGGTCGTCCTCCGGCTTGTGTCCGTCGCGGGTCGAACCCGCCCTCGAACGCCTTCGGGGCAAACCCCGTGCCGTTTTTGAGGATCGCCATAACACCATGAAAATGCTTACATAAAAATCGAACCGGCACCACGGGGGCGCCGGTTCGTCGGGTCGATACCTGTTGCAAAGCCGACAAAGCGCGGCGGACGGTCGGGATCAGACCAGGACCACCGGCTTGATCAGATCGGCGGGCTTGTCCTTCATCAGCAGCAGGGCTTCCTCGATATGCGCGAATCCCTGGAAGCGATGGGTGACCAGGCGGCCGGGATCGAGCTTGCCGACCTCGACCAGGGCGGCCATTTTCTCCATCTTCAGGCGGCCGCCGGGGGTCAGGCCGCCGTTGACGCACTTATGCCCCATGCCGACCCCCCAGGCGAGACGGGGGATGCGCACGTGGTCGCCTTCGCCCAGATAGTTGACGTTGCCGATCACGCCGCCGGGTTTCAGCATCTCCACCGCCTGGATGAAGGTGTCGCAGTCGCCGCCCGCGACGATGACTCGATCGACCCCCTGGCCGCCGGTCTTGTCCAGCACCTGCCGGGCGATGTCGCCGTCCTTGTAGTTGATCACCTCGGTCGCGCCGTATTCGCGGGCGCGCGCCGCGCAGATCGGCCGCGAGCCGACGGCGAACAGATGGGACGCCCCCATCATATTGGCCCCCGCCACCGACATCAGGCCGACCGGGCCGATGCCGATGACGCACACCGTATCGCCGGGGCGCACCCCGGCAAGTTCGGCGCCGTGGAAGCCGGTGACCACCATGTCGGGCAGCATCACCGCCACCGCCGGGTCCATGCCGTCGGGCAGATGGGCAAGATTGGCGTCGGCCTCGTTGACGTGGAAGAACTCGGCGAACACGCCGTCCTTGAAGTTGGAGAACTTCCACCCCGCGAGCATGCCGCCGGAGTGCTGGTGGAAGCCGCCCTGGGATTCGCGCGCCCCCCAGTCCGGGGTAATCGCGGGAACGATCACCCGGTCGCCGGGCTTGAAGTCCCTGACCAGGGAGCCGACCTCGACCACCTCGCCCACCGATTCGTGGCCGAGGATCATGTCGTGGCGTTCGCCGATCGCCCCCGCCCAAACGGTGTGCACGTCCGAGGTGCAGGGCGCCACCGCGATCGGGCGCACGATGGCGTCAAGAGGCCCGGCGGTCGGCTTGGCCTTGTCGATCCAACCGACCTTGCCGATTCCCAGCATGGCGAAACCCTTCACCGGTCGTCCTCCTCATGGTTGATTCGTCACGATCCTCGACCCCGGCTTCCGTGAAAAGTTTAGCAGATTCGAGAACAAACCACAGCATATGCCCCGCCGGAGCGGGGCCGATCCACTCTCCCTGGCGTCAATGGGACAGGCGGCGGCCCTCGCGCAGCATGTCGGCCATCAGGTCGGCGGGAACCGGGCGGCTGAAGAAATAGCCCTGGATCGCGTCGCAGCGGTTGCGACGCAGGAAGTCGCAATGCTCGGCGGTTTCGACGCCTTCGGCGATGGCGGTCATGTCGAGGCTGCGGGCGAGCGAGATGATGGCGCGAACGATGGCGGCGTCCGCCGGATCGGTCAGCATGGTGCGGACGAACGACTGATCGACCTTCAGGGTGTCGACGCGGAAGCGGCTCAAATAGCTCAAGCTGGAATAGCCGGTGCCGAAGTCGTCGATGGAAAAGCTGACCCCGTCCCGCTTCAGGCGGTCGAGGGTGGCGATCACCTTGTCGGCGTCCTGGGCGATCAGGCTTTCGGTCAGTTCCAGTTCCAACTGTTCGGGCGGCAGGCCGGTCTCCTCCAGGGCGCGCAGCACCCGCTCGGTGACGTCCTGTTGCAGGAACTGCCGCACCGACAGGTTGACCGAAACCGCGATCGGCGGCAGGCCGGCGTCGCGCCAGGCCCGCGCCTGGGCGCAGGCGGCGTGCAGCACCCAATCGCCGATCGGCACGATCAGGCCGGTTTCCTCGGCCAGGGGAATGAACCGGTCGGGCGGCACCACGCCAAGGTCCGGATGGGTCCAGCGCAGCAACGCCTCGCAGCCGAAGATCGCGCCGCTTTCCAGGTCCACCTTGGGCTGATAGGCAAGCGACAGTTCGCCGTGCCGCAGGCTGGTGCGCAACCGGGTTTCCATATCGACGCGGCGGCGGGTTTCCTCGCTCATGCCGCTGGTGAAGAAATGGCAGGTGTTGCCGCCCTGCACCTTGGCGCGGCTCATCGCCGCGTCGGCGTTGCCGATCAGGGCCTCGCCGTCGCCGCCGTCCTGGGGAAACAGGCTGACCCCGATGCTGGCGGTGATCGAAACCTCGCCCCCCTCCCCCAGGGGGAAGGGACGCCCCAGCCCCTCCAGCAGGGTGCGCACCAGGGGGAACACGTCCGAGGACCGTTCCAGGTCGGCCAGGACCACCAGGAACTCGTCGCCCCCCTGGCGGGCGACGGTGTCGCCGTCTCCCGCCAGATCGGACAGACGCCGCGCCACCGCCCGCAACAGGACGTCCCCGGCGGCATGGCCGAAGGCGTCGTTGACGGTCTTGAACCGGTCGAGAGAGATCAGCAGCGCCGCGACCCGATGCCCCTGACGGCGGGCCCGCGCGATCGCCTGATTCAGACGGTCTCCGGAAAGGTTGCGGTTGGGCAGGTCGGTCAGGGGGTCGTGGGTGGCCAGATAGGCGATTCGTTCCTCGTAGCGCTTGCGTTCGGTGATGTCGCTGACGATGCTCAACAGGCAGGGACGCCCCATGAATTCGATGACGTCGGCGCCGATCAAGCCGTCGCGGACCTCGCCCGAGGCCAACCGCATTTTCATCTCGTAATCGGTGACCCGTCCGCCTTCCCGCAGGCGGCGGATGAAATCGGCGCGCTGTTCGGGCTCGGCCCACAGGCCGCGTTCGGGCACGGTGCGTCCAAGCAGATCGTCACGGGCGTACCCGGACAGGCGCACGAGGGCATCGTTGACGGCGAGAAAACGCCCTTCCTCCAGGGTGGTGATGGCGGTCGGCGCCAGGGTGGCGTTGAAGATCTTCTCGAAACGGTCGGAATCCGCCGCCGCCCGGCGCACCGCATCGACCCGCGCCGCGACGTCGTGGCGGACCACCGCCTCTTCCAACCCATGGAAGGCGGCGCGCAGCTCCACCGCGCGGCGGGCGGCGTAGCGGGTGTCGCTTTCCTCGCGCAGCAGCGCGCGGAACGCCGCACCCCGCGCCGCGACGTCGCCGCCGTCGCCCAACGGGGTTTGCGCGGTCAGGCGTTCGATGTCGGCGACCGCCTGATTCAACAGCGCGATGCCCTGTTCGCGCTGCCAGGGGGATCCCGGCGCATTCCCCAGGGCGACGTGCAGGAAGCCATGGGTCAGATCGATGCGCGCCTGGCGGAAGGCGCCGATGGTCCGGGTATAGCGATCCAGCGCGTCCTGGTGGACGTAGTGCATCGCGGTGACGCCGCCGCAGATCAGGACCGAGGTCAGGATGCTGACCGCGATCCACACTCCGGACAGGGCGCCCCTGGTTTCGCGGGAACGGACGGGAACGGATTTCATCGCGTCCCCTCCACGCCAGATGGCAGATCGTCGGCGCCCAGGCCGAAATCGGCCAGCACCCGCATGTGCTCCGGACCGCCCAGCACTTCCGCCTGGGCGCGGTTCCAGGCGCGCAACAGTTCCCGGTCGTCGGGGGCGAAGGCGAAAGCGATGTGGAAAAGCGGCACCGGATCGGTGACCACCGCGCGCCCGGCCACCTTCACCGAGGCCACGCGGCCGGGATTCAGGTGTTCCAGCCAAAGCGTCGTCGGTCGCGACAGGGCCAAGGCCTCCACCGCGCCCGACCGCACCGCCGCCACCCCCGCCGCGGCGTCGGGCACCGCCAGCAGGCGGGGGCGCGGCAGGCCGCGCGCAAGCAGGGTGCCCTCCTCGATCGTCCCCGCCACCACCGCCACCCGCGCGTGGGGCCGGGCGATCAGATCGGTATAGGAGCCGAACCCCGAGGGATTGCCCGCGGGCACCAGCAGGCTGGCGCCGACGCGCAGCGTCGGATCGGAAAAACCCACCCGGCGGGCGCGGTCCGGGGTGACGAACATCCCCGCCGCGATCATGTCGAAGCGTCCCTCCAGCAGTTCGACGATCAGCGCGTCGAAGCGGGTCTGCACCCAATCGATCCGGGAAATCCCCAGGCGAGCGGCGACAAGGCGCGCGGTCTCCGGCGATTCGCCGGTGATCCGGCCATCCGGGGCGACCATGGCGTAGGGAGCCTCGACCGCATAGCCGACCCGCAAGACCCCCGCCTTGCGCACCCGCGCCAAGCCGTCGCCGCCGGGCAGCGACAGCCACGCGGCCACTGCGGCGAGCAAAAGCGCGCCGACCCCCCAAAACGCCAACCCGCGGAACCTCGGTGACGGCAAGCGCATTCTGCTGATCCGGGTCGTTGGGAACGACAATCGGCTCCGAACGGAGCGACGGCCCGCCCGGATGCTTCAAATATGTATCTTCGGGCGAACTTCTTCCAGGCGGCAAAACCGTAAAGACGCTCAACGGGAGACGGTAAAAGACCCCGAGCGCCGCCGTTCAGGGGTTCCCGGTTAAAACTGTTTGACGTCGATGCCCAGGGTCTGGATGCGATAGGCGATCTGCCGGGGCGTCAGGTTCAACAGGCGCGCCGCCTTGGCCTGGACCCATCCGGCGCGTTCCAGGGCGGCGATGACGCGCCCGCGTTCGTCGAGGCCGGAATCGTCGGGATCGGGCGGCGGCGCGGGGCGGGCGAAGGCGGGTGGCGGCGGCGAGTCGAGGCCGGGGGACGCGACCATGCGGTCCTGCAATCCGGCCAGGATCACCGCGCGTTCGTCGATGGTGCCGGTCTCGCTCATGATCGCGGTGCGTTCCAGGCTGTTTTCCAACTCGCGGACGTTGCCCGGCCAGCGATGGCGCAAAAGCAGGCGGATTGCCGCGTCGTCGATCGACAGGCCGCGCCGTTGCGCGCGGGCGATCTTGTCCACCAGGAAGCGGGCGAGGTCGGGAATGTCCTCGGCGCGTTCGCGCAAGGGCGGGGTGCGGATCGGCATGACGTTGAGCCGGTAATACAGGTCCTCGCGGAACTTGCCGTCGGCCACCGCGCCCTCGAGGTCGCGGTTGGTGGCGGCGATCACCCGCACGTCCACCTTGATCGTCTCGACGCCGCCGACCCGTTCGAACTCGCCTTCCTGCAACACCCGCAGAAGCTTGCTCTGGAACAGGCCGGAAATCTCGCCGATCTCGTCGAGGAACAGGGTGCCGCCGTCGGCCAGTTCGAAGCGCCCCTTGCGCTGCGCCTGCGCCCCGGTGAAGGCCCCCTTCTCGTGGCCGAACATCTCGGATTCCAAAAGGTTCTCGGGCAGGGCGGCGCAGTTCAGCTTGACGAAGGGCGCGGCGCTGCGCGGCGAATTGTAGTGAATGGCGTTGGCGATCAGTTCCTTGCCAGTGCCGGATTCGCCCCGGATCAGCACCGTGGTGTTCCACTTCGACACCAGACGCACCTGTTCGAACACCTGACGCATCACCGGGGTATGGCCGACGATGGTGTCGAAGCCGTGCTGGCCGCGCACCCGGCGGCGCAGGGAATCGCGTTCTTCCTTGATCTCCTGCTGTTCGGCGCGCACCCGGCGGTTGAGGCGCACCGTCTGCGAGATCAGGTTGGCGACCATTTCGACGAAGCGCGAACGTTCGCCCAGAAGCGCCCGCTCCGCCGGGGGTTGCGCCGCCAGAACTCCCGCCGTCTCCGCCGCCTCGCCCTGGATCGGCGCGGCGATGAACGGCAGTTCGGGATCGAACGTCTTCATCCGGTGCAGGAACTTCGGCTCGTCGGCGACCCGCGGCAGCAGCACCGTCTCGCCGCTGGCGGCGACCAGGCCGATCACCCCCTCGCCCGGCTTGTAGCGCACCGAAGACGGCGATCCGGCGATGTCGCGGCGCGCCGCCCGCACCTGCAACTCGCCGCTGGCGTCGTCCTTCAGGGTGATGAAGCCGTGGACGTAGCCGCCCGCGTCGTGCAGCAGGTCGAGAACCTCGGTCAGGGTCTCCCGCAGGTCGAGAGACCGGCTCAAGACGCGGCTGACCGCGAACAGGATTTCCAGTTCGGTCTCGATCAGGGCGCCGCGATCGGCGCGGGGAGGGCGATCGGCCGACATCATCCTCCGTCCTCCCGGGAGGTCGGAGCCTCGTCCTCGCCGGGCAGGCCGACGACGATGCGGCAGCCGCCGTTGCCGGAGCCTGGACGTCGATGGTGCCGCCGTGCTCGGTCAGGATGTTCTGGGCGATGGCCAGCCCCATGCCAGGCCGCCCGCGATGCCGCGTCCAGCCGCTGAAGAAGGGGTCGAAGATGCGCGCCCGGTCGGCGGCGGCGACGCCGGGGCCGGAATCGGCGATCGCCACCTCCACCCCGCCGCCCTGGCCGCGCCGGGTTTCGATGACCACGCCGCGTTCGCCGACGCCGGGTTCGCCCACCGCATCCACCGCGTTGTCGATCAGCACCTTGATCAGGGTGCGCAACTGCCCGGCGCGGCCGCTGACCACAGGCAGAACCGGCGTCGGCAACCAGGACAGCGCCACCCCCTCGGCGAGCAGGCGGTCGATGCAGAAGTCCATCACCTCGCGCACCAGTTCGTTGAGATTCAGGGGCAGGACCGGCTCCGCCGCGCATCGCGGCAGGCTGTCGCGCAAGTGCGCGACGGTCTCCGCCCCCGCCCGCCGCACGTCGGCCATCGCCGCCGCCAACGCCGGATTGACACTGCCGCCGCGCTCCATCATCGCCACCGCCGCATCCAGCATGTTCAAGGGGCCCTGCAACTGATAGACCGCGCCCTGCAACACCTCGCGCATCCCCTGCGCCTGCTGGATTTCGGCGGTCAGCGCCCGGATCGCCGAGGTCTTGGCCTGCTGGAAGGCGCGCATCCGCGCGGTGACGTCCAGACAGACCAGCAGCAGGGCGCGCCCCGGTCCGGGTTCGTAGAAGCTGTCCACCTCGGGGCGGGCGACGTCGATCCACAGGGCGGAACAGGTGAACCAGCGGGGGCCGAGGCGGCGCCCGACATCGATTCGCACCTCCGTCGCGTCGGCTTCGCGCCGTTCCAGCAAAAACCGCGCGGCGTCGCCGTCGGACATCGCCTTCAGGAACTCCCACGCCGGTTCCTCGCCGCCCATGTCGGCCATCAGCACCTTGTAGGCGTGGTTGTCGATCAGCACCTTGCCGTGCTCGTTCAACAGCGCCATCACCACCGGGGCGACATCGATGATGTTCTCGATCAGCGCCTTCTGGGAGGCGACGTGACGCTCCAGAGCCATCTCCGCCGAGACGTCGCGCTGAATGCCGAGAAAACCGCCGGGCGCGCCGTCCTCGCCCCCGACCGGCACCACCTTCAGTTCCGCCAGATACGGCGTGCCGTCCTTGCGGCGGTTCAAGAGCCGCCCGTTCCACACCCCGCCGCCGGTGATGGTGCGCCACATGTCCTCGTAGACGCGGGGCGGCGTCTTATGGTCGGAGAGCAGACTGTGGTTGCGTCCGGCCACCTCCGCCGTCACATAGCCGGTCAGGCGCTCGAACGCCGGATTGACGTACAGGATGCGCCCCTCGGAGTCCGCCACCGAAACCCCCGAGTCCATCGATTCCACCGCCTCGCGGAACAAGGAAGGGGGTAGGTCGGATGCCTTCCACGCGTCACCCCGCCCTTGCTCCGTCGGTCGCGCCGATGCCGCAGCGGACCCTCCCGGCAACGCGGAAGCCGTTGCGGCGCAAGGGACTTTTGGGTCCTTTTCGGGCCTGTTCGAGGGCATGGGCTCTCCTTGTCCGAATCCGCACACTCCCACGCAAGATGCATGCCCAACCCCGGCAACCGTGCAAAATCCGCGAGAAACGCTTGGAATCCGGGTCTGTTTTATGACATCTTTCCCACCTGCCACCCAGCCCTGTCGGCTTCGCGACAGCGGAGCAGTCGAAAGAACTGCCCGGACCGGATGCGGAACTGCCGATTTTCCGGGCATTTCCGGCTTTGTCCGGTTTTGGTACGGGGCATGCACAACGGCGGGACGAAAGGCTCGTAGCGGGTAGGAATGATGGCCGAATATCTGTTTCTCATCCTCGGCACCGTCCTGGTGAACAACGTCGTCCTGGTCAAATTCCTGGGCCTGTGCCCCTTCATGGGGGTGTCCAACAAGGTGGACAGCGCGCTCGGCATGGGGATGGCGACGACCTTCGTCCTCACCCTGTCCACCGCCGCCGGATGGGCGCTGGAACACGGACTGCTGCGCCCCCTGGACATGGCCTATCTGCGCATCCTCACCTTCATCCTGGTGATCGCGGCGGTGGTGCAGTTCACCGAAATGGTGATCAAGAAGATCTCGCCGTCGCTGTACCAGGTTCTCGGCATCTTCTTGCCGCTGATCACCACCAACTGCGCGGTGTTGGGGGTGGCGTTGCTCAACATCCAGGAAAACCACGGCTTCGTGCAGAGCGTGCTTTACGGCTTCGGCTCCGCCGCCGGGTTCACCCTGGTGATGGTGCTGTTCGCCGGTCTGCGCGAGCGCCTGGCCCTGTCGCAGGTTCCGGCGGCTTTCGGCGGCGCGCCGATCAGCTTCATCACCGCAGGTCTGCTGTCGATGGCGTTCATGGGTTTCGCCGGCCTGGTGGCGCGGTAGGGGGAGGAAACCGGATCATGCTGGAAGCGATCGTCGGCTTGACCGCCCTGGGCGGTGGACTGGGGGTTTTCCTGGGCGTCGCGGCGCGGCGTCTGCACGTCGAATCGAGCCCCCTGGAAGGCGAGATCGAGAAAATCCTGCCCGGACAGAACTGCGGCCAGTGCGGCTACCCCGGCTGCGCGGCGGCGGCGGCGATCGCCAAGGGCGAGGCGCCGGTCACCGCCTGCCCGCCGGGGGGCGGGCGGTGGCGGTGGCGCTGGCGGAGAAGCTGTGCCTGACGGTCGATCTGTCGGGGATGGCGGATACCGGGCCGATGGTCGCCCGCATCGACGAAACCGTCTGCATCGGTTGCACCAAGTGCGCGCGCAAATGCCCGACCGACGCCATCGTCGGCGCGGCGAAGCAGATTCACGGCGTCGTCGCCGACGCCTGCACCGGCTGCGGCGCCTGCGTCGAGACCTGTCCGGCGCACGGCATTTCGTTGCAGCCGATTCCGGTGACGTTGCAGTCCTGGTACTGGCCGAAACCCGGGGATGCGACGGCAAGGCCGCCCGTCGGCAACGGAGTGTTGACCCAATGAAGCTGTTCCGCATCCGGGGCGGGGTCCGCCCCGAAGAGCGCAAGGACGCCACCCGCGACCGGGAAGTGGTCGCCGCGCCGCTGTCGGCGAAACTGTTCCTGCCGTTGCAGCAGCACATCGGCGCGCCCGCCAGGCCGGTGGTCAAGGCGGGCGACGCGGTGCTCAAGGGCCAGTTGATCGCCGAGGCGGCGGGGCCGGTCTCGGCGGCCCTGCACGCGCCGACCTCGGGCACGGTGGAAGCGATCGGCCCCTGTCCGGTGCCGCATGCCTCCGGCCTCAAGGGCGCCGCCATCACCCTGGTTCCCGACGGCCGCGACGCCTGGGCGGAACCGATGCCGCCGCTGCCCTGCGACGCGCCGCCGGAAGACATCGCCAAGCGAGTCGCGCAGGCGGGCATCGTCGGTCTGGGCGGCGCCACCTTCCCCTCGGCGGTGAAGCTGAACCTGCGCGAGCGCCATGCGCTCACCACCCTGGTGATGAACGGCGCGGAGTGCGAACCCTTCCTCACCTGCGACGACCGCCTGATGCGCGAGCACACCGCCGAGGTAATGTCCGGCGTCGCCCTGATGGCCCGCGCCCTCGGCGTCGCGCGCACCATCGTCGCGATCGAGGCCAACAAGCCCGAGGCCGCCGCCGCGATGGAGCAAGCCGCCCAGGCCCATCCCGGCATCGCGGTGGCGCGGGTGCCGACCCGCTATCCGATGGGGTCGGAAAAGCATCTGGTCCACACCCTGACCGGCCTCGAAACTCCGGCCCGCGCGCTCACCGCCGACATCGGCGTGGTGGTCCACAACATCGCCACCGCCTTCGCGGTGCACGAAGCGGTGAAGCTGGGTCGGCCGCTGATTTCGCGGATTCTCACCGTCTCCGGCGGCGCGATCGCCGAGCCGAAGAACCTGAAGGTGCCGCTCGGCACGCCGATCGCCGACCTGATCGCCTTTTGCGGCGGCCTGACCCGCGACCCGCAGGAACTGCTCTCCGGCGGGCCGATGATGGGCCAGCCCCTGCGCTCCACCGAGATTCCGACGGTCAAGGGGATGAACGGCATCCTGGCGCTCACCCCCGCCGACACCCGGCGCGGCCCGGCGCATGCCTGCCTGCGCTGCGGCACCTGCGTCGCCGCCTGCCCCTGCGGCCTGCTGCCCCTGGAAATCGCCGCCCACATCCGCAACGGCAACTTCGACGCGGCGGTGGAGGCCGGACTGATGGACTGCATCGGCTGCGGCTCCTGCGCCTTCGCCTGCCCGTCGCGCATTCCCCTGGTGCAAAGCTTCCATTTCGCCAAGGGGCACATCGCCGCCGAACAGCGCGCCCAGCAGCGGGGCGAAGAGGCGAAGCGTCTGGTCCAGCAGAAGGAGGCGCGGCAGGTCAAGCTGGCCGCCGAGCGCCGCGCGATGATGGAAAAAAAGAAGACCGCCGCCGCCAAGGCGCGCGCCGCCGCCGGGGGGCCGCCGAGTGATCGACCAACGCCCCTTCGTCGCCGGGCCCTTCGCCCACGCCGGACGCACCACGCCGATGGTGATGTTCTGGGTGATGGTCGCCCTTGCCCCCGCCACGGCGTTCGGGCTGGGGCTGTTCGGCTGGCCCGCGATCCACCTGTTCGCGATCACCGTCGCCAGCGCCGTGGGGTTCGAGGCGGCCTGCCTGATCCTGGCGAAAAAGCCGGTGCGCGCCACCCTGGTCGACGGATCGGCGGTGCTGTCGGGGTGGATTCTCGCCCTCTCCCTGCCGCCGTGGGCCCCCTGGTGGATCGGCGTCGTCGGCGGCTTCCTCGCCATCGTCATCGGCAAGCAGGTCTTCAGCGGCCTGGGCCAGAACCTGTTCAATCCGGCGATGGTGGCGCGCGTCGCCCTGCTCGTCTCCTTCCCGCTGGAGATGACCCGGTACGTCGCGCCGCGCCCGATCTTCCGCTCCGACGCGCCGGGGTTCGTCGATTCGCTCGCCATCACCTTCGGCTTCGGCGGCCACATCGACATGGATGCGATCGCCAGCGCCTCGCTGCTGGGCCACGCCAAGACCGAACTGGCGCGCGGCCTGCCGCTGTCCAAGGCGCTGGAGCACGGCTTCGGCGTCTTCGACCTTTTCCTCGGCGTGGTTCCCGGCAGCCTGGGCAAGACCTCGGCCCTGCTGCTGCTTGTCGGCGGCCTGCTGCTGGTCGCCTTGAAGATCATCGGCTGGCAGACCCCCGTCGCCCTGCTTCTGGGGGTCGCGGTTCCCGCCACCCTGCTGCACCTGACCGATCCGGAACGCTATCTGTCGCCGCTCGCCCACGTCTTCGCCGCCTCCCCCCTGATCGACCGCTGGGTGCGGCCGCGCATCTATGGCCGCGACCGCAAGGGCCGACCGCTCGCGATCAAGACGAAGGAGCCCCGCTGATGCCCAGCCACCGCACCGCGCCGTGGTTCCAGGGGGTTCTTCTGGGCGGGTTCTGCCTGGTGTCCGCCTCCACCCTGGCGATCGCCTATCGCTTCAGCGCGCCGGAGATCGCGCAGCGCCTGAAGGAGGACACGGAAGTCTCCCTCGCCCAGGTGATCCCCGCCGCCTTACGCGCCAACGACATGGCCGCCGACACGACGACGATCGACGGCCCGGACGGCGCGGTCACCGTCTATCGCGCCCGCCGCGAAGGCCGCGTTTCCGCCGTCGCCTATCGCGTTATCGGCAAGGGCTACGGCGGCGACATCGCCATCATCATGGGGGTGGACCGCAACGGAGAGATTCTCGGGGTGCGCGTCGTCCAGCACGCCGAGACCCCCGGCCTCGGCGACAAGGTGGACATCCGCAAAAGCCGCTGGATCGACGCATTCAAGGGGCTGTCGCTCGCCAATACCGCCGCCGCCCTGTGGGCGGTGAAAAAGGACGGCGGCCGGTTCGACCAGTTCAGCGGCGCCACCATCACGCCGCGGCGCCGTGGTCAAGGCGGTCAAGGACGGGCTCGCCCTGTTCGCCCAGCATCGCGCACGGATGCTGGACGAGGAAAAGGACGCCCGCCCCGAACCCGCGCCCAAGCCCGCGCACCTTTCCGGCAGCAAGGCGGTGTCATGAAAAAGCCCTCCCGCGCCTTCGCCGTCTTCAAGGACGGCCTGTGGACCAGCAACGTCACCCTGGCGCAAATGCTGGCGCTGTGCCCGCTGATGGCCCTGACCGGATCGGCCACCAACGGCCTGGGCATGGGGCTGGCCACCACGGTCTGCCTGGTCGCCACCAACGTGGTGATTTCCCTGCTGCGCGGGGTGATCACGCCGCAGGTCCGCATCCCCGCCTTCATCCTGGTGATCGCGGGCATCGTCACCCTTGCCGACATGGCGATCAACGCCTGGGGGCACGAACTCTACAAGGTGCTCGGCCTGTTCATCCCGCTGATCGTCACCAACTGCGTCATCCTGGGCCGCGCCGAGGCCTTCGCCTCGCGCAACGCCCCGTCCTACAGCGCGATGGACGGCCTGGGCATGGGTCTGGGGTTCACCTTCGCCCTGACCCTGATCGGCTGCGTGCGCGAAATTCTGGGCAGCGGCACGGTGTTCGCCAACGCCTCGCTGATGCTGGGACCGGCCTTCAAGGTGCTGGAGATGGTGGTGATCCCCGACTACAAGGGGTTTCTTCTGATGATCCTGCCGCCCGGCGGCTTTCTGGTGCTGGCCTTCGCGCTGGCGGCGAAGCGACGGATCGACCAATCCTTCGCCCGCCGCCGCGCCGCCGGTTCGTAAGGAGGAACGCATCATGGTTCTTCACGTCGGCGTCGCCTACGCCGCCCCGAATCGCCAGGTCTGGCTGAAGCTGGACGTGCCGGACGGCGGCACCGCGCGGGACGCGATCGAGCGTTCCGGCATCCTCGCCCAGTTCCCGGAGATCGATCTTTCGGCGCAGAAGGTGGGGGTGTTCGGCCGCGTCGTCGGTCTCGACGCGCCGCTGTCCGAGGGCGACCGGGTGGAAATCTATCGCCCGATCACCGCCGACCCCGCCGCCATCCTGGGCGGCGACGACGAAGACTGAAATCAGGCCGGGCTGCTGTTCGGAAAACGCGTGTTGCGAGGGAACTTGGTTCCCTCGCGCTCCCTTTTTTTTCTAAGAGTCTTGCGCCTAACGCGAACGAACCCCTCACGCGGGATGAAGGCGAAAAGCCGCTTGCGCGGCGAAAAACGAAAGGGGTGCGCGAGGGGTCCGAGACCCCTCGCACGGTTTTCCTCACTTCGGCATCGAGCCGACGACGCCCTCGACGAACCAGTTCATTTTCAAAAGTTCGGCGTCGGAAAGGGTCTTGCCCGCGGGCACCCGTTCCTTGCCCGACTGGTCCCGGATCGGCCCGGCGAAGGGATGCAGCGTCTTCGCCTTGATCGCGGCCTCGGCCTTCAACGCCTCGGCCTTGACGGCGGGCGGCGTCGCCGGGTTGAACGGCGCCAGACGCACCATATCCTTGTTGAAGCCTTCCCAGGTATCGTCCGGCGTCCAGATGCCTTCCAGAACCGCTCGCACGCGGTCGATGTAATACCCCGACCAGATTTCCATGCACGACGTCAATTGCGCGCGCGGACCGAAGCGCGTCATGTCCGAGGCTTGGCCGATCGCCCAGACCCCGGCCATTTCGGCGGCCTGCACCGGCGCGGCGGAATCGCTTTGCTGCGCGACCACATCGACGCCCTGTGCGATCAACGCCTCGGCCGCCTCGCGTTCCTTGCCCGGGTCGTACCACGAGTTCACCCAGACGACGCGGACCTCGGCCTTCGGATCGACGCTCCGCGCCCCCAGCGCGAAGGCGTTGATGCTGCGTACGATCTCGGGGATCGGGAAGGGGGCGATATAGCCGAGCTTATGGGTCCTGGTCAGGCGTCCCGCCGCGATTCCCGCCGGATAGCGACTTTCATAGAAACGCGCCATATAGGTGGCGAGGTTGGGACCGCGCTGATACCCGGTGGCGTGTTCAAATTTCACGTCGGGGTACTGCTTGGCCACCTTCACCGTCGCGTTCATGAAGCCGAACGACGTGGAAAAAATCAGCTTATGCCCGGAGACCGCCAGTTCGCGGATCACCCGCTCGGCATCGGCGCCTTCCGGGACGTTTTCGACGTAGGTGGTCCTCACCTTGTCGCCGAACGCCTTTTCCACCGCCAAGCGGCCCTGGTCGTGCTGATAGGAATACCCATGGTCGCCGATCGGCCCGACATAGACGAAGCCGACCTTCAACGGCTCCGCCGCCCGTGCGCCGCCGATCCCTCCCAGCATCAGCGCCAACAGCGCCGCCAGGGATGTCCGCCGCATCAATGCCATTTTCGCACCCTCCCCCTCGATCTTTCGTGGAACGACAGGATTGTCTCTCTCCGCAACGCGACGCCACGCCTTGGTATCGCTTGATTCCCGGGCAGGATAACCCGAACCGCCCGGTTCGCAACCACCCAATGGATCACCGCCGGAGCCGCCCCCCCCCGACGGTCGCCGGATTTCCGAGAGCGCTCACTCCGGCACGCTGCCGACCACGCCCTCGACGAACCAGTTCATTTTCAGGAGTTCGTCGTCGGAGAGAGTCTTGCCCGCGGGCACCCGTTCCTTGCCCGACTGGTCCCGGATCGGCCCGGCGAAGGGATGCAAGGTTTTCTCCTTGATCGCGACCTCGATCTTCAGCGCCTCGGCCTTGACGGCGGGTGGCGTCGCCGGGTTGAACGGGGCCAAGCGGACCATGCCCGTATCGAAACCGTCCCAAGTATCGGTGGAGGCCCACGTGCCGTCCAACGCCGCCTGAACGCGGGCGATGTAATAGCCCGACCAGTCGTTGACGATCGCGGTCAGATGGGAATTCGGCCCGAAGCGCGACATGTCCGAGGAATGACCGATCGCCCACACGCCCTTTTCCTCGGCGGCCTGCACCGGCGCGGCGGAATCGGTATGCTGCGCCATCACATCGACGCCCTGCGCCATCAAGGCCTCGGCGGCTTCGCGCTCCTTGCCCGGATCGAACCAGGAATTCAGCCAGACGACGCGAACCACGGCCTTCGGGTTGACGCTGCGCGCCCCCAGGACGAAGGCGTTGACGTTACGCACCACTTCCGGAATGGGGAACGAGGCGATGTATCCCAGGGTATGGCTTTTGGTCAGACGACCCGCCGCGATACCGGCGGCATAGCGCCCTTCGTAGAAACGCGCCGTGTAGATGGCCAGATTCGGCCCCCGCCGATAGCCGGTGGCGTGCTCGAACTTCACGTTCGGGAACTGCCGGGCGGCCTTGGCCGTGGGATTCATGAAGCCGAACGACGTGGTGAAGATCAACCGGTGACCGGATGCGACAAGCTGGCGGATCACCCGCTCGGCATCGGCGTTTTCCGGCACGTTCTCGACGTAGGTGGTCTTGACCTTATCGCCGAAGTGCTTTTCCACCGCCAGGCGGCCCTGGTCGTGTTGATAGGTATAGCCGTGGTCGCCGATCGGGCCAACGTAGACGAACCCAACCTTCAGAGGGTCGGCCGCATGCGCGACGCACGTCCCCCACAGCCCCGCCGTCAACGCCAGAACCAAGGCCAATCCGACTCGCCGCGCGATCTTCATCCTTCCGCCTCCTCTATCGTCCCGAATGGAACACTTTCCCCAAACAGGCCGGCGCATTCAACCTGATCTTGCTCTCGTCGCGGGAAATCGCCACCAGGACGACAATGGCCGCGACATAGGGCAGCATCGCCAGAATCTGCGACGGCACCGGGATTCCCCAGTTCTGGGCGTGCAATTGCAAAATGGTGACGCCGCCGAACAGGTACGCCCCCATCAGGGCGCGCGCCGGACGCCAGGTGGCGAAGACCACCAGGGCGAGGGAAATCCAGCCACGGCCCGAGGTCATGTTCTCCACCCACATCGGGGTATAGGCCAGGGACAGGTACGCCCCCGCCAGCCCCGCCATCGCGCCGCCGAACAGCACCGCGAACAAACGCACCCGCAGCACCGCGTAGCCGATGGCGTGCGCCGCGTCGTGGTTTTCGCCGACGGCGCGCAGGATCAACCCGGCGCGGCTTCGGAACAGGAAGACGTGAATCGCCGGAACCGCCAGCACCGACAGATAGACCAGAACGTCGTGAGCGAACAGGGCGGGACCGATCACCGGGATTTGCGACAGACCGGGCAGCGGCAGGGTCGGCAGGGCGGCGACCGGCGTCCCGACCAGACTTTTGCCGACGAAGGCGGACAGACCGACGCCGAAGATGCTCAAGGCCAGGCCGCAGGCCACCTGATTGGCGCGTAAGCCCAACGCCAGAAACGCGAACAGCGCCGCCATCGCCATCCCCGCCGCCGCCCCGGCGGCGACGGCCAGCACCGGTCCGCCGCCGCCGTGCGCCACGGCGAAGGCGGCGACCGCGCCGATCAGCATCATCCCTTCGAGACCCAGGTTCAGAACCCCGGCGCGTTCGGTAACCAGTTCGCCCAGCGCGGCGAAGACCAGGGGGGTGGCGGCGCGGACCATCGCCGCCAGGATCGCCGACAGGGTCAGGAGTTCGGCCTCGCTCATCGCGTCGCCTCCGGGTGGATGCGGGCGGACAGGCGCACCCGATAGCGGATCAGAACGTCGGCGGCGAGCAGGAAGAACAGGATCATCCCCTGGAACACCTGGGTCACCGCCAACGGCACGGCAAGGGCGATCTGCGCCGCGTCGCCGCCCAGATAGGTCAGCGCCAGCAAAAGCGAAGCGAGGACGATGCCCAAGGGATGCAGCCGCCCGAGGAAGGCGGCGATGATCGCGGTATAACCGTATCCCGGCGACACCGTGGGCATCAACTGGCCGATCGGCCCACAGACCTCCATCGCCCCGGCCAGTCCGGCGAAACCGCCGCCGAGAACCAGGGTGAACCAGATCACCCGGTGGGGGCTGAAACCGGCATAGCTGCCCGCCGCCGGGGTCAGGCCGATCACCTTGATCTGGAAGCCGAGGAAGGACCGCGACACGATCATCCAGGCGGCGAAGGCGGCGATCGGCGCCAGCAGCACCCCGACATGCAGCCGGGTGTCCGCGATCAGGGCGGGCAACAGCGCCGAATCGGTGAACATCCGGCTTTCCGGAAAGTTGTAGCCCTCGGGCGAGCGCCACGGCCCGTGCACCAGCCAGGCGAGGGTCAGGGTGGCGACGTAGTTGAGCATCAGGCTGGTGAGAATCTCGTTGGCGTGAAAACGGGTGCGCAGCAGCGCCGGAATCGCCGCGTAGAGCGCGCCCCCCAGCGCCCCCGCGACCAGCACCACCGGCAGCACCCAAAGCCCGGACACCTCGTACAGCGCCAGGGCCGCGCCGCCCGCCGACACCGCGCCGATGATCAACTGGCCTTCCGCGCCGATGTTCCAGACGTTGCCGCGAAAGCCCAAGGCCAGCCCGACCCCGATCAACGCCAGGGGCGCGGCCTTGAGCAGCCACTCGCTGACGCCGTGCAGATCGCCGATCGGCTTGATGAAAAAGGTGGCGAGGGCGGCGACGGGATCGAACCCCAGCGCCGCGAACAACAGCCCCCCGGCGACGACGGTGGCGGCGATCGCCAGCAACGGCGCGACCACCATCATCGCGCGGGAGGATTCTGGACGGGCCTCAAGGCGCATGCGCCGCCTCCTCCAGATGGAACACCCCGCCCATCAACAGGCCGATTTCCTCGACCGTCGCGGCGCGCAACGGCCGCGCCGGGGAAAGCCTGCCATGGCAAAGCACCGCGATGCGGTCGCAGATGGCGAACAGTTCGTCCAGGTCCTGGGACACCACCAGGATCGCCGCGCCCGCGTCGGCCAGGGCGATCAGGTCGCGGTGGATCGCCGCCGCCGCTCCGGCGTCCACCCCCCAGGTCGGTTGCCCCACCACCAGCAGGCGGGGGTTTTGCAGAATCTCGCGGCCGACGATGAACTTTTGCAGATTGCCGCCCGACAGGCTGCGCGCGGCGGCGCGCGGGCCGGTGGCGGCGACGTGGAAGGCCTCGATCACCCGTTCGGCGAACCGCCGCGCCTGACCGAAGCGGATCAGCCCGCCCCGCACCATGCCCTCCTCGCGGTGGGCCGACGACAGCAGCACGTTGTCGGCGAGAGACATATCGGGCACCGCGCCCCGGCCCAGGCGTTCCTCGGGAACGAACCCCAGGCCCAGCGCCCGGCGGCGGCGCGGCCCCAGATGCCCGACGGCGACGCCGTCGATGCGGATCGCTTCGGCCACCGCCACCGGGGTCTCGCCGGACAGCGCGGCGAGAAGCTCCGCCTGACCGTTGCCCGCCACCCCGGCGATGCCGAGAATCTCCCCGGCGGAGACGGTGAAACCGATCGCGTCGAGGGCGGTGGCGGTTGGGGTCTCGGGGGCAAGCGACAGCCGCTCCACCACCAGACGCGGCTCGCCGACCCGGGGGGCGGCCTCGCGCACCGGCGGGGCGAGATCGGCGCCGATCATCATTCGGGCCAGCGAGGCGGCGGTTTCGACGCGGGGATCGCAGGCACCGGCGACCCGGCCGCCGCGCAGCACCGTCGCCGTTTCGCACAAGGCGCGGATTTCCGCCAGCTTATGACTAATGTAAAGGATGCTGCGGCCTTCCGCGACCAGACGGCGCAGCACCGCGAACAGGGCCTCGGCCTCCTGCGGAGTCAGGACCGAGGTCGGCTCGTCCATGATCAAAAGCTTAGGGTCCTGCAACAGACAGCGGACGATCTCCACCCGCTGACGCTCCCCCACCGACAAATCGCAGACCCGCCGTTCGGGGTCGAGCGCCAGACCGTAGCGCGCCGAGACCTCGGCGATCCGCGCCGCCAGGTCCGCCATCGGGCCGGACCAAGCGGTGCCGAGCGCGACGTTTTCCGCCACCATCATCGAATCGAACAGAGAGAAATGCTGGAACACCATGCCGATGCCCAGCGCCCGCGCCGCCGCCGGGCCGTCGATGCGCACCGGGCGGCCTTCCCACGAAATCTCCCCGGAGTCGGCCTGCAACACGCCGTAGACGATCTTCACCAGGGTGGACTTGCCGGCACCGTTCTCGCCCAGCAGGGCATGGCATTCCCCCGGCATCACCGCAAGGTCGATGCCGTCGTTGGCGCGGCAGCCGGGGTAATGCTTGACGATGCCGCGAAGGCTCAGGCGCGGCACGGACGAAGCGACGGTATCGGCAGTCGGCGGGATCACGGAAGCCCTTTCGTCGGAGAGGATTTGCGGCGGCCCTGGAGTTGTTCCATGATGGAACCCCCTCCGTTCCGACAAGGTATGACACATGCGGGTTCTGGTTTTCCAGCACATCGACGTCGAACACCCCGGCTCCTTCCGCGATCTGATGGCGGCGGACGGCATGACCTGGAACACCGTGGAATGGGACGAAGGCGAAACCCCGCCCGCGCCAGAGGGTTACGACCTGCTGATGGCGATGGGCGGACCGATGGACGTGTGGGAGGACGCGCGTCTGCCCTGGCTCGCCGCCGAAAAGGCCTTCATCCGCCATTGGGTGCGGGATCTGGACAAGCCGTTCCTCGGCCTCTGCCTGGGACACCAGTTGCTCGCCGCCGCCCTGGGGGCGAAGGTGGGGCCGATGGCAAGGCCGGAGGTCGGCCTGACCACGGTGTCGCCGACCCCCGAGGCCGCCGCCGATCCGGTGATGGCCGCCCTGCCCCCGCCGATCCGCTGCCTGCAATGGCACGGCTCCGAGGTCAAGGCGTTGCCGGAAGGCGGCATCGTCCTCGCCGCCAATCCCGCCTGCCCGATCCAGGCGATGCGGGTGGGAACCAGAGCCTACGGCTTCCAGTATCACGTCGAGGTGACGCCCGCGACGGTGCCGGAATGGAGCCGGGTGCCCGCCTATGCCGCATCGCTGGCCGCCACCCTGGGGGCGGACGGGGCGAAAGCCTTCGCCGCCCAGACCGCCGCCGCGTTGCCGGACCTGACGGCGGGGGCGCGGATCTTCTGGCGCGCCTTCACCCGGGCGGTCGGATTGCTTCCGGAATAAAAAAACGGCGGCTCCGATGAAGGGGCCGCCGCCAGTTGCGAAAACGGGAAACCGGCGGCCGAAGATGCCGGGTCCCGCCTCGTCGTATCTAGGGAACAGGGGAAAACACCGGCGCGGTCGCCCACGCCGCAACACAAAAAAGCCACGAAGCCGCCGCAATTCGCCCATCGGCGACGGCAAACGGCTGACGGAAACCCGCAAACCCGAAATAGAAATGGGAACGACATTCGCGTCGCATCGGAACCACCCGCGCCCGTGACCACACCACACCCGTGCGTCACTTACGGTGTCCCGCGCCATGGGCAACTCCCGACCCACGGACATGACGCATGCGACGGCAGGTCTCCTGGCTCGCGGGTCGCTGCCCGATGATCCTCCTTCCCGGGGTCTCCCCCAGTGGATCGCGGATCAGGGCTCGCCGCTTACAGTTGCGGGAACAGCGCCGGATTTCCACCGACTTCCCTTTTGATCCCCCAAGTCCGGGGAACCGTCGCATGGGTCGCAGTGTAGCCGCGCCCCCCCACGAGTCAAGCTCGTTCGTTGCGAGGCATTTGCAAAATGCAATTCATTTCGCGCGGACGCACCCGGCAATTTTCGCAGTCCGCACCCTCCCGGCGTCGGCGGCGCCCGCCGGAGCCCGGTCGGCACCTTGCCTGGACAGGAGGGATTCCTAATATATCAATGATATAAATGCGCTGCCCCGGTCCTTCCAACAGTTATCCCATATCGGCACGGGACTTGCTGCTCCCTTATCGACGACCCCGTTGGTCGGGAGGGAAGCACCATGGAACGCATCGTCCACGAATTCGCCACCGCCGAAAAGGCCCTGGACTCCGCGATCGACGAAACCCGTGCCGCGCTTCGCCACGTCGAGGCCCATCAGGCGGCGAACGCCCGTCTTTCGGAGTCTTCCGGCGCCTTACGCGACGGCAGCACCCGCATCGCCGAGGCCCTGTTCAGCATCGCCGAGGACGGCGTCAAGCTGCGCGCCTCGGAGGCCCGGCTGCTGTTCGAGAACGCGCGCCTGAAGCGATCCAGCCGCAATCTGCGCGGTTCCCTCGATCTGCTGCGCGACGCCGGGGAATCCCTCGGGCGGCGCGCCCGCGAGGCCCGCGCGATGATCGACGCCGCTCCCGGCAAGAAACTGCGGCGCGTGCCGTAAACAAGAAAAAGCTTAAGGAGGAACCACCATGTCCATCCGCTCCACCTTCAACGACCTGCCGATCGCGAAAAAGCTGTTCCTGATCCTGGCGGTCAGCATCGTCGGCCTGTTGACGATGATCGGCGAAAGCCTGATCGAATACCGCGACACCCTGATGACCGAACGCAAGCTGGAACTGAAGAGCCTGGTCGAGACCGCGCGTTCGTCGGTGGAAATGAATGCCCAGTTGTGGAAGGAAGGCAAACTTTCCGAGGCCGAGGCCAAGGCCGAGGCGATGAAGGATCTGGCCGCCCTGCGCTATGGCGAGGACGGCTATTTCTGGGTCCAGGACCGCGCCGGCTTCATCGTCATGCACCCGATCAACGCCAAGCTGTCAGGCACCGACGGCTCGGCCATCGCCGATCCCACCGGCAAGAAAATCTTCGTCGAATTCGGCCGCGCGGTGAACAACCCGCAGAAATCCGGCTTCGTCGAATACCTGTGGCCCTTCCCCGGCAAACAGGAGCCGGTAGCCAAACTGTCCTACGTCGCCGCCACCGAGAACTGGAACATGGTCATCGGTTCGGGGGCCTATATCGACCGCATCGACGCCCTATTCTGGAAGCAGGTGACCGAGACCGGAATTTTCGGCGGCGTCCTGCTGCTGGTTCTGGCCGCGGTGACCATAGCCATCGCGCGCGGCATCTCGCGCCCGGTCGGCACCCTGACCGACGACACCAACGCCCTGGCCGAGGGCGACCTCTCCCGCGCCATCTCGGCCACCGAACGCCGCGATGAAGTGGGGGCGATGGCCCGCGCGCTGAAGGTGTTCCAGACCAATCTGCTGGACGCGAAGCGCCGCGAGGAAGACAACCGCAAGGAAGTCGAAGCCGCCCGCAAGCGCGCCCTGAACGACCTGGCCGACAGCCTGGAAAACGAAGTCGTCGGCATCATCGAGACCGTCGGCCGTTCCGCCGACGCGATGAAGAGCACCGCCAACACCATGGCCGAAGCCGCCGAGA
The DNA here is from genome assembly GCA_965228165.1 of Rhodospirillaceae bacterium. Classification (GTDB taxonomy): domain Bacteria; phylum Pseudomonadota; class Alphaproteobacteria; order Rhodospirillales; family Rhodospirillaceae; genus Oleispirillum. The sequence goes on from CBDDHB010000003.1 coordinate 1,463,454, forward strand.
AGACCTCGGAACAGACCACCATCGTCGCGTCCGCAGCCACCCAGGCGTCGCAGAACGTGCAGAACGTCGCCGCGGCGGCGGAAGAGCTGTACAACTCGATCGCCGAGATCAGCCGCCAGGTGTCGCAGTCGTCCGACGTCGCCCGCCAGGCGAGCCAGCGGGTCGAGGAAACCCACGGCAAGGTGACGGCGCTGAACGCCGCCGCCACGCAGATCAGCGAAGTGGTGACCCTGATCACCGACATCGCCGACCGCACCAACCTGTTGGCCTTGAACGCCACCATCGAGGCGGCGCGGGCGGGCGACGCGGGCAAGGGCTTCGCAGTGGTGGCGGGCGAGGTGAAGAATCTCGCCAACCAGACGGCGCGCGCCACCGGCGAGATCAGCGGACACATCAGCAAGGTGCAGACCGAAACCCAGGCGGCGGTCGATGCGATCGATTCGATCACCCGGATCATCCAGGGGCTGGACTCGATCTCGTCCACCATCGCCTCCTCGGTCGAGGAACAGGGCGCGGCGACGCAGGAAATCGCCCGCAACGTCCAGGAGGCCTCCAACGGCACCGACGAAGTCACCCGCAGCATCGGCACGGTGAGCACGGTGGCGCAGGAGACCGGAACCTCGGCGCGCGACGTGCTGATCGCCTCGGAGGAAGTCTCCCGCCAGGCGGACCAGCTGCGCGGCGTGGTCGAAAACTTCCTCGCCAAGGTGCGGGCGGCCTGACCCCACACGGCACAAAACCGGCAACGGCGGCGGAGCGATCCGCCGCCGTTTCTTCATGCGCCAAAACCGGAGGGAAGACGCCGCACGCCCGTCCGGTTTCATTCCGGCTGCTGTTCGGAATCCTGCGCGAACCCGCCGTTTCCGAAGGAAACAACCGGGCAGGACGCATCCCGCCGGCTCCTCAATTCGTCGCCCCCGGCCTTGTGCCGGGGGTCCACGAGCTGTTGTTTTCCAACAGCTTAACAACAAGGCGTGGATGCCCGTGACGAGCACGGGCATGACGAAGGGGGGACGGCGAGGAGCACGGGCATGACGAAGGGGGCAGGCCAGGCCACGACAAGACAGAAAGCGTCACGACAGCAAAGGGAACAAATCTGCCCAATCCGGATTTTGCGAAAGAATCAGCCGCACCTTCCACGTCCGGCTCCAGTGTTTCAGGTTCTTTTCCCGCTGGATGGCTTGGCGGATATCGTCGAAGGATTCCACATGCACCAGCCGCTTGATGCCGTAACGCTTGGTGAAGCCGTCGGCCACGCCCTCGCGATGTTCCCAGACGCGACGGGCAAGGTTCGCGGTCACGCCGACATAAAGCGCGCCGTTCGGGCGGTTGGTCAGGATATAGACCCATGCGGCGGGCATCGCGGTTTCCCCCATCTTGCGACGAAGTCGATGGAAGCCCTCGCAATGCGCCCGGTCAAGGACGATCCGCTCTCCGCCGCCTCCCCATTCGTCATGCGCGGGCGTGGCCCGCGCATCCACGGGTTTTTCGGCACGGACGGGGAAGGACAGAAAGACTTGGACCCCCGGGTCAAGCCCACGGCTGTCCGGTTTAATCCCGGCGTCTGGTCGGAACCCCGCGCGAACCCAACGTTTCCGAAGGACTCGACCGGGCAAGACACATCCCACCGTTTCTTCAGTTCGTCATCCCCGGCCTTGTGCCGGGGATCCACGTCTTGTTTTGCAGCCCCTTGGAAAACAACAAGGCGTGGATGCCCGTGACAAGCACGGGCATGACGGAGGGGGGAACGGCGAGGAGCGGAGTGAACCTTGATGGTTCATGAGCACCGCAGACGAAGTTCGACGCCGCCGCGCGCCGAAATCAGGGGGTTTCCAGAATCGCCTCAAGCGCCGCGACGTTCTTCACCGTCACCCGGCTCCGCTGCAAATCGATCCAACCAGCCTGCGCCCAGGCCTGAAGTTGCTTGTTCACGCTTTCCCGCGTCGTCGCCATCATGTGGGCGAGTTCCTGCTGCGACAGGCGCAAGCCGATCTCGATGCCGCCCGCCACCGGCTGGCCGTAGTTGCCGACCAGACGCAGCAGATGCTTCGCCAGGCGCTGCTCCAGCGGCAGGAAGGCCGCGTCCTCGAGCATTTCGCTGGTGTTGCGCACCCGCTGGCACAACAGGCGGATGATGTGCATCGCCAGCCTGCCTTCGCTCTCCACCAGGGGCATGAAGTCGCGGCGGTGAATCACCAGCAGTTCGCGGGGCGCCATCGCCATCGCGTCGGCGGTGCGCGGCAGTTCGTCGAGCAACGCGATCTCGCCGAAGAACTGACCTTCCTTGAACAGGTTGAGGGTCACGTCCTTGCCCTCGGGCGAGGCGGCGTGCACCTTCAGCCGCCCCGACAGCACGCCGAACAGGCGATCTCCGGGATCGCCCTTCTGGAACAGGGTCTCGCCCCGCGCCAGACGCTTGGTCACCGCGACCGCGAGAATGCGGTCCAGAATCGCCGGGTCCAGTCCGGCGAACAGCGGGCTGTTTTCCAGAAACGCCCGCCGGGCATCGGTCTTCATCGGTCATCCCCTCGTTGCGGCGGCGCGGGCTCCCCCCCGGCCGCCGGTTTTCCGTCACGCCCCCGCCAGAGTCATGCCATCGATCCGCACCGTCGGCGCATCGACGCCGTAACGATAGACCCAATCGTCCGCCGGAATCAGCCGGGCGAACATCGGCAGCAGGTTCCCGGCGATGGTCACCTCGCTGACCGGGAAAGTCGTCTTGCCGTTCTCGATCCAGAACCCGGCGGCGCCGCGCGAATAGTCGCCGGTGACGCCGTTGATCCCCGAACCGATCAGTTCGGTGACATAGAGACCCTGGCGGATGTCGGCGATCAGTTCGGCGGGCGAAACCGTCCCCGGCAGCAACGCGACGTTGGCCGCCGACGGCGACGGCGCGGAGCCGACGCCGCGCGCCGCGTGGCCGGTGGGGGCAAGCCCCAACTGCCGCGCCGACCGCAAATCCAGCAGCCAGCCGGTCAGCCGCCCGTCCTCGATCAAGGCGCGGCGACGGGTGGGCAGACCCTCGGCATCGCAGGGGCGCGACCGCAGACCGCGCGGCCGGTGCGGCTCCTCGACCACCGAGACTCCCGGCGCGAACACCGCCCGGCCCATCGCATCGGCGAGGAACGACGTGCCGCGCGCCACCGACGCGCCGTTGATCGCCCCCAGAAGATGGGTCAGCAGGCTGCGCGACACCCGGGGATCGAACACCACCGGCACCGCCGCCGACTTCGCCTTGACCGCGCCCAGACGGGCCGCCGCCCGTTCCCCGGCGGTGCGGCCAAGGCTTTCGGGCGACGGCAGGTCGGCCCGATAGACCGCCACCGCCGAATCGTAATCGCGCTCCATGCTGTCCTTGCCGCCCACCAGCGCCGTCGCCGACAGCGAGGCATGGCTGGTCGCGTAGGCGCGGGCGAACCCGTTGGTCGCGGCCAGAGCCACCGTCGAGCGGCTGAACGCGGCATCCGCGCCCTCGCCGTTGATCACCCCCGGCACCGCCAGGGCCGCCGCCTCGGCGGCGCGGGCGTCGGCGATCAAGGCCTCGTCCGACGGCTCCGCCGCGTCGCACAGGTCGCAGTCGGGCAAATCCCCCACCGCCAACTGATCCGGATCGGCCAGGCCCGCGAAGCCGTCCTCGGGCATCGCGCGGGCCATCGCCACGGCGCGTTCCGCCAGAACCGCCAGGGACGCCGCCGCAAGGTCGCTGGTGGACACCATCGCGGCGCGACGCCCGACGAAAACCCGCAGGCCGATTTCCGCCCCCTCGGCGCGTTCCAGCTTTTCCAGCGCCCCCTTGCGCACCGACAGCGACACCGCCCGCCCGTCGGCGGCCACCGCGTCGGCGGCATCCGCGCCCGAGCGGCGCGCCAGACGCAACAGGTCGTCCAGCCGGTTCCGAAGATCGTCGCTCATCGGTCCTTGCCCTTCCAGATCGGTCGGCCCGAGCCCGGCAGGCGGTAATCCGCCCACTTGCGGCTGACCCTTTCCACGATGTCGTCGCGCATCCCGAGCTTGCGGCCCCATTCCCGCGTCGTTTCCGGCGGCGATTTGTTGGTGGCGTCCAGACCCATCTTGCCGCCCAGGCCGGACTCGGGCGACGCGAAGTCGAGATAATCGATCGGCGTCCGCTCCACCAGGGTGGTGTCGCGCACCGGGTCCATGCGGGTGGAAATCGCCCACATCACATCCTTCCAGTCGCGCACGTCGATGTCGTCGTCCACCACGATGACGAACTTGGTATAGAGGAATTGGCGCAGGAACGACCACACCCCCATCATCACCCGCTTGGCGTGACCGGGGTATCCCTTCTTGATCGACACCACCGCGATGCGGTACGAGCATCCCTCCGGCGGCAGCCAGAAATCGACGATCTCGGGGAACTGCTGGATCAACAGCGGCACGAACACCTCGTTCAGCGCCTCGCCGAGGATGCTGGGCTCGTCCGGCGGCCGCCCGGTGAAGGTGGACAGATAGATCGCGTCCTTGCGCCGGGTGATCGCGGAAATCTTGAACACCGGGAACTGTTCGACGCCGTTGTAATAGCCGGTATGGTCGCCGTAAGGGCCTTCGTCGCGGCAGTCGTCGAGCATCACGTGCCCTTCGAGGACGATTTCCGCTTCCGCCGGGACCTTCAGGGGAATCGTCTTGCAGGGCACCAGATCCACCGCCTTGCCGCGCAGCAATCCGGCGAACTGGTATTCCGACAGGCTTTCCGGCACCGGCGTCACCGCCGCGACGATGGTCGCCGGATCGGCGCCCAGGACCACCGCGGCGGGCATCGGCTCGGCGTGGCCGGTCTCCTTCCAGCGACGGTAATGCTGCGCGCCGCCCCGGTGCTTCAGCCAGCGCATCAGGGTGGCGTCGCGACCGATCACCTGCATCCGATAGATGCCGAGGTTGAACACCTCCTTGCCGTCCTCCGCCGGACCGGCGGTGACCACCAGGGGCCAGGTGATCAGGGGCGCGGGCTCGCCCGGCCAGCAGGTCTGAATCGGCAAATCGGCCAGATCGATGTCGTCGCCGGTCAGCACCACCTCCTGGCAGGGGGCGCGGGAGACCTCCTTCGGCTTCATCGCGAACACCGTCTTCGCCAGGGGCAGCATCGCGATCGCCTCGCGCAGGCCGCCCGGCGGCTCCGGCTGCTTGAGGAAGGCGAGGGTCTCCCCCACCTCGCGCAATTGCGAAGGCGTACGCCCCATCGCCATGGCGACGCGGTCCACCGTGCCGAACAGGTTGACCAGAACCGGCATGCCATAGGGGGTGCCGTCGGCGCGCACCGGAGTCTCGAACAGAACGGCGGGACCGCCCTCGGCGAGCAGGCGGGTCTGAATCTCGGTCATCTCCAGATCCGGCGACACCGGCGCGGAAACCCGCGTCAGCTTGCCCTCCGCCTCCAGACGGCGAACGAAATCCTTGAGCGACGCGAACGACATGACGATCCCTTTCGGCTTACGCGAACCCCTCCCATAAGGGCGTGTTCCCCGCCCGCCGTCAAGGCCGCAGGCGGCGCGAAAAGACATGGCGCGGACCCGCGAAACGCGATGTGATGATCGCCGGAACCCACTGACCCAACGGGCTTTATCGCGAGGTTTCCGATGGAATCTCCCTCCTGCTCGGTTTCCGCGGACGAGCGCCTGCTGTCCCGCCTCGTCGATCTCGGCATCGCCCTGTCGGCGGAAACCAACCGCGACCGCCTGCTGGAAACCCTGCTGCTGGAGGCGAAAAGCCTGACCAACGCCGACAGCGGCACCCTCTACCTGATGACCGACGACGATCAGTTGCGGTTCGAGATCATCCGCAACGACACCCTGGGCATCGCCATGGGCGGCACCACCGGGCAGGCGATCACCTTCCCCAACGTCCGCCTGTTCGATCCGGAAAGCGGCAAGCCCAACCGCAAGAACGTCGCCAGCCACGCCGCCCTGGCCAAGGAAATCGTCGTCATCGACGACGCCTATGACGCCAAGGGATACGACTTCGCGGGCACCCGCGCCTTCGACGCGCGCACCGGATACCGCTCCGCCTCGTTCATGACCGTCCCCCTGATGACCACCGAGGGCGAGGTGGTGGGGGTGCTGCAACTGATCAACGCGCGGAACGAAAACGGCACGGTGATCCCCTTCCCCGAGGAGGTGCGCTCGGTCATCGCCGCCCTGGCCAGTCAGGCGGCGATCGCCATCGATAACCGCCAGCTTCTCGACGCGCAGCGCGCCCTGCTCGACTCCTTCATCCAGGTGATCGCCAACGCGATCGACGAAAAGTCCCCCTATACCGCGGCCACTGCCAACGGGTGCCGGAAATCACCGCCCTGCTGGCGCAAGCGGCGGCGGCGCAGACGAAAGGCCCGTTCGCCGACTTCACGATGACCGAAGACGACCGCTACGCCCTGCATCTGGCGGCCTGGCTGCACGACTGCGGCAAGGTGACGACCCCCGAATACGTGGTCGATAAATCGACCAAACTGGAAACCATCTGCGACCGCCTGCACGAAGTCCGCACCCGCTTCGAGGTGTTGCGCCGCGACGCCGAAATCCGCTGCCTGGAACGCCGTCTGGCGGGCGAGGACCAGGCGGCGGCGGAGGCCGATCGCGATGCCGAAATCGCGTTGCTTGCCGCCGACTACGCCTTCGTCGCCGAATGCAACCTGGGCGGCGAGTTCATGGCCGACGACAAGATCGCCCGCCTGCGGCAAATCGGCGCGCGCACCTTCACCCGCACCTTCGATCGCACCATCGGCCTGTCGTGGGAAGAAACCCGCCGGGTCAAGGCGGTCCCCGAACTCTGCGCCACGCCGGGCGCCGAACGCCTGCTCGACGACCGCCCCGACCACAAGGTCGGGCCATACGACCTGGGCGAGGTGTACAACCTTGCGATCCGGCGCGGCACCCTGTCGGACGAGGAGCGGGCGAAGGTCAACGACCACGTCGCGGTCACCGTCCGCATGCTGGAAAAACTGCCCTTCCCGAAAAAACTGCGGGCGATCCCGGAATACGCGGGCGGCCACCACGAACGGATCAACGGCACCGGCTATCCCAAGGGTCTGAACGGAGACCGGATGTCGATCCCCGCCCGGATCATGGCGATCGCCGACGTCTTCGAGGCGCTGACCTCGGTCGATCGCCCCTACAAGACGCCGAAAAAATTGAGCGAAACGATCAAGATCATGTCCTTCATGAAAAAGGACAAGCACATCGACCCGCAGCTCTTCGACCTGTTCCTGACCTCGGGCGTCTATCGCCAGTACGCCGCGCAACATCTGCGGCCCGAACAGATCGACGAGGTCGATATCGCCCCCTATCTGGGTTGACGTTCCAAGGAGCCTTTCATGCCGAATGTCGTCTTCATCACCGGCGCCACCGCCGGTTTCGGGCTGGCTTGCGCCCGGCGCTTCGCCACGGCGGGGTGGAGCCTCGTCCTCTGCGGTCGCCGCCGCGACCGCCTGGACGCCGTCGCCGACGAACTGTCCAAATCCTGCGCGGTGCATGCCCTGGAACTCGACGTGCGCGACCGCGACGCGGCGATGGCGGTTCCCGCCGCCCTGCCGCCCGACTTCGCCCGCGTCCACACCCTGATCAACAACGCCGGACTGGCGCAGGGCCTGGCCCCGGCGCAGGCCTGCGACCTCGACGACTGGGACCGGATGATCGACACCAACGTCAAGGGCCTCGCCTATTGCACCCGCGCCCTGCTGCCCGCGATCATCGCGGTGGGCGAAGGCACGGTGATCAACATCAGCTCGGTGGCGGCGCGCTGGCCCTATCCCGGCGGCAACGTCTATGGCGCGACCAAGGCCTTCGTCCGCCAGTTCAGCTATAACCTGCGCTGCGATCTGGTCGGCACCGGGGTGCGCGTCACCTCGATCGAACCCGGGCTCGCGGAAAGCTAGTTCTCCCTGGTGCGCTTCCACGGCGACGCGGACAAGGCCGCCTCGGTCTACAAGGGCGCACACCCGCTGACCCCGGACGACATCGCCGAGGCCGCCTTCTGGGTCGCCACTCTGCCCAAACACGTCAACGTCAACAGCCTGGAACTGATGCCGACCAGCCAGTGCTGGCAGGCCTTAGGCATCGCCCGCGACCCGGCGTGAAAAACCTTTTTTCGCCGCATCAGCGGCTTTTCACCGTCACGCCGCGTGATGGTTTTACGGCGCTACGCGCGCAGAAAACAAACGGGATGCAAGGGCCTAAGGCCCTTGCTGGGTGTGGGCGAAGCCCACGGGTTTTCCTTACATCTCCAACGCAGCGCGGAAGGCGGCGGTGTCCGGCATCGCCAGGGCGCGGCCGTCGATCGACGCCACGGCGCGGCAGGACAGGGCGTTGACCGCCAGCGCCGCCTGGGCGCGGGCGAGATCGGCGACGGACAGGCTGCGTTCGGCGATCAGCCCGGCCTCGAGCAGGCGGGCACGGGCGATGCCGGGCAGCGCGCCGTCGCCGACCGGCGGCGTCAGCCAGCCGCCATCGAGGAACAGGATCAGGTTGGTGGCGGTGGTTTCCGCCACGCCGCCTGCGGTGTTGAGCAGGATCGCGTCGTCCGCCCCGGCGGCGGCGGCCTCCCGCCGCGCCAGGATGGAATCCAGATAGTTCAGGGTCTTGAGGCGCGACAACGGCGAGAACGAATTGCGCCGGGTGCAGCGCGCCACGATCAGGGACAGCGGCGTCGCGGGCGGCAACGCGGCGACGGCGGAAATCAGCACGGTGGGCGCGGGAGCCTCGGGGGGCAGCACGCCGCGCGGTCCCGTTCCCCGGCTGACGGTCAGACGCACCGAGCCCTCGACGACGCGATTGGCGGCGATCACCGCGTCGATGGCGGCGGCCAGATCCGGCGGCGGAGGAGGAAAGCCCAGAAACGCCAGCCCCTCGGCCAGACGGGCGAGGTGGCGGTCCGCCGCGACCGCCCGCCCTTGACGCACCCGCAGGGTCTCGAACAGGCCGTCGCCGAGAAGGAAACCGCGATCGGCGGCGGCGATGCGGGCCTCCGGCGCGGGCAGCAAACGACCGTTCAGGTGAACCATCTCCGGCATCGCTACAGTCCCTCCGCGCGCAGGATGTGGGGATCGGGGGTCAGGGCGCGCAGCAGCGCCGCCGCCTTGACCAGGGTTTCCCGGTATTCCTCCGCCGGGTCGGAATCGGCGACGATGCCGCCCCCCGCCGAAACCGACAGGGTCTCGCCATCGACGACGACGGTGCGGATGGCGATGGCGGAGTCCATCGCGCCGTCGTCGGAAATCCAGCCGATCGCGCCGCAATAGGGGCCGCGCCGCGCCCCTTCCAGTTCGTGGATGATCTCCATGGCGCGAATTTTCGGCGCGCCGGTGATCGAGCCGCCGGGGAACGCTTGGCGCAGAATCTCCAGCGCCGAAACGCCGGGCCGGGGCCGCGCCGTCACCGCCGACACCAGATGATGCACCGTGGCGTGGGATTCCAGGCTCCAGAGTTCCGGCACCCGCACGCTGCCCGCGACCGAGGTGCGCGCCAGATCGTTGCGCAGCAGATCGACGATCATCAGGTTCTCGGCGCGGTCCTTGGCGCTGGCGAGAAGCTCGGCGGCCAGGGCGGCGTCTTCCTCCGGGGTGCGTCCGCGCGGGCGGGTGCCCTTGATCGGCCGGGTTTCGACATGGCGCGCCCCCGCCTCCACCCGCAGGAACCGCTCCGGCGAGGCGGAGACCACGGCGCGCTCCCGGTCCACCGAGACGAAGGCGGCGAACGGCGCGGGATTGATCCGGCAGAGACGGCGGAACAGGCCGAAGGGGGTCATGCCCGCCGGGCGCGGCGCGGTGAAGCGTTGCGCCAGATTGGCCTGGAAGATGTCTCCGGCGCGGATGTAGCCGAGGACGCGGCGCACCCGCGCTTCGTAGTCGCTCCGGCTCCAGTCCGGGGTCCAGTCGACGGCGGCCCAGGTTTCCTCCGCCGCGAGATCCGGCGCGGCGGCGATCTCGGCGGCAAGCGCGGCGGCGCGCTCGCGGGCAAGACGCACCCAGGCGGCGGGGTCGGGTTCCGGCCAGCCGCTCGCGACCACGGCGGCGCGGCGCGCGGCGGGATCGAACACCGCCGCCGCGTCGAAGACCCCGAAGGAGAGGTCGGGCAGCGACGGCCCGGCGGCGTGGGGGGCGGGCAGACGCTCCACCCGCCCGGCCAGTTCATAGCCGAAATAGCCGACGCCGCCGCCCGCGAAGGGACCGAAGCCGGGAGAAGCGACGCCGCGCCGGGCGGCGAGAACCGCGTCCAGTTCGGCGAAACCGCCGCCGATCCGAAGCGAGGGATGGGGCGCAAGAAGGACGAGCCCGCCGCCAAAAAGCAGCGCCGCGCCGGGCCGCGCGGCGTGCGGCGCGAATGCCGCCAGCGGATCGCGCCAAGCGACGGGCCGGACGATCGGACGAAGCGGCGCGCGCGATCCCTGGCTCACAGGTTGGGCAGAACCCGGTCCGGCGGGCGGTGTCCGTCGACGAAGGTCTTGATGTTGATCAGCACCTTCTGCCCCATTTCGGTGCGTGCCTCGACGGTGGCGGAGCCGAGATGCGGCATCAGCACGACGTTGTCAAGGGCCAGAAGCTTCGGATTGATCGCCGGTTCGTTCTGGAAGACGTCGAGCGCCGCCCCCGCGATCCTGCGTTCGGCGAGCAGCTCGGCCAACGCGTTCTCGTCGATCACCTCGCCACGCGCGGTATTGACCAGAAAGGCGTTGGGACGCAGCAGGTTCAGGCGCTCCGCCGACAGCAGATGGTGGGTCGCCGGAGTGCGCGGACAATGGACCGAAACCACGTCCATGCGCGGCAGCATCTGGTCCAGGCTGTCCCAATAGGTCGCCTCCAGCGCATCCTCGACCGAGGGATGCAGGCGGCGGCGGTTGTGGTAGTGGATCGACATGCCGAAGCAGCGGGCGCGTTCCGCCACCGCCTGGCCGATGCGGCCCATGCCGATGATCCCCAGCCGCTTGCCGGAAACCCGGGAGCCCAGCATCGCGGTGGGCGCCCAGCCTTCCCACTTGCCGGCGCGGACCAGGCGCTCGCCCTCGATCAGGCGGCGCGGCACGGCGAGAATCAGCGCCATGGTCATTTCGGCGGTGTCCTCGGTCAGGACGTCGGGGGTGTTGGTGACGGTGATCCCCTTGGCCCGCGCCGCCGCGACGTCGATGTGGTCGGTGCCCGCGCCGAAATTGGCGATCAGCTTCAGGCGCGGCCCGGCGGCGGCGATCACCCGGGCGTCCACCGTGTCGGTGACGGTGGTCACCAGAACCTCGGCCTCGGCGGCGGCGGCCAGTTCCGCCGGAGTCATCCGGTGGTCATCGACGTTCAACCGCACGTCGAACAGTTCCTTCATCCGGGTTTCCACGGACTCGGGCAGACGGCGGGTGACGATGACGACGGGCTTGATCATGATCCTTCCTCCCCGGACGGGCGGTTTTCTCGCACCCCGGCGAGACTTATCAAGCCCGGCGCGCGTTGTCCAGCGGCCTCGACGGAGGGGGCGGATGAGGCTATGGTGGCGAACGTTTTTTCATCCCTTGCCCGGACCTTCGATGACGCGACCGCCGTTTCCCTTGCCGACCCTTCTGCGCCGGATCGTCCTGGCCGCGTTGCTGGCCTGCCTTCCGGCGACCGCGTTCGCGTCCGACGCGGGCGGCGAAAGCGGCCGCCGCCTGCCCCGCTTCGTCACCCTGCGGGCGACCCAGGTCAACCTGCGCTCCGGCCCCGGCGTGCGCTATCCGATCGAATGGGTCTATCTGCAACGCGACCTGCCGGTCGAGGTGATCCAGGAATTCGACAACTGGCGCAAGATCCGCGACTGGGAAGGCACCGAGGGCTGGGCGCATCGCAGCATGCTGTCGGGAAGCCGCGCCATCCGGGTGATCGGACCGCTCGCCCCCTTGCGCGCCGCCGCCGCCGCCGAAAGCCCGGTGGTGGCGCATCTGGAAGGCGGCGTGATCGGCCGTCTGGTCGCCTGCCCCGAGGGGTCGGCCTTCTGCCGGGTCGAGGTGGCGGGACACGGCGGCTGGTTGCCGCGCGCCGCGTTCTGGGGCGCCTATCGCGGCGAAACGGTGAAGTAGGCCGCCGCCGTCAGTTCCCCAGGCGGACCACCACGTCGATGCGGCGGACCTCCATCCCCTCGGGAATTTCCGGTTCGCCGACCACCCGGAAGCACTCCGCCGGAATATCCTCCAGACGGCCCGTGTCTTCGTAATAGTAGTGGTGATGATCGTTGGTATTGGTGTCGAAATACGAGCACCCGGTGCCGATGACGATTTCCCGCAGCAGCCCCGCCTCGGTGAACTGATGCAGGGTGTTGTAGACGGTGGCGAGGGATACCCGCGCCCCTTCCGCTGCGGCTTCCTTGTGCAGGGCCTCGGCGGTGACGTGGCGGTCCGGTTTCTCGAACAACAGTTTCGCCAGGGCCAGACGCTGCCGCGTCGGCCGCAAGTTGACCGAACGAAGCTGTTCCAGAACGTGCGAAAACGGTCGCGTACGATTGAGCATTCCCGATCGCCGACGGTTCGGTCGGCCCCCCCGTTGGGCGATTGCGCCCGATTATTCTTTTATGTTGCCCATCATGTATTTCAAATTACCGCCGCAAATGCAATGAAAGAAGCCGACGCCCCCTTCGGGGCGTCGGCTTCTTTCAAGAACATGCGACAAATCAACCCGGTACGGGCGAACGCAAAAAATTCATCCGCCCTTCAGCAAGTGCTCGATCAATTCCTTCACCGTCGGCACGAAACCGTTCTTGTAGAAGGGATCGGACTTGAAGCGGTGGGCATTGTGCCCGGCGAACATCAGTTCGTGTTCGACGTCGCCGTCGTGGGCGATGCTTTGCAGAGTCTTCTGGATGCAGAAGGATCGCGGATCGGCGCGCCGCCCGGTGGTGCCCGCCTCGTTCTGCGACCAGTTCGAGAAATTGCACGCCGACAGGCAGCCCATGCACTCAACCTGATCCTTCAGGATGTGCCGCGCTGAATCCGGGGTGACGAAGACCAGGGTTTCGTCCGGGGTCTTGATCGCCTCGGTGAATCCCGCCGCCAGCCAGGCCTCGACCTTGGGCTTGTCCTCGGGCTTGACGAAAACCGCGCGCCCCCGACGGCCGAAGGCGACCTCGGCGGAAAGCTCGGGCGTCGCCTCGGCGGCGAAGGGAACCTGGCGCTCGGAGCGGCCGACCAGATCGTCGAGGAAGGCGTTCCTGACCGCCGAGGAATAGAACCCGGTGGGGCTGAAACGGTGCAGCAGCACGTCGCCGGGGTCGAGCGTCATCAAACGCTTTTTCCAGCCTTCGGGGATCGGGCTTTCCTGGGTGAGCAGGGGACGGGTGCCGAACTGGAAGGCGAGCGGCCCGATTTCCGGGTTGTCGATCCAGTCCTCCCAGTCGGAGAGCGACCACACCCCGCCCGCCATCACCACCGGCACGGAGGACAGGCCAAGCGCGTTCATTTCGCGGCGAAGTTCGGCGACGCGGGGGAACGGCGGTTCGGGATTGGCCGGGTTCTCGCTGTTGGACAGGCCGTTATGGCCGCCCGCCAGCCAGGGATCCTCGTAGACCACGCCGCCCAGCCATTCCTTGCTTTTGTGGTAGGCGCGCTTCCACAGGGCGCGAAAGGCGCGCGCCGAGGAGACGATGGGATAGTAATAGACGCCGTACCGCGCCGCGATCTCGGACAGGCGATAGGGCATGCCCGCGCCGCAGGTGACGCCGTGGATCAGGCCCTTGGCCTGTTCCAGAATGCCTTCCAGGATGCGCTCGCAGCCGCCCATTTCCCACAGGACGTTCATGTGGATGCGGCCTTCGCCGTGCGAAACGTCGTGCGCGATGCGGGCCTGCGCGGTGCCGCCCCGAATGGCGAAATCGATCAGTTCCAGGTGACGCTCGCCACGGGTCTTGCCCTTGTAGACGACCTGCACCATGCGGCCGGTTTCGTCGTAGAAATCGGCGTTCACTCCGGAAAAGGTGCCGACGCCGCCGGCCGCCGCCCAGGCGCCCGCGCTTAAGCCGGAGGATACGGCAATTCCCTTGCCACCTTCCACCAGGGGCAGGACTTCCCTGCCAGAGATCATCAGCTTCTTAAGAGCCTTCACGCCGCCTGTCTCCACCCGCATGGACGGACTTGTCGCCGTCTTCGTTGTCGGTTTCGCGCGAACCCGCGCGGCTTTCCGCCGGAACCTTCCCCCGGCGTCGCAACCTGTACCGTAGGCTTCACAAAAATGCAACGCCGCCGCCCCGGCGATCGTGCCAGGGCGGCGGCGCGCCGGTTATTCGGCCTTCGGGGCCTCGCCCTTCGGCGGAAGGACGATTTCCTCGCCGGTTTCCTGGTTGACCGCCTTCATCGACAGCTTGACCTTGCCGCGATCGTCGAGGCCGAGCAGCTTCACCTTCACCATGTCGCCGACCTTGACCACGTCGTCGGGGTGATTGACCCGCTTCTGCGCCATTTCGGAAACGTGGACCAGGCCGTCGCGGCTGCCCATGAAGTTGACGAACGCGCCGAACTCCAGAACCTTGACCACCTTGCCGGTATAGATCGCGCCGACTTCCGGTTCGGCGACGATGCCCTTGATCCAGCGAATCGCCTCTTCCTGCGCCTTGACGTCGACCGCGGCGACGCGGATGGTGCCGTCGTCCTCGATGTCGATCTTGGCGCCGGTGGTTTCGCAGATTTCGCGGATCACCTTGCCGCCGGTGCCGATGACTTCGCGGATCTTGTCCTTCGGAATGCTGAAGGTGGTGATCCGGGGCGCGTTGCCCGAAACCTCGGCGCGGGCGTTGGTCAGGGCCTTGGCCATCTCGCCCAGGATGTGCAGGCGGCCATCGCGCGCCTGATTCAGGGCGATGCCCATGATCTCCTTGGTGATCGAGGCGATCTTGATGTCCATCTGCAACGAGGTGACGCCGTTTTCGGTGCCCGCCACCTTGAAGTCCATGTCGCCCAGGTGGTCTTCGTCGCCCATGATGTCGGAGAGCACCGCGAAGCGGTCGCCTTCCTTGATCAGGCCCATGGCGATGCCCGCCACCGGGCAGGGCAGCGGCACGCCCGCGTCCATCAGCGACAGCGAGGACCCGCACACCGTGGCCATCGACGAGGAACCGTTGGATTCGGTGATCTCGGACACGATGCGGATGGTGTAGGGGAAGTCCTCGGCCTTCGGCAAGAGGGGCTTCACCGCGCGCCAGGCGAGCTTGCCGTGGCCGATTTCGCGGCGACCCGGGGAGCCCATGCGCCACGCCTCGCCCACCGAGTACGGCGGGAAGTTGTAGTGCAGCATGAAGTTGCTGCGGTATTCGCCTTCCAGCGCATCGACGATCTGTTCGTCCTGGCCGGTGCCGAGGGTGGTCACCACCAGGGCCTGGGTCTCGCCGCGGGTGAACAGGGCGGAACCGTGGGCGCGCGGCAGGACGCCGACTTCCGCCTCGATCGGACGAATCTGGGTGCCGGTGCGGCCGTCGATGCGCACCCCGGTGTCGAGGATGGCGGAACGCACCACGTCGGCTTCCATCGTCTCGAAGATATCCTTCGCCGAGGCGGCATCGACCGTGGTCTCGTCCAGAAGGGCGGTGGCTTCGACGCGCACCGCCTTCACCGCGTCCTGACGTTCCAGCTTCGCCTTGATGCCATAGGCGGCGGCGAACTTCTCGCGGATGCCGTTGGCGTCGAACTTCGCCTTGGTCACCGCGACGGCGGCGGCCGGCGGCGGCACGTCGCGCGGTTCCTTGGCGGAGGTCTCGGCCAGGGCGATGATCATGTCGATCACCGCCTGGAAGGCCTCGTGGCCGAAGGTCACGGCGCCCAGCATCACCTCTTCGGAGAGCTGGTCGGCCTGGCTTTCCACCATCAGCACGCCCTCGCGGGTGCCGGCGACCACCAGATCGAGGTCGGATTCGGCGATTTCGGCGATGGTCGGGTTCAGCAGGTACTGGCCGTCCTTATAGCCGACGCGGGCGCCCGCGATCGGGCCGAGGAACGGCAGGCCGGAAATCGTCAAGGCGGCGGAAGCGCCGATCATCGCCACGACGTCCGGCGCGTTTTCCATGTCGTGGGAGAGCACGGTGCAGATCACCTGCGTCTCGTTGCGGTAGCCCTCGACGAACAGCGGGCGGATCGGACGATCGATCAGGCGGCTGATCAGGGTCTCGGCTTCCGAGGGACGGCCCTCGCGCTTGAAAAAGCCGCCCGGGATCTTGCCCGCGGCGAAGGCTTTTTCCTGATAGTTGACGGTGAGCGGAAAGAAGTCCTGTCCGGGCTTGGCCGACTTCGCGCCGACCACCGTGCACAGAACCGTGGTTTCGCCATAGGTCGCCATCACGGCGCCATCCGCCTGACGCGCCACCTTGCCGGTTTCGAGAACCAGCTTGCGACCGCCCCAGAGCAGTTCCTTACGCGTTACGTTAAAAAGAGACATGCATTGCATCCTTCGGGGTTTCGTTCGGCCCATCCCGCGAGGAGGCACCTTACGCGGCGCAGCCTCATCTCGTCACCTCGCGGAGAACGGGCGATAATCCGTCGCCGACGGCCTGACTTTCCGGAACCCGACCGGAAAAAGGCGAACCGGCGGGATGCGTTCCGCATCCCACCGGCTTTGCATTCGGCTTAACGGCGGAGCCCAAGCCTCTGAACCAGGGCCTCGTAGCGCTTGACGTCCTTGCCCTTGACGTAGTCGAGAAGGCGACGACGCTGACCCACCATGATCAGAAGGCCACGACGGGAGTGGAAATCCTTCTTATGTTCCTTCAGGTGTTCGGTCAGATTCCTGATGCGCTCGGACAGCACCGCCACCTGCACTTCCGGCGAACCGGTGTCGCCTTCGACGGTGGCGAATTCCTTAATCAGTTCCTGCTTGCGTTCCTGCGTGATCGACACCGCAAACTTCCTTTTCGTTCGAGTGAATGACACGCACCGGCTTCAGCATCATCGCCTCGACCCGTGCGATCGCAACCACCCGGTCGCCGCACATCGCCCGGATCGCGGGCGCGGTTGCGGCCTCGGGGCAGGGGCTGCGCCGCAGCAGCGGCACCACGCCCAGGGCCTGCCCGTTGGCAAGGTGGCGGGCCTCTTCCTCCGTCAGGGCCAGCGCCGGGATGTCGTCCAGCGCGGTCGAAACGGAGCGCAAAAGGCCCAAGGACGGCGCACTATGCCCGAGGGACAAGAGTTTATCCAGAGAAATCGCGTCCGCCTCGGCGAAGGGTCCGCAGCGGGTGCGCCTGAGCGCCGCGACGTGCCCGACGGTCCCCAAAGCCAGCGCCAAATCCCGCGCCAGGGATCGGATATAGGTGCCCTTGCCGCATTCAGCCACGAACGCCGCGTGATCGGCGTCGGGAATCTCCGCCAGGCGCAGGTTGTAAACCTCCACCCGGCGGGGCGCGAGCTCCACCGCCTGGCCGTCGCGGGCAAGGTCGTAGGCGCGCTCCCCATCCACCTTGATCGCCGAAAAACGCGGCGGAACCTGGGAAATCGCACCGATGAAGCGGGGCAGAACCGCCGCGATCTCGGCTTGCGTCGGACGCGCGTCCGAGGTCGCGGCCACCGCGCCCTCGGCGTCGTCGGTCTCGGTGGACATCCCCCAGCGCACGGTGAAGCGATACGCCTTGCGGCCGTCCATGACATAGGAAACCGTCTTCGTCGCCTCGCCGAAGGCGATGGGCAGAATCCCCGAGGCGAGCGGATCCAGGGTGCCGCCGTGCCCCGCCTTGGCGGCGTCGAACAGGCGGCGCACCTGGCCGAGCGCGGTGGTGGAACCGATCCCCACCGGCTTGTCGAGGACCAGCCAGCCGTCGATCGGACGGCCCTTGCGCTTACGCGCCATGCTCGTCCCCGTCGTCGTCCTTCGCCAGATCGCGCGCCACCTCCGGACGGCGCAGCACCGCGTCGATGTGCGAAGCCTCGTCGAAGGTTTCGTCGGCGACGAATTTCACCGTCGGGGTGTAGCGCAGGGCCAGCGACCGGGCGACCATCTTGTTGAAGGCCCAGGCGTTTTTCGCCAGCGCGGCGAGAACCTCGTCAAGGCGCAGGCCGCCCAGCGACATCACGTAGGCGGTGGCGTGGCGCAGGTCGGGGCTGACCCGAACCTCCGCCACCGTCACCGGCACGGTGTCCAGCACCGGATCGTGCAGATCGCCGCGCTCCAGAACGCGGGCGAGAAGATGGCGAATTTCCTCGCCGACGCGAAGCTGCCGTTGCGAAGGGGCCTGGGTCATGATCGCATCCTCCGGAAAAGCGTGATGTGGGCTCCGCCTGCATCCCCAGGGCTCCGCCCTGGACCCGCAAGGGATCGCGGACCCCTTGACCCCGTTCCTTGGTTTTTGCGCGAAGCGCGATCGAACCGTCACGCGGCGTGAAGGTCGATTGCCGCTTAAGCGGCGAAAAACCAACGGGGGTCTGGGGCCTTGAGGCCCCAGCGGGGGCCCGGGGCAGAGCCCCGGACCTTCTTCCAGTCTACAGGGTAACGGCGATTTCCTCGATCTCGTAGCACTCGATGACGTCGCCGACCTGGATGTCGTTGTAGTTTTCGAACGACATGCCGCACTCGTAGCCTTCGCGGACTTCCTTGGCGTCGTCCTTGAAGCGCTTGAGCTGGCCGAGAGCACCTTCGTGGATCACCACGTTGTCGCGCAGCAGGCGCACCTTGGCGCCGCGGCGGACCACGCCTTCGGTGATCATGCAGCCGGCGACGCGGCCGACCTTGGTGATGTTGAACACCTGGCGGATTTCGGCGTAGCCGATGAAGTTTTCCTTCAACTCCGGCGCCAACATGCCCGAAAGGGCGCGCTTCATCTCTTCCGCCACGTCGTAGATGATCGAGTAGTAGCGGATGTCGATGCCGTCGCGGCGGGCGAGATCGCGGGCCTGGGCATTGGCGCGGACGTTGAAACCGACGACCAGGGCGTGCGAGGCCTTGGCCAGGGTCACGTCGGATTCGTTGATCGCGCCGACCGCGGCGTGCAGGACGCGCACCCGCACGTCGTCGTTGCCGATCTTTTCCAGGGTGCCGATCAGGGCTTCCACCGAACCCTGCACGTCGGCCTTGACTACCACCGGGAATTCCTGCGCCTCGCCGGCTTGGATCTTGGCGAACATTTCCTCCATCGAGGAACGGGCGCTCTTGACGTACATCGCCTCGCGTTCCTTGCGCTGGCGATAGTCGGAGACCTCGCGGGCGCGCTGTTCGTTGCCGACCACCAGGAAGTCGTCGCCGGCGCCCGGGGTGCCCTGGAAGCCCACCACTTCGACCGGAACCCCCGGACCCGCCTGGTCCAGCTTCTGGCCGCGATGGTCGGTCATGGCGCGCACCCGGCCCCATTCCTTGCCGCCGATGAAGATGTCGCCGACCTTCAGGGTGCCGCGCTGCACCAGGACGGTGGCGACCGAACCGCGACCGGTTTCCATCCGCGCCTCGACCACCACGCCTTCCGCTTCGCGGTCGGGGTTGGCCTTGAGGTCGAGGATTTCCGCCTGCATCAGGATCGCTTCTTCCAGCAGGTCGAGGTTGGTGTGCTTCTTCGCCGAGACCTCGACCACCTGAACGTCGCCGCCCAGGCTTTCCACCACCACTTCGTGCAGCAAAAGCTCGGTGCGGACGCGCTCGGGGTTGGCGCCCGGCTTGTCCATCTTGTTGATCGCGACGATCATCGGCACCTGCGCGGCGCGGGCGTGGCGAATCGCCTCCACCGTCTGCGGCATGATGCCATCGTCGGCGGCGACCACCAGGACGACGATGTCGGTGACCTGGGCGCCACGGGCGCGCATCGCGGTGAACGCCTCGTGACCGGGGGTGTCGATGAAGGTGATGCGCTGGCCGGTGGTCATTTCCACCTGATAGGCGCCGATGTGCTGGGTGATGCCGCCGGCTTCGCCCGCCGCCACGTCGGTGGCGCGCAGAGCATCGAGAAGCGAGGTCTTGCCGTGATCGACGTGGCCCATCACGGTGACCACCGGCGGACGCGGCAGCAGCACGGAATCGTCGTCGACGGCACCCTTCAGCCCGTCCTCGACGTCGGAATCGGCGACGCGCTTCGCCGAGTGGCCGAATTCCTCGACCACCAGCTGCGCGGTGTCGGCGTCGATGATCTGGTTGATGTTGACCATCATCCCCAGCTTCATCAGGGTCTTGATCACGTTGGCGCCGCGTTCGGCCATGCGGTTGGCGAGATCCTGGACGCTGATCGTCTCGGGGATCACCACCTCGCGCACCACCTTTTCCTGGCTTTTCGCCATGGCGAGCTGCTTCAGGCGCTCCTTTTCGCGGGCGCGGCGCACCGCCGAAAGGCTGCGGCCCCGCTCCTCGCGGTCCTCGTCGGACAAGGCGGCGGTGATCGTCAGCTTGCCGGTGCGGCGGCGCGGTTCGCCCTTCTTCGCGGCGGGCACCTTGGCCGGAGCGGGAACCCCCGGACGCGCCGCGGCCTTGCGGCGGGCGCGGTCTTCCTCGTCCTCGTCAACGGCGGGAGCGGCCTCGTCCTTCTTGACCGGCTTCCGGACCTCGGCGGGCTTGACCGAATCGATTTCCTTGGCCGGACGCGGCAGGTCGGCGACCGCCTGCGCGATATCCTCGACCCGCTTCGCCGCGTCTTCCTCGGCGGCGCGGCGATTTTCTTCCTCGACGCGGCGGGCCTCCTGCAAGACGCGCAGACGCTGCGCCTTTTCCGAGTTGGTCAGGACGCCGTTGTCGAAGCCATGCTCGGACGCGGGAGAACCGCCGGTGGAGATGGTGCGCTTGCGGCGCACCTCGACCTTCACCTCTTTCGAGCGGCCATGGGAAAAGCTCTGGCGAACACGGCCCTTTTCCACCGTCTTCTTCAACTCCAGAGTCCCCGTGCGCAGGGTCAAGGGAGCCTTTCGATCGTTATCCGTGGTATCGTCCGCCATCACTATCCTGATTTTACCAGTCACCGCGCCATCAGGCGCCCCGATTCTCTGTCAACCCGCGATACGAAGCCAAACGCACCATGTCGCGGACGATCCGGTCCGCCAGGGGACCGGCCGTCACCCAGACATGCACCGCGCGTTCGCGGGCAAACGGGAAACCCAACTCTTCGGCGCTGAGCGCCGACGCCGCCCGGCGCGGCTCCGCGCCGCACCGTCTTGCCGCCTGGGCGATCTTGCGACCGCCGTCGGCGCTGCCGTCGCTGGCCTCGATCAGGCTGCCCGGCCCTTCGGAAAACGCCGCGGCCACCTTGTCGAAGCCGCACACCGCGCGCCCCGACCGCCGCGCCAACCCCAGGGACTCCTGGCACCTTCTCAGCAGCAGACGCTCGACCAGATCGGCCAGATCGCCCGGCACCGCCGCCTCGCGGCGCGCCGCGCGGTGGAACGCCTTGCGCTTGACCGCCGTTTCTACCACATCCCGGCGCGCACTCAACCAAAAACCCCGCCCCGGCAGCCGCTCGTCGATATCCGGCAACACCGCGTCCCCGGGACCGAGGACGAATCGCACCAGCAGTTCGGTCGGCTGCGATCCGCCGGAGATCAGACAGCGACGGCAGCGGCCGTCGCCGTCTTCGTCATCGGCATCAGGGGTTTGCGTCATCCGTTTCCGCCGCGTCCTCGTCGCTGAACCAGTGGGCGCGGGCCGCCATGATCACGGCGTTGGCCTCGTCCTCGGACATTTCCCCGGCGCCGACGATGTCGATGAGTTCGTCGCTCGCCAGATCGGCCAGGTCGTCCAGGGTCTTCACCCCCTTCTCGCCCAGCTTCACCAGCATCACCGGGGACAGGCCCTCGAGCGCGGCCAGGTCGTCGCCGACTCCCAGTTCCACCCGCCGTTCCGAAGCGGCGCGGTCGTGGTCGTCGAGAAACGCCTGGGCGCGGCTTTGCAGTTCCACCGCGATCTCGTCGTCGAAGCCTTCGATGTCGCCCAGATCCTGCGCCGGAACGTAGGCGACTTCCTCGACCGAGGTGAAGCCTTCGTTGACCAGAAGGTGGGCGATCACGTCATCGACGTCGAGCGCCTCGATGAACATCTTGGACCGCGACTTGACCTCTTCCTGACGGCGTTCGGATTCCTCCTGCTCGGTCAGGATATCGATATCCCAGCCGGTCAGCTGCGAGGCCAGACGCACGTTCTGGCCGCGACGGCCGATCGCCAGCGACAGTTGATCGTCGGGCACCACCACCTCGATGCGGTTGGTTTCCTCGTCGAGGACCACCTTGGTGACTTCCGCCGGGGCGAGCGCGTTGACGATGAAGGTCGCCGGATCCTGGGACCACTGGATGATGTCGATCTTCTCGCCCTGAAGCTCGCCCACCACCGCCTGCACGCGGGACCCCCGCATGCCGACGCAGGCGCCCACCGGGTCGATCGAGCCGTCGTTGGAGATCACCGCGATCTTCGCACGGCTGCCCGGGTCGCGCGCCACCGACTTGATTTCGATGATGCCGTCGTAGATTTCCGGCACTTCCTGGGCGAACAGCTTGGCCATGAACTGCGGATGGGTGCGGGAGAGGAAAATCTGCGGACCGCGCGGTTCCTGGCGCACCGACATGATATAGGCGCGCACCCGGTCGCCGACGCGGAAGGTCTCGCGCTGGATCAGCTCGTCGCGGCGCAGCAGCGCCTCGGCGCGCCCCAGATCGACATAGACGTTGCCGAACTCGACTCGCTTGACCAGGCCGTTGACGATCTCGCCGGTGCGGTTTTCGAATTCCTGGAACTGGCGCAGGCGCTCGGCGTCGCGCACCCGCTGCACGATCACCTGCTTCGCCGTCTGCGCGGCGATGCGCCCGAAATCGATCGGAGGCAACGGATCGACCAGGAACTCGCCCACCTGCAACCCGGCGTCGCGGGCCTGCGCCTGCGCCAGGGTCATCTGGGTGTTCTCGTCCTCGACCTCTTCCACCACCTCGACGTAACGGGCGAGTTTGATCTCGCCGGTCTTGCGATCGATGGTGGCGCGAATGTCGTAGTCGTGCCCGTATTTCGAACGTCCGGCCTTCTGGATGGCCGATTCCATCGCCTGGATGACTTCGTCGCGATCGATCCCCTTGTCTCGGGCAACCGCTTCCGCAACCTGAAGCAACTCGGGCCGTGGCAATGCCGCTGTACGTTCCATCGCGTCCTTCCGATTAACCTTGTTCCGCTTCCGCCGCCTTGATCAACTCGTCGGTCAGCACCAGTTTCGCGCGGGCGAAATTCGAGAACGGCACCGCGATCTCGCCGCCCTCGTCAACGGCGAAAACGATCGCCCCGTCCTCGGACAGGCCGACCACCCGCCCGGTGAACCGCTTGCGCCCGTCCACCGGCATCACCGTTTCCAGCTTCGCCGCATAGCCCGCGTAGCGGACGAAATCCTTGGCCCGGGTCAACGGACGGTCCAGCCCGGGAGAGCTGACCTCCAACAGGTATTGCCCGGGAATCGGGTCGTCCACGTCGAGCAGCGCCGACACCGCGCGGCTGATCTCGGCGCAATCGTCCACGCCGATCGCCGCGCCGTCGGCGCGATCCGCCATGATCTGCAAGGTGCGCCGGACGGTTCCGGTGAACTGCACCCGCACCAACTCGAAGCCCATGTCGCCAAGGGCCGGTTCGATCAGTTGCGCAACCCGTCGTGCAATGTCCATCGCGTTCCGTTTCCGCCAGCGGTTCGCACAAACAAAAAAAGTGGGCCACCGGCCCACCCTCATCGGCGTCCGCTGGCCGCTCCAACAAGAATGTCGGGCACAATCTAGACGATCGGGCGAGGGAGTAAAGAAGAATCTAAAAACCAGGCCGGGGCCAGCCCCGGACCCCGCCGGGGCCTTGGGCCCCAGACCCGATTCCTTTTGGCTTTTTTGCGCGTAGCGCTATAGAGCCATCACGCGGCGTAACGGTCGATTGCCGCTGACGCGGCGAAAAAAGGAATGGGGTTCTAGTGGCCCAAGGCCCCTAGCGGGTCCGGGCAGAGCCCGGCCTGGTTTTACTCCCCCGCCAGCGCCGCCATCAGGCCCTCGCGGTAGGTGGAATAGCGCAAGGCCCAGCCGAGTTCGGTCTTGGCGCGGACGTTGGCGACGAGGCGACTTTCCTTCAGGAAGCGCAGGCGCGGATCGGTGGGGGCCAAATCCTCGTAGCGTTCCAGGGGCGGCGGCGCGACGCCGAGAAGCGCGCAGGCGAAGTCCACCACCTCGGCATTGGGGGCGGGCTCGTCGTCGGCAAGGTTGTAGACCCGTCCCGCGCGGGGGGCGGCCATGGACAGGCGAAGCGCCGCGTTGACATCATCGACGTGGACGCGGCTGGTACGGTGGCCTTCGCGGTGGATGCGCCGCGCCGTGCCGTCGCGTACCGCGTCGAGGGCGGAGCGCCCCGGCCCATAAAGGCCGGGCAGGCGGAAGACGTGGACGGCGACGCCGGTCTCCGCGCCCCAGGCGAGCCAACGGGTTTCCGATATCAAGCGGGCGCGCCCCTGCGCCGAGCCAGGGTTGGGCGCGGCGGTTTCATCCACCCATCGGCCCTCGCAATCGCCATACACGGCGGTGGTGGAGAGCATCCCCGCCCAAAGCGGACGCACCCCGGCGACGAACAGGCGGCGAACCTCGGGCAGAGCGGCGGAGCCATCGGCATCCGGAACCGTGGTGTCGAGAACGTGGGTGACGGAGGCCAAATCCGCCTCGGGCAACGATTCGCCCCCGGCGAATTCGTGGGCGTCGATCCCCCGCTCGCGCAGGGCCAGGGCCTTGTCGGCGGACCGCACCGTGCCGGAAACCCGCCAACCGTCGGCAAGGCATTCCCGCGCCAGCCGCAAACCGCTATAACCGAGGCCGAAGATCAACAGATGGGGCGTCGTCACGATGTCGCTTTCCTTGTTTCCGCGTCGCGCGGCCAGACTAGCACTGCTTTTCGCCGCGCTTCAATGCGCCGCCGTTTCCGTCCTGGCCGCCGACGCGGCGAAGCCGCAAGGCAAGCCGCCGACGCCCGGGGCGATCGCGGCGCGGAAGGCCGACGCGGCGCGCTACGCCGCCTGCATGGCGAAGATCGACGTCAGCGCCAAGGACGCCTTCGACGACGCCGACTCCTGGGCCGCCCTGGGCGGCGGCGAACCCGCCAAGCATTGCGCCGCCGCCGCGCTGTTGAAAATGGGCTTCGCGACGGAAGCGGCGGAGCGCCTGCAAGAGATGGCGCGGCAAAGCCGCCAGGACGACGACACCCGCGCCGGAATTCTGGAGCAGGCGGCGCGCGCCTGGATCGAGGCGAAGAACTGGGATGCGGCCAACGCCGCGCAGTCCGCCGCGATTCGCCTGTCGCCGAAGTCCGCCGATCTGTGGCTGGGGCGCGCCCGCATCCGCGCCCGGGCGCAGAACTATGGGCTGACCGTGGACGACGCCACCGAGGCCCTGAAGCTGGCGCCGAGGAACGTCGAGGCGCTGGTGACCCGCGGCTCCGCCTATCGCTTCCTCGACGCCCTGGATCTGGCGTTGCAGGATCTGGACGCGGCGGTGAAGATCGCCCCCGCCGATCCGGCGGCGCGGCTGGAGCGCGGCATCGTCCACCGCCTGATGAAGCAGCCCGCGAAGGCGCGCGCCGACTGGGCGGCGGCGCTGGCCGAACTGCCCGAGGACGCGCCGCTTCTGGACGACGTGCGCCGCAACATCGAGTTGCTGGAATTCCCCGAGCCGGAGGCGGCCAAGCCTTAAGGACAAATCGCTATTCGCCGTCCGCGTCGCGGGCGGCGAAGACCTCCTTCGCCGCGAACAGGCCGTTCAGCGCCGCCGGGAAACCGGCATAGACGGCGATCTGCATCAGAAGCTCGACGATTTCCTCGCGCGTCACCCCGACGTTGAGCGCCGCGCCGATGTGGATTTTCAACTGCGGCAAGGCGTTGCCCATCGCCGCCAGGGCGGCCACGGTGACGATTTCCCGGCTGCGCAAATCCAGGCCGGGGCGGGAATAGATGTCGCCGAAGGGAAACTCGATCAGGAACTTCGCGAAGTCGGGCGCGATGTCGGAGAGGCTTTGCACCACCGCCTTCCCCGCCTTGCCGTCGATCCTGGCAAGCGTTTTCAACCCCGTCTCGTGGCGCGACGGCGTGCGGTCATCGGTCATGGCGTGTCCTTTCGAGGAAGGTCAGAAATCCAGGTCGGCGTAGTGCTTGGGCGGCACGATGCCGGGCAGCTTGTCGGCCAGGAGCGGGCGGAAGGTCGGGCGCGACTTGATGCGGGCGTACCAGTCCTTGGCCTCGGGGTGGCGGGTCCAGGGCACCTCGCCCGCGAAGTCCACCACCGAGAACTGCGCCGCCGCCGCGATGTCGGCCAGGGTCATCGTCTCTCCGGCGAGCCAGCGGCGGCGTTCCATCAGCCAGGCGATGTAATCCATGTGGACGTGGATGTTCAACCGCCCGGCGAAGATCGCGCGGGAATTCGGCGCCCCCCCGGCGGAGAGACGCTTGATCAGCTTTTCGCCGACGATCGGCTGCGTCACCTCGCGCTCGAACTTCGCCAGGAACCAATGGAGCAGGCGCCGCACCTCGGCCCGCTGCTCGGGGTCGCGCCCGAGAAGCGGCGGCTCGGGGTGGGTTTCCTCGACGTATTCGAGGGCGGGGAAGATTCCGGCGATGGTTCGCGTCTCGTCCAGCAGGACCGGAGGCTCCCCCGCCGGGTTGAGGCGAAGGAATTCCGGCGCGCGCTCCCACGGGCGCTCGGCGCGCAGTTCGAACGCCAGACCCTTTTCGCCCAGCTGAACCCGAAGCGCGCGCGACGCGGCGCAGAGAACCTGATGCACGCAAACGATCATGTCAAACCCGCAAAGGCGACCCGCCTTACGCCAAGTTTGTGTTAGAATAAGCGCTTATCGTCAAGCAACTTGACGTCCATCTTGACCCGTTCGACGGTTTTGATGCGTTCCTCGCCGATATTCTTGACCAGGGCCACGCGTTCGGACGCGGTCATCATCCCGGCGTCGATCCGCCGGATCATCGCCAGAAGCAGGATCTTCAGCTTGCCTTCGTTGAACAGGTACGAACCCGCCAGCCCGCCCCGCAGGTCGGAGTCCGAGGCGTTGTAGTTGAGCGCCTTGATGATCCACTTCTTCTTCTTTTCGAAATCCTCGCGGAAATAGATCACGAAGCGGGCGATGGCGCTTTGCTGCACCTTGACCATCGCCGCGTCCTGGAAGAACACCTCCCACGAGAAGGCGGGGCCGTCGCGGTCCTGGATGGCGCGCCGCGCCTCGCGGCAGGTGGTGGCGGATTTTTCGATGAATTCCGCCCCCAGAATCTGCCGCATCACATAGAACATCGCGGGCAGGGATTCGCGCGGAATCCGGTCGAGGGGAATCTTGCCGTCCTTGGGCGCGGCGCGTTCGGTCAACCGGTCCTCGAAGCTTTCGACGATCAGGCGGTTGAACTCGTCGGAGCGCATGCGATTCATCGCCATCGCCGAATTCAGGCGATCGTAGGCGCCGAACAGTCGCTCGTAATAGGAGTCGAGCTCCGGACTCCCGGCCTGAAAATAGGCGAGAATCGCCTCGACTTCGTCACGGTGCAGGGAGTCATGCCCCGGCTGGTTGAATTTCTCCAACAACGCATTGGAAAACAGCTTGAACAGGGCATCAACGGTCGGGCGATAGATCGAATCCTGGGTCGGCATTCCGCCTTATCTTTCCATCAGCAAGACGTTTCTTTTCTCTTTGGAAGCAACCTAGCATCACCGGCTGACGACTTCCACCGTCAAGAAGGAAAACGCCGGATCCCTTGGAGGATCCGGCGTTCCTTGCCTCGATTTGCGGTCACTCCGCGGCGCGCGGCGCGGTCACCGGAACCTCCAGCTTGTCCAGCATCTCCTTGGGCACGATCTGCCAGAAGCGACCGACCGCGAATTCCCAATTCAGCAGGATTTCCTGGGCGTAGCGCGACTGGGTTTCCTTGACGTGCTCCTCGACCATCGCCTTCAGCTTCTCTTCGTAGAAGGGCACCTCGATCCGCTGGCGGATCACCGAACCGGGGTTGAGCCGTTCCTCCAACCGGTCGTCGGGGTCGTAGACGAAAGCCATGCCGCCGGTCATCCCCGCCGCGAAGTTGTGGCCGACCGCTCCCAGGATGACGACGAAACCGCCGGTCATGTATTCGCAGCCGTTGGAGCCGCAGCCCTCGACCACCGCCTCGGCGCCCGAGTTGCGCACCGCGAAGCGCTCCCCCGCCTGTCCCGCCGCGAACAGCTTGCCCGCCGTCGCGCCATAGAGAACGGTGTTGCCGATGATGGTGTTCTTGTGGCTTTCCAGCTTGCTGGAAATCGACGGGCGGATGGTGATCAAGCCGCCGGACAGGCCCTTGCCGACATAGTCGTTGGCGTCGCCCTGGACCTCCAGCTTCAGACCCTGCACCGCGAACGCCCCCAGCGACTGCCCGGCGGAGCCGCGCAGCAGCACGGTGATGTGGCCGGGGCGCAGCCCGGTCATGCCGAAACGGGTGACGATGTGGTGCGACATCCGGGTGCCGATGGCGCGCTGCACGTTGCGGACGTTGTAGGACAGCTGCATCTTCTCGCCGTCTTCCAA
Organism: Rhodospirillaceae bacterium; assembly: GCA_965228165.1. Classification (GTDB taxonomy): domain Bacteria; phylum Pseudomonadota; class Alphaproteobacteria; order Rhodospirillales; family Rhodospirillaceae; genus Oleispirillum. Next base: position 1,491,880 of record CBDDHB010000003.1, read on the forward strand.
CGCCTGACGCGCGTCGTGGATCATCTGCGCGTCCAGGGTGTCCGGCACCTCGTTGCGTTCGCCCTCGGCCAGGGTGCAGCGGGTCGGCCAGCCGCCGACGTCGGGACGCACCAGGATCGGGTTGAGGTCGAGGTCGTCGAGGTGCGGCGAGCCGCGGCTGACCTGATGCAGAAGGTCGGAGCGACCGACCACCTCGGCCAGGCTTTTCACCCCGATCGAGGCGAGGATTTCCTTCACCTCCTCGGCGATGAAGGTGAACAGGTTGACCACCCGCTCCGGCGTGCCCTTGAACATCGCGCGCAGCTTCTCGTCCTGGGTGCAGACGCCGACCGGACAAGTGTTGGAGTGGCACTGCCGCACCATGATGCAGCCCATCGAGATCAAGGACAGGGTGCCGATGCCGAATTCCTCGGCCCCCAGCATCGCCGCGACGACGATATCGCGGCCGGTCTTGATGCCGCCGTCGGTGCGCAGGGTGACGCGGTGGCGCAGACGGTTCAGGGTCAGCATCTGATGCGCCTCGGCGAGGCCGAGTTCCCAGGGCAGACCGGCGAACTTGATCGAGGTCACCGGCGACGCGCCGGTGCCGCCCGAATTGGCGGAAATCGAGATCACGTCCGCCTTCGCCTTGGCCACCCCGGCGGCGATGGTGCCGATGCCGGAGCGCGCCACCAGCTTGACGCAGACCCGCGCCCTGGGATTGATCTGCTTCAGGTCGTAGATCAGCTGCGCCAGGTCCTCGATCGAATAGATGTCGTGGTGCGGCGGCGGGGAAATCAGCATCACCCCCGGCGTGGAATGGCGCAGCTTGGCGATCATCTCGGTGACCTTGAAGCCGGGCAGCTGTCCGCCCTCGCCGGGCTTGGCGCCCTGCGCCACCTTGATTTCAAGCTCGCGGCACTGGTTCAGGTATTCGGCGGTGACGCCGAACCGGCCCGAGGCCACCTGCTTGATCGCCGAGTTGGGGTTGTCGCCCTCGGGCGTCGGCTGATAGCGTTCCCGCACCTCGCCGCCCTCGCCCGAGCAGGATTTCGCGCCGATGCGGTTCATCGCGATGTTCAGGGCGCCGTGCGCCTCGGGCGACAGCGCGCCCAGCGACATGCCGGGGGTGACGAAGCGCTTGCGGATCTCGGTGACCGATTCGACTTCCTCGGATTGCAGCGCCGGACCCGCCGACTTGATTTCCAGCAGATCGCGGATGTTGACCGGCGGCATCGCGTAGACGCCCTTGGCGTACTCCTGATAGAGCGCGTAGTTGCCGGTGGCGCAGGCCTTCTGCACCTGATGAATCAGGTTGCCGTCCCAGGCGTGCAGTTCGCCGCCGTTGCGATAGCGATAGAACCCGCCCATCGGCAGCATCGGGGTTTCCGATTCATAGGCGCGCCGGTGCTGCTCCACCAGGGTGTGCTGCAAACCGGACAGGCCGATGCCGGAAATCCGCGAGTTCATGCCGGGGAAGAATTCCGCCACCAGGGTGCGGGACAGGCCCACCGCCTCGAAGTTGTAGCCGCCGCGATACGAACTGATCATGCCGATGCCCATTTTCGACATGATCTTCAACAGGCCCTGGTCGATCGCGGCCTTGTAGTTGGTCAGGCATTGCTCGAAGGACAGGCCGGGGAACAGACCCTGGCGATGGCGCTGGGCGATCGCCTCCTGCGTCAGATAGGCGTTGACCGTGGTCGCGCCGACGCCGATCAGCACCGCGAAATAATGGGTGTCCATCGCCTTGCCGCACCGCACGTTGAGCGAGGTGAAGGTGCGCAGCGAATTCCGCACCAGGTGCGAATGCACCGCGCCGACCGCCAGAATCATCGGAATCGGCGCGCGGCTTTCGCCCAGATTGGTGTCGGTGAGAATCAGGTGGACGCAACCGCCCCGCACCGCGTCCTCGGCCTCGCGCTGGATGCGGGTGATCGCGGTGCGCAGGGCGTTCAACCCGGCGTCGGGTTCGAAGGTGGCGTCGATTTCGTGCACGGTGTCGCCCATGTAGGCGCGCATCGCGTCGAATTCCTTGTTGGTCAGGACCGGGCTGTCGAGTTGCAGCAGATTGCACTGCCCCTCTTCCTCGGCCAGGATATTGCCGAGGTTGCCCAGCCGCGTCTTCAAGGACATCACCCGGGTTTCGCGCAAGCTGTCGATCGGCGGATTGGTCACCTGCGAGAAGTTCTGCCGGAAGAAGTGGTGCAGGCCGCGATAGTTGGAGGACAGCACCGCCAGGGGGGTGTCGTCGCCCATCGAGCCGACCGCCTCCTTCGCATCCTCGACCATCGGCTGAAGGATCAGCTCCATGTCCTCCATGGTCAGGCCATAGACCAGTTGGCGGCGGCGCAGTTCGGTCTCGTCCAGTTCCGGCGCCTCGGGCACGCCCGGTTTGATCAGGTCGTCGATCTGGGTGATCCGCTCCACCCACTCGGTGAACGGCTGCTTGCCCGCCAGAAGATCCTTGATCTCACGGTCGTGATAGAGGCGTCCATCGGCCAGATCGACGGCGATCATCTGCCCGGGGCCGACCCGGCCCTTTTCCTTGATGCTTTCCTCGGGCACCCGGACCATCCCGGCCTCGGAACCGACGATCAGCAGGCCGTCCTCGGTGACCGAATAGCGCATCGGGCGCAGGCCGTTGCGATCCATCCCCGCGACCACCCAGCGGCCATCGGTGGCGGCGATCGCCGCCGGACCGTCCCAGGGCGCCATGATCGTGTTGAAGTACCAGAACATGGCGCGGTGCGCCGCCGGCATCGCGGTGTTCTGGCCGATCGATTCGGGAATCATCAGGCACTTGACCATCGGCGCGGTGCGCCCGGCGCGGACCAGGAGCTCGAAGACGTTGTCGAACGCCGCGGAGTCCGAACCGCCGGGCTGGATCACCGGCTTCAGATCGGCGACCGCCGCCCCGAACACCTCGCCCGCCATGCGGGTCTCGTGCGACTTCATCCAGTTGACGTTGCCCGCCAGGGTGTTGATCTCGCCGTTGTGGGCGAGCATGCGGAAGGGCTGGGCCAGCCGCCAGGTGGGAAAGGTGTTGGTGGAATAGCGCTGATGATAGATCGCGAAGCTGGAGACGAAGCGTTCGTCCAGAAGATCGGGATAGAACGAGGTCAACTGCTCGGCGAGGAACAGGCCCTTATAGATCACCGACCGGCACGACATCGAACAGATGTAGAAGTCGGGGATGTTGTTCTGCCGCACCTGGTTCTCGATGCGCCGCCGCATGATGAACAGGTCGCGCTCGAAGTCCTCCTCGGCGGTGTGCTTCAGGTTGACGATCATGATCTGTTCGATTTCGGGCCGCGTCGCGTTGGCCTTCTCGCCGATCACCGAAACGTCCACCGGCACCTGACGCCAGCCGTACAGGCCATAGCCGAATTGCAGCACCTCGTTCTCGACGATGGCGCGGCAGGCTTCCTGCGCGTTCAGGTCGGTCTTCGGCAGGAACACCATGCCGATCGCCAGACGCCCCTTTTCCGGCCGGTGGCCGGTGCGGCGCACGTGCTCCTTGAAGAAGTCCTGGGGAATCTGCACATGGATGCCCGCGCCGTCGCCGGTCTTGCCGTCGGCGTCCACCGCGCCGCGATGGAACACCGCCTTCAGCGCGTTGATCGCCGCCTCCACCACCTGACGGCGCGGCTTGCCGTCCAGGGTGGCGATCAGGCCGACGCCGCAGGCGTCGTGCGCCTGCATCGGATCGACGGCGCCCGCCGCCAGCATCGCGGCGCGGCCTTCCTCGAAGCGCGCGACGAACGCGTCGCCGGATTCGGACCAGGTGTTGTTGGTGATCTCGCTCATTGTTCCGGTCCTTTCCTCAACCCGCGTTGACCAGGGGGGCGGCGGCCGATCCCTGCCGTATATAGGCGTGAACGTGCTGCGCCACGTCGCGTCCGTCGCGCACCGCCCACACCACCAGAGATGTGCCGCGCACGATGTCGCCCGCCGCGAATATCCCGTCCAGGCTGGTCATCATCGTCTTGGGATCGACGACCAGGGTTCCCGAGCGGGTCACCGCCAGATCCGGGGCGCCGAACAGGACGGGCAGATCCTCGGGCCCGAAACCCAGGGCCGCCAGCACCATGTCGGCCGGCACCACGTGTTCGGACCCCGGGACCGGGTCCGGACTCTGTCGGCCCGAGGCGTCCGGCAGGCCCAGATGCATCTTCACCGTGCGCACCCCGGCGACGCAACCGTCGGCGCCGGCCACCACCTCTTGCGGCGCGGCCAGCCAGACGAACTCCGCCCCTTCCTCGATCGCGTTGTCCACCTCGCGCTGCGAGCCCGGCATGTTGGCGCGGTCGCGGCGATACAGACACTTCACCGACACCGCGCCCTGGCGCAGCGCGGTGCGCAGGCAGTCCATCGCGGTGTCGCCGCCGCCGATCACCACCACCCGCTTGCCCTTGGCGTTGAGGCGGCCGCTGTCGAAATCGGCGACCCGGTCGCCCAGGTTCAGGCGATTGGAACAGGTCAGATAGTCCAGCGCGGGGACCACTCCCTCCAGGCCGGAGCCGGGAATCCCCAGGCCGCGCGCCGCGTAGACGCCGGTGGCGACGACCACGGCGGCATGTTTCTTGCGCAGATCGTTGAGGGTGACGTCCCTGCCGATATCGACGTTGTGGTGGAAGATCACGCCGCTTTTCTCGAACACCGCGACGCGACGCGCCACCACCTCCTTTTCCAGCTTGAAGCCGGGAATGCCGTAGACCAGAAGCCCGCCGGCGCGGTCGTGACGGTCGTAGACCTCGACCCGATAGCCCAGGCGCCGCAACTGTTCGGCGGCGGCCAGTCCGGCCGGACCGGCGCCGATGATGCCGACCGACTCCCGGCGCTCGACCTTCGGCGCGAAGGGCTTCACCCAGCCCGCGTCGAAGGCGGAATCGGTGATGAATTTCTCCATCGCGCCGATGGTGACGCCGCCGTGGGTGGACTGCTCCAGCACGCAGGAGCCTTCGCACAGGCGATCCTGCGGGCAGATGCGACCGCAGATCTCGGGCAGGGTGTTGGTCGCCGAGGACGCCGCGTAGGCCTCCTCCAGACGGCCGGTGGCGGCCAGCATCAGCCAGTCGGGGATGTTGTTGTGGAGGGGACAGCGCAGGCTGCAAAACGGGATGCCGCACTGTTCGCACCGCGACGCCTGCGCGGTGGCGCGCTCGGCGTCGAAGCCGCCGTAGATTTCCTTGAAATCCTGGCCGCGTTCGGCGGCGGCGCGCTTGTCCGGGGTGTGGCGCTCCAGCCGGATGAACTGAAGCATCTTGTTCTGCGCCATACCTGGGTCCCTTTCCTTTCGCGCCCCATACCCCGGGGCGAGCCGCCGATACCCCCGCGCGTCACGGAGTCGAGCGGACTCTTAGTGGATTTCGCCCCCCGTGACGAGAGGGAAAACGCACCTTTGTCAGTCTTGCTGACCTATTTTTTGGATTTTCTGGTGACAATCCCGCGAAGCGCGGCTTCCGGGGTGGGATTTAGTAATCATTTGATTACTAAATCCCGTTTGGGGCCGCGCCGCCAGCGTGTTATGTATCTGCGATCCACCCCGAACCGGGGGCGGGGACCAAACCAAGACCCGCGCGACATCGGGCTTCCGGAGAGGGGGTATCCACCATGACTTGGCTGAACCTGATCGTCCTGGCGGTGGTCCAGGGCATCACCGAGTTCCTGCCGATCAGTTCCTCGGCGCACCTGATCCTGGTCCCCTGCGTCGCCGATTGGCCGGATCAGGGCCTGGACATGGACGTCGCCATGCACGTCGGCACCCTGGGCGCGGTGATGCTGTACTTCTGGCGCGACGTCTGGAAGATGATCCTGGGCCTGTGGGCGGCGGCCCGGATGCGCAAGTCCCCCGGCGGACGCATGGTGCTGCACATCGTGGTGGCGACGGTGCCGGTGGTGGTGGCGGGGTTCCTAGCCAAGGACATGGTGGAAACCGCCGGACGGAGCATCCTGGTGCTGGGATGGGCGACCCTCGGCTTCGGCCTGCTGCTTTTCATCGCCGACCGCATGGGGCTGACGGTGCGCCGGATCGAGCACATGACCCTGCCCGACGCGGTGACCATCGGCCTCGCCCAGGCGATCGCCCTGATCCCCGGCACCAGCCGCAGCGGCATCACCATGACCGCGGCGCGCATTTTGGGTTACGAACGGGGCGAGGCGGCCCGCTTCTCGATGCTGATGTCGATTCCCACCATCCTCGCCGCCGGAACCCTGGCCGGACTGGACATCCTCCGCGCCAACCAGCCGGTACTGACCACCGCCGCCCTCTATTCGGCGGGACTGTCGTTCGTCACCGCGCTGGCCGCCATCGCGATTCTGACGCGCTGGCTGAGAAACGCCAGCTTCGCCCCCTTCGCCGCCTACCGCGTGCTCTTGGGCGCGGCGATGCTGGCCGCCGCCTACGGCTTCATCCCCGGCTTCGACCGCTGCCTGGGATAACAACCAAACCGGGACCCCGTCCCGGACCCCGCACAGGGCCGTAGGCCCTTCTTTTTTCGCCGCGTAGCGGCAAACACCCCTCACGCGGCGCGATGATTTCATGGCGCTACGCGCAAAAACCGGGAACGGGGTCTGGGGACCGAGTCCCCAGCGGGGTCCGGGGCAGCGCCCCGGCCTTAGCGATCGCGCATCGCCTGGCGGTGGGTTTTGCGGAAACGGCCGAGGTAGGTGGGGACGATGGTTTCCGCGGTGGTGGGTTCGATGCCAAGCTCGGCGAATCCCGGACAGTTTCCCGAGGCCACGTTGTCGCGCATCATCATCGACACCTGATCGCGGGTCAGCGGGGGTTTCGGCAAAAGGCTCATCAGCGCCGCCTGAAACTTCGCCATGCCGAAGGTCATCGGCAGCAACCAGCGCTTGCGTCCGATTGCAAGGAGGGTCATTTCCATGATCCGGCGCATCGAATAGACGTGCGGCCCGCCGAGTTCGAAGGTCTTGCCGCCGCAGCCCTCGCCCTTCAGCGCGGCGACGATGGCATCGGCGACGTCGCCGACGTAGACCGGCTGGAACTTCGGCCCGCCGTCGCCGAACAGGCCCTTGCAACCGCCGCCCCAGGCATTCTTGTCGATCACCGGCAGGAAGGGAGAGACCATCGCCAGCCGGGCGAACCGGTTGAAGAAATCGTCCTCCGGCCCGAAGACGACGCTGGGGCGGACGATGGTGGCGCCGGGAAAGGCGGACAGCACGCCTTGCTCGCCCTCCGCCTTGGTGCGGGCGTAGGCGGATTCCGCCGCCGTGTCCGCCCCCATCGCCGAAACGTGGACGAGGCGGCTCGCCCCCGCCTCCCTGGCGGCGGCGATGAGGCCGGGGCCCTTGGCGTGCAGGGCCTCGAAGGTGTGGATGCCGCGAGGATGGAAAATCCCGACCAGGTTGACCACCCAATCCGCGCCCTCGACCGCGCGGCGGATATCCGCCGGGTCGGCGATGTCGGTTTCCATGGCGGTGATCTGCCCGACGTCGCCCATCGTCTTTAGGAAATGGGCGTCCTCGCGATAGCGGACGGCGACGCGGATCACCGCGCCGGTCGCCGCCAGGCGCCGCACCAGATGGCGGCCGATAAAGCCGGAGCCGCCGAAAACCGTGACCAGACGCCGCGTCGTCATGCCTGCTCCACTCCCCTGCCTGGTGGCGTTCGCGCCGCCTGTTATAGAAAGATGGCGGCGACATGCCCATATCGGCAGGGGGTCGGGCCGATTATTTCTAGACGAAAGTTATGCATGAAAAACGACTTTCGTCGGGTGCGGCCGGTTTCCCGCGCCCCGTCCGGCGACGGCGGCGAAGACCCGAAAAAAGGGTGTTGACTTTGCGTCGCGAAGCCGACATAAACCCTCCCTCACTGACCGGCTGCTCCGGTTGGGCGGCGGGTTCGACCCCTCGCCCGGATCGTCTGGCGGACCAGTGCCCAGGTGGCGGAATTGGTAGACGCGCAGGTTTCAGGTACCTGTGGTAGAAATACCGTGGAAGTTCGAGTCTTCTCCTGGGCACCACCGCCAACGACGTCGATGCGCCCGCGGCACTTTGCCCTTTGACCCGGCGCGCGCGGTCGTACCTTAAGGCCCCGCGCGAGGGCCTGTTCAAGAGGGCAGCAATGGCGATTTTCCTGCATCACGGCGACCTTCCCCGATCCGTCGTCTTTTCCGGCTCCGTCGCGGTGGACACCGAGACCATGGGCCTGAACCTGCAACGCGACCGGTTGTGTCTGGCGCAGCTTTCCGGCGGCGACGGCGACGCCCATCTGGTGCGCATCGTCCCCGGCATCGACGCGGTCAACCTGAAGGCGGCGTTCACCGATCCCAAGCTTCTGAAGATCTTCCATTTCGCCCGCTTCGACGTAGCGATGATCGCGCGTCACCTGGGGGTGGCCTGCGCGCCGGTGTATTGCACCAAGATCGCCTCCAAGCTTTGCCGCACCAACACCGACCGCCACGGCCTGAAGGACATCTGCCGCGACCTTTTGGGGGTGGAACTGTCGAAGGAGCAGCAGACCTCCGACTGGGGAGCCTCGGACTTCTCGGCCGAGCAGCAGCATTACGCCGCCAACGACGTTTTGCATCTGCACCGCCTGAAGGAGAAGCTGGACGCGCTTCTCGCCCGCGAAGGCCGCGCCGATCTGGCGCAGGCCTGCTTCGGCTTCCTCGGCACCCGCGCCGCCCTCGACCTCGCGGGATGGGCCGAAGACGACATCTTCGCCCACTGAGCCCCCTTCGCCCGCCTGGACGCCCGACCGATGAACACCCCGATTGCCGTTCCCGCCGCCATTGCCGACCGCGTCGCCTCCGACCTTGCGGCGGCGCGCCACGTGCTGGAGGCCGAAGCGGCGGCGCTTTCCCGGATGAGCGCCGACCTGGGCGACGATTTCTCCCGCGCCCTCGACCTTCTGGAAGGCCGCGTCGTCGCCTCGGAGCACGGGCGGGTGATCGTCTCCGGCATGGGCAAAAGCGGCCATATCGGACGCAAGATTTCGGCCACCCTGGCCTCCACCGGCACGCCGTCGTTCTTCGTCCACCCGGCGGAAGCGAGCCACGGCGACCTCGGCATGGTGACCCGCCAGGACGCCCTGATCCTGCTGTCGAAGTCGGGGGAAACCGCCGAACTTGCCGACATCATCGCCTATTCCCGGCGCTTCGCCATCCCGCTGATCGCGATCACCGAGCGCGCGTCGAGCGCCCTGGGGTCCGCCGCCGACATCTGCCTGACCCTGCCCGCCGACGGCGAGGCCTGCCCGCTCGGCCTGGCGCCCACCACCTCGACCACCGCCACCCTGGCCCTGGGCGACGCCATCGCCGTCGCCTTGCTCGAGCGGCGGGGATTTTCGGCCAGCGACTTCAAGACCTTCCACCCCGGCGGCAAGCTCGGTCAGCGCCTGTTGAAGGTGCGCGACCTGATGCACCCGCTGCCCGAGGTGCCGCTGATCGACCGCGACACCCGGATGGGCGACGCGCTGATCGTGATGAGCCAGAAAAGCTTCGGCTGCGTCGGCATCGTCGATGCGGACGCCCGGCTGGTCGGCATCATCACCGATGGCGACCTGCGCCGTCACATGGCCCCCGATCTTCTGGACATGCCCGCCCACGCGGTGATGACCGCCAGCCCCAAGACCGCCAACCCCGACGGGCTGGCCGCCGAGGCCCTGGGAACGATGAACGACCGCAAGATCACCAGCCTGTTCGTCGTCTCCGCCGATGGCCGCCCGGTCGGCCTGATCCACATGCACGACTGTCTGCGCGCCGGGGTGTCATGAGGAAACCCCGGGCCGCGCAGGAAACGATCGCCGCGCCGGGCACGGCCGAGGGCGAAACCGCCCCCGACCTGCGTTTCCTTACCGCCGCCGCCGGTCCGGGCGCCCTGCGCCGCGCCTCGCTCTACAGCCGCTTCGTCCGCGCCATGAAACTGGCGCTGCCCGCCGCCGCCGCGCTGCTGTTCGGCGCGATCCTGCTGTGGCCGCAGTTCCAGGCGGAACGCAACCGCTTCCACGTCGCGCTGTCGGGCATCGACCCCCGCCACCCCGACCGCCTGCGCGTCGTCAACGCCCGCTTTCGCGGCACCGACCACGACCGGCAGCCGTTCATGGTGACCGCCGAATCGGCGCACGAGATCGACCCCGCCACCCGCCTCATCGCCCTCGAATCGCCCGCCGCCGACCTGGGAACGAAGGACGGCGGCTGGGTGATCGCCTGCGCCCCCGAGGGCACCTACGACCGCGGCGGCGAAATCCTGCGCCTGACCGGCGGGGTTTCGGTCTACCATGACAACGGATACGCCTTTTATTCGAACTCGGCGCGGGTCTCGCTGCAACTGGGCCGCGCCGAGGGCGACGAACCGGCGGTCGCCCACGGCCCCCTGGGGGAAGTCAAGGGAACCACCGGGTTCGTCATCGTCGACAAGGGGCGGCGCATCCTGTTCAAGGGGAAATCCCGCCTTATCCTTCGTCCGGGAGTGAAAGCCGATGGCACCAGCAAGTGATTCGCGCGCGCGGTGGCGCGTCCTCCTGCCCGCCCTGTTCTCCCTTTTCCTCCTGCCCCGGGCCGCCGACGCGCAATCCCTGGGCTTCGGCGCGCCGGGCGATCAGACTCCGGTCGAGGTCCTGGCCGACAACGGCATCGAATGGATGCGCGACGGCAAACGCTTCGTCGCCAAGGGCAACGCCTCGGCGGCGCGCGGCGACACCACCGTCTACGCCGACACCCTGACCGCCCACTACCGCGAGGGTCAGGGCGGCAAATCGGAGCTTTGGCGCCTGGACGCCAACGGCAAGGTGCGCATCGCATCGCCCACCGAAACCGCCACCGGCGACACCGCCGTCTACGACATCGGATCGGCGGTTCTGGTGCTGCGCGGCGCGCCCCACGCCAAGCTGGTCACCCCCGACACCGTGATCACCGCCCGCGACGAACTGGAATACTGGGACGCCAAGCGCTTCGCGGTGGCGCGCGGCGACGCCGTGGTGGTGCGCGAGGACAAGACCCTGAAAGCCGACATCGTCACCGCCTATTTCGCCCCGAAATCCGCGCAAAAGACCAAGAAGCAGAAGGGCCAGGGCGGCGACATCGACGCGGTGGACGCGCACGGCCACGTCACCATCGTCACCAAGTCGGAAACCGCCACCGGCGACCGGGGGCGTTACAACGTCAAGACCGGCATCGCCACCCTGCTCGACAACGTCACCCTGACCCGGGGCACCGACACCCTGAACGGCGCCTATGCGGTGGTCAACATGAACACCGGGGTCAGCACCCTGTATTCCAAGGCTCCCGGAGCGAAAAGCGACAAGCCGCAGCCGGTGCGCGGCAAGTTCTCCCCGAAGAAGGCCGACCCCCTGCCCGAGGAACGCGGCGCGGCGAAACCGTAACCCCGTCGCGCCCTTAAGCAAAAATCCGGCCAACCCGAGAAAAGCGTTGCGCCGCCCGTCCGGTATCGGATAATCGGGGGATCAAGCGCCGATTCCGGCAACGCCCGGGAAGAAACGGGCGCGCCTTATCGAACAGGGCGGGAAAGCATCCAGATGACCAGCACCGAACCGCGGGCGACCTCTCCCGCCGCCGAAGCGACGCCTTTGCCGCTGCGCGGGCTGGAGGTCAAGGACCTGGGGAAAAGCTTCAAGCGCCGCCCGGTGCTGCGCGACGTATCGCTGTCGGTGAAGCGCGGCGAGGCGGTGGGGCTTCTTGGCCCCAACGGCGCGGGCAAGACCACCTGCTTTTACTGCATCACCGGCCTGATCGCCCCCGACGTCGGGTCGATCCTGCTCGACGGCATGACCATCACCGGCCTGCCGATGTATCACCGGGCGCGGATGGGCATCGGCTATCTGCCGCAGGAGGCCTCGATCTTCCGGGGACTGACCGTGGAAGAGAACGTGATGGCGGTGCTGGAGGTGGTGGAGCCCGACGCCGACGCCCGCGAGGCGCAGCTGGAGGCCCTGCTGGCCGAGTTCTCGGTCAGCCATCTGCGCCGCGCATCCGCCCTGTCGCTTTCCGGCGGCGAACGCCGCCGCGTCGAAATCGCCCGCGCGCTGGCCTCGCGCCCCAGTTTCGTCCTCCTCGACGAGCCGCTGGCCGGCATCGATCCGATCGCGGTGGGGGAAATCCGCAATCTGGTGGCGCACCTGAAGGACCGCGGCATCGGCGTCCTGATCACCGACCACAACGTGCGCGAGACCCTGGACATCATCGACCGCGCCTACATCCTTTACGACGGCACGGTGATGATGGAGGGAGCGCCCGCCGAGATCGTCGCGCACGAAGGGGTTCGCCGCGTCTATCTGGGCGACCGCTTCAGCCTGTAGGGGACGACGCGCGATGGCGATCTCCCCCCGGCTCGAACTCCGGCAGTCCCAGTCCCTGGTGATGACGCCGCAACTGCAACAGGCGATCAAGCTGTTGCAGATGTCGAACCTGGAGCTGGCCTCGTTCGTCGAACAGGAACTGGAAAAGAACCCCCTGCTCGAACGCGAGGACGACGCCGCGCCGGACGATCCGGAACCGCCCGCGCGGGACGCCGACGGCGCGGCCGAGGCGCCGCTTCTCGACCCCCCCGGCGGCGACGGAGAAACCCCGCTCGACGTCGAGGTTGACAACACCTTCACCAACGACGGCCGGACGGAGGATTCCTCCGCCTTCTCCGATGCCGACGCGAGCTTCGGCGGCACCGACAACCTGGGGCGCTACGGCAACGGCGCGCACGACGGCGACGGCAACGTGCTGGAGCAGACGGTGGGCGAAACCATCAGTCTGCGCCAGCACCTGACCGCGCAGTTGGGGCTGTCCTCCGCCGATCCGAAGGAACGGATGATCGGCGCCTACCTGATCGACATGCTGGACGACGCCGGATACTTGAGCGGCGGCATCGAAACCGCCGCCGCCGCGCTGGGTTGCGACGTCGCCCTGGTGGAGCGGGTTCTGGCCCTGGTGCAGGGGTTCGACCCGGTCGGGGTGTTCGCCCGTTCGCTGAAGGAATGCCTGGCCCTGCAACTCGCCGACCGCAACCGTCTGGACCCGGCGATGGCGGCGCTTCTCGACAACCTGGATCTTCTGGCGCGGCGCGATCTTGCCCGGCTGAAGCGGGTTTGCGGCGTCGACGACGAAGACCTGGCGGAGATGATCGCCGAAATCCGTTGCCTCGACCCCAAGCCCGCGTCGAGCTTCGAGACGGTGCGCGAACAGCCGGTGGAGCCGGACATCCTGATGCGCCAGGGCAGCGACGGCGGCTGGATCATCGAACTCAACACCGATACCCTGCCGCGCGTCCTGGTCGCCAACCGCTACTATGCCGAGGTCGGCGCCAAGGCCGACCGCGCCACCCGCGCCTTCTTGAACGAACAGTTCCAGTCCGCCAATTGGCTGGTCAAGTCGCTGCACCAGCGCGCCACCACCATCCTCAAGGTGGCGAGCGAGATCGTCCGCCAGCAGTCGGGTTTTTTCCTGCACGGCATCGGCGCCCTGAAACCCCTGATCCTGCGCGACATCGCCGAGGAAATCGGCATGCACGAAAGCACGGTGTCGCGGGTCACCACCAACAAGTATCTGGCTTCGCCGCGCGGCGTGTTCGAACTGAAGTTCTTCTTCACCCAGGCGCTGGCCTCCACCGCCGGCGGCGAGGCCCACTCGGCCGAGGCGGTGCGCCACCGGATCAAGACCCTGATCGAGAACGAAACCGCCGACGCCGTGTTGTCCGACGACCGGATCGCGGAAATCCTGAAAGAGGACGGCATCGACATCGCCCGGCGCACCGTCGCCAAATACCGCGAGGCGATGAAGATCTCGTCCTCGTCGCAGCGCCGCCGCGAACTGAAAATCCACTTTCCGTAAGGTTTCCCCCCGCGAAAATCCGCCGAAGCCTCCCCATATCCTGATGTATGGGGATCAACAACGACGCGAGGACGCACGGATGACTTGACGAAAACGGGAGCGCCCTTTAGCTTCCCGCCTCCGCCGACGCCGCGCCGACGCGGCAGGTTCCGGGCGCGAAGCGCGCGCGCCTCTCCGACGATTGGATAGCTCATCGGGATGCGCCCTCGGCGCAGCCCCAGTCAGGTAGGACGAACGCCATGGAAATTACCGTCAAAGGCAAACAGATCGACCTTGGGGACTCGTTTCGCGCGCACGCCGACCAGACCCTGTCGCAGCTCGTCGAAAAGTATTTCGATCGCGCCATCGACGCCGCCGTCATCATCTCGAAGGACGCGCATCTGGTGAAGTCCGATATCTCGGTGCATCCGATTCGCGGCCTTACCCTGCAAGCCGCCGCCGCCGGAACCGATCCCTACGCCGCCTTCGACGGCGCCTGCGAAAAGATCGCCAAGCAGCTGCGCCGCTACAAACGCCGCCTGACCAACCACAACAAGGCCAAGCCCGAGGACAGCATCCTCGCGCAGCAGTTCATCATCCGCCCCGAACCCAGCGACGCCGAGTTGCCGGAAGAAGAAGCTTCCCCGGTGATCGTCGCCGAAGTCAGTCAGGCGATTCCGACCTGCACCGTCTCCGGCGCGGTAATGCGACTTGACCTTTCCGACGCAAACGCCATTCTGTTCCGGAACAGTTCCCACGGTCGCCTGAACATGGTGTACCGTCGGCAGGACGGAAACATCGGCTGGGTAGATCCCGAAGCAACCAACAGCAAAGGCTGAACCGCCACTCGCCGCAAGCGACGACAGAATCGCTCAAGGGCAGCCGGAGCCGCGAAACCGCGGCTCCGTTGGTCTGCGAAAAATGCGGCAAGCGCCGCCCGACTATCGCCCGGGCCCGCGTGGATGGATCGAGGAAGACAATGACCCTTGCAGACCTGATCGCACCGAACGCCGTGATCCCCGCCTTGAAGGCGAACAGCAAGAAGCAGGCGTTGCAGCTGCTTGCCCAGAAGGCCGCCGAGGTCATCGGACTCGACGAGGGCGAGGTCCTGGAAGGCCTGTTGGACCGCGAGCGCCTGGGCTCCACCGGGGTCGGCAACGGCATCGCCATTCCTCACGCCAAGCTGCCCGGCATCGATCGCCTGTACGGGGTGTTCGCCCGTCTCGACCAGCCGGTGGATTTCGACTCGGTGGACGACATGCCGGTGGATCTGCTCTGCCTGTTGATCGCCCCCGAGGACGCGGGCGCCGACCATCTGAAGGCGCTCGCCCGGGTGTCGCGCCTGTTGCGCGACAAGGGCACCTGCGAAAAGCTGCGCGGCGCCACCGAATCCGACGCCCTGTACGCCCTGCTTCTCGATTCCGAGCGGTCGCGCGCCGCCTGATCCTCGCCCGCCCCCCCGGCATTCGGAAAAACCGGATACTCCGGCGGCGCGAATGCGCCTATGGTTCCCTCCGCCGTCGCACCCACGGAGGAGCCGGCCATGATCGCCCGAGCCCATCAGAGATTCGACGTCCCCATCGATGTCGCCGACGACGACATCGACGATCTGGGGCATGTCAACAACGCCGTCTATCTGCGCTGGGTGCAGATCGCGGTCCTGCGCCATTGGCGCCGCTTCGCGCCGAAAGACGCGGTGGCGACCCATCTGTGGGTGGCGCTGGCTCACGACATCCGCTATCGCCGTCCGGCGCTGCCGCACGACCACGTGGTGGTCAGGCTCCTGCTGGAAAACTGGACGGGGCGAAGGCCTTCTACCGGACGCAGATCGACCGGGGCGACCAGACCCTGGCGGAAATCAAAAGCTGCTGGTGCTGCCTCGATTCGGTCAGCAAGCGCCCGGTGCGGCTGGCCCGCGACATCGTCGCCCGGTTCCTGCCCCTGCCGTCGCTGCCCAGGGACTGAGCGCCGGTCAGTCTTCCTTCTTGCCGTCGATGGCCATGCGGCTGGCGGGCTTCGGCGCGCCCTTGCCGATCTTGATCTCGCGCACCTGGGTCTCCGGCGGCGGGCGCATCAGGTCGATGTGCAACAGCCCGCGATCCAGCGACGCGCCGGTGACCTCGATCCCCTCCGCCAGGACGAAGCTCCGCTGGAACTGCCGCGCCGCGATGCCGCGATGCAGAAAGACCCGCTCGGTCTCGTCGCAGGCGATGCGCCCGGCGACGGAAAGCTGATTGGACTCCAGCGTCACCGACAGGTCGGATTCGGAAAATCCCGCCACCGCCAGGGTGATCCGCAGGCCGTTTTCCGAGGTCTGTTCGATGTTGTAGGGGGGATACCCCTCCGCCGAGGTCTTCGAGATGCGATCGAGCATCCGCTCGAAATGATCGAACCCCAGCAGCAGCGGGCTGTTGAAGGTGCCGGACATGCGCGCCATGGGTCGGAAACTCCGTTGCGGTTGACTGGGCAAACTGTCGCGGCTTCGCGGATGCCCGTCAAGAGGCCGCGACCCCCGCCCAACCCCGATTCGCCCGCCCAGGCCCGCCCCGGACTCCGCGTCCATCTTCCGGGAGAACCAGTATCTTATTGATTACAAAAGAAAACATGCACGCACTGTGTGTGCGCCGGAAGCGCCTGATGACAGAAAGGAACAAAGCCACTATGACACTTCCGCGACACTTCCGTGACAACCGGGCGGCGTGACGCGGTTTTCGCGCGCGAACCGAAGGCGGGACGACTTGGCCGACAGCACCCTCGACAAGGACCTGAAGCGGATCTCCCAGTTGGAGGACGCGACCCGCCACCTCGGCGCTTTCAAGACCGCGATCGCCCTGGGCGGCCTGTTCCTGATCGGCGTCCTTTTGTTCACCCTGACCCTGGGCGGTCAGGGCGGACAGCAATGGTTCATCGTCCTGGCCGGGGTGATCGGCGGCTACATGGCGCTCAACATCGGCGCCAACGACGTCGCCAACAACGTCGGCCCGGCGGTCGGTTCGCGCGCCCTGTCGATGATGGGGGCGTTGGTGATCGCCGCGGTGTGCGAGGCGGCGGGCGCGATCATCGCGGGCGGCGACGTGGTCTCGACGATTTCCAAGGGGATCGTCGATCCCGAGCGGGTGCCCGATCCCGACACCTTCGTCCTGGCGATGCTGAGCGCCCTTCTGGCCGCCGCCTTGTGGATCAACTTGGCCACGACGATCGGCGCGCCGGTTTCCACCACCCACTCGGTGGTCGGCGGGGTGATGGGCGCGGGCCTGATCGCCGCCGGCGCCGACGCGGTGGCCTGGGGCACCATGCGGACCATCGTCGCCAGCTGGATCCTGTCGCCGATCCTGGGGGGGATCGTCGCCTGCGCCTTCCTGGCCTTCATCAAGGTCGCGATCCTCTACCAGCCGGACCGCATCGCGGCGGCGCGGCGCTGGATTCCGCCGTTGATCGCGGTTCTCGCCGCCAGCTTCACGGTCTATCTGATCCTGAAGGGACTGTCCCACATCTGGCGTCCGCCGCTGGCCCTGACCCTGGGCGGGTTGTCCTTCGCCGTCACCCTGGGGGTGATGCGCCCCCTGGTCGCCCGCCAGTCGGCCTTCCTGGAGAACCGGCGCAAGGCGGTGAGTTCCCTGTTCACCGCGCCGTTGATCTTTTCCGCCGGACTGCTGTCGTTCGCCCACGGCGCCAACGACGTCGCCAACGCGGTCGGCCCGCTGGCCGCGGTGGTGCATGCCGCCAACGGCGGCGGCATCGCCGCCAAGGTCACCCTGCCGCCCTGGGTGCTGGTGGTCGGGGCGCTGGGCATCTCGTTCGGACTGGTTCTCTTCGGGCCGAAGCTGATTCGCACCGTCGGCGAGAAAATCACCAAGCTGGACCAGACCCGCGCCTTCTGCGTCGCGCTGTCGGCGGCGCTGACGGTTCTGGTGGCCTCCGCCCTGGGGCTGCCGGTCAGTTCCACCCACATCGCGGTGGGCGGCGTGTTCGGGGTGGGCTTCCTGCGCGAATACTGGACCAACGTGATGCGCCCGTCGCCGCCCCCCCAACCGGACGTCGGCGACGGCCGGACCGAAGCGCCCCTCCCGGAGAACGCCGCGCCGCCAGCCCCGACGGGGGAGCCCTCCGTCGCCAAGGCGCACAAAGCCAACAAGCGCCGCCTGGTGCGCCGCCGTCACTTGCAGACCATCCTGGCCGCCTGGCTGATCACCGTCCCCTTGTCGGCGGTGATCGCCGCCGGTATCTTCCTGGGTCTGAGGGGCCTGGTCGCCATTTCCTGACGACGGGGCCCGATCCCATCCGGGAGATGCCGATGCCGCCGCGTCTTTTCGCCCTGTGCGCCTTCGCCGCGCTGACCTTCGGCCTGGCTCCCGCCGCTCCGGCGGCGGAGCGCGAGACCGTGCGCATCGTCGGTTCCTCGACGATGTACGCCTTCCTCGCCGAGGTGGCGGAAACCTTCGGCCGGGGCACGCCGTTCCGCGCCCCGGTGGTCGAGGCCACCGGCACCGTCGGCGGATTCAAGATCTTCTGTTCCGACGTCGGCCTGAATTCCCCCGACATCGTCGCCGCGTCGCGCCGCATCACCCCGATCGAGGAAGAGCACTGCCTGGCCAACAGCGTCGCCGACGTCGCCGAATTCAAGGTCGGCTACGACGGCATCGTCGTCGCGCGCAGCCTGGCCGCCCCCTCCTTCCCGGTCAGCCGCGCCACCCTGTGGCGGGCGCTGGCGCGCACGGTGCGGACCAAGTCGGGAACGGTCGCCAATCCCTACCGCGACTGGTCCGAGATCTCGCCCAGCCTTCCGGAAACGCCGATCCGCATCTACGGACCGCCCCTGACCTCGGGCACCCGCGACGTCTTCGTCCATCTGGTGATGAATCCGGGCTGCGACGACCTGCCGGTTTCCGCCTCCGACGCCACGGTGCGCGAGGTCTGCGGCCACATCCGCGAGGACGGCGCGTTCATCGACGCGGGGGAAGACGACGAAATGGTGATCAAACGCCTGCTCGACGACCCCCAGGCGCTCGGGATCATGGGCTACGGCGCGCTCAAGCGCCATGCGCATCAGTTGCGCGGCCTGCCGGTGGAGGGCGTCGCCCCCTCCGACGAGGCATTGGAGGACGGCAACTACCCCCTGTCGCGGCCCTTGTACCTGTACGTCAAGACCGCCCACGTCGGCCGCATCCCCGGCCTGTTGCCGTTCGTCGAGGCCTTCCTGTCCGACGCGACGATCGGCGGCGAGGGCCGCCTGTTCAAATCCGGGCTGATCCCGATGCGCGACGACGAACGCGCCTTCGTCCAGTCCTCGTTCGCCGAATTCAAGGCCAGGACGCGACATTGACGATGCGCCCGCCCCGGATTCTCGTCAGCGCCTGCCTTCTCGGGCGACCGGTCCGTTACGACGGTCGCGCCAAGCCGTTCGCCCACCCCCTGCTGACGCAATGGGAAAGGGACGGCTGGCTGGTTCCCCTGTGCCCGGAGGTGGCGGCGGGCCTGCCGACGCCGCGCACCCCGGCGGAGATCGCCCCGGAGAACGCGGCGGAAACGGTTCTGGACGGCGACGGCCGCGTCTTCGACCGCCTGGGAAACGACGTCACCGCGACCTTCCTGGAGGCGGCGAACCGCGCCCTCGACACGGCGCGGGACAACGCCTGCGCCTATGCGCTTCTGACCGATGGCAGCCCGACCTGCGGCAGCCGCGCGGTCTACGACGGACGCTTCCAGGGCCGTAAGCAACCCGGAGCCGGTCTGGCCGCCGCCCTGCTGCGCCGCCACGGCGTCGCCGTCTTCGCCGAGGACGAGATCGCCGCGCTGGCCGACCGAATCGCCAGCGACGCCGCTTAAAAAACCGGCCCCCGCTCGACGCGAGGGCCGGATCTCCCAGGGTCCCCTTAGGGGATCTTCTTTTTGGGCCGCTGGTCGCTCGGATCAGGCGACCTTGACCTGCCGGTTGTGGCCCATCACATGGTCGGCCAGCACGACGTCGGTCTTCAGCATGTGGTCGCGCAGATAGGCGGCCAGATGCTCGAAGATGTCCTTGCCGACGTCGCCGCGTCCGCCTTGCAGGCTGCGCCGCAACAGGGTGATGCGGTCGAGGATCTCGCGGTGCGCCCGCTGGTGCGCCACGGTCTGCGGGAAGGCGGTCTTGACCATCATCGCCTCCTCCGCCGCGCAGTGCCCTTCCAGCAGGGCCTCGATCCTGTCGAGCAGGGCCTCGAGGTTTCCCATCTCCCCGCCCGTCATCATTTCCGCATAGATGGCGTTCATCATGTCCATCAGTTGCTTGTGGTCGTCGTCGATGGCCTCGATGCCGCATTCGACGTCGGCGTTCCACACCATCAGCTTCATCTGCGTCTTGTCGGCGCGCACCTGTTCCAGGAAACGCCCGATCTCGGTGCGCAGGTATTCCGCCTGCTGCGACAGTTCGGTCGCCGAGGCGTTGATCTGCGAGGCCGCCGCGCCGGTTTCCTGCGCCGCGCTTTCCACCGCCTGGATGTTGGCCGAGACCTCCTGGGTTCCCGCCGCCGCCTGTTCGACGTTGCGGGCGATTTCCGAGGTCGCGGCGTTCTGTTCCTGCACCACCGAGGCCACCGCCGCGGCGATCTCGCCCATGTCGCCGATCACCCCGGTGATCGCCTCGACCGCGCCGACCACCACCGTGGTGCCCTCCTGCACCGCCGAGATTTGCGCGGCGATTTCCTGGGTGGCCCGCGCCGTCTGGCTGGCCAGGTTCTTCACCTCGCCCGCCACCACCGCGAAGCCCTTGCCCGTGTCGCCCGCCCGCGCCGCCTCGATGGTGGCGTTGAGCGCGAGAAGGTTGGTCTGGCTGGCGATGTCGTTGATCAGGTCGATGATCTCGCCGATGCGATTGGCGTTATCGGCCAGACTGCGGATCGAGGCGCTGGCGGCCTCGGCCTGATGGGTGGCCTTTTCCGCCACTTCGGCGGAGTGCGCCACCTGCTTGCCGATCTCGTTGATCGAGGCGGCCAGTTCCTCGGTGGCGGAAGCCACCGTCTGCACGTTGGAGGAAGCTTCCTCCGCCGCGCTGGCGACGCTGGTCGCCTGGGCGGAGGTCTCCTGGGTGGTGGACGCCATCTGTCCGGACGCCGCCTGCAATTCGGACACCGCCGCCGCCACCCGCTCGATGACGTGGCCGACGCTTTGCTCGAATTCGTCCGCCATCTTGTTCATCGCGGCGCGGCGATCGGCTTCCGCCCGGCGTTTCTGCTCCTCGGCCTCGGCCTCGAGCCTGCGCACCCGGATCGCATTGTCCTTGAACACCTGCACCGCCTCGGCCATCGCGCCGATTTCGTCCTTGTCGCCGCGCGCCGGAACCTCGGTCTCCAGATCGCCGTGCGCCAGCTTCTGCATCGCCGCAGTCATCCCCTTCACCGGAACGGCGATGCCGCGCCCGATGATCCACGCCGCAGACACGCCAAGGCACAAGGCGACCGCCGCCAGGGCCAGCACCACGGCCTCGGTCGTCACGATGTTTTCCCTGGTCTCGACCACCGTCTGCGACAGGTGCGCGTTCTGCGCGGCGCGCAGTTCCTCGGTGCTGGACAGGAACCGCGCCGACAGCGCCAGGCTCCGCTCCTGCTGCGCGTGCACGCCGAGACTCAGCGTGCCCAGGCGTTCGAATCCCTTCTGGTAGGCCTCCGCATCGCGCAGCAAGCCCTCCGCCATGCCGCGCAATTCGCCGACGGGCAACATCCGCGTCAACTTTCCGGCGCGATCGACGTAACGCGCCATAAGGCTCTTCAGGGTCGCCGCCGAATCCTCGGTCGGCGCGCGCAGGAAGCGCAGGCCTTCCATGCGCGCCAGCATCAACGCCTCCTGGGCGACGCCGGCCATGCTCGCCGCTTCGAATTCGCGGGAAGCATTCAGCCGTTCGATGATCTGGCTCAAGGTCAGACGCATCCGCGGCCCCAGACCTTCCAGGGAGCTTTGCTGCGCGCTCCGCTCCGCCTCGGCCTTGACCTGCGTCTCGAACTGCGCCGTCAGTTCGCGCAGGGCAAGAAGCGCCCGCTCGCCGATGGCGCGGCGCGACGGGTCCCTGATCTCGGCGACCAGTTCGTCCGCCTGGCCGCGCAGTTTTCCCAAATCCTGGGAGGCTTGCGTCGCATATTTTCCGTCGGTGGTCAGGACGAAAAGCTGCATGTTGCGCTCCAGGTTCACCACCCCTTCCCCAAGGGCGGCCACCTTGGCGCTGTTGCCGGAAACGCGGGCATACTCAGCGATCGCCCCCCGAAGCTTTGGCCGTTTCTGTAGGCGGTTCCGGAGACGACGGCGATCAAAAGAATCAGCACCGAGAAGCCAATCGTTACTCTGGCCCCGATCTTGACGTCGGACATTTTTATCATCGACAAGCCTCCTCCGTTTCCGAGAAGCGTTTCTCGCCTCTTGGATGAAACTTTCAGAAACATTGATGGAGACATGGTAATTGGGATTGCACCAACCACAACCGTGAAATTCGCCCCCGGCATACCCGGATACGTCAACCCTGGGTATATCCTTGATCGGCATAATAAACTTTTTTTGTCGAGAATTATAAATTTTCGGTTGATTGTTTGGCGGCAAACGGCGCGCCATGAGCGCCGCCCCGAGTCGCCCTCCGGCGAGTCGGGCGGCCCCTCCCGAAGCGGAAGGATCGCCCGAAAATTCAACCCATAGGAGAATACGCCTCGTCCGGAATCGGACGACGAAGGTCCACCAACGCCACCCCCTTGACCTGGGCGAACACCGCGTCGCCGGTCTTCAGCCCCAGTCCATCCCGCGACCGTTCGCTGATCCGCGCGATCAGCGCCGCGCCGTCGCCGGAAAGGCGCAGGCGCACGCCGCACTGGCCGTTTTCGCCGGGAAGGAACCCCTCCACCCGCGCCGCGAGGACGTTGAGGATCGACGTTCCGCCCGGCCTTTCGCGGCAGAGGCTGACATCCCCCGCCGCGATGCGCAGGCGGCGGCGCGCGCCGAACCCGGGGGTCGCGTCGGGCACCAGAAACTCCGCGCCGTCCACCGCCACCCGCGACAAACCATAGGTTTCGTCCACCGCCACCACCTCGCCCTCCAGCACCGTCGCGGCGTCGGCGCGGCGGCACAGGGGCAGCGCCGGATCGGTCAGCATGCGGGCCAGCGGGCCCGCCGCCGTCACCCGCCCCGCCGCCATCAGCACCAGATGATCGGCCAGACGCTCCACCTCGGACAGATCGTGGCTGACATAGATCACCGGAATCGACAGGGCATCGTGCAGCCGTTCCAGATAGGGCAGGATCTCGTCCTTGCTGATCCGGTCGAGCGCCGCCAGCGGTTCGTCCATCAGCAACAGGCGCGGTTGGGACAACAGGGCGCGACCGATGGCGACGCGCTGGCGTTCGCCGCCCGACAGCTTCGCCGGAGCGCGGGAGAGCAGGCGGGAAAGACCCAGAAGCGCCACCACCTCGTCGAAGGCGATCCCCCGGTCGGCGGCGCGACGCTGCCCGAACCGCAGGTTGGCGGTCACCGACAGGTGGGGGAACAGGTTCGCCTCCTGGAAAACGTAGCCGACGGCGCGGCGGTGCGGCGGCAGGAAAAAGCCGCCGTCCTGCCAGACGTCGCCGTCCTCCGGCGAGAAATAGCCATCGGCCAGCCGCTCCAGCCCGGCGATGCAGCGCAGCACCGTGGTCTTGCCGCACCCCGACGGCCCGAACAGGGCGGTCACCCCGGCCCCCGGCGCGACGAACCCGGCATCGATCGAAAAACCGCCGACCCGACCGGAAAAACGAGCCACGATGCGGGTCATCGCAACCGCCTCCGCAACCGTTTCTCCAGCATCGTCATCGCCAGGATGACGCAGAACGAAAACCCCAGCATCAGGCCGGAGAGCAGATGCGCCTGCCCCCATTGATACGTTTCCACATGGTCGAGAATCGCCATCGACAGCACCTTGGTCCGGCCGGGAATGTTGCCGCCGATCATCAGCACCACGCCGAATTCGCCGACGGTATGGGCGAACCCCAGGATCACCCCGGTCAGAATGCCCGGACTGGCGAGCGGCAAGGCGACCGAGACAAAGGCGTCGAGAGGCCTGGCCCGCAAGGTCGCCGCCGCCTCCATCGGGCGGTCGCCGAACGCCTCGAAGGCGTTGCGGATGGGATTGACGACGAAGGGCAGGGAATACACCACCGACCCCAGGATCAGGCCGGGAAAGGTGAAGGCCAGCGGCGTGACGCCGAAGGGCCGCAACGCCGCGCTGATCGGCCCTTCCGGCGCCATCGCCACCAGCAGATAGAATCCCAGAACCGTCGGCGGCAGCACCAGCGGCAGGGCGACCACCGCCGCCACCGCCTCCTTCGCCCAGTGGCGGCCGTTCGCCAGCCACCAGGCGAGCGGCGTCCCCAGCAGCAGCAGCGTGCTGATCGTCGCCAGTTGCACGGTCAGTCCGACGGTTTCCCACATCGCGGTTTCGTCCCCTATCCTGCTTGCGCGCCTCGTAACCGTATTTTTTCAGCACCGAAAGCGCCTCCGGCCCCTTGATGAAGTCGAGGAAGGCGGTGGCGGCGGGATTGGCCGCGCCCTTTTTCAGCAGCACCGCGTCCTGATGGATCGGCGCATAGAGGGCCTGCGGCACCACCCAGCGCGAACCGGTGGAATCGAGCATCACCTGCGACAGGGCGACGAAGCCCAGTTCCGCCGCGCCCGAAGCGACGAACTGATGGGTCTGGGAGATGTTGTTGCCCTCGACCAACTTCGGCTTCACCGCGTCCAGCAGACCCAGCTTGGTCAGGGTCTCCACCGCCGCCGCGCCGTAGGGGGCGGTTTTCGGGTTGGCGATGGCGACCTTGGCGAAGGAGCCGGTCTTCAGCACCGCGCCCTGGCCGTCCACCAGGCCGGGGGTCTTGCTCCACAGCACCAGCTTCCCCACCGCATAGGTGAAGCTGGAGCCGGGAATCCCGTGTCCTTCCTTTTCCGCCTTCGCCGGGGTGCCGTCGTCGGCGGCGAAAAAGGCGTCGAAGGGCGCGCCCTGAACGATCTGGGTATAGAGCTTGCCGGTGGCGCCGAAGCTGTATGCGATCGTGTGCCCGGTCTTGGCGGTGAAGGCCTTGCCGATTTCCTGCACCGGCGCGGTGAAGTTGGCGGCCACCGCCACCAGGGCCTGCCCGGCGAAGGCCGGTATCGGCGCCAGCAGGGCACAGACCGCAAGAACGCTCAGTCGCGACATTTTCATGGTGGGTTCTCCTGATGCGGAGCGGTCATTCGACCGCGAGGATGATGTGGGAGGCCTTGACCAGGGCGCAGGCGCGGTCGCCCGGCTTCAAGCCCAGGTCGTCGGCGCTGTCCTTGGTGACGATCGCGGCGACGGTCTTGCCGCCGCCTATGTCGAGAACGATTTCGCTGTTCACCGCGCCGTCCTCGCGGCAGACGACCGTGCCCACCAGCCGGTTGCGGGCGGAAATCCGGCCCACCTGATCGGCGGGGGCAAGGAGGACGAAGGTCGATTTGATCAGCGCCGTCGCCTCCACCCCCGGCGCGAGGCCAAGGTCGGCAACGCTGCGGCTGGTGACGATCACCGCCAGATGCACCCCGTCGGACAGGCGCAGACGGACCTCGGCGTTCACCGCGCCGGGAACGACGGTTTCGACGACGCCCGAGAGGGCGTTGCGGGCACTGGTCTTCATGGCAAGACTCCTGAGCAGACGGGAAGCGCGGGGGACGCCCTTTGCGGCCAGCCGGTCGCGAAGCTCCGACATGACGCGGGCAAGCTCTTCCTCGATGGCGTGAAAGGCGGCGACGACCTCCGCCCCCTCGGCGGTGAGAAGGGCGCCGCCGCCGTGGCGTCCTCCCGGTTGCGCCACCACCAGGGGCTGGGGAAACAGATTGTTGAGCAGGGCGATGCCGTCCCACGCCGCCTTGTAGCTCACCCCCAGCGCCCGCCCCGCCGCCGAGATCGATCCGTGGTCGCGCACCGCCTCCAACAAGGCGATGCGCTCCGCGCCGATGCGGCTCAGGCTTTCGCCCGCGACGAGGAACTGGGGGACCAGGGCGGCATGCGGCATCGGACGGCCTCCGTCAGGGGTCGGCGCGCCCGGCGGATTCCCGACACAATTCCCGGCGCGCTGTATACCCGGCCTTTACAGCAAGCCCTGTGCCAGAGATTTATTCTTTAAGAGTCAATGGATTGCATGATCTCGGCGGGTGTCGCATCCGCGACAAACCCGGCGCGGTACTCCCCCGGCGTCATCCCCAGGAAACGCAGGAACTGCCGCGTCATATGGCTCTGGTCGAAAAAACCCGCCTCCGCCGCCGTCGCCGCCAGACCTTCCCCGGCGGCAAGCCGGGCGCACGCCCGGCGCACCCGCGCCAGACCGCGCCAGGCGGTGGGCGACAACCCGACGTGCCGCCGAAAGCGATGGCCGAAGCCCGCGCCGCGCCCGGCGGCGGGTTCCCCCGCGTCCAGGCGGATACAAGCTCGACGCACGTCGGCGGGCGGCGGCGCGGACGGCGGCAGGCTGAGGGAAACCGCGCGGACGCCGCGCGCCAAAGGCTCCGTCGCGTGCGGCGAACCGGCGGCAATCAACAGCACCGCCCCCGGAGCCAAAAGAATCGTCCGTCCGCCGCCCAGAACCAAGCGGCGCGTCCCGCCCAGGGCGACGGTCGCGGTGTGGGAACGGTGGGCGTGAAGTCCCACCGCCCGACCGCCCGCCGCGCCGACGCAAACCGCGCAGCCGAGCGGCAGGCGGATCAGGGTCGCGGCATGGCGGGCGCAACCGGACACGGGCGGGGCTCTTTCCTCAGGCGAGGGCGGGAACGAACGTCGCCAGAATATAAAGGGTTTCCGCCGCCGCGCCAACGCGATGGGATGCGCCCTTCGGCATCACGCCGACGACGCCGGGAGCATAGGCGGCGCGCCGCCCGGCGATCTCCGCCTCGCCCGCGCCGTGGAGCACCAGATGGGATTCCCAATGGTCGGGATGGATGTGATCGCCGATGGCGCAGCCGGGATCGATCCGCACCTGATGCTGGCTGAACGCGCCGCCGGTCTCCGCCGCCAGAGCGACGGCACGCATCGCGACGCCGGGGAACTTGGGGTGCGGCGTCCACGCCGCCCGGGCGAGGGAACGATCCCCCTCCGCCAGGGCCAATCCGCCCGCGTCGATGTCGAAGTCTTGAACCATGAAAACCGGCCTCCTTTCACCGGAGCCCCAGAATAGGCGCGGAAAAGGAGGCCGATCTTGTACGATTCGGAACAAAACGCCGCTTCAGCAGCAGCCGCGCGCCACCGGCGGCTTGTCGTCGTCGTCGGGCTTGCCTTCGTCCTGACCGTCGCAGCCGCAAGTGCAACCGCCCAGACGGCAGGGCAGCATGCGGTGCAGGGTCCCATCCTTCAGAACGAAGTGGTGCCACAGCGCCGCCGCGACGTGCAGGCCGATCAGCAGCAGGCCGAGAGCCGCCAGAACCCCGTGCATTTCG
This sequence comes from Rhodospirillaceae bacterium, assembly GCA_965228165.1. GTDB lineage: Bacteria > Pseudomonadota > Alphaproteobacteria > Rhodospirillales > Rhodospirillaceae > Oleispirillum. Next base: position 1,519,074 of record CBDDHB010000003.1, read on the forward strand.
CGGAACGTCGCGGCCATCGCCCTGTCCGGCGCGACCGGGTTGGGCAGGACGAACCAGCCGAACACCGAAACCGGGCGTCCGGCGGCGGCGGACATCAGCCAGCCCGACAACGGCATCGCCACCATCCACAGCAGCAAAAGCCCATGCACCGCCTTCGCCAGGATACGCTGCCAGGGGACGAGCGCCCCCAGGGGCTTCGGCGCGGGCTGCGCCACCGTCCAGACGATGCGCAGAATCCCCAGGCCCAGAACCAGCGCGCCGACCGACTTGTGAATGCCGTAGAGGCGGAACTTGTCCGGCCCGCTGGCGATTTCGGTCATCACCCCGGCCAGGCCGAAGGCGATGGCGACGAGAAAAAACCCGATCCAGTGCGTCGCCCGCGACACGCATCCGTATCCGGTGGTCGAATTGCCCAGAGTCATCCGTCGCTCCTGTCGTTTTGGAAGACGTCCACCCGCAACAAGAGGGGACGCGCGCCCCTTCCGTCAAGGGGCGGGCGCGGCGAAGCGGTCGATGTGATGGCCCAGCCTGCGCCACCAGGGCGATCCTTCCGGCTCCGCCGCCAGGGCGCGCCGCCAACGCGCCAGCGCTCCGGCGACGTCGCGGCGCTGCAACGCGGCCAGCCCGAGGAAATATCCGGCGCGCGGATCGTCGGGGGACAGGACCAACACCGCCAGGAAAATCTCTTCCGCCTTGTCGCCCACCCACTGGTCGCGCAGCACCAGGCCTTCCGCCCAGTCGCCCAGGGTCGCGGCGTCGGTCTCGCCCAAATCGACGCCGCGTTCCAGCGCCGTCGCCCCCTGCGCCGCGCGCCACAGGTACAGATAGGCGCGGCCCAGCATCGCCCAGGCGCGGGCGTCCTCGGGGTGGGCGGCGAGGCGGGCTTCCAGGCGGGAGGCCATCTCCTCCATCTCGGCCACCGCTGCCGGGCTCACCCCCAGGCGTTCGGCCAGACGCGGGCGCACCGGCTGGTCGGGCAGGTCGGGCCGCCCCAAGGCCAGATAGGCCGCCGCCGCGACGGCGAAGACAAGACCGAATCCGACAAGAAGTTGCGCCGCCGAGGCCCGGGGCAGCGTCGCCGCGTCGGCGGCTTCGGCCTCGGGCGCGGCGGCGGCGCGGCGGCGGAACGCCCCCACCCACGCCGCGCCGCCCAGCGCCAGGAACAGGAACGGCGCGGCCCACAGCGGCAGGGTGTTGGGCTTGACCGGCGGCATCAGCCGGATGAAATCGCCGTAGCGCGCCTGCAACGCCGCCAGAACCTGGGCATCGGCGTCGCCCGCCGCGAGGCGCTGACGGACCAGACCGCGCATGGCGCGCGCCAGCTCGGCGTCGGAGTCGTCGATCGACTGGTTCTGGCAGACGACGCAGCGCAGTTCCCGGGAGAGGGCGCGGGCGCGGCCCTCCAGCGCCGGATCGGACAGGGGTTCGTCGGGGCCGAGGGCCGCCGCCGGGAAGGGCGACAGCAGCAGCGCCAGCAGCAGCGCGAGGATCGGGGCGCGCCTCATCGTCCGCCCCCCAACAAAGGCCGGATATCCCGCCGCCAGATGTCCGGCGTCACCACCCCGGCGTGCTTGAAGACGATCCGCCCGTCGTCGGCGACGACATAGGTTTCCGGCGCGCCGGTCACCCCCAGATCCAGCGCAACGCGGCTGTCGCGGTCCAGTCCCACGACGCGATAGGGATTGCCCCGCTCCGCCAGCCAGGCGCGGGTCTTGTCCGGATCGTCCATCCAGGCGATGCCGACGATCTCGGCTTCTTTCGCCGCCTCGAACCACACCGGATGCTCGGCGACGCAGGCGACGCACCACGAGGCGAAGACGTTGATCACCGCCGCCCGGCCGCGCAGCGACGCGGCGGTCAGCTCGCCGCCGTCCAGGCGCGGCAGGGCGAACTCCGGCAGCGGCTTGCCGAGCAGGGGCGAGGGCAGGGGCGCTTCCGCGCGGTTGAGGCGCAGGGCCGAAACCCCCAGCAGCAGAACCAGGGCGGCCAAGGGCAGCCAGAGACCCATCCGCCGCATCGTCATCGATCCGCCCCCCGCCCCCGGCGCGCCGACAGGGCCACCGCGCCGCCCGCCGCCATCAGCGCCGCCCCCGCCCACAGCCAGGGCAACAGGGGCTTCAGGAACACCCGCACCACCCAGCGCCCGCGATCGTCGGCGTCGCCGAGCACCGCATAGGCGTCGCCCGCGAGCGTGGAGGCGATCGCCGCCTCGCTGGTGGTCTGGCGCGGGGTTTCATACAGGCGCGTCTCGGGTCTCAGAACCGTCCCCTCCGCCAGGACGATTTCGGCCCGCCGCGCCAGATAGTTCGGCCCCGGAACCTCGCGCACCGCGTTCAGAACGAAGGCTCGGCCCGCCACCGTCAGGGTTTCGCCCTCGGCCAGGGCGGCGATGCCCTCGGCGGCCAATTGGCTGCCGCCGGTGATTCCGGCCAGTCCCACCGCCAGGCCAAGGTGCGCCAGCACCATCCCCAGCCGCCGCCGGGTCAGGGCATGGCGTTCCCTGACCAGCACCGCGCCGCATCCCGCCGCCGCCATCGCCGCCAGACCGAACCCCGCCGCCGCCCAGCCGCCCCAGCGCGCCGCCAGCACCGCCGCCAGAAGCCCCGCGCCGCAAACGCCGCCCAGCCAGGGCAGATGCCGCCGCCATGCATCGCGGCGGCCCGCGAGCAGCGGCGCGACCGCCATCAGCGCCACCGCCGGAGCGAGCAGCGGCAGGACCGTGGCGTCGAAGAACGGCGCGCCCACCGACAGCCGCCCCAGGTTCAGGGCCTCGGCGATCAGGGGATAGACGGTGCCGAACAGCACCACCCCGGCGGCGACGATCAGAAGCATGGTGCCGAGCAGACGCGCCCCGTCGCGCGACACCGGCGCGAAGGCGACATGCCGCGACAGCCGCGCGCCGCGCAGGGCGAACAGGACGAACCCGCCGCCCGCGATCGCCGCGAACAGGCCGAGGAGGAACACCCCGCGCAGGGGATCGGCGGCGAAGGCGTGCACCGAGGTCAACACCCCGGAGCGCACCAGGAACATCCCCAGCAGACTGAAGGAAAACCCCAGGATCGCCAGCAGCACCGCCCAGGCCTCCGCCCCGCCGCGCCGCTCGACGCCGCCCAGGGCATGCAGCAGGGCGGTGGCGGTCAGCCAGGGCAGCAGGGCGGAATTTTCCACCGGATCCCAGAACCACCAGCCGCCCCATCCCAGTTCGGCATAGGCCCAGGCGGAGCCGAGGGCGATGCCGACGGTGAGGAATATCCAGGCGACCAGGGTCCAGAACCGCGTCGCGCGCGCCCACCCCGGCCCCAATTCGCCGCGCAGCAAAGCGGCGACCGCCAGGGCGAAGGCCACCGAGACGCCGACGCCGCCGACATAGAGCAACGGCGGATGCACCGCGAGACCGGGATGCTGCAACAGCGGATTGAGGCCGCGTCCCTCGAACGGCGCGGGCGACAGGCGATCGAAGGGGTTGGAGGCAAGAACGACGAAGGCAAGGACGCCGACGCCGATCCCCCCCATCGCCGCCAGGGCGGCGAGGCGGGTGGCGGCGGGCAGCCCCTGCCGCCACAGGGCGAGGACGCCGCCGAACAGCGCCAGCAGGGCCGTCCACAGCAGCAGCGAGCCTTCGTGATGTCCCCAGGCCGCCGCCACCTTATAGAGCATCGGCTTGGCGGTATGGGAGTTTTCCGCCACCACCCGCGCCGAGAAATCCGACGCCGCGAAGGCGTGGATCAGGGCCGCCATCGCCGCCGCCTCCTGCGCCGCCGCCGCCGCCGGGACGATCCCGGCCAGGGCGGGGCGCGCGGTCAGGCGCGCCAGCGGCAAGGCCAGAGCCTGCGCCAGGGCGAAGGCAAGGGCGAGCAGCAGGGCGAAGTGTCCGGCCTCGACGGTCATCGCGGCTCCCGCCATTCGCCGTTCCGCTTCAGCACCTCGGCGACCTCGCGCGGCATATAGGTTTCGTCGTGCCTGGCCAGCACCGTCTCGGCGGCGAAGTGGCCGTCCGGGGTTAGGCGGCCTTCCGCCACCACTCCCTGACCCTCGCGGAACAGGTCCGGCAGCACCCCGGTAAAGCGCACCGGCAGGCTCATCCGCCCGTCGGTGACGACGAAGGCGACGCGCGTCCCGTCGCGGCTCAGGCTGCCCGCTTCGACCAGACCGCCCAGACGCACCCGGCGGAAAAAGGCGTCGGGCCGCTCCATCAGGTCGGACGGGCCGTAGAAAAAGGTCAGACTGTCGTCGAGGGCGCTCAGCACCAGGGTGGCGGCGACGAATACCGCCCCCAGGCCGGTCCCCAGCCAAAGCAGCCGTTGCCGTCGGCGGGTCACCGGGCCTCCCTCCGCTCCAAACGCGCCCAGGCGTCGCGCAGCCGTCGCCAACCCCACCATGCCCGCCACGCGGCAAGCCCCAACACCAGGGCGCAGACGCCATAGGCGGCGACGACATAGGCCAGGTGCGGCGACGCCGGATTCATCGCAAGGCTCCTGCGGCGCGGGCCGCGCTCAAACGCGCCGCCGCCACCGCGGTGCGGGTGCGCGCCAGCCACAAGGCGAAGAAACAGGCCTTGAACCCCCCCGCCATCAGCAACAGCGGCAGCAGCATCGACGGATCGATGCTCGGCCCGCCGAATTTGAACACGCTGGCGGGCTGGTGCAGGGTGTTCCACCAGTCCACCGAGAACTTCACCACCGGCAGATTGACGCAGCCGACCAGGGCCAGAACCGCCGCCGCCTTGTCGCCGCGCTGCGGCCGATCGAATCCGCCGGACAGCGCGATGTGGCCGAAATAGAGGAACAGCAGCAGCAGCATCGAGGTCAGGCGCGCATCCCACACCCACCACGCGCCCCACATCGGCTTGCCCCACAACGCGCCGGTGATCAGGCACAGAAAGGTGAAGACCGCGCCCAGCGGCGCGGCGGCGCGCGCCGCGTGGAAGGCCAGCGGATGACCGACGACCAGACCAAGACCGCCCAGAACCGCGACCAGGACATAGACGGACAGCCCCATCCAGGCGGCGGGAACGTGCACGTACATGATCCGCACGCTTTCCCCCTGCTGGTAGTCGGCGGGGGAAAGCGCCAGGGCGAAGACCAGCCCGGCGGCGAACAGCGCCGCCGCCAACAGCGCCGCGAACGGCAAGACGCGCCCGGACAGATCGACGAACCGCGCCGGCTGGGCCGCGCGCAGCACCGCCTGCCGCACCGTATGGAACACCGAACCCCCTGCCGCCATTCTACTCCACCGCCTGCCGCAGCGCCGCCGCCGCGGCGATCGGACAGATCGCCAGCGCCGCCAGCGCCATGCCTCCCAAGATGAGCAGCGGCGCCCCCGCCGCCAACCCCGAAACCGCCAAATCCACCGCCCCCGCGCCGAAAATCAGCACCGGAGCGGACAACGGCAGCACCATCATCGCCAGCAGCACGGTGGCCCGACGCGCCCCCAGGGCGAGCGCCGCCCCCAGGGCGCCGAACAGCGACAGGGCCGGGGTGCCGAGCAACAGCGACGCCGCCAGCACCGGCATCGCCGCGACCGGCAGATGCAGCAGAAACCCCAGCGGCGGCGCGGCCAGACACAGCGGCAGGCCGGTGGCGATCCAGTGCGACAGGGCCTTGGCCAGAACCAGGCTTTCCGGCGCCAGGCCGCCGGTCAGCATCGGCTCCAGACTGCCGTCGCGGAAGTCGTCCTCGAACAGGGCGTCGAAGGACAACAGCGCCGACAGCAGCGCCACCGCCCACAACAGACCGGGGGCGATGCGCGCCAGAAGTTGCGGCTCCGGCCCGATGCCCAGGGGAAACGCCGCCACCGCGATGGCGAAGAACCCCAGCACCATCCAGGTTCCCGCGCCGTCGCGATAGGCCAACCGTAAATCCCGCGTCAGCACCGCCAGAAAGGCGTTCATCCGCCGCCTCCCAGGGTGATCTCGACGGCCTCCGGCGGCGTCGCCTCGCCATGCATCGCCACCACCACCGCGCCGCCGCGCCGCCGGTGCGCCGCGACCAGTTCCCAGACGACGCGCCGCGCCGAGGCATCCAGCGCGGTGGCGGGTTCGTCCAACAGCCACAACGGCGCGGCGGAAAATCCCAGCCGGGTCAACGCGACGCGGCGCTTCTGTCCGGCGGACAGGGCGCGCACCGGCACGTCGGCGTACGCCCACACCGCGAACGGATCGCTGGCGCGCGGCCAGGGATTCTCCGCAAGACCGCAAAACCCGCACCAGAAATCCAGGTTCTCCGCCACCGTCAGGGCGGGTTTCAGAGCGTCCAGATGCCCGGCGAGGACGGCGCGCTCCGGCGCGGCGGCGGGCCGCGTTCCGTCGGCCCAGGCGGCCGCGCCCGCCGTCGGACGAACCAGCCCGGCGAGCAGGCGCAGCAACGTCGTCTTGCCCGCGCCGTTGGCTCCCCGCACCACCGTCAGGCCGCCCGCGTCGATCGTCATGTCGATGTCCGAAAGCACCAGGGTCTCGCCGCGCGCATGGCCGACGCCCCGCAGAATCAACGGGAAGGGATCGACCGGCAGGGGAGTGGAAAACGGATTGCCCAGCATTCCCGCATGATAGCCGAACCCGACGGTTTTACACCCGAATTTGCCGTGACGCCCCTTGACGAGGGACTTTCTATATTAGATATAACTTATATTAAAGCGCCTTCAAAACTGGAGACTCCGCCCCCATGCCCCAAACCACCTTCGACGAAAACGGCCTGTCGCCGCACTGCCCCTGGCGCAAAAGCCGCTCCCTGCTGCGGCGGCGGGCGTGGTCGCCCTATGCCGCCGGCATCCTGATCGGGCTGTTGCAGATTCCCGCCTTCCTGCTGATCAACACCGCGCTCGGCGCGTCGTCGTCGTTCGTCACCGTCGGCGGCCACATCGCCGCCCTGTTCGACGACGGCGTCATGAACATCGCCTATTTCGCCAAGCACGCCGCAGGCGCGAAGAACTGGTGGCAGGTCGCCATGGTGGTCGGCATCGCGCTCGACGCCTTCGTCTCGGCGAAGGCGTCCGGGTCGCTGCGCGGCGCGGCGTCGCCGGTCTGGGAAAAGGCGGCGGGGGTGAAACGCTTCCCCGCCCGCGCGGCGATGGCCTTCCTGGGCGGTTTCGTTCTGCTGATCGGGGCGCGCGTCGCCGACGGCTGCACCAGCGGCCACGGCATTTCCGGCCTCGCCCAGTTGTCGGTCGGATTGCTGATCGCCGTCGCCGCGATGTTCGCGGGCGGCATCCTGACCGCCCTGTTGTTCCGCAAGCTGTAGGAGGACCGTTGATGAGCACCTATTCCGCGATCGTTCTCGGCTTGGCGATGGGCGTCGCCTTCGGCTTCGCCCTGGAAAAAGGGCGGGTCTTCGAGCCCGGCGTGATCGTCGGCCAGATGCAATTCCGCACCTTCACCATGCTGAAGATGTTCCTCGCCGCCACCGCCACCGGCCTGGTCGTCGTCGCCGCGCTGAACGGCGTCTGGGGGGTGAAGCTGCACCCCAAGGGAACGGAAATCTCCGCCAACGCGGTGGGCGGCCTGATCCTCGGCGTCGGCATCGTCCTCTCCGGAGCCTGTCACGGCACCCTGCTGGCGCAGGTCGGCGTCGGCTATCGCGACGCCTGGTTCGCCCTGGCGGGCGGCCTGGCCGGAGCCATCGCCTTCGGCTATGCCGAACCGGCGCTGAAACCGTTCCTCACCGGCGGACCGGGCAAGCTGACCCTGGACAAACTTTTCGGCCTGCCGGTCTGGGCGGTAGCGCTGGTCTTCGCCGCCCTGCTGATCGCGGGAATGGTGGCGCTGGAAAAGGCTCGCCCCTGGCAGGACGACCTCGGTCCCGACGTCGATGGTCTGCCGGAGAAGTGAAAAACGATGCGGAGGGTCTGGACCCTCCGCGCATCCCATTCCTTAAGGTTTGCGCGCAGCGCGATAAGGCCGTCACGCGGCGTGAAGGTCAATAGCCGCTGACGCGGCGAAAAACAGAGAATGGGGTTCTAGGGGCCATTCGGCCCCTAGCGGGTCCGGGCGGTGCCCGGCCTGGTTTTTTGCTTGCCGCCGCGCCTGGGTTCTTGTCCTTACCGGCGGAAGGGTTAAATCTAGACCGATCCGACGTGCCGATCGGAGTCGCCACTCGCCACCGGGTTCGCCGGTGTTTCGCACGTCCTGTCATCGCGCATTCCAACCCGAACCGAAAATCGGAGGATTCCCCATGTCGCCGTGTGGCCAGGACACCCTGAAGACCCGCCGCTCCCTGACCGTCGAAGGCAAGACCTACGACTATTTCAGCATTCCCGCCGCCGAATCGGCGGGACTGTCCGGCCTGTCCAGCCTGCCCTTCTCGATGAAGGTGCTTCTGGAGAACCTGTTGCGCTTCGAGGACGGGAAATCCGTCACCGTCGCCGACGTCGAGGCGATCGCCGCCTGGCTGATCGCCCGCTCCTCGCAGCAGGAAATCGCCTTCCGCCCCGCCCGCGTCCTGATGCAGGACTTCACCGGCGTCCCCGCCGTGGTCGATCTGGCGGCGATGCGCGACGCGATGGCCGCCCTGGGCAAGGACCCCAGAAAGATCAACCCGCTGTCGCCGGTCTATCTGGTGATCGACCACTCGGTGATGGTGGATGCCTTCGGCAGTCCCTCGGCGATGGCCCGCAACATGGAGCTGGAGTTCGAAAGGAACGGCGAACGCTATGCCTTCCTGCGCTGGGGGCAGACCGCTTTCGACAACTTCCGCGTGGTGCCGCCCGGCACCGGCATCTGCCATCAGGTCAACGTCGAGTATCTGGCGCAGACGGTGTGGACCGACGATGACGGCACGGGGCGCATGGTCGCCTATCCCGATACCCTGGTCGGTACCGACAGCCACACCACCATGGTCAACGGCCAGGCGGTGCTGGGCTGGGGGGTGGGCGGCATCGAGGCCGAGGCGGCGATGCTGGGCCAGCCGATCTCGATGCTGATCCCCGAGGTGGTGGGCTTCCGCCTGACCGGCAAGATGCGGGAAGGCACCACCGCCACCGATCTGGTCCTGACCGTCACCGAGATGCTGCGCAAGAAGGGCGTGGTCGGCAAGTTCGTCGAATTCCACGGCCCCGGCCTGGACGACCTGCCGCTGACCGACCGCGCCACCATCGCCAACATGGCGCCGGAATACGGCGCCACTTGCGGCTTCTTCCCGATCGACGCCGAGACCCTGCGCTTCCTGGAGTTCACCGGGCGCGACCCGCACCGGGTCAAGCTGGTCGAGGCCTATGCCAGGGCGCAAGGGCTGTGGCGCGACGCGGCGACGCCGGACCCGGTGTTCACCGACACCCTGGAACTCGACGTCGGCACGGTGGTGCCCTGCCTCGCCGGACCGAAGCGCCCGCAGGACCGCATCGCCCTGACCCAGGCGGCCTCCGCCTTCCGCAACGCCTATCCCGCCGCCGACATGACCGCGCGCTTCCCGGTCAAGGGCCGCGACTTCACCATCGGCCACGGCGACGTGATGATCGCCGCGATCACCAGTTGCACCAACACCTCCAACCCCTCGGTGCTGATGGCCGCCGGACTGCTGGCGAAAAAGGCGGTGGAGAAGGGGCTTTCCGCCAAGCCGTGGGTGAAGACCTCGCTCGCCCCCGGTTCCCAGGTGGTGACCGACTATCTGACCGCCGCCGGGCTGATGCCGTCGCTGGAAGCCCTGGGCTTCGACGTCGTCGGCTATGGCTGCACCACCTGCATCGGCAATTCCGGACCGCTCGCCGACGAACTGGTGGAAGCGATCGACGCCAAGGATCTGACGGTGTGCGCGGTGCTGTCCGGCAACCGCAACTTCGAGGGCCGGGTCTCCCCCAACACCAAGGCCAACTATCTGGCCTCGCCGCCCCTGGTGGTGGCCTATGCCATCGCCGGGTCGATCGGCATCGACCTGACCACCCAGCCCTTGGGCTCGGGGCGCGACGGCAAGCCGGTGTTCCTGAAGGACATCTGGCCGACGCCCGCGGAAATCCAGGCGGCGATCGCGACCTTCCTGTCCCCCCGGATGTACCGCGACCGCTATGCCGACGTGTTCGAGGGACCGAAGGCCTGGCGGGAGGTCGAGGTGGCGGAAGGCCTGACCTACGCCTGGTCGGACTCCTCCACCTACGTCAAGAACCCGCCCTATTTCGACGGCCTGACGATGACCCCGCCCGGCGTCTCGGACATTATCGAGGCCCGCCCCCTGGCGATTTTGGGGGATTCGGTGACCACCGACCACATTTCCCCGGCGGGCAACATCAAGGCCTCCGGCCCGGCGGGGGTCTATCTTTCCGAACGACAGATCGCCAAGGCCGACTTCAACAGCTATGGCGCGCGGCGCGGCAACCACGAAGTGATGATGCGCGGCACCTTCGCCAACATCCGGATCAAGAACGAAATGGCGCCGGGAACCGAGGGCGGCGTCACCCGCCTGATGCCCGACGGCAAAACGATGCCGATCTACGACGCGGCGATGGCCTATCAGGAGCGGGGGGTGCCGCTGGTGGTGGTCGCGGGCAAGGAATACGGCACCGGCTCCTCCCGCGACTGGGCGGCGAAGGGCACCAAACTGCTGGGGGTGCGCGCGGTGATCGTCGAAAGCTTCGAGCGCATCCACCGTTCCAATCTGGTCGGCATGGGCATCCTGCCGTTGCAGTTCAAGGACGGCACGACCCGCAAGAGCCTGGGCCTGGACGGTTCGGAGACCTTCACCATCCGGGGCCTGGCCGAGGTGCGGCCGCGTCAGGACATCGCGGTGGAAATCGTCCGCGCCGACGGCGGCAGGGAGACCGTCCTCGTCACCTGCCGCATCGATACGGCGGACGAGATCGTCTATATGAACCACGGCGGCATCCTGCCCTACGTGTTGCGCAACCTGGCCCGCGACTGATTTCCGGCGTGTCCCCGAAACCGGCGGCGGAGTATCCGCCGCCGGTTTTTTCGTGACGGATTCTGATATTTGTTGGACTTGGGTGAAAACGCCAAAACCGTGATGGACATCACGGCCAGACGACACCAGATGATTCAGGGTAGGTCAGACGCCCGAAACCGCAATCGCCCCCGAGGGAGGCCGCCATGGCAAACCCCAATCCGCCGGACCAGGACCGCAACGTCGCCGCCTTTGCCGGGGCGTGCGAACCCGCCCTCGACGACCTCTATCGCGATTCGGTGCTGCAAGCGATTCTGCGCCGCGACGGCATCGACCTCGACGCCCTGAAGGCGGTGGTCGCCAACGCGCGATTGCGTCTCGCCGCATAGCCCTCCCCGACAAAGCCGGTTATACTGTGCCGCGCCGCCCCGTCGGGGCGGCGTTGGTCGTTCACCCGCCTGGAATCCGCCCGATGAAACCCTTCGACTCCCCCTCGGTCAAACTCTTCGTCGATACCGCCGACTTCGCCAGCATCGAAAAGTTCACCAAGATGCCGCAAATCGCCGGATTCACCACCAATCCCAGCCTGATGCGGAAATCCGGAGCCGCCGATTACGAGGCCTACGCGCGCAAGATTCTGGCCGCCGTGCCGAATCACGAGGTCGCGGTCGAGGTGATTTCCGACGATCTGGCGGAAATGGAGGCGCAGGCCAGGGCGATCGCCACCTGGGGGCCGAACGTCAACGTCAAGATTCCGGTGACCAACGCCAGGGGCGAATTCACCGGCCCGATCATCAAGCGGCTGTCCGCCGCCGGGGTGCACCTCAACGTCACCGTGCTGTTCACCGTCGAACAGGTGCGCGCGGTCGCCGCCTGCCTGTCGCCGGAAACCCCGTCGATCGTTTCGGTGTTCGCCGGGCGGATCGCCGACACCGGGGCCGACCCGCTGCCGATCATGAAGGAGGCGCTCTCCATCCTCGCCCCCAATCCCAAGGCGCGGCTGATCTGGGCCAGCACGCGCGGCCTGTTGCATCTGGTGCAGGCGGACGAAATCGGCTGCCACATCATCACCGTGCCGCCGGACATCCTGGACAAGCTGCCGCTCTACGGCAAGGACCTGACCGCCTATTCCCTGGAAGGGGTCCAGACCTTCGCCCGCGACATCGCGGCGGCGGGATTCCATATCCGCGCCTGACCATCGCGAGGGAAGGAACCATGGCGGCGGGAAACGCAGTGGCGGCGATTTTGGGCATCGTCCTTTGCCTGACGGCGGGAAGCGCGGTGGCGGAGGAAAAGAAGCCGGTTCTGCCGTCCTCGCCGCAGGAGGTGGCGGAGCGGCTACTGCGCATGAACGCGGCGGACGGCTGGCCCCGCCACGTGGCCGTGGATATCCTCGATGGCATCATGAAAAAGCGCTTTTCCTGCCTGCGCAGCAACGCCAGCGGCAACCGCGACCGGTGGTGGACGCTTTATGACGACGTCTCGAATCTGGCGCTCGACATGGGCGGACCGCGTAAATTCGTCGAGGTCGAGGGCCGCTACGTCATCGGCTGGTCCTGCCGCGCTCATTCCTGCTTCGAAAAGGGCCTGACCGTCTTCGACACGGCGCACAACGACTTCGTCTTCGCCATCCGCAACTGTTTCCCGTGGGATTCCCGGCAGACCAAGGGAAACGGGGCCTGGTCCCTGTCCATTTTCGTACCACCGCGTTACCCGCCCGCGGATTACGGCGGACTGGAAAAGGTTGCGTCGGATTGGATACGGGCGGAGACCGGAACCGTTCCCCCCATCCGCTTCTACACCGTGGATTGCCGGGCGCCGAAAAGCCTACCGGGGCGGTAACAGGGGCCGCAGGTAATCCGCCTCCGCCTCCCTGCGGGGTTTATGATTGTCCTTGAAATCCCGCAGTTCGGCGTCCATCGCCGTCCAATCGCGATCGTTCAGGGTCTTCCAGAAGCGGGGGGCGGTTTTTCGTTGCGCCGGGATGCGGGGAATGGAACCCTGAGGCCTTCCCGGAAGGAATACCCCCATGCGCCGCGTTCTGTCCGTCCTGGTTCTTGCCCTTGGCCTTGCCGCGCCCGCTGTCGCGCAGACGGAGGAGGACGGCTACGCCGCCTATGACGCGGGCGACTACGCCAAGGCCAGGACCCTCCTGCTGCCCCTCGCCGAGGCGGGCGACCCCAAGGCGATGAACCGCATCGGGTATATGTATCGAAAGGGCAAAGCCTTTCCGCAAAACCCCACCCTCGCCTGCGACTGGTACGAAAAAGCGGCGAAGGTCGGATTCGCCCGAGCGCAAAGAAATTTGGGAATTTGCTACAAAAATGGTTCGGGTCGAGAAAAAGACATCGATTCTGCCATCCACTGGATCGAGATGGCCGCCGAGCAGGGCGATCTGGAATGTCAGATCGAATTAATCAAGTTGTATCGCAAGCGGGACCCCGAGCGTGCCAGATACTGGGGACAGAAGACCGCGGATAGGAACAGCATAGTTGGCCGATGGGTCATGGATGACTTCGGCATCCCATACACGGGGCCAAAGCCATCCAGATTGGAGTCCTATTGCTTCCTCGTCATGATCGATCTCGTCGGCAAGGACGATAATTACTGCGATAGAATCAGTCTATATCGCCCATTCCGCGATTGAAGGCCCGATTTTTAGTCCTTTTACTCATCGCCTCGTCCGCCATGTCCTCGCCGAGGGTTTGCAACAGCTTCCGGATGTCGCTTTCCGACTTGTCCGGGAACATCCGTTTCGGCGCCGATTTGCCGCCCTTGTACACCAGCATCTCCTGTAGATAGAGACCCAGCCCCGCCTCCACGTCGCCGCCCGCGCGGGTGATCGCATCAGCAACCGCAACGCCCTCGCTCGCGGCCTTCACCGGCGCGGCCAGCTTGCCCAGCGTCATTTCCCCGGCCCCGCGCGTCAGCCCGTAGACCCCGGCGTTGCGGTATCCCGGCGGAACCGCTGACTCCACCTCCTTCATCCGGTCGTCGAACTTGCCGGTATCGATTTTTCCGGTTTCGATGAGGTCCCGCGCCTCGCCGATCCGCCCGATGAGTTCGTGACCCGGCTCCCGCACGGCATGACCGGCGTTGCGCAGGGCGCCGACGTGCATGGCGACCTCGAAGGCTTCCCTGTCGAAGCGGGCGTTGAGTTCCTCCTCGCTGCCCAGGCCGAGTTCCAGCGCCTTCTTCTTGATCGGTTCGTACGCCTCGCGGGATGTCTCGTAAGCCCGGTGAACCGCGCGGGTGTCGGCGGAAAGTTTGCCGTAGGCCTCGGCGTTCTTTTCCCGCAACTCGCCCAGCCGCCGCGCCGAGGGGCGGGCTGTTTTCCCGCCTGTTCGGGCGCGCCAAGTCCGAACCCAGGGAGCCGGAAGTTCCGGTCGCGGCGGGGCCGCTGAAGATTCTGGTGGCGCGCCTGGGCGACGATCCGCCGCCCGAGGCGGCGGCGATCCTCGACGGTCTGGTCGCGACCTTGCAGGGCATTCCCGGCGCGACGGTGCGCCGCATCGACGAAACGGTGCCCTGGCCCTCCGGGATCAAGGACGCCGAGGCGGCGCGCCGCGAGGCCTTCGCCGCCGCCGCCGCGCTGGCCGCGACGCGGGGCGCCGATGTGTTGCTCTGGTGCCGGGTCGAGACCATCGGCCACCTTTTGGAGGTGCGGGCCGCCGCTCCGGCGACGCCGCACGAACTGCGCCTGGGGCGGGTTTCTCCGGCGGCGCGGGTCTTCGTGCCGTTGGAAGCCCTGGTCGAACCCCTGCCCGGCCTGGTTCGCGCGATGGTCCTGGCCGCCGCCCTGGCGGAAGGACCGCGCCGCGCCGCCGATCTGTTCGCCGCCGCGCTGGTGGCGGGGGCGGAGGGGTTCCCGACGACCTGTGGGATCGGGCCGCCCGCGCCTTTGAGGAAGCGGCGAAGCGCCTGCCGCGCGCCGCGCGTTTCGATTGGGCGGACGCCTTCATCGGGCGGGGCCTGCTGGATTGCGTCCGGGCCGAGCGCGGCGCCGCGCCGCCCGCGCCGGAAGGCCCGGCGACGCCGGGGGCGCATCCGCCGACCCCCTGGGACACCGCCGCCGAAACCCTGCGTCTGGCGCTGGAGGACGTGCGGCGCGAGGAACGCCCCTGGGACTGGGCGCTGCTGCACGAACGCCTGGGGTTGATCGGCTATCGCCAGGGGTTGGTCTCCGGCGACGCGGATTTCTTCAAGGCGTCGCTCAACCACTATCAGGCGGCGATCCAGGTCTACAGCCGCGCCGAGTTCCCGCTGAAATGGGCGGAGGTGGTTTCCGCCCTGGCGCAGGCGTTGCAGGTCTATGGCGACCAGTTGGCCAGCGTGCCCGCCCTGGAACGCGCCGTCGAGCTTTGCCGCGCCGCGCTGGAGGTGCGGACCGAGGACGCCCAGCCGCTGTTGTGGGCGGCGTCGCAGAACAATCTGGGGTCCGCCCTGTTCCTGCTGGCGAAGCGGCGCGACAGCGTCGATCTGTTCCAGGCGGCGGCGGAGTCCTTTCGTGGGGCTCTCGCGGTCTATCAGATCCACAACCAGGGGCGTCTGGCGGCGGTCGCGGAAAAGAATCTGGCGCGGGCGATCGACGCCTGCACCAGCCGGGCGCGCCGCGACGAAAAGCTCGCCCGGCCCGACTGGGCGGCGGGCGCGGAGCGGGAGGACGCGGGATGAACCGGACCCTGCCGCCGCCGTTGCGGGAAGTCTGGATGCAGTCGGTCAAGGCGTTGTCGGACAATCGCCCCGCCGACGCCGCCAATCTGTTGCAGCGCATCCTGCGCGCCGCGCCGGGCCATGCCCCGGGGTGGAACAATCTGGGGGTCGCCCTGCGCCGTCTGAAGCGCTGGGAAGCGGCGGCGGCCAGTTTTTCGCGCGGCATCGCCCTGGCGGGCGGCGATACCGAGGCGGCGTATTCCAACCTTGGCAATTCGCTGCGCGACCTTGGCCGTTTCGCCGAGGCGGAGGCCGCCTTCCGCCGCGCCATCGACCGGGGCGGCAGCCCCGGCACCCGCTACAACTTCAGCCTGCTGCTGCGCGACATGAACCGGGTCGACGAGGCCCTCGCCCTGATCGATCCGGTGATCGCGGCGGACTCCGGCAACCGCTCCTACCTGTGGGACTATTCCCTGATGCTGTTGCAGAAGGGGCGATGGGTGGAAGGTTTCGAGGCCTACGAGGCGCGCTGGTCCCTGCCCGGCGTGCCGCCGCTTGCCTCCGACCGGTCGTTGTGGGACGGCTCGCCGCTGGCCGGAAGAACCCTGCTGCTGCTGAGCGAACAGGGGATGGGCGACGCCATCCAGTTCGCCCGCTACCTGCCGTTGATCGACCGCGACGGCGGACGCATCGCGATGCAGCTTCGCCCGCCGCTGCTGCCCCTGTTCGCCGCCGCGCCCGCGCTGACCGGGGTTGATCTGACGGCGATGGGCGGCGCGTTGCCGCCGCACGACGTGTGCCTGCCGCTGCTCAGTCTGCCGCGGGTGCTGAAGGCCAGGCCGGAGACCCTGCCTCCGCCTCTCGCCTTCGATCTGCCGCAAGACCGGCTGGCCGAGGCGGCGAAGGCCTTTCCGCCGCGCCTCGGTCGCCGCCGCGTCGGCATCGTCTGGGCGGGCAGCCCGGGGCACCGCAACGACCGCAACCGTTCCGCCGATCTGTCCGCCTTCCGCTCCCTGTTCGCCGATCCGGGCCTGGACCTGTACAGTTTCCAGGTCGGCGATCGGGCGCGCGATCTGGCGGTCAGCGGTCTGGGGGCTTTGGTCTCCGACCTGTCGGGGCGGATATCCGATTTCCGCGACACCGCGATCCTGCTGCGGCAGATCGACCTTCTGGTGGCGGTGGACACCGGCCCGGTGCACTTGGCGGGCAGTCTGGGGGTGCCGACGGTGGTGGTGATGCCCTTCGCGGTGGACTGGCGCTGGGGCGAGGACGGCGAGACGACGCCGTGGTATGCCTCCCTCCGCCTGGTTCGCCAGCCGACCCAGGGCGACTGGGACGGGGCGTTCGTGCGGGCGATGGCGGCGATTGCGGCGGTGCCGCGCAAGAAGGAGGACTGAAGGGGTGTCCCTGGCGGATCATGTCAGCGCGCTGCTGGAAAAGGAAATCGTCCTGGGAGAGATCGCTCCCGGCGTGCATTTGGACGAGGGCAGCCTGGCGGCGCGCTTCGGCACCTCGCGCACCCCGGTGAGGGAAGCGCTGACCCGTCTGTCGGTCAGCGGTCTGGTGGAGCTTCGTCCCCGCCGCGGCGCGGTGGTCGCCGCGATCTCCGACGCGACGATGGCGCAGCGCTTCGAGGCCCTGGCCGGGCTGGAGGGATTGTGCGCCCACTATGCGGCGCTGCGCATGGACGACGAGGAACGCCTGGCCCTGCGCGACGCCCACCGCCGTTGCCTGGGTCCGGCGGCGGCGGGGGACTATTTGCGCTATGACGCCGCCGACATGATCTTCCACCGCCTGATCCTGGAAGGTTGCCGCAACGATCTTCTGGTCGAGCATACCCTCGCGGTGCGCCGTCTGCTCAAACCGTGGCGGCGGTTGCAGTTCCATGCGCCGGGGAGGGTCGAGGCGTCGATCGTCGAGCACGAGGAGATCATCGCCGCCTTCGCCGCCCGCGACCCGGAACGGGCGGAGCGTCTGGTCCGCGCCCACGTCGAGCGGCAGGGCCGCGCCGCCGACCGTCTGGCCGATGTCAGTCGATGCCGTTGTTCGGCAGGGGAACCACCACCTGCTTGACCACCGGGCGCGGCGCCGGGAAGGATGTTTCCCCAATACTTGGCGTGCGCGGCGTAGCGCACGCCGTTCGCGCCGGTTTCCGCCACCGCGAAGGGGCCGGTGCCCGAAGGCCGGTCGGCGAAGCGCTCCGGCGTGCCCGCCTTTTTCATCGCCTCGGCCTGCTCGGCGGAGCGGATCGAAGCGAAATCCATGCTCAGGTTGGCCAGGAACTTCGGGTACGCCATGGTCAGGCGGAAGACGATGCGTTGGTCGCCGTCCTTGGTGATGCTGGCGATCAGGTCGGGTATGCCGACGGCGGCGAAATCGGCGTGGCCGGAATCCGGGATGCGGTGGAAGGGGTGGCTCGGCACCATCAGCCGGGTGAAGCTGAACAGCACGTCCTCGGCGGTGAAGACGCGCGTCGGCGCGAAGCCCGGAACCGCGTGGAAGGTGACGCCAGAGCGGAGCTGGAAGACATACTCGCGGCCGTCGTCGGAAACCGTCCAGCCGGTGGCGAGGCCGGGAACGATGCGGCCGCCGCGCCGGTCGTATTCGACCAGCCGGTCGAATACGTGGCGGCTGGCGATGCCGTTCGGGTCGGCGGCGGAGGCGAAGGTCGGCGGTATCGGATCGATCCCCTGCGCGACGCAGCCCGGGGTTTCGTCGGCGACCGCGGCGGCGGGCGGCGGCGGCGCGGCCTTGTCCGAGAACTGTCCGGCGACCAGAGCCAGGACGCCCACCCCGGCGAGGATGATTCCCCCCCTGCCGTATCCCCTGAAGTCCATGATCCGTCCCTCTTCTGTCAGGGGTTCCTGATGCCCCGTGGGCGCGGGCCGATCAAGCGCCGGGGAAGAGGGCGAGCAGTCCTTCGCGGTCGCGCGGCAGCGGCGCCGCCGGGTCGCGGCCGGGCAGGCGGCGGGCGATTTCGGCGATCAGGGGAGGGGCGAGGCCGACCTCGGCGAGCAGCGCGGCGTCGAGAAGGATCTCCTCCGCCGCGCCCTGGCGGAGCACCCGCCCGTCCTTGAACAGGGCCACGTCGTCGGCCCAGGCCCAGGCGAAATCGATGTCGTGGGTGGAAAAGACCAGGGTGGTTCCCGTCGCGTGCAGTTCGGACAGCGCGGCCAGCAGATGGCGCTCGCCGGAGGGGTCCAGGCCGGCGGTGGGCTCGTCGAGGACCAGAACGGCGGGCCGCATCGCCATGATTCCGGCGATGGCGACGCGTTTTTTCTGGCCGAAGCTCAGCATGTGGGTGGGGCGATCGACGACATGCGACAGACGCAGCGCCGCGATCGCCTCGGCGACGCGGGTGCGCGCTTCGTCCTCGGAAAGCCCGAGGTTCAGGGGGCCGAACGAGATGTCCTGGCGCACGCTGGCCGAGAACAGTTGATCGTCCGGCTCTTGCAGGACCAGGCCGACGGTGGCGCGCCAAGCGCGCAAGCCGCTGCGGGTGTGGCTTGCCGCGCGGCCGTCGAGGAGGATTTCGCCGCTCTTCGGGCGCAACGTGCCGTTCAGGTGCAGCAGCAGGGTGGTCTTGCCCGCGCCGTTCGGTCCCAGAATCGCCAGTCGCCGCCCGCGCCGGATGACGAGGTCGAGCGCCTTCAACGCGGCGATGCCCCCGGGATAGTCGAAGCCGATGGCGCGGGCTTCCAGGATCGGGTCAGACATGGATCAGCCTTTCCGCCAGCAGGGCGCACCCCAGGGTCGCCGCCAGCAGCGACACGATCGCGGCGCAGCGCGGGATGGAAACCGGGGGCGCGTCCTCGGGCAGGACCGTCAGGTTGCCGTCGAAGCCGCGCGCCGCCAGACCGGTCTCCATATGCTGGGCGCGGGTCATGGAACGCTGGAACAGGGCGGCGGCGAGCATTCCCAGCGAGCGCAGGGTCCGTCGCCAGCCGACGTGCCCCAGCCGCGCCGCCTGCGCCGCGTATCCGGCGGCGGCGGTCTCGGCGACGACGAAGATCAGGCGATAGGTCAGGAGCATAATCTCGATCAGAAACGCGGGCACGCCGATCCCGCGCAGGCCCGGAATCATCGCATGCACCGGCGTGGTCAGCACCAGAAGGGTCAGGCAGGCGGCGGCGCCCGAGGCGCGGCCCAGCAGGGCGGCGGCGACCGGCCACTGGTCGGTCCGCCAGGCCAGGACCTGACCGCCGGACGGATCGACGGAAATCATCAGCATCGGCAGGCTGGCGAGCAGAAATCCCACCGGCAGTCCCAGGACCGCGAAATAGGCGCGCGCCGGAACCCGCGCCGCGCCCAGGGCAAGGGCGGAGGCGACGACCAGCATCAGGGGGCCGGTGGCGAGCGTCGGTCCTCCCAGGCAGAGGCCGAGACCGCCCAGCGCCAGCAGCAGCTTTTCCGGGGTGGGGCGGCGCGTCCAGCGGTTGGTGTGGGCGATGCGGTCGATCAGGTACATGGGGCGTTGCGGCCGGTTGCGGGGCGAGGTTTTCGTTTTTCCGGCTTCCGCTGTTTCGGTGCAAGGTGTTTCGCACGTCCCGGAACGAAAAATCCGCCCCGCGCGACGGGCGCGGGGCGGATACGGGCGATTCCGTCGGTTCAGCCGCGTCGCGTCGCCTGACCGCGTTTGAAGCCGATGTAGTAGGCCAGAACCCCGGCCCCCAGGGCGGCCTGTAGGGCGAACAGCAGGCTTTCGATTTCGCCGCTCGGCGGTTCCCAGATCGAGCTGAACCACGGTTCGTAGCCGGGGGCGATTTCGGCGATCACGCCTTCCGCCTGACCGTCGGCGCCGCCGAACTCGGCCTCCGCCAGCGGCAACAGCAGCGGCACGACCACGATCAGCGCCACCAGGGACATCAGGAAGATGTTGTTGCGCAGGAGCTTCATGCCCGGGCTCCCTCGGAAATCACGTTCAGGTTTTTGAGTTCGCCTTCGCTGTATTTGGACAGGAGGTTGATCACCACCACCGTCAGCAAGCCCTCGGCGATCGCCAGGGGGGCCTGGGTGAAGGCGAAAATGCCCAGGAACTTCGCCGCCGAACCGGCGATGCCCCCGACCGGATCGGGAAAAGCCAGCGCCAGTTGCATCGACGTGGTGCAATAGGTGGCGAAGTCGCCCAGCGCGGCGGCGAGGAAGACCGCGAGTTGCAGATTGCCGCCCGCCTTGCGGACCGTCTTGTAGACGCCGTAGGACACGAAGGGGCCGACGATGCCCATCGAGAAGACGTTGGCGCCCAGGGTGGTCAGCCCGCCGTGGGCGAGCAGCAGCGCCTGGAACAGCAGTACGATGGTGCCCATCACCGCCATCACCGAGGGGCCGAACAAAACCGCGCCGAGGCCGGTGCCGGTGGGGTGGGAGCAGCTGCCGGTGACCGAAGGCATCTTCAGTGCCGAGAGAACGAAGGCGAAAGCCCCGCTGGAGGCCAGCAGCAGCTTGGCGTTCGGATGTTCCTCGACGATCTTTTTGACGCGCCAGGCGCCATAGGCAACCACCGGCGCGGAGGCCGCCGTCCACGCCACGCTGTGCGCGGCGGGCAGAAAGCCTTCCATGATATGCATGTGTACCCCCATTCGAACGAAGGCGCGCCAAAGCGCGCCGCGATAGTCGGCCTGCGGGCCTGTTTAGTCGTCGATCCGGCATCCGGTCAAGTGTGTCGTTATAGAATACCATGATCGGTGTGATTTTATAACGTCTTGAGGTTGGGGGCGGTGCTCCTTCGGTGACGGGGCCGTGGCGTCTTGCCGCCGACTCGCGGCGTCCCCACATCCAGGTGTCCGAAGACGGAGGCAGCGCCCGTGGCCGTTCCCTCGATCCTGTGGTTCCGCGACGATCTGCGCCTGTCCGACCATGCGGCGCTGGCGGCGGCGGCGCGCGCCGGTCCGGTGGTTCCGGCGTTCGTTCTCGACGGGACGTATTCCGCCCTGGGAGGGGCCGCGAGGTGGTGGCTGCGCCGGGCGCTGATGGCGCTGGGGGGCGACATCGCGGCGGCGGGCCTGCGCGAGTACGCGACGCGGCGCGATGTTCCCGCCGATCCCGGAACCTCGCGTTTGTCGCCCGATCTGCGTTGGGGGCACTTGAGCCCCTTCCGGGTCTGGCGGCGGGTGCGCATCGCGATGACCGCTGCCCCGGAGCTGGAGGCGGGGGCTGGGCCTTTCTGTGGCAACTCGCCTGGCGGGAGTTCGCGCACCACGTTCTGGCCGTCCATCCCGATCTGGCGCGGCGCAACCTGAAATCCGACTTCGACGCCTTCCCCTGGGCCGACGACGCGGCGGGTCTTCGTCGCTGGCGACGGGGGGCGACCGGCTATCCCCTGGTTGATGCGGCGATGCGCGAACTGTGGACCACCGGCTGGATGCACAATCGCGGACGGATGGCGGCGGCGTCGTTCCTGGTCAAGGACCTGCGCTGCGACTGGCGGGCGGGTCTGGCCTGGTTCGACGACACCCTGGTCGATGCCGATCCGGCGCTCGATCCCTTCGGCTGGCAGTGGGTGGCGGGGTCGGGCGCGGACGCCGCGCCCTATTTCCGGATTTTCAATCCGGTGACCCAGGGGTGGCGGTTCGATCCCGGCGGCGTCTATGTCGTCCGTTGGCGTCCGGAACTGGCGGCGCGCGCCTCGGCGGCGCGGCACGACGCGGCGGCGGACGCGGTGGTGGACCACGCGGCGGCGCGCATCGCCGCCCTGGCGGCATACCGGACGATGAGGGACGCGGGTTGAGATTCGTCTCTTCCGTGTAAGATAAACCTGGGATTTTCTGTTATTTTGGGCTTCGACTGTGAAGCCGTTCATGGTTATCGCCTGTGCCGGACCGCAAAATCCGGCTCTTTTGGAGAATTCCGGCGTGCGACTCCCGGTTCCGGGGCGCGGCGGCGGTGGTGGAGGCAGCATGAAACGCGGTGTGGTGATCGTTTCCGGCGTGGCGGTGGCGTTGACCGGTCTGTTCGGTTTCGCGGTGGTCCGCGAACGCATGATCGCCAAATTCCTGAAAAACCGGCCCGAGCCGGTGGTCACGGTCGAGGTCAGCAAGGCCGACGACCGGCCCTGGTCGCGGGCGATCGCCGCCACCGGCAGGCTGGAGGCGGTGAATGGCGTCGATATCGCGGCGGAGGTCTCGGGGCGGGTGGTCTCGATCAGCTTCGAGCCCGGACGTACCGCCCCCACCGGCGCGGTTCTGGCGCGCCTGGATGCCGACGTCGAGCGCGCCCAGTTGCAATCGGCGCGCGCCCAGGTGCGGCTGAACCGGTTGACCGCCGAACGCTATCGCAGTCTGCGCCGCACCGATGCCGCCTCGCAGGCGAAGCTGGACGAGGCCGAGGCCAACCTGACGATGTCCGAGGCGGAGGTGGTTCGCCTGGAACGCACCATCGAGAAGAAAGAAATCAAGGCGCCCTTCCCCGGCATCCTGGGGATCAATCGCCTGGACATCGGCCAGTACGTCACCGCCGGAACCAAGGTGACGACGGTGCAGGATCTGTCGGAAATGCTGATGGACCTGTCGGTGTCGCAGAAGTTCCTGCCGCAAATCGCGGTGGGCTCGCCGGTGGTGATCGTGGTCGAGGCCTATCCCGGGCGGGCCTTTTCCGGTCGGTTGACCGCGATCGAGCCCAAGGTCGATGAAAAAAGCGGCCTGATCGCCCTACAGGCGCGCTTCCCCAACGAGGACGGAGCGCTGCGTCCCGGCATGTACGCCAAGGCGCGCATCCTTCTGCCGTCGGAAGACGGGCACGTGGTGGTGCCGCAGACCGCGATCAACTATTCGCTCTATGGCGATTTCCTCTATGTGGTGCGCCCCGACGACAAGGGCGAAATGCGCGCCTTCCAGACCGTGGTCAAGGTGATCGACCGTCATGACAATCTGGCGGCGATCTCCGGCGATGTGCGTCCCGGCGACCAACTGGTGGCGGCGGGCGGGGTGCGCCTGTCCCATGGCTCGAAGGTCAAGGTGGCCGAAACCCCGGTCCTCAAGGCCATGCCCGCCATCGGTCT
The DNA here is from genome assembly GCA_965228165.1 of Rhodospirillaceae bacterium. Lineage (GTDB taxonomy): Bacteria > Pseudomonadota > Alphaproteobacteria > Rhodospirillales > Rhodospirillaceae > Oleispirillum. The sequence continues at coordinate 1,542,543 of CBDDHB010000003.1, forward strand.
GGACTGAGGAGCCGGGACATGCGTTTCACCGACCTTTTCATCAAGCGGCCGGTGCTGGCCTCGGTGGTCAGCCTGCTGATTCTGCTGTTGGGGCTGAAGGCCCTGTTTTCGATGCAGGTGCGGCAGTACCCGAAGATCGACACCACGGTGATCACCGTCACCACCACCTATGCCGGCGCCGACGCGGCGCTGATCCAGGGTTTCATCACCGATCCGATCCAGAAGGCGGTGGCCAAGGCCGACGGCGTCGATTACATCACCTCGGTCAGCCGCGGCGGGGTCAGCGTCGTCACCGCGCGGGTGCGCCTGAACTTCGACCCCAATACCGCGATGACCGAGGTGATGAGCTAGGTCTCGGCGGTGAAGTCGGAACTTCCCGCCGACGCCGACGACGCGGTGATCACCAAGTTGGCGGGCAAGGGCACCGCCCTGATGTATCTGTCGTTCTTCTCCACCGAGTTGGAGGGGCCGTAGATCACCGATTACGTCGATCGCGTGGTGCGTCCGAAGTTGTCCTCGGTGCCTGGCGTCGCTTCGGTGCAGCTTCTGGGCGCGCAGACCTTCGCGATGCGGGTCTGGCTCGACCCCGAGTCGATGGCGCAGCGCGGCATGACCGCGTCCGAAGTCGCGACCGCCCTGACCTCCAACAACTATCAGGCGGCGGCGGGGGCGATCAAAGGCTTCTACGACACCATCGACATCAAGGCGGGAACCACGGTGGGCGACGTCGCCGCCTTCGAGGATCTGGTGATCCGCACCACCGATGCCGGGCCGGTGCGCCTGAAGGACATCGCCAAGGTGACGCTGTCCGCCGAAAGCACCACCACCCGGGTGCTCGCCGACGGGCAGGAGGCCTTGTTCGTCGCCATCGACGGCACGCCGGATTCCAACTCGCTGACCGTGGTGGAGGGGGTCTACAAGGCTCTGCCCGACGTCGAGAGCAATTTGCCGCCCGCGATCAAGATGAAGGTCAATTACGATTCCACGGTGTTCATCGAGGAATCCATCCACGAGGTGGTGAAGACCCTGACCGAAGCGGCGATCATCGTGATCCTGGTGATCCTGCTGTTCATGGCGTCGTTCCGTTCGGTGATCATTCCGATGGCGACGATTCCGCTGTCCTTGATCGGCGTCGGCATCATCATGCTGGCCTTGGGGTTCTCCCTCAACCTGATGACTCTGCTCGCCTTCGTTCTGGCGATCGGCCTGGTGGTGGACGACGCCATCGTGGTGGTGGAGAACGTGCATCGCCACATCGAGGAAGGACATACCCCCTTCGACGCGGCGATTCTGGGAACCCGCGAAATCGCCGGTCCGGTGCTGACGATGACGGTGACCCTGGCGGCGGTGTACGCGCCGATCGCCTTTCTGGGCGGGCTGACTGGCGCCCTGTTCAAGGAATTCGCCCTGACCCTGGCGGGCTCGGTGATGGTTTCGGGGATCGTCGCGCTGACCCTGTCGCCGATGATGTGCTCGAAGATCCTGCGCGCCCATACCGGCGAGGAAAAGCTGGTGAAGCTGGTGGACGCCTATTTCGGGCGGCTGTCGGCGGGTTACGAAAGCATGCTGGCGAAATCGCTCGCCGCGCGCGGCAGCACCCTGGTTCTCACGGCGGTGATCCTTCTCAGCCTGCCGCTGTTCTTCCGCTTTTCCTCGGGCGAACTCGCCCCGACCGAGGACAAGGGCTTCGTCGTCGCCGATGTGACCGCGCCGTCCTCGGCCAACACCGACTACATGATGGCGTTCGGTCGCGCCACCCACGAACTGATCGAAAGCATTCCGGAAAAGGACGTGTTCTTCTTCATCGCCGGAAGCGATGGCACCTATAAGGGCATGGGCGGTCTGGTGCTGAAACCGTGGAGCCAGCGGTCCCGCGACGCGACGCAGATACAGAACGACATGCAGGCCCGGTTGAACCAGATATCCGGGCTGAAGATGTCGGCCTTCCAGATGCCGCCGCTGCCCGGCACCGACGGCATGCCGGTGCAGTACGTGGTCAGCACCACCTCGGACTATCGCACCCTGAACGGCGTGATGGAGGAGGTGGAGAAAGCGGTCAAGGCTTCCGGCCTGTTCGTCTTCTACGACTTCGATCTGAAGTTCAATCGCCCCGAGCTGACCCTCTCCGTCAATCGCGACAAGGCGGGCGAATACGGCGTCACCATGCGGGACATCGGCGCGGTGCTGTCGGCGCTCTATGGCGGCAATTACGTCAACCGCACCGATATCATGAACAAAAGCTATAAGGTGATCCCGCAGGCGCCGCGCGAATACCGCCTCGATCCCACGCTTCTGGAACTCGCCCACGTTCCCACCCGCGACGGCGGCGTGGTGCCGCTGTCCAGCGTCCTCGATATTTCGATGACGCCGCAGCCGCAGCAGTTGAACCAGTTCAATCAGTTGAACTCGTTCACCCTGAACGCGGTGCCGATGCCCGGCGTGTCCCTGGGGCAGGCGGTGGATTTCCTCGACAAGACCTCCGCCGAGTTGCTGCCCAAGGGCTTCTTCTTCGATTGCGCCGGGCAATCGCGCCAGTACAAGCAGGAAGGCAGCGCCCTGGTCGCCACCTTCGTCTTCGCCCTGGTGGTGATCTTCCTGGTGCTCGCGGCGCAGTACGAAAGCTGGCGCGACCCTCTGGTGATCATGACCTCGGTGCCGTTGTCCATCGTCGGCGCGATGCTGCCGCTGGTTCTGGGGGCGACCACCCTCAACATTTATTCCGAGGTCGGGCTGGTCACCCTGATCGGCCTGATCACCAAGCACGGCATCCTGATCTGCGAGGTCGCCAAGGTCGAGCAGGAGGCGGGAAGAAGCAAGGCCGAGGCGGTGGCTCACGCCGCGTCCCTGCGTTTGCGCCCGATTCTGATGACCACCGCGGCGATGGTGGCGGGGGTGCTGCCCTTGACCTTCGCCTCCGGCGCGGGCGCGGAAAGCCGTTTCGCCATCGGCATCGTCATCGCTTGCGGCCTGTCTGTGGGGACGTTGTTCACCCTGTTCGTCCTGCCGGTGATCTATACCTTCCTCGCCGACGATCATCGCGCCAAGTTCCTTGCCCGGCCGACGATCCCCGGCTGACGCCCCCGATATCGGATGGCCGTTCGTCTTCCCCCGCCCGGGCCGTGCCCCGGGCGGGGGTTCGTCATTATGGCCGATTCACAGCGGAAAAATGGTCCCGTCGCACGGATGCGTCCGCGTCGCGGATTTTCCGTGGTGTTTGCCCAGTTTTCGGCCCAAGGCTGACACCTTGGGGTGAAAAACAACCAAACAACGGCATGATGTCGCCTCACTCTCGCCATACAACACATTGAAAATCAACGACAAATCTGATTGGAAACGATCCAAACAGATGAATGAGGGGGCTTGGCCTCCTCGTCGATTGTTCGGTCAAGACGCGAGGCGTGTCTCGCCGCTTCGGCGGCTGCGTGGACGGCGTTCCGCGGCTTTGGCGCGTCGGTCCAATTTTTGTTGGGGGAAAACATGACGACTTCGTCCAGTGCGGGAGCCCCGGCGGATGTCGGGTTCACTGCCGACCGCAAGAAAGAAATCATTGGTTTGTTCCTGGGTATCGCATTCCTGCTGTACACCCTGTTCACCGCCCCGCCGGAAGGCATTGAGCCGTCGGCGTGGAAGACCATCGGCGTCACCCTGCTGATGGCCACCTGGTGGATGCTCGAGGCGGCGCCGATCGCGGTGACCGCCCTGGTGCCGCTGGTCCTGTTCCCGGCGCTTGGCGTGATGACCGCCAAGCAGGTCGCGCCGAACTACGCGCAGGACCTGATCTGGCTGTTCGTCGGCGGCTTCGCGCTGGCCTACGCCATGGAGACCTGGAACCTGCACCGCCGCGTCTCGCTGCTGGTGCTGAAGGTTTGCGGCACCAACCCGAAGATGCTGCTGCTGGGCTTCCTGGTTTCGACGGCGTTCCTGTCGGCGTGGATGTCCAACACCGCCTGCGCCGCCCTGATGATGCCGATCGGCATGGCCATCGTGAAGATGGTGCAGGAAGGCGAAGGCCGTAGCGAGGTCGAGAAGCGCGCCGCGATCAACTTCGGCATCTGCGTGATGCTGGGGATCGCGTTCTCCGCCTCGATGGGCGGCATGGCGACCCTGATCGGCACCCCGCCCAACGCGGTGATGGCCGGCCAGGTCGAAAAGATGACCGGCACCGCCGTGCCGTTCGCCAACTTCATGCTGGTGGGCGGCCCGATCGGCATCGCCCTGCTGGCGATCTGCTGGTGGCTGCTGCCGGTGATGTTCCCGATCAAGGCCCTGGACCTGTCCCACGCCGGCGCGATCGTCGACGAGGAACTGGAGAAGCTGGGCGGGATGAGCAAGGGCGAGACCCTGACCTTCATCCTGTTCATCTTCACCGCGCTGTTCTGGATCCTGCGTCCGCAGATTCTGAACGCCCTGCCGCCGGTGATGTTGGCGGGCAAGCTGACCCCGATGTCCAAGATCATGTCCGACTCGACGGTCGGCATGCTCACCCTGCTGCTCTGCTTCATCATTCCGGTGGACTTCAAGAAGGGCCGGATGGTCCTGGATACCACCCTGTTCAGCAAGGGCATTCCGTGGGACGCGATCATCCTGTTCGGCGGCGGGTTCGCCCTGGGTGGCGCCCTCGACAAGTCCGGCGTGTCGGCTTATGTCGCCGGGCAGATGAAGGGCCTGGTGGGGATGAGCTCGATCGTCGTGATCGCGGTTCTGGCGACGGTGGCGATGCTGCTGACCCAGATGACCTCGAACACCGCCGTCGCGGCGACCTTCGTGCCGCTGGCGATCTCCATCGCCCAGGGTCTCGGCGTTTCGCCGCTGGTGATGGCGATTCCGGTGGCTCTGGGTGCGTCGCTGGCGTTCTCGCTGCCGGTGGCGACGCCGCCGAACGCGATCGTCTTCGGCTCCGGCCTGATCCGCGTTCCCGACATGTTCAAGTCCGGCATGACCTTGAATCTGATCGGTATCGTGATCACCCTGGCCAGCATGTACGTGATGATGCCGATCGCCTTCGGCGTGAAGGTCTGATCCGTGCCGTCGGCGGCGCCTTGCGCCGCCGACCGTCCGAAAGAAGAAAGGCCTGCCGCATCGCGGCAGGCCTTTTTCCATGGGGCTTTGGCGGTCGGTCAGTCGATGATCGTGCCGTCCTTGGCCAGCGCCCGGCGCAGGCGCTTGATTTCGTCCTGCGACATGTGCTTTTGCACGATCACTCCGCCCAGGGGATCGACCGGCTGCCCGTCGGCGTAGACCTCGTAATAGAGGTGGTTGCCGGTCGCCAGGCCGGAGCGCCCGACGTAACCGATCACCTGCCCCTGGCGAACCCGGGTTCCGGTCTTGAGGCCGCTTGCGAAGTCCTTGAGGTGGGCATAGGCGGTGGCGATGTCGTCGCGGTGTTGCAGGCGGATCAGCTTTCCGTAATTGCCGCGCCGTCCGACGAACGACACCACGCCGTCGGCGGTGGCGAGGACCGGGGTTCCGGCGGGGGCGGAGTAATCGACGCCCTTGTGAAATTGCGGACGCTTCAGAACCGGATGGATACGCCAGCCCCAGGGAGAGGTCAGCCGACCTCCCGGCACCGGGTCGCCTTTCGGCAGGCGGGGATCGGCGGCGGAAAAGGCGGCGGGTTCGCGCCGCGCGGGCGGCGGCGGTTCCGGCGTCGCATAGGCGGCGCGACGCGCCGGGTACGGGATGACGCGGTGCTCGCGTCCGTCCGGATCGGTCAGGGTGATGCGGTCCAGCCGGGCCTCGCCGCCGCTCCTCAAAGGGGCGTGATAGGCGATGTGAAAGCGGGTTCCGGCATCCGGATCGGCGGCGTTGTTGGGTTCGAAGGCCAGCGCCTGGGCGGCGTCGTCGATCACCGGGGGAGGCACGCCGACGTCGGCGAGCGTGGTGGCGAGATCGGAGCCGATGGTGCCGCGCACGGTGCGGCGGGCGCGTTCCGGAACCGCGGTTCCGGGGCGGAGGGCATCGTCGGTGGCGACCAGGGTCAGGTCGGCGCGCGCGCCGGTTTCCAGGAACAGGGCGTTGAGGTCGGCGGCGCCGCCCGCCATCCGCACGATGTTGAGGCCGATGCGGTCTCCGGGGCGGGGCGTCCGGGCGGGGGCGGCGGCGCGCAGGGCGTCGAACGCGGAACGGCGCTGTTCGCGGGGAACCCCGACGCGGGCGAGCAGGTGGTCGAGGGTTTCGCCGGAGGCGAGGGTCAGGATGACCGGAACCCCCTCTTCCCCGTCCGAGAGACGGGCGGCCGTGGCGGCGGGTGGGCGCTCGGGATTGGCCGATGCCGGGGGCGCGGCGGCGATCAGGGACAGCGCGGTGAAGGCGAGCAGGGTCTGGCGCTTCATCGGACCCCCGACGCCGAGGTGGGGGCAATACGGTGCGATGCGGTGGCGATGGTCACCGGAAGTCGTCTCCCTCGCGTGCGCCGGAGCCCTTGTGCCCCGGCGGAGTGGGTCTTCGGCCTTGGACGCCGGTTTCAGGTCAGCGGCCCGCCGCAGAACGGGCAGGTGGACCGTGCCAGGACCCGGGCGCGGTCCTCCGGCGACAGTCCCTTCTGCCGCAGATAGGCGTCGATGCGGGCGCGCAGTTCGGCGTGCTCGGCGACGGTTTTGCAGGCCGGGGTTTCGGCTTCGGCGCAAGAGGCGTCGGCGAAGCCCAAAGCCCGCCCGGAAGCGCCCAGAAGGCCGATGCCGCCGATCATCGTCGACGACAGAAACCTGCGACGATTCACCGGATTCCTCCCCCAACGCGGCACGGAACGGCGACGATCACCGATCCGTCACACTGTTTCAAACCGTTCCAGTGATACCCCTCGTCGTCCGGCGGCGCAAGGCCGAGATGCGCTCAGCGGCTGACGGCGGGGGTCATCAGGGTCAGGCGGACGGCGGCGGTTTCGATCGTCACCGGCAGTTGGCCCGAGGAATCGCCGTCCGCCTGGAGCGGCAGTCCCGGGGGGGGGGGGCGGCGATGACGACGCGGTCGGCGGAAAGCACCTGGGTTCCGGAATCGCGGGCCAACCGCCCCAGCATCAGGTTCAGCCCCTGGGTCAGGGTCCGCCATCCGCCCGCGCCCTTCAGCAGGATCACCTGGAAGCCGGGGTGGGAGATGTCGGCGGCGGGGGGCAGAACGTAGGCGCCGCCATAGCGCCGCCCGTTGCAGACCACCACGCTTTTCGCCGCGAAGGGGCGTCCGTCCACCTCGACCGCAAGGTCGGGGAAAGCGCCGGTCATCGCCAGGCGAAGGGTTTCCGCCACATAGGCGCCCTTGCCCAGGCGGCGTTTCGCCGCCGGGGTCACGCCCTCCACCACCGCCGCGTCGAAGCCCGCTCCCGCCATCATCAGGAAATGGCGGAATGTCCCGTCGGCGCGGCGGATCAGACCGGGATGGAGGGGGACGGGTCTGCCGTCGAGAAGAGCCGCCGCGATCGCTTCGGCGCGGTGGGGTGCAGCGCGACCTCCGCCCCGGCGGCGGCCAGTCGGCTCAGGACCCGATCGAGAAGGCCGCGGCGGCGGCTGCCCGCAGTGGGGTTGAAGATCACGATCATCGGCGGGGCACCCGTTTTATGGCCGAATCTTCATGGAAGCGGCACAAGGAAAGAGTCGCAGTCTTGAAATAACCGGCTTTTGTGAATGTGATGTTTAATTTGCGTAAAACAAATATGAAAACGTCATTTTTCACATTCAAAGCAGTAGAAGAACGCGGCGTCTTGGAATAAAAACGCGGCCAAGGCGTCACGCCACGTTTTTCGGAGGCCGGGTTCGGATGACCGCGATGGACAACTTTCCGACCATTCGCTATCGCAGCATCTGGATTTCCGACATTCATCTGGGGACGCGCGGTTCCAAGGCGGAATACGTTCTCGATTTTCTTCGGCGCACCGAGTGCGAGACCCTTTATCTGGTCGGCGACATCCTCGACGGCTGGCGCCTGCGCAAGACCTGGTACTGGCCGCAGGCCCACAACGACGTGGTGCAGAAGCTGCTGCGCAAGGCCAGGAAGGGCACCCGCGTGGTGCTGATTCCCGGCAACCACGACGAATTCCTGTGCGAGTTCACCGGCGTCGAGTTCGGTCGCATCCCGATCCACAAGTACGCCATCCACGAGGCTCCCGATGGGCGGAAGTTCCTGGTCATCCATGGCGACCAGTTCGACGGCATCGTCACCTATGCCCGATGGCTGGCGCTGCTGGGCGACACCGCCTATACCGCCGCCCTTGTCCTCAACCGCTGGTATAACGCGGCGCGGCGCGGCATGGGCCTCTCCTACTGGTCGCTGTCGGCCTATCTGAAGCACAAGGTCAAGAACGCCGTCGCCTTCATCGCCCGGTTCGAGAGCGCGATGGCCGAGGTGGCGAAAAAACGCGGCCTGTCCGGGGTGATCTGCGGCCACATCCACCATGCCGAAATGCGGATGATCGGCGACATCCTCTACTGCAACGACGGCGACTGGGTGGAAAGCTGCACCGCCCTGGTCGAGCACTTCGACGGGCGGCTGGAAATCGTCCGCTGGCTGGAAAGCGGCGGCCGCGATCTTGCGGTTCGCGACGGCCTGGCGAGTCCGGCGACCCCGCCCGCGCTCTCTCATCATCGGCAGACCGAAAGGGTATGAAACGCATGCGTATCGTGGTGGTGACCGATGCCTGGTATCCGCAGGTCAACGGCGTGGTTCGGACGTACGAAACGGTCAGCGCCCTGTTGCAGTCGATGGGACACCCGGTGTCCTTCATCACGCCCTTGCAGTTCCGTTCCATTCCGTGCCCCACCTATCCGGAAATCCGTTTGGCGATCGGCGCCCGGCGCAAGGTCGCCCGCCTGATCGAGGCGGCCCAACCCGCCTGCATCCACATCGCCACCGAGGGGCCGCTGGGCCTGGCGGCGCGCGCCTATTGCCGTCGCCGCAAGCTGCCGTTCACCACCTCGTTCCATACCAAGTTCCCGGAGTACGTGCATGCGCGCTGCCGCCTGCCTCTCGCCTGGGGGTATGCCCTGGTGCGCTGGTTTCACGGCCCGTCGCGGGCGGTGATGGTGGCGACCGAGGGGATCGAGACGGAACTCAAGGCCTGGGGAGTGGGCAGCATCCGGCGCTGGACGCGGGGCGTCGACACCGATCTGTTCCGTCCCCGCGACAAGGCGTTGTTCGACCATTTGCCGCGTCCGGTCAGCCTGTACGTCGGGCGGGTCGCGGTGGAAAAGAACATCGAGGCGTTCCTTTCCCTCGACCTGCCGGGCAGCAAGGTGGTGGTCGGCGACGGGCCGCAGCGCGCCGGTTTGCAGAAGTGCTATCCCGGCGTGGTCTTCGTCGGTGCCAAGGAGGGCGAGGATCTGGCCCGCCACTATGCCGCCGCCGATCTGTTCGTCTTCCCCAGCCGCACCGACACCTTCGGGCTGGTGCTGCTGGAGGCGCTGGCCTCCGGCCTGCCGGTGGCCGCCTACCCGGTGCCGGGGCCGAGGGACGTGCTGGGCGACGCGCCGGTCGGCGCGATGGACGAGGATCTGGGGCGCGCCGCCCGCGCCGCGCTGGCGATATCCCCCGCCGCCTGCCGCGACTTCGCGCTGGCGCGCAACTGGCAGGCCTCCGCCGAACAGTTCCTTGCCAATCTCTCCCCCTTCGATCCCGAGACGGCGTTTTCCAAAGCCCCCGGAACAGTGTAAAAGACGGAATCGGCCTCTCCGTCGGGGGGAGGGATTCTCGGGGAACCCGTCTTGCGTCCGCGTCTTGCCTCGCGCATCTTGCCCCCATCGGTTCGCTTGTCCGTGGTGGCGTGAAGGATGAAGCTGTTCAAGGAACTCACCCGTGGTCCCGCCGCGCAGGAGGCGGTCAACTGGCTGGTCGCCCAGTACGCGCGGCTGGCGCATTTGACCGGGCGCTGGAGCGCGCTGCACGCCGAGCATCGCGACGCTGCCCATGCCGTCGCCGACGGCGCGACGATCTATGCCTTCTGGCACGCCCGCCTGCCCCTGATGTGGGCCTTTCCCGGCGTGGCGCGGGCGCGCACCCACGTGCTGATTTCCGCCCATCGCGACGGGCGGCTGATCGCCCGGGTGATGGAACGCCTGGGGTTGCACGTCGTCATCGGGTCGAAGTCGAAGGGCGGGGCACAGGCCCTGCGCGAGATGATCCGTCTGCTGAAACGCGGTGCCTGCATCGGCATCACTCCGGACGGGCCGCGCGGCCCGCGGATGCGGGTGCAGATGGGCACCATCGCCCTCGCCCGGGCCTCCGGCATGCCGATTCTGCCGATCGGCTTTTCGGCGCGGCGGGCGAAGTTCCTGAGGTCGTGGGACCGGATGCAGATGCCTCTGCCGTTCAGCCGGGGCGTCTATGTCTTCGGCGAGCCGATCGTCGTGCCGCGCGACGCCGAGGACATGGAGCCCTATCGCCTGGCCCTAGAGGAATCGCTGAACGCGATCACCGCCGAGGCCGACCGCGCCATGGGGCATCCGCCGACGCCGCCCGCCGACCCCGGCGAGGTGAAGGGGGCGAAGGCATGATCCTGGGGCTTTATCGCGGCGCGACGCGTCTGCTGTCGCCGTTGGTGCAGGCATTTCTCGGTCGTCGCCGGGCGCGCGGCAAGGAATCCGCCGACCGCTTTCCCGAGCGCTCCGGTCTCGCCTCGGCGGAGCGGCCGGAAGGTCCGTTGGTGTGGCTGCACGCCGCTTCGGTCGGCGAGGCCCTGTCCCTGCTGCCTCTGGTCGAGGCGATCGCCGAGGGCTGGCCGGAGGCGACGCAACTGCTGACCACCGGCACCGTCACCTCCGCCGACCTGATGGGCCGCCGCTTGCCCTGCGACGTCATCCATCAGTTCGTGCCGGTCGATCTGCCGAAATCCGTCGATCGTTTCCTCGCCCACTGGCGGCCCGGTCTGGCGATTTGGGCGGAAAGCGAAATCTGGCCCAATCTGCTGACCGCCACCCGCGCCTCGGGCTGCGCCATGGCGCTGGTCAACGGCCGGGTCAGCCCGCGTTCGTTTTCCCGCTGGAGGATGTTTCCGGCGGCGGCGCGGCGTTTGTTTTCGGCGTTCGACCGGGTCTATGGGCAGACCGAGGCGGACGCCGAGCGCCTGCGCGCCCTGGGGGCCGAGGGCGCGGTCTGCGTCGGCAATCTGAAGTACGCCGCGCCGCCCCTGCCCGCCGATGGGATCGCCCTGGACGAATTCACCCTGGCGGTGGGGGACCGTCCGGCGTGGATGGCGGCGAGCACCCATTCCGGCGAGGACGCCTCCGCCGGGCGGGTGCATCTGCGCCTGAAGGCGGATTTCCCCGGCCTGCTGACCGTGGTCGCGCCGCGCCACCCGTCGCGCGGCGACGAGGCGGAGGCCGATCTGTCCGCCCTGGGTCTGACCGTGCGCCGCCGTTCCCGGGGCGAACCGCCGGACGCCGCCACCGACGTCTATCTGTGCGACACCATGGGTGAGATGGGGGTGTTCTATCGCGCCGTGCCGGTGGTGGCGATGGGCAAGTCCTGGATCGGCGAAGGCGGGCAGAACCCCCTGGAACCGGCGCGTCTGGACTGCGCCGTGCTGTTCGGCCCGCATATGGAAAACTTCCGGGTGATGGCGGACCGCATGGTCGAGGCAGGCGCGGCGCAAGGCTTCGCCGACGAGGACGGGCTGGCCGCCGCCGTCGCCGGATTGCTGTCCGACGCGGCGCGGCGGCAGCGGATGGGAAACGCCGGGGCCGCCTTCGCGGTGGCGGAGGCGGCCAGCGTTGCCCGCGTCGTCGAGGGGCTGGCGCCGCTGCTCGACCGCCTGGTCGGCAAGGGGGAGGGATGAAGGCCCCGGATTTCTGGACCGAGGACGGGCCGCTCGCCCGCCTGTTGCATCCCGCCGGACTGCTGGTTGCGGCGGCGGGGGCGATGCGGCGCGGGTTGGCGCGCCCCTGGCGCGCCCCGGTGCCGGTGATCTGCGTCGGCAACCTGACCGTCGGCGGGACCGGCAAGACTCCGGTGGCGCTGTGGCTGGGGCGCTTCGCCCGCGAGCGGGGACTCGATCCCGCCTATCTGTCGCGCGGTTACGGCGGCACCGAGACCGGGCCGCTGCGGGTCGATCCCGACCGCCACGACGCCGACGCGGTGGGCGACGAGCCGCTGCTGCTGGCGGGGGTCGCGCCGACCTGGGTGGGGGACGACCGCGTCGCCACGGCGAAGGCGGCGATCGCCGCCGGGGCGGACTGTTTGATCCTCGACGACGGGTTCCAGAACCCATATCTCGCCAAGACCTTCTCGCTGATCGTCGTTGATGCGGCGGTGGGCTTCGGCAACGGTCGGGTGATTCCCGCCGGTCCCTGCCGCGAACCGGTGAAAGGCGGTCTGAGGCGCGCCGACGCGGTGGCGCTGATCGGCGCGGACCGTCAGGGTCTGGCGGAGCGCCTGGGGCGCTTTATGCCGGTGTTTCCCGCCTGCCTGGAACCGCACGCCGATGCCGCCCGCCTGGCCGGGCGCGACGTCGTCGCCTTCGCCGGAATCGGGCGCCCGGAAAAGTTCTTCGAGACCCTGTCCGGGATCGGCGCGCGAGTGGTGCGGCGCTTCGCCTTCGACGACCATCACCCCTATGTCGCCGACGACATCCAGCCGATCCTCGACGTCGGTTTTTCCCTGCGCGCCGCCGTGGTCACCACCGCCAAGGACGCGGTGCGCCTGCCCCCCGACCAGCGCCAGCAGGTCGACGTGGTCGGCGTGGAGGTCGCCTGGGACGATCCCTTGGCGGTCGAATCCCGTCTGGGCGCGGCGCTGGCCGCGACGCGGTGCGACGGATGACGCCGATGGCCCGCTGGTTCGCCCGCAACGTCCTCGATCCGGTATCCGCCGCGTTGGCTTCCATGGTCTATCACGGGGTGCGGGCGCTGCCGGTGGATGCCGCCTCCGCCCTCGGCGGGCGCTTGGCCCGCGCCGTCGGGCCGTTGCTGCCGCCGCATCGCGTCGCCCGCGACAATCTGTGCGCCGCCTTTCCCGAAAAATCGAAGGCGGAGATTCGCCGCATCCTGTCCGGCATGTGGGACAACCTGGGGCGGACGTTTTTCGAAATTCCCCACATCGTGCGTCTGGTCGAAATCGGCCGGGTCGAAATGGTCGGCCTGGAACATGTCGAGGCGCTGCGGGACGACGGCCTGCCCGGCCTGTTCTGGAGCGCCCATACCGGCAACTGGGAACTTACCTGCATCGGCGCGCGCGTCGTCGGCATGCCGCTGCACCGCATCTATCGCCGCGCCAACAACCCCCATATCGAGGGCTTGTTCCGCGAAAGCCGCGACTTCGTCCAGGGCGAATTGCTGCCCAAGGGGGCGGCGGGGGCGAAGCGCTCCATCCAGCTGCTGCACAAGGGCGGCCATCTGGCGATGATGGTCGATCAGAAGATGAACGACGGCATTCCGGTGCGGTTTTTCGGCCGCGACGCGATGACCGCCCCGGCTTTGGCGACGTTCGCCCTGCGCTATCGCTGCCCGATGGTGGCGTTGCGCGCCATCCGGCTGAAGGGGGTCCGTTTCCGGATCGAGTTCTATCCCCCATATACCCTGGAGCCGACCGGCGATCGCATCGCCGACGAGGCGGCGGCGATGGCCGAGGTCAACCGCGTCATCGAAGCCTGGGTCCGCGAATATCCGGAACAGTGGTTGTGGGTGCACCGCCGCTGGCCGAAAGCATAGGGAAGAACGCCATGGCCGCACTGTCTCCGCCGCTCGGTCCGTTCGGGATCGCCGCTCCCGATTTCCTGCTGCCGGACATGATCTCCGGCGAGACGATCAGTCTGGCCGACGTGCGCGGCGACAACGGCACCCTGGTGATGTTCATTTGCAACCACTGTCCCTTCGTCCGGGCGGTGATCGACCGCGTCGTCCGGGATTGTCGCGAACTGGCGTCCCATGGGGTGCGCGCGGTGGCGATCTCGGCCAACGATGCCGCCCAGTATCCCGAGGACGGGCCGGACGGGATGGCCGCCTTCGCCAAGGCACACGGCTTCCCCTTCCCCTATCTTTACGACGAATCGCAGGCGGTGGCGCGGCGCTACGGCGCGGTGTGCACCCCGGATTTCTTCGGCTACGACAAGGCGCTGCGGCTTTGCTATCGCGGGCGGCTGGATGCCTCGGGTAGGGAACCCGCGCCGCCGGACGCCAGGCGCGAACTGTTCGAGGCGATGGCGGCGATCTCGGCGGGCGAGGGCGTGCCCGAGGGGCAGATCCCCAGCATCGGCTGCTCGATCAAGTGGAAGGGTGAAAATCCCGGCTGATCCGGCGTCCCACGCCCGCGCGAGCCCATGGACTTCACCGCCGACTGCCCCTATTGTAGGCGCGGTTCGGTGCGTTCCGCGCGCCGGAGCGATTTTTTTGTCCCATTGCCCAGGTTCGTCCGAGATGCCGTCCAATCCCCTTGATCGTTACAAAGAGGCCGAGGAAAAGCGCCGCCACGAGCGCGAATCCGCCGAACAGAACAGCCTGTTCCGCGAGGTCGACGACGATCTGCGCCACGATCTGATGGTCACGCTGTGGAAGCGTTTCGGCAAATGGGTGATCGCGGCGGCGGTGGCGATCGTCGTCGGCGTCGCCGGGTATCAGGGCTATCGTGGCTGGCAGGAGTCCGAGCGCGCTTCCCAGGCGGCCAGTTTCGATCAGGCCGAGGCGGCGTTCGCCAAGGGCGACGCGGCCCAGGCGAAGGAACTCCTCGCCGGGCTGGAGGCCAAGGGCAACGCCGGGTACCGTACCCTGGCGCGGTTGCGCCTGTCCGCCCTGTTGATGGCGGAAGACAAGCGGGACGAGGCGCGCGCCCTGATCCGCCGCGTCGCGATGGACGACAAGGCGCTGCCCGCCTATCGCGATCTGGCGGAAATTCTGGACGCTCTGGCCGGGATCGACGCCGACGATCCGAAGGCGATCGTCGAGCGGTTGTCGCGCCTGACTTCCGCCGGGCATCCCTGGCGGCACATGGCGCTGGAGGTTTCGGCGCTGGCGATGGCGAAGGGCGGCGAACCCGGACGCGCCGCCGAGGCGTTGAAGGAAATCCTGGATGACCCCGATACCTCCGCCGATCAGCGGGCGCTGGCCGACAGCCTGCGCACGGTGTTCGCGAAGGATGCGGCGGCGAAATGAGGGCGATGACGATGCGCAAGGGGGTAATCGCGGCGGTTCTGGCAATCGGCGTCCTGCCCGCTCTGGCGGGGTGCAGCGCCGATGAATGGTTCGGCGAGCCGGACGCTCCGCCGTTGCCGGGCAACCGCATTTCGGTGCTGGTGCACGAGACCAAGGTCCGCCCCGACGACGGCGCGGCGAAGGTCGAGATCAAGCTGCCCAAGCCCGAGATCAACGCCGATTGGCCGCAGACCGGCGGCTGGTCGCACCACGCGATGGAACACCTGAAGGTCGGCGAGACCCTCGCCCCGGCGTGGAGCGTCTCCATCGGCTCTGGCGGCGGCAGCGAAAACCGCCTGATCGCCAGCCCGGTGATCGCCGACGGCAAGATCTTCGCCATGGACGTGCGGGCGCACCTGACCGCCTTCGACGCGGCGGAGGGCAAGCGCCTGTGGCGCTTCAATCTGACCCCCGACGGCGACGAGGACAGCGCGGTGCGCGGCGGCGGCATGGCCTATGAGAAGGGCATCCTGTTCGCCACCACCGGCGTCGGCGAGGTCTGGGCGATTCAGGCGGAAAGCGGAAACTTCTATTGGAAGGCGCGGCTGGATTCGCCGGTGCGCGCCGCCCCCACCGTCTATGGCGGACGGGTCTTCGTCGTCACCGCCAGCAACAAGGTGGTGGCCTTCGCCGCCCGCAACGGCAAGAAGCTGTGGGAATATACCGGACCGGAGGAACCCTCCGGCCTGTTGGGCGCGGCCAGCCCCGCCGCCGATCATGGCGTGTTGGTGGTGGCGATGCGCTCCGGCGCGCTTGCCGCGCTGCGGGTCGAAAGCGGTTCCCTGTTGTGGGAGGAAACCCTCTCCCCCGGACGCCGCGCCTCCGGCCTTTCCGCGTTGAGCGACATCAAGGCGCCGCCGGTGATCGCCTATGGCCGGGTCTTCGCCATCGGCAACGGCGGTCTGATCGCCGCCATCGACATGCGGACCGGCGGACGGGTCTGGGAAAAGGACTTCGGCGGCGTCGATCTGCCCTGGCTGGCGGGAAACTATCTGTTCGCCCTGACCAACGCCAACGAACTGGTCGCGATGGAGGCCGGTCGCGGACGGGTCCTGTGGGCGACGCCGCTGTCGACCTGGAAGAAGCCGAAGACCCGCTCCGGCCGCATCGTCTGGACCGGGCCGATCCTCGCCGGGGACCGCCTGCTGGTGGCGGGTTCGCACGGTTATGCCCTTTCGGTCTCGCCCTATAACGGCAAGATCCTGGGCTACGCCAAGCTGCCCGACGGCGTCGCCGTGCCGCCGGTGGCGGCGGCGGGGACAGTGTATTTCCTCACCGACGATGCGGACCTTGTGGCGTACCGCTAAGGCGGCTTGACCGGGCGTGAAAGAATGACCCTGACCGTGGCGATCGTGGGCCGGCCGAATGTCGGCAAGTCCACGCTGTTCAACCGTTTGACCGGCTCTCGCTCGGCGATCGTGCACGATCTGCCGGGGGTGACGCGCGACCGCCGCGAAGGCAACGCCCAGGTCGGCGATCTGTTCTTCCGGCTGGTCGATACCGCCGGTCTGGAGGATTCCAACGACCTGTCCACCACCGAAGGCCGGATGCGCGCCCAGACCGACACGGCGATCCGCCTGGCCGACGTGGTGATGATGCTGATCGACGCGCGCGCCGGGGTGACCCCCCTGGACGCCCACTTCGCCGACCTGCTGCGCCGTCAGTCCAAGCCGGTGATCCTGGTCGCCAACAAGTGCGAGGGCCGCGCCGGGCAACCCGGCATGTTCGAGGCGTTCGCCCTCGGCCTCGGCGACCCGGTGGCGATCTCCGCCGAACACGGCGAGGGCATGGGCGATCTGTACGATGCCCTGCGTCCCTTCGCCGATGCCGCCGACCCGCCGGTCGCGGAGGAGGCCTTCCCGGACGAGGCACCCGCCGATCCCGAGGCCGCCGCCGCCGAGGAAGAAGCCCGTCTTGCCGCGCGGCCCCTGTCGCTGGCCATCGTCGGGCGCCCCAACGTCGGCAAGTCCACCCTGGTCAACCGACTTTTGGGCGAGGAACGCATGCTCACCGGGCCGGAGGCCGGGTTGACCCGCGACGCCATCGCCTCCCCCTGGGAATGGCGGGGGCGGTCCCTGGTGCTGGTGGACACCGCCGGTCTGCGCCGCAAGTCGCGGATCGAGGAAAGCCTGGAAAAGCTTTCCGCCCAGGACACCCTGAACGCGGTGCGCATGGCCGCCGTGGTCGCCCTGGTGGTGGACGTCAACGGGATTCTCGACAAGCAGGACTTGACCATCACCCGCCATGTGGTGGACGAAGGCCGCGCCCTGATCGTCGTGGTCAACAAATGGGACATCGCCACCGACAAGCCGGAGACCCTGGAGGTCCTGAAGGACAAGCTGGCCCACGCCCTGCCGCAGGTGCGCGGCATTCCGTTCGTGACGGTTTCGGCCCTGAAGGGGCACGGCATTGACCGGATGATGGAAACCGTGTTCAAGGTCTACGATCTGTGGAACCGCCGTGTCCCCACCCGGCCCCTGAACGAATGGCTGAAGGAAATGACCGAACGCCATCCGCCGCCCTTGGGCAGCCTGGGCCGCCGCCTGCGGGTGCGTTACGTCACCCAGGTGAAGACCCGTCCGCCGACCTTCGTCGCTTTCGTCTCCCGCGCCGCCGACATGCCGGATTCCTATGCCCGGTATCTGGTCAACGGTCTGCGCGACGCCTTCGACCTGGAAGGCATTCCCATCCGGCTGCTTCTCCGCCAGGGTAAAAATCCCTACGCCGGAAAGGAATAGGGAGAAGGGGGCGCGCTTTTTGCGGTTCCGGCGGCGCCCGGTCCCTTGGTTTCCGCTTGACTCCCCCGGGGTTTCCCGGCTTTTTTGCGCCCCGCTCCGGCATCGGAGCGGGGTTCGTCTTTTCCGGCCTTGGTGGGAAGGGATGAATCTTTATATTAATAATAATCAATAAAAAAGCAGCAAGAAGGACGGACACACGATGCAGCCACGCGGCAACTGGTCGTCGAAATTCGGATTCGTCATGGCGGCGGCCGGATCGGCGATCGGACTGGGCAATATCTGGAAATTCCCCTACGTCGCCGGAAAGAACGGCGGCGGAAGTTTTCTGCTGATCTATCTTCTGATCGTCGCCACCATCGGATTTTCCATCCTGATGGCGGAACTGGTGATCGGGCGGGCCACCCAGCGCAATCCGGTGGGGGCCCTGAAGCGGCTGAAGGTGCATTCCCTTTGGCCGATGATCGGCTATGTCGGCATTGCCACCGCCTTCGTCATCCTGTCGTTCTATGTGGTGGTGGCGGGATGGACTCTCGCCTATATCGGCAAAAGCGCGGCGGGGCTTCTTGCCACCGGTGACGGCGCGTCCCTGGGCGCGATGTTCGCCGGGTTCATCGCCGATCCGTTGCGGCCGGTGCTCTATGCCGGGGCGTTCACCGCCCTGACCGTGTTCGTGGTCATCGGTGGCGTCAACCGGGGGGTGGAACGGGCCAGCCGCATCCTGATGCCCGCCCTGTTCGCCCTGATCCTGGTGCTGTGTGTCCGTTCCCTGACCCTGGACGGCGCCGCCGCGGGGTGGGACTTCTTCATTCGGCCGAAGTGGCAGGACGTTACCTTCCAGACGGTGATCGAGGCGCTGGGGCAGGCGTTCTTTTCCCTCTCCCTGGGGATGGGGACGATGATCACCTATGGCTCCTATATTTCGCGCGACGCCGACGTGGTGGAATCCGGGTTCTCGGTGGTCGGGCTCGACACCCTGATCGCGGTGCTGGCCGGAGTGATGATTCTGCCCGCCGTCTTCGCCTTCGGCATGGACCCCGGTCAGGGGCCGGGGCTGACCTTCGTCACCCTGCCACAGGTGTTCGCGCGGATGCCGGGGGGGCTGGTCTTCGGGCCGCTGTTCTTCGTTCTGCTGGCGATCGCCGCCTTGACCTCGTCGGTGTCGTTGCTGGAAGTGGTGACCGCCTATTTCGTCGATGAACTGGGGATGCGGCGATGCGGCGTGACCATCGTCTCCGGGGCGCTGGCCTTCGTTCTGTGCATCCCCTCGTCGCTGTCGCTGGGCGCGTGGAGCGGCTACACCCTGTTCGGCATGGGGTTTCTCGATCTCATGGACTTCCTGGCGACCAACCTGATGCTGCCGATCGGCGGCCTGGCGATCGCGGTGTTCGCCGGGTGGGTGGTTCCCGACCGGATGGTGCGCGAATTCGGCCTGGAGCGGCCGCGTCTGGCGGTTCTGGCCCGGATTTGGCTGGTTTTCCTGCGCTTCCTGGCGCCCCTGGCGATTTTTGTCGTGCTGCTCAACGGGCTGCCGTTCCTTGGGCCGTATCTGCCCTGGAACTGACCCGATCGGGGGCCGGGGAAACCCGGCCCTTGCCGCATCACAGATACGGCGGGGTGCAGGCGGAGACGATGGTGCAGGGCTGGTCGAAGGGGTTGCGAAAGCGGTGCGGCTGGCGGCTGTCGAACAGATAGGAATCGCCAGGGCCGAGGATGTATTTGTCGTCCTCGACGGTGAGTTCGAACCGTCCGGAGATGACGATGCCGCCTTCGTGTCCGTCGTGTTGCAGCATCGAGCGCCCGGTATCCGCGCCGGGCTGGTAGGTCTCGAACAGGATTTGCAGCTGATGCTTGGCGGCGTCGCCGACCTGACGGAAGGAGATCGCGCCCTCGCTCTTGCGCTCGATCTCGCAGGCGATTTCGACCAGTTCGTCGCGACCGAAGACGATGCGTTCGGCGGCGGGGATTTCCTGGCTGAAGAACTCCGACAGGGTCATCGGGATGCCTTCCAGCACCTTGCGCAGGCTGGCGACCGAGGGGCTGTTGCGGTTCTGTTCGATCAGAGAGATGGTGCCGTTGGTGACGCCGGCGCGGCGCGCCAGTTCGCGCTGCGACAGACCGGTCGCCTCGCGCACCGCCTTGAGCCGCGTCCCGACGTCGAAATCCATCGCTTCCCCCTGCACTTAACCCGGCTCCATCTTAGGGCAAACGGGGTCGCGGTCCAGTCCGAACTTGGCTTTTTCCCAGGCCCGGCATAGGCTGATTCCCTGAACGACAAGCGGAGGCGGAGATGCGGATTCTGGTGGTCGGAGTGGGCGGCATCGGCGGCTATTTCGGCGGACGCCTGGCGCAGGCGGAGCGTGACGTCACCTTCCTGGTGCGCCCGGCGCGCGCGGCGCGTCTGGCGAAGACCGGGCTGTGCATCGAAAGCCCGCACGGGAACTATCGCGATCCCAAGCCCGCGCTGGTCACCGCGGATGCGCTGGACCGGCACTACGACCTGATCCTGTTGAGTTGCAAGGCCTATGACCTTGCCCCGGCGATCGAGTCCTTCGCCCCGGCGGTGGGGCCGGATACCCTGATCCTGCCGCTGTTGAACGGCATGGACCACATCGACGCCCTGGACGCCCGGTTCGGCCGGGAGAAGGTTTTGGGCGGGCTGTGCCAGATTTCCGCGGGCCTCGACGACGAGGGCCGCATCCTGCACTTCAACGACGTGCACAATCTGGTCTTCGGCGACCGCGACGACGCGGACTCGGCGCGCATCCGGGCGGTGGAACGGGCGTTTTCCGGCGCCGTTTTCACCCCGCGCAAGAGCCTCGATATCGTGCGCGAGATGTGGGACAAGTGGGTCTTCATCGCGGTCTGCGCGGGCATCACCTGCCTGATGCGGTCGGCGGTTTGCGACATCATCCAAGGCGGCGGCGCGGGGGTGATCGCCGCCCTGTTCGACGAGTGCGCGGCGATTGCGGCGGCCAACGGCTTCCCGCCGGGCGATGCCCTGGAGAAGCAGCGCGAGACCTTCCTGCTGTCGCCCAAATCGACGATCATGGCGTCGATGCTGCGCGACGTGGAACGCGGCCAGGCGACCGAAGGCGAGCACATTCTGGGGGCGCTTTTGAACCGCGCCAAGCGGGTGGAGGACGCGCCGATCCTCAACCTCGCGGTGGTTCATTTGCGGGCCTACGCGGCGCGGCGGATGCGCGAGCGGGACTGACGCGCCGGTTTGTCGGGACCCGTCCTTTGTGCTAGCCTCGCGCGGTCGAGGGATTATAAAACGCGTATCGCGTGAGGGGATCGAGGGATGAAGGGGATCGTGCTCGCCGGAGGCAGCGGGACGCAGCTGCATCCGGTGACTCAGGTGGTCAGCAAGCAGCTGTTGCCCATTTACAACAAACCGTTGATATTCTTTCCGCTGTCCACCCTTATGCTGGCCGGAATCCGCGAGGTGCTGCTGATCACCACGCCGACCGACCAGCCGTTGTTCCGCCGTCTGCTGGGCGACGGTTCGCGCTGGGGCATTTCCATCGCGTACGCGGCGCAGCCGTCTCCGGACGGGCTGGCGCAGGCCTTCCTGATCGGTCGGAAGTTCATCGGCGATCAGCCCTGCGCCCTGATCCTGGGGGACAATATCTTCTATGGCCACGGCCTGATCGAGATTCTGGCGCAGTCCACCGCGCTGACCAGCGGGGCGCGGGTCTTCGCCTATTGGGTGTCCGATCCGGAACGCTACGGCGCGGTCGATATCGCCGCCGGCCTCAAGCCCTCGGCGCGCGGCGAACTGGAAATTACCGACGTCAACGCCGCCTATCTGGCGGACGGCGCGCTCGACGTGGTGAAGCTGGGGCGCGGCTTCGCCTGGCTGGACACCGGCACCCACGAAAGCCTGCTGCACGCGACCCAGTTCGTCCATTCGGTGCAGTCGCGCCAGGGGTTGCAGGTCGCCTGTCTGGAGGAAATTGCCTTCCGCAAGGGCTTTATCGACGCCGAGCAGTTGCAGCGGCTGGCCGACGAAGGTCCCGCCTGTCTGTCGGCCTATCTGCGCCGGGTTCTCTCCGAAAGGGACCTGCGGTGTCCGATATGAACGCCGGAGGGGACGATTTCGCCGCGCGGGTCGGCGCGGTGGTGGTCGCCTACAACAGTGGCGCGGTGCTGAAGACCAGCCTGCCGCCCTTGTCCGGTCTGGCGCGGGTGGTGGTGGTCGATAACGCCAGCGCCGACGACAGCGTCGCCGTCGCGCGCGCCGTCCTGCCCGGGGTCGAGGTGGTGGAAAACCGGGTCAACCTGGGCTACGGCAATGGCGGCAATTGCGGTCTGGCGCGCCTGGATACCGAATTCGCCCTGCTGGTCAATCCCGATGCGGTGCTGGAACCCGATGTCGTCCGCCGGTTGGTGGAGGCCGCCGACCGCTATCCCGACGCGGCGATCCTGGGCCCGGCGCTGCTGACCCCCGAGGGCAAGGTGGAACTTTCCCACAATCTCGGTTTGTTCGAGCAGGTGGGCAACCGCAAACGCGCCGATGCCGATCTGACGCCGGAGGGTGACCTCTGCGCCGGGTTCGTCTCCGGCGCGGTGATGCTGCTCCGGATGTCGGCGGTCGCCCGCTTCGGCGGCTTCGACCCCGACATCTTCCTGTTCTACGAGGATACCGAGCTGTGCCTGCGCGCCACCCGCGCCGGGTGGTCCCTGGTGCATGTGCCGGAGGCGCGGGTGATGCACGCGGGCGGCGGTTCGTCGCGGCCCAATCCCCGCATCGATCGTCTGAAGCAGTGGCACATGGCGTGGTCGCGGCTGCACGTCGAACGCAAATACCATGGACGCGTCGCGCCTTTGGCGCTGCCGCTTCTGTTGCGCCATGGGGCGAAGGCGCTGGGCTATGGCCTGATCCTGCGCCGCGCGGTTCTGGGGAACCTGGGCCTTCCTGGCGGGAAAACCCGCCTGCGACGCGGCGGTGCGCGGCGCCAGGGTGGCGCTGCCCGCGTCGGAGAGTCCGCGATGAAGGCGATTCCCACCGCGATTCCCGGCGTGCTGCTGGTCGAACCCGACCGCTTCGGCGACGAACGGGGGTTCTTTTCCGAGACCTATAATCGCAGGCAATGGCGGGCGGCGGGGATCGACGCCGACTTCGTGATGGACACCCATTCCGGTTCCGCCGCCAGGGGCACGGTGCGCGGTCTGCATTTCCAAGCGCCGCCCCATGCCCAGGCCAAGCTGGTGCGGGTGGCGCGGGGCGCAATTCTTGACGTCGCGGTGGACCTGCGCCGCGCTTCCCCCACTTTCGGGCGGTACGTCGCGGTCGAGTTGAGCGCCGGGAACGGGCGGCAGTTGTACATTCCGGTGGGGTTCGCCCACGGTTTTTGCACCCTCTCCGATGCCGTCGAAGTGCTCTACAAGCTGTCCGCCGATTATGCGCCGGAGGCCGAGGCCGGTGTCGCCTGGGACGATCCCTCCCTGGGGATTCCCTGGCCGGTGGGGCGGGAGGATGCGGTCCTGTCCGCCAAGGATGCCCACCTGCCGCGTCTGGCCGATGCGGTGATTCCGGATTTCCCCTGGCGGGATTAATCCGCCCCAAATCATGCCTCCCCGAATTGACAGGGGATGGGTTTTGTGCCCATCCTTTTGTTTCAGTTTTGTGACATTCCGAGGCTTTTCAAAAAGACGACAAAAGGGGTGGAACCATGCGTTTAAGCAAGCTTGCGTCCGTGTGCGCCGGGCTTCTGATCGCCGGCGTCGTGTCCGGCAGCGCCCATGCCGAACAGAAGCTGTTCGTCTATACGTCGATGAAGGAGTCGCTGATCGGCGGACTGAAGACCGCCTTCCAGAAGAAGCATCCCGAGATCAAGATGGATCACCAGTCCGCGGGCGCGGGCAAGCTGATGGCGAAAATCGCCGCCGAGCGCGAATCGGGAAAAATTCTCGCCGACGTTCTGTGGACCTCGGAAGTCCCGGATTTCTACCAACTGAAGAAGGACGGCCTGCTGCTGCCCTATGTCTCGCCCGAGGTGAAGGCGGCGGTCAATCCGCTGCCGGACTACGACGGTTCGTTCACCGCGGCGCGCCTGGGAACTCTCGGCATCGCCTATAACACCCGCTTCGTCAAGGAGCCGCCGAAGGCCTGGTCCGATCTGACCAAGCCCGCCTATAAGAACGCTTTCGGCGTCGCCAATCCGGCGCTGTCGGGCACCGCCTACATGTCGGTGGCGCTGCTGTCCAAGACCTTCGGCTGGGAGTTCTTCGAGGGTCTGCGCAAGAACGGCGCGAAGATGGGCAAGGGCTCCGGCCAGGTGGTGGACGACACCGCTTCGGGCGATCTGGTGGCCAGCCTGGGCGTCGATTACATCACCCTGGACAAGGTCGGCAAGGGCGCCACCCTGGGCCTCGCCTATCCGCCGGAAGTGCTGGTCATCCCCAGCCCGGTGGCGATCTTCAAGAACAGCCCCAACGTCGACGCGGCGAAGAAGTTCGTCGATTTCCTGCTGTCCCAGGAAGGGCAGACGATCATCGCCCGCAACGGCACCCTGCCGGTGCGTACCGACGTGACGGTGCCCGCCGAGTTCGGTCTGCCGCCGGTCGCCGACGCGGTGAAGCGCTCGATCAAGGTCGACTATCCGGCGCTGATCGCCGAGAAGGAAGCCACGGTCAAGAAATTCACCGAGATCATGCAGAAGTAATCCTGTTTTCCGTCTGACAACGGGGCGGCGGTGACGCCGCCCCGCGCGGGAGGTGTTGTCCCATGGCCGACGTGCGCATTGCAGGCCTCGAAAAGCGGTATGCCGATCATCCGGTGCTGTCCGGCCTCGACCTCGCGGTCGCCGACGGCGAATGTTTCACCCTTCTCGGCCCCTCGGGCTGCGGCAAGACGGTGTTGTTGCGCCTGATCGCCGGGTTCGAGTCGCCTGACGCCGGGACGGTGTCCATCGGCGACGCGGTGGTGGCGGATGCCGCTTCCGGAACCATGGTGCCCCCCAACGAACGCGGCCTCGGCATGGTGTTCCAGGACTATGCGGTGTGGCCGCACATGGACGTGGCCGACAATGTCGCCTATCCCCTGAAGCTGGCCGGAGTGCCGGGCGAGGAGATGCGCCGCCGCACCCTGGCGGCGGTGGGGATGGTGGGTCTCGGCGGTCTGGAAGGCCGCCTGCCGTCCGAACTGTCGGGCGGCCAACAGCAGCGCGTCGCGCTCGCCCGCGCCCTGGTGTCCGAGCCGCGCCTGCTGCTTCTGGACGAGCCGCTGAACAATCTGGACGCCAATCTGCGCGAGGAAATGCGGTTCGAGATCAAGGCCTTACAGCAGAAGCTGGGGGTCACCGTGTTCTACGTCACCCACGACCAGGAAATCGCTCTCGGGATTTCCGACCGGCTGGCGGTGATGGACGAAAAGGGGCGCCTGCGCCAGATCGGCACGCCGGAGGAGATCTACGAGCATCCGGCGGATGCCTTCGTCTTCGGCTTCCTGGGGGTGTCGAATTTCCTGCCGTTGAAGAGGGGCGCCGACGGCTGGCTGGCCGGGGAAGCCCGCGCCGCGTGGGCGGGGCCGCCGCCTGCCCGCGACGGCGACAGCCTGAGCGCCGGTTTCCGTCCCAGCGACGTGGTCCTGTCGCGTCAGGGCGAGGGCCTGGCGGGCGTGATCAAACGGGCGAGTTTCCTGGGGGCGACCATGGACTATCTGATCGACGTCGCGGGCACCCCGGTGCGCGCCGCGTTGCACAGTCACGAATGTCTGGACCGGGGCCTGATGTTCGCCGAGGGCGAGCCCTGCCGCGTCGCCCTTGCCGACGTGCACTGGTTCCCCGGTCTGGAAGCGGAGGATGCCCGATGACCGCCGCCGTTCCCGCCGCCCAGCCGCGCTTCGGCACGGCGCAAATCCTGCTCGGCCTGTCGGTGGCGATCCTGGTGATCGTCGTCGCGGTGCCGGTGCTGCTGATCTTCTTCAACGCCTTCTGGGTCAACGGCGGGTTCAACGTCGTCGACGTGGTCAAGGTGCTGTCCCAGCCCGAGACCTATCAGGCGCTGGTCAATTCCCTGATTCTCGCCTCCGGCGTCACCGTCACCGGAACCATCGTCGGCACCTTCTTCGCCTGGCTGGTGACCCGCACCGATCTGCCCTTCAAGGGGACGATGAAGGTGCTGTTCCTGGTGCCTTTCATGCTGCCGTCGTTCATCGGCGCGTTGGCCTGGAAGATGCTGCTGTCGCCGCGTTCGGGCTATATCAACCGCCTGTTCATGGACGTCCTTGGTTTCGATGGGCCAGTCTTCGACATCTATACCTACGGCGGCATCATCCTGGTCGAGACGATGTACCTGTTCCCCTTCGTCTTCATCCAGGTGGCGGGCGCCCTGGAGCGGATGGATCCGACTTTGGAGGAATCCGCCCGGATTTCCGGCGCCGACCTGTTCACCATCACCCGGAAGATCACCATTCCGCTGGTGCTGCCGTCGATCCTCTCCGGGTCGCTTTTGATCATGCTCTATTCGATGGCCCACTTCGGCACCGTCGCGGTGCTGGGCATCGAGGTCGGCATCTACAACATCCCGACCCTGATCTATGAAAAAATCCATCAAAGTGCGGGCAGCTTCGCTTCGATCCGCACCGGCACCGTGCTGGCGACCGTGCTGGTGATCACCGCCGCCTTCATCATGTGGTTGCAGAACAAGGTGCTCTCGCGCGGGCGCTACCAGATCATCGCGGGCAAAAGCTTCCGCCCGACGCAGTTGAAGCTGCGCGGCCTGCGCATCCCGATGCTGGTCTTCTGCATCGCCTATATCGGCGTCACCATCGTTCTGCCGACGGTGACGATCTTCATGGTCGGGGCGCTGAAGACCTATGGTCTGCCGTTCACCGCCGAGAACATGACCCTCTACAATTACAAGTTCATCCTGTTCGACTGGCAACTCACCCGGGACGCCATCTGGAACAGCATTTCTCTCGGTTTTTCGGCGGCGCTGATCACCATGTTCGCCGGGGTGATCATCAGCTACGTCATCGTCAAGATGAAGGTGCGCGGCAAGGGCATCCTGGAATTCCTGGGGATGCTGCCGTTCTCGGTCCCCGGTTCGGTGATCGCGCTCGGCGTGATCCTGGCGTGGAGCGGCAAGTTCGGGGTGAACATCTACAACACCGTGTGGATCATCCTGGTCGCCTATATCGCCCGCTACATGGCGTTCTCGTTGAAGGCCAACTCGGCGGCCCTGGAACAGGTGCACGATTCCCTGGTCGAGGCGGCGCGCGCCTCGGGCGCCACCATGTGGCAGGCGCTGAAGGACATCGTGGTGCCGCTGGTCCGTCCCGGCATGCTGGCGGCGTTCTTCCTGATCTTCCTGCCGGCGCTGCGCGAACTGACCGTTTCGGTGCTGCTCTACGGGCCGACGACGCGGACCATCGGCGTCGCCATCTATACCCTGAACGAGGACGGCGAGACGGTGTATTCGGCGGCGTTGGCGGGGATCGCCCTGATCATCATCGTCTTCGGCGAAAGCGTGATCAAACGCCTGTTCAAGGTCGGAAGGAAGGGATAAGCCATGGCCCACATCGAACTTTCCGACGTGACCAAGCGCTTCGGCAAGGTGGCCGCGGTGGATCGCCTGAACCTGTCGATCGAACAGGGGGAATGCGTCGCCATGCTGGGGCCTTCGGGCTGCGGCAAGACCACCACGCTGCGCATGGTGGCGGGGTTCGAGGACCTGGACGACGGCGAAATCCGCGTCGGCGACCGGGTGATCTCGTCGAAGAAGAAGCACTTCTATCTGCCGCCGGAGGATCGCAACTTCGGCATGGTGTTCCAGGCCTTCGCGGTGTGGCCGCACATGTCGGTGTTCGAGAACGTCGCCTTTCCCTTGCGTATCCGCAAATTGCCCAAGGCGGACATTCAGGCGCGCACCGAGGAAGCCCTGAAGCACACCAACCTGTGGTCGGCGGCGGAGGGCTCGCCCGACGATCTTTCGGGTGGCGGCAAGCAGCGGGTGGCGCTCGCCCGGGCGCTCGCCATCCGCCCCGACGTGATGCTTCTGGACGAGCCGCTGTCCTCCCTCGACCCCCATTTCCGCGAGGAAATGCGATTCGAGATCAAGGATTTGCAGCGGCGTTTCCACCACTCCATCCTGTACGTCACGCATGACCAGTCGGAGGCGATGGCGCTGTCCGACCGCATTCTGGTGATGAAGGCGGGGGTGGTGCAGCAGGTGGGGACGCCGCTGGAGATTTACGGCGCTCCGGCCAACCGCTTCGTCTTCGAGTTCATCGGTCTGTCGTCGTTCCTGAAGGTCGCGCTGCGCGAGGGGCGGATGGAGGTGGGGGGGCAATCCTATGTGCCGCCGTCGCCGCCCGCGCCGGAACTGTTCGCGGCTGGCGGCGCCTGGCTGGCGGCGCGCCCCAACGAGATCGCGTTTTCCTCGGAAACCGGCGTCGAGGGCCGGGTGGAGCGCAAGGCCTATCTGGGCGAGGCGATCGACTATCGGGTGCGGGTCGGCGACGCCGAGGTGCGGGTGCAGAAGACCCGCCGCGAACCGGGGCCGGAGGTTGGGGAAACCTGCGGCCTGGTCTTCGTTCGCCCGCGCTGGTATCCGCTGACCGATTGATCCGGACGATTCCGACCGGACGGAACCGAAGCCCCGCGCCCCGGCGCGGGGCTTTTCGTATATTGGAAATATGTGATGTAGGTCATTGGCTTTCCCGATGGAAAGATCAAAATAAAGAGCGATGCGCCTTGGCTGACGCAAGGTCCGACAAGATAAAATTTGGAGTTGTCCGAGCGATGAAATCTCTCCTTCGTCTTTCCGTCGTGCAAAAGGTAACGATCGGAACCCTTTTGTCCCTGCTTCTGATGATGGCGGCATCATTGGGCGTGACCATCCATGTGGTTCGCGGGGAGTTGGAGGTTCAGGCGCAGGAACGCCAGGAAAGCGCGATGAAGGTTGCCTGGCACGTCCTGTCGGGCGTCGGCGCGCCCTTCCGGCTGGAGGGCGGGACTCTCTATGCGGGGGCGACGCCGCTGAACGGCGATGCCCGGGTGGTGGATACGGTCAAGGCGCTGGTCGGCGGCACCGCGACGATTTTCGCCGGGGATACCCGCGTCGCCACCAACGTGATGAAGGCGGACGGCGGACGCGCCACCGGCACCAAGCTGGCGGCGGGACCGGCCTACGACGCGGCGCTGCGCGATGGCAAGCCCTATCGCGGCGAGGCGGAGATTCTGGGGCAGAGGTATTTCACCGCCTACGATCCGATCAAGGATGCCTCGGGTAAGGTGGTCGGGGTTCTTTATACCGGCCTGAGCCAGCGGGAGATCGAAGCGATGGTCGCGGCGCTGACCCGCACCGTGGTCCTCTCCGGGGCGGCGGTTCTGGCGATGATCGGGGTGGCGACGTTCCTTGCCCTGCGCAAAAGCCTGCGTCCGATCACCGCGATGTCGGATGCGACGCGCCATCTGGCGGCGGGCGACCTGGACGTCGAGATCGCGGGCCACGGACGCGCCGACGAGATCGGGCGGATGGCCGAGGCGCTGGAGGTCTTCCGCGAGAAGTTGCGGCAGTCCCGCGAGTTGGAGGAAGCGCAGAAAAACCTGGCCGCCCTGTCGAGAAAGGCGGTCCTGGATGCGGTGCGCGGCATGGCGACGACGGTCGGCGCCGAGACCGACAACGCGGTCGAGGCGGTCTCTTCCCGCGCCGAGATGATGAATGGCGGCGTCGCTCACCTGGATTCCCTGGTGCAGCAGATGCAGGGCAATTCCAGCACCGTCGCCGCCGCCGCCGAGCAGGCGTTGGCGAACGCCGAAACCGTCGCCAGCGCGGCGGAGGAACTCTCCGCCTCGATTTCCGAAATCGCCAATCAGGCGGCGGCCTCCACCGCCATCGCGCGGCAGGCGGGCGAACGCGCCGCCGAGGCGCAAGGGGTGGTCGCCCAGGTGGACGCGGCGGCCAACGACATCGGCACGGTGGTGGAGCTGATCAACGGCATCGCCGGGCAGACCAATCTGCTGGCCTTGAACGCGACGATCGAGGCGGCACGCGCCGGCGACGCAGGCAAGGGCTTCGCGGTGGTGGCGAACGAGGTGAAATCGCTGGCGACGGAAACCCAGCGGTCCCTCAACCAGATCACCGAGAAGATTCAGGGGATGCAGGCGCTGTCCCATCGCATGGTCGCGGCGATGGCGGAGATCGGCCAGACCCTGACCAAGGTGGACGAAGCCGCCGCCATCGCCTCGGCGGTGGAGGAACAGAACGCCACCACCCGCGACATTTCGCGCAACGTGCAAGAGGTGGCGGGCGGCGCGCAAGAGGTCGCCACCCTGATTTCCGCAGTGTCGCAGCAGGCGACCGAGGTCGGCGACGTGGCGACCTCGCTGCGCGGCACGGTGGGCGAATTGGGCGAGGACGTGGACAGCCTGCACAAAAAGGTCAACGCGGCGGTGGAAACCTCGGTCGAGGAGACGGAGCGCCAGCTCAACCGAACCTGACACAAATCGCGCCCCGGCATTTTTCCGTCCCCCCGGCACAAGGCCAGGGCTGTTCGGTTTAATTCCGGCGGCTGGTCGGGAACCCGCGCAAATCCTTCGATTCCGAAGGAATCGATCGGGCAGGACACATCCCGCCGTTTCTTCAATTCGTCATCCCCGGCCTTGTGCCGGGGATCCACGCCTTGTTTTGCAACCCATTGGGAAACAACACCTCGTGGATGCCCACAACGAGCCCACGGCTGTCCGGTTAAATTCCGGCTGTTGGTCAGAAACCCGCACGAACCCAACGTTTCCGAAGGAAACAGTCGGGCAGGATACATCCCGTCGTTTCTTCAATTCGTCATCCCCGGCCTTGTGCCACGGCTGTCCGGTTTAATTCTGGACTCTCCTTGGTAAATCGCGGAAATTCGCCGGTTCCGAAAGAATCAACCGGGCAGGACACATCCCGCCGATTCCTCCCCTCGTCGCCCCCGGGCTTGACCTGGGGGTCCACGCCTTGTTCTTAACCTGTTGAAAAACAAAAACTCATGGATGACCGGGACACGCCCGGTCATGACGATTGTGGATGCGGAACCGTCGGGCGAAAATAAACCGGACAGCCGTGGGTCAAGCCCGGGGACGGTCATGACGATTGTGGGCTATTCCTTGTCCTGGGGCGCGTCGCCACCACCCTTCTGCCGGTTCGGGATTTTCTCCCGCAGCTTCCGTGCCCGCTCGACGGTGTCGCGAATCTCCGCGCTGTCGTCGTCGCCGAAGCGACGGATGACCTCGTCATAGGCGGCGATGGCATCGTCCGACTTCCCCAGATGTCCAAGCGCGACGCCCTTGTTGAGCAGGGCCTTGGCGACCCGTTCGCGCAGGGCGGGGGCGGGATCATCGCCGAAGCGGCGGATCGCTTCGTCATAGGCGGCGATGGCTTCATCCGGCTTGCCCTGTCGCCTGAGTGCGATGCCCTTGTTGAGCAGTGCTCCAGCGACCTGTTCGTCGGTGGCGGTCGGCAGTTCCACGATGCGGCCAAAATAATACACGGCGGCGTCGTGCTTCTTTTCGGAGAAAGCGGCCAGTCCACGCGTTTTCCAATCTTCGGCGGTGTACTGGCTTTCCGGTTTGTTGCGCAGGCCGGTTTCCGCCGACCGAAGAGCCTCGGCATCTTGCATGGAGATGGCCTCGCCTTCGGTCACGCTTTTCTCGGCGGCATCCACGGCTGCGCGTCGCTTCGCCGTATAGTCATCAAAATCGGATGTCGTGTCGGCGACATGTTTCTTCGCCTCATCAACGTTACGTTCAAGCTCGGAGATTTTTTTGCGAAGCTTCGCCTGATTTTTCTCGATCCATGTTTCGGCTTCTTTTTTTGCGCGGCGGTCTGCCCCCCAATAGGTCAAGGCCAGCGTCGCGGCCAAGAGAATCCCCAGGATGCTCAACGCATTGTCGATCCTCGCGTTGAAGTCATCGATCCGCTTGTCCTGGGCCTGGAGGGTGGTTTTGAGTTCGGTGGCCGCCTGGGTGTTGGCCTTGGCATCGGCGGCAAGGTCCTTCACCGTGTCGCGCAGGCTATCCAGGCGCTCGGTCAGGATTTCCGGCGAAGGCGCGGCGCTCGGCGGCGCGGCCCAGGCGGCGGGCGCGGCGGCCAGCAGTGCGCACGCGAAGACGAGCGTCGCCCAAAGATTGCGGTTCATCGCCGGTTCCCCCATGCAGGCATGACCCGCCGAAGGTACGCCGCCGGTTGCGGAATGCAACCGTCAAGCGCGCGCCGCCGACGGAAAACGGCGGCCCGGTGGGCCGCCGTTCTGCTTTTGGGGAAGGCGTTTCGATCAGACCGAGTGCACCGCCTCGATGAAGCGTTCGACGTTGTCCTTCATCGCGTCGGACTGCCGGGACAGCGCCTTCGCCGCCTCCTGCACCGAGCGCGAGGCGTCGCCGGTTTCCTGCGCGCCCTCGTTCAGGCCCGCGATGTTCTGGCTGACCTCTTGCGCGCTGCTGGCGGCGAGAGCGATGCTGCGCGCGATGTCCGCCGTGGTCGCCTGCTGTTCCTCCACCGCCGCCGCGACGGAGGCGGTGATCGAGGTTACCGACGACATCACCTGCGAAATCGCGGCGATTTCCTTCGCCGTGGTCTGGCTGGCTTCCTGCACCGCCAGCACCTGACCGGAGATTTCCTCGGTCGCCCGGGCGGTCTGGTTGGCGAGGTTCTTCACCTCGCCCGCCACCACCGCGAAGCCCTTGCCCATTTCCCCGGCGCGCGCCGCCTCGATCGTCGCGTTGAGCGCGAGAAGGTTGGTCTGGCTGGCGACGTCGTTGATCATCTGCACCACCTCGCCGATCTTTTGCGCGGTGGATTCCAGGCTGGAGACCAGGGTTTCGGCGTGGGCGGTCTGGTCCGCCGCCTGCTTGACGATGGCGTCGGCCTCGTCGATGCGGCGCGCGATTTCGGCGATCGACATGTTCATCTGTTCGGTGGCGGCGGCGACGGAATCGACGCTGTGCGAGGATTCCTCGGCCGCGCCCGCGACCGCCGAGGTCTGGGCGGAGGTCCGCTCCGCCACTTCCGACATCGAGGACGAGGTCTTTTCCAGTCCGATCGCGGCTTCCAGGAAATTGCCGATGCTGGAGCGCATCTGTTCGTTGAAGTCCAGGGTCAGGGCCTCGACCCGAAGAGCCCGTTCCTCGCGCGCCTTGCGCTCCCGTTCCGCTTCCTGCGCCGCGCTGCGGCGGACGATGGCGTTCTTGCGCCAGGTGTCCACGGCACCGGCGATGGTGCCGATTTCGTCGCCGCGTTCGGTGTGCGGCACGGTGACGTCGTAGTTGGCCTGCGCCAGTTGGGCGAGCGCGCCGGAAATGTCGTGAATCGGGCGCAACACGTTGCGGCCGATCCACCACGAGGCGAAGAACGAACCGATCAGGACGAACAGCGAACTGGCGAGGTCGGTGTTGCGCTCCGACGTCAGCTTGTCGATGCGGGCCAGCAGCAGGCGGTCAAGCTCGTCGGTGGCGGCGCGGGACAGGGCGCGGTTGGCGTCGTGCAGGGCTTTCTGCGCCTGGCGCAGATCGGCGGCGGCGAGGGTCTGGCCTTCGGCGGTCAGGGCGTCCAACTTGTTCATGAAGGCGGCCTTGGCCCCGGCGAAGTTCGCCGCCGGGGCGTCCAGAACGGCCTTCATCTTGCCGTCGGCATTGCCGCGCAGGCCCGCCGCGATGTTGGAATCGACCCCCGCCAGGATGCCCGCCAGTTCCCCCTTGCGCGAGACGAAATCGACCAGAAGGCCGGTCGGCGCGGGTTGGGCGGAGGCCATCTTCTCGGCGACGGCAAGAACCCGGATCGCCGCCGCCTCGGCGGCGGGCAGCTTCACCGTCACCAGATCCTGCATGTAGTAGCTGTCGAGGTCGGGATCGAGCGTCAGGTTGGAACTGTCCTGAATTCGGGTGATGTGGGCCAGGGTGGCGTCCAGCGCCGCGTTCAGCGCCTCGCCCTTCGGCGCGGCGATCGCGGCGGCGACCGCCCTTTGCATCGCGGCGGCGGTTTCGGTCGCCTTCATCTCGGCGGCGTCGGTCGCATCCTTGGCCTTGGCGGCGGCCAGGGCGCGCTCCACGGCGTCGGCCTTGCCGTGGGCAAGATCGACGGTGGCGTCCAGGGCCTCGCGCAGAACCCGGAAGTATTGGCTGCCGACGAATTCCCGTTCCGAGAAGACGATATTGACGTTGGCCTGGCCGATGAACTGATAGACCAGCAAGGCGATCGGCAACAGGAAGGTGGCGCTCAAAATCGAGAGCTTGGCGTTGATCTTCAACGTGTTTGGCGTTGATCTTCAACGTGTTCAGCATGAGTGAAAGTCCCCTGACCCGACTTTTCGCGCGTCGCCCTTCTCCTGAAAGGATCGGGCTTTCCCCGGCGCGGCGTGGCGCAATTCAAACTTAGAACAGTGTAGTGTACATAACTGTGTCTGTTTTCGCGGCTGCGCGTCAAGGGCGGAGATGCATGCACAAAACTCATGCATGTTTTCGGCGGGGCGCGGCGGCGCGTTTCGCGGTGCTTCCGGTCTGGACAGGTCTGCCCCTGCGCCGTACCCTGCACGCCGGAGGGGGGAGTTTCGCGGCGTAGGGAAGAAGGGGACACGCGTGGGTTTCCGACAGGTAGAGACAGATCATCCCGGGGTGCCGGAGGGAGTCGGCAAGACCCGTATCGTCGCCTTGATCGTGGCGGTGGTGGCGGTTGGCTTCCTGGCGGTGACGATCGCCAACTATTGGGTATCGCGCGGATCGATCCGCCAGGCGATCGTTGAAAGCGACCTGCCCTTGACCAGCGACACCCTGTATTCGGAAATCCAGCAGGATCTGCTGAAGCCGATCTTCGTTTCCTCGCTGATGGCGCACGATACCTTCCTGCGCGACTGGGTGCTGGGCGGCGAGCGCGATCCCCAGTCGATTCTGCGCTATCTGGGCGAAATCCAGCGCAAGTACGATGCCTTCACCGCCTTTTTCGTCTCCGACCGGTCGCGCGTCTATTACCAGAACAAGGGCGTTCTGAAGCGGGTGCGCGAGGGCGAGGAACGCGACGTCTGGTTCTTCCGGGTGAAGGGGATGGACCGCCCCTACGAGACCAATGTCGATCCCGACATGGCGAACGAGGACGCGATCACGATTTTCATCAATTTCCGGGTTCTCGATTACGAGGGACGTTTCCTCGGCGCCACCGGCGTCGGCTTGCAGGCGATGACGGTGAAGCAACAGGTCGAACGCTACCAGCGGGAATACCGGCGCACCGTCTATTTCGTCGATCGCAAGGGGATATTGAAGCTTTATGGCCGCAGCTTCGATGCCGCCGAGCCGGACATCCGCAAGCGTCCGGGGATTTCGTCGATCGCCGGAGAACTGCTGTCGCGGGATGCGGGGCGCTTCGAATACGAACGCGACGGCGCGACGATTTTCCTCAACAGCCGGTTTATCCCCGATCTCGACTGGTATCTGCTTGTCGAACAGAACGCCGACGAGGCGATGGCGCCGGTGCAGCGCACCTTGGTCAACAATCTGGTCGTCGGCCTGTGCGCGACCCTGGTGGTGACTTGGCTGTGCGCCTCGCTGGTGCGGCGGTCGCACCGCAAGCTGGAATCGCTGGCCGCCGTCGATCCCCTGACCGGGGTGCTGAGCCGCCTGGCCTTCCACGTGGTGTTCGCCCAGGCGCGGCAGCGGGCGAAGCGGGAACCCAAGCCGGTCGCGCTGGCGTTCTTCGACGTCGATCACTTCAAGTCGATCAACGATCGCTTCGGCCATGCCGTTGGCGACGCGGCGTTGGCCGGGGTGGCGGACAAGGCGCGTCTGGCGGTGGCGTCGCGGTCCCTGTCCGCAGGAACGGCGGGCGAGATCGCGTTGACGGTCAGCGCCGGGGTGGCGGAACTCAGGCCCGGCGAGGATGCGGAAGGCCTGATCGCCCGCGCCGATGCGGCGCTTTACGCGGCGAAGGCGGCGGGACGCAATCGCACCGTCTGCGCCGGATAGAGCATATTCCGGTCATGGCTTCCAGCGTCGCAGCCGCAGCGCGTTGCCGACGACGCTGACCGAACTCATCGCCATCGCCGCTCCGGCGATCGACGGGTGTAGCAGGCCCATCGCCGCGACCGGAATGCCGACGACGTTGTAGGCGAAGGCCCAGAACAGATTTTGCCGGATGGCGCGTCGCGTCGCTCGCGCGATGGCGAAGGTGGCGGCGACCAGACGCGGGTCGGGGCGCATCAGGGTGATTCCGGCGGTTTCCATGGCGACGTCGGTGCCGCCGCCGATGGCGATGCCGACATCCGCGGCGGCCAGGGCCGGGGCGTCGTTGACGCCGTCGCCGATCATCGCGACGGCGTGGCCTTCGGCGCGCAGGGCGGCGACGCGCGCCGCCTTGTCCTCGGGCCGCGCCGCGCCGAGGAAACGCTCGATCCCCAGGTTTTCGGCGATGCGGCGCGTCGCTTCCGGGTGGTCGTCGGACAGCAGCACCGGGGCGATGCCGCGCCGTCGCGCCAGGGCGATCGCCTCGGCGGCCTCCGGGCGCGGCGCGTCGATCAGGCCGATCGCCCCCAAAAGACCCCCGTCCGCCGTCGCCAGGGCGATGCTGCGCCCCCGGGCGCGCCAGTCGGCCAGGGTCTCCGCCAGGGGGGGCGGTATCGATGCCGCGCGCGGCGAACAGGGCTTCCGAGCCGATGGTCACGGCGCGCCCCTCCACCGTCGCGGTCAGGCCGCCGACCTCGGCGCGGAAGGCGGAGACCGGCGGCAGGTCGATCCCCGCCGCGTGGGCCAGGATCGCCCTGGCCAGCGGATGCTCGCTGCCCGCCTGCGCGGCGGCGGCGAGGCGGATCATCTCCGCCTCGTCGGTCAGCGCCTGCACCGCCGCCACCCGGGGCTTGCCCTCGGTCAGGGTGCCGGTCTTGTCGAAAATCGCGGTATCGACGGCGACGGCGCGCTCCAGGGTCTCGATGTCGCGGATCAGAATTCCCGCCTGCGCCGCCGCGCCGGTGCCTGCCACCAGGGCGAACCCTAGGGCGCAGGGGCAGGCGATCACCAGAACCGACACCGCCGCCGTCACCGCGTGCTCGACCGCCGCGCCGGAGAGCATCCACAGCGCGAAGGTGAGCGCCGCGACCGAAACCACCACCGGCACGAACACCGCCGCCACCCGGTCCACCAGGCGCTGGATCGGCGCCTTGCCGCCCTGCGCCGCCGCGACCAGGGCGACGATGCGGGAAAGCGTGGTGTCGGCGCCGATCCGCGTCGCTTCCACCCGGATCAGGCCGGAGCCGTTGATCGCTCCGGCGGTCACCGCGTCGCCCTTGCCCTTTGTCACCGGCAGGCTTTCGCCGGTGATCAGGGAGTCGTCGGTTTCGGTGTCGTCGTCCACCACCACGCCGTCCACCGGGATGCGTTCGCCGGGCTTGACCAGCGCGACGTCGCCGACCCGCACCAGGGCGATCGGCAGGATCGTCCCGACGCCGAGGCGTTCGATCAGGGCGCTTTCGGGTTTGAGAGCCATCAGGGCGCGGATCGCCGCCGTGGCGCCGCGCTTCGCCCGTTCCTCCAGCCATTTGCCGAACAGAACCAGGGTGATGATCAGGGCGGAGGCCTCGAAATACAGATGCGGCGCATGCCCGGCGGGGGCCGTCAGCAGCAGCGCCAGACTGAACAGATAGGCGACGGTGGTGCCGAGAGAGACCAGAACGTCCATGTTCGCCGAGCCGTGGGCCAGCGCCCTGACCGCGCCCGCATGGAAGCGCCAGCCCGCGATCGCCTGCACCGGCGTCGCCAGGAGCAACT
Organism: Rhodospirillaceae bacterium; assembly: GCA_965228165.1. Taxonomy (GTDB): domain Bacteria; phylum Pseudomonadota; class Alphaproteobacteria; order Rhodospirillales; family Rhodospirillaceae; genus Oleispirillum. The sequence continues at coordinate 1,580,115 of CBDDHB010000003.1, forward strand.
GCGCCAGGGGCGGCAGCAGGTCGCCCCGCCCGGCGGCCATCGCCGCCATGTTGGCGAGGAAGGGGGCGTCCACCTCGGCGGTGGCGAGGGCCAGATTGACCCGCGCGTCGGAAACCCCGGGAACCGCTTTCAGCGCCTTTTCCACCGCCGAGGAGCACCCGGCGCAGCGCATCCCCAGGATGGTCAGGCGCAGCGGCGCGGCGGTCATGCCAGCCGCGCGGCGAATCCGGCGGAGGTCACGGCGGCCAGAACCGCGTCCGCCCGGATGTCGCCGGGGGTGACGTCGGCGCGGCCGCGCGCCAGATCGACGCGCACCCCGACCACCCCCGGAACCTTGTTCAGGGCCTCGGTGACGCTGGCGACGCAGCCTTCGCAGCGCATGCCCTCGACGATCAGGGACAGAACGAACGGATCGGTCATCGGAAATCTCCTTTCCGGAAAATGCGAACCGTTCTTATGTTGTGACGCCCCCGTCGGTGTCGCAAGCGCGGCGGCAAGAATATTTGGCGACAGGAACGCGTCGCAATCCGGGGCGGCGCGGTCGCGCGCCGCTCCGGATCGGAGAAGATGGTCAGACGATGCTGGGATTCTGTTGCACGTCGGGGACGATCTCGGCGACGTACCCGGCGGCCTGCACTGCGCTCAGCAGGTTTTCCGAGGCGCCGCCGCCTTCGATGACCGCGGTGTTGTGGTCGAGATCGACGGAGACGGTCGCGACTCCCGGAACGTCGCGCAGGGCTTGCTCGACGGCCTCGGCGCAGCCCACGCAGTGCATACCCTTGATGCTCAAAGTCGTGCTGCTCATTCTCGTTCTCCTGTCATACGGGCGGCATCGCCGTCCGTATGACAGATGTGGGGACGGGCTCCGATTCGGGGCAAGCGGTTTTCCTATGCGAACAGGCTTTTCACGCCGCGCGCCATGCTGTCGTAGGCGAGGGCGAGCTGTTCGTCGGTGACGCAATAGGGCGGCAACAGATAGACGACGTTGCCCAGGGGGCGGATCAGCATGTTGTCCGCCTTGAAGAATTCCTTGAGTTTCAGGCCCGCCGCCGCGCCCAGGCCGCGTTCGTCGCCCTCGGCATGGACGTTGAAGGCGGCGATGGTGCCGATGATGCGGGGGCGGACCACGCCCTTCAGCTTGGCGATTTCGGGCAGGGCGGCGCGGTGGAAGGCCTCGATCCCGACGCGGCGCTTGGCGCACGCGGGGTCGAGGAGGAGCTTCAACGAGGCGTTGCCCGCCGCGCAGCCCAAGGGGTTGGCGGTATAGGAATGGCCGTGCAGGAAGGCCTTGGCGGTGTCGTCGGACAGGAAGGCCTGGTACACCCGGTCGGTGGTGACGGTCGCCGCCATCGGCAAAAAGCCGCCGGTGATGCCCTTGGACAGGCAGACGAAATCCGGCTCGACCTTGGCCTTGAGGCAGGCGAACAGGTCGCCCAGGCGTCCGAAGCCGGTCATCACCTCGTCGAAGATCACCAGCGCGCCCGCCGCCTTCAGCTTGTCGGTCCAGGCCTTCAGGAACGCCGGGCGGCACATCCGCATGCCGCCCGCGCCCTGCACCAGGGGCTCGACGATGGCGGCGACCACGTCGTCGCGGTGGGCGGACAGGTAATCGTCGAGGGCCGCCAGAGCCTTCGCCTCCTTGGTCTCGACCGCTTCGTCGCCGTCCCAGGTGGGGGCGTTGGGCAGGGTATCGACCGAAAACAGCATCTCGCCCCAGACGTCGAAGATGCCGCAGCTCACCCCCGCCGACATCGCGCCCACGGTGTCGCCGTGATAGGCGCCGTCCATGGCGACGAAGCGGGTGCGCTTGGTTTCTCCCCGGTTGCGGAAGTATTGCAGGGCGATCTTGAGGGCCGCCTCCACCGCCGTCGAACCGTTGTCGGAATAGAACACGCGCTTAAGATCGCCGGGTAGCAGGTTGGCCAGCCCTTCGGCCAGATCGACCGCCGGGGCGTGGGTGCAGGTGGCGAAGATCACCTGTTCCAGGGTGCGCGCCTGGTTCGCCACCGCGTCGGCGATCGCCGGATGGGCGTGGCCGTGCAGGTTGACCCACCAGGAGGAGATCATGTCGAGGATGCGGTTGCCGTCGGCGTCGGTGATCTCGATGCCCGAGGCGGAAACCACCGGGATCGGTTCCGGCGCGGTCTGCGCCTGGGTGAAGGGATGCCAGATGAAACGGCGGTCGCGGGAAAGAAGGTCCGAGGTCATGGCCGGGTGTCCTGTTTCGCGGCCCGCAGCAGCGGCGTGAAGGCCGAGGCGAGGCCGGGGAGCCGTTCGGCGGCGGCAAGGCGCGCCGGGTCCGGGTCCGGGGTGAAGGGCAGGGTGCCGAGGCACGGCACGCCGCCGAAATGGGCGATGGCGCGGGGGTTGTCGGCGCGGATGAAGGCGTCCGCCTCGTCCTGCGGCCGGGTCTCGTTCAGGATCACCCCCGCCACCGGGACGTTCCGGCTTTTCAACGCCGCCAGAGACAGCAGAACGTGGTTGATCGCGCCCAGGCCGACCCGTCCGACCAGCACCACCGGCAGGCCGAGGGCGGCGAACAGATCGATCATCAGTTCGTCCTGGTTCAAGGGCACCATCAGGCCGCCCGCGCCTTCCACCGCCAGGATGGGAAAGCGCGCCGAAAGGTCCTGCGCCGCCGCCGCGATCGCGGCGACCGAGGGCGGGGTCTCCCCCGGCCCGACCGCCAGATGCGGCGAGCACGCCGGACGGAAGCAGAAGGGTTGCATCCGGGCGCGATCCGCCGGGGCCGGATCGAGGCCCAGCAGGGACAGGGTGAAGTCGAGGTCAGGGGCGTTCCAGCGTCCGTCGCGGAAGGTGGCGCCGGTCTGCACCGGTTTCATCGGCGCGACGGAAACGCCGCGCGCCTTCAGCCACAGGCACAGGGCGGCGGTGGTGACGGTCTTGCCGACGTCGGTGCCGGTGACGACGAAGCCCTTGAGCATGGCTGCGCCTCCTTATGAGTTGCGCGCGACCAGGTTGAGGACGCGGTAGGTGACGGGGACGCCGTCCTCGGTGCGGAAGCGGTCCTCGTAGGCGCGGGTCAGGCGGTTGACCTCGCGCGGCGACAGGGGCTTCGCCGCTCCCCGGAAGGTGGCGCCGATGCCCTTGAAGGATTTGAGGGCGGCGAGAGCGTCGGGATAATACACCACCATGTCGAGGACGCGCGACACCACGGTGTCGAGCCCGAGTTCGGAGACCCACTGGGCGTAGGCGTCCTCCGGCGGATAGGTGAGGGCGGCGAGCGGGCGGGACAGCGCCGTTTCGTGCGCGGCGGAGAGTTCGGCCAGGGTTCCCGCCACCGGCACCGCGAGGGCGAAGACGCCGCCCGGGGTGAGCGCCGGGGCGAAGCGCTTCAGGGTGCCCGGCTGGTCGGCGAACCACTGGAAGGCGAAGCTGGAGGCGATCAGGTCGAAGGCGTTGCCCTCGGCGTCGAAATCCTCGGCGTCGCCGCACAAAAAGACGTGGGGATGCGGCCAGGCCTCGCGGCAGATGCCGACCATCGCCGGGGCAAGATCGATGCCGGCGATACGCGCTTCCGGATAGCGGGCGGTGAGGCGGCGGGTCAGGGCGCCGGTGCCGCAGTCGACGTCGAGCACGCTGCGCGGAGCGAACCCGTCGGGCAGGCTGTCCGCCAGGTAATGGGCGGCGGGCTGCTGCACCAGCGCCCAGCCGTCGTAGCTTTCGGCGGCGGCGGAGAAATTGGCCGCGACGTCGGATTTCTTCAACGGACCGGTCATCGACAGGGGCCCCCGGCGTGGGCGGCGACCAGCGCGGCGACGATTTCGGCGATCATCCGGGGGTGGGTCAGCGGCAGGGCGTGGCTGCCGTCGGCGATGGCGAGTACGGTGGCCTGGGGAAGGGCATCGGCGAAAGTCTGCGCGGCGTGCGCGCCGACGATGCGGTCGTCGTCGCCCTGGATCACCAGGGTCGGCGCGGTCAGGCGCGGCAGATGGCGGCGCAGATCGGTTTCCGCCAGGACGGCCAGTCCGGCGTCCAGGGTCTTGGCGTCGAGGTCGGCGAGGAAGGAACCCTTTTCCGCTGAGAAGTCGAAGCCGGTGCGGTCTCCGGCCAGGGCCTCGCCCCAGAAGCCTTCGACGATGGCGTTGGCGTCGCGGCGCAGGCCCTGGCGCATCGCCCGCAGGGCGGTGGGGTCGGCGCCCAGGCCGGTTTCGTCGGCGAGCAGGCGGGCGGGGGTGGAGACCAGAACCAGATCGGAAATCGCCTTCGGCGCGTCGATCGCCGCCCGCGCCGCGATCTGGCCGCCCAACGACCACCCCACCGCGATCACCGGCGCGTCGGCGGCAAGGTTCGCGCGGGCGTTGGCTTGCGCCGCCGCTTCGGCGAAGGAGGCGGCGGGATCGGCCAGACCGTTCCACCAGTCCAGATGCGCCACGGGCAACGGCGGCAGCGCGGCGAGAACCGCGTTCCACGCGCCCGCGCCGGTCGACCAGCCGGAGACGAAGACCAGTCCCGGCGCGCCGTTCATCGCAACAGACCCAATGCGCGCCCGACCTCGGCGAAGGCGTCGGCGGCGAAGGCCAGGTCCGCCGCCTCGTGGGCGCGGGTGACGGTCAGCCGCAGGCGCGCGGTGCCCGGCGGCACCGTCGGCGGCCGGATCGCGCCGCAGAGGATGCGCCGCTCGGCCAGACGCGCCGAAAAGTCGAGGGCGGCGTGGTTGTCGCCCACCATCACCGGCAGAATCGGCGACGCGAAGGGCGGCATGGCGAAGCCCGCCTCGGCCAGAAGGGCGTGCATGTGGCGCGCCCGGTCCATCAGGTCGTCGCCCAGGGCTCCCCGCGCTTCGACGAACAGGTCGAGGGCGGCGTGCGAGGCGGCGATGACGGCGGGCGGCAGGCCGGTGGAATAGATGAAGCTGCGGGCGCGGTTGACGATCAGCAGCGCGCCGTGGCGTTGGGCGATCTCGGCGACCTCCGCCAGCGGCGCGACGTCGCCGTCCATCGAGAACACCGAATCGGTGATCACCAGACGGGTCTCGCCCTCCGCCGCCGGGTGCTTGTTCAGCAGCTCGTCCAGGTGGGCGGTGTCGTTGTGGCGATAGCGGTGCCACTTCACCCCCGCCATCAGCGCGCCGTCGATCAGGCTGGCGTGGTTCAGGCGGTCGCAGAAAATGGTGGCGCGATCCCCGGCCAGGGCCGGGATCACGCCGAGGTTGGTGAGGAAGCCGCTGCCGAAGATCAGCGCCGCCTCCATGCCGGTGAAGGCGGCAAGCGCGGTTTCCAGGGACTCGTGAACCGCCAGATGGCCGCTGGTCAGGCGCGACCCGGCGGCGGAGCAGCCAAGATCCTCGACGGCGCGGATCGCCGCCGCCTTCAGCGCCGGATGATGCGCGAGGTCGAGATAGTCGTTGGAGGAAAAGTTCAGCCAGGTCTCTCCGTTCAGGAGAAACCGGCCGCGATTTTCCGGCAACGTCTTCAGCCCGCGCAACAGGCCGCGCCGTTTCAGATCCTCGAGTGCCTGGTCCGGGGTCATCGCCGTTCGTCCCAATCCGCTTCAGGCGGCCGCGGTGCTGGTCGAATCCTCGGAGGCGGACTCGATTTCCATTTCGAAGCCCAGGTCCGCGATCATCTGGATCGCCGCCGGGGTTTCCTGGCCGTCGCAGGTGAGGTAGCCCTCGACGAAGATCGAGTTCGCGGCGTACATCGACATCGGTTGCAGGGCGCGCAGGTGGTGTTCCCGGCCGCCCGCCACCCGCAGGTCCACGTCCGGGTGCATGAAGCGCATCAGGGACAGCGCCTTCAGGCACTTGCGCGGAGTCAGGTTGGGGGTCATCTCGCCGAACGGCGTGCCCTCGACCGGGATCAGGAAGTTCAAGGGAATCGACTGCGGCCCGATGACCCGCAAGGCGTCGAACATGTCGAAGATGTCGTCGTCGGTTTCGCCCTGGCCGATGATGCCGCCGGAGCAGATGTCCAGGCCCGCTTCCTTGGCGGTCATCAGGTTTTTCACGCGGTCGGCATAGGTGTGCGAGGTGCAGATGCTGGGATAGTAGCGTTCGCTGGTGTTGAGGTTGTGGTTGATCCGGTCCAGCCCCGCGTCCTTCAGCTTCTTCGCCTGTTCCAGGGAGAGGAAGCCGATCGACAGGCAAAGCTCGATCTGGCTTTCCGCCTTGATCGAACGGACCATGTCGGCCAGGTTGTCGATCTCGCGGTCGGTCGGCTGGCCGCCGGAGAGGGCCATGCAATAGCGCTTGGCGTCCATGGCGGTGGCGCGCTTCGCCTCGTCCTTCGCCTTTTCCTTCTGCCACAGGCCGTACTTGTCGATCGGCGCCTTGGAGACCCGCGACTGCGAACAATAGTGGCAGTCCTCGCCGCACAGGCCGCTCTTGATGTTGCTCAGCAGCTGCACGTGGACGCGATTGCCGCGGAAGTGGCGGCGCACCCGATAGGCGGCGGCCAGCATATCCATCACGTCGGTATCCGGAGCGCCAAGAATGGCGAGAGCCTGCTCGCGGCTGAGCGGCTGCTTCGCGATCGCCTGATCGGCGACGGCCTGGTAGTTCATGGAGGTTCCCCTTCCGTCCATTTTGGAAAATGCTGGGGACCATAACCGCCAATCGTCCGCCTGTCCAGAAAGGTCGCGCCGCAAGCGGCGGCGGGGCTTGCCCCGTCCGGACGGGGGAGGCATGGTATCGAACCGTGGCGCTGCGGACGATCGGGAAAAATCCGCCCGGACGAACGGCATCGGGTCGGCGGGGCTTTGCGGGGCGGCGGCGATGCCCATATATCGCCTGAAGGGTCGTGAAACGGCGAATCGCGGAAAGGGCATGGGTGCGATGGCGTGGTCGGTGGTCTCGGTGCCGGAACGGGGGGAGGCGGGTGCGGCGATGGCCGCGAAGGTGCCGCATTCCCGGGGGCAGGGGTTGCGCATCGACCGCCGCGGCGCTTGGTTCTTCGACGGACAGCCCTTCGCCCGCAAGGAGATGATCTGCCTGTTGGCCTCCTGCCTGCGCCGCGCCGAGGACGGCGGCTACGAGGTCGTGCTGCCGTGCGAACCCGAACCGTTGCCGGTGGAGGTCGAGGACGCGCCCTTTCTGGCGGTCGAAGCCTTCCGCTCCGGCGCGGGGGAAAGGCAGGTCTTGAGCTTCCGCACCAACGTCGATCGCATCGTCACCCTGGATGCGGATCATCCCCTGGTGCTGGTCGCGGACGCCGAGACCGGCGAGCCGATTCCGTATATCATGTTGGACGACGGGATTCCGGCGCGGCTGTCGCGTCCGGTGTATTACGAACTCGCGGCTTTGGGCGAGACCCGGGTTCGCGACGGAAAGGAAGTGGTCGGTCTATGGAGCAGTCGGCGGTTCTTTGTCCTCGGCGGGACCGATTAGCCGGTCTCACGGTTTCCCGTATCGCGGCGCGTCTGGCGGAACTGGGTCCACGACCGACCCTTTCCGACCTTGGCATTTCCGCGTCCCTCAACCAGGGGTGCGATATCCTGTCCGCGACGCCGGGGCGCGAGGCCTGGCGCCCGCGCCTGGAAAAGACCCGTCCCGCCGGGGTGCTGATCCCTCTGGTCGAACGGCCCGAGGGGGTGACCCTGCTGTTGACCAAACGCACCGATCATCTGCACCACCACGCCGGGCAGATCTCGTTCCCCGGTGGACGGATGGAAGAGAGCGACGATAGCATCGAGGCCACCGCGCTGCGCGAAACCACCAAGGAAATCGGCCTCGACCCGGCGCGGGTGCGGATCATCGGCACCCTGCCGCAGTACGTGACGCTGACCGCCTATGCGATCACTCCGGTGGTCGGCGTCGTCGCCACGCCGTTCGCACTGTCAGCCGATCCCTTCGAGGTCGCCGATATCTTCGAAGCGCCGCTTGCCCATCTGCTCGACCCGGCGCAGCACCAGCGCCACTTCCGCGAGGAAAACGGCGTGCGGCGCGGCTATTACGGCATCCCCTTCGGCGAACGCTTCATCTGGGGGGCGACGGCGGGAATTCTGGTCAACTTCTCCCGCCTTTTGGCCGCCGATGATTAACCCCGTCCTCCGCTATCTGCTGCCCTTTCTGGCCCCCTTCATCGCCTACTTCACCTGGGTATGGCTGATGAAGCGCTTCGGCGCGGAACGGGACTGGAAACACCCCTGGCACTGGCTGTTCATCGCCGGAACCGCGTGTCTGGTGGCGGTTCTGGGGTATTTCGCGATCGAGGGCGGGGCGCCCGCCGGATCGATCTATGTGCCGCCGGAGTTCAAGGACGGGCGGATCGTGCCGGGTCACCATCTGCCGCCGAAATAAGAAATTTTGCGAGGGATCTTCCCTCCGGGGGATTTCCACCCTCAAATCGCCCCACCGGGGCGATTTGTCCCCTGCGGGGGACCGGGGTTCCAATCCCCTCGCGCACCCCATTTCCAGATTTTTGCGCGCAGCGCGATAATGTCGTCACCGGGCAACGTGACGACCGATTGCCGCTGACGCGGCGAAAAAAGAGTTGAGGGAGGCGTGGAGGGTCTGCGACCCTCCACGAAGGTTTGGTTTTTCAGATATGGAGGAGCGCGCTGTGGAAGCGGTCGGCCAGTTGTCGCCGCAGGATTGGCTTGTCCATCCCGACACCCGCGCGGTGATCGCCGCGCTGTCGGCGGAGGGGGCGACGGCGCGTTTCGCCGGGGGCTGCGTTCGCGACGCGCTTCTCGGCCTGCCCATCCACGACATCGACATCGCGGTCGATCGTCCGCCGCAAGAGGCGACGCGCCTGTTGGAGAACGCGGGCATCCGCGTTCTTCCCACCGGCATCGGCCACGGCACGGTGACCGCGCTGACGCCATCGCGCGCCTTCGAGATCACCAGCCTGCGCCGCGACGTCGAAACCGACGGACGCCACGCGGTGGTCGCCTTCACCGACGACTGGGCGGCCGACGCGGCGCGGCGCGATCTGACCATCAACGCGCTGTACGCCGATGCGGACGGCGCGGTCTATGACCCCGTCAATGGTCTGGCCGACCTGGGGGCGCGGCGGGTGCGTTTCGTCGGCGGCGCGGAAAGCCGGATCGCCGAGGACGCGCTGCGCATTCTGCGGTTCTTCCGCTTTTTCGGGCGGTTCGGCGCGCCGCCCGCCGACGCGGCGGCGCTGGCCGCCTGCCGCAGGCTGGCCCCGCTTCTCGCCGATTTGTCGGCGGAGCGCGTTCAGGCCGAGATGCTGGCGATCCTGGGAGGCCCGGATCCCGGCGGGGTCGTCCTGCTGATGCGCGGCGAGGGGGTGACCACCTGGCTGCTTCCCGAACCGCTGGCGGCGGGGCGGCTGCGCCTGCTCGCCTGGCTGGAGACGCGGGGAATCCGGGCCGAGGGCGTCGCCGCCGATCCCCTGCGACGGCTGGCGGCGGTGATCGCCACCGGCGACGCGGCGGCGGACGAGGGGCGGGCGGCGGCGCTGGCGGATGCCTGGCGGCTGTCCAACGCGATGCGCGACCGTCTGATCGGGATGTTGCGGCCGGTCGCGGAAGGCCCTCTTTCGGTGGACACTCCGCCTGCCGTGGCGCGGCGCGTCCTTTATCGCGTCGGGGCGGCGAGCTACCGCGACCGGGTTCTGCTGGCCTGGGCCGACCATCGCGATCGTTTCGGCGCGCGCGGGCCGCTGCCCGGGGCCTGCGGCACCGCCGCCTGGGAGATCCTTCTGCATCTGCCGGAAACCCATCCGGTGCCGGAGTTCCCGCTGCGCGGCGCCGATCTTTTGCAACGCGGCTGGACGGCGGGCCCGGCCCTGGGGGAGGCGTTGCGCCGCCTGGAGTCGGAGTGGGCGGAGGGCGGTTTCGCCGCCGATCGCGACGATCTGCTCGCCGGTTTGGCGGCGGAACCGCGCGACGGGTGACGCAGGTCACTTTCCGACGACGGGAAATTGCCCTACCACTGATGGACCCCAACCGGAGACATCGGGCGTGGCCAAACATTCGGTCTGCTTCGTCGGCGACGAGATGATGCTGGGATTGCGCGATCCCGACGGCTTCGGCTGGCCGCACCGCCTGACGCGACGGGAACGCGACGCCGGTCATGCCCTGGTTCCCTACGTTCTGGCGGTGGAGGGCAACACCACCGCCGACATCGCCCGCCGCTGGCGGAGCGAGGCGGAGGCGCGGCTCTCCGGCTTGCCGATGTCGGCTCTGGTCTTCTGCTTCGGGCTGAACGATCAGGCGGCGGGCGGCGACGGGGTGCGGGTGTTCCTGCCCGAGACGCTTTACCTGGCCGAGTGCGTGATTTCCGAGGCGGCCTCCTGGCGCGCCGTGTTCTGGATCGGGCCGCCGCCGGTGCGGGGCGGCGGCGCCTCGCTGTCCGGGCGGCTGGGGCATTCCCTGTTCTACGACCCGGTGCGGGTGCGGGGATTGACCCAGGGCTTCGCCGCGATCGCGGCGCGTTGCGGCGTCGCCTTTTTCGACCTCTGCGCGGCGCTGGAGGGGTCGTCCCGTTACGGCAAGGCGCTGCGCGCCGGCAACGGCATCGTCCCCGCCGCCGACGGCCAGGCGGCGATCGCCGAAAGTCTTGCCGGGTGGTCGGCTTGGCGCGATTGGCTGGACAAGGGGGCGTCTCCCAACCTGTGTTTCGCCCCGGCGCGGACGCACTGACCCCTATCGCTTCGGAAACCCGTGCGTCTGGCGCAGGCCCTCGGCGAGGGCGATGGCGGCGGTCTGCGCGACGTTGAGCGACCGCGCCACGGCGCGGATCGGCACCGCGACGCGGGCGTCGGCGGCGGCATGCACTTCGTCCGGAACCCCCGCGCTTTCCCGCCCGAGCAGCAGTACGTCGGCGGTGGAAAAGGCGAACTCCGGCAGCGGCGTCGCCCCCCGGGTGGTCAGCAGCACCAGGCGCGCCGCGCCCCGGTTCTCCAGGAAGGACTCCCACGAGGTGTGGCGCGCGATCTCGGCATGGGCCAGGTAATCCATGCCCACCCGCTTCAGGCGCTTGTCGTCCCAGACGAACCCCAGCGGGCCGATGACGTCGAGCGGCACGCCGAAGCAGGCGCACAGCCGGACCACGGCGGCGGCGTTCTGCGGAATGTCGGGCTGGAAGAGGGCGATGCGCATGGTGCGGGAACCTTTTGAAGCCTCCGGCGAATCGGGGTATTTTTTCAAGACCCCGCCTAGGAAAGGGCGTAGCCAATTCCCAGGTGTTTCACAAGCGCCGCGCAGGCGGTATGGCGAGCGGGGGGGGGTCGGGTATGGCCGAAAACACGATCAAGGGTGCGACGCGCCGGGATTTCCTGTTTCACGCCGCGACCGCGGTGGGGGTGGCGGGGGCGGCGGTGGCGGTCTGGCCGTTCATCGACAGTCTTAATCCCGCCGCCGATACCCGCGCGCTCTCCACCGTCGAGGTGGATCTGGCGCCGATCGCGGTGGGCCAGGCGATCACCGTCAAGTGGCGCGGCAAGCCGGTGTTCATCCGCCGTCGCGGCGAGGCCGAGATCGCCGCCGCCGCCGTGCCGCTGGCCGATCTGCGCGATCCGCAGACCGACGCGGCGCGCGTCGTCCGCCCCGAATGGCTGATCATGGTCGGCGTTTGCACCCACCTGGGCTGCGTGCCCTTGGGGCAGAAGCCCGCCGACCCCAGAGGCGAGTTCGGCGGCTGGTTCTGTCCCTGCCACGGCTCGCACTACGATACCTCGGGGCGCATCCGCAAGGGCCCGGCGCCCGCCAATCTGGCGGTGCCGGAATACGCCTTTCTGAGCGATACCCTGGTTCGAATCGGATAATCGGCGGGAGATGACCGAGAGATGAGCGCCCCCGGAAAACTGCAACAGGCCCTGGACTGGTTCGACAGCCGCCTGCCGATCGTATCCCTGATGAAGCATTCCGCGATCGACTATCCGACGCCGAAGAACCTGAACTATTGGTGGAACTTCGGTTCGCTCGCGGGGTTCATGCTGGTGGTGATGATCGTCACCGGCCTGTTCCTGGCGATGCAGTACACGCCGCACGTCGATCTGGCCTTCAACTCGGTCGAACGGATCATGCGCGACGTCAATCACGGTTGGCTGATCCGCTATCTGCACATGAACGGCGCGTCGATGTTCTTCATCGTCGTCTACATCCACATTTTCCGGGGTCTGTATTACGGTTCCTACAAGCCGCCGCGCGAACTTTTGTGGTGGATCGGTCTGGTTATCCTGCTGCTGATGATGGCCACCGCGTTCATGGGCTACGTTCTGCCCTGGGGGCAGATGAGCCTGTGGGGCGCCACCGTGATCACCAACCTGTTCTCCGCCGTGCCGGTGGTCGGCGACGCCATCGTCACCCTGCTGTGGGGCGGGTTCTCGGTCGATAACCTGACGCTCAACCGCTTCTTCGTGCTGCACTTCCTGCTGCCGTTCGCGATCCTCGGCGTGGTCGTCGTCCACGTCTGGGCGCTGCACACGGTGAAGTCGAACAACCCCTTGGGCATCGACGTGTCCGGGCCGCAGGACACCATCCCCTTTCACCCCTACTACACGGTGAAGGATCTGTTCGGTATCGGCGTGTTCCTGATCGTCTATTGCGTCTTCGTCTTCTGGTATCCGAACACTCTGGGGCATCCCGACAACTACATCCCCGCCAATCCGATGGTGACGCCGCCGCACATCGTGCCGGAATGGTACTTCCTGCCGTTCTACGCGATCCTGCGCGCGGTGCCGGACAAGTTGCTGGGGGTGATCGCGATGTTCGCCGCGATCCTGGTGCTGTTCGCCCTGCCGTGGCTGGACAGTTGCAAGGTGCGTTCCGCCACCTTCCGTCCCTGGTTCAAGGCGGCGTTCTGGGTGTTCGTCGCGGACTGCTTCGTCCTGGGGTATGCTGGGGCGATGCCGGCCGAGGGCGTCTGGATCACCGTCGGTCGCCTCGCCGCTGGGTACTATTTCCTGCACCTGTTGGTCTCCCTGCCGCTGCTGTCGCGCTTCGAAAAGACTCGGCCCCTGCCGGAAAGCATCGGCACCCCGGTTCTGGCGAAGGCGGTGGCGGTCTTCGCGGTGCTGTCGGTTCTGGGCGGTCCGGCCTTCGCCGCGACCGAAGGCGGGGCGCTGACCCGCCAGCCGTGGAGCTGGCAGGGAGTGTTCGGCACCTATGACGAGGCGCAGTTGCGGCGCGGCTATCAGGTTTATCGCGAGGTCTGTTCCGCCTGCCATTCGATGAAGCTGGTGTCGTTCCGCAATCTCTCCGCGCTCGGCTACACCGAGGATGCGGTGAAGGAGATCGCGGCGTCGCACCAGATTCCCGACGGCCCGGACGAGAACGGCGACATGTTCGAGCGCAAGGGCCTGCCCTCGGACCGCTTCCCCGCGCCGTTTCCCAACGATCAGGCGGCGATGGCCGCCAACGGCGGCGCCCTGCCGCCCGACCTGTCGCTGATCGTCAAGGCGCGGATGGGCGGCCCGGACTATGTGTTCTCGCTGCTGACCGGCTATGTCGAGCCGCCACCGGAAGCGGAGTTGCCGTCCGGCAAGTCCTATAACGCGGTCTTTCCGGGCAACGCCATCGGTATGCCGCCGCAGGTGGCCGACGGCGTGGTGGAGTATGCCGACGGCACCGCCAACACCGCCGAACAGATCGCCCGCGACGTCACCGCCTTCCTGCAATGGGCGGCGGAGCCAGAGTTGGAGGTCCGCCACGCCCTGGGGGTCAAGGCGGTGCTGTTCCTGTTCGTCTTCACCGCTCTGTTCTATGCCCTGAAGCGCCGCGTCTGGGCCTCCGCGCACTGACGCCTGTCCGTCGCCGCCTCTTGTCCGCCGTGGGGCGACGGGGGTAAGGTGCGCCTTTGTTGATTGTCGGAAGAAGGGGAACGAGGCGATGGAAAAACCGGTTGTCGGGGTGATCGGCGGATCGGGAATCTACGACATCGACGGACTGGAAGACCGCCGCTGGGTGAGGCTCAATACCCCGTTCGGCGCGCCCTCGGACGAACTTCTCACCGGCACTCTGGACGGGCAGAAGCTGGTCTTCCTGCCGCGTCATGGACGCGGCCACCGGATTCCGCCGTCGGAACTGAACTTCCGCGCCAATATCTGCGCCCTCAAGATGGCGGGCGTGACCGAGGTGATTTCGATGTCGGCGGTGGGATCCCTGCGCGCCGATCTTACCCCCGGAACCTTCGTCGTCGTCGATCAGTTCATCGATCGCACCTTCGCCCGGAACAAAAGCTTTTTCGGCACCGGCCTGGTCGCCCACGTCAGTTGCGCCGACCCGGTGTGCGCCCGTCTGGGCGACGCCATCGAGCAGGCGGCGGCGGAATTGTCCCTGCCCTGCAAGCGCGGCGGGACCTATCTGGTGATGGAGGGGCCGCAGTTCTCGACCAGGGCCGAGTCCGAGCTTTACCGCGCCTGGGGCTGCGACGTCATCGGCATGACCAACATGCCGGAGGCGAAGCTCGCCCGCGAGGCGGAGTTGTGCTACGCCACGGTGGCGATGGTCACCGACTTCGACTGCTGGCATCCCGACCACGACAGCGTCACCGTCGAGCAGGTGGTCGAGGTGCTGCTGGCCAACGCCGACAACGCCCGCGCCCTGGTCCGCGCCGTCGCGCCCAAGCTGGCGACGCGGCGCGAGCCCTGCCGTCAGGGCTGCGGCACCGCTCTGCAACACGCTCTGATCACCGCGCCCGAGGCGCGCGATCCGGTGATGCTGGCGACGTTGAAGCCGATCATCCGCCGCCTGACCGGAGAGGGGAACGTCGATGCGGGTTGACGGTATCGCCACCCGCACCATCTGGCCCGCCGACGACGGCAAGACGGTGGAGATCATCGATCAGACCCTGCTGCCGCACGTCTTCGAGGTGGCCCGGCTGCGCACCGTGGAGGAAGCCGCCGAGGCGATTTCCTCCATGCGGGTGCGCGGCGCGCCCCTGATCGGCGCGGCCGCCGCCTATGGCATGGCGCTGGCGATGGAGGCCGATCCCTCCGATGCCAGCCTTGCCGCCGCCCACGACCTGTTGCTCGCCACCCGGCCGACCGCGGTCAATCTGCGCTGGGCGTTGGCCGAGGCGCGCGCCGCGATCGCCCCGGCGGAACCGAACCGTCGGGCGCTCGCCGCCTGGATGCGGGCCAACGACATCGCCGACGAGGACGTCGCGATCAACCGCGCCATTGGCGAGAACGGCCTTGCCCTGCTGTGCGGGATTTTCGAGAAAAAGGGACGGCCGCCGCGCCTGAACATCCTGACCCACTGCAATGCCGGGTGGTTGGCCACGGTGGATTGGGGGACCGCGCTGGCTCCGGTCTACGCGGCGTTCGACGCCGGGCTGCCGGTCCACGTCTGGGTGGACGAAACCCGGCCCCGCAACCAGGGGGCCAGCCTGACCGCGTGGGAACTGTCCCATCACGGCGTGCCGCACACGGTGATCGCCGACAACGCGGGCGGCCACCTGATGCAGCATGGTCTGGTGGACGCCTGCATCGTCGGCACCGACCGCACCACCGCCACCGGCGACGTCTGCAACAAGATAGGCACCTATCTGAAGGCGCTGGCGGCGTTCGACACCGGCGTGCCGTTCTTCGTCGGTCTGCCCGGCCCGACCATCGATTGGACCTTGTCCGACGGGGTCGCCGAAATCCCGATCGAACAGCGCTCCGCCCTGGAACAGTCGCACATCTCCGGACTGACCGCCGATGGCCGGGTGGAGACGGTGCGCCTGGTGCCCGAGGGTTCCGCTTGCGCCAACTACGGCTTCGACGTCACCCCGGCGCGTCTGGTCACCGCCCTGATCACCGAACGCGGCGTCTGTCCGGCCAGCCGCGACGGCTTGGCTTCCCTCTATCCGGAGCACGCCGGAAGATGACCATTCGTCAGCGTTTCGAGGTGATGAAGACCGCCGCCGAGTTGACCCGCCTGGGGCTCAATCGCGGCACCGCCGGAAACGTTTCGGCGCGGGCCGAGGACGGCTTCCTGATCACTCCGTCCGGCGTGCCGACGCCGCGCATGATTCCCGCCGACATCGTCGAGGTGGAGATGTCGGGCCGCGCACGGGGCGGTTTGGCACCGTCCAGCGAATGGCGGATGCACCGCGATATCTATGCCGCCTTCCCCCAGGCGGGGGCGGTGGTTCACGCCCATGCGCCGTTCTGTACCGCGCTGGCCTGCCAGCGGCGGGGCATTCCCGCCTTCCACTACATGGTGGCGGTAGCGGGGGGGGAGGACATCCGCTGCGCCGAATACGCCACCTTCGGCAGTCAGGAACTGTCCGACGCGGCGGTGGCGGCCCTGCAAGGCCGGACCGCCTGTCTGCTCGCCCATCACGAACTGATCGCCTTCGCGTCCGATCTCGATGCCGCGTTGAAACTGGCGCTTGAGGTCGAGGAACTGGCCGAGCAGTATTGGCGGGTGTTGCAGATCGGCGCGGCGATCGTTCTTCCCGACGACGAGATGGATCGGGTTCTCGCGAAATTCCAAACCTACGGCCAGCCGCGCACGGCGTAAGCGCGGCGTTCCGTCCTGTAAGGGGGCATCATGACCGCAAGTCACATCACCGGCATCGACCACATCGTGGTGGGGGTCAAATCCCTGGCGGAGGCGGTGGATACCTACGCCCGCCTGGGCTTCGCACTGACCCCCTATGGCCAGCACGAGGGCATGGGCACCGGCAATCACTGCGTGATGATGCCGCACGACTATCTGGAACTGGTCGCCCGCTCGCCCGAGGCGGCGGACAGCGAACTCCGCCGCCGGTTGGAAAAATCCCTCGACTCCCTGGGCAACGGCATCATGGCGGTGGCCTTCGCCACCCGGAACGGCGCGGCGATCCATCAGGCCCTGTTGCGCAAGGGGGTGAAGGCACAGCCGCCGCAGTCGGTCAACCGGGTGATCCGGGACAAGGGGGGCGACATCCGCGCCGCCTTGTCCATGGTGCGCCTGCCCGAGGACGCGCTGATGGGCCTGTCCGCCTTCGTCGCGCAGCACCTGTCCCCCGAGGCGGTGCGGCGTCCGGGGTGGATGGACCATCCCAACGGCGCGATCGGCATCGATTCTCTCACCATCGTCGTCGACGACCCCCTGGTCGCCAAGGCCGCCTACGAGGATTTTTTCGGCGCGGGCGTCGCCGCGATCACCGACCGCACGGTGGCGGTGCATCTGGGCGGCCATACGATTTTCCTGTGCGCGCCGGACCAGTTGACCCAGTTGCACCCCGACGTCGAGCTGGACAAGGCGCCGAAGCCGCCCGCCCCGGTGGCGATCGGCGTCAAGGTGCGCGATATCGAACGGACCGCCCGGGTTCTGGTGGCCAACCGCGTCGCCTTCCGCATGTTGAAGGAAGGGATGATCCGGGTGCCACCGTCGGAAACCCTGGGTACCCTGATCGAATTCGCCGAGGGTTGACCCTCTTCTCGCCCGTCCTGTCCGGCATTGGAGCATCGCCCATGGACACCCGCACGTCCCCGGTGGTTCTCGGGCGGCCCCTGGCCGACTGGATCGCCGAATTCCCGTTGATCGCCGATCTGGTGGCGCAGAAGGAAACCGCCTGGTTCAACCCCGGCGTCGCCCCGGTGGCAGAGGC
Organism: Rhodospirillaceae bacterium; assembly: GCA_965228165.1. Taxonomy (GTDB): domain Bacteria; phylum Pseudomonadota; class Alphaproteobacteria; order Rhodospirillales; family Rhodospirillaceae; genus Oleispirillum. The sequence continues at coordinate 1,597,576 of CBDDHB010000003.1, forward strand.
GATTTCCGACGTGGGCCTGGGGTTGGCCGAGGTGGAGGATGCGAGCCGACGGCTGCAACGGTTCGCGCCGCTGCTGGCGCGCTTTTTCCCCGAACTGGAGCCGAGCGGCGGCATCATCGAATCCGGCATCGCCGAGATTCCGGCCTTTTCCCGGGCCTTGCAGTCGCGTTGGGGCTATGCCCCGGCGGGTCGGCTGTTGCTGAAGATGGACAGCCACCTGCCGGTTTCCGGCTCGATCAAGGCACGCGGCGGCATCTACGAGGTTCTGAAACGGGCAGAGGACTTGGCCCTGGCGGCCGGGCTGATCCGCCTGGACGACGATTATTCCCGGTTGGGCGACGGCGATGCGCGGGCGTTCTTCGCCCGCTATGCGGTGGCGGTGGGATCGACCGGCAATCTGGGCCTGTCGATCGGCATCGTTGCCGCGAAGATCGGCTTTCAGACCACCGTTCATATGTCCGCCGATGCCCGCCAGTGGAAAAAGGACAAGCTGCGCGCCTGCGGCGTGCGGGTGGTGGAGTACGCGGGCGACTATGGCGCGGCGGTGGCGCAGGGCCGGGCCGAGGCGGAAGCCGATCCGGCCTGCCATTTCGTCGACGATGAGCGGTCGAAGGATCTGTTCCTCGGCTATGCGGTGGCGGGTTTGCGGCTTCCCGCGCAGTTGGCGGCGCTGGGCGTCGCGGTGGATGCGGCGCATCCGCTGTTGGTTTATCTGCCGTGCGGCGTCGGCGGCGGGCCGGGAGGAGTCGCCTTCGGCCTGAAACTGGCGTTCGGCGACGCGGTGCATTGCGTCTTCGCCGAGCCGACTGCTTCTCCCTGCATGTTTCTGGGGGTTTATACCGGACGGAACGAGGCGGTGGCGGTGCGGGATTTCGGCATTCCCAACCAGACCGCCGCCGACGGTCTGGCGGTGGGGCGGCCCTCCGGCTTCGTCGCGCGGGCGATGCGGCGGTTGGTCGACGGCTATTTCACCGTCGCCGACGCCGAGCTTTTCGCCCTGTTGGCGATTCTGCGCGAAACCGAGGGGATTCTGTTGGAGCCTTCGGCGATCGCCGGAGCCCCCGGCCCGGCGCGGGTTCTGGCCGACGCGGACTATTTGTCCCGGATGGGCCTGGGCGCGGACGAACTGGCCGCCGCCACCCACATCGTCTGGGCGACCGGCGGCAGCATGGTGCCGCCCGAGGAAATGGCCAAGTACTTCCGCCGCCCGTGAGGCCGACCCGGCTCACCCCTGGGGTGAAGCCCGGGGGTGACGCCGCGCCGGTGTCGGGTCGGGAAAGGCGCGGCGGAAATGGTTCCGGCAGGCGATGCGCCTTACGCCTTGGCGGCCTTGGCGACCATGGCGTCGGCCTGCTTGATTTCGTCTTCCGTGGCTTCCGGACGACCCTTGGTGATCGACCGCAGGGCCATGGCGTGCGGCGTCCGCGACGCGTGCATCGGCGAACGATAGCCCCGCACCTTCGCCCCGGTCAGGGTGACCGAGCTGAGGTAGCTCATGTCGTTGACGATGGGGTAGCTGGAGGTGCCCAACGTGGTGCCGGAATTGGCGACCAGCGCCGCGGTGCCGGCGGGATTCCACAGGTCGATGGCGTTGCCGCGCGCATACCACAGGCGGCTGTTTTCCGAGGTGTATTCGATGCCCCAATAGTACCCGGCGACGCCGCCGGTCATATCGTCGCGGGTGGCGGGCGAACTGAAGGGCGCGCCGACGGTGTATTGCTTCATGTAGCCGACGAAGCTCGACCAGCTGCTGTCGCTATAGTACCCTGCCAGGACATAGGCGGTGCCGCCGTTGAAGGTGACGTCGTACATGTTATAGGGCAGGGCGGCGGTATCGAGGACGGTGGTCAGGTTGGTCAGGCCGCTGATGTCCAGCCGCTGGATCATCGACGTCGCGTTGGGGGCCGTATAGGTCTGTTTGCCGCCGATGCTGGCGACATAGAAGTAGGTGCCCTGGTCGATCAGGGTGAAGGCGTTCTTCCCCAGATTGGCGTTGTAGTCCCCGGAGGCGACTTCGATCATTGAGCCCTGGGTCAGGGTGAACTTCACCACCACGCTGTCGGTGTAGGTGGGGGTCTCCAGCCAGGGGTTATCGACGATGCTGAACAGGCCATAGAGGGTGCCGCCGACCACGGTCAGCGCCACGCCGTTGGCCTGGGAACCGCTGGGAATCAGGCCGCCGAGCGCGCTGGCGAAATTGAAGACCGCGCCGGTCTGCTGATAGATGTTGGCCCCACTGGCGTAGATTTCAACCACCCTGGCGAGGTCGTAGTCGATGGCATAGAGGTAGTTCCCGATGCGCACCAAGCCATAGATATTGCTGAGGCTCGACCAGGTGATGGGATCGGTTTCCTCGTTCCAGGGGTTGTAATTGGGGTCGTAGATGGTGACCAGGGCCTCTGCGCTGCTGGTGTACTGGGCGACCGCGACGCGCGGGTTGTTGTTGGTGTCGAAAAAGGTGTGGACGGTGGGGTCGCCGTTGAAGCCGGTGGCTTGGTTCTGGCGAACGGAAACGGTGGCGCCGTTGTCGGCGATGGCGCCGGCGCGACCGGCGGAGTAGTTGGTGACGGTATAGGTCATCATGGTGTCAGCCATGGTGTATTCCTTTCAGATCGATGCGCGCGTGCCGCGCGCGGGCCGAGCGGTTTCCGGGGCGGTTCCGCCATTGTCGGTCGGCGGTTGTTCGGCCATGCCCTGGGATGCGGGTGATCCCCGCGATGATTGAAACGATGTAACATTACGTCTTTTGCGGACTTACCCTCAAACGAATTCGTGTGAAAATTGAATATCCTTGGGGTTTCCCTTTTCTTGTCACCCCCGGGCTTGACCAGGCTCTGTTTTTTGTCACCCTCGGACTTGATCCGAGGGTCCACGTTTTTCTGTCCTTCCCCGTTCGTGCCGAAAAACTCGTGGATGCGCGGGTCACGCCCGCGCATGACGGTTGGGGTTGGGGCACCGCCCTTTCCTTCGTCATGGCCGGGCGTGACCCGGCCATCCACGTCTTGCCTTTCGGCGCATCGGAAAACTCGTGGATGCCCGTGCTGATCCCCGGGTCAAGCCCGGGGACGGGCATGACGGTCGGAGATGAGGGCGACGCCGCGCGCATGGTCAGAACTTCCAGGCCACGGTGCCATAGAAGGTGCGCCCTTCCCCCGGATACATCACGTTGCGGTCCAAAACGTAGCGTACGCCATTGCGGGCATAATAGGCCTGCGGCATCATCCGCTGGTTCGGTCCGGCGTTGGCGATGTCATCCACCCCGGCGGTGACCTCGAACCCCAGGGGCAGGCGCGCCCGCATCCCCAGCCCCACCGTCGCCAGGTGTTCCTCGTAATCGTCGTAGTTGCTGCCCAACACATAGACGCGACCGATGTACTTGAAATCGGCGAAGGTGGTCAGGTCGCCGTCCAGGAAATGGAGGTTGAGGCGGCTGCTGGCGGTCAGGTCGGGAATGTCGGCGACCTTCGTCGGGTGCCGGTAGAGGTAAACCGAGGGGGAGGGGGACGTCCATTTCCCTTCCTGCCGGGTCACCGCGAATTGCCAGTCGGCGCGCTTGCCCCAGGCGAGGCCGCCTTCCACCTCCACCCCGGTGAAGCGGGTGTCCCCGGCGCGCGTCGGGATGCTGCCGTTGGCGGTGCGCATGAAGCCGACGGCGTCCTCGACCTTGCGCTTGAAATAGGTGACGCTCAGGTTGCCGCCCAGGTCGCCGACCAGATTGCCGCGCCACGACGGGCCGAAATCGTACTGGCGGTTGCGTTCGCGGATCGGCGGCGGGTAATCGGCGCGGATGCCCGGGTTGGGGCGGACCCAGATGCCGTCGCCGAACAGTTCGTAAAAGGTGGGAAAGCGGTTATAGGTGCCCCAGGTGCCGCGCAGGGTCCATTCCTCCCCCACCTGTTTCTTCAGGCCGACGCCCTGGGTCGGCTTCCACCCCTTGTCCTGCGGGATGTTATAGGTGCTGGCGTTCAGGCCGTCGGCGCGGTCCACGCGGACCACCGGCGAGACTTGCAAATCGTCCAGGAAGCCGAGGGTGATGGTGTCCTGCAATTGCAGGTGGGTCATCTTCCGCGAATAGCGGGACAGGGCGCCGGTGCCGGCGGTGTCGTTGCCGGTGATCCCCAACTCCTCGCGGTTGGCGTCGGCGAAGAATTCCAGCAATTGGCTGTCGCCCAGCTTATAGCTGGCGTTGGCGGTGGCGCCGATGCGGTTGGTCTGATACTTCGTCCACGCGATGAAGGGGGCCTGCGACGTGGCTTTCCAATCCAAGTTGCGGAAGGACTTGTCCTGGTTGAGGTAGTTGACCCCCAGGTTAAGGTCCAGATCGTCCACCGCGCCGTGCCAGCCGATCAGGCCGTCGTGCTGCGCCACCTTTTGCCGCCGCGGGACGTTGTAGGTGGTGTAGGGAAGATCGATGCCATAGGTGTTGATGCCGGGAGAGCACGCGGAGCCAGAGCAGCTTCCGGTCTGGGTCGGGAGCATGCGGTTGATGTAGTTATAGGCCCACTTCGCGGTCCAGGTGTCGTCCTGGTACTTGCCCAGAAAATCCTGCTTGTCATAGGAATTGTTCATCCGCTTGCGCTTAAGCGGGGTGGCATTGGCAAGGGCATTTCCCGAGGCGAGGCCCGAATAGTTCCGGCGGTCCTCCTGGGTCAGGTTCTTATAGCGGAAGTCGCCGTCGCTGCTTTCCGTGCCGAACCCCAGCAGGATGCTGCCGTCGCCCAGCGGCGCGCTGGCGTTAGTCGAGGCCTGCCGCCCGCCATACGACCGCATGCCGAAGGATACGCCGCCATGCACGCCGTCGGGCTTTTTGGTGACGATGTTGATCGCGCCGCCGATCGGCGCGCCCGCCAGATTGGCCGGGACATAGCCGCGATAGACCTCCACCCGTTCGACGTTGGACATCGGCAGGGTGGACAAATCCACCGCGCCATAGCCGCCCAGGTTCATCGGCACGCCGTCGACATAGACGTTGACCTGTGGCCCGGTGCTGCCCCGGATGCTGGCGGTGGTGTACTGGCCGTTGCCTGCTACCCGCCGCACGTAGACGCCGGGGATCTGGTCCAACAGGTCGGGCAGGGACTTGTGCTCTCCCTTCACGTCGTCGGGATAAACCACCGATACCGATCCCGGGGAAAGCGCTTCCTTCAGTTCCTCGCGCGTGCCGGTGACCACCAGCCGGGGCAGGGTTTGCGCCTCGCCGGTGTCGTCGGCGCGGGCGGCGGCGAAAGCCGCCGGAGCCAGGGCAAGCGCCAGCGCCAGGCGGGCGGCCCGGCGGCAGTGTCGATCGTGTCCTTTCATCCTTATTCCCCCAAAAGCCGTCGCCGTTCGTTGGTACGCGGCGCGCAATCCCCATCGCGCGCCGCCGGAACGGCGATCCGTTGCAAGCCATCCGGGTGGGAAGACTCTCCCATCCGCGTACAACCGCCCCATGCCCCGTCCTTTCGGACGAAAACGGGGTCAACCGTCATGGCCGTGTCGATGGCTTCAGGTCATTCGCGCGCCGGTCGGATGCGGGGGGAGCTGTTTCCCCGGTGCGGCGCTTCGCCTGTGCAGAGGTGGAATGGCCTCCGGTTGTTTCCGGATTGCCGAAACACGTTCGGGCCGTGCGTACCTACGCTGATTACGCTAAGTTTGTTATGTTATAACGGAGTCTCTACTCTCCGAATAAGGGCATGTCAACACGGACTCGCCGCATATGCGCAATCTGGATGGGTGGGGTGTGGACAAGGGGTGGGCTGTGTCGCTTCCGTCATCGCTGGGCACACCTCCCTCGTGATGGCTGGCTTGGCCCGGAACAGGGTATCACCCCCGGGCTTGACCCACGGCTGTCCGGTTTAATCCCGGCGTCTGGTCGGAACCCCGCGCGAACCCAACGTTTCCGAAGGACTCGACCGGGCAAGACACATCCCACCGTTTCTTCAGTTCGTCATCCCCGGCCTTGTGCCGGGGATCCACGTCTTGTTTTGCAGCCCCTTGGAAAACAACAAGGCGTGGATGCCCGTGACAAGCACGGGCATGACGGAGGGGGGGAGGAAAAGGCTGTGGAATTTTAAACCGGGCAGCCGTGGGACACGCTCGGTCATGACGGCGGGGAGCGGGTGCGGGTTGGGCTATCCCACCAGATGCCGGGCGAGGAAGGCCAGGGTCGCCGCCTCGGCGGCGCGGGTGGCGGCGGCGACATAGCCGTCGCGCAGCGGACAGGCGAAGCCATGCCCGGCGGCGTGGTCGATCGCCGTGACGCCCGGAATCGCGCGGGCGTGCGCGCGCAGCTCCGCCGGGGTCTTCGGGTCGTCGATGCCGAAGTGGATCAGCACCGGGCATTTCGGGGGTTCGTGCAGAAAATCGGCCAGACTGCCCGGACTGCCGCAGACCGCCGCGTCGAGGGGAAGGGTCGCCGCCGCCCGCCAGGCGAGGCTGGCGCCATAGCTTTCCCCCACCGCCGCGATCTTGCCCGGCGGCAGGGCGGCCCGCGCCGCCGCGACGTCGAACAAGGGGGCCTCCCAACCGATGGAATCGCGGACGCCGATCCCGTATTCCGCCCCCGCCTCGGTATAGGCGAGTTCCAATCCCACCTCGGCGCGGTCGAACAGCGCGGGGACGATCACCGCATAGCCTTCGTCTGCCAGCCAGTCGGCGATTCCCCGCTGGAACGTGGTCAGGCCATAGATTTCATGCAGCAGGACGATGCCGCCCCTGGCGCGTCCGATCGGGTCGGCGCGATAGGCCGACAGGCGGTGGCCGTCTTCGGCGGTCAGGCGGATGATCGCCCCCATGCGGAATCTCCTGTTTCTGGCCGCGACGCGCTTGATCTGCGGGGCGGAGTGCCCCATTGATTGGGGATCACATGCTCACCCGTGACGGTTCCGCCGTCAACCCGCGAAGGACATCACCGTGCTTATCCCCCCGGCCTCGGCGCCCATCGGCAACATCGAACCCGCGTCCGCCGACGATCCGCCACGCGCCATCGGCATGGTGATGATCTCCTCGGCGTTGTTTTCGGCCCTGTGGGTGCTGGCGAAGCTGCTTTCCGACCGGTATTCGGTCTACGAGATCACCTTTTTCCGCAACTTCTTCGCGATCGGACCGGCGGTGCTGATGCTGGTCCATCACGGCGATCTCAACGTCCTTAAGGTCAAGCGGATTTCCGGCCACGTCTGGCGTTCGGTGCTGGGAATCAGCGCGATGATGCTGGGGTTCGCCTCCTACAGCCTGATGCCCCTGGCCAATGCGGTGGCGATTTCGTTCATGACGCCGCTGGTGGTCACCGCGCTGTCGGTGCCGCTGCTGCGGGAAAAAGTCGGCCCCTGGCGGTGGAGCGCGGTGGTGGTCGGCTTCGTCGGCGTGCTGATCATCGTCAACCCGCGCGAGGGGTTCCTCTCCGCCGGGGCGCTGGTGGCGATCGGCGGCGCGGTGGTGACGGCGTTGGCGGTGATCACCATCCGCCAACTCAACCGCTCCGACAAGCCGGTGGCGATCGTCTTCTATTTCTCGATCTTCGGCACCCTGTTCTCGGCGCTGCCGCTGCCCTTCGTCTGGGTGATGCCGCAAGGGTGGGACTGGCTGCTTCTGGTCGGCGCGGGGCTGGCGGGCGGCTTCGGCCAGCACTTCATGACCCGCGCCTATTCCCTCGCTCCGGCGGCGGTGGTCAGCCCCTTCAACTACGTCAGCCTGGTCTGGACCACCTTGGCCGGCTGGCTGATCTGGAACGACATGCCCGGAGGCTATGTCTTCCTTGGCGCGGCGATCGTCGTTGCGTCCGGCCTGGTGATCCTGTGGCGCGAAAGCCGCAAGACGGTCAGACGTTGAACAGGAAGTGGAAGATGTCGCCGTCCTTGACCGGATATTCCTTGCCTTCCGAACGCATCTTGCCCGCTTCCTTCGCGCCCTGTTCGCCGTTGCAGGCGATGAAGTCGGCGAAGGCGATGGTTTCGGCGCGGATGAAGCCCCGTTCGAAGTCGGTGTGAATCACCCCCGCCGCTTCCGGCGCCTTGGCGCCGTTCCGGACCGTCCAGGCGCGGGCTTCCTTCGGCCCGACGGTGAAGAAGGTGATCAACCCCAGAAGCCCGTATCCGGCGCGGATGACGCGGGTCAGTCCGGCTTCGGCCAGACCGAGGTCGGCGAGGAACTCGTTCCGTTCGTCGTCCGGAAGTTGCGACAGTTCGGCCTCGATCGCGGCGGAAACGATCACGTGCGCCGCGCCCTCGGCCTTCGCCTTGGCCGCCACCTGGGCGGAGAGAGCGTTGCCCTCCGCCGCGTCTTCCTCGGCGACGTTGCAGACGTAAAGCACCGGCTTGCCGGTCAGGAGTTGCAGGCGGTCGAAGGCGCGCGCCCCGTCGGCGTCGGTCGGGCGCGCGGTGCGGGCGGGTTTGCCCGCGCGCAGGGCGATCAGCGCCGGTTCCATCAGATCGACCTGCGCCTTGGCGTCCTTTTCCCCGGATTTCGCCTTTTTCTGCAAGGGGACGATGCGCTTTTCCAGGCTTTCCAGGTCGGCGAGCATCAGTTCGGTTTCCACCGTCTCGGCGTCGCGCAGGGGATCGATGCCGCTGTCGACATGGGTGATGTCGTCGTTTTCGAAGCAGCGCAGCACGTGGACGATGGTGTCCACCTCGCGGATGTTGGCGAAAAACTGGTTGCCCAGGCCCTCGCCCTTCGATGCGCCGCGCACCAGGCCGGCGATATCGACGAATTCCAACTGGGTGGGAATGGTCTTTTGCGATTTCGCCATCGCCGCCAGAGCGGACAGACGCTCATCGGGCACCGCGACGCGCCCGACGTTGGGTTCGATGGTGCAGAACGGGAAGTTCGCCGCCTGCGCCGCCGCGGTGGCGGTCAGCGCGTTGAACAAGGTGGATTTGCCGACGTTGGGCAGGCCGACGATGCCGCAGTTGAAACCCATCAGGCGTGATCCTCTTTTGGGGCGGCGTCGCCCGGTTTCTCTTTCTTCGGTTTCGTCGGCGCGGTCAGCAGCGCGACGCGGCTCATGAAGTCGCTCGCCTTGCCCGTCGCCAGCAGCGGCGCGGCTTCGGCCACGGCGTCGAGCAGCGGCGCCAGCCACGAGGTCTGTTCGGCCTTGGAAAAGTCGGACAGCACGTGGCCGTGCACCCGGTCCTTGTCGCCGGGGTGGCCGATCCCCAAACGCACCCGCACCGTATCGTTGGAGAACAGCTCCGCCAGGCTGCGCAGGCCGTTGTGCCCGGCGACGCCGCCGCCGGTCTTCACCCGCACCTTGCCGGGGGCGAGGTCCAGTTCGTCGTGGATGACGACGACGTCCCCCGGCGCGATCTTGAAAAAGCGCGCGGTGGGGCCGACGCAGGCGCCGGACTTGTTCATGTAGGTCTGGGGCTTGAGCAGCATCACCCGCTCGCCGCCGATCTCGCCCTCCGCCGCCAGGCCCTGGTTGCGGACCCTCCAGGCGGGGAATCCATGGCGGCGGGCGATCGCGTCCACCGCCATGAAACCGATGTTGTGGCGATTGTGGGCGTACTCCGCGCCCGGGTTGCCCAGTCCGACGATCAATCGCATGGCGTCTTCGTCCCCTGGGCAACCCTCGCGGCGGAATTACGCCTTGGCGTCGGTCGCCGCCGGAGCGGCGGCCTCGGCCGCGGCGGCCTCGCTTTCCTCGCTCTTCATGCCGCTCGGGGCGACGATGGTGGCGATGGTGAAGTCGCGGTCGGCGATCGTCGGCTTGACCCCTTCCGGCAGAGCGACGGCGCTGATGTGGATCGAATCGCCGACGTCCAGACCGGCCAGATCGGCCACCAGATGCTCGGGCACGTCGTTCGCCTTGCAGTGGACCTCGACATCGTGACGGACCACGTTCAGGACGCCGCCGCGCTTCAGGCCGGGGGCGCGGTCTTCGTTGACGAACTTCACCGGCACGTCGACGGTCACGGTGGAATCGGCGCGGATGCGCAGGAAATCGACGTGGATCGGGCGGTCGGACACCGGATGCACCTGCAAGTCCTGGCACATCGTCAGGGTGGTTTCGCCTTCGATGTCGATCTCGAACTGGTGGGTCCAGAAGCCGGGGCGGGCCATCTGGGCCAAAATCTGGCGCGGGTCGATCGAGAACAGCACCGGCGGCTTCTTGTCACCATAGATGACGCCCGGAACCAAACCCTGGTTCCGCACCGCACGAGCTGCCCCCTTGCCGGCCCGTTCCCGCTTCACAGCGGTCAAAGTCGTGGACTTCATGACAATTCACTCCTTGGTCGTCATGGATTGGCGTCGGCCTCCAGGGGTGCCGACGCCGAACGCCGCCCGGTCATCCGGACGGCGAAGCGGGTTGTTTACTCTTTTCCGTGGCGCCGGGCAACCGTTCAATCGAACAGGCTGGACACCGAGCGTTCCTCGCTGATCCGGGTAATCGCCTCGGCCATCAGCGGCGCGATGGACAGGACCCGGAATTTTTCCGACAGGCGCACCGCCTCGGCCGGCTGGATGCTGTCGGTAATCACCATCGACAGCAGGGGGGACGCGGTGACCCGCGCCACCGCGCCGCCCGAAAGAACGCCATGGGTGACATAGGCCTGCACCGAATTGGCGCCCTTGTCGATCAGCGCCCTGGCGGCGTTGCACAGGGTGCCGGCCGAATCGACGATGTCGTCGACCATGATGCAGTCGCGGCCCGCGACCTCGCCGATGATATTCATCACCTCGGAGACTCCGGCGCGCTCGCGGCGCTTGTCGATGATCGCCAGGTCGGCGTCCAGGCGGCTGGCCAGGGTGCGGGCGCGGACCACGCCGCCGACGTCCGGCGATACGATCATCGGCCGTTCCTTGCCCAGGCGGGCCTTGATGTCCTTGACGAACACCGGGGCGGCGTAAAGGTTGTCGAGCGGGATGTCGAAGAAGCCCTGAATCTGGCCGGAGTGCAGGTCCAGGGTGACGACGCGGCTGGCTCCGGCCTGGGTGATCAGGTTGGCCACCAGCTTCGCCGAGATCGGGGTGCGCGGGCCGGTCTTGCGGTCCTGGCGGGCATAGCCGAAGTACGGCATCACCGCGGTGATCCGCCGCGCCGAGCCGCGCCGCAGCGCGTCCAGGGCGATCAGCAGTTCCATCAGGTTGTCGTTCGCCGGATACGAGGTCGGCTGGATGACGAAGACGTCCTCGCCGCGCACGTTCTCTTGGATTTCGACGAAGATTTCCATGTCCGAGAAGCGGCGGATGCTGGCGCTGGTCAGGCCGATGTTCATGTAGGCGTCGATCGCCTCGGCCAGCGGGTGGTTGCTGTTGCAGGCGACGACTTTCATGACGGCGATTCTCCATGAGAAACCCCGCCAGAGGCGTCCGAAGCGTCCTTCGCGGCTGGCGGCGGGGGTCGGGGGGATTGTTAACAGCGTCGCGCCGCCTTGTAAACCCGGTCAGCGCGGCGGCGCGGCGGCATCCGGGGCCGAAGCACGGGCCTGACGCAGGATTTGGGCGATTCCGCCCGCCGCCGCCGCCACCACCGCGTCGGCGGCCTGTCCCCAGGCGCGGTCCAGACCGGCGGCGGGAACCTCGTTGGCCTGTTCCAGGGCGCCCAGGGTGCGCCCCTTGGCGTCGCTGACCGTCCAGACGATTCGCACCCGGCGCAGTGGCGGCGCGCCGTCTTCGCCGCGCGGCGGGCCGATATCGACCCGTCCCTTGACCTGATAGGGGGCGTCGGCGCGGGTCGCCTCGGCCTCCGGCTTCAGGCCGAAGCGGCGCAGGTGCCCCAACATGGCGAAGCGCAGCAGGGTGTTGCCGTCGCCGGATGCGCCTTCCACCGTTTCGACGAAAATCCGGTCGGGGTCGTCGGCCGTGGCGGCGCGCGGCGGTGACGGCGCGGCGGGCGGGGGGCGGCGGTCGAGCAGGGTTTCGAACGGCGCGCGCACCGAGCGCACTGCGGGGGAAAAGAATTCCAACCGGTCGGCCAGCATCGCCGCCCAGCGCGATGCGGCTTCCGGCCAGAGCGCGGGGTCGGCGGGCGGGGCGAGGTCGATCGCCACCGGTGCGAACGGCCTGCCTCCGGCGGGGCGGCTGAACATCAGGCGGGAGACGCCGTTCGCCGAGGACTCCCAGGCGAGGATGCGGGGCGCGTCCGGCGGGCAGGGATCAGCGGCGAGCGCCAGATACTCGCGGCGCACCAGTTCCTCGGCCAGGGCGTCGCGCAACGCCCGCTCCAGTTCGGACGGCAGCCCGGGGACCGGCGCGACGCACAGGATCGGCGCATCCGGCGCGCCCAGTTCGCCCTCGCCGGGGCGGCCGCGCTCGAAGGGATGGGGAACCTCGCAGGCGGCCAGGCCGAGCAGGATCAGCGCCGCCGCGATCCGGGCCGCGCGGCTCATCGTTTCAGAACGATGGCCGACAGACAGCGGCCGTAATCCGCCTCGCCGGTCTGGCAGGCGCGGCGATAGCTGAAAAAGCGGTCGGCCTCTCGGCAGGTGTCGCAGGGGGTGCGGATCACCTCGGTGATGCCGACGCGGGCGAGCTTGCGGGCGACATAGGCGGGCAGATCGAACATGAAGTGCCTGGTCTTTTTCGACGGGGCGAAGAACTGGTTGTTCTCCGGGGTCTCGGCGATGAAGGGGGCGGGAAATTCCGGCCCGACCTCGTAGGAGCGCTGCGAGATCGACGGTCCCACCGCCGCCGCGATAGTGCCGGGGCGCGCCCCCAGATCGACCATCCGGGTGACGGTTTCTTCCAGCACGCCCTTCAGCGCCCCTTTCCACCCGGCATGGGCGGCGCCGATGATTCCCTTCTGGGTGTCGGCCAGCAGCACCGGTACGCAATCGGCGGTAAGGATGCCGAGCGCAAGGCCCGGACGGTCGGTGACCATGGCGTCGGCGACCGGGGCGTCCTTGGCTTCCCACGGCTGGGCGACGGTGATCACCCGGGTGGTGTGCTCCTGATACAGGGTGACCAGGGCGCTTGCCGGCTGTTCCATCATTTCCATCGCCAGGGCGCGGTTCTTCGTTACGTTCTCCGGTGCGTCGCCGGAGCCGTAGCCGCAGTTCAACGAGGCGTAGATGCCGTCGGAAACCCCGCGATTGCGGGTGAAAAAGGCGTGACGCACGCGACCGATGTCATTCAGCGCGGAGACCGTGATCATCGTCGAAACCCCAATTTTATCGCGTGGGAGACCGGTCGATATTCAACCGAGAAGATACCCCTCTCCCCATGAGAGTAAAGGATTTTTCGGATGGTTCAACGGATTTTGAGCGGGATGGGCCTGAGTCTAGAATCCCTCGGGGGCGTCCGCCCCGGCGGGCAGGATGGCGAGCGCCTTGAACAGGCGGCCCATCGCCTGCGGCTCGATCAGGCGTCGGGTGGCGGAAACCAGAGCCTCCGTCTGTTCCGGCGTCGCCTGGCGCAGCAGGGCGGCCAGCCGCGTCGGCAGGCCGAGGCCGACCAGCCACACCCCCTGATCGGCGGGGCCGAAGGCGGCGGCGCCTTCGGCGCGGGCGCGGTTCGCCAGATGGGCGAAATCGACGTGGGCGGTCAGGTCCACCTCTCCCGGCGCGGCCAGGGGCGGTGCGAAGCGGTGGCGGCTGACCGCCTGCACGGTGTCGCCGAAGCCGCTGTCCGCCGGGCCGTAGTCGAAGAACAGGGCGGCGCCGCCTTCGGTCGCGATGCGGCGCGCCACCGTCGCGACGAAGGCCTCGGCGGCGGGGGAGCGTTCGAGAATCTCTCCCTCGCGCGGCGGCGGCAGGGCGGCGAGAAGGTCGGCGGGCGGCGCGGCGATCGGTCCGTCCACGAAGACGAATTCCCGCCCTCGCGCATCGATCCGCCGTTCGCGCCAGTCGCCGCCGCGAAAGACGAACTGCTCCACCGGCAGAGCGTCGAGGAATTCGTTGGCGATCAGATGGATCGGTCCGGCGGGCAGGGACTCGACGGCGTCGTGCCAGGTCGCGGGGAACTCCGCCAGCGCCTTGGCCTGGGCGGCGCGCAGGGTGGGGCTGGTCTCCACCAGATGCAGGTCGATGGCGGCGGCGAAGCCCGGCACCGTGGCGGCGGCACGCAACGCGTCGGCGATCAGGGTGCCCCGTCCCGGTCCGCACTCGACCAGCCGGAAGCGGCTTGGCCTGCCTTCGGCGTGCCAGCGCACCGCGAACCAGATGCCGATCAACTCGCCGAAGATCTGGCAGATTTCCGGCGAGGTGACGAAGTCGCCGTCGGCGCCGAAGACGCGCGGACGGCGGTAATAGGCGGCGACCGCCTCGGCCATGAAGTCGGGGAGCGGCACAGGCCCCTCGGCGCGGATGCGGGCGAGCAGGCGGGCCGCCGCGTCGTTCATCGCGGCGCGCCGGGTCCGACCGGCGGGCGGGCCAGGGCGCGGCGGATCAGCCAGACGCCAAGGGCCACCATCGGCAGGGAAAGAAGTTGCCCCATGGTCGCGCCGCCGAACAGGAAACCCAACTGCGGGTCGGGCTGGCGGAACATCTCGCCGACGATGCGGGCGAGGCCGTAGCCGACGAGGAACAGACCGAACTGGAAGCCGGGTCGGCGTCCGCCGCCCAACGCCCAGGCGGAAAGCAGGAGGGCGAACAGCAGAATTCCCTCCATCCCCGCCTGATAAAGCTGGCTGGGGTGGCGCGGCAGCGGTCCGCCGTGCGGGAAGACCATGGCGAAGGGGGCGTCGGGAGCGATCCGCCCGAACAACTCGCCGTTGACGAAGTTGGCCAGCCGCCCGAGGAACAGACCGATCGGCGCGACGGTGACCAGAAGGTCGCCGAGGCAGAGGGGCGGAATCCTGCGGTGGCGGGCGTACAGCAGGACCGCGACGACGACGCCGAGGAATCCTCCGTGGAAGGACATGCCGCCCTTCCAGACCGCCAGGGCCTCCAGAGGATGGTCGAGGTAGACCGGCAAATTGTAGAACAGCACGTAACCGATGCGCCCGCCGAGAATCACCCCCAGCGTCGCCCAGGTCAGGAAATCGTCGATGTCGCCTGGCGTCACCCGGCCCGCGCCGCCCCGCGCCAGCCGCGCCGCCAGTTGCCAGCCGCCGACCAGTCCGGCGACGTAGGCCAGGGCGTACCAGCGCACGGCGAACGGCCCGATGGCGAAGGCCACTGGGTCGATCTGCGGGAAGATCAGGGGATCGGACATCGCGGGCTCAGACGTAGGGGTCTTCGGTGTGCAGGTAATTCACCACGTACTGATGAATGCCGCTTTCCAGGGAGGTGAAGGCCTTCGCGTATCCGGCCTTGCGCAGCGCCCGCATGTCGGCCTGGGTGAAGTACTGATAGCGGTCGCGGATTTCGGTCGGGGTGTCGATGAACTTGATCTTCGGCTCCTTGCCGAGCGCCCGGTACACCGCCGAGGCGAGGTCGAGGAAGGATCGCGCCTGTCCGGTGCCCAGGTTGAACAGGCCGCTGACCTGCGGATTGTCCAGCAGCCACATCACCACGTCGACGCAGTCGCCGACCCAGACGAAATCCCGCATCTGGCCGCCGTCCGGGTACTGCGGATTGTGCGACTTGAACAGAAGGCAATTGGCGTCGGCGGCGGCGCGCGGATAGACCTGGGCCACCACGCTCTGCTGGCCGCCCTTGTGGTATTCGTTGGGGCCGTAGACGTTGAAGAACTTCAGGCCCACCCACTGCGCCGGGGTGCGGCGGTTGTTGAAAACCTTGCTGGCGACGCGGCGGTCGAACAGGTGCTTGCTCCAGCCGTAGGGGTTCATCGGCCGCAGGCGGGCGAGCGCCGCCTCCGAAAACTCGTCGGAGAAGCCCCGGCTGCCGTCGCCGTAGGTGGCGGCGGACGAAGCATAGATGAAGCGCTTCTCGTGCGCCGAGCACCACTTCCATAGCCCTAGGGTGAGGCTGAAGTTGTTGGTCAGGATCTTGTCGGCGTCGTCCTCGGTGGTGGAGGAGATCGCCCCCATATGGATCACCGCCTCGACCGACTTGGCGTTGGTTTCCAGGTATTGCAGCACATAGTCGGGGTGGACGATGTCGGCCAAGCCGCGCTTGCCGATGTTGCGCCATTTGTCGCCGCTGCGCAGGCGGTCGACCACGACGATATCCTTGACGCCCCGGGCTTCCAAAGCCGCGACGATGTTCGATCCGATGAAGCCGGCGCCGCCGGTGACCACGTACATGAGGCGTCCTCTCTCTCGTCAGGTGGAGAAATTGTCATTCCGGTTAAAAGAGATATCCGGACCCCCAGGGTGTGGACAGGGGCGCGCACCGCCATCATAATGACAAGCGAGAGGCGGCGCCACGGTGTAAAAGCGTCGCCGTCAAATCCTTGGGAGGAAGCCCGGATGTCATCCCGCCCGCGATTGCTCGACGACGTGTCCCGTCTGGCCGGCGATGCCGCCGCCGCCCTTGGCGGCCTGAAAGGCGAAATCGAGACCGCGATCAAGCAGCGTCTGGAACGCGCGCTATCCGACCTCGACCTGGTGCGGCGCGAGGAGTTCGAGGCGGTGCGCGCCATGGCCGTCGCCGCGCGCGAGGAACAGGAAAATCTGGCCGCCCGCCTCGCCAAGCTCGAAGCGGCCATCAAGCCCGCCAAGCCCGCCGCCGCGAAAAAGCCCGCCGCGAAGAAACCGGCGGCGAAGAAGCCTGCCCCGGCGGAGGGGACTCCACAGGCCTGATCCGGCGATTCCGGTTTATCCGATGCCCGCGCGGACTTTCTTCGGCGCGGGCGTTCGCTCTCTTCATCCTGCCGTCATCAAACTCTCCTTGCATTGGGGGAGGGGCTTTGGCACTCTAAATCTTGTGGTTCCGGAGGCAATCGGACCCGATAGGTGCGATCCGGGGGTGGCGGGATCGGAACACGGCGGGGCTTCGCCGAAAGATTCCCGTTGACGCCGGGGGCACTTCCGGTGCACAGGGGCCGGTTGAAGGTCGGGGCGGTTTCCCCGGCCGGGCGTAGTGGAGGTTCCCCTCATGCAGGCTGCCGATACCGTATTCGACATCGAAACCCTCCATCCCCTCGAACTCATCGAACAGGTCTTGAGCGCCCGCGACTGGACGTTCGAGCGGCGCGGCGACGACGAGTTGGCGGTCGAGATTCCCGGTCGCTGGTGCGATTACGGCGTCTTCTTCGCCCTCGCACCCGAGCTGGAAACCCTGCACGTCTCCTGCTCCCTCGACATGCGGGTGCCCGAACCCCGCCGCGCGGCGGTGGCGGAGCTTCTCGCCCTGGCCAACGAGAAACTCTGGATCGGCCATTTCGCCCTGTGGGCGGAGGAAGGGCTGCCGATGTTCCGGTATTCCCTGCTGCTGGGACCGGATCTCAACCTCGGCGCCGACCGCCTGGAATCCCTGATCGACGTAGCGATCAGCGAGTGCGAGCGCTTCTATCCCGCCTTCCAGTACGTCATCTGGGGCGGCAAGGCCCCCGCCGAGGCGGTGGAAGCCGCGATGCTGGACACCGTTGGCGAGGCCTGATCCCCGTCCTTTCCCCAAACGATCCGAAAAAGCCCCCGTGAGGGGGCTTTCGTTCAGGCGGGAAGGTTGCTATCCCTGTCCCCCTGATATCGGAAAAAGGGGATTGCGATGGGCCACGCCAACATTCTGGTGATCGGTTGCGGCAAGATGGGCGGCGCTCTGGTGTCCGGCTGGATCGCCGGGGGCTGGCCGAAGGAGAATGTCCACATCGTCGAGGCGCATGCCGAAACCCGCGCCGCCTGGGCGGCGAAGGGGATCGCGGTCCATGCCTCGGCGGCGGAGGTTCCTGCCGATTTCGTCCCCGGCGCGGTGCTGATCGCGGTCAAGCCGCAGGGGCTGGCCGATGCCCTGCCGCCGGTGGCGGCGTGTCTGGCGAATCTGCGTCGCAGGCCGCTGATCGTCTCCATCGTCGCGGGCAAGCCGATTTCCGCCTTCGAGGCCGCCTTCGGCGTCGGCATTCCGGTGCTGCGGGTGATGCCCAACACCCCGGCGGCGGTGGGGCGCGGCATTTCCGGCCTCTACGCCAATCCCGCCGCCACCCCGGAACAGCGGGATCTTGGCGAACCCCTGATGCGCGCCGTCGGCGAGACCGTCTGGCTGGCCGATGAGGATCAGATGCATGCGGTCACCGCCCTTTCCGGCAGCGGTCCCGCCTATGTCTTCCACATGGTCGAGGCGATGGCGGCGGCGGGTGCCGCCCTGGGCCTGTCCCCCGATCTGGCGATGAAACTCGCCCGCGCCACCGTCGTCGGCTCCGGCGAACTGTTGCGGCAAAGCGCCGAGGAGGCCGCCGCCCTGCGCGTCGCCGTCACCAGCCCCGGCGGCACCACCGCGGCCGCCCTCGTCCCGCTGATGAAGGAGATGCCGCCGCTGTTCGCCGAAGCGCTTGCCGCCGCCGCCCGGCGTTCGCGCGAACTGGCGGGGTAGAACCAGGCCGGGGCTCTGCCCCGGACCCCGCTGGGGACTCGGTCCCCAGACCCCGTTCCTTTGTTTTTCGCCGCGCAGCGGCAATCGGCCATCACGCGGAAGCGAGCGGCTTATAGCGCTTCGCGCAAAAACGACAAATGGGTTCAAAGGGTCCGTGACCCTTTGCGGGTCCAGGGCGGAGCCCTGGGAGGTTTCTTGGAGTCTTCCGATGACGATTTCCTATGACGACTTCATCAAGGTGGGCGTGCGGGTGGGGCGGGTTCTGCGGGCCGAGGTCAACGACAAGGCGCGCAAGCCCGCCTTGAAGCTGTGGATCGATTTCGGGCCGGAGGTGGGGGAGAAACGCACCTCCGCCCAGTTGACGCGGCATTACGCGCCCGCCGATCTGGTCGGGCGGCAGGTGGTGGCGGTGGTGAATTTCCCGCCTAAGCAGATCGGCCCGTTCTTGAGCGAATGCCTGGTGTTGGGCGTGCCGGACGCGGAGGGGGAAGTGATTCTGCTTTCCCCCGACCGGGATGTCCCCTTGGGCGGGCGGGCGTTCTGATGGCGGCGCGCGGCGAGAACGGCGCGGCGAAGCTGCTACTGGAGTTGGGCCCCTTGGCGGTGTTCTTTTTCGCCAATGCGCGGGGGGGAGCGCCTGCAATCCTGGTTTCCCGCGCTGGCGGCGCTGGGCGAGCCGATTTTCGTCGCCACCGCCGTCTTCATGATCGCGGTGGCTTTGTCCCTGGCGGTGTCGTGGTGGATGACCCGGCGTTTGCCGACGATGCCCTTGGTTTCCGGCGTCGTGGTTCTGGCGTTCGGCGCGCTGACCCTGTGGTTGCACGACGACACCTTCATCAAGATGAAGCCGACCATCGTCAACGCTCTGTTCGGAACCGTGCTGTTGGGTGGGTTGGGGTTCGGCAAGTCTCTGTTGCGTCAGGTCTTCGGCGAGGCGTTTCGACTGACCGCCGAGGGATGGCGGATTCTGACCTGGCGGTGGGGACTCTTCTTCTTCGTCCTGGCGGCGCTGAACGAGGCGGTCTGGCGCGGCTTTTCCACCGATATCTGGGTGGATTTCAAAGTCTTCGGCATCATGCCCCTGACCCTGGCCTTTTCCGTCGCGCAGATGCCGCTGTTGCGCCGACACGCGGCGGAATGACGGTCCCCTTCCTCGCGTGCGCTTTGACAATGGCGAAACGCGGCTTTCTAGAGCGGCAGGATCAGGCGGACCCGCAGGCCGCCCAGGGGGGAGTCCGCCAGTTGGATGTCGCCGCCGTGGCCGCGCGCCACGTCGCGGGCGATGGTGAGGCCGAGGCCGACGCCGCCGGTTTCCGGGTTGCGGGAGTTCTCGATCCGGAAGAACGCGCGGAAGACGTCGGCGCGCTTTTCCGGTGGAATCCCCGGCCCGTCGTCGTCAACCAGGATTTCCACCGCGTCGGCGCGATGGCCGACCCTGACCGCGACGTGCTCGGCATAGCGTGCCGCGTTGGAGACGAGATTGCTTAGGCAGCGTTCCACCGCCTGCGGACGCAGAGGCAGGGTCAGGCCGCGTTCGATGTGCAGGTCGACGGCCGCGCCGTTGCGGTTGAAGCGCCCGACCACCGCCTCGACCAGGGCGGAGACGTTGGTCGGGCGCATCGCCTCGCGTCCTTCGCCCCGGGCGAAGGCAAGGTAGCCTTCGACCATCCGCTCCATTTCCCCGACGTCTTCTTCCAGGTCGGCGATTCCGGGGTCCTTGCCCATCATCGCCAGTTGCAGCTTCATCCGGGTCAGCGGCGTCCGCAGATCGTGCGACACCCCGGCCAGCATTTCGGTGCGCTGGTCGATCTGGCGCTTGATCCGGTCGCGCATCAGCAGGAAGGCCTGCGCCGCCTGCCGCACCTCGGTCGCGCCCTCGGGCTTGAACCAGGGGGCGTCCCGCCCCTTGCCGAAGCTGTCGGCGGCGATCGCCAGACGGCGCACCGCGCGCACCTGATTGCTCATGAAGATCGTCGCCACGCCGAACAGCAGCAGCGAGGTGCCGATCATCCACAGCAGGAACAGATAGATGGTGAAGCTGGACAGGCGCTTCATCGGCGCCTCGACGGTCAACACCGCGTCCGCCATCTGTAGGCGGATTTCGACGATCCGGTCGTCGTCGCTGGGAATCAGTTGGAACGGCAAGGTGACGGCATCGGTCAGCGCATCGGCCAGGGGCGCCAGGATCAGCGGAACCGTCGGCGGGGCGCGCAGGATTTCGCCGTCGGAAAAACGCACCTCCAATTGCATCTGCCGCCCGGCCTTGGCGACGATCCAGGCGCGCTCCGCCGGGCCGGGATGGTCGCGCAAATAGGCGACGATGATGCCGACGTCGCCCGCCACCGATTGCGCCAGTCGCTTGGTGATGGTGCCCCAGTGGCGGTCGTAGAACACCGTCGCGGTGACCAGTTGCAACAGGATCAGCGGCGCCAGGATGATCAGGAGCGACCGACCGAGCAGGCTTTTCGGCAGCAGCGACTTCAGATGGAAATGCCGTTCCGGAGAGTCGGGATCGGGCTGGGGCAAGGCGTGGTCCGCCATGATCGCAAGGGTTCCTTCAGTCGGGCATCAGCATGTAACCCTTGCCGCGCACCGTCTGCAAATAGCGGGGCAGGCGCAGGTCGGATTCGATCTTCTTGCGCAGGCGGGTGACCTGCACGTCCACGGTGCGCAGGTTGCGCGCCGCGCCGGTGGCGGCGGCCAAGTCCTCGCGCGACAGAATCTCCCCCGGACGGCGGGCGAGTTCGCGCAGCAGCGCCGCTTCCGCCGGGGTCAGGCGCACCGGTTCGGCGTTGCAGATCAGTTCGTCGCGGCGCATGTCGTAGACGCAGGCGCCGAGGTTCAGAACCTCCACCCCCGATCCCGCCTCGGCGCCGGCGTCGGGGCGGCGGGCGCGGCGCAGGATGGCGTTGATGCGCAACAAAAGCTCGCGCGGCTCGAACGGTTTGGTCAGGTAGTCGTCGGCTCCGGTTTCCAGCCCGGTGATGCGGTCGTCCGCCTCGCCCATCGCGGTCAGCATCAGGATCGGCACGTCCTTGGTCTCGCGCAAGCCGCGGGTCAGGCTCATCCCGTCCTCGCCCGGCATCATCACGTCGACGATCAGCAGGTCGAATTCCAGCGACACCAGAGCCTGCCGCGCCTCCGCCGCGTCGGCGGCCTGGGAGACCATGAAGCCGTTCTCGGTGAGGAAACGTTGCAGCAGGCCGCGCAGGCGGGTGTCGTCGTCGACCACCAGGATGTGGGGCGGGGTTGGGATGGTCATTTCAGGACGCTCCACCGCTGGAACCGCGCCAGCCGGACAGCGGCGGCGTTCCCTGCGCGGGGAAACGGGCGCGGTCGTCTTCGCTCATGATGTTCAGCATCACCTTGCGGAATCCCTCCACCGCCTCCGCCCCTGCCTCGCGGTAGGCGCGGGCAAGAAGCTTGCGCTGGTTCTCGGTCAGCTTGCGTTCCAGGTCCACCCCCTTGGGCGAAAGCTCCAGCAGACGCTGGCGGCGGTCGCGCAGGCCGGGGCGCTGGCGGACATAGTCCTCCCGCAACAGCTGGCTCAAGACCCGCGATAAACTCTGCTTTGTTATGCGCAAAGTCGATAGCAGGTCAGATACACTGATCCCCGGCTGTCGCCCGATGAAATAGATCACCCGGTGGTGCGCCCGTCCAAGTCCTTGTTCGGAAAGGATGGTGTCCGGTTCCTTGGTGAATTCCCGATAGGCGAAATAGAGGAACTCGATCCCCTGGCGGAGTTCCTCGTCGCGCAGGAACAGCGGGTTGATGCGTGCGGTTACGTCAGCCATGTTGACATATTCCGTGTTGGATGTTACTCAAAACATCACCGAGTCGGAAACAATTGCAAACATCAAGAGACCCTGCCATGTCACTTCTTCCCTTCGACGCCCGCGACGGCTTCATCTGGTTCGACGGCCAACTGATTCCCTGGAAAGACGCCAAGGTTCACGTTCTCACCCACGGCTTCCATTATGCCTCCCTGGTGTTCGAGGGCGAGCGCCTCTACGACGGCGTGATCTTCAAAGGCCAGGAACACACGGAACGTCTGTTCAATTCGGCGAAGCTGATGGACTTCACCATCCCTTATTCCGTCGACGAAATCAACGCGGCGAAAGCGCAGGCCATCGCCGCCAACAAACTGACCAACGGCTACGTCCGCCCGTTCGCCTGGCGCGGCAGCGAGCAGATGGGGGTTTCGGCGAAGCTGAACAAAATCCACGTCTCCGTCGCGGTGTGGGAGTGGCCGACCTATTTCACCGCCGAGGCGCGGATGGCCGGGTTGAAGGTGGTCACCGGCAAATGGCGTCGCCCCGACCCGCAGACCATTCCCTGCCACGCCAAGGCGGCGGGCCTGTATATGATCTGCACCCTCAACAAGCATGCCGCCGAGGCCGCGGGCTATAACGAATGCCTGATGCTCGACTGGCGCGGCCGGATCGCCGAAACCACCGGCGCCAACATCCTGTTCGTGCGCGGCGACGAAATCCATGCGCCGACGCCGGATTGCTTCCTGAACGGCATCACCCGCCAGTCGGTTCTGGCCCTGGCCAAACGCCGCGACTACAAGGTGATCGAGCGCGCCATCCTGCCGGAGGAACTGCCGCGCTTCAACGAATCCTTCGTCACCGGAACCGCCGCCGAGGTCACTCCGGTCGGCTCCATCGACGACGTGATCTTCCCCGACCGCGAGGTCACCAAGGTCCTGATGCAGGACTACGACGACCTGGTCCACGGCCGCATCGCCCTGTAAGGGGAAGGCGAAAGACGATAAGGGCGCGGGCCTCGGTCCGCGCCTTTTTTCGTGGAAAAACCAGGCCGGGGCGCCGCCCCGGACCCCGCACAGGGTCATGGCCCCTGTGAACCCATAACTTTTTTCGCCGCGTCAGCGGCAATCATCCACCGCGCCGCGTGACGGTTTTATCGCGCTACGCGCAAAAAACAGGAATCGGGTCTGGGGCCCGAGGCCCCAGCGGGGTCCGGGGCAGCGCCCCGGCCTGGTTTCCCCCTAGAACCGACCCTTGTCGGCTTCGCGCATATAGCGGATGCCGGCGGTAAGGTATCCGTACCCGGTCATCAGGGTCAGCACGCCCGCCACCCAGAGGAGGATTTCGCCGATTAGGGTGATGGCGTGGCCGGGCAGGCCACCGTCGCCGACGATCAGGACCGGCAGGGCGATCAGTTGGGTGGCGGTTTTCCATTTGGCGAGGGGGGTCACCGGCATGCCGACGCGCAGTTCCGCCAAATATTCGCGCAACCCCGAGACCAGGATCTCGCGGCAGAGGATCACCGCCGCCGGGATCAGGCTGATCGGTTCGATGCGACCGAAGGCGGCGAGGAACAGCAGCAGTGCGGCGACCAGAAGCTTATCGGCGATGGGGTCGAGGAAGCGGCCGATCGCCGAAACCTGATTGAACCGCCGCGCCAGATAGCCGTCGAAGAAATCGGTGATCGCGGCGGCGGCGAACAGGCCGCAGGCGGCCCAGCGGGTGGCGGGCGTATCCCAATAGAAGGTGGCGAGCATCAGCGGGATAGCGGCGATGCGTCCGACGGTCAGAAGATTGGGAAGGGTCCACATGATGGCGTCTGACACGGGTTCCGGGCGGCGCGCACGATTGCGGCGCGGAGTGTAGACCTTGTGCGCGGCGGCAACCTAGCAAAAAGATTCGGACGGAAATGTGAAGAAAGGTCTGCCGCTCAAGTTTCCTTGTGAAAATGGTCGTAAATCCGCTGCGCCAGGGCGCGGCTGATGCCCTCCGTCGCCGCTAGGTCTTCTACCCCCGCCGCCGCGACGTCCTTCGCCGCGCCGAAGTGGTGCAGCAGCGCCTTCTTGCGCGCCGCGCCGATTCCCGGAACCTCGTCGAGGGCCGAGCGCACCAGGGCGCGGGAGCGTTTGTCCCGGTGCGCGCCGATGGCGAAGCGGTGGGCTTCGTCGCGCAGGCGCTGCAAGTAATAGAGGACCGGGTGTTCGGGGGGGAGTTGGAAGGGGTCGCGTCCCGCCTGATGGAAGGCTTCGCGCCCGGCGTTGCGGTCCGGTCCCTTGGCGATGCCGACCAGGGGGACTCCCTCCGCGCCGATTTTGGCCAGGGTTTCGGTCGCCGCCGCCAGTTGTCCGGGGCCGCCGTCAATCAGCACCAGATCGGGCCAGGCGCGGCGTTCCGGATCGTCGGCCAACGCGCGGGCGAAGCGGCGGCGGAAGACCTCGCGCATCATGCCGAAGTCGTCGCCCGGCGTCGCCTCGCGGATCGTCCAGGTGCGGTAGGCGGATTTTTTGAAGCCCTCCGCCCCGGCGACGATCATCGCGCCGACGGCGTGGCTGCCCCGGATGTGGGAGTTGTCGTAGACCTCGATGCGCGCGGGCGGCGCGGCCAGGCCGAAGACCTCCGCCACCCCCGCCAGCAGGCGGCCCTGCGTCGCGGTTTCCGCCTGCTTGCGGGCGAGCGCGTCGCGGGCGTTGTCCTCCGCCTGGCGCAGCAGGGCGCGCTTGTCGCCGCGCCGGGGATGGACGATCCGCACCGTCCGCCCGGCGGAGAGGGACAGCGCCTCGGCCAGAACGTCGGTCTCGGCGGGCTGGGGGGAAACCAGGATCAGGGCGGGCGGCGGATGGGTGGCGTAGAACTGCCCCAGGAAGGCGGCCAACACCTCTTCCGCCGGGGCGTCGCCGGTCTGCGCCGGGAAGAAGGCGCGGTTGCCGGTGTGCCGTCCGGCGCGGAAGAACACCACCTGGATCGCGGTGCTGCCCCCCGCCTGATGCGCCGCGACGATGTCGAGGTCGCGGTCCTGCCCCAGGTCGATGTCCTGGTGCGCCTGCACCTGGGTGAGCGCCCGGATGCGATCGCGCCAGGCGGCGGCGGCTTCGTAGTCCTGGCGCTCCGCCGCCTCGGTCATGGCGCGGGCGAACTCCTTTTGCAAATCGGCGCTTTCCCCCTTCAGGAAGGCGCGCGCCTGCGCCACCAGCCGGGCGTACTCGTCGTGGCCGATGCGGCCGACGCAGGGCGCGCTGCATCGCTTGATCTGGTGCAGCAGGCAGGGGCGGGCGCGGGCGGCCAGCATGGCGTCGGAACAGGTGCGCAGCAGGAACGCCTTTTGCAGGATCACCAGGGCCTGGTTGACCGCCTGGGCGGAGGCGAAGGGGCCGAAATAGTCCGCGCCGTCGGCGCGGGCGCCGCGGTGCTTGGTGATGCGCGGCCAGTCGCCGCCGCGATCGACGCGGATGTAGGGGAAGGATTTGTCGTCGCGCAGCAGGATATTGTAGCGGGGGGCGAGTTTCTTGATCAGGTTGCTTTCCAGCAACAGGGCCTCGGCCTCGGTGTGGGTGGTGACGATCTCCATCGACACGGTGAAGGCGACCATGCGTTGCAGGCGCAACGGCAACTGTTCGGCGCGGGTATAGGCGACGACCCGTTTTTTCAGGTTCTTCGCCTTGCCGACGTAAAGCGCTTCGCCCTTCGCGTCGAGCATGCGGTAGACCCCGGGGCTGGACGGCAGGGTCTTCAGCACCGCAAGGATGGTTTCGGTTCCTCGCGCAAGCGAGGGGGCGTTGGCGTCGGCGTTCATGGCGCAAAGAGTCCGATGAAGCGGCACGTCGCGCAAGCGGAATGCGAGTCCCGAATCCGTGACGGCGCGGTTACCAAACCGTGACTCGCGGATTTTCATGCGCTTTCACGGATTATGACGGCCTGAAACCTTGTCCACGAAATCTGTGGATAACTCTGTTGACAGCTTGTGGGGGAGGGGTCCGTCCCCAAGGCATTCCCTGGGGCTTGACGTCATTGCCCAAAACTTGAGCACAATACATAACTCATTGATTTTTATAACTGTATAACTTGTCAACCGGAAAAAACCGGAATTCCGGGGTGTTTTCGTGGCGGGACTCGGAGTGGCTGTGTCGGCTGTCACAGCTTGTGTAAAACTCATGCCCGCATCCCCGCTTTCCGATAGAGGAAAACGCCTTCGGGAGGTCGAAAGGGGTGAGAGTTTTCGTTCGTCGGTTACCGATGCGACACCGAAGCGTCATCCGAACGGCGTGGACCGGACATCGTCGAAGGGGCTGTCCCGTTCGATTTCGACGCCGACCGAAAGGGCGTCGGCGAAGACGTCCAGTTTTTCCACCCGCACCCGGCAGGATCGCACCCGGGGGTCTTGCAGGCAAATCCCGGCCAGACGTTCGGCCAGGGTTTCCACCAGATTGACGTGGCCGTCCTCGGCGATGCCGCGCGCCTTGGCGACGATCCGTTCGTAGCAGACGACGCGGTCGTAATCGTCGCCGATCGGCTGAGCGTCCTCGCGCACCGCGAGATCGAGGTTGATCCGCACCCGCTGCGGCTTCGCTTTTTCCTGGTCGTAGATGCCGATGCGGCATTCGAGCACCAGATCGCGCACGAAGACATGGCGCAACGCCTTCTTGGCGTCGGCGATGCGCAGGGGCTGAACGACGTTGCCGGTACGGGTCAAGGGATCAGCTCCATGCGCGCGGAGGCGTCGGCGAGGGGGTTCGCGCCTATTCCAGGGGGACGGGGGCGGCCGCGCCTTCTTGCGCCCAGCCGAGGTGTTGCCCTCCGTCGAGGGCTATCATTTGCCCGGTCAGGGACGGCGCGGCAAGGATAAAGCGCAAGGTCGCGGCGATTTCCTCGGGCGTGGTGCCGTGGCGCAACGGCAGGGCGGCGCACTGGCGGGCGAATTCGGCTTGGCTTTGCCGGGCGGAGGGCAGGGCCGGGCCGGGGCCGATGCCGTTGACCCGGATGCGCGGCGCCAACGCCAGAGCCAGGGTGCGGGTCAGCGTCCACAGCGCCGATTTGGAAACCGTGTAGCTGACGAAATACGGGGTCAGGTTCCACACCCGCTGGTCCAGCATGTTGACGACGACGCCCCGTGCGTCCCGGGGCAGGGCGCGGGCGAATCCTTGCGACAGGACGAAGGGGGCGCGCAGGTTGGGCTCGATATGGGCGTCCCAGGACTCCCTGGTCGCGGTGGCCGCGCCGTCCTGGTCGAACACCGAGGCATTGTTGATCAGGCAGCCGATCGGTCCCAGTTCGGCGATGGCGCGGGGGATCAGGGTCTCGACCTCGGCCTCGTGCGTCAGGTCGGCGGTCAGCACCGTCGCGCGGCCGCCCGCGCGGACGATTTCCTCGGCCAGGGCTCCGGCCTCGGTCTCGGACTCGCGGCAGTGGATCGCCACCGCCCAGCCGTCTTGCGCCAGGGCTTCGGCCATGGCGCGGCCCAGGCGGCGCGCCCCGCCGGTGATCAACGCAGTGCGTGGGATCGCAGGATCGACGGCGGGCATCGGGGTGGCCTCCTTTTCTCGAGTCTCGCCGAATCTCGGGTGTCGCGGCGGCGAAGTCAATCGCGCCCGTCTCGCCGGGAAAAAACGCGGCTTCGGGCGAAAACCCACCCGGTTTTCTTCCCGGTCATCTTTCGGTCACGAAAAAGCAATAAAATCAATGGGTGGTTGCGAGGATGGGGTGGGTGCGCAAGGGAGACTGGGTTGGTGGCCTATCTCCTTGTATCGAGACAATTCGGGTAGGGATGTGATTTCGGCGCGACACCCCCGCCCGAAAAAACGTCGAATTCCCCCTCGTGAAACGTTGCGGGATTGCATATCTGTAATCCGTGGTGCAAACAAGGGCCTCCACTCTTACAGGGAAAGGTGCCATGAGTCGCGCGATCGAAATAACCGACGTCATTTTGCGGGACGCGCATCAAAGCCTGCTGGCCACGCGCATGGCGATGGAAGACATGATTCCCGCCTGCGAGGACCTGGACAACGCAGGCTACTGGTCTTTGGAGTGCTGGGGCGGCGCGACCTTCGACGCCTGCATCCGCTTCCTCAACGAGGATCCCTGGGAACGTCTGCGCACCTTCAAGAAGCTGATGCCGAAGACCCCCTTGCAGATGCTGCTGCGCGGCCAGAATCTGCTGGGCTATCGCCACTACGAGGATGGCGTGGTGCGGCGTTTCGTCGACAAGGCGGCGGAGAATGGCGTCGATGTGTTCCGCGTCTTCGACGCGCTGAACGACCTGCGCAACCTGGAGACCGCGATCGCTGCGGTGAAGGGCACCGGAAAGCACGCGCAGGGCACCATCAGCTATACCGTCAGCCCGGTTCACACCATCGCCGCCTTTGCCGAAATGGCGAAGCACCTGAAGGACATGGGCGCGGATTCGATCTGCATCAAGGACATGGCGGCGTTGTTGAAGCCGCAGGCGGCCTATGACCTAGTCAAGGGGATCAAGGAGACCTGCGGCGCGGACACCCTGGTCCACGTTCACGTTCACGCCACCACCGGCGTCACCATGGTGTCGCTGATGAAGGCGATCGAGGCGGGCTGCGACATCGTCGATGGCGCGATCAGCTCGCTGTCTCTGGGGTCCGGCCACAATCCGACCGAGGGTCTGGTCGAGATGCTGGAAGGCACCGGCTTCACCACCCGCCTGGATAAGGACCGCCTGCTCAAGGCGAAGCGCCATTTCGCCTCGGTGCGCCCGCACTACAAGGAATTCATGAGCGAGTTCACCGGCGTCGATACGGAGATTTTCGAAAGCCAGATTCCCGGCGGGATGATCTCGAACCTCGAATCCCAGATCAAGAGCCAGAACGCCCTGCATCGTCTGCCGGAAGTGCTGGCCGAGGTGCTGCGGGTGCGCGCCGACGCCGGGTATCCGCCCCTGGTCACCCCCTCCAGCCAGATCGTCGGCACCCAGGCGGTGTTCAACGTGCTGATGGGCCGCTACAAGGTGATGACCGGCGAGTTCGTCAATCTGATGCTCGGTTATTACGGCAGCACCCTCGGCGAAAAGAACGCCGAGGTTCTGGAGCGCGCCAAGGTCCAGGGCAAGAAGCCGGTGATCACCGAACGCCCCGCCGATCTGCTGGCCCCGGAATGGGACGCCCTGAAGGGGCAGGCCGCCGCGCTTCCCGGCTTCAACGGCAGCGACGAGGACGTGCTGACCTTCGCGATGTTCCCGCAGGTTGCCCCCGGCTTCTTCAAGACCCGCGCCGAGGGACCGAAGCACGTCGGCAAGGCTGCCGCCGCGCAGGCCGTCGCCGCCCCCGTTCCGTCGCCCTCGCCGGTTGCCGCTCCCGCTCCGGCGGTGGCGCCGACCGATCCGTCCCGCATCTGCCTGAGCCCGCTGCCCGGCGTGGTGTTGCGGGTCAACGTCACCCCCGGCCAGACCGTCGAGGCGCTGACCCCGCTGCTGGTCCTGGAATCGATGAAAATGGAAACCGCCGTCCCCGCGCCCTTCGCCGGAACGGTGAAGAACGTCCGCGTCGTTCCCGGCGAAAGCGTCGCCGAGCGTCAGGCGCTGGTGGAGTTCGTCTGAGCCCACACCCCAGGGCGAACCGACGAAAAGGCCAGGGCGCACCCCTGGCCTTTTTGCTTGAGGCGGAGCGGGTCAGGATTATGGATGGGCGGTATTATTTCCGGGCGATGAAGGAAATCACCGCGCCCTCGCCCCGGTGGTTGGGGCCCTCTTCCAGGACCTCGAGGGTGCCGTCCAGACGCACGATTTCGGAACAGGCGGCGAAGTCACGCCGCAGCGTCGCCGCGTCGTAGAGCATGGCGGGATCCTTCGGGCCGCCGGTCGTACGCTCCAGTTGTTCGGGGCGGAAGGCCTGAAGAAGGATCAGCCCACCGGGCTTCAACGCCTCCACCGCCTTGGCGTGGACATGGATGCGCACCGGCGGTGGCAGATGGGCAAAAATCAACGCTACCGCGTCGTAAGCGGCGGGCGCGTAGTCGAACTCCAGGGCGTCCGCCACCCGCGCGTCGATGCGCACGTCGCGCCGTGCCGCCCACGCCCGGGCCTTTTCCACCGCGACCTCGGACTGGTCGAAACTGCAAACCGCGAACCCCAACTTGGCCAGATGGACCGCGTTGCGTCCCTCGCCATCGGCGGGCAGAAGCACCCGGCCTCCGGGCGGCAACAGGCCGACATGCCCGGCGAGGAAGCGGTTGGGGGCCTCGCCGTAAACCAAGTCCTCGCCACGGTAACGATCGTTCCAG
The DNA here is from genome assembly GCA_965228165.1 of Rhodospirillaceae bacterium. Classification (GTDB taxonomy): domain Bacteria; phylum Pseudomonadota; class Alphaproteobacteria; order Rhodospirillales; family Rhodospirillaceae; genus Oleispirillum. Next base: position 1,627,874 of record CBDDHB010000003.1, read on the forward strand.
AAATCCCGAGCCATGCGATGCGCCTTGAACCGAAAGGAAAGCCCCACCCATATGGGCGCACCTCGCCGTTGTCGCCAGACGTCGAAGCCGCTTCCGGTCGGCGGGGAATCCGGCTACCCTCGCGGGCGGCCCGAGGGGGGCGGGTCGTGGTGCGATGTTCCGACGCGGGAATAAGGAAAACCAGCGAATGAGAATCACCATCCCCTGCCTGACCCTGTCGATCTTGGTCGCTTCCGGCCTTGCCGCCTGCTCCGACCGGGGCCGCTCCGGCCCCGAGGGCGGCGGAGAGGTCCGCCAGACCCCCGCCCTGATGTTCAGCCCCAACGGCGAACCCCTTAACGGCGGATCGCAGGGGCAACCCTCGTGCGAGTTGGCGATGAACTATTGGCTCGACCGCGCCGACGCCAACCACGACGGACGCCTCTCCCGCGAGGAATTCTTGGCCGATGCTCGCGCCCAGTTCGCCAAAATGGACCTGGACGGCCAAGGCACCCTGACCAGCGAGGAGATCGCCCGCTTCCGCCAACCCTTCCGCCAGGGAACCCACATGCGGGACATTCCCGATCCGGTGATGTCGGCGGACAGGAACCTGAACTTCATGGTGACGCCCGAGGAATTCCAGCAACAGGCGGCGGAAACCTTCGCTCGCCTGGACGCGGGCGGCAAGGGCGCGATCGAACGCCCCGACCTCGCCGCCCCTTGCGCCGCCTTGGCGAAACAGGGCGGAAGCGACAAATCCCAGCGCCCGAACGCATCCGAACCGGGCGGCGGCCCCGGCGGCGGTGGTCCGGGCCGTGGCGGTCCGCGCTAAGGTTCGCGGGCCAGCCCGCAGCCGTCACGCCGCTGCGTTCCGGTTCAAAGCGCTGCGCGCGAAAACCAGGAATGGCGGGGACGGGCGGGAAGCGGAATGGTCGGTGACGGTATCTTGAGCATCGAACAAGACACTTGTGATGCCCCTCCATCCAAATCCGGAGGGAGATTCCCATTGCAGGTCAGCCGACTTATCGACCTACTTGGCCGCAAGGCGGACATGATCTGTTGTTTTTGCGCGGAGCGCGATAAGGAGTGCGTGGCAGCGCGGTGGGCGGCCGGGTTTTTCCTTCTGACGGTTACCGGCGGCAGGAGGGGGAAATGGCTACGTTCGTCCGCCACGTCTCTTCCCAACCGTCTTCGTGGGTTGCCGTCGGTTCCCGGACGATCCGCGCGCAGCGGTCGTTTCCCAGGGCGGCGACGAATCCTTGCGCGACGAACGGCGGCACCACCTTGTCCGCGCCGCCGACGAAGTGGATTTGCGGCAATGATGCCAGGCGCGGCGCGGCGTCGATGGGGTTCAGCGATTCCGGCATCGCCGAAACGCGGTGATGCCGGTTGACCGCCGCGACGTCGAGGTTCCCGGCGACGGTCCGCAGGGACATCACGTCGGAGCGCCGTTCCGCCAGCAACGCGGCGATCGCGCCGCCCCCCGAATAGCCGACCAGCCGGATGTCCTGACCCGGAACCTGGGTCAATGCCTGATTCAGCGCGCCGTTCATCGACGCCACCACCTCTTCCGCATAGCGCCGGTCCGTCCAATAGGCGACGCGGCAGGCCGGATCGTGGCCGATGAACTGGCAGGGGCGGGCCAGATAGATCAGGTTGGCCGATGGGTCGAGGGCGGCGAGGCGCAGCCCCGTCGCCCGGGTGGGCGTGGGGTCGGCCGACGGGCGGTGCCGGGTCGCCCAGGCGAAGCCGTCGCCTTCGATGTAGACGCTGACCGGGGAAGACGGATCGGTCAGGCGTGTGAAGCCGACGATGCGGAAGGTTCCCGTGGCGAAGGTCGCGCGGGAGAGCCCGGCCTTCGCCGCGATGCGGGCGGCATCGGCGGTTCTGTCGGCGGGAGCCGTGGCGCAGGCGGCGGCCAGGGAGCAGATCGCGAAAGCCTGCCCAAGGCGCAGGGGCAACGGGCGCATGCGGTTCCTCGTCGGATGGCAGTTCCCCACGGAGAGGACCGTTCGGGGGGCGATACCGACCGTAGCATGGAAAGCCGTCCGCCCGCAGCCACCGTCTTGTCCGGGAATTCCCGGACAAGCGGCTGATTTTCCAGCTTTATGCCGCTTTCCCGATTGCCGAGGCGCGGGCGGCGCGCTATCGCTAAAACGGAACGGGACGAGGAAGCACGGACGTGAAGACGGCGGAGGATCGGCGCGCAACGGACCCCAGCGGGCGAATCCGCATCCTGATGCTTTGCCTCGTGCTGGCGTCCGTCCTGGCTTTCTGGGGGGCTTGGCGAACCGCGCCGCCGCCCAAGGGGGTGGCCCAGGACGGCGTTCTGAGTCTCTCGGCGCACGATCTCGATGGCGAACTCTCCCTGGAGGGGCCTTGGGAGGTGTTTCCGAACGCCCTGTTGTCCCCCGCGGATTTCGCCGTGCCGAATCCGCCGACTCCCGGCGGGTTCCTGCGTTTTCCCGGAGCCTGGAAGGGCGTCGCCGGTTTGACCAACCGGGGGGAGGCGACCCTTCGCCTGCGCCTGATTCCGCCACCGGGCGAACGGCGGATGACCCTGCGGTTGATGGACGTCCATATCGCCTATCGACTGTGGGCCAACGGAGATTTGGTCGCGCAAAGCGGCGTGCCGGGTCGCAGCAAGGAAACCGAGACGGCGCATCGCTCCCTGGTTCTGGCGCCGCTGGTCTTGAGCGGCGCGCCGGTGGACCTGACCTTGCAGGTTTCCAATCATCATTTCCGCCGGGGCGGCGTGGCGGAACCGATTCTCCTGTCCCCCCCCGGCGTGGCGGAAGCGGCGAGACTCCGGGGATGGGTGCTGTCGGCCTTCTTCTGCGGCGTGTTGCTGGTCGCGGGGATCTATCACCTCAGCATCCATGCCCTGCGTCGGCACGATGCGCCGCCGCTTTATTTCGGGCTGTATGCGCTTTTGCTGCTCGGCTACACCGCCTCTTCCAATTCCACTCTTTGGCTCGTCGCCGAGATTCTGCCGTCCTGGGTTTCGCCCGAGGCCCTGGAAAGCTTTTCCCTGCTCTCCTACGTTGCGGCCAGCGTCGCCCTGTACCTCTTCTTCCTGACCCTGTATCCCGAGGAGTTTTCCAGGCGGCTCGGCCGACTGTCCGACCTGCGGTTGCCGGTGTTCGTGGTCGCGCGGATCGCCTTTCCCGCCTTCGTTTCCTATTGGGTGATCCTCGGCCTGCTGCTTCTGACCATTCCTCTGTCGGGGTACTACGTCGCGCGCATGGCCGTCTGCGTGCGGCGCAAGCGTCCGGGGGCGGACATCCTTCTCGTCGGCTGCGTCATCCTGGCCGGAGCCGCGCTGAACGACATCCTGGTCCATGTCGGGGCGGTCGAGGGCGATTATCTGATCATGCCCGGCCTGTTCGCTTTCGTCCTGTTCCAGGCTCTTGCCCTGGCGGTGCGGTTCACCCGGTCCTTCGCCGTCGTCGAGCGCCTGTCTTCCGAACTGGAGGGAAAGAACGCCGCGCTGCGCGACGAGATGAAGGAACGCAACCGGCTGGAGCGGGAAGTCATCGCCATCAGCGAAAACGAACGCCGCCGGATCAGCCACGAGCTTCACGACGGCCTGTGCCAGCAGTTGACCGCCGCGCGGCTGCGGTGTTCGGTGTTGCAGGAAAACCTGTCCGCCCAGACGGAAGTCGCCCGCGACGTGAAGGCGCTCGGGGGGCTTCTCTCCGCCTCCACCGAGGACGCCTATGCCCTGTCGCGGGGGTTGTGGCCGGTGGAACACGACCCCTCCGCCCCCGGACCGTCGCTGGAGGAACTGGTGCGCTGGGCGCGCCGCGTCGGCGGCGTCGCGGTGGACCTGCGGCAGGACCGGCGTTGCGCGAAATGCGTCAACCCGCATGCGACGGCGCTTTACCGGATCGCGCAGGAGGCCCTGACCAACGCGGTGAAACACGCCCGCGCCGAACGGGTGCGGGTTTCGGTCGCCTGCGCGGGGGATGGGTGGGTGGAACTGGTCGTGCGGGACGACGGCATCGGCCGGGCCGCCTCGGCGCAGGGCCGCGACGGCGGCCTGGGGCTGCGGATCATGGCGCACCGCGCCAACGTCATCGACGCCGACCTGTCGATCGCCGATGCGCCGGAAGGAGGAACCGTGGTGCGTTGCGTCGCGCCGTGCGGCCGTTTCGCCGCCGAAAACGAGGGGACCGCCGAATGACCGCCGCTTCCGCCCGCATCCTGTTGCTGGACGATCATCCCGCCGTGCGGCAGGGGGTCGGGATTCTGCTGGCGACGCGCGGCCATGCGGTCGGCGGCGAGGCGGATACCCGCGAGGCGGCGCTGGCGCTGCTGGCCGGGGGAGGCTTCGACCTGGCGATCGTCGATCTGCCCCTGGAATCCGGCAGCGGCCTCGACCTGTTGGCCGATCTGGCGGTACGCGGGGTTCCCGCCCTGGTCTATTCGATGCACGAGGATCCGCAGACCATCGCCCTGGCCCTGCGCCAAGGGGCGCGGGGTTACGTCACCAAGCGCGACGAGCCGGGCGATCTGTTGCGGGGCGTCGCGGCGGCGTTGCGCGGCGAGCGGTTCGTCGCGCCGCGCGCCGCGCGGATCCTGGACGAGGCGGGCGGTTCCGGCGGCGAAGCGGCCTTGAGCGAGCGCGAACGCCAGGTCCTGGAGATGATGGGCGAGGGGAAAGGCAACGCCGAAATCGCCTACGCCCTGGGGATCGGCCCACGCACCGTGGAAACCTATCACGCGCGGATCGCCGAGAAACTCGGTTTCTCCGGGGTGCGGGAACTGCGTAAATACGCCATCTCGCGCAGGATCGAGAAACCGTCCCCGATCTGACTCCCCCTATTCGCTCCGATGCCGCACCCATCGCGGGAAACCCTGTCCGGATGATGCCGGAGGGCGTTCTTTGTCCGGGAACTCCCGGACAGACGGAGCGATTTTTTGCAGGTATGAGAACACCCTAGCCGGTAATCCGGTGCCGATTTCACGGGGGGTGAACGATGGAAAACCGACGGGGTAAGGCGCGGCGACGTCTTGGCGGGAAGGCCGGGTTGCTGCTGGGGGCATTGTGGCTGGCCTTTGCGGCCATGGCGATGCCAGCGGCGTTCGCCGCCGACTGGACGATCGATACCCCGGTCACCGACACCCAGACCCTGGGCAACGGCGACAACGGCGTCATCACCGCCGGTGGCAGCATCACCCGCACGGGGGGTATGCTGTGCAAACGCCTTTTGGGGAAACGCCGACGTCCCTGACCAATGCCGGCACGATTTCGACGACGGGCGGGGGTGGCTACTACAACAACGGCGGCACCCTCGGCTCCCTGATCAATTCCGGCACGTGGACCGCCACCGGTTCGGGGCGAGCCATCGACAACTACGGCACCATCGCGACCTTAACCAATACCGGCACGATTTCGGGAACGGGCACGGCGCGCGGCATCTACGTTGGCGGGACCGGCGGCGCCATCACCACGCTGACCAACTCCAGCACCGGCACGATTTCCGCGCCACAGGCGATTCTGGTCGCGGTCAAGGGGAGCTATTACGGCAATCTGGGCACGGTCACCAACACCGGCACGATCGCGGGTAATATCACCAGCGCTCTGGGCACCCTGAACTTCGTGGGGGGCAGCGGCGATGCGGAGGGGGTCTTGACCGGCTATCCCGCCGCCGGAGAAACCGTGGGAACGATCACCGGCAACCGGGTGAACTTTCTTTCCGGCGCGTTGCTGCTGAACGACAACGTGGTTTCGACCCTGGGGACCAGCAATGCCGCGACCCTGCGAATCAAGCGGAACATATCCATTACCGGGCCGTACGTCCAAACCGGCACCCTGGTGGTCGAGGTCGCGGCGGACGGAACCTATGGCAAGCTGACGACCTCCGGGGCCGCCACCCTGGACGGCGGTACGGTCCGGATGACCGGCAGCGGCATCGCGGCCAACGCCAGCTATACCGTGCTCACGGCGGGAACGACGCTGTCCGCCAATGGTCTGTCCCTGGTCGTCGGGGGCTATTCCGGCAACACGTATCGCATCTCCGGGACGGACCTGATCGTCACCCTGGGGACCAAGGCGCAGTGGGCGGCCAAGGGGGTGGCGGCGGGCGAGACGACGGCCGGTCTGGGCACTGCCCTGGACAGTCTGGGCTCGGATTCCCGCTTCACCGACATGTTCTCCTCGCTGTCCGGATTGTCCGATTCCGGGCAGACCCGCGCCCTGCGGCAGATGGCCCCGGATCAGGTGACGACGCAACTGAACGTCGGCGGCGCGACGGTGGACCCGGCGACGGTGGCGATCCAGAACCGGCAGTTCGCGCGCATGGATGGCGGCGACGGCGGCAGCGGCGTCGCCACCGGCTCGGCCCCGGCGGATCGGGCGGTGTGGGGGCGTTTCCTGGGCGGTCACGCCGACCGGGACGGCGTCGGCGGCTATTCGGCGCGGACGGCGGGCGTTCTGTTCGGGGCGGATGGGTACGTCGGCGACGACGTCCTGGCGGGCGGCGCGGCCAGTTGGCTGCGCGCGATTGCGCGGGGAAAGGGCGACGCCAGCGGCAGCCGCACCACCCTGGACAGCTTCCAACTGTCCGGTTACGGCACCTGGCGTCCGGACGGCGGCCCGGCCTATGTCCAAGGCCTGGCCGGGGTCGGGCGGAACCTTTACGACCAGCGGCGAAGCATCGAGTATCTGAATGCCTCGGCGACGGCGAACTACGACGGCTGGCAGTTCCAGGGCAAACTGGGCGGCGGTTACGACCTGCGGCTGGGGGCGGCGACGGTGACGCCGCTGGCCTCGTTGCAGGTGGTGCGGATGGAAAACGACGGCTATAGCGAAAGCGACGCGGGCGTCGCCAACCTGACGGTGGACTCCCACGGCTTCAACTCGGTCCAGAGCGAACTGGGGGCGCAGGTCTCGGGCGGGCTGGGGACGACCGACTGGGGCCGGTTGAAAGGCAACGCGCGGCTGGCGTGGGTGCACGACTACGCGCACGCGCCGATCGCGGTGTCCGCGACCATGGGCGGCGTCGGTTTCGTCAGCAAGACGGAGCGCCCGGCGGCCAACGGCGCGCGCCTGGACCTGGGGACGACCCTGGAGCGGGACGACGGCATCGCGCTCAACCTGGAGTATCAGGGCGAACTGCGCTCCGACTATCAAAGCCATACCGGCCTGCTGACCCTGCGCTCCGAGTTCTAAGCCCGGGGGCGCGCCGTTTCCTCCTCCACGATCGTCATGCGCGGGCGTGCCCCACGGCTGTCCGGTTTAATCCCGGCTTCTGGTCGGAACCCCGCGCGAACCCAACGTTTCCGAAGGACTCTACCGGGCAAGACACATCCCACCGTTTCTTCAATTCGTCATCCCCGGCCTTGTGCCGGGGATCCACGTCTTGTTTTGTAATCCATTGGAAAACGACAATTCGTGGATGACCGGGACACGCCCGGCCATGACGGCAATGGGGCGGCCTTACGGTCCCTTGCGGCCCATTTCCTTTTCACCGCTCAACGTCCCGCAGCCGTCACGCCGCCGCGTGCGGATCACTGCGCTCCGCGCGAAAACCAGGGATGAACGCTGCCGACGTTTCCTCGCAGGTTAGTCGACCCAGATTTTTAACAGGGAAGAGGTAAGGCGTTCTCTGGCTTCGGGGGCGAGGGTTTCGAGGTTGCGTATGCGCCATTGAACGGCGGGAAGGTCGCGGGCATGGGCAATTCGCAGCGAGGACCAGTCCGGACTGCCCGCTTCGAATCCCAGCAGAAAGGTTCTATGCCGATCCGGCATGCTCTTCACCAACAAGCCGACCATCGCTTCGCGCGTTGCTTCGAGGTCGGCCAGACTCACCAGGCGATCCGTCATGCCGTTGAAAGAGTGGTCGAAGGATTCGCTCATGTCCTTGCGGCGACACGAGAGAACCTCATGCATCGGTCGCCCGTTGCTGATGAGGTAGATCACGAAGGCCTCGCGGATATCCTCGTTCAGCCCCTCATGTGCGAGAAGTTCGCGAACGTCGAAAAAATCGCGAGGGTGCTGTCTGTCCAAGGCAGCGACCAGTTTGCCCGCATAGAGATCGGCGAAAGAGACCAGCCGAAATTCCGCGAAGCCGAACATCTCTTCGACAGCTTCGGAAACCGGTTGCGTTTTCGGTTCGAAGACGACGCCGCGCAGGACGGGCGAGACCTCGATCTTGACCTGGGTACGGTCGGCCGCATCCTGAACGATCAGGCGCAGGATGGCCTCCTCCTGGAGAGTGTGGCCGATGCGCGATTCCGGCATGACGCGACGAATCCGGTTCTCTATCCGCCGCATCGCGGCGTCGATTCCGGCCAAAGCCTGGGGGCGTTGATCCAGGGGCAGATAGACGAGATCGATATCGACGGAGAGGCGTGGCAAATCGCGGACGAAAAGATTGATTGCCGTGCCGCCTTTCAGCGCGAAACAGGGTTCCTCGGCGACCAGAGGCAGAAGGCGCATGAGGAGGCGGACCTGACGGCGGTACCGCTCAGCGTTCGGCATCGAGGTCGTCCGGAACGGTGATCAGGTAGACGGGATCGAGCTTGCCGCCGCGCACCAACATGCGTTTCCCGCTACCGAGGTCGTATTCCCGCGGATTTAGGTATTTTCGCCAAGCGTGGCCGTGGCGGTCCGCGAAAAAGAAAAACAGGCGTTTGACCTTGATGCTTTTGCACCGCTGAAGGAGTTTGCCAAGCTGCGTCGGCCTGAAGTTCGCCGCCCCTTGCATGACCATGTCCGCATCATGGAACGAGGCGTTGCCGGGAAGTTCGTCGAGATATTCCAGAAAGGCGCGCTCCGGCGACGACAGGGTCAGCGGCCAGTCCGAAGGGCTCCATGCCATGGTCTCGATGTCGCCGCCCCGAAAAGAGGCGCGGTCGCGGATGGCCCCGGTTTCAATATCGACGGCCAAGTTTCCAAGGCCGACGCAGGTGGGGATGTCGCCGAACAGGGCGTCGCTGTTGTGGATCGCGAAGCGTTGCGGCAGGTCGAGCTTGTTGAGCCAGCCGGGGGCCTTGACCCGCCCACAGAGGTGAACGGTCTTCAGATTTGCGACGAGGTAATGCGCGTAGCCATGCAGGTCGAGGGCCGCCATTCCCCCGACGATCAAAGGGCATTCGAGAAGGGTTTGCAGGGAAACGACAACTTTCCGCCAGTCGAGGGGGACGTTGTCTTCACCCAGCCGAACCGGTGGACGGCGATAGACCCCGTGCGCGGGCCGCTCGAGCCATCCGCTTTTGACGTAGTGACGGAGCAGGCTGCTGCCGATGCCCTTGCGTCGCAGCCAAGCGGCGTCAACCAGCAATCCTTGAGGCAAGGATTTGTTCAGAAGGTTTAATTTCGATGTGTTTTCCTCATTCATGTTGAGCATTTTAGATAATTTTCAAACCGACGGCAAGTTTATAAATATGCGATTTGGCGCAGCCATATTAAGTAAATTCGCGGAATATCAAACCAATCGCCGGCGCGGTGGGCGGTTGGGAGTTCGCGGGCGCTGCTTCGCATCCGCTGACGATTACAGGATATAAAAACGTCGCGGAGGGTCTTGGACCCTCCGCACCTTGTGTCTCCCATTCGTTTTTCCGCCGCCCGACGCCCCGCAACCGTCACGCCGCTGCGTGCGGAATGACTGCATTGCGCGCGGAAAAGAACGGGAAAAGACGCCGGACGAGGGAGACCGATGACGCGGGTCGAATGGGGGAAATCGCCCAATTGACACGAACCCCCGCCGCAAAGCACAGTTATCCCGTTCCGGTTCGATGGGGGGATGAACATGGCGGCGAAGTATTACAGCGTCAGAGGCGTCAGATACAAGGCCGAGGAATATTCCGAGGGTCTCTTCGGCGGCTCTGTGTTCTGGTACGTCTATTGCGAAGGATCGTCGATCGGCAAGTGCAAGGATTCCAGCGATATCATCGACTTGATCAAGTCCCACGCCAACTGCTCCCGAAGCGACATTTCCATAGAATAACCATCGAACTCTTCGTTCAGCATCCATTTCGATCCGTTTTTTTGGAGATATGAATTATGAAAATACTTAATGACATGAACAAGGCCATGGACGAACGCAACGAACGCCAAAGCAAGGAATTGGCACAGGCGATCATGAATAAGGCAAGTCTTTCCAACATGCTTAAGGGCTACTTGATAATAGCAGTAATCTGTATAGTATTTCTGTACCTTATTTAGGTAATATTTAATTCACTTGCACGCGGAAGGCGCATATGCGCGCGATACGGATCATCTTGTTAGCTTATAGCCATGGGGGAAAGGCAGGGTTCGATTTCTCTGCGTGGGGAGCAAGAGGATGGTGGTTCCCGCGTGGCTGGCGGAAATCTCCCGTCGTTCGCGAGTACAAGCCTTTTTCCGCTCCCCGTTAAAGAACCCACCATATAGTTTTTGGGCTCCTCGACGTTTCTAGTGAATTTGAAGATTTCGCCAAGTGTGTCATGGCGCAATATACAGTGTTTTCATATGATGTACTCTTAGTTAATTATGTCAGAAGGCGGTGTGTTCCAAATACAAGGGATTTGTATGTCCATAAAGTCAAGCAAAGACGGTAATTTTGTGTTTGATATTGATTATCATTGTCCTTTCTGTAAGAGAGACACGAAATGCTCCTGCTATATTGACAGTGATCTTGGCAATATCATGGACATAACATGTAAGGAGTGTGGGCAGAGCTGGTACGGCAAGAAGCTGAATAGTTCGGAATTAAAGGCTCTGTGCAAGATATATAATGAAAGCCGCGGTGGCTGCCTTTCTGTTGCAATCTTCTTGATCATTTCAGTCCCAGGTATTTTTGTCGCCATTCATGACTTTGCCTGTCTTTAGGGCGTAAACTCATAAATGCCCCTTGCCGGGTCCGGGTGGAACCCGGCCTTTTCGTTCCTGCCCGTTACGGTCCCTTGCGGCGGCGCTTCGGGGCTTTGGCTTGGGGCTTGCGTCCGGATTCGGTGGCCAATCCCAGTTCCGCGTTTTGCAGGCGTTTGATTTCGTCGCGCAGGCGGGCGGCTTCCTCGAACTCCAAATCGGCGGCGGCGGCGAGCATGCGTTTTTGCAAATCGGCGACGTGGGTTTCCAGGGCGCGCCCGACCAGGTGCGGGGTGTCGTCGTCGCCGGTGCCGATGGTGACGTAGTCGGCCTCGAAGGGGGTCTCGATCACCTCGGCGATGCGTTTCTTGATGCTTTCCGGGGTGATGCCGTTGGCGGCGTTGAACGCCTGTTGCTTTTCGCGGCGGCGGGAGGTCTCGGCAAGGGCGTATTTCAGCGAATCCGTCATCGTGTCGGCATAAAGGATGACGCGGCCATCCACGTTTCGCGCGGCGCGTCCGATGGTCTGGATGAGGGACCGGGCGGAGCGGAGGAAGCCTTCCTTGTCGGCGTCGAGGATGGCGACCAGGGCGCATTCCGGGATGTCCAGCCCTTCGCGCAAGAGGTTGATGCCGACCAGCACGGAAAACACGCCGACCCGCAGGTCGCGGATGATCTCGATGCGTTCCAGGGTTTCGATGTCCGAATGCAGGTAGCGGACCTTGATCCCCTGTTCGGCGAGGTATTCGGTCAGGTCCTCGGCCATGCGCTTGGTCAGGGTGGTGACCAGGACGCGCTGACCCTTGGCCTCGGCGGCCTTGCATTCGGCCATCAGGTCGTCGACCTGGGTTTCGACCGGGCGGACGACGCACACCGGGTCGAGAAGACCGGTGGGGCGGATCACCTGCTCGGCGAAGGTTCCATCGGTGCGCTGCATTTCCCACGGGCCGGGGGTGGCGGAGACATAGACCGTCTGCGGCCGCATCCGGTCCCATTCCTCGAACTTCAGCGGGCGATTGTCGATGCACGACGGCAGGCGGAAGCCGTATTCGGCCAGCGTCGATTTGCGGGCGAAGTCGCCTTTGTACATGCCGCCGATCTGGGGGACGGTGACGTGGCTTTCGTCGACGAACAGCAGCGCGTCTTCCGGCAGATATTCGAACAGGGTGGGCGGCGGTTCGCCGGGGGCGCGCCCGGTGAGGTAGCGGGAATAGTTCTCGATGCCTTTGCAGTGGCCGGTGGCGGCCAGCATTTCCAGGTCGAAGGCGGTGCGCTGGCCGATCCGTTCGGCCTCGATGTGGCGGCCCTGCGTCAGGTAGTCGTCGATGCGGCTTTTCAACTCCGCCTTGATCTTGTCCATCGCCTGGGAGAGGGCGGGGCGGGGGGTGACGTAGTGGCTGTTGGGATAAACCCGGATGGCGGGCAGTTCGGCGGTGGTCTGCCCGGTCAGGGGGTCGAATTCGCGCACCGATTCGATTTCGTCGCCGAAGAAGGAGAGCCTCCAGGCGCGGTCCTCGTAGTGGACGGGGAAGATTTCCAGCACGTCGCCGCGCGAGCGGAAGCAGCCGCGCGAGAATCCGGCGTCGTTGCGCTTGTATTGCAGGGCGACCAGTTCGCGCATCGCCTCCGCCGGGTCGATGCGCTGCCCGACCGCGAGGTCGAAGACCATGCGGGCATAGGATTCCGAACTGCCGAGACCGTAGAGGCAGGACACCGACGAGACGATGATCACGTCGCGGCGCTCCAGGACGGAGCGGGTGGCGGCGTGGCGCATCCGGTCGATCTGTTCGTTGATCGCCGAGTCCTTCTCGATATAGGTGTCGGTACGCGGGACGTAGGCCTCCGGCTGGTAATAGTCGTAGTACGAAACGAAGTACTCCACCGCGTTGTCGGGGAAGAAACCCTTCATCTCCTGGTACAGTTGCGCGGCGAGAATCTTGTTCGGCGCGATCAGGATGGCGGGGCGTTTCGTCGCGGCGATGACGTGCGCCATGGTGAAGGTCTTGCCCGAGCCGGTAACCCCCAGAAGCACCTGATCGGACAGCCCCTCGCGCACCCCTTCGACCAGTTGGGCGATCGCGGCGGGCTGGTCTCCGGCGGGGGAAAAGTCCGAGACCAGACGGAATTCGGCGGGCGGACCGGCGGGCGGGCGGGTGGCGAGCGGCGGCATATCGGTCATCGGCGGGCGGTGTCCTTCCAGGGAGGACGGGAGGCCTCGGCGGTCATGTGCAAGGGGCGCGGGAGTTGCGCGAAAATCGCAAACCAGGGCTTGGCGAAGCCGCTTGCGCGGTCCGGGAGGCGCCGGTATCGTCCAAGAGTTTTCCCGTTTTTGTCTGTCACGATGCCGAAAAGGTCAGTCATCATGTCGATCATCGCCGAGCGTCTCTCCGCGATCAAGCCCTCGCCCACGGTTGGCATCACCGCCAAGGCCAACGAGATGAAGGCCGCCGGCCAGGACGTCATCGGCCTGTCCGCCGGAGAGCCGGATTTCGACACGCCGGACCACATCAAGGCGGCGGCCAAGGCGGCGATCGACAAGGGCCTGACCAAGTACACCGCGCCCGAGGGCATCCTGCAACTGCGGCAGGCGATCTGCGCCAAGCTGAAGCGCGACAACGACCTGACCTATACTCCGGATCAGGTGCAGGTCGCCTGCGGCGGCAAGCAGAGCATCTATAACGCGATGGTCGCCACGGTGAACCCGGGGGACGAGGTGATCATCCACGCGCCCTATTGGGTCAGCTATCCCGACATCGTTCTGCTGGCGGGCGGCGTGCCGGTGCCGGTGCTGGGTCGCGAGAACCTGGGCTTCAAGGTGACGCCCGCCGACATCGAGGAAGCGATCACCCCCAAGACCAAGTGGTTGATCCTGAATTCGCCCTCCAACCCCACCGGCGGCGCCTATACCGAGGCGGAGTTGAAGGCGATCGGCACGATGCTGCTGAAACATCCGCATGTCTGGGTGATGACCGACGACATGTACGAATTCATCGTCTACGACGATTTCAAGTTCACCACCATCGCCCAGGTGGTGCCCGAGCTTTACGACCGCACCCTGACCCTGAACGGCCTGTCCAAGGCCTATGCGATGACCGGCTGGCGGGTCGGCTACGCCGCCGGGCCGAAGGACGTGATCAAGGCGATGAACAAGGTGCAGTCGCAAAGCTCCACCCATACCTCGTCGATTTCGCAGTGGGCCTCGGTCGAGGCGCTGAACGGGCCGCACGATTTTCTGGTTCCGCGCACCGCCGCCTTCAAGGACCGGCGCGACACCGTGGTGAAGATGCTGAACCAGGCGAAGGGACTCACCTGCCTGACCCCGGAAGGCGCGTTCTATGTCTATCCGTCGTGCGCGGGCTGCATCGGCAAGACCACCCCGGACGGGGTGACGATCGCCGACGACAACGTTTTCGTCGCCCAACTGCTGGAAAAAACCGGCGTCGCGGCGGTGCAGGGGACGGCTTTCGGTCTGTCGCCGTATTTCCGGATTTCCTATGCCACGTCGATGGACAATCTGGTCGAGGCCTGCACCCGCATCCAGAGTTTCTGCGCCACGCTGAAATAGGCGAAATCAAGCGATTTATCGCCAGGCCGCCGGGGTCCCCTGGCGGCTTTTTTGTTGCGTTCCGGTGTCGGTCCTGGGAGCATGAAGACGGCACGCAAACACCCCGCACGGGGTGAGTCATCCCGTAGGGGACCACTGGCCGGAAGGCCGGAACGAGGTCGGGGGTGATCTCGTTCCGAGGTGGGGGACGGGGGCGTGGGTTCGCCTTCGGCTGTACATCGGGCTGTTCCGGCCTCCAGAAGCGGGAGGAACCAAAATGCCTGACAACGTCGGAACCAACGGCGGCGCGACGCGCGTCGCCGCCATCGTCGGCCCCTACACCGGCGGCAAGACCAGCCTTCTCGAAAGCCTGTTGTTCGTTTCCGGCGCAATCACCCGTAAGGGCTCCGCCGCCGACCGTTCGCGCCTGGGCGACGCGCAGCCGGAAGCGAAAAGCCGCGAGATGAGCGTCGAGACGGTGGCGGCCAGCACCTCCTTTCTGGGTGAGTCCTGGACCCTTCTCGATTGCCCCGGATCGGTCGAATTCCTACAGGACACCCGCCACGCCCTGATGGTGGCGGACATCGCGGTGGTGGTCTGCGATCCCGATCCGGCGCGCGCGGTGATGGCCGCGCCGTTCCTGAAATTCCTGGACGATCACGAGATTCCGCACCTGATTTTCGTCAACCGCATGGAGCACGCCAAGGCGGGGATCGGCGAGATTCTGGAAGCGTTGCAGGCGGTGTCGGAGCGCACCCTGGTGATGCGCCAGTTGCCGATCGTCGAAGGCGAGGCGGTGACCGGCTATATCGACCTGATTCACGAGCGCGCCTATCACTACGAGGAAGGCAAGCCTTCCACTCTGATCCG
Source organism: Rhodospirillaceae bacterium (assembly GCA_965228165.1). Taxonomy (GTDB): domain Bacteria; phylum Pseudomonadota; class Alphaproteobacteria; order Rhodospirillales; family Rhodospirillaceae; genus Oleispirillum. The sequence goes on from CBDDHB010000003.1 coordinate 1,643,065, forward strand.
CATTCCCGCGGCGGTCGAGGCGGACGAGCAGGGGGCGCGCCAGGGGCTTCTGGAAAGCCTGGCGGATTTCGACGATGCGCTGATGGAGGAACTGCTGAACGACGCGGCGCCGCCGAAGACCGAGGTTTTCGCCTCGCTGAGGCGCGACATCGCGGACAATCTGGTGGTGCCGGTGCTGTTCGGCGAGGCCGAGCGCGACCACGGCGTCAATCGCCTGTGGAAGGCCTTGCGCCACGATGCGCCGAAGCCGGAACTGACCTGGAAACGCCGCAAGGAGGTTACGCCCGAAGGGCTGGCTCAGGTGTTCAAGACCCAGCATGCCGCCCACACCGGCCGTTTGTCGTGGGTGCGGGTGTGGCAGGGGCAGTTGACCGACGGCATGATGCTGGGCGGGCAGAAGGTGGGCGGCCTGTACGCCTTGCAGGGGGCGGAGGCGACGAAGATCGCCAAGGCCGGTCCGGGGGCGGTGGTGGCGGCGGCGCGCCTGGAGAACACGGTGCCCGGCGACGTTCTGAGCGAAACCGCGATCGCCAAGCCGGAGTTCTGGCCCCAGGCGCCGCAAGCGCCGTTCGCGTTGAAGCTGGAAACCGTGAAAATGGGCGACGACGTCAAGCTGAGCACCGCTCTCGCCAAGCTGGTGTCGGATGACGTGTCGCTGTCCTTCGGCCTGGATGCCGATACCGGCGAGTTGCTGCTGTGGGGGATGGGCGAGGTGCACCTGATGGTGGCCGCCGACCGCCTGCGCACGCTTTACAACGTCGAGGTCAAGGTGGACCGGCCGAAGGTGCCGTTCAAGGAAACGATCCGCAAGGGGGTGATCGAACGCGGCCGCCACAAGCGCCAGACCGGCGGGCATGGCCAGTTCGGCGACGCGGTGCTGGAAATCAGGCCGCTGGCGCGCGGCGAAGGCTTCGTCTTCACCGACCGCATCGTTGGCGGCGTGGTGCCGAGGAACTATATCCCGGCGGTGGAGGCCGGGGTGCGCGAAAGCCTGGGGAAAGGGCCGCTGGGCTTTCCCGTGGCGGATGTCGGCGTGGCCTTGACCGATGGCTCGTACCACACCGTGGATTCCTCGGAAATGGCGTTCAAGACCGCGGCGGGAATCGGCATGCGCGCCGCTCTGCCGAAATGCGATCCGATCCTGCTGGAGCCGATCTGGAGCGTTTCGGTCGCGGTGCCCTCGGAGTGGACGTCGAAGGCGCAGCGCGCCCTGTCCCAACGCCGGGCGCAGATTCTGGGCTACGACAAGCGTCCGGGCTGGAAGGGCTGGGACGTGGTGAAGGCGCAGGTGCCGCAGATGGAGGTTCATGACCTGATCGTCGAACTGCGGTCGCTGACCATGGGGGTCGGCACCTTCGAGTGGGCTTTCGATCACCTTCAGGAACTGACCGGGCGGGTCGCCGATCAGGCGGTGGCCGCCGCCAAGGCGGCGTCGGAATAAGCGGTTTCCCCCTGGCGCGGGGGAAATCTCCCCCCATATGCCGGGGGTCCATCGTGGAAATCCCTTGGGGCGGAACCGGGTCATCCGGTTCCGCCTTGTGCTTTGCCTCGGCGCGGGGGTAAGATCGCCCCGCTCAACCCGATCCGGGCCCCTCTGGCGGCGAAGGCGTTCGTCGCGATGTCGGATCGTGTCGCAACCGCGCGGACGCTGCGCACCCGAAATCCGATTTCACATGCTCGATCAACTCTGGCCGTTGGCCGGCGGCTTCTTCATGGGGCATCCGGTTCTGGTTTGGTGCGGCTTTCTCGTCCTGGTGGCGGTGCTGCTGGTCTTCGACCTGCGCGTCCTTCACCGTCACGACCACACCATCGGCTTCATGGAAAGCCTGCGCATCACCGGGTTCTACGTCGCCATCTCCCTCGCCTTCGGCGGCGTGCTGTGGGCGACCATGGGGGCGGAGGCGGGGATGCTGTTCGTCACCGCCTTCCTGGTCGAAAAAACCCTTTCCCTCGACAATGTCTTCGTCATCTCGACGATCTTCGCCGCCTTCGCCGTTCCGTCCCGGTATCAACATCGGGTGTTGTTCTGGGGAATCATCGGCGTGGTGGTGATGCGCGGCGCGATGATTCTGTTGGGGGGGGCGATGATCGCCCGTTTCCACTGGGTGCTGTTCCTTTTCGGCGGCTTCCTGGTGCTCACCGGGATCAAGATGCTGTTCTCCAAGCACGAAGCGGTGGAAGACCCCGGTCAGTCCAGGGTGGTCGCCCTGGCGAAACGGTTCATCCCGCTGACTCACGATTATCACGGCCATGCCTTTTTCGTTCGGGAGACCTCGGCGGCGGGCAAGGCGCGACTGGTGGCGACGCCGTTGCTTCCGGCGTTGCTGGTGGTGGAGGCCGCCGACCTGTTGTTCGCCCTGGACAGCATCCCGGCGGTTCTGGCGATCTCGACCGATGCCTTCGTCGTCTTTTCCAGCAATATTTTCGCGGTGCTAGGACTGCGCGCCCTGTATTCGGTGCTGTCGGTGATGGTGGGGCGCTTCGTCTATCTGCGCTATGCCCTGTCCGGCGTCCTGATGTTCATCGGCGCGAAGATTTTCTGGGTGGAACTGGTGGGGCCGATCCCCGCCTTCGTTTCCCTGGCGGTGACGGTGGCGGTCCTGGGCGGTTCGATCGCGCTGTTGCTGCTGCGCCCGCCCACGGCGGACTCCGCCAAGGCGTCTTGATCGCACCCGACAAAAATAAGAAAGGAGCCCTCGGGGGAAGGGCTCCTTTCTGTTTCGCCGGAACCTCTTTCGCGACCGATGAGGGGGGGGAGGGTCGCCGCGTCGAGGGGGAGAACGGGGTCTCCGGTTTTTCCGGCTTCACGGCATCGACCGTGTCTGGGGGGAAGCGTCGATGCCGGGCTGTCTGGTTCCGATGGTCCTTTCTGCCGTTGCCGTCGAAGAGTCCCACTTGCGTGGGGGGATGACCGAGGGATGATCCGTTCTTGACTGCTCTTGCCTTGACTTCACTGTCTCACGTCGCGCCGTGTCCCGGAAATGGGAATATCCGATAAGAATGATCGGAAATTCCGCAGGGGCGTTCTTCGCAGGGCGTCCCGGTTTTTCTCCTGGCCGATTCGGGGCAAAAAAGCGCACTATCGAAACCTGCCGGAAGCGGCGTTTTCGTCGTGCTTCATGGGGGTGCTCCGATGTTCCGCCGTCGTTTGACCCTGCGCGTCAGTCTTCTGATACTCGTCACCACGGCGGTGGTCACCGCCTGTCTGGCGATCACCGGCATCACCTATCGGATGAGCCTGGACACCGCGCGCAAGATGGCGGGCGCGGTCTTCGCCGACGTCGCCGAGCGCACCCAGGAACGGGTGGACGATCTGATGACCTCCACCCTGTCGTTCGCCGAACTGGGCGCGGCGCTTCCCGACATCGCCGTCCGGCCCGAGCCCGACCCCCTGCGTCACCCCGGCTTCGCGCCGATGATGCGGATGCTGGCGATCGACCCCGCCCTGTATTCGGTGTTCGTCGGGCGCGACGACGGCGGGTTCTATCAGTGGATCGCGCCGCGCGGCGATGCCCGGATGGCGGCGCGCCTCGGTGCGCCCGCGGAGACCGCCTGGGTGGGGCGCGTCGTGTTGCCCTCGGCGTCGGGTCGCGCTCAGCACTGGGTGTTCCTGAATGCGGCGGGGGAAGTCCTGGGGCGGCGCAGCGACGCCGATACCGATTTTGATCCGCGCGAACGCTTCTGGTTCCGCGATGCCCGCCCGGTCGATGCGGTGATCCTGTCGCGGCCTTACATTTTTCATTCCTCGATGACGCCGGGATTGACCGCAGCGCGCACGGTGCGGGGCGGCGGCGCGGTGTTCGGCGCCGATGTCACCCTGGATGGATTGACCGCCTTCGTTTCGGCGTTGCGGGTGTCCGAGAACGGGCGTCTTTACGTCTTCGACGAGGAAATGGTCCAACTGGCGCCCGCGCCCGCCGACGCGACCGCCATCGATCCGTGGCGCGACCGTTTGCTCGAACGGGCGCGGGAGGACGGGTCCGGGTCGCCCCGGCTGGTCGATGTGGCGGGAACGGACGGCATCGCCGACGTTTCGGTGTGGGACGGTCCGAGAGGACGGCGCATCCATGTCGGGGTGATCGCGCCGATATCCGACTTCGCCGAGCATCTGGACCGGCTGGCCCGGCAGGTTCTGCTGGTCGGGGTCCTGGTTCTGGCGGGGGTGTCGCCCCTGATCTATGCCCTGTCGCGCAGCGTCGCGCGCTCGGTCGACGGTTTGGCCGAGGATGCCGGACGCATTCGTCACTTCGATTTTTCCGAAGGCGGAGACCGGTCTTCTTTCATCACCGAGTTCGACCTGTTGGCCGAAGCCTTCCAGTTGATGCGTCGATCGCTGAGGGTCCGCACCCGCGAACTGGCGATCGCCCAGGCGAAGCTGGAGCGGATGATCGGTCTGGGGATCGCGATGTCGGGGGAACGCGACGCCGACCGCCTGCTGGAGACCATCATGATCGGCGCGAAGGAGATCGCCGGGGCCGAGGGCAGCACCCTGTTCCTGCGTACCGGGCGCGAGACCCTGCGCTTCATGATCGTCCATAACGACCCCCTGGGCCTGCGCCTGGGCAGCCAGGACGCCGATGCCGGATTGACCGACGTGCCGCTGTTCGATCCCGACGGCGCGCCCAACCGCGACAACGTGGTCAGCACCGCGGTGCACGAGAAACGCACCATCGTCATCGACGATCCCTATGGCTCCGAAGGATTCGACTTCGCCGGGCCGCGCGCCTTCGATGCGCGGTTCGGCTACCGCGCCCGCTCCATCCTCACCGTGCCCCTGATGCCGCGCGGCGGCGAGGTGGTGGGGGCGCTGCAACTGGTCAACGCGCGCCATCCCGACACCGGGGAACCGGTTCCCTTCCCGCCCGAGGTGCGCGCCTTCGTCGAAGCCTTGGCGGCGCAGGCGGCGGTGGCTCTCGACAATCGCAATCTTCTGGACGCGCTCGACCGCATGGTCGATGGCATGACCCACATGGTGGCGCATGCGGTGGATGCGAAAAGCCCGTACACCGGCGCGCATTGCGTGCGGGTGCCGGAACTTGCCCTGATGCTGGCCGAGGCGGCCAGCCGGTCCACCCAGGGTCCGTTCGCCGATTTCGCCTTCACCACCCCCAAGCAGTGGCGGGAATTCCGCGTCGGCGCCTGGCTGCACGATTGCGGCAAGGTAACGACGCCGGAATTCGTCATCGACAAGGCGACCAAGCTGGAAACCGTGGTCAACCGCATCCACGAGGTGCGCACCCGCTTCGAGGTGCTGTTGCGCGATGCCGAAATCGCCCGCCTGCAAACCGTTCTTCTGGGCGGCGATGTGGCGACGGCGGACGCCACGCTGGCGGAACGGCAGCGCCAACTGCGCGAGGACTTCGCCTTCGTCGCCGCCTGTAATGTCGGCGCCGAATCGATGGCCGACGCCGACGTCGCGCGGCTGAAGCGCATCGCCGCCACCACCTGGATGCGCCACTTCAGCGATCGTCTGGGGTTGTCGGAGGGGGAACGCGCCCGCCTGACCGAGATTCCGGAAAGGGAGCTTCCGGCGACGGAAACCCTGCTTGCCGATCGACCGGAGCATGTGGTGCCGCGCCCGAAGGGCGACCCGGCGGTCGATCCGCGTTATGCCTTCAACCTCAAGGTGCCGGAGAACCTGTTCAACTTCGGCGAGGTCTACAACCTGTCGATCCGGCGCGGCACCCTGACCGAAGAGGAACGGGCGATCGTCAACGACCATATCGTCCAGACCATCGTGCTGCTCGACAACCTGAAGCTGCCCAAGGACTTGCGCCGGGTTCCCGAGTACGCGGGCACCCACCACGAGACCCTGACCGGGTCCGGCTATCCGCGCGGTCTGACCGGCGCGGACCTGTCGATTCCGGCGCGGATCATGGCGGTGGCCGACATCTTCGAGGCGCTGACCGCCTCCGACCGGCCGTACAAGAAGGCCAAGCCCTTGTCCGAGGCGGTGGCGATCCTGGCCGATTTCGCCCGTCGCCGCGCCATCGACCCCGAGGTTTTTCGCCTGTTCCTGGAAAGCGGCGTCTATCTGCGCTATGCCGAACGCTTCTTGTCGCCCGAGCAGATCGACGCGGTGGACGTGGCGGAGTGCGTCGCCTCGGTCGTCGCGGCGGAATGACCGTGCCGGAGGGGCGTTACGGCGTCAGAAGGATCTCTCCGACCTTGGCGCGGATCTCGGCGAGGATGGGGTTGTCGGTCGCGGTGGCGTCGCTGATCAGCAGATCGACCTCCTCCGCCGCGCGATAGGCGATGCGGCTGGCCGCGCCGATCTTGGCGTGATCGGCCAGGATGATGACGCGGCGCGCGTTTTCGGCCATGGCGCGGGCGATTTCCGCCTCGCGCGGGGCGAAGCTGGTAGCGCCGTAGCGGGCGTCGAAGCCGACCGGCGACAGCAATGCAACGTCGGCGCGGAAACGGTGGATTTCCGCCACCGTGGCGGCGCCGCAGGTGGCGGACATGCCGTCCAGAATCTCGCCGCCCAGCAGTCGCGCGTCGTTTCCCCGGGCGCGCGCCTCTGCCCCGCCCAGCTTCAGGGCGACGTCGAAGGAATTGGTCACCACGGAAAGACCGGTGTGTCCGGCCAGGGCCTCGGCGAGCAGCGAAGTGGTGCTGCCCGCGTCGAGGAAGATCGTCTGCCCCGGTGATATCCGTTGTGCGGCAAGGCGGGCGATGGCCCGCTTTTCCCGCACCCGCGCCTTGGCGCGCACCGCGATCGGCGGCTCCGGTTCGGCGTCGGCGGCGACCGCGCCGCCGCGTACCCGTTTCAGCGCGCCCAGGAGTTCCAGGTCCAGAAGGTCGCGGCGTACCGTCTCGCGCGAGACCGAAAGGTCGGCGGCGATGTGTTCGGCGCTGACCCGTCCGAAGGTGGCGAGCAGGGTGCGGATGCGTCGATGGCGGTCTTCCTGCCACATCGTCGGAACCCTTCCGTTCAGGCGGCGCGCCGCGTGGCGCGGCGCAGAACCAGACGCATCGCCACCAGGGCGGCGAGCACGGTGGCCATGATGCAGGTGGAGAACGCCGCCGCTTGCGAGACGAATCCCGCCTCGTCCAGGCGCATCACCGAGACGGCGGCGACGCTCAAGCTGGGGGTGATCAGGAAAATCACCGCCGACAGGGTGACCATAGACCGCATGAACAGGAAAAAGAACACCGAAACCGCGGTCGCGCCGATGAAGGGCAGCACCGCGTCCTTGAGTACTGCGGCCAGGCCGCCGCCCAGGCAGGAGACGGCTTCCTCCAACGCCGGGGGGACGGCGCGCATGCCGGTCATCATCGTCAGGAAGCCCTGCGAGTGGTAGTGATAGAAATTGCACAGGGCGATCAGCAGGCTGCCGCCGTAAAGCATCCCCAGCAGATTGTCGCCGACGTTGAAGGCGAAGACATAGGCAAGGCCCAGCACCATGCCCGGCACCCCCACCGGCAGCACCGCCGCCAGATAGGCGATCTTCGCCGCCCGGGGCGGCAGGCGCTTCATGCCGAAGGCCAGCAGGAACAGAAGCGTTACGCCGACGGCGGCGGCGAACAGGCTGACCTGCAAGGTCGTGGCCAGAGGGGCGTAGCCCCCCCGCCACGGTGATGTCGTAGTTTTTCAAGGTCATCGACAGGTTGTAGGGCCACAGCCGGACGAAGCTGGCGAAGACCACGGTGGCGACCACCGCGATCACCGCCAGGGCGCTGCCGTGGACCAGAATCCCCAGCGGCACGTCGCGCCCGGGCAGGGAGTCGGGAGCCACCGGGATGGCGCTTTCCGAGCCGCCGCCGAACTGGCGTTGCGTCGCCACCCGTTCGATGACCACGGCGGCGACGGTGGGCAGCAGCAGCAGGATGCCCACCGCCGCCCCCATGGCGAAGTTCATCTGGCCGGAGACCTGGGCGTAGATCTCGGTCGCTAGCACCCGGAAGTTGCCGCCGATCACCGCCGCGTTGCCGAAGTCGGTGATGGTGACGGTGAAGACGACGAACCCGGCGCTCAAGATGCCGAAACGGGCGTTGGGCAGGGTGATGTCGAGGAACTGGCGCAGCCGCGATGCGCCCATCACTTCCGCCGCGTCGTAATAGCGGGCGTCGGACTGGCGCAGCGCCGCCTCCAGGATCAGCACCGCTTGGGGCAGGGCGTAAAACACGTCGGAGATCAGAAGTCCGGAAAAGCCATAGGCATCCACCGGCAGGCCGGTCCATTTGTGGATCAGACCGTTGCGCCCCAGAAGGAACAGGATACCCAGCCCCTGCACCAGCGATGGGGCGAGCATCGGCAGGGCCAGGGCGACCGCCACCAGCCCCCGGCCGCGCAGCCGAGTGCGTTGCAGAGCGAAGGCGATGGCGAAGCCGAGGATCAGGCAGATCAGGGTGGTGGCGAGGCTTAAGATCAGGCTGTTCCAGGTCGCGGCGGCGATCCCCGGACTTTTGAAAATCGCGAGGTAGTTGCCGAGCCCCAGGCGTCCGCCCTCGACGGTCAGGGACTTCATCGCGATGGTGCTCAGCGGATACAGGAAGAACAGCGCCAGGCCGATCAGCGGCACGCCGATGCTGACCGCCAGAAGCAGCCGGTCGGTGGTGGCGAGGCGGGGGCGGCGGGGGCGGGGCGTGGCCGACGGCGCGGTCATGTCCGCACCCACGCGCCGGATGCCAGGGAGACGGCGATCGCATCGCCGGGGCGCAGGCAGCAGGGGCCGGAGATTTCGGCGATCAGGGCGCGCCCCTTCCAGTCGACCCTGACGCGGGTGACGTTGCCGAGGAATCCGGCATCGATCACCCGGCCCTCGGCGGCGTCGTCGCGGGTCAGGGCGATCGTTTCGGGCCGGACGCACAATTCGAACGCCTCGGTCTTGCCGTCGGGACGGTCGGACATGCGCTCGGGGCAGATTTCGCGCACCCAGTCGGTGGGCAAGAGGTTGCTCTGCCCGACGAAGTCGGCGACGAAGCGGGTGCGCGGCCGCAAATACAAGTCCTCGGGCGTGCCGGTCTGTTCGATCCGGCCCTGGTTCATGCAGACGATGGTGTCGGCCAGGGACAGCGCCTCTTCCTGGTCGTGGGTGACCATGATCGTGGGAATTCCCAGGCGGCGCTGCACGTCGCGGATTTCACCGCGCATTTCCACCCGCACCCGCGCGTCCAGGGCGGACAGGGGTTCGTCCAGCAGCAACAGCGCCGGATCGACGGCAAGGGCGCGGGCGATGGCGACGCGCTGCTGCTGGCCGCCGGAAAGCTGGTGCGGATAGCGCTCCGCCAGATGCGGCAGCTTGATCATCTCCAGCAGCGCCTCGACGCGGGTCTGGATGGCGTCGGAGGCCTCCTGGCGGATTTTCAGGCCATAGGCGACGTTCTCCGCCACCGTCATGTCGGGAAACAGGGAATAGGACTGGAAGACGATGCCGAAACCGCGTTCCCGCGCGGGCATCGCCGACAGATCGCGCTCGCCCAGCATCAGCGCCCCGCCGTCGAAGGGCATCAGTCCGGCGATGATGCGCAGCAGCGTCGTCTTGCCGCAGCCCGAGGGACCGAGCAGACAGATGAAGTCGTGGTCTCCGACGTCCAGGCTGATCCGGTCCAGGGCGACGAAATCGTCGAAGGTCTTGTAGAGGTTGCGGATCGAAAGGTGCATGCGGCGATTCCGGGCAAGGGCGTCGGCGGGAAGGGCGAAGGCATCGCCGGGCGAATCGCGCCGCCCGGCGGAAGGGGGCGTCTCAGCGACCTGCCAGGTTTTCAGGATGCCGTCCCGATCCTTCGCCGATTTGGCGAAGTCCATCGGGTAGAGCGCCTGGGTCAGGTCGGCGGGCAGACCGGCCTTCTTCGCCATTTCGGATTGCGGCGCGCCGGGCAGGGTGGTCATTTCCTTGAACGAGGCGTAAAGCTTCGCCGCGTCGGCGGAGAGGGTCCAGTCGAGGAAACGCTCGGTGTCCTTCTTGTTTTTCGCCGTCTTCATCAGGCCCGAGGCTTCCAACTCGTAGCCCGCGAGATCGGCGGGAATCACCATTTTCACCGGATACCCCGCCTCGACCGACTGCATGGCGACGAAGGCGAGCGATGCGCCGATGGCGAACTCCCCGGCGCGCGCCATCTTGCAGGGTTTGGAGCCCGAGGTGGTGTACTGCGCCATGTTGGGGTCGATCGCCTTGATCAGCGCCCAGCCCTTTTCCGCGCCCATGCCTTGCAGGATCGCCGCTACCTGGAGGTAGCCGGTGCCCGAGGAGGCCGGGTTGGGCATCACCACCTCGCCCTTGTAGACCGGGTTGGTCAGATCCTTCCACGCCGTCGGCATCGGTAGCTTCTTGGCCTTCAGGATCTCGGTGTTAACGCAGAACGCGCCGACGTAGCCGGTGGCGGCGAACCAGGCGTTGTCCGGGGCCTTGAACTGGGCGGGAAGCTTGTCGCTGCCCTTGGCCGCATAGGGGGCCAACTGCTTGAGGATGTCGGGATGCATCATGTTGGTCACGGCGAAGCCCCAGACCACGTCGGCCTGCGGGGCGTTCGCCTCGGCCAGAAGGCGCGCCCCCAGATCGCCGGTGGACAGACGCAGCACGTTGACCTGGACGTCGGGCATCGCCTTTTTCGCGGCGGCGAGATAGGCGGCGATTTCGTCCTCTTCCAGGGCGGAATAGACGGTGACGGTGCCGGCCTCGGCGGCTCCGGCGCAGGCGACCAGGGCGGTGGCGGCAAGAAGAACTCGTTTCAACAACTGCGGCATGGTCGCCTCCATCGGGTTTGGCGGGGTTCGGGCGCTCGGGACGGGCCGTTTCGTCCGGCGCGTCCTGTGCGAATATGTGGAGATTTGCAAAAAGTTGTTGTTATGTCCAGAGCGTTTGCATAAAAATGTCACACACGAGATTAATGCACATAAATTAGCCAGATAAAAGGGGCGATCATGCCACAAGGTTCCCACGCCGACGTCCGGCCCCGCCGCGACGAGCTGCTTTCCTTCGCCGGGGAGCTGGCCGACGTCGCCGCGCCGATCGCGACTCGGTGGTTTCGCCACCCGCTCGACATCGACCTGAAATCCGATAAGAGCCCGGTCACCGCAGCCGATCGCGCCGTCGAGCAGGCGGTGCGCGCGGCGATCGCGGCGCGCTATCCGGCGCATGGCATTCTGGGCGAGGAACAGGGGCGGGAACGTCTGGATGCCGAGGTGGTCTGGGTGGTCGATCCGATCGACGGCACCCGCAGCTTCATCACCGGCTATCCCTTGTGGGGAACCCTGATCGCGGCGGCGGTGCGGGGAGTCCCCGAGGTCGGGGTGATCGCCATGCATGCCCTGGGGGAGCGCTGGATCGGCGCGAAGGGAGAGGCGACGCGCCTCAACGGCGCGGTCTGCCATGCCCGCGATTGCCGCGATCTGGCGACGGCGCGACTGTTCACCACCTCGCCCTACTATTTCACCGCCGATGAGCGCGCCGCCTTCGAGCGGCTGCTGCCGCTGGTCCACACCGCCCGCTTCAACGGCGATTGCTACAACTATGGTCTGCTGGCTTCGGGGCATATCGACTTGGTGGTGGAATGCCGCCTGGAGCCGTTCGACTATTGCTCGCTGGTGCCGGTGGTGGAGGGCGCGGGCGGGAGGATCACCGACTGGGCGGGTCGGCCGCTCGGCTTCGAATCGGACGGGCGGGTGATCGCGGCGGCGACCCCCGAACTCCACGCGGCGGCGATGCGGGCGATGGGGGTGTAGGCCGGGGCTCCGCTCCGGACCCCTCGCGGAGTTTTTCTCTTCAGCCGAGTTCTGGGGTTTCCGCCCGTGCCGTCAGCAGGGGCGGCGCCTCGTCCTTCAGGCCGATGCCGGTGACGCCGCGCCGCCGCCCTTCCGCCGCCAGCCAGGCGAGCTTGAACCCCGCCTCGTCGTAGGATAGGCCGTTCGCGTGGATGTTGGAAATGCAGTTGCGTTCCGACTCCAGGCGGCTGGGGTGGGGGGAGAGGGTCAGGTATATTCCCAGGGAATCCGCGACCGACAGGCCCGGGCGCTCGCCGATCAGCATCGCCGCCATGCGCGCCCCCAGGGCGTGCGCCGCGTCGTCGCCCAGGGCGACGCGGGCCTGCCGCGCCAGCACCGCCGGTCCCACCGTCCAGTCCCGTGGCAGGTGCGCGACGCAGGCGGCGAAGACCGCTGCCGCGTGGGCCTCGACCGCCGTCGCCGACAGGCCGTCGCCGATGACGAAAACGATGTCCCAGGGGGCTTCGCCGCGCGGGTATGCGGCCAGGCGGGCGCGGTCGGCGTCGTCGAGGCGTCGGCCCGGTCGGGGCGGCGCAGATAGATCGGGCGATCGGCGGCGGCGCTCTGGACCTCGATCGTCGGATGCGGCGCCAGCGATGCGGCGACGGCGGCGAAGTCGGCCCGCGAATGGACCGCGTCGCGCGCCCGGGCGTGCGACAGTTGGAAATCCAACAGGGCGGCGGTGGGCAGGGCGTTGCCGCAGCGTCCCAGGCCGATGCGGGCGCGGGTGGCCTGGCGGAAACGAGCGAAGGGATCGGTGGCGGCGGTCATGGCGAAAGGTCTCCGGCGGCCATCAGGCGGGGCATCGCGCCGCGATCCGGGGCGGGGGGCAGCAGGCGACCGGTTTCGTCCAGCATCCCCATGCGGTCCAGCCAGGCGTGGAATTCCGGGCAGGGCTTCAGGTTCAGGCGGTGGCGCAGCCCCAGGATGTCGTGGAACGACAGGCTCTGATAGCTCAGCATCACGTCGTCCGCCCCCGGCACGCCGATCAGGAAATTGACCCCCGAGGAGGCGAGCAGGGTCGCCAGGGTGTCCATGTCGTCCTGGTCGGCCTCCGCATGGTTGGTGTAGCAGACGTCCACCCCCATCGGCAGGCCGAGGAGCTTGCCGCAGAAGTGATCCTCCAGCCCGGCGCGGATGATCTGCTTGGCGTCGTACAGGTATTCCGGACCGATGAAGCCGACCACCGTGTTGACCAGCATCGGCTTGAAGGCACGGGCCACCGCGTGGGCGCGGGCTTCGCAGGTCTGCTGATCGACGCCGTGATGGGCGTTCGCCGACAGGGCACTGCCCTGTCCGGTTTCGAAATACATCACGTTGTCGCCTGCCGTGCCCCGCTTCAGCGACAGCGCCGCCTCGCGGGCTTCCTTCAAGAGGGACAGGGTGATGCCGAATCCGGCGTTCGCCGTCTCGGTTCCGGCGATCGACTGGAACACCAGATCCACCGGCGCGCTCCGCTCGATGCAGGCGATGCTGTTGGTGACGTGGGTCAGCACGCAGGACTGGGCGGGGATGTCGAAGCGTTGCCGCACCGCGTCCAGCATTTCGAGCAGGGCGATGCAGGCCGCCGGACTGTCCGAGGCCGGGTTGATGCCGATCACCGCGTCGCCGATGCCGAACAGCAGGCCGTCGATCACCGCGGCGGCGATGCCGGCGGGATCGTCGGTGGGGTGGTTGGGTTGCAGTCGCGATCCCAGGCATCCGGGCAGTCCCAGGGTGGTGCGAAAGGCGGAGACCACCCGGCACTTGCCCGCCACCGCCATCAGGTCGGCGTTGCGCATCAGCTTGCTGACGGCGGCGGCGATTTCCGGCGTCAGGCCGGGGACGAGGGCGGAGAGGGCGTCGGCGGCATCGGACAAGAGCCATTCGCGGAACTGCCCCACGGTCATCGACGCCACCGGGGCGAAGGCCGCCGCGTCGTGGGTGTCGGCGATCAGGCGGGTCACCTCGTCGGTTTCATAGGGGATCAGCGGTTCGTCGAGAAAGGCGGAGAGCGGCAGGTCGGCCAGCGCCAGGCGCGCCGCGACGCGGCGTTCGTCGGAATCGGCGGCGATCCCCGCCAGTTCGTCGCCGGAGCGGCGGGGGGGCTGGCGCAGGCCATCAGGGCGGGCAGGCCGTCGAAGACGTGGCGCGTCGCGCCGAGGGTGCAGGTGTACAGACTCATTGCGGAATTGCCCGGTGATTGGCGGAATTCGCCCCATCATGCCCGAACGAAGGGTCGATGGCGTGATCCTTCGTAACAAATTTTGCGCAATTATCCAATATGCCTATTTCGTGGGCTAAAAATCCGTCTTTCGTGGGGGGCGGAATGCGCCAATCTGCCGCCGGTTGCTCTGCAATGGGATGGGAATGAAAATGGCGGCGTGGCGGGAGATGCGGCAACCCGATCTGGCGGCGGTGTTGGCGGTGGCCGATGCGGTGCATCCCGGCTATCCCGAGGGCGCGGCGGTGTTCGCCGAGCGCCTGGACCTCCACCCCGAGGGGTGCCGCGTTCTGATCGGCGCGGCGGGGACGGTGGCGGGGTACACCCTGACCCATCCCTGGCGCTATGGCCAGCCGCCCAAACTCGATACCCTGTTGCGGGCGATTCCCGCCGATGCCGACACCTATTACCTGCACGACATCGCGTTGTTGCCCGAGGCTCGGGGGGCGGGGGCGGCGACCGTGCTGCTGGCCTTCCTGTCCGAACACGCCGCCGCCCTGGGGCTGTCCCGGATGTCGTTGGTGGCGGTCAACGCCTCGCGCCCGATCTGGGAAAAGCGGGGCTTCGCGGTGGCGGCGGACGCCCGCCCCGATCTGTCGAGCTATGGCGGCGAGGCCTGGTTCATGGTCCGCGACACAGTTTGATACATTTTTCCGTCTTCTCCGACATATCCCCGTGACAGCCGGGTCTTACCTTTCTCCTTGCATCCGCGGCGAGCGGGACCAAGGACGGAAGGCGGGCGGTCGCGGCGCGAGGCCCGTTCCTTCCGGGCCTGGTCCCCCGGCGGAGACGGAAAAAGAAGGACATCATGCGCGATTTCACCCGGATCACCCTGGCGGCCTGCCTGATCGGCCTGGCCGCCGCCCCCGATGCGTTCGCCCAGCCGCCCTTCGGCGGTCCCGGCCGCGACGGCCCCGGTCACGGTCCTGGGCGCGGCCACGGCCCCGACCACGGCCCGGCGCGGGTTCTGGTTCCCGACGGCTGGCACGGCGGGCATTGGCGGCACGACTGGTACGATGGCCGCTTCGGCTGGTGGTGGGTGGTCGGCGGCGCCCGGTATTTCTATCCGGCGCCGATCTATCCCTATCCCGACCCCACTACCCCGCCCGGCGTTGCCGTCGCTCCGTCGCCCCAGTACGCCTATTACTGCGGCAATCCCGCCGGATATTACCCGGCGGTGGCGCAGTGCCTGATGCCCTGGCAACTGGTATCGCTGGCGGCTCCGGTCGCCGCTGCGCCGGTGGTGGCGGCTCCCGCCCCGGCGGCGTAGTCCTCGACCGGCATCGACAAGACCACCGGCGGCACGGTGCTGGGCGCGGTGGGCGGCGCGGTGGCAGGGGCGCAGTTCGGTCAGGGCTCCGGCAAGATCGCCGCCGCCGTTGCCTGAACCCTGCTCGGCGCGTTCATCGGTCACGAGGTCGGCCAGTCCCTGGACCGCGCCGACGCCCTGGCGGCGCAGCAGGCGGCGCAGAAGGCCTATGCCGCGCCGGTGGGCCAGACGATCACCTGGAACAGCCCGGACACCGGGCACTCCGGCACCGTCACCCCGGTTCGCGAAGGCCGCGACGCGCAGAACAACACCTGTCGCGAGTTCAAGCAGACCGTGGTCATCGACGGCAAGCAGACCGAAGTTACCAGCACCGCCTGCCGCAAGGCGGACGGGTCCTGGGTGATGATCGGAAGCTGAAGGAACCCTTCCCCGCGGCGAAGTCCATCCCCCCTTATCGGGCTTCGCCTGGCCGCCCCCGTCTCCCACGGGGGGGCCGTTTTTCATCCGCGATCAGCGGAATTGCCGGTCTTGGAGGTCGAGAACCCGGATGTAGAGGTCGATCCGGTTGGCTTCGACCCGTGCCAGGGTGGGGTTGTCGCGCCAGGGGGCGAGCAACGGTTCGATCCGTGCCGCCCGGCTTTCGGGGATCAGAACTCCCAGGCCGAAGATCAGCGGAATGGCGGAAAAGACGAGGCCGGGGGTCTCTGCCAGGAAGTCTTCCAACGCGGTCAGCACGCCGTTGCGCGGCCCGCCCTCGCGGCAGGCGAAGGCAAAGGCGTCCTCGCCGCGAAAGCCGCCTGGCCCCAGGCCCGCTTGGCCCGGACGCACGCCCGGAGCGTAGGCGTGGGGGTGCAGGAACTCGACCGGGATGCGTTCGGGGGCATAGTACGAATCGCGGCGGGCGCAGGGCCAACCGACGTCATGCAGGATCGCCAGGGGAAACTCGCGTCCGGCGTCCTCCGCCCGGTCGCGGATCAGCCGCAATTCGGAAAGAACGGTGTAATAGTTGTGATCGCCGTCGATCAGATAGGCGTCCATCGGCGGCAGTTGCGGCAAGGCTTCCAGGCTGGAGGTGGCGAACAGCCAGCCGTATTCCCGGTCGAAGCAGGTCTCCGCCCCCGTCTTGGCGGCGGGGTCCAGGCCGACGTGCGCGCCTTTCAGTCGCCGCGCCCGTGCGATCAGGAGCGGCGACAGGGTGCCGTATTCGACGCCGATTTCCAGGGTATCGCGGGCTTCCGTCGCGTCGAGCAGGGACTCGATCAGAGGGGCGAATTCGGCGAGGGAATGGAGCAACAGATTGGCCATCAGGTTTCCTTCGGCTCCAGGGCGAGCAGACGCATCCCCTCGGCGGGGGTGACGACAAGGGTGAGAATGCCGATCTTCCCCGCCAGGGGCGGCAGGCGCACCGCCAGGAAACCGTCGAGGTTTTCCATGACATAAGCCCCTTCGGGGGACAGGGAGATTCCCGCCCCGGTCGGCGAGCGGCATCGCGGCCGACGGCACCGCGACGGGGGCGCGGGCGAAGTCGATCTTCGGGTTGGGAGCGTCGAAGAAGGGTTGGGGCGGCGCGGTGTCGCGTTGCAGGCAGAGCGCCGCCTTGGCGAGGCCGAGCACCCCCGCCGCCGCGTCGAGGTGGCCGTAGTTGCCCTTGACCGAGCCGATCGCGGCGAAGCCGGTTTCGGCGGTGTCGGCGGCGAAGGCGCGGCTCAATCCGGCGATCTCGATGGGGTCGCCCAGGGCGGTGCCGGTGCCGTGCGCCTCGACGTAGGAGAGGGAGGCGAGGGAGACCCCCCGCCGCCGCCGCCGCGCGGACGACCTCGGCCTGGGCCGCGGGGTTGGGGGCTGCGAGGCCGCTCGATGCGCCGTCCTGGTTGATCGCCGACCCCAGGATCACCGCGCGGATCGCGTCGCCGTCGGCCAGCGCGCGGGCGAGCGGCTTGAGCAGCAGGGCGACCGCGCCCTCGCCCATGCCGGTGCCGTCGGCGTCGGCGGCGAAGGCGCGGGTGCGCGCGGTGGAGGAATCGATGGCCATGCGCGCGCCGTCGTCGGGCGGCAGGGGCAGCGCCTTCGCCGCGCCGACCAGGGCGATTTCGCACGCGCCGTCGGCCAGCGCGCGGCAGGCGAGGTGGACGGCGGCGAGGCCGGAGGAGCAGGCGGTGTCCACCGCCGCCGCCGGACCGCGCCAGTCCTTGAGGAAGGCGAGGCGGGTGGCGATGTTCGACGGCACGTTGAGGGCGAAGATCTGTTCGGCGCGATCGGGGAACCGGCGGCCCATCGCCTCGCGGTACAGCGCCGAGGGGACGTTGCCGACGAACACTCCGACAGGGCGGCGGTCGAGGGCGTTGCCGCCGTATCCGGCGTCGTCGAGGGCGCGGACGGCGGTTTCCAGGAACAGCCGCTGTTCGGGGTCGAGCAGGGCGGCGTCCATCGGCGCCATGCGGAAGCGTCCCGGATCGAAGCCGTCGAGGTCGTCCAGATAGGCCGCCTCGCGGAAGCGGGTCGGGGCCTCGCGTCCCAGCAGGTCGGCCAGGGCGCGGGCGTCCGCCGCCCGGTTCTCCGGCAGGGGGCGGATTCGGTCGGCGGCGTGAAGGATATCCCGCCAGAACGAGTCCAGGTCCTCGGCCCCGGCCAGACGCACCGCCAGGCCGATCACCGCCACCGGCCCGGACCCGGCGGCGGCGGGCGTCGCGGCGGCGGCGATCGATCCGCCCGCGTCGGCGATGCGGCGCGCCTGTTCGGCGACGGTGGCGTGGGCGAACAGGTCGGCGACGCCGAAGACGCCGGGCCAGCGGCGGTCCAGGGCCTCGTGCAGGCGGAGGACGAGCAGGGAATTCCCCCCCCGCCTCGAAGAAGCCGTCGCGCGGACCGAAGGCGCGATCCGGCAGCGCCTCGCGCCAGGCCTCGGCGACCCGAACTTCGAGAGGCGAGGCCGCCGCCGAACCCGTGTCCGCTTCGTCCAGGGGAACCCCGGCCAGGGCCTTGCGGTCGGTCTTGCCGCTGGCGGTGAGCGGCAGGCTGTCCAGCCGGAAGAAGCGGGCGGGCAGCATGTAGTCGGGCAGCCGGTCGCGCAGGTGTCGCCGCAGATCGGCGACGGAGACCGCCGCCGCGCCGACGATGTGGGCATGCAGTTCGGTCAGGCCGCCGACCCGGGCGGGAACCACCGCCGCCCGGTTCACCGCCGGATGGTCCTCCAGGGCGCGTTCGACCTCGCCGCATTCGATGCGGAAGCCGCGCACCTTCACCTGCTGGTCGATGCGGCCCAGGTATTCGACCGCGCCGTCCAGCCGCCAGCGCCCCAGGTCGCCGCTGCGATAAAGGCGGCCTTCCCCGAGGACCGGATCGGCGACGAAGCGTTCGGCGGTGAGGTCGGGGCGATTGACGTAGCCGCGCGCCACCTGCGGTCCGCCGATGAAGATTTCCCCGGCGACGCCGGGCGGCGCAGGCGGGGGACGTCGTCGGGATGGCCGTCCAGCCAGTCGAGGAAGGCGGCGAGCATCGACGGCACGAAGTGGATCACGGTGACGCCGAAGCGTTCCGCCGCGTCGACGATCGCGGCGGGGGATTTTTCCGCCCCCGGCGGCGGCAGGGCCACCGCCGCGCCGGTCCACGACCACCAGAACAGTTCCCACACCGAAACGTCGAAGCCGACCGGGGTCTTTTGCAGGATCACGTCGCCCGGCCCGATGGGGAATTGCGCCTGCATCCACAGGATGCGGTTGAGCGCCGCGTGGTGTTCGATCGCCGCGCCCTTCGGGCGGCCGGTGGAGCCGGAGGTGAAGATGACGTAGGCGAGGCCGTCCGGGTCGCGGGCGGCGTTGACCGGCGGCGCGGTTTCGCCGTCGGCGGGCAGATCGACGGTGCGTCGCCCGGCGAACAGGTCGCGGCAGTCCGGCGCGACCAGGACCGGGGGATCGCCCAGGTCTTCCAGCATGTCGCGCCGCCGCGCCTCGGGGTGGTCGGGGTCGAACGGCGCATAGGCCGCGCCCGCCAGCAGGATGCCGTGGATGCCCGCCAGCATCGCGGCGGAGCGGCGGGCGCACAGGCCGACCACGTCGCCGGGGCGCACCCCCGCCGCGCGCAGGCGCGCCGCGACGGTGGCGGCGCGGCCGGCGAACCCGGCATAATCCAGGCGTTCGGATTCGGTCAGGACGGCGGTCGCGGCTGGGGTCTTCGCCGCCTGTTCCAGGAACGGCTGGGGGACGGTGCGGCGGACCGGCAGGTCGCGCGCGGTGGCGTTGAAATCCTCGACCACCCGCCGCCGATCCTCCGGCGACAGGATCGGCAGGTCGCCGACCGCGCCGTCGGGGTCGGCCAGCGCCGCGTCGGCGAGAAGAACCAGACGGCGGTGCAGGTCGGCGACGGTTTCGGCGGCGAACAGGTCGGTGTCGTATTCGATCTGCACCCGCAGTTCCGCGCCTTCGCGCCGGAAGTGGAAGGAAAGGTCGAACTTGGCGAAGGGGAAGGGCACGTCGGCGAGACGAACCTCCAGGCCGGGCAGGACGGGGGGCTCGGGCTGTCCGTCCTGCCAGGTCGCCAAGACGTCGAACAGCGGGTTGCGTCCGCCGTCGCGGGCGGGAGCCAGGGCATCGACCAGCGCCTCGAACGGGCAATCCCGGTCGGCCATCGCGTCCAGGCAGGATCGCCGCGCCGCGTCCAGCAGGTCGCGGAAGGACCGCGCCGGGTCGATGCGCGCCCGCAACACCAGGGTGTTGACGAAAAAGCCGACGAGTTCGGCGGTCTCCGCCCGGCCCCGTCCGGCGTCCAGGGCGCCGAGGGCGAAGTCGGTCTGTCCGGAGTGGCGGAACAGCAGCGCCTGAAGCAGCGCCAGCAGCGCCATGAAGGGCGTCGCCTCCGCCTCCGCCGCCAGGGCCTCCAGCCGCCGCGCGGTGGGTTCGGGCAGGGCGAAGTCGGCGAAGCCGCCGCGGAAGCGCCGGTGCGTCCGCCGCCGCCCGTCGGCGGGAAGCGCTAGGGGTTCGGGCAAGGGGGTGAGTGCGGCGCGGCGGCGCTCCAGCAGCGCCCGCCCGGCGTCGGAGGCGAGGAAATCCCGCTGCCAGACGGCGAAGTCCTCGTAATGCCGGGTCAGGATCGGCAGGGGCGGCGCGTCCTGGCCCCGCGCCCGGGCGTACAGGTTGCCGAGGTCGCGGATCAGCACCGGCATCGACCAGCCGTCGCAGGCGGCGTGATGGATCGTCACCACCAGCCGCCAGCGGCGGGGCCCCAGGACGATCAGGCGCGCCCGGATCGGCGGTTCGTCCTCCAGGCGGAAGGGCCGCGCCGCGTCGGCGGCGGCCAGGGCGTCGGCCTCGGCTTGCGGATCGTCCGCGCCGCCCAGGTCGGTGCGCCGCAGCCGCAATTCCCCGGCGGCGGCCAGACGCTGCCGCGCCCCCGCCGGATCCCCGGGGGCGGCGATCGGGCGCAGGCGCAGCGCGTGGTGGCGGTCCTCCAGCGCGGTCAGCGCCCGTTGCAGCGCCGCTTCGTCCAGTTCGCCGGTCAGGTCCAGCGCGCCGCAGACGTTGTAGACGGCGGCTTCGGGGAACAGGCGTTGCAGCAGCCACAGCCGCGCCTGACCGCCGGACAGGGGGAAATCCGGCCCCGCCGCCTGGGGCAGGGGGGGCGGGGCGATCCTGCGCCGCCGCGATCAGGCGGCCGATGCGTTCCGGGGTGCGCGCGGCGATCAGGTCGTGGACGCGGGGGCGCGCGCCGGTTTCCCGTTCGATCAGCGCGGCCAGGCGCATCGCCAACAGGCTGTGCCCGCCGAGGCGGAAGAAGTCGGACTCGGCGTCGATCTTCGCGCCGGGGAAGAGTTCGCCGAACAGGCGCGCCGCCAGGATTTCCGGCGGGGTTCGCGGGGCGCGTCCGGCGGCGGCGGGTTCCGGCGTTCCGGCGGCGGCCAGGTCCGCCAGGGCGCGGCGGTCGGTCTTGCCGTTGGCGGAAACCGGCAGGGCGGCGAGGGCGACGAAGCGCGCCGGGACCATGGCGTCGGGCAGGGTTTCGGCCAGGGCGGCGCGCCAGACGGCTTCGTCCGGCGCGTCGCAGGCGACGCAGGCGACGAGGACGCGGGCGTCGCCGTTCCCCGCCGCCAGCACGGCGGCGTCGCGGATGCCGGGCAGGCGGGCCAGCGCCGCCTCGACGGCGGCGGTCTCGATGCGGTGGCCGCGAATCTTGATCTGGCCGTCGCGCCGCCCGGCGAATTCCAGCACCCCGTCGTCGCGCCAACGCGCCACGTCGCCGGTGCGGTAGCAGCGTTCGCCGCCGATCTCGGCGAAGGCCCGCGCCGTCAGGTCGGCGCGGCCGAGGTAGCCGATCGCCAGACCGTCCCCGGCGGCGCAAAGCTCCCCCCAGACGCCGATCGGCGCGGGCGCGTCGCCGACCCCCAGGATATGCACCCGGGTGTTGGCGACCGGGCGTCCGATCGGGATGGCGTCGACCTCGGCGTCGGCGCGGGCGATGGCGTGGGTGGCGGTGAAGGTGGCGTTCTCGGTCGGGCCGTAGCCGTTGACCAGACGCAGATCGGGGCAGGCGTCCAGCGCCTTGCGGACGTGCGGCGGGCTCAGCGCCTCGCCGCCGGTCAGCAGGTGGCGCAACGGGCGGAAGGCCCGCGGACGTTCGTCCGCCACCCGGTTGAACAGTCCGGCGGTCAGCCACATCGCGGTGACCCCCCGCGCGGACAGGGCGCGTTCCAGGGCGGCGGGGTCGAGCAACGTCTCGTCGTCGAGGACGACCAGCCGCGCCCCGGCGAGCAGGAGCGCCCAGATTTCCAGGGTCGATGCGTCGAAGCCGAGGGGCGCGCCCTGGGCCATCGCGTCGTCCGGGCCGAGGGAGAGGAAATCGGCGTTGATCGCCAGTCGGGCGACGGCGCGGTGCGGCACCGCCACCCCCTTCGGCTCGCCGGTGGTGCCGGAGGTGAACATCGCATAGGCGGCGTCGCCGCCGCGTCCGCCGCCAGGAAGGCGGCGTCCAGCCCGGCCAGACGTTCGCGGCCCGCCGCGTCGGCGACGATCCGCGTTGCTCCGGCGTCGTCCATCAGGCGGCGCACCAGGGCGGCGGGGAACCCCCGGTCGAGGGGCATGTAGACTCCCCCCGCCTTGAGAATGGCGAGGATGGCGACGATCGCGGCGGGGCCGCGTTCCATCGCCAGGGCGACGGTTTCGCCCGCGCCGACCCCGGCTTTCGCCAGCCCCGCCGCCATCGCGTCGGAGCGGCGGTCGAGTTCGGCGTAGGTCAGGGTTTCGCCGTCCGCGCCGACCAGGGCGATGCGCCCGGCGTGGCGGGCGGCGGCGTCGCGGAACAGGGCGGCGAGGGAGGCGTCGCGCGGATAGGGGCGGTCGGTGCGGTTGAAGGCGGACAGGCGTTCCGCCTCGTCGTCGGACAGCAGGCGCAAGGCGGCGACGGGGGCGTCGGAGCGGTCCGCCGCGTCCTGGATCAGCCGTTCCAGGTGTTCGGCGAGGCGCTGGATGCGCTGGGGCCGGAAGCGGTTGGCGTCGTATTCGAGGAGCAGGGCGATCCCCTGGGAAGAGAAACGGCTGAAGGTGAACATCAGGGTGAACTTGCCCGCCCCGGCGTCGGTCGGCTCCAGGACGAACGGCGGCTCCCCCTGGTCTTCGACGACGACGGCGGCGTCGAACGGGGCGGCGGCCCCCGCCGTCGCGGCCAAGCGGTGCAGGCGGGCGGGCGGCGCGTCCTGGTGCGCCATCGCCGCCAGAAGCTCCGCCGCC
Source organism: Rhodospirillaceae bacterium (assembly GCA_965228165.1). Lineage (GTDB taxonomy): Bacteria > Pseudomonadota > Alphaproteobacteria > Rhodospirillales > Rhodospirillaceae > Oleispirillum. Next base: position 1,665,960 of record CBDDHB010000003.1, read on the forward strand.
AGGACGTCGAGCAGCGCGGCGAACGACCCCGCCGCGAAGACGTCGCAGGTCAAGGGCAGGACGGCGGCGAAACAGCCGACCAGATTCGCCGATTCCGCCTCGATCCGGCCGGAGAAGGGGGTTCCGACCGAAACCCGCCCGTGGGGCCTTGTGGCGGGCGAGCAGGGCGGCGACGGCGGCGCAGAAGACCACGGTCGGGGTGACCCGGTGGGACGTCGCCAGAGTCCGCGTCGCCGCGACCGTCGCTTCGGACAGGTGGACCACGATGCGCCGCCCATCCGGCGTCGCGCCGCCCGCGCCGTCGGCGGGCAGGGGCGGAGCCTCCGCCAGGGCGGCGATGCGCGGCCGCCAGAAGGCGTCGAGTTCCGCCCCCCCGCGCGCCGTTCAGCGCCGCGATGCGGCGGCGGGCGAAGTCGGCGGCGGAACAGGGCAGCGCCGCCAGACGCGGCGGGCGGGCGGCGTTTGGGTCTTCCAGAATCGTCCTCAGTTCGGCGTCGAGAATCGCCACCGAGATGCCGTCGAGGATCAGATGGTCGGCGACGCAGACCAGGACGTCGCCGAAGGGCCCCAGGCGAAGCAGGCGGAACCGCGCCAGCGGCCCGGTCAGGGGATCGAAGGGATGGGCGATTTCGGCGGCGACGAAGCGGACCGCCTCGGCCTTCGGGTCGGCGGCGGCGGAGACGTCGTGGACGGAGAATTCCGGGCGCGCCGACTCCCGCGCTTCCTGGCAAAGCCGTCCGCCGCGCTCGAACAGCACCGTGCGCAGCGCATCGTGACGGTCGGCGAGAATCGCGACGGCGCGTTCGACCCGGGCGGGATCGCTGCCCGGCGGCAGGAGGATGGGGGCCAGGATGGTGTAGGTGGAATCGGCGGGGCGGTCGATGCGGTCGAGCCAGATCGCCTCCTGCGCCGGGGAGGCGGGGGCGGCCTCCGCCTCCGGGTCCGTCTTCGGCGCGGCGGCGGGCGACAGACGGGCGAGAAGCCCTGGCTTGGCGGCGCGGACGCGGCGCTTCAGGTCGTCGGAAAACGCCCCCGCCGGAGCCTCGAAGCGGAGGTTCCCGTCCTCCGCCCACAGGCGGACGCGGCGCGCCGCCAGTTCGGCCAGCAGCAGGTCCAGGGCATCGCCTTCGCCGCGCATCAGATCGTCCCCCGCTCGACGTTCGCCGCGCCGCCGCCCAGGGCGTCGGCGATGCGGCGCGGGCTGGCGGCGGCCAGCACCTGGGCGGTGGCGACCGGAGTCCCCAGGCGTTCGCCCAGGCGCGCGGCGATCCGCACCGCGATCATCGAATCGCCGCCCAGGGCGAAGAAGTCGGCGTCGGGCGCCACCGTGGACAGGCCGAACACCTCGCCCCAGACCTCCAGGACCGCATTCAGGGTTTCGTCCCCATCCCGCGTCGCGCCGGGACGGGCGGCGGGGCCGCCTTGCGGCCGGGCGGGGTGCGCCGGGTCGATCCACAGCCGGGCGCGGTCGAAGGGATAGGGCGGCAGCTCCGCCTTGCGGCGCGGGCCGGGGGCGATCGCCGACCAGTCCGGCTCCACCCCGCGCAGCCACAGGCGGGCCGCCGCCTCGCGCAGGGTGTCCGCCTTCCGCCCGATCTCCGGCGCGGTCGCCGCGATGTCGGCTTCCGGCACCCCTCCGGCGCGCGCCAGACGCGACAGCGCCGCCCCCGGCCCGACCTCGACCAGCAGGCGGTCCTGGTCGGCGCGCAGGGTGCGCACCCCGTCGGCGAAGCGCACCGCGCCGCGCAGATGGCGCGTCCAATAGGCGGGATCGGTCGCCTCGTTCGCGCCGATCCAGCCGCCGCCGAGGTTGGAGACGAAGGGGATCGCGGGCGGGGAAAGGCGAACCCGCGCCACCGCCTGGGCGAAGTCGGCGAGGATGCCGTCCATCAGCGCGCAGTGGAAGGCGTGCGAGGTGTTCAGCCGCTGCGACGGACGATCCCCCAGGCGGGAGGCGACCGCCGCGACCGCCGCGTTCGGTCCGGCGACGACGCACTGGCGGGGGCCGTTGATCGCCGCCACCGCCAGCCGGTCGTCGTCGGCTTCGGCCAGAAGCGCCCGCACCTCCGCCTCGGGGGCGGAAATCGCCAGCATGCTTCCCCGGGGCGCCGATCCCATCAGGCGTCCGTGTTCGGCGACCAGGGACAGCGCCGCCGGGAAGGGCAGGGTCCCGGCCAGGCAGGCGGCGGTCAGTTCGCCGACCGAATGGCCGATCAGGGCGTCGGGGACGATTCCCCATTCGGAGAGAACCCGGGCGATGCCGATCTCGACGACGAACAGCGCCGGCTGGGTGATCGCGGTGTCGGCCAGCCGCCGCGCCGCTTCGGCGTCGCCGGGATCGGCGAGCAGTAGATCGCGCACCGCGTGGGCGGCGGTGTCCTTCAGGATCTCGGCGGCCTCGTCCACCGTCGCGCGGAAGGCCGGTTCCTCGCGGTGGAGGGCGCGGCCCATGCCGGGGTACTGGCTGCCCTGCCCGGGGAACAGGAAGGCGACGCCGACCGCGCCGCCCGCCGCCCTGCCGTCGAACCCCCGTCCGCCGGACAGCTTCGCCGCCGCCTCGCCGGAGGTGCGCGCCACCACGGCGCGGCGCAGCGGCAGACGCCGCCGTCCGGTCTGCAAGGTGTGGGCGACGTCGGCGAGGGCGGGGGCGTCCGCGCCGGTCAGGCGCGTCGCCAGATCGGCGGTCATGCGGTCGAGCGCGGCGGGGGTGGCCGCCGAAAGCGCCAGGATTTCCGGGCGCGGGTCGGACGCGGGGGCGGGGTCGGGCCGGGCGGCGGGGGCCTGTTCCAGGATGACGTGGGCGTTGGTGCCGCCCAGGCCGAAACTGCTGACCGCCGCCCGCCGGGGCAGGCCATCGGCGCGTTCCGGCCAGGGTTCGGCGGCGGCGTTCACCCGGAACGGACCCTCGGCGAAGGGGGCTTGCGGATTGGCCGCGGCGAATCCGGCGGTGGGCGGGACGACGCCGTGACGCAGCGCCAGGATCGCCTTGATCAGACCGGCCAGACCGGCGGCGGCGTCGAGATGGCCGAGGTTGCCCTTGATCGAGCCGAGAAGAATCGATCCGGGCGGCGCGCCGCGATAGGCGCGGTTCAGTCCGGCGACCTCGATCGGATCGCCGAGGGCGGTGCCGGTGCCGTGGCCCTCGACGAAGCCGATGCTCGCCGGGTCGATCCCGGCGTCGGCCAGGGCCTCGGCCAGGGTGGCGGCCTGCCCCTCCGCTCCCGGCGCGGTGAAGGCGGCCCTTTCCGCGCCGTCGTTGCGGCAGCCGACGCCGCGAATCACCGCGAGGATGCGGTCGCCGTCGGCCTGGGCGTCGGACAGGCGCTTCAGCGCTACCATCGCGGCGCCGCTGCCGCCGACGGTGCCGTCGGCCTGGGCGTCGAAGGGGCGGCAGCGCCCGCTGGGGGAACCGATGCCGCCTTCGACCGACAGGTATCCCCCGGCGGAGGTCAGGCCGATCGCCGCTCCCCCCGCCAGCGCCACCCGGCACCGGCCTTCGCGCAACGCCTGCACCGCCAGGGTCACCGCGACCAGGCCGGTCGAGCAGGCGGTCCCCACCGATACCGCCGGTCCGGTCAGGCCGAGCTTGTAGGCGATGCGCGGGGCGGCGAAGTCCTTGTCGTTGGCGACCACCGCCGCGTAACGCTCCGCCCCCCAGCCGGCGGTGGATGCGGTCGAACAGGTTGTCGAAGGCGTAGCTGCCGAATCCGGTCCCGGCGAAGACCCCGACCGGACCTTCGCGGCGGGGATCGCAGGCGGCGGCATCGAGGGCGTGCCGCGCGGTTTCCAGCAACAGGCGCTGCTGCGGGTCGATCGTCGCGGCGTCGCCCGGCGTGTAGCCGAAGGCGGCGGCGTCGAAGCGGTCCAGATCCGGCAGGCGGGCGTGCGCGCCGACGAAGGCGGGGTCGGCGAGCAGGCCGTCGTCGAACCCGGCGGCGCGCAGCAGGGCGGCGTCGGGCTGGGAGAACTGCGTCGCGCCGTCGAGCAGGATGCGCCATAGCGCCGCGTCGTCGGCGGCGCCGGGGAAACGGAACCCCAGGCCGATCACGGCGATCGCGCGATCCTCTCCGGCGGTTTCGCGCGAGGGCGGCGGCGCGGCGGCGTCGGTTTCGTCCCCGCCGGACAGGTGCGCGGCGAAGGCGGCGACGCTGGGATGGCGAAAGATATCGACGGCGGAGACCGTCTGGCCGGTCACCGTGCCTGGGCCTTCGGCACCATCAGGGAATGGACGCCGATCTCGAACAGGTTGGCCTCCGGATCGATCCGATCCCGCCCCAGCAACTCCGCCCAGACCGCGCCGACGGCGCGTTGCAGGGCGAGGCGCTGTCCCCGCGCGGGGGCGGCGGTCGATGGCGGCGCGGCGCGGACGGGGAGGGCGCGGGCCAGCCCGGCGCGGTCGATCTTGCCCGAGGCCAGCCGGGGCAGGCGGTCGTGGAACGCCCATGCGTTCGGCACCGCCGCCGCCGGAAGCAGGGCGGTCAGGCGGGCGCGCAGGTCGCGCTCGGCGGCGCTGCCCGCGACGTGGGCGGTCAGGGCGCCGGTTTCCTTGTCGAAGACCGCCGCCGCCTCGGTGACGCCCTCCTGGCGGAGCAGCGCGGCCTCGACGTCGCCGAGCTCGATCCGCTGCCCCCGGATTTTCACCTGATCGTCGCGGCGTCCGCGAAACAGGATCGCGCCGTCGTCGCGCCACTGGGCGCGGTCGCCGGTGCGGTACATCCGTTCCCCCGGCGCGAAGGGGTCGGCGACGAAGGCGGCCTCGGTTTCCGTTGCCATTCCCAGGTAGCCGCGCGCCAGTCCGTAGCCGCCGATGCAGATTTCGCCGACCGCGCCGACCGGCGCGCGGCGCAGCCGGTCGTCGAGGATCCGCACCGTGTATCCGGCGACGGGGCGGCCGATCGGCGTTTCCTCGGTCGGGACGGTCGGGTCGATGCGCCATGCGGTGGCGTCGATGGTGGCCTCGGTGGGGCCGTACATGTTCCAGACCGCGTCGGCGCGCAGCAGGGTCGCGGCGCGGGCGGCGAGGGGGGCGTCCGGATCGTCGAGGCGGATCGCCCGGACGGAGCCGTCGTCCGGCAGCAGGCCGAGGCTGTGGCGGTCGGTCAGGACGAGGCGGCAGCCGACCCCGGCGATCATCGCCCGCAGCCGCGCCGGGGGGTGCAGCGGGTCGAGTTGCAGGGACGCCGCACCGGAGATCAGGATGCCGAGGAACCCGGCGATCTGTTCGACGGACGGCGCGAGGCAGAGGCCGACCGGCTCTTCCGGTTTCACGCCTTCGGCGGCCAGACGCGCCGCCGCCTCGGCGAGGAAGCGCAGATGCACCGGCTGCGGCGGTTGGGCGGGCAGGGGCGGTCCCTGCTCCCAGGCGCGGATGTCGGCGTCTTCCGCCGTGCCGAGGCGGGGGATATCCTCCAGCCGGACGTCCGGATCGGCGAGGGCGGCGTTCAGGATCGCGCGGAAGCGGTCGGCGCGGCGGGCGATTCCGGCCTCGTCGTGGCGGGCGGGGTTGTAGTACCAGACGAGAGGCGTCGGCAGCCCCGAGGGATCGCTTTGGCCGGGGTCGAAGACCAGGCTGACGTCGTCCACCGGCCCGCGCGCCAGCACCGTGGTCGAGGTCCGCACGCCGGGGATGACGATATCGCGGGGGAAGTCCAGGGCGTTGAACGCCGCCCCCGGGGATCGCCGCCGCCCCAGGGGTCGATGTCGAAGCGGCGCATCTGGGCGGCGGTCATTCGCATGTGGCGCAAATCGCCGCGCAGCCGTCGCGCCACCTGGGCGACCAGGGCGGAAAAGGTCTCCGCCTCGTCGAGGCGGGCGTGGATCGGCACCACCGAGGTGAACATGCCGACGGTCGCCCGTTCCTCCCGCCCCAGGCGGTTGAGCAGGGGGGTGGTGCAGACCGGCGTCGCGGTTTTTGCCTCGCGACCGAGGAGCAGCAGATAGGCGGCGAGCAGGACCGACGGGGTCGAGGCCGACAGCGCCGCCGCCAGCGCCGCGATGCGGTCGATGTCGGAAGGGGCGAGGCCGCCCGCGACGGTTTCGGCGGGGCCGTCGTCCGCCGCCGTTCGGGCGGAGGGAAAGCGTAGCGGCGCGCCGTTTTCGGGGGTGCGGTTCCGCCAGTATTCGGCGTCGCGCCGCGCCCGATCGGAGTCCGCATAGGCGGCGTCGGCGGCGATGAAGTCGAGATAGCGCCCGAGCCAGGAGGGCGGCGGTCGTCGGCCCTGGGTCAGGGCTTCGTAGATTTCCGCCACCCGCCGGGCGAGTTGCGTGCCGCTGAAGGCGTCCAACGCCATGTGGTGATAGACGCGCAGCCACCAGTGGCGGTCCGCCGCCAGCCGGATCAGCCGGTGGCGCGTCATCGGGCCGTGAGCCGGGTCGAAGGGGCGGGCCGCCGCCGCCCGGCATTCGGCCAGCGCCAGCGCCTCGGGGTCGATGCCGGGTTCCGAACCGGACAGGTCGATCAGGGCGAAGTCGGCGCGGGGATCGCCCGGGGCCTGTCGGGGCATGCCGTCGGTTTCGCGAAGCCGCAGGGACGGGGCGTCGGCTTCGCCGTCGGCGGCGATCGCCGCCCGGCGGAAGGCATCGGCGTCGAGCCGCCCGTCGCAACGGATCACCTCGGCGAGGTTATAGGCCGCCTTGTCCGGCCTGGATAAACCGTCGAGCCAGATTCCGGCCTGGGGCGGCGTCAAGGGAAAGTCGTGTGCCAAGGTGTACGAAACTCGATGTCGTGGGCGTTCGTTCCGAGCTTTTTCGCGCTGGTCCTCGCGGCGGAAAAAAGCCTCAAGGGGTGGCGGCCGACTCCTCGGACAGGGACTTCGAGACCATCGATTTCACCCGTTCGAGGAGGCTCGGCTCTTGGCTTGCCGGGGTTCCTTGCGCTTCGGTCGTGGCGGGGGAACCGTCCGCCGCCGCCGGAGCGATCTGCGCCTCGCGCTCCACCGGGGCCTGCGGCGGCGTCCGGGAGATCGGCTTTTCCGCCGCCGGGCGGACGGTCCGCCCCTGCGGCGCGGCGGCGTTGTGCGGCGCGGGGTCGATCAGCCGGGCGTTGGTCGGCGCGGGCGACGTCGCCGCCGCCGCGGTTCCGGGCTTGGCCTCGGGGGCGGCGGGCGCCCGCGCGCCGTCTTCCCCGGTGTTGAGGATCAGCGGCAGGCCGTCCTTGCCGCCGACGATGACGATCTTGGCGTTGGGCGAATTGGCAAGGTTCATCGTCGCGTCGATGCCGCGCAGGCGCAGGTATTCCTGGGTGATGGTGCGCGCCACGGTGTCCTGGAAGTCGCGGATGCCCTCCGCCTCGATCTTCTTGCGTTCCCGTTCCTTCCGCTCGCGGGCGATGCGGAAGTCGTATTCCAGCATCGCCTGATACTGTTCCGCCTTGCGTTCGATCGCGTCCTGCACTCGGGCGGGCAGGTTGACGCTGCGGATCAGGACGTCCTCGACATCGACCAGACGCCCCCGGACGCTCTGGTTGCTGAGCGACGCGCCGAGCTGGGTCACCATGCGTTCGAGAATCTGCGCCTGGATGAAGGCGCGGGTCTCGGAATACAGCTGTTCCGGGGTGTAGCGGGAAATCAGTTCGCGGGCGTGGGAGCCGATCTCGGGATAGACCAGAACCTCGTCGTACTGCGGCCCGACCAGCTGGTGCAGCAGGCCCACCGCGTCGCGGTTGATGCGGTAGCGGATGGCGATTTCCACCTGCATGCCGAGGCCGTTGGACGAGATCGTGTCGTAGATGCGGGCGCGGTTCTGCAAGCGGGAGTCGTAGATGTACATCTCGTCCCAGGGGAAGATCAGGTGCATGCCTTCGCCGAAATAGGCGCTGGTGACCGTACCCCCCAGGAAGCGCTGCCAGAGCACGCCGACGTGACCGGCGGGAATGGTGATGAAGATCTTGGGCGCCAGCACCATCAGGAACAGGATGAAGCCGAGGACGAAGGCGTAAACGCTGGTCGAATGACGCCGCAGGAAGCGACCCGTTCGCCCCCAGGCGCGGGCCGTCCGCGCCGTCGCGTTCGACGGGCCGGTTTCCGGCGTCTCCTGGGTCACCGTGGTTTCAGCCATCGCGTTCCATCCGCCTGTTCCCGCCGCGCGTCGGCATGATTTCCGTCTTCCGGTCGGGCTTCGCGTTTCGTCCGGTCATCGGTTTTCGATCTGTTCCCGGGCGGCGCGACCGGGACGGCTGATCGCCAGGATCAAGAAATCGACCAGCGGCGTGATCACGATGGACAGAAGAAAATGGCCGACGAAACCGAACACCGTGTGCCGTCCCATGAATCCGGTGACGGCGCAGGCCGCCAGATAGAGAAGACCGAGAATGATGATCATGGATGCACACCCCGTGCGGCACCGGGAAAGGGTTGGGGATTCAACGAAATCTCCCCACGCACGATACGAACGCCGGGAAGGCCCGTCAATTCGATTTCTATTGACGGACAAGGATGTTCCGGGGAACGTTGACCCTGCCAGGAGGCCTGGATACGCCGTGATGAGTTCATCCCAATCCCTCAGTCTCGTCGCCAAGATCGGCATCGCGATGGTGGCGGTCTCCCTGTCCGCCGTGGGGTTGACCGGCGCGCTCGGCCTTCTTCGTTTCGAGGAAACCTACAAGCGTTTGGCGGTGCAGCGGCTGGAGGTGGCGGCGCGCGAGATCGGTCGCGTCCTGCACGTCGGCCTGGACCTGGGGCTGACCGTCGATGCGCAGGAAAACCTTCCCGATCTGTTGCGCCAGTATCTGGCGGCGCATCCCGACCTGTCCGCGATCGTGGTGCACGCCTGCGACGGCGCGCCGCTGGTGCGGGCGGACCGGGGCGCGGCGGCGGGCGAGGCTTGGCGCGTCCACTTGTCGAAAACCTCCTGGTCCTCGGTCGATGCCGAGACGATCGGCGTCGGCCTGCGGATCGCCGATCCCCTGGGCGGCTGCGCGGCGGGAGTGGCGGTGATCCGTTCGTCCGAAACCCTGCGGCGGACCATGGCCCGGGTCGGCGGGCGTTACGCGGCCCTGGGGGCGGCGGCGGCCGCCGCCGGGGTGGCGGCGATCGGCGCGGCGTTCCTGTTCGGGCGGCGGCGTCCCGCCCTGGAAGGGGTCCGCCGCGACCTGGACGGGATTCTTGCCGGAACCGCCGCCCCTCCCTCCGCCCTGTCCGCCGCCGCCGCCGGAGAGGGATGGGAACGCGATCTCGTCGCCGCCTATCTGGACGCCCGACCGGAGTTGCTGCGCCTTGCCGACGCGAACCGGGCGGAGGGGGCGGGTTGATGCGGCGTGGTTTGTCCGGTCCGATGGCGCAGGGGCTGGCCCTGTTCGGGGTCGCCCTGCTGCTCGCCCTGTTCGTGGTGTCCTGGCAGGCGCTGATGAGCAGTTCGCGGTTCCTGTTTCCCGAACTGGCGCAGAAGGCCCTGGCGGAGGCGGATCAGGCGAAGCGCAAGATCGACGCCGCCCTCGACCTGGGGATTCCGGCGGAGCGTCTGGTCGGGGTGGACGCCCTGTTCGCGGCGATGAAGGCGAGCGACCCCGACGTCGCCTTCCTGGCGGTGACCGACGGATCGACGGTGCTGTTCCTGGAAGGGCGGGCGCGGAACGATCTCGACCGCGCCCTGACCGCGACGGCGCGGACCCCCGGCCCCGACGGCCTGGCGGCGTCGCAAAGCCTGCGCGGCGGCTTTCTGGTGACGACCCTGCCGCTCGGCGCTGCGCGGAGCCTTCACCTCGGTCACGACGAGGATTCGCTGCTGAAGCCCCTGCTCGACAACCTGTTCGACGTCGGCGTCATCGTCATGGTCGCCCTGCTGCTCGCCTTCGAGGTGATGCTGCTGGTGATTTCGGTCAACGTGGTGCAGCCGGCGCGCGCGGCGATCGCGATGCTGCGCGGGCTGGCCGCCGGGCGGGTCGGCCCGACCGCCGGGGCGCGGGCGGGCGGCGTCCTCGGCGCGGTGCAGGAGCGCCTGGACGCTTTCGCCGCCCGTTGCGCCGGGTCGGTCCGGACGGCGGCGACGGAGGGGGTGTCGCTGGTCTGCGTCCGCCTGCTCGCCTTCCTGTTCGTCTTCGCCGAGGAGTTGGGGCGGCCCTTCCTGCCGGTCTATGCCGGGGACTTCGCCGCCCGCACCCCCTCCCTCGACGCCAATCTGGCGACCGGCGTCGTCGTCGGCCTGCACATGAGCGTCGTCGCCCTGGCCGTGCCGTTCGCCACCGTCCTCTATTCCCGGCTGGGGCGGACCCGGCTGTACGCCCTGGGCGCGCTGATCGCCTCGGCGGGGCTGGTCGGCACCGGCATGGCGTCCGGCTATTGGGACCTGCTGCTCTGGCGGGCGCTGTCGGCGATCGGCTACGCCACCACCTTCGTCGCCTGCCAGGGCTTCGTCATCGAGACCACCACCTCGGCCAACCGGGCGAGCGGCACCGCGATGATGGTCGGGGGGGATCACCCTGGCCGACATCTGCGGCCCCGCCTTCGGCGGCGTCGTCGCCGAACGCTTCGGCCAGGGGGAGACCTTCCTGTTCGGCGCCGGAGTGGCGGCGCTGGCGGCCCTGCTGGTGGTGCGCCTGATGGCGGGGGGCGGCCCCGGGCCGAGGCGGGCGCGCCCCGCCACGTCACCCTGCGCGATTTCGTCGCCGCCTTCGCCAACCGGCGGCTGGTGCTGCAACTGTGTCTGGCGGCGGTTCCGGCGAAGGTTCTGCTGACCGGATTCCTGTTCTATCTGCTGCCGGTGACCCTGCTGGGTTTCGGCTGGCGGGAGGCCGACGTCGGGCGGATCGTCATGGTCTATGGCATCACCATGCTGGTCGGCGGGCCGCTGTTCGGACGCCTGACCGACCGGCGGCAGAACCACGCGGCGGTGGTCGCCTGCGGCGGGCTGCTCTCCGGCCTGCCGTTGCTGGCGGTGCCCTTCGTCCCGGTCGAGGCGGTGCTGCCGGCGGCGCTGCTGCTCGTCCTCGCCCTCGGCGCCGGGCAGTCGATGTCGATCACCGCCCAGACCTCGATGGTGGTCGGCATGGCCCGGGAATCCGACGTGCGGCGGGGGCATGCCCCCGAACTCACCGTGCTGCGCTTCGTCGAACGCTTCGGCGGCGGCCTCGGCCCGATGATCGCCGCCCCCCTGGCGGCGGCGGTGGGCAGCGTGCAGGCGATCGGCGTGCTGGGGATCTATGCGGCGACGAGCGCGATTCTCTATGCCCTGATCGCGGTGCGATTCCGCCCGGCGGAGGGCCCGCGATGAAACGCCGCGCCCTTCTCGCCACCCTCGCCGGGGGCGTCGCCGGACTGGTTCCGGGCAGCGCCGCCCTGGCCCGTCCCGGGGGGGGGGCGGCGCTTCCGCATCCTGATGATCCTGTGGCGCGGCGAAACCGGGGTCGAGGCGGGATTCCGCGAACAGCTCGCCGCCCTGGGGGTGCCCGCCGAGATCGAGGTCCGCGACCTCGGACGCGACCTCGGGCGGCTTCCGGCGGCGATCGCCTTGGCGCGGGCGACCCGCCCCGACCTCGTCTACACCTGGGGCACCGGCATCGCCCTCGGCGTCGCGGGAACGTGGAAGGCGGTCGATCCGGCCCGCCACCTGACCGACATTCCGGTGCTGTTCACCATGGTCTCCTCGCCGCGCGGCGCCGACCTTCAGCCGCCGCCGGACAAGCCCCCCCGCCCCAACCTCACCGGGGTGTCGCACATCGCGCCGCTGTCGGCGCAGATCAACGCCATTCGCGCCTATCTGCCGCTGAAGCGCCTGGGCATCGTCTACAACCCCCAGGAAAGCAACTCGCTCGTCAATCTGGCGGAGTTGCGGGGGCTGTCCGCCGCGGCGGATTTCCAACTGCTGGAAGCGCCGGTTCCCGCCGGAGCCGACGGCCTGCCCGATGCCGCGCGCATCCCCGGCCTGGTCGCCGATCTGGCGCGACGGGGGCGCAGGTCCTGTACATCGGGCCGGACAACTTCATCGGCGGGCATCGCGACCTTCTGACCGGCGCGGGGATCGCGGCGGGGATTCCCTGCTTCACCGCCACCGAACTGGAAATCCGCGAAAGCCAGGCGATGATCGGTCTGGTCAGCCGCTACGAGGCGGTGGGACGGCTGGCGGCGAACCAGGCGAAGCGGATTCTGGTCGATGGGGTTCCCCCGCCGCCGTGCCGATCGAGACCCTGCAACGCTTTTCCTACATCATCCGGCTGCCGGTCGCCCTGCGCCTGGGGCTGTATCCGTCGCTGCAACTTCTCGACTACGCCGAGGTGATCCGATGAGTTCCGACCCGCTTCGGGGGGCGCTGACCCGCCGCCACGGACGCCCCTGCCCGCCGGTCGGCTTCGCCGGGCGCTGGCTGGACGACGGCGAGGTCGGCGCGGTGATCGCCCTGCACCGCGCGGTGCGCGAAACCATCGCGCCGGAGCTTCTGTGCCGCGAAACCGACGTCTTTTTCGCCGATCACAGCGGGCGGGTCGGAACCATCCTCGGCCTGTTCGCGGAGGACCGGCTGATCGCCTATGGCGTCCTTGGCCTGCCGCCCCTGGGGGAACCGAGCTTCGCCGACGACTTCGCCCTGTCGGCGGAGGAGCGGGCGGCGGCGGCGACCGTCGATGGCGCGGCGGTGCTGCCGGAATGGCGCGGCAACGGTCTGCACCGCCTGCTGGTCGTCGAACGCCTGCGGCGGGCGCGGCAACAGGGGCGGCGGATCGCTCTGTCCACGGTGGCGCCGGGCAATCTGCCCAGCCTGCGCAACCTGCTGGCGGAAGGACTGACCATCCGCGCCCTGCGCGCCCGTTTCGGCGGGATGCGCTATCTGGTGCGCCGCGACCTCGACCGCCCGCCCGCCGCGCCGCCGCAAGCCGGGCGCTGGATCGCGGTGGACGACCTTGCGGCGCAGGACGAGGCGCTGCGGCGCGGCGAAATCGGCTGGACGGTGGCGGAAGATCGGGCGGACGGTCCTGCCGTCTGGTTCGGCGCGCCGAACCGTGCGATATAGGTAGGGGGCGAGGCGAAGGGGTGATGGCGATGACGCAAGGGCCCATTCTGGTGGTGGTGACGCTGAAAGGCGGCAGCGGCAAGAGCACGCTAGCCGGATGTCTGGCGGTCCACTGGCGGCGGGCCGGGCGCGACCCGGTCCTGGTCGATGCCGACCCGCAGCGCTCCCTGGTTCGGCTGGCGGCGCGGGAAAAGGCCCTGGCCGGGGTGCCGGTGATCGAGGACTGCGCCGAATCCGTCACCGAAACCGCGCGCCGCGCGGCGCTGGCCCACGCCCCGGTGATCGTCGATACCGCCGGGTTCCGCGCGCCGTCCACCCTGGCGGCGCTGTCCGTCGCCGATCTGGTGGTGGTGCCGGTGAAGCCGTCGCCCCTGGACGTCGATGTGATGATCGATACCGCCCGGACCCTGTTCGCCGCCCGCGACGGACGCCGCCCCCGCTTCCGCTGCGTCCTCACCCAGACCACCCGCGACAGCGTGATTTCCCGCCACATCCGCGCCGAACTCGCCGCCGCCGGGTTCCCCCTGTTCGACGGCGAACTGGTCAACCGCATCGCCTATGGCGAGGCCGCCCTGTACGGGGCGACGCCCTCGATCACCGAACCGCGCGGCGCGGCGGCGCGGGAGATCGAAGCGCTGGCCGACGAGATCGGACGCGCCCTTTCCGCATCCGAGGTGACGGTATGAGCAAGAAACTCCCCAAGGCGACGGCGGAAACCCTGGACGATATCCGTCGCGACGCGCCGCCCGCCCCGGAGCCGCCCGCCGCCGATCCGGTCGCCCCGGAGGCGATTCCGGACTCCGCGCCGGAGACCTCCGCCCCGTTCCTGGAGGAAGGGGAGTCCGTCGCCCTGCGCCGCGCCCGCGCCGGCGAGATCGTCGAACGCCACACCGCCTATGCCGCCGTCGGCGGCCTGCTGCCGCTGCCGCTGCTCGACACCTTGAGCGTCATGGCGACGGTCGCCCTGATGATCCAGGCGGTGGCCGAACTCTACGGCCAGCCGGTGCGCCGCGAACGCGCCCGGGTGCTCGCCGCCAGCCTTGCCGGGGGGATCGGTCAGGCGGGCGCGGGGTCGGCGACCGCCTCGGCGCTGGCCAAGTGGGTGCCGGGGGCCAACGCCGTCGGCATGGTGGTGTCGTCGGTCGCCGCCGCCGCGCTGACCCGGTCCATCGGCCGCGCCTTCATCCTGCATTTCGAAACCGGCGGCGTCGCCCTGCAATTCGACGCCGCCGCGCTGCGCGCCTATTTCGCCGCGTCGTCCCGCAGCCAGCCGATCTCCCGCCAATAGCGGGCCGCGCCCGCGTGGAAGGGCAGGAAGTTCGCCTTCTCGAACATCGCGCGCGGCTCCACCGTGGACAGCGACCGGTGGTGGGCGCGGAACAGGTCCAGGTTCTCGCGCACGCTGCGCACCAGCCAATAGACCAGGTACGGGTCCACCCGGCTGTCGGCGACCAGGGTCGCCTTGAAGCCGTAGGACGGAATGGCGGCGGTCTGCCCGGGATAGGTTCCCGCCGGAACCTCGCCCCAGAAGAAGTACGGATGCTCCGCCACCATCTTCTCGACGGCGGGGGTGCGCATGCCGACGATGCGCGCGCCGCAATTGGCGATCGAGGTCGAAATCGGCGGCGCGGGGTGGCCGATCCACAGCCCGAAGGCGTCGAGGTAGCCGTCGCACAGGCCGCGCTGGTTGAGATCCTGGGCGGCGCTGTAGACGGTGCCGAGGTCGGCGTGGCGGATTCCCTCGGCGGCGAGCAGGGTTTCCCACAGGTGCCGCGACGAGGTTCCCTCCGGCCCGATGTTGATTCGTTTGCCGCGCAGATCGCCGACCGCGCGGATGGCCTTGCGGCGGCTGACCACCAGCACCCCCAACTCGTCGTGCAGCGACATCACCGAGCGCCCGGTGGGCAGGGCGATGCGCCCGCTGGCGTCGTCGTCGTTGGTGTTCGACTGGATGATGATGAACTGCGCCCGCCCCTGCGCCATCAGGCTGACGTTGCTGGCGTCGCCCTGCGAACGCAGCGAGACGCAGCGGATGCGGTGGCGGTCGAACGAGGCGTTGACCGCCGCGCAGATCGCGCTCGCCACGTAGAAATAGGTGCCCTTGGTGCTGCCGCCGTAGATCGCGAGGAAGTATTCCCGGGGGTGCGACGGGTCCGGGGGCTCCAGGTTGTTCTCGTCGCGGGCGTTGTCCTGGGCGGCGGGAATGGCGTCCGGGCTGAATTCCGTCGTCACGTCGCCGGGGGAGGACGCGAACGCGGCTCCGGAGAACAGGACGGCGGCGGCGAAACTCGCCAGAAGACGTTTCATCGGCAACGGATTTTCCCTCCCCGGCGTGGGCGAGCGGCAGTATAACCGAGCATCGCCGCGCATCATAGGCGCGGCAACGATTTTCGGGGGAAGAGCATGGAGCTGTCCGGATTTCCGGCGGGCGTCGCGGCGGTTCAGATCAACCGCCGCTGGCGGGCGCGGCGCGGGTTCGGCGAAACCGCGGCGGAGGGAATTTCCCCGGACGAGATGGACGCGGCGCGGCGGGATATTTCCGGCTGGCCCGAATACGCCCCGACGCCGCTGCTCTCCCTGTCCGGCCTCGCCGCCCGACTCGGGGTGGCGGCGGTGGCGTGCAAGGACGAATCCCGCCGCTTCGGCGCGGGCGGGGTGAAGGCGCTGGGCGCGCCGTATGGCCTGCGGGCGCTGCTTCGCCGGGAGGGGATGGTCGGGCGGCCCTTCACCGCCGTCGCCGCGACCGACGGCAACCACGGTCTGGCGGTCGCCTGGGCGGCGCGGCGGGAGGGCGGCGACGCCCTGATCTTCGTCGGGCGCGACATCGGCGAGGTTCGGTTGGAGCGGCTGCGCGCCCGGGGGGCGGAGGTCCGGATCGTCGACGGCACCTATGACGACGCGGTGGGCGTGGCGGCGGAAGAGGCGCGGAAGCCGGGGCGCCTTCTGGTCACCGACACCGACCCCGATGGCGGCCTGCCGGTCAGCCGGGCGATCATGGCGGGCTACGCCGTGCTCGCCGCCGAGGCCTGGGAGCAGGGGCTGGAGGCCCTCGCCCCGACCCACCTATTCCTGCAATGCGGCGTCGGCGGCGTCGCGGGCGGCGTCGCTGCGGCGATCTGGCGGCGGACGTCTCCCGCCGTGCCGCGGGTCGTCACCGTCGAGCCGGTGGCCGCCGCCTGCGCCCTGGCCAGTCTGCGCGCCGGTCGGATGATGGCGGTGGCGGGCGACTTGCGGACGCGGATGGCGGGGTTGTCCTGCGGACGGCTGTCCCATCCCGCGTGGCGGATTCTGTCGCGCGTCGCCTTCGCCGGGATGACGGTGGCCGAGGACTTCGCCGCGCGGGCGCAAGCGGCCCTCGTCGGCGGGGAGTTCGGCGATCCGCCGCTGGCGACCTGGGATACCGGAGCGTCCGGTCTGGCGGGTCTGATCGCCGCCGCGTCCGACGAGGGATGCCGCCGCCTGCTGGGCTTTCCGCCGCCAGTCGGATTTTCGTCCTCAACAGCGAGGGACCGCCCGCCGGGGACGAGATCAGCCGGGCGGATTGATCCGAATACGGCCTTCCGCCATGTCGATGACGCGGTCGGCGGCGGAGAAATAGCGCTCGTCGTGGGTGACGCAGACGATCGTCCGGTCGGGCCGCTGCAGCGACGGCAAGATCTCCTCGTAGAACTTGCGGCGGAAGTGGGGGTCCTGGTCGGCGGCCCATTCGTCGAGGACCAGAACCGGCTTGTCCTCCAGCATCGCGACCAGCAGGGCGAGGCGCTTCCTTTGCCCGCCGGACAGATCGACGGTGGTGAACGCGCCGTCCCGGACGCCGACCTTGTCGCCGAGCTCCAGGATGTCCAGCAGGGCCTCGACCCGCGCCGGATCGACCGCGCTGAGGCCGTGCAGGCGGCGGAACAGGTGGTAGTCCGACAGCACCGCGGCGATCCGGTCGCGATAGGCCTGGCGGCATCCGGCGGCCAGGGGGACGCCGTTGACCGACAGAACGCCGCGATCCGGGCGCAACAGCCCGGTCAGCAGGCGCAACAGGGTGGACTTGCCCGAGCCGTTGCCGCCGGTGACGAAGACCACCTCTCCGGCGCGGAAGGTGGCGTCGAGAGGCCCGACGGTGAAGCCGGGGGCGCCATCCGCCTCGCGGTAGGTGAAGGACGCGCCGGACAGGGCGATCTCGCGGATCGGCGCGTCGAGGGGCTGGGCGTCCTCGGCGTGGGCGGGGATCGCCTGGGCGATGGTGGCGATCGGGCCGATCATGAACAAAGCGACGGTGGAGGCTTCCAGCGCCACGTCGGCGAAGCCGGAATCGAACATCGGCACGGCGAACACCATCAGCCCCATCAGGGCATAGAACATCGTCTGGACGACGACGAAGTCGATCCCCCAGCGGCGTTTCGCGGCGCCGTTGGTCCGCTGCACCCGGTCCGAGGCGGCGTCGATCTCGGCGATCAGGCGGCGGCCGCGCCGGGCGTTGACCCGCACCTCCTTGAAGCCGCCGAGCAGATGCTCGAAGCCGTCGAACAGGGCGCGTTCGTCGGCGATCGCCCGTTCGGTCACCGCCGCCATCGCTCCCGCCCGCCGGACGTGAATCAGGATCGCCAGGCTTCCCAGAACCGCGACGGCAAGGAAGCCTGGCAGGGTCAGCCAGGCGAGGAACAAGGCGACGAGAACCAGGGAGACCGCCTGCTGCGCGGCGATCACCAGGATGACCACGGTGCGCGACAGGGTCTGGGTTTCGTGCGCCATCGCCGCGTACAGGCGCGCCCGCCCGATCGCCTGGACGGTGGCGACGTCGGCGGTCTCGATGCGGTCGAACAGGCGGGCGCGCAGGCGGCGGATGATCTGTTCCGCCTCGCGCGCCGCGCCGGACATCGCCGAATTCTGCGAGGCGACGTACAGCCCGACGGCGGCGAGGAAGATCGCCAGCATGCGCAATCCGGGGTCGTGGCTTCGGGCCTCCACCGCGCCGAGGCTGATCAGGGCGAGGACGATCAGGGTGGAGAGCGCGCCGATCAGGGTCATCGCCACCAGGGGGCGCGGATCGACCGAGGCGTTGCGCCGCAGGAAATCGACGAGCCGCATGGTCATGCGCCCCCCTTCGCGGCGATTTCGGTCAGCCGTCCTTCCTCCAGGTGGAGGCGGCGGTCGGCGGCGTCGAAATAGGCGTCGTCGTGGGTGACCGCGACGACGGTCTTGCCCTGCGCCTTCAGGGCGGGCAGGACCTCGCGATAGAACTTGCGGCGGAAGTGGGGGTCCTGGTCCGCCGCCCATTCGTCGAGAATCAGCAGCGGTCGCCGTTCCAACAGCGCGGCGATCAGCGCCAGACGCTTCTTCTGCCCGGCGGAAAGGGCGAGGTGCTCGACCCGGTCGCCGGACAGCCGGGTCGCCGCGTCCAGTTCCATCCAGGCGAGAAGCGCCTTCGCCTCGTCGGGGGAGAAGGCCTCGGCGCCGTAGAGCCGGGGGAAGAGGTGGCAGTCGGAGAACACCGGCGAGACCAGGGCGCGGAAGGCCCGGCGGTTGCGCGGGCCGACGGTCTCGCCATCGATCTTCATCGCGCCGCTGTGCGGCTGGGTCAGGCCGGTCAACAGCTTGATCAGGGTGGATTTGCCCGATCCGTTGCCGCCGGTGACGAAGACGGTTTCCCCGGCGCGCAGGGTCAGGTCGATGGGGCCGAGGGCGAAGCCGGTTTCGCCTTCCGGCGCGGCATAGGCATAGGTGACGGCGCGCAACGCGATTTCGCGGAAGGCGGCGGGCGGCGCGGCGGCGCTGTCGTCGGCGGTTTCGGCGGCGTCCTCGCGGGCCTCGGCGAGGCGTTCGTCGAGGCGGAGCATGCGGATCGCCGCCTGTTCCGACGCGCCGAGCAGGGGGACCGTCTGGATCACCGCGCCGATCGCCCCGGTCATGAACAGGACCGAGGTGGCGACCTGCACCACCTGGCCGCGAAACGACGGGGAATAGACCGGGATGACGAAGACCACCACCGCCAGCAGGAAGAACACCGCCACCTGCCCCAGGACGAACTGCTGCATGGCGCGAATCTGGACGTCGGCGCGGACTTCGGTGGCGGCGTCCGAGACCTCGGCGAAGGCGGCGGCGAGGTCGCGGCGGCGGGCGCTGCTCAGCCGCACCTCCTGGAAGCCGTCCAGCAGGTCGCCCAGGCTTTCGAACAGCCGCTTGTCCGCGTCCATCATCCGGGCGAAGCCTTCCGCCAGGCGCTGCCCGGTGCGGTGATAGGCCAGCCCGCCCACCGCCGTCGCCGCGAGGACGAGGACGAAGGCGGTGACCGATACCCAGGCGATGTAGGCGAGGATCGCGAACACCATCACCAGGGAGCGCAGGCCGAGGGCGAGAAACTGCGAATTCTGCGAAATCGTCCGCGACGCCTGGGTGATCCCCTCGTACAGGTCGGCGCGGCCGATCGCCTCCACCTTTTCGAAATCGGCGCGGGCCAGCCGGTCGAGCAGCCGCCCGCGCAGGGCGTGGACGGCGTCTTCCAGGGCGGCGCAGATGCGCGCGACGACGAAGACCTCGGCGGCGGCATAGATCGCGGTGCCCGCCGCGAACAGGGCGGCGAGACGCCAGTCCACCTGGGCGCGGCCCGAATCGGCGATCTCCCGCGCCGCGATGTTGACGATCGCCAGGACGAGCGTGCCGTTGAGGCCGGACAACAGCGCCGCCGTCGCCACGCGGATGCGCGGAAACGACGCCTGGGAGGCCAGCAGTCGGACAAGGTGGTTCATCAGGCGGGCGCTCGCCTTTCGCGGACAAGGACGCCCGCACTCTAGAGCATATTCCGCCCGAGTGGAACGGTCCGCGCCGAAGCGGTCGCCCGCCGCGCCTGTCCACGCCGGAAAAAAGCGGCGGGGACAGGCGTTGTCGCGGTTCCCCGGCGGCGTCAATGGTGGTAGGCCTGAATGAACAGGCGTCGCCCGACGCCGCAACCGTACCGAGTTTCAGATGGACGCGTTCCTTCAGTACGAATCCGAAGTCCGATACTACTGTCGGCACTTCCCCGACGTCTTCGTTTCCGCCAAGGGGGTCCGCCTGCGCGGGCGTTCGGGGCGGGAGTACATCGACTTCTTCTCTGGCGCGGGGGCGCTGAACTACGGCCACAACGACGACGGGATGAAGGCGCGGCTGCTCGCCTATGTCGAGGGCGACGGCATTCTCCATTCCCTCGACATGGCGACGGCGGCGAAGGAAGTCTTCGTCCAGGGCTTCCATGACGTCATCCTGAAGCCGCGCGGCATGTCCCACCGCATGCTGTTCTGCGCCCCCACCGGCACCAACGCGGTCGAGGCGGCGCTGAAGGCGGCGCGCAAGGCGACCGGGCGCAGCCGCATCGTCAGCTTCGTCCATGCCTTCCACGGCATGACCGCCGGGTCGATGGCGGTTTCCGGCGGTCCCCTGCGCCAGTCCGACACCGTGCCGCCGATCGGCGGCACCGTCTTCCTGCCCTACGACGGAGGCCTCGGCCCCGGCGTCGATACCCTGGCGTGGTTTGAGCGGATGCTCGCCGAAACCGCCGACCAATCCCAGGTTCCCGCCGCCTGCATCGTCGAGACGGTGCAGGCCGAGGGCGGGGTGGTCGCCGCCGGCCTGGACTGGCTGAAGCGCCTGGGCGATCTGTGCCGCGAACACCGCATCCTGTTGATCGTCGATGATATCCAGACCGGCCGCGGGCGCACCGGCCCCTTTTTCAGCTTCGAGGCCGCCGGGCTGGACCCGGACATCGTCTGCCTGTCGAAGTCGCTGTCGGGGATGGGGCTTCCCCTGTCGCTGGTCCTGATCAAGCCGGAGTGGGATCGCTTCCGCCCCGGCGAGCATACCGGCACCTTTCGCGGCAACAATCTGGCCTTCGTCACCGCCGCCGAGGCCTTGCGCTTCTGGCGCGACGACGCCCTGGAGCGGCGGATCGCGCGCAAGGCGGCGCGGTTGCGCGAACGTCTGGCGGAGATCGCCGCCGCCCATCCCGGCGCGGTCGATCCGGCGGTGCGCGGACGCGGCATGATCCAGGGGCTGGCCATGGCCTCGGGCGAGGCGGCCCAGCGGGTCTCGGCGGCGGCGTTCGCGCGCGGGCTGGTGATCGAAACCGCCGGGCCGCATGGCGAGGTTCTGAAATGCCTGTGCCCCCTGGTCATCGGCGACGACGATCTGGAGGCGGGGCTGGACATCCTGGCCGCCGCGATGGCGGCGGCGGCGCCGTGATCCGCCGCTGGCTGGCCCGGGCCGAACCCCGCGCCGACGCGGCGGTGCGGCTGTTCGCGTTTCCCTTCGCGGGCGGCGGCGGCAACCTGTTCCGCGACTGGCCGGGGGCGTTCGGTCCGGCGGTGGAGGTTCTGCCGGTGCAGTTGCCCGGACGCGAGGAACGCTTCGGCGAGCCGCCGTTCACCCACATCGATCCCCTCGCCGACGCGGCGGCGGCGGCGCTTCTGCCCCTGGCCGACCGCCCGGCGGTGCTGTTCGGCTGGTCGATGGGGGCGAGTCTCGCCCACGCGGTGGCGCGGCGGTGGGAGGCGGCGGGGCGCGCCCCCGCCCTGCTGATCGCCGGGGCGAGTTCCGCGCCGCATCTGCCGTGCGCGCGGCGGCTGCTGCATGCCCTGTCCGGGGCGGCGTTCTGGCAAGGGGTGGCGGACCTGGGCGGCCTGCCCGGCGAGGTTCTGGCCGATCCCGAACTGCGCGATCTGGTCGAGCCGACCCTGCGCGCCGATTTCGCGGTGGCGGAGACCCGCCCTTGCGTTCCTCCCGCCTCCCTGTCCTGTCCGGTGGCGGCGATCGCCGCCGGGGACGACCGCTCGGTCGAAGCCGCGCGGGTGGCGGCCTGGGGCGACGCGACGCGCGGCGGATCGACCTTCATCCCGGTGCCCGGCGGCCATTTCGCGGTGCGCGACGACGCGCCCGCCGTCCGCGCGGCGGTCGCCGCCGCGCTGCGCTGGGCGGGAGTCGCGGCGGAGGGCGGGGCTTCCCGTCCGCCGCGCGGCCTGACCCTGCGCGACCTCGACCCGATGATGGACGCGGGATGACCGGCATGGGCGACGCGGAGGTCCGGCTTTGGCATGTGCCGATTCGCGGCGGTTTCCCGGCGGCGGCGTGGGACGTTCTCGACTCCGGCGAACGGGCGCGCGCCGACCGCTTCCTGCGGGCCGAGGACCGTTGCCGCTTCGTCGAGTCGCATGCCGCGATGCGTCGCATTCTGGCCGATCTGACCGGCTGCGCCGCCGCCGACCTGCCCCTGGCGGCGACGGCGGAGGGCAAGCCGGTCCTCGCCGGGTCGGCGTTGCGGTTCAACCTGTCCCACTCGGGCGATCATGCGGTCCTCGCCGCGTCCTTCGACGCCGAGGTCGGGGTGGACGTCGAGACCTCCGCCACCGCCGATGCCGACGGCATCGCCGATCTGGCGATGTCGGATTCGGAAAAGCGGGCGTATCTGGCCCTGCCGCCGGAGCGGCGGCGGGACGCCTTTCTGCGCCTGTGGACGCGCAAGGAGGCGGTGCTGAAGGCGGCGGGTGGGCGATCTTCGCGCCGTCGAGGTCGGCGTGGCCGCTTTCGGCGCGGCGCGCGCGGCGTTCGACGGGCGGATCTGGCATTTGCGCGACTTCGTCCTGGCGCCGGGGGCGCCGGGATGCGTCGCGGCGGACAAGCCGATGGCGCTGGTCCGCATCCGGACCGGCGCCATCTGAACCGGACGAACCCGCGCCGGTCAGGCGGCGGGGGCGGCGGCGGACGCGGCCTTGCCCTTGGCGGCCGGAGCCTCGGCCTTCGCCTTGGCGAGTTCGGCCTCGTAGAAGGCGCGCATCTTGTCGGCGTCGAAGTCGAGCAGGGTGCCGCCGGTCTTGAAGTGGGTGTTGAAGACCCGGCCCAGCGCCAAGGTCGAGGCGCCGGACAGGCCGGGCATCACGGCGAGGCCGAGGATCGGGCCGACCAGCGGCACCATCTTGACCAGCGAGGAAACCCCGCCCGACAGGATCGTCGGCGCGCCGCCGCCGATCAGCGCCGAGACCACCGCCTTGGCGCGGTTGCCCTGGAACGGCACCTGATGCAGCTTGGCGAGTTCGCGGACCAGCCAGACCTGCAAGCCGCCGATCGCCACCAGATCGACGAGCGGAATCGGCACCAGACCGAGTCCCGCCGACCCCCACGCGCAGTTGGCGATCAGCCGGTGCGCCTTGGCGTCGATTTCCTCGGGGGACAGGACCACTTTCTCAGCTTCCGTCATCGCGATCTCCTTTTCATGCGCCACCGGCCCGTGGCTTACGGGCGGATCGGGCGGGTCGCAGTCGCATGCGCTACCATCCCACACGAATTCCGTGCCGTCAATGACTTGGGCGTGTATTTCGCGTGACGCGGCGGTCCGGTTCCGGCGCGGCGGCGGCGTCTTCAGAACCGCGCCCCCAGGGCGGCCAGGGCGTCGAAGGCGTGGCGCGGCAGCGGAATGCCGTCGCGAGCGCGTTCGGCGGCGATCCTGGCCGCCCGCTCGCCCGGATAGCGCACCGCGTCGAAGCCATCGGCGGCGGGCAGGGCGTGCAGACGCTCGATCTGGTCTTCCATGCGGCGGGCGAAGTCGGCGGCGTCGAGGAAGGCCTCCACCTTGAAGGCAAGGAAGACGTGGCCGTTGCCCGAGGGCCGGTCGTGGTTGGTGAAGTTGTTGCGCACGTCGGCGGAGATCAACCCGCCGGAAAGACTGCCAGTCAGGATGTCGAGAAGATAGGCAAGCCCCGATCCCTTCGCTCCGCCAAGGGCAAGAGCATGCCGTCCACCGCCGCCGCCGGGTCGGTGGTGGGGATGCCGTTTTTGTCGGTGGCCCAGCCGAGCGGGATGTCGCGGCCCTCGGCCAGGGCCTTGCGCACCTTCCGGAGCGCGCCGTCGGAGGTCGCCATGTCGAGGACGAAGGGCGGATACTTGCCCGCCGGAACCGCCGCCGCCAGCGGATTGGTGCCGAAGAAGCGGGCCTTCGCGCCGAAAGGGGCGACCATGGCGATGGCGTTGGCCGAGGCGAGGGCGATGCATCCGGCCCGGGCGGCGCGTTCGATGTAGACCGCCGCCGCGCCGTAGTGGTTGGATCCCCGCACCGTCGCCACCGCGATGCCCTGGGACGCCACGGTTTCCATCACCGCGTCCATCGTCCGCTCGGCGACCAGGGGGCCGAGGCCGTTGCCGCCGTCCACCGCGATCGCCCAGGGCAGGCGGCGGGAGATCGCGATTCTCGGCGTCGGGTCGATGCGGCGGTCGGCGACGCTTTCGGCGTATTCGCGCAGGCAGAACAGGCCGTGGGTGTCGATGCCGCGCAGATCGGCGGCGACCAGATTGCGCGCCACCACTTCGGCGTCCGGGGCGGGCACGCCGCAGGCGACCAGAATGGCGGCGGCCTCGCGGCGCGCCGCGTCGGCGGAAACGATTACGGCATCGGACATCGGGCGCATCCTTGGTGGGTGACGGAACCGTTGTGCTCCCCGATTTTTCGCCTTCGGTCAAGGGCGGCGCGCCGAACCTTGCGGGGCCGCATTCCGCCATCGCCAACGGCGCGGAAATTTGGGACACTCGGCCCCCGGATCCGGAGAGTCGGACCGCGTTCGGCCGTGACCAGGAGTTCCCCGTGCTCGATCTTCCCCTCAGCAAAGCCCTGATTCTGCGCGAGAGTCTCGACCATTGGCGCGCCGCCGGTTTGCTTTCGGACGAGGCGGCGGAGCGTCTGGCCGCCGACATCCGGGTGCAGCCCTTCGACTGGCGGCGGTTGGCCCGCTATGCCTTCTGGACGGCGCTGGCCTGTCTGGTCACCGCCTTCGCGTCCGTGTTCGCCGACGCCCGCGTCGTCGAACTGATCAAGCGGCTGTTCGCGTTCGGTCCGGCGCAACGCTGCTTGGGCCTCGCCGTCCTGGCCTCGGGGCTGTTCGGCTACGCGGTCTTCCGCCTGCGCCAGCGCCCGCTGACCGGCTTTCGCAACGAGGCGATCCTGTTCCTCGGCGTGCTGGCCACCGCCGGAAGCGTCGCCAACCTCGGCCTCTGGCTGGATACCGGCAGCGGGCGCTTCGATCTTCTGCTGCTGATCGCCTGCGCGGTCTACGCGGCGGTCGCCCTGGCGGCGCGCTCGGTATTGGTGTGGGTCTTCGCGGTGCTGTCGTTCGGCGGTTGGATGGGCGCCCATACCGGCTACGCCTCGGGGTGGGGAAGCTATTACCTCGGCATGAACTGGCCGTTGCGCTTCGTCCTTCTGGGCGGCGCGCTGGTCGCCCTGGCGCAGGCCTTCCGCCGGGTTCCCCGTCTGGTCCTCTTCGCACGCTCGACCCAGTCGCTCGGCCTGCTCTACCTGTTCGTCAGCCTGTGGCTGCTGTCGATCTTCGGCGACTACGGCGACGTCGATTCCTGGCGACGGGTGAAGCAGATCGAACTGTTGCACTGGTCGCTGCTGTTCGCGGCGGCGGCGGCGACGGCGATCTGGCTGGGGCTGCGGCGCGACGACGCGATGCTGCGCGGCTATGGCCTGGTCTTTCTGGCGATCAACCTCTACACCCGCTTTTTCGAGATGTTCTGGGACAACCTGCACAAGGGGGCGTTCTTCGCCGTGCTCGGCGTCAGCCTGTGGCTGCTCGGTCGCCGCGCCGAAACCCTGTGGCGTCTGGGGCAGCCGCCCAAGGCGTCCGGAGACTGATTTCCCTTACGCCTCGCCGGGGAAGACCCGCATCTGCCGGGGGGTGGCGCGGGCCTTCGCGCTGGGGCCGAGGGCGAGCGCGGTCCAGCGGGCGCGCGACATTTCCACCTCCAGCATCTGCCCGGCGGCGTCGGCGGTCTCGATCCGCACCGACGGTCCCATCAGCACCACGTGGCGCACCGTCACCGGAATGCCGTCGCCGTCGCCCACCGCCAGATCCAGGTCGTGCGGACGGACGAAGGCGATCCCCGCCGCGTCGGCCAGATCGGCGAATTCCGGCGTCGGCAGGCTCAATCCGGCGAGCGTCGCCCGCCCCCGGTCGATGCGGCAGGGCAGGCGGTTGACGTTGCCGAGGAACTGATAGACGAAGGGCGTCGCCGGATCGTCGTAGATCGCTTCCGGCGTGCCGATCTGTTCGATCCGTCCCTTGTTCACCACCACCACCCGGTCGGCGACTTCCAGCGCTTCCTCCTGGTCGTGGGTGACGAAGACCCCGGTGATTCCGGTCTCGTCGTGCAGGCGGCGCAGCCAGCGGCGCAGTTCCTTGCGCACCTGGGCGTCAAGCGCGCCGAAGGGCTCGTCCAGCAGCAGGACCTTGGGCTCGATGGCGAGCGCCCGGGCGAGCGCCACCCGCTGCCGCTGTCCGCCCGACAGTTGCGACGGATAGCGGTGTTCCAGCCCCTCCAACTGCACCAGGTGCAGCAGTTCCCGCACCTTGGCGTCGATCGCTTCGCGTGGCGGCCTGGGTTTCCGCACCCGCAGGCCGAAGCCGATGTTTTCCGCCACCGTCATGTGGCGGAACAGGGCGTAGTGCTGGAAGACGAAGCCGATCCGCCGGTACTGCACCCCGACGTCGGCGACGTCGTCGCCGCCGATCAGCACCCGGCCGCGGTCGGGTTGCTCCAGACCGGCGATGATCCGCAACAGGGTGGTCTTGCCCGAGCCCGAAGGGCCGAGCAGCGCCAGAAGCTCCCCTTCCCGCATCGCGAGGGAGACGTCGCTCAAGGCCTGGAAATCGCCGAACGCCTTGTCGACGTTCTTCAGTTCCAGATACATCGGTCAGTCCTTTCCCGACGCCGCGCGGGCGGCGGCGAAGCGGTGTTCCAGCAGGGTCTTGGCCGCCAGGGTGACGAGCGCCAGCCCGGCGAGAAGGGACGCCACCGCGAAGGCGGCGACGAACTGGTATTCGTTATACAGAATTTCCACCTGCAACGGCATGGTGTTGGTCAGGCCGCGAATGTGGCCGGACACCACCGACACCGCGCCGAATTCCCCCATCGCCCGGGCGTTGCACAGCAGCACGCCATAGAGAAGCCCCCAGCGGATGCTTGGGCAGGGTGACCAGGGCGAACGCCTGCCAGCCGGACGCGCCGAGGACCAGGGCGGCTTCCTCTTCCTCCGACCCCTGTTCCTGCATCAGGGGGATGAGTTCGCGGGCGACGAAGGGAAAGGTGACGAACACCGTGGCGAGAACGATCCCCGGCACCGCGAAGATCAGCGTGACGTCGTGCGCCGCCAGCCAGGGGCCGAACCATCCCTGCAATCCGAACAGCAGCACGAAGATCAGGCCCGAGATCACCGGCGAGACCGAGAACGGCAGATCGATCAGGCTGATCAGCACGCTCTTGCCGCGAAAGTCGAACTTGGCGATCGCCCAGGAGGCGGCGACGCCGAACACCAGATTGAGCGGCACCGCGATCGCGGCGGTAAGCAGGGTCAGGCGCACCGCCGCCAGGGCGTCGGGATCGGACACCGCCCGCCAATAGGCCATCGGCCCGCGCGACAGGGCCTCGGCGAACACCGTTCCCAGGGGCAGAAACAGGAACCCGCCGACGAACAGCAGGGCGGCCAAGGTCAGACCCCATTGCACCAGGGCGGGTTCGGCGGTCGCGGCGCGGCGCATCGCTCAGGCCCTCCCGGTGCGGCGGCAGACCCAGCGCTGCGCGCCGTTGATCGCGAGCAGCAGGGCGAACGAGGCGATCAGCATCGCCGCGGCGATCGCGGCGGCGGCGGCATAGTCGTATTGCTCCAGCTTGATGACGATCAGCAGGGGGGCGATCTCGGTGCGGTTGGGCAGGTTTCCGGCGATGAAGATGATCGATCCGTACTCGCCGACGGCGCGGGCGAAGGCCAGCGCGAAGCCGGTGATCGCGGCGGGCAGCAGGGACGGCAGGATCACCAGACGGAAGGTTTGCAGGCGGCTGGCCCCCAGGCTGGCGGCGACCTCTTCGATCTCGGCGCTGAAGTCGTCGAGCACCGGCTGGACGGTGCGGACGACGAAGGGCAGGCCGATGAACACCATCGCCACGCCGACCCCCAGCGGGGTGAAGGCGACCTGGACGCCGATCGCTTCCAGCGGTTTGCCGAGCAGCCCCCCGGGCCCGAGAAGGGTGGTGAGAGCGATGCCGGTGACCGCCGTGGGCAGGGCGAAGGGCAGGTCGATCAGGGCGTCGATCACCCGCCGTCCGGGAAAGCGATAGCGCACCAGAACCCAGGCGAGAAGCGACCCCAGCACCACGTTGACGGACGCGGCGGCGAGCGCGCCGCCGAAGCTTAAGATATAGGAATCGACCACCCGGGGCGCGGTGGCCGCCCGCCAGAAGGCGGCGAAGCCGCCGCCGAAGGCGCGGACGAACAGGGGCGAGCAGGGGCAGCGCCACCATCAGGCCCATGTAGGACAGGGTATAGCCGAGGGTCAGCCCGAAGCCGGGCAGGACGCTGGGGCGGACCCAGGGTTTGCGGCGGAGAACGGCCTCGCCCACGGTTCGCGGCCTCCGGTCAGCGTTTCGCGCCGATCCGGTCGAAAATTCCGCCGTCGGCGAAGTGCTCCTTCTGCGCCTTCTGCCAGCCGCCGAAGGCGCCGTCAACCGTGATCAGCTTCAGCGCCGGGAAACGGTCGGTGTATTTCGCCGCCACCGCCGGGTCGCGCGGCCGGTAGTGGTGCCGGGCCACCATCTCCTGCGCTTCCGGGGTGTAGAGGAAATTCAGGTAGGCCTCGGCGATCTTGCGGGTGCCGCGCCGGTCGGCCACCTTGTCCACCACCGCCACCGGCGGCTCGGCGAGGATGCTCAGCGAGGGGACGACGATTTCCACCGCGTCCCTGCCGAGTTCCTCGACCGCCAGGAAGGCCTCGTTCTCCCAGGCCAGAAGCACGTCGCCCAGCTTCCGCTGGACGAAGGTGTTGGTGGAGCCGCGCGCCCCGGTGTCGAGCACCGGCACGTTGGCGAACAGCTTCGCCACGAAGTCTTCCGCCGCCGCGTCTCCCCCCAGCCTTTCCCGCGCGAACCCCCAGGCCGCCAGATAGTTCCAGCGCGCCCCGCCCGAGGTCTTGGGGTTGGGGGTGATCACCTGCACCCCCGGCTTGACCAGATCGTCCCAGTCCTTGATCCCCTTCGGGTTGCCCTTGCGCACCAAAAAGACGATGGTCGAGGTATAGGGCGCGGCGTTCCGTGGCAGGCGGGTCTGCCAGTCGGCGGCGATCCGGCCGGATTTTTCGGCGATCGCGTCGATGTCGTAGGCGAGGGCCAGGGTGACCACGTCGGCGGCCAGCCCGTCGATCACCGCGCGGGCCTGCTTGCCCGACCCGCCGTGCGACTGGTTGATCGTCGCCGTCTCGCCGGTTGTCGCCTTCCACCGGGCGGCGAAGGCGGCGTTGACGTCGCGGTACAACTCCCGCGTCGGGTCGTAGGAGACGTTGAGCAGGGTGACGTCGCGCGCCGCCAGCGGCGCGGCGGACAGCATCAGGGCGATGGCGGCGGCGAGGAGGGGGCGGATCATGGCGGGCGTCCTTCATCCGGGAAACCGGAGGGGAGTATCGGACGGCGGCGCGGCCGAGGCAACCCCGCGCCGCCCGCGCGGGAGGCGGAGCACGATGGAAAGCGGATTGTCGATCGCCGCCGAGGCCCTGGCCGAGATCGTCGCCCATGCCCGCGACGCCCTGCCGTTCGAGGCCTGCGGCTATCTGGGGGCGCGCGAGGACGTGGTCGTTCGCGTCGTGCGGATGACCAACGCGGCGGCCTCGCCGACGCGGTTTTCCCTGATTCCGGAGGAACAGTTCGCCGCGCTGCGCGCCCTGCGGGCGGAGGGTCTGACCCTTCGCGGCGTCTATCACAGCCATCCGGACGGTCCGGCGCGATTGTCGGAGGAGGACCGGCGCGGCGCGACCGATCCGGCGTTGCTTTACCTCGTCGCGTCGCTGGCGGGCGATTCGCCCGAGGTGCGGGCGTTCCGCGCCGACGGCGCGGCGGAGGAGGTGCGGATCGCCTCCGTCGGCGAAGGGGATCAGACCATGGCGTGATCGCCGGGTGCCGTTGGAAGGCGCTGGAATATCTTGTTTTTTCTTCGTCGCCGGGGCATGGTTTCCTGCGGTGCAAGGGAGTGGGTCTCAACCGGGAGGGGCGGCATGCAAGGGTCGACGGGTTCCGCCGCGCACCTCTTCGCGGGGCAAGGCTCCCAGATCAAGGGGATGGGGCGGGAACTGTTTCCGCTGTTTCCCGGGCTTCTCTCCCAGGCCGACGACATTCTCGGCTATCGCCTGGAGCGCCTGTGCCTGGACGATCCCGGCGGCGGCTTGCAGGACACCCGCCATACCCAGCCCGCCCTGTTCGTCGTCAACGCCCTGGCCCACGCCAAGCATCTTTGGGACGGCGGTTCCCCGCCCGCGATGGCGGCGGGTCACAGCCTGGGCGAGTACAACGCCCTGCTGGCGGCGGACGCCTTCGATTTCGCCACCGGCCTGAGCATCGTCAAGAAGCGCGCCGAGTTGATGGCGGCGGCTCCCGCCGGGGCGATGGCGGCGGTGATCGGCCTGTCCCGCGACGCGGTCGCCCGGGTGCTGGCGGACGGCTTTCCCGGCCTCGACATCGCCAACGTCAACACCCCGACCCAGGTGGTGATTTCCGGCCCCGTGGACGAGGTGGTCCGGGCCGAGGCGGGGTTCGTCGCGGCGGGATGCCTCGCCTTCGTCCGCCTGCCGGTGGGGGGCGCCTTCCATTCCCGCCTGATGGATCTGGCGGCGGCGGAGTTCGCCGCTTTCCTTTCCGGGCGGGGGTTCCGTCCGCCGCGCATCCCGGTGATCTCCAACGTCACCGGGGAGCCCTATGGCGCCGACGTCGGCGGATTGCTGGCGCGGCAGATTACGTCCTCGGTGAACTGGCTCGCCTGCGTCTGGCGGATGCTGGACATGGGGGCGAGCGAATTCGTTGAATTCGCGCCGAAGCCGGTGCTGGCGCCGATGCTGCGCGAGATCAAGTCCCAATGGACGCCGTCGCCCGCGCCGCGCCCGGCGGTTCCCGCCGCGCCCGCCCCGATGGCGGCGTCGCGGCGCGGCCTTGCGCCGGAAACCCTGGGCAGCGCCGCCTTCCGCGCCGCCCATGGGGCGAAATACGCCTATGTCTGCGGCGCGATGGCGCACGGGGTGTCCTCGGTCGATATGGTGGTGCGCTGCGCCAAGGCGGGCATCCTGTCCTATTTCGGCAGCGGCGGCCTTTCCCCCGACCGGGTCGAGGCGGCGATTCGGGAGATTCAATCCCGCGTCGCGCCGGGCGAGCCCTATGGCGTCAACCTGTTGAGCGGCTCGCGCGAGGCCGAGAACGTCGCTTTGTGTCTGAAGCACGGCGTCCGCGCCGTCGATGCCTCCGCCTATGTCCGGGTGACGCCGGAACTGGCTCTCTATCGGCTGTCGGGGCTGGAGCGCGACGGCGGCGGGGTGGCGGCGCGCAACCGGGTGATGGCGAAGCTCTCCCGCCCCGAGGTCGCCGCCGAGTTCCTCAAACCCGCGCCGCCGGAACTGGTCGATCGGCTGCTCGCCGAGGGACGGGTGACGGCGACTCAGGCGGACTTGGCGCGGCGGGTGCCGATGGCCGACGATATCTGCGTCGAGGCGGATTCGGGCGGCCACACCGATCGGGGGGTGATGACGGTGCTGTTCCCCGCGATCCGCCGTCTGCGCGACCGGTCGATGGCCGAATTCGGCTATGGGCAGGCGGTGCGGGTCGGCGCGGGCGGCGGCATCGGCACCCCCGAGGCGGCGGTCGGCGCCCTGGTTCTGGGCGCGGATTTCCTGGTCACCGGGTCGATCAACCAATGCACCGCCGAGGCGGGGACCAGCGATCTGGTCAAGGACATGCTGCAAGAGGCCGAAGTCCAGGACACCGCCTATACCGTCGCCGGGGACATGTTCGAACTGGGGGCGAAGGTTCAGGTCTTCAAGCGCGGCGTGCTGTTCCCGGTGCGGGCCAGCCGACTGCACGAACTCTATCGGCAGCACGACAGTCTGGAGGCGATCGACACCAAGACCCTGGATCAGGTGCAGGAGCGGTACTTCCATCGCGGCATCGGCGACATCTGGCGGGACTGCCAGGCCTATCATCCCGCCGACGTCCTGGCCCTCGCCGAGCGCCATCCGAAGCAACGCATGGCCCTGATCTTCCGCTGGTATTTCGGTCACAGCCTGCGTCTGGCGCTGGCCGGAACGGCGGAGCGCAAGGTGGATTTCCAGATTTATTGCGGCCCCGCCCTGGGGGCGTTCAACCAGTGGGTGGCGGACAGCGAGCTGTCGTCCTGGCGACAGCGCCACGCCGACGGTCTGGCGCTTCGCCTGATGTCGGCGACCGCCGATCTGTTGGCCGAAACCGTCGCCCGCTACGGGGGCGGCGGATGACCGTATCCTATTCGGGTTCAAGTCCATCGAGGGGTTCATGGAAGACCGCATCAGATCGTTCCTAGAAGAAACCTTCCTGTTCGAATTCGGCGGCGAGATCGCCGGGGATACCGACCTGTTCAAGGCCGGAGTCATGGATTCGTTCGGTTACGTGCAACTGGTCGGTTTCCTGAAGACCGAGTTCGGCATCGCGTTCACCGACGAGGAGATGCTGACCAACATCCTGGTCAGCTTCGACCGCATCGTCGCCTTCGTGCGGTAGCGGCGCGGGAGGTAGGCTCGGTGTGCGGCATCGCCGGATATCTGATCGACCCCGGTCGGGTCGCGCCCGCGCCGGATCGCATCGTCGCGATGCTGGCCTCGATCGGCCATCGCGGTCCGGACGGGGCGGGCTATCGCATCGACGACTGCGGCGGCCTCGGCGCGGTGCGGCTGAGCATCCTCGATCTCGCGGGCGGTCGGCAACCGCTGTCCGACGCCTCCGGGCGGTGGTGGATCGCCTATAACGGCGAGGTCTATAACTATCTGGAACTGCGCAAGGAATTGCAGGAGGCGGGGCGCTCGTTTGCGACCGGCTGCGATACCGAGGTGGTGTTGCAGGCGTGGCTGCACTGGGGGGCGGACTGCCTGGCGCGCTTCGACGGCGCCTTCGCCTTCGCGCTGTGGGACGCGGTGGAGGGACGCCTGATCCTCGCCCGCGACCGCTACGGCAAGCGCCCGCTGTATTACGCCCGCTGCGCCGAGGGCTGGGCGTTCGCCTCGGAAATGAAGGCGTTCCTGGCCTGGGAGGGGTTCTCCTTCGCGCCGGACGCGGAACAGATCGCCTCCATCCTCGGGCACTGGACGCCGTTGCCGGAACAGACCGGGTTCGTCGGCGTCGCCCAGGTGCCGATGGCGAGCTGGCTGGAGGTCGAGGCGGGCGGGGAGCCCCGCATCCATGTCTACGACCGGCTGGATTTTTCCTGCCGCCATCCGGACCTGACCCAGGAGGACGCCGCCCGTCTGGTCCATGACGCGGTGGTGGAGGCGGTGCGCCTGCGCCTGCGCAGCGACGTGGAGGTCGGGGTCTATTTGAGCGGCGGGCTGGATTCCAGCATCGTCGCGGCGGTGGCGGCGCAGGTCTCGGGCCGTGCGCCGCGTACCTTCTCGGTGGAATTCGACGACCCGGACCTGGACGAATCCCGCTTCCAGCGAATCGCCAGCCGCCACTTGGGGACCGAGCATCGGGCCCTGCGGGTCACCGCCCGCGACATCGTCACCACCTTTCCCGAGGCGGTGTGGCACGCCGAGTGTCCGTCCTTCCGCACCGCCTTCGTGCCGCTGTTCCTGCTGTCGCAACGGGTCCGCGCCGACGGCATCAAGACGGTGCTGAGCGGCGAGGGCGCGGACGAAGTGTTCCTGGGCTATGGCCTGTTCCGCGAGACCTTGCTGCGGCGGCAATGGGCGAGCCTGGACAACCCACAGCGCAAAAGCCGGATCGCCCTTTTGAACCCCTACCTCGGCCATTACTCCGAGGCGCACCACGGTTCGTTGCTGGGGCTTTACCAGCAGTTCACCGAGGAACGGATGCCGGGGCTGTTCTCCCACGAACTGCGCTTCCAGAACGGGCGCTTCGCCGCCCGGCTGCTGCGCGACGCCGGGATCGATCCGTTCGCGCCGTTGTCGCGGCTGATTGCCGCCGAACCCGGATACGGCGACCTGGGCGACGTGGAAAAGGCGCAGTGGCTGGAATTCCGCACCCTGCTGGCGGGGTATCTGCTGTCCACCCAGGGCGACCGCATGGGGATGGCGCACGGGGTGGAAAACCGCTGCCCGTTCCTCGATCCGGCGGTGGTCGGGCTGGCGGGTTCGGTCAACCTGCGCTTCGACGGCGGATGGGGGGAAAAGTCGATCCTGAAGCAGGCCTTCGCCGCCGACTTGCCAAAGGACGTGCTGACCCGCCACAAGCACCCCTATCGCGCCCCCGACGCGGCGGCCTTCATCGCGCACCGCCCGGACTATCTGGACGCCCTGCTGTCGGAAGACGAACTCAACAAGATCGACCTGCTGGACGGGCGCTTCGCCCAGGCGCTGTGCCGCAAGGTTCTGACCTCGCCGCCCGAGCGCATCGACACGCGGGAGAATCAGGCGTTCATCTATCTGCTGTCGTTCGTGCTACTCTACCGCCAGTTCGTTCTGGGCGAGGGGCGGAACGGCGACGGCGTGGCCGCCCTGACCGCCCGCCTAGGAACGGCCCGCGACGACCGGGAGGCGCGGCGATGAAGGGCGCGAAAAAGGGCAGGAAAGCCGGGGTCGGCAAGACCGCCTCCGGCCTGCGTCCGGCGGTCGGCGACGTCGCTGTCGTCGGGCTGGCCCTGCGCTTTCCCGGCTCCGAGACCCTGGAGGATTTCTGGCGGGATCTGGCGGAAGGCCGCTGCCGCATCGGGCCGGTGCCGCGCGACCGCTGGGACGCCGACGCCCTTTACGGCGATCCGCGTCGGCAGGACGGCAAGACCAACAGCATCTGGGGCGGCTTCATCGACGACGCCGACGGCTTCGACGCCGGGTTCTTCGGCATCTCGCCGCGCGAGGCGCGCAGCATGGACCCGCAGCAGCGCATCGCCCTGGAACTGGCGTGGCATGCGGTCGAGGACGCGGGGATCGCTCCGGGGCGTCTGGCGGGCAGCCGCACCGGCGTGTTCATGGGCTGCTGCCATTGGGACTATGCCGAGCTGTTCGAGCACAGCGGCCAGACCCCCGACGCCTATCTGCCGACCGGCCTCGCCTATTTCATCATCGCCAACCGGATTTCCTATGTCCTCGACCTGACCGGCCCCAGCGTCGTCAACGACACCGCGTGCGCCAGTTCGCTGATCGCGGTGGAACAGGCGGTGCGCGCCCTGCGCGACGGCGCTTGCGACGCCGCGCTGGCGGGCGGGGTCAATCTGGCGTGGTCGCCGAACCATTTCATCGCGTTCTCCAAGAACGGCATGCTGTCGCGGAGCGGACGTTCGCGCGCCTTCGACGCCGCCGCCGACGGCTATGTCCGGGGCGAAGGCGGCGCGGTCCTGCTGTTGCAGCCGCTGCAACGGGCGCTGGACGAAGGCCGCGCCATCCACGCGGTGATCAAGGCGGTGGGCAGCAACCACGGCGGACGCACCGGCGGCCTGACCGTCACCAGTCCGGACGCCCAGGCGCGGCTGGTGCGCGACGTGCATCTGGCGGGCGGCATCCATCCCGCCAGCGTCGGCTATATCGAGGCGCACGGCACCGGCACCCCGGTGGGCGACCCGATCGAGGCGATGGGCCTGAAAAAGGCCTTCGCCGAGCTGTCCGCCGCCTTCGGCGACGAGCCCTGTCTCGCCAGTTGCGGCCTGGGTTCGGTGAAGACCAACATCGGCCACCTGGAGGGCGCCGCCGGGGTGGCCGGGATCGTCAAGGTGATCGCCGCGATGCGGCACCGCACCCTGCCGCCCAACGTCGGCTTCGAGCGGCCCAACCCGATGCTGAAGCTGGAAGATAGCCCCTTCTTCGTGGTCGATGCGCCACGGCCCTGGCGGGCGAAGGGCAAGGCTCCGCTGCGCGCCGGGGTCAGCGCCTTCGGCTTCGGCGGCGGCAACGCGCATCTGGTGCTGGAATCGCCGCCCCGGACCGGGGAAAAGGCCCCCGCCGGAACGGCCCGGCGCTGCTGCCGCTGTCGGCGCGCGACCCCGACCGGCTGCGCCGTGTCTGCCGCGATCTGGCGGCGTGGCTGGCGACGCGGGATGGGGCGGTGGACCTGAAGGCGCTGGCCTTCACCCTGCAAACCGGGCGCGACGCTATGGCCTGCCGCGCCGCCGTGGTCGCCGACGATCCGGCGGCCCTGGGCGAGGCCTTGACCGCGCTGGCCGAGGACCGCGCCGCGCCGCCGGGGGTCTGGGTTTCCGGCGGCGCGCCGCCCGACCCGTCGGTTTCCCTGCGCAAGGCGTCGCGCGGCGAACGCCTGGGGCGGCTGGCGGCGGCATGGGCGGCGGGGGCCGAGGTCGATTGGGCGGCGCGCTGGCGCGGCAAGAAGACTCCGCTTCCCCTGCGCCTGCCGACCACTCCCTTCGTCCGCGAACGCTTCTGGTTCGCCGCGCCCGCCGCGCCCGCCGCGCCCGCCGCGCCGCCGCCGCATCCCCTGTTCCCGGTTCCGCCGGGGGCGCGGGGCCGTCGGCGCTGGACGATGTGGTCTGGCTGGCCCCGGTCGCGCTGGACGACGGCGTCCGCGCCCTGACCGTGGAGCGCGACGGCGCGGCCTTCCGCATCGTCGATGGCGCGGCCCGTTTCTGCCAGGGGCGGATCGGCGCGGCCCCCGCCCCGGTCGCGGCGCTGGATCTGGCGGGCCTGCGCGCCGGGTGCGTCGCGCGGGTCTCCGCCGCCGCCCTGCCGCGCATGGTCGCGGTGGCGCGGGCGTCGGGCGGCGCGTCCGGCCCGACCCGCCGGTTCGACATCGACCTGTGCGCCCCGGACGGCGCGGTGCGGGCGCGGCTGATCGGGTTGGTGACCCGCCCCGGCGCGGGGGTTGCCGCTCCGGCGGACGCCGAAGGCGTGGTCCTGGCGACGCCGGAGTGGCGGGCGCGGGCGATTTCCGTCGCCGCCCCGCGCGGCGGCGACGACGCGGTGTTCCTGGCGGCGCGGCGCGCCGATCTGGCCGATTCCCTGGCCGGGCTTCTCGCGGTGCCGGTCCGGTCGCTGCCGGAGGTGCGGGACGCCGCCGACGCGGCGGGGGCGGATGCGACGCCGGAAACCCTGGCCGAGCGCTTGCGCCCCGAATTGCAGGACGGCGACCGCGTCCTGGCGGCGCGGCTGTCCGCCGACGGCGGGCGCGCGGCGCGCCGCTTCGTCGCGTCGCGTCCGGCGTCGCCGGATACGGTCGCCGCGCCCTGGCGGGCCGGGGGCGTACTGGATCGTCGGCGGTCTGGGCGGCCTGGGGCGTCTGTTCGCCGCCCGACTGGCCGACGCCGGGGTCGGCGCGCTGGTCTTGAGCGGCCGCGCCGCCGATCCGCCCGCTTCGGCCCTGGAGGCGCTGGCGGCGCGCGGCGTCGCCGTCGAATACCGGGCGTTGGACGTCACCGACGCCGCCGCGACGCAGGCCGTCGCCGATGCGATCCTCGCCGCCCACGGTCGCCTGGACGGGGTGTTGCACTGCGCCGGGGTGCTGCGCGACGGACTGCTGCGCGGCAAGGACTCCGCCGCCGCCGCCCTGGTGTTGCGGCCCAAGCTGCGCGGCGCGGCGAACCTGGACGCCGCCACCGCCGCCGTCGATCTGGACCTGTTCCTGCTGTGCTCGTCGATCGCCGCCGCCCACGGCAACACCGGGCAGGCGGACTATGCCGCCGCCAACGGCTTCCTCGACGGCTTCGCCCTCTGGCGCGAGGGCGAGGTCGTGGCGGGCCGCCGCCGGGGGCGCACGGTGGCGATCGGCTGGCCGCTGTGGGCCGACGGCGGGATGACGGTGGGGCCGGACACCCTGGCGGCGATCGACCGCCGCATGGGGGCGAAGCCGATGCCCGGCGACGTCGGCCTGGGGATTCTGGACGTCCTGGCGGCGGGCGCGGCGGGGGCGCGGGCGACGGTGGGACACGGGCGCGTCGCCGCCCTGGAGGCGTTCTTCGCCGACGGCGACGTCAAGGCCGCCGGAGCCGCTTCGGGCGGCGCTTCGTCCGCCGCTCCGTCCGCCGCGTCCGCCGGGGATTTGCGCGCCGTCGTCGTCGCCCATCTGCGCCGCCTGCTGGCGGGGGTGCTGGACATGGACGCGGCGAAAATCCGCCCCGACGTGGCGTTCTCGGCCTATGGCTTCGATTCCATCGTCGCCGTCGAGATGATCGGCAAGCTGGAGGAAACCCTGGGTCCGCTGCCGAAGACCCTGTTCTTCGAATACGTCGATCTGAACGGCATCGCCGACCATCTGCTTTCCGCCCATGCCGACGCCCTGCAAGCGGCGCTGTCGCCCGCAGCGGCGCCGCCCCCGTCGCCGTCGCGGGCGGAGCGCGCCGTTTTCGCCGCCCCGGCGGTGCATCCCGGGGAACGCCGCCGCCGCGAGATCGCGGTGATCGGCCTGGGCGGGCGCTATCCCGGCGCGCCGACCCTGGAACGCTTCTGGGAGAATCTGGCGCGGGGCCGTCACGCCTTCACCCCGGTTCCCGCCGACCGCTGGCCGCATCGCGACATCTATTTCCCCGACCGCTCGGTGGCGGGCAAATCGACCATCCGCACCGGCGGCTTCCTCGACGACATCGCCGCCTTCGACCCGCGCTATTTCAACATCTCGCGGCGCGAGGCGGAACTGATGTCGCCCGAGGTGCGCCTGTTCCTCGAGGTCGCGGTGGAGACCTTCGAGGACGCGGGCTATTCCCGCGAATGGATGCAGCGCGCCTATGGCGGCGACGTCGGCGTCCTGGTCGGGACGATGAGCAACCACTACAACCTGTACGGCGTGCAGAACCTGCTGACGCGGGGAAGCCGCGCCACCGGCAGCTATACCGGCGCCCTGCCCAACATGGTGTCCTATTTCTACGGCCTGACCGGGCCGTCGATCTTCGTCGATACGATGTGCTCGGCCTCGTCCACCTGCGTCGATCTGGCGGTGCGGATGCTGCGCGACGGCCAGACCCGGATGGTGCTGGCGGGCGGCGTCAACCTGCTGCTCCACCCCTACAACCTGATTTCCAGCTCGCAGGAGCATTTCACCAGCGCCACCGCCGAGGTCATCCGCAGCTATGGCCTGGGGGCCGACGGCACCATCCTGGGCGAGGGCGCGGGGGCGGTCCTGCTGAAGCGCCTGGACGACGCCGAACGCGACGGCGACGACATCCGCGCGGTGATCGCGGGCACCGCCCTGACCAACGCCGGGGTGCGCAACGGCTTCACCGTTCCCAATCCGGCGATGCAGGCCAAGGCGATCCGCCTCGCCCTGGAAGACGCCGGAGTGGACGCCCGCGACATCGGCTATGTCGAGGGCCACGGCTTCGGCACCAAGCTGGGCGATCCGATCGAACTCGCCGCCCTGACCCAGGCCTTCCGCGCCGACACCGCCGACACCGGCTTCTGCGCCTTGGGGTCGGTCAAGTCCAACGTCGCCCATCTGCTGGCGGCGGCGGGGATCGCCGGACTGACCAAGGTTCTGCTGCAATTGCGGCACGGCCAGATCGCGCCGTCCCTGCATGCCGAGGCGCTGAACCCGGCGATCGATTTCGACTCCTCGCCGTTCCGGGTGCAGCGCGAACTGGCGGACTGGCCGCGTCCGGCGGCGGCGGACGGAGGGGAGGGGCCGATTCCGCCGCGCCGCGCCGGGATCACCTCGATCGGCGCGGGGGGATGAACTCCCACATCGTGGTCGAGGAATACCTGACGCCGCCGGAAACCGCGCCGAACGACGACCGGCCCCGCCTGATGGTGTTCTCCGCCATGCACCGCGCCGCGCTGGCGGCTCTGCTGGAGCGGATCGGGCGATGGCTGGCGGATCATCCCGACGCCGACATGGCGCGGCTGTCCTTCACCTTGCAGGCGCACCGCGCTGCCCTGCCGTCTGGCGGCGATCGCGGCGAACGTCGCCGAACTGCGGGCGGCGCTGGACGGATTTTCCGCCGGTTCTCTCGGCGCGAATCTCCGCTTCGTCCCCAACGTGTTGGAGGTCGAGGCTCCCGACGCCGCGCCGCTGGACCGGGCCTGCCGCGACGGCGATCTGGCGGCGCTGGCGGCGGCGTGGACCGCCGGGGCGGCGATCGACTGGGCGCTGCTGTGGGGGGATCGTCCGCCCCGGCGGATCGCCCTGCCCACCTATCCGTTCGACAAACTGCGCTGCTGGGTGGAAATCGACCCGGAGGCCCCCTCGGTCCTCGACCCCGAGGCCCACAGCCGCAAGCTCCACCCCCTGATCGGGCGCAACCTGTCGGACCTGCGCGGCGTCGGCTTCGCCACCGACCTGCGCCTGGAAGACCTGCTGGACTGGCGCTATCTGCGCGACGGGCGGCCCCATCTGGTGGAGACCCTTCTGCCCGAGGCGGCGCTGGCCGCCGCCCGTCTGGCCGGGTTCGCCGATCCGGTTCTGACCGACGTCCGGCTGTCGCCCTGCGACTGGGCGGCGGTAGGGCGGCTGCGCTTCGACCTGACCGCCGCCGAGGGGACGGACGCCCTGCGCATCGAGATCGTCGCCGAGGACGCGGCGAACCCGCCGGTTCCGGTGCTGCGGGCGGGCTGTGTCGCCGCCGCTCCGCCGGTCGCCCCGCCGGTCTTCGCCGCCGACGGCGGGGAGAGCCTTTCCGCCGACGCGATCTATGAGATTCTGACGGCGGCGGGGCTGAGCTTCGCGCCCTATCAGACGGTGCTGCGCCGCCTGGATTGGGGGGCGGAGGGCGGCGCGGCCGAACTCGCCGCCCCGCCTTATCGCCAGAATTCCCGGATGCGCGGCCTGGGCCTGACCCCGGAAGCGGCGGGGGGCATCCCGCAAACCGCCCTGCTGGCGGCGCGCCTGGACGGTCTGACGTTCCTGCCGCCGGAAAGCCTGGCCGAAATCCCCGCCGAAATCCCCGCCGAAGCGCCCGCCGACGACCGGGTCTTTCAGGTGCTGCGGCGCGAGCTGTCCGACATCCTGAAACTCCCCGCCGAGGAGATTCATCCCCGCATCGGCCTTTACGCCCTGGGCCTGGATTCGATTTCCCTGACCGTCCTGATCAACCGCGTCAACGCCGCCTTGGGCAGCCGCTTCACCCCGGCCCTGGCCTTCG
Source organism: Rhodospirillaceae bacterium (assembly GCA_965228165.1). GTDB lineage: Bacteria > Pseudomonadota > Alphaproteobacteria > Rhodospirillales > Rhodospirillaceae > Oleispirillum. The sequence continues at coordinate 1,706,926 of CBDDHB010000003.1, forward strand.
AGGCCGACACCGTGGCGCAGCTTGCCGAACGGTTGGCGGCGGGGGTCGCCCTCGTTGCGCCCGCCGTCGCGCCGCCGCGTCCGGTCCTGCGGCGGACCCGGACGCCTTCTGGGAAGTGCTGCGCGAGGGGCGTCAGGCCCTGTCGGATCTGCCGCTGGGTCGCTACGACGCCGCCTATGCCGCCCGCGTCGCGGCGGCGGACTTCCCCAAGCGCGGCGGCTTCCTGGATGGCATCGACCGCTTCGACGCCGGGTTCTTCTCGCTGTCGCCGGCCGAGGCGGAGCGCATGGACCCGCAGCACCGCCTGTTCCTGGAAACCGCGTGGGCGGCGGTGGAAAACGCCGGATACCGTCCGCGCGGTCTGGCCGCCGACACCGGCGTCTTCGTCGGGGCGTCGGGCAACGACCATGCCCTGCTGATGGCCGCCCGGGCGGTGGAGGCCGACGCCCAGGCGGCGACCGGCTCCTCGCACGCGATGTTGGCCAACCGGGTGTCGTTCGTCCTCGACGTCCACGGTCCCAGCGAGGCGATCGACACCGCCTGTTCCAGTTCCCTGGTGGCGGTCCACCGCGCGATGGAGGCGATTCGCGGCGGGCGCTGCGCCATGGCCCTGGCGGGCGGGGTCAACGTCGCCCTGGCCCTGGAGTCGTTCCTCGGGCCGCAGCGGGCGGGGATGCTCAGCCCCGACGGGCGGTGCAAGACCTTCGCCGACGACGCCGACGGCTACGTGCGCGGCGAAGGGGTCGGCGCGGTGCTGTTGAAGCCGCTCGGCGCGGCGGAACGGGACGGCGACCGAATCCTGGGGGTTCTGGTCGGCGGCGCGGAAAACCACGGCGGGCGGGCGGGGTCGCTGACCGCGCCCAACGCCCGCGCCCAGGCGGACCTGATCGTCCGCGCCCTGCACGGCATCGACCCCGCCGGGATCGACTACGTCGAGGCGCACGGCACCGGCACCGCCCTGGGCGACCCGGTGGAGGTCAACGCCCTGAAGGCGGCCTTCGCCCGCGCCGCCGAGCCCTTCGGCGGGCGGCGCTTCGCCCCCGCGTCGTGCGGCCTGGGATCGGTCAAGACCAACATCGGCCATTTGGAGGCGGCGGCGGGAATCGCCGGTCTGATCAAGCTGTTGCTCGCCCTGCGCGCCGGGGAGCTACCGCCCAGTCTGGATTGTCCGCGCCTCAATCCGTACCTGGATTTTTCCGACGGTCCGTTCTTCGTGCTGCGCCGGTCCCGCCCCTGGCCCGCGTCGCCCGACCGACCGCGTCGCGCCGGGTTGAGCAGTTTCGGCTTCGGCGGGACCAACGCCCATCTGGTGGTCGAGGATTACCGGCCCGCCGCGCCGTCGCCGCGCCGCGACGGTCAAGCGATGCCGGTGACGGTGTCGGCGCGCACCCCGGAAGGCCTGCGGCGTCTGGCGGCGGCCCTGGCGGCGCGCGTCGAGACCGCGACGGAACCCCTGGACGACATCGCCTGGACCCTGGCGAGCGGGCGCGAACCGATGGAGGAACGGCTGGCCTTCGTCGCCGCCTCGACCGCCGAATCCCAGGCGGCGCTGCTGCGCCGGGTCTATGACGGCTGCGGCGTCGATCCGGCGGCGGTGACCCTGGTCGAGGCGCACGGCACCGGCACCGCCCTGGGCGATCCCATCGAATACCGGGCGCTGTGCCGCGTCTTCGGCGCGCGGCGGGCGGACGCTCCGCCGGTGGCCCTGGGCTCGATCAAAGGCAACATCGGCCACGGGCAGTACGCCGCCGGAGTCTCCGGCGTGATCAAGGTTCTGCTGGCGCTGCGCCATCGGACGATTCCCGCCTCGGCGCACTACGCCGATCCCAACCCGCGCATCGACTGGGCGGCGGGACCGTTTCGCGTGCCCACCGCCTCCGCTCCCTGGGTCGCGCCCGCCGGGGAAAGGCGGATCGGCGCGGTCAGTTCGTTCGGCGCCAGCGGCACCAACGCCCACGTGGTGATCGCCGAGGCTCCCGCGCCGTCGCCGTCCGCGCCGGGGCGTCCGCCCTTCCTGGTGGTGCTGTCGGCGCGCGGCGAGGACGCCCTGCGCGAACTGGCGCGCCGCGTCGCCGACCGGTGCGCCGCCGATCCCGGCCTGTCCTGCGCCGATCTGTCGTACAGTCTGGCGGCGGGGCGCAAAGCCTTCGAATGGCGTCTGGCGGCGGTGGCGGACGACGTTCCGGCGGTGGCGGCGGCGCTGCGCGGCTGGCTGGCGGGGAAGGCCGACGGCGATGTCCTGTTCGGGCGCGTCGGCGCGGCGCAGGTGGGGGCCGAGGCGGCCTTCGATCCCGGATGCGACGGCGCGGAACGCCGCGCCGCCCTGCGCGGGCTGGCCGAGCGCTTCGTCGGCGGCGACCGCCTGCCGCTGCGCGCCCTGTTCCAGGGCGAAATCCGCCGCCGCCTGCCCCTGCCGACCACCGTCTTCGCCGAGGCGCGCCACTGGTTGCCCTCGGGTCCGCCGCCCGCCGCCGCCGCGCCCGCTTTCGGCCTGCCGGGGGCGCGGTTGCGGCCCCTGCCCGACGAGGGGGATCGCCGCGTCTTCGCCCTGGATTTGCGCGCCGACGCCCATCCCCTGGCGGACCACCATGTCGCGGGCGCGCCGGTTCTGCCCGGCGTCGCCTTCCTGGCCCTGCTGCGCGACGCGGCGGGCGTCGGGCGTTGCCGGCGGGTCGGGGACGTCGCCTGGGCGCGTCCGGTCGCGCCTCGGGACGACGCCGCGCCGCCGCCCCTCGATCTGGCGGCGATCGCCGCCGGGTGCGGCGAGGCGGTGTCCGCCGATCGTTGCTACGCCGCGCTGGTCGCGCGGGGGATCGTGCACGGTCCTGCCCTGCGCGCCCTGGCCGGGGTCCGCCGCGCCCCGGGACTGGCGGTCGCCGAGTTGATCCTGCCGGAAGGCGCGGAGCCGTTCACCGCGATCCTGGATGCGGCGATCCAGGCGTCGGCGGCGCTGATGCCGGACGACGCGGCGGAAACCGCGATTCCGTTCGCGGCGGACTCGGTGGAGGTCTTCGCCCCCTGCGGCGGACCTGACGGAGCGGCTGGCGGCGGCGGGCGACGCGGCGGAGATTGTGTGGATCGCGCCGCGCCTCGACGCCGCCCCCGGCGACGAGGCCTTGATCGCGACGCAGGAAACCCAGGCCCTGGCGCTGTTGCGTCTGGTCCGCGCCCTGACGGCGGCGGGGGCGGACGCCCGCCCCCTGACCTGGACCCTGATCACCGAACAGGCGCGGGCGGCGGACGACGACGACCCGGCGCGACCGGCGGCGGCGGGACTGCACGGGATGTTCGGGTCGCTGGCCAGGGAATATCCGGACTGGCGGGCGCGGGTCTGCGACCTGGAAGCCGGAACGCCTTGGCCGGTGGCGGAGATCGCCGAACTTCCGGCGGACGGGGAAGGGCCGGTCTATCTTCACCGGCGGGGCGTCTGGCGGCGGCTGGCGCTGCTGCCCCTGGCCGACGACGGCGCGGCGGCGTCGCCCTATCGCGACGGCGGCGTTTATGTGGTGATCGGCGGCGGCGGCGGGGTCGGCGGGATGTGGACCGAGGCGCTGTTGCGGCGCTGCCGCGCCCAGGCGGTCTGGGTCGGGCGGAGCGACCCCGGCGCGGAGATGGAGGCGCGGCTGGACGCCCTGGCCGCCCTGGGGCCGCGCCCGGTCTATCTGCGGGCCGACGCCGCCGACGCGACGGCGCTGACGGGGGTGCGCGACCGGGTGATGCGGGACTTCGGGCGGATCGATGGCGTGGTGCTGTCCGCCCTGACCTTGAGCGACCGCACCCTCGCCCGCATGGATGACGAAACCCTGCGCCGGGCGTTGCGCTCCAAGGCGGACGTCGCGGTGCGTCTGGCCCAGGTCTTCGACGTCGCGCGGCTGGATTTCGTTTTGGCGTTTTCGTCGATCCAGTCCTTCGCCCGGATGCCGGGGCAGGGCAACTATGCCGCCGGATGCCTGTTCGGCGACAGTCACGCCCGGCTGCTGGAACGGGCCTGCGGCGGCAAGGCGCGGGTGATCAACTGGGGCTGGTGGGCCGACGTCGGCGCGGTCCGTTCCGACGAGCGCCGCGCCCGGATGAACCGCGCCGGGCTGGCCGGACTGACCGCGCCGCGCGCCATGGCGGCGCTGGATACCCTGCTGGGCGGGTCGCACCGGCAGCTTGCGCTGGTCTTCCTTCTGCCGGGGGGGGGAGCGTCGCCGGGTTGCGGCGCGGCGAGACCCTGCGACGGGTCGGGGAGTCGTGTCCGCCGCCGTCGGAGGCGGCGCTCGCGCCGCCGCCCCGGCAGGCCGACGTGCCCCGCCTGATCGCCCGCGTCGGCGGGCAGATGGACGACATGGACGCGGAAATGGCGCGCCTGCTGTGGGCGCAAATGATCGCCGTCGGGCTGTTTCCCGGCGAAACCTATGCCGCCGCCGATCTGGCGTCGCGCCTGCCGCCGCTCTATCGGGGCGGCTGGTTGGCGGAAGCCCTGCGGGTTCTGGTCCGGCACGGATTCCTGGACGCGGCGGACGAGCGGGGCGGGCGGATCGTCGCGCCGCCCGGCGCGGCGGACGCGGAAGAGGCCTGGCGCGCCTTCCACGCGCGGGCGGAACGGATCGTCGGGTCCGGCGATTTGCGGGTGCATCTGCGTTTGGTCGAAACCATGCTGAAGGCCCTGCCGGAGATCTTGAGCGGGCGGCGCGCCGCCACCGCCGCGATGTTCCCCAAATCGTCGCTGGATCTGGTGGAAGGGGTCTATCGCGACAACCCGGTGGCCGACCATTTCAACGCGGTGCTGTGCGACGTGCTGGAGGCCGCCGTCGCCGAGCGGCTGGCCGCCGAGCCTAAGGCGCGGCTTCGCATCCTGGAAGTCGGCGCGGGCACCGGCGGCACCGCGATCCGGGCGTTCGAGCGGCTGCGCCGCTTCGGCGGGGCGATCGCCGAATACTGCTATACCGACCTGTCCAAGGCGTTCCTGATCCATGCGGAAAAGTCCTTTCGGGGGGAGGCTCCGCTCCTCTCCACCCGCCTGTTCGATCTGGACCGGCCGGTCGCCGAACAGGGGGTGCCGGAGGGCGCCTTCGACGTGGCGATCGCCACCAACGTTCTGCACGCCACCCGCTCGGTCCGCGCCGCCCTGCGCAACCTCAAGGCGGCGATGAAGCGGGGCGGCCTGCTGCTGCTGAACGAACTCTCCGCCAACGCCCTGTTCAGCCATCTGACCTTCGGCCCGCTGGACGGCTGGTGGGCCTATGACGACGCGGCGCTGCGCCTGACCGGAACCCCGGCGTTGACCCCGGACACCTGGCGGCGGGTGCTGGACAGCGAAGGCTTCGGTCGGATCGTCTTCCCCGCCGCCGCCCATCGGTTGGGGCAGCAGGTGGTGGCGTGCGTCGGCGACGGACTGGTCCGGCAACGGGTCGGGGACGGACCGGCGGTCGCCGCGACGTCTTCCGCCCCGCCGTCGGATTTGCCGCCGCCGCCCGCCGTCGATGGGCTGCGCGACCGGCTGCGCCATCTGATCCGCCAGTTGCTGTCCGAGACCCTAGCGGTCGCGGCCTCCGACATCCGGTTCGACGAGCCGCTGGAACGCTATGGGGTGGATTCCATCCTGGTGTTGCAGGTGGTGGCGCGCTTGCGCGCGGCATTCGGCGAGGCGTCCTCCACCCTGCTGTTCGAGGCCAACACCGTGGACGCGCTGGCCGATCACTTCCTGGCCGCGCGGCCCGACGCGGTGCGGGATGCCGTTGGCGCGCCGCCTTCGCCTTCCCTGCCGTCCCGTCCGGTCGCGGCGCGGGCCGAGGCCGCGCCCCGCCCCGCCGCCATCGCGGTCGAGGCCGGGCCGGTGGGGCGGATTTCGGAGGCTTTGGATCGCGACATCGCCATCGTCGGCATGGCGGGGCGTTACGCCGGGGCCGACGATCTGGCGGCGTTCTGGGAGAACCTGATCCAGGGCCGGGATTGCATCCGCGAAATCCCGGCGGAGCGGTTCGACTGGCGGCCGCACTTCGACGAACGGCCCGGTCGGCCCGGTCGGTTCTGCACCCGCTTCGGCGGCTTCATCGAGGGCGTCGATCGGTTCGATCCGCTGTTCTTCCAGTTGTCTCCGGCCGAGGCGGAACGGATGGACCCGCAGGAGCGGCTGTTCCTGGAAGAAACCTGGCATGCCGTCGAGGACGCGGGGTACGACCCGCGCCGCCTGGGCCGGATCGGGCGGGTGGGGGTGTTCGCCGGGGTCAGCGCCGCCGATTACGTCACCGGCGCGGCCTTCTGGTCGGTCGCCAACCGGGTTTCCTTCCTGCTGGATTTGAAGGGCCCCAGCATGGCGGTGGATACCGCCTGTTAGTCCTCCCTGACCGCGCTGCATCTGGCGGTGGAAAGCCTGCGCGCGGGGGGGGCTGCGACATCGCCCTGGCGGGCGGCGTTAACCTGATCCTGACCCCCGCCATCTGGCCGCTCTGTCGGAGCTGGCGATGCTGTCGCCGTCGGGCCGGTGCCGGGCGTTCGGCGCGGAGGCCGACGGCTTCGCCGACGGCGAGGGGGTGGGGGTGGTCGTGCTGCGCCGGTTGCGCGACGCGGTGGCGGCGGGCGACGATATCCGGGCGGTGATCGTCGGCGCTTCGGTCAACTCCGGCGGGCGCGCCAGCAGCTACACCGCGCCCAGCCCGGCGGCGCAGGCCGAGGTGGTCGAGGCGGCGTGGCGGGACGCGGGCATCGATCCGCGCGCCATCGGCGTCGTCGAGGCGCACGGCACCGGAACCGCCCTGGGCGACCCGATCGAGGTCGATGGCCTGGCCCGCGCCTTCCGGGGGTTCACCCCGGACACCGGGTTCTGCGCCCTGGGCTCGGTGAAAAGCAACATCGGCCACTGCGAAGGGGGCCGCCGGCGTCGCCGGGCTGACCAAGGCGGTGCTGCAACTGCGAAACGCCACGATCGCGCCGACCTTGCACGCCGAGGCGGAAAATCCGCACCTGGATCTGGCCGCGACGCCGCTGTTCCTGCCCCGGCGGGCGATGCCGTGGGAGCGCTGGAACCGCCAGCCGCGTCTGGCGGCGGTCAGTTCCTTCGGCGCGGGCGGGGCCAACGCCCACGTCGTGCTGCGGGAAGCGCCGGAGATCGACGACGCGGCGCGGGGGACGCCGCCGGGGCGGGTTCTGCTGACCCTGTCGGCGCGGACGGGCGAGCCGTTGGCGGCGGCGGCCCTGGCGCGGCATCTGAAGGCGCGCGCCGATACGGCGGACGCGGCCTTCCTGGCGGATGCGGCCTTCACCCTGCAAACCGGACGTTGCCCCCAGCCCGAGCGCTTGGCGGTGGTCGCCGCCGACGTCGGGGAGGCGGTGGCGCGGCTGGAGGAAGCGGCGCAAGGAGCCATCGACGGCCCCGGTCTGGCGCGCGGCGCGGCGGTCCTTCGCGATGGCGACGGATTGGCGGCGGACGCGGAATTCCGCGCCCTGCTGGCGGCCTGGGTCGCCAAGGGGCAGTTGCATCGCATCGGCGAGATGTGGGCGAGCGGCGCGGCGGTCGATTGGACGGCGCTGTATCCCGGCTGGACGCCCCGGCGACGCTCCCTTCCGGGGACGGTTTTCGCCGGTCGGCGCTATTGGCTGGAACGCGACGACGCGGCGGCGGCGTTGCCGGTGGTGGCGTCGCCCTCCGTGACTCCGCCGCCGCCGTCCGGGGGCGCTGTGATCGACCGGCTGCGCGCTCTGGTCGGCGAGGAACTGCGGCTGTCGCCCGGCGAAATCGACGACCGGACGCCGCTGGAGGACTACGGCCTGGATTCGGTGGCGGTGATCCGCCTGATCGACCGCCTGGAAAGCCTTTTCGGCGATATCCCGAGCACCCTGTTCTACGAGCATCATACCCTGGCGGCGCTGGCGGACTGGCTGGCCGAGAACCGCGCCGGGGCGGCGGCTTCCCTGGACGGGGCGGTTGCGCCGGACGTCGCCGCGCCGCGCGTCGCCGTGCGGGAGGAAGCGGTTCGCCCCGGCATCGCCGCCGACGACGGCATCGCGATCATCGGCCTCGCCGGGCGGTATCCGATGGCCGACGACTTGGACGCGTTCTGGTGCAACCTGCGCGACGGGCGGGATTGCATCGTCGAGATTCCGCCGGAGCGCTGGAACCACGCCCCGCTGTACGATCCGAACCGGGCGGAGGGGTGCGCTCGCGGCAAGTGGGGCGGCTTCCTGTCCGGCATCGACCGCTTCGACGCCCGGTTTTTCGGCATGCTGCCCGACGACGCGGCGCTGGCCGATCCCCAGGAACGGTTGTTCGTCGAATGCGTCTTCCGCGCCATCGAGAACGCCGGGCATTCCCCCGCGCGGTCTGGCGGCGGCGCGGCCCGGTCTGGCGGGGGCGACGTCGGCGTCTATGTCGGCGCGACCAACGGCGAATATCCGTATTACGGGGTTTCCGAAACCGCGCGCGGGCGTCCGACCGCGATTTTCTGCGCCCTCGCCTCCATCGCCAACCGGGTGTCCTATGGCTTCGGCTTCCATGGCCCCATCCTGGCGGTGGACACCATGTGCTCGAGCTCCCTGACCGCGCTGCATCTGGCCTGTCAAGCGTTGCGCGCCGGGGATTGCCGGGTGGCGGTGGCGGGCGGCGTCAATCTGTCGCTGCATCCCAACAAGTATCTGGCGATGGCGCGCGGCGGCTTCGATTCCGCCCAGGGGCGGTGCGCCGCCTTCGGCGCGGGCGGCGACGGCTATGTCCCCGCCGAGGGGGTCGGCGCGGCGGTCCTGAAGCCGCTGGCCCAGGCGATCGCCGACGGCGACCGGGTTCTGGGGGTGGTCCGGGCGACCGGGGTCAACCACGGCGGCAAGGCCAACGGCTATACGGTTCCCGACCCGGCGGCGCAGGCGGCCCTGATCGGCGAGACCCTGGCGCGGTCGGGCGTGCCGCCGCGCGGCATCGGCTATGTCGAGGCGCACGGCACCGGCACCCTGCTGGGTGATCCGGTCGAAATCGCCGGTCTGTCCCGCGCCTTCGCGCGGTTCACTCCCGAGACCGGGTTCTGCGCCATCGGTTCGGTCAAGTCGATCATCGGCCACGCCGAAAGCGCGGCGGGAATCGCCGGGCTGACCAAGGTGCTGTTGCAGATGCGCCATCGCGAACTGACGCCGACCCTGCACGCCGAAACCCTGAACCCGCGCATCGATTTCGCCGCCACGCCCTTCGTCGTGCAGCGGCGGCGCGCCCCCTGGCGGGCCGTGGACGGTCAGCCGTTGCGGGCGTGCGTCAGTTCCTTCGGCGCGGGCGGGAGCAACGCCCACGCGGTGATCGAGGAAGCCCCGCCCCCGCACCCCCCAGGCCCTGTCGCGGACGATCGCCGATCTGGCGGCGCGTCTGGCGGCGGGCGGCGACGACTTCGCCGATCTCGCCTTCACCCCGCAAACCGGGCGCGAAGGCTACGAGGAACGTCTGGCCTTCGTCGCCGCCTCGGCGGACGAGGCGGCGGCGGCGCTGTCCGCCATCGCCGAGGGACGCCCCGCCGGGGTCGCGGTCTATCGCGGACGGACCCGCCGGGGGGCGGGCGACGAAGGCACCGGAAGCGTCTTCGCCTCGCCGGACGCGGCGGCGCGGGCCTGGGTCGAGGGCCAGCCGGTGGACTGGCGGGGACGGCATCGCGGCGGACGGCGGCGGGTCGCCCTGCCGCCCTATCCCCTGGATCCGGTCTCCCACTGGCATCCGGCGGGGCGGGTGCCGTTGATTCCGGTCGCGGCGGAGACGGAGGAGGTTGCGGTGACGAAAACCAGGCCGGAGATCGACGACGAGGGCGAGACCCTGCTGCTGCGTCCGCTCTGGCGGGACGAACCGGCAGATGCCGACGGCGCCGTGCCGTCGTCCCGGCTGGTGCTGCTGTGCGGCTTCCCCGCCGCCTTGGCGGACTCCCTCCGGCGCGCCCTGGGCGAGGTTCCCTGCCGCGTCGTCGGCGCGGCGTCCGCCGAGTCCGGCAGCGATCCGGTGGACCTTGCCCAGGCGGTTCTGACGATGGCGCGCGAGCTGTTGCTGGCGGAGGTGCGGCGCAGGCCGGCCCTGGTGCAACTGGTCGCCCCCGTCGCGCCGAGCGAGGCCCTGTCCGTCGCCCTGTCCGCTCTGGCCGGAACCCTGGCGCAGGAAACCTCGTCGCCGGTGTTCCAGTCGGTCGCGGTCGATCCTGCGGACGATCCGGCGGTTCTGGCGCTGCTCGGGCGGTCGCCCGAGGGCGATTCGGCGCGGCGCGTTCTGGCGGAGTTGGAAAAGGCCGGGGCGCGGGCGAGCTATCACCCGGTCGATGTCGCCGATGCCCCGGCCCTGGCGGCGCTGATCGCGGCGTTGCGGGCGGAACACGGCGCGATCGATGGGGTGCTGCACACTGCGGGAATCCATCGCGACGCCCTGCTGATTCGCAAGGATATCGCGGATTCGGCGGAGATCCTGTCCCCCAAGATCGCCGGGACGCTGGCGCTGGACGCGGCGACGGCGACCGACGCCCTGGACTTCTTCGTCTGTTTCGCCTCCCTGGCGGGATTGACCGGCAACCTGGGGCAGGCCGACTACGCCATGGGCAACGGTTTCCTCGACGGGTTCGCCGCGTGGCGCAACCGGCGGGTCGCCCGGGGAGAACGGGCGGGCCGCACGGTTTCCATCGACTGGCCGCTGTGGGCGGAAGGCGGCATGACCATGCCGACCGAGATGATCGCCCTGGTCCGCGACCGCTTCGGCCTGACCGCCCCGCCGACGCAAGACGGCATCGACGCCCTGGCTTGCGCCCTGGCGAGCGGCGAGGATCAGGTCGCGGTGGCGCACGGGCTGCGCGACCGCATCCTGGAACGGATGGATGGCGGCATCCTGGCCGCTTCGGCGTCCCCCGCCCCGGTCGCGGCGACGGAATCGGTCGAGGCGGTTCTGCTGGAACTGGTCGCGCGCGAGTTGCACCTAGACGAGGCCGAGGTCGATCGCGACCAGCCGTTGGGCGAGTTCGGCTTCGATTCGATCAGTTTGAGCGTGCTGGCGGCCGACCTGGGCAAGGCCCTGGGGCGCGAGGTCTCGCCCGCCGTGCTGTTCGCCCAGCCGACCCTGGCCGCCCTGGCGCGGCATCTGGCGGCGGAGGGGGGCGCGCCATCCGCGCCGCCTGCGCCGCCGGTTCGCGCCGTCGCCGCATCCGCGCCGCCCGCGCCCGCCGTTTCCGTCGCCGCGCCGGTTCGTCCGGCGGGCGGAGACGCGGGCGATGACGCCGTCGCCATCGTCGGGGTCAGTTGCGCGTTTCCGGGGGCGCGCGATATCGACGCCTTCTGGTCCAATCTGTTGGCCGGGCGCGACGCGATCAGCGAAGTTCCGCCCGACCGCTGGGATTGGCGGGAGATCTGGGGCGATCCGGTGGACCGACCGGGATGCACCGACGTCAAGTGGGGCGGCTTCCTGGACGGCGTCGCCGAGTTCGACCCGCGATTCTTCGGCCTGTCGTCCCGCGACGCGGAATCCCGCCCCGATGACCCCCAGCGTCGCCCCCAACCGGGTCAGCTATTTCCTCGACCTGCACGGTCCCAGCGAGATGATCGATACCGCCTGTTCCAGCGGTCTGGTGGCGGTGCATCGGGGGGTGGAGGCGATCCGCCGGGGCGAGGCGACCCAGGCCATCGTCGGCGCCGCCAGTCTGATGCTGACGCCGATGGGGCACGTCGGGTTGTCGCGCGCCGGAATGCTCAGCCGCCGGGGCCGCTGCCGCACCTTCATGTCCGACGCCGACGGCTACGCGCGCGGCGAAGGGGTTGGGGTCCTGGTGCTGAAGCCGCTGTCCGCCGCCCGGGCCGACGGCGACCCCATCCATGCGGTGATCCGGGGCAGCGGCGTCAATCACGGCAGGCGCGCCCAATCGCTGACCGCGCCGAATTCCGCCGCCCAGGCCGATCTGCTGATCGACGTCTATCGCCGCGCCGGGATCGATCCGCGCTCCGTGACCTTCCTCGAGGCGCACGGCACCGGAACCGTCCTTGGCGATCCGGTGGAAATCGACGGACTGACCGGCGCGTTCCGGCAGCTCTACCAGGACTGGGGCGCGCCGCCGCCGACGGTTCCGTCCTGCGGTCTGGGGTCGGTCAAGACCCATATCGGCCATCTGGAAGTGGCGGCGGGAATCTCCTCGCTGGTCAAGGTGCTGTTGCAGATGCGCCACCGCACCCAGATCGCCAACCTGCACGTCGGCCAGATCAATCCCCACATCGACCTGACCGGTACGCCGTTCGAGGCGGTGCGGGCCAACCGGCCCTGGACGGCGGGGCCGGACGAAACCGGGCGGGAAGCGCCGCGCCGCGCCGGAATCAGTTCGTTCGGCTATGGCGGGGTCAACGCCCACGTCGTGGTGGAGGAATCTCCGCCGTCGCCGCCGGATGCCGCCGACGACGGTCGCCCGGTGGCGCTGCTGCTGTCGGCCCGCGACGAGGCCCGTCTGGCCGAATCCTGCCGCGATCTGCGGGACTGGATGTCCCGCCATCGCGACGGCGGCGCGCCTGGGGGTGGTAGCGTTCTCCCTGGCAGAGGCCGAGGACAAGCTTTTCCGCCACATCGCCGGAGAGACCGGGATTCCGGGCCTGTTCACCGGCGTGGTGAAACGGTCGGGCGGCGCGCCCCGAAACTTCGATGGCGCGGCGGAGGCCGAGGCGATGGTCGCCGCCTGGGTCGGCGGCGCGGCGGTGGACTGGCGGGTTCTGCATGGTCCGGGACGGCGGCGGGTGCGGTTGCCGGGGTATCCCTTCGCCCGTGGCCGGTACTGGCTGCCTGATGCGGCGGCGGCTGCCGATCCCGTCGCGCCGACGCATCCGACGCCTTCGACGCCTCCGCCGCATCCGCTGATCCACGTCGCCACCGGAAGCGAAGACGCGCCGGTCTACGTCGCCCGGCTGTCGGGGAACGAGCCTTTCCTGCGCGACCACCGGGTCGGCGGGCGTTCGGTTTTCCCCGGCGCGGGATTCCTGGAAATGGCCCTGGCGGCGGCGAACCAGGCGACCCAGGGGCGGCACGGGCGATGCCTGCGCGGCGTGCGGTTCGAACGTTTCGCCGCGCCCGACGCCGACGGATTGACCCTGGATGTGGCGCTGGAGAAGCGCGCCGACGGCGGCCTTGCCTTCGTCATCGGCAGCGGCGGCGCGGGGCGACGGGTGCAGCACTGTTTCGGCGTTTCCCATCCCGACGGCGGCGCGCCGGGCGAACGCCTGGACCTTGCGGCGACCCGGGCGCGAATGCGCCGCGCCGTGGTTTCCGGCGTCGATTGCCGGAAAGTCGCTGCCGCGATGGACCTGGTGTACGGCCCCAGCTATCAGGGTCTGGTTTCCGTCGCGGTGGGGGAGGGAGAACTGCTGGCCGAGATCGCGCTGCTGCGAGAGTCCGCCGATCTTAGCCCGGCGTGGGCGATGAATCCGGCCCTGCTGAACGCCGCGTTGCAGTCCGCCATCGGCTTCTCGGTCGGTGCGGACGGAGGTTTCGGCACGGTGCGGGGCGAGGTGCCGGTGGCGGTGCGCGAACTGATCGTGACCAAGCCCTTGCCGCCCCGCCTGTTCGCCTGGCTGAGCGCCCAGGGCGGAAGCGGCGTGGACATGACGCTGTGCGGCGAGGACGGGGAGGTCTGCGTCCGGCTGTTGGGATTCCGCACCTTCCCCCTTGCCGCGCCGTCCGTCGCCCCGTCCGCCCCGCCGGTTCCGGTCGCGCCGCCGCCGGGGACGGATGCCCACTGGGACGCGATGGCGGCGTGGGTCAGGACGTAGACTCCTAAATCCCCAGCCGCGCCCTGACTTCCAGGAAGCCCGCCCAGTCGTCGCCGAACAGGGGCAGGGCGGACAGGATTTCCGATCCGGATCGCGGCGACAGGGTGTATTTGGCGCAGGTCGCCATCGTCCCCGACGGTCCCAGATCGATCAACCGGCTGGTCTGGCGGGCCTCCAGGCGCTGGAAGGCGTCGCGCAGCCGGATCGGCTGGCGCAGCAGGCGACCGCAGTGCGCCGCGTCGGGGCGCGGCGCGTCGTCGGCCAGCAGGGTGGAAAAGATCGGGATGCGCGGCGTCGCCCAGGTCGCGATCCGGTCGAACGCCTCGGCCAGTTCCGGAAGCAGCGGCTCCATCAGGCGAGAATGAAACGCGAAGCGCACCGGCAGGGGCATGCAGGAATGTCCCGCCGCCGTCAGCGTGCGCTGCGCCGCGTCCAGGGCCGCCGCCGCGCCCGCGATGACGAAATGGCGGTTCGAGGCGACGCTTGCGATCTCGACCCCGGCGAACCAGTCGGGGCGCTCGTCCGGCAGCGACGGCGGCGCCAGCACCGCCGCCAGACCGCCCGCCGCGCCGCGCGCCTCGACGATGCGGGCGACCCCGATCAGCAGCCGCAGCATCTCCTCGGCGGGCAGGACCTCGGCCACCGCCAGGGCCACCAGTTCGCCCAGGCTGGAGCCCATCAGCAGATCGGGCCGCGCCCCCATCGCGATCAGGGTGTCGGCCAGGGCGAACTGCACCGCGAACAGCGCCGGATTGCTGTGGAGCAGGCGGTCGAAGGGGTCGAAGCGGTTGCGTCCCGGATCGAACAGAACCCGCAGCGGCGACAGGCCGAAGTCGCGTTCGGCCAGGGCGTCCAGACGGTCCAGGCGGCGGCGGAAATCGGGAAGGCGCTGGTACAGGTCGCGCCCCATCTGGAACTGCTGGCTGCCCTGGCCGGAAAACAGGAAGACGGTCTTGTCGGTCACGGCGTCTTGATCCAGTCCGTCGCCGCCAGAAGAGCCTTCGCGGTCGCGGCCTTGCCCAACATCGAGAAATGATCGCCGGGAGCCTCGAACGCGGCGAAGCGTCCGGCGGCGAAGGGCCGCCACGCGGCGGCGCAATCGCCCCCGGCGGCGAGGCTCCCGGCGGCGCGAATCACCGCCACCGGGCAGGTCAGCGGCGCGTCCGGCGCATAGGCGGAAAAGGCGGCGCGCGCCTGCCGCCAGCGTTCGATCATCGGTGCGGCGGCGGCCTCATCGAGGCCCAGTTCGGTCAGGATGCGGGCGGCGGCCTTTGCGGTCTTCGCCCGCCTGCCGTGAACCTCCCACAGCCAGACGGACAGGTCGTCGCCGGTCGGAAGCCCGGGCAGGACGGCGGCGGGGAAGGAGTCCAGCAGCACCACGCCCGCCGGAGCGTCGCCGCGTCGGGTTCTCCGGAGGGCGATCTCGAAGGCCACCACGCCGCCCATCGACCAGCCGCCCAGGATCGGCGCGGCGGGGGTTTCGGCCAGCAGGCGGTCGGCCATTTCGGCGACGCTGGGGCAGCGCGGCAGATCGCCGAGCCGCACCCGCAGGCGATCCAGGCGGGCGGCCAGCGGGCGCAGGACGAGGCCCTCGCCGCCGATGCCGGGCAGAAGCAGCAGCTCCGCGCCGTCGGGCGACGCGTTCGGGTTCGCGGTTTTCCGCCGTTCCGCCAGATCGGCCAGGGTCGCGCCGTCCAGCAGTTCGGCGGCGGAGAGCGCCCGGCCCAGGACTTCTGGGGCGAGGGCGCTGGCGGTCAGGGCGTCCAGGGAGTGGCCGCCGTGCTCGGCGAAGGAACGCCCCGCGTCGATCGTTTCGGTCTTCATGACGCGTCGCCACAGCGCCGCCAGGGCGAGTTGCTCCGGCCCCTCGGGGGGGCGGGCGGCGGGCGCGGCGGTCCACCTTGCCGCTGGTGGTCAGCGGCAGGGCGTCGAGAATGCCGATGGCCGAGGGGACCATCCACGACGGCAGGCGGCGGCGCGCCAGACGCAGCAGATCGTCCTGCCGCGCCGGGCCTTCCACCCACGCCACCAGACGGTCGCCGTCGAGGGCGGCGGCGGCGCGGCGGACGGCGGGATGGGCTTCCAGGGTGGCCTCGACCTCGCCCAGCTCGACGCGGAAGCCGCGCACCTGTACCTGATCGTCGATCCGCCCGAGAATTTCCAGATTGCCGTCGTCGCGCCGCCGCGCCAGATCGCCGGTGCGCAGCCAGCGTCGTTTCCCGTCGCCCGCTTCGTGCAGCGGGAATCGCGCCGCCGTCGCCTCCGGTTGCCGCCAGTATCCCTCGGCCAGACCGGCGCCGCCGATCCATAGTTCTCCGGCCACGCCGTCGGGTTGCGGGCGGCCCTCGCCGTCCAGCACCTGGGCTTCCTGGTTGGGCAGGGGCCGTCCCACCGGCAGCGAAGGCCTGTCCAACGCGCCGCCGTCGTCGCGCCACAGGGTGGAGGTGACGGCGCTTTCGGTCAGGCCGTAGGCGTTGATCAGGGGCACCCCCGCCGCCGCCCGCCGCCAGGCCGCCAGGGCGGCGGTTCCGGCGCGGTCGCCTCCGATCACCACCAGCCGCACCGTGGGCGGCAGGCGCAGGCCCGTTTCCATCCGGTGGCCGAGCAGCGTCCAATAGGCGGTGGGCAGGTTGAGCACGGTCACTCCCTCGCGGGCGACGAACGCCAGGAAGGTTTCGGGCGTCAGGTCGAAGCCGTCGGGCAGGAGGACCGGCGTCGCCGCCGCGACCAGGGTCGGCAGCAGTTCCTCGATCATCACGTCGAAACCGGGCGAGGCCATCTGCAACACCCGGTCCCGCTCGGTCAGGGCATAGGCGGCGGCCATCGTCGCCGCGTGGTTGAGCAGCGCGGCATGCCCCACCGCCACCCCCTTCGGGGTTCCGGTGCTGCCCGAGGTATAGAAGATATAGGCGGTTCCGGAAGCCGCCGAGGGCGGCGGCGCGGCCCCGGCGTCGGGCAGCGCGGCGGGGTCGATGCAGCGGATCGCGGCGAAGGCCTCTCGCGCGTCGGTCGCCGGAAGCAACGCGCGGCGCGCGCCGGAATCCTCCAGGATCAGGCGCAGCCTGTCCTGCGGCAGGGCGGGGTCGAGGGGCAACGCCGTCCGGCCCGCCGCCCACACCCCCAGCAGCGCCGCGTTCAGGACGTCGCCGCGCGGCAGAACCAGGGCGACCGGCGCGTCGTCGGCGTCGCCGGACAAGGCCGCCGCGACGGCGGCGGCGCGGCGGGCGAGCGCCGGGAAACGCGTCCAATCCACCAGGGCGAGAACGTTGGCGACCGGCGGCGTCGGCAGGCTCTCGCCCCGGCCCGCCGCCAGGGAAGCCGCCGTCGCCTCCGGGTCGAGCAGGACGATATCCCCCACCCGTCGGCATGTCCCCAGGCCTTCCAGGGCGCGCCCCGACACGGTGACGCCGAAGGCGACGTCCGGGGTGCCGCTCCACCGCGCCAGGACCACCGCCAGGGCGGCCTCGCACAGGATCGCCAGGGTCGCCCGCGCCGACGCGGCGGCGTCCAGCGCCGCCCGCGTCGCGGCGGCGTCCAGGACCAGCCGCCGGGCGCGGCGCTCCGTCGATCGTCCGGGTTTCTCGACGCCGAGTTCGCCGTTGCCCTGGTATCCGGCCAGATGGTTCCGCCACCACGCCTGGGACTCCGCGCGCGGGCGGTCGGCGATCCAGCGGGCGAAATCGCCGATCCGAGCGCCCCGTGGCGGCGGCGGCGCGCCGGAGCGCAGCGCGCCGTAAAGGGCGAACAGGCGGGAGATCAGCAGGGATTGCGACCAGCCGTCCAGCAGCAGGTGGTGGCAGGCGATGACGATCTCGTGGCGGCCCTCGGGTAGGGCGACGATGCGCAGGCGGATCAACGGGCCGGAGGCCAGGTCGAATCCCCGCGCGCAGTCCTCGGCATAGGCGGCGTCGGCGCGGGCGGCGGCCTGGGCGGCGTCGCGGGCGGAAAAATCGTCGCGGACGATTTCCACCGGCGTCGTCTTGCGGATCGCCCCGTCCTCGCCGTCCAAAACCAGCCGCAGGGACGACTGTTCCGCGATCAGGCGCGTCCAGGCTTCGGCGAGAAGGGGGGCGCCCAGGCCCGACACCCCAGGCGGATCGCCTGTTGATAGGCGCCGCCGGCGCGACCGAACACCGCCATGCCGCGCTGCACCGGGGTCAGCGGGAAGCGATCTTCCTCGTCCGGATCGGCGGCGGGGCGGGGCGAGGGTTCCGGCGGGGCGGGGGACGGCGTCGGCGCGGCAGGCGCGGCGGAACCGCCCAGGCGCTGGGCGACCTCGGCGATGCTGGCGGCTCCGGCCAGCCCGGGGGGGCAGGGGGCCGAAGTCCTGTTCCAGGCGGCGCATCGCGTCCATCAGCACCAGGGAATCCGCGCCGTAGTCGGCGAGCGGGCGGGCGGGGTCGAGGGAGGCGGCGGACATCCCCATGATCTCGGCGAAAATCGCCCGGACGCGGTGCGTCGGGTCGGCGGACGCAACGGCGGACGGCGTTGCCGACGCAGCGGAACCGCCCAGGCGCTGGGCGACCTCGGCGATGCTGGCGGCTCCGGCCAGCCCGGGGGGGCAGGGGGCCGAAGTCCTGTTCCAGGCGGCGCATCGCGTCCATCAGCACCAGGGAATCCGCGCCGTAGTCGGCGAGCGGGCGGGCGGGGTCGAGGGAGGCGGCGGACATCCCCATGATCTCGGCGAAGATCTGCTGGATGCGTTGGGTCGGGTCGGCGGGCCCCGGCGCGGCGGACGGCTTCGGCGCGGCGGGGGACGCGCCGCGCATCCGCCGGGCCGCCTCCGGCGCGATCTTCAGGGCCACCACCTGGTGCGCCGTCGCGGCGAGGGCGCGTTCGATCGCGCGCATCCCCTCGGGCGGTTCGATCGACAGCACCGACTGGGCGGCCATGCGGCGGGCGATCTCGGGATCGGTGCCGCCGCCGACGCTGCCCCAATAGCCCCAGTCGATCACCTTGACCGGCCACGGCGCGCGCGCCTGCAACGATTGGGTCAGGGCGTCGATGAAGCCGCCGCCCGCGACGTAGTTGGCCTGCCCGGCGCTGGCCGAAATCGCCGCCACCGACGACATGAACAGCAGGGCGTCCAGGGGACGGTTCCACAAGGCGCGGACCAGGGCCAGGGAGCCCCTGGACTTGACCTCGAAGGCCGCCAGGATGTCGGCGTCGGAGAGGCGGGCGAGGGTGCCGTCGCGCAGCACCATGGCGGAATGAACGGCGACGGAAATCTCGCCGAAGCGATCGACCGCGGCGGCCACCGCGGCGGTCATCGCGGCTTCGTCGGCGGCGTCGGCGGAGAGGTACAGGACGTCGCCGCCCGCCGCGCGAATCTCGGCGATGCGGGCGTTCAGGGCGTCGTCGGCGGGGCGGCGTCCGATCCAGGTGAGGCGCGCGCCGCAGCGTTCCGCCAGATGGCGGCTCAAGGAAAATCCGATGCCGCCGTTGCCGCCGACGATCAGGACATGGCCGCCCTGCCGCCAGGGCGTCGCGCCGTCCGGCAAGGTCAGAGGGGCGAGGTCGAGTTGCCAGCGTCCGTCCCGCCGCAGCGCGATGTCCTGGCCGTCGCGTTGCGCGGCTTCGGCCAGCAGGCGGGGGACCAACTCGGCGGGGGAATCGTCGGGCAGAACGTCGATCACGGTCAGGCGCGCCGTCGCCTCGCGCGCCGCGACGCGGGCCATTCCAGACAGGGCGGCGGCGGTCGGGGACGGAACCTCGCCGTCGGCGACGCGCCGCGCGCCGCGCGTCACCACCCACACCGCCGCCGGTCCGGTCAGCAGGGGGCGCAGGATCGCCGCCAGATCCAGCACCGCCCGCGCCGGAGCCTCGGGGTCGCCGTCGTCCACCGGCGGCGGCGTCACGATGATCCCGGCGGCGTCGCCGGGGATGGCGCGATCGGTGATCAGGCGGGCGTCGGCGGCGGCCAGGGCGGCGGCCCAGGCGTCGCCGGGCGCGGCGACCACCGCCAGGGGGCCGGAGATCGCCGGGGCGGCGGCGGACGGCGCGCTTCGCCAGCAGGTTTGCCAGAACATCTCGTCCAGGTCCGCCGCCGACGGCGTCGGCGGTGTGACCGCCGCCGCGCCCGCCGTCAGTTCCGGCCAATAGCGTTCGCGGGCGAAGGGATAGGTAGGCAGGTGCAGCCGCCGCAACGGCGCGTCGCCGCGCCAGCGTCGCCAATCGACCCGCGCGCCGTCGGCCCAGGCGGCGGCCAGGGCGGCGGCGTCGCCGGTCGCCAGGGCGTCGTCGGCGCGGGCGTCGGCCTTGACGTCGGTCCGACCGCCGCGCCGCCAGTCGCCGCTTTCGCCATTGGCGAAGGCTTCCAGGCGGGCGCGCAGACGGGCGCGGTCGGCGGCGACGAAGGCGACCCGTTGGTCCATGGCGTCGCGGCCGACTTGCAGGGTGAAGGCGGCGTCGTGGATCAGCCAGGGGTGGTCGTCCCGCGCGTCCAGCCAGTTCAGCAGGTCGCGGGCGCGGGCGGTCAGCCGGTCGTCGGAAAGGGCCGACAGGACGACGATGACCGGACGGCCGGGCGGCTGGCCGCGCGGGGTTTCCCGCAGCGGCGATTCCTCGATCAGGACATGCGCGTTGGAGCCGCCCGCGCCGAAGGCGCTGACGCTGGCGATGCGCGGCGCATCGACGCCGTCGCGGCGGACGCGGGGCCACGGTTCGCGGCCTTGCAGCACCCGCAGGGACAATCCGGAAAAGTCGATGTTCGGGTTCAGGCGCTCGGAATGCAGGCTGGGGACCAGTTCGCCGTGGTCCATCTGCAACAGCACCTTGGCCAATCCGGCGATGCCGGAGGCTCCCTCCAGGTGGCCGATGTTGGATTTCACCGAACCGATCGCCAGCGGCGGGCAGCCGTCGCGGCGCGGCCCGAGGGCGCGGGCGAGGCCGTTGATTTCGATGGGGTCGCCCAACGCGGTGCCGGTGCCGTGGGCTTCCACGTAGGTGATGTCGGCGGGATCGACGGCGGCGTTCTTCAGCGCGGCGGAAATCGCCGCCGCCTGGGCGATCGGACTGGGGACGCTGTAGCCGCCGACACGTCCGCCGTGGGTCAGCGCGCTGCCGCGAATCACCCCCCGGATCGGGTCGCGGTCGGCGATCGCGGCGGCCAGCGGTTTCAACAGCACCGCCCCCACGCCCTCGCCTGGCACGTAGCCGTCGCCGCCCTCGCCGAAGCTGCGGCAACGCCCGTCTGTGGACAGGAAGCGCCCCTGCGACAGCAACAGGTGTTTGTTCTGGTGTAGGGTCAGGTTGACGCCGCCCGCGATGGCGAGGTCGCATTCGCCGCCTTTGATCGCGTTGCAGGCCAGGTGCAGCGCGGTCAGCGACGACGAGCACATGGTGTCCAGGGTCATGCTGGGACCGATCAGGTCCAGGGCGTGGCTGACCCGATTCGCCACCGAGGCATGGAACGAGAACAGCGCCAACGGGTTGCCGCGCTGTGTTTCTTCGATCCCGAAGAATTGATAGTCGCCGTACATGGTTCCGGCATAGACGCCGACGCTGCGTCCGCACAGGGTTTCCGGCGCGATGCCCGCGTCCTCGATGCAGGCGTGGGCGGCTTCCAGGAACAGCCTCTCCTGCGGGTCCATGAAGGCGGCGGTGCGGGGCGGGATGCGGAAAAAGCGCGGATCGAATTTGTCGACGTCGGAAAGAAAGCTGCCCCACTTCGCATAGATGCTGCCGTAGCGTCCCTTGTCGGGGACGTAGAGCCGCCGCCAGTCGAAGCGGTCGAGGGGGATTTCCTCGATACAGTCGAGGCCCGCGCACAGGTTGCGCCAGAACTGCTCCAGGGTGTCGGCCTTGGGGAAGCGTCCGGCCAGACCGATCACCGCGATGCCGTCGCCGATGTCCGTCGGGGCGGCGGCGGCGGTTGCCGGGGCCGGGACGGACGGCGCGTCGGCGAAGGCGGCGGCGTGGGTCTGACCCAGATATTCGGCCAGCGCCTCGGGGGTGCGGTATTCGAAGAACAGGGTCTTGGGCAGATCGCCCAGGCGGCGTTCCAGGGTGCGGGTGAGTTGCACCGACAGCACCGAATCGACGCCCAGTTCCTCGAATGCGGCGTCGGCGAACAGTTCGGCGGCGTCCATCCGCAGTTCGTCGGCCAGGATGGACAGCAGCCAGTCCAGAGCCTTGTTCCGTCGGCTTTCGCCGCTGCCGCCGGGTGCGTCGGCATAGCCCAGAATCGACACGCAGACCGCGCCGTCCATCCGCGTCAGAAGCAGGTTGACCGCGCCGTCGGGACCGGCGCGGCGGGCATGGATCAGCATTCGCGGCGACAGGGGGCGGTGCACCGCCAGCGCGCCGATTCCGGTGGCGACGCGCGGCCCGGCATCGCCGTTTCCGGCGGTCCAGGCGGCGGCGAGGGCAAGGGTTTCCAGCGCTTCGGGCGGCAGGGACAGGCCGTCGCCGACGCCGGTCAGTCGCAATTCCGCCAGGGCCTGACGGTCGCCCCGCCATCCGGCGGCGACGGCGGGATGGGAAAGGGCGGTCAGCGGCAGCGGGCAATCGCGTCGCGCCGTCGCGACGTCCAGGGCGGGCGGGGCGGGCGGCGGGTCCAGCCAGACTTCGCCCGCCGCGACGGGAGCGGTCGGGGAACCGACGGAAAAGCGCAGGCGGCGGCCCGCGCCGGTCAAGGTCGCCGCCGAGGCGGCGGGCGCTTCGTCCGGCGCGGCGCGCAGTTCGCAGCGGACCAGGGTGATCGCCGCCGGGTCTTGCGCCGCGATGCGGGCGACGACCGTGCTCAAGGCGCGAAGGGCGCTGCCGTCGGGACGACTGGGCGGGGAAGGTGTCGGCGTCACTCCGGGTGTTCCTTGCGAACGGACGGCGCGCGGACGGCGCGCGATGGCGGTGGCCCCAGGAAGGCGAAGTGTACCCCGTCGCCGCCGCCTCGCGCCAGAGCGGAATCGTGATGCGGCAAAAGATGTTACGGGTTGCGCGCGAACCGGGACGGGGGGCGCGGCGGGCGGTCGGCGTCTTGCGAAGATGGCGCGAGTTTGGGCGAATTCCGGAAGATTTTCTCGTTCGCCAAGATCATGCGCAATTTCTTGCGCGGTCGCGGCGCGGCGCTCTTGTCTAATTTTTTAAACAGGGATAGCCTGATCGCATCGAATTCCGAACCCGCGAGGACGCCATGACCCTTCTGCAAGATTCCACCCTTCTGCGCGACCGCGCCTTCGTCGATGGCGCGTGGGTCGCCGCCGCCTCGGGCGCGTCCTTCGCGGTGACCGATCCCGCCACCGGGGCGGAGATCGGGTGGGTTCCCGACATGGACGGGGCCGACGCCGACGCGGCGATCGCCGCCGCCGACGCCGCCTTCCCCGCCTGGGCGGCGAAGACCGCCAAGGAACGCGCCGCGATCCTGCGCAAGTGGTACGAACTGATCCTCGCCGCCGCCGACGATCTGGCCGCCCTGATGACCGCCGAACAGGGCAAGCCCCTGGCCGAGGCGAAGGGCGAGGTGGTCTATGGCGCGTCCTTCGTCGAGTGGTTCGCCGAGGAAGGCAAGCGGGTCTATGGCGACGTCATCCCGGCGCACAAGACCGACGCCCGCATCGTCGTCCTGAAGCAGCCGATCGGCGTCGTCGCCGCGATCACCCCGTGGAACTTTCCGGTGGCGATGATCACCCGCAAGGTCGCCCCGGCGCTGGCCGCTGGCTGCACCGCCGTGGTCAAGCCGGCGGGCGACACGCCGCTTTCCGCCCTCGCCCTGGCCGCGCTGGCGGAACGGGCGGGGCTGCCGAAGGGGGTGTTCAACGTCGTCACCGCGCATCGCGGCGCGCCGATCGGCAAGGCGATGTACGACAGCCCGCTGGTGCGCAAACTGTCCTTCACCGGCTCGACCGAGGTCGGCAAGCTGTTGATCCGCGATTGCGCCGCGACGGTGAAGAAGGTGAGCATGGAGCTGGGCGGCAACGCGCCGTTCATCGTCTTCGACGACGCCGATCTGGATGCGGCGGTGGTCGGCGCGATGGCCTCGAAATACCGCAACGCCGGGCAGACCTGCGTCTGCGCCAACCGCTTCCTGGTGCAGGACGGCATCCATGACGCCTTCGCCGCGAAGCTGGCCGAGGCGGTGGCGGGCCTGAAGGTCGGCAACGGCATGCAGCCGGGGGTGACCCAGGGGCCGCTGATCAACCGAGCGGCGGTGGCGAAGGTCGAGGGGCTGGTCGCCGACGCCCTGGCCAAGGGGGCGACGGCGATGTGCGGCGGCGCTCGCGTCGCGGGCGAGGGCACCTTCTTCCAGCCGACCATTCTGACCGGCGCGACCCCGGACATGGAGATTTTCGCCGAGGAAATCTTCGGCCCGGTGGCGGTTCTCTATCGCTTCTCGACCGAGGCCGAGGCGATCGCCATCGCCAACGACACCCGCTTCGGCCTGGCCGCCTATTTCTATGCCCGCGACGTGGGGCGGATCTTCCGCGTCGCCGAGGCCCTGGAATACGGCATCGTCGGCATCAACGAAGGGATCATTTCCACCGCCGAGGCTCCCTTCGGCGGGGTCAAGCAATCCGGCCTCGGGCGCGAAGGCTCGAAGTACGGCATCGAGGATTTCCTCGTCATCAAATACCTCTGCTTGGGCGGCCTTGCCGGCTGAGCGACGGAATCACAGGAGAAAGCACGTCATGTCCAAGTCCAGCAACGCCGCCTTGCAGACGCGGCGCGAGGCCGCGGTGCCGCGCGGCGTTTCCACCAACCAGCCGGTCTTCGCCGCGCGCGCCGAAAACGGCGAAATCTGGGACGTCGAGGGCAAGCGCTACATCGACTTCGCCAGCGGCATCGCGGTGCTCGCCACCGGCCACCGCCACCCCAAGGTGGTCGCGGCGGCGAAGGCGCAGTTGGACGATTTCGCCCACGTCTGCGTCCAGGTGACCCCCTACGAGCCCTATATCCGGTTGGCGGAGCGGCTGAACGCCCTGATGCCGGGGCCGGGGCCGAAGAAGTCGCTGTTCCTCAACTCCGGCGCCGAGGCGGTGGAAAACGCGGTGAAGATCGCCCGCATCGCCACCGGGCGTCCGGCGGTGGTGGCGTTCAACGGCGCCTTCCATGGGCGCACCCTGTTGACCGTCGCCCTGACCGGAAAGGTCGCGCCCTATAAGCTGGGCATCGCGCCGCTGCCGGGCGAGATCTATCACGTGCCGTTCCCCGACGCCTATCACGGCGTCAGAGTCGAGCAGTCGCTGAAGGCGATCGACGCCCTGTTCCGCGCCGACGTCGATCCCAATCGGGTCTGCGCCTTCATCGTCGAGCCGGTGCAGGGCGAGGGCGGCTTCAATCCGGTTCCGCCCGAGTTCATGCAGGCGTTGCGCAAAATCTGCGACACCCACGGCATCCTGTTGATCGTCGACGAAATCCAGACCGGCTTCGGTCGCACCGGCAAGCTGTTCGCGGTGGAGCACACCGGCGTCGCCCCCGATCTGATGACGGTGGCGAAGTCGCTGGGCGGCGGCTTCCCGATCTCCGGCGTCGTCGGCAAGGCCGAGATCATGGACAAGCCGAATGTCGGCGCGGTCGGCGGCACCTATGGCGGTCATCCGATGTCCTGCGCCGCGGCTCTCGCCGTGCTCGACGTGATCGACGAGGAAAAACAAGACCATCGGCGCGATCATCGCCGGTCGCTTGCAGGCGATGGCGGCGAAGAACCAGTTCTCCTGCATCGGCGACATTCGCGGCCTGGGCGCGATGCTGGCGATGGAACTGGTCAAGGATCGCGTCACCCGCGAGCCCGATCCCGACCTGACCAAGGCGCTGGTCGCCAAGGCGGCGGAGAAGGGGCTGGTGGCGCTGACCTGCGGCGTCTTCGGCAACGCGGTGCGCTTCCTGCCCGCCCTGACCATGCCGGAAGAGCAGGTGAAGGAGGGTATGGACATCCTGGAGGCCGCCCTTTCCGAACTGGTCGCCTGAGTCGCTCGCCGAATCGCCCCCTTGCGCGGGGGCGGATGACCTCGAATCCGGCCCTGCCGGAGACGGGCCCGGAGATTTTCTCCGGGCCCGTTTTTTGTTCACCGTCCGGGGCGTTTTCCGCCTTCCGCCCGCACGGCGGCGGGGAGTCGGCGGGCTGCGTTCGGACGCGGCAAACGAACAGAATTTAGGCAGAAAATGGGTTTTTGCATTTGCGCACAAAAAAGAAGCGAAAGCCGCTTGTTTAATTAATTAAACGTGACATGCTGGTTGCGTCGTCCCTCGGGTGGCGAACGTATTCACGGTGGAAAGCCCATGTCCGAAACCGCCCCGCAACCGTCCGATTGTCTGGTCCGCTTCGCCGGAGTCCGGAAAACCTATGACGGCGAGACCCTGATCGTGAAGAACCTCGACCTCGATATCCGGCGGGGCGAGTTCCTGACCCTGTTGGGACCGTCGGGGTCGGGCAAGACCACCACCCTGATGATGCTGGCCGGATTCGAAACCCCGACGGAGGGCGAAATCACCCTCGACGGGCGGTCCATCCGCGCCGTTCCGGCGCACCGGCGCGGCATCGGCATGGTGTTCCAGAACTACGCCCTGTTCCCCCACATGACGATCGAGGAAAACGTCGCCTTCCCCCTGATGGTGCGCGGCCTGTCCCGCGCCGAACGCGGCGCCAAGGCGCGCGAGGCGTTGGCGATGGTGAAGCTGGAATCCCTGTGGCGGCGGCGTCCGGCGCAGCTCTCCGGCGGCCAGCAGCAGCGGGTCGCCCTGGCCCGCGCCCTGGTCTTCCAGCCGCAACTGGTGCTGATGGACGAGCCCCTGGGGGCCCTGGACAAGCAGCTGCGCGAGCATATGCAACTGGAAATCAAGCAGATCCACAAAAGCCTGGGGGTGACCGTGGTCTACGTCACCCACGACCAGACCGAGGCCTTGACCATGTCGGACCGCATCGCCGTCTTCAACGACGGGGTGATCCAGCAGCTGGACACGCCGCACGGCCTGTACGAATCGCCGCAGAACCGCTTCGTCGCCAACTTCATCGGCGAGAACAACACCCTGTCCGGCACCGTCGAGGAAATCCTGGACGGCGGCTTCTGCCGGGTGCGCCTGTCCGACGGCCATTACGCCACGGCGCGCGCGGTCAAGGTGGCGGGGGTCGGCGCGCCCACCGTGCTGTCGATGCGGCCGGAAAAGGTCCATGTCGAGGATTACGGCCCGCGCCACGTCAACCGGCTGATGGGCACGGTGAGGGAGACGATCTATCACGGCGACCATACCCGGCTGCGGCTTGCGGTCGCCGGAAATCCGGAGTTCACGGTGAAGATGCGGTTCCGCCCCAACCGGCCGATTCCGGGCGCGGGGGAAAAGGTCGCCGTCGCCTTCGCCGCCGAGGACTGCCACGCCCTGGACGCCCCGGAAGAGGCGTCGCGGGCGGACTGAGACGAGGCTTTTGGTTTTCACGTCGCGGGGCGCGGCCCCGCTCTGAAGGGGAGCAAGGGAGCATGGGTAAGACGTTGACGACCGCCGCCCTGATCGCGGCGATGACCGCCCTCGCGACGACCGCCGCCGAGGCGCGCGACCTGACCGTGGTGGGCTGGGGCGGCGCGTTCCAGAAGGTGATGAAGGAGGTCTATTTCGACCCCTTCACCAAGGCCTCCGGCATCAAGATGGCCGACGAATCCTGGGACGGCGGCATCGGCGTGCTGCGCGCCAAGGTCGAGGGCGGCAACGCCACCTGGGACGTGGTCGAGGTGGAATCCGACGAACTGGCGGTGGGCTGCGAGGAAGGCCTGTTCGTGCCCCTCGACTGGTCGAAAATCGGCGGCAAGGACGCCTATCTGCCCGACGCGGTCCACGACTGCGGCGTCGGCACCATCGCCTACGACTTCGTGCTCGCCTATGACAAGGACAAGCTGAAGACCCCGCCGACCGGCTGGGCGGACTTCTTCGACACCCAGAAATTCCCGGGCAAGCGCGGCCTGCGCGGCGGTGCGAAATCCACCCTGGAATTCGCCCTGATCGGCGACGGCGTGCCGCCGAAGGACGTCTATAAGGTTCTGGCGACGCCGGAGGGCGTCGATCGCGCCTTCAAGAAGCTGGATTCGATCAAGAAGGACTTGATCTTCTGGAAGGCGGGGGCGCAGCCGCCGCAGCTTCTCGCCTCGGGCGAGGTGGTGATGACCTCGGTCTACAACGGCCGCATCGACGCCGCCAACCAGACCGACAAGCGCAACTTCGGCATCGTCTGGAACGGCGCGCTGTTCACCATCGATTCCTGGGTGATCCTGAAGGGCAGCCCCAACGTCGCCAGCGCGTACAAGTACCTGGACTTCGTCGGCAAGCCCGCCACCCAGGCGAAGCTGACGCCGTCCATCGCCTATGGCCCGACCGCCAAGGACGCCGCCAAGTACATCGATCCGAAGCGTCTGCCCGACATGCCGACCGCGCCGGACAACATGAAGAACATCGTCACCATCGATCCGGCCTTCTGGCTGGAGAACATCGACCGCCTGAACGACCGCTTCAACAAGTGGGCGGCCGCCAACTGATCCCGAACCGGGGGCGCGGCGACGCGCCCTCCGGTCCGCCACCCTTGCGGGGAACCCCGGCATGACCAGCGACGCCGATCTTCTGAAAGTCCGCCTGCGCCGCGCCGAACGGATGCGGCAGATCAAGGCGTTCGGCCTGATCGCGCCGCTGTTGGGGTTCCTGCTGATTTCCTTCGTCGTGCCGATCGCGGCGATGATGCTGCGCTCGGTCCACGACACCGAACTCTCCGGCGTCTGGCCCGCCACCGCCGCCGCGATCCGAACCTGGGACGACCGCAAGACCCTGCCCGACGAGGCGACCTTCGCCGCCCTGGCCCAGGATTTGAAAACCAGCCAGAAGGAACGCACCCTGGCGGTGGCGGCCCGACGCCTCAACTACGATCTGCGCAACGGCCGCTCGCTGCTGTTTTCCACCGCCCGCGCCCTGCCCGAGGCCGCCGACCGCTGGACCGACGCGGTGGTCGCCGCCAACCCCCGCTGGGCCGACGTCGAAACCTGGGGCGCGGTGGCCCGAGCCTCCGGCCCGGCCACCGGGTTCTTCCTGCTCGCCGCGCTCGACCGCAACCGCACCGCCTCGGGCAAGATCGTCTCCGCCCCGCCGGAGGAAGCGCTGTTCGTCGATGTGCTGAAGCGCACCTTCGTCGTCAGTCTGGCGGTGACCCTGCTGTGTCTGGCGATGGGCTATCCGGTCGCCTATCTGCTGGCGGCGCTGCCGCCCAATCGCGGCAACCTGTTGATGATCCTGGTGCTGCTGCCCTTCTGGACGTCGCTTCTGGTGCGCACCACCGCCTGGGTGGTGGTGTTGCAGGAAAACGGACTGGTCAACAACGCCCTGATCTGGCTGGGCGTCATCGAGAAACCGATGCGCCTGATCTACAATCAGGTCGGCGTCTATGTGGCGATGACCCACATCCTGCTGCCGTTCATGATCCTGCCGCTCTATTCGGTGATGAAGGCGATCCCCCCCGCCTATGTGCGCGCCGCGCGGTCCCTGGGCGCGTCGCCCGCCACCGCCTTCCTGCGCGTCTATGTGCCGCAGACCCTGCCCGGCATCGGCGCGGGCGGCCTGCTCGTCTTCATCATGGCGATCGGCTATTACATCACCCCCGCCCTGGTCGGCGGCGCGGGCGACCAGTTGATCAGCTATTTCATCGCCTATTACACCTCCAGCTCGGTCAACTGGGGGCTGGCCTCGGCGCTGGGCGCGGTGCTGCTCTCCGCCACCCTGATTCTGTATGGGATTTACAACCGTCTGGTCGGCGCCGACGGGGTCAAGCTGGGGTAAAGACTAATCATGGCCGCACCCATCCTTCGCACCAAAAGCGAACGCGCCTGGACCGCCGCCCTGTGGGGGATAAGCGGCTTGGTCTTCGTCTTCCTGCTGGCGCCGATCCTGGCCATCGTGCCGCTGTCGTTTTCCTCCGGGCAGTTCCTGACCTATCCCATTCCCGGATTCTCGCTGCGCTGGTACGCCGACTTCTTCACCTCGGACAAATGGATCGACAGCCTGGGCAACAGCCTGATCGTCGGCGTCTCCTCCACCGTGCTCGCCACCGCCCTCGGCACCCTCGCCTCCCTCGGGCTGGTGCGGGCGCGATTCCGGGGCAAGGGCCTGATCATGGGAATCCTGCTGTCGCCGATGATCGTGCCGATGGTGATCACCGCCGTCGGGTTCTATTTCTTCTTCTCCCCCCTCGGGCTGATCGCCAGCTTCACCGGCCTGATCGTCGCCCATACCGCGCTCGCCGCCCCCTTCGTCGTGGTCACCGTCACCGCCACCCTGCAAGGCTTCGACATGAACCTCGCCCGCGCCTCGGCCAGCCTGGGCGCGGGACCGACCACCACCTTCTTCAAGGTGATCCTGCCCCTGATCGCGCCGGGCGTCGCCTCCGGCGCCCTGTTCGCCTTCGCTACCTCGTTCGACGAGGTGGTGGTCGTCCTGTTCGTCGCCGGACCCGGCCAGCGAACCCTGCCGCGCGAAATGTTCTCGGGCATCCGCGAAAATATCAGCCCCACCATCACCGCCGTCGCCACCATCCTGATCCTGTTCTCGGTGCTGCTGCTGGTCGCCCTGGAACTCCTGCGCCGCCGTAACGCCCGCCTGCGCGGCGGGGCGTAACACCAGGCCGGGGCGCTGCCCCGGACCCTGCTGGGGAAAAGGTTGCGTGGGGACTCGGTCCCCCCGCGCCCCCATTCCTTAAGGTTTTCGCGCTGCGCACCATGGAACCGTCACGCGGCGTGAAGGCGTTATTGCGCTGCGCGCGGAAATCTGGATGACGGGTTGGGCCGGAAGAGGAAGGGCGGGTTTGAAGTAGGAGGTCAGGAAAGCGGGCCTTCGAATTAAGTACGGTGTCCCCTGAATTCCTGAATTCCCCTACTGCAACAACCTATCTATAATTTCTCGATATTCCGAGTTTTTCAAAGAAAAATTCATGACGAAGACGGGCATTCTTTATCAGGTCATCATAAGATATGGCGTGGACATACCCGAGATTCGGGATATATCCAAAATAACTGTTGCTGCCTTCTATCGGAGACAGGCGCGTCTTGCATTTTATGTCTATATGTTCCGTCATGTCGGCAATTAAAAAACAGTGAATCGGCCTTGTTTCGCTGATTTTTATATGCCGACCGTCGTATGTTTTTTCTCCGCTAATGCCATTTTCTAATTCTATTTTATACTTCATGAACCTATCAAATGGATCCTCTGCATCATATCCTTTTTCACCATGTGTTGAGTATGATTTGCGCGAAGGTCGTTTAAATTCTATTATGAATATCGGTGAATTATCTTTATCCTCACGGTCAAATGCTAATTCTTCATCAAGTATGAATAATACATCAGGTCGTTTTTCATCCTTGCTCTGGTTGAATTGGCTTAATGGAGCATCTGAGGCTAAGAATGAGTAAAACATAAATCTATCATCTAGTAGCCAAAGATTCTGATTAAGAAGTTTCTTCGTGTTGTCGATTCTGCGCATCGGGCAGATTAGGTTATGTATTATGTCCTCTTTAAAGTTCCTGCCGCTGTCTGATATTCCCATGTATTTATCTAAATGATCTATAATGGCTTTTCTTCTTACCATGTATTCTGATAGAGAGCCTATTTGTTGATCTGAGAGTTTGCTGTGTATTTCGTGCACATCATTCATGATGGCACCTTCTTCATCTGAGGTAATATCCGCAGATGAATTAGTAATAGATTTAATTCTATCGTCGAGTCTTTCCTGTATGGATTTAGTTTTTCTATGCAGCCTATACCTGTGTATAGCCAGATCAGACAGCATTGATTCAGATTTGTTTAAGGAGAATGGGATGCTATCAATATAATTATCAGGTTTTGACTGTGTTATGGATGGAAACTCATGCTCTAATTCAGAAAGAATATATCTTTGATTCTCCTTCACCTTGTCCATATAGGCAGAAAGAAATTTTGTAACTAATTCCAATACTTTATCCTTTAAATTTTTCATATCTTCCGGTAGAACGTTTAGATAATAAGTGCGCTCTTGGTTAATATTCATATTAATGTATTCGCCTGATAGAACGCCAACATATTTGCAATCATCAAACGATGTCATGCCAAGCTGATTGTCTAAGTTATAATCCAGGCAAACTCTTTGATCTGCCGCAAAATATACAGCGTTCTGCGATTTGCCTGTTTTGGTTAGATCAGATGGTGCGGATTTTGGGGCGTGCCTAGAGTCTATTCTCATGTGCTCTATATGAAGATCAAAAGATTTGCCGTTTACGTTATTGAATGTAAAACGCTCACTTATTCTTTCTTTTATGTTATTCTTTAGTTCTTTGTATATATCTATAAAATCTGTTCCCTGCTTCAGGATGATCTCAGGGTGTTTTTCAGATATGAATATTGGAAAGAAATGCCTTATTATATGGCTTGCAATTGTAGGTAGTTTTGCCGGTAGTTGCTGAGCATATCCATCTCGCATGCCGAGTAGATTTATGGTTGTTCCGCATTCTTTCTGGACAAATATTTCGGATACATGGTGATTGTTAATGGTGTCCGTATTGTCCACATTAAATGTGAAACACCTGCTGTATAGTGATGAATTATCG
Organism: Rhodospirillaceae bacterium; assembly: GCA_965228165.1. Lineage (GTDB taxonomy): Bacteria > Pseudomonadota > Alphaproteobacteria > Rhodospirillales > Rhodospirillaceae > Oleispirillum. The sequence goes on from CBDDHB010000003.1 coordinate 1,739,184, forward strand.
TAGAAAGTGCTGCTTACTTCTGTTTTGTTAAATGTCTTTAACCATGTAAGCCTGCCAATTCCTTTCCCGCCTTTCTTTAACTTATGATCTGTGTCTGGGATAAGAAAGGCATCAAAATTCTTATTGTCTAGACCAATTCCATTATCACTTATGGATATGTTTATATCTTTATCATTCCTATCGATTTCGATCTGAATTTTGCCTTTCTCGACGGAATTCACCCCGAACCGGTCATGAATGGCCTGAATGCCATTCATGATAGCTTCCAACATGGGGTAGACAGAATTTAATGGGGATGGGGCAAGAGCTAAGTTGCGGATTCGCCCTTCAAGGTTTGTGTCTAGAGCAAATGTTGTCCTGCTGTTATCAGGCATGAAGGTATCCCCCAAGATTTTCCCTCAGCAATTGTGAGCGTTTCAGTGGGTATTTACAAGATTCTCAACGCATGAACGTCGCCAGCTAAGGCTCTGGAGTCGCCAGCTAAGGTTCTGGAGCCGATGCAAGAGAAGTGGTTCTAGGGGGCAATTAGAAACAACTCATAGGATGCAAGGGCCTTTCGGCCCTTGCCGGGTCCTGGCAGTGCCCGGCTTGGTTTTCCCTACCTCACCCGTGGGTCTTCGGGTTTCTGGCGGCAGAAGCCATAGGGGCCCATGTCGAAGTGGAAGTGGTCGTAGTGGTTGGCGTCGGAATCCGGCCCCAGCACGCCGGAGAACAGGGTACACGCCCCCTGGCCGATGGTTTTCAGGAACTCGGCTTTCTTGTCCCGGCCTTTCCAGTGCAGGGTGACCGAGACCTTTTCCTTTTTTCGGTTTCGAAGACGCCGATGTCGATGGCGTTGCCCTTGGCGTGTTCGCTCATCCGGCTGCCGCCGGTGGCGCGGCGGCAGGCATAGGTTCCGTAGTGGTGGAGGGTGGCGATCGGGCTGCCGAGGATGCGTTTCGCCGCCGGTTGCACCATCGTCGCCTCCCACTCCGAGAGTTTCAGCGCCAGGGTGCAGGTCATCAGGGCGGGGGAGGAGAGTTTCGCCCTGCCGAAGCGGGAGACCTTCACCGCGTCGGTGACGCCGCAGTTGCCGGAGGAGAAATCCGGCGCGGGTACGAAATCCACGTCCAGGCGGGCGAGTTCGGCGCGGCAGGGTCCGGGCGCGGCGGGCGGCGGCGTTCCGGCGCAGGCGGCGAGCAGCAGGGGGGCGAGGAAAGCGGACAGGTTGCGAAGGGTCGCGGACCCTCCGCGCCTTCGGTTTTTCGGTTCACGCCGCGATGCGGCTGGCAATTCCCGTTTCATCGCTCACCAGTGTATAGCGCCGCGCGCGAAAAACCAGACCGGGCCGGATGGGTTCCGCCGTTTCCGAGGGAATCGACCGGGCAGGACGCATCCCGCCGATTCCTCCCCTCGTCGCCCCCGTCCCCGGGCTTGACCCGGGGATCAACCCGGGGGTCTGCGTCTTGTTTTGTAACCTATTGGAAAACAACAACTCGTGGATGACCGGGACACGCCCGGTCATGACGAAGGGGGCGGCGGAAACGTTACGCGAAAATGAACCGGACACGCGTGGGTCAAGCCCGCTGGGTGATGAATCGAGAAATTGGCGGGATGGTTTTCGCGCGCAGCGCCATCGAACCTTCGCATCCTCGTGATGGTCGATAGCCGCTTTCGCGGCGAAGAACCAGTTACAGGATCAAAGGGCCCAAGGCCCTTTGCGGGTGTGGGCAGCGCCCACGAGTTCTTACGCCTCCACCCGTTCGCCGTTGATCGCGCAGGCGGGCATCGCCAGGGCGGCGAGGGCGGGGGCGACGGCCTCCGGCGTGGGCAAGGTTTTCGCGTCCTCGCCGGGGAAGGCCTCGGCGCGCATCCGGGTGGCGAGCGCGCCGGGGTCGAACAGGTTGGCGCGGATCGAAGTGCGGGCGATTTCGGCGGCGTAGGTTCGGACCATGGCTTCCAGGCCCGCCTTGGCGATGGCGTAGGCTCCCCAATAGGCGGGGGCGAGGCGGGCGGCGGCGGAGGTGACGAAGGCGACGCGTCCGGCGTCGGAGAGGCGGAGCAGCGGGTCGCAGGCGCGCAGCAGCCGCCACTGGGCGGTGAGGTCGGTGGCGATCACCCGTTCGAAGAGGTCGGGGTCGAAGTGGGCCATGGGCCCGAGGCCGCCCAGGGTGGCGGCGGTGGAGACCAGGGCGTCGAGGCGACCGAAGCGCGCCGCGATCAGGGCGGCCATCTGGTCGATGCGGGAAAAGTCGGTGAGGTCGAGGGGGGGCGAGCACCAGCGGCGGCAGGCCGAGGGCGCGGGCCTGGTCGTCGAGTTCGGAGAGTCCGCCTTCGGTGCGCGCCGTCGCGATCACCGTCGCCCCGGCCTTGGCGAGTTCCAGCGCCGTCGCCCGCCCAAGGCCGCGCGATGCGCCGGTGACCAGCGCGACGCGGCCCTCCATCGGGCGGGGGGGGGCGGGCATTATTTCTTGCCCTGGCCGCGCTCGACCAGGACGCTCGGGCGCGACAGCAGGTGGTGGTCGTGGTCGGTGAGTTCCAGCGGATAGTCGCCGGAGAAGCAGGCGTCGCAGTACTGCGGGCTGGCGGCGTCGCGGGCCGTGCCGCCGACGGCGCGGTAGAGGCCGTCCATCGAGATGAAGGCGAGGCTGTCGCAGCCGATCGCCTTCGCCATTTCGGCCTCGGTCATGCGGGCGGCCATCAGGTGCTCGCGTTCCGGCGTGTCGATGCCGTAGAAGCAGGGGAATATGGTGGGCGGCGAGGAAATCCGCATGTGGACCTCGGACGCTCCGGCGTGGCGCATCATATCGACGATCTTTTGCGAGGTGGTGCCGCGGACGATCGAATCGTCCACCAGGATGATCCGCTTGCCCTTGATCACTTCGGTGTTCGGGCTGTGCTTCAGCTTCACCCCGAGGTGGCGGATCGAATCCGTCGGCTGGATGAAGGTGCGCCCGACGTAGTGGTTGCGGATGATCCCCAGTTCGAAGGGAATCCCCGAGGCCTGGGCATAGCCGAGCGCGGCGGGCACCCCGGAATCCGGCACCAGGATGATCAGATCGGCGTCCACCGGCCGTTCGTGGGCAAGCTCCGCGCCGATGCGCTTGCGCGCCTCGTACACGCCTTTGCCGTCCATCAGGCTGTCGGGGCGGGCGAAATAGATGTACTCGAAGATGCACAGGCGTTGCTTGTGCGGGGCGAAGGGCTTTTGCGAGTGCAGCCCGGCCTCGTCGACGATCACCACCTCGCCGGGTTCGACGTCGCGCACGAAGTCCGCGCCGATGATGTCGAGGGCGCAGGTCTCGGAGGCCAGGATATAGGCCTCGCCCAGCTTGCCGATGACCAGGGGGCGGACCCCGGCGGGGTCGCGCACCCCGATCAGCGCCTCGGTGGACAGCATCACCAGGGAATACGCGCCCTTGACCTGACGCAGGGCGTCGATCACCCGCTTCGGGATCGAGGATTCCAGGCCGGTGGCGATCAGGTGGACGATCACCTCGGTGTCCGAGGTGGACTGGAACAGGCAGCCGCGCTTGATCAACTGGCGGCGGAGCGTCATCGCGTTGGTCAAATTGCCGTTGTGGGCGATGGCGAAGCCGCCGCTTTCGAATTCGGCGAAAAGGGGCTGGACGTTGCGCAGAATGGTCTCGCCGGTGGTCGAATAGCGCACGTGGCCGATCGCCGAATCCCCCGCGAGGCCGTTGATCACCGCCTCGGAGCTGAAGTTGGCGGCGACGTGGCCCATCCCCTTGTGCGAGTTGAAGCGTTCGCCGTCGCGGGTGACGATGCCCGCCGCCTCCTGCCCCCGGTGTTGCAGGGCGTGCAGGCCCAGGGTGGTCAGGCGCGCCGCGTCGGGGGAGCCGAAGACGCCGAAGACGCCGCATTCCTCCTTCAGGTGGTCGCCGTCGAAGGGATCGGTGGTGAGGTCGGGCAGGCTGTGGGTCATTCGGGGGACTCTCAACGGTTGGCGTCGATCAGGCGGTTCATGTCGCGGCGCGCGTCGTCGGCATAGCCCGGCGACGATTCGTTGGCGGGAGCCTTCGGCGTCGGGGCGCTCCACGCCTTCAGGGTGCGGTCGATGGCGATGGCGTCCTGCGCCGACTTGCGGGCGTCGGCGGCCTTGCGCCCGATCTCCGCCTCGAACAGGGATTCCGGGGCGATGCGTTTGATCGCGTCGGCTCCGGTGACGATCCAGGGGGTGGTCTTCGCCCCCTGCATCCACTTCGGCGGCGCCGACAGGTCGAGCACCCATTGCATCGCCAGATAGGCCAGAACCACCAGAAGCGCGCCGCGAACCCCGCCGAAGGCGAAGCCCAAGGCCCGGTCCACCGGGCTCAAGGCGCTGCCCTTGACCCCGTGGCTGACCGCGCGGGTGACGATGGAGCACAGAATCAGGGTGGCGATGAACAGCAACGCGGCGGCGGCGGCGTCGGCGATCATCTTGCTTTCGATCATCGCGCGGCCATAGGGCCGCAGCGCCGGCAGGCCGAAGATCACCGCCAGCACCGCCAGAACCCAGCCCGCGATCGACAAGGCCTCGTGGGTGAAGCCGCGCAACGTTGCCATCAGGGCGGAGGCGAGGATCACCCCGAACACCACCAGATCGACCATCGGCAGGGGCAGATTGCTCACGGTTTTCAGGGCTCCTTGCCGCGGCTTGCCGGAAACAGGGTCAGGATGTCCTGCACGTGTCCGACTTCCCGCACGCTCAATCCTTCGGGCGGCGCGCTTTTGCGGTTGGCGGAACGCAGGCGGCGGGGCATCAGCACCGAGGCGAAGCCCAGCTTCGCCGCCTCCTTCAGACGCAAGTCCGGCTGGGTCACCGCCCGAATCTCGCCGGAAAGCCCGATCTCGCCGAACACCGCGCCATCCGCCGGGGCGGGAACGCCGCTGACCGACGACAACACCGCGCAGGCCACCGCCAAATCCGCCGCAGGCTCGCCGACCTTCAATCCGCCCGCGACGTTCAAATAAACGTCATGGCCGCCGAATGCAATGCCGCATCGCGCCTCCAGCACCGCCAGCAGCATGGACAGCCGCCCGCCGTCCCAGCCGATCACCGCGCGGCGCGGCGTGCCGGTGGCGGGGGCGACCAGCGCCTGAATCTCCACCAAGAGCGGACGCGACCCCTCCAGCCCGGCGAAGACGCAAGACCCCGCGACGTTGCCCCGCCGCTCCGCCAGGAACAGGGCGGAGGGATTGGCCACCTCGGACAATCCCGCGTCGGTCATCTCGAACACCCCGATCTCGTCGGTGGCGCCGAAGCGGTTCTTGGTGGCGCGCAGGATGCGGAAGTGGTGGCCGCGTTCGCCCTCGAAGTACAGGACGGTGTCCACCATGTGCTCGACGACGCGGGGACCGGCCAGGGTGCCTTCCTTGGTGACGTGGCCGACCAGGAACAGCACGAAGCCCCGCCGCTTCGCCAGACGGATCAGTTCGTGCGCGCAGGCCCGCACCTGGGTCACCGTGCCGGGCGCGGAATCCAGGGTGTCCAGGAACATCGTCTGGATCGAATCGATCACCACCACGTCGGGGGGCTCCGCCGCGTCCAGACTGGCCGCGATGTCGCGCAAGGACGTCGCCGCCGCCAGCTTCACCGGCGCGTCGGCCAGCCCCAGACGCCGGGCGCGCAGGCGCACCTGATCCACCGCCTCTTCGCCCGAAACGTAAATGCAGGACGCGCCGGAAAGCGCCAGCCGCGCCGCCGCTTGAAGCAACAGGGTGGATTTGCCGATGCCGGGGTCGCCGCCGACCAGCAGAACCGAACCCGCCACCAAGCCGCCGCCGGTGACCCGGTCCAGTTCGCCGATGCCGGTGGCGCGGCGGGGGGTGGGCTCCCCCTGGCCGGAGAGCGGCACGAAATCCAGAATCCGCCCCTTCGCCAGAGCCTTGCCCTGCGGCGAGGCCTCGGGCGCGGCTTCCTCGGCGATGGTGTTCCACGCGCCGCAGGCCTCGCACCGCCCCATCCACTTGCCGTGAACCGCGCCGCAGGACTGGCAGACGTAACGCACCGCCGACTTCGCCATGGCTCAGACCCCGCCCCGGAAAAACCAGGCCGGGCTCCGCCCGGACCCGCAAAGGGCCGATGGCCCTTTGATCCCATGAATTTTGGTTTTTGCGTGCAGCGCCATAAGACCTTCGGGTGGCGTGATGGTTTTATCCTGCTTCGCGGAAAAACAAGACGGCGTGGGGTCAAGGGGCCCAAGGCCCCTTGCGGGGTCCAGGGGTGGAGCCCCTGCGAAGCCTTACCTCACTTCCGCAAATCCATGGAGATCGGCCCGTCGGCGCGGCCGTGGATGAACTGATCGACGTAGGCGTTGCCGGAGGCGTCGATCTCGCCGATCGGGCCGACCCAGATCAGCTTGCCCTTATAGAGCATGGCGACGCGGTCGGCGATCTTGCGGGCGGAGGCCATGTCGTGGGTGATGGTGACGGCGGTCGCCCCCAGGTTCTTGACGCAGGTGACGATCAGGTCGTTGATCACGTCGGCCATGATCGGGTCCAGGCCGGTGGTGGGTTCGTCGAAAAAGATGATCTCGGGCTCGGTGGCGACGGCGCGGGCCAGGCCGACGCGTTTCTGCATGCCGCCGGACAGCTCGGTGGGCCACAGCCTGGCGACGTCCTCGGACAGGCCGACCTTGGCCAGGGTTTCCACCGCCAGCTCGAAGGCCGCCTTGCGGTCCATGCCCTTGCCCTGGATCGCGCCGAAGGCGACGTTCTCCCACACCGGCAGGCTGTCGAACAGCGCCGCGCCCTGGAACAGCATGCCGATCTTGGCGTTGATCCCTTCCAGGGAGCGGCCGGAAGCGCCCACCACTTCGGTCCCGTCCACCTGGATCGAGCCGGATTCGGGGCGCAGGATGCCCTGGATGCACTTGATCAGCACCGACTTGCCCGATCCCGAGCCGCCGATCACCACCAGGGATTCGCCCGCCGCGATGTCCAGATCGACGCCGTCCAGGACGATCTTGTCGCCGAAGCGTTTGTGCACGTCGCGCAAGCGGATTTTAGGTTGGCTCATGCTGTCGGCTTTCACTGCGCGAAGAAGATTTCGGTGACGATGTAGTTGGAAATCAAAATCAGGATCGAGGCGGAAACCACGGCGTTGGTGGTGGCCGCGCCGACCCCTTGCGCGCCGCCCTTGGAATGATAGCCGTTGTAGCAGCCCATCAGGGCGATCAGGAAGCCGAACACCGCCGCCTTGACCAGACCGGAGACGACGTCCAGGGTTTCCATCACGTCCCAGGTGTTGGCGAGGTAGCTGTTGGAGTTGAAGCCCAGCTTGCCGATGCCGATGATGTAGCCGCCGAACACTCCCAGGATGTCGGCGATCAGCACCAGAAGCGGCATCATCAACAGGCCCGCCAGCAAACGCGGCGCGACCAGATACTTGAAGGGATTGGTGGACAGGGTGGTCAGGGCGTCCACCTGTTCGGTGACGCGCATGGTGCCGATCTCGGCGGCCATCGAGGCGCCGATCCGTCCCGCCACCATCAGCCCGGCGAGAACCGGCCCGAGTTCGCGGGTGATGGAGAGCACCACCACCATCGCCACCGCGCCTTCCGCCTGGAAGCGGGAGAATCCGGAATGGCTTTGCAGCGCCAGCACCATGCCGGAAAAGATCGCGGTCAGCGCCACCACCGGCAGCGAGAAGTATCCGATGTCGAGGAACTGGCGCAGCATCTGCCGGGGATAGAAGGGCGGGCGGATCATGTGCGAGACGGCGACGGCGGTGAACCGCGTCAGCCGCCCGACCGCGCCGAGGAAGTCGAGGAACACCCGTCCGATCAGGGCCAGAAAGTTCATGTCGCGGCACCGTTCGCGTAAACCCGGTGGAGACGCGGCCCGAGGCGGGTGAGGAGTTCGTAGGAAATCGTCCCCGCCGCGTTCGCCATCGCGTCGATGCTGGCATATTTACCGATAACGTCGATGGTGTCACCCGGCGCGATGAGTCCGTCCGGCACCTCGCCGATGTCGAAGGCGGCGAGGTCCATGGAAATCCGTCCGATCAGCCGCGCCCGATAGGCGCCCCGCACCGTGCCGAAGATCGGTTTTTCCGGGTTGGAGATGCCGCGCAGGAAGCCGTCGGCGTAGCCCAGCGCCACGGTGGCGACGCGGGTCGGCGCGGCCAGCGCGTGGGTCGCGCCATAGCCCACCGTCTGCGGCGCGTCGGCGGCGTGGATTTGCAGGATTTTCGCCGACAGGGTGGCGACCGGGGCCATCGGATTGTCGGGGGCGCAGGTGGGGTTGCCGCCGTAAAGGGCGATCCCCGGGCGGGTCAGATCGAATCGCGCGCGCGGCCCCAGGAAGATCCCCGACGAGGCGGACAGGCTGGCGGGAACCCCCGGCAGACGGCGCGAGAATTCGGCGAAGCGGTCGATCTGCCGGTCGCTCATCGGGTGGGCGGGGGTGTCGGCGCAGGCGAAGTGGCTCATCAGCAGGCAGGGGGCGACCGCCTTCAGGGTCTCGGCGTCGGCGATCAGGGCGTCGAACGCGGCGGGATTGAGCCCCAGGCGGGTCATTCCGGTATCCACCTGGATCGCGGCGGGGTGCGCCTGACCGTCGGCGCGGGCGAAGGCGGCCCAGCCCGCCACCTGATGCGGCGCGTTCAGGACCGGGATCAGGGCGTGTCCGGCGAAGTCGGCCTCGGTCCCCGGATTGGGACCGTGCAGGACGAAGATGCGCGCCCGTGGCAGGGCGGCGCGCAAGCCGATGCCCTCGTCCAGATGGGCGACGAAGAAGGTCTTGCATCCGGCGGCGGCCAGCGCCGGGGCGACCCGGGCCGCGCCCAGCCCGTAGGCGTCGGCCTTGACCACCGCGCCGGTTTCGGCGGTGGGGGAGAGGGATTTGACATGCAGCCAGTTGCCGACGATCGCGGCGAGATCGATGGTCAGCACCGCCCCGGCGCGGGCCGAGGCGGGGGAAAGCGTCGGCAGCGACACGATGGGTTATCCTCCGTAAGGCAGATGATCGTCGTCCGTCCAGTTGCCGAAGGTGGTGTACTCCCCATTGAAGTGGAGGACAACCGTGTCGGTGGGGCCGTGGCGCTGCTTGGCGACGATGCACTCGGCCTTGAACTCGATCTCCTTAAGGGCGTTTTCCCATTCCTCGGTCTCGCGGGCGAACTTGCCGCCGTCGTCGCCGTCCTTTTTTAGCGGGCGCTTCGCCTTTTTGTAATAGTGCTCGCGGAAGACGAACATCACCATGTCGGCGTCCTGCTCGATCGAGCCGGATTCGCGCAAGTCCGAAAGCTGCGGCCGCTTGTCGTCGCGGCTTTCCACGGCGCGGGACAGCTGCGACAAGGCGATCACCGGAACGTTCAGCTCCTTCGCCAGGATCTTCAGGCCCCGGGTCATTTCCGACAGTTCCTGCACGCGGTTGCTTTCGCGGCGGCTGGACGCGCCGGGGGACAGCAGTTGCAGATAGTCGATGACGATCAGGCCCAGGTTTTCCTGGCGCTTCAGACGCCGGGCGCGGGTGCGGATCGCGCCGACGGTCAGGCCCGGCGTGTCGTCGATGAACAGGGGAACCCGCTCCATCAGGCCGACTGCGGCGCTGAGCTTGTTGAAGTCGTCCTGCACCATCTTGCCGGTGCGCATCTTGTGGCCGGGGATCTGCGCCTCGTTGGAAAGGATACGGGTCGCCAGCTGCTCCGCCGACATTTCCAGCGAGAAGAAGGCGGTCACCGCGCCGGGGCCGGAGGGATCGCGCAGGCGGGCATAGGCGGCGTTGTAGGCGATCGCGGTGGCGAGAGCGGTCTTGCCCATGCCGGGACGTCCGGCAAGGATGATCAGGTCGGAGTTGTGCAACCCGCCCAGCAGGTTGTCGAGGTCGGTCAGGCCGGTGGTGACGCCCGACAGGCCGCTCGCCTTGTTGGCGGCGTCGGCCATTTCCAGGGACAATTTCAGCGCCGCCTTGAAGGGGACGAAGCCCTTCGCCGTCTCGCCGGTGGTGGCCAGCCGGTACAGCCCTTCCTCCGCCTTCCGGATCTGTTCGTCGGCGGTGGCTTCCTGGGTTTCGTCGAAGGCGTCGTTGACCACGTCCTCGCCGAGGGCGATCAACTGGCGGCGCAGATAAAGGTCGTGGATCAGCCGCCCGTACTGTTCGGCATTGATGATGCCGACCACCGAATTGGCCAGCTTGACCAGATAGGCGGGGCCGCCGACGCGCTCCAGCTCCGGCCCGCCGTCCATCACCCGCTTCAGGGTGATCGGGTCGGCGGTGTCGCCGCGTTCGTACATCCCCAGGCACAGCTCGAACACCCGGCGATGGGTGGAATCGGCGAAGTGCTCGGGCTTCAGGAAGTCGATGACCTTGTCGATCGCCGCGTTGTTGTTGAGGATCGCGCCCAGAAGCGCCTGCTCCGCCTCGGTGTCGTAGGGCGGGGTGCGCCCGCCGTGGGGCGGGGCGGCGGAGACGGGGGCGGGAAAGTCGAGTGCCTGGTTCATCCGCGCACCATAGCACGCCTTTTCGGGAAAAGTTTTCCACAGCCCTGTGGAAGACGGGGATTACGGTGGGGGAAGTCCAGGCCGGGCGCTGCCCGGACCCCGCTGGGGACGCGGTCCCCAGACCCCATTCCTTAAGGTTTTTGCGCGCAGCGCTAGGGAACCATCACGCCGCGTAAAGGTCGATTGCCGCTAACGCGGCGAAAAACAAGTATCCGGGGTCAAGGGGTCCGCGACCCCTTGCGGGTCCGGGCAGAGCCCGGCCTGGTTTTGCGTTGGCGTGACGAAAAACCGCCGCCCGGAGGCCGGGCGGCGGTTTCGATAGCGAAAGGTCGCGAAGGAGTTATTCGGCTTCCGGGGTTTCCGGAGCTTCCTCGGCGACGATCTCCTCGACGACTTCCTCGGCTTCCGGTTCCTTGGCGGCGAGCATCGCCTCTTCCTCGGAGCGGGCGACCACCACCGCGACGTCGATCTTGACCTCGGGGTGCAGCGACAGCGACACCACGTAGTTGCCCAGGGCCTTGATCGGCTGGTGCAGCATCGCCTGCGACTTGTCCACCGCGAAGCCCGCGTCCTTGACCGCGTCGCGCACGTCGCGGGCGGTCACCGAGCCGTAGAGCTGGCCGGTTTCGGCGGCCTGGCGCACGATCACCAGACGCAGGCCGGCCATCTTCGCGGCCACCGCCTCGGCTTCCTCGCGGCGCTTCAGGTTGGCGGCCTCGATCTCGACCCGCTGCTTGGCGAACAGCTCCAGATTGGCCTTGGTGGCGCGCAGCGCCTTGTTCTGCGGCAGCAGGAAATTGCGGGCGAAGCCGGGCTTGACGTTGACCACGTCGCCGATGATGCCCAGGCGTTCGATGCGTTCCAACAGAATGACTTCCATTGTCTTCTTCCTTTTCTGTTCGTCCGGCGGCGCCGCGTCGGCGCCCCGTTAGGAATGCGAAGCTGCGGATCGCGCCAAGGCGCGATCCGCCGGGATTTCGGGTGTCCGGGGGAACCCGGAGCTTACTTCATCACGTAGGGCAGAATCGACAGGTACCGGGCGCGCTTGATCGCGCGGGCCAGTTCACGCTGCTTCTTCGCCGACACCGCGGTGATCCGGCTGGGGACGATCTTGCCGCGTTCGGAGATGAAGCGCGACAGGAGCTTGACGTCCTTGTAGTCGATCTTCGGAGCCTGCGCGCCGGAGAACGGGCAGGTCTTGCGACGGCGGAAGAACGGGCGACGCGGAGCGTTCATCAGATCTCTCCTTCAGCGGCGGTGGGGGCGGGGGCGCGGTCGAAGCGGCGCGGGCCGCGATCTCCACGGTCGCCACGGTCGCCGCGATCACCGCGCGGGCCACGATCGCCACGGTCGCCGCGGTCGCCGCGTTCGTTGCGCGGCTGCATCATCGCGGAGGGACCTTCCTCCAGCGCCTCGACGCGCACCGTCATGTAACGCAGGATGTCTTCGTTGATCCGCATCTGACGCTCGTATTCGGCGACGGCTGCCGACGGGGCGTCGATGTTCAGAAGCACGTAGTGCCCCTTGCGGTTCTTGTTGATGCGGTAGCAGAGGTCCCACATTTCCCGCTTCTTCACCTCGCCGCCGCCGGCGGAGAGGATTTCGCTCATCTTTTCGACCAGCGCTTCCACCTGGGTGGCGCTGATGTCCTGACGCGCGATCACCACGCTTTCGTACAATGCCATTTCGGACTCCCTATGGCTTCTCTCTTCCCGCATTTTTCGCCTGAAACATTGTTTCACGGCGGTTTCGTCGAGCATAGCCGATCCCATGATCGGCAAGGAGTTGTAAGGTGGGGGACTATACACATCTTTCGGGACGGTGCAAGGGGCGCTTGACATTGGGGGGGGTTGTGCTTCTTTTGACGGCGGAACGACCGATTTCCGTGTGACAGATCTGGAGGATGAGCGCATGCGCGCAGTGGTTTTCCCGGGGCAAGGTTCTCAGGCCGTCGGCATGGGTAAGGATCTCGCCGCGACGTTCGCCGTCGCGCGGGATGTCTTCGCCGAGGTCGAGGACGCGCTCGAGCAAAAGCTGACGCAGATGATGTTCGAGGGTCCGGAACAAGATCTGATGATGACCGAAAACACCCAGCCCGCCCTGATGGCGGTCAGCGTCGCGATCGTGCGGGTGTTGGACAAGGAATACGGCGTCCGCCTGCCGGACGTCGCCTCTTACGTCGCCGGGCATTCGCTGGGCGAATATTCGGCCCTGTGCGCCTCGGGCGCCCTGAAGCTCGGCGACACCGCCCGTCTGCTCAAGACCCGCGGCCGCGCGATGCAGAAGGCGGTGCCCTTCGGCATGGGGGCGATGGCGGCGATCCTGGGTCTCGATGCCGAGCAGGCGCGCAGCCTGTCGGTCGAGGCCTCGGAAGGCGAGGTCTGCGAGGCCGCCAACGACAATGCCCCCGGTCAGGTGGTGGTGTCCGGCCATGTCGGCGCGGTGAAGCGCGCCATCGAGATCGCCAAGAAGCTGGGGGTGAAGCGCAGCGTCCTGCTGCCGGTGTCCGCTCCCTTCCATTGCGCCCTGATGCGCCCCGCCGCCGAAACCATGCGCGAGGCGCTCTCCCACGTCGAACTGCTGGCGCCGTCGGTGCCGGTGGTGGCCAACGTCACCGCGCGGGCCACCGACGACCCCGAGGAAATCCGCAAGCTTCTGGTCGAACAGGTGTGCGGTTCGGTGCGCTGGCGGGAAAGCGTGCAGTTCATGAAGGGCGCCGGGGTGAACACCCTGGTCGAGGTCGGCTCGGGCCGGGTTCTGTCCGGTCTGGCGCGCCGCATCGACCGCGAAATGGACGGTCTGCCGGTCGGCAGCCTTGAGGAAATCGAGGCCTTCGCCAAGTCGGTGGCGGCCTGAAAACCATCGATCCGCCCGGCGCGGCGACGTGCCGGGCGGTTTTGTGTCCGGGGCGGGGAACCTCCGCGTCAACCAAAACCAAGAACCAACAGAGCAAGCCATCCATGTTTGACTTAACCGACAAGTGCGCCCTGGTGACGGGCGCGTCCGGCGGGATCGGCTCGGCGATCGCCAAGGCGTTCGCCGCCTGTGGGGCCAGGGTGGTCCTGTCCGGCACCCGCCGCGAGGCGTTGGACGCGGTCGCCGCCGAGATCGAGGGGTTCGCCCCCGGCAAGGCGGTGGTGATCGCCGCCAACCTGTCCGAGGCCGCCGAGGCCGACCGCCTGGTCGCCGAGGCCGAGGCCGCCCTGGGCCGGATCGACATCCTGGTCAACAACGCGGGCCTGACCCGCGACGGCTTGGCGATGCGGATGAAGGACGAGGACTGGCAGACCGTGCTGGACGTCAATCTGACCGCCGCCTTCTGCCTCTCCCGCGCGGCGATGCGCGGCATGATGAAGCGCCGTTTCGGCCGGATCGTCGGGATCTCCTCGGTGGTCGGCGTCGCGGGCAATCCCGGACAGGCCAACTATGCCGCCTCCAAGGCGGGGCTGATCGGCATGACCAAGTCGCTGGCGCACGAGCTGGCCTCGCGCGGCGTCACCGTCAACTGCATCGCGCCGGGGATGATCGCGACGCCGATGACCGACGTCCTCTCCGAGGATCAGCGCCAGCGGATGTTTACGACGATTCCGGCGGGCCGCTTCGGCACGCCCGAGGATATCGCCGCCGCCGCGGTCTATCTGGCGGCGGACGAATCCGCCTACGTCACCGGGCAGACCATCCATGTCAACGGCGGCATGGCGATGATCTGACCCGTCCGGCGGGCGACCCGGCCGGGGCAACCCGATCTCTGGTTTTCCGCCGGGAAGTGTGGTAGTGAACGGGCCACTTGAGCCGACGGGTCGCGGCGCTTCGCGCCGGGGAACGTCACCGAAAGAGGCCCTGGCCGGGCAACCGGCCCCTTGTTAATAACCAAAGCCAACGAGCAAAAGACCGAGGACAAGCCAAATGAGTGATGTCGCCGAACGCGTGAAGAAGATCGTCGTCGAGAACCTGGGTGTCGAGGAAGACAAGGTGACCGAGAACGCCAGCTTCATCGATGATCTGGGCGCGGACAGCCTGGACACCGTGGAACTGGTGATGGCGTTCGAGGAAGAATTCGGTATCGAAATCCCGGACGACGCCGCCGAGAAGATTCTCACGGTCAAGGACGCGATTTCCTTCATTACCAAGGCCAACGGCTGATCCAGCCGAGGCGGGGGCAATCCCGGTTGCGGGATGGCCCCCGCCCGATTTGTCCCTGGCGCGCGCCGACCGACCGCGCCATGCCGTGGGACTGCGTCCGCAAGACATTGGGGACGGACGTGACATTCCCGAAAACGACAACAGGTGGACGAACATGAGGCGAGTAGTCATCACCGGCCTGGGCATGCTGACGCCGCTGGGGCGTGGCGTGAAGCCGAACTGGGAACGCCTGATCAAGGGCGAAAACGGATTCCGTCGCATCGACCGGTTCGAAGCCGGGGATCTGGCCGCGCAGGTCGCGGCGATGATTCCGATGGGTCCGGGGGAAACGGAGTTCGATCCGGACAGCGTGGCTCCGGCGAAGGAACGCCGCCGCATGGACGACTTCATCGTCTATGGGCTGGCCGCCGCCGAGGAGGCGGTGAGGGATTCGGGGTGGACGCCCGAGGACGAGGAATCGCGGTCGCGCACCGGCGTGATGATCGGCTCGGGCATCGGCGGGCTGGCCAGCATCGCCGAATGCGCCGAGGTGCTGGAGAAAAGCGGGCCGCGCCGCGTCTCGCCGTTCTTCATTCCCTCCAGCCTGATCAACCTGGTCTCCGGCCATGTCTCGATCAAGTACGGCTTCACCGGGCCGAACCATTCGGCGGTGACTGCCTGCGCCACCAGCGCGCACGCCATCGGCGACGCCTCGCGCCTGATCATGTTCGGCGACGCCGACGTGATGGTGGCGGGCGGCGCGGAAGCCGCGGTCTGCCGCCTGGGGATCGCCGGCTTCTCGTCGGCGAAGGCCCTGTCCACCGCCTATAACGACCGCCCGAGCGAATCCTCCCGTCCGTGGGACAAGGGCCGCGACGGCTTCGTCATGGGCGAGGGCGCGGGCGTGGTGGTGCTGGAAGAGTACGAGCACGCCAAGAAGCGCGGCGCCAAGATCTATGCCGAGGTCAAGGGCTATGGCCTGTCGGGCGACGCCTATCACATCACCGCGCCGCACCCCGAGGGCCGGGGCGCGATGCTGGCGATGAAAATGGCTCTCAAGAACGCCGGGCTGAACCCCGAGGACATCGACTACATCAACGCGCACGGCACCTCGACCCCGCTCGGGGACGAAATCGAATGCGCCGCGGTGAAGAAGGTCTTCGGCGCTGCCGCCAATTCGCTCTCGATGTCCTCCACCAAGTCGGCGGTGGGGCATCTGCTGGGCGCGGCGGGCGCGATCGAGGCGATCTATTCCGTCCTGGCCCTGCGCGATCAGGTGGCGCCGCCGACCCTGAACCTGCACGACCTGTCGGAAGGTTGCGACATCGATCTGGTGCCCCTGGTGGCCAAGGAACGCACCATCGACGCGGTGCAGTCCAACTCCTTCGGCTTCGGCGGGACCAACGCCTCGCTGATACTGACCCGCGTCTGAGGCGCGGGTCATGCTGCGCCGCCTGGAGGTCGCCGCCGTCGCGCTGATCGCGCTGGCGGCGGTCGCCGGGACCATCCTGTACGTCAAGGGCCGGGAGGCGTTTTTCGCCCCCGGCCCTTCGTCGTCTCCGGTCGTTCTGGTGGTTCCCAAGGGCGCGGGGGTGGAGCGCATCGCCGCGATCCTGAAGGACGGCGGGGTGATCGACGATCCCCGCCTGTTCCGCATCGGGGTGCGCCTGATGGGGATGCAGGGGGCGTTGCGCGCCGGGGAATACGCCTTCCCCGCCGGGACGTCGGCGAACCGGGCGATGGAGATTCTCGCCTCCGGCCAGGTGGTGCAGCACCTGTTGACCATCCCCGAGGGCTGGACGGTGAAGCAGGCGCTGGCCGCTTTGGCGCAGGCCCCGGCGCTGGAGGGCGACGCGCCGAAGGACCTGCCCGAGGGGGCGCTGCTGCCCGAGACCCATGCCTACGTCCAGGGGGAAAGCCGCGAGGCCCTGGCCCGCCGCATCGCCGCCGCGCGGGATCGCGTATTGGCCGAGGCCTGGGCGAACCGGGCGGCGAACCTGCCCCTGAAATCGCCCGAGGAGGCGCTGATCCTCGCCTCGGTGGTGGAGCGGGAAGCCGGCGTCGCGGCGGAACGTCCGCGCGTCGCGGCGGTGTTCGTCAACCGCCTGAAACTCGGCATGCGGCTGCAATCCGACCCGACGGTGATCTATGGCCTGTCCGATGGAACCGGCGCGCTGCCGCGCCCGCTTTCCCGCCGCGATCTGGAGACCGAGCACCCCTTCAACACCTACGTCATCGCCGGGCTGCCGCCGTCGCCGATCTGCCTGCCGGGGCGGGAGTCGATCCGCGCGGCGCTGAACCCGGCGGAGACCCAGGACCTGTATTTCGTCGCCGACGGCAGCGGCGGCCACGCCTTCGCCCGCACCCTGGACGAGCATAACCGCAACGTCGCCAAATGGCGGGCGATCGAAAAGGCGGCGAAGACCCGCTGAATCGCCCGCGAAAAACTAGGCCGGGGTTCCACCCCGGACCCCGCACAGGGGCTTGGCCCCTGTGTACCCAGTTCTTTTTTCGCCGCGCAGCGGCAGACGATCCTCACGCGGCGTGATGGTTCCATGGCGCTGCGCGCAAAAACCAGGAATGGGGTCTGGGGACTGAGTCCCCAGCGGGGTCCGAGGCAGCGCCCCGGTCTGGTTTTGCCGCCTACCCCCTGGACATCAGCAGTTCGCAGAAGCGGCGCATATCGACGTTGCCGCCGCTGATGATCACCCCCACCCGTTTGCCCGCCAGTTCGGTCCGCATCGCGCGGGCGGCGGCGAAGCCTAGGCAGCCGGTGGGTTCGACGACGATTTTCATTCGCGCGGCGAAGAATTCCATCGCGTCGATCAGTTCGGCGTCGCTGACGGTCAGGATGTCGGCGACGTCGCGGCGGATGATCGGAAAGGTCAACTGGCCCAGGTGCTGGGTCTGCGCGCCGTCGGCGATGGTTTTCGGGGGGCGATGTGGACGATTTCGCCGCTGCGGAAGGATTGCTGCGCGTCGTTGCCCGCTTCCGGCTCGACGCCGTAGATCTTGCAGCCGGGGCAGAGCGCCCGCGCCGACAGGGCGGAGCCGGAAAGCAGGCCGCCGCCGCCCAGACAGACGAACAGGGCGTCCATCGGCCCCGCGTCCTCGAACAGTTCCTTCGCCGCCGTAGCCCTTGGTCGCGGCGATTTTCATCGCCGGGGCGTCCTTCGGCATGACGATCGTCGCCGGAATTCCCAACAGCCGCGCCGACAACGCCACCGCCTGGGCGTGATTGCCCGAGGAAAAGGCGACCACCCCGGCCTCGCGCCGGCGGGCGTCGAACTTCGACAGGGCGTTGAACGCGCCCCGGAACTTGAAGGCCCCCATGCGTTGCAGGTTTTCGCACTTGAAGAACACCTCGGCGCCGAATTCCGCGTCCACGGTGCGCGACCGCATCACCGGGGTGCGGTGGGCGTGGCCGTGGATTCGTTCGGCGGCCTTGACGACGTCGGCATAGACGGGAAGGGAGAGGGGCATGGATGGGGGGGTCCTTCTTCAGGGGGAGGAGCGGGCGGGCTTGCGCGGCAGGCGGCGGGCGAGCGCGTTCAGCCAGGAATCCGGCAGGGCGCGCAGCAGCCAGCCGAGAACCGCCATCGGCCAGGGAAAGGTGATCCGCCCGCGGTTGCGCGCCAGGCCGTCGCGGACGATCCGCGCGGCGCGCTCGGGCTCGATCAGGAAGGGCATGGGGAAGCCGTTGGCGCCGGTCATCGCGGTGCGGACGAAGCCGGGACAGACGACGTTGACCGCCACCCCGTCGGCGGCGGCCTCGGCGCGCAGGCCCTCGCCCCAGGCGCGCACCGCCGCCTTCGAGGCGCAATAGGCGGGCGCGCCCGCCATCCCCCGGAACCCGGCGACCGAGGAGACGATGGCGACCTGGCCGCGCCGCCGCGCCCGCATCGCGGGCAGCAGCGGCAGCACGGTGTTCAGGACCCCCGACAGGTTGACCGCGAAAATCGCGCGGGTCTGCGCCGCGTTCTCGCCGATGCCGCCGGTCCCGGCGGAGATTCCGGCGTTGGCGATCAACAGATCGACCGGCGTCGCCGCGTCGATCGCGGTCAGGGCTTCCTCCATCGCCGCCGCGTCGGCGACGTCGGCGCGGTGGACGCGGACGACCGCGCCCGCCGCCTCGGCCCCGGCGGCGGCGGCGCGCAGGCGGGTTTCGTCGCGCCCGAACAGGTGCAGGGTGCGTCCCGGCGCGGCATAGGCCAGGGCGAGCGCCTGGCCGATGCCGCCGGAGGCTCCGGTGATGACGACGGTCGTGGGGGCGGGGATCGCCATTTTTCGTCTCGAAGGTGACAGGGCGCGGCTTTCGTGGTTATAACCCTGAAACGGAATTCGAGCATCAGGGAACGATCGGAGACGTCATGGCCGGACACCCCAACAGCATGACCGGCTATGCCCGCGCCGAGGGGCGGGACGCCGCCAGCGGCGTCGCCTGGATATGGGACTTGCGCAGCGTCAACGGCAAGGGCCTGGACCTGCGTTGCCGCCTGCCCGGCGGCTTCGAGGCCCTGGAAAAGCCGCTGCGCGACAAGCTGGCCGCGGCGTTCTCGCGCGGGTCGATCAATGCGTCCCTGAACCTCGACCGCGCCGCCGCCGAAGCCGGGCTGCGCATCAACCGGGCCTGGCTCGACACCCTGATCGCCGCCGCCGCCGAAGCCTGCGCCGCCCATCCCGGCGCGGTTCTGCCGCCCCGCTTCGACGGCCTGTTGCAGGTCAAGGGGGTGGTGGAGAACGCCGACCTGTCCGCCCTCGCCGCCGCCGAGGAGGAAGCCCTCGCCGCGCCGATTCTCGCCGATCTCGACCGTGCCGTCGCCGCCCTGGCCGAGGCCCGCGCCGAGGAAGGCGCGCGCATCGCCCAGGTGATCGCGGCGCAGGTGGCGGAGATCGCCGATCTGGTCGGCCGCGCCAAGGACAGCGCGGCGGCGCGCCTGGAAACCCAGAAGGAACGGCTGGCCCGCCTGCTCGGCGAGGTGCTGGAAACCGCCGACCTGCCGGAAGACCGGCTGGCGCAGGAACTGGCGTTGATCGCCACCCGCACCGACGTGCGCGAGGAACTCGACCGCCTGGACGGCCACATCGTCGCCGCCCGGGCGCTGCTCGCCTAGGGGCAGGGAATCGGCCGGAAGTTCGACTTCCTGTGCCAGGAGTTCAACCGCGAGGCCAACACCCTGTGTTCCAAGTCCTCGGACGCGGACTTGACCGCGATCGGCCTGGAACTGAAAACCGTCATCGACCGCCTGCGCGAACAGATCCAGAATATCGAATAGGGTTCAGCCGACATGTCCACCTCTTCGTCCGATCCGCATTTTCCCGCGGTCTCCCTGGTCAGCCGCCGGGGCCTGCTGCTGGTCCTGTCCTCGCCATCGGGGGCGGGCAAGACGACGATCGCGCGCAACCTGCTGGCCGCCGACCCGTTGATCTCGTCCTCGATCTCGGTGACGACGCGGGGCCGTCGCCCCGGCGAGGTGGAGGGCCGCGACTATACCTTCATCGACAAGCCGCGCTTCGACGCGATGGTGGCGGCGGGCGAGTTGCTGGAACACGCGCAGGTCTTCGGCAACTTCTACGGCACGCCGAAAAAGCCGGTGGAGGACTGGCTGGCGATGGGCCGCGACGTGCTGTTCGACATCGACTGGCAGGGCACCCAGCAGCTGGAGGAAAAGATGTCCGCCGATCTGGTGCGCATCTTCGTGCTGCCGCCGTCGATGTCGGAACTGGAACGCCGCCTGCGCGCCCGCGCCCAGGACACCGAAGAGGTGGTGCAGGGCCGCATGGCCAAGGCCGCCGACGAGATGAGCCACTGGATCGAGTACGACTATATCATCATCAACCGCGATGCCGAGGCCAGCACCCGTCAGGCGCTGACCATCCTTAACGCCGAACGGCAGAAACGCGCCCGCCTGACCGGGATGTCGGACTTCATCTCCGCCCTGCGCGACCAGATGTAGGACAATCGGGCCGGGACATGGCAGAGGGCATGGCCGAACTTCCCGCCGATCCCGAGATCCTCGCCGCGCGGCTGCTGGCCTGGTACGACGCCGGTCACCGCGCTCTGCCCTGGCGGCCCGAGGGCGGGGCCCCGGGCGATCCCTACCGCGTCTGGCTGTCCGAGGTGATGCTGCAACAGACCACGGTGGCGGCGGTGGTTCCCTATTTCCAGCGCTTCCTGTCGCTGTGGCCGACCCTCTTCGACCTGGCCGCCGCGCCGGACGAGGCGGTGATGGCCGCCTGGGCGGGACTTGGCTACTACAGCCGGGCGCGCAACCTGCTGGCCTGCGCCCGCGCCGTGGTCGCGGACCACGGCGGGCGCTTCCCCGGCGACGAGGCCGCCCTCCGCGCCCTGCCGGGGATCGGCCCCTATACCGCCGCCGCGATCGCCGCGATCGCCTTCGGCCGGTCGGCGGCGGCGGTGGACGGCAACGTCGAGCGGGTTCTCTCCCGCCTGGCCGACGACGCGACGCCCCTGCCGGGGTTTAAACCGACCGCGCGGCGGCTGGCCCTGGCGATGGTGCCGCCCGTTCGCCCCGGCGATTTCGCCCAGGCGGCGATCGACTTGGGGGCGACCGTCTGCCGCCCGCGCGATCCGGATTGCCCGGTCTGTCCGTGGGGGGCGTTTGCCGCGCCCGCGCCGCGGGAACCGCCGCCCTGCGCCCGGCGCGCCCGGACAAGGCGGCGCGCCCGCACCGCCGGGGCTTCGTCTATTGGGCGGAGGGGCCGGGCGGCGTCTGGCTGATCCGTCGCCCGCCGAGGGGGCTCCTGGGCGGCATGGCGGCGCTGCCCTGCGGCGACTGGACCACCGGCGCGCCCCTGGCGATCCCGCCCGACTGGCCCGCCCGAATCCTCAACGATCCGGTCCGGCACGTCTTTACCCATTTCTCGCTGGAGCTTACGGTGGTGGCGCTGTCCCCGCCGGGCGATCCCGCGCCGGTGCTGGGCGCGGGGCGCTGGGCCTCCGCCGCCGATCTGGCCGCCCTGCCCACGGTGATGAAGAAGGTCCGCCGCCGCATCGAGGAAACCCGACGATGATCGATCCCGCCACCCTCTTCGCCTTCGCCGCCGCCTCCACCCTTCTCGCGCTGGCGCCGGGGCCGGACAACATCTTCGTTCTCGCCCAGTCGGCGATGAAGGGCCGCGCCGCCGGGCTGATGGTGACGCTCGGCCTGTGCACCGGCCTGATCGTCCATGCCTCGGCGGTGGCCCTGGGGGTCGCCGCCCTGGTGATGGCCTCGGCGGTCGCCTTCGCCGTGCTGAAGTACGCGGGCGCGGCCTACCTCGCCTACCTCGCCTGGAAGGCCTTTCAGGCCGGGGCGGACCCCATCGCCCCCGCCGACGCCCCCGCCGACCTGCGCCGCATGTACTATCGCGGCATCGTCATGAACGTCACCAATCCCAAGGTGGCGATCTTCTTCCTCGCCTTCCTGCCGCAGTTCGTTTCCCCCGAACGCGGCCATCCGGCGGCGCAGATCTTCCTGTTGGGCGCGGTGTTCATGTTCTGCGCGCTGGTCTGCTTCTCCGCCATCGCTCTCGCCGCCGACCGGCTGAGCGGCTGGCTGCGCCGCTCGCCGCGCGGCCAAACGATGCTCAACCGCGCCGCCGGGGCGATCTTCCTGGGCCTCGCCGCCAAGCTGGCCCTGGCGCAGCGGTAAAACCAGGCCGGGCGCCGCCCGGGCCCGCAAAGGGCCGTGGGCCCTTTGAACCCGTTCCTTTTTGGCTTTTGCGCGCAGCGCGATAACGCCATCACGCGGCGTGAGGGTTGTCTGCCGCTACGCGGCGAAAAACAAATGGGTACACAGGGGCTAAGCCCCTGTGCGGGGTCCGGGGCTGGCCCCGGTTTGGTTTTCCTCTTGCGCCGCCGGGAGCGGGGTGTTAGGACCGACCCATCGTGACCGACGTTACCTTTGCCGTGCTGAAAGGCTATTGGCGCTTCCGTTAGGAAGCGGCAGGACGTCATTGTTTTTGACCATCGCCGCCGTGTTCGGGCGGGCATGGTCACTTCAGCGATGCAGCTTCGGCACGGCGGCCTTCAGACAGAGAAGGCCATGTTTTCCCTTCCCACTTCCATCGGAACCCGACGCTGCCGGATCGCCGAATTGCGCGTGCAGGATGCCCGTGCGTTGCAGGCGATCACCGACGTTTCGGTGACTTCCCACGTTCACTTCCTGCCCGAACCCTTCACCCTCGCCGACGCCGAGGCGCTGATCCGCGACGGACGGGGCGGGCGGTTCCTCGGCGTCTGGAGCCGCGACCGGTCCCGCCTGTTCGGCGTGGTCGGCGTCCATCCGAAGACTTCCTACGAGGTCGAGGTGGGATACTGGTTCGCCGCCCCGGCGCGCGGCCAGGGACTGGCGGACGAGGCGGTGGGCTCGGTGATCGCATCCCTCGCCGACCGCGATCCGGCCCGCCGCATCGTCGCCGAATGCCGACCGGACAACGCGGCGTCGTGGCGGCTGCTGCATCGCGTCGGCTTCGCCCCCATGGGCGAACCCGGCGAACGCCCCGGACGCGAACGCCTGTCCTGGCGCGCCCGCCCCGGCGTGCGCTTCGACGTGTGCTAGGGGGGAAGAAAGGGGCTGGAAGAAAGGGGCTGGAAGAAAGGAAGAACTTGCGAGGGATCGCGGACCCCTCGCGCTCCCCATTCCTTGTGTCGAACTCCTTCCGCCGCCGCACGCTATCTCAATGCGCTCCGCGCAAAAACCAGGGATGACGGGGATGGGCCGCAAGGGGTCCGGCAGGTGTCGGACGCGAACATGGGAAAGCGGACTGTGTCGTTGGGCGTCTCTCATTCCCGTTCCACAGGTTCGCCCATCCGGAAGAGGCGAACAACGAGTAAGGGTTTTAACAATCTAGAATTGCAATCGCTCGGACTCTATCGCACAATCCCGCTTCCCCCGGCTTCAGCGCATGAGAGGCAGCCATGTCTGACACTTTCAATTGGAACGACCTGGGCGACAGCGAACGTGTCGTGGAAACCGTTCGCGCAGTCGCGGTGTACCGAAACGAACGGGGGGACATCGTTATCCGCCAGGAGCGCGACTGGAACGAAGAGGAAGACAGCTTCGTCGTCCTTCCGGTCAAAGCCGCCGAAACTCTGATTCAGAAGCTACGCGCGCTCATCGATGGCCCGTCATGACCGAACCAAACATCGAATGGTACTTGGGCGTAAGCCAAGCGCGCGGCGTTCAGCCTCGCTGTCCATTCGCCACGGTTGATAGGTGTCCTCGTTATTGGGCCAGTCTGTCTCTGCTCAAGCGTATGGGGCATACGACCCTGTCTGAAGCGGAAGAAAATCGCCTGCAAAAAAAGTGGGCGCAGTCGGATTTGCTGCCCAAAATCGCTGAGTATGACACCTCAATATCTGGTGGTCCCTCTTCAAAATGCCTGTCAAAATACTGCCCGGAAGTCGCATACGAGAGTTACGGCTTTTTCGCATCACTGTTGTGTGAACACGGCGATGAAATTGATAGAGATTTAGCCTATAGGCGGCTTTCTGCCGAGAATACCCCAAGAGAAAGCTGGAAGTGGAAGTGGGCGGCATGCGCGCAGATGCACTATACAGAATGCCCAATATACTCTCCTTTACTTAATTCTGTAGACATGCTTCAAAAAAGGAAGGAAGAGGAAATATTGACGCTCAAGCCGACATTCATGGGCATGAGCATCGATTTCAAACAACTTGCCAAGCGCGTTTGGCTTTGGCTTCATAGGTGGCTGTGAACTGCCCCGGGAATGGCGGAGGCAGTTCAAATGAACCAGCGACGGCATTCAAAGGACGATAGCTGTGCCTGGAATGACGTAGGTAGGCGTACAGTGGAATGAGCAAAAAGGGCCAAACTCGGCCGACGCAGACACCCAGCGCGAGGTCTGCTATCGGAACCCAATCCAGATCCACGGAACGACGCAATTGGGCGCAGGGCTGCCGGTTCGGTTTTTGCGCGGGGCGCGATGAACCGGTTACGCGGCGAGAAAAGGGAATGAGGTCGAGGAGGCCGAGCCTCCTCGCGGGTCCGGGTGGAACCCGGCCTGGTTTTTCGCCCTACACCAGGCCGACCATTTCCGAACGGATGCGCTGGCGCAGAAGGTCGATTGGCACCAGCTGGTTCTTCGCCTTGAAGTGCCAGAAGGTCCAGCCGTTGCAGGACGGCAGGCCCTGGACGGCGGCTCCGACCTGATGGATCGAGCCCTTGGCGTCGGCGGCGACCAGGGTGCCGTCGGCGCGGACCTTGGCGGCGAAGCGCTGGCGGGCGTCGGTGAGCGTCGCGCCGGGGGTCAGCAGGCCGCGTTCCAGCACCGCGCCGAAGGGGACGCGGGGTTCGTTTTTCTTATTGAACAGCTTGATCGCGTCCATGTCGGCGACGGGTTCGATTTCGGCGATGCGGGCGAGCGCCCCGGCGATATAGGCGTCGTCGCGTTCCAGGCCGATGAAGCGCCGTCCCAGGCGTTTCGCCGCCGCGCCGGTGGTGCCGGTGCCGAAGAAGGGATCGACGATCAGATCGCCGGGCTTGGTGGCGGCGAGGATGACGCGATAGAGCAGGGATTCGGGTTTCTGCGTCGGGTGCAGCTTGGCGCCGTCGTCGCCCTTCAGGCGTTCGGCGCCGGTGCACAGGGGCAAGAGCCAGTCGCTGCGCATTTGCAGGCCTTCGTTCAGGTCCTTCAGCGCCTCGTAATTGAAGGTATAGCGCGCCTCCTTGTCCTTGGCGCACCAGATCAGGGTTTCGTGGGCGTTGGTGAAGCGGGTGCCCTTGAAGTTCGGCATCGGGTTGGACTTGCGCCAGACGATGTCGTTCAGAATCCAATAGCCCAGGTTCTGCAACGATGCGCCGACGCGGAAGATGTTGTGATAGCTGCCGATCACCCACAGGGTGCCGTCGTCCTTCAGGATGCGGCGCGCCGCCTTCAGCCAGTCGGCGGTGAAGCGGTCGTAGGCGGCGAAGCTTTCGAACTGGTCCCAGGCGTCATCGACGCCATCGACGCGGGAATTGTCGGGGCGAAGCAGCTCCCCACCCAACTGCATGTTGTAGGGGGGGTCGGCGAAAACCATGTCCACGGACTTTTCCGGCATCGCGTTCATCAACGCGACGCAGTCGCCCTGGTAGACCGTATCGGGTGCGAAAGTCATCATCGGGGCACCTTGCCGTGTCCCCGAGTCGCCGTCAAGAACTGTTTGGAGTCAGCATCTTGCGGATGGGGGCGAAGGACTTCCGGTGGTGTTCGGTGACCCCGGAAGTCAAGAGTCCGACCAGGTGGTCGGGGGTGCCGTACCCGGCGTTACTGCACCACCCGTAGTTGGGAAAGGCCTGGTCCAGGCCCAACATGATGCGGTCGCGGTGAACCTTGGCGATGATCGACGCGGCGGCGATCGAGGCGGATTTGGCGTCGCCCTTGACGATCGCGGAGGCCGGGCAGGGGAGGCCGGGCGGCACCTTGTTGCCGTCGATCAGGGCGTGCGCCGGCAAAAAAGGCAGCGACGCGGCGGCGCGTCGCATCGCCAGGAAGGTCGCCTGAAGGATGTTGAGGGCGTCGATCTCGGCGACCGAGGCCTCTCCCAGCGCCCAGGCGACGCCGGGGCAGCCGGTCAGGCGGGCGCAGATGTCCTCGCGCCGTTTCGCCGAAAGCTTCTTGGAATCGTTCAGGGCGGCGATCAGGTCGGCGGGCGCGCGGGCGCGGTCGATGATTACGGCGGCGGCCAGGACCGGCCCCGCCCAGGGGCCGCGACCGACCTCGTCGATGCCCGCCACCGGGCCGGGGCAGGCGTCCTCGAAAGCGAAATCCGGCATGGTCGTCCGTTCAGAATCCCGACGAGCCCAGGGCGACGCGCGCCTCCGCCCGATCCTGCGGACTATAGACCGGCCAGCGGCCGGAGACCACCGCGTCGAGCGACGGCGAGGTCTGGTTGAGGCGCAGGCGATAGATCCACAGGTTGGCCATGATCCGTTCGATGAAGCGACGGGTTTCGCGGCTGGCCAGGGATTCGATGAACAGCAGCGGATCGTCGCCCGCCTTCGCCTTGCGGCTCCAGGCCGCCAGATTGCCGGGGCCGCCGTTGTAGGCGACGGCCAGGAAGAACAGGTTGCCGCCGATCGCCGGTTCGGTCAGCAGGTGGTCGAGGTAGCGTTGCCCCAGCGCCAGGTTGACCGCCGGATCGAACAGGGTGTCCTTGTTGCGCACCTCGCCGCCCGAAATGAAGCGCGCGGTGGCGGGCATCAGCTGCATCAGGCCGCGCGCCCCGGCGCGGCTTTTGGCGTTGGGGTCGAAGCCGGATTCCTGACGGGCGAAGGTGTAGATCAGGGCGCGATCGATCTTCCAGCCGTCGGCGGGGGTCCATCCCGGCACCGGATAGCGGGCGTTGTCGTAGATCACCCCCTCGCGGCGCTGCATTTCGGCGGACAGGCGGATCGACGGAGGGGAACAGCAGGCGCAATTCCGCCTCCGCCCGTTCCGCCTCGCCCGTCTGGAGCAGGGCCATGGCGCGCCGTCCGCCCGGATACGGGGCCAGGGTGTCGCGGTCGTCGCGGGACAGGGATTCCGCGTCCCAGCCGAAGCCGATCGGCAGCCCCAGGGCGCGGCGGGACACCAGTCCGTAGAAGGTGCGCGAATGCTTCGCCGACATCGACAGCCACTGGGTGACAGTCTGCGGGTGACGCGCCTGCAAGGCCGCCCGCGCCGCCCAGAATCCGCCCGCCGCCTGGGTCCAGGGGTCGGCCTGGTGGGAGCGGGCGACGATGCCGAAATAGGTCTCGGCCTCGGCGAAGCGCTTCAGCCGCCAGTTCGCCAGTCCGGCGGTCCAGGCCGCCTGCGGGGCGCGGGTTCCGGAGCGTTGGGCGGCGGGGACCGCCCAGGCGAGGGCCTGGTCGTCGAGACCGTCGAGGAAGTACGAGAATCCCAGCGCGCCGCGCAGCCGGTCGGCGTCGGTGGCGGTAAGCAGGCGGGGAAGCCGCGTGTCGGTCAGCAGGCGCTTGGCGGCCAGGGTGGAACCGCTGCGCAGGGCGCGGCGGAATTTGCGGGTCAGATCGTCGGCGGCGTCGGCGTCGGCTCGCTTGAGGTGGGTCAGCGACAGGCCGCGCAGCCACAATTCGCTGCCGTCGATGCCGCCCGCGCCGCGCAGGGGCCGCGCCTCGTCGGGGGACGGCAGGGCGGCGCTTCCCAGGCGCGCCTTGGCCAGCGCGTGCACCGCCGCGGCGTCGGGGTGGTCCGGGTAATCCTCCAGCCACTGCCGGATGTCGGCGCCCGAGGCGTAGCCGCCCCTGGGGTGCAAATGGCGCTGCGCCATGACCGTGCCGATCAGGACGTCGTCTTCCAGAAGGGCGATCGCCGCGTCGGCGGCGGCCCAGTCGCCTTTTCGTTGCAGGGCGAAGACGCGGCGGTAGAGTTCGGCGTCGGCGTCCGACAGGCCGCCGTCGAAGGCGGCGCGGGCGGCTGCGCGGGACGCGACGGCGAAGCCGGAGGGCGAGTCGGAAGCCCCCGCCGCGCCCCCGGTCAGGGCGCAGACCAATCCGAACATCCCGGCCAGCATTCGCCAACGCCAACCCGGGCGCATCATGCCGTCCTCCCCATCGATGTTCCTCTCGGTTGCGGTCACGGATGCGCCGTGCTTACGGCCCGGTCGAGGTTAGCCAGGGGAGGGGGCGGAGGCAAGCCGAGTGTGACGCCCGTCACACTCCGGCGGCGGGAGGAGGCGGTCCGAGGCGTTCCAGGATTTCCAGCAAATCGCGCCAGGCAAAAGCCTTTTTATCGGGGAAACGGAGCAGGAAGGCGGGGTGGAAAGTCGCGAGAACGGGAATCTCCAGGCCCGCCGCCGGACGTGCCAGGGTATGCCACTTGCCGCGAATCCGGGTGATGCCGTCGCGGCTGTCGAGAATCGCTCCCGCCGCCGACGCGCCCAGCAGCAGCACTGCGCGGGGCGCGACCAGGTCGATGGCGCGCAGGACGAAGGGCAGGCAGAGGGTGACTTCCTCGGGCGTCGGGTTGCGGTTGCCCGGCGGACGCCAGGGCACGACGTTGGTGACGTGGACCGCCTCGCGCGGCCAGCCGATCGAGGCCAGCATCTTGTTCAGCAACTGTCCGGCGCGGCCGACGAAGGGAACGCCGGAGCGATCCTCGTCGGCGCCCGGCGCTTCGCCGATCACCATCAGGGGGGCGTTCGCCGGGCCGTCGCCGAACACCGTGCGGGTGGCGGTGCGGCGCAACAGGCAGCCGTCGAAGGCCTCCAGCCGGGCGCGCAACTCGTCCAGGTCGCGGACATCCCCCAGCGACGCGGTGGGGGTGACGGCGGCGGGGGCGGCGACGGTTTCGCGGGGGGCGGCGGTTTCTTTGGGGGCGGATGCGGCGACCGGCGGCGGGACGGGGCGGGTGCGGTCGATCGGGGTTTCGCCGATCGCGATGTCCGCTCCAGCGGCGAGTTGCCAGCGAAGCGCCGCCGCCGCGTCGAGCGGCGGGTCGCCGAAGGCCGGGGAAGGGCTGAGGAAATCCGTCATGGGCGGCATGCTAGCATGGGCGCTCCGCGCGGGGTAGGGCCGCGACGTCGGAGTGGCGGGGGCGAAGGACTGTGCTATAAAGACGCTTCCGCCGCGCCGTCCGGGGCGCGCGGCGATCTGGAGACGGATGGAGATGAACGAGGCGGAGATCGAACGCGAGGTCATGGACTTCGACGTGCTGGTCGTCGGCGGCGGTCCCGCCGGGTTGAGCGCGGCGATCCGCCTGCGCCAGAAGGCGCTGGCGGCGGGGGCCGACCTGTCGGTCTGCGTCGTCGAGAAGGGCTCGGAGGTCGGCGCCCACATTCTTTCCGGCGCGGTGATCGAAACCCGCGCCCTGGACGAGTTGATCCCCGACTGGAAGGCGAAGGGCGCGCCGGTCGGCGTCGCGGTCAGCGAGGACCGCTTCTGGTTCCTCACCCGTTCCCGCGCCCTGCCGCTGCCCACCCCGCCGACGATGCACAATGCCGGGAATCGCGTCGTCAGTCTGGGCGCCTTGTGCCGCTGGCTGGCTGGCGAGGCCGAGTCCCTGGGGGTGGACGTTTTTCCCGGTTTCGCCGTCGCCCGTCCGCTGATCGAGGACGGCCGGGTCGTCGGCGTGATCACCGGCGACATGGGCCGCCAGTCCGACGGCGCGCCGGGGCCGAACTTCCAGCCCGGCGTCGAATTGCGCGCCCGCGTCACCCTGGTGGCGGAAGGCTGCCGCGGCTCGCTGGCCGAGGACCTGATCGAACGCTTCGGCCTGGCCGAGGGCCGCTCCCCCCAGACCTACGGCCTGGGGATCAAGGAGCTGTGGGACATCGATCCGGCGCGCCACAAGCCGGGGCTGGTGACGCACAGCGTCGGCTGGCCGCTTTCCCCCGACGTCTACGGCGGGTCGTTCGTCTATCACGCCGAGAACGCCCAGGTGGCGATCGGCTTCGTCGTCGGCCTGGACTATCGCAACCCGCATCTGTCGCCCTTCGACGAGTTCCAGCGCTTCAAGACCCATCCGGCGATTCGCGGCATGCTGGAAGGCGGTCGGCGCGTCGGCTTCGGCGCCCGCGCCCTGGCCGAGGGAGGCTGGCAGTCGATTCCCAAGCTGATCTTCCCCGGCGGCGCGCTGATCGGCGATTGCGCCGGTCTGGCCAACGTGCCGAAGATCAAGGGCACCCACACCGCGATGATGAGCGGCATTCTCGCCGCCGACGCGACGCTGACGGCCCTGGCCGAGGCCCCGGCGGAGGCCAGGGGAATCACCCCGACCCTCTATCCGGTGAAGATGCAGGATTCCTGGGTGATCGAGGAATTGCGCGCGGTGCGCAACATTCGTCCGTCGTTCCGCTTCGGCCTGTGGGCGGGGATGGCGTACTCCGCCCTCGATGCCTATGTCTTGCGGGGCGGCGCGCCCTGGACCTTCGCCCACCACGACGACCGGACGCGGCTGGTTCCGGCGGCGGAGGCGAAGCCGATCGCCTATCCCAAGCCGGACGGGGTGCTGACCTTCGACCGCGCCTCGTCGGTGTATCTGGCCAACGCCGCGCACGACGAGGCGCAGCCCTGCCATCTGGTGCTGGCCGATCCCCGGGCGGCGATCGCCTGCAATCTGGCGGTTTACGGCGGGCCGGAGGAAAAGTACTGTCCGGCGGGGGTTTACGAGTTCGTCAAGGAAGGGGAGAATGCCCCGGTGCTTCGGATCAACGCCTCCAACTGCGTGCACTGCAAGACCTGCGACATCAAGGACCCTCGCCGCAACATCCGCTGGACGGTTCCGGAAGGCGGCAGCGGTCCCAACTATCCCAACATGTGAGGCAACGCAACCGATGTCGGAAGGTGGTTCGCGGAGAGGGCGGGGACTGGCGTTCGGCTGCGCCCTGATGCTGGCGGGGTGCGCGGCCTCCGGCAGCGGCGCCGATGACGGGCGGGGCGAGGCGGAAGCCCGCCGCGTCGCCGCGACCGGCGGCTTCGGCGCCTATCTGGCGGCGCACGCGGCGTGCCTGCGCGACGACGTCGGCGGCGCGTCCAGTTATTTCCAGCGGACCCTCGAAACCGATTCCGCCGATCCGGAGGTGCAGCGCCTCGGTCTGGTCTATGCGGTCGCCGACGGTCGGTTCGACGCGGCGGCGAAGACCGCCGAGGCGATCGCCCTGGGCCGCCCCGGCGACATGCTGGCGGGATACGTGCTCGCCGCCGAGGCGGCGCGCCTTGGCGATTGGGACGGCGCGGCCAAGGCGCTGGAACCGGTCCCCGAAAACAATCTGAACGGCCTTCTGGGGCCGCTGCTCAAGGCCTGGATCGCGGCGGGCGAGGGCGACGCGGAGGCCGCGCTCGCCCGGCTGAAGCCGCTGTCGGCGAAAAAGGCGTTCCTGCCGGTCTTCAACTTCCACACCGCCCTGCTGCTCGATTTCTTCCACCGCGACGCCGAGGCCGAGGCCGCCTACGAATGCACCCTGGCGGGCGACGGCGGACGGTCGATCCATGCGATGCAGGCGGCGGGTCGCTTCTTCAACCGCATCGGCAGGCCGGAACGCGCCAAGGCCCTGATCGACGCCTACGCGGCGCAGCACGGCGACGCGCCCCTGGCCGAATCCCTGGCCGACCGTCTGGTGACCCGCCGGGCGGACGCGCCCCTGGTCGCCTCCGCCCAGCAGGGCATGGGGGAGGCGTTCTTCAGCGTCGCCACCTCTCTGACCAATGCCGACGCCTGGGAAATCACCCTGGCCCTGTCGCAGTTGGCCCTGCGCGTCCATCCCGGGCTCGACCTGACGCAGGTTCTGGTCGGCGAACTGTTCGAGGGGCACGAGGACTATGCCCGCGCCAACCGCGCCTACGAGGCGGTGGCGCCGGAGTCCGTGGTCGCCTATTCGGTGCGCCTGCGCCTCGCCAAGAATCTGGAACGCATGGACAGGAAGGACGAGGCGGCGCGCTGCCTCGCCGACCTCGCGGCGCGCTTCCCGAAGCGCCCCGAGCCGCTGATCGAACTGGGCGACCTGTATCGCGGCGACAACCGCTACGCCGAGGCGGCGGCGGCCTATGACGGCGCGTTCGCCCGTCTGGGAACCATCGAAAGGCGGCACTGGGTGCTGTTCTATACGCGCGGCATTTCCCTGGAACGCTCGAAGCAGTGGGACCGCGCCGAGGCCGACTTCCTGAAGGCGCTGGAACTCGAACCGGATCAGCCGCTGGTGCTGAACTATCTGGGTTATTCCTGGCTCGACCAGGGGATGCACCTCGACCGCGCCCAGGCGATGATCGAAAAGGCGGTGGCGCAACGACCGCGCGACGGCTATATCGTCGACAGTCTGGGCTGGGCGCACTACATGCGCGGCAACTTCGCCGAGGCGGTGAAGCACCTGGAGCAGGCGGTGGTTCTGATCGCCGACGACCCCACCATCAACGACCACCTGGGCGACGCCTATTGGCGGGTCGGGCGGCGGCTGGAGGCGCGCTATCAGTGGGAGCGGGCGCTGGGCCTCAACCCCGAGGACAAGCAGGCCGACGACCTGCGCGCCAAGCTCGCCGACGGACTGAAATAGAGGAAGACGGGACACCGACATGTATCCTCCCCCGCCCGCCCGGCCTTCCGTCCCCCGCCAGGCCTACGAGACCGAGGCTCCTGCGAAGGTCAACCTGTTCCTGCACGTGCTGGGGCGCAGGCCCGACGGCTATCAAGACCTGGCCAGCCTGGTCGCCTTCGCCGACGTGGCGGATACGGTGCATGTCGCGCCCGCGCCGGAATTCCGCTTCGCGGTGCGCGGGCCGATGGCGGCGGCCCTGTCCGACGACGACGAGGCGAACCTGTGCGTCCGCGCCGCCCGGGGCTTCGCCGCCCGTCTGGGGCGGGACCCCGACGTCGCCTTGACCCTGGTGAAGCGGCTGCCGGTGGCCTCGGGCATCGGCGGCGGCTCCGCCGACGCGGCGGCGACGATTCGCGCCCTGTCGCGCTTCTGGGGGGTGGAGACGTCGCCGGAGGAAATCGCCGATCTCGCCCTGTCTCTGGGGGCCGACGTGCCGGTCTGCCTGAACGGCGTCGCCGCCGAGATTTTCGGCGTCGGCGGCGACGTGCGTCCGGTGCCGCCGTTGCCCGAGGGCGCGCTGGTGCTGGTCAATCCCGGCGTCGAACTGGCGACGGCGCGGGTGTTTCGCGGCTGGAGCGGGCCGGGGCCGGAGGCTTCCGCCTGGACGCCGCCGCCGCACGCCGCGGCGCTGGCGGCCAGCCTGATGAAACGCCGCAACGATCTGACCGACGCGGCGGTGGCGCAGGTTCCGGCGATCGCCGAGGTGTTGTCCGCCCTCTCCGCCCGCCCCGGCTGCCTGCTGGCGCGGATGTCGGGGTCGGGGGCGACCTGCTTCGGCCTGTTCGAGGACTTCGCGGTAGCGGGTTCCGCCGCCGAGATCATGCAGGCGACCCATCCGACCTGGTGGGTGCGCGCCGCGCGGATTCTGTCCGCGCCGCCGCCGGTGCGCCTGGCGGGGGCGGAGCCGCCGACGGCATAGGGGCGGGACGCGCCACCCTCTTGTCTGGTTTCGCGAAGTGGCGTAAAAGGGGCCTCCCTCGCCGGAAGGGCGCCTGACCGCGCCCCTATCGTCCGGCCCTGCTGGGGCGTCGCCAAGCGGTAAGGCAGCGGTTTTTGGTACCGCCATACGTAGGTTCGAATCCTACCGCCCCAGCCAGATTTCCCCGTCTAGAGCATATTCCGTCAAATGGAGCCACCTGCGCCGGAGCGGCTTTGCGTCGTGGCCAGGAGAGGGGCGAAGCCCGTAGCGGGGACTACGGGCGAGGCTCTCGACGCCGCCACGCCGCAAAGAGGCCCGGCCCTTCGGGTCGCCCTGCGGCGGGTGTCCGCTGCATTGCGCCGCGCGCCGCGCCTGTCGGACCACCTTGCAGCAGGGCGACGCAGGCGAGTCCATTTGACCGGAATATGCTCTATTTCCGTTTCATGCCGCAGCGTTTGCAGCAGCCGTGCCGGTCGGTCTTGCCGCAGGGCGAGCCCTTGCAGGACGCATCCTTGTCCTTGCCGTCCCTTTTCTTTCCGGTCTTGCCCACCGATTCACCCCTCCGATGTTGAGAACGGTTCTCAAATCCATATGGGGGCGATCGATCGTCGCGTCACCCCGCGACCAGGCCGCGCGCGGCGCGGCGGGCGCGGTCCAGAACTTCGGGCAGGATCTCGCGGCTCAGGTGCGGCGGCGCGATTTCCAGGGTGATCCGGGTGTCCGGGCGCACCCGCAGGCCGCCCAGCAGGGCGTCGAAATCCAGATCGCCCCAGCCCGGCGGCAGGTGGGTGTCGCCGACGCCGAAGGTCGCCGCCTCCTCGCCCGTCCACAGGAACAGGTCGGGGACGCGGGCGAAGGAATCGTGCAGGTGAATGTGCCCGATCTCGGGCGAGAAGGCGCGGATGTCGGCGGCGAGGTCGGTTCCCCGCGCGGTGGCGGCGATCGCCGCGTGGCTGACGTCCAGGCAGCCGGTCAGCGCCCCGTGGCCGACGGCGCGAATCTACGCCGCCACCATCGCCGGGTCGAGGCCATAGCTGACCCGCCCGCCGGTCTGCCGGGGGGAAACCTCGGGCATGTTCTCAAGGGCGATGCGCAGGCCCAGGGCCTCGGCCTCGGCGGCGAGTTCGGACAGGCGCTCCGCCTCGCGCCGCATCGGCCCTTCCCCCACAGCGAAGACCGGTCCCGGCAACATCCAGCCGGGATGAACCACCAGCACGGAAGCGCCGATCTCGGCGGCGACCCGCAGGCCCGCCCGCGCCACCGCGATGTGAAGATCGGCATGGTCCTGGTCCATCAGGTTGAGGCTCAGGGGCGCGTGCAGGGTGGAATCCAGGCCCGAGGCGGCGACGGCGCGGCCGAGCCGGGTCAGCGCGTCGGCGCGAATCCGGCCGCCGATCACCACGCCGAGGGAGGGCAGCGACAGCTCCGCGCCGTCGAAGCCCGCCGCCTTGGTCGCGGACAGCGCCTCGGGCAGGGCGATTCCGGCGTCGGGACGCAACGCCAGGTGGATGCGCGGGCGAAAATCGGTCATGGCTATGAAGTCCTTGGAACGGTGGGAGTCCGATGGTAGCGCGAAACCGGCGGCGGAGGGATGGCGTTTTCTTGACGGAGCGTATGGTTTTTCCGGGGAGGATGCTATGATCGGAAGAGCCGAAGCATCGGTCCCGCCTTCTCGTCGTTCCAGCCGCAGATGAGGTGCCGCCGTGGCCTATACAGTGATCCTGACCTCGGTGGGGGTCGAAATGGCCGCCGACATGATCATGCGTCTGCGCGACAGCACGGTTCATCGGGTCCGGGTGATCGCGGTGGACCGGCGCGGCGACGTCAACGCCCGCCACTTCGCCGACGTCTTCGCCTGCGTCGATTCCTGGGACCCGCAGACCTTCGCCCACGCGGTGGCCGATCTCGCCCGGGCGCATCGCGCCGATCTGGTGGTGCCCCTGGTCGATGGCGACGTGCTGGCCCTGGCGCCGCATCGCGAACTGTTTTCCGGCATGGGCTGCCTCTTGGCCTGCAACGCCGCCGAAACCGTCGATGTCCTGGCCAACAAGCTCTCCGCCTACGAGACCTTCACCCGCGTCGGCCTGCCGGTGCCCGACTGGCGCGCCGCCGACAGCCGCGACCATCTGGTCGCCGCGGTGGAGCAGATGTTCGGCCTCTACGGCGAGGTCGTGGTCAAACCCGCCTCCGCCCAGTCCAGCCGGGGGGTCAGCGTCATCCGCAACGCCATCCACGGCGCGCAGGAATACCTGGGCAGCCGCGAGGTCCACATGGACTACGACACCTTCATGACCCGTTTCGTCGATGTCTACGACTCGCTGTTCCCGGTGGTGGTGATGAAGCGCCTGCGCGAGCCGGTGCACGACCTGGACGTGCTGGCCTGGAACGGCGAGGCCTGTCGCGTCGTCGCCCGCCGCCGCCGCAACACCGCCCTGCCCAACGAAGGCCACGAGATCGTCGCTTCGTCGATTCTGCGCGACCTGGGGCGCGACGTGGCGCGCAAGCTGGGGCTGTCCTGGCTGGTCGATTGCGACGTGATGTTCGACGAAACGGGGGCGCCCTGTCTGCTGGAAATCAATCCCCGCCCCAGCCTGTCGGCGGTGGTGTCGATGGCCGCCGGGGTGCCGCTGATGGACGATATGATCTCCCTGGCGCGCGGCCTCGATCCGGCGCCGATGCCGGATCCGGCCCCCGCCCTGGTGGTGCCCTATCGCACCATGGCGTCGGCGCGATCCTGATCCGCCCTTTTCCCGACGAGGTGACGACCGATGACGTTCCGCAGGATGGTTTACGTGTGCGCGGCGCTGCTGCCGCTGGTCGCGGGCGGCGTCGCCCGCGCCGAGGTGACGAACCTGAAGCCCCATCAGGCCTGGTCGAAGGCCGAACGCGCCGAGGCGGTGCTGATCGACATCCGCACCCCCGACGAGTGGCGGCAGACCGGCGTGCCGCGCGGCGCGAAACGCGTCGCCCTGAACGATCCGCGCGGCGAGGCGGGCTTCGTCGGCGCGGTGATGAAGGCGGTGCGCGGCGACAACCGCACCCCGGTGGCGCTGATCTGCCGCACCGGCAGCCGTTCGGCCAAGGCGGCGGCGATCCTCGACAAGGCGGGGTTCAAGGTCGTCTACAACGTCACCGAGGGGGTGGTCGGTTCGGGCGGCGAAACCGGCTGGGCGGCGCGCGGCCTGCCGATGGTCGCCTGCGGCGCGTGCTCTCCCGAGAACTGACCGCCGGTTGACAGGCGGGCGCGGCTGGGATAGCCCTCGGCGTCCGCCGCAACCCGGAAAGCCATTCATGCGCGTCGATGCCTTCGATTTCGATCTGCCGCGCCGCTGCATCGCCGATCGCCCGGCGGCGCCGCGCGACGCGGCGCGCCTGCTGCACGTGCGCCCCGACGCCCTGTCCGACCGGGGGGTGCGCGACCTGCTCGCCCTGCTGGCCCCCGGCGATCTGCTGGTGGTCAACGACAGCCGGGTGATTCCCGCCCGCCTGTACGGCTTGCGCCTGCGCCCGGGCGTCGAGCCTCTGCGGGTCGAGGCGATGCTGCACAAGGCGGAAGGCGGGGCACGCTGGCGCGCCTTCGCCCGTCCCGGCAAGCGGCTGAAGATGGGCGACGCGATCGACTTCGGCGGCGGTTTCCGCGCCGAGGTGGCGGAAAAATCCCCCGACGGCGACGTCGCGCTGGTCTTCGACCGTTCCGGCGCGGATCTGTTCCGGGCGCTGGAAGCCCATGGCGAGGTTCCCCTGCCGCCCTATATCTCCCGCCCCGAGGGAGCGGACGAACGCGACCGCGCCGATTATCAGACCGTCTATGCGCGGGCCGACGGATCGGTCGCCGCGCCCACCGCCGGCCTGCACTTTACCCCGGAGCTGTTCGCCGCCCTCGACGCGCGGGGGGTGGGGCGGGCGACGGTGACCCTGCACGTCGGCGCCGGAACCTTCCTGCCGGTGAAGGCCGAGGACACCGCCGACCACATCATGCACAGCGAATGGGGCACCGTCCCGCCCGAGGTCGCGGCGCGGATCAACGCCGCCCGCGCCGCCGGGGGGCGGGTCGTCGCGGTCGGCACCACCGCCTGCCGCATCCTGGAAAGCGCCGCCGGGGAAGACGGTTTGGTCCGGCCCTTTTCCGGCGAGACCGCGATCTTCATCACCCCGGGATACCGCTTCCGCGCGGCGGATCGGCTGATCACCAACTTCCACCTGCCGAAATCGACGCTGTTCATGCTGGTTTCGGCGTTTTCCGGGCTCGACCGGATGAAGTCCGCCTATGCCCACGCCATCGCCTCGGGGTATCGTTTCTATTCCTACGGCGATGCCAGTCTCCTCGAACCGGAACGGAACCACGGATGAGCGATTTCGGTTTTTCGGTCCTGACCAGCGACGGCGCGGCGCGGCGCGGACGCCTGTCCACCGCCCACGGCACGGTCGAGACCCCGGCCTTCATGCCGGTCGGCACCGCCGCCACGGTGAAGGCGATGCTGCCGGATTCGGTCGCCGCCACCGGCGCGGAGATCATCCTCGGCAACACCTATCACCTGATGCTGCGCCCCGGCGCGGAACGGGTCGGCGAACAGGGCGGCCTGCACCGCTTCATGGGGTGGAACGGCCCGATCCTGACCGATTCCGGCGGTTTCCAGGTGATGTCTCTGGCGCAGTTGCGCAAAATCACCGAGGACGGCGTCACCTTCCGCTCCCACGTCGATGGGTCGGAACACCGCCTGACCCCCGAACGCTCGATGGACATCCAGCGCCTGCTCGACGCCGACGTCACCATGGCCTTCGACGAATGCACCCCCTTTCCGGCGGAAAAGGCCGTCGCCGAGGCCTCGATGCGTCTGTCGATGCGCTGGGCGGAACGCTCCAGGGCGGCCTTCGTGCCGCGCGACGGCTATGGCCTGTTCGGCATCGTCCAGGGCAGCACCTTCCCCGACCTGCGCCTGGAATCCGCCACCCGCCTGCGCGACATCGGCTTCGACGGCTATGCGGTCGGCGGCCTGGCGGTCGGCGAGGGGCAACAGGCGATGTTCGAAACCCTGGACGTCACCGTGCCCGCCCTTCCCACCGACAAGCCCCGCTACCTGATGGGGGTGGGCAAGCCCCTGGACATCGTCGGCGCGGTGGCGCGCGGCATCGATATGTTCGATTGCGTCCTGCCCACCCGATCCGGTCGCACCGCCCAGGCCTTCACCTGGCGCGGCACGGTGAATCTGCGCAACGCCCGCCATGCCGACGATCCCCGCCCGCTGGACGAAACCTGCGACTGCCCGGCCTGCGCCCGCTTCTCCCGCGCCTATCTGCATCACCTGATCCGCTGCGAGGAAATCCTCGGCGCGATGCTGCTGACCTGGCACAACTTGCGCTTCTACCAGACCCTGATGGCCCGCCTGCGCAGCGCCATCGAGGCGGGGCGGCTGGCCGAAACCGCCGCCGCGATCGAGGCCGACCTGACGCGCGGCGATATCGCGGCAAGGTAGGGAAAACCAGGCCGGGCTCCGCCCGGACCCGCAAAGGGCCTTGGGCCCTTTGATCCCGTTCGTTGGTTGTGCGTGACGGAGAACGCCGAGGACGAGGGAAATGCATGAAGCATTTCCCGAGCAAGCGCGATAAAGCCATCACGCGGCGTGACGGTTGACAGCCGCTACGCGGCGAAAAATCAGGAATGGGGTCTGGGGACCGAGTCCCCAGCGGGGTCCGGGGCAGCGCCCCGGCCCGGTTTTTACGGACGCAACGATGACCGGCAAGGCCGAGGCGAAAATTCGGGCATGGGCGGCGGCGGCGGGGTTCGACGCCTGCGGCATCGCGCCCGCGTCGGCGATTCCCGGCGCGGCGGCGGCGTTGGCGGCCTTCGTCGGCGAGGGGCGTCAGGGCGGCATGGCCTGGATGGCGGAGCGGATGGCGGAACGCTCCGCCCTCGACGGGTTGTGGCCGGGGGCGAAAAGCGCGGTGGTGTGCGCCTTGAATTACGGCCCGGAGGCCGATCCGCTGGCCTTGGCGACGCGGCGGGACTGCGGCGCGATCAGCGTTTACGCCCGCAACCGCGACTATCACGAGGTGCTGAAGGGCAGGCTGAAGCAGGTGGCGGGGAAGATCGCGGCGGGGTTCGGCGTCGAGGTCAAGGTCTTCGTCGATACCGCGCCGGTGATGGAAAAGCCCCTGGCGGAACGGGCGGGCCTGGGGTGGATCGGCAAGCACTGCAATCTGGTGTCGCGGGACTTCGGATCGTGGCTGTTCCTGGGGGTGATCGCGGTGGGGATGGAGCTTTCCCCCGACGGGGCGCATGCCGACCGTTGCGGGAATTGCCGCCGCTGCCTGGATGCCTGTCCGACCGGGGCCCTGGACGGGGCGCGCCGCATCGACGCAAGGCGCTGCGTTTCCTATCTGACCATCGAGCACAAGGGGCCGATTCCGCGCGATTTGCGGTCCCTGGTCGGCAACCGGATCTACGGCTGCGACGATTGTCTGGCGGCCTGCCCGTGGAATCGCTTCGCGAAGGCGGCCTCCGAGATCAAGCTGCGGGGGCGCGCCGACCTGGCGGAGCCGGTGTTGGCCGATCTGGCGGGGCTGGACGACGCGGGGTTCCGGGGGAGGTTTTCCGGCTCTCCGGTGAAGCGCATCGGGCGCGGGCGTTTCGTCCGCAACGTCCTGGTGGCCCTGGGCAACGGCGGCGCGGCGGGGATCGGAGAGGTGACGGCGCGGCTTGCCGACGCCGATCCGCTGGTGCGCGGCGCGGCGGTCTGGGCGGCGTCGCGGCTGCTGGCTAAGGATGGATTCGCCGCCCTGGCCGCCCATATGCAAGAGCGGGAGACCGATCCCCAGGTCCGCGC
This sequence comes from Rhodospirillaceae bacterium, assembly GCA_965228165.1. Taxonomy (GTDB): domain Bacteria; phylum Pseudomonadota; class Alphaproteobacteria; order Rhodospirillales; family Rhodospirillaceae; genus Oleispirillum. Next base: position 1,779,510 of record CBDDHB010000003.1, read on the forward strand.
CGAGTGGGCGGATGGGCGGCTCCGACGGGAGGAAGAGGGCCGATGACCGACGACAGGGACGCCAGGCCGCTCGACGACGAGGCGTTGCGCCCCGCGATGCTGGCGCACGAACTGCGTTCGCCGCTGGGGGCGATCCAGGGGTTCGCCTCGCTGATCGCCGATCAGGCCTATGGTCCGCTGAACGAGCCCCGCTACGTCGAGGCGGCGTCCCAGGCCCTGCGCGCCTGCGCCCACATGGAAGGGCTGATCGCCGGGATTCTCGACGCGGCGCGGTCGCGGGTCGGCGGCGACCGCCTGGAGGAGGAGGAGATCGACCTGTCCGATCTGGTGGCGACGGCGGTGTCCTGGCTGCGCAAGGACATCGTCGAGGCCGGGGTGGTGGTGCGGGCGCGGGTCGAGATGACTCCGTTGTGGGTAAGGGGCGACCGGCGTCGCCTGACCCAGGCGCTGCTCAACGTTCTCGACAATGCCATCCGCCACACCCCGCGCGGCGGCCACGTCGATGTCGAAACCGGCGTCGCCGGGGACGGCGTCGAGATCGCGGTGCGCAACGAGGGCTTTTCCGCCGGGCGCTCCCTGACCGACGTCGGCAACGGCCTGGGGCTTTACATCACCCGCTGCCAGATGCGGGTTCACGGCGGCGACGTGGAGATGCGGCGCGGCGACGGCGACGGCTTCGTCGTGGCGCTGCGCCTGCCCGCGGCGCGTCGGGTGTTCGGGCGATGAGGCGGATGCGGTGGATATGGGCGGCGGGGTTCGCGATGCTGCCCGCGCTGGCGATGGCGGAAGCGCCGGGGACGCGTTTCCGCGATCATCCGTCGGCGCCGGAGATGGTGGCGTTGCCCGCGCTGGCCGGGAAATCCCTGGCGATGGCGCGCACCGAGACCAGCTTCGCGGCGTGGGACGCCTGCGTCGCGGCGGGCGGCTGCCCGGCGATCGCCGACGATCACGGCTGGGGGCGGGGGGAAAGGCCAGTGATCAACGTCTCCTGGACCGATGCGGCGGCCTATGCGGCGTGGCTGTCCCGCCTGACCGGGCGCAGCTATCGCCTGCCGACGGATGCGGAGTGGGACTTCGCGGCGCACGCCGGGTCGTCCGCCGCCTATTGGTGGGGGGATCAGATGCGCCCCGGCATGGCGCGCTGCCGGGGATGCAACCCCGGAGCGAACGATTACGGCACCCTGCCGGGGGGGCAGCTATCCGGCCAACCCCTTCGGATTGCACGATATGAACGGCAACCTATGGGAGTGGGTCGAGGACTGCGCCGCCCCCAAGACCACCCCCTGCCCGGCGCGCCTGACCCGGGGCGGGGCGTGGTATTATTTCTCGCGGCAGTCGCGCGCCGACGCGACGGCGCCGCGCCCGCCCGCCGAGCGCAGCTTCACCGTCGGTTTCCGCGTCGTGTCCGACCGCTAGAGACGTCGTCGCCGCCGCGCCGCCGATTACTCGGCGGCCATCGCGGTAGCCAGCGCCCGGGCCATCTGGCTCAGGGCTTCCTGGTGCTTTTCGTTGGGGATCGCCGCGAAGTTGCGGGCGAGCTCCAGGCACATCCGCTGCCGATCGTTCAGTTCCGGGGCGCGCTCCTCTTCCAGTCCGTCGAAGAAGAAGCTGACCGGAACCCCCAGAACCTGGGAGATTTCGTACAGCCGACCGGCCGAAATGCGGTTGATGCCGCGTTCGTACTTATGCGCCTGCTGATAGGTCACGCCGATCATGTTGGCCATCTGCTGCTGGCTCAACCCCAGCATGATTCGGCGTTCGCGGATACGGGCACCGACATGCCGGTCGGTGGCGTTCGCACGGTTGACGGGGTTCTCACTCATCGGGTTCATCGTCCTTGGGCTCTGGAGCGGGCGCCCCCCGGATCGCCTGCGGTGATGCGCGGGCAGCTTGTGCCGCTGCTATCCGACGCCATTCGGGGGTATGCTTTAGTGAAATCCGAAACCGCGCGCAAGCGTAATCACGGGGCGTTTCCCTCGGCGGCCCCTGAACGCTGGGTTGGGGCGGTTTTGGCGGATGGGTGGGGGACGCGCGGCGGGCTTCGGGCGGGTTATTCTGTTACAATTCGACGACGGAGTCGGGCGGGAGAATTCGACTCGCGGGCCGGGGAACGATCGATTCTGGAACCCCGCGCCGCGATCGCTTAGGCTGGTTCCGGACGATGCCGCGTGGGCGGTTTTCGGGCGGAAGGGGAGTCTGAACATGGGCAGGGGACGCGTCGCGCTGGTGACCGGGGGAACCCGGGGGATCGGTCGCGCGGTCAGCGAGGGTCTGATCAACGGGGGCTTCCGGGTCGTCGCTTCCTATCGCGACGACGCGGCGGCGGCTTCGGTCTTCGCCGGGGAAACCGGCATTCCGGTCTATCGGTTCGACGTCTCCGACTTCGCGCAATGCCGGGCGGCGGCGGCCATCGCCAGGGACGTCGGCCCGGTGGAGATTCTGGTCAACAACGCCGGAATCACCCGGGATGCGCCGTTGCACCGCATGGAACCGGGGCAGTGGGACGCGGTGATCGACACCAACCTGTCCGGCTGTTTCAACGTCACCCGCGCGGTGATCGACGGCATGCGGGAGAGGGGCTTCGGCCGTATCGTCACCATCAGTTCGATCAACGGCCTGACCGGCCAGTACGGCCAGACCAACTATGCGGCGGCGAAGGCCGGGGTGCTGGGGTTCACCCGTGCCCTCGCCCTGGAAAACGCGGCCAAGGGAATCACCGTCAACGCCATCGCGCCGGGCTATGTGGATACCGACATGGTGCGCCAGGTGCCGCCCGCGATCCTGGACAAGATCGTCGCCCGCATCCCGACGGGACGTCTGGGCCGCCCCCAGGACATCGCGCGCGGCGTCTTGTTCCTGGTCGCCGACGACGCCGACTTCATCACCGGCGCGACGCTCGACATCAACGGCGGCCAGTTGATGGACTGACGTCGGGGAAAATCGGAACCCCGCGAGGGGCCTCGGGCCCCTCGCGCACCCCATTCCGTGGTTTTTCGCCGCGTCAGCGGCTTTTCACCATCATGCCGCGTGAAGGCGTTATCGCGCTTACGCGCAAACCTTACGAATGAGGGGCGCGGGGAGACCGAGTCTCCCCGCAAGGTTTTGGTTTACGCGCCTCGGAACACGTCCTTGCGGCGGCGGATTTCGGCGAACACCTCGTCCGGCGCGGCTCCCGCCAGTCCCAGGCGGGCGGCGAAGTCCGGGTCGTCGGCGCGGAGGAAGGGGTTGGTCGCCTTTTCCAGGGCGAGGGTCGAGGGCACGGTGGGGCGCTTCGCCGCGGCGCAGGCGGCGACCGCGTCGGCGCGGGCGGTCAGTTCGTCGTTGTCGGGGTCGAGGGCCAGCGCGAAGCGGGCGTTCTGCGCGGTGTATTCGTGGCCGCAATAGACCAGGGTTTCGTCGGGCAGGGCGCGCAGCCGGGACAGGCTTTGCCACATCTGCGCCGGGGTGCCCTCGAACAGGCGGCCGCAGCCCATCGCGAACAGGGTATCGCCGCAGAACAGCGCGTCGTCGGCGATGAACCAATAGGCGACGTGGCCGGAGGTGTGCCCCGGCACCTCGAAGACCACGGCGTGGGCCGCGCCGATCTCGACGGTGTCGCCGTCGGCGACCGCGACGTCGACGTCGGGAATGCGGAAAAGGTCGGCGGCGGCGGCGACGACGCGGCAGCCGGTGACGGCCTTGATCGCGGCGACGCCGCCGATGTGATCGGCGTGGTGGTGGGTCAAAAGGATCGTGCCGATGGTCCAGCCCATCGATTCGGCGGCGGCGAGGACCGGCTCCGCCTCGCCGGGATCGACCACGGCGGCAGCGCCGGTCTCCGGGTCGTGCAGCAGATGGGCATAGTTGTCGCCCAGCACCCGCACCAGTCTGATCTCCAGCACCTCGGTTCCTCCCCCGGACCGTTGGCAGGCTTGCCCCGGCCCCACGATACCCCGATGACCCGGGCGGCGCAAACCGCTATCATCCGGGGTTCCCGGCGATGATGCCGGGGCGGCGCGATCGGACGGACGCAATGTGGCCTCACGTCAGGGATTTCCGGGATTTTTATGCCACCGCCGAGGGGCGGCTGGTGCGCCGCGCCCTGGCGGCACGCCTGCGCGAGGCGCTGGGCGACGTGCGCGGCAAGCGGGTCCTGGCGATCGGCTTCGCCACCCCCTATCTGCGGCCCTTCCTCGACGAGGCGGAGGCGGTGGTGGCGGTGATGAGCGGGCGCTCCGGCGCGATCGTCTGGCCGCGTCAGGGGCCGTGCCGGGTGGCGATCGGCGACGAAACCGAACTCCCCTTCGCCGACCGTTCCTTCGATCGCGTGGTTTTGATCCACGCGCTGGAATGGTCGCCCAATCCGCACGCCCAGTTGCGCGACGTCTGGCGGGTTCTGGCCGACGACGGGCGTCTGGTGGTGGTGTCGCCGAACCGGCGCGGCATCTGGGCGCGGCTGGACCGCACCCCCTTCGGCCACGGGCGTCCCTATAGCCGGGGGCAACTGAACGCCCTGCTGCGCGAGGCGATGTTCACCCCGGTGTGGAGCGGCGCGGCCCTGATGGCGCCGCCCGGACGCAGCCGCGCCAGCATGGCCTTCGCCCGCCTGGTCGAGGCGGTGTCCGGCGACTGGCTGGCCGGGGCGGCGGCGATCCTGATGGCGACGGCGCGGAAGGAAATCTACGGCGTCACCCCGGTGGGCAAGGCGGTTCCGGCGGTCTCCTTCGCCGAGGTGGTGACCGGCGGGCCGTCGCGCCAGTCGGGGGCGCATCCGCGCCGTCCGTCGCCTATTTTTCCAGAAGAAACACCGCATCGACGCCGAACAGGTTGGCCCAGCGGCTGTCGGCGGTGAAGCGCTGCACCTCGCCCGCCGCGTCCAGCGACAGGCTGTCCTTGATCCGCACCCCGAGCACCCGGCACAGGTCGGTGAAGTCGCGGACGGTGCAGAAGTGGATGTTCGGGGTCTCGTACCAGGAATAGGGCAGCAGGTCGTTGACCGGCATCCGCCCGTGCAGCATCAGGTCCAGGCGGGTGCGCCAGTGGGCGAAATTGGGGAACGAGACGATGGCGTGCCGCCCGATGCGCAGCATCTGTTCGACCACCGCGCGCGGGTTGCGGGTGGCTTGCAGGGTCTTGCTTAGAATCACGTAGTCGAAGGCGTCGTCGGGATAATCGGCGAGGTCGGCGTCGGCGTCGCCCTGGATCACCGCCAGCCCCCTGGCCACCGCCTTCTGCACCCCCTGCATCGACAGTTCCATGCCGCGCCCGTCGACATCGCGGTGCTCTTGCAGATAGGCGAGCAGTTCGCCGTCGCCGCAGCCGACGTCGAGAACGCTGCTGCCGGCGTCGATCATCTCGGCGATGATCTTCAAATCGATGCGGATGCCGGTGGCGGAGTGGTTGGCGGCGGCGACCATCAGTTGGCTCCGGCTTTCGCGGTCAGGCTGCGGCGTTCCGCCATGCCGGAAAGGAACCCCCGGATGGTGTCGTGGAATTCCGGCTCGTCGAGCAGGAAGGCGTCGTGGCCCTTGTCGGATTGCACCTCGACGAACGAGACCGAGGCGGCGGCGGCGTTGAGCGCGCGCACGATCGCCTGGCTGTCGCGGGTGGGGAACAGCCAGTCGCTGGAGAACGACACCACGCAGAAATGCACCGGGGTGTCGCGGAAGGCGTTGACGAGGTGCCCGCCGTGTTCCCCCGGCAGGTCGAAATAGTCCATGGCGCGGGTGATGTAGAGGTACGAGTTGGCGTCGAAGCGCTCGACGAAGGTGGAGCCCTGGTGGCGCAGATAGCTTTCCACCTCGAAGTCCGCCTCGAAGCCGAAGCCGATGCGGTCCTTGCCTTGCAGCTTGCGCCCGAATTTCCGGGTCAGCGCCGCTTCCGACAGATAGGTGATGTGCGCCGCCATGCGCGCCACCGCCAGGCCCTTGTGCGGGTTCTTCCCCTCCAGCAGATAGCGTCCGCCGCACCAGTCGGGATCGGCCATGATCGCCTGCCGCCCGACCTCGTCGAAGGCGATGTTCTGCGCCGAATAGCGGGCGCAGGTGGCGATCGGCAGGGCGCAGAACACCCGCTCGGGGTAGGCCGAGGCCCATTGCAGCACCTGCATGCCGCCCATCGAGCCGCCGATCACCGCGAAGGCCTGATCGATCCCCAAATGGTCGAGCAGCATCACCTGGGCGCGCACCATGTCGGCGACGGTGATCACCGGGAAGTCCAGCATGTAGGGCCGGCCGGTGGCGGGGTCGAGGCTGCGCGGCCCGCTGGACCCCATGCAGCCGCCCAAGACGTTGGAACAGATGACGAAATAGCGGTCGGTGTCGATCACCTTGCCGGGGCCGATCAGGGTGCTCCACCAGCCGGGCTTGCCGGTCAGCGGGTGGGTCAGGACCGCGAACTGGTCGCCGGTCAGGGCGTGACAGACCACGATGGCGTTGGATTTTTCGGCATTGAGGCGGCCATAGGTGTGATAGGCGATCTCCACCGGGCCGAAGGCGGCGCCGCTGTCGAGCGCGAGCGGCAGTCCGTCGCCCAGGGTGACGGTGGCTTCGACCGCGTTCAGGCGGCTGCGCAATGCGTCGGACGGTGTGGCGTCGATGGTGCTCATCCCCGGAATATGGCCCCGCCTTCCCAAAAAATATTGCGTAAACCAAGGACACAGCTAAGTTGGTATGCCCTGCCTGTCAACGCTTTGTTTCGCGCGATTCGCGCCCGTGGACGCGCCGACGGCGGGGCGCCCCCCACCGGGGTTTTGGGTTCCGCCGCACGGGAAGCCGTACCGACATGCGCGAGGATGATCAGGAACTGGCCGCGTTGCGCCGCGAGGTCGATCGCATCGACGACGCGATGCACGACCTGTTGATGCAACGCACCGAGGCGGTGCTGCGGATCGGCGCGGTGAAGCGCGACGACGCTTCCGGTCCCTTCGTCGCCACCCGTCCGGGCCGCGAGGCCGCGATCGTCCGCCGTCTGCTCGCCCGGCACCGGGGAGCCTTCCCCTCCGAGGTCCTGGTCCGTCTGTGGCGCGAGATGATCGGCAGCCTGATGCGGGCGCAAGGTCCGTTCGCGGTGGCGGTGTACGTGCCCGAGGGCGGCTCCGGCCATCTGGAGGCGGCGCGCGATCATTACGGTTCCTACACCGACATGGTCTCCTATCAGGTGACCGGCCGGGTGCTGAAGGCGGTGGCCGAGGGCGCGGCGGGTGTGGCGGTGCTGCCCCTGCCCAGCGAAACCGCGACCGAGTTGTGGTGGCCCGCCCTGATCGGCGACGCCAAGCCGCGGATGCAGGTGATCGCCCGGCTGCCCTTCGCCGGTCCGGGCGCCGGACGCGGCGGCGATGTCGAGGCCTTCGCGGTGGCGCCGGTGGCGCCCGAACCGACCGGCGACGACCGTTCGCTCCTGGCGGTGGAGACCACCTCGACGGTCAGCCGCACCCAGATTTCCGCCAAGCTGGCCAACGCCGGTCTGACCCAGACCGCCTATTGGGACATGCGATCCTTCGCTCCCGAGGCGCGGGTGCATCTGGTCGAGGTGGACGGCTTCGTCACCGACGCCGACCCCCGGGTGGTGCAACTGGCCCGGGGCAACGACGAATCGGTGCGCGACGTTCGCTGCATCGGCGCCTATCCGACGCCGGCGCATTGCGCGCGCTGACCGCCCGCCAGGGGGGGCGTTCGACCTTTTCCCCGGCATTTCCGATGTGAACATCCAACCGAAGCAGACTGAAAGCGAGCAGAAAGATGACGGCTCCTCTTCCGCGTCCCGGCGTTCTGGACATCAATCCCTATCAGGGTGGTCGCAGCAAGCTGGATGGCGTGGCGCACGCCGCGAAGTTGTCCTCGAACGAGGGCGCCCTCGGCGCCAGCCCGCGCGCCCGCGCGGCGTATCAGGCGGTGGCGGCGGAGCTGCATCGATACCCCGACGGATCGTGCGAGGCGTTGCGCGCCGCGATCGGCAAGCGCCACGGGCTGGACCCGGCGCACATCGTCTGCGGCTGCGGTTCGGACGAACTGATCGGCCTTCTGGTGCATGCCTACGTCGGTCCGGGGGACGAGGTCCTCTACAGCCAGTACGGCTTCGCGATGTACCCGATCTATGCCAAGGGCAACGGCGCGGTGCCGGTCAAGGCGCCGGAACGGAACCTGACCACCGACGTCGACGCGGTGCTGGCCTCGGTGACCGAAAAGACCCGCATGGTCTTCATCGCCAACCCCAACAACCCGACCGGCACGATGATCCCGGCGTCGGAGATGAAGCGCCTACGCGACGGGCTGCGCGAGGACATCATCCTGGTGATCGACGCCGCCTATGCCGAATACGTCACCCGCAACGACTATTCGGCGGGGGCCGAGTTGGTGGAATCCACCGGCAACACGGTGATGACCCGCACCTTTTCGAAGATCTATGGCCTGGGCGGCCTGCGGGTCGGCTGGTGCTACGCCCCGGCGGCGATCGCCGACGTTTTGAATCGGGTGCGTTCGCCGTTCAACGTCACCTCGGCGGCGCAGGCGGCGGCGCAGGCGGCGATGGAGGACACTCCGTTCTTCGACCTCTGCCTCGCCCACAACCAGATGTGGCTGCCCTGGCTGAGCGAACAGGTGCGCGCCCTGGGGTTCGAGGTCACGCCCTCCTGCGGCAACTTCATCCTGGTGCACTTCGCGCCGGGCGGCGCGGAAAAGGCGATCGCGGCGCTGACGCGGCACGAGGTGATCGTCCGTCCGGTGGCGGGCTATGGCCTGCCCAACGCCCTGCGCATTTCGGTCGGCACCGAGGAAGAAAACCGCCGCGTCGTCGCGGCGCTCGCCGAAATGAAAGAGGGGGCCGCATGACCCCATCCGATCAACCGAAGGCGCCGCTGTTCGACACCGTCGCCTTCATCGGCATCGGCCTGATCGGCGCCTCGCTGTCCCTGGCGCTGAAACGCCACGGGCTGGCGCGGCGCACCCTGGCGACCTCGCGGCGGCAGGAGACTCTCGACACCGCGATGCGCCTTGGCGTCGTCGATGCGGTCTCCACCGACATCGGCGAGGTGGTCAAGGACGCCGATCTGGTGATGGTCTGCACCCCGGTCGGCGTCTGCGGCGCGGTGGTGGCGTCTGCGGCGCCGCACCTGAAGCCGGGGGCGATCGTTTCCGACGTCGGTTCGGTGAAAAGCGCGGTGATCCGCGACGTCAAGCCGCACCTGCCCGAGGGCGTCGCCTTCATTCCCGGCCATCCGTTGGCGGGCACCGAGTTCTCGGGGCCGGAGGCGGGTTTCGCCGAGCTGTTCGAGGGCCGCTGGTGCGTCCTGACGCCGTTGCCGGAGACTCCGGCGGCGGCGCTGGAGGCGGTCGCCGCGATGTGGCGGGCGGTGGGCAGCAACGTCGATTGCATGGACCCCGAACACCACGACCAGACCCTGGCGATCACCTCGCACCTGCCGCACCTGATCGCCTATACCATCGTCGGCACGGCGGCGGATCTCGCCACCGACATCAAGCAGGAGGTGATCAAGTATTCCGCCTCCGGCTTCCGCGACTTCACCCGCATCGCCGCCTCCGACCCGGTGATGTGGCGCGACATCTTCCTCAACAACCGCGAGGCGGTGCTGGGCATCCTGCAACGCTTCACCGAGGATCTGACCGCGATGCAGCGGGCGATCTGGCGCGGCGAGGGCGACTTCCTGGAGGAAACCTTCATCCGCACCCGGGCGATCCGGCGCGGCATCATCGACGCCAAGCAGGCGTGAGGAACGGCAAAGGGCCGGGGAAACCCGGCTCTTTGCCGCGCGTGTCCGGTTTCATTCCGGCTGCTGCTTGGAACCCCGCGCGAACCCAACGTTTCCGAAGGACTCGACCGGGCAAGACACATCCCGCCGCGTCCTCATCTCGTCACCCTCGGGCTTGACCCGAGGGTCCACGCCTTGTTTTGTAACCCGTTGGAAAAAATAACTCGTGGATGACCGGGACACGCCCGGTCATGACGGATGTGAATGCGGAACCGTCGGGCGAAAATAAACCGGACAGCCGTGGCCTTTTCCGTCATTGCACCGGGTTGCCCATGCGATCGACCGCGCCGCCGGGTCCGATCTCGATGCCGGGTTGCAGCAACGGCTCGCCGGATCTGGTGCGGCGTTCGGTCGGCGGCCTTTTCGCCAGTTGCGGCCAGTCGAGCCGGGGCACCCGCACCAGGGTCAACGGCCCAGCCATCACCGCGCCGTCGCGCAGGGACAGGGTCAGGTTGCCCGCGCCGGCGCGCGGCATCTGCCGCCCGATCACCAGGCGGGCCAGGGTGGCGTCGGCGGGGCGGATCAGGTTGGCTTCCTCCAGCACGTCGACCAGGGGGACGAAGCCCTCGACCCGCGCCACCAGCGAGGCGGCGGGCTGCAACGCCTCGTCCGTCGACAGGGTGCCGTACCCGGCGAGGGACGCCGCGCCCCAGCGCAGGGCGAGGCGTTCGATCGTCACCCGTCCGCCCGCGCCGCGCCAGCGGTCGAGGGCGTCGAAGGCTTCGCCGCCGCGCGCGATCGGCCCGCTCGCCTTCGCCGAGAGGTCGAGGATTTCCAGGTTCTGGCCGAGGGAATAGGCCAGATTGGCGGGCCAGCGCAGGTCGCGCGCCATCAGGTCGAGGCGCGCCGAAACCTCGGCGGGGGGAGAGGTCGGCGGCGCCAGGACGAAGGTTCCCCGCGCCTCGCCGATGCCGAGCGGCGTGGCGAAGTCGGCGCCCTTCCACGAGCCGGAAAACCGCGCGTCCTTCACCGACAGGGTGGCGGAACCGAAGCGCCCGTTGCCGTCGATCGTCAGGTCCAGACGGGCCGAGCCCTCGCTGTGAATCAGCCGTCCGACCGCGTCGGGGCGGGTGAGGCCGAGGTGCGCCCCCCTGGGCAGGTCGATGGTCAGCGATCGCGGCGAGAACACGCCGCCCCGGACGGTGAGTTCCGGGGCGTGCAGGGACCAGGTTTCGTCGGCGCCGCGCCGCAGATCGACGCGCACCGTCTTCAGGTCGATCTCCAGCGACAGGGGAAAGCCCCCGGTGCCGTCCAGGGTGTAGGCGACGGTGTGCCCCTCGGCGCGGCGGGCGGTCGCCCAGTCGGCGACGAAGGTCTTCACCTGACTGGCGTGATAGAACCAGAACGCGGTGTAGGAGGCGGCGATGGTCGCCAGCAGCGCGGGCGCCGCCGTCATCGCCAGAAGCGGACCGAAACGCCCCAACCCCGCCATCCGCGCCTCCCCCGTCTTCTATGCGCTGCCGATCAGAATCCCCGCCGCGAAGACCAGCGCGCCGCCCAGAACCACCTGCAACGCGGCGCGCAGGAAGGGGGTGTCCATGTACTTTTTCTGAATCCAGGCAATCGCCCACAGCTCGCAGAAGACCAGGACGCAGGCGATGATCGTCGCCGTCCAGAAATGCGGGATGACATAGGGCAGGGCGTGCCCCAGGCCGCCCACCGTGGTCATCATCCCCGCCGAGATGCCGCGCTTGATCGGCGATCCGCGCCCGGAAATCGTGCCGTCGTCGGACGCGGCCTCGGTGAAGCCCATGGAAATCCCCGCGCCGACCGAGGCGGCGAGGCCGACCAGGAAGGTGGTCCAGGTGTCCTGGGTGGCGAAGGCGGTGGCGAAGATCGGCGCGAGGGTGGAGACCGAGCCGTCCATCAACCCGGCGAGGCCGGGCTGCACCCAGGTCAGCACGAACTGGCGGTGGGCGACCGCGTCTTCCTCGGAACGGACGCTCTCCGGCAGGTGCTTCTCCGCCAGGGTCTCGCTCAGCTTCATGTGCCCGGCCTCGGCGGAGGCGAGTTCGGAGAGCAGGCGGCGGGTGTCGGCGTCGGTGACCCGCTGCGCCGCCTTGACGTAATAGGCGTGCGCCGCTTCCTCCATGCCGAGGATTTCCGACCGGATGCGGGCGATCCCCAGGTTCTCCACCAGCCAGGTGGGGGTGCGGGCGTAGAACCCGGCGACGTGCTCGCGGCGGATCAGCGGGATGGTCTCGCCGAAGCGGCGCTTGTGCAGATCGATCAGGCGGTTGTGGTGGCGCATTTCCTCCGCCGCCATCGCCGTCAGCATCTCGGCGGTGGCGGGGAACTCGCCGCGCACCCGCGCCGCATAGGTCTGATAGATGCGGGCGTCGTCTTCCTCGGCGGAAATCGCGAGCGCCAGGATTTCCTGTTCGCTCAGGTCCGTGAACTTCCGCCGTCCGCCGAAATTGCCGAGCATTCCGTCCGTTCCTCCCTGGATGCGGGTTCCGCGCCGAGCCGGAAGGGTAGCGCGATTTTCCGCGCCGCGCAAAGGGTTGGAAACTATTCCCGTGGGAAGTCAAACGGCTCCGACCGGAGGCGGCGGCGCCTTCCGTCTCTCAATCCGTCAGCCGTTTTTCGAGGATGTCTCCGACCGAACGCAGGAGTTGCGATAGGATCTCGATCTGATCCGCCGGGAAGGCGCCGACGCACCGGCACAGACGTTCCATGTCCTTGCCGTGAACGCGTTCGTGGGCGCGATAGCCGTCCCATCCGGTCGGGGTGAGGGTGAGGCGCAATTCCTTGTTGCTGCAAGGGGCCGGCGCTTTCTCGACGTAGCCCTTCTCCCGGAGCCGCTCGATGAGCTGCGACGCCGCGCTTTTGCTGACGCCGAAGCGGGCCGCCATCTCGGTCACGGTCGCGTCGGGGGTGTCCCCGATCGCCTGGATCATGTGGGCTTCCCGGGTGGTTATCGAGGTGTTCTCGTCGATTTCGATAGGCAGATTTTCGGAGCGGGCGAATTGATTCGCCACCCGCGCAAGTTCGTGGATGGTCTGTCGCGTCAGCTTGTCCTTGTCCTGCATACGCATCCCCCCAAGGGGAGGATTCTTCCCCTTCGTTTCGCACCTACCATGTCATGGGGGAGGGGGCAAACGCAACCGGGGCGGGGGAAACCCGTGGTCCCCGCCGTTTTCAGCGGGGAATCGGGTCGCTGCGGCGCGTTTTTTTCTCGTTGACATGAATTCTGCTGTATGGTTAAGGTACTTAACTATACAGATACGATAGAACATAACACTCTGGGCGCGGTTTTGAACAGAGATGATTTTTCTGAAAAAGGGGACATGCGAACGTGGAGAACCGTGATGGCGTATAGGGGGCGGTTGTCGTGTGGGGCGGCCTTCGCCGCCTTGGTGTGCGCGTCTCCGGCCATGGCCGGAGACAAGGGCGGCGCGGAGAAGCTGGATGACATCGTCGTATCCGCGAACCGGACGGAAACGCCGATCCGGCAAACCGGGAGTTCCGTCACCGTAATCACCGCGGAAGAGATCGAGAAAAGCCAGTCGCTGATGGTCAGCGACCTGATCAGCCGTATCCCCGGCGTCGTCGGCATGGACTATCACGGCATCGGCAGCGGATCGTACACGGCGGCGACGATGCGTGGGGTTTCCTTCGACAAGGTGAAGATTCTGGTCGATGGCGTTCAGGTCAAATACCTGAGCAACTTTCTCGTCGAGGATGTCGAACGCATCGAAATCATCAAGGGCAACCAAAGCACCCTGTATGGCAGCGACGCCATGGGCGGGGTGATCGCGGTCACCACGAAAAGCGGCAAGAACAGCGACAGGCCGATCGGGGGCACCGCCTTCGCCGAGGTCGGTAGCGGTCATACCTACAAGACGGGAACCAACCTTTTCGGTCGGTATGACGACGTCTATTACAGCCTCAACGTCACGCAGTACGACACCGACGGTTTCGATATGGCCGGTCATACCGGCGGGTCGAGCGAAAACGACGGCTACGAAAGCATCAGCGTGGATGCGCGAATCGGCGCGGACCTTGTCCGCGACGTCGGCGTGCTGGACAAGATGGCGGTCGAATACGTCGTGCGATACATGGAATCGGATCTGGAATTCGACAATACGTCGACGACCGCGCCTCCGGTCGATAATCCGGCGTTCACGGCGAAAAACAACCCCTATGCCCACCGGGTGACGGTCAAGGCCGACATGTTCGACGGCCTGTTGTCCAACGAGCTGTCCGGACAGCACTCCCTGGAGCGATGGACGCATGCCCAGGCGGGATACACGTTGCGCGGGGGACGGGAAACCACCGCGAAATACGAATACAAGGGGGTCCTGAAGCCGGTGGACAACCACACGGTGGTGTTCGGCGCCGATTGCGAGAAGCTGAGCGCCTTGAACAGCCCCAGCACGGTGGCCAACCTTCAACGCAGCCAGCAGGGGTTCTATCAGAACTATCAACTGGAGGCGCTGGACAAATCCCTGACCTTGACCGGGGGACTGCGCTACGACAAGGCCGATTCCATCGATGGGCAAATGACCTATCGCTTCACCCTTGGCTACCTTTTCGACCAGACCGGAACCCGCCTCCATACGAGCTATGGAACCGGCTTCAAGATCCCGACGGCCAGCCAGCTTCAGGGCGGATACAACAAGCTCTCGCCGGAAGAATCGCGCGGTTACGACCTGGGAGTGGAACAATCGTTCCTCGACGACCGGCTCGTGATCGACGTGACCGGCTTCAACACGCGCGCCAAGGACGAGATCGTCTACAAGGGATGGAACTCGACGACGGGGCGGTCGATCTACGAGAACGTATCGACGACCAGGAGCTTCGGCCTGGAAACCAGCCTGACGGCCGAGGTGTTGCCGGAAGTCTCGGCGACGGCAAATCATACTTACTTGGAATCGAAGGATATTTCCGCCGGACGGTCGATGACCTTGCGGCCGAAGCATGTCGGCAACCTGCAATTGAACTATTCCCCCGGCGAGGTTCCCGGCCTGACGACGTGGCTGCGGGGGCATTTCAGGGGAGCCACCCTGGATTCCGACAGCTTCAGCAAGGACTACGTCGGCGGTTTCGCGGTTTACGACGTCGGATTCAATTACGATTGGGAGCATGGGGTCTCGTTCTACGGTCATGTCGATAACGTGCTGGATAAGCATTACGAAATCAGGTCGGGCTATGCCACGCGCGGGATCGAAGGAACCCTCGGCACGCGCATCAAGTTCTAGAAAACAAAAGAGGTAAGGAGCTCCACGCGATGAAGAAACGACTTCCAGAACCCCGCGCTCTCTATGCGGAGGTTTCCGCGATGTCCTATGAGGCGGTGAAATGGGAACTGCTGAAGACCGCGATCGGTTTGAAGGTGTTCGATCTTCTGCAAGATCCGGCGACATCCCGGGACGTCGCGGCAAGGCTGTCCACGCACGCCACCAACACCGAGTTTTTTCTTAAGGCCCTGTCTTCCCTCGGCTGGCTTTCCTTCGAGAAAGGAGCCTACCGGAACACCGCTCTCGCCGACCTGTATTTGGCGGACGGGAAGGACACGTCGATCGGGAGCTTCCTGCTGTTCATGGGGGAATGGACGGGCGGACTGTTGAACGGCGGCCTGCTGGATCTGGTTCGCAACGGCCCCCGCGCCACCGGAGACATCGGCGGCGAGGAGGTCTGGGAACACGGCGCCCGCGCGACGTTGAACTACAGCCGATGCGGCCGCGCGCAACGTCTTGCCCGGATCGTCGCCGACCTGCCGGAGTTTCCGGCCTTCTCCCGCATGCTGGACATGGGGGTGGGGCCCGGCATCATGGGAATCGCCGTGGTGGCCGAGCATCCTACGCTGGAGGGGGTGTTGTTCGACAGGAAAGCCGTCGCCGGGGTGGCGGACGAGGTCATCCGCGAGTACGGCCTGGAGAAACGCGTCACCGTTCTGTGCGGCGACTATATGTGCGATCCGATCGGTCGGAATTACGATCTCGTGATGGCCAATTTCACCCTGAATTTCT
Source organism: Rhodospirillaceae bacterium (assembly GCA_965228165.1). Classification (GTDB taxonomy): domain Bacteria; phylum Pseudomonadota; class Alphaproteobacteria; order Rhodospirillales; family Rhodospirillaceae; genus Oleispirillum. Next base: position 1,795,230 of record CBDDHB010000003.1, read on the forward strand.
ATCGGGACCGCCTGGACGAGATCGTCTCGAAGGTTCATGACGCGCTCGATCCGGGGGGCGTGTTCCTGGTGACGAACGATGCCCTCGACAAGGACAGGATCTTTCCGACGGACAGCCTGATGAGCTGGCTTCCCACCTGTTTGCAGAGGGACGGGATGATGTTCGACCCCGGAGAAATCGCGACCGCCATGTTGCGGGCGGGGTTCGTATCGACGCAAAGCCGGGTGGTGGACGATCCCGCGATGACGGGGGCATGGGCCGGCCGAGATCATCGTCGCCAGAAAAGCGAGGACATCGCCGTAGACCCCCGGCCTCGCAAGGATGGCGGCGCGAGGGGAGGGCCGGAGGACGCCCGGCTTTTCCTTCTCCCGGCGGCGATTCCGGCCATCGGGCGCCATCCGGAGGCGGGCGCGGCGGAACCGCCCATGCGATGCCGCGCCTTGAAACGGCAGCCGCTTTCCATTGTTTCCGGGACATCGATGATGCCGACCTTATCCGCCGCATCCCGTGGGGTCGCGGGAGTTCTGTTCGCCGCTCTCGTCGCCAATGCGGCGGGGCATTCCTTCGTTCTCGTGGTGATGCCGGGGCTGGCCCGCCGCCTGGGGTTTTCCGATCTTCAGACCGGGGTGATGATCGGCCTGTCCGCCCTTGTCGTGACCTTGACGGCGCCGGCATGGGGGCGGGTCGGCGATCGCGCCGGTCGTCGCCGCCCCTTCATCGCCGCGCTTGTCGGCGGGGCGGCCTTCCTTGGCTTCGCCGCTTTTCTGGTGTCCTTGCGGTTGCGGCAGGGGATCGACGCGCGGACGGCCTTCATCCTGCTGTTCGCCGCGCGGGTTTTGCAATCGTGTCTTGCCGGAGGACTGGTTCCCGCGACGCAGGCGATCGTGGCGGACATTACCGCCGCCGACCGACGCGCGGGTGGTCTGGGGGTGATGGGGGCGGCATTCGGCATCGGTTCGATTCTGGGCGGCGTGATCGCATGGCGTCTGGCCGCAGACGCGCCGGTTCCCGCCTTGGCGCTTCTGGCCGCCGTCATCGCCGTCGCGGCGGCGGTCTCGGCGGTTTTGTTGCCGGAAACCCGCGACGGCGCGTCCGCGGCGTCCGGAATGGGAATCGGTCTGGCGCGAACGATCTTTCGCTATTTGGCGGTGACTTTGCTCTCCACCGCCACCTATGCCACCCTGCAGCAGGTGACGGTGTTGCGCCTCGAGGACGGTTTCCGACTTGCCCATGACGTGGCGATGCGCACCGGAAGCGCGGTGATGATGACGTCCATGGCGGCGATGGTGCTTGGGTTGCTTTTTCTGGTCCCCCTTCTCCCGTGGCCGCCACGAAGGCTCTGTCTGAGCGGCGCGGCGGGGGCGGCGGCCAGTCTTCTCGTCGCCGCGATGACGACGGCGTTGCCGGTGTTGTTCGCCGCCATGGCGGGTTTCGGCTTGTTTCTGAGCCCGCTGACGCCGGACAATGCCGCGCAGATCAGCCTGCGCGCGCCGGGGGCTCAGGCCTCGGCCGGCGGGATCAACGCCGTCGCCAAAGGGCTTGGCATGGCCGTCGGTCCGATCGCCGGGGCCGCATTGCATCAGATCTCGCCACGAGCCCCGTACATCGCGGCGGCCCTGGCCTTGCTTTGCTGCGCCGCGATGATCTGGCCCGCATCCGAGCCTCGTGCGGACCGACCGGCGCGTTCAGGCGGTCAGCCGCAGGTGGAATAGCCGCAGTTCAGGCATTTCTTGCAGCCTTCCTGGCGGAACAGGGTGGGGGCGTGGCACTGCGGGCAGACGTCGCCCAAGGGGGTCTCCTGCGCCGGGGCGGGGGTGGCGTCGGCGGGCGGATCGTCCGCCTCGATCAGCCCCAGGGCGGCCATGTGGCGGCGCATCACCTCGGCGATCAGGGCGACGATGCCGTTGACGTAGCGGCCGTTGACCCAGGCCCCGGACGCGCCGCGCACCGTCTGCAAGTCCTCGATCAGGAACGAGGCGTCGTCGGTGCGGCGCATGATCGCGGAGAGGGTGATGGTCAGGGCGGACAGAAGCTCCGCGTGCTCGGCGGAGCGCGAGGCGATGAAAATCTCGAACGGGCGGCGGCCCGCCGGGGTCTCGATGTCGTTGATGGTGACGTAGAAGTTCTCGTCGGTGAGCGGCCACTTCAGCTTATAGGTGGTGCCCGCCAGCGCCTCGGGCCGGGGGGCGAGAATCGCCGCCGCCGCCGGGGCCGCCTCGGCGCTGGATTCGGTGGAGAGGATGGGTTTCCTGAGCGGCGACGGGCGATAGGTGGTGCAGCCCTTGCACCCCAGTTCGTAGGCCCTGGCATAGACCGCCTTGAAGGCGTCGAAGTCCATGTCCGCCGGGCAGTTGATCGTCTTGCTGATGCTGGCGTCGACGAAGCGCTGGCAGACCGCCTGGGTGCGCAGGTGCTCCTCGACCGAAAGCTCGAGGGCGGTGACCATGGTGGGGGGCAGGTCGGACAGGGGATGGGTCTCGGGGTCCAGGCCGCCCACCCGGCACCAGGCGAGGAACCCGGCGTCGAGCACCGCGAATTCGCGCTGGCTGCCATCGGGTTGCAGCACCTTGCGGAAATAGCGCCAGCCGAAGGTGGGCTCCAGGCCCGAGGAAACGTTGGCGTTGTAAAGCGCGGTGGTGCCGGTCGGCGCGATGGTCAACAGCACGCCGTTGCGGATGCCGTGCGCCGCGATGCCGTCGCGGATCGACTGCGGCAGGGCGTGGATGAAGGGGCGGTCGCAGAAGGCCTCGCGGTCGAACAGGGGGAAGGGGCCGCGCTCCTTCGCCAGTTCCACCGAGGCGGCATAGCAGCCGTCGCGCAGGGTTTCCATGATCCGCGCGGTCATCGCCTCGGCGTCTTCCGAGCCGTAGCGCAGGCCGAGCATCTGCAACGCGGTGCCCAGGCCCATGATGCCGATGCCGGTGCGGCGCTTCGCCCGGGCCTCGGCGGCCTGTTCGGGCACCGGATAGGGAGTGGCGTCGAGCACGTTGTCGAGGAAGCGCACCCCGATCGCCGCGACCGCGATCAGCCGCGCGAAGTCGAAGCGCGCGGTCTCGGCGAAGGGGTCCCGGACCAGCGCCGCCAGGTTGACGCACCCCAGGTTGCACGCGCCGTTGGGCGGCAGCGGCTGTTCGCCGCAGGGGTTGGTGCAGCGGATCGTCTCGGCATAGGACAGGTTGTTGGCGGCGTTCACCCGGTCGATGAAAATGACGCCGGGTTCGGCGGCGTCGTAGGTGGCGCGGACGATGCGGTCCCACAGGGCGCGGGCGGGCATCCGGTCGTAGACGTACCACGGCCGGCCGTCCTTTTCCCGCACCGCGACGATGCGCGAGGCGTCGGCGGGCGGCACCGCGAATCCCAGGTCCCAGTCGGCGTCGTCGTCCACCGCGCGCATCAGGGCGTCGCTGACCAGGATGCTGACGTTGAAGTTGCTCAACCGTCCCGGCTGCTGCTTCGCCGCGATGAAGTCGATCAGGTCGGGGTGGTCGTCGGCGAGCGTTCCCATCATCGCGCCGCGCCGGGTGCCGCCCGACATGATGGTGCCGCACATCGCCTGCCAGATTTCCATGAACGAGATCGGGCCGGAGGCGATGGAGCCGGTCTTTTCCACCAGCGCGCCCTTCGGCCGGATGGTCGAGAAATCGGTGCCGATGCCGCCGCCCTGCTGCATGGTCAGGGCGGCGCGGGTGTTGGCGGCCATGATCCCCGCCATCGAATCCGGCACGACGTCGTTGACGAAGCAGTTGATCATCGTCACCTGCCGCCCGGTTCCCGCCCCGGCGAGGATGCGTCCGCCCGGGCACCACTCCATCGCGTCCATCGCGGCCTGGGCGAGGGGGGCGTGAATCGCGGCCTGGGGGTCGTTGGCGTAGACCCCGGCGCAGACCCGCGCGTGGGTGTCGGCGGGAGAGGCCTCGGCGGATTCGCCCGAGGCGGAGACGGCGCGGTACTTCTCGCGCCAGATCATCTCGGAAATCGCCTGGCGAAGGTCGCCGAAGGAGAAGGGGGAGGTCATGGCGGAAGCGGCTCCGGCTATGGGGCGCGGGAAGGGGAGGGGGATGAGGAAACCCGAACCGAGAACTTCTAAAGACGAGTTGTCCACAGGTCCAGGAGGAAATGGAACGCCTTGGAATTCCAGGGCTGTTTGCTCGGCGTGGCGGGGCGGCGGCGGGCCGGAGGCGGCTCCCGATTCGCCCGGGGATTTTTCGCCGTCTTCCCTCTGCCTAGATAACCTATTACGAATATTGAATATTTGGCGATCCGGAAAAGCCGTAACCAGGGGTTGATGGGGTCTTCCTCGGCGCACCACGTGCAGGTGCGCGGGGCGAGTCCTGGCCGTCGCGTCAAGCCGACGAATCCGTCCCGCGCCGCCGGGGTTCGGGATTCTCGGATGAACGGATTTCCGTCCACAGAGTTATCCACAAGGGCTCCGGTCAGGCGTCGAGGAAGGCCTTGCGGCCTTCCGCCTCCAGGGCGCGGGTGGCCATTTCGATGCGGCTTTGCAGTTCGTTGAGGAAGACCCGGCGGTCGAGGCCCTTGGGCATCGGCGGCAGGAATTCGACGACCACCTTGCCCGACCGCTTGAAAAAGGCGTTGCGGCCCCAGAACAGGCCGGAATTGAGCGCCACCGGCACCACCGTCGCCTCGACCGAGGCGGCGAGCAGGGCGAGCCCCGGCATGTAGCGGCCCGAGGCTCCGGGGGCGGTGCGGGTGCCCTCGGGAAAGATCACGATCTGCCGCCCGGCGGCCAGGGTGGCGCGCGCCTTGTCCAGCAGCATGTGCATCGACTTCACGCCTTCCGAGCGGTCGAGCGCGATCATTTCGGTCTTGCGCATGTGCCAGCCGACGAAGGGGATGGAGAGGAGTTCCTTCTTCAGCACATAGACCGCGTCGGGCAGGATGCTGTCGAAAAAGAAGGTGTCCCACGCCGACTGGTGCTTCACCGCCAGGATCACCGGACCCTTGGGCAGGTTCTCCAGGCCCCGCGCCTCGTGGCGGATGCCCGCGATCCAGCGCGCGAGGAAGACGATGCCGCCGGTCCACAGGCGCTTGCCCTCGACCATGAAGGGGCGGGGCAGCGGCAGAACCAGCACCAGAAGCACCGACACCGCCAGGGTCCAGGCGACATAGGCGACATTGAACAGGGTCGAACGGATCAGGGTCACTTATGAAAATTCCTCGGTGGTCATGCCCATCATCTGCGCCAGACTGGCGATCAGGAATTTGCTGTATTCCCGGGTCATCAGCAACAGGGTTCCGGGGTATTTCCACCACTGTCCCTGTTTCACCGCGTCGGGGAACACCGGATGGGGCAGGATGCGCACGCCGGGCATGACGCGCTGGAATTCCAGCAGGCTGCGCTTCATGTGATAGGCGGCGGTGACCAGCCGGATCGAATGGATGCCTTCCTCGCGGCACCAGTCGGCGGTTTCGCGGGCGTTTCGCGCGGTGCTGGTCGCCTTGTGGCCCAGGGCGACGCGCGGGCGCAGGTCCGCCGGGTAGTCGCCCAGCCCCAGCTGTTCGAGCAGGCGGTCGGTGGAAATCCCCTCGGCGACGCCAGAGATGAAAAGGCGGCTGGCGTAATCCTCGCGCAGCAGCTTGAGGCCGGTGGCCAGCCGGTCGCTGCCGCCGGTCAGGACGACGATGGCGTCGGCGCGGGTGCGGTCGGCGGAGACGTCGGCGGGCAGGGTGGCGACGAAGCGCGCCAAGCCGATCGTCCAGACCAGGACGGCGATGCCGAAGGCGACGAGAAGGGTGTTGAACAGGCGTCTCATAGCATCCGCGACAGGGCTTTAAGGACGGTCAGGAAGGCCGCCGCCATGGTCAGCAGGGCGGCGGCGACGGGCACCGCCACCAGCACCGCCCAGTGGGCGGAGGAGAATCCGACCTCGGCGAGAAGGCCGCCTTCCAGGGTTTTCGCCATGTTGCCCAGACCGAGGAGCACCGGCACGGCGAGTCCGAAGCCGATCGCCGCGCCTTGCGCACCCAGACCCAGGGCGCGCAGGGCGTATTGGCGGGCGATGTAGGTGTCGCGCGCTCCCACCAGGTGCAGGATCTCGATGCTCTGACGATGGATCGCCATGCCGGCGCGGGTGGCGAAGATCACCGCGAAGGCGGCGGCCAGGGTGACCATCGCCATCACCGCCTTGGCCAGCATCTCCAGGCCGTCGGCCAGACGGATCACCCGCGACAGCCAGACCCGGTGATCGTCCACCGAGGCGCCCTTGACCTCCGCCTTCAGGCGGTCGGACAGCCTGGCGAGATCGGGGGGCTGGGCGTCGCTGATCACCACGTCGATCAGAAGCGGCAGCGGCAGATCGGCGATCAGGTCGGTGTTGCCGAGCCAGGGTTCGATCAACGCCGCCAGTTCCTCGGGCGAAAGGGGGCGCACCCGGATCACCCCGGGGGTTTCCTCCAGGATGCGCACCGTCTTGTCGATGCGGGCGGAGGTGGCCTTGGAGCGCGGATCGGGGTCGGCGGGGATCACCTGCACCGTCAGGGTGCCCTTGATGTCGCGGTTCCAGCGCGCCAGCAGGTTGTCCAGCACCAGCGCGCCGGACAGCGCCAGGGTGGCGAGGAACACCATCATCGCGATCATCGCGGGCAGGAACGCGGCGGCGGCGTCGTGATGGAAGGGCAGATCGGCGCGACGGCGGAAGAGGCTCATCACTCGGCCCCTTCCGTTTCCGGCCAGACTCCGGCCTCGAAGCGTTCTATCCCGCCGTCCGCGAGGTGCAGGCGGGGGAATCCGAAGCGGCGGATCAGGGGCTCGTTGTGGGTGGCGATGACCACCGTGGTGCCCAGGCGGTTGAGTTCAATGAACAGGTGCATCAGGCGCTGCGCGATGCGGTCGTCGACGTTGCCGGTGGGTTCGTCGGCGAGCAGCAGGTCGGGGCGGTTGATCACCGCGCGGGCGATGGCGATGCGCTGCTTTTCGCCGCCGGAGAGGAAGGGCGGCTTGACCTTGAGGGCCTCGCCCAGGCCGACCCAGTGCAGCAGTTCGGGGACGTGGCGGGCGATTTCGGATTCGCGGACCCCGGCGACGCGCAGCGGCAGCGCCACGTTGTCCAGGGTGGAGAGGTGGTCGAGCAGACGGAAATCCTGGAAGACCACGCCGATGCGCCGCCGGATGCGGGGCAGCATGGCGTGCGACATGCGGGTGGCGTCGATGCCGAACATTTCGATGCGGCCGCGGGTCGGGCGGCGCGCCAGGTACATCAGACTCAACAGCGAGGACTTGCCCGCGCCGGAATCGCCGGTCAGGAAGTGGAACGATCCCGCGGTCAGCGACAGGGTGATGTCGCGCAGGACTTCCCCGCCCTGGCCATAGCTCAGGCCGACGTTGTCGAAGCGCAGGATCGGCGCGTCGGTTCGGGGGGAACGCTGGGCGGTAAGACGGTCGCTTCTCATGGCGCCCACAATGGCACGCGGCGGGGGTCAGGTCCAGACCCGGAGGGCCCCGTTCGCGTGGGAGTGCTTGAGTTCCGGGCCGCTCTCCCATATAAGTGAAAAACCATTGTCCGGCCAATTGCTAAAGAAGGTCTGGCGGCATGATCATCTCCTGCCCCGAGTGCGCGACCAAGTTCTCGATCGCCGATGCGGTCCTGGGTGAGCGCGGGCGCAAGGTTCGTTGCTTCAAGTGCGGCCACACCTGGCATCAGATGCCGGAAGGTTCCGCGCCCGCCGGTCCGCCGCCTCTGGCGGTCGAGCCGATGGCGGTGGAGGCCCCGCCGCCGCCCCGCCGTCCGGCCCAGCCGCCCCTGATGCCGCCCACCGCGACGGTTGGCGCCTCCCCGGTTCCCTTGGAATCCGAACCCACCGTCGCCGCCGTCCGCGCGCCGATGGCGGCGACGGATGCGGGAACCCCGCCGATGGACAGCGATCTGTCGGCGGCGACGCGCGCCAAGCCCGGCGACGACTTCGAGATTCCCAATATCGCGCCGCCCGACGATCCCTCGGCGATCGCCGCGTCGCAAAGCGCCGACGACGCCGAGACCACCAACACCGTCGATGTCGATGCGCTGCTCAACAGCAGCCCCGAGGACATTCCCAAGGTCTTCGCCAAGCGAATCCGGGTCGAGGAAAAGAAAAGCCCGGTCGGGACGATCGTCTTCGTCGTCCTGCTGTTGGCGACGACCGCCGCCGCCCTGTGGTTCGGGCGGATGCAGATCGTCGAACGCTTCCCCGCCGTGGCGCCCGCCTACAAGGCGCTGGGCCTGCCGATCGAACTGTTGGGCGACGGCCTGGAATTTCGCGGCGTGACCTCGGAAATGGTCAAGGAGGGCAAGACCTCGGTGCTGCTGGTGCGGGGGGTGATCGCCAACGTGGTGGCCGAGGACCGGCCGGTGCCGCTGCTCCGACTGGTGCTTCTCGACACCGGCGGCGGGGTGATCCAGGAGTCTTTCGCCAAGCCGCGCAAGGACACCCTTTCCGGCGGCGCGCAGATCGGCTTCCAGGTGCGGATGGAGGATCCCTCGGCGGCGGCGGTGCGCTACGAGGTCACCTTCGCCGAGGCTCCGGCCAAGGCCTCCGCCGCGCGGGAGGCTCCCGCCGCCGACAAGCCCGCGGTTCCGCCCGCGGCGCCCGCCGCGCCCGCCGAAGGGGCGAAACCGTAAAAGAACAGGGGCGCCCGGCGGCGCCCCTTCCTTTTTTAGAGCCAGTTGGGCAGGGTTTCCAGGGCCGCCATTTCGTCGTAGTCGAGGCGGCGGCGGGTGACGCACGATGTGTCGCCCCTGACCAGGACCTCGGGGGCGAGGGGCCGTCCGTTGTAGGTGGACGACATCACCGCGCCGTAGGCTCCGGCGGAGCCGAAGGCGATCAGGTCGCCCGCCTTCAGGGGCGGCAGGGCCATGTCGCGGCCGAAGGTGTCGCCGGTCTCGCAGATCGGGCCGACCACGTCCACCGCCACCGGCAGCGCGCCGGGCGCGGGTTCGGCGACCGGGATCACCTCGTGGTGGGCGCTGTACATCGAAGGCCGGATCAGGTCGTTCATCGCCGCGTCGACGATGACGAAGGTCTTGGTTCCGGTTTCCTTGACGTAAATCACGCGGGAGACCAGCACCCCGGCGTTGCCGACCAGCATCCGCCCCGGCTCGAACACCAGCTCGCAGCCGAGGTCGCCCACCGCGTCGCGCGCCATCGCCGCATAGGCGGTGGGCGACGGCGGCTCTTCGTCCGGGGCGTAGGGGATGCCCAGGCCGCCGCCCAGGTCGAGGTGGCCGACCGGAACGCCGTCCTCGCGCAGTTGGGCGACCAGGCCGCGCAGCTTGGCGAAGGCGGCGGCGAAGGGGGCCAGGTCGGTGAGCTGCGAGCCGATGTGCACCGCGACGCCCCGGAAGTCGATGCCCGGCAGGTCGTGGGCGTGGCGGCAGACCGCCGGGGCGGAGGCCCAGGCGATGCCGAACTTGTGTTCCGCGCCGCCGGTGGAAATCTTGGCGTGGGTGTGGGCGTCGATGTCGGGGTTGACCCGCACCGCCACCGGCGCGGTCTTGCCCAGGCGGACCGCCAGGGCGTTCAGGGCCTCCAGCTCGGGCAGGGATTCGACGTTGATCTGGCGGATGCCGGAAACCAGGGCGAAGGCGAGTTCGCGTTCGGTCTTGCCGACCCCGGAAAAGACGATCCTGTCCGGCGGCACCCCGGCGCGCAGGGCGAGGCGGAGTTCGCCCTCGCTGACCACGTCGGCGCCGCAGCCGCGCGCCGCCAGGGTCTTGACCACCGCCAGACTGGCGTTGGACTTGACCGCGAAGCAGACGGTGGCGGCCAGACCGGCCTCCGCCAGGGCGGCGGCGAAGACGTCGTAGTGACGGGCCAGGGTGGCGGTGGAATAGCAATAGAACGGCGTGCCGACCTCGGCGGCGATGTCGGCGAGACGCCGTTCCTCGACGCACAGCTGGCCTTTGCGGTACTGGAAATGGTTCATGTCGCGGAATCCCGGTCAGCGTGTCGGATAGGTGGAGGGATGGTTGCCGCCCGGCACGTCCTCCGGCGGGCCCTTCTTGCCGCAGGCGGCAAGCGACAGGGAGGCGGCGACCAGGGCGACGAGCAGCAGAAGCGAAGTGCGGCGCATGGCGATCTTCCTTACAGGCCGAAGCGGCGGCGCGCCTCGGCGCATTGCAGGCGCACCTGGGCGGGGGCGGTGCCGCCGAAGCTGACCCGGCTGGCCGCCGAGCTTTCGACGGTGAGCACCGAATAGACGTCGTCGCCGATGCGCGGTTCCACCGCCCGCATCTCGGCCAGCGGCAGGTCGATCAGGTCGCAGCCCTTCGCCTCCGCCGCCTTGACCAGGGCGCCGGTGACGTGGTGCGCCTCGCGGAAGGGCATCCCCAGCACCCGCACCAGCCAGTCGGCCAAGTCGGTGGCGGTGGCGAAGGCCTTGCCCGCCGCCGCCTGGCAGGCCGCGCGATCGACCGTCAGCTCGGCGATCATGCCGGTCATCGCGGCGAGGCACAGGGCCAGGGTGTCGAAGGCCTCGAAGGTGGGTTCCTTGTCGTCCTGCATGTCCTTGGAATAGGCGAGCGGCAACCCCTTCATCACGATCAGAAGCGCGTTCAGGTCGGCGATCAGGCGTCCGGCCTTGGCGCGGCACAGTTCCGCCGCGTCGGGGTTGCGCTTCTGCGGCATGATCGAGCTGCCGGTGGAAAAGGAATCCGGCAGCCGCACGAAGGCGAACTGGGCGGAGGTCCAGATCACCAGTTCCTCGGCCAGACGCGACAGATGCACCCCGGCGATGGCGATGGCGGCCAGAGCCTCCAGCGCGAAATCGCGGTCGGAGACCGAATCCAGGGAATTTCGGGTCGGCGCGGCGAAGCCCAGGGCGGCGGCGGTCATCGCGCGGTCGATCGGGAACGAGGTTCCGGCCAGCGCCGCCGCCCCCAGCGGGCATTCGTCGGCGCGGGCGCGGGCGTCGGCGACGCGGCCGCGATCCCGCCCGAACATCTCGACATAGGCCAGCATGTGGTGGCCGAAGGTGACCGGCTGCGCCGTCTGCAAATGGGTGAAGCCGGGCATCACCGCGTCGGCGTGCGCCTCCGCCTGCGACAGCAGGGCGGCCTGCAAGGCCTTCAGCCCGGCGTCGGCGGCGGTGAGCGCGTCGCGCACCCACAGCTTGAAGTCGGTGGCCACCTGGTCGTTGCGCGACCGCGCGGTGTGCAGCCGTCCGGCCGGCTCGCCGATCAGTTCCTTCAGGCGCGCCTCGACGTTCATGTGAATGTCTTCAAAGGCGACGCGGAAGAGGAAGGTTCCGGCCTCGATCTCGGCCAGCGCCGCGTCCAAACCGGAAGTGATGGCGTTTGCGTCGGCTTCGGATATGATGCCGCACGCCGCCAGCATCGCGCAGTGGGCCTTCGATCCGGCGATGTCCTGGCGGTAGAGACGCTTGTCGAAGCCGATCGAGGCGTTGATCTCCTGCATCACGGCGGCGGGGCCGGACGCGAAGCGTCCCCCCCAGATGCTGCTGGGGGATTGAGGGTCGGCGGTCTGGCTCATGGGCGTCTCATTCATCGGCAATACTCTACGGCCGGGCGGCGCCCGGCGACACGAAGGATGGGGAACGATGGACTTGGAGCCTTCCACGCCGCAGGAAAATCCGCAAGACGAAATCCCGGTCGCCGACAAGAGGTCGCTGCGAAAGGCGATTCTGACGGCGGTGGGGGCGATCGTTCTGCTGGGCACGGTGTTCCTGGTGGTGCGCCAGGGTTTCGAGCCCAAGGAGGACCGCGCCTATCGCAGCATCGCCGACGTCACCGCCGGGGTGGTGGCCTATAAGACGCCGCAGCCGCCGCCCGCCAAGGCCTTCACCCAGTACGTGCCCACCGATTCGCGGTCCTATCGCCGGATCGAGGCGACGGTCAAGGACTTCAAGGGTAAGCCGGTGTTCCTGAACTTCTGGGCGTCGTGGTGCCGCCCCTGCCGCGCCGAGTTGCAGCAACTGGACAAGATTCACGACGAACTGACCGCGGCGGGTCTGGTGGTGCTGCCGGTGATGACCGCCGACCGCTCGGGGATCGACGGCGCGCGCTTCTTCTTCCGGGGGGCGGACATCGTCCACCTGCCGTTCCTCCTCGACCACGGCACCGAACTGATGGAGGCGATGGCGGTGCGGGTGCTGCCGACCAGCATCTTCATCGATGCCGAGGGCAACGCCTTCGCCTTCACCAGCGCCCTCGACCTTTCCCAGCCCCTGGGGCGCGAACTGCTGTTCCGCTTCGCCAAGACCGGCAAGCTGCCGGAATAGGGGGCGTCCATTTCTCGCATTTTCCGACGGTGCTAAGGAAGGCGCTCGTCCAGTTGCCGAAATACTCCCGCCTTTCGCCAAAGTTCTCTGTGTCCTACCACATAGAGGCACTCTTTTGCGCGGGTTACGGCGACGTTCAACAGATTCGGTTTTCCTCCGGCCCAGTTGCGAGCCCCAGCCTGGGTGGGCGCCCCAGCCCCAAGGACTAAAATCACGGCTTCTGCCTCACGCCCCTGTACGGTGTGAACCGTGCCGATACGCTCTCGGCTCCATTCCTTGGAGTTTCCGCCCCAAGCCTCGGCTAATTTCCCTTCGGCGACTAAGGCACGCAGACGCTCAGCCACGATCACAAACGGCGTAACCAGGTAAATATCCGGCCCCTTTCCGGTCTCGAAACCGACGTGAGCCTCCACCAACTGCCGCAGAAGGCTCATGACCTCGAGCCCCTCATCTGGGCACCACTTGTCCGCACCACCGGTGCGAACGTCTATCCACGCCGATGGGCCCAATACGTCTCTAATTCGCGATGTCTCTGGCCTCTTGGCGGGCACCATCAAGTTGCTGTAGGCGATGGCGTTCGATATCCCGAACATCGGCTTCCGCAGCGGCGATGCACGAGCAGCGGCACCCCCACCTCGCGGCTTCCGAGGCGACCTTCGAATTCGGCCATATAGGGGGTCGCTGCATCGGCAAGGGTTTGGACCGAAGCCTCCGGCGCGTTGAAACGATCCGGATCGGCACCAAGCTGACGGCAAATCGTCTGGGTCAGCGTATCCGGTAAAACGACAACCGGCTCTATCTGCAAAGGATCACCGACAACGACGGCACATCGCGTCCGCATCAACGCTCCAACGGCAGCCTGAGGTAGAGCCTGCCCGGCCTCGTCAACCAGCAGCCAGCCGAGGCTTTCCGTCGGCAGCCCCCGCAACATTCGCTCCACCGACGCAAATGTCGTCGAGAACAACGGCACGACGAAAAACAGGGACGTCCACAGATCGGGAACGAGGGCCGCCTTGGCCTGATCCGGCATTGCCTTGCCCGAAAAGACGTTCATGAGATTGCCGAGGTTATGACGAAGCGGCTTTGCCGCAGCGTCAATAAACGCCTTGTGCAAACGCATGGCCGCCACGAACACGTCATCCCGAGCACGTTGTGCCGAAGCATCAAGCCAAGGCGTCGCTTTATGGCGCTCCTCGTGGGATTGCATAAAAAACGCATCATCTGCGATCTGACTGCCCAAGCCCGCGTAAGCAGCCTCAACGGTCTTCCGCAGCGCCGCATGTTCGTCAGCGGCAGCGCTTAACCGCCGTTCTCCATCCCCGAAGGCGTTGCGGCGAGCCCGAAGAACGTCTCTCCACTCTGCGTATTTCCTCGATGCATCATCATAATCGCTTCGCGCTTTCCTCTCCGCTCGCGACAAGGGCTCACGTCCAACCTGCCATTCACGAGCCGAATCCGTATTGAACAGGCGAGCAAAGAATCCCGGCTGATACCGGTCATGCTCTCTGAGAGCCTCCCTTGCCTGAGAGGCGACGGATTCCAGCGCCCTTGCCAAGCCAGCCGCCTGAGCGCAGGCTCCCTCCGCAAAGGAAGCCTCCTCCCTGGTAGCGATTAAGGCACGCTCCGCGTCGGCCTCTCGCTCAGCCGCAGCAGATACGTTACGAAGGGCGTATCGAACCCCTTCTAATTCCGCCAACCGGTTCTGGCTGACCTTCAGGGCTTTCCGAAACTCGCCGCGAGCCTTACGCCAGCGAGCCAAGGCCTGCTCGTGGTCGGCAGGCGGTTTCTCCTCGGCAACAATGCGGGGAGAGCGTTTGATTTCTTCCCCTGTATGGGGGTCCGCCTCGCTAATAAACTGCGGCGTACCCGCAGCTGCGGCTAGATACGTCGACATACCGACATCGACATCCCACCAGAACGTCTGACGAAACTTGCTTCGGTTCGCCATGTTTCCGAGGACGCCCGCGATCAAGCCCCAAGTCTTCTTGGAATCATGCAGGGCATCCGAAAGACAGGAAAAATAAGTCAAGCCAGCATCTTGGGCCAACGCATCAGCCCCCGGCAACTCGGCGCTCACGTTCTCGACCGCCTTGTTGTTCGATGATGCCACCAGAATTTCGAAACCTTTCAGGCGAGGATCGACACGGTAGAGATGCAGCCACGCCTGTCCCGCCTTAACCTTCTCACCACTATGGGTAAAAGCCTGCTGTGGATCGTCGAATCCGACCATCACTTCTGCTCGAGCCGTCACCAATGCGGCGACAAGATCGCGCAAGAGTGTGGTTTTTCCTGTTCCCGGCGGCCCGTTTACGGCCAAAATGCCGCTTTCTCGCAAGGTTGTCATAGCCGCATTAACGGCCGCCTGCTGAAGCAACACCAGAGGATGGCGGCCCTTTCCCGGCCATCGAGCCGGAGGAGTCCGTGCCGGCGCCACGGCCTCTTCAAGCGCAGACACCTCTTGCAGCAAGTTCCGATGCAACGCTGAGGGATCGACGCCAAGATAACGGCGAAGATTCGGCGTCGCACGGCCCGACCCGAAGGCCTCTTTCGCCCTTGCTAAATCACCGAGGAAAAAGCTGTTCAGCAAGAGAGGCTCGGGAGGATCCGGAAATTTAAAATACTGGAATGACCGGATTGCAAACGTCGGAGCCTCGACCAATTCTTCGGGCAATTCCAGGGCCGCAACCAGCCACTCATAAGCCTCGGATAACATCGCTTGCGTCAAAGGCAATTCATTGCCGTCGCCATCTTGGCGGCGGAGCCTGTCCTCCAACGCCTTCAGCAAGCCCTCTTCGGCGACAGGCCACGCGGCCAGCTTCCCCAGATCACCGGCCAAAGCATGGGGAACGCCCCACCCAAAACTCGACAAACCAACCGGGGATGTTTCGACTAGTCGCCCTTCCCGATCGACGGTGATGGTCGCGAGCGCCGCCCTTCCACGGACACCGGGCCTCTCCACACGCTTGTCCACATACACGTCAAGAATACGCTTGACCGTTTCCTCCAAGTGGAGGGCACCCAAAACGACCTGATAATAGAGGCGATAGTTCTTTTTAGAACGCTCCCCACCCGCCTCCCAAGGCAACGGGCCTTGCCCAATCCTGACCACGGCACTCTTATCCCCTCCCACCGCCAAATTTTCCGGACGCAGGAAGGATTGAGGGGACAGAACCTCCAACGCGATCCATGCATCTAATGTCGCCTCGGGAGTTCCGGGCCGTGAAGGATGAGGCGCAATAACCGGAGATGCCGTCTCTTCCCGGCGCGGGGCCTCGATGATCTGGGAAATAGGTTCCGGGCTAGGCGGCTTAGGGGAGTAAGCGGAATCTTGAGGGGGAGCATGGAGGCGAAAGCGTGCTTTTTCCCTCAGCGTGGAAGCTCGTTGGCTATTCCGATGCTTGAGTTCCTCAACCAGGAGTTCGAGGAAGCGCTTGTCGCCACATCGTTCTTCGAACGCCTCTTCCAACTCATCGATTTTGTAGGAGACGAAGGGCCTGTCCATGTTCCCTCAAGGATGCGATTTTTAGAATCGGGACACACCTTATGGCCCCATCCCGCACACGTAAAGCGTGATGCCATCAGTCCAATGAACAAAAGAGGGTGCGGAACGAATCAACCGCTTCTTCAGGTCCGTCCCGGTTCGTGCGGGCGGGCAACGTTGATGCCTGCCGGAGTGATCAATCGACCCTGAGCGACCGGCCGCCGCGTTCGAAGCCGCGGCGGACCGCCATGGTCACCGCGAAGCCGATATAGGCTCCCATGATCACGTCCGAGGGATAGTGGATGGTGGTCAGGGCGCGGCTGGATCCCACCAGCACCGCGACCAGGACGTAAAGCAGGTTGTAGCGGGGATAGATCAGGGTGAGAGCGGTCATCGCCGCCACCACCGTCTGGGTGTGGCCGGAGGGGAAGCTGTACATCCCCATGTGGACGCCGAAGGGGTCGAGGCCGTAGAGCCCGTCCTCGAACAGATGGCGCGGGCGATAGCGCCCGACGCAGAACTTGACGATCTGCCCCAGAATCCCCGACGCCGCCATCGAAACGATGATGAACCAGGCGGACCGCGCCAGGTTCATGTACTGGTCGTGGCCGGTGGTGGTGCCCGACAGCCCGGCCAGGATGCGCGCCCCCAGCAGCAGGGCGGCGGCCAGAACGTACCACAGGCCGGTCAGGCCGACGTCGGTCAAGACCTTGAAAAAGCCGAAGGTCTCGGGCGGCAGGTGGTTGCGCAGGGCGTGCGCCAGGGGCAGGTCGATCCAGGCGATCATGACGATGCAGATCAGGGTGACGCCGCCGCTGGCGGCGGTCCAGGGCCACCGCCTTGCCGCGCGCGCGCAGGCCAGGACGGCGCGCTCGACGGCGGCGGGGTCGTGGCGCTGGCCGCTCATGGCGCGCCGCCCCGGCGGAACAGGAACAGGCGCACCTGTCTGCCCTTGGAATAGTTGAAGCCCTCGACCTCGGCGCGCACCGGCAGCGGCGGAACCCCAAGCTCGTCCAACCGGGCGACGAAGGCGGCGCGGTCGCGCTCCTCGACGATGCCGACGGCGGCGGGGTCGTTCGCCAGAACCTCGGCCACCGTGGCGGCGGAGACCAGCCGGGTCGCGGTGCCGAGCATGAACACCGCGCTCGGCTCGTGATAGCCGGAGAGCGCCACATTCGCTCCTTCCGGGGCCACCGCATCGACCGCGTCGGCGAGGCGCGGCCCCACCCACAGGCGGGACAGCGCGGGCAGCGTGCCCTGGAACACTCCGGCGTAGACCGGCGCCGACAGGGCGAGCGCCAGGGCGGTGGCGGGCAGGGAGAGGCCGCGCCAGGATTGGCGCAACGGCAACAGGACGGCGGCCAGGCAGGCCGCCGCCACCGGCAGGGAGATCCAGGAAAATCCGTCGCCGTAGAGAATCGGCAGGGCTACCGCTCCGGCGGCGAGGACCGCGCCGACCAGCCCCCAAAGGACGCCGATTCCCTTCGCCCAAAGCCGGTCGAACAGGCCGTGCGCCTCCTCGCGCACCGCGAACAGGGCGGCGGCGATCAACAGGCAGAGCGCCGGATAGACCGGCAGCGGATAGTGCGGCAGCTTGGTCGGCACGATCTCGAAGACCAGCCAGGACGGCGCCGCCCAGGCGAGGCAGAAACGCACCCCCGGCTGGGCGCGTTCCTTGACCGCGCGGATCAGCGCCGGAACCAGGAACAGCGATCCCGGCCACAGGGTGGCCAGCGCCAGAACCGCGTACAGGCCGGGGAAGCCGCCGTGCGCCTCCTGCCCGCCGATCAGCTTGGGCAGCAGGTCTTTCTGCACCGCCTCGGCGACGAAGCCGGTCTGCGGCCCCATCGCCATCGCCGCCGCCCAGGGCAGCACCACCGCCAGGGCGATCGGCAGGCCGGCGGCGGGGCGCGTCGTCGCCAGCCAGCGCCAGCGGCGGTCGGCGACGACGAGGGCGAGGACGGCGAGGACCATCACCATCGGCGCGATCGGCCCCTTGATCAGCATGCCTAAGCCGAGGGCCAGCCACATCGCCGCCACCTGCCAGACGGGGACGGCGGGGCCCTTGCGCGCCTGCATGTAGAGCCGCCCCAACACCCCCATCGCGGCGGTGGAGCAGGCGAGCAGGGCGGCGTCGGTTTTCGCCTGATGCGCCTCGGCCACCAGGATCAGGGAGGAGGCGAGCAGCGCCGCGCCGACGAAGGCGACGCGCCGGTCGAACAGGTGCTTGCCGAAGGCGAAGGCGAACAGGACCGCCAGGGTCGCGCCGAGGGCGGAGGGCAGGCGGTACGGCCAGCGGGCGTCGGAGGCGGCGTCGGAAAACAGGGCGGCGGACGCCGCCTGCGCCCAATAGATGCCGACCGGCTTCTTGTTGCGCGGCGTTTCCTGGAAGCGGATGGCGACGAAATCGCCGCTTTCCAGCATCTGGCGGGAGGCCTGCATATAGCGGGACTCGTCGCGGTCCAGGGGCGGCACGGCGGCGAGGCCGGGCGCGTACAGACCGGCGCACAGCAGCAGCAGCGCAAGATAGGGGCGGAGCCCGGTCAGCAGACGATGCACCTGGCCCCTCCGTCCGGTTCGGTCACGCGCTCAAGGATTCGATCAACTGGGGCACCGCGTCGAAGACGTCGGCGACCAGACCGTAATCGGCGACCTGGAAGATCGGCGTCTCGCCGTCCTTGTTGATCGCGACGATCACCTTGGAATCCTTCATCCCGGCCAGATGCTGGATGGCGCCGGAGATTCCCACCGCGATGTAAAGGTCGGGGGCGACGATCTTGCCGGTCTGGCCGACCTGGGCGTCGTTGGGGATGAACCCGGCGTCCACCGCGGCGCGGCTGGCGCCGACCGCGCCGCCCAGGATGTCGGCCAACTGCGACACCAGGGCGAACGCGCCGTCCGAACCGATGCCGCGCCCGCCCGCGACGACGACGCGGGCCGAGGTGAGTTCGGGACGGACGCTTTCCACCACCCGGCGCTCCAGAAAGCGGGCGGCGTCGACCGCCGGGGCGGCGGGGATGGCGACGATTTCGGCGGCGCCGGTCTCGGCGGCCCTGTCGAAAGCGGTGGCGCGCACCGTGATCACCTTCTTCGCGTCCGCCGAGCGCACCGTGGCCAGCGCGTTGCCGGCATAGATCGGACGGACGAAGGTGTCCGCGTCCACCACCGCGACGATTTCGGAAATCTGTTGCACGTCGAGGATCGCGGCGACCCGCGGCATGACGTTCTTGCCGCAGGCGGTGGCGGGGGCGAGCAGGGCGTCGTATCCGGCGGCGAGGCCGACCAGCAGATCGGCCAGCGGCTCGGCCAGGGCCTCGGCGTGGGCCGGATCGTCGGCGACCAGAACCCGCGCGACTCCGGCGATTTTCGCCGCGTCGCGGGCGGCGGCGGCGCCCGCGCCCGCCACCAGCAGGTCCACCGCGCCGCCCAGGGCCAGCGCGGCGGTCACCGTGGCGTGGGTGGCGGGCTTGAGGCTGCGGTTGTCGTGTTCGGCAAGGACCAGGGCACGCATCAGAGCACCTTCGCTTCGTTCTTCAGACGATCCACCAGTTCGCCGACCGAGCCGACGATCACCCCGGCCTTGCGGCGCGGCGGTTCCTCGACCTTCAGCAGGGTCAGGCGCGGGGCGATATCGACGCCCAGGTCCTCGGGGGTGGCGACGTCCAGGGGTTTCTTCTTCGCCTTCATGATGTTGGGCAGCGAGGCATAGCGCGGTTCGTTCAAGCGCAAATCGGTGGTCAGCACGCAGGGCAGGGCGAGGGAGAGGGTCTCCAGGCCGCCGTCGATCTCGCGCACCACGGCGACGCGCCCGTCCGCCTTGGGCTCGGTGGCGGAGACGAAGGTTCCCTGCGGCCAGCCGAGCAGCGCCGCCAGCATCTGGCCGGTTTGGTTGGCGTCGTCGTCGATCGCCTGCTTGCCGAGGATCACCGCGTCGGGTTTTTCGTTCGCCGCCACCGCCTTCAGCAGTTTGGCGACGGCCAGCGGCTGCACCTCGGCGTCGGTCTTGATCAGGACGGCGCGGTCCGCCCCCATGGCGAGGCCGGTGCGCAGGGTGTCCTGCGCCGCCTGCGGACCGATCGAGACCAGCACCACCTCGTCGGCGACGCCCTTTTCCTTCCAGCGCACCGCCTCTTCCACCGCGATCTCGTCGAAGGGGTTCATCGACATCTTGAGATTGGCGGTATCGACGCCGCAGCCGTCGGGCTTGATGCGGATCTTGACGTTGTAATCGACGACGCGCTTGACCGCGACCAGGACTTTCATCGGCCTACCCTTGGACTGGCTTGTTGCATGGCGTGAGCGAACGCCTTTCCGTGGCGGAAGGCTACGCGCTCCCGCCCCGGAAAAAAAGTCTTTCGTTGCCGCTTCGCCTCAGCGGTTGGCGCCGGGCACCCACAGGATGTCGCAGCCGCCCTTGTCGTTGAGGTAGCGCCCCAGCACGAACAGGTGATCGGACAGGCGGTTGGCGTACTTCAGGGCCTCGGGGTTGACCGGTTCCTTTTCGATCAGTTCCGAGATTTCCCGTTCGGCGCGGCGGATCACCGAACGCGCCAGGTGCAGATAGGCCGCCGCCGGTTTGCCGCCGGGCAGGATGAAGGATTTCAAGGGCATCAGTTCGGCGTTCATCGCGTCGATTTCGGTTTCCAGCCGCTTCACCTGTTCCGGCTGCATGCGCAGCGCCATGCTGGCGTCCTCGTTCTCCTTGATCGGGGTGCACAGGTCGGCGCCCAGGTCGAACAGGTCGTTCTGGATGCGTCCCAGCATCGCGTCGGTCTCCGCCAGGGCGGGGTCGGCGGCGGTGTGGACGCGCGCCAGGCCGAGGATGCCGTTGGCCTCGTCCACCGTGCCGTAGGCGCCGACCCGAAGCGAGCCCTTGTTGACGCGGGTGCCGTCCCCGAGAGAGGTCTTTCCCTTGTCGCCGCCCCGGGTATAAATGCGCGTGAGTTGAACCATGGCCGCCAAGTTCCTTTCGTGATGGGGCGCGGGATGCGCGCCGTGAATGCCGTTGGCCACGACCCCCGTTCGGATTCCGGTTGCGATGACGCGGTCGAACGTGGATGGTATGACGCGGCGACGGGGTCCGATCTTACCCCGGATTTCGCCGAAGGTTAACCGACGGAACGCACGCATGCGATTGTCCCGGATCATCAGCGCCTACCTCGCCCGCCATTTCGCCCTGGCGTTCGCGTTCACGCTGCTGGGAATCGTCGGCATCACCCTGCTGTTCGACAGCATCGAGCTGTTGCGCCGGATCACCGGCAAGACCGACATCGGCCTGGCGGTGGTTCTGGAGATGGCGTTCCTGAAGATGCCGCAGATGCTGACCACGGTGCTGCCCTTCGCGGTGATGCTGGGGGCGATGATCGTCTTCTGGCGGCTGACCCGCACCTACGAACTGGTGGTGATCCGCGCCGTCGGGGTGTCCGCCTGGCAGTTCCTGCTGCCGGTGGTCTCGGTGGTGCTGCTGTTCGGGCTGTTCAATCTGGCGGCGATCAATCCCCTGGCGGCGGCGATGTACCGCGAGTACGAGCGCCTGGAGGATTCCTTCAAGATGCGCTACGACAACCCGCTGACCTTTTCTTCCGGCGGCTTGTGGATGCGCGAGGCGGTGCCCGGCGGCGGCCAGGCGGTGATTCATTCCAACGACGTTCGCCAGCAGGACGGGGTGTTGACGATGCGGCGGGTGAGCGTCCTCTCCCTGACCCCGGACGGCGGCTTTTCCTTCCGCTACGAGGCGGCGACCGGCACCATCCGCGACCGCGCCCTGTCGCTCTCCGACGTCTGGATCCTGGTCCCCGGAGAGCCCAGCCGCCACGTCGCCACGATCAGCCAGCCGACCAGTCTCTCGCTGTCGAAAATCCAGGAGAAGTTCTCCTCCCCCGCCAGCCTGTCGTTCTGGGAATTGCCGGGGTTCATCCGCTTTTTCGAATCCGCCGGGTTTTCGGCGCACCGCCATCTGCTGCACTGGCATTCGCTGCTCGCCTCGCCGCTGTTGCTGTGCGCCATGGTCTTCGTCGCGGCGGTGTTCTCGCTCAACCCCAACATGCGCAAGGGCGGCCTTCTGGTCCGCATCGTCGCCGGGG
This sequence comes from Rhodospirillaceae bacterium, assembly GCA_965228165.1. Taxonomy (GTDB): domain Bacteria; phylum Pseudomonadota; class Alphaproteobacteria; order Rhodospirillales; family Rhodospirillaceae; genus Oleispirillum. The sequence goes on from CBDDHB010000003.1 coordinate 1,817,026, forward strand.
TGGGGGCGGGCTTCCTGTTCTATTTCTTCACCCGCCTGACCTATGCCCTGGGGTTGTCCAACACCCTGCCGGTGTTCCTGGCGGCGTGGAGTCCGGTGGTGGTCGCCCTGCTGTTGTCGCTGGCGGTGCTGTTCCATCAGGAAGACGGCTGATGGCGGAGCGCGGCAATCCTGGCGCGGCGGCGGAGCCGGGCTGGCGGCTGGCCCTGGTCGCGGTGGCGGCGCTGACCCTGTGGCGCGTCGTCGAACTGGCGGCGTGGCCGCTCAATCTGTCCTTCGACGAGGCGCAGTATTGGTCCTGGTCGCTCGAACCGGCGTTCGGCTATTACTCCAAGCCGCCGGTGGTGGCCTGGGCGATCGCCGCCACCACCGCCCTGTTCGGTTCCGCAGAGTGGGCGGTGCGGATGGGCTCGCCCTTGGCCCACGCGGGCACCGCCCTCGCCCTGTTCGCCCTGGGGCGGCGGATCGGCGGCGGGCGGGTCGGCCTGCTGTCGGCGCTGCTGTTCCTGACCCTGCCCGGGGTGTCGCTGTCGGCGCTGCTGATTTCCACCGATCCCTTCCTGATGTGCGCCTGGGGCTGGGGGCTTTACGCCCTGCACCGCGCCCTGGAGGCCGAGGACCGGGGTCGTCCGGCCTCGAAACTCTGGCTCGGCCTGGGGGTGGCGATCGGCCTGGGGCTTCTGGCGAAGTACGCGATGGCGGTCTTCGTCGTCGGCGCGGCGCTGGCCATCGCGGCGGTTCCGGCGTGGCGCGGCCTGTGGCGCAGGCCCGGTCCCTGGCTGGCGCTGGGGGTCGGCGTCGCGGTGTTTTCGCCCAATCTGTTCTGGAACGCCGCGAACGGCTTCGTCAGCTTCGCCCACACCCAGGCCAACGCCAATCTGAACGCGGGGGGAGTCCACCCCCTCAAGGCGCTGGAATTCTTCGCCGCGCAATTCGGGGTGTTCGGTCCGATCCCCTTCGCCGCGTTGCTGGTTCTGGCCGTCGGTCTGATCCGCCGCCGCCCCGACGCGGCGACGACCGAGGGGCGCGACGTCCGCTTTCTCGCCGCCTTCGCCCTGCCGCTGGTCGCGATCATGACGGTGGAGGGATTCCTCTCCCGCGCCAACGCCAATTGGGCGGCGCCCGCCTATGTCGCGGCGACGGTCTGGGTGACCGCCGCCTGCGCGCGGCGCGAGGCGTGGCTGAAGGCCGCCCTGGCGATGCATCTGCTGGCGGCGCTGGCGATGGTCAACGCCGACGGCGTCGCCCGGCTGGTCGGGGTGGAGTTTACCGCGAAGACCGATCCGATGAAGCGCCTGCGCGGCTGGGACCGCCTGGGTCTGGCGCTGGCCGACGTGCTGCGCCCCGAGATCGCGGGCGCGGCCCCGCCGGTGCTGCTGTTCGACGAGCGCAAGATGCTGACGCCGATGCTCTATTACCTGCCCGAACCGCGCCACGAGATCGCCAAGTGGAACCCCGACGGCCATGCCGACGACCACTTCGACCTGACCGCCGATCTGGCGCGGCATCGGGGACGTCCGGTGATTCTGGCGACGCGATGGGGCGACGTTTCCAAATACGCGGCGGCCTTCGAAGGCCCGGTGGTCGGCCCGGTGATCGTCTCGGTGCCGATCCACAAGGACTACGCGCTGACCCTGAACCTGTTCCGCATGGGGCGGTTCAAGGGGTATCCGGTTACTCCCTGACCACCGGATCGTCCGGGGTCAGCGCCGCGATCGCTTCCGCGCGATCGGGCCAGGCGGCGGACAGCGCCGCCCGTTCCCCGTGTTCGTAGTCGGCGAAGTCGAAGCCCGGCGCGACGGTGCACCCGAGAAGGGCGAAGCGTCCGCCGGGCTTCAGCCGCGCCCCCTGCCAGACGCCCTTCGGCACCACCACCTGCGGCCGTTCCCCGGCGGCGATGTCGGCGCCGATGACGACGATCCGGCTGCTTCCGTCGGGAAGAAGATGCAGTTGTTCCACCGGGTCTCCCAGGTAGAAATGAAAGACCTCGTCCGAGACGAGGCGGTGTATCGCCGATACGGTTCGAGGCGTCAGCAAGTAATAAATCGCCGTCGATGCGGCGCGAAGCCCGCCGCCGACATCCGGGTTCGCCGGACGAATCGTTGATGCGCGATAGGTTTCCCGGAAGTAGCCGCCCTCGCTGGGGTGGGGGACGAGACCGAGAGTCTCGATCAGGTTTTTTGCGGTGCGGTCCATGGCATGCCGGAACTCTTGGGAATTGTTGCGGTTGTGTAAAATCTATATTAAATAGGTATGCAACGGTGTCGATTGTGCGTCAACCGTTCCGGTTGCATCGGCAATTTGCCGCAAGGGCGGAACGCGAACAAGGGGCAAGCATGGTGTTCGGTTTTCTGAAACGGGCCGAGACAACCCTGGTGGCCGAGGCCCCCATGGACATTCCGTGGGAAAAGAACGACAAGGGCCGCTTCTGGAAGCTTCTACAAGTGCGTCCCGGTGCCTTGGGGGCGACGCGGCGCGGCGGTGTCGCGGCGTTCTTCCATCGCGGCGTCAAGCCGGGGTGGGTGTTCGCCTGCGCCGCCGACGACCTGGGCGATCTGCTGGAACGGGCCAAGGACGACCCGGAGATCACCGAGTACGAGGCGCGCGGCGGCGTCTTCGTTACCTGGTCGTTCGTCAAGGCGGAGTATCGCGACGGCGTGGTGGCGCATCTGCGCCGGACTTTGCGGCCGGAGATCGGGGCTTGCGCCCTGGACGGCAACCGCGCCTATTCGGTCGATCCGATTCCGGTCAATCCCCCCAACTGATCCTGGAATTCCTCGGCGCTTGCCGCGTCGATCACCCGGCGCGCGGTGTCGAAGTCGAATCCCGCCCGCGCCAGGGCGGCCAGATCCTTGTCGCGGCGTTCCGCCCGCGCCTCCGCCGGGCGGAAGGGGCCCAGGCGGCGGCGGCGCGCCAGCGCCACGGCGGCGGTCAGGTCGGGGTTTCCGCATCCGTCCTCGATCTCCGTCAGGGCGGCGTCGATCGCCTCGTCCGCCGCCCCCAGCATCGCCAGGCGGCGGCGGATCGTCGCGGGCGGGGCGCCGCGCGCGAACAGGCCGCGCGCCTTCAGGGCGGCGGTGCGGGCGTCGTCGACGTAACCCAGGCGGACCATCTTCGCCACCACCGCGGCGATCCAGCGCTCGGCTTCGGCGGCGTCGATCGCCGCCTCGGGGTGGAGGGAGGCGCGGCGGACCCGCCGGGCCAGCACCCGGCGCAGATTCTCCGCCGTGCTGTCGAATCGGCGCAGATAGAACAGCGCCGCGTTCTCCAGCGAGGCGGCGGTGATGCGGCGCGGCGCGGCGCGGCGGCTTTTCGGCGTCGAGGTGTCGGTCATCCGGGAATCATAACACCGTCGGGCGGGCGGTTGACCATCGGAATCCCGGTCGTCACGCCAAAGGCTGGAACGATCCGGTGGCGGCGTCCAGGCTCCACAGAGAGCCTTCGCCCATGTCGAACCACCAGCCGTGAAGCGACAATTCTCCGGTCTCGACGGCTTCGGCGACCCAGGGGAAGCTTTGCAGGTTCGCAAGGGAAACCCGGATCGCGGCGTGTTCGAGTGCGCGCGCCCCGGTGTCGGCGGGTTCTTCCGTTGGCGCGGCCAGGGCCATCCAGGGGCCGATGAAATCCCGTTCGGGGTGGGCGTCGCGCGCGATGGCGCGCAGGGCCGCTATGCCGCCGCACGAGGAATGCCCCAGGACGATGATGTGCTCGACCTTCAGGTCCCGGACCGCGTATTCGATGGCGGCGCTGGTGCCGTGGCACATTCCGTCGGGCTGATAGGGCGGGACCAGGTTGGCGATGTTGCGGATGACGAACAGTTCCCCCGGTTCCGCGCCGAACAGGATCGCCGGATCGATGCGGGAATCGGAACAGGCGATGATCAGGAATCTGGGCTTCTGCCCGTGTCGGGTGAGGTCGTCGTAGACCTCCGGCCTGGCCTCGAAATAGGCGCTCCGGAAGGCGCGGAAACCGTTTTGCAGTCGGCGAATGTCGGGCATGGGGCTCCTCGGGGCGTCGGACGGACGATAGCGGAAATCGCCGTCGGAACCAAAGGAAACCCGGCGATCCGCCGCGAGGGGCTTGAAGGCGCGGGCGGAGTGATGCCATATGGGTGGCCCGATCCGCACCAGGAAACGATATCCGGCATGACCCCGCATTTTCCCGACCGCATGACCCCGCTCGGTCCGATCAACTGGATCGGCTTTTGGACCCTGTTCTCGAAAGAGGTGCGGCGGTTCCTCAAGGTCTGGATGCAGACGGTCGCCGCGCCGGTGATCAGCACCTTGATCTTCATGACGATCTTCGTCCTGTCGATGGGGCGCGGCGGACGCCTGATCGACGGCGTGCCGTTCGAGCAGTTCCTGGTTCCCGGACTGGTGATGATGACGATGGTGCAGAACGCCTTCGCCAATACCTCGTCGTCGGTGGTGATCTCGAAAATGCAGGGCAGCATCATCGACGTCCTGATGCCGCCGCTGTCGTCCTGGGAACTCGCCGCCGCCTACATCGGCGGCGGCGCGGTGCGGGGGATTCTGCTCGGCGCGGTGGTGATGGCGGCGCTGGCGATCTATGCGCCGATGCCGGTGGCCTCGCCCGGTCTGGTCCTGGTCTTCGCCGTCGAGGCCAGCCTGATGATGTCGACGGTCGGGCTGCTGACCGGCATCTGGGCGGAAAAATTCGACCAGTCCTCGGTGGTCAACAATTTCATCATCACGCCGCTATCGTTCCTGTCCGGCACCTTCTATTCGATCGAGCAGCTGCCCGACGCCCTGCGCTGGATCGCCCACGCCAATCCCTTCTATTACATGATCGACGGTTTCCGCGCCGGATTCCTCGGCGGCGGGGGACACGCGGTGACCTTCTATCTGGTCGTTCTTTCCGTCGGCAACCTGCTGCTGATCTGGTGGGCGCAGCACCTTTTCCGCATCGGCTATCGCCTGAAAGCGTGAGATTCCGGCGGTTTTTCCGTGTGAAAGGGCTTGACGCCGCCGGGGCCGCCCCCTTCTAATAGGCGCTTTCTTCGTCGCGCCGGACCGGGCCAGCCGCCCGGCCCGTCCGCACTCCAGGCGGTGGACGAACCCACCGCCTGAACCGTTTTCGCGGCCAGATGCCGCTTTCGCGACCCGTCGGGTCGCCATACAGGAGGAGTTGACGTGATCCCGTCCGTGATGCCGACCTATGCGCGGTTCGATGTCGTGTTCGATCGGGGCGAAGGCCCCTGGTTGATCGCGGCGGACGGGCGACGATTCCTCGACTTCGCGGCGGGCATCGCGGTTTGCGCCCTGGGGCACTGCCATCCGCATCTGGTGGCGGCCTTGAAGGCGCAGGCGGAAAAGCTGTGGCATTGCTCCAACCTTTACCGCATCGCCGGTCAGGAGCGGGCCTCGGCGCGGCTGGTCGAAAAGACCTTCGCCGACACCGTGTTCTTCGGCAACTCGGGGGCGGAAGCCAACGAGTGCGCGATCAAGATCGCCCGGCGCTATCAGTTCGACAAGGGTCGCCCGGAACGCTATCGCATCGTGGTGATGAGCACCTCCTTCCACGGGCGCACCCTCGCCACCGTGGCGGCGGGCGATCAGGCCAAGGGGAAGCACGGCTTCGGTCCGGAAACCGCGGGCTTCGACCGCGTCGCCTTCGGCGACCTGGACGCGGCGAAGGCGGCGATCGGGCCGGAGACGGCGGGCATCCTGCTGGAGCCGGTGCAGGGCGAGGGCGGCATGCGCGCCGCCGATTTCGATTACCTGCGGGCGATGCGGGCGCTGGCCGACGAACGCGACGTCCTGTTGATGTTCGACGAGGTGCAGTGCGGCATGGGCCGCACCGGCAAGCTGTTCGCCCACGAATGGTCGGGGGTGACCCCCGACGTCATGGCGATCGCCAAGGGCCTGGGCGGCGGTTTTCCGGTCGGCGCCTGCCTGGCCACCGAACGGGCGGCCAGCGCGATGACCGCCGGGTCGCACGGCTCCACCTTCGGCGGCAATCCGCTGGCGATGGCCGCCGCCAACGCGGTGCTCGACGTCATGGAGGACCCGGCCTTCCTGCCGCGCGTCAACGCGGTGGCGGCGGACCTGCGCGCCGCCCTGGCCGAACGCGTCGCCCGCTTCCCCGCCCTGTTCGAGGAAGTGCGCGGCCTTGGCCTGATGGCCGGGCTGAAGTGCCGCGTCACCAACACCGATCTGGTCAACCGCCTGTTCGAGGAAGGACTTCTGTCGGTTCCCGCGGGCGACAACACGTTGCGTTTCGTGCCCCCCCTGATCATCGGTCGGGAACACGTCGAGGCCGCGATGGCGATTCTCGACCGGGTCTGCGAAACCTGGAGGCAAACCCCATGATCACCTCATCCTCGCGGGCGCACGCGCCGTCCCGGACGATGCCGCCGCGCCATTTCCTGGACATTTCGGAAATCGACGCCGGAACCCTGCGGCGCATCGTCAATCTGGCCGCCCACTATCGCAACGGCACCGCGCCCGAGGCGCTGCGCCGCCCGCTCGCCGGGCGGACCCTGGCGATGATCTTCGAGAAACCCTCGACCCGCACCCGGGTCTCCTTCCAGGTGGGGATGACCCAGCTGGGCGGCGACGTCGTCGTGCTGTCGCATCAGGACACCCAGCTCGGCTGCGGCGAAACCATTCCCGACGCGGCGCGGGTGCTGTCGCGCTACGTCGATATCATGATGATCCGCACCTTCGACCCGGCGACCCTGCGCGAACTGGCCGAACACGCCACGGTGCCGGTGATCAACGGCCTGACCGACGAGACCCATCCCTGCCAGGTGATGGCCGACATCGCCACCTTCGAGCAGCATCGCGGCGACATCGCGGGCAAGGTGGTGGCCTGGACCGGCGACGGCAACAACGTCGCCCAGTCGTGGATCGAGGCGGCGCCGAAGTTCGGCTTCGAGATGCGTCTGGCCTGCCCCGAGGGGCTGGAGCCTGACGCCGCGATCGTCGAGGCGGCGCGCCGCCAGGGGGCGAACGTCGTCGTCGGCCGCGATCCCCAGGCGCTGGTGGACGGCACCGATTGCGTGGTTACCGACACCTGGCTATCGATGCACGACACCGACACCGATCGCTCCGGCCTGCTGGCCCCCTATCAGGTCAACCGCGATCTGATGGCGAAGGCCAAGGCCTCCGCCTTGTTCATGCACTGCCTGCCGGCGCACCGCAACGAAGAGGTCACCGACGAGGTGATGGACGGGCCGCAGTCGGTGGTCTGGGACGAGGCGGAAAACCGTCTGCACGCGCAGAAGGCGATCATGGTCTGGTGCCTGGGCAAGATGTCGTGACCCTGGCGGCGCGCAGCATGGATCTGGTGCTGCCCTTCACCGTCGGCGATGGCGGATTTCGCGGCCGTCTGGTCCGCCTGTCCGCCGTCGCCAACGCCGTCATCGCCTGCCATCGCCAGCCCGACGCGGTCGGACGCCTGATCGGCGAGGCGGTGGCCCTGGCGGCGGTGCTGGGTTCCAGCCTGAAGTTCGACGGCGTGATCACCGCGCAGACCGCCAGCGACGGCCCGGTCAAGCGGATCGTCGCCGACATGACTTCGGGCGGGGGTTTGCGCGCCAGCGTCGCGGTGGACGAAGAGCGGCTCGCCCGCCTGCTTGCGGACAATCCCGCGCCCGCCTTCGCCGATCTGGTCGGCTCCGGGCAGTTGGCGCTGACCGTCGATCAGGGCGAGCACACCGAACGCTACCAGGGGATCGTTTCCTTAAGCGGCGGCTCGTTCGCCGCCGCGGCGATCGAATACTTCCACCGCTCCGAACAGATCGACACCGCGCTGACCCTCGCCGCCGCGCCGCCTTCCGGCGGCTTCGGCTGGCGGGCGGGCGGCATCCTGCTGCAACGCCTGCCGGTGGCGGGCGGCGAACTGGCCGACCGCGCGGCGGAGGCCGACGCCTGGGAAACCGCGCGCATCCTGCATGGCAGCCTGACCGCGCGGTAACTGCTGGACCCGACCCTGGCGGCGACCGAGGTGTTGCGGCGGCTGTTCCATGCCTCCGGCCTGGCGATCTACGAACCCTCCGAGGTGCGGTTTTCCTGCCGCTGCTCGCGCGAGCGCCTGCGCGCGGTGCTGGCGTCGATGTCCGCCGCCGACATCGCGGCGGCGGCGAACGAAAAGGGTGTGGTCGAGGTCACTTGCGATTTCTGCAAGACGCGCTATGCCTTCGACGCGAATGATCTAAAATCGGATGCGCCGAACTGACCGAATGTCCTGTCGAGGAGATCGCCGATGCCGTTCCTGTCCCGCCGCCGCGCCGCGTTGAAGGGAGCCCTCGCCGCCATGTCTCTGGCCGGGGTCGCCGCCTGCACCGCGACGCCCCCCGCCCCCACCTATCCCGACATCCGCTTCGGCGGCGCCGACTCCCTGCCGATCCAGGCGCTGCGCATCGATGTCTCCAGCACCTACGTGCCGTCCTTCACGCCGCCTTACGTCGAGCACCTGATGCCGGTTCCGCCCGAGAAAATGGCGCGGCAGTGGGCTCTCGACCGCTTGCAGCCGCTGCGCACCGGGCGCGCCGTGGCGCGCTTCACCGTGCTCGACGCGCGGGTGACGGAAACCAAGCTCAAGGTCACGCAAGGGATCAAGGGCAGCTTTACCGACGAACCGGCGGAGCGCTATGACGCGACGCTGCGCGCCAGGCTTTCCCTCGACGATCCGGAGCGCGGCTACAACGGCAGCGTCGAGACGGTGGTCAATTGCAGTCTGACGGTGCAGAAGGGGGCCTCCCTCAACGACCGCGAAAAGGCCTGGTACGAACTGGTGAACAAGCTCGGTCAGGATTTCGACCGCACCATGAGCGCCAACATCCGCCAGTACATGCCCGAAGCCCTGGCCCGCTGAGGACGAACCAAGAAGCCGGGGAAACCCGGCTTTTTCGTGGCTTATTCCCGCCAGAAGGAGGGCTGGAACAGCACCAGGACGGAGAGGATCTCCAACCGCCCGACCAGCATGCCGAAGGCCAGCATCCCCTTCGCCGCGTCCGGCAGGGAGGCATGGCTGCCCATCGGGCCGATGATCTCGCCGAGGCCCGGACCGACGTTGGAAATCGCCGACGAGGCTCCCGAGATCGCGGTGGTGAAGTCGAGCCCCAGGTACGACAGGCCGATGGTCAGCCAGGCGACCGACAGCGCGTAAAGGAAGAAGAACGCCATCACCGCGTCGGTGACGCCGGCGGACAAGGGGCGGTCGTTGTATTGCGGCGCCATCACCAGATGGGGGCGCAGCATCCGCGCCACCTGCACCCGCGCCGCGGCATAGAGAATCTGGAAGCGGAAGATCTTGAAGCCGCTGGTGGTGGATCCGGCGCAGCCGCCGACGTATTGCAGCACGAACAGCAGCGCCACCGGCAGGCCGCCCCACAGCTGGATGTCGGTGGCGACGTAGCCGGTGCCGCTGAGGATCGAGGCGGTGTGGAAGACCGCGCCCAGGAGGGCGAAGCCGACGTCGTAGTTGCTGTCGATGACCAGCCAGGCGGCGATCACCAGGGCGGCGAGGACCAGGGTGGACAGAAAGACCCGAATCTGGCCGTCGCGGAACAGGGGCTTCCAGGCGCCGCGCGCCGCCGCCAGATGCAGGGTGAAGGGCAGGGCCGCCGCGATCATGCCCAGGGTGGCGACGATCAGGATGGTGGGGGAGCGCCAGGAGGCGAGCGAACCCGGACGGGTGGAAAAGCCGCCGCTGGACAGGGTGGTCATCGCGTGGTTGACCGCGTCGAAGGGGGACATCCCCGCCGCCCAGTAGAAGCCGAACCAGAGCGCGGTGAGCGCGGCATAGACGGCGATCAGTTGCCAGGCGAGCGGGCTGACGCGGGCGAAGATCTTGTCCGGGGTGTCGAATGCCTCGGTCTTGAACACCTGCATGCCGCCGACCCGCAGGGTCGGCAGCAGGGTTACCGCCATCAGGATGACGCCGATGCCGCCCAGCCATTGCAGGGTGGAGCGCCAGATCAGCAGGCCGGGAGACAGCCGATCGACCTCGGCGAAAACGGTGGAGCCGGTGGTGGTCAGCCCCGACATCGCCTCGAACAGGGCGTCGATGGCGGAGACCCCGCCGCCGAAGCGAAAGGGCAGGGCGGCGAACGGCGGCAGAACCGTCCACGCGCCGACCGCGATCAGGAAGGCGTGGCGCAGGTTGGTGCGGCGATCCGCGCCGTGGCTGCTTAAGATCATCGCCAGGCCGAAGAACAGGGTGATCGCGGCGGCGGCGGCGAAGGCCGTCCATTCGCCGTCGCGGGCGGCCAGGGACGCCCCGACCGGCGCGGCCATCGCGGCGGCAAGGACGATCAGCAGCAGACCGATGACATAGACCACCGGACGGATATCGAACAAACCATCCCCCAAGAGCACCCGGAAAGGCCGGTACTATGCGCCAAACCGCCGATCCTGTCACCCCTGCGCCCGGACGGCGGCGGCGGCGGAGAGGAAGCGGCGCTCGAACTCCTGGGCGGGGGCCGGGCGTCCCCCCAGATAGCCCTGCATGACGTCGCATCCGGCGCGTTTCAGGAAGGCCTTCTGGGCCTCGGTCTCGACCCCCTCGGCGACCACCATCAGGCCAAGGCCGTGCGCCATGGCGACGATCGCCTCGATGATCGCGCAGTCGCCGCGATGCTCGGGGATGTTGCGGACGAATTCGCGGTCGATCTTCAGGATGCTGATCGGCAGTTCCCGCAGGTACGACAACGAGGCATAGCCGGTGCCGAAGTCGTCGATCGCCAGCTCCACCCCCAGGGCGCGCAGGGCATACAGGCGGTCGAGGCAATCCTGGGTGCCGCGCATCGCGAAGCTTTCGGTGATTTCCAGCTTCAACAGGCGGGGCGGCAGGCCGGACAACTCCAGCGCCTCGGCGACGGTTTCGACGATCGGGCTGCCGACGATCTGCACGCCGGAGATGTTCACCGCCACCGGCGCCACGGTCAATCCCTTGTCCAGCCAGGATTTGGCGCGGCGGCAGGCGTCGAGAAGCAGGCGCGACCCCAGGGGGATGATCAGGCCGGTTTCCTCGGCGCGGGGGATGAAGATGTCGGGGGGGGGATGATGCCGCGCTTCGGGTGCTGCCAGCGCACCAGGGCCTCCGCGTCGCAGAGCGATCCGTCGTCGAGGCGGAATTGCGGCTGATAATACAGCTCCATGTCGCCGTTCTCGATTGACCGGCGCAGGCTGCTTTCGATTTGCAGGTTCTTGAAGGCGGTCTTGGTGAGGTCGCGGGTATAGATGCGGAAGCGGTTGCCCCCTTCCTCCTTCGCCTGATGCACCGCGGAGTCGCAGTTGCGCAACAGGGCGGCGGCGGTCTGTCCGTGTTCGGGGAACAGGGAAATGCCGATCGACAGGGAAACGAAGGCGTCGAAGCCGTCGAGGTCGAAGGGATCGGCGAAGGCGAGCAGAACCTTGCGGGCAATTCTGGCGGCGTCGTCGGCGACGTCGATGTCCTCCAGCAGCACCGCGAATTCGTCGCCCGACATATGGGCCACCATGTCGGCGCCCCGCACCGATGCGGCGATGCGCGCCGACACCGCCAGCAGCAACTGGTCGCCCGCCTGATGTCCCAGGGTGTCGTTGATCGTCTTGAAGCGGTCGATGTCGATGAACAGCAGCGCCACCGGCCTGACGTCGTGCTTCGCCCGCGCCAGGGCGCGGTCGAGCGTCGAAACCAGCATCATGCGGTTGGGGAATTGGGTCAGCGGATTGTGATGGGTCAGGTAGTCCAGACGGCTTTCCGATTCCTTGATCCGCGAGATGTCGGAAAAGGCGCAGACGTATTCGGTGGTGGCGCCCGCCGCGTCCCTGACCGCGCTGACCGCCAGCCACAGGGGCAGGGGTTCGCCGGTTTTCCGGACGCTCCAGAATTCGCCGCGCCAGTGTCCCTTCTGCCGCACCGCGTTCCACATCGCGCGGGTGAACTCCTCGCTCTGGCGGGAGGTTCGCAGGATCGTCACCGGCTGTCCGACCACCCCGTCCGGGGTATGTCCGGTGATCTGGGTAAAGGCGGGATTGACCGCAAGGACGGTCTGCTCGGGGGACAGCACCATCAACCCGTCGAGGGAATTGTCGAACACCGTCGCCGCCAGGCGCAGGCGGCGCTCGGTCTCCAGCCGTTCGCTGATGTCGCGCCCCACCGCGATCGCCCGCCGCCCGCCGGTTTCGACGCTGACCGCGATTTCCGCCGGGAAGCGCCCGCCGTCGGCGCGCGCGAACGAGGTGACCAGGGTCCGCCGCCGCGCCGTGCCGCGCCGGGGGCTCGGCCAGGAAGGCGGAGACCGCTTCCGCGCCGATGTCGGCCAGGCCGGGCGGGTCGGCGTATCCCAGGGCGGCGCGCGCCGCGACGTTCCAGTCGATGATGCGGGCGGTTTCGATGTCGATGACCAGCAGGAAATCCGACGACAGATCGAGCAGGGAGCGAAAACGCTCCAGTTCCGCCAGGCGTTCGCGCAGTTCGGGGTAGTGGCTCTTCTTGATCGAATCCTCGCCCAGACCGATGATTCGGTTTTGCAGGTCCTGCCAATCGGGAATCGGTCTAGAGCGCTTCGGCATAGATCGTCTCGATGTCCGCCCGGATCGGTCGGCGGGGGTTGGTCACGATGCAGGCGTCGGCGAGCGCGTTCTCCGCCAGGTCGGGCAGATCGGCGGCCTTCACCCCGCGCGCCGCCAGGGTTCCGGTGATCCCGACCTCGCGCTTGAATTCCCGGATGCAATCGAACAACCGGGTTCTCGCGCGGGTCTCGCCGATTCCCCGCAGATCCAGCCCCAAGGCCTCGCCGATCCGCGCGTAGCGGTCCGCCGCGTTGGGGAAATTGTACGCGACGACGTGCTCCAGAAGCAACGCGTTGCATTCGCCGTGCGGCAGGTCCAGGCGTCCGCCCAGGCTGTGCGCCATCGCGTGCACCGCCCCCAGGCTGGCGTTGGAAAAGGCCAGCCCGGCCTGCAAGCTGCCCATCATCACCGCGGTCCGGACGTCGAGGTCGTCGGGGTCGCGGGTGGCGGCGGTCAGATTGGCGCGGACCAGGCGGATCGCTTCCAGCGCGTGGAGGTCGGTGATCGGACTCGCCGCCACCGAGACGAAGGCCTCGATCACGTGGACCAGGGCGTCGATGCCGGTGCAGGCGGTGAGGAAGGGGTCCATCGTCGCCGTGGTCTCGGGGTCGATCAGGGCGAGGTCGGGGACCACCGCCTTCGAGATGATGGCGATTTTCACCGCGTCCACCGGGTGGCGGATGATCGCGAACTGGCTGACGTCGGCCGAGGTGCCCGCCGTGGTCGGAATGCAGATCAGGGGCGGGCAGGGGCTGGATACCGCGTCCACCCCCTCGAAGTCCTCGATCGGGCGGCGGTTGGCGGCGACGATGCCGATTCCCTTGGCGCAGTCCATGACGCTGCCGCCGCCGATCGCGACGATGCCGTCGCAGCGTTCGGCGGCGTACAGGGTGGCGCCCTCCATCACCTCGGCGGCGCGGGGATTGGGGGTGACGGCGGTGGTCAGCACGACCGCCACTCCGGCCTCTTCGAGGGACGCGACGAGGGAGTCCACCCAACCCGCCGTCCGGACGCCGGGGTCGCTGACCACCAGGGCGCGGCGCATCCCCAGATTATGGGCGTAGCGGCCCGCCAGACGGCGCGATCCCCGCCCGAAGACGAATTCCGGGGCGACGAACTTGCGCAGACTCGAAACGTCGAAACCGGTGTTCATGACGCGACCGTCCCTCCCCGTGTGCGCCGACGGATTTTTGTGTCGGCCCCTTGGATTGGAGGTTGCGTCTGCGGAAGGGGATTTCAATGTCCGGAGGGCGGCACAAAGGTATGAGAAAACCCGTGCGCCGTCAGCGGACGCGGCTGACGCCGGGCAGGAAGGTTCCCATGCGGTGGTCGGTGCCGTAGGGATTGGGCTGGGAGAAGCACGACACGTCGGCGAGCGAACGATAGCAGAAAGGCTCGGGCGGCGGCGTGTAGGCCAAGCGGATCGGGCGGCAGTAATAGTCGCCCTGGCTGGCGCGGACCGAGGAACAGTCCTCTTCCCGGAAGTAGGAGACGATGTGATCGACCATCGTCTTGTCGGTGACGATCAGGGTGGCGAGTTCGACGGTGACCAGGGCCTGATAGCCGCTGGCGAAGGGCGTAAGCTTTTCATAGCCGCGCGTATCGACGGCTTTGTCCAGGGTTTTGTCGCACGCCGCCAGGGCGAGCGCGCCGAACATCAGAAGGCAGACCTTGCGCACCGGTTGACACTCCGATCGGAAACGCACATCGACACCCTAGTATGGTTCCGGCGGGTTAAGAAATCCTGAAATCGCGGCGCGGGCGAAGCGGTTCCGGAGCGCATTCCACTTCGGCGGAATGTGCTCTAGACTGCGGACGGGCAGCGCCGTGGGAGGAAGCAATCCGGTGTCTTCGGGGTCGGTGTTCATCAGCGATCGCGCGTTCTGGCGCCCCGGTCAGGGCGGCGGGGCGCGGCAGCGCGAGATGCTGGGCTTCCTGGTCGAACAGGGGCCGGTCGATCTGGTCTATCTGGGCACCGCGCTTGACGAATTCGACCGCCTGGCCGCCGGACTGGCGTCTTCCCCGGCGGCGCGGGACGTCCGTTGCGAGGCGCTGGCGCCGATGCTCGACCTGCGCCGCGCCGCCGCCCGCCTGGGGAGCCTGATCGCGGATCGCCGTCCGGCGCGGGTTCTGGTGATGTCGGACGACCTGGCCTGGGTGCCGGATTTCGTTCCGGCGGCGATTCCCACCCTTCTCGACGCCGAGGCGGCGGAGACCTCGGCCCGCCTGGATGATGCGTGGATGACGGCGCTGGCGCGGCGATTCGACCGGGTGCTGTTCTCCCGCCAGGGGGATCACGCCCGCGCCGTCGCCCTGCTGGGCGAGGACCGTTGCGGCTTTTCGCCGCATCCGGTCGGCCTGGCCGATCCGCTGCCGCCGCTGCGCAGCACGGTGGAACGGATCGGCGTGTTCTTCGGCGACCGCTGGGTCGATGGCGAGGCCCTGATCTGGCTGTCCGAGGCGGTCTGGTCGCGGCCCGAACTCGCCTTCGCCCGGGGCGCGGTCGAGGTGGTGGTGGGCGGCGCGGTCGGCGACGCCGGTCTGGCGCGCGCCTGCCCCGATTTCCGTTTCATCGGTCCGGTGGACAATGCCATGCCCTTCTTTTCGGCGGTGGACGTGGTGCTGGCGCCGCAGGGCGACGGCGCGATGGCGGCGGTGGAGGCGCTGGGGTTCGCCCGCCCCCTTCTGGCGACGCCGCAGGCGGTGGCGGACATTCGCGGGGTGATCGGCGACGCCTGCCTGCAAGCGGCGGAGGCCGAGGATTTCGCCCGCGCCCTGGCGCGCCTGATCACCGATACCGCGGAACGCCGCCGTCTGGTCGACGCGGCGCTGGCGGTGGCGCGGGGGCCGCTGTCGCCCGCCGCCTGCTTCCGTCCCCTGCTGGCGGCGCGGGCGGGGGCGCCCGCCGCCCTCCCATGCCGACGCGCCGGATGCCGGAGGCGGCATTCCCCTGCCGCAGGCCTTGAGCCAGGGATTGGCCCATCAGCGGGCGGGACGGTTGCATCAGGCCGAACAGGTGTTCCGCCGCATTCTCGATTCCGCGCCCGACCATCCCGAGGTTCTGCACGCCCTCGGCACCCTGCTGATCCAGAAGGGCGACGCGGCGCGCGCCCTGCCGTTGTTGCGGCGCGCCGCCGATCTGCGCCCGGGCGTCGCGGGCGGCTGGAACAACCTGGCCTCGGCGCTCAACGCGCTGGCCCGTCACGCCGAGGCCGAGGCCGCCGCCGACGCCGCGCTGGCCTTGCGCGGCGACTATGTCGAGGCGCTGCTCAACCGCGCCCGGGCGCGGCGCGGGCAGGGGCGGACGGACGACGCGGTCGCCGATTGCGACGCCGCGCTCGCCCTGCGCCCCGACGCGCCGGAACTGCTGCACGAGCGCGGTCTCGCCCGTTGGGAGGCGGGGGACGCGGCGGCGGCGGAAAAGGATCTGAAGGCCGCCATGGCGGCGCGTCCGGGGGAAACGGTGTGGGCGGTGGAGCTTGCCCGCCTGCAAGGGCTGCGTCGCGCCGCGCCGCCCGCCCGGCCACGGGTGGCGCTGTGCTGCCGGGGCGGCGGGGTGCTGCCGCCGGAGTGGGAGCCGGTGTGGGCGCTGCCCGGCGTCGCGGCGGAGGCGATTCTGCCCGACGCGGCGTTGGCCGCTGACTGCGACCTGCTGATCACCGACGATCCCGATCTCGCGGCGCGCGTCGCGGCGGAGGGGCGGCGGGTCTGGCTGCGCGGCGCGGCGGCGGAGCCGTCGGATCGGATCAGGGGATTCGGCGGCGGCGATTGGGCGATCGCCGACATCGCGGCGCATCTGGCGGTGTGGGCGCGGGGGCGGTCATCTTTCCGCCACGGAAAAGCGATGGACGATCCCGCTCCGGAAGGGTATATCCCGCCGGAGGGTGACGCGCGAGGTGGACCGTGAGCAGGTTTCCCTGGTCGGAAGGCTATGAGACCGGCAACTGGGTGATCGACGCCCAGCATCGCCATCTTCTCGAACTCGCCGACCTTCTCGCCGAGGCGATGGACGCGGGGAAGACGGAGAGCGTGGTCAACGAGGCGATGGCCGCCCTGGAGGGCTACACCCGCTATCACTTCGCCGAGGAAGAGGCGTTCTTCGCCGCGATCCAGGCGCCCAGCCTGGCGAAGCACCGGCGGATGCACGCGTCGCTGGCCCTCGACGTCGAATCGATGCGCTTCAATCTGGTGTCGCGTCATCCCGGCGTCGCCGCGCAGTTGGCTCGCTGGGTGCTGACCTGTCTGGTGCCGCACATGCGAAACGACGATACCGCGGCGATCGCCGACACCCGCGGCAAGGCCCCCCCCGCAAGGCGGCGGCGACCAACGGCTGAACACCCGGCGATCGGGCAGGAGGACAGATGACCGGCGACCGCAGAGGGGGAAGCCAGGGCGGAGAGCGGATGCTGCATACCCGCGTGAAAACCGCGCGCGGGCGCAAGAATTCGTCCACCCGCTGGCTGCAACGCCAGCTCAACGATCCCTACGTGGTGGCGGCCAGACGCCTGGGCTATCGCTCGCGCGCCGCCTTCAAGCTGAAGGAACTGGACGAGCGCTTCGCCATCCTGAAGCCCGGACAGAGGGTGGTCGATCTGGGCTGCGCGCCGGGCGGCTGGACCCAGGTGGCGGTGGAAACCGTCAAGCCGGACCAGACCGGCGGCCAGGTGGTCGGCCTCGATCTTCTGGAAATGGCCCCGGTGGCCGGGGCGACCACCTTCGTCTGCGATTTCACCGACGACGACGCGCCGGACAAGCTTAAGGCGCTGCTCGGCGGGCCGGTGGACGTGGTGCTGTCCGATATGGCGGCGAACGCCACCGGTCATCCGCAGACCGACCATTTGCGGATCATCGCGCTGCTGGAAATGGCCTATGCCTTCGCCGCCGAGGTGCTGGCGGAAGGCGGCTGCTTCGTCGCCAAGGTGTTCCAGGGCGGCGCCGAGTCGGAGTTCCTGGCCGCGATGAAGCGCGATTTCGACAGCGTCCGCCACGCCAAGCCCCCCGCCAGCCGCAAGGACTCGGCGGAAATGTACGTGGTGGCGAAGGGGTTCCGCAAAGGCTCGGGTCTCTAGCGCGGTTTTTGCATGGCCTTCGCCTTTTCTATGCCGTTCAAAGGTGTATAGTGCGGCATCGAAAAAATCCGAAGGAGGCGATGGTGCGCATCGAGGAAGCCCTGACATTCGACGACGTGCTCCTGGTCCCCGCCGAATCCAAGGTTCTTCCCGCCCAGGCGGCGACGAAGACCAAGCTGACCCGTACGATCGAGCTTGGCATCCCCCTGATCTCGGCGGCGATGGACACGGTGACCGAGGCGCCGATGGCGATCGCCATGGCGCAGTCGGGCGGCATGGGGGTGATCCACAAGAACATGGACATCGCGGCCCAGGCCGAGGAAGTCCGCCGCGTCAAGAAGTTCGAATCCGGCATGGTGGTCAACCCGGTCACCATCTATCCCGACCAGACCTTGGCCGACGCCCTGGCCCTGATGGACCGCTTCCACATCTCCGGCATTCCGGTTGTGGAACGCGGCTCGGGCAAGCTGAAGGGCATCCTCACCAACCGCGACGTGCGCTTCGCCACCGATCCGACCTTGAGCGTCTCCGAACTGATGACCAAGGACGGCCTGATCACCGTCACCGAGAACGTCGATCGCGCCGAGGCGAAGCGCCTGCTGCACCAGCACCGCATCGAAAAGCTGGTGGTGGTGGACGCCGCCTATCGCTGCATCGGCCTGATCACCGTCAAGGACATGGAAAAGGCCCAGACCTATCCGAATTCCTGCAAGGACGATCACGGACGCCTGCGTTGCGCCGCCGCCACCGGGGTCGGCGCCGACGGCATGGCCCGCGCCATCGCCCTGATCGAGGCGGGCTGCGACGTCGTCGTGGTGGATACCGCCCATGGCCACTCCCAGGGGGTGCTGGACGCGGTGCGCGAGATCAAGAAACTGTCCAACATCACCCAGATCATCGCCGGCAACGTCGCCACTCCCGAAGGCGCGCGGGCGCTGATCGACGCGGGCGCGGACGGGATCAAGGTCGGCATCGGGCCGGGCTCGATCTGCACCACCCGCATCGTCGCGGGCGTCGGCGTGCCGCAGTTCTCGGCGGTGATGGAAACCGCCAAGGCCTGCCGTGCGGCGGGCGTGCCGTTGATTGCCGACGGCGGTTTGAAGAACTCGGGCGACATGGCGAAGGCGATCGCCGCCGGGGCCGACACCGTGATGATGGGCAGCCTGCTGGCCGGTACCGACGAGGCGCCGGGCGAGGTGTTCATGTTCCAGGGACGCTCCTACAAGTCCTATCGCGGCATGGGCTCGCTGGGGGCGATGGCGCGCGGCTCCGCCGACCGCTATTTCCAGGCCGAGGTCAAGGACAACCTGAAACTGGTGCCGGAAGGCGTGGAAGGCCGGGTGCCCTATAAGGGGCCGGTCGGCCCGATCATCCACCAGCTGGTCGGCGGCTTGAAGGCGGCGATGGGCTATACCGGCAACGCCACCATCGACGACATGCACGAGCATGCCCGCTTCCGCCGCATCACCAGCGCCGGCTTCCGCGAAAGCCACGTCCACGACGTCGCGATCACCCGCGAAGCCCCCAACTATCAGCCGCCGTCGGTCTAGATGCGGCATCGCGGGAACAACCAGACCGGGGCTCCGCCCCGATCCCCGCGAGGGGTCGCGGACCCCTCGACCCCATTACGGCTTGCCGGAGGGCGGGGGCTTGCGGCAAGCCAAGCGACGGGTTCCAAGGGCCTCAGGCCCTTGGTGGGGTCCAGGGGTGAAACCCTTGGCCTGATCTTTCCACGGAGGCGGCATGACCCCGGGCGGGCGGTTGCAGGCGGCGATCGAGGCGTTGGATCGGGTGCGGGAGGACGGACGTCCGGCCGATCGGGTGTTGCACGACTATTTCCGCGACCGGCGGTACATCGGCGGCAAGGACCGGCGGGCGATTTCCGATCTGTTCTGGTCGGTGCAGCGCAGCCGGGCGCGGCTGGCCGCCGACTGCGCCCTGGCCGAGGGGCGCAACCCCACCGACGCGGTGGTGCGGGCGGAAAGCGGGCGGCGGCTGATGATGGCCTTCTGCGCGCGTTTGCGGGTGGAGGGCGAGGCCGATCTGGCGCTGTTCACCGGTCAGGCCTATGCGCCGGTGGCGGTGTCGCCGCGCGAGCAGGACTGGATCACCGCGCTGCGTCAGGTGAAACCGTCGGAGCGTCCGGACTGGGCCTGGGCGGAGACGCCGCAATGGCTGTGGCCGCGTTTCCTGGACATTTACGGCGACGCGCGGGAGGCCGAGGTCGCCGCCGCGCGGGCCGAGGGCAGCGTGGATTTGCGGGTCAATACCCTGAAGGCCTCGCGCGAGGACGCGGCGGCGCGTCTGGCGGCGGAAGGGGTGGAGACCGACCCGATGCGCCATTCCCCCATCGGCCTGCGCTGCCGGGGCCGCGCCAACGTCGCGGCGGCCGAGGCGTTCAAGGACGGCTGGGTCGAGGTTCAGGACGAAAGCGCGCAGTTGGCCGCCCTGCTGGTCGGGGCGAAGCCGGGGGAATCGGTGGTGGATTTCTGCGCCGGGGCGGGGGGGCAAGACCCTGGCGCTGGCGGCGGCGATGAACAATTCCGGGCGGTTGATCGCCTGCGACGTGCGGCAGGCGCGGCTGGACCGTTCGGCCATCCGCCTGCGCCGCGCCGGAGCGTTCAACGTCACCCGCCGCGCCCTGGACGGCGAAACCGACAAGTGGGTGAAGCGCCACAAGGGCACCTTCGACCGGGTGCTGGTGGATGCGCCGTGCTCGGGCTCGGGCACCTGGCGGCGCAACCCCGATGCGCGCTGGCGGGCAAGCCCGGAAGGACTGGCCGAACTGGTGGCGTTGCAGGGGCGGATTCTGGACAGCGCGGCGCGGCTGGTGTGCCCCGGCGGGCGGCTGGTCTATGCCACCTGCTCGATCCTGCCCGAGGAAAACCGCGCCCGCGTCGATGATTTTCTGGCGCGGCACGCCGACTATCGGATTCTGCCGGTGGCGGAGGCGTGGCCGGAAGCGGCCGGGCTGGTTCCCGCCGATCTGGCGGCGATGGAAACCGTGAGCCTGACGCCGGGCCGCCACGGCACCGACGGATTCTTCGTCGCCGCGATGGAACGCGCCGCGACGGTGGACGAGACCCAGCAGGAAAGGGACGATACCCCATGACCGACCGCATTCTGATCGTCGATTTCGGGTCGCAGGTGACGCAATTGATCGCGCGCCGGGTGCGCGAGGCGGGCGTCTATTGCGAAATCCATCCCTTCCAGAAGGTCTCGGCGGAGAGCGTCCGCGACTTCGGCGCGGCGGGGGTGATCCTCTCCGGCGGCCCCGCCTCGGCGACCGAAAAGGACAGCCCGCGCGCGCCGCAGGGTCTGTTCGCCATGGGGTTGCCGGTGCTGGGCATCTGTTACGGCCAGCAGACCATGGTGACCCAACTGGGCGGGCTGGTGGAAGGCTCCGACCATCGGGAATTCGGCCGCGCCCATGTCGAGGTTTCGGGGGTCTGCGCCCTGTTCGCCGGGGTCTGGGCGCTGGGCGAGCGGGAACAGGTGTGGATGAGCCACGGCGACCGCGTGACGAGCCTGCCGGAGGGTTTTTCCGTCGTCGCCACCAGCGAGGGCGCGCCCTTCGCCGCGATCGCCGACGAGGCGCGGAAGTTCTATGCGGTGCAGTTCCACCCCGAGGTGGTGCACACCCCGCACGGTGCGCAGTTGCTGGCCAACTTCGTGCACGGCGTCTGCGGCTGCAAGGGCGATTGGACGATGGCCGCCTTCCGCGATCAGGCGGTCGCCGCGATCCAGAAACAGGTGGGCAAGGGCCGGGTGATCTGCGGCCTGTCCGGCGGCGTGGACTCCTCGGTGGCCGCCGCCCTGCTGCACGAGGCGATCGGCGACCAGTTGACCTGCGTCTTCGTCGATCACGGCCTGTTGCGCCTGGGCGAACGCGAGCAGGTGGAGGAAGTCTTCGGCCGCCGCTTCAACACGCGGTTGGTGACCCGCGACGCCTCCGCCCTGTTCCTGGATAAGCTGGCCGGGGAAACCGACCCGGAAAAGAAGCGCAAGACCATCGGCGCGACCTTCATCGACGTGTTCGAGGAAGAGGCGAAAAAGGTCGGCGGCGCGGACTTCCTGGCGCAGGGAACCCTGTATCCGGACGTCATCGAATCGGTGTCGTTCACCGGCGGGCCTTCGGTGACGATCAAGTCGCACCACAACGTCGGCGGCCTGCCCGAGCGGATGAACATGAAGCTGGTCGAACCCTTGCGCGAACTGTTCAAGGACGAAGTCCGCGCGTTGGGCCGCGAACTCGGACTGCCCGATGAAATGGTGGGCCGCCACCCGTTCCCCGGACCCGGCCTCGCGATCCGCATTCCGGGGCAGGAAATCACCCAGGAACGCCTGGATATCCTGAAAAAGGCCGACGCGATCTATCTTGCGGAAATCCGCGACGCGGGCCTGTATGACGAAATCTGGCAGGCGTTCTGCGTGCTGTTGCCGGTGCGCACCGTCGGCGTGATGGGCGACGGGCGGTCCTACGACTACGCCTGCGCGCTGCGCGCCGTGGCCTCGACCGACGGCATGACCGCCGACTTCTACCCCTTCGACATGGCGTTCCTGGCGCGCGTCGCCAACCGCATCATCAACGAGGTGCGGGGGATCAACCGCGTCACCTATGACGTGACCTCGAAGCCGCCGGGGACCATCGAGTGGGAATGACCGGTCGATGACCGAGGTCGTCAACCTGCGCCAGGCCCGCAAACACAAACAGCGGGCGGAGAAGGATCGCCGGGCCGAGGAAAACCGCGCCAAGTTCGGCCGCCCCAAGGCGGAAAAGACGCGCGCCGCCGCCGAGGAAACCCTCGCCCAAAGCCGCCTCGACCAACGCAAACTCACCCCGGACGACTGAAAAAAGGGCGCTGTACGGCGCCCTTTTCGCATCGTCGCGTCATCCCCGGCGCGCCGCGCGCCAGCGCCGGATGGCGTCGGCCAGCCGTCGCGCCGCCGCTTCCGGATCGGGCTGGCCGCAGATCGCCGAAACCACGGCGAGGCCGCCGACGCCCGCCTCCAGGGTGGGCGCGACGTGCTCGGCCTTCAGCCCGCCGATGGCGACGCTGGGAACCGGGCTGGCGGCGGCGATGCGGGCGAGACCGGAGAATCCCACCGGCGGCTTGTGGTCGGGCTTGGTGGCGGTGGCGAAGACCGGGCTGATGCCGACGTAATCCACCACCGACGAATCGACCCGGCGCGCCGCCGCCTCGGTCTCGACGGAGATGCCGAGGATCCTGCCCGGCCCGAGCCTTTGCCGCGCTTCCCCGGCGGGAATGTCGTCCTGCCCGACGTGCAGCCCCTCGGCGTCGATGGCCAGCGCGGCGTCCAGGTCGTCGTTGACGATCAGCGGCACCCCGCTGCCGCGCAGCGCGGCCTTGAGCGCCCGTCCGGTGGCGATCAGGGCCTCGGTGGTCGCCGCCTTGTCGCGCAGTTGCACCATCGTCGCCCCGCCCGCCACGGCCAGGCGCGCCGTCTCGACCATCGAGCGGACGCGGCAGAGGTCGGGGTCGAGAACCAGATAGAGCGACAGATCGAAGCCGGTCATGGGAAGTCCACCTTCGCTTCGGTTTCGAGGGCGCGGGCATCGAGCGCATGCAGCGCGTCGAGGAAGCGCACGGCGAAGGAGCCCGGCCCCTCCGCGCCGCGTTCGGCCTGCCTTCCCGCCGCCGCGAAAACGGCGAGCGCGGCGACGGCGGCCTCGAAGGGGGATTCCGGGGCGACGGCCGCGAACGCGCCGACCAGGCAGGTCAGCGAGCAGCCGAGCGCCGTCACCCTGGGCATCAGCGCCGAGCCGCCGAAGACGCGCGCGGCGCGTTCGCCATCGGTGACGAAATCCACATCTCCGGTGACCGCCACGACCGCGTTCCAGGTGTTCGCCAAGCTTCGCGCCGCGCCCTCGGCCCGTTCCACCGGGTCGCCGCTGTCGACTCCCTGTACGGCGCCTTCGCCCCCCGCCAGCGCGATGATCTCGGACGCGTTGCCGCGAACGATCGTGGGGCGAAGCTTCAGCAGGTCGGCCGCCGTCCGCCGCCGGAAGGCGGTGGCGAAGTGGGCGACGGGGTCGAGCACCCAGGGCTTGCCCGCCGCGTTCGCGGCTTCCGCCGCCGCCGTCATGCCGGGAATCCAGGGCGAGGACAGGGTGCCGATGTTGATGGTGAGCGCCCCGGCGATGCGCGCGAATTCCCCCGCTTCCTCGGGCGCGTGAATCATCGCGGGGGAGGCCCCCGCCGCCAGCAGCACGTTGGCCGCGACGTTCATCGCCACGTAGTTGGTGATGCAGTGCACCAGGGGCGAGACCTCGCGCAGCCGCCCGAGCAGAACGGCGGGGGTCGGTTCCAAAGTCATGGGGAGGACTCCTTGCTGCGGCAACGGAGACCCAGTTCCGACAGGACGGAGAAGGCATGCCCCCAACGGCAGGACCGCGCACGGCCAAGGGGCAACCACCATCCCTACGCCAGTATGAACTGGATCAGGTTCATCGGGTTCCCGCGCCGCCCTGCGGCCAGCGGAGTCTCAGCCCCTTGACGGGACACCCCAGGTGAGGCCCCGATCTTGCTGGCCGCGCCGGGGCTTGTCAACGCGCGGGCGCCGTCGGGCTTCGCCTGGGCATCGAGGCCGGAAAGAGAAAAACCACGCGGGGGGGGACTCGGTCGCCCCCGCGCCCCCCATTCCCTTTTGCCGGTTCCTTGCCCCGCGCGTGAAGACCAGGGTGGCGGGGACGAGCCGAGAACGAAGGGCGGCCTTGAGGCAGGAGGAGGACAACGCGCCTTCGAATTGCGTTCGGTGTCCCCAGAATTCCCCCGAATTACGTACGGTGTCCCCAGAATTCCCCAGAATTCCGTTCCTGGACGAATGGAGAAGGGCGCTGTAAAGCGTTTTTTGAGTTTTGTGGGGGGTTAATCCGCAGTTACGGTCGCAGTGCGGGCCTTTTTTTAAGAGATGTTGCGCAAAAGTTAGGAGTTCGAGGGCGGTATCTGGGTCTTCTATCCAGTTAAATTCATGCGTAACTGGATTTCGTATGCCGACCATAGCCCCAGAATATAGCAGTAGATATCCCTTTTGCTCATCTTCCTCGGATTGTGTTTTGCGCTCAGTCCAGAACAGGCGTGGAGAATCTGAACTAAACACATTTTGCATGAGCTTTGTTCCACTTAAACCATGATTATCCGCTTTGTCCTGAATGAATTTTTCCACTGCTTTATAGGCCTCTTGGACAGCGAGTGAGTAATGGCCGGACGCAAATAGGTCGCGGCTTACGCTTTCAATCTCTGGCTCTGTTATCGTTCGAGAAAATATTGCCGTAATACCCTCGGTCGAGGGTGCTACCAGCGCCAACATGCGAGGGGCGGGAAGGGCAAGAACGGCTTGTGCTAACCCGGATTCAAGCGCCACTTCTTGAAAATGCTTTAGCCTGTCAAGAAGAGGTCCGATCATAGAGATAACGCCTCATGGAAGAGAAAATGGTTTCGATTTGTTCAGTGCTGGCATCTGCGCTGATGTGGATTTGGACGTTAATGTTTAGAGGAATTGAGTCTGTCTGTTTTGTGTCTCGGCCGTTTGCTCCGACATGTTGCGCGCCAGATTCTGTAGGGAGGGGAGTCACAGCCTTAGTTTGTTTGGGTCGGGGAGAGGAACGGCTGGTGTCTTTTGTCGGGGCGTTCCCGTTGCGGGGGGGAGGGCTCATTGGGGGTGGCACTGCAAAGCAAGAGGTAAGTGGCTGCTTTATTCTTTGCAGTGCCGGTTCCAAGGCCTTCATGGGAAAACCAGGATAAGATTTTTTCTCTGTCTGCCGATTCTGGCGGGGCTAATTGCACAAGGCTTTCAGGATAGGCATTTTTTATTATTTCTTTAACTGCTTCATGATAGGATTCATCATGACGCCATTTTACTGCAAGTTCAGTTGCTTTGTTGTTTTCATCAAGAATGCCGACACGTTTCAGTTCTATTACATATTGTTTTGCGGCAGACGGTTGAACCTTGAGTTCGACGCTAAGCGTGCGTTCTTCAATGGTCATTTTTGGTGAGCGCTGTAGAAGACCTCTTACCCCCCACCAGACGGTGCTCGGGATTTGAGGATAACTTGTTTTTTCGGCCATGTTCGCCTCCTGTTCACTTTAGATGCCAGAGAGGGATGTTGGAGTCAACATCAATCCATGGGCGTTGTTGTCTTAGTATTCGTTAAAAGGGTGTGTTGATTGAAAAGGCACACGCCTCCGCCGAGAAAACCCTTGCCCAGCGCCGTCTGGGCCAACGGAAACTCGCCCTACGAACAACGAAACGGGTTGCCGCCCAGCATTGCGCTGGGCGGTTTTCTGCAAGGTTTTATCTCTTGCTGTCAGGCGTAGTTTTGACAGGCGCCCAGGTGTTTCCCGGCGCAGAAGTCGGGGGTGCCTTGTGGTTGTCAGGAATCGTTGCGAAGTTTGGTTTGGGTCCGCCCTTCGGGCCGACTTCCTGATAGATACCACCGTTCTTTCCGGGATTTCCTCCCGGCGGGATTGTCTTCGACATTCTGGTTGGTCCTCAATACACAGAGGTTGACTCATCCCACTGCGTGGACTCCAATACAGATGCAACTCGGACATGGTGCCACACAGCGACCATCGTTCGAACGGGGAGGTCAGGGCCGGATGGCCCTGGCCTCTTTTTGTTCGCACGTTCCGTTCAAGTTAGGAGCCTGAAAAAACATTCGCAACAACATTTTGTGCTGTTTGGACGGGCTGTGCGCAATATGAAGGGGTTGTTCCCAACATCCACAGGTCTGTGGATAACTCAGCCCCTCATCTTTGGGGAGTTCTGGGGGCACCATACCGAGTTGACTACGGCGTACCCGCGCGGGTGCGCCGCCGGATTGGGCCGAACCGCTGCTTCAGACCGGCGGATGGGGATTCTCGGAGAAACAAGGGAATGAGGTCGAGGAGGCCCGGCCTTGATCTGAAGTGGGGAGTCGCCCCCGGCCTTGTGCTACGGCTGTCCGGTTCATTTTCGCGTAACGTTTCCGCATCCACAATCGTCATGACCGGGCATGTCCCGGTCATCCACGAATTGTTTGTTTTCCAAGGGGTTGCAAAACAAGACGTGGATCCCCGGCACAAGGCCGGGGATGACGAATTGAAGAAACAGCGGGGTGTGTCTTGCCCGATCGATTCCTTCGGAAACGGCGGATTTCCGCGATTTTCCAAGGGGAGTCCGGAATTGAACCGTACAGCCGCGCGACGAGCACAGGCATGACGGTGGCGGTGTGGCCGCAGCGGCGGCGGGTCAGCGGTATTTCGGGTTGGTTTTATCCTTGATTACCGAGCGGACCAGTTTGCCGAAGGCGCGGTCGCGGGCGTGGCGTTCGGCCAGGCTGGCGGAGTTGAAGGCGTCCTCGGCGGCGAGTTTCCGCCATCGCGTCAGGCGGTGCGGGTCGAGGTTTCCCGCCGCGATCGCCGCCCGGATGGCGCAGCCTGGTTCGGTCTGGTGGGTGCAGTCGGAGAACCGGCATTCCCGCGCCAGGGCGGCGACGTCGTCGAAGACCTCGTCCAGGCCGTCCCGCGCGTCGGCGAGTTGCAGTTCGCGCATGCCGGGGGTATCGAGCAGCCAGCCGCCGTGTTCCAGGCGGTGCAGTTCGCGGGCGGTGGTGGTGTGCCGCCCCCGTCCGTCGTCCGCGCGGGTGGCTCCGGTGGCGGCGGAGCTTCCCGAAAGGCTGTTGATCAGCGTCGATTTGCCGACGCCGGAGGACCCCAGCAGCGCCACCGTCTGCCCCGGTCCGCACCACGCGCCGAGGGTGGCGGCGGCGTCCGCGTCGCGGGCGTCGAGGGTTTCGACGATCAGGCCGGGCAGCAGGCGGCGCGCGGTTCGGGCGTAGTCCGCCGCGTCGTCGGAGAGGTCGGCCTTGGTCAGCACCACCACCGGCAGCACCCCGGCCTCCCGCGCCAGGACCAGATAGCGTTCCAGGCGCGCCGGGTTGAAGTCGCGGTTGCACGAGGAGACCACGAACAGGGTATCGACGTTGGCGGCGATCAGTTGCAGTTCGCGCCCGGTTCCGGCGGCGCGCCGCTTGAACAGGCTGGCGCGGCGCAACACGCGGCGGGGGCGCAGGGTGTCGCGTTCGACGATCAGCCAGTCGCCGACGGTGGGGCGGTCTTCCTCGGACGTCGCGTCCGGCAGGTGGGAGGGAACCGTCGCCGCGACGCCGTCACCCGCGACGGCGACCAGGCCGCGATGCACCGCCATGACGCGGACGGCAAGGGAATCGGGGTTATCCGCGATGGAAAACTGGGAAGCGAAAAACGAGGTCCAGCCAAGATCGGCCAGACAGGAAATCTGAGATTTCATTTGGTATCACCGGCTGTTTGATCCCGCGCAGGGGATCGAAAGTCACGACAAAACGTCGGATGCCCTGCGGAGGGGTCCGAACGATAGGTCGGCTTGATCAGGCCGGTGATGAACTGGGCCGCCCGATTCAGCGGGCGGAGGCGATCACGCGGCTTGGCCGACCGTGTCGCAAACAGCCGTCGTCATGAAATCTCCTTTCCCGTGGGTTGCATCCATGGTTTCGCGGTTTCGCGGTTTTAGACGCTTTGCGCGGAATCCGCAAGTCCGGCGGTCTTTTTCCCGGAGCGGGCGATCCCATATGTCATCCGTCCCCTTCGCGGCGAAATCCGGGGGGCGCGTTCCGTCACTCCGTCGAGTTCTTGTGCGTCGGTCGGCCTGTCTTCCAGCGGGGAGGGCCGAACCGGGAGGTCATCGGACAACCAGGAAGGAGCAGGATATGGCTGGCAGCGACACCGCGAAATCGGCGGCGGGCAAGTGCCCGATCATGCACGGGGGGGAACACCCACGCCGGAAGTTCGGTCATGGATTGGTGGCCCAACGCGCTCAACTTCGACATCCTGCACCAGCACGACGCCAAGACCGACCCGATGGGGAAGGGCTTCGACTATCGCGAGGCGGTGAAGAGTCTCGATTACAAGGGGATCAAGGCCGATCTTCTCGCCCTGATGACCGACAGCCAGCCGTGGTGGCCGGCGGATTGGGGGCACTACGGCGGCCTGTTCATCCGGATGGCCTGGCACTCGGCGGGGTCCTATCGCATCGCCGACGGTCGCGGCGGCGGCGGCACCGGCAACCAGCGGTTCGCGCCGCTCAATTCCTGGCCGGACAACGTCAGCCTGGACAAGGCGCGGCGGCTGCTGTGGCCGATCAAGAAGAAATACGGCAACAAGATTTCCTGGGCCGATTTGATGATTCTCGCCGGGACGGTGGCCTATGAGAGCATGGGCCTCAAGACCTTCGGCTTCGGCTTCGGCCGCGAGGACATCTGGCATCCGGAGAAGGACACCTATTGGGGGGCCGAGAAGGAATGGCTCGCCCCCTCGGACGAACGCTATGGCGACGTCGCCGACCCCACCACCATGGAGAACCCGCTGGCGGCGGTGCAGATGGGTCTGATCTATGTCAATCCCGAGGGAGTCAACGGCAAGCCCGACCCGCTGAAGACCGCGGCCCAAGTGCGCGAGACCTTCGCGCGCATGGCGATGGACGACGAGGAAACCGTCGCCCTGACCGCCGGGGGGCACACCGTCGGCAAGACCCACGGCAACGGCGACGCCAGCAAGCTGGGGCCCGATCCCGAAAGCGCGGGCGTCGAGATGCAGGGACTCGGCTGGCACAACCCGGACCAGAACGGGCTCGCCAGCCGCGCCGTGACCTCCGGCCTGGAGGGCGCCTGGACGACCCATCCGACGACATTCGACATGGGTTTCTTCGATATGCTGTTCGGTCACGAGTAGGAACTGCGGAAAAGCCCGGCGGGCGCGTGGCAATGGGGGCCGGTGAGCATCGAGGAAGAGGACATGCCCCTCGACGCCAGCGATCCCGCCAAACGCCACAACCCGATGATGACCGACGCCGACATGGCGATGAAGGTGGACCCGGTCTACAACGCGATCTGCCGGAAGTTCATGGCCGATCCGGAATACTTCAAGGACACCTTCGCCCGCGCGTGGTTCAAGCTGACCCATCGCGACATGGGTCCGAAGGCGCGCTATATCGGTCCCGACGTTCCCGCCGAGGATCTGATCTGGCAGGACCCGGTGCCTCGGGGCAGCACCTCGTGGGACGTCGCCGCCGCCAAGGCGCGGATCGCCGCCTCCGACCTGAGCCTCGCGGACATGGTCTCGACCGCCTGGGACAGCGCGCGGACCTTCCGTGGGTCGGATATGCGCGGCGGCGCCAACGGGGCGCGCATCCGCCTCGCGCCGCAAAAGGACTGGGAAGGCAACGAACCGGCGCGGCTTGCCAGGGTGCTTTCGGTCCTGGAGCCGATCGCCGCCGGGCTTGGCGCCAGCGTCGCCGACATCATCGTTCTGGCGGGCAACCTCGGCATCGAACGGGCGGCCAAGGCCGCCGGGTTCGACATCGTGGTGCCTTTCGCGCCGGGGCGGGGCGACGCCACCGACGCCACCACCGACGCCGCCTCCTTCGCGCCGCTGGAACCCCTGGCCGATGGCTTCCGCAACTGGCTGAAGAAGGACTATGCGGTCAGCCCCGAGGAACTGATGCTCGACCGCACCCAGCTGATGGGCCTCACCGCCTATGAGATGATGGTGCTGGTCGGCGGCCTGCGCGTCCTGGGCACCAACCACGGCGGCGCCAAGCACGGCGTGCTCACCGCCCGCGAAGGCGCGCTGACCACCGATTTCTTCGTCAACCTGACCGACATGGGCAACACCTGGCATCCGATCGACGGCGGGCTTTACGAAATCCGCGACCGCAAGACCGGCGCGGCGAAGTGGACGGCGACGCGGATGGACCTGGTGTTCGGCTCCAACTCGATCCTGCGGGCCTATGCCGAGGTCTGCGCCCAGGACGACAACGCGGGCAAGTTCGTCGCCGACTTCGTCGCCGCCTGGACCAAGGTGATGAACGCGGATCGCTTCGACCTGGCCTGAACGCGGATGGATGAAAAAAGAAAAGGGCGCCGCGCGGCGCCCTTTTCGTCGGTCAAACGATCCGGCCTATTCCGCCGCCTCGACGGGGACTTCGGCGGCGCCCTTGCGGTTCAACAGCGCGTAAAGCGCGATGGCGCCGAAGGTCGCGGTGCCGATGCCGCCCAGGGTGAAGCCGCCCAGGTGCAGGGTCAAATCGCCCGCCCCCGCGATCACTGCGGCGGCGGTGGTGATCAGGTTCTTGGTCTCCGAGAAGTCCACCTTGTGCTCCACCCAGATGCGCCCCGCCGTGGCGGTGATCAGGCCGAAGATGACGATGGACAGGCCGCCGATCACCGGGCCTGGAATGGTCAGGATCAAGGCCCCGAACTTCGGCGAGAACCCCAGCAGGATGGCGAACAGGGCGGCGACCACGAACACCAGGGTGGAATAGATGCGGGTCACCGCCATCACCCCCATGTTCTCGGCGTACGTCGTCACGCCGGTGCCGCCGCAGAAGCCGGACAGAATGGTGGCGATGCCGTCGCCGACGAAGGCCCGCCCGATATAGGGGTCCATGCTGCGGCCGGTCATCGCGCCGATCGCCAAGGTTCTCGGCGACCAGGATGATCGCCACCGGGGCGATCAGGGCCATCGCATCGGCGTTGAACACCGGCGCGGCGAACTGCGGCGCGCCGAACCACGGCGCGGCGGCGATGCCGGAAAAGTCGATCGGCTTGCCCAGACCGAACATGCCCGCGCCGACGGCGTAGAACAGGTATCCGGCGAAGCCGCCGATCAGAACCGGAATCCGGCGCAGCATGCCGGGGGCATAGACGGCGGCCAGTCCCACCGCGACGATGGTGACGATGCCGACGGTGCTGGAAAATCCGGTGCCGCTGATCCCCTTCACCGCGATCGGCGCAAGGTTCAGGCCGATCGCCGCGACGATGCCGCCGGTGACCACCGGGGGCATCAGGGTCTCGATCCAACGGTATCACGCCTTCATCACCGCCAGACCGATCAGCAGGTACAGCACGCCCGCCGCGACGATGCCGCCCAAGGCGGCGGGAATGCCCAGGTTGGGGCCGGACCCGGCATAGGCCGAGGCGGCGATCACCACCGCGATGAAGGAAAAGCTGGACCCCAGGTACGAAGGCACCCGCCCGCCGACGACGAAAAAGAAGATCAGCGTGCCGATGCCCGAGAACAGCACCGCGACGTTGGGGTCGAAGCCCATGATGATCGGCGCGAGCACGGTGGAGCCGAACATCGCCACCACGTGCTGAAACCCGGCGACCACGGTTTGCGGCCAGGGCAGGCGTTCGTCGGGGGCGACGCGGTCGGCGGTGGTGGGTTTCCAGTCCGGAAACCAGCTCTCGGGGGATCTGTCGGTCATGGCGGTCTCGATGCTGCGCGGTGTTCGGGAAAATCGCGCGAGAGTGTCACCATTGCCGCCGGATGACAACCGCCCGCGCGAGACTCGCGGGCCGCCGCCCTTTTCGTTTGCCGCCGCCAGGCCAGCGGCGGATAGTGCGTCGTCGGAGTCCGGGGGAGGAGTCTCGTGAAGCGTGGCGCGTTGAGTCCGGGGATGGTCGGGGTGCTGCTGCTGGTGCCGCCGCCCCTGTTCTGGGCGGGAAACTTCATCGTCGGTCGGGCGATGCGCGGCGACGTGCCGCCGCTGACCCTGTCGTTCTGGCGCTGGGCGATCGCCTTCGTCTGCCTGCTGCCCTTCGCCGCAAAGCCGATGCGCCGCGACTGGCGGCTGTATTGGAAATACCGCTGGCGGGTGCTGCGGATTTCCCTGGCCGGAGTGGTGGCGTTCAACTCCCTGGTCTACGTCGGCCTGCAATGGACGGCGGTGGCCAACGGGTTGCTGCTGAATTCGTTCATCCCCATCCTGATCGTCCTGTTCGGCGCGCCGTTCTACGGTCAGCGCCTGTCGCCGTTGCAGGGGTTCGGCCTGATCCTGTCGTTCGCCGGAGTGCTGACCATCGTTCTGCACGGTGAATGGGCCCGTCTGCTCGCCCTGCAATTCTCGGCGGGCGACGTGGTGGTGTTCTGCGCCATGGTCTGCTGGGCGCTCTATACCCTGTGGCTGCGCGCCATCCCGCCGGAAATCGACCGCATCGGCCTGATGGGGGCGCAGATCGCGGTGGCTTTCGTCGTGCTGGTACCGCTCTACGCGGGGGAGGTTCTTTTCGCCTATGCCCCGGTCTGGCGGGCGGAAAGCTTCGCCGCGCTCGCCTATCTCGGCATCTTCCCCTCGGTTCTGGCGTACCTCCTTTACAACATCGGCGTCGCCCGGGTCGGCGCGGCGCGCGCCGGGATGTTCATCCACCTGATCCCGGTGTTCGGCGCGGTCCTCGCCGTCGTCTTCCTGCGCGAAAGCCTGCACGCCTATCACGCCATCGGCGTCGCCGCGATCCTGACCGGCCTCGCCTGCGCGATGCGGGGACAGGGGTAAATAAGGCCGGGGCGCTGCCCCGGACCCCGCACAGGGTCGTGGACCCTGTGTACCCGTTCCTTTTTTCGCCGCGTCAGCGGCAATCGACCGTTACGTTGCCGCGTGATCGTCTTATCGCGCTTCGCGCAAAAAAACGGGAAAATGGGATCAAAGGGTCCGTGACCCTTTGCGGGTTCGGGCGGAGCCCGACCTTGTTTTCCCTAACCGCAATCGCGGCTATGATGCCGCGAACTATCGGACACGGGGGGAACCATGACCGCGATTGCCAAGATTCTGTTGCTGGGTTCGGGCGAGTTGGGGCGCGAATTCGTGATTTCGGCGAAGCGCCTGGGGGCGCACGTGGTGGCGTGCGATTCCTATGCGGGGGCGCCCGCGATGCAGGTGGCGGACGAGGCCGAGGTGTTTTCGATGCTCGACGGCGCGGCGTTGGCGGCGGCGGTGGACAAGCACCGGCCCGACTACATCGTGCCGGAGATCGAGGCGATCCGCACCGAGGTGCTGAAGGACTTCGAGGATCGCGGCTTCAACGTGGTCCCTTCCGCCCGCGCGACGATGATGACGATGAACCGCGACCGCATCCGCGAGGTGGCGGCGACCGAGCTGGGGTTGCCGACCTCGACCTATCTGTATGCCGAAACCCGCGAGGCGATGCGCGCCGCCGTGGCGAAGGTGGGCATTCCCTGCGTGGTCAAGCCGGTGATGTCGTCCTCGGGCAAGGGGCAGAGCATCGTCCGCGAGGCGGGCGCGGTGGACGCCGCCTGGGATTATGCGGTGGCGGGGATGCGCGGCGACCGCCAACGGGTGATCGTCGAGGCGTTCATCCCCTTCGATTACGAGATCACGTTGCTGACGGTGCGTACCCGGCAGGGGGTGATTTTCTGCCCGCCGGTGGGCCACCGGCAGGAGCGCGGCGACTATCGCGAGAGCTGGCAGCCCACCGCGATGACGCCGCAGGCGGTGGCCGAGGCGCAGCGGCAGGCCAAGGCGGTGGTGGACAACCTGGGCGGATACGGCATCTTCGGCGTCGAGTTCTTCGTCCTGGGGGACAAGGTGATTTTCTCCGAGCTGTCGCCGCGCCCCACGATACCGGCATGGTCACCCTGGTGTCGCAGAACCTGACCGAGTTCGACCTGCACGCCCGCGCCATTCTGGGGCTGCCGATTCCGTCGATTTCGCAGCTGGGGCCGAGCGCCTCGGCGGTGATTCTCGCCGACCGCGACAGCAAGGACTTCGCCGTCGCCGACCTGGCCGAGGCGCTGACGCCGGAGGCGGCGGGGGTGGATCTGGACTTGCGCATCTTCAACAAGCCGACGACGCGGCCCTATCGCCGCATGGGGGTCGCCCTGGCGCGCGTGCCGGACGGGGATTCCGACGCCGCCCGCAAGGCGGCGGTCGCCGCCGCCGCCAAGGTGAAGATCGTCTATCGGGATTGAGAAGGGGGCCGCGTTTCCGCCTCGTCACTCCCGGCGCAGGCCGAGGGTGATCAGGCCGCGTGCGGTGTCCGCGAAATCGCGGACGAACCCGGCGGAGGTCAGTTCGGCTTCGATTTCGGCGACGGGGGGAACAGCTTCGGATAGGCGCTTTTGCGCAGGGTCCAGGTTTCGCCCTGGCGGACGTGGATCAGGTCGTGGACCATCACGCTTTCCGATCCGTTGCTTTCCAGGAAGCAGGTCATGATCCGGTCGGCGTCGGCGCGCAGGGGGATGAAGCGGTCCAGTCCGCCGGGCGCGGCGACCCCGGCGCGGCGCAACAGGTCGGCCTGCTCCGCCACCTTGTCGGCGAACGGGACGCCGCACATCCAGGTG
This sequence comes from Rhodospirillaceae bacterium, assembly GCA_965228165.1. Classification (GTDB taxonomy): domain Bacteria; phylum Pseudomonadota; class Alphaproteobacteria; order Rhodospirillales; family Rhodospirillaceae; genus Oleispirillum. The sequence goes on from CBDDHB010000003.1 coordinate 1,851,798, forward strand.
TAATGTTCGGCGAGCAGGCCGTCGTAGTGGTGCTGGGGCAGGGTCATCGCGGGGTTCCTTCCGTCGGTTTTCTTCCGGTGACGCAGATCGCGGGGACGGGGCGAAGCGGCAGTTCGTGCTCGGCGATGTCCTGGAATCCGGCCTGCGTCATCGCGGCGCGGATGCGTTCCGCCATGGCGAGGGCGGCGTCCCGCGTCACCGGCCCGGAGCGCGGCTGATGGGTGGTCGCGACGATTCCGCCCGGCGCGAGACATGCGGCGATGCGGCGGAAGGCGTCGTCGAGGTCGGGGAGGTGGTGCATCACGTTGATCGAGAACGCCCGGTCGAAGACGCCCGCCGCCGCGTCGAGCTTTTCCAGTCCGCCCAGTTCGACCGCGATCCGTCCTGCCGCGATTTCCGCCGCCAGACGCCGCCGCGCCTGACCCACCATCACCTCGGAATGGTCGATGCCGACGACGCGTCCGCCGCCCATCCGTTCGGCGCAAAGCCGCAGGGCTTCCCCCGGACCGCAGCCGATTTCCAGGATCGTCTCGCCGCGTCTCGGGGCGATCAGGCCGACCGTCCAGCGGTTCCGTTCCCGGTTGGAGGGACGGCTGGAGAGAATCCAGCCGACGACGTGCCCGATCGTTCCGGTCGGACATCCGAATTGGGCGCGGATGGCGGTTTTCAACGACATGGCGTTATTCCTTTGAAAGTTCCTCGTCGAGGCGGCGCTCCAACTCGGCCAGGGCCTGCCGCGCGGCGCGAAGCGGCGCGGCGGGGAAATCCCGGGCGATCCGGGCTAGGGGCGCCGCCTCGCGCCGGGAGACCTCGGCGAAGGCGACCCGACCGCTTTCGGTCAGATCGAAAAGGGGGGATCGCCGATGCGCCGGATTGTCTGCGGGCGCGACGAAACCGCCCGCCAGAAGCGCGTTGACGATGGTTTGCACATGCTGGCGGCTGCCCCCCCGGTTCCGCGCGATGTCGGGGACGCTCTGGCCTCCCCGCGCGGCCAGGGCCTCCATCACCGCGCGCATCGACGGGTTGATCCCGACGTCGCGGTGCAGTTCCTCCGCCACCGCCCTCAGGCGGTTGAAGCAGGCGCGGATGCGCACGGTCAGTTCGTAGAGTTCGGCTTCCTGCGGGTCGAGGGGCATGCGACGGACTCCGGCATGGGATAATGACAATATGGTTGTCATTATCGGCGGCGCATGTCAAGTCCGCCGTCGCGCTTGCTTTTACGGCATCGCCTTGACGAATTCGGTGACCATCCGCGCCGAGTTGGTCGAGGCCAGGCCGAAGAAGACGGAGATTTTGTTCTCGCCCTCGCCGCCGCCGGCCAGATCGGAGAGGCTGCGGAAGGCGATGAAGGGGACGCCGTTGGCATAGGAAACCTGGGCGACCGCCGCGCTTTCCATGTCCAGCAGACGGGCCTGGAAGGTCTTGAAGGCGTAGTCGCGGAATTCCGCGTTGTCGACGAAGGCGGAGCCGGAGACGCCGTTGCCGCCGACCACCATCTTGGGGGCGTGCGACAGGCATTTGTCCTTCGCGGCGCAGGAGTCCAGCTTCGCCTTCTCGGCAAGCCCTTGCGCCAGCTTCAGCAGGCCGGGATCGACCGGGAACCAGAAGCGCTTTTCCTCCTTGCCGGAGGGCGGCGTGACCTCGGTGTCGGTGGGGAAGATCATCCCGAAGTTGGGATAGGGGGCGGAGGCGAAGCTGGGCGGGGCGAAGCCGTCGCCGGTCTTGCGCGCCAGGATCGATTCCAGGTACGGCGCCCACCGGTCGGCGACCACCACGTCGCCGATCTTCAAGGACGGATCGACGCCCCCGGCGATGCCGGAAAACACGATCGCCTTGACGTGGAAGCGGTCGATCGCCTGCTGCGCGGTCATCGCCGCGTTGACCATGCTGACGCCGCTGCGGAACAGGACGACGTTCTTTCCCGCCAGCTTGCCGGTGACGAAGCGGGTGCCGCCGACGCGGTGTTCCTTCTGCTGGGTGGTGTCGCGCAGAAGCGACTGCCATTCCGGCTCGATCGCCGACATCACCGCGATGCGCGGCGTCTTGTCGGCGGCGTGCGCGGCGGACAGCGGCAGGGCGGCGGCCAGCAGGGTCGCGGCAAGGACGGCGCGGGCGGGGGCGAGGGACATCGAACGGCTCCTGAAAAGGGGAAACGGCGAGGTGGTTTCCGTCATACTCCCATTCGCCGTTTCCGTGCAACAGAGCCTATTTCGTGCAAATCGCCGCGACGAAGCGCAAATGGCGGCGATGGCGGCGGAAGGTGCGGAACATCGTGGCGAATGTCGCCCGGTTTTCCGTTCGCAGCGCGTTGCGCAGGATGCGCAAGGTGCCGCGCAGGCCCTCGTCGGCGATCAATCCGGCGGGGGACAGCAGTGACATCGGTCCGGTCAGCAGCCGGATTTCGGAAAATCCCGCGTCCGCGAACAGGCCGCGCCAGCCGCCTTCGGTCATCGGTTCCGCCTGCACGTTGATCGCCGCGCGCATCTGCTCCACCACCTCGGGCGGGGCGTCGTCGGTCAGCATCACGTCGTGGGTCAACAGGCGTCCGCCGGGTTTCAGCACCCGCCGGTATCCCGCCACCAGACGCGGCTTGGCGAGGTTGGCGTACATCGTCAGCATCGCCTCGTTGATCACCACGTCGAAGCCGTCGGCATCGACGTCCAGGTCGAGGGCGTTGCCCGCGACGAAGGCGATCCGGTCCGCCATCCCCGCCCGCGCCGCGTTGGCGCGCGCCGCGTCCAGGGTGGCGGCGTCGCGGTCCAGGCCGGTGACGCGGCAGCCGAAGCGGCGCGCCACCTCGATGCTGGTGGTGCCCATGTTGCAGGCGACCTCCAAGACCCGGCTGTCCGCCGTCATTCCGGCGCCGGAAAGCAGCCATTCGGTGGCGCGCCGCCCGCCGGGGCGCAGACGGGTCTTGCCCATCCGAGCAAGGAAGGTGTGTCCGGCTTCGCCGCGCGCCATCATCGCGCCTCGCGCAGCATCACCAGCAGCATGCGCGCCGCCTCCGGCGCGTCCACCGCGTGCGGCACGTCGGCGGGCATGCGCACCAGGGTGCCCGGAGTCGCGGTCACCGCCTCGCCGCCGATGGTCAGAAGAAGCTTGCCTTCCAACACCATCACCAGGGCGTCGAAGGGCGCGGTATGCTCGCTTAAGCCCTGTCCGGCGTCGAAGGCGAACAGGGTCAGGTTGCCGCCGCCGGTGCGCGCCAGCACCCGGCTGGCGATCCCCTGGGCGGTGGGGGTGATCAGGTCGGAGAGAGGCAAGGCCTGGGCGGGGGCGAGGGGTTCGGTCATGCGGGCCTCCTTGGGTTGGGTGTTGTGAGAATGATTATCGGTCGCATATGATCCAGCTTACGGGCGGAACGGAGGACTCCCTATGACATTTGTCAAAACCGCCGCGACCGACGATGCCGGGGCCGCCCTGCTGGCGGCGCATCCCTGGTTTTCCGGCCTTCCCGCCGAGGCTGCGGCGCGGCTGGCGGCGCGCTGCGAACGGATCGGCTTCGTCGCCGGGCAGACCCTGTTTCACGAGGGCGACCCGGCGCGCCGCTGCCTGTTCCTGGAAAGCGGCGAGGTGGCGGTGTCGCGCCATACCGCCGACGGCGAGGAGAAGGTCTTCGGCCAGTTCGCGGCGGGGGACTTCGTCGCGGTGGCGGCGGTGTTCATGCCGCGCGGGCTTTTCCCGATGACCGCGCGGGCGCGGGTCGGCGGGCGCGCCCTGGCGGTGCCGGAAGCCGCGTTGCGCGAGCTTTGCCGCGAACAGCCGGATTTCGCTTTCCGCCTGTTGCGCCATTTCGCCGCCCGCCTGGAGGAAACGGTGGACCGGGTCGACCGCCTGACCTCGTCCTCGGCGGCGCAGCGGGTGGCCGACGATCTGGTCCGCCTGTGCCGGGAGCAGGGCGACCGCCGGGTCAGGCTTCCCTTCAGCCGCGCCCAGTGGGCGGCGACCCTGGGCATCCGTTACGAGATCCTGAGCCGTCTGCTCTCCGCCTGGCGTCGGCGGGGGGCGATTTCCGGGCGGGGCGACCGCCTGGACATCCTCGATTCCGGCTTCCTCGACCGGGTCCGCGACGGCGGCTCGTGACGTGGCGCTTTCCCGCGCGCCCGAGCCAGGGAATCCGTTGCCGGATACGCACGACGTCGATTCACGGGCCTTACCTTCGCGTGCCCCAGGTCGCCCGGAGTTGGGCGTCGATGATCGCCCTGGATTCGTCCAGCGCCCGCGAATTGGGAGCGGACCGGAACGTCTGTCCGGCGGCCGACCATGTGCTCCCGGCGGCATCGTCGAAGCCGTGATGCGCCCCCTTCAGCAGGTGGAAGGAGACGCCGGTTTCGCGGGAGCAGGCGTCGCGGGTGCCCTTGTGGCTTCCCCAGTCGTCCAGATCGCCGTAGAAGACGTGGACGGCGGTCGCCGTGCCGAAGGAATTGGCGCAGACACCCTCGTTTCCGGGATAAAATGCGAAGACCATCTCGGGCGGCGGGGTTTCCTTGTCGCGGCTCCAATCCGCCTGCATCGCCTGGGTGCCGCCGCGCGAGAAGCCCATCAGGGCGTAGCGCCGGGTATCGAGGCGGGGGTCGTTCCTCGTCATATGCAGCGCCGCGAAGGCGTCGGCGGAATAGTCCACGTTGGTTCCGGAAAAATTCCCCATGCCGCGCACTCCGGCGTTGTCGACGATCAGCGAGGCGACGCCGCGTTGCTGGAACCACTCCGCCCAGGCGAGCGCCCGTTTGTCGCCGCCGCCGGTGCCCTGATAGAACACCACCACCGGCGCGCCGCGTGCGCCCTCGGGGGCGACGACGCGCGTCTTTTCCGCCAGCTTCTCCGGCGGGACGGTCTGGCAGGCGGCGAGCAGCAGGGCCGTCAGGGCGATCGACAAGGTGCGTTTCATGTCTTTTTCTTTCCGGCGGTTTCTCGGTTGCAGGGACGGTATCGCAGGGTAGGCGCGGTTCGTCCTTGCGTCACTTGGGGGATTCCGCCCATTTCTTCCGCACCCGACAAGGCGGTTCCTCCCGGCTGTCGCGTCGTGGCGGCGGATGGCGGCGACACGCGGCGCTTTCCCTCTCCGCCCCAAGACCCTACAATGCCGCGGCGGGAATTCGCGGCAGGGGCGAACGGCAATGGACTTTCGCGCGCTGGAGACGTTTTTGTGGATCGCCCGGCTGGGCGGATTCCGTCTGGCCGCCGACCGGCTGAACACCACCCAGCCCGCGGTCTCGGCGCGCATCCGTTCCCTCGAGGACGAACTGGGGGTGCGCCTGTTCGAACGCAGCGCCCGCGCCGTGGCCCTGACCGCCAAGGGGCGCGACCTCGTCCCCTATGCCGAGCGCATCCTGCGCCTGAAGGGGGAAATGGTCAGCCGCGTCGGCGACCCCGCCGTGGTCCAGGGCACCATCGTTCTGGGGGTGGTGGAAACCATCGCCCATACCTGGCTGCCCCGCCTGATCGAGCGTCTGGCCCAGACCTATCCGGCGCTGTCCCTGGAACTCGATATCGACATCACCGCCAATCTGCTGCCCCGCCTGACCGCGCGCGACATCGACATCGCCTTTCTGATGGGGCCGGTGGCCAGCCCGGATATCGAGAACCTACCCCTCGGCGCCTATCCGCTGCTCTGGCTGGGCAGTCCGCGCCTCGGGTTGCGGGAGCGCACCCTGGGGCTGGACGATCTGCGGCGGGTTCCGATCATCACCTTTCCCCGCAATTCCCGCCCGCACATGGACCTGGAGGCCCTGTTCCTCGATGGCGAGGAACGGCCCTGCATCCACAACAGTTCTTCCCTCGCCACCATCGTGCGCATGGCGGTGGACGGCATCGGCATCTGCGCCCTGCCGCGCGAGATCGTCCGCCGCGAACTGGAAAGCGGAACCCTGGAACCTCTGGCGGTGGCGGCGGAACTGCCCGCGCTGACTTTCACCGCGTCGTTTCCCCATGCGTCGGATACCTCGCTGTCGCGGGCGGTTTCGGATCTGGCGATCAGCATAGCAAATGAGCACAGGGGCGGCTGAGCCCAATCCATAGGCATTCTTGATCGGTCGCCATCAGGATTCGCGTTTGGACGCGATCAGGCGGTTTTGTCACCATACCTTTCCGACGATGACCGAAGGGAGGCGGACGATGGCGACCGAAGACCTTTCCGAGTTGAGGGCGATGACCGCCGCCGAGGTGCGCGCCCGCATCCGCTCCGGGGAACTGGATGCCCCCACGGCGGGCATGGCCGACGGCTTCATGCAGGCCAACCTGGCCATCCTGCCGCGCGAATTCGCCAGCGATTTCCTGGACTTCTGCCTGGCCAACCCGAAGCCCTGTCCGCTGTTGGGGGTGGGGCGTCCGGGAGAGACCGCGATCGACGGCGTCGCCCGCGATCTCGACATCCGCGCCGACGTTTGCGGCTACAAGGTGTTCCGCGACGGCGTCTGCGTCGATCGGGTGACCGACGTTTCCGCCCTGTGGCGCGACGATCTCGTCACCTTCGTCCTGGGGTGTTCGTTCTCGTTCGAGCACGCCCTGCTGCATGCCGGTCTTCCGGTGCGGCATATTGATTGCGGCTGCAACGTGCCGATGTTCAAGACGGCGATCCCCTGCGTGCCGCGCGGGCGTTTTTCCGGGCCGTTGGTGGCCTCGATGCGTCCGTTCGTCCCCGCCGACGCGATCCGCGCCATCTGCCTGTCGGACCACTATCCCCTGGCGCATGGCGCGCCGGTGCATTTCGGCGATCCGGCGGCGATCGGCGTCGCCGACGTGTCCCGCCCCGATTACGGCGACGCGGTGCCGGTGCGGGCGGGGGAGGTTCCGGTGTTCTGGGCCTGCGGCGTGACGCCCCAGGCGGTGCTGGAGGAGGCCCGGCTTCCCTTCGCGATCACTCACGATCCGGGCCACATGCTGATTACCGACATCCGCAATGCCGATGTCTTCGACGTCGGGTCGCGGGTGACGGATGCGTCGGTTTTGCAGTGAACGATAAAAAACAGGAGGCTTTCATGCGTGGTTTGAAGGTAGCGATGGCGGCGGCCCTGGCCGCCGCGTTCGGGGCCGCCCCGGCGCAGGCCGAAATGAAGGGCGCCACCCTGAGCTATGTCGGCAGCTGGAGCGGCCTGGTGCTGTTCAAGCAGTTCGAAAAGCCGTTCTGGGGCGAAACCCTGCCCGCCGAGTCCAAGGGCAAGATCAAGGTCGAGGTCACCACCTTCGACCAGATGGGCCTGAAGGGCGCCGAGGTCTACCGCATCCTGGCGAAGAACGTCTTCGACATCGGCGCCACGGTGGCCGACTACACGGTGGCCGACTACACGGTGGCCGACGCCCCCGAGGTCGAGGGGCTGGACATTCCGATGCTGGCGCTCGACCCCGCCACCGCGCACAAGGTGGCGATGGCCTATAAGCCGGTGCTCGACGAGGCCTTCGCCAAGCGCTTCGACGCCAAGGTTCTGGCGGTGGTGCCCTATCCGGCGCAGATGCTGTTCTGCAACAAGGAGATCAAGGGCCTGGCCGATATCAAGGGGCTGAAGGTGCGGTCCAGCGGCGGTTCGGCGGCGGAGTTCCTGAAGGCGGCGGGCGCCGAGGCGGTGACCATGGCCTTCTCGGAAGTGTCGGGGGCGTTGCAGCGCGGCGTCATCGACTGCGCGGTGACCGGCTCGCTGTCCGGCTATTCGTCCGGCTAGCACGAGGTGTCGAAGGTCCTCTATCCGATGCCGATGGGCGGCTGGGACGACGTGATCACCGCGATCTCGCTGAAGAAGTGGAAAAGCCTCGACGCGGAAACCCAGGCCTTCCTGAAGCGGGAGGTCGAGGAAAAGTTCGAGGCCAAGGTCTGGGAAGCCGCCAAGGCGGACACCCAGCAGGGCATCGCCTGCCTGACCGGCGTCGGCGAACCCGCCTGCACCCACGGCAAGGCCGGGACGATGAAGCTGGTGACGGTCACCGATGCCGACGTCGCGACGGCGCGCAAGCTTCTGGCCGAGTCGGTGCTGCCCAGCTGGGCCAGCCGCACCGAGGCGGCCTATGTCGCCAAGTGGAACGCCACCGTCGGCAAGCTCGTCGGCCTGACCGCGAAGAAGTGATCCCCTCCGCCGGGACCGGTTCGCGCCGGTCCCGGCCTCCGTTTGATCCGGGATGTTGCCGATGCTTGCGTCTTTCGATGCCCTGTTGCGCGCGGTCGATCGCGCGTCGCGCTGTCTTGCCTGGCTGGGCGGGGTCCTCCTGCTTGGCATGGTGCTGCTGATCGCGGTGGAGATCGTGATGCGCCGCACCGTCGGCACCTCGCCCGGTCTGTCCTATGAGTACTCGGGCTATGTGCTTGGCATTTCGGCGAGCTGGAGCTTCGCCTATGCCCTGTTCCACAAGGCGCACATCCGCATCGACGCGGCCTACGTGCGGTTCGCGCCGAAGGGGCGGATCGGGCTCGACATGCTGGCGCTCGCCGCGATGGCGGCCTTCGCGGCGATGACCGCGCGGGCCTCGGTCGGGGTTCTGGCCGAGACCCTGGCCCGCGACACCGTTTCCAATTCGCCGCTGCACACTCCGATGTGGATTCCGCAAATCCTGTGGGTGGGCGGCTGGCTGTGGTTCGCCTTCGCGGTTCTGCTGTTGCTGGCCCGTTGCGCCGTCGCTCTGGCGCTGGGCGATCCGGACACGGTGCGGCGTCTGGCCGGAAGTTCGACCCTCGACGAACAGATCGAGGACGAAGCCCCCGACCTGAAGGAGGTCTGAGATCATGATCGGCGTCGCTCTCGTCGTCCTTATCGTCCTGATGGTCCTGTCGATTCCGATCGCGGTGACGCTGCTGGGATTGGCCGTGCTCATGGATGGGGTCTACGCCCGCTTCCCGCTGCATCGGGCGCTCGGCGAAATCCTTTGGACCGCCTCGGACAGTTTCCTCCTCATCTCCATCCCGCTGTTCATCCCGCTGGGCGAGATTCTGGTGCGCAGCGGCGTGGCGCGCCGCACCTATGGCGCGCTGGAGGCTTGGCTGTCCTGGCTGCCGGGCGGCCTGCTGCACGCCAATATCGGCACCGCCACCTTCTTTTCCGCCACCTCCGGCTCCTCGGTCGCCACCGCCGCCACGGTCGGCACCGTGGCGATGCCGCAGGCGCGCGCCCTGGGCTACGACGAACGCCTGTTCGCCGGGTCGATCGCGGCGGGCGGCACCCTCGGCATCATGATCCCGCCGTCGATCAACCTGATCGTCTATGGCTTCATGACCGAGACCTCGATTCCCCGTCTGTTCGTCGCCGGGATCGTTCCGGGGGTGATGCTGGCCCTGATGTTCATTGCCGTCACCGCGATCCTATGCACCCTCAAACCCGCCTGGGGCGGTCCGGTGTTCAGCCACTCCTGGCCCGAACGGCTGCGCGGTCTGGCCGACTTGACGCCGATGCTGTCGCTGTTCGCGGTGATCATCGGCTCGATCTATACCGGCTGGGCGACGCCGACCGAGGCGGCGGCGGTGGGGGTGCTCGCCACCCTGGCGATCGCGCGGCTCAACCGCACCCTGTCGTGGGAGATGCTGAACGCCGCGATCCTGGGGACGATGCGCACCACCGCGATGATCATGCTGATCATCATTTCCGCCTATTTCCTCAACTTCGTGCTCTCCGCGGTGGGGGCTACCCGCGCCCTCAGCACCCTGGTCACCACCAGCGGCCTGAGCCCCCTCGCCACCATGCTGATGATCGTCGCGATGTACGTGGTTCTGGGCTTTTTCATCGAGACCCTGTCCCTGATGGTGATTACCGTGCCGGTGGTCGCGCCGGTGGTGGCGGCGATCGGCTACGACCCGATCTGGTTCGGCATCATGCTGATCCTGTTGATCGAGATGGCGCTGATCACGCCGCCGGTGGGCCTGAACCTGTATGTGGTGCAGGGGGTGCGCGGGCGCGGTTCGATCAGCGACGTGATCATGGGGGCGACCCCCTATGCCCTGACCATGCTGGTGATGGCGGGGTTCCTGATCGCCTTCCCGTGGCTCGCGCTCTATCTGCCCAATGCAATGAACGGATAAGGGAGACTTCCGATGCTGACCCTGAAAACCCCGGACGGCTTGGACCTCGCCGTCGAGGTTCGCGACCTGATCGTCGCCGGATGGGCGGGGCGCGACCGCGCCGCGGTCGATCACCACATCGCCGAACTGGCCGAATTGGGAGTCGCGCCGCCGTCGTCGGTGCCGCTCTATTACCGGGTGTCGGCGGATCGCCTGACCACCGCGCCGCGCCTTCAGGTTCTGGGCGGCGACGGCTCGGGCGAGGCGGAGGCGGTGATCCTGGGGGCGAACGGTCGGCTGTGGGTGGACGTCGGTTCCGACCACACCGACCGCAAGGTGGAGTCCTATTCCGTCGCCGTCTCCAAGGAGATGTGCCCGAAGCCGATGGGCGCGTCGGTGTGGGCCTTCGACGAGGTGAAGGACCATTGGGACGACCTGATCCTGCGTTCCTTCGCCACCATCGGCGGCGCGCGGGTGCTCTATCAGGAGGGCAAGGTCTCCGCCCTGCTGCCGCCCGCCGCCCTGGTCGCCGGGTGGGAGGCGCTGCACGGTCCCTTCGGCGACGGGCGGGCGATGCTGTGCGGCACCCTGCCCGCGATCGGCGGCATCCGTCCCGCCGACCGCTTCGAGATCGAACTCGAGGACCCGGTGCTGCGTCGCCGCCTGACCCACGCCTACGAAGTCGAAGTCCTGCCCGTCGTCGCCTGATCCGGAGGTTCCGCGATGTTTGCCGATCCCCGTCCGCTCGCCCAGTTGCGCCGCGCCCTTGCCGAGGGCAAGACCAGCAGCGAGGAACTGACCCGCACGGCGCTGGCCCGCGCCGCCGATCTGCGCCGCGCCACCGGGGTGCCGGTCGGGCCGCTCGCCGGGGCGCCGGTGTCGGTCAAGGACCTGTTCGACGTCAAGGGGTTCGCCACCCGCGCCGGGTCGAAGCTTCTGGCCGGAGCGCCGCCCGCCGCCGCCGATGCCCCGGCGGTGGCGCGCCTGCGCGCCGCCGGGGCGGCGATCATCGGCCACACCAACATGACCGAATTCGCCTTCTCCGGCCTGGGCGTCAATCCGCACTTCGGCACCCCGGCCAATCCCTGGGACGCGACGCGCATCCCCGGCGGCTCGTCCTCCGGCGCGGCGGTTTCCGTCGCGGCGGGGATGGCGGCGGTGGGTCTGGGCACCGATACCGGCGGCTCGGTGCGCATCCCGGCGGCGTTCTGCGGCCTGGCCGGGTTCAAGCCGACGCAACGGCGTTCCAACCTGCGGGGGGCCGTGCCGCTGTCGCGCAGCCTCGACTCGGTGGGGGCGATCGCCCACGTCATCGCCGACTGCGCCCTGGTCGATGCCCTGGTCGGTCCCGGCGAGTCGCCGCGCGTCCGCCCGGCGCGGCTGGCGGGCTTACGTTTCGCGGTGCCGCAGGTCTATGTCCTGGAGGGACTCGACCCGGCGGTGGCGCGCGCCTTCACCCGCGCCCTGACCGCGTTGTCGGCGGCGGGGGCGCGGATCGAGGACGCCCCCTTCGCTATCCCGGAAACCCTTCCCGATCTGCTCGCCGGGGGCGGGCTGGTGGCGGCGGAAAGTTACGCCTGGCATCGCCCCCGCCTGGACAAGGGACGCGCCCTTTACGATCCTCGGGTTCTGGTGCGCATCGAGCGGGGACAGGCGTTGTCGGCGGCGGATTATCTCGACCTTCTCGACCTTCGCGCCGCCCGGATCGCCGAAATGGACGCGGCGATGATTCCCTATGACGCGATTCTGATGCCCACCGTCGCCTGCGTCGCGCCGAAGCTGTCCGAACTTGCCGAGGACGCCGACTACACCCGCGTCAACGCGCTCGCCTTGCGCAACACCACGGTGGGCAACCTGCTGGATCTGTGCGCCGCCAGTTTGCCTTGCCAGACTCCGGGCGATCTACCGGTGGTGATTTCGCCGGTGGGGCGGCGACGACCGCCGCCTGCTCGACATCGCGGCGGGGATGGAGGCGGCGTTGTGCGCCGCCGGTCTGGGGCGTCCGCCCGCCCCGTGATCCGGGCGCGCGCGAAACGAAAAAAGGCCATCGCGGTCGCCCGCGATGGCCTTTGTTTGCGCCGCCGAAGGACTATTCGGCGGGGGCGTCGGTGACCTTCTTCCTGCCGAAGGCGAAGAAGAAGGCGGTCAGGGCGGCCACGGCGGCGGCGATGCCGATGCCGTTGGCGATGTTGTAGGGCAGGCCGAAGCCGATCTTTTCCGCCGAGATGTAGGCGAAGGTCACCGCCGTCATGAAGGTGGCGGGAGCGGTGCAGATCCAGTGCAGCTTGCCCTGCTTGATCAGGTACGCGGCGGCGGCTCACAGCATCACCATCGCCAGGGTCTGGTTGGCCCAGCCGAAATAGCGCCAGATGATGTTGAAGTCGCCGAGCGAGACGACGAAGCCGATGGCGAACAACGGCACCGCGATCATCAGCCGCTTCGGGACTTCCCGCTGCGGCATCTTGATGAACTCGGCGATGGTCAGGCGCGCCGCGCGGAAGGCGGTGTCGCCCGAGGTGATCGGCAGGATCACCACGCCCAGAACCGCAAGGGTGGTGCCGATGCCGCCGCCGAGCAGCGCGTTGCAGATTTCGTTGACCACCCCCGAGGGCGAACCCTGGGCGATCGCCGCGCCGAGGGCGCTGGGGCTGTCGTAGAACGACAGGCCGAGGGTCGCCCAGATCAGGCCGATGATCCCTTCGCCGATCATCGCGCCGTAGAAGACGAAGCGGCCGTTCTTTTCGTTGGTGACGCAGCGCGCCATCATCGGCGACTGGGTGGCGTGGAAGCCCGAAATCGCGCCGCAGGCGATGGTGATGAACATCAACGGCCAGATCGGCAGGTTCTTCGGGTGGGTGTTGGCGAGAGACAAGCCCTGCGGCAGAACCTGATGCTCGCTCGAAAACAGGATCATGATGGTCAGGCTGATCGACATGAAGAACAGAAGCGCGCCGAAAACCGGGTACAGCCGCCCGATGATCTTGTCGATCGGCAGGATGGTGGCGAGGAAGTAGTAGGCGAAGATCGCCGCGATCCAATAATTGACCGGCCATCCGGACAGCTTGGCCAGAAGCTTGCCGGGGCCCAGGACGAAGACGATGCCGACGAGAAGCAGCAGAATCACCGAGAAGTAGTTCATGAACTGCTTGAAGACCGGCCCCAGTTCCTTGCCGACGACGTTGGGGACGTTCTCGCCGTTGGAACGCAACGACAGCATGCCAGCGAAATAGTCGTGCACCGCGCCGGCGAAGATGCTGCCGAAGACGATCCACAGAAGGGCGGACGGCCCGTACAGGGCGCCCAGAATCGGCCCGAAGATCGGTCCCAGTCCGGCGATGTTCAACAGCTGAATCAGGAAGATCTTGTAGGTCGGCATCGGCACGAAATCGACGCCGTCCGCCAGGGCGACGGACGGAACGACGCGGCTGGAATCGGACCCGAAGATGCGGTCGACCAGACTGCCGTAAATGAAATAGCCCGCGATCAGCAGGGCCACGCACGTAAAGAAGAGGACCATCGGACGTCTCCTAAGATCCGCCCCGGATGGAGGGGCGGCAACGTGTTCGCGGATCAAGAGGGCCTCCCCCCGGCGTGGCTGCGCGGCATGCGCGCACGATCCCGCCAGTTCATCCCCCTGGTTTGGAACTCTCCGCTTGTGGCGGGAAATATTCAATATTTTTTTGTGGGCGGAATTGTTGTGATGTTTCCGCGCGTTGCGCCGGAGTCAACCGGAGGGCGCGATGCGCCATTGCCCGGTTTTTTCCCGCATTTCCGCGATAATGGCATGTATGGAAAGGAAAATCCTGGCGTTTCCGGGGGGGGATTGGGCGGCTGGGGCGACTCGGGGCGATCAACCGCCCGGTTCATCGCCCGATCGGGTGGGGAAAACCGGCTTTGCAATTGACGGCTGGCGGCGGCCTTTCGTATAAACCGTGTGGGCCGCGACCTCCCAACGGGTCGCCAAGCCCTTCTGCAATGGAAGGGAGAACTCCATGACCGTCGTCGCCAAGCCGACCGCCCGGCCGGCCAACCCCAATTTTTCCTCCGGTCCCTGCGCCAAGCGTCCCGGTTTTTCGCTGGACGTGCTTGCGAACGCCTGTCTTGGCCGCTCGCACCGCGCCAAGATCGGCAAGGAACGCCTGAAGGACGTGATCGAACGCTCGAAGACGCTTCTGGGCGTTCCCGCCGACTACCTGTTGGGAATCGTTCCCGCCTCCGATACCGGCGCCGTCGAGATGGCGCTGTGGAGCCTTCTGGGTCCGCGCGGCGTCGACGTGCTGGCCTGGGAAAGCTTCGGCTCCGGCTGGGCCACCGACGTGGTGAAGCAGTTGAAGCTTAAAGACACCCGGGTGATGGAAGCCCCCTACGGCGAGATTCCCGACCTGTCCAAGGTGGATTTCAGCCGTGACGTGGTGTTCACCTGGAACGGCACCACCTCGGGCGTGTGCGTGCCGAACGGCGACTGGATTCCGGCGAATCGCGAAGGTCTGACCATCTGTGACGCCACCTCCGCCGCGTTCGCCATGGATCTCGCCTGGGACAAGCTGGACGTCGTCACCTACTCCTGGCAGAAGGTGATGGGCGGAGAGGGCGCGCACGGCGTGCTGATTCTGTCTCCGCGCGCCGTCGCCCGCCTGGAAAGCCATTCCCCGGCCTGGCCGATGCCGAAGATTTTCCGCATGACCAAGGGCGGCAAGCTGATCGGCGGCATTTTCGAGGGCGAGACGATCAACACCCCCTCGATGCTGGTGGTCGAGGATACTCTCGACGGCCTGAAGTGGGGCGAGGCGATCGGCGGACTGCCGGTTCTGATCAAGCGCAGCCAGGCCAATCTTGCGGCGATCGCCGCCTGGGTCGATGCCTGCCCGGAGGTCGCCTTCCTGGCCGCCGATCCGAAGATTCGCTCCAACACCTCGGTCTGCTTAAGGATCGTCGCGCCGTGGTTCGCCAAGCTCGACGCCGAGGGCCAGCAGAAGGCGCAGAAGGCGATCGTCGGCCTCCTCGACAAGGAAGGCGTCGCCTATGACATCGGCGCCTATCGCGACGCCCCCGCTGGCCTGCGCATCTGGGCCGGGGCGACGGTGGAGACCGCCGATCTGAAGGCGCTGTTCCCCTGGATCGAATGGGCGCTTGCCGAGACCGCGAAGTCCTTCGCCTGAGCCCCTTGCCGGAGTCCGGACTCTTCGCGGGTCCGGACTCCGCGCGATCCCCCTTTTCGCCATTTCCATTCCACGCAAGGGAGTCTTCCCCATGCTGAAAGTCCTGATTTCCGACAAGATGAGCCCGCTCGCCGAGGAGATTTTCAAGGCGCGCGGCCTTGAGGTCGATTACAAGCCCGGGATGACCCCGGACGAGTTGAAGGCCTGCATCGGCGAATACCACGGCCTCGCCATCCGCTCCGACACCAAGGTCAAGGCCGACGTCATCGCCGCCGCCGTCAACCTGAAGGTGGTCGGTCGCGCCGGCATCGGCGTCGACAACGTCGATATTCCCGCCGCCACCGCCAAGGGCGTGGTGGTGATGAACACTCCCTTCGGCAACTCGATCACCACCGCCGAGCACGCCCTGGCGATGATGATGGCGCTCGCCCGCGACATTCCCCAGGCCTCCGCCTCCACCCACGCCGGAAAGTGGGAAAAGTCGAAGTTAATGGGCGTCGAACTGTTCGGCAAGACGCTCGGCGTCGTCGGCTGCGGCAACATCGGTTCCTGCGTCGCCGAACGCGCCATCGGTCTGAAGATGCGGGTCGTCGCCTTCGACCCCTATCTGTCGCCGGAACGCGCCAAGGATCTGGGCGTGGAGAAGGTGGAACTGGACGAACTGTTCGCCCGCGCCGACTTCATCACCCTGCACACGCCGCTGACCGACGCCACCCGAGGCATCATCTCGGAAAAGTCGTTCGGCAAGATGAAAAAGGGCGTGCGCATCGTCAACTGCGCGCGCGGCGGCCTGATCGACGAGGCGGCGCTGAAGGCGGCCCTGGACGACGGTCGCGTCGCGGGCGCGGCCCTCGACGTGTTCGAGGAGGAACCGGCGAAGACCAACGTCCTGTTCGGCCATCCGAAGGTGATCTGCACGCCGCACCTGGGCGCCTCCACCAGCGAGGCGCAGGTCAACGTCGCGGTGCAGGTGGCGGAGCAGATCTCCGACTTCCTGCTCACCGGCGCGGTGACCAACGCTCTCAACATGCCCTCGGTCTCCGCCGAGGACGCGCCGAAGCTGAAACCCTACATGAAGCTGGTGGAGTACCTGGGCGGCTTCGCCGGGCAGATCACCCGCACCGGCTTGAAGGCGGTGACCATCGAGTACGAGGGTCAGGTCGCCGAACTCAACACCAAGCCCCTGATCGCGATCGCGCTCTCCGGCCTGCTGCGCCCGATGCTGGACGCGGTGAACATGGTCTCGGCCCCCGCCGTGGCCAAGGAACGCAACATCGCGATCTCGGAAACCAAGCGCGAGACCTGCGCCGAATACCAGACCCTGGTCAAGCTGACGGTGACCACCGAAACCCAGACCCGTTCGGTTTCCGGCACCCTGTTCGCGGGCAAGCCGCGCCTGGTCGAGGTCAACGGCATCCCGGTGGAGGCGGAATTCGCCCCCCATATGCTGTTCTTCACCAACAAGGACAAGCCGGGCCTGATCGGCAAGATCGGCACCGCGCTGGGTCTGGGCGGGGTGAACATCGCCACCTTCCATCTGGGCCGCAACGCGGTGGGCGAGGACGCGGTGGCGCTGGTGCAGGTGGACGGGGCGATTACCTCCGACCTGCTGGACTCGTTGCGCGCCGTGCCCAACGTGGTGCGGGTGGAATCGCTGAAGTTCTGAAGCGGTCAAAGTGGAAGCCGCCGTCCCCAGCCCGGGGACGGCGGCTTTTTCATGCCCGGCGGTTCGCCCACATCGTCTCGAAGGCGTCCTCCAGGGCGCGGGCCTGGGCGGCGGGGTCGAACACCGGCGAGGCGGGAACGCAAACGGCCAGCTTTTGCCGCAGCGCGGCGCGGGCGGACGGATCGTTGCCCAGGCGGATCGCCTCGGCGACGAAGGCCGCGCGGTCGGGCAGGACCAGCTCGGGAAGTCCGGCGCGGGCGAGGATGCTGGCGCCGACGCGGGCGGCGAAGTTTTCCCCCAGCACGGTCAGCATCGGCACCCCGGCGCGCAGGGAATCCAGGCAGGTGGTGTGGGCGCCATAGATCAGGCAGTCGAGCGTCAGGTCGGCGTGGGCGAGGCGGGCGACGTGGTCTTCGATGCGTTCGGTCCTGGGGGCGAAGATCAGGCGGTCCGGCGCGATGCCGCAGTCGGCGGCGAAGGCGCGATAGCGTTGGCGGGTGACTTCGGGGGCGTCGCGCAGCCAAAGCACTGTGCCCGGAACCCCCTTCAGAATTTCGATCCAGGCGGCGAAGGTGTCGCCGTCGATCTTCAGGTGCAGGTTGAAGCAGCCGAAGACCACGGCGTTTTCCGGCAGGCCGCAGGCGGCGCGTCCGGGCGGTGGCGGCAGGGGAAAGAGGCGGCGGGCGGGATGATAGCCGTGCGGCAAGCGGATCAGCGCTTCGGTGAAGCGGTCGTCGTGCTCGGGCGGGGCGACGATGTCGTCGGCCAGCAGATAGTCGAACCACGGCGCGCCGGAGGTTCCGGCCATCCCCAGCCAGGCGGCCTGGATCGGCGCGGGGCGGTGGGCGGGGATGCCGGGGCGGTGGTGGCGGGTGTAAAGCGCCAGATCGACCAGGATGTGGGTGCCCTCGGCGCGAATGCGCAGGGCGGCGTCGCGATCGGACAGGCCGCGCAGATCGACGAATCGGTCGGCTGTTCGAGCGATCTCGCCGCGTACCGGGTCGCCGTCGTCCGGTCCCTCGGAAAAGGCGACGGCGCGGACCCGCGCCGGGTCGTGCGCGGCGAACAGGTCGGCGACGAGGTGGGCGATGGCGTGGTCGCGGAAATCCGGCGACAAGTATCCCACCACCAAGGGCCTCTCCGGCGCGGTGGGGGCATCGGCGGCAGGGGGGTGGCGTCGCGACCGCGAAAGGCGGTCTCGGCCATGGCGATGCGTTTGATCTCTTCTCCGGTGAAGGGGAAGTTGAGCGCCGACTGTAGCGGAATGGCGATGTGTCGTTCGCCGTCGTCACGGGCGAGCAAGCCGCGTACCGCCGCCAGGGCTTCCGTCTCGTCGTTCCAGCGCGCCGCCTCGCGGCAGGCGCGCAGCAGATGCCCCGCTGCCGGGGCGAGGGTCGGATCGATCTCGCTTGCGATTTTCAAGGCATCGACAGCCTCGTCCAGTCGCTTCAGCCGCAGCAGGCTCTGGCCGCGCAAGGCGTGAAGGATCGCGGCGCGCGGCAGCGCGGCGAGGCCGCGTTCGGCGACATCCAGGGACTCCCCCGGCGCTTCGCCCAGGCGCAACTGGGCAAGGTTGACGTAGGCGTCCGGCTCGCGTGGCGCGGCAGCCACCAGGTCGCGCAGCAGGGCGGTGGCCTCGCCGATGCGCCCACCCCGGCGCAGGGTCTCCGCCAGGGCGACGCCGACGTCCGCCGTCAGTCCGGGGGCGTGCAGGGCGCGGCGCAGCAAAGTCTCGGCAAGGACGAGTTCCCGCGCGTCGAGAGCGAGCCGTCCCTGGGTGAACAGCGCGGGAGCGAAGTTCGGAGCCAAACGCAGAACCGCATGCAGCAGTTTGCGCGCCTCTGTCCGGTCGCCGCGCCGTAACAGCAGCAGCGCCAGATTATAGCGCGGCACGACGGCGCGCGGATCGGCGGCGGCGGCGCGCCGCAGCGCCGCGATTGCGGCGTCCAGGCGGGGATCTGCGGCGGCCATGCGGGGCGCTCCAATGGACAGGAAGAGCCATTCATAATCCGTCCGCCAGGGGCGGGCAAGGCGGCGAAACGTCGGTTTATGCGGATCCCGCATGGTTCGATGCGTGCCGGGCATCGACGGATTCGCTATAGTGGTCAGACAGAAAAACCCGGGAGGATTTCATGAAGAACCGCAGCTACACCGTCGCGGTGATCGCCGGCGACGGCATCGGCAAGGAAGTGGTGCCCGAAGGGGTGCGGGTGCTGGAGGCGGCGGCGCGCAAGTTCGGCTTCGCGCTCGACCTTCAGGATCACGACTTCGGCAGCTGCGACTATTACGCCAAGCACGGCCGGATGATGCCCGACGACTGGCAGGAGCGCATCGGCCCGGCGGACGCGATCTTCTTCGGCGCGGTCGGCTGGCCGGACACCGTGCCCGACCATATTTCGTTGTGGGGCTCGCTGTTGCAGTTCCGCCGCGTCTACGACCAGTACGTCAACCTGCGCCCGGTGCGCCTGATGCCCGGCGTGCCTTGTCCTCTCGCGGGCCGCGAGCCGGGCAGCATCGACTTCCTGGTGGTGCGCGAAAACACCGAGGGCGAATACTCCTCGGTCGGCGGCAAGATGTTCGCCGGGACCGAGCGCGAAGTGGTGATCCAGGAAACCGTGATGAGCCGGGTTGGCGTCGATCGCATCCTGAAATTCGCCTTCGAACTGGCGGCGTCGCGTCCGAAGAAGCACCTGACCTCGGCCACCAAGTCCAACGGCATCGCCATCACCATGCCCTATTGGGACGAACGGGTGCTGGAAATGGCCAAGAACTTCCCCGAGGTGCGGCACGACAAGTACCACATCGACATCCTGACCGCGAACTTCGTGCTCCACCCCGATCGTTTCGACGTGGTGGTCGGCTCCAACCTGTTCGGCGACATCCTCTCCGACCTTGGCCCCGCCTGCACCGGCACCATCGGCATCGCGCCGTCGGCCAACATCAATCCCAGCCGTCAAAAACCGTCCCTGTTCGAGCCGGTGCACGGTTCCGCCCCCGACATCGCGGGCAAGGGCATCGCCAATCCGATCGGCCAGATCTGGTCGGCGGCGATGATGCTGGACTTCCTGGGAGAGGCCGAGGCCGCCGCCGCCATCGTCAAGGCGATCGAGACCGTGGTGGTGCAGCCCGACCTGCGCACCGCCGACCTGAAGGGAACCGCCAATACCGCCGCATGCGGCGCGGCGATCCTGAAGGCTCTGCTGGGGTAAGCACCAGACCGGGCGCTGCCCGGACCCGCAAAGGGGCTCGACCCCTTTGATCCCATGAGTTCTTTTTTGCGCGAAGCGCGATAAAACCATCACGCCGCGCGAAGGTCGATTGCCGCTGCGCGGCGAAAAAAGGGGACATGGGGTCTTGGCCCCTGTCCTGGTTCTACGCTGCGGCGATCGTCACCTGGACGTCGGCGGGTTTGGCGGTATAGGGGGACGAGGTGACCAGCACCCGCGCCCCGGCGCGGGCATAGTCGGCGGCATTGGCGGCGGTGATGCCGCCCGCCGCCGCGATCACCGGCTGCGGGCCGTCGGTCGCGGCAAGGCGCGCGGTCAGGCGCGCCACCTCCGCCGGGGGGAATTTCTCCAGTTGCAGGACGTTGGCGCCGTGATCCCTGGCGATCAGGGCGTCGGCGAGGGTTTTGACCTCGACGACGATGCTGCGTTCCGGGTTGCGGCGACGCAGTTCGGCGACCTGGATGGATAGGGCGTCGCCGCCGCCGAAGGCGCGGTGTTCGGGGAACAGCAGGATGGTGTCGGACAGGCCGCAGCGGTGCATCGTAGCCCCGGCGACGCAGATCGCCTTGGTGGACAGCGCCCGGGTGCCGGGCACCGCCTTGCGGGTGCAGGCGACGACGATGGCGGGATCGACGGCGCGGGCCGCGTCGATGATCGCGCGCACCGCCCCGGCGACGCCCGAGGTCCATTCGATCAGGGTTTGCGCCACCTTCCTCCCGGCGAGCAGGGCCTCGGCGGGGCCCGCGCCGGAAAGCAGCAGGGTTCCGGCGGCGACGTCGCGGCCCGAGGCGGTGGCGACCTTGGCGGTGCAGCCCAGAAGCGCGAGGATGCGCGCCGCTTCCTCGGTACAGCAGGCGACCATGGGGCCGCGCGCGGCGAAGGCGATGCGGCCGGGCGCGCCGCCGATTTCCAGGGATCGGGTGGTCAGGTCGCCGTAGGGAATGTCCTCGGCGAGCAGGGCATGGAGGACGGAATCCGGGATGTGGTGCATGGGGCGCGTCTCCGGGCGGGCGTTGTGCGTGTCGCATATACGACGAGGCGCACGGCGACGCCCGGGACAAGCAAATCCCGGACCATCACGCCCGACCGGGCCGGATCAGGAGGGTTCGCCCTCGGTCAGGCCCATGCGGGCGGCGGCGATCACCGCCGAGGTGCGGTTGGGAACGCCCAGCGACTTCAGGATGGCGGTGACGTGCAGCTTCACCGTGCCTTCGGAAAGGTCGAGGCTTTGCGCGATGTCGCGGTTGGACAGGCCCTTCGCCACCAGGCGCAGAACGTCCATCTGGCGGGGGGTCAGGGCGGCGGGGTTGGCCGCCTCGTGCGGCGCGTCGGCGGCGGCGGGTTCGTCGTCGAGGACCAGCGGCGGGATGTAGTGGCCGCCGGACAGCACCAGATTGATCGCGTGGATCATCACCGAACTCGACGAGGTCTTGGGGATGAATCCCCGCGCTCCGGCGCGCATCGCGGTGGTGATCAGGGCGCGATCGACCAGGGCGGAGAGGATCACCACCGGCACCTCGGGCCGTTCGGCGCGCAGCGAGCGCAGGGCCTCTTCCCAGGGCAGGCCGGGCATGCGGATGTCGAGGAGGACCAGATCGAGTCCGGGGGTGGCGCGCGCCAGTTCCAGCGCCTCGCGGTGATCGCCCGCGGCGAGGCAGCGGGTCCCCGGGGCAAGATGGTACAACACCATGGTCAAGCCGTCGCGAAACAGCTCGTGGTCGTCGGCTATCAGAACCGTATAGGACACAGCGCGGTCAATCCCGTCAAAACCTCGGCGCGAAGCCGACACAGCGCGACCGTGAAGATTTCCGGCGCGACCCCGAAGATTAGCGAACAAGCGAGGGATGGCAAAGGGCTAAATCACGGATTTGGAGGCGTTTCATCCGGCAGATCGAAATAGACCAGGGCGCCCCCCCCGGGGGCGACGCGGCGCCGACGGTGCCGCCGTGCAATTCGACCAGGGCGCGCACGATGCTCAAGCCCAGACCGGACCCCTCCGGCCCCGGATTGACGGTGCCGCGCACCCGGGTTTCCAACTGGCGGAAGCGGTCGAACATCACCGGCAGGAAGGAAGGCGGGATGCCGGGGCCATGGTCGGCGATCTCGACCCGGATGCGCCCCTGGTCCGCATGGGCGCGAATCTCGATGGTTCCGCCCTCGGGGGAAAAGCGCACCGCGTTGCCGAAAATATTGATCACCACCTGGGTCAGGCGGTCGGCGTCGCCCATCACCCGCAGCGGCCTTTGCGGCAGGGCCCAGACGACGGACAGGTTCTTCGCCTCGGAGAGCATGCGATGGGTCTCGACGCTCTGGCGCAACACCATGCCGAGGTCGGTGGGGCGCGGATCGAAGGCGATCATCCCGGCGTTGATCCGTTCGAGGTCGAGCAGATCGGTGATCAGGCGCAGCAGGCGGCGTCCGTTGCGTTCGGCGATCGCCAGCAGGTCCTTGGTCTTTTCCGGCGGCAGGCTGCCGCTGTTGATCAGGCCGAGGGCGCCGAGAATGCTGGTCAGCGGGGTGCGCAGGTCGTGGCCGACGGTGGTCACCAGTTCGGTCTTCAGGCGCTCCACCCGCTTGCGGTCGGTGATGTCCTGCACGATGGCGATGAACAGGGGGTCCTGATCGACGTCGACCCGGCTGATCGAGACCTCGGCGGGGAAGGTTCGTCCATCGCGCCGCCGCGCCAGAATCTCGTGCCGCCGCGCCTCCGTCCCCGCCTTGGCCTCGCGCGGGGTGCGGACGTCGAAAAGCGACAGGGTGCCCTCGGGCGACAGCAGGTTGACGTGTCGTCCCAGAACCTCGCGCAGGGGGTGGCCGAACAGCCGCTCGGCGGCGGCGTTGAAGCCGGTGATCGCGCCGTTAGCGGCGACGATCACCACGCCCTCCTGGATGGTGTCGAAAACCGCGCGCACCCGTTCCTGGCTGGCCCGCAGGTCGCGCGCGGTCTGCGCGCGATGGCGTTCGACGGTGTGGATGGACAGCATCGCGGCGACGGTGGAGAGGGTCTGGACAAGGTCGCCCACCAGTTCGTCGTCGAAGGGGGCGGCGCGGTCGGACAGCGCCACCAGGCCGATCATCCGGTCGCGCGCGCCGACCGGCAGAATCACGGTATGCCCCAGGCCGGGGGCGTCGGCCTCGTCCTCGCCGTGGGCGATCGCGGCGGTTTCCAGGGCGCGGCGCAGGACCGGCGGCTGCGGCCCGGCGATCGCCTCGATCCAGGCCCCGGACGCCGCCAGGGTGCCCGGCGTGCGGTCCTCGCCGTGGACCGCCGCGATCAGTCCGGCGTGGCAGCGGGCGATGCGCAGCAGTCCGTCGAGAAACCGGGAAAACGCCCGCGGGTGGTCGCCGCCCATCAGGAAGGATGTCTGCGCCTCGCCCACCAGGCGCAGCAGCGCCGCCTGGCGGTCGATGTGCGCCTGGAGCAGGCGGGAGCGGGTGACGTCGGAAACCCGCAGCACCGCGTCGCCGGTTTCCGGACGGTGCAGGCTGATCTGCAACCGGCGGCGGTCGTCGGTGTGCAGGTCCACGGGGCGGCCGCCGCGTCGTTGCAGGTGGCGCAGGACGGTGGACGCCTTCGGGGTTCCGGCCTCCGCCGGGCCTCCCATCAGAACCGACAGGAGGACCGACAGCGGCGTGCCGGCCCGTAAGGTCGCGTGGGGGGGCGCGCATGGTTTCGCGCAGGGCGTCGTTGCAGCGGACGAGGCGCAGATCGGAATCGAGAATCGCATAGGAACAGGTTCCGTCGTCGCCGTCCGGCAGGGCGTGCTGCCACTGTTGCGGCGGCGGCGGTTCGTCGGCGCGGGTCCATCCCGGCAGGTCGTGGGCGATCAGCAGGACTCCGGCGAGTCCGCCGTCCGCGCCCCGAATCGGCGTGTAGTTGCCGACCAGGACGCGCCCGTCCGAACCCGATGCGGCATGGTGCAGCGCCGTGGCGGCGCGCCCGTCGCGCGCCACCGCCAGGACCGGCGCGTCGTAGACGTCGGCGAGCGGCCCCAGGACGTCGTCGAGGGGCTGGCCGTCGCGCACCGGCGCAAGGCCCCGGAACGCCGGATTGGCATAGGCCACCCGCAGATCGGGCAGGAAGACCGCGACGGCGTCGCGCGCGCCGTCGAACAGCCGCGCGTAAAGGGCGGGATCCAACGAAGACGTGGCTTTTACCGGGCTTTGGCTCATCAGGGTCATCCGTTGTCCATGCGCCGACGACATCGCGGACAGGCGCGCCGGAACATGGCGCGTCCCGGTCGGGATTCGCATGCCCACGGCGGACCGGCAAGCATTTTACGCGTTGCCGATGACGGTCTCTAAGGCAGAATGCCGACGGCGAGGTGGCGGGGGTCGGCCTTGGCGATTTTTTTCAGTCCGGCGATCAGGGGGCTGAGGCGGTCGTCGCCGCGCTGCTGGCTGTCGGGGCGGATGCGCACCACCCCGGCGCTGACGGTCAGAAGGGGGAAGGCGCGTTCGGTGCCGTAGCGGTCGGAGATGGTGATGAATCCCTTTTCCCGCGCGGTTTCGTCGTAATAGGCGGCGACTTCGTCGCGGAAGGACTCGATCACCTTTTCCACCTCGGCCTCCAGCGCCGGATAGTCGTCCACCGCCTTGCGGCCGGAGACGAAATCGTCGCCGCCGATGTGGGCGATGAAGTCCTCCGCGCCGCCGAAATGCCGCCGCAGGATGTCGGCGAAGGCCTGGATCGCGCGGTCGCCCAGGCGGAAGCCGTAGTGGTCGTTGAAGGGTTTGAAGTTGTCGAAATCGTAATAGACCATGACGTGCTCGGACGACGGGTCGCCGAGGCATTCCGATAGGTATTCGTGGATCACCGTGTTGCCGGGCAGGCGGGACAGCGGGTTCTGGTCGCGGGCGATGGTCAGGTTCTTGTCGTTGATCACCCGCAGCAGCGCGTTGGCGCTCAAGAACCCGGCGTATTTGAAGGCTCCGTCAACGAGGATCAGACCCTCGGCGTCGCTGGCTCCGGAAAAGATTTCCAGGATGCGCTCGGCGGGCAGGTTGACCGCGGCGACCGGGCAGGCGGTGACGAAATGGCCGAGCGACCGGCCATAGGCGCGGTTGGTCATCAGGTCGCGGCCGAACTGCGAATAGGTGTATTCCTTCAGGTCGCCCTCGCGGACGATGCCGACCGGCTCGCCGGTGGGATCGACCACCGGGAAGAAGGTGCGGTTCTTTTCGGCGCGGAAGCGTTCGAAGACCTCGAGCATGCGGGTCTCGACGCTCAAGGGGGCGATGCTTTCCATGCGTTCCAGCAGGATGCGCTCGTCGCTGCGTGCCTGACGGCGGTCGCGGCGGCTCATCTCGCGCACCAGGGGGTATTCGCGCGCGGTTTCGGCGATGTCGGCGAGCGGCGGGCAGACCAGATAGCCCTGGATCAGGTCGCAGCCGACCTCCTTGCAGACGAAGTATTCGGCCTCGGTCTCCACCCCCTCGGCGACCACCATGATCCCCAGAAGGTGGGCGATGCTGACCACGTGCGAGAAGAAGATCTTGCGCCGCGCGTCCTCGGCGACGCCGGCAAGCAGGGCGCGGTCGATCTTGATGAAATCGGGGTTGGCGCCGTACAGGCTTTGCAGGCTGCCCAGTCCCGCGCCGAAGTCGTCGATGGCGTAGCGCAGGCCGGATGCCGGGTTGCCCCGTTCGCGCGACAGGTCGGCCAGCACCTCGGGCAGATGCGCCCGTTCCGAGATGTCCAGGATGACCGTCGATTCCTCCAACCAGTGTTCCTGGATCAGGGCGCGGGCGCGGTGCCGGTGGCCGCCGCCCGCCCGCCGACGATCGGCTTCGGCGGCGTCGCGGTGGCCTTTCCCGACGCCGCCTTCCTGCAACCCAGCGCCGAGGGCGAGGCGGCGTTGCTGGACGCGGTGCTCTCCGGCCTTTCCGGCGCGGCGCGGGTCGCCGACCTGTTCTGCGGCCTCGGCACCTTCGCCCTGCCGATCGCCCGCCGTGCCGAACGGGTGGTCGCCGCCGACGCCGACGGCGCGGCGGTGGCGGCGTTGAAGGCGGCGGTGGCGGCGAATCGCCTGGACCGGCGCCTAACGGTCGCGGCGCGCGATCTTTTCCGCGATCCGCTGACGGCGGCGGAACTTTCCGGCCTGGACGCGGTGGTCTTCGATCCGCCGCGCGCCGGGGCGGCGGCGCAGGCCGGGGAAATCGCCGCCTCCGCCGTGCCGCTGGCGGTGGCGGTGTCGTGCAATCCGGCCAGCTTCGCCCGCGACGCCCGCATGACCCGGCGCGCCTTGCCGGACGATTGATGACGTCGCGGGACGATCCCGTCAATCCGCCAGTCGGGATGAAACAAAACATTCACGGCGGCGTCGCGCCGCTTGTTATGTTCCTGCGGTTCCTTCCGGTTCTGCCTTGTCGTTTATAGGTTTTCCGGGGCTGTAAGTGCGTCCGTATGCTTGATCTGTCTAGATGACTTGCCGGATCGCTTGCGAAGATTGTCCCTTTTCCTTGGGCGGGGGAATCGGGTTTCCGCCGGACTCGTCCGACCCGGTGCGCGCTTTCGCTTGATTCCCGAAGGCGGAGGCGACTAGAAGAGTCGCTCCGGCCGCCCGCCGGAGCGGAACGATCGGAGGACCCCGCATGAGCCAGCCCAGCATCCGGAAAATCTCCAGCGCCTCGGATATCCCCGGCGCCGAGGGCTATCGCCTGGACGGCGCGCTGCGTCCGTTCATGTACGGCAAGATTCATCGCGTCACGGTGACCGAGGCGCGGGTCGATTACATCGGTTCGATCACCATCGATCCGCTGTTGCCGCGCGCCGCCGGAATCCTGCCCTACAGCCGGGTCGACGTGGTCAACGTCGCCAACGGCAAGCGTTTGCAGACCTATGTCATCGAGGGACGGGAAGGATCGGGGGATTGCTGCTTGAACGGCGCGGCGGCGCATCTGTTCGCGCGCGGCGACTTGGCGATCGTCATGGCCTACGAGGAGGTTCCGGCGGAGCGTTTGCCGGGCCGTCCGAGCGTCGCGGTGATGGTCGATTCGCGCAATCAGGCGACCGAGATCTGGACCTATCGCACCCCGGCCCCGGACGAGGTCGGCCAGTCCTGCCGCCATGGGCAGGCCTATCCCGATGCGACGGCCTGACCGCCGCCGTTCGGGGAAGACGCCCGACGCCGCGCCGCTCCGCCTGACCGTCGCGGCGGTGGGGGCGGGCGGCGACGGCGTGGCGACGCGGGATGGCGTGCGGTACTTCGTGCCTGGGGTTCTGGCGGGGGAAGAGGTCGCCGCGATCCCCCGGACGCGCTCCGCCGAGGGGGAGCGTTGCGCCCTGGTCCGCGTCGAGACTCCTTCGCCGCTGCGGGTCGAACCGTTCTGTCCGGCGTTCGGGCGCTGCGGCGGCTGCGCCTTCCAGCATTGGCGGCGCGACGATCTGGCCGCCTGGAAACGCGACCGCGTCGCCGCCGCCCTGGGGCATCGCGGCTTCGTCGATCCGCCGGTGGCGGCGGTGCGCGCCTGCCCGGAAAACACCCGCCGCCGCGCCACCCTGGCACTGAAAAGCGGTCGCATCGGCTTCCGCGAGGCTTCCGCCCATGCCCTGGCGGCGATCGATGCCTGTCCGGTGCTGCGCCCCGAACTGTCGCGTCTGATCGCGCCCCTGCGGGCGGTGCTCGCCCCCCTGACCGACGAGGCGTCGATTTCCCTCGCTTGGACCGACGTCGGCGCCGACGTGCGGGTGCGGGCCGCCGCCGAACCCGGCGGCTGGGAGCAACGTCAGGCCCTGGCGGATTTCGCCGTCCGCCACGATCTGGCGCGGCTGGCCTGGGATTCCGGCGCGGGCGCGGTGCCGGTGGCCGCCGCCCGCCCGCCGACGATCGGCTTCGGCGGCGTCGCGGTGGCCTTTCCCGACGCCGCCTTCCTGCAACCCAGCGCCGAGGGCGAGGCGGCGTTGCTGGACGCGGTGCTCTCCGGCCTTTCCGGCGCGGCGCGGGTCGCCGACCTGTTCTGCGGCCTCGGCACCTTCGCCCTGCCGATCGCCCGCCGTGCCGAACGGGTGGTCGCCGCCGACGCCGACGGCGCGGCGGTGGCGGCGTTGAAGGCGGCGGTGGCGGCGAATCGCCTGGACCGGCGCCTAACGGTCGCGGCGCGCGATCTTTTCCGCGATCCGCTGACGGCGGCGGAACTTTCCGGCCTGGACGCGGTGGTCTTCGATCCGCCGCGCGCCGGGGCGGCGGCGCAGGCCGGGGAAATCGCCGCCTCCGCCGTGCCGCTGGCGGTGGCGGTGTCGTGCAATCCGGCCAGCTTCGCCCGCGACGCCCGCATCCTGGCGGACGGCGGTTTTTCGCTGGAAACCGCGATTCCGGTGGACCAGTTCCCTTTAAGTCCCCATCTGGAGGTGGTGGCGGTGTTCCGGCGCTGATCGCGCGGCGCGCCCCCGGGCTGCGTTCCCTCTTTGTGCTATGGTTGTCGCCATGACCGATCGATCCGCCTTTTCCACCGGATTGCTGCTTGCCCGCCTGCGGCGGCGCAGCGTGCTGCGCGGCCTGGGGACGGCGGTTTCCGCCCTGGCGTTGCGTCCCTTCGCCGCCGCCGCCCGCGCCGCCGCGCCGGAACTGGTGGAGATTCAGGTCAATCCGGAGGGGCGGCTGGAGGCGCTGTACGCCCTTCTCGGCGCCGAACCGGGAACCCCGGTGAAGACCATCGGGGGCGCGGCGGCGAAGCGTCTGGCGGCGATGCCGAAGGCCGAGGCGCGGACCCTGCGCCTGTTCCACTTCAACGACATGCACAACTTCCTGACGGCGCGCGAACCGGTCAAGGGCGAAACCCATGCCCTGGCGCAGATGGTGAAGCGGGTCGGGCGCGCCCGCGCCAAGGCTCCGGCGGACGAGGCGGTGCTGCTGCTTTCGGCGGGCGACGACCGCAGCGGCGGCGATTTCGACAAGCTGCTGGGGGACGTTTCCGGCAACGGTTTCCAGGTCGATCCGGCCTATGTCGCCTATTCGGCGGCGGGGGTGGACGCCGGGGCTTTGGGCAACCACGAGTTCGATCACGGATCGCGCGCCCTGCGCACCGGCATCCGGGCGTCGGCGCGCTTCCCCCTGCTTTCGGCCAATCTGTCCGGCTGCCGCGAGGTCGAGACGGGGCGGGACTATCACCCCGCCGCGATCGGCGTCGCGGCGGGATTGCGCATCGGCCTGATCGGCCTGATCACCCCGGTGATGAAGCACTTCCGCAAGGCGGCGGAGCCGGGGCTGACGGTGGCGTCGCCGGTTGCCGTCCTGAACGAGGTTCTGCCCGCCGTCGCCGCCCTGTCCGACGTGGTGATCGTGCTGTCCCACTGCGGCTATGGCGAGGACTATGCCCCCCACGCCTCCGACGGCTGGCGGTTCTATATCCGCGAGGGCGACCTTCCGCTCGCCCGCGCCGCCGCGCGTCTGACCGACAAGTCGGTGGTGATCGTCGGCGGACACACCCATACCGTCCTCAACAAGGCGGCCCTGGACCCGGATAACCTGATCGACGGGGTGCCGATCCTACAGGCCGGGGCGCACGGCAGGTACCTGGGCGAGGCGGTTCTGACCCTGCGCGCCGGGGAAAAGACCAAGCTCTCCGCCCGTCTGCACGCCACCAAAAGCCGCGACGATTCCCTCGGCAAGGATCATCCCGACTTCGCCAAGCGGGAGCATGACGGCGACTACGACCGGGATTTCCAGGCGAGGACGGTCGAACCCCTGCGGACGAGGATCGGAGGATGACATGAAGCGGGGCGCGGCGTTCCTTTTTGCGCTGTTCGGCTTCGCCTCCCTTGCCGTCGCGGCGGACGAGGTTCTGCGTCTCGGTCTTCCCGTGGGCTGCTAGGAGGGGAAGACCTGCTGGATCGTCAATTACCCCGACACCACCACCCGTCCGCCGGCGCGGGACTTCCGTTGCGGGCCGCGCACCTATGAGGACCATGACGGCACCGATTTCGCGCCCGCCGACCGCCACGCCATGGAGGCCGGGGTGCCGGTGCTGGCCGCCGCCGCCGGCGAGGTGGTGTCGGCCCGCTACGGCGAGGCCGACGGCGCCTATCTGGCCCTGGGGCGGGGCGCGGTGGAGAAGCGCGAGTGCGGCAACGGCGTGATGATCAAGCACGGGCGCTGGCGGACCCAGTACTGCCATATGCGCAACGGCAGCGTCGCGGTGAAGCCGGGACAAAAGGTGGCGCAGGGACAGACCCTGGGCCTGATCGGCCTGTCCGGCAAGACCGAGTTTCCGCATCTCCACCTGACGGTGCGGCGCTTCGGCCTAGCGGTCGATCCCTTCACCGGCAAGACCCTGGGCGGCGGCTGCACCGGGGGCGAGGCCGCCGCGCCCCTGTGGCAGCCCAAGGCCGCCATCGCCTATCGGGAAACCGCGATCTATGCCGCAGGCATCGCCGCGCGTCCGCCGCGCGCGGAAGAGATCAAAGCCGACGTCTCGCTGCCGCAGGCGCGGGCGGGGGGAAAACCGATCTGGTCGGCTGGGCGGCGGCCTTCGGCTTCGCCCCCGGCATGCGCTTTTCGGTGGAGCTTGCGGCGCCCGACGGCGCCATCCTCGCCAGCCGTTACGATGAAACCCCTCGGCCGCAGGCCTGGCGTTTTTCCGCCGCCGGACGTCGCATCCCCGAGGGCGGCTGGCCGCCCGGACTCTACCGGGTCACCGCGACGATGAGCCGCGACGGCGAGGTCCTGTCGCGAAAAACCGCCGAGATCGCGGTGGAGTGACGAGGGCGCAGGGCTTTGGTCGCGCGCCTCAGCCGCGCAGGGCGCGGATGTTGGCGGCGTAGTCCGGGGTGGCGAAGACGGCGCTGCCCGCCACCAGCACGTCGGCCCCGGCGGCGGCGCAGAGCTTCGCGGTCTGCGGGGTGATGCCGCCATCGACCTCGATCTCGATGGCGCGGGAGCCGATCATCTCTTTGATGCGGGCGATCTTGGCGGTCTGGGCGGCGATGAACGATTGGCCGCCGAAGCCGGGATTGACGCTCATCACCAGGATCAGGTCCACCGCGTCGAGCACGTAGGCGAGGGCGCTTTCCGGCGTCGCCGGGTTCAGGGACACCCCGGCCTTCTTGCCGAGCGACCGGATCAGTTGCAGCGAACGGTCGAGGTGGCGGGTGGCCTCGGCATGGACGGTGACGATGTCGGCCCCCGCCTCGGCGAAGGCGGGAATCAGGGGATCCACCGGCTCGATCATCAGGTGGACGTCGAAGGGCAGCGGCGAATGCTTGCGCAGCGCCTTGACCACCGGCGCGCCGAAGGTGAGGTTGGGAACGAAGTGGCCGTCCATCACGTCGACGTGGACGTAATCCGCTCCGGCGGCGGTGAGCGCGCGGACTTCCTCGCCCAGGCGGGCGAAATCGGCGGACAGGATCGAGGGCGCGATTTTCAACGGGCGTCTCCGTCATGGGCGCGTCGGGGGCGCGTCGCCCCCGCCGTCGCGGGCGTTGGTCAGATCCCCAGGATCGGCTTTTTGTCGTCCGGCAGGGGCTTGGAAATCTTCGGGTCGAGTTCGCCCGAGGCATAGCGCTTGGCCATGTCGGCAAGCGGGATCGCCTTGATCTTCGAGGCGCGGTTGCAGGTGCCGAAGGCTTCGTAGCGGTCCAGGCAGACCTTTTCCATCGCCGCCATCGCCGGCTTCAGGTACTTGCGGGGATCGAACTCGGCCTTGTCGGTGGCGAACACCTTGCGGATCTGGCCGGTGATCGCCATGCGGCAATCGGTGTCGATGTTGACCTTGCGCACGCCGTGCTTGATGCCTTCGACGATTTCCTCGACCGGCACGCCGAAGGTCTGCGGCATCTCGCCGCCGTACTGGTTGATGATGTCCTGAAGGTACTGCGGCACCGAGGACGAACCGTGCATCACCAGATGGGTGTTGGGCAGGCGTTCGTTGATCGCCTTGACCACGTCCATCGCCAGGATGTCGCCCGAGGGCTTGCGGCTGAACTTGTAGGCGCCGTGCGAGGTGCCGATGGCAACCGCCAGCGCGTCCACCTTGGTCTTGGCGACGAAGTCGGCGGCCTGGTCGGGATCGGTGAGGAGGGCGCTGCGGTCGAGCCTGCCCTCGAAGCCGTGGCCGTCTTCCTTGTCGCCCTTGCCGGTTTCGAGCGAACCCAGGCACCCCAGTTCGCCTTCCACCGAGACGCCGATCAGGTGGGAGACGTCGGCCACCGCCTTGGTGGTCTCGATGTTGTAGAAGTAGGTGGAGGGAGTCTTGGCGTCCTCCATCAGGGAGCCGTCCATCATCACCGACGAGAACCCGGCGCTGACCGCCGACAGGCAGGTGGCGAGGTTGTTGCCGTGGTCCTGATGCATGCAGACCGGAATGTCGGGGAACATCTCGACCACGCCCATGATCATGTGCTTGATCATCACGTCGCCCGCATAGCTGCGCGCGCCACGGCTGGCCTGAAGGATCACCGGCGCGTCGGCCTTCTTCGCCGCCGCCATGATCGCCAGAACCTGTTCCATGTTGTTGACGTTGAACGCCGGCACGCCATAGCCGAATTCGGCCGCGTGATCCAACAATTGCCGCATGGAAATCATTGCCATGGTGTCGCTTCCTCCGCTGTCCGGTTCAGGTTATGCCGCGTCGAGGGGGCGGGAACGCCCGCCGCCCGCGCGGGTTTTATTCGGCCCAAAGTCTAACCCAGAAGAGTTTTCACCGTCCGCACCGCGTTGTCCACGGTGAAGCCGAAATGTTCGAAGAGTTTCTCCGCCGGGGCGGAGGCGCCGAAGCCGGGCATGCCGATGATCGCCCCGGCGTCGCCGACGTAGCGTTCCCAGCCCATCGGCGCCGCCGCCTCGATGGCGACGCGCACCCCGGTTTCGCCCAGAACCTTGCGGCGATAGGCGGCGGGCTGTTCGTCGAACAGTTCCCAGCAGGGCAGGGAGACCACGGCGGTGGGAATCCCCTCGGCTTCCAGGGCCTTCGCCGCTTCCGCCGCCAGGGCGACCTCGGACCCGGTGGCGATCAGGGTGGCGGCGCGCGGCGCGGACGCCTCGACCGCCACGTAGCCGCCCTTGGCGGACAGGTTCTCGTGGCCGTACGCGGCGCGCAGGGTGGGCAGATTCTGGCGCGACAGGGCGAGCACCGTCGGGCGGTGCGCCTGTTCCAGGGCGGCGGCCCAGCACTCGGCGGTTTCCACCGCGTCGGCGGGACGCATCACCAGAACGTTCGGCATGGCGCGCAGGCTGGCCAGATGCTCCACCGGCTGGTGGGTCGGGCCGTCCTCGCCCAGGCCGATCGAATCGTGGGTGAGCACATAGATCGCCCGCAGGCCCATCAGGGCGGACAGGCGCAACGCCGGGCGCAGGTAGTCGGCGAAGACCAGGAAGGTGCCGCCGTAGGGGATGAACCCGCCATGCAGGGCCAGGCCGTTCATCGCCGCCGCCATGCCGTGTTCGCGGATGCCGTAGTGGATGTACGACCCGGCGTAGTCGCCGGGCGTCACCGGAGCCTGACAATCGGCCTTGGTGAGGTTGGAGCCGGTCAGGTCGGCGGAGCCGCCGATCAGTTCGGGAATCGCCGGAGCCAGCACGTTGATCACGTCCTGGCTGGCCTTACGGGTCGCCACCTTGGGCTTGTTCTCGATCAGCGCCTGCTTGTGGGCGAGAAGGGCGGAATTCCAGCCGCGCGGCATCACGCCTTCGGCGAGGCGCTGGAATTCCTCGGCCTTGTCCGGGGCAAGGAAGCTCATCCGCGCTTCCCAGGCCATCCGCAGGGCGCTGCCCTTGATCCCGGTCAGACGCCAGGCGTCGAGCACGTCCTCGGGAACCTCGAACGGCGCATACGGCCAGTCCAGGGCGGCGCGGGCGGCGGCGATTTCCGTCTGTCCCAGCGGCGCGCCGTGGACCTTGTGGGTGCCCTGCATGGTCGGCGCGCCCTTGCCGATCACGGTGCGGCAGGCGATCAGGCTGGGCTGGTCGCCGTTCCGCGCCCGTTCGATCGCGGCGGCCACCGCCTCGGGGTCGTGGCCGTCCACCCGCGCCGTCGCCCATCCCGCCGCCGCGAAGCGCGCCAGCTGGTCCTCGGACGAGGCGAGGCCGATCTTGCCGTCGATCGAGATGCCGTTGTCGTCCCAAAGGACGATCAGCTTGTTCAGCTTCAGGTGCCCGGCGAGAGAGATCGCCTCCTGGCTGATTCCTTCCATCAGGCAGCCGTCGCCGCACATCGCATAGGTGTAGTGATCCACCGCCGCGTCGGAGAAGCGGGCGTTCATCATCCGCTCGGCCAGCGCCATGCCGACGGCGGTGGCGATGCCCTGTCCCAGCGGCCCGGTGGTGGTCTCCACCCCCGCGAGATGGCCGTATTCCGGATGCCCGGCGGTGCGCGCCCCCATCTGGCGGAAGGCCTTGATCTGCTCGATGTCCACGTCCTCGTAGCCGGTGAGGTAGAGGAGCGCGTAGAGCAGCATCGAGCCGTGCCCGGCGGAGAGCACGAAGCGGTCGCGGTCCGGCCACTTCGGTTCCCGGGGGTCGAACTTCAGGAAGCGGGAAAACAGCACGGTGGCGACGTCGGCCATGCCCATCGGCATGCCGGGGTGGCCGGAGTTGGCCTTGTCCACCGCGTCGGCGGCGAGGAAACGGACGGCGTTCGCCAACCGGGCATGGGAAACGGTCGCCGGGGTCGCGTGGGTCATCGCGGGGGTATTCCTTTATTCTCGTCCTTGAACAAAACGAAAGCCGGGGGGCGCCCGGCTTTCAGTCCGTGCCGGGTCAACCGGCCTCTACCATGTGATAGACCGGCCTCTACCATGTGATAGCTGGTCAGAACCTGACGCTCGCCGTACGGGCCGCTGATCATCAGGGTCTGGGTACGGGAGAAGTTGTCCTCGACGGTGACGCCGTCGACCAGGATGCCGTCGGTGACGCCGGTGGCGCAGAAGAACACCTGATCCGAGGAGATCAGGTCGTCCATCATCATCCATTTGTCGGTGGAAAGGCCGAAATCGGCGATCACCTTGCGCTCGGCGTCCGACTGCGGGTCGAAGCGGCCCATGAAGTCGGCGCCCAGGGCGCGCAACGCGCAGGCGGTGAGGATGCCTTCCGGCGTGCCGCCGGTGCCCAAGAGCATATCGACGCCGGAATCCGGGAAGGCGGCCAACATGCCGCCCATCACGTCGCCCGCCGGATAGAGCGAACAGCGCGCCCCGGCGGCGTAGATCTCGGCGATCACCTTTTCGTGGCGCGGCTTTTCCAGAAGGAACACGGTCAGGTCGCTGACCCGCTTGCCGAGGGCGCGCGCCAGAACCTTGAGCTTGTCGGCGGTGGGGGCCTCCGGATCGATCAGGCCCTTGGCCTCCTTCGGCACCGCGATCTTTTCCATGTAATAGGACGGACCGGGGTCGAACATCTTGCCCTTCGGCGCCATCGCGATCACCGACAGGGCGTTGGCCAGCCCCTTGGCGGTATAGCTGGTGCCTTCCACCGGATCGACCGCGATGTCGAACTTGGCGCGGTTGCGGGCGAGGCCGATCGCCTCGCCGCAATAGAGTTCGGGCGCTTCGTCCTTGGCGCCCTCGCCGATGATCACCGTGCCTTCGATCGGCAGGGCGTTCAGCTCCTTGCGCATCGCCTCGACAGCCGCGCCGTCGGCGGCGTTCTTGTCGCCGCGCCCCACCCAGTCATAGGCGGCCAGGGCCGCCGCCTCGGTCACGTTGCGCAGACTGTACGCGAACAACGGCGTCCGTTGCTGAATCGGACGATGCACCATGTCGTACCCCCCGTCGGTGTCGCCGGTCTTGGTTCCCGACCGGCTCTGGCGGCACTCGTCCCTCCGCGAGGCGGAGGAACGGAAAAAGCAGGCGAACCACCGGCCGCTTTTGAGCGGTTCGCCGCGAACTGCGATTATGTTACGGGCGGGGATACCTCAGCGCCAGTCCCGGCGCAAGCCCCAACGCCGGACCCTAAGGCGGTTCCCCGCCCGCGCGCCCCACCCAAGAGCGAAACCCTACACCACGCGACGGCTGCTCAGGTAAAAGGCGACCGCCTGCGAGCGGTTTTCCACGCTCAGCTTTTCGTACAGGTTCTTCAGGTGGAACTTCACGGTGTTGGGCGAGATGTCGAAGCGTTTGGCGATCTGCGCGTTGGTGATGCCGCCGGCAAGAGCGGTCAGCAGTTCGCGCTCGCGCGGGGTTAGCGCCGCCGGG
Organism: Rhodospirillaceae bacterium; assembly: GCA_965228165.1. GTDB lineage: Bacteria > Pseudomonadota > Alphaproteobacteria > Rhodospirillales > Rhodospirillaceae > Oleispirillum. Next base: position 1,887,949 of record CBDDHB010000003.1, read on the forward strand.
GGGTCGTTGACCGCCCGCGCCGCGCTGGCGAAGGGGAAGACCTTGCGTCCATCGGCCACCGCCGCGATGGTTTCCAAGAGGTTGGCGCCGGGATCGGCCTTCGAGCAGAAGCCCCAGGCGCCCAGCATTTCCGCCTCGACCGGGATCGAGGGGTTGGACGAACCGGTATAGACGATCAGCTTGGAGTTGCGTTCCTTAGCAGAAACGCTTCCAGAACCCCCCGGCCACCCAGGTAGGGCATTTCCCAGCCGATCACCCCGACGTCGAAGCGGACGTTTTCCGCCGCCGTCAGGAAACGCTCTCCATCCGGCGCCATCGACACCAGAACGAAGCGGTCGTCCGCCGCGAACAGCCGGATCAGGCTGCTTTGCAGCAACGGATTCTTTTCCTCAATCATCACCTCGATCGGCGATTTGCGTTGAATCGGCTTACGTTTTTTCCCGACATTCTGAGTGCATACCCATGAAACGCGTCAAACGGCGGCGGCGCATCGGCCCGCCGTCGCCGGGCCCGGCCCGGCGGCGCGACCGCCCCCGGCGGCCGGTCGCACGTTCCTGGAACAATACCCCAACCACCCGAATAGGCAAGTGGGTAGGAAGCTACCCCCACCCTTTGTTGTGGGGAGGGCGCGGTTTTCCGCCGTCTTCTTCATGTCATGAATTCGTTTCATCCGTCGGTTTCCGCCCCGGCGGATGCGAGGACGCACCCGCTTCGCCGCCCCGGATTCGGGGCGACTCGGGCCTTGCGCAACGGTGCGCGGCGACTCAGTAGGTCGGGCGGTTCTTGCGGTTGAATTGCAGCTGCCGGTCGTCGAGCTGCATGCCGATATAGACCCGCGCGTCGCCCGAGGACATCGACTTCGCCAGCGGCAGGCGCAGATGCACCTCGCCGTCGCGGTACCGCAACTGGTTGACGTTGGGCGGGAAGGCGATTTCGGCGGTGAAGGTCTGCTTGCCCGCCGGGCGCGGGAAATAATCGGGCAGGGCGATGAAATAGCGGAAGGATTCGCGGCGTTCGCCGTCCTTGCCGACGACGGCGGCGGGGCCCAGCTTGACCAGGAAGGCGACCGACAGAGACATGTCGACGACGTTGGTCTTCCTGTCCACCGCGCACTCGCCGGTGTAGCCGATGATCTCGGTCTCCAGGACGGTGTCGGTGATGTCCTCGCCCGCGCCCCGGAACTGGGTGGAATGGGCGGTGTCGCGCTCGATCTTCACCGTGGGGCAGGGCAGCGGCGCTTCCTTGGGGGCGAACATCGAGCATCCGGCGAGCCCGCCGGTCAGCGCCAGCGCCAGCGCGGCGCGCCCGGGAACGCGGCGGAAAAAGTCGGAAGCGTGCGGCTTGGACGTCATCGACGTGCCCCCTTGCAGACGGAACCCTGCCCAGGTGATATCCCAAGCCGGAGGCGACGGCAACCGGCTTCGCGAAACTTTCCCGGTTCGGCAAGGCTTCCGGCGGCCCCTCGGATTTGCTACATGCAGGAACCCGCCGCTTGAAGGACATCGCCATGACCGACCGCGTTTTGCCCGCCCTTTCCGTCATCCTGGCCGCGCCGCGCGGCTTCTGCGCCGGAGTGGATCGCGCGGTGCAGATCGTCGAGCGTCTGCTGGAGCGGCACGGCGCGCCGATCTACGTGCGGCACGAAATCGTCCACAATCGCTTCGTCGTCGATGGGCTGAGGGCGAAGGGCGCGGTCTTCGTCGACGAGCTTGCCGAGGTTCCGGACGGCGCGGTGGTGGTGTTTTCCGCCCACGGAGTGCCGAAATCGGTGCCCGAGGAAGCGAGGCGGCGGGGGCTGTCCAGCCTGGACGCCACCTGTCCCCTGGTCGCCAAGGTGCATATGGAGGCGGCGCGTCACGTCGCCCTGGGACGGCAGGCGATTCTGATCGGCCACGCCGGACACCCGGAGGTGATCGGCACCATGGGTCAGGTTCCGGAAGGCTCCATCCTGCTGGTGGAGACCGTGGACGACGCGGAACGCGTCGTCCCGGCGACGCCGGAAAAGCTCGCCTACATCACCCAGACCACCCTGTCGGTGGACGAGACGGCGGAGATCGTCGCCATCCTGAAGCGCCGCTTCCCGGCGATCGAGGGTCCGAAGCGGGAGGACATCTGCTTCGCCACCACCAACCGTCAGGCGGCGATGAAGGCGATCGCCGCGGACTGCGACGCGGTCTGGGTGATCGGCGCGCCGAATTCGTCGAATTCGCGCCGCCTGGTCGAGGTGGCGCGCCGCGCCGGATGCGGCGACGCCCGCCTGTTGCAGGGGGCGGAGGAGATCGACTGGTCCTGGCTGGACGGCGTCGCTACCCTGGGCGTCACCGCCGGAGCCTCGGCGCCGGAGGAACTGGTGGCGGGGGTCCTGTCCGCCCTGGCGGCGCGGCGAACCCTGTCGGTCGAAACCGCGCGGCACGCCGTCGAGGACGTGGTCTTCAAGCTGCCGCCGGAACTGCGCGGCGACTGATCCCGCCGAACCCCCTACCCAACGCCGCCGCTTTGTCATATACCCTTGCCTCGCAAGGGGAGTTTTCCATGGCCGTTTACACCGATGTCACCGACGACGAACTGACGGCGTTCATGTCCGCCTATGCGGTGGGCGACGTGGTCTCGTTCAAGGGCATCGCCGAGGGGGTGGAGAATTCCAACTTCCTGGTGCAGGCCGAGGACGGCGCGTCCTATATCCTGACTCTTTACGAAAAGCGGGTGAATCCCGCCGATCTGCCCTATTTCCTCGGCCTGATGCGCCACTTGGCGGCGCGCGGCGTGACCTGCCCGCAGCCCATCGAAACCCGCGACGGCCGGGTGCTGCAAACCTTAAGCGGTCGTCCCGCCGCGCTGTTCAACTTTCTCAAGGGGTTGTCGCCGCGCCGCATCGCCACCGCCCACTGCGCCGGGGTCGGCGCGGCGCTGGCGCGTTTGCATCTCGCCGGGGCGGACTATCCCCAGGTCCGCGCCAACGCCCTGAGCGTCGGCGGCTGGAGGCCCCTGTTCGCCCAGTCGGCGCACCGGGCCGACGCGGTGGCCCCCGGACTTGCCGCCGAAATCGCCGCCGAACTCGCCGATCTGGAGGCCTCCTGGCCGACCGATCTGCCGCGAGGGGTGATCCACGCCGACCTGTTCCCCGACAACGTCTTCTTCCGGGGGGAGGAGGTCTCGGGCGTCATCGACTTCTATTTCGCCTGCAACGATCTTTACGCCTACGACCTCGCCATCCTGATCAACGCCTGGTGTTTCGAGCCGGGTTTCGACTTCAACGTCACCAAGGCGCGGCACCTGCTGTCCGCCTATGCCGAGGCCCGCCCCCTGTCGGCGGCGGAGATCGCCGCCCTGCCGCTTCTGGCGCGCGGCGCGGCGATGCGGTTCCTGCTGACCCGCCTTTACGACTGGCTGAACACCCCGGCGGGGGCGCTGGTCCGCCCCAAGGACCCGCTGGAATATCTGCGCATCCTGCGCTTCCACCGGGGCATCGCCAGCGCCGGAGCCTATGGCCTTGGCTGAGTTGACGGCGGTCGAACTGTTCACCGACGGCGCGTGCTCGGGCAATCCCGGCCCCGGCGGCTGGGGGGCCTTGCTGCGCTGCCGGGGGGTGGAGCGCGAGCTTTCCGGCGGCGAGGCGCTGACCACCAACAACCGCATGGAACTGATGGCGGCGATCGTCGCGCTGGAAAGCCTGAAACGGCCCTGCGCGGTTTCCCTGCACACCGATAGCCAGTACCTGATGAAGGGGGTCACCGAGTGGCTGCGCGGCTGGAAGGCGCGCGGTTGGAAAACCGCCGCCAAGGAACCGGTGAAAAACGTCGATCTTTGGCAGCGCCTGGAGGTCGCCCTGGCGCCGCACCGCGTCAGCTGGACCTGGGTGAAGGGGCACGACGGCCACGTCGAGAACGAGCGGGTGGACGCCCTGGCCCGCGCCGCGATTCCGAAGGACTGAGCCCCCTCGCCTTGCCGAAGACCGCCGCCGCCACTATGGTAATGGCATGCAACCGCCGAAGGGACCGTCATGGCCGATGCGCACGCCGCCGCCGACTATCTTACCGGGCACTGCCTGATCGCCATGCCGGGGATGCAGGACCCGCGCTTCGAGCACACCGTGGTCTACCTTTGCGCCCATTCCGCCGAGGGTGCGATGGGGCTGATCCTCAACCGCGAACTGCCGGACATGCCGCTGGTCCGCCTGATGGAGCAGTTGAACATTCCGGCCACCCCGGCCTGCGCCGACTTGAAGGTCCATTTCGGCGGGCCGGTGGACCCGGCGCGCGGCTTCGTCCTGCATTCCGCCGACTTCATGGCGGAATCGAGCCTGCTGGTGGACACCCGCCGGGCGCTCACCGCGACCCTGGATATCCTGCGCGCCGTGGCGGAGGGGCGGGGACCGCGCCACACCCTGATGGCGCTGGGCTATGCCGGCTGGGGGGCGGGGCAACTGGACGCGGAGATCAAGGCCAACGCCTGGCTGATCGTTCCCGCCGACGACGCCCTGCTGTTCGGTCCCGACAATCCGAAAAAGTGGCAGCGGGCGATCGAGAAGCTGGGCATCGACGTCGGCAAGCTGTCGTCGACCGCCGGTAACGCCTAGGCTCAGGACGCAAAAAAAGCCGGGAGCCTTTCGGTTCCCGGCTTTTTGCGGACGATCCGTGGATCAGTCGATGAGCTTCAGGCTCTCGGCCGACATCTTGCCGCTCCGGCGGTCGGAGACGAGCTCGTAGCCGACCTTCTGACCTTCGTTCAGGCCGCTGAGGCCCGAGCGCTCGACGGCGCTGATGTGGACGAAAGCGTCGCTGCCGCCTTCATCCGGCGCAATGAAGCCGAAACCCTTCTGGGCGTTAAACCACTTCACGGTTCCCGTAGCCATGGGAATATCCTTTCAAAAAGTACTGCTTGCCCGCTGTCGCGAGGTGTCGAAAGCGCAGAGTTTCAGGAGAGATCAAAACCCTTTTGGCGCAGTTTCGATGCGACAGAAGGCTAAATAATCCATCAAAAGATCGACGGGGATATTTATGGTGATTCGCGCGCGATAAAGCAATCTTTTCGATTCGATTCCGATTTTTTTCTAGAATTTGAATCGCGCGGCGAGGGCGTCGTCGGATTCCAGCCGAGCCAGCGGTCCCACCGCCGCCGTGGTCAGCGGGCTGGAAAACACCCGGCGGGCGACCCGGCGCACCGCCTCGATGTCCACCGCCTCGATGCGGGCGATCGATTCCTCGGCGGACAGGGTGCGCCCGAAGATCATCAACTGGCGGGCGCGGTGCTCGCAACGGGCCGAGGTGCTTTCCAACCCCATGATGGTGCTGGCCTTCAATTGGGCGCGGGCGCGGGCGACCTCTTCCTCGGTCAGGGTGTCGGCCAGCTTGGCGGCCTCGGCGGCGATCACCGCCACCATTTCCGGAATCTCGTCCGGGCCGGTCCCGGCGTAGATCGAGAACATCCCGGTATCGACGTAGGACGAGGCGTAGGCATAGATCGAGTAGGCGAGACCCCGTTCCTCCCGCACTTCCTGGAACAGGCGCGACGACATGCCGCCGCCGAACAGCGCCGCCATCACCGACAGCGCGTGATAGTCCGGATCGCGGTAGGGCACGCCCTCGAACCCCAGCACCAGATGAGTCTGTTCGAGGTCGCGTTCCTGGCGGAAGTGCCCCCCGGTGTAAAGGGCCGGGGCGTCCGGCGCCGCGCAGCAGACCGACGGCAGGGCGGAGAATCCCTTGTCCACCATTTCGACGAAGGCGTCGTGGGCGATTCCTCCGGCGGCGGAAACCACCATCTGCGGCGCGGTGTAGCCCGCCGCCATGAAGTCGAAGATCGACTGGCGGGTCAGACCGCGCACGATCTCTGCCGTGCCCAGAACCGGGCGACCGATCGCCTGGCCGGGATAGGCGGTTTCCTGGAACCAGTCGAAAATGATGTCGTCGGGGGTGTCGAAGGCCTGGTTGATTTCCTGCACCACCACCTGGCGCTCGCGGTCCAGTTCCGTGGGTTCGAGGGTGGAGTGTTGCAGGATGTCGCCGACGATATCCACCGCCAGCGCCGCGTCGTCCTTCAGCACCTTGACGTAATAGGCGGTGGTCTCGCGCGAGGTATAGGCGTTGATGTGGCCGCCCACCGCCTCGATCTCCTCGGCGATGGCGCGGGCGGAGCGCCGCGTCGTGCCCTTGAAGGCCATGTGTTCCAGCAGATGGGACACGCCGTTCAGGTGCGCCGGTTCGAACCGCGCGCCGACGCCGACCCAGGCCCCCAGGGAGACCGTGGCGGTGTCGGGCATTTCGTCGGTGACCACCCGCAGGCCGTTGGCGAGCGTCGTGACCCGCGTCGCCATCAGCGGGCTCCGGCGGCGCGGGCGCGCGCCAGAACGTAATCCTGCACCGTCTTCAGGTCGTTGGGCAGAACGGTCAGGCGTTCCGGCCGTTCCATCAGGTCGGCAAGACGCGGCGGCAGCTTCGGCGCGATGCCGGTGGCTTCCTCCACCGCCTGGCCGAACTTCGCCGGGTGCGCGGTGGCGAGAGCCACCACCGGCAGACCGGGAGTCTTGGCGCGGGCGCGGGCGGCGGCGACGCCGATCGCCGAATGCGGGTCGAGGGTTTCGCCGGTGGCGCGATGCTCGGCGCGGATCGCCGCCAGCGTCGCCTCGTCGTCCAGGCTGAAGGCGGAGAAGGTGGCGCGCGAACGGGCCAGCACCTCGACCGGCACCTCGAACCGTCCGTCCTGGCGGAAGCGGCTCATCGTCCGCGCCACCGCCTGACCGTCGCGTCCCAGCATGTCGAACAGCAGGCGCTCGAAGTTCGAGGAAATCTGGATGTCCATCGACGGGCTGAGGGTCGGGGTCACCTGGGACATCTCCATCGCGCCGGAGGCGAAGAAGCGGGTCAGGATGTCGTTGCGGTTGGAGCCGACGATCAACTGCTCGACCGGCAGGCCCATCGCCTTCGCCACGTAACCCGCGAAGACGTTGCCGAAGTTGCCGGTGGGCACGGCGAACGCCACCGGGCGGTCCGGCGCGCCCAGGCGCAACGCCGCCCAGACGTAATACACCACCTGCGCCATCACCCGCGCCCAGTTGATCGAATTGACCGCGCTTAAGGCGACGCGGTCGCGGAAGGCGACGTCGGCGAACATCGCCTTCAGCAGATCCTGGCAGTCGTCGAAGGTGCCCTTGATCGCGATGTTGAAGACGTTGGGCGCGGACGCCGTGGTCATCTGGCGGCGCTGCACCTCGGAGACCCGCTCGTGCGGGTGCAGGACGAAAATGTCGATCGCCTCGCGGTCGCGGCAGGCCTCGATCGCCGCCGATCCGGTATCGCCCGAGGTGGCGCCGACGATGGTGACGCGGCGCGACTTTTTCGTCAGTACGTGGTCGAACAGGCGGCCCAGCACCTGCATCGCCATGTCCTTGAAGGCGAGGGTGGGGCCGTGGAACAGCTCCATCACCCACAGATCGGTGTCGAACTGCTTCAGGGGGGCCACCGCCGCGTGGTCGAAGCCGCGATAGGACTCCGCCGCGATCGCGGCCAGGTCGGCATCGGAGATCGCGCCGCCGACGAACGGCTTCATCACCGCCGCCGCCAGCTTGGCGTACGGCAGGGTGCGCCAGGCGCTCCAGGTGGCGGCGTCGATCGCCGGAACCGCGTCGGGCACGTACAATCCGTCGTCCGGGGCCAGCCCCGCCAGCAACACTTCGTCGAAGGAAAGCGCCGGAGCCCCGCCCCGCGTGCTGATGTACCGCAAACCTGCCCCCATCGAGCCGAAAAAGTCATCGCGCCGACCATGGCACAGCCGTTACCTATACCCGCCCGCGCGGCGAAGGACAAGGCTCAGCGCCTGGGTTCGATCTCGGCCTCGACGTCCTCCTTCATGGCATCGCGCCGTTCCTCCAGGAACTTTTCCATGCGGCGGATCTGGCGGTCGAGACTGCGAATGTTCTCGAAGCGCCGCGCCCGGCGGCGGCTTCGGTTCCTGCGCCAGGCGAGGCGGATCGTGATTTCCAGCGCGGTCAGCAGCAGCCACGCCCCGGCGGCGATGCAGGCGAGCGCCGCCATGCTGCGATCCGCCCGTCCCCACGACACCGCCGCCCCCCAGAACCCCATCGTCACCAGGCAGGCGGCGATGGTCATGGCGATGCGGTTGCCGGTGCCGCGCCGCTTCAGGGTCTCGGCCTCGGCGTCGCGGATGGCGTTGGCGATTTCCACCCGCGCGATGTCTTGCCAGGCGCGGAACGACAGTCCGGGCCGTCCTGACTTGGTGCGCAGACTGGTTTCGTTGCGGCCCTCGCGGATCGCCTGTTCCAGCACCCGCACCGTGAGGTTGGCGCGGTCTTCCGGCGTCGGCGCGCTCATGCGGCCCCCAGATAGCGGGCGGAGAGGTGCGCCTTGAACGCATCGGCGGAGAGCGGCTGGCCGGTGGCGCGGCGCAGAATCTCCGGGGTTTCCAGAAGCGATCCGTGAACGTGGACGTTGGCGCGCATCCAGGCGAGCAACGGCGCGAAGTCGCCCCGCGCCAAGGCCGCTTCCAACCCCGGCGTCGCCGCCCGCGCCGCCGCGAACAGTTGCGCCGCGGTCATCGCCCCCAGGGTATAGGTGGGGAAGTAGCCCCAGGCGCCGTCGTACCAGTGGATGTCCTGCAAGCAGCCGCGTGCGTCGTCGGGCGGGGCGACGCCCAGAAGGTCGCGGAAGCCCTGGTTCCAGGCCCCCGGCAGATCGGCCAGGGGCAGATCGCCCGCGATCATCGCCCGCTCCAGCCGATAGCGCAGGATCACGTGGGCGGGATAGGTCACCTCGTCCGCCTCGACCCGGATGAAACCGCGCTCCACCCGCCGCGCCAGAGCGGCCAGATTGGCGTCGCTCCACGCCGCGCCGGAACCGCCGAAGGCGGCGCGCATCTCCGCCGCCAGCCAGGCGAGGCAGGCGTCGCTTCGCGCCGCCTGCATTTCCATGGAAAGGGACTGGCTTTCGTGCAGGCTCATCCCCCGTGCCTCGCCCGCCGGCTGGCCGCGCCATTCGGCGGGCAAACCGCGTTCGTAAAGGGCGTGGCCGGTTTCGTGAATCACCCCGAGCAGGCCGGAAAACGCGTCGTCCTCGGCATAGCGGGTGGTCAGGCGCAAGTCGTCGGGGATGCCGCCGCAGAAGGGATGGGCGCTTTCGTCCAGACGACCGTGCGCGAAGTCGAAGCCCATCGCCGCCATCGCCCGCCGCACCAGCGCCTTCTGCGCCGCCGCCGGGAAGGGGCCGGGCAGGGGGGCGGGACGCGAGGCCTGACGTTCCAGGACCGCGTTCAGGAACTCCGGCAGGAATCCCGCCAGATCGGCGAAGACCGCGTCGATGTTCGCCGAACGGCCGCCGGGTTCGTAGGAATCGAGCAATCCGTCGTAGGGCGAGACCGACAGCGCCGCTGCCTTCGCCGCCGCCTCCTGCCGCACCAGGGACAGCAATTTTTCCAGATGCGGCAACACCGCCTGGAAGTCGGACGCGGCGCGCGCTCCCCGCCAGGCCATCTCGCACGCCGCCCCGGCGCGCGCCAGCGCCGCCACCAGATCCCCGGGCAGCGCCGCCGCATGCACCCAGGCGCGGCGCATCTCGCGCAGGTTGGCGCGGTCGGCGGCGGACAGGTCCTCGGCCTCCGCCTCGCCCAGCCAGTCGGCGACCGATGCATCGGAAATCATCTCGTGCGCCAGGGTCTCCAGCGTCGCCACCTGTTCGGCCCGCGCCGCCGCCCCGCCCGACGGCATCATCGCGGCGCGATCCCAGTTGAGCAGGGCGAGCGCCCCGTCGATCGCCGAACGGCGGTGGAAACGCTCCTTCAAACGGTCGTATGCGCGCATTCGCGGTCCTGTCTCTTGCCTTTTGCCGCCCCGTCCGATCATCATGACCGAGGCCAAGATACCGAACATAGCGAGGAGAACCCATGTCCGCAAAAGCGAAGTTCGCCGTCGTCCTCTCCGGCTGCGGGGTCTATGACGGTTCGGAAATCCACGAAGCGGTTCTGACCCTGCTCGCCATCGACCGGGCGGGCGGAACCTATCAGTGCTTCGCCCCCGACGTGCCGCAGATGCACGTGATCAACCACGTTCTCGGCGCGCCCACCGACGGGACCCGCAACGTCCTGGTCGAATCGGCGCGCATCGCGCGCGGCGCGATCCTGCCGCTGTCGCAGTACGATCCCGCCGACTTCGACGCGCTGATCTTCCCCGGCGGCTTCGGCGCGGCGAAGAACCTGTGCGGTTTCGCGGTGGACGGCCCGAACTGCTCGGTCGATCCCGACGTGGCGAAGGCGGTGCTCGATACCCACGCGGCGAAGAAGCCGATCGGCGCCCTGTGCATCGCCCCCGCCCTGATCGCCAGGATTCTGGGCGGGGTGGAGGTCACCATCGGCGACGACGCGGGCACCGCCGACGCGATCGCCGCGATGGGCGGCAAGCACCGGACCCGAGGCCATGGCGAGGTCTGCATCGACCCGGTCAACAAGGTGGTGAGCACCCCCTGCTACATGCTCAACGCCAGCATCGGCCAGATCGCCGATGGCGCGGCGGCGGCGGTGGCGGCGCTGTTGAAGCTGGTGTAGGGCGTGGACGGTCACGCCGTCCGCCGCCGTTGCCGCATCAGGCGGACGACGGTGATCAGGTTGGCGGCGGCGATGCAGAGTTCCAGGGCCGAACCGCCGATCGATCCGGCGATCAGGTTGGCGGCGAAAACGATGCCGGAGGCCGCGATCAGGGTCAGGCGCAACGGAATGCCGGACAGTTTCATCACCGCCACGGTGCCGAGGCACCATCCCGTCACCGGCAGCCAGTCGATCGCCGTCTTCGCGCCGATCGCGCCGACGCCGAGGGTCAGGCCGACGAACAGCCAGACCAGCCAGGCGGCGGGGGCGTGGGCCGGGCGGCGATCGCGGAACGGACCGAGGCGATGGCGGCGCTGCCCGCCGCGATGTTCTGTCCCAGCATCAGATAGCGCAGGGCATAGACCAGGGTCTGCGCCGCGTTGAGGCTCTTCAGGCGGCGGTCGTTCTTCTGCAAGAAGGCGACGACGCCGAGCACGAAGGCGGCGTAGCCGACGATCTGCGAAGGCGCGAAGGGATCGGGTAGGGCTGGGGACACGGTGGGGTTTCCTGGGGGGCGGAAAGGCCGGACCCTACAGCCTTCCGGGGTTTCCGCCAAGGGGGGATCGGAGGACGGCCGAACCGGGGGCGTTGTCACAAAACCATAACCTTGCGTTCACAAATGCGTCGCCGTCGCGGGGTAACTTGACCCTGCGGCCAGCGCCGGGGAAGTCCCGGTCGTGGTCGGTTCGATATTCGCAAAACCCCTCTGACCGGAGGCATTAGCCGTGATGAAGCGTACCCTTGCCGTCGCCGCCGTCGCGACGGTCGCTTTCGCCGGTGCGGCCGAAGCCCGCGACCAGATCCGCATCGTCGGGTCGTCGACGGTGTTCCCGTTCGCGTCCAAGGTCGTCGAGCAGTTCGGCAAGACCACCTCGTTCAAGACCCCGGTGATCGAATCCACGGGTTCGGGCGGCGGCTTCAAGCTGTTCTGCGCCGGCGTCGGCGTCGATCACCCCGACATCACCAACGCGTCCCGCGCGATCAAGTCCTCCGAAGTCGAGACCTGCGCCAAGAACGGCGTCACCAAGGTCACCGAGATCACCATCGGCTTCGACGGCATCGTCGTCGCCAACGCCAAGAACGGCCCGGCCTTCGACGTCACCCTGAAGGATCTGTACCTCGCCCTGGCGAAGACGGTTCCGGACCCGAAGGGCGGCGACAAGCTGATCCCCAATCCCTACAAGACCTGGAAGGACGTGAATCCGGCCCTTCCCGCCAACGCCATCGAAGTGCTGGGGTCGCCGCCTACCTCGGGCACCCGCGACGCCTTCACCGAGCTGGTGATGGACGTCGGTTGCGAGACCTTCCCCTTCATCAAGGAGATGGCCAAGACCGACAAGAAGGCGTTCAAGGCCGCCTGCCAGTCGGTGCGCGAGGACGGGGCCTACATCGAAGCCGGCGAGAACGACACCCTGATCGTCAACAAGCTGGTGGAAAACCCGAAGACCCTCGGCATCTTCGGCTTCTCGTTCCTCGACCAGAACGCCGACAAGATCAAGGGCGCGAAGATCGGCGGCGTGGCGCCGACCTTCGAGGGCATCTCTTCCGCCAAGTATCCGGTGTCCCGCTCGCTGTACTTCTACGTCAAGGGCGCGCACGTCGGCGTGATCCCGGGGATCAAGGAATACGTCGCCACCTTCACCTCGGAAGCCGCCATGGGTCCCGACGGTTATCTGGCGCAGATCGGCCCGATCCCGCTGCCCGCCGATGCCCGCAAGAAGGTCTCGGAAGCCGGCAAGGCCCTGCCGCACAACGTGAAGTAAGCCGGACTTCCGGCGTTTCATCCGGCGCCGCCGCCCGCGATCGGGCGGCGGCGGTTTCCTGAAAGAACCGGGCGCGGTTCCCGGCAGGGGTTTGACCGTGCCGATAGTGCCGTATAATCGCCCACCGCCGGGGCCGTTCCCGGCCTTTTGCGACGAGGCCCGTTGATGCCGTTCAGTGTGCTGCTGCTGGTTCTGGCCGGACTTTCGGTGATTGCCTATCGTTTCGGGACGACCCGCGCCCGCGCCGTGTCGCCGGGACGGCAGGCCGATCTGCACTCCCGCCCGATGTATCACGGTCTTTACGTCGCCATCTGGTGCGGCATCCCGGCGCTGCTGGTGGCGGTGACCTGGGTGGCGCTGCAACCGATCCTGGTCAAGGGGCTGGTCTTGGGCGGTTTGCCCGACGCCTATGCCGCCCTGCCCGAGTCGCGCCTGAATCTGATCTGGAACGATATTCGCAATCTCGCCCTGGGCGACGTGGTGCGCGCCGATCCCGCGCCCGAAATCCAGGCCGCGGCGGAAATCTTCCGCCGGTTGCACACCATCGGCAGCGCCGCCCTGGCGGTCCTGTGCCTGCTGGCCGCGCCGTTGGCGGCGCGCTTCGCGCTGAAGCGCATCCGCATCGATCTGCGCGCCCGCAATCGGGTCGAATCGGTGATCACGGTGTTCCTGGTGGCGAGTTCGCTGGTCGCGATCTTCACCACCGTCGGCATCGTCCTGTCGCTGCTGTTCGAATCCTTGCGGTTCTTCGCCAAGGTGCCGGTGCTCGATTTCCTCTTCGGCCTGCACTGGAGCCCGCAGACCGCGCTGCGCGCCGATCAGGTGGGCAGTTCCGGCTCCTTCGGCGCGGTGCCGCTGTTCTCCGGCACCCTGCTGATCAGTTTGATCTCGATGTGCGTCGCGGTGCCGGTCGGCCTGATGTCGGCGATCTATATGTCCGAATACGCCCACCGCAAGTTCCGCGCCGTCGCCAAGCCGCTTCTGGAGGTTCTGGCGGGGATTCCCACCGTGGTCTACGGCTTTTTCGCCGCGCTGACCGTCGCCCCCTTCATCCGCCGTCTGGGCGAAAGCATGGGCCTGTCCGTCGCCTCGGAAAGCGCGCTCGCCGCCGGGCTGGTGATGGGGGTGATGATCATTCCCTTCGTCTCCTCGATTTCCGACGACGTGATCAACGCGGTGCCGCAGGCGATGCGCGACGGCGCCTATGCCCTGGGCGCGACCAAGTCGGAAACCATCCGCAACGTGGTGGTTCCGGCGGCGCTGCCCGGCATCGTCGGCGGCGTGCTTCTGGCGGTTTCCCGCGCCATCGGCGAAACGATGATCGTGGTGATGGCCGCCGGCCTGTCCGCCAACCTGTCGTTCAATCCCCTGGACGCGGTGACCACGGTGACGGTGCAGATCGTCACCCTTCTGACCGGCGACCAGGAATTCGACAGCGCCAAGACGCTGGCCGCCTTCGCCCTGGGCCTGGTGCTGTTCTGCGTCACCCTGGGGCTCAACATCTTCGCGCTGCATGTCGTCCGGAAGTATAGGGAACAATATGAGTGAGATGACCATGGATACGCCGAAGGGCGGCGCCCGCGCCCGCGCCCTGGTGGCGGCGGGAATCTCCCGGCGCTATCGTGCGGAACGCCGCTTCCGCGTCTGCGGGCTGGTGGCGATCGTTTCGGCGTTGGCCTTCATGGTGCTGCTGTTCGTCAGCATCGTTGGCAAGGGCTATACCGCCTTCGTCCAGACCGAGATCCTCCTGCCGATCCAGTTCGAGGTCGCGGTGATCGATCCGCAGGGCCTGCGCGACGCCGCCGAAATGCGCGCCGCCAACTATGGCAAGCTGTATCGCGATGGCATCCAGTCCCTGTTCCCCGACGTGGAAACCCGCCAGGACCGCCGCCTGCTCAACGGCCTGGTGTCCTCGGGCGCGACCTTTGAAATCCGCGACGCGGTGGTCGCCAAGCCGGAACTGATCGGCAAAAGCCAGGAGGTCTGGGTTCCCGCCTCGGACGACGTCGATATGCTGGTCAAGGGGCACATCGACCGCACCCTGCCCGAGGGCGAACGCCGCATGTCGGACAAGGAAATCGCCTGGCTCGACGCCCTGGCCGCGCAGGGCCGGATCGAGACCCGCCTCAACTGGCGCTTCTTCACCCAGGGCGATTCCCGCGAACCGGAGCTGTCGGGCATCTGGGGGGGCGGTGACCGGCTCGTTCCTGACCATGCTGGTGACCCTGGCCCTGTCCTTCCCGTTGGGCGTCGCCACCGCCGTCTACCTTGAGGAATTCGCCCCGAAGAACCGCTGGACCGACATCATCGAGGTCAACATCAACAATCTCGCGGCGATTCCCTCGATCGTCTTCGGTCTGCTCGGCCTCGCGGTGTTCCTGCAATTCTTCGGTCTGCCGCGCTCCGCTCCGGTGGTCGGCGGTCTGGTCCTGACCCTGATGACCCTGCCCACCATCATCATCGCTTCCCGCGTCTCGCTTAAGTCGGTGCCCCCTCGATCCGCGAGGCGGCCTTGGGCCTCGGCGCCTCGAAGATGCAGATGGTGACCAACGACGTGCTGCCGCTCGCCATGCCGGGCATCCTGACCGGCACCATCATCGGCATGGGTCGGGCGTTGGGCGAGACCGCGCCCTTGCTGATGATCGGCATGGTCGCCTTCATCGTCGACATTCCCGGCAGCTTCACCGATCCCGCCACGGTGCTGCCGGTGCAAATCTACATCTGGGCGGATTCCGCCGAGCGCGCCTTCGTCGAGCGGACGTCGGCGGCGATCATCGTGCTTCTGACCTTCCTGATCATTATGAACGCCGCCGCGGTTTACTTGCGCAGCAAGTTCGAAAGGCGGTGGTAGAATGGAGACCGCGACCTTGCGTGACACGAAGCAGACCCTGTCGGATATCCGGCCCCTGGAAGGAGAGACCGCGCAGATGGCGGCGAAGATCGAGGCGCGTCTGACCAACGTCCACTACGGCGACAAGCACGCGCTGAAGGACGTCACGCTCGACATCCGCGAGGGCGAGGTGACCTCGTTCATCGGCCCGTCGGGCTGCGGCAAATCGACCTTCCTGCGTTGCCTCAACCGGATGAACGACACCATCGACGGCTGCCGGGTTTCCGGCACGGTGATGATGGACGGCGAGGACATCTACGATCCGAAAATCGACGTGGTGCAACTGCGCGCCCGCGTCGGCATGGTGTTCCAGAAGCCCAACCCGTTCCCGAAGTCGATCTACGACAACATCGCCTATGGTCCGCGCATCCACGGTTTGGCCGCGAACAAGGACGAACTGGACGAGATCGTCCTCACCAGCCTGGAGAAGGCGGGCCTGTTGGCCGAGGTCAAGGACCGCATGGAGGCTCCGGGCACCGGCCTGTCCGGCGGCCAGCAGCAGCGCCTGTGTATCGCCCGCGCCATCGCGGTCAGCCCCGAGGTGATTCTGATGGACGAGCCGTGCTCGGCCCTGGACCCCATCGCCACCGCGAAGATCGAGGAACTGATCGACGAACTGCGCGAGAACTTCACCATCGTCATCGTCACCCACTCGATGCAGCAGGCGGCCCGCGTGTCGCAGCGCACCGCCTTTTTCCACCTGGGCGAACTGATCGAGGTCGGCGACACCGAGCAGATTTTCACCAACCCCAAGCACAAGCTGACGCAGGGGTACATCACCGGCCGCTTCGGTTGACGGAGGATCCAACGCAATGAAGCCGATGATCATGGTCGTGGAGGACGAGGCCGCCCTCGTCACCGTGTTGCGCTATAACCTGGAAAAGGAAGGCTATCGCGTCTGCGAGGCGACCGACGGCGAGGAAGCGCTGACCGTCGCCGCCGAGAACGCCCCCGATCTGGTGGTCCTCGACTGGATGCTGCCGATGATGTCGGGGATCGAGGTCTGCCGCCAGTTGCGCCGCAAGCCCCGCCACCGCGAGGTGCCGATCATCATGCTGACCGCGCGCGGCGAGGAAGGCGACAAGGTGCGCGGCCTCAACACCGGCGCCGACGACTACATGACCAAGCCGTTCTCGATGCCCGAGCTCTTGGCCCGGGTGCGGGCGTTGTTGCGCCGCTCCGCCGCCTGCGCAAGGCGCTGAACGAGGACGACGGCACCGACGTCATCCGCACGGTGCGCGCCGCGGGCTATGCCCTGGACCACAAGTTCCCCGCCGAGGCGGAAGCCGCGGGCGGTCTTTCCGCCGCGCTGTAGGAAGGTTTTCGAATGTCTTGCGCCCGGGGTCGCCTTCGCGCGCCCCCGGGTTTTTTGTCGGCTTCGCTTCCCTGCCGGAACATTTTGATTTAGCGTGATGTTCGTCGCGCGGGAGTGGTGGGGACGGGATGGCTCTGAAGAGCGCTCCGAAGGTGCTGATCGTCGAGGATACGCCCTCGATGGCCGAGATGTACGCGGCCTTTCTCGACGGCTGCGGCTATGCGGTGTCGATCGCCGAAACCGGCAAGGCGGCGCTGGCCGCGATCCGCGCCGATCTGCCCGACGTGGTGCTGCTGGACATCCATCTGCCCGACATCAGCGGGCTCGAGATCCTGAAGATCGTCAAGGCGGAGGAACTGCCCTGCGCCTGCGTGGTGATCACCGCGCACGGTTCGATCAACGTCGCGGTCGAGGCGATGCAGAACGGCGCGCGGGATTTCCTGGTCAAGCCGTTCACCAAGGACCGGCTGGTGGTGACGGTGCGCAACGTCGCCGCCCATGCCTCGCTGGAACGGATCGTCGAAACCCTGAAGGACGATTACGGCCGCGACGGCTATCACGGCATCATCGGTTCGTCGCTGCCGATGCAGGCGATCTATCGCACCATCGATTCGGTGGCGCCGTCCCGCGCCACCGTGTTCATTTCCGGCGAATCCGGCACCGGCAAGGAACTCTGCGCCGAGGCGATCCACCGCGCCAGCCCGCGCCGCGACAAACCCTTCGTCGCGATCAATTGCGGCGCGATCCCGCGCGATTTGATGGAAAGCGAGATTTTCGGTCACACCAAGGGGGCCTTCACCGGCGCCGCCTCCGACCGCGAGGGGGCGGCGCGTCTGGCCGACGGCGGCACCCTGTTCCTCGACGAAATCTGCGAAATGGACCTGGATCTGCAAACCAAGCTCTTGCGCTTCGTGCAAAGCGGCATGGTGCAGAAGGTCGGTGGGGATCACCCGACGAAGGTGGACGTGCGCTTCATCTGCGCCACCAACAAGGACCCCTGGGACGAGGTGGAGGCCGGGCGCTTCCGCGAGGACCTTTACTATCGCCTGCACGTCATTCCGCTGCAATTGCCGCCGCTTCGGGCGCGCGACGCCGACGTGGTGGAGATCGCGCGCGCCCCGCTCGTCCGTCTGGCGGCGGAGGAAGGCAAGACCTTAACCGGCTTCTCGCCGGAGGCGGAGGCGCGGCTGCTGGCGTTTTCCTGGCCGGGCAACGTGCGGCAATTGCAGAACGTGCTGCGCAACGTCGTGGTGCTGAACGACGGGCCGACGGTCGGGGCCGCGATGCTGCCGGATACGATGATGAAGGGCGGCGCGCCCCTTTCGCCGCCGCAGGCCGCCGCGTTGGCCGTGGCCGACGCGCCGCAGGGCGAGGGCGACATCCGTCCGCTCTGGCAGGTGGAGCGCGAAGCGATCGAGGCGGCGATCGCCGCCTGCGGCGGCAACGTGCCGCGCGCCGCGGCGCGTCTGGACATCAGCGCGTCAACGATCTATCGCAAGAAGATGACGTGGTCCGATCCCGAGACCCCGTGAATTCTACTCGGACGGACGCCTGACGCGGTTTTCCGCGCCATCCGTCTCATCCGAGCGAATTTCCGGAGCATCGGGGGCGTGCCCGTGGGACGGTCGTCTGGAACGCGCCCATCGGCCTTGTGCCGATGTCACTCGTCGTAGGCGGCCAGGGTCACGCAGGGGAAGTCGATCTTTTTCCGTCCCTCCAGGAACGACAGTTCCAGGATGGTGGCGGCGCCCACCACGTTGCCGCCGACCTGGCGGATCAGGTCCGCCGCCGCGCGCATCGTGCCGCCGGTGGCGAGAAGGTCGTCCAGGATCACCACCAGCGCGCCGGGTTTCACCGCGTCGGCCTGGATTTCGATGGTGTCGGAGCCGTATTCCAGGTCATAGCGGTAGGGAATGGTCTTTCCCGGCAGCTTGCCCTTCTTGCGCACCATGAAGAACCCCGATCCCAACTTCAGCGCCAGCGGCGCGGCGACCAGGAAGCCCCGGGATTCGATCCCCGCCAGGACGTCGGGGTTCCAGGCGCGCACCAGATTGGCCAGGCGGCCCATGGTGATCTGCCAGGCCTCGGCGTTGGCGAGAAGGGTCGAGATGTCATAGAACAGGATGCCGGGCTTCGGAAAATCCGGGACCGACCGGATGTACTGCTTGATGTCGATATCCATGCTTGCCCCCCCAGGGCGGATGCGCGCGTTCCCCGCAGCGCGGAGACAACCGCCGAGAACAATAAAGAAAAGCGCCGCCGATGCAAGATGTCGGGAGGGTGAGCCTATGGCTTTCGACGCCGGAAACCCGGTGTACGGTTTTTTTGGATTGCTTCCGATAAATGGCTATAGTGTTCAAGGCATAGGGTGTTCGCCCCTGGGCGGCGGACCTGTAGGGAGTATCAGCGGGGATGACTGAGACCCGCCTGACCGAGAACGACGTTCACAAGTTGTTGGCCGATCCCTCGGGGGAAACCCGCGCGGAAACCGCCGCGAAGCTTGCGATTCAGTTCGATCAGGGCAACCTCTCGCCATCCGAGCGCGCGATGGCGGAGCAGATTTTCCGCATCATGGTCAAGGACGCCGAGGTTCGCGTGCGCGAGGCTCTGGCGATCAACCTGAAGGAAAACCCCAACGTTCCGCATGACGTGGCGGTGACCCTGGCCAAGGACGTGGACCAGGTGGCGCTGCCGGTCCTGCGCTTCAGCGAGATTCTCTCCGACGAGGATCTGGTGCAGATCATCCGCTCCCAGGATCGCGGCAAGCAGAAGGCGATCGCCACGCGCGCGCGGGTGTCCGCCGTCGTCGCCGAGGCGATCGTCGAGGATGCGGACAAGGAGGCGGTGGTCGCCCTGGTCGCCAACGAAGGCGCCGATCTGACCAAAAAGTCCCTGGACAAGGTGATCGACAAGTACGGCCAGGACGAGGACGTGCAAAAGCCGATGGTGGCGCGGTCGGCGCTGCCGGTGACCATCGTCGAGCGTTTGGTGCATCAGGTTTCGGAAAACCTGCGCGAACACCTGCTGACCCACCATGAAATGCCGCCGTCGATGGCCGCCGACCTGATCCTTCAGGCGCGGGAACGGGCGACCATCGGGCTGTCCACCAATTCCTCCGAGGACGACGTGGAACGGCTGGTCAACCAGCTTTACAACAACGGTCGCCTGACGCCGTCGATCGTCCTGCGCGCGCTGTGCATGGGCGATACCAAGTTCTTCGAGTACGCGATGGCGCGCCGCGTCGGCATCCCGGTGATGAACGCCCGCATGTTGATCCACGATTCCGGCGATCTTGGCCTGGAAGGCCTGTACGGAAAGTCGGGAATGCCGCGCAATTTCTTCCCGGCGGTGAAGGCGGCGATCGCCGTCGCCAAGGAGATGAGCTACGACGGCGAACCGGGCGACCGCGAACGCTATGCCCGCCGCATGCTGGAACGGGTGCTGACCCAGTACGGCGACCTGGGCGTCGATTTCGACAACGACGACCTAGAATATCTGCTGACCAAGATGAACGGCCTGCCCGCCACCTCGCACTGAGCGGGAAACCGTCGGCATCAAGCCCCGCTCCGGCGGGGCTTTTGTTTTGGATCACGTGGCGCGCGGGCGAACGTCGCGTTCGATCTCCACGCGGATATCCCGACATCGTTGGCGTTGCCGTTTTTTCAAACGAAGCGGACGCTGTGTGTCCCCTCCCGGTCGCCCCCAGGGCCCCGAGGCGGTTCCCCCGGCGGCAAGCGCGGATTTTGGATATCCATAGGCGACTGCTTTCCCCCGGAATGTCCGGATATCGATGACGATTGGCGGGAACGCGAGATACGCCCCCAAAAAGCAACATTATAACGTATTTTGTCCATGGGCTGGCCGGGGGGGGCAACCCATTGGAATTTCTGAATTCCATTTCATCGCATGGGGAAAAAGATGATGGGTTATACAAGTTGGCGCGCCGCGTTACGTGCGGGGGTATGCGCTTTGCCTTTGATTCTTGCGGCCAGAATCGCCCTGGCGGACGAGGTTGAGGCTCAGGCTCAGGCTCAGGCTCAGGACGAGGTCGTGCCGGAGGTGACGGTCATCGGTGAGCGGGACAAAGGAAAGTCCGTTCCCGACAACCTTCCCGCCGTGGTCGAGAGCCTGACCGCCGAGGAAATCCGCGAAAGCATCAACGTCGTGAATACCTTCGACGTGATCAAGAACATCCCCAGCTATTCGATCAACGAAGGCGGTTACGAGGTGGGGGCGATCGCGACGCGCACCAGTTCGGAATGGATTCGCAACGTCGTTTATGCCGACGATCTGCTTCTTTCCAATTATCTCCATCCGAAGTACCGGACCAACCTGCGCATGGTTTCGCCGGAAGAAATCAGGCGGATCGATGTGATCTACGGTCCTTTTTCCGCCCTTTATCCCGGCAATTCCATGGGCGGCGTGATGGTTCTGGAAACCAAGATGCCGGATAAGCTGGAAGCGCATGGCAAGATCCAGTTCGCCAACGAGTCGTTCGACCTTTACGGCACGCATGACGATTATCAGACCTATCAGGGCAACATGATGATCGGCAATCGCGACGGAAAGCTCTCCTACGTGATCAGCGCCGACCATACCGACATGGAAACCCATCCCCGTTGGTTCGGCGCGATGACGCCGACCGCCGGCGGCGGCGGAACCGCGGCTTCGGGCGTGCACGTGGATCAGGACAAGACCGGTGCGAACCGCTATGTCGGCAGCGGTTACGGACAGTTCCATTATGTGGAGGACACGGCGAAGGTGAAGGTCGCCTACGATGTCGCTCCGGCGGCGCAATTGGCCTATACCTTGGGTTTCTGGAGCCAGAAAAGCTCGTCGGATGCCGAATCCTACCTGACCGACGCGGCGGGGAATCCGATCTATTCCGGTAAGGTCACCTATAACGGTCAGACCTATAACGTGGCGACCACGTCGAAATCCCGTGGCGATACCCTTCAGGTGCTCAACGGCCTGTCGTTCAAGACCGACACCGGGGGGTATTGGGACTGGGACGCGGTGGTCAGCCTGTACACCAACCTGGAAAACACCTCGCGAACCGGAAGCAACTGGGCGACCACCGGCGCCGGGACGGTGCAATACCAGGACGGCACCGGCTGGGTGACGGGCGATTTGCGGGGGGTGTGGCGATCCGAGGGGCGGCGCGGCAGCCCGCACGAGATTTCCTTCGGGTATCACGCGGACCAGTACAACCTCAACCAGACCACCTATACCGTGTCGGACTGGCTGCATGGTTCCGGCAACAGCGTCAGCGCGGGTTCCGAGGGCAAGACCCGCACCCAGGCGCTTTATCTTCAGGAGGCATGGCGATTCTTCCCCGATTGGACCCTGACGCTCGGCGGTCGCGGCGAAAGGTGGGAAGCCTTCGACGGCTTAAGCGTGAAGTCGGCGAAGACGGCGCACTATGAGGACGTAACGGCCACGCGGTTCTCGCCGAAGGCCGCGCTGAGTTGGCAGGCCACCCCGGAGTTGGAGGAACGGATCTCGGTCGGTAAGGCGTATCGTTTCCCCTCGGTCGGCGAGCTTTATCAGGCGATTACCTCGGGCGGCGCCCTCGTCATCAACAATCCCGATCTCAAGCCCGAGAACGTGTTGGCCATCGACTGGTCGTCCGAATACACGGTGGGCAAGGACAGCATCCGCGTCTCGCTGTTCCATCAGACCATCCGGGACGCGCTGCTGTCGCAGACCAGCGATTTGAACGGCGTGTCCACTTCTTGGTACCAGAACATCGACGAGGCGGTGGTGAACGGATTCGAGGTTGCCGGGCGCACGCGCGACGTCTTCACCCCCGGCCTGGATCTGAGTGCCAGTCTGACGTATTCGGGGTCCGAGATTACGAAGAATCCAGCCGCGCCCCTGACCGAAGGGCATCACCTGACCAGCATTCCGACCTGGCGGGCGAACGCGACGCTCACCTATCACCAGAACGAAGCCCTGTCCTATTCCGGTACGGTGCATTATGCCCGGGATAACGCCATCGTCGCCGATGGCACCGACACCAACCGGCAGACCCATGGGGCTCTCAGCGACTATTTCCTCGTGGACGGTCGCCTGAACTATAAGCTGTCGGATAACTACGGATTGGCGGTCGGCGTGAACAATCTGTTCAACGAGAAGTATTACAACATGAGCGCCATGCCGCAGCGGACCCTGTTCGCCGAGATGCGGTTCGATTACTGAACGCATATTCGCTTATTGCCAAGGATGGCCGACATCGTCGTCCGGTTCTGGAGCGTAAAAAGCCCAGGCCCGGACGACGGGCGGCTTCCTTGGTCTGGATCAATCCGAAGGCCGGACGTCTTCTTCGGCGGCGGCGCGGAGGACGTCGCCGGGGCCGCCCGTGGCATGGCGGACGAATTCGGAAGGCAATCGTCCCGCGATCCGGCGGAACATCGTCGTGAACGCGCTCTGGCTGGAGTACCCCATGTCGAGGGCGACGCCGAGAACGCTCTCCCCCGTGCTCAAGCGCGCCATCGCCTCGATCACCCGGAGACATTGCCTCCAACGGCTGAAGCTCATGCCGGTTTCCGTCGCGAACAGACGGGTAAGGGTCCGGGTGCTCATGTGGTTTTCGACGGCCCACTCGGCGAGGGATCTCGGATCCCCCGGCTGAGAGATCAGAGCATTGATCACCGTGCGGATGCGGGGATGGTCTGACAGCGGCAAAAAGACGATGTCGTCCTTCGTCGCGGCGGCGCAGATTTGGTCGGCCAGAACGATCATGGCCCGGTGGTCGCTGCTTCGCAGGGGGGGGTGGATCCCTCGGCGAGGTCCTTGCCGAAGGACATGAGTTCGCGCAGCAACGGCGTGGCATTCACGGCGTGGCAGGTGGCGGGCGTGCCTTCCACGGCCTGGGTGTCGATGTAGGCGCTGTGAACCACCATGTCGGTGACGGCGAAGACCTGATGCTTGACGTGCGGTGGAACCCATATTCCTTGCCGCGGCGTTCCGGACCAGATGCGACCTCCGGCAAGGACCCGAAGCCGACCGCAGTGGGGATAGATGAATTGCCCGCGCTGGTGCATATGGGGATGCGCCTGAAATCCCCTTTTCAAGAGAGACGGCAGAACGAAGACCGGAGACGGATGGGATTCAATACGGCGGAGACGTTCTGGAGACGGGCCATCCCCGGTTTCTGGCTGAAACGCGATGGATTGTGGCGTAAACACAAGAATCCTCGTCGAGTCGTCGAATATCTGTGGCAGTCATTATTTTGCATATAGCGGAAATAAATTCGAGACGCGACTTGAATTTGGCGATGATTCTCGCCTTCTGGCATCGGCATTGCGAAACGGGTGGGGTTTTCTTTCGGTCGATAGCGGGGGCGAGAAAACGAAAACGGCTTTCGGTGGATCATACCGAAAGCCGTTTTTCATCGATCGTCTCGACCGAAAGAAACCATGGTCGGAGTGAGTGGATTCGAACCACCGGCCCCTGCCTCCCGAAGACAGTGCTCTACCAGGCTGAGCTACACTCCGTCCCTTGGCCGAGGCCGGGTTTATACGATGCCGTCCGGACCCTTGTCCAGCGCTTTTTTGGGTTTCAGAAAGCCCGTTCGATGCAGAACTCGACGATCTCCAACATCGCGGATTTCATCGGACTTTCCGGGAAGATGGCAAGCGCGTCGCGGGCCCGGTCGCCGTAGTGGCGGGCGCGTTTGACGGTGTCGTCCAGGGCCGCGTGGCGGGCCATCAGGCCTTGCGCGCGGGCGAGGTCGGCGCCGGCCTCGTCCTGCTCCAGGTCTTCCAGGGTGCGCCGCCAGAAGGCGCGTTCCTCGTCGTCGCCGCGTCGGAAGGCGAGGATCACCGGCAGGGTGATCTTGCCCTCGCGGAAGTCGTCGCCCACCGTCTTGCCGAGTTTCTCCTGCACCGCCGAATAGTCGAGAACGTCGTCAATCAGCTGGAAGGCGATGCCCAGGTTCTGGCCGTACTGCTCCAGCGCCTTTTCCTCGGGGGCGGGGCGTTCGGCAATCACCGCGCCGATCTGGCAGGCGGCGGCGAACAGGCGGGCGGTTTTGGATTCGATCACCTCCAGGTACGCCGCCTCGTCGGTTTCGGTGTCGTTGGCGGTGGTCAGTTGCAGCACCTCGCCCTCGGCGATCACCGAGGAGGCGCGGGAGAGAATCTCCATCACCCGGAGCGATCCGTCCTCGACCATCAGTTCAAAGGCGCGGCTGAACAGAAAGTCGCCGACCAGCACGCTCGCCTGGTTGCCCCATACCGCGTTGGCCGAGGCCTGGCCGCGCCGCAAGTCGCTTTCGTCGACCACGTCGTCGTGCAGCAGAGTGGCGGTGTGGATGAACTCGACGCAGGCGGCGAGCAGAACCTGACGATTGCCGGACGCGGCGCACAGCCTGGCCGAGGCCAGGGTGAGTATCGGGCGCAGCCGCTTGCCGCCGGAGGCGACCAGATGCCCGGCGAGTTGCGGAATCAGCGCCACCGGGCTTTCCATGCGCGCGACGATGGCGCGGTTGACCGCTTCCAGGTCGTCCTCGACCAGACGGCGCAAGTCCTCGAAGGCGGAGGACGAACGGCTGCGACCCGAGGACAGATTGACGACGTTGGACACCGCATCACCCGCGCTGGCAAGGGGTTACTCTAGACGTAACGCAGAATACGGGCCGCTCTTCCTTTGGGTCAAGCGCGGGGTTCGCGGCGGCGGACGGGCGCGGTATGATCGCCGCCATGGATCAGGCCACGATCAGCGAAGATGGGCTCCTCGACGGGCGGGTGCGGCTGTTGCAACCGGCGGCGGGATATCGCGCCGCGGTGGACCCGGTGCTGCTGGCGGCGGCGGTGCGCGCGGTCGCGGGCGGCCGGGCGCTCGACCTGGGGTGCGGCACCGGCGCGGCGGCCCTGTGCCTGGCGGCGCGGCGGCCCGACCTCGCGGTGTTCGGGGTGGAGCTTCAGCCGGAATATGCCGATCTGGCGCGGCGCTCGGCGGGGTTGTCCGGCCTTGCCGGGCGGGTCACGGTGGCCGAGGGCGATCTGCGGGAATTGGCCGCGCTGCCGGGGGATTGGCGGGGCTTCGACGCGGCGCTGGCCAACCCGCCCTATTTCACCGGCGGCAACCGCTCCCCCGACGCCGGGCGCGCCGTCGCCCACCATCGGGACGACGTCGCCCTGGCCGACTGGATCGACGCCGCGCGGCGCTGCCTGCGACCGGGCGGGGAGTTCGCGCTGATCTACCCGGCGGAGCGCCTGGGCGAGGTTCTGGCCGGATTCTCCGCCGGGTTCGGCGCGGTCGAGGCGATTCCCCTGTGGCCGAAGCCGGGCCGCCCGGCGAAGCGGGTGCTGGTGCGGGCGATCAAGGGGCGCAAGACGCCGCTGCGCTTGCGTCCCGGCGTGGTCCTGCACGCCGCCGACGGCGCCTATACCGCTGCGGCGCTGCGGCTGCTGCGCGACGCGGCGGCCCTGGATGAAGCGATGGAGGATGCGGCATGCTGAGTTTCGGCAAGATTCTGGTTCTGGGGGCGCTGGTCTGCGCCGTCCTTGTCGCCTTCCGGCGTTTCGGCGGCGGGCGGGGCGGAGCGGCGGGCGGGGCGTCCCCCACTCCGCCCGCGCCCGCGCCGCAAACCCTGGAACGTTGCCCGGATTGCGGCGTGTATTACCTCAGCGGCGCGGCGGAGCCGTGCGCTCGCGCCGAATGTCCGCGCCGCCGCGAGTCATGAAAATGACGCAAAGCGGCGTCGCCCCACCCGCTCGGTCTTGACCGTCCGGGGCTGCCCCGTTAGGTTTCCAGCACGTTTTCTTTCCTGATTTTCGATGGGCACCGTGAACGCACACACCGCTTCGGCCGCCGCGCGGCGCGCGCCGTCCTTCCAGGATTTGATCCTGACCCTGCACCGCTTCTGGGCGGACCGGGGCTGCCTGATCCTTCAGCCCTATGACATGGAGGTCGGGGCGGGCACCTTCCATCCCGCCACCACCCTGCGCGCCCTGGGCCCGGAGCCGTGGCGGGCGGCCTATGTGCAGCCCTCGCGCCGTCCCACCGACGGTCGCTATGGCGAGAATCCCAACCGCTTGCAGCACTATTACCAGTATCAGGTGCTGATGAAGCCCTCGCCCGACGCGGTGCAGGAACTTTATCTCGACAGCCTGCGGGCTCTCGGCATCGATCCCGACGAACACGACATCCGCTTCGTCGAGGACGACTGGGAATCGCCGACCCTGGGGGCCTGGGGGTTGGGGTGGGAAGTCTGGTGCGACGGCATGGAAGTCACCCAGTTCACCTATTTCCAGCAGGTCGGCGGCTTCGAATGCAATCCGGTGCCGGTGGAGCTGACCTATGGCCTGGAACGCCTGGCGATGTACGTGCAGGGGGTGGAGAACGTCTACGACCTGGATTTCAACGGTCGTGGGGTTTCCTATGGAGAGGTGTTCCACACCGCCGAGGTCGAATACTCCCGCCACAACTTCGAACTCGCCAACACCGAGATGCTGCTCGCCCACTTCCGCGACGCGGAAAAGGAATGCGCCGACCTGATCGCGGGCGGCGTCGCCTTGCCCGCCTATGACTACTGCCTGAAGGCGTCGCATCTGTTCAACCTGTTGGACGCGCGCGGCGTGATCAGCGTGACCGAGCGCGCCTCGTACATCGGGCGCGTCCGCGCCCTGGCGAAGGCCTGCTGCGAGGCGTTCCTGCGCACCCGCGGCCATTTGCCGCCTTTGACCGCAGGGGAGGTCGGCCGATGACCGGTCAATTGTTGCTTGAACTCCTCTCCGAGGAAATCCCCGCCCGCATGCAGGCGCGCGCCGCCGAGGATCTGTGCCGCCTGGTCGGCGAGGCCCTGGCCGCGCAGGGATTGGTTCCCGCCGCCGCCAAGGCCTTCGCCACGCCGCGCCGGTTGTGTCTGGTGCTCGATGGCCTGCCGCTCGCCCAGCCCGACGTCTCCGAGGAACGGCGCGGCCCGAAGGTCGGCGCTCCGGCGCAGGCGCTGGACGGGTTCCTGAAGGCCAACGGCGTGACCCTGGCCGACCTTGCCGAGCGCGACACCCCGAAGGGCCGCTTCTATTTCCTCGACGTCGCGAAGAAGGGCCGCGCCACCGCCCTGGTTCTGGCCGAGCTTCTGCCCGAGGTTCTGGCGCGCTTTCCCTGGCCGAAGTCGATGCGCTGGGGCGACCGTCCGGAGCGTTGGGTGCGCCCGCTGGAAAGCATCCTCTGCCTGTTCGCGGGCGCGGTGGTGCGGTTCGCTTTCGCCGGGCGCGAGTCGGGCGACGCCAGCAAGGGGCATCGCTTCCTCGCCCCCGCCGTCTTCACGGTGGCGGACTTCGCCGACTACGCGGATAAGCTGAAGGCGGCGAAGGTGATCCTCGATCCCGCCGAACGCCGTGCCCTGATCGCCGACCAGGCGGATCGCCTGGCCGCCGCGAAGGGGCTGTCGGTGTTGGCCGATCCCGGCCTGCTGGCCGAGGTGGCGGGGCTGGTGGAATGGCCGCTGGTGCTGATGGGCGGCATCGACGACGCCTTCATGAGCGTGCCGCGCGAGGTTCTGTCCACCTCGATGCGCTCCCATCAGAAGTATTTCTCCCTGGTCGATGCCAAGGGCGATCTCACGCCGCAGTTCCTGGTGGTCTCCAACATGCAGCCCGCCGACGGCGGGGCGCGTGTCGTCGCCGGTAACGAACGGGTGTTGCGGGCGCGTCTGTCCGATGCGCGCTTCTTCTGGGATACCGATCGCGAGCATCGCTTGGACTCCCGCGTCGCCGCGTTGAAGGACCGCATCTTCCACGCCGCCCTGGGGTCGGTCCTGGATAAGGCGGGACGGATCGAGGCGTTGTCGCGCCGCATCGCCGCCGCCCTGGGCGCGGACGAGGCAAAGGCGGCGCGCGCCGCGCGCCTCGCCAAGGCCGACCTGTCCACCGCGATGGTCGGCGAATTTCCCGAATTGCAGGGGGTGATGGGCCGCTACTATGCGCTTCACGACGGCGAGGACGCCGCCGTCGCCCAGGCGGTGGCCGAGCATTACGCGCCGCAGGGGCCGAACGACGCCTGTCCGACCGCGCCGCTGTCGGTGGCGGTCGCGCTCGCCGACAAGATCGACGGTCTGGTCGGCTTCTTCGCCATCGACGAAAAGCCCACCGGCTCGCGCGATCCCTATGCCTTGCGCCGTGCCGCCCTGGGGGTCATCCGTCTGGTTCTGGACAACCGCCTGCGCCTCGCCCTGCGTCCGCTGTTCGCCGCCGCCCACTACCTGTACGCGGTGGCGGGGCTTCCCGACTTGCGTCCGCGCGACGCGGTGGTCGAGGAGTTGATCGACTTCCTCGCCGACCGGCTGAAAGTGCACTTGCGCGAGGAAGGGGTCGGCCACGACCTGATCTCGGCGGTGTTCGCGCGGGACAAGGATGATGACATCGTGCGCTTCCGCGCCCGGGTCGCCGCGCTGCAAGCTTTCCTTGGCGCCGAGGATGGGCGTAATCTGGTGGTCGCCTATCGCCGCGCCGCCAACATCGTGCGCATCGAGGAAAAGAAGGACGGAACCTCGTTCTCGGGCGATCCGGCTGCGGTCGATCTGGTCAGCCCGGAGGAAACCGCGCTGCACGCGGCGCTGGAACGGGCGATTCCGGACAGCCGCGCCGCCCTGGCGGCGGAGGACTTCGCCGCCGCGATGGCGGCTCTGGCCGCCCTGCGCGGTCCGGTGGACGCGTTCTTCGAAAAGGTCACGGTCAACGCCGACGATCCGAAGCTGCGCGTCAACCGCCTGCGGTTGCTGTCGCGCATCGGCGCGGCGATGGAATGCGTGGCGGATTTCTCGCGTCTGGAAGGGTAGGGCGGGGAAACGCCATTCGGGAGGAGCGGCCGCCCCCGTCTGTTTCGGGGAGCGGGCCGCGGCACAACGCCGCCGCCGGGACCAACCGGGACGGATACGAAGAGGAACGGACCATGACCAAGTGGGTGTACACCTTCGGGGACGGGAAGGCCGAGGGCAGCGCCGACATGCGCGACCTTCTCGGCGGAAAGGGCGCCAATCTGGCGGAAATGAGCCGCATCGGCGTGCCGGTTCCGCCGGGTTTCACGATTTCCACCGAGGTCTGTACCTTCTATTACACCAACGGCAACACCTATCCGGAGGTGATGACCGGGCAGGTGGACGCGGCGCTGGCCGGGGTCGAGGCGACGATCGGCGCCGGGTTCGGCGATCCGGCCAATCCGTTGCTGGTCTCGGTGCGGTCCGGCGCGCGGGCCTCGATGCCCGGGATGATGGACACCGTGCTCAATCTCGGCCTCAACGACGTCACCGTCGAGGGCCTGGCGAAGCGCGCCAGTGACGAACGCTTCGCCTTCGACAGCTATCGCCGCTTCATCCAGATGTATTCCGATGTTGTTCTGGGGGTGGAACACCACCTGTTCGAGGACATCCTGGACGAGGCCAAGCGCGACGCCGGGGTGTCGCAGGACACCCAGCTGTCCGCCGCCGACTGGCGCGGCATCGTCGAACGCTACAAGGATCTGGTCGAGCGCGAACTTGGCAAGCCCTTCCCGCAGGACGTCAAGGATCAGTTGTGGGGCGCCATCGGCGCGGTGTTCGGCTCCTGGATGAACCAGCGCGCCATCACCTATCGCCGTCTGCACAACATTCCGGAAAGCTGGGGCACCGCCGTCACCGTGCAGTCGATGGTGTTCGGCAACATGGGCGACGACTGCGCAACCGGCGTCGCCTTCTCGCGCGATCCCTCGACCGGCGAGAACGCCTTCTATGGCGAGTATCTGGTCAACGCCCAGGGCGAGGACGTGGTGGCGGGCATCCGCACGCCGCAGCACCTGACGATCAAGGGCAAGGACAAGCACGGCTCTCCCCTGCCCGCGATGGAAGAGGTGATGCCCTCGCTGTTCGCCGATCTGGTGAAGATCCGCAACATCCTGGAAGCCCACTACCGCGACATGCAGGATATGGAATTCACCATCCAGCAGAACAAGCTGTGGATGCTGCAAACCCGCAACGGCAAGCGCACCGTGCGCGCCGCGGTGAAGATCGCGGTGGACATGGTGGCGGAAGGCCTGCTGTCGAAGGAAGACGCGATCCTGCGGGTCGATCCGCAGCAGTTGGACCAGTTGCTGCATCCGACCCTCGGCCCCAAGGCGAAGCGCACCGTCATCGCCAAGGGGCTGCCCGCGTCGCCGGGCGCCGCGGCGGGCCGGGTGGTGTTCACCGCCGACGAGGCCGAGGTCTGGGCGAAGCGCGGCGAAAAGGTGATCCTGGCGCGCCAGGAGACCAGCCCCGAGGACATCGGCGGCATGCACGTTTCGGAAGGCGTGCTGACGACGCGCGGCGGCATGACCTCGCACGCCGCGGTGGTGGCGCGCGGCATGGGCACCCCTTGCGTCGCCGGGGCGGGCGAAATCCGCGTCGATGCGCGGGCGCGCGAGATGCGGGTGCGCAACGTGGTGATCAAGGAAGGCGACCTGATCACCCTCGACGGTTCCACCGGCGAGGTGATGCTGGGCGAGGTGCCGACGGTGCAGCCGGAAATGACCGGCGACTTCGCCATCCTGATGGGCTGGGTGGACGAGGTGCGCACGATGAAGGTGCGGGCCAACGCCGAAACCCCGCTCGACGCCGCCACCGCGCGGAAATTCGGGGCGGAGGGGATCGGCCTGTGCCGCACCGAACACATGTTCTTCGACCCGAAGCGGATCATCTCGATGCGCGAGATGATCCTGGCGCGCAACGAAATCGGCCGCCGCGCCGCCCTGGACAAGCTGCTGCCCTATCAGCGTCAGGATTTCGTCGATCTGTTCACCATCATGAAGGGGCTGCCGGTGACGGTGCGCCTTCTCGACCCGCCGCTGCACGAATTCCTTCCCAGCACCGAGGATGAGCAGCGGGAGGTGGCGGAAGCCTCGGGCGTCGATCTCGGCATGGTCAAGGCCGCGGTCGGCATGCTGCACGAAAGCAATCCGATGCTCGGCCATCGCGGCTGCCGCCTGGGCGTCACCTATCCGGAAATCTATGAGATGCAGGCCCGCGCCATCCTGGAGGCGGCGGTGCAGGTGTCCAAGGCCACCGGCGAAAGCGTGGTGCCGGAAATCATGATTCCGCTGGTGATGGGCCGGATCGAACTCGACATGATGAAGGCGGTGATCGACACCGTGGCGAAGGAGGTCTTCGCCGCCGCCGGGATGACCCTGACCTATCAGGTCGGCACGATGATCGAACTGCCGCGCGCCGCCCTGCGCGCCGGGGACATCGCCAAGACCGCCGAATTCTTCAGCTTCGGCACCAACGACCTGACCCAGACGACGATGGGGATGTCGCGCGACGACGCCGGCAACTTCCTGGAGATCTATCGCCAGAAGGGGGTGGTCGAGGCCGATCCCTTCGCCACCCTGGACCAGGAAGGCGTCGGCGAACTGATTCGGATCGCCGCCGAACGCGGCCGCGCCGTCCGCCCGGGGATCAAGCTTGGCATCTGCGGCGAGCATGGCGGCGATCCGGCCTCGGTGGCGTTCTGCCAGTCGGTCGGGCTGACCTATGTCTCGTGCTCGCCCTATCGGGTGCCGATCGCCCGTCTGGCGGCGGCGCAGGTGGCCTTGAGGCAGCGTCGCGGCAAATAATCACGCATCGTGGACGAATCCGGCGCGCGGGGGGGGCGACCTTCGCGCGCCGTTTTCATGGGGGGTGGTTCCACTCGGGCGGGATATGCTCTACTCTGCGCCCCATGACCCAGGTTTCCTACATCGTCGCCGTCGATAATCAATGTTCTTGCCTGGACGCCCTGCTGAAGGGCCTGCGCGGTCAGGAAGGGGATTTTTCGCGCGAATTCGTCTTCGTTGACGACGGTTCGGACGACGGCTCGTTCGACGCGCTGATCGCCAGGACCCGATGCTGGCCGCGCACCCTTCTGATCCAGCAGCGCCGCCAGGGACCGACGGCGGCGGCGCTGACCGGCGCCAAGGCGGCGACCGGCGATGTCTGGCTGTTCCTGGATGGCGACGCGGTGCCGTCGCCGTGGGCGACGCGGACGTTGCTGGCGGCGCTGCGCGACGGCGAACTCGACATGATCCTGGCCGCCCAGGCGACGGCGGAAACGCCCGGAGATTTCGATTTCGGCGCGCCCCCCGAAGCGCTGGAGGCGTCGCCGCTGGCGGATGCCGCCCACGCCCTGCTGGCGTCGCCGCGTCCGTATCGCGCCCGGATGATGATGCGCCGCGCCCTGTTCCGCGATCCCGGTTTCTTCGCCGCCGGGGTCTATCTGCCGGATTTCGCGCCGCCGCTGCATGCCGCCCTGAAGGGGCGCGTCGGCATCGTCGATGCGCCGCTGTTCGCGGTTCCGCCGGACGCCCCCAGTCGGACGCGGCGCGCCGACGGACAGGCGGAGCACGATTTTTCCGCCTCCGTCGCCGCCTTCGTCGCGGCGCACCCCGAGCTTTCCGCCCGCTGTCGCCGCGTCGCCCTGGCGGGCGCGGCGCGGCGCGCCCTGCGACAGGCGCGCGTCCGCCGCCGCGCGGGTTTGACGGCGCGGTTTTTCTGGCTGTATATCAAGGCGCTTCTGGGCGTGCCGACGGATGTCGCGGCGGCCCTGACCGATAGCCTGTCGGCCTGGGACGACGCGCCGATCCGCCGTCCCGCCGCCAAAACCTGAAAGACCGTCGTGCCGAACCGGATTCTCTTCGTCACCTCGACCCGCATCGGCGACGCCGTCCTCTCCTCGGGGGTGTTGTCGCATCTGGTCGAATCCCGGCCCGACGCCCGCTTCACCGTCGCCTGCGGCGCGGTCGCCGCGTCGCTGTTCGCCGGAGTGCCGCGCCTGGAGCGGGTGATCCCGATGGTCAAGGGGCGTTACGCCTCCCACTGGCTGAGCCTGTGGGCCGAGATCGCCACCACCCGCTGGGACACGGTGGTCGATCTGCGCCGCTCGGCGCTCGCCTGGACGGTGTGCGCGAAGCACCGGATTCGTCCGTCCAAGCCCGTGGGGACCTGCCATCGGGTGGTGGAGAACGCCCGCGTTCTCGGCCTCGATCCGCCGCCCCCGCCGAAGCTCTGGACATTGCCCCGCCACGACGCGGCGGCGGCGGGTCTGATTCCGCCGGGCGGGCCGGTGTTGGCGGTGGGGCCCACCGCCAACTGGCGCGGCAAGACCTGGCGGATCGAACGCTTCGTCGAACTGGTGGAACGCCTGACCGCGCCCGGCGCGCGGTTCGCGGCGGCGCGGGTCGCGGTGTTCACCGCGCCGGGGGAGGAAGCGGCGGCGCGCCCGCTGCTCGACTCCCTGCCGCCGGATCGCCGCCTGCCGGTGGTCGGCGAAACCGACCTTCTGACGGTGTTCGCCGCCTTGAAGCGTTGCGATTTCTATGTCGGTAACGATTCCGGACTGATGCATCTGGCGGCGACGGCGGGGATTCCGACCCTGGGGCTGTTCGGCCCCAGCCACGACGCCCTGTATGCCCCCTGGGGGGAGCGTTGCGCGGTGGCGCGCACCGCCCTGGCCTACGACCAGCTGGTCGGCGGACCGGGCTATGACCACCGCGCCACCGACACCCTGATGGACAGCCTGACGGTGGAGGCGGCGCACGCCGCCGCCCTCGCCTTGATTTCCGGAGGCCCGCGATGACCCGTTTAAGCGCCCTGGTGGTGGTCCACGACGAGGAGAAAATCCTCGCCGCCTGTCTGGAGCGTCTGCGTTTCGCCGACGAACTGGTGGTGGTGCTGGACAAGTGCACCGACGGCAGCCGCGACATCGCGCTGTCCTTCACCGACGAGGCCCTTCTGGTGGAAGGCCCCTGGGATCTGGAAGGCCCGCGCCGCAACGCCGGTCTGGCGGCGTGTTCCGGCGACTGGATCGTCGAGATCGACGCCGACGAGCACGTTCCTCCGGAACTCGCCCAGGAAATTCGCGCGGTGATCGCGTCCTCCGACGCCGACTATCACGATCTGCCGGTGGACAACTACATCGGCGGCCATCGGGTGCGCCATGGATGGGGGGCGTCGTTCGGCACCTCGGCGGTGCCGCGCCTGTCGCGCAAGGGGGCGAAGGTGTGGGGCGAGCAGCGGGTGCATCCGGCGCTCGCCTGGAACGGGCGGAACGGCGGCAAGGCGGTGAAGGGGGCGACCCTGGTCAATCGCATCGATCATTATGTCGATGACAGCATCAGCGACATGCTGCGCCGCCTCGACCGCTACTCCACGGCGCGCGCCAGGGATTTGCGCGGTAGTGGGGATTTGGGTAGTCTGGGCAACAACGTGCGGCGTTTCTTCTCGCGCTTCTATAAGTGCTACGTCGGCCGCAAGGGCTATCGGGAAGGCGGCTGGGGAGTTCTGATCGCGTTGTGCGCCGGACTCTATCCGTTGCTGTCGTACCTGAAGGCGACCCTGGAAGACGAATAATACCAACGCCAGCGATACGCGGGGGGCTCGAATCGGGCCCTTGACCGCAGGCGGCGCTGGTGGTGGGATGGCGCGGCGGTGGAAAAGTTTTCCACCCTCCGGAGGAAGGCGAAGGAATGACGATACGGGTGTTGCAGGCGATGGCGGGAGCCGAGCAGGGCGGGGCCGAGGCGTTCTTCGAGCGTCTGGTGATCGCGCTGCACCGCGACGGTTTGCAGCAGAGCGTGCTGATCCGCCGCAACCCGGCGCGGGCGGAGCGCCTGCGCGCCGCCGGACTGACCCCGGTGGAGCTGCCCTTCGGCGGGGCGCTGGACTTTTCCACCAAGCGCGCCTTCGCCCGCGAAATCGCCCGCTTCAAGCCGCACCTGGCGATGACCTGGATGAACCGCGCCACATCGATGTGCCCGAAGGGGGATTTCACCCACGTGGCGCGCCTGGGCGGCTATTACGACCTGAAATACTATCGTTCCTGCGATCATCTGATCGGCAATACCCCGGACATCGTCAATTATCTGGTGCGCGAGGGGTGGGCGGCGGATCGCGCCCACTACGTGCCGAACTTCGTCGACGTCGATCCGGATGCGCCGCCGATGTCGCGCGCCGAACACTGGACTCCGCCCAATGCCCCCCTGGTGGTGGCGATGGGACGTCTGCACGAGAACAAGGCCTTCGATACCCTGATCAAGGCGATGGCGCGGGTGCCCAACGCCTATTTCTGGCTGGCGGGCGACGGGCCGGAGAAGGAATCTCTGGAAAAGCTGGCGCTGGCGGAAGGGATCAAGCCGCGCACCCGCTTTCTCGGCTGGCAGAAGGACGTCTCGCCGCTCTTGGCCGCCGCCGATCTGTTCGTCTGTCCGTCGCGGCACGAACCCCTGGGCAACGTGGTGCTGGAAGCCTGGGCGCGCGGCACGCCGGTGGTCGCCGCCGACGCGCAGGGTCCGGGCATGCTGATCGATCACGGCCGCAACGGTCTTCTGGTGCCGGTGGACGATCTCGGCGCGATGGCCCAGGCGATCGCCTGGATGCTCGACAATCCGGAGGAGGCGGCGGCGATGGCGCAGGCGGGGCGCGAGGCCTTCGCCAAGGATTACAGTGCGCCGATCGTCATCTCCCGCTATCGTGCCTTTTTCGAACAGGTGGCTCCGGCGGTTCCGGCGGAAGCGTGACGGCAGTCACAACCGGTCGGCGGTCGGCCTGTTAGGCTGGCGTCCTTCGCGAGCAGGGACGCCTGGGACAAGGGGACGGCGATTTCATGTGCGGCATTGCCGGGATCATCACCACACCCGAGGCGAGGGACCTCCTCAACCGGCGGGACGCCTCCCTTCAGGCGATGGCCGAGGCCCTGGCCCATCGCGGTCCCGACGGCAAGGGCGAACTGCGCCGCGACTGCGCCGCCTTCACCCACATGCGTCTGGCGATCATCGACCTGACCGGCGGCGACCAGCCGCTGCACGGGCCGGGCGGCACCGCCCTGGTCGGCAACGGCGAGATTTATAACTATCGCGAACTCCGCGCCGATCTGCCGGACGTCACCTTCGCCACTAATTCGGACTGCGAGCCGCCGCTTTACCTTTACAAGCGCGACGGCCTGGACTTCGTTTCCCATCTGCGCGGCATGTACGCGCTGGCCCTGCACGATCCGCGCGGCGAAAAGGTGGTGCTGTCGCGCGATCCCTTCGGCATCAAGCCGATGTACTACATGCCGACGCGGGTCGGCGTCGCCTTCGCCTCCGAACCGCGCGCCCTGATCGCCGCCGACTGGGCGGAGGCCACGGTCAACCCGGCCAAGGCGACGGAGCTGTTGCAGCTTCAGTTCACCACCGGCAGGGATACGATTTTTCCCGACATCAAGCGCCTCGCCCCCGGCGAGACGCTCCTGATCGAAAACGGCCTGGTGACGGAGCACAAGTACCGCTCCTGCTGGCCGAGCCCGGACCCCGACGCGGCCGCATGGCAGACCAGCGGCGAGAAGGCGGTGGCCCGCTTCGACAAGGTGTTCGAGAACACGGTGGACGTCCACCAGCGCTCCGACGTGCCCTATGGCATGTTCCTCTCCGGCGGCGTCGATTCGGCGGCGGTGCTGGCGATGATGGCGCGCCTGAACGCGCAGCCGGTGAAGGCCTTCACCGCCGGTTTTCCCGAAACCGGGGCGCACGACGAACGCGCCCATGCCCGCGCGGTGGCGCGCGCGGTGGGGGCCGAACACGTCGAGGTGCCGATCGTCGAGGCCGACTTCTGGGCCTATCTGCCGCGCATCGTCGCGGCGATGGACGATCCGGTGGCGGACTACGCCATCGTGCCGACCTGGTTCCTGGCGCGCGAGGCGGCGAAGTCGGTGAAGGTGATCCTCTCCGGCGAGGGCGGTGACGAACTGTTCGCGGGCTATGGACGCTATCGCGGCGCGGTGCGCCCCTGGCCGTTCAACAAGCCGATGCGGGCGAAGGGCGCGATGGACGGGCTCGGCGTTCTGCGCGATGGCGGCAAGACCTGGCGGCAGGGCATCGCGGCGGCGGAAAAGGCGGTGAAGGAAGCGGGGGTGAAGGGCCTTCAGGCGCAGCAGGCGCTGGATTGCCTGGACTGGCTGCCCAACGACCTTCTGACCAAGCTCGACCGCTGCCTGATGGCGCACGGCGTCGAGGGGCGGGTGCCCTTCCTCGACCAGGAGGTGGCGCGCTTCGCCCAGACCCTGCCGGATTCGCTCAGGGTGCATGGCAGCCTGGGCAAGTACGTGATTCGCCGCTGGCTGGAAAAGCATCTGCCGCAGAGCCAGCCGTTTTCAAAAAAGCGCGGCTTCACCGTACCGGTGGCGGAATGGATCGCCGGACGCGCCGACAGGCTGGGGCCGCTGGTCGCCGCCCAGGCCGGAGTGGCGGAAGTCTGCGATCCCGACGCGGTGCGGCGGGTGTTTTCCTCCCTCTCCGCCGCCAAGCCGGACAAGCGGGCGGGCTTCGCCGCGTGGAGCCTGTTGTTCTATGCCCTGTGGCACCGCCGCCAGATCGAGGGCGCGGATTGCGCGGGCGACGTTCTCGACGTCTTGGCCGCGCGCTAGAGCCTCTCTATATTCCGAAGACCCCACCGCTTGCCCCTCTCCGGGAAGGAACCGCCATGACCGAACGCTTCGACTGGGTGCTGCGCAACGCCGCCGTCGCCACGCCTCGGGGGCTGGCCGCCGCCGACATCGGCGTCCGGGGCGGCTTGATCGCCGCGATCGGCGACGTTCCGGCGGGCAGCGGCGCGGCGGAGGACGACCTCTCCGGTCTGACCGTTCTTCCCGGCGTGATCGACACCCAGGTCCATTTCCGCGAACCCGGCGCCGAGCACAAGGAAGACCTGGCCTCCGGCACCGCCGCCGCCGCCCTCGGCGGGGTGACCGGCGTCTTCGACATGCCCAACACCAAGCCCGCCACCACCACGCCGGAGGCCCTGGCCGACAAGGTGGCGCGCGCCACCGGTCGCGCCTGGGTGGACTTCGCCTTCTATCTGGGGGCGACGGCGGACAACGCGGACGATCTGGGGAAGTGGGAAAACCTGCCCGGCTGCTGCGGCATCAAGCTGTTCATGGGCTCGTCCACCGGCACCCTGCTGGTCGACGATC
Source organism: Rhodospirillaceae bacterium (assembly GCA_965228165.1). Taxonomy (GTDB): domain Bacteria; phylum Pseudomonadota; class Alphaproteobacteria; order Rhodospirillales; family Rhodospirillaceae; genus Oleispirillum. Next base: position 1,926,445 of record CBDDHB010000003.1, read on the forward strand.
AGGCGGTTCTGGAACGCATCTTCGCGTCCGGCAAGCGCCGCATCGCGGTCCATTCCGAGGACGAGTCCCGCCTCAAGGAACGCTTCCAACTGGTCGCGGGCGGCGCGCCGGTGTCCCTGCACCCGGTCTGGCGCGACGAGGAAACCGCGGTGAAGTCCACCGCGCGGCTGATCGATCTCGCCCGCCGCAGCGGCCGCGCCGCGCACGTGCTGCACGTCACCAGCGCGGGCGAGATGGAGCTTCTGAAAAGCCGCCCCGCCAACCTGACGGTCGAGGTCACCCCCCAGCACCTGACCCTCGCCGCGCCGGAAGCCTACGACCGGCTGGGAACCCTGGCGCAGATGAATCCGCCGATCCGCGACCAATCCCACCGCGCCGCGCTGTGGGCGGCGCTGCGGGCGGGAACCGTGGACTGCATCGGTTCCGACCACGCCCCCCATTCCCGCGAGGAAAAGGCGCAAGGCTATCCGAAAAGCCCCTCCGGCATGCCCGGGGTGCAGACCCTGGTGCCGGTGATGCTGGACCACGTCGCCGCCGGACGCTTGAGCCTTGCCGACTTCGTCCGCCTGAGCAGCGCCCGCCCGGCGGAGATGTTCGGCATGACCGGACGGGGGCGGATCGCGGTGGGCGGCCGCGCCGATTTCACCATCGTCGATCTGAAGGCGCGGCGCACCATCCGCGACGACTGGATCGCCAGCAAATGCGGTTGGACCCCCTTTGACGGGATGACCGTCACCGGCTGGCCGACGATGACCGTGATCGCCGGGCGCGCGGTGATGCGCGAGGATGAATTGCTCGGTCCGCCCGCGGGCGCGCCGATCGCGTTCGCGTAACGCCGGGGACCTGGTTTTAGTCCTGTCCCGCCTCGGCGGTTTCCAGGTCTTCCATCGCCCGCATCCAGGCGGCCTCGGCGGCGGCGATTTGCTGCGAGAGGGCGCTTAAGTCCTTTTGCAGCGCCACCACCTGGGCGGAGCCTTCCCGTTCGTAGAGTTTGGGGTCGGCGAGCGCGTTTTCGACGTCCGACGCGGCGGCGGTCAGGCGGTCCAGGGATTTTTCGGCGTCGGCGACGCGGCGTTTCAGCGGGGCGAGGGCGGCGCGGCGTTCCGCCCGGTTGCGCCGGTCTTCCCTGCGGTCGGGACCGGTTTCGCGGTCCTCGCCACCGGTTTCGCGGGTTTCGCGGGCGGCGGCGCGGCGTTCCTCCAGCAGGGTTCGGCGATAGTCGGAAAGGTCGCCGTCGAAGGGGCGGCAGGCGCCGTCGCCCACCCGCCACAGGCGGTCGGCCACCATCTCGACCAGGTGGGCGTCGTGGGAAATCAGGATCACCGTGCCGTCGAAGGCGTTCAAGGCGGCGATCAGGGCGGAACGGGAATCGATGTCCAGGTGGTTGGTGGGTTCGTCGAGAACCAGGATATGCGGCGCTTCGCGACTCATCAGGGCGAACAGAAGGCGCGATTTTTCGCCGCCCGACAGGGTCGCGACCTTGCAGTCCGCCAGTTCCGCGCCGAAGCCGAAGCGTCCCAGGTGGGCGCGAATCTTCGCCTCCGTCGCCATCGGCATTTTCGCCGCCATGTGGTCGAAGGGGGTGGCGGCGAGGTCGAGTTCTTCCGCCTGATGCTGCGCGAAATAGCCGATCTTCAGCTTCGGCGGGCGGCGCATCGACCCCGCCATCAGGCCGATGCGCTCGGACAGCAGCTTGGCCAGGGTGGATTTGCCGTTGCCGTTGGCTCCCAGCAGGGCGATGCGGTCGTCGGTATCGATGCGCAGGTCCAGGTTTTTCAGCACCGCGCGGCCGTCGTAGCCGACGACCCCGCCCTCGACCGCGATCAGGAGCGGAGACAGGGGGTCGGGGTCGGGGAAGTCGAAGGAGATCGCCTTCTCCTCGACGATCGGCACCGGTACTTCCATCTTTTCCAGCATCTTGACGCGGCTTTGCGCCTGTCTGGCCTTGGTCGCCTTGGCCTTGAAGCGGTCGATGAAGCCCTGGATCTTGCGGCGTTGCTCCAACTGTTTGGACAGGGCCTTGGCGGCAAGGTCCAGTTTCATCCGGCGGGTGCGTTCGAAGCTGTCGTAGTTGCCGCCATAGGCGACCAGCCGCTTGCCGTCCAGGTGGACGATGCGGTCGGGCACCGCGTTCAACAGGTCGCGGTCGTGGCTGATCACGATCAGGGTGCCGGGATAGGAGGCGAGGCGGTTCTGCAACCACAGCGTCGCTTCCAGGTCCAGGTGGTTGGTGGGTTCGTCGAGCAGCAGCAACTCGGGCTTGGGGAACAGCGCGGCGGCCAGGGCGACGCGCATCCGCCAGTCGCCGGAGAAATTCTGGACCGGCTGGGACTGTTGCTCGGTGGAAAAGCCGAGCCCGGTGAGAATCGCCGCCGCCCGCGCCGGGGCGGAGTGGGCGTCGATGGCGAGCAGGCGTTCGTGAATCTCGGCGCTGCGCAGGCCCGCCGCCGCGTCGTCGCCGAGGGCGGCGAGTTCGTCGAGCAGGGACTTGCGCTCGGCGTCGGCGTCGAGCACCCAGTCGAGCAGGCTTTTCTCGCCGTCCGGCGCGTCCTGCGACACCCAGCCCAGGCGGGCGCGGGGGCGGATCGAAATTCCGCCCGCGTTGGCCGACAGTTCCCCCCGGATCAGGCGGAACAGGGTGGTCTTGCCGCTGCCGTTGCGTCCGACCAGGCCGACCCGCTGCCCGGCGGCGACGTGCAGGGTCGCGCCTTCCAGAAGAACGCGGGGGCCGATGCGGAAGGTCAGTTCGTTGATGTGCAGCATGGCGGCGGTGATATCACAGCGGGCGGGAACGGCCAAGGCCTCCGCCTTTTCTTGTGGAAAAGGCGAAAAGGTGTGATCGATGCCACACTCTCGCGGTTGCGTTCGGGTTGCGTTGCGGGTATGTAATGCGGCCAGTCTGGGCTCGCGTGCGCGCATGCGGAGCCGTCAAGACCAACCGGCGGCGCCGCAGGCGCGCCGGATAACCTTCGATAATCAAGGGAACCCAAGATGGGCGTTGAACGCACGTTGTCTATCGTCAAGCCGGACGCCACGCGCCGCAACCTCGTCGGCAAGATCTGCGCCCGCTTCGAGGAAGCCGGTCTGCGTATCGTCGCGCAAAAGCGGATCCAGATGACCCGCGGCCAGGCCGAAGGCTTCTATGCGGTCCACAAGGAGCGCGCTTTCTTCGGCGAATTGGTGGAATTCATGATTTCCGGGCCGGTCGTGGTGCAGGTCCTGGAAGGCGAGAACGCGATCGCGCGCAACCGCGAGATCATGGGCGCGACCAACCCGGCCAACGCGGCTCCGGGCACCATCCGCGCCGACTTCGCCGAATCGATCGAGGCCAACTCGGTTCACGGCTCCGATGCTCCGGAGACCGCCGCCGAGGAAATCTCGTACTTCTTCAGCAAGGTCGAAATCGTCGGCTGATCGCCGTCCTTGCCGAAATGCGAAACGGCCCGGAATTTCCGGGCCGTTTTTTCATGCGGGCGGGTTGATCGCGGCGGCGGGGGGGCGGCGGACAGTCCCGGATGCGCACCCGTTCGTCCTCGACGCGCACCCGACCCTCGGCGATCAGGCGCACCGCCTGCGGATAGATCGCGTGTTCGCAGGCGAGAACCCGCTCCGCCAGGGTTTCCGGGGTGTCGTCCTGCGCCACCGGCACCGCCGCCTGGACCAGGATCGGCCCGGCGTCCATGTCGGGGCGGACGAAGTGGACGGTGCAGCCGGAAAAGCGCGCCCCGTCGGCGATCGCCCGCGCGTGGGTGTCGAGCCCCTTGTACGCGGGCAACAGCGACGGGTGGACGTTGATCAGCCGGTCGCGCCAATGCTCGACGAAGGTCGGCGTCAGCAACCGCATGAACCCGGCGAGGCAGACCAGGTCCACCCCGGCGGCCTCCAACGCGGCGGAGAGCGCCGCATCGAACGCCTCGCGCCGGTCGAATCCCTTGTGGTCGATCACCTGGGTGGACAGACCGGCCCGCGCCGCGCGCTCCAGCCCCGCCGCCCCGGCGACGTTGGAGAGCACCAGCGCGATCCGGGCGGGAAAGGCGGGATCGGCGCAGGCGCCGATCAGGGATTGCAGGTTGCTGCCGCGCCCGGAGATCAGGACGCCGAGTCGCAGGCGTTGACCGCTCATCCCGCCGCCTCGGCGCGGTGCGGATCGAAGTGTTCGACGCGGCAGGTCGGTTCCTCCGCTCCGGGTTCGATCGCGCCGATCTCGAACACGGTTTCCCCCTGCGCTTGCAGCGCGGCGGTCACCGCCGCGACCGAGGCGGGCTTGACCGCCACCACCATGCCGATGCCGCAGTTGAAGGTGCGCAGCATTTCCGGCGACGCGACGCCGCCCGCGTCGGCCAGCCAGGCGAAGACCGGCGGCACCGGGAAGCGGCGGGCGTCGATGATCGCGTGCAGGCCCTTGGGCAGGACGCGCGGCACGTTTTCCACTAGGCCGCCGCCGGTGATGTGGGCGAACGCGGCGACGCCGCCCGCCCGAATCGCCGCGAGGCAGCTTTTGACGTAGATTCGAGTCGGGGTCAGAAGCGCCCGGCCCAGGGTCTGTCCGGGGGCGAAGGGGGCGGGCGCGTCCCAGCCCAGGCCGGCGCGCTCGGCGATGCGGCGGACCAGCGAGAAGCCGTTGGAATGCACCCCGTGCGAGGCCATCCCCAGAATCACGTCGCCCGCCCGGCTTCGACCGACAGGTGGCCGGTGGCGAAATAGTCCAGGAACAACAAGGGTTCCGCACCCTGCACGACAAGGTCGTTGGTGCACATCGCGACCAGGTCGATGCCGACGAAGTCGTGGATGCCGGTTTCGATCGCGACCTTCAGCTTGGTGCCGACGCCGTCGGTGGAGGACACCAGGATGGGGTCGGAGAATCCCGCCGCGCGCAGATCGAACAGCGCGCCGAAGCCGCCCAGTTCGGTATCCGCGCCGGGGCGCATGGTGCTGCGCGCCAGGGGCTTGATCGCTTCGACGAGGGCGTCGCCGGCGTCGATATCGACGCCCGCGTCGCGGTAGCTGAGACCGTGATCGCTCCGGCCCTTTTCGGGAAAACTGGAAATGGCCGCCTCTTTTGTTAGAGTGGTGTCGCGCGACGCGGGGGTTGCCCCGCGCGCGGAGTTGAACCATACGGTTTCTGGCGTCTTTTGCAAATACGCTCGCGGGGGTCGATTTCGGCGAATCCTCCGGGCAACGATCCATCGGGGATGGGCATGACGGTAACGGGTGGCGTGATGATGCGGACCGGGCGCGCGGCGCTTCTGGCCTTGTCTCTGGTTCTGGTCTCGGCGGTGGGCGGCGCGGCCTGGGCGGATGCTTTCGCCGTCGGCGGGATTCGCGTCGACGTGCGCGCCGCCTCGGCGGCGAAGGCGCGGGAAGAGGCCTTGCAGCAGGGCCAGGTCGCCGCCTATCGCCGTCTGATCGGCACGTTGGTTCCCGAGGACGAGCGATCCCGCCTGCCCGAGCTTTCGGCCTCGGCGGTGGAGGCGATGGTCGCCGACCTTTCGGTCGCCGCCGAGCGCGCCTCCGCCACCCGCTACATCGCCACCCTGGCGGTGCACTTCGATCCCGAACGGGTGGGCGCCTTCCTGAAGGCCAACGGCGTGTCGATGGTGCGCGGCAGCGACGAAACCGTGGTGCTGCTGGGGGTCTTCCGCGAGCGGCCGGAGGCGCCCCCGCAATTGTGGGAGGACACCAACCCCTGGCGTCCGCTTCTGGTGCGCACCGCGGTGTCGCGCGGCCTGTTCCCGGTGGCGGTGCCGTTGGGCGATCCGGTGGATACCGCGCAGACCACTCCGGACAAGGCGATGGCGCTGGACGTCGAGGCGATGGATGCGCTGCTCGCCCGTTACGGCGCCGACGCGGTGGTGGTGGCGGTGGCCGAACTGCTGCCCGGGCAGGGGGCGAACCTGTCCCTGAAACGCTATCCCCGTCCGCTGCCCGCCGCCCTGGCGGAACTGTCCTCGCCGCTTGCCGACGACCCGGCGGCGGCGCTGGGCGATCTGGCGGCGCATGCGGTGCTGGCGGTGGCGCGCGGTGGCAAGCCGCAGGCCGCCAACGCGATCATGGTCGGCGAAACCGAGTCCCTGGCGATCCTGGTGCCGGTGTCGGGAATCGCCGACTGGGTGCGGGTGGACCGCACCCTGCGCGCCTTGCCCGGCGTGCGCTCGGTGGCCTTGCGCGCCGCGCGCACCGACGTGGTGCAGGCGGCGGTGCAGTATTCCGGCGACGTCGAGGCGCTGCGGCGGGCGGTCGTCCGCGTCGGCTTCGCGGTCGAGACGCGGGATGGCTACTGGGAGGTGACCCCCAATCCCGAACCGGCGACGCCGCCGCAACCATAGGGGAAAACCGTGATCATCCGGCGCGATGCCTTCCGCATCTGGGGGATCGCCTTCGCGGCGTTCTTCCTGGCGCTGTACCTGCTGCGCGGCATGCTGCTGCCGTTCGTCGCGGGTCTGGCGCTGGCCTATTTTCTCGATCCCCTGGCCGACCGTCTGGAGCGGGCGGGGCTGAAGCGCACTCCGGCGGTGATGGTGATCACGGTGTCGGTGATGCTGGCGCTGATCGGCCTTCTGGTGGTCCTGGTGCCGGTGATCCAGGTGCAGGTGATCACCCTGATCGACAATGCGCCGGGATACGCCGACCGGGTCTGGGAGGCGGTGTTCCCCCACCTGCGCTGGGCGTTGGACCATCTGCCGCCGGAACAGGTGCGGACGCTGGAAAACTCGGTCGGCAATTACGCCGGGAACCTCGTCGATTGGGTGGGCAAGCTGGCGCGCGGCGTGCTGTCGCGCGGCGCGGCGGTGATCAACCTTCTTTCCCTGCTGGTCGTCACTCCGGTGGTCACCTTCTATCTGCTGCGCGACTGGGACCGCATGGTGGCGTTGATCGACGGCTGGCTGCCCCGCAAGTCCGCGCCGACGATCCGCGACATGGCGCGCGACATCGACCGCACCCTGGCCGGGTTTCTGCGCGGCCAGGCCACGGTGTGTCTGGTTCTGGCCCTCTATTATGGGCTGGGCTTGAGCCTGGCCGGGCTGGACGCCGGAATGCTGGTCGGCATCGGCACCGGTCTGATGTCGTTCATTCCCTATGTCGGCGGCATCGCGGGGTTCGCCCTTGGGGCGATTCTCGCCGTCGTGCAGTTTACCGATTGGCCGTCGATCGCCGGAGTGATCGGGGTGTTCGTCGGCGGCCAGATTCTGGAAGGCTACGTCCTGACGCCGCGTCTGGTCGGCAACCGCGTCGGCCTGCACCCGGTGTGGGTGCTGTTCGCCCTGTTCGCCGGGGCCTCGCTGTTCGGTTTTCTCGGTATCCTGGTGGCTCTGCCGGTGGCGGCGGTGATCGGCGTGCTGACCCGTCATGCCCTGCGCCGTTATCTGGCGAGCGGCGCCTATCGCGGCGGCGGCGATGCCTGAGACGCCGATGCAGTACGTCCTCGATCTGCCGCATCGCGCCGCCCTGGGGGGAGAGGACTTCTGGGTCTCCGACTGCCATGCCGGGGTGATGGCCTGGCTGGACGCCTGGCCCGACTGGCCGACCGGCGGCCTGGTGGTGGTGGGCGAGCCTCGCGCCGGGAAGACCCATATCGCCCGGATGTTCGCCCAGGCCAGCGGAGCGGCGCCGGTCGCCGCCGCCGAATTGACGGCGGAAGGGCCGATCCTCGACGCGCCCGCCCTGGTGGTCGAGGACATCGACCGCGACCCGCCCGAGGAAGCCCTGTTCCATCTGTTCAACCGGGCGCGGGAGCGGGGGGTGCGGCTGCTGCTCACCAGCACCCTGACGCCCTCCGCGATTCCGCTGCGCCTGCCGGATTGGCGGTCGCGCCTGCTGACCCTGCCGGTGGCGGAGATCGGGCGTCCCGACGACCGCCTGATGGCGCTGGTTCTGGCCAAGCTGTTCCACGACCGCCAACTGGTCGTCGGCGAGGCGGAGATATCCTTCCTGCTGACCCACATGGAGCGTTCGATCGCCGCCGCCGAGCGGGTGGTGGAGTGGGCCGACCGCCGCGCCCTGGCGCTGAAGCGGCGGGTCACCGTGGCGCTGCTGAGGGAAACCCTGGACTCTTTCAGCGGCGATCCCGCGCCAGCTCCTTCGGCGTGAAGGCGGCGATCAGCCGGCCGCCGCCGCCGGACAGGTCGGCCCAGGAGTCGATCTCCAGACCGAAGGCGGCGACGCCTCCGGTCGGGAACTTGGCGAAGATCGGCCGCGCCGACAGGTCGGCGGGCCGCGCCAGGAACCAGGCGAAATCCAGAAGGCCGGGGTTGTGGCCGATCAGCAGCGCGGTTTCCGCCGCGTCGGGCAGGGCGGCGGCGACGCCGCGCAGGGTGTCGAGGGAGGCCTCGTAGATCGCGTCCTCGAAGCGGATTTCGGCCTCCGGACAGGCGGCGCGGATCGCTTCCCAGGTCTCGCGGGTGCGCCGCGCCGGGGAACAGACCGCCGCCTGGGGCGTCGGACAAAGCCGCGCCAGGGCCTCGCGCACCGGCAATCCGTCGGCATGGCCGCGTTCCGCCAGGGGGCGGTCGCGGTCGGGGAGCCCGGGGGCTCCCCGGTCGGATTTCAGGTGGCGCAGAAGGATCAGGGTTTTTGTCATCAAAACATCATCCTGAAGAGGGCCAGGGTTCCGGTATGCGAGTGCGAGTTGACTCTTTCGAGGCGGTCGAGTTTCCGCCACAATGAGCGGTCGAGTCCAGCGGCGCGTCGGCGCGCCGCAGGCCGGATGCCACCGATCGGGAGATTTCTGTATGAACGGCGCCAACCCCGCCCTCGCGACCAAGCCCCTGGATATCGCCTCCCTGCCGGTGGACAAGCTGTACATCAACCGCGAACTGTCGTGGCTGGCCTTCAATACCCGCGTCCTCGAAGAGGCGGACAATCCCAACCACCCGCTTCTGGAACGGGTGCGCTTCCTGTCGATTTCCGCCTCCAACCTGGACGAGTTCTACATGGTGCGCGTCGCCGGCCTGAAGGGGCAGGTGGACGCGGGCGTCAACACCCCGTCCGACGACGGTCTGACCCCGGAACAGCAACTGAACCGCCTCAACGCCGAGGCGCGCGATCTGGTCGGTCGCCAGGTCAAGTGCTGGAAGACCCTGCAAGGCGAGTTGCGCAAGGAAGGCATCGCGGTGATCGAGCCGAAGGAGCTGACCCGGGCCGACCGCGCCTGGCTGGCCGATCATTTCATGCGGCAGATTTTCCCGATCCTGACGCCGCTCGCCATCGATCCGGCGCATCCTTTCCCGTTCATTCCCAACCTTGGCATGGCCCTGGTTCTGGAACTCAAGGCGAAGCCGGGGACGGCGCTGCTGCATGCCCTGGTGCCGTTGCCCGCCCAGGTGGAGCGATTCGTCCGTCTGGAGGGCGAAGGGATTCGCTTCATCGCCCTGGAGCAGGTGGTGATGCTGCATCTCGACCGCCTGTTCCCCGGTTACGAGGTGGAAAAAAGCGGCCATTTCCGAGTCCTGCGCGACAGCGAAATGGAAATCGACGAAGAGGCCGAAGACCTGGTGCGGAGTTTCGAAAGCGCGCTGAAGCGCCGTCGCCGCGGTCATGTCATCCGCCTGACCACCACCTACGAAATGGCGCCCGACCTGCGCGTCCTGATCGCCGAGGCCCTGGACACCGCGGCGGAGGACATCTTCGACCTCGAAGGCCTGATCGGCATGGCCGACGTCAAGGCGCTGATCGTCAATGACCGGCCCGATCTGCTGTTCTATCCCTTCACCGCGCGCTTCCCGCAACGCATCCGCGATTTCGGCGGCGATTGCTTCGCCGCGATCAGCAAGAAGGATCTGGTGGTCCACCATCCCTACGAATCCTTCGACGCGGTGGTGCAGTTCATCCGTCAGGCGGCGCGCGATCCCGACGTGGTGGCGATCAAGCAGACGCTTTACCGCACCAGCAACGATTCGCCGATCGTCGCCGCCCTGGTCGAGGCGGTGGAGGCGGGCAAGTCGGTCGCCGCGATGGTCGAACTCAAGGCCCGCTTCGACGAGGAAGCCAACATCCGCTGGGCGTGCCGCCTGGAACGCGCCGGGGCGCAGGTGGTCTATGGCTTCATCGATTTGAAGATTCACGCCAAGGTGTCGCTGGTGGTGCGCCGCGAGGGCGACCAACTGCGGTCCTATGTCCATTACGGCACCGGCAACTACCATCCGATCACCGCCAAGATCTATACCGACCTGTCCTTCTTCACCTGCGATCCGGCGCTTTGCCGCGACGCGGCGAAGATGTTCAACTACATGACCGGCTATGCCCTGCCCGAGCAGATGGAACGGCTGGCGATCGCGCCGATCAACCTGCGCGCCCGCCTGATCGCCGACATCGAGGCGGAGATCGAACACGCCAGGGCGGGGCGTCCGGCGGCGATCTGGGCGAAGCTGAACGCCCTGGTCGATACCGCGATCATCGACACCCTCTACCGCGCCTCGCAGGCCGGGGTGCAGGTCGATCTGGTGATTCGCGGCATCTGCTGCCTGCGTCCCGGCGTTCCCGGTCTGTCGGAGAACATCCGGGTGAAGAGCATCGTCGGGCGTTTCCTGGAACACGCGCGCATCGCCTGCTTCGGCAACGGGCATCCGATGCCGTCGTCCCACGCCAAGGTCTACATCTCTTCCGCCGACTGGATGCAGCGCAATACCCTGCGCCGGGTGGAAAGCCTGGTGCCGATCGAGAATCCGACGGTGCATCGCCAGGTGCTGGACCAGATCATGGTCGCCAACCTGAAGGACACGGCGCAAAGCTGGATTCTGCACGAGGACGGCGTCTATCGGCGCTGCCAGCCCGCCGGACAGGGATTCAGTGCCCACACCTATTTCATGACCAATCCCAGCCTGTCGGGACGCGGCAGCGCCCGCGTCGGTCACAGGGGGGACGAGATTCAGCCCTTGTCCTTGGACGAGCCGCATCGTTAAGATGCGCCCGGACCCACCCGCCCGAGCGGGTGCAACCCGGTCAATCGGTGAAGCATGAGCGCGCACCCCTTGCATCACGTCGCCCCCGAGGTGGTTTCCGCCTCCGGCGACGGCCGCCCGGTCGGCGTCATCGACATCGGTTCCAACTCGGTGCGCTTCGTGGTCTTCGCCGGATTGACCCGCGCCCCGGTGCAGTTGTTCAACGAAAAATCCGCCTGCGCCCTGGGCGCGGGGATTCAGACCAGCGGCATCCTCAATCCCGCCGGACGGGACTGCGCGGTGGCGGCGGTGGGGCGCTACGTGCGCCTGGCCCGCGCCATGGGGGTGGGACGTCTGGACCTGCTGGCCACCGCCGCGGTGCGCGACGCCGCCGACGGTCCCGCCTTCGTCGCCGAACTGGTGGCGCGCTTCGGCGCCGAGGTGCGGGTGCTCTCCGGCGAGGACGAGGGCCAGTTGGCCGCGCTCGGCGTGCTGCTCGGCACTCCGGATGCGGAAGGCCTAGTCGCCGACCTGGGCGGCGGCAGCCTGGAACTGGTGGAAATCGACGGCGGACGGCACGACCCCCTGGGGCGGCTGGCGTCGTTTCCTTTGGGGGTGCTGCGCCTGGAAGACATCGCCCGTGGCGGCGACGCGGCGGTCGATGACGCGATCCGGGGGTTCCTGAAAAGCGCGCCGTGGGCCTTCGGGAGGCCGGTCCGCAACCTCTATGCGGTCGGCGGCTCCTGGCGGGCGCTGGCCAAGCTGTGCATGCAGCAGGAGAACCACCCCCTTCAGGTGCTGGACAAGTATACCCCCTCCCGCGACAAGGCGCTGGAACTGGCCGATCTGGTGGCGCGCATCGGCCGCCGTTCGATGGACAAGATTCCCGGCATTTCGCGCCGCCGCATCTCCGCCCTGCCGTTCGCCGCGCGCCTGTTGCAGATTCTGCTGACGACGATCCGCCCCGAGCGGCTGGTGTTTTCCATCCACGGCATGCGGGAGGGCTTCTATTACACCAACCTGCCCCGGGAAATTCGCGACCGCGATCCGATCGTCGATATGTGCGAGGCGGTGGCGGGCAACGGCCATCGCTTCGCCCAACAGCCGTCGCGGCTGATGCATTTTCTCGATCCGCTGTTCGAGAACGAAAGCGAAAAGCAACTGCGGCAGCGTTTCGCCGCCTGCATGCTGGGCGATCTTTACTGGGACGAACATCCGGACTTTCGTGGCCAGCAGGCCTTTTTCAAGACCCTGCGCCTGCCGGTGGTGGGATTCGACCACCAGGATCGCGCCGCCCTTTCCTTGATGGTGCTTTATCGTTATCAGAGCTACGACGAAATTCACGATGCTCAGGGCGTTCTGGCGATGCTGTCCCCCGAGGACCGGGTGCGGGTGCAGGCGGTCGGCTGCGCCCTGCGCCTGGCCCACGTCATCACCGGCGGCGCGCCGGGCATCCTGGGGCATTGCCGCCTGATCCGCGAACCCCGCCGTCTGGTGCTGCGGATTCCCGCCGACGACCCCGCCTTCGAGGTGTCGGCGTTCGACAAGCGGCTGGAACGGCTGGCCCGCTGCATCGGCCGCGAGGCGGCGATCGAACGGGTGTGAGCGAAACGAAAAGGCCGGGATCATCCCGGCCTTTTCGTTCATGGCGACCGTCGCGTCGGATCGACCGACGGGATCAAGCGGCGCCGATTTCGCTCAAGTCCTCGTCCGGTTCGTCCTCGACCGGGATCAGTTCGATGCGACCGTTGTCGGGAGAGATCGCCAGGGCGATGTGGCCGCGCTTCAGGCGCAGCGCATCCTCGCCGAAGAGTTCCCGCCGCCAGCCGGACAGGGCGCGCACCGGCGCGTCGTCGCAGGCGGCCAGTTCCTCCAGTTCCTCGGCGGAAGCGACGATCTTCGAGGCGACGCCGTGGGCGTCGCACTTGGTCTTGAGCAGAACCTTCAAAAGGTCCACCACCGGCGCCAGACCGGGTGGATGGTTCCGATGGTCGGGCAGATCGGGGCATTCGCCGGTCGGCAGGGCAAGACCGGTTTCCACCGCTTCGACGATCGCCTGGGCGACCGGTCCCTCGGTCATGCTTTTCGGCAACTGGCGGGTATCGGCCAGGGCCTCCGGCGTGGTCGGGGCGGAGGCGGCGATTTCCAGCAGCGCCTCGTCGCGGACCACCCGCTGGCGCGGCAGGTCGCGGCGTTGCGCCTCGGTCTCGCGCCAGGCGGCGAGTTCGCGCAGCACCGCGAGGAAGCGGGGGTTCTTGGTCCGCGACTTCAGGCGGCGGAACATTTCGCGCGGGTCGGGCTGATAGGTGGCGGGATCGGTGAGGACGGTCATTTCCTCGTCCAGCCAGGCGGCGCGGTCGGTGCGGGCCAGAACCGCCGCCAGCTTGCGATAGACCTTGCGCAGCGGAATCACGTCGGACAGGGCATAGACCACCTGACGGTCGGTCAGCGGGCGCTTCGACCAGTCGGTGAAGCGGGTGGACTTGTCGATGTGCGCCCCGGCCAGCTTGGTCGCCAGGGTCTCGTAGCCGACGGATTCGCCGAAGCCGCAGACCATCGCCGCGATCTGGGTGTCGAAGATCGGCGTGGGCAGGTCGCCCATCAGCTTCAACATGATTTCCAGGTCCTGGCGCGCCGCGTGGAAGACCTTGAGCACCGAGGCGTCGCGCATCAGCGCGAAGAACGGCTCCAGGTCGATTCCCTCGGCCAGGGGATCGATGCCGGCGGCTTCATCCTCGCCCGCGACCTGGATCAGGCACAGCCTGGGCCAATAGGTCTTTTCGCGGATGAATTCCGTATCGACGGTGACGAACTGCGATTTGGCCAGGCGCGCGCATAGGGCCGCCAAGGCCTGGGTGTCTGTGATCAGGCTCATGGCGGCAACCTATACTCTCAAGGGGCGGGGGCTGGCAAGTCTTCGCGTCGCGGGCGGCGCGCGGAAAAGCCGCCGCCCTCCGCCCGGCGCGCGGCGCAAATCGCGCCTTGACAAAGGCGCGGCTTCGTTGTGCTTTTGCCTGCCGAGTTTGAACCGAAGGACCGCGCCATGCACGCCTATCGCACGCACACCTGCAACGACCTGAACGCCAGCCATACCGGGGACACGGTGCGTCTTTCCGGCTGGGTGCACAGGAAGCGGGACCATGGCAATCTTCTGTTCGTCGATCTGCGCGATCACTACGGCATCACCCAGTGCGTCACCGACAGCGCCAGCCCGGTGTTCGCGGCGCTGGAGGGCGCGCGGCCGGAAACCGTGGTGTGCGTCACCGGGCGGGTGGTGAAGCGTTCGTCCGACACCGTCAACGCCAAGCTGCCGACCGGCGAGATCGAGGTTCGCGCCGACGCGGTCGAGGTGCTGTCCACCGCCGAGGTGCTGCCGATCCAGGTCGCCTCCAACGAGGACTTCTCCGAGGAAATGCGTCTGCGCTACCGCTTCCTGGATTTGCGCCGCGAGCGCCTGCACGCCAACATCGTGCTGCGCAGCCGGGTGATTTCCTCGATCCGGCAGCGGATGATCGTGCAGGGGTTCATGGAGTTCCAGACCCCGATCCTCACCGCCTCCAGCCCGGAAGGGGCGCGCGACTTTCTGGTTCCGGCGCGGATGCATCCGGGCAAGTTCTATGCCCTGCCGCAGGCGCCGCAGCAGTTCAAGCAGTTGCTGATGGTGGCGGGATTCGACCGCTATTTCCAGATCGCGCCGTGCTTCCGCGACGAGGATTCCCGCGCCGACCGTTCGCCGGGCGAGTTCTATCAGCTCGATCTGGAGATGAGCTTCGTGACGCAAGACGACGTCTTCGCGGTGGTCGAGCCGGTGATGGCCGGGGTGTTCGAGGAGTTCGGCAAGGGCCGTCCGGTGACCCCCACGCCCTTCCCGCGCATCCCCTATGACGAGGCGATGTTGAAGTACGGCTCGGACAAGCCCGACCTGCGCAACCCCATCGTCATCGCCGACGTCACCGAGGCGTTCCGCAACTCCGGCTTCGGGATTTTCGCCAAGGGCGTCGCCGCCGGGTCGGTGGTGCGCGCCATTCCCGCCCCCGGCGGCGCGGCGAAGCCGCGCTCCTGGTTCGACAACCTCAATGCCTGGGCGCGGGAAGAGGGCGCGGGCGGCCTGGGGTACATCGGCTTCGCCGACGGCGAGGCGAAGGGTCCGATCGCCAAGAATCTGGAACCCGACCGCGTCGCCGCGATCAAGGCGGCGACGGGGGCGAAGGACGGCGACGCGGTGTTCTTCGCCTGCGACAAGCCGCTTGCCGCCGCCAAGTTCGCGGGCAAGGTGCGCACCCGCCTGTGCGCCGATCTGGGACTGTTGGACAAAGGCCAGTTCAAGTTCTGCTGGATCGTCGATTTCCCGATGTACGAACGGAACGAGGAAACCGGCAAGATCGAGTTCAGCCACAATCCGTTCTCGATGCCGCAGGGCGAGATGGACGCGCTTCTCAACCAGGATCCGCTGACCATCAAGGCCTATCAGTACGACATCGTCTGCAACGGCGTCGAGCTGTCCTCCGGCGCGATCCGCAACCATCGCCCGGACATCATGTACAAGGCCTTCGAGATCGCCGGATACCCGGCCTCGGTGGTCGAGGAAAAGTTCGGCGGCATGCTGAACGCCTTCAAGTTCGGCGCGCCGCCGCACGGCGGGTCGGCGCCGGGCATCGACCGCATCGTCATGCTGCTGGCCGACGAACCCAACATCCGCGAGGTCATCGCCTTCCCGCTGAACCAGCAGGCGCAGGATCTGCTGATGCAGGCCCCGGCGGAGGTCGAACCCGAACGCCTGCGCGAACTCCACATCAAGCTCGACCTGCCCAAGCCGAAGCTGAAGGTCGCCGCCGAGCCTTCGGCGGAATAGGAAGCGATCGGACCGGGCGTTGCCCGGTCCGATTTTTTTCAGGCGTTCTCGCGGTCCTTTTCGGCGTTCGCGGCGACGGTCGATTTCGCCTCCTTGCCGCCGATCGCCTGGCCGCCGTCGTCGCGCAGGAAGGGCAGGACCTGTTCCAGGGTCGGGCCGACCGCGTCGGGTTTGCTCCTGCCGTCTTCCGCCGAGGCGGTGGAAGCGGTCTCCGTGGCCGTCGCGCCGGAGGTCGTGGTGTCGGCCTCGATATTCTCGGCGGTTTTTTCCTCCGTCTCGCGCCGCACTGTTTCCTCGATGATCTGGCGAATCTTGTCCTCGATCTTCTTGCGTTCCTCGGGCGGCATCGCGGCGATCTGCTCCTCGGTGACGCCCAGGTTTCTGAGGATCTGGGCGCGCATCCGTTCCATCGGGGTCATTTCCATGAACTCCAGGAACTCGTCCTTCGCGCTGGGGGTCTCGGCCTCTTCCGTCTGACCGATGGCCTGCGCCGTCACCGCCGAAGCGGACGAGGACCCCAAGCTTCCGTAAACCGCCGTCGCCCGGTCCTCGCCGTCGTCGCCGCTCGGGGTGGTCGCGTTCAGACCCTGCATCGCGGCGCGCAACTGGTCCTTCCAGGCCTCGGCGTCCGGCGTACCGATGACGGTCGCTCCGACCGACCCGGCGAAGGCGTCGGCGGCCCGCGTTCCGAAAATCGTCGTCATGTTTCAGTCTCCCCCCGCCGGAGAATCCGGCATCCTTCGCCAGCAAAATCCGTGCCTTGGGAGGGCGGCTTTAATGAGCTGATTCCGAATGATTCTTGGTTCTTCGCGATGGGCAGAATCGACCGCGAACGGAGATCCCCCGGCGGTTTTTGCCGGGCGCGGGAAGGGGGGCGAGGACGCGGCGAAGCTGGTTCCGTTGTGGGTGTGGAGAGGGTGAGGCATAATTCACGCGTGCCTCTTTCGTTTTTGCCAGAACTGGCTTATATGATGAGCGATGAATCCGGCTTGAAGCCGTTGGAGTGGGTGGGATCGGCGCTGAAGGACTTGCGCGGCTTTCCGTCCCAGGTGAAGCGGAACATCGGTTCCGCCCTGCTTCTGGCGCAAAAGGGCGGCAAGTCCGACGATGCGAAGCCGCTCAAGGGATTCGGCGGGGCGGGTGTGTTGGAGGTGGTGGAGGACTTCGACGGCAACACCTATCGCGCCGTCTATACGGTTCGCTTCGCCACCGCCGTATATGTGGTTCACGCCTTCCAGAAGAAGGCCAAGCGCGGCATCGCCACCCCCAGGCATGATGTGGAATTGATCCGCTCACGCTTGGCCCTGGCGGAGGCCCGCCACCGGGAACGGTTGAAGGAGGCATGATGACCGAGGATATCACCCCAAGCACCGGCAACGTGTTCGCTGACCTTGGTTTGCCGGACCCGGAAACGGACCTGGCGAAGGCCAACTTGGTTCACGCCGTCGCCGATATCATCCGCAAGCGGGGGCTTTCCCAAAAGGATGCCGCCAAGCTGCTGGGCACCGATCAGGCCAAGGTGTCGGCGATTCTGCGCGGCCGCATCACCGGCTTTTCCACCGACCGCCTGCTGCGCTTTCTGGCCCGCCTGGGGCACAATGTCACGATCACCGTTGACCGGACGCAACGCGAAAGCGCCGTCGTCGCGGTGGTGTAAGAAATCGCGCGGCATTGGGCGAAGGCCTGAACGCGCGGCGCCGCCGACCCCTTGCGGATGCCTAGTGGATTGGTGAAAAATGGAACCGAACGGAACGCCTCTGTTGAAATTTCAACCCTTGTCCGAGGATATGGAAATATCCGACGCCAGAGGTAAAAAACCTTTCGAGGTTGAGGCCCCCCATCGCTCAACCCCTTCGCTGAAGTTCAACCGGTTCCGAAATCCTATTGGAAAAGCCTTTCCCATATCGACTGGGGACTTTCCCGAGTTTATGGGGCGTCGGGAATCCACGCGTTCCGATGTGTTCGCCTTAATTTTGGGGAGTTGCGTGCGATTTTTCCTCGCCCGGAACAGGGGCGGCGAGAAGTGCCTACACATGGGGACTGTGCCCTTGAACAGGCTTTGAGGTGGATCGTTACCGGAGATGTTCCCTTGGGCTGTGCTGTTGACGAAGAGCGCGTCGGTTATCCCAGCATGATCAGTGGGGATAGGGGGACGTCATATCCGGCCACTATAGGCGAAGGATTTTTACAGCCTCTTCCAGAAGTTATGCCCGCTGTCCGCCGTCTAGCCTGCGCGTTGTATGATGGAACCTTGGCCGCATACGGCATGGAGTGGTTTCCCACCAGGAACGCAACGGGGGCGGAACTGAGTCCATTTCTTCGTCCCAGGAAGACCAAACGGCACCATCTCCTCCCAAAACCCTATGGGAGTTCGCTAAGCGCGTCTGCCCGTGCAGGGTGGCGGCCTATAATCGTGCCTTCGACGTCAAATCCACGACGCTGCCTTTGGCGCATTTCGAACGCGCAGAGGCAGAGGTGGCTCGCACATGGGCGCACCTGGATGCGTGGGATATGAGGCTGATTAACAAGTATGAGGAGGCCCGTCAACGCGAGGCCGAGAGCCTGCGCTTTTGGGCGAGGGGCATTCTTCTTCAAAGTATCGAGCTGCGCGTGCGAGATGCCCTGACTTCTGGCCGATACAAGGTCACGGGGATTGGTCAGGATGGCAGGCGCGTGGAAATCGACCGTCTGGACGTGGCGGCGATGATGCCCCGCTTCCATGAAGGGGTGAATGCACTGGCATCGCCGACACGACGTTTTGATGACGTGGTGGTTGAAGACGCAACGGTGTTGCTCGGTCCTATCGCGCGGGAAGCCCAAGGGCTTGGATTCACATACAAGAGGGGGCCGAAGGGTGACTTAACTGGTCGGGCCGCCACCACCATGCTTGAAGACTTTCGCTCAGGGCGGGAAACCCCCACCAGCCTTCAGAGCATGAAACAAGAATCTCTTGCGGAAAAATACGGTGTAAAGAGTCGCGAGACGGCGAAAAAGGCGCTCCAAAAGGCACAGTCGGAATTTGTCAATTCAAACTCCGGCAATTAGCGGCAATCGACAAATAGCGACACGGCGAACCACCGCTCAACTTCAATCTCGTTCGCAAACTATGGAACGAGGTTTTCATGTCCAGGTTTCCCATTCGGCGGAAGGCCGCCGGGAATTCGAAGCAACGGCGTTCATCCCGAAGGCTGAACGTGGAAGGTCCAGCCCGGATGCGTCGCGATCCGCGCCACGATCCAAGATCGGCCCGCGCCGGATTCCGGCGCCCGTTGCGTCTGTGAGGGGGGAAGAATGGTGCCGCCGGACAGAATTGAACTGTCGACCCCACCCTTACCAAGGGTGTGCTCTACCCCTGAGCTACGGCGGCACATTCGGGGTACGTCCGCTTGCGCGGCGTGAGGCGGACTTGATACACAAGGCGGCGACGTCTGGCAAGTCCCTTGCGAAAAAAATCGCGTCTTGCTCTATTCTGTCGCGGAATCGCCGGAACCGGGGAAACGCCATGGACAAGACCGAACACCAGACCGAGGCGGCGCAGGCCCTGCGCCGCAATCTGCGGCTTCGCCGCGAACAGGCGGCGGCGCGGCGGGATGCGGGCTTGCCGACCCCGGTCCAACTCGCTAAGACTGTCGCTGAGACAGCCGCAAGGGAGCAGCCGATCATGGGCGTGATGCCGGATCATTGGATACGCAAGATGGCGCAGGAACAGGCGATGATCTCGCCGTTCGAGGACCGCCTGCGCCGCGAGGGCGTGGTCTCCTATGGCCTGTCGTCCTATGGCTACGACGCGCGCTGTTCGACCGAGTTCAAGATTTTCACCAACATCGATTCCGCGGTGGTGGACCCCAAGGCGTTCTCGGAGAAAAGCTTCGTCGATCGTTCCACCGACGTCTGCGTCATCCCGCCCAACAGCTTCGCGCTTGCCCGCACCGTCGAGTACTTCAAGATTCCCGACGACGTGCTGGTGATCTGCCTGGGCAAGTCCACCTATGCCCGTTGCGGCATCATCGTCAACGTGACGCCATTGGAGCCGGGTTGGGAAGGCCACGTGACGCTGGAATTCTCCAACACCACGCCGCTGCCGGCGAAGATTTACGCCAACGAGGGGGTGGCGCAGTTTATCTTCCTGAAGGGCGATTCCCCGTGCGAGGTGACCTATCGCTCCCGCGCCGGAAAATACATGAGCCAGACCGGCGTCACCCTGCCGCGTCTGTAAAGGGTTTGGTCGCGGGGCATCCCGCGCAGGGAAGGACGCATGGACAGCATTCGAATTCGCGGCGGGCGGCCGCTTAAGGGCACCATCCCGATCAGCGGCGCGAAGAACGCGGCGCTGCCGCTGATGACCGCCAGCCTGCTGACCGACGGCACCCTGACCCTCGCCAACCTGCCCCATCTGGTGGACATCACGACGATGGCCAACCTGCTGATGGCGCATGGCGTGTCGCTGCACATGAACGGCGGCGGCAAGGGCGGCGGGCGGGTGCTGGAACTGCGCGCGGCGGAGATCACCAACACCACCGCGCACTACGACCTGGTGCGCAAGATGCGCGCCTCGATCCTGGTTCTGGGGCCGTTGCTCGCGCGCGAGGGGCGGGCGCGGGTGTCGCTGCCCGGCGGCTGCGCCATCGGCGCGCGCCCGGTGGATTTGCACCTGAAGGCGTTGGAGCAGATGGGGGCGACCATCGCCATCGACGGCGGCTATGTCGAGGCGCGGGTGGACGGACGCCTGAAGGGGGCGCACCTGGTATTCCCGCAGGTCACCGTCACCGGCACCGAGAACATCCTGATGGCGGCCACCCTGGCCGACGGCGAGACGATCATCGACAACGCGGCGCGCGAGTCCGAGGTCATCGACCTGGGGCAGTGCCTGCTGGCGATGGGGGCGGAGATCGACGGCCTGGGAACCTCGCGTCTGGTGGTGCGGGGCAAGGCGGCGCTCCACGCCGCGACCCACGCGGTGCTGCCGGACCGGATCGAGGCCGGGTCCTATGCGGTGGCGGCGGCGATCACCCGCGGCAACCTGATGCTGCAACACGCCGACGCGGCCCAGATGTCCGCCCTGATCAAGGTTCTGATCGCCGCCGGGGCGAACGTCGAGGCGCGGGCCGGGGGCGTCCTGGTGGAGGCGGAGGGGCGCGACATCCGGGGCGTCGATGTGATGACCGAGCCGCATCCCGGCTTTCCCACCGACATGCAGGCGCAGGTGATGGCCCTGTTCGCCACCGCGCGGGGCGCGGCGATGGTCACCGAGACGATCTTCGAAAACCGCTTCATGCACGTGCCGGAGTTGAAACGCATGGGCGCGGACATCAACATCCATAACGGATCGGCGATCGTGCGCGGCGTGGCGCGTCTGTCCGGCGCGCCGGTGATGGCGACCGACTTGCGCGCCTCGATGTCGCTGGTCCTCGCCGGGCTGGCGGCGGAGGGCGAGACCGTGGTCAACCGCGTCTATCACCTGGATCGCGGCTACGAACGCCTGGAACAGAAGCTGGCGGCTTGCGGCGCCGAGATCGAACGCCTGCGCGCCTGAAGGAATTCAAGATGGCACCGACCGACCGCATCATTCTGGCCCTGCCCAAGGGGCGCATCCTCGACGAGGCGATGCCCCTGGTGCGCGCCGCCGGGATCGAGCCGGAACCCGACTTCGACGACGACAAATCTCGGAAACTGCGGTTTTCGACCAATCTGCCGCATCTCGACATCATCCGGGTGCGCAGCTTCGACGTCGCCACCTTCGTCGCCTTCGGCGCGGCGCACTTCGGCATTTGCGGCAACGACGTGCTGATGGAGATCTATGCGCCGCTCGACCTCGGCATCGGCCATTGCCGTCTGGCGGTGGCGTCGCCGGTGGACATCCTGGCCGAGGACCATCCCTCGCGCTGGAGCCACATCCGGGTCGCCACCAAGTATCCGGCGCTGACCCAGAAGCACTTCGCGGCGCGCGGCGTGCAGGCCGAATGCGTCAAGCTGAACGGCGCGATGGAACTGGCGCCGCAACTGGGGCTGTGCCGCCGCATCGTCGATCTGGTGTCCTCCGGCGCGACCTTGAAGGCCAACGGCCTGGTCGAGGTGGAGCGCATCTGCGAGGTGACCTCGCGCCTGATCTTCCACCGCCCGACCTTCAAGACCCGCTCGGCGGAGATGCAGGGCTGGCTCGGCAAATTCCGGGAGGCGACCGATGCCGCAGCGACTTGATGCTTCCGCCGCCGATTTCCCCGACGCCTTCGTCCGTCTGCTGGCGGGGAAAAGGGAAACCGCCGCCGACGTGCAGGACGCGGTGGCGGCGATCATCGCCGAGGTGCGCGACCATGGCGATGCCGCGCTGATCCGCCTGACCGCGAAGTTCGACCGCCTGACCCTGACCCCCGCGACCTTGCGGGTTTCCGCCGCCGAGATCGACGCGGCGGAGGCCGCCTGCGATCCCGCCGTGCTGGCGGCGCTGGATCTGGCGGCGGGGCGTATCCGCGCCTTCCACGCCCGCCAGCTGCCGAAGGACGACGCCTTTACCGATGCCGAGGGCATCCGCCTGGGTCTGCGCTGGACGCCGGTGGACGCGGTGGGGCTCTACGTGCCGGGCGGCACCGCATCGTACCCGTCGTCGGTGCTGATGAACGCGATCCCGGCCAAAGTGGCGGGGGTGAAGCGTCTGGTGATGACCGTGCCCACCCCGGACGGCGCGCTCAATCCCCTGGTTCTGGCGGCGGCCAAGCGCGCCGGAGTGGACGAGGTCTATCGCGTCGGCGGCGCGCAGGCGGTGGCGGCTCTGGCTTACGGCACCGCGAGCATCGCCCCGGTGGACAAGATCGTCGGTCCCGGCAACGCCTATGTCGCGGCGGCGAAGCGCATGGTCTTCGGCACCGTCGGCATCGACATGATCGCCGGGCCGTCGGAAATCCTGGTGGTCGCCGACGCCGACAACGATCCCGACTGGATCGCGGTGGACCTGCTGTCGCAGGCCGAGCACGACGCGGCGGCGCAGGCGATCCTGATCACCGACGACGCCGCCTTCGCCGACGCGGTGGAGCGGGCGGTGGAGCGCCGCCTGACCGCCCTGCCGCGCGCCAACATCGCCACCGCCAGCTGGCGCGACCACGGCGTGGTGATCGTGGTGCCGGAGCTGGTGCGCGCGGTGGAACTGGTCAATCGCGTCGCGCCCGAGCATCTGGAACTGGCGGTGGCCGATCCCGACGGTCTGGCGGCGATGGTGCGCCACGCCGGAGCGATTTTCTTGGGGCGGATGACTCCCGAGGCCTTGGGCGATTACGTCGGCGGCCCCAACCATGTGTTGCCGACGGCGCGCAGCGCGCGGTTTTCCAGCGGCCTGGGGGTTCTCGATTTCCTGAAAAGGACGACCCTGCTGGGGGCGAGCGCGGCGGGGATCGCCGCGATCGGTCCGGCGGCGGTGACCCTGGCGGAGACCGAAGGGCTTTCCGCGCATGCGCTTTCCGTGGCGCTGCGCCTGCCGAAGGCGCCGTAACCGGGCGGGGAGGGTGGATGGACCAGCCGCACAGCATCGCCGAAGTCACCCTGGACGAGAAGACCCTCGCCTTCCCCCGTCCGGAGGTCGAGCACGAGCGCGCGGCGGCGATCTTCGACCTCTTGGAGGAAAACACCTTCCGTCCCCTCGACTGGGCGGAGGCCGGGCCCTACGCGGTGCATCTGGGGATTTCCGAAGGTCGCCTGACCTTCGACATCCGCCGTCACGGCACGCCGCGCGACGCCGCCGAGACCCTGCGTCTGGTGCTGCCGCTGAACTCCTTCCGTTCGATCGTGCGCGACTATTTCCTGGTCTGCGAAAGCTATTTCAACGCGATCAAGACCGCCTCGCCGTCGCAGATCGAGGCGATCGACATGGGCCGTCGCGGCCTGCACAACGAAGGCTCGGAGCTGATGCGCGAACGCCTGGCCGACAAGGTCGAGGTCGATCGCCAGACCGCCCGCCGCCTGTTCACCCTGCTTTGCGTGCTGCACTTCAAAGGCTGAGCCGATGGGAAAGCTGCCGTCCGCCGTTCTGTTCGCCTGCACCGCCAACGCGGTGCGCTCGCCGATGGTCGCCGCCCTGTTCCGCAAGGCGTTCGGGCCGCGCGCCTATGTCGATTCGGTGGGGGTGATCGCCGACGCGGCGGATCCCTTCGTCGGCGCGGTGCTGGCCGAGCGCGGCATCGCCGACTTCGACCGCCATCAGCCGAAAAGCTTCGACGAACTGCTCGACCACAATTTCGAGGTGATCGTCGCTCTGACCCGCGAGGCGCGCGACCGCGCCCACGAACTCACCCGCACCATCGCCTGCGAGGTCCTGTTCTGGCCGACCGACGATCCCTCCACGGTGGACGGCAACCGCGAAGCCAGGCTCGATGCCTATCGCCGGGTGCGCGACGATCTGGCCGCCCGCATCGCGCGGGAATGGCAGGCGGACGAAGCCTTCGCGCCCGAACCCCGGATGCCCCAGGAACGGGCCGACGCCCTGACCGGAGAGCGCAGGACGCGCGGCATGAAGGTGCGGCGTCGCGGCCGCGATTTGTGGAGCCGGATGCGGATGGGGCTGCGCCGTTTGCGCCGTTGATCCCCGGTTCATGGGTTTTGCCGCGCGGATTCGTGGAAATATCTTGATTCGTTTGGGTATCCGGCGCAGTAAAGGGGGCGTCCGAATCTGGACGGTTTCGCCCGAGCGGCGTGTGATGAGGGACTATGGCGAAAGAAGACCTGATCGAATTTTCCGGCACCGTGACCGAACTGTTGCCCAATGCGATGTTTCGCGTGAAGCTCGATAACGAGCACGAGATCCTGGCGCACACCTCCGGCAAGATGCGCAAGAACCGCATCCGCGTGCTGGCGGGCGACCGGGTGCAGGTCGAGATGACTCCCTACGACCTGACCAAGGGCCGCATCACCTTCCGCTTCAAGTAAGTTGACCGGGCGCGCAACGGACATGGCAGACGCCAAGCCGCCCCTGATTCTGGCCTCTGCCTCGCCGCGCCGTCGCGCTCTTCTGGCGCAGATCGGCATTGCGCCGGACCGCATCGTTCCCCCCCAGATCGACGAAACCCCGCGCCCGCGCGAACTCGCTCCGGCGCTGGTGTTGCGTCTGGCCGGGGAAAAGGCGCGCGCCGTCGCGGCGGACAATCCCGGCGCGGCGGTTCTGGCCGCCGACACCGTGGTCGCCTGCGGGCGGCGCATCCTGCCCAAGGCGGAGGACGAGGCCACCGCAAAACGCTGCCTGGAGTTGCTGTCCGGGCGGCGCCACCGGGTCTACGGCGGCATCTGCGAGATCGCTCCCCGGACGGCGCGGCGCGGCTGCGCCGGGTGCCTCACCGCCGTGACCTTCAAGCGCCTGCCGGAGGCGGAAATCCGCCTCGACCTGGCGTCCGGCGAATGGCACGGCAAGGCGGGCGGCTATGCCATCCAGGGACTGGCGGGGCGCTTCGTGACCTCCATCGTCGGGTCCTACGGCAACGTGGTCGGGCCTAAGCCTGCCCGAGGCCGCGCACCTGCTGGCGGCGGCGGGCATCCGCCATCCCAAGGAAGGCTGAACCATGACCGCCGGTCTGACCGTCGCGGCCACCCGCCATCCGGCGGGCCGAAACCCGCGCCCTGCTGGCCGACGCCGACGGTCGGGCGCTGGAGGTGCGGCTGTTTCGCGGCACGCCGGAGTCCGCCGAGGGCGCGGTCTGGCGTGGCCGGGTGATCGGCACCCTGGCGGCGGCGCGGGCGGTGCTGGTGGATATCGGCGGCTCGCTGCCCGCCCTGCTGCCCTGCGCCGACTGGCCGGGCCGGGCGGAAGACCTGGCCGAGGGGCGGGCGGTGCTGGCGATGATCGATCGCCCGGCGCGGGCCGAAAAGGGGCCGCGCCTGACCGGAAAAATTCGTCTGGCGACGCCGCGATTGATTTTCTCGCCGTTCCGTTCCGGGGTTTCCGCGTCGCGCCGTCTGGCGGCGGCGGATGCGAAGCGTCTGACCGCCTGGGCCGAGGCGGGGGCCGCCCCCGGCGAAGGCTGGGTGCCGCGCGGCGCGGCGACGGGCTTTCCCTCGGCGGTGCTGGAACGCGATCGCGAACGCCTGCGCCGCCGCTGGGCCGAGGTTTGCGCCGCCGCCGAAGGCGCGCCCGCCTGCCTGATTCCCGCCCCCGATCCCTTCGCCGAATGGCTGGCCGATCTGGCGATGGAGGTTTCCTCGGTCACCGTGTCCGGCGGCGCGTTGAGCCAGGCGGCGCGCGGCATTCTGGTGGAACGCGCGCCGGTGCTCGCCTCCCTGGCCGATTGCTTCGCCGACGCGGGCGGTGAGGACGCGCTGGCCGAGGCCGCGTCGCCGCTGCTGACGCTGCCGGGCGGCGGACGCATCGCCCTGGAGCCGACCCGCGCCTTCCTGGCGGTGGACGTGGATACCGGCGGCGACGCCTCGCCCCATGCGGCGATCCGCGCCAACGACGAGGCGATCGACGAACTGCTGCGCCAGCTTCGCCTGCGCAACGTCGGCGGTCAGGTGGTGGTGGACGTGGTGCCGGAAGCCCGGCGCGGCGCCACCGACGCGCAAAGGAAACGCCTGCTGGAGCGAACCCGCGCCGCCGCCGACCCGCGCATCGAACATATCGGCTGGAGCGGCCTCGGACACCTGGAACTGATCCGCTCCCGGCGTGGCCTTTCCCTGCACGAAACCCTCTCCGGCGACACCTTGGGCGACAGCGACGCCGCCGCCGCGACCGAGGCTCTGGCCGCCCTGCGCGAGGCCCTGCGCGCCGCGAGGGCGGGGGAGTCGCACGCCCTCGGCCTGTCCGCCGCCGCCCTCGGCTGGCTCGACGGCGCGGGGCGGGGCGCTCTGTCCGAGGCCGAAACCCTGGCCGGGGTGCGCCT